>CAWIJU010000001.1:0-291895 GCA_963836505.1 uncultured Flavobacteriaceae bacterium
GCAGCCGAATCAACTGGAGACACGAAAAGGTAGAGATCAAATTTTGGGTCTGGTAAAAACCTTATTTGATAATGGTGGCTACCACATTCAGTTCAACTGTCTGGATACCGATATGCTTAGAGATGCACAGAAACATCCAGAAAAATATCGTGACCTTGTTGTTCGCGTAGCTGGTTTTAGTGCCTTCTTCACCAAGTTGGATGTAGGTGTACAGAACGAAGTTATTGAACGTACATTACAAACTTTTCATTAGAAATGAACGAAAGTCGGCGCGGTTAAAATCGTGCTGACTTTCATTCTAAACAAAAAATTAAATAATATTATGAAATACAATAAACGAGTAGCCATTGCACTTGGTGCGGGGTACACTCCTGGGATCAATTCCATCATACTGGGCGTTGCTATATCAGCTTACAAGGCTGGCTGGGAAGTAGTAGGTATTCATGATGGATTCGAAGGCTTGTTATTTCCAGAGAAATATCCAAACAATGGTCTTATTGATTTAAGTCCAGAAGCTATTGGCAAACTGAACCCAATGAGTAGTGATGCCATGGGAACTTCTGCAAGTATAGATCCATTTAATGTTAGAGTTGTCAACGAATGGGATATGGTTGAAGAAGTAGACATGTCTGATACGCTTTTGGATAATCTCAAAAAAGAAAAAATCGATGCCGTTATAGCCATCATGATGGGTAGAGGTCTGAGCATCCTCCACAAACTAAATTTAAAAGGTTTACAATCTGTATGTATTCCTAGAACAGTAGAAAACGACATGGCGGCCACATCGGTGGCTTTTGGGTTTAATACGACCCTTAGTTTTACTATTGAAATGCTGGACAGAGCCAAGCAAAGTGCCATTTCATCAAAGAAAATTGGCATTGTAGAAGTGCTTGGTTCTCAATCAGGCTGGTTGGCATTACAAAGTAGTATTGCTGTATTAGCCGACGCTGTAATTATTCCTGAATATCCATGTGATGTTAAGGCATTAGCCAAATACCTGAAAACCAAAATTAGTCCAGCCAGACCACATGCTCTGGTTGTAATAGCAGAAGGTGGTTCATTCACCAACCTTACAGAAACTGTAAAAGATACAACAAGCTCATTGCAGAAGGCCTTGTCGCCATCTGCAACTGAAGACAATAGTGGTTTTGTTATCAATAAAAGTGGTAAAGCTGCTAAAACATTAGCACAAGAACTACAAGGACTGTTAGCTGAAGAGGTATATCCATTAGTGCTCGGACCTTGGGCTCGAGGTGGTGAAGCTACTGCTATTGACCGTCAATTAGGATTGGCATACGGCGCTGCGACAGTTAAAGCGGTTGAAGAGAACAAGTTTGCCACCATGGCAGCATTTGTACCACCACATATTGACTTTGTACCACTTATTGATACACTTAATAAAAAGCGAACCATACAAAGTGATAATGAGTTTATGAAAGTAGCCCACGCATTAGGAATTTATACAGGAATTTAAAACGACCATCATGGAAAATAAAAATTATTTAGATATTAAAGGTCGTGTATTAAATATACAACGCTATTGCGGTGAAGACGGCCCAGGAACCAGGACAACGGTATTCGTAAAAGGATGCTCCTTGCGTTGCAAATGGTGCAGTAACCCTGAAAGTATAAAGCTAAAACCAGAATTAGATTTCAATAGAAAAACGTGTAAAGGAGCTGCTGAATGTGGTATTTGTTTAAAAGATCCATTTCCTCAAGGTGCTTTTTATGTGATGGAAGGTGAAGACGATAAAGTACATGCTAACTGGGATTTAGCGAACTCTTGTACTGAAGAGCTTGCACAATTGTGTCCTACTGGATCAATTGGAATATTTGGCAAAGAAATGACCGCAGGCGAAGTGCTTAAAGAGGTTTTAAAAGACGAAAGTATGTACCGCAATACTGGTGGTGGAGTGACCATTAGTGGCGGAGAGTGTTTACTACAGCCAGATTTTACAGCAGCTATTTTGCGTGGAGCACAAGAAAGCGGATTACATACTGCTATTGAAACGGCAGGTAATGTACCCTGGGAGTATATGGAAAAGGTGTTACAGCATGTTGACCTAATGTTGCACGATAATAAGCTAATGAATTCTGAACGTCATAAAAAATGGACGGGTGTTGGAAATGAACGTTTGCTTGAAAATTTCAAAAAGGCTTATGAAACCTTTCCAAACATTGAATTTATAACCCGAACACCAACGATTCCGGGAATCAATGCCGATGAAGGGCATATTCGTGCTGTGCTTGATTTTATAAAGCCATACAAAAATGTGATTGATTACGAGTTGCTACCGTATCACCGTTTTGGTTTGGGTAAATATCAATTTTTAGGGAAAGTGTATGAATTACAAGATTATGAAACACCTTCGCCTGAATTGTTGGCTCATCTACAGGGTATTATTGATGAAGCTTTTGGCCGGAAGGCGGAAGCCAAAGCATAACCTATATGTGATAGACCATGCCTTGTTCATGTTTATTGACTGGGCATGGCTTATGAACAGGCAAGTGAATTAAGAATTGTAAAGTATTTGATTCTTGAAAAAGTCTATGGAATGAAAGTCATTATGAAGGGTAAGAATTATTTATAGGACCGAACGAAAGAGAAGAAACTTAAATAGAATAAAAAGTGGAATTAAGTGAAATACTATTTCTGGCATTGAAAATATTTGCTACTGCAGCTACTTTTTTAAGCTTACTGGATATCGGACTGCAACTGGAAATGAAAGAAACCATTGTAGGCATCCGTAACCCAAGGTTTACTTTATTCACCTTGTTTTGGGGCTTCATACTCGGTCCGGCTATTGCCTATCTGCTAACTTTAGTGCTTCCCTTATCAACACACTATGCAAACGGACTTCTTATCATGAGTTTCGTTCCGGGTGCCGCCTATCTCGCGATGTTGACAGAGCGGGCCAAAGGCGATGTCCGTTATTCGGCAAGTTTTGTTTTGCTTACCTCGTTTGCCATGGTCTTTTTTATACCATTGGCACTTCCACTTATGATTTCAGGCGTTTCTGTTACATCATGGGATATTGCAAAGCCATTGCTTATGCTGGTGCTTTTACCGCTGCTCATCGGAATTTTTACACGAAAAAACTGGTTGGATTCTGCTCATCGCTGGAGACCGCTTGTTAACAAACTGGCGTCTGTTGCACTGTTTGGCGCTTTGGCCACCACTATTGCAAGTTTCGGAAGTGGGATTGTACTTTCAGCAGGCACTTTTGCCCTGGCGTCACTTCTCTTATTTTACCTATTGGTAACAGTAGGTACCTGGTACTCCTCCTATAAATTTCCTTTCGAACAACGAAGTGTGCTTACACTGGGTATTCTGTCTCGCAACAGCGGCCCAGCGGTTGCCATAGCCGTTAGTATTCCAGATCTGGCAAGTGAAACATTTGTGTTAATAGGTCTGGGTATAATTGTACAAGTGGCGATGTCTTTTCCTCTAGCAAAAAGAGGCGGAAGAAAACATGGAAAACAACCTATATAAAAAAATTTAATTCATGGAAACAGAAAATACAAAAAAGAGTCAATTTAACGGGCCTGGTTTTAAGGCAAAATTGAAATTTTATCATTGCAAAAGCAGCTACGATTGCATTGCTGCTTGTCCTGAGCAGGCCATAACGCAAGGTGCCGACCGCTTCCCCCCAATGGCCTGCCTGAGCGATGACCTGTTGCCTGGCAAGCCTGAAATTGATCTGGCCAAATGTACCGGCTGCGGGGACTGTGTGTCCGTTTGCCCTAATCTGGCAATTGAAATGGTGGCTGTTTAATGCTCTAAGGAATTGCGGATTTTCGGTTGCGGAAGGCAGATCAGGTTAAATGCCATCCAAAATAGTCAATCCGAAATCCAATACTTCCAAAACGAACAAAATTTAAAAACCTAATTCTATGTCGTATTTATTTACCTCCGAATCAGTATCTGAAGGGCATCCCGATAAGGTTGCCGACCAGATTTCAGACGCACTATTAGATCAGTTCCTTCGTTGGGATCCAGAATCAAAAGTAGGTTGCGAAACATTTGTAACCACCGGATTAGTTCATTGTGGAGGCGAAGTACGAACCAATGGCTGGGTGGATATCCAAGAGACAGTTAGAGCTGTAATTAAAAAAATAGGTTATACAAAAGCAGAATATCAATTTGATGCTGATTCATGTGGTATAATTTCTACTATTCATGAACAATCTAAAGATATCAGACAAGGAGTAGTACGTGAAAAACCAGAAGATCAGGGAGCTGGAGATCAGGGTATGATGTTTGGATATGCATGTAATGAAATGGATAACTATATGCCCCTAACGATTGAATTGGCGAATCGGTTTCTTGAAGAATTGTCAGCAATAAGGCGAGAAGGGAAACAGATGACCTATTTGCGACCTGATAGTAAATCTCAGATTACTGTTGAATATGATGACGACAATCAACCCATGCGTATCGACACAATTGTAATCAGCACACAGCATGATGAATTTATACTTCCACAAGAGAATTCAGCGGTGGCTGAAAAAATTGCTGAAAAGGCGATGCAGGACAAGATGAGAGAAGATGTTATTAAAATTCTTATACCCAGAGTAAAAAAACTTTTACCGCTTAGAGTACAAAAGCTATTTACTGAAAATTTTAAACTTTTTGTAAATCCTACCGGAAAATTTGTTATCGGTGGTCCCCATGGGGATTCTGGACTAACAGGTCGCAAGATTATCGTCGACACCTACGGAGGTCATGGTGCACACGGGGGTGGAGCCTTCTCCGGAAAAGACGCATCTAAAGTTGATCGATCTGCAGCCTATGCCGTAAGGCATATGGCAAAGAACCTTGTCGCAGCAGGTGCCTGCGATAAGGTTTTAATTCAGGTAGCTTACGCCATTGGTATAGCCGAACCTGTGGGGATTTTTATAAATACTTATGGGACGGCAAAAGTAAAAGATAAAAAAAATAATTTGTTATCGGATGGGGAAATAGCCCAAAGAATGGCTCAATTATTTGATTTAAGACCCTATTTTATGATAAAGCGGTTCGGATTGAAGAATCCTATCTTTTTACCAACCGCTACTTACGGGCATTTTGGTCGAGACCCATATAAAGAAGAAGTTGAAGTTTATTATAATAACTCGATGGGAAAAAGTGAAGAGACGGAGAAGAATGGACGAAAAGTATATAAAAAAGAAGTGGAATTTTTTGCTTGGGAAAAACTTGATGCAGTTGAAAAGATTAAGCGGGCATTTCAATTATAGCGAGAAGATGAAACGTAAAGGATTTGAAAGTAAAAGGATAGAGGAAAGTATCTTCAATGGGGAAAGTGCATCTGGTCAATAATGCAATAGGATTATCTTTAACAGAACCAATTGTTTTATGTCAATAAATAAAAATATATGCTTATGGTTTATTTTACTCTATGTGCTTTCAGTGCAGGCGCAAAGTGATAAACAGGCTTATATGGATATGGTAGAGAAGTTTGGCGACACAGTGCAAAAAGTAAAAAAGGAAAAGAATAAATTTTTACCTGTAGCGCTCCCCATAACCGAGCCCGCTGTGGGCTATGGCCTAACGGCTGGGCTTCTTTATTTTTTTGAAAAAAAGGATACCTCACAAGTAGCAGATATGGCTGCCGGAGTAGGTGGTTTTACCTCCAACGGAACCTGGTTTGCTGGTGGCGGTTATTTGGGTTATTGGAAAAATGATCATGTACGCTATTCGGGTTTTGCTGGCTATGGGCATATCAATCTCGATTATTACGGTTTTGGAGGAGAACCTATAGCATTTAGTCAGAATGTTGCTTTTTTGATGCAGCAGCTTAAATTCAGGTTAGGAAATGGTGGCTTCTTTGCAGGAGGAAAGATTCAGATCTCAAAAATAGCAATTCCGATAGAGGGAGAAAACTTTGATCCTGACGATCTGGAAATATGGAATAACGGTGTGGGAGGTCTTATCGAATATGATAAATTGAACAATACCTTATCGCCTACCCAAGGCTTGAAAATGCATTTGGGTTATGATCAATTTATGGAGTTTCTGGGTAGTCAAAGAGATTGGGGTAGGCTAAAGTTATATGCACACTGGTATTTTCCGATCAATGAAATATGGGAACCTGCACTTAGATTCGAATTTTTAACGGCAACGGGCCACCCACCATTTTATGCTTATCCCTATGTAAGCCTAAGAGGTATCCCAGCCATGAGATATCAGGCGAACTCGATCTTTGTAGCTGAAACCCAACAACTTTTTAATTTGACAGATAGATGGGGAGTGGTGGGATTTACCGGCTTAGGAACGACGATTAGTTCTGTAGATAAAAATATAAAAAATGAAATTGTATGGAATGCCGGTGGAGGGGTGAGGTTTATGGCCATAAGAAATTTGGGATTAAAAGTGGGTGCAGACATGGCGAGAGGGCCTGAAGAATGGGCCTTTTATTTTAGTGTGGGATCCGCCTGGTAAAGCATTATAAGAAATGCCTTAAATAATGATGGTATTTTTCTATTTTTGATGAATTCAGTATAATAATAAATAAATTGTGATGAGAAGTACATTTTTAAAAAGCGTATTGTTTGGATCAATCCTTTTTGGCTTGATTAGCTGTGAAACAAAACCGGTTGAGCCCACTCAATCTGTGGTCATAGATGTAGAACAGATTAAAAAGGAAATTCAAGCTAAGGAGAATGAATTTGCAGACACCTATAATTCGGGAGTTCTAAAAGAGTTGGGTTATTACGCTTCAGATGCCATTTCCTTTTCACAAAATAAGGAGCCTTTGGTCGGGAGAAATAAAATTGTGGCGTATTTGGCTTCAGATATAGATGCTTTCTCACAATCCAATCAAATTTCATTTGAAACAATTGAAGTTCACGTATCCAACGATGGCAACCAGGTGGTTGAAGTGGGTCATTATGTTGTAGTAGATTCTACCAATGTGGCAGTAAATACTGGAAATTATATGAGCTTATTTGTAAAAAGAGATGGACAATATGTCTGTTTAAGAGACATCAGTGCTTCAGATATGGAGTTGGAATAAGAACAATACCAATAACCCATCGGGAACTTAGACTAGGTTTACTTGCTAAAGTGCCATTTACAAAGAACAGGATGTCTTGAAAAATAGAATTACCGTTTTTTGCGCTCAACTCTTCTTTGAGTATTCTTTCCCTTAGAACTATTCAATTCGTTAGTTATAGAATACCGAGGAGATATTTAACTAATTTCCAAAATTTCAAAATTGATAGGTTTTTTTGGTTGTTTATTCATAATGGGGTCTATTTTTGTACAGCAAGCATTAAATGCCATATCAATTACATGAAACCCTCTATTATTTATAAAAAGTCAATCCGTTTGAAAAAAGGGGCTATTAAGTAATACTATCTTCTTCTTCCTCCCCCTCCTCTTGCGCTAGCACCGCCACTATAGGACCTTGATGATGATGCCCTTGCAGTCTGATTGGATGAATTGGGTCTGGATGCAGAAGACCCTCCATAAGATGAACGGTTAGAGCTACTAGGCGATGGTCGCGTACTCGCAGTAGATCCTTTTGACTGTGCAGTGGACGGTCTGTTTGCGGTTGAACTTCTATCGTTTTGATTTGTTGTAGGTCTCGAAGAAGCACTGTTATAATTCCCATTACGAGAATTATCCCTTACCGTATTGGATGTGTTTCGCTCATTTTTATTGTAATGATCGTAATGGTTAGAATTATTGATGTAAATATTGTTATTATAACCATAGTGGTTATAATAATGGTTGTGGTGATATATTCCAATCGCCATAACTGAAAAGGCAGCAAAATAGGGTGGATAATACCCATAATAATAGGGTGGATAATAAGGTACATACGCTGGTGAATAAACGTATTGTACAATGGGAACAGTTTCTACTATAACTTGGGTAGTGGCAGGAACAGCCTGTATCACAGGATCCTCACCTTGATAAGCCGGATTAGGTGTAATGCCGGGGCTGGCTTTTGCCTTAGGTTCAATCACGTAATTCTTTCCGTAAAGTTCCTCATCTCCAACAATTTGTAAAGAAATATTTTTGTTCTCATCTTTGGTAACCATAATCACTGCCACATCTTGAGTCTCTGTTTTGCTGATCGGGTCCTGTAAAACAAATAAAAAATCATCTCCCTCTTGTTTTGTTTCTACTTTGATAAAATCTACCTTATCGTCCTTATTCAAATCCAGGTTGTTGACACCTGATGTCTTCCAGATTTAAAGACTTTTCAAAATCCTCAATGGTTTTAGATTCCTGAAAAAGATCCATGACGGCATAGAGATTGAGGTTGTCTCCCGGAAGCCCCAATAATTCATTGTCACTCGATGTTTGGGCAATCGTTCTAAAACTCAATAAAGTAATCAAAATAATTAGCAGAGCAGTGATTTTGTGACCCATAATAAACCTTAGTTTTGAAGTTTAAAGATACAAGAAATTAGTGTTTCAGTCCTCATATCCTCTCAAAAATACTGATTAATCAGTAGGTCTGAGCCCGTTTCTTATTTGTAATTTTAAGTAGTGAAAAACTTGATTTTTTTATACTAAAAATGGCAACTCATAGCCTAAATGTTTCTAGGTAAAACTATGACAAGTCATTAACTATGGATGTTAAATAAAACAATTCTATCTGAGTTAATTCTTTTTTTCTATTAAAATTTGGATGGAAAGTTAGATGCGGATCATGTGAAAAGAGTCATAGAATGGCTTTTATTTTAGGGTGTTCGTTAACGATCACTTTTGAACACCTAAAACGGAAGATTTAACAGCAAAAATTTTTTAAATAAATTAAATATTCGTAAATTCAAAGGTAGCCTGTATTAGATTAAGATTTTACGAATTACTTGAAAAATCCTTAAAAGGAGCTTAGATGAAAAAATTTCTCATTTTATTTGTGGCCTTGGTAATACTTCCGATTCAGTTGTTATTATCACAGGAGTTAACTGGACAGCACCCGATACTTACTGATAGATTTCAATTGGGTGTAGGGATATATATTCCTGCACAAAAAGTGAAATTTGGTGTGGATGGAGAATCTGAGAATCAGGAAATTGAATTTGATCAAACCTTTGATTTTAATAATAACCGCAGCACGCCTAATATCACCTTTGACTGGCGTTTTGCCGAGAAATGGAGATTGGGTGCAGAATATTTTAATGTGAGTTATGAAACAAAAGCCGTTTTGGAAAATGACATTATTGCCGGCGATTATACGTTTAACAAAGGGAGTAACGTAGGAATAGGGTATAAGATCAATTTATACCGCATTTTTGTAGGACATAAAATATGGAGCGCTGAAAAACATGAACTGGGCGGCGGACTCGGAGTTCATCTTCTGGATATTTCTCCTTTTATCAAAGGAAATGTGATCGTAAACGATGGCGACAATAAATTTCAGCGTGTGTCAGGTTCTGCTTTAACTCCTTTGCCCAACCTCGCTTTTTGGTACTATTTTGCACCCACAGAAAAATGGGCCTTTACCGCGAAAGTGGATTGGTTTGGGTTGACCGTCGATCAATATTCCGGCTCGCTATGGGATGTGGCACCCGGCATTCGATACCAGGTCATCAAGAATATGGGTATCGCTTTAGATTATCGCTTTTTTGATCTGAGGGCCGATGTAGATGAAACTCGCTGGCATGGCTCTTTTGAAATGTCCTTTAGTGGGCCATCCATCACGCTATTTGGAAACTTATAATACGACACCACATAAAAACGGTAAGGTGGTCATAGCCCGAAAAACATATAATTAAGTTAGATTTTGGCGGATCTGCTTCTGGTCTCGGGAAATAAAGATAAAAGATAACCCACTGAAATTCTTTCAAGCAATGATCACCAATTTGCTAGGTTCTTGAATGTAATTTTTTGAGGTATTCAAAAATAAAAATCATCTAAAAAAGAAAGTCTAAACCCTTATTTCTTCTGCTTTTTTTCTCTTTTTTCTGCCTTTTTTTCTTTGGGCGTTTTTAAGGGTTCTTTTTTGACGTTTTTCTTAGCATCCATTCCTTTGGCCATAACTATATTTTTTAAAGTGGAGTCTTTTTAATCGTTGATTAAAGGTATAAAATATTTGTTTTGATAATAAGATAATTTTTTAATAAATCAACAATTTGTAATGCCCCAGTAGATGATATTAAAAAATAAAAACGAATGTGCCATGGAACTTTCTTCTCTTTGTATTTTACAATAATCCACGTTCAAATAATTCATAGATCAATTCCGAAATATGTTCCTTTTTCGATTTTTTTAAAATATTAGACCGATGTGCATTTACCGTATGCCTACTGATAAAGAGTTGATCGGCAATCTCTTGGGAATCCAATCCTTTTTCGATGAGCTTTATGATTTCGAACTCACGAGGGGTGAAGACATTGCCCGTTTCTAATAAGGTTTTGTCGGGATATCTGAAATAGCTGCGATCTTCCCCAATATAATAGTGATAACCTTTTTTTACTTTTTTGTACCAGTCAATTCTCGTATGAATTTTAAGAAAATAAACCGTTTCATAAGGGATTTTAGTATAAAACAGAAGCCCTTGTATGAGATAATGTGAATAGCTACCGTTGGCATTTCTGATGCGAAAATCAGTCGAAATAAATGAAGAACCCTTTTTGGCAATAAATAAATCTTGAGCCATGCGGATTAATTTAGTTCTACCTAAATTTAATCTTTGAAGATCTTCAGGGTGGGTTGCTTCCATAAAATGATATAAACTCAGATCATCCGGGGGAATACCGATCATGTCCTTACATCGTTTGCTGGTAAAAAGTATCTCCAATTTCAGTGCGTCTGCCACGTAGAGAAACTGGTCGTTTTCTTCCATCACAATTTCAAGTTCTCCAATAAGATCGTCATCCCTATGAATATCTAAAAAGCCCTGAGGTGAATAAGTCTTCGTAAAAGTGAAAAAACTATCATAATGATGGCTGTCGTAGATCATAGGTAAATTTAACAAACTTAATATCATTTATTCTACACAAATATAGTCATTAATCCCTATGGAGAAATTGGGGAGCTCTCCTTACATTTATGGATAAATCAGCAAATTTGGTTAAAAGTAATGACTACACATTTTTGATATGAAAAAGCTTTATGACTGTGTGATTTATACTGATAGCAATGGTAATGACCTACTTGGTCAAAAAAGATATATATGGCATTTTCCAAACAATACACCCAAAGGAGATTTCTGGTCTGTTCTGGTATATGATTGTTCAACAAGGCAAATGGTCTGTACAGATCAATCCTGGCCCTCAGTTCATGCGAAAAGCAATAACCTAATCTTTAACAGAGATCAGTCTTTTGACATTTTTTTTGGGCCACAAGTACCAAATTTAGGTGAGCAGAATTGGATAAAAACAAAGAGAGGTATCCATTGGTTTGCAAAATTTTCAATTTATGGTAATATTTCATCAGGTATAGTAGTTAAATGGTCGCCTGAAAAAATTAGGGAAAATAATTCGTCGGGCTTATAAAATGGCCCGTAAATAAAAGCATATTTCCTTTTTAGATCATAAAATACCGATTAATAGCTATTGTTCTTCATGGCTATTGACAATAACTTTAATAAGATATTATTAGCCTTTTGTATCGTACAGATGGAAGATGTATTTATGGGCTAATTATCACATTTTATAAACCTACAAAAATAGATCATTATGGCATCCCAAGGTAAGAAACAAGAACATGCATTAGTAGATATCGCCCAACTCGTTCATGGTAAATTAGATGAACACGGCGTTACATTGGAACAAGCGGTAGCAGCCATCCAGGCTGCAAGTAAAGAACCAGCTGCAAAAAAAGCTCCAGCTAAAAAAGAAGTCGCTAAAAGTAAGGCAGTTATCACAACTGTAAGTGGTACAAGAACAAGCAGAGTACCACTAAACTGGAAAGAAGTGTGGTACACGAACTGCCCTATGGTTTCAGCTAACAACATCGACCAGGAATTGGGATGGTGTCGTGAGGAGTTCAAAAAGATTGGAATTGAGTATGACTACTTCCGCCACGCGCCTGAAAATGACTGGTACCCACATTATATACATAACCTCGATAACCTGATTCGTTTTGGAGGTCTTTATCCACCCATTGCGGTGAGGGCAGACATTCGTGAGACCGTACTTTTGGGCGCAACCAATGTTTACGAAGGCGGTTGCATGGTTGTTCGCGCTGAAGACAATATTTTCAGGATGAAAGACCTGAAAGGCAAAAAAATAGCCCTCTCAAAGAGTCTGAATACCATCAAGAATGACTGGTGGCGTATTCAGGAACACATGGGTATCTACAATATGCTGATGCTAAACGACATGACCATGGATGATGTGGAAATTGTAGAATTCCCTTATCCGGACGATTGGTACAATGACCCGAAAATGTTAACGCCAATTAACAACCCTTCAGAAACCTGGTTAAAGCGTGACCACAAACATGACCTCGCTTTCCGTCCACTTGAAACAGCATTACTTGCAGGTAAAATTGATGCAATTTATACGCAGAGCAAACCTTTGCAACACCTACAGGAAGACACGGGTAAGCTAGCGATGATTGAAGATTTGTCACGTTACCCCGACTGGAGAGTGCAGGTTGCCAATACGCCAGCGGTTATTACGTGTACCAAGGAAATGGCAGATAATCATCCTGAATTGGTGATAGCTTACATGAAGGCGATGGTAAAAGTGGGACGTTGGGCCAATGACCATAAGAAGGCCGCTGCTGTAATCTTAGACAAGCAAACTTTTTATAGAGATCCTGAAGATACTTACGAGGGTATTAAGCACGTGGATATGGTACCTAGTTTAAATGCAAAAAATATGCAGTGCATAAAAATTGGTAAAGACTTTATGCTGAAACACGGCTATATCAAAAATGATTTTGATGTAGAAAAATGGGCTCGACCAGATTTTTTAGAGCAAGCAGCTACCGAAGTACTCAAAGAAGAATGGGAAAAAAGAAGCTGGAGCAAACTTGAAAAAGGTGGCGGGCTTGAGGCTGAGACTGTCAGGTTAGGTTAAGCTGGTTTTGACAATAAAAAAGAATTATATAATTCCTTCTAAAACAATTGAGTTATGACAAATCAAAAGAAAGAAAGCACTGCGGTGATAAGCGAGATAGATGGTCAAAAGTTAAGTACTGCGGCGCTTGACTGGAATCAGGTATGGTATACCAACTGCCCCATGGTTTCGGCTAATAATATTGACCAGGAATTGGGATGGTGTCGTCAGGAATTTAAAAATAAGGGCATCGAGTATGACTATTTCCGGCACACGCGCGATACCGATTTTTACCCACACTACAGACACAATCAAAAAAACCTCATTCGCTTTGGTGGCCTTTATCCACCAATTGCAGTACACGCTGATCTTAGCAAACTCGTACTGTTAGGTGCAACCTGGGTGTATGAAGGAGGTTGTATGGCCGTGCGTATTGATGATGACATCCATCAAATGTCGGATTTGAAAGGTAAAAGAATAGGACTGTCAAAAAGTTTGAATACGCTTAAAAATGACTGGTGGCGCATACAAGAACACATGGGTATTTTAAACATGTTGGAGCTAAACAACATGACAAAAGAGGATGTGGAAATCGTAGAGTTCCCTTATCCTGATGATTGGTACAACGACCCGAGAATGTTGGCGCCAATGAACAACCCAACAGATTTATGGGCAGCACGGGATCATAAACATGACCTGGCATTTCGTCCATTAGAAAATGCTTTGTTGGAAGGGAAAGTGGATGCCATATATACACAGAGCAAGGTTTTTCAACATCTGCAGGAAGATACGGGTAAGATTAAAATGATTGAGGACCTGTCAAAATATCCGGACTGGACAAAACAGGTTGCAAATACTCCGGCAATTATTACGTGTACAGAAGAGATGGCTGATAAACATCCGGAACTAGTAGTTACATATATGAAAGCCATGGTGAAAGTTGGGCATTGGGCGAATCAAAATAAGCGTGCAGCAGCAGCATTGCTTGATCATCAGACTTTTTATAGAGATGCAGAAGACACCTATAGAGGTATTAGAGATGTAGATATGGTGCCAAGTTTGAATGCGCAGAATATGAAAGCCATTAAAATTGGCAAGGACTTTATGCTAAAACAAGGCTATATCAAGAACGACTTTGATGTGGATAAATGGGCCAGACCAGAATTCCTTACACAAGGTGTTCACGCGTGGATGGAAGAAGAGTACGCCAAGAAAAGCTGGGGCAGGCTGAAAGAAGGCGCTTCTTTAAATAAGTAGGCATAAGATACGGTTAACTTTGTCAAGCCTGTTAGTAAGGCAATAAATAACAGGCTTGGTTCCAAACTACAACAGTTTGCAGTTTGGAATCAATAAAAAGATGATCCTGTCTAAAAATGCAATTCAAAATGCTACGTACGAGATTTTGGAAAAAGTCACGAAAGAGATTGATGAAGTAACAAAAGAAGTGATGTGAAAGGTGACAAATTAACTTGTTCATAAAACTTCAAGGTTTACTTTCCAATGCAGCAAGAAACCCTGGTGACATGATCATCAACAAGTTGGGAAAGAGGATGAAGGATTGATAAATACTGGAGTGTTATATGCATTAATGGAAGTAACCGGCCCGGCAATATACTTTGATTATTGCTATTATCGGATGCATTTAGATTTGACATAGCGCTTACACGTGTTCCAAAGGAAGGGTAACCCCTCAAATGAAAAAAATTAACTAAAACTTTTAAATGACAAAAGCAAGCCAAGACCCTATTAAGGTTGCCACTTTCGAAAACACAAAATTAAGTGTAGTCCCTTTAAACTGGAAAGAAGTTTACTATACCAGTTGAAACCCGGAACGTTTTTGATATATAATATGGATCAACAACGCGGATATGAATTAATTAAAAAGAAAAAGTAGCAAGAGAATCATGAAGATTAAAAAACCAGTATCACTTTTTTTGGCAACAGTTTTCTTAAACCTCTTTGCGTTTATTAATCTAAACGCCCAAGAAACGCAAACCGACTTACCAGCACAAAAACAAACCACATTGGGTTTGTATGTAACTTCTGCGCAGGCATACGCGATGTGGCAAGCGTCTCAGGCGAACATCAAAATTTTAGATGTGCGCACGCCCGAAGAATATATGTTTGTTGGTCATGCGCCTATGGCGTTTAATGTGCCTTTGGCGCTGCAAACCTATCAGTGGAATCCAAAAACCAATGAGTTTGACATGCAGCCGGTGGCTGATTTTGTAGCTCAGGTAAAAAAGGTAGCCCAACCCACAGATACCATTTTAGTAACCTGCCGTTCGGGCGGCCGAAGCGCTATGGCCGTGAACCAACTGGCTAAAGCAGGTTACAAATATGCGTACAACATAACCGATGGTTTTGAAGGGGATATTGTTAATGATCCTGAGAGTGTATTTTTTGGAAAACGGATGGTGAATGGTTGGAAAAATTCGGGTTTACCATTTACTTATCGTATTGACTCAACAAGAGTAATTCTTTTAAAGGAAAATTAGAATCATAGTCTTTATTAAATAAGTTTTTATTCTTATTCTGATTAAACAAAATCGGATTTTGATTAAAATTATCTTTTTGGCATTATTTTATTAGCCAATCCTGGTATTACAGTATTTGTACTTCCCTGGATTCTTGGATTCTGGATGATTGTTGGTGTTATTATGATGTTTGGTGCTTCGTTTAGTGCGGAAAATGAAGGCGACAACAGATGGTGGATGAGCCTGATTGGCGGTATTTTAACCGTACAATTTGGCTGGTTTATCATGGTTGATCTACTTGCAGGCGCTGTTGCCATTTCCATTTGGATCGGATTAGGATGACTTATTTTTGGCATTGTTGAAGCAGTAGTTGCATTCAAAAAGAGAAAATTAAAAGTTGCAGTTAAAGAGGCTGTTTCTTAGCTTTTAGTCTTCATCCAAAATGGCCAAAATATTCAACCTAATTCCCTAATTCAATTAAAGAAAATATACTGATTGATAGCGATTGTGTAAAAATCGCGATAGGTATAACTTTAAGTGTTTGATAAAGTATCTTTTAAAGTAGTTATACTTGAACCTAAATTGCCCAAATACACTAAAAACTGATTATGGAATTGCCAAAAGAAAAACAAACCACTTTAGGCTTATATGTTACCTCAAAAGAGGCCTATGACCTATGGAAAGCATCTCCGGATAAAGTAAAAATTTTGGATGTGAGAACACCAGAGGAATATATACATATTGGTCATGCACCGATGGCATATAATGTGCCTGCTTTTTTGCAAACCTATCAATGGGATGCCGAAAAAAAAACCTTCAATTTTAGATTAAATGATGATTTTATGCCCCAGATCCGGGATTTGTTTAAGCCTGAAGATACGATTTTGGTAACCTGCCGTTCAGGGGGTAGAAGTGCATCGGCAGTCAATGCAATGGCAGAGGCTGGATTTAAAAAGGTGTATAATATCACAGATGGATTTGAAGGAGATACAGTAAATGACCCCGAAAGTATTTACCACGGGCAAAGATTGAGAAACGGTTGGAAGAATGCGGGAATTCCATGGACCTATGCAGTGGAGTTCAATTTATTGCGGGTCCCTCAAGAAAAATAATTGAATCTATTTTAAAACCAAAAAAATGAAAACCAAGACCAAAGTAAAAAGCGAAATGAAACTAGCCTTACTCATACTTACCCTCTTATTTAGTTGTGCCATTCAATCTCAAAGCACGGAAAGTGAGCCAGACGTTGACAGTCATCGCTGGAAATTTCTGGTAGAACCCTATGTTCTGTTTCCAAATATGAGCGGGTATGTGGGCATTGGCGATAAATTGGAAGATGCGGAAGTTGATGCCAGTACCGGAGATATTTTTAATAACTTAAAAATGGGCTTTATGCTTAACGCAGAAGCCTCCAATGGCACCTGGGCAATAGGTTCAGACTTTCTCTATATGAACCTGACTAAAGACATTCGTTCCGGTAAACTAATTGAAGACGGAGAAGTAACGGCCAAGCAAATGGGTTGGGAATTTTCGGGTTTGCGAAGAGTCACACCCTGGTTGGAAGTGGGTTTAGGTGCCTTGATCAATTCAATTCAAGCCGAACTAGACCTTGAACTCAAAGAAATTGGGGAAGGAACCAGAATGGTGAACAAATCAAAAACGGAAACTTGGGTCGATCCAATGGTCATTGCTAGAATTAAAAGCTCCTTGGAAGAAAAATTTGTCTATCATTTTCGAGGAGAAATCGGAGGATTTGGCATTGGTTCCGATTTTGCCTGGCAACTGCAAGCTTATGCAGGCTATCGGTTCTCAGCGTTATTTCATATGACAGCAGGTTATAGGATCATCAGTTTAGACTACGAAAATGGCAAGGGAGAAGATAGATTTAGGTATGATGTGGATACCTCGGGTCCGGTCATCAGTTTTGGATTTAATTTTTAAATAAAAAATATATGATGAAAGTAATCATAGTCGGTGGTGTAGCCGGAGGAGCTTCTTGCGCAGCTCGTTTACGCAGATTAGATGAAAAAGCAGAGATAATGATGGTCGAAAAAGGACCTTATGTCTCTTATGCCAATTGCGGTTTGCCTTATCATGTGGGAGGCGTAATTGAAAAAGAATCGAGTTTATTGGTTGCTACAGAACAGCTTTTTAGAGCACAGTTCAATATAGATGCGCGAACAAATTGTGAAGCAGTAGATATTTCGGCTTCCGAAAAAACAGTGACACTTAAAGATGTTAAAACGGGTAAATTAACAGTAGAAAAATACGATAAACTAGTGCTGTCACCCGGGGCAGTTTCAGTAAGACCTCCCTTACCGGGAATTGATCTTCCAGGTATTTTTCATGTGAGAACCGTACCCGATGCTAGAGCCATCAACGAATGGATAGAAAAAGGAAATCCTTTCCTTTCGGGGATGTATCGCTATTCAGGTTTTCAAACCCTAAGACCAAAAACCAGGGCCGTTGTGATTGGTGGAGGGTTTATTGGGCTTGAAATGGTTGAGAACTTGGTACACCGAGGTTTTGAAGTGACTTTGGTGGAAATGTCAGACCAGATTCTGCCGCCAATCGATAAAGAACATGCCCAGGTAGTTGAATCTCATTTGAAGAAGCACGGGGTAAAATTAGCGCTGTCAGACGGAGTCGCCGGTTTTAAACAAGGAGAGAATAATACCATTGACGTATCTACCCAATCCGGTAAAGTTTATCCTGCAGAATTGGTGATTCTCGCCTTAGGGGTTAGACCTGATACCAGATTGGCAAAAATGGCCGGCCTTGAATTGGGAGATAGAGGAGGGATCAAAGTAAACGACCAAATGATTACCAGTGATCCACATATTTTTGCGGTAGGCGATGTTGTAGAAGTGAAAGATTTTGTCACCGGAGAACAGAGTTTGATCGCACTGGCAGGGCCTGCCAATCGTCAGGGGCGCATCGCGGCGGATGTCATAGCAGGAAGAGACTCAAAATTTAGAGGAACACAAGGGACAGCCATTGTCGGTCTATTTGACGGTGTGGTCGCATGGACAGGAGTGAGTGAAAAAACATTGGTGAGAATGGGGGACACCGATTATGAAAAAATTTACCTTTATCCAAATTCTCATGCCGGATACTATCCCGGTGCGATGCCCATCGCCTTAAAAGTCATTTTCAGAAAATCAAACGGAAAATTATTGGGAGCACAGGCGCTCGGAAAAGATGGGGTAGACAAGCGTATCAGTGCTTTTGCTGCCCTCTTACAAATGGGTGCCACCATCTATGACCTTGAAGAATCAGAATTGTGTTATGCACCAGCCTTTGGTTCGGCCAAAGACCCGGTGAATTTTGCCGGTATGGTTGCCGCAGATGTATTGAAAAATGACATGCCATTAAGCCATTGGGAAGAAGCTAAAAAAGGGTTTGTTCTAGATGTGAGAGAACCTTTTGAGCTCGCTGTTGAAGAGTTTAAAGGTGCCACCAATATTCCATTGGGTCAGATCCGATCTCGATTGTCAGAATTGCCGAAAGACAAAGAAATCCATGTGCTCTGTCGTTCAGGTCAAAGAGCTTATTACGCCACTCGTATTTTATTGCAAAATGGGTTTAAAGCGAAAAATATTTCGGGGGGTATGCTTTCTTTGGCCCATAATTATTTGTTTAATGAGCATCAAGAACCTGGAAATTTATAAAGATATAGCATAGAACCCGTTGTGCATGATGAATTTAAATAGTTTCAACAATGTCAGTTCGAGTGATTTTTTATCAAAAAATCGTATCGAGAACTATTGTATAGGCTAAAATTCTTATTCTCGATATTTATGCGCTCCTTGGCGTGTAATTCCGAGACTTCGGGATCACTCATTTCAATCGTGAAATTCACTCGAATGAACAGAATTTTATCAAAATACACAACAGGTTCACAGATAAAAAAAGTAAGTATAATTGAATTAACAAATTTTTAGATCATGGAAGCCATCACGCAATTTTGTGAGACCTATATGAATCCTTTGGTACTTGCTTTTACAGTCTTGAATCTGTTGAGCATGGGACTTCAGGTGAATATACCCAAAGTGGTAAAAAAATTGTCGAACATAAAGATCGTCTTATTGATTCTCTTTTGGGGTTGGGTAGTGGGTCCTGCATTGGGATACCTTATCATTTTTGCCCTCCCCATGGCTGAGCCTTTTGCCAATGTAGTATTATTGACAGCTTTGGCCCCCTGTGCCCCTTTTCTTCAACTCGTGGTGGGTAAGGCAAAAGGAGACGTGGATTTTGCAGGTGCTTTGATTCCACTTACAGCCTTAGGAACAGTAATATTTATGCCATTGGTTGCTCCCTATATGATTACAGGGATTACGATTAGTGCCATGGCTTTGGCAAAACCATTGATCATTACGATTTTGATTCCATTGCTCATTGGCGCCTTATTAAAAACCTATGCCGAAAAGTTAGCAGATAAACTTTTTCAACCGGTGAAGAAATTAGCAGCACTTTCTACTTTGCTTACGATCATTTTTGCGCTGATTATTTACACGGATGAGATGATTGAAACTGCCGGTAGTTTTGCCCTGCTTTCTATGACAATTTTTATGATCGCACTTGGGGCTTTGGCCTATCAGTTTGGTTTTGGTTTACAAAGGAATGAAAGAAGTGTGATGTCTTTAGGAATGGGTACACGTAATATTGCTGCGGTTTTCGCAGCGGTTTTGGCGATACCTGACGGAGATCCCAGAATGATGGCCATGGTGATCATGTGGACCTTATGGTCCGTGATTCTCGCCTTGATTTTTGCAATTTTTTTTAGCAAAAAGGAGAAAAAGAGGCAGATTCAGTGATGGCAGTTTGGTATCCTTACAATAGCGCGATGTAATAATAAATTGAATTAAAACTAAATCTGGTTGAATAGGAATGAAGAAGCTTTTTACCGTAATCTAATAAATCAGAATAATTTAAGTCACTTAATAGTGAACAAAATTTAACCAATAGTCATAGTTTATGTCAAACAAAGAGATTAATAATGAAGAAAAAAGCTCATTGATGGGTATTATCAAAGGCTATTTCCCCATCCTCGAATGGGGCCCTAAATACAACAAAAAAACGCTCGGTAACGATTTGATCGTCGCTTTGATCGTTACCATGATGCTCATTCCACAATCTTTGGCCTACGCCATTCTTGCAGGTTTACCCCCTGAAATTGGTTTATACGCATCCATGGCTCCTTTGGTCCTATACGCCATTTTTGGCACTTCACGATCTTTAGCAGTGGGTCCTGTGGCTGTAGCGAGTTTGATGACAGCAGCCGCGGCAGGACAACTGGCCTCACAGGGTTCTCCGGAATATTACGGAGCAGCTGTAGCCTTGGCCATGGTATCTGGTTTGCTTTTGATGGTCATGGGATTTTTAAAACTGGGCTTTTTAGCTAATTTTTTAAGTCATCCCGTGATTGCAGGATTTATAACGGCTTCCGGTTTGCAGATCGCAGCCGGACAATTAGGTCCGGTACTCGGCGTAAACGCGCATGGCGAGAGTTTTTTAGAGATTGTGATTTCGCTATGGCATAGTATTTCTTCAGTAAGTTGGGCTACAGCGGCTATTGGTTTTGGTTCACTCATCTTTTTATTTTGGGTGCGCAGTGGCTTAAAACCTTTGCTCTTACAATTGAAATTGAGCCCTAAAGCAGCAGATTTGATGGTGAAGATTGGCCCGGTGGTGGCCATTATAGCCACCATCCTGATCGTCTGGCAGATGGGTCTTTCCGAAAAAGGAGTTAAAATTGTTGGAGAGGTACCTAGTGGATTACCTAAATTGGTGATGCCTCCCATGGACATGGAACTTTGGTTGAAAGTTTTGGTACCGGCTCTGCTCATTTCTATTGTGGGTTATGTCGAATCTATTTCCGTGGCCCTCACTTTGGCTGCCAAAAAACGACAAAGAATTGATCCTGATCAGGAATTGATCGCATTGGGTGCATCGAACATTGGTTCTGCCTTCTCCGGTGGTTTTCCGGTGACCGGAGGTTTTTCCAGATCGGTCGTAAACTTTGACGCAGGAGCAGAAACCCCTGCAGCAGGGGTATTTACGGCAGTCGGGATTGGTTTGACGACCTTATTCCTGACCCCTTTGCTTTTTTATTTACCCAACGCTACACTGGCAGCAACCATCATTGTAGCCGTTTTATCTTTAGTTGATTTTAAAGCTTTAAAACATGCCTGGGCATATTCCAAAGCAGATTTTGCTGCCATGGCGGTGACTATTTTGGTCACTTTAATTAAAGGCATTGAGCCTGGTCTGATAGCTGGGGTTGCAGTATCGATTTTTCTTCATCTGTACAAAACTTCTCGTCCACATGTCGCCACTGTGGGTCAGATTCCAGGTACTTCACATTTTAGAAACCAAGAAAGATATCAAGTGGTCACTGATCCGGAAATTTTGTCCTTGAGGGTAGATGAGAGCCTGTACTTCCCTAATGCCCGATTTTTAGAAGATATGGTCAATAGTAAAGTCGCGGCAAATCCCCAAATAAAGCATGTCATTTTAGAATGCCCTGCGGTGAATGAGATTGACTCCTCGGCCTTGGAAAGTCTGGAAGCCATTAACCAGAGATTAAAGGATGGTGGAATTAAGTTCCATTTATCCGAAGTGAAAGGCCCGATCATGGATCGCCTAAAAAAAACTCATTTACTAGAACACTTAACCGGTGCTGTGCATCTTCGACAATTTGATGCAGTTCAAAGTATCAATCCGGAACTCACAAAAAAGACACTGGAAGCCGGAAGACTTCCGGCAGAAGGTGCGAATGAAAGCTTTAATGATTAATCAATAATGATTGGGATACATTATACTCAGGGTTTTTCATTGCTAGCTTTTCATTGATTAAAAAGATATAAATTTGATAGGATAAATAATGGCAGATAAGTTTAATTTAGTAATATCGAATCGGTTGGATTTCTCATAAAAAACATTGTTGACAGAACGACCCATATAAAAGAAGATTTTACCATGACAAAACTCACTACGAAAAATAATATATACGACACGGTTATTCGTTTAATGATACTATTCTTGATTATTGCTTGGTGCATGATGATCATTTTTCCTTTTGTAAATGTTCTGTTGTGGAGTTTTATTCTAGCCATGGCATTATATCCACTACATCATTCCTTATCTAAAAGGTTAGGGGGTAAATCAAAACTAGCATCTTTTATTCTCGTTTTTTCATTATTGACCCTTATTTTTATTCCTGCCTGGTTTTTGGTTAGTTCGATGATCGAGGAAGTAAAGCAAATCACCACTGATTATAGTAACGGTGCACTCACCCTTCCTCCACCGGCAGAAAATATAAAGGAATGGCCGCTCATTGGAGAAAAACTTTATGCTTTCTGGTTGAACGCCTCTGAAAACCTAGCACAGACTATTTTAGAAAATAAAACGCAAATTTCTGCTTTTCTGAGCAAAATCTTTAAGGGGGTATTGGGGGCTGCGAGTGGTACTTTACAAATTATGCTTGCTCTCATTATTGCGGGTATATTACTTGTGGTGAAAGGAATTGGGGAATCTGTCCGTAAATTTTTTGTTAAACTAGCCGGTGATCAGGGTCAGGATTTTGCTGATACAACCATGAAAATTGTGAGTAATGTCGTAAAAGGTGTAATAGGAGTGGCGGCCATTATGAGTTTAATACATGCCATTTTGTTTGTCTTGGCGGATATCCCCTATGCAGGAATTTTAACCTTACTAGTGTTTATATTGGCCATCCTTCAGATCCCGGCCATGCTAGTGACCCTACCCGTAATCATTTATCTTTTCACGGTAAAGGAAACAATGCCCGCTGTATTATGGACAGTCTTGTTATTGATAGCCGGTTTGTCAGATAATTTTCTCAAACCAATTTTACTCGGGAAAGGTGCTCCTGTACCTATGTTGGTAATTTTTATTGGAGTAGTTGGGGGATTTTTACTTTCAGGTTTTATTGGGCTTTTTACAGGGGCAATTGTTTTATCTATAGGCTATAAATTATTTTTGGCTTGGTTGAATTCTGAAGAAAGTGAAAGAGCCTAATTGTTAAGATCACTTACTTTTAATTGCCTGGTCTGGATTTACAAAATGTGAGTATCGAGAAATTAAATTTTGAGTTCAATCATGCTAAAATATGACAATCTTAAGGTGGATTTTAAATAACCTATAACATAAACAAATTGAAAAATGAAAAACAACCTTTTATTATTATTTACGCTAACAGTCTTGATGAATTGTTCAGCACCAAAAGATACTTCGGGAGAAAACGAGGCATTGATTAAAAAATATGTCGCTGCCGTTGAACAAAATGATACTGCTACCATGGAAACCTTATTGGCAGATAATTACGTAGGACTCGGTCCTTCAGTAGAAGATGCAACAGATAAAGCTGCAGCAATTGCTAACTGGAAGGATAATATTGCAAATTTGTACGAAAGTATAAAATACAGCAAAGCCAGAATTCTTTCGGTCAATGTGCCTGACGGAGAGAACAAAGGAGAATGGGTGTCCAATTGGGCAGAGTTGAAAATTGTGTACAAAAAGGACAGAGAAACGGTCACCGTTTGGACTAATACCGTCTATCAAATTGAAAACAATCAAATTGTTAAGAGTTTTACTTTCTATAATGAAGCTGATGTACTCGAGCAATTGGGCTATGTATTTATCAATCCAAAAGACTTATAATTTCAAAGAAATCAAAATGAAAAAAATTCAATACGTATTACTTGTAAGCCTGATAATGATAGGTTTTCAACAATTAAAAGCACAGGGGAACAGCATTTCAAAAAGCCTGGGGCTGTATTCCTTCCCGGCTAAGGATCAGGATGCCGCAACCCAGGAAGCAGATGAAATGGCTTGTTTTAGTTGGGCAAAACAACAAACCGGATACGATCCCATAAATCCAACAAAAGTGTCAGCTGCTCCGGTAGACACTTCGGCTGATGGAACTGCTGTACGAGGGGCAGCCAGAGGAGCGGCTGCAGGTGCAGCCATTGGAGCCATTGCTGGGGAGACCGGACAAGGAGCAGCCATTGGAGCTGTGGTAGGTGGGGTTGCTGGAAGACGAGCTAAGAAGGTAGGAGATGCTCAGGAGCAACAACAGAATACCCAGGCAGCATCTCAGGCGGAAGCAAAAATGTTGGCCGATTATAAAAAAGCTTTTACAGCTTGCATGGAAGCCAAGGGCTATACGGTCAAATAAACAAACCATATAAAAAAGAAAAACATTTCGTCCGGGATCAATGGTCAAAAGACTAAAAAGTTGAGGTTATAAAACCTTAGGCGCTTTATTCTCTAATGGAAAATGCTTCATATTTGCGAATGGCAGCAATTTTGATCATTTGATCTTTACTTCACGCGAACCTGTGAGATCTTTAGTTCTTACTGATAAAAACTTTATTTGTTCTTAATAGTCAGAGGTTTAGCTTATTTGAATCTCGTTCATAGACTAAAAATACCGATTGATAGGTATTATTTTTCTTCCTTTTTTAAACTAACTTTAAGTGAAATTAAAGGTCAACCGGAAAAAATTGCCAGGCTTTCTGTCCTAAGGTAATTAGATGGATTTTAGTAGGGCTAAAGTGGAGTTAATCTAATTATAATGGCTTGTTTATTGGCAATAACAAAGGTTTAAATAGGTGATTCAAACTTGACAATCCGTACCTCTTAAAGATCCTGTTAAAAAAAATCAACGATGATGAAAATAATAATGAGAAAAAGAGAAATGCTTCTTATCGGTCTATTGTTTAGTCTATTTGCAGTCATGGCTCAAACGCGAACAGAATCAGACCTATTGGGTGATATTCAGGTCCCTGCCGATGCTTACTATGGTGCTCAAGCGGCAAGAGCGATTGATAATTTCCAAATATCTGGTCAATATACAAACAACTATCCCGACTTCATGAAAGCTTGGGGAATGATCAAATTGGCTTGTGCCAGGGCAAATACGGATGTGGGAGAATTGACTCCGGCCAAATTAAAAATGATCGAACCGGCTTGTCAGGAATTGATCAAAGGAAATTACCTCGATCAGTTTAGAGTAGATCTTTACCAAGGCGGCGCGGGGACATCTACAAATATGAATGCCAACGAAGTACTGGCGAACATCGCCCTTGAAAAAGCGGGTTACAAAAAAGGAGAGTACGACAAAATCTCACCGAATGATGATTTGAATATGGCGCAATCTACTAATGATACTTATCCAACTTCCTTAAAACTGACCATGATCCTGCAGAATGAAAAGGTGCTCAGTGAGCTCAAACTACTGGTAAAATCATTTAGAATCTTGGGGAATAAATACTTGGAAATTGTAAAAATGGGTCGTACCGAACTGCAAGACGCTGTCCCTATGACAGTGGGGCAAGAATTTCATTCCTATGCTTCTATGTTGGAATGGAATATAAGTAATATCGAAACAGCCAATGAAGCATTAAAAACACTCAATATGGGTGGGACAGCCATAGGCACAGGTTTAAATGCCCGCAAAGGCTATGATATCGCTGTCATTAAACACCTTAACAAGATTACCGGAATAACCTTTGTCAACGCAGATGATATGTTAGCCGCTACCTCAAGTTTGCATTCTTTCGTAGTCTATTCTTCTGCCATGAAGACTTTGGCCACAACGCTTTCAAAGATCTCCAACGACTTGATCTTACTTTCTTCAGGACCGAGAAATGGAATTTTTGAGATCAACTTGCCACCGAGGCAACCTGGTTCTTCCATAATGCCCGGTAAGGTGAATCCGGTTATTCCTGAGTTGATGGCTTTGATCAGTTACCGTGTGATGGGTAATGACGTAACAGTCAATATCGCTGCTTCCGATGGCGATTTACAGTTAAATGCCTATGAACCTGTTGTGGGCCTGACCATTTTTGAATCACAAACCATACTCTCGAACGGAATGAAAGCGTTGAGAGAACAATGTGTAGATGGCATCACGATCAATGAGGAAGTCAATAAGAAAAATCTCGCTACAACAATAGGAATAGTCACTGCATTAAACCCTGTTTTAGGGCATCATGTCGGAGATGAATTGGCCAAAGAATCAATGGAGACTGGAAAAGGGATCTTGGAATTGGTTCGAGAAAAGAATCTACTCACGGAAAAACAAATAGAAGAACTCTTGTCTCCTGCGAACATGACCGGACTTGACAAATCAAAATACAATAAGAAATAATCAATAAATACTAATCACCATGAAAAAACAAGGCTTCTTTAAATATGTATTGGTAGCATTGCTCAGCATCTTTTTACTTCCTTATGGCTTTGCACAGAATAAAACCCTTCCAAATGTCGTGATTTTAGCAACAGGAGGAACCATCGCTGGGGCGGCGGAGAGTGGAACCCAATCGGGATATACCTCAGGACAGGTTACCATCGATGCGATGGTGAATGCTGTACCCGGAATTCAGGATTTAGCCTCCATCAAAGGAGAACAGATTTCTAATGTAGGTTCTCAGGACATGAGTTTTGAGATTATGTTAAACCTGGCAAATAGAATCGATGAATTATGCGCAACAAATCAGGTAGATGGAATCGTAATTACGCACGGGACGGATACCATGGAAGAGACTGCTTACTTTTTGAATCTTGTATTAAAAACAGATAAACCCGTTGTTCTGGTTGGCTCTATGAGGCCTTCAACTGCGGTTAGTGCAGATGGACCTTTGAATCTGTATAACGGAGTGGCAGTTGCTGGAGATCCTAATTCCAAGGGGAGAGGGGTGCTTTTAGTCATGAACGATTGGATCCATTCAGCACAAACATTGGTAAAAGTGAGCACAACGGCAGTTCAAACTTTTATGTCGCCCATCAAAGGATTAATTGGAACAACCGCCTATGGTGTGAACGAATTTTACCGCTATCCTTACAGCACTTTTGGTGCGAAAAGTGAATTCTTCGTCAAAGGGGTAAACGAATTACCTCGTGTAGATATCATATATGGAGATGTGGATATGCCTGCCGATTTGATCGATGCTTCAGTTGAAAGAGGAGCAAAAGGAATCGTAATCGCCGGGGTAGGAAATGGCAATATACCCAAAGCAGCACTCGAAGCCTGTGCGAAAGCAAGTAAAAATGGCGTGATGGTAGTAAGAAGTTCGCGCGTGGCTACAGGGAATGTGGGTCGAAATGTGGAAGTGAATGACGATGAACTCGGTACCATTGCATCCTATGACCTCAATCCTCAAAAAGCCAGAATATTATTGACTTTGGCTTTGCTCAAAAAAAGAGATGCCGCCAATATACAAAAGTTGTTTCTCGACTATTGATCATTACTTAAAATCTAAGTCATGGGCCTGTTAACAAAAAAGATTTGGCTTTTTATCCTTCTTTTTCCACTTGTATTTTTTGCCCAAAGGCAGGAAATGCAAGTGGGAGATACCACGTATTACAAAACCTTGATTCCGGAGGAGAAACAAGGTTTACTTAAGAATGTCAGTATGATTGCCAATATGAATTTTGCCTTTCGCAATGAATTCGTAGATAATGAATACACAGATTCCCGTTTTCGTATGGATCAATTTCGTATGGAGATCCGCGGCCAAGTGAGTAAGAAAGTGTATTTCCGTTTTAGAAATAGATATACCAGAGAACAAACCTCAGAATCAGTGGACAACCTCAGTCGTTCTGTAGATTTGGCTTATTTGCGATTTGACATCACAGATAAATTCAGTATTTCTGCGGGTAAGATGTGTGCCGACTGGGGGGCTTGGGAGTTCGATTACAACCCTATAGATATTTATGAATATTCTGATATCATCGAATATGCGGACAATTTCTTAAGTGGCGTTGGCTTTAGCTATGCGGCCAGTGAAAACCACCAATATACTTTTCAGATACTTAACTCAAGAACAAAATCTTTTGATGAACTATACGGAGAACAACCTGATTTTACAGAGTCAAGGATGCCGCTGGCCTTGGTTGGAAATTGGAGAGGAAAACTTTTTGACGGCAAAGTAAAAACCATTTGGTCTTATTCGCTCTTCACAGAAGCAGAAAGTGCCTTTATGAATTACGTGGCTTTGGGAACAGAGCTCACGCTCGATAAATTTGTCATCGCTTACGATTTTAAATACAGCGATGAAGATTTAGACCGTACCGGGATTATCAGTGAAACTGTACCGGATGATCTCTATCCTTATGCTTTGCAAAACACAGCTTATACAGGGCATTGGGTGCATTTGCACTACAGGTTAAATCAAAAGATCAATTTTTCTCTCTTCGGAATGCTCGATATTGCCAGTTGGAATGACATTGACCTCGATCCTTTCAAAACAGACGATCATATCAGAAACGCCTGGGGGATTATTCCTACCATAGAATATTACCCATGGAAAGATTTGAACTTGAGATTTTTTGTGAACTACGTCGGACGCATGTATGATTATTCCAATTATGCAAAAGAGCGGTTCGGTGCAGAAGATTATACCACAGGAAGATTTTGTATCGGTTTTGTATCCCCTTTGGGAATTTTTTAGGCTGATTTTTTGATATATAATAGCACAGAGCATGGATGATTTCAACAAAGACAGGGTAAAAAGACTAGGAATATTCCTCCTTTGCATGGTCATTGCTGCCGTACTCACTTTTTTTATCAAAGAATCTGATTTTACAGATTCTCAGATCTATGTTTTGTTCTTGCTTTTCTTTGCAATAGGGCTTTGGATTTCTGAGGTAATGCCAGCATTTGCGGTAAGTTTAATCATCATCAGTTTTTTGGTCTTTGCTCTGGGAAATGAACATTTGAACGCTAAGCCTGAAAACATCGCCAAATATGCCAATACATTCTCCAGCTCGGTGATTTGGTTGATGCTAGGCGGTTTTTTTCTCGCCAAGGCCATGTCTAAAACAAAACTCGACGAGGCACTATTTCGATTTGCCATCAAAATCTCCGGCAACAAATCTAGAACCTTATTGTTGGGTTTAATGATTACCACCATGTTGATTTCTATGCTGATGGCGAATACCGCCATTACAGCGATGATGATTGCGGCAGTAATGCCCTTGATAACTCAGCTGGGGAAAGAATCTAAATTTACCAAAGCTTTGCTTTTAGGAATTCCAACGGCTTCTACTGCCGGTGGCTTTGCCACAATCATAGGTTCCCCGGTTAACGCAATCGCAGTGGGTGCTTTAGAATTAAAAGGATTAGATGTGAGCTTTATCGATTGGGTGCTTTACGGCCTACCTTTGGCAATAGTCCTTACTGCCCTCAGCTGGGTTTATTTGGCTTTTGTCTTTCTAAAAGACAATGAGCAAGTATCTCTGTCATTTTTAGAAAAGATAAAACAAGAAAGCTCACAAGAATTTAATCGCCAGCGCAAAGTGGTTGTTTTTGTCATAATCGTTACTGTTTCCTTGTGGTTGACCTCTTCTTTACACGGGATAACGGTGGCGGGTGTCTGTGCTGTTCCTTTGGTCTTTTTGACTTTAACACGAGTAATAGAGGGTAAGGATGTGCAAACCCTTCCTTGGGATACACTGATATTAATAGCGGGGGGCTTGTCATTAGGACTTGCCTTAGAACAAACCGGTCTGTTGAGTCATTATGCAGAAACACTTATCACCTTAAAATTAAATGCTATACTCTTGATCTGGGTCTTTGCCTATTTCACCATGATGGTTTCTAATGTGATGAGTGGAACTGCTGCCAGTGCCATAATGATTCCAATGGGTATGGCAATACTACTCAACTACCAGATCGATATCAGTATGATCATGGCTTTTGGCGCTTCTTGTGCCTTATTGCTTCCTGTATCCTCACCGTCCAATGCCATTGCTTATAGCACAGGTTTTTTAGAACAAAAAGATTTTATCCATATGGGCTTGTTGATCGGCTTACTTGGTCCACTACTCTCTATTTTCTGGGTGTTGTATGTTTCCTGAAAAATGTAGTATGGAATGAACAATTTTGAAAAAGTAAAAAATGAAAATTATGTATGGTAAAGAATTATTGAGAAATCCACGCCTTAATAAAGGTACGGCTTTTAGTCAGGAAGAAAGAGTGAAATATGGCTTAGAAGGTATGTTACCGATTAAAATTGAAACACTCGATACGCAGATCAGTCGAGTGATGGGGCAATTAAAACAATACAAAACAGCCATAGAAAAATATATTTACCTCTCTCAGGTACAAGATATTAATGAAACTTTGTATTACAAGGTGATTAAGAGTGCTCCTACGACTTTCTTACCCTTGGTATATACCCCAACCGTTGGAGAGGCATGTGAAAAATTTGGACATATTGCGCGAAGTCCAAAAGGACTATATATCGCGATCACGCAAAAAGATAGAATTAGAACCATCCTCAAGAACTGGCCGGTTAAAGATATACGATTTACCGTGGTCACTGATGGAGGTAGAATATTGGGTTTAGGCGATTTAGGCATGTTTGGTATTGGTATACCTATTGGGAAATTAGCCCTTTATACCAGTTGCGCCGGAGTGCCACCTGAATATACCTTACCCATTGTGCTGGATGTAGGAACAAATAATGAAAAATATATGAATGACCCTTTATATCCCGGATTAAAACAAAAGAGGGCAACCGGAAAACTATATGACGAATTTATCGAAGAATTTGTGGAAGCAGTGCAGGATGTCTTTCCAAAAATATGTGTACAATGGGAAGATTTTAATGGGGCCAATGCCATTAAAATATTGGATAAATACAGAGATAAAGTTTGTAGTTTCAATGATGATATTCAAGGTACAGCCGCTGTGGCCATGGCGGGCTTTATTTCTATTAGCCGGTTGTTAGGGAAACCTTTTACATCTCAAAGATTCCTGTTTCTGGGTGCCGGAGCTGCTGCCTATGGCATTGCCGATATGCTGGTCAAAAAATTCGTAAAAGACGGACTTTCGAGAGCTGAAGCTTTAGAAAGGATCTGGATGTTTGATGTAAACGGTCTGTTGGTGATCTCCAGAAAAGATTTGGCAGAACACCAGTTGCAGTTTGCGCATGAAGCAGAAGCTTCGACTGATTTTGCAGACGCAATCCTAAAGATTAAACCTACGGCGATTGTGGGTGTGAGTACGGTTGGAGGAGCTTTTACCAAAAAAGTAATCGAGAATATGACTGCTATAAATGAAAGACCCATTATATTTCCTTATTCAAATCCGACCTCACACTCAGAATGTACGGCAGAAGAAGCTTATCAATACAGCAAAGGCAAAGCCATTTTTGCCAGTGGTAGTCCGTTTGCTCCGGTTACTTACGAGGGGAAAAAATTTACTCCTGGCCAGGGAAATAATGTCTTTATTTTTCCTGCCCTGGGCTTGGCTATTTTTGCTACAGAGGCGAAAAGAGTCACAGATGATATGTTGATCACAGCCTCCGAAGCAGTATCGGAACAGGTTACTGAAAAGGATTTCGAAAATGGATTAATCTACCCTTCCGTCAGTAAAATTGCAGAGGTATCTTTTAAGGTAGCGGTAATTATTGCAGAACATATATTTGATTGTGGCTTGGCAGGAGTGGAAAAACCAAAAGATCTGGTGAAATTTATCAAAAGTAAAATGTATGAGCCCATCTATAAAGTTTAAATATTTTCTATTTCTGAGAAATGAATGTTTTTGAGCACTTTGTTTTCCCCTTAAATTACTTAATAATCGCTATTGAGCCTCATTTTATAAAGTTTTACTTTGGCCAAATAATTCACTAGTGATTTTAATTGAATAAAAAACAATAAAAAATAAACGATCAGTTTCTTTAAAAAACAATATCATGAATCGAAAAACAAAAAGTTTGAAATTATATCTTCTCGTATTTTTAGGCTGTATCTTTTTTTCAACGGCCCGGTCTCAGGAGAATGCCGTTATTTTAAACGGAGGCTATTCCTTTGCGAATATTGAAGATTCCGGAGAGGATGCAACAGGTTGGAGAATTAACCTTACCTATGAGTTTAATCCCTGGAACGGAAATTTATCTCACGGCCTTTCTGTAGGATATATTAGTACTGAGGCCAGCTCTGATAAGAACACAGTTAAGACGGATTTTAAATTGGAAAACTGGCCGGTTTACTATGCGCCCAGATATAGTTTTGGAACTAGTAATTTGAAAGGATTTGTAAAAGGTGCCATCGGAATGCATTTTTCAAATTATGAAAGAATTGGTACATTGGGACGCATTACGACTAATGATAGTGGTTTTTACGGTGGGCTGGGACTTGGTGGAAATTATATGCTTTCCAAATATGTGTTTCTCAATGTAGAATATGAATGGGCTTATTTGTCAAACTACTATTATAGAGATGGAAATATGAACTCTATTATGGGGGGTTTAGGGTTTAAATTTTAAAGGTCCTTGTGGTAGAAACAGCAAAGATTTATTATTTACTTTTAATGAATTAATATCAAACAATCTTTATATTTGCCAAATATCAAATTAATTTTAAACCATGAAAAAATACACATTTAACTTAATGATTACCGTCTTTACTGCGGTTTTATTTGGACAATCAATGAATGCTCAATCTTACAAAGAAGAAATTGACATGTTTCAGTCTATGTTTGGAATGGAAAAAAAGGCTTTGGTAGCCGATTTTCTGCAGATAGATGAGGCAAATCCCTTTTGGGCGATCTATGATGAATATGAAACCAAAAGAAAGGCTTTAGGTCAAAAACGTTTGGCTGCCTTGGGGAACTATGCGGATAATTATGATAAAATGACGGATGCTAGTTATGACAACTCGATCAAAACCATGATCGATCTCAGAAAGCAAAATGATAAATTGCTGGACACTTATTATAAAAAGGTAAAGAAAGCTTCGGGTTCAAAAATTGCAGGACAGTTCTTTCAGTTGGAAGCCTATATTCAGAGTGAAATTAGAAGTACGGTGATGTCTTCTATTCCTTTTATCGGTGAGCTTAATTAATTTCATATAGTTTGCAGAATAAGACCCGAACATATTGTTCGGGTCTTATTTTTTTATAGGTGAAACAATTGTATTTTTTCGAAAAAGTTTCAAACTATTTCTATTTTTTTTCTTTGCTCATTTTATTCAGGAGGTCTCGTTTTTGTGCCTTTTTTGACATATCTTTAAGTAAACAAATTTTCTTCTTAACCATGAAAAACTTTAAATACCTATTTTTCGTTTTAACCCTCCTATTTTTTACTCAAATGTCAGTGGCACAAGAAAAAAAACCAAAAGTAGCGGTTGTTTTAAGTGGTGGAGGTGCCAGGGGGATTGCCCATATCTATACCCTCCAAATGCTGGATTCTTTGGGAATTGTACCGGATATGATCTTAGGAACCAGTATGGGAAGTGTTGTAGGTGGTTTATATGCCATGGGTTATTCAGGCGATGAAATTGAAAGAATGACCAGAGAAACGGATTGGGTGACCCTTTTTGGCGGTGAAATTTCTCTTCAGGATATCAGTAATGAAGAAAAAAGTGAGTACGATCGATATTTGATAGATTTCGATTTTGTAAAAGGAAAACCAAAAGTGAGTAATGCCATCATCAGTGATCAGAATTTACGAGAGTATTTGAATGCGCTGACCTACCCGGTATATAATATTTCTGATTTCGACAAATTGCCTATTCCCTATAGAGCTGTGGCAACAGACATCGTAGAAGGAAAAGAAGTCGTCCTCGCAAGCGGATCTTTGAACTTCGCCATGCGCGCCAGTATGTCTATACCAGGGATTTTCATGCCTGTAGATTACGAAAATACGATTTTGGTAGACGGGGGTGTCCTGAATAATTTTCCAACAGATATTGCCAAGAGTATGGGAGCAGATATCATTATCGGTAGTGATGTGGGTGGTGGGATGAAGGCTAAAGAGGAATTAGACAATATTGCAACCTTGGTATTTCAAACCGGAATGTTGAGCAGCAATTTAAAGAATCCGGGCAACAGGGCTTTATGCGATATTTTGATTGACCACGTTCCTTATCTTACGTATGAAACAGGGGATTTTGTTAAAGCTAGGGAAATTTATGAAGAAGGAAAAATGGCTACGGTGGATATGAGGGAACAGTTCGTGGAACTGGCAAATAGATTAAAAGGATATGAGCAAAAAAAAGTTCGGTTACCGGATGTTAAAGATGACTTTTATATTGAAGATATAGTTTACAAAGGAATAAGCGATCAAAATTTAGGCTTGGTCAACTCAAGAACTGGTTTTAAAGGTCAAACCAATTACTCTACGGATCAGATCATACACAGAATGGATAAAATGATCGGAACCAACCTTTTTGATCGTGTCGGATTTGATATAGAAAAAGATAAAAATGACAATTTGAGATTAAATATTGATGCGGTAGAAAAATCTCAGCATCAGGTAAAAGGGTCTATTCATTATGATTCTTATTCTGGGATTGGTCTTATTTTCAATTATACAGGAAGGAACGTACTCGGAAATTCCTCACGTATTTTAGCCACCATCGATATTTCTGAACAGAATAGGGCCAGAGTGCAATACCAGAAAATTTTTGGAAGTGAGAAAGATTGGTGGTTCAGAACAGAGGGGTATAGCGAGAATCTGCTTCGAGAGTTTTATTTAAACGGGGAGGCAGTGGAGGATTTTAAAGCGCGCTACACTTATGTAAATGCAGAGATCAATAAGAATATCATTTCATTTAAAAGTTATGCAGGAATCGGTTCGGCATATGAATACACCAAGTTAAAACCGGAAGTGAGTGCGGATATCGTAGATAATGTGATTGGCCTGGAGAGCTATCAATTTAGAAATATCAATGTATTTGCTCATTATGTGCATAATTCATACGACAGAGTTTTTTATCCCACAAAGGGAATCTATTATAGGGGAATTATTAGCCATTCTTTTCTGCATGATGTAAATATGAATTATGCAGACGAAACCATTGGTGATTTTAAAAGGCCTTCAAATAGTTTTACGAAATTAGGTATAGATGCTGAAAAGAGATTCCCAATCAATAAAAAACTCACAGGAATAGTTGGGGTGAATGCAGCTTTTACTTTTTATGATGATGAGACAACAGAGGATGAGGTCTCTTATACAGATTTTGGTTATGGTGCAAAATATTATCTGGGAGGTGTCTTGACAAGACCTCGAAAAGATAATTATGTATTACCGGGTTTAAAAGAAAATGAGGTCAATGCCACCCAGTTTATGATGGCTCAACTGGCCTTGCAATACAATATAAAGGGTAAATTATTTTTGACCCCTCATGTCAATTTTGCTTCCATCGGTTTTCTAGACTTTGATGAATACATCGATAATGCTTTTTCTCCCAAAGGTGACTGGCAAGAGACGATTGAAACCAGTTCTTTAATCTCAGCAGGCGTTACGGCGTCCGTCAATACTTTTTTAGGACCCATCGATTTTGACGTATCCTGGGTAAATGAAATTGATAAGTTCAGGCTTTTCTTTGGGATTGGTTATCAGTTTAATAGGTCTAACTAATAGGGAAAGCGTACCTCAGCCAGAAGTATCGCTCAAAATAATTTCTTTGATAAAGAATGTGTATTTTAGACAGCATAATTTTTTTAATTCTATGTTTAAACCCCAACTGATTCTAGATCGTATTTTAAAAGGAATCATTTTGTTCCTTCTTCCATTGACCCTCCTTACCTATTTATTTAAAAAAGGGATCGAGGTGATCTCAAAAGTTGTTGAACCAATTAAGGAACATTTACCTGAGCAAAGAATTTTTGGCATAGGGATGGTTACGCTACTCAGTATCTTCCTTTTATTATTGGTCTGTTATGTTTTTGGTTGGTTGGTGGAAAAAAGTCGTACGCGATTCTATTTAGATAAAATAGACAACTTACTGGCCTCTATTATACCGGGTTATTCAATGATGAAAACAAGGGCGACAGATGTGATCGGTACGGAAGACAAAGAATGGAGAGTTGTTCTGATGGGCGAGGAGGATGATTGGAAAATGGGCATAGAGGTTGGTAAACAAGAGGGGGATTACAGTGTCATTTTTTTTCCTGAACCACCGGATGCAAAAGCCGGCGAAATAAAACTGATCCATCAATCAAAAATAAAATACAGCGATATTCCAGTCAATCAGCTTTTACTGATCATCAGGAAATATGGATCCGGTGCGGCTGCCCTGCTCAAAAATAAATCCTGATAAAATTCAGGCCATCGGCTTCCTTATTTCACACAAACCACCTTCATCACATTCTGTCCGGGGATCATATACATGTTTCCATTGATCTCCTGGTAAAACAATAGCCCTAAACTCACGATGAGCGCTGCTGTTTCAGGTAAATTGGGTTCGACCGGCAGATCGACGATCAACTCAATTTGCTCATTCAGGTTTGCTTTTAGGCTCAGTAGATCGCTGCTCATACTCTGTCGCAATTCATTGTGTTGTTCGTGTAAAAAAACGTAGGCCTGACTGCTTTTCTCGAAGACATAATTGCTCAATCCAAAGACGTGCAGGATCAACTGAAAATGTGTGGCCTCTTCCGGGGAATTCATATACATACCCGGATGAAAGTCGGGAATTTCCCAGGTTACCTGATTGCGCTCAGCATTGATGTCGGGCGAGGGATAAGGTGGATAAAAAACCGAGGAAAATGATTTCTTTTGGTTCAGTTCAAAACCCTCGATAAAATTTCTGTGCCTCACGATGTCAAAAGATCTCTCTCCTCTTTCCCCGGCTCCGGCTTTATTGATACGCTTCATCATCCCGGTAACTTTTCCGGAGAGACTCCCTGTTCGAATCGCTTTGGAGTGAGGCAGAAAACCCTGTCGGAAAGTTTTGCCCAAGACAGCCGCGGCACCAAATTCTCTCATGTTTTCGCGCGTTCTTTCAAAATTGGGGTCGCTGAGGATCCTTTTTTTATCCGCACCCCCGGCGCCTTTTACAAAAAATTGTCCATTCCGTTCATAAATAACGAGTCCGCTCAGTGAACCTGTCATTTTTAAAAAACTTTTTAAGGTTGCCATCTATTCAAAATTTATGATTTACTACTTCTTTATGTAAACTGTAACGAAAAGTCAACATAAAAGTATATACATAGCCTATAAAAAATAAATGAAAGACATTTTAAAGAAGTATCTAAGTGTATAAAAAAATAGAGGAGAGTGCACGGAGAGCGCACTGAGAGTGCACGGAGATTGCACTGAGATTGCACTGAGAGTGCACAAAAAGTGCATTCAAAATGTATTTGAATTGGATGAGTAAGTGCTATTTAGGTGCCGTCTGCATGCAATTTCCACGGTAATTCAATGCTTTTCTCTTTTTCCGGGCTATCGTTTTTAGCGCTTCCGGCTATTTTTTTGTAAATCTGTAGGCATCGTATTGTGAACCAAGGCCGGGAATTTTATATATTTATGGAAACAAATCGCATGAAATATTTTGTCTGTAAAAGCTTGTGTTTGCTAATATGGCTGACCTTTCAAATGACTTTTTCTCAAAACGATCCACAGCCTGTCTATGTAATTGTTCACGGCGCCTGGGGTGGAGGTTGGGCATTCAAACAGGTCGATTCGCTGTTAACAGAAAAAGGTGCGCTGGTGTACCGACCCACGTTGACCGGACAGGGAGAAAGGGTGCATCTGGCAACTAGCGATGTGGGCTTGGATACCCACATCAATGACGTGGTCAATACAATTCTTTTCGAGGATCTGCATTCAGTGGTATTGGTAGGGCACAGCTATGGAGGTATGGTGGTTACCGGTGTGGCTGATCGTGTTGCAGATCGAATTAAAAAACTGATCTATGTCGATGCTTTTTTTCCTGAAAACGGTGAAAGTGTGGTGAGTATTACAGGCGATTTCACAGCAAATGGCATGAAGAAAGTAGATGGTTACGTCGTTCCACCCTGGGTACCTGAAGGGCAAAGCCCTCCTAAAGACGTGCCGCATCCCTTTAAAACTTTTACAGATACCCTTGTACTTACAGGTATGCAAAGTATGAAAATTCCTACGAGTTATCTATTGACCGTCGATAAAGGAAAAACACCTTCAGAAGATGATTTCGCCTCCCAGGCGGAAAGAGCGAAACAAAAAGGCTGGCCGGTGTTGGTGCTCGAAGCAGATCACAATGCCCAATGGTCTGCCCCGGTTGCCTTTGCCCAAATGCTTTGGGACCTGGGAACAGAAAAAAAGTAAAAAGATGTACAGCAAAAAGATCATACTCATTTTGTATTTTGTCTTGTCCATAGGACTGCTGCAACCGATGACAGGTCAATCGTATACACCCACCCGGGAAAATCTCGAAGCGCGACAGTGGTTTGCCGATGCCAAATTCGGTTTGTTCATCCATTGGGGTGTGTATAGTGTTTTAGGAGATGGAGAATGGGTGATGCAGGTACAAAATATTCCTGTCGATGCCTATGAAAGGTTACCTTCTTTTTTTAATCCGATCGGATACAATGCCGAAGAATGGGTGAAAATGGCTAAAGAGGCGGGCATGAAATACATCTGTATCACCTCCCGACACCACGATGGATTTTCGATGTTCGATACAAAAATGACCGACTATAACATCGTTAAAAGTACGCCTTACCAAAAGGATATTTTAAAAGAGTTAGCCGTAGCCTGTAAAAAGCAAGGGATCAAATTGTTTTTTTATTATTCTTTGTTGGACTGGCACAATGACGATTATTTTCCCAGAGGCCAGACAGGGAATGGAATTGCGGGAAGAAAAGAAGGCAGCTGGGAGAAATATATCGCTTTTATGAAAGGTCAGCTCACCGAATTACTGACCAACTACGGAGAAATTGGAGGGATCTGGTTCGACGGGGATTGGGATAAGAAAAATGCCGATTGGCATTATGATGAAATTTATACCTTGATCCATAGCCTGCAACCTCAGTGTCTGATCGGCAATAACCACCACGAGGCAGTGAAACCCGGAGAAGATTTCCAAATGTTTGAAAAAGATCTGCCCGGAAGATCTACCCAGGATTTTGCCAGTAAACCGGAGGATATAGGAGCACTGCCAAAAGAAGTCTGCGAGACGATCAATGGCTCCTGGGGCTTTAATTTGCAGGACAGAAAACACAAAAGCGAGAAGGAACTGATCCACTACCTCATCAAAGCGGCGGGTTATGGAACCAATTTACTGCTCAATGTGGGTCCGATGCCCAATGGAAAGATACAGGAAGAGCATGTCAAATCTCTGTCAAAGATAGGGGATTGGTTAAGGGTAAACGGAGAGACCATTTACAGCACCTCGGGCGGAATGATCCCTCCCTCCGAAGAAATGGTATCCACCCAAAAGGGTAAAAAGCTCTATGTGCATCTGCTCGATCAGCAAAAAGACTGGTTTGTACCTTCTTTTACTGCCGGGATCGCTGCCATGCGCTATTACAGATCAGGTAAATCAGTAAAATACGCGCTTAGCGATTTTGGTCTATTGTTCAGCGTTCCGGAGCAGGAACAGGATGAGATTGACACAATTATAGAAATAACACTGAAATAAAACAATTATAAACCGTTGTGCTTTATGCATCTAAAAAGTTTGAACTTGTCAGTTCGAGTGATTTTTTGATAAAAAATCGAATCGAGAACTAATTTATAGGCTAAAATTCTTATGCTCGATACAATCCTGAGTCGTCGGGTCACTCATTTCGATCATGAAATTCATCGAATTGACAGAATTTTGTCAAAACCATAACGGTTATTAAATATGCTTAAACATGGAAAAATTAGATTGGCTCAAAGTATCTATTTTATCGGCTGCCATAGTTCTGGCGGGATATTTTGTAGGGAATATGCACAAAACAGGGAAGGCTTTCGACCGCTCGGTTCAGGTAAAGGGCTTGTCGGAAAGAGAGGTGAAAGCAGATCTCGCCATTTGGCCCATCAACATTACGCTGGCAGGCAATGATCTGGTCTCACTCAAAAATCAATTGGAAACCCAAAATCAGGCCGTAAAATCTTTTTTTCTGGCTCAGGGTTTTACCGAGAACGAACTCACCAGGGGAACAACGAATATCAGTGATTCACGTGCGGTATTGTACGGAAATGAAAACAGAGATCGCGAGTTCAGATACATCGCCATTTCGGAATTTACGGTAAGAACCAAAAACATAGAAAAATTGCAAAATGCCCTGACCGGTTCACTGGAATTGATCTCTGATGGGATTCTGATCAATTCTAAAAACAGCTGGCAGCCCATCGAATACAGTTTTTCGGGTTTAAATCAGATCAAACCTTCTATGATCGAAGAGGCTACGCGCAATGCCCGCGAGGTGGCGGAAAAATTTGCCAAAGATTCTGATTCAAAAGTGGGCAAGATCAAGAATGCGCAGCAAGGACAATTCAGTATCAGTGACCTCGACCAAAATACAGCCTATATCAAGGTAGTGAGAGTGGTTTCCACCATAGAATATCACCTGGAAGATTGATGAGGTTTGAAACACTAGGGTAGCTCTTTATCCAATTTTTCAATGGCTTCAATGATCAATTTTATGGCACCGATATAGAAGCGCTGATCTATATTTTCAAAATCATCATTCGGGGTATGGTAATCTGCATGGTCTTCTACGCCAAAATAGATAAATGGAATGCCTTTGTTGTGAAATACACGATGGTCTGATGATTCTGTCCAGTCTTCTCTTTCATTCGCCGGATCGTCATGTCCGAATACCAAGGTTACCGGTGAGCTTATATTTTCCAGGGGCGATTTTAAATAGGGATAGTGATGGGTACCACAGGCATATAATTCTTGTTTTTCATTCCTGGAAACCATATCCAGATTGATGTTCAATTTGATCTTTTGCGGTTCCGGAAAATGTTTTAAAAAATATTTGGCGCCGTAAGACCCCTTTTCCTCGGCGTCAAATTCAGCAAAAATAAGTGTGTGCTGTGGTTTTTTGTCTTTAAAATAGTTAGCGATCACGGGCAAAGCTGAAGCTCCAGAAGCGTCATCATCGGCGCCGTTGTAAATTTCTCCATCCTGTATGCCCAGGTGGTCGTGATGCGCAGAAATGACGATCACATCAGCGCTCTTTCCCGGGATTTTGGCCAAAACATTCCCTCCATAGACCAGGGTATCAGGTACATTGCTGAAATCTTCTGCCGCATTTTCGACAGGAAGGATCATCTGCCTGGCCCTTCCTTGTAATAATTCGGGAAAAGATTGAATATAACCCGTTTCAAGCCATGGTTCTATCCCATAATTTTCAAAACGCTCTGCCAGATATAACTGCCCTTTTTTGTTGCCCTCAGAAGCAAAATTTCTGCCTTCCAAAGAATCGTGTGACAAGGTACGGATACCCTCGATCAGCTGCTTTTCGTCTATGTTGACCGTTTGTTTATTTTTTTGTGCCGAGCAGCTCAGGAGTAAACAGGTAACCGGGATCAGGAGAATAGCTTTCATGGAATAGTATTTGAGCAGCAATGTTACACAATTAATTTTAAGCGTTAAAATTGAAAGCCAAATTTGTAACGACATGGAAACTTTGATGACTAATTTTGTAAAAACACGTAAATTTAACAGACAAAATAAAAAGACATGATCATTTCAACAACGAACAGCCTGGACAATCATCCGGTAAAGGAATATTTGGGTTTGGTGGCAGGTGAAACCATTATTGGTGCCAATATTTTCAGAGATATTTTTGCTTCGATCAGGGATGTGGTAGGCGGACGTTCCTCATCTTATGAAGAAGTATTGCGCAAGGCAAAAGACACCGCTATCAAGGAAATGAAGCAGCAGGCGGCAGAAAAAGGGGCCAATGCGGTCATAGGTATTGACCTGGATTACGAAACCGTAGGGCAGGGGATGCTCATGGTCGTAGCCAGCGGTACCGCTGTAAGAATTTGATCTTTCAACTTATGCTTACACACTTTAAAGCTGCACTTGCCCCGGATGATTTTGATTTGATAGAAAGTCTGGCACATGAGATCTGGCACGAGCATTACCCGGATATCATAGGCCTGGAGCAGGTGGAATATATGCTGAAGAAGTTTCAGACCTCGGCTCATATGCAGGAACAATTGGCAGAGGGCTATGCCTATTTTTTGATCTACCGAGGTCAGATTCCGGCGGGTTATATCGCTTACCAAGCCCGGGAAGATCACCTGTTTTTGAGTAAGCTCTATTTGTTACAAAAATTCAGGGGTCAGAAGATCGGAAGGGAGTCCTTGGCATTTATTGAAGAACAGGCTAAAAAATTACAGCTATGCAAAATTCGGCTGACCGTCAACAAGGAAAATCTAATTTCTGTCAAAGCCTATGAAAGTGCCGGATTTGTGAACTACGGCGTTGCCGTTACCGATATTGGGGAGGGCTTTGTGATGGACGATTATTTAATGGAGAAAACGTTTAATTGATACCTATGATTTGGGTTGTATTTGCTTTGAGCATTTTGTTTACGGGGATCGGTTTTTTGATCAATTCAGCTAATGCCGACTTTTTACTGGCAGGATATAATACCATGTCGCCGGAACAGCGAAAAAATGTAGACTTGCCGGCTTATCTGAGGGTATTTAAAAAGTTTCATATTTTTCTGGGACTTTCCTTTTTGGTGCTGGGCTTGGGACTGTATTTTTTCGCCGAAGAAACCGTACTCATCGCGTTTATTACCATCTATCCCATTTTAGCGTATTTAGTGCTGATCATTTATGGTTTTCGTTTCGATAAAAATCCTTCCGGATTTAAAAGGATTGCCAGTGTGCTGGTGATCCTTGTCAGCTTGGGACTGGTGATCTATTTGATGTTCGAAGGGAATCAAGAACATGACTTGATCATCACAGCAGACAGCGTTCAAGTGAAGGGCATGTATGGGGAACAAATTTATTTTGAGGATATAGCGGCTGTTCAACTATTGGACCAACTGCCCGAGATAAGCAAAAAGAGCAATGGGTTTGCCATGGGGTCGGTCAGAAAAGGATATTTTAAAACTGCCGGAAATGAAAAAGTGAAACTACTTCTCCACGGAGATCAGTTACCGCTCATCTTTATCCAAAAAACAGACGGGAATAAGCTCTATTTTTCATCGAAATCTTCAGACAACCGCAGCTTGTACCAAATTTTGGAGGAACAGGTAAAGCCTAAAAATGATTAAGAAAATACAAAGGGTATTTTTTATTTGATATATTCGTTGTGTGCAGCCCATAAATCATCATTCATGAAAGAACTCGTACAAAAGCAAAGAGATTTTTTTAACAGCAACCAGACCAAAGACCTCGCTTTTCGGGTCGCCCAATTGAAAAAGCTCAAAAGTGTGATCAAGGATCATGAAAAGGATTTTGATCAAGCTGTTTACAAGGATTTTAAAAAATCGGCTTTTGATAATTTTACTTGCGAAATGGCATTGATCTATCACGATTTGGATGAGGCCATCAAACATATAAAGTCATGGTCGGCCAAAAAATCCGTAAAGACCAATTTACTCAACCAACCCGGGAAAAGTTATGTGTTGCCCGAACCCTTGGGTGTTTCATTGGTGATCGGGGCATGGAACTATCCTTATCAATTGTCATTTGCTCCTGTAGTAGCTGCCATTGCCGCCGGAAATACCGTGGTGCTCAAGCCCAGTGAATTGCCTCAGCATACCAGTCGTTTAATGTCCGACCTGATCAACAAACATTTTGATCCTGCTTTTTTCAAGGTTGTGGAAGGAGGCGTTGACGAAACCACCGAACTGTTGGAGCAACAATTTGACAAAATATTTTTTACCGGATCTGTTCCTGTGGGAAAGATTGTCTATCGGGCAGCGGCCAAAAACCTCACCCCGGTTACTCTCGAATTGGGAGGAAAAAGTCCGGCCATTGTGGAAGCCGATTGCGATCTGCCAACAACGGTCAAGCGTTTGGTCTGGGCGAAATTTCTGAATGCGGGACAGACCTGTATTGCACCGGATTATTTGTACGTGCATCAGTCGATCAAAGAAGTATTTCTGCAAAAAATGGTGGAGGAAATTGAAAAAGAACGATTTGATGTGGAGAACGGGAACTATGTGCAGATCATCAATGAAAGAAATACGCAGCGGCTGGCCGCGATGATAGATCCTGAAAAGGTATATTACGGTGGGAAGGTCGACCTCGGGACAAGACATATACAGCCCACCATTTTGACAGAGGTAAGCTGGGAGGATGCCGTGATGCAGGAGGAAATTTTCGGACCCGTCTTACCGGTTCTTTTTTATACTGATCTCGATGAAGTGATTAGTCGGGTAAAAGAAAGGCCGAGGCCCTTGTCTTGTTATGTATTTACCAAAAATAAACAGAGTAAAAATAGGGTGTTGGATGAAATTTCATTTGGAGGAGGTGCGGTAAATGAGGCCATTATGCATATTGCCAACAGTCATCTGCCATTCGGTGGTGTAGGCAGCAGCGGGATCGGTGCTTACCACGGAGAAGCAGGCTTTCGCGCTTTTTCTCATTACAAAAGCATTCTGGAAAAATCTACCTGGATTGAACCCAGTTTAAAATATTTCCCACATACCACAAAGAAACTCAACCTGATCAAATGGATCATGGGGCAGAAGTAAATAAACTTGAGTATGTACAGGTGGCAGCATGGCTAAGATTGAGATTTAACCTACTTTTGGGAAAAGATATATAGATATGGGTGCAAAAGAAAAATTATTAGAGGAGCTAAAGGCGGTTTTATACGCATGGGTATATTTTCTTATTTGGTTTGCCGCACTTATGTTGATGAAAGTACTTTTGCTCCATGAATACAATATAAAGTTTTCCGGTGTGTCTATAGTCCTAATTGGATCCTTAGTTGCTGCTAAGGCAGTCGTTATTTTAGAACACGTTCCTTTGGGTACTAAAGGAAAGCCTGTCATCGTCGATATTCTTTTACGTACTCTTTTGTATTTAGCCGGGGTGGCCATTCTTATGTTATTGGAACATGCCTTTGAAACGCGCAAAGAATTTGGAGGTTTTTTAAATGCCATAAAAAATTTGGGCAGGAGTGCAGATTTTTACCACGTACTTGTAAATTTGATTTGCGTTTTTGGAGCCTTATTTTTTTACAATTACGGATCGGCCCTTAGAACTCGTTTTGGTAAAGGAGTATTAGTTGACCACCTTCGTTCTCCTGTGCAAAAATAGTTGAGTGATTTATTTTTTTAGGTAGATCATCATTCTTATTAAATATTCTAGACAACATTTGAGTCCTAGAACCCCGCTCCCGTGCGATTGTATCGTTTGGTAACTTAAACCCGCTCAATGAGTTTCTAAGTACAGAACCAATTTCTTGGTAATAAATAAATCTTTTAGAATTTAGAACAGCCTATTTTCTATATTTTTTGTTTTACATATACTATTCTAGGTTATTTTTAAGCTCTAATTGTTTTGCTCTATTTTTTATCACAACTTTTAAAGCGCTTTTATTTTCTTTACTTAAAAAACTACAAGAGATTAATTCTTGCCATTGCTGCATACCTTTTTCTATACGATTCCAGAGGTTTTCAATAGCCTTTAAAGGTAATTGTGCTTTGGCCATGGCTTCGTTAAAATCTATACGCTTAATTTTTTGCTTTTTTCCGTTGATGTTTAGCGCTAATTCTTCTTGATCTTCCGGAATTAACAATTTAACCGCAACCATATCATAGGCAGGTGCCAATGCGTAATTAATGTTGTCTTTTGCTATAAGAGAAAAGTTCTTTAAATGCATGTCATTATTTCCAAGAAGGAAAGACACAATAACTTGTTCATAAAACTTTACAACATCCAGTAATGGGTTTTGCGCATAGGTTATAATGGCCTTCGCAATTTGCTCGTAAGAACCGCGGTATTTGTGTTCTGTAAGTCGATTTGTGAATTGACAAGCATCCTCCATTGGGTACTTTTCATTATAGATAGTACGATCTATACGTTTGGTTAAATAGGCTAAAGCGCCATCTTTTAATGGGATCAATATAAACGGTACGGTCTCTATACCACAAGCTTGTGTCAATAACATAGATAGTGCCTCAATTTCCGGCATTTGTGGATATAAGTGAAAGGGTGGCTTTAGAATATACCTGCCATTTAATGCACCTGTGATAGTTAACCTATTCTGACCATTTTCTTGTGTGGAACCTAATGATAATTTTGGCTGTACACCAGTAACAATGATGCGTTGTGCTATGTTTTCTTTTGCCAACGCTTCAATTTGAGAAATTCCAAAATCTAGTTGTAGCACAGGCGTTCCTTCTTTCCAAAAAGCAGTTAGACAGTTTTGATGGTAGTTAGTTTCACCATCCTTTAATCTTTTATGACATGCTAAACAGTAGTTCATACTTTTTCTATAATACTAATATTGCCAATACAATCTCTACATGTGGTTAATAACAAGCCCATACGATCTCTTGGATCAATTTTCCAATTTTTATGTACGATGTCTAATATCCAACCTTCTGGAATTAAACCATCGAAGAATGGGAATAGGTATTCTGCACTAAAAGTTTCTTCTTGTAAAGGCAACGATAAACTCACAGCCAATGAACTTTCATTTTGCAGGTATGCTTTAAGGTACTTAAAATGATAGCCATTATCATCTTCCGTTAATATTCCGGCCAAGGTATTATTTACCCAAATTTCTCCTTGTCTCATCGCTTATTGGTGTTGGTGTAAGGGTATGTCCAAAAAATAATAGAACCTGATTTACTTTATCGGTCATAACATTCGGTTTCCCTTGTTCGAGTTCGCGTATAAAACGCAAACCTACCCCTGTGAAGTCTGATAATTCTATTTGTGTTAAATTTGCTTTTTTGCGTCTCTCCCTGACAAACTGGGCTATTGTATTTGCTCTATCCCATTCCATAGTATTATACCTTTATGGGTACAATATAAGAAATATTTTTTCAATTACACCTTAAGGGGTGCAATTTTAGTTATTTCATTACTTTTTATACCTTATAGGTTATAAGGGGCTGCCGCGTGATTCCCCCGGCTGCCGCGCGATTCCTACCTTAAATCCGCATGTATTTTGTTTTAATGCTTACTTGTTCACTCGGCTGTTGATTAAGGAGAAATTAATGTGATTTTTTTGAGATTATGTATTTATATCCTTAACTAAAAGGCATAGGAATTCCGTTAAGCTGTCGCTTTTATTTTCAATATTTAATTTCAAAGAGCGAAAGTCTATTTGGAAGATTTAGGTTTTAAAGGCAATATTTCCATATAATCTTAGATGCCATTGCTGTCGAATTGAGATGCTGCTGCTGTATAGGACTGCCTGTGAGCTGCTTATTAAATAATTTGTTATCTTAGAATTTAATTAACAAATCTAAAGAAATGGCGAGTGTAACTATTTATCTCACATTTAAAGGCAATTGTCTAAAAGCTTTTGAATTTTATAAACAGGTTTTTGGAAAGGATTTTGCCGCGATCAGTACTTTTGCAGATATGCCACCCCAGGAAGGGATGCCTCCTTTAACAAAAGAGGATCTGAAAAGGGTGATGCACGTCACGCTTCCTATAAGCGGAGAAACCGTTTTAATGGGAAGTGATGGTCCTTCATTTATGGATGATCAATTCGTTCAGGGAAATAATTTTTCTATTTCGATCAATACAAAAGACAAGGCAGAAGCAGAAGCTTTTTTTAAAACCCTGAGCATCAATGGGAAAGTCACCATGCCTTTGGCTACGACTTTCTGGAATGCCTATTTTGGGATGCTGACAGACCAATTCGGGATCAATTGGATGGTAAATTGTGATCTTTCATAAAATATAAAATCATGGAAAATAAATCAATTAAAATGCCTGGCTGGTATCTGATAGTGTCCGTTCTGTTTTTATTGTGGAACTTGATGGGTGTGGTATCCTTTTACCAACATATAGCCATTTCGAATTCACCTGAAGCTTTGGCTGCCTTGCCACCAAATGAAGCGGAATTATATGGAAAATATCCTTTATGGACACATATAGCTTTCGCCATATCTGTATTGGGCGGTGTATTGGGTTGTATCGGATTAGTGATGAAAAGAAAATGGGCCAAACCGGTTTTTGTCGTTTCGCTGATCTCTATTTTAGCGCAGATGGCACACAGTTTATTGGTTGCCGGGGCAACAGAGGTATACGGTCCCGGCGCTGTGATCATGCCTGTGCTGGTTATCCTCATCGGTGCTTTTTTGGTTTGGTTCGCAGATCATGGCATCAAAAAGAGATGGCTGACCTAAACTTGTTGAATGTTTCATTTTTTAAAAATTGCTTTGTGATGTTTTCCAGAATTTTATTGATTTTAAGCGCTTGTTTTTTGGGAGCTTTGGGTGTTCTGCTGTCTTTTTTCCCGCAGGAGGTCTTGGTCTTTTTCGATCAAGATCAAGTCCCATTTACGATTTTGTTGGTCCAATTGGCGGGTTCGCTGTATTTCGGACTGGCCATTTTAAATTGGATGTCTAAAAATTCAGTCATCGGTGGGATTTATGCCCGACCTTTATTGATCATCAACCTTATCCATTTTATGGTGAGCAGCATTACCCTTGTAAAATTTTCTGTGGGCATGCTCAATACCTACTTATTAATTTTAGCGACGATTTATATCCTTTTCACCTTTGCATTTATCTATTCGTTTATGACCAATCCTCTCAGTGAATCTGAGACCATAGAAGAGATAGATTGATCATATTTTCTTAAAATTTGGGCAAATTATTTTTTTACTACTTTCTATTTATTCTGTACTTTTGAGCCACTAACCTATACTTATTCATGAAAAAATTTACCTTACTCTACCTTGCAGCCATTTTGGTTTTTGGCTGTGAACAAAAAGATAAAAAGGAAGATGCCATTGCAGAGCCTTATAAACTAAAGCAAACACTGTATTATGGCGGCGATATTCTGACCATGGAGGGTGATGAACCTACCTATGCGGAATCTCTCGTGCAACGAGAAGGAAGGATTGTTTTCGTCGGTTCCAAAGCTGATGCGATGAAAAAGTTTGAGGGTAAGGTTGAGGAAGTAGACCTGCAGGGTAAAACCCTTGTCCCCGGATTTTTTGACGCCCATGCTCATTTTTACGGTTTTGGAGCTCAGGCAGTTACCGCAAACCTCCTGGCAAGTCCTGATGGCAAGTGCAACACGATTACCGATATCATTTCCGAATTAAAAGATTGGTACGCCAAAAATGGCACAGAAAAAACACAGGGTTGGATCGTCGGGATGGGCTTTGATGATGCGGTATTGGAAGAAAAAAGATTTCCGACCAAAGAAGATCTCGACCAGGTTTCCAAAGAGGTGCCCATTATGATCGTGCATATATCGGGTCATTTTTGTGTGCTCAACTCAAAAGGTTTGGAGGAAATAGAGGTGAATGCCAATACGCCAAATCCTGAAGGAGGCGTGATCAGAAGAATGCCGGGGTCAAAAGAACCCAATGGTGTTTTGGAGGAATTGGCCGCCATTCCGGTGATGATCAAAAATATAAGTCCGATAGAACCCGAGTTGGCAGATTACTATATGGATGAGGGACAAAAAATGGCTGCGAGTTATGGTTATACCACTGCGGTGGAAGGTCGCGCCATGGGTAATCACGAACAATTGGCAGACTATGCCAAAAGAGGGAAATTTTATCTGGATGTCGCATCGTTGATCGACTATGCTTCTGCCGCTTATATGGATTCTGAATGGAGGAGCTTGAGATATAAAGACGGCTATCGCATTGCCGGAATAAAACTCACCTTAGATGGGTCACCACAGGGAAGAACCGCCTGGAGAACCATACCTTATCTGATTCCACCGGAAGGGCAAAAACAAGGTTATGCAGGATATCCTGCGATGCCAAAAGATGAAGACGTACAAAAGATTGTCGATACGGCCTTTGCGAACAACTGGCAGTTAAGTGTGCATTGCAATGGTGATGCGGCCGCTGATCAGCTCTTTAGAGCTTTGCATACAGCTTCTGCCACATACGGATACAAAGACAGGCGAACATCACTGATCCATGGACAACTGATCAGGATGAATCAATTGGATAGTTTGAAAAAATACGATGTAATCGGTTCATTTTTTCCCATGCATACTTTTTATTGGGGAGATTGGTATGACCAGATCATAGGACCGGAGCAAGCACAACAAATAAGCCCGATCAGATCGGCAATGAACAAAGGGATAAAGGTTACAAGCCATACTGATGCTCCGGTAGCTCTTCCGAATATGATGATGATCTTGTGGACGACAGTCAATCGTGTGAGCAGAAGTGGTAAGGTTATGGGCCCTGAAGAAAGATTAACTGTTTATGAAGCGCTCAAAACATTTACCATTTGGGGTGCCTATCAGTTTTTTGAAGAAAATCAAAAAGGGACTTTGAAAGAGGGCAAATTGGCAGACATGGTGATCTTAGATAAGAACCCGTTAAAAGTAGATCCAATGACACTCAAGGATATTGTGGTATTGGAGACGATCAAGGAAGGTAGGACTGTCTTTAAGCGCTGATACGAAGACAAAAAAAAAAGGTTCCACTTCGGAACCTCTTTTTGCCTATTTTAGGATGTGTATATCATGCCGGGGAAGAGGTTCTTTTAGCCATTTTCGATCGAATAAACAGAGTTACTTCTGAATCATATAAGTCTTTTAGAATTGATGGATTTCAATAAATTCGCTAAAATTACATAAATTTAAGGGTTCAAAACATCAACCAAATCTCCTATGGATTTTTCCTTCAAAAAAATGGTGACCAAACTTGGAAAAATATTGGTTGGACTCCTACTTTTGGTTTTTGTCATCATCGCCATCGCCTTGAACTTTGTTTTTACGCCTGAAAAAATTACGCCTAAAGTAGTAGAGGCCATCAATAAAAATTTAAAAGGAGAGCTGAAAGTCAAAAACATTGAACTCAGTTTTTTTAAAACCTTTCCAAATTTTACACTGGAGGTAGAACAGGGCTCCATTGTAAATCATTTGAACGATTCTGTATGTGACTGCTGCTGCGATGAAAAGAGATTCCCTGGTGATTTTCGAACGCTGTCAGGTAACAGTAAATCCATGGGCTTTTTTGAGAAATAAAATAGTAGTCAATCATTTGATCTTTGAAAAACCACAAATCTACGCCTATATTAGTCCTAATGGCGAAGTGAATTGGGATATTTTGAAGCCTACAGATTCCATTATTATTGAATCGGAAACACCTGAAATACAAAGTGATTTTGAGGCGAATATAGACATTAAAAATGTACAGGTAAAAGAAGGTTCTTTGATCTATGAAAATGGTTTGACCGATCTGTTTTCCAGTTTAGAAGGTCTGGAATTAAAGTTAAAAGCGAAGTATAATCCCGAAATGATTCTTTTAGATTTGGATTGCAGAACCTTATCTTCAAATATTTTTAAAAAAGGCGATACTTTATTGCAGGATTTTGGGCTTGGCATTTCCTCAAAAATTGAAATGGATAGACTGAGCAAAGCCTTACACTCAGAGAAAACAGAGCTGATCATTAATGATGCTGCCTTTGTAGTCAGTGGCGATGTTTTACTGAATAAGGAGAGGAAAGTATTGGACCTAGACTTGGTCTTTGGTTTAGATAATGCCAGTTTGGAAAATTTATTAGGTCTGATCCCTGCCAGTGTGATTAATAAAAAGGCTATTCCCGAAACCAAAGGGGATATTGCCTTGGAAGGAAAAATAAAAGGCCATTACGGGAAAGATGTTTATCCTGTGATAGACGCTAATTTACAGATTAAAAACGGCGAGATCGCTTATAAAGGAATGCCGAATAAATTAGATTCAGATAGAAGCCGACTTAACTGTTTTAATTGATCCGGGTGATGAAAATAACTCATTCCTGGAACTCAAAAATTGTCAGCTTTCCGGTAAGAACACCGATATACAAATCAATTTTAATGCCTCAGATCTTTTTCATCTTGTGAAGATAAATGCTGATTTGAATGGGAAAATCGATCTAAGTGAATTACAGAAAACGATTCCCTTAAAAGAAGGGATAGAGCTAAGCGGTAGTTTTGACAGTAAGGTATTCCTTTCCTTAACCAAAGAGGATATTGAACAGGCAAATTACGGGAATATTCAAGGGAAAGGATATTTTACTTTAGCTAATTTTAAGGCAGAGAATAGACTGCAAGACAAGCTGTTTTCTACTAAATTCAGTAAAATTGAATTTATCCAAAAAGATGATAGCAAATTTGTAAGTGAGACAGGAATAAAGGTAAGGGGAGGACGAATAGAAATCAATGATCTAATGCTGCATGACCAAAGCCGTTTTGAACTCCAAGCGCAAAAAATGTTACTTGAATACGGGGCAATTCCAAAAAAGGACAGCCTTTCCATTCGCAGGATCAAATCAAAAATTCAGATAAATGAGGCTAAATTTAGCATGGGAGATACGCTCAGAGGAAGAATTACTCGAGCCCAAGGAGATCTTGCCGTAGGCCCATCTACTTTAAATCCTATGAAGCCCTCTATCCAGACCATGATGCAAATAGATTCAGCCGGAATCAGGTCGAAGAATAATTATTTTGGGATTAAAAGTGGAAGTTATATGGTTTCAACAGAGAAGAATGAGGCGAATTTATGGCCCTTGGATGGAGAGATTTCTTTCGATAGCATGATCTTGTTTGCAGCTTCTTTTCCATTGGATTTAAAAATGCCGGAAACGAAGGTAAAGCTCAAAGAAGGTGTGATTATTTTAGAGAAAGCACATCTCAATATAGGTCGCTCAGATTTTACCGCTAGCGGTAAACTCTACAATTTTGGAGGTCGATTTTTTAGAGAGGAACTGATGAAAGGAGATTTGTCTATTCATTCTCAATTTACAGATGTCAATCAAATCATCAAGACACTCAATGCAGGCGAGAAAAATGAAAAAGCCGAGGAAATTGACCCGAATGCCAAGTTGGTCACCATAGCTGACGTTGAGACCGCAGATAGTACATCGGTATTTGTGGTGCCCAAGGGCGTTGATTTTGTATGGAACACCCATATCGAAAAGGTGGAATTAGGAAAGCTCACCTTAAAAAATTTAAAGGGGCAGGTCACTTTAAAAGACCAGAAATTAGCCATGAACAGTTTGAATATGATCACCAATGGGGCAAAAATGTTCACCTCCTCTACTTATGAGGCCAAAACTAAACAGCAAGCACATCTGGTGATGGATTTTAAATTATTGGATATCGATCTGGCTAATTTGATCGACATGTTTCCTGTTTTGGATTCAATCATGCCCATGGCGGATTCCTTTGAGGGGAACGTCAACTTCAGGATGAAGGGCAGGGCTGATATGGATGCGAATTTAGGTTTGTCGCCCAATAAATTGGAACTGATCGCCAGAATTTTAGGAAAAGACATGGTGGTCATGGACAGTGAGACCTTTAGAAAGTTAGCAAAAATGCTTTTTTTTAAAGATAAAAAGAGAAATGTGATCGATGAAATGTCGTTTGCACTGCAATACAAAGATCGAGCATTGGAAGTTTTTCCTTCGGAATTTGAAATAGACAGGTATCGCATTGCCCTGGGAGGTGTTCAAAGGCTCAACGGAAATTATTCCTTCCATGTTTCCGTACTTAAGACTCCCGTACCTTTGGTTAAAATGGGGATCGATGTGAAGGGAACCGCCAAAGGAAATGACTTTGACCTCACCACTGCGAAGTATAAATATTTTTTTGCCAAAAGGGATAAGAGAAGAGCAAAGGCAGACCAAGATCTGATGGCGAGAAAGGAATCCGTGATCCAACGATTGCCATTTTAATAAATTGAGACCTAGTTAAACTTAAATAAAACTGAATGATAAGACCCTACATTTTAGCGGAAACCAACTGGAAGCATTTACACAAAGAGAAAATCGAATTGGCGGTATTGCCCTGGGGTGCTACGGAAGCCCACAATTGGCATTTACCTTATGCTACCGATAACATTGAGGCCGATTCAATAGGAGCAGAAGCGACCAGAATTGCCTGGGAGAATGGGTCTAAAGTAATTCTTTTGCCCACAATTCCTTTTGGTGTGAATACCGGTCAGAGTGATATTTATCTGGACATCAACCTAAACCCTTCTACTCAGTTGGCTATTTTGAGAGATATCATCACTGTCTTAAACAGCCAGGGGATCTTTAAATTGTTGATCTTAAACAGTCATGGCGGCAACGATTTCAAGACGATGTTAAGAGAGTTGGGATTAGCCTTTCCGAAGATGTTTTTAGCCACAAGTAATTGGTTTCAGGCGATGCAACGTTCAGATTTTTTTGAACTGGATGGAGATCACGCAGAAGAAATGGAAACTAGTTTGCTTTTGTATCTCAAACCTGATCTCGTTCTACCTAAAAGTGAATGGGGTGATGGGGAGGAGAAGAAGCCAAAAATCAGTGAATTCTCTGAGAGCTGGTTATGGACAGAGCGCAAATGGTCAAAGATCACCAAGGACACGGGTGTCGGAAATCCAAAAAAGGCCACGGTTGAAAAAGGAGAGATCTTTTTTAAAGCAGTGACACAAAAAATAGCAAAGGTCATGACAGACCTTTGTGCCATTGACATAAACAAAATGTATCAATAAGGAAAACTTTTACCTGCGCTTTAAGACTAAACTGTCTGCGGGGTAGTTTGATTTTAAATAGGTCATTTGTGATTTTGCCCAATTCATAAGCGTTTCTTTTTGCTCAGAACTCAGATTGGCCTCTTTGTGCAGACCCAAGTAGGTATACGATGCTAAAGGCATTTCATTTTCTTCCAGTACTTCAATCACTTCCTCAAATTTATGGTTTTGAACGGCGATGGGTAATTGCGTGAAATCGGAAAAGTTGAGGTGTTTTTTACCGTCAACCACATGGTCATTGAGCCACCATGCCACAGGTTGTACATTTGCATACCAAGGATATTCCGTGCGATTGGAATGACAATCGTTACAGGCGACTGTTAGGATCTTATTTACCTCTTCAGGCAGCTCGTACTTTTTTGAAACATCATGGGTCAGGTCATTTGAATTGTTTTTTTCTGGTCTGAAGAACTGGATGATTAAGAAGATCGCAAACAAGGCGATCAATATTTTTTTGATCATGATCTCTATTTTTCATCTAAATTAGTAAAAATGTTAGCGTGTTTCGCGTATTGCCCAGAATTTCATAATTTGTGGGGATATTTTGATACCTAAAAAAACAAGTAGTCATGCACAAAAAAATCTTTTATCTGACCTTAATTTTGCCTTATTTTTTTGCTTGTTCTCAAGATCACAAAAAGTTGAATGAGGAACTTGTCAAATCCGATCCAAGGAATTACGCCTATGAGATCGTAGCAAAGGGCGCCGATATTCCGTGGGGGATGACCTGGTTACCCGATGGCAGTATGCTGGTCACGGAGATCAACGGTAAAATATACAGGTATAAAAACGGAAAAGAATACACCATTGAGCAGGTACCTGAGATCTATAGAAACGGACAGGGTGGTTTGTTGGACATCGAGGTGCATCCCAACTATGCAGAAACAGGATGGATCTATTTTACCTATGGGTCTAAACAAGGAGGAGGTGAGGGAGGAAATACCACACTTGCCAGGGCAAAATTGAAGGATGATGCCATGACAGATCTAGAGGTTTTATACAAAGCCATGCCCAATACAAAAAAGGTACAGCATTTCGGTTCAAGGGTGAGATTCGATGACAAGGGATTTTTGTATTTCAGCATAGGGGATCGCGGTGAAAATGATGTCAATCCTCAGGATCTCTCAAGAGATGGTGGGAAAATTTACCGATTAAATGATGATGGATCCATTCCAACGGATAACCCATTTGTCAATGATCCTAAAGCTAAAAAAGCTGTTTTTTCTTATGGGCACAGGAATCCTCAGGGAATGGTATTCAATGCATCGACCAGAGAGATCTGGGTGAATGAGCACGGACCACAAGGAGGTGACGAGATCAATGTGATCAAAAAAGGAGCGAATTACGGTTGGCCGGTGATTACCTATGGGATCAATTATAATGGAACGCCTATTACCGACAAAACGGCTATGCCCGGCATGGAGCAGCCATTGCACTATTGGGTACCTTCTATTGCGCCTAGTGGAATGGAGATCATAAGCAGTGATCTATATCCGGGTTGGAAAGGGAATATGTTGGTCGGATCTTTAAAATTTAATTATTTGGAGATGTTGGTTTTAAAGAATAATAAGGTCACTGAACGCATCAAATTACTGGAGGACATAGGCAGAGTGAGAAATGTACGTCAGGGCCCGGATGGCTATATTTATGTTGGTGTTGAACATGTGGGGATTGTTAAAATTCTTCCGAAGAAATAAGCTGTATGAGTCAGAAACCGCTCAAGTTTTTTTTCTTATTTATTACAGTACTCTTTTCTACACTGGGATTTTCGCAACTCAGTGGCGATCAAATTGACAAGATTGTAGAAGCATCTATGGCGAAAATGAAAGTAGCTGGTGTGGCTGTTTTAGTGGTAAAAGATGGGCAAGTTGTACACAAAAAGGGATATGGTCTAAAGTCGGTTAATTCTCAAGAAAAAGTAGATGAACACACTAATTTCGCGATAGCCTCAAACTCGAAAGCATTTACGACTGCTGCTTTGGCGATTTTAGTAGATGAAAAGAAAATTAAGTGGACAGACAAGGTCATTACGTACATTCCTGAATTCAAAATGTACAATGACTATGTCACCGATAATTTTAATATTCAAGATCTGCTTACCCATAGAAGTGGTTTGGGTTTAGGAGCCGGTGATCTGATGTTCTTTCCGGATGGTTCGGATTTTACGATGAAGGATATACTAGGTGTTTTTCAACACTTTGAACCACAATCTGCTTTTCGAACTCAATTTGACTATGATAATTTACTGTATTACGTGGCGGGAGAAGTAGTGGCCAGAATAACCGGGGATACTTTCGAGTCTTTTATTGAAAAAAGAATTTTCGAGCCTTTGGGTATGGATCAAACCTTTAGCTTCTGGCCCAGAATAACTGATCCTGAAAGTTTGGCCGCACCGCACAATTCAGATAGAGGGACCATCAGAGAAATTGCCCATTTTACAAAAAATGTGAATGCTGCTCCCGGAGGAATCTTCTCGAATATACATGACCTCAGTGAATGGCTTTTTGTGCAACTCCATAGAGGAAAGTATGGAAAAGAATTGGCTCAAACTTTATTTTCAGAAGAATCGCATCGAGAAATGTGGCGAATTCATACAACTCTGAAAACGCCGGTGAAAGATCAATATCAAACACATTTTTATGGGTATGGACTGGGTTGGTTTTTAAAAGATGTAAAAGGGAATCTCCATGTTTCACATACGGGTGGTTTGCCCGGGATGTTGTCTAAAACTGTGATGATACCGGATCTGAACTTAGGGGTGATCGTTTTAACCAATACGGAACCGGGTGGAGGAGCTCTTTTTTCGGCGGTCAGCAACAGTATTGTCGACGCCTATTTACCTGTCGAAAAAACAGATTGGCTCAATTATTATGCAGATAGATTAGAAAAAAACAATCAAGCGGGAGACCTTATAACAGAGGAGGTCTGGCGGGTTGTCCAAGCGAACAAGATAAAAAAGATAGATTTTCGAAACTATGTAGGACTTTATGAAGACCCTTGGTTTGGCGAGGTGGAGGTCTTTATCGAAGGAGATCAAATGTATCTCAAATCCTATCGTTCGCCAAAATTAAACGGTGCATTGGCCTATTATCAAGATCATACTTTCGCGGTCAAATGGGAATACCAGGAGATGAATGCCGATGCCTTTGTTATTTTTCAAATGGCTGATGATCATCTGGCAGAGGGTATTAAAATGAAGGGAATTTCTCCCAACATAGATTTTAGTTTTGATTTTCAGGATCTCAATTTTAAACGGATAGGCCCTTGACTACTTTAAAAAGAGAGTTCGGTAAATGGGATTTGGTATTTTTAATTATCAATGGCATCATAGGTGCGGGAATTTTTGGTCTACCTTCTAAAATCTATGCACTTTCAGGATTTTGGAGTTTAGCTGCCATGATTTTTTGCGCCCTGATCATTTTTTGTGTGGTGCTGGTTTTTGCCGAAGTTTCGAGTCAGTTTAAAAATACAGGCGGACCCTATCTATACGTTCATCAGACCTTAGGTCCTTTATGGGGTTTTTTTGTTGGCTGGCTGCTGTTTATATCTCGAATTGCCACCTACGCCGCACTTGTGAATCTATTGGTAACTTATTTATCTTTCTTTTCACCTGTTTTTGAAAAAGGGGCAATTAGATTTTTAACGATCACGATTGTAACGGTTTTCTTATTTTTTTTGAACTACAGGGGAGTTAGAGAGGCAAAATTGGCCAGTAATTTTCTAACCATAACAAAGCTCACTGCTCTATTTTTATTTATTGCGGTAGGTTTGTTTTATATAGATACCGACCTTTTATTCAGTCATATAGAAGCTCCTTCCCCATCCAATTTGTCGGCTTCTATTTTAGTTTTGGTCTTTGCTTTTACAGGGTTTGAAGCAATTTTGGTCAATACAGGAGAAGTTAAAAATCCCAAAAGGACAATCCCTTTTGCTTTGATCGTCAGTATGTTGATCGTCGCTACATTTTATTTACTGATACAATTTGTCTGTATGGGCACATTGCCCGATTTGGCTAATTCAGAAAAGCCTTTGGCTGAGGCGGCCTTTGAATTTTCCGGTACCTGGGGTGGCGGACTCATTAGTTTGGGTGCACTTTTTTCTATTTTAGGTACGCTTCATTCGATCGTTCTGATCGGTTCAAGAATTCCTTTTGCCATGAGTAAGAAAAGGCAGTTGCCCAAAATATTTGCTAAACTTCACCACAGAACAGCTATCCCCAATTTGTCTATTGTGATATTTTCGGTGCTTGTTTTGATCGTTTCGGTTAGTCATACTTTTTACTATGCTTTGGGTTTGAGTGTGATAACAAAAGTGATGATTATTTTTATGACAGCCCTGACGCTTGTAAAGCTCAGAAAAACAGGATTTACAGGTGATACTTCTTTTCGCTTAAAAGGTGGAAATGCCTTGGCATTTTTCGTCATGCTTATTTCTTTGTGGTTACTTTCCAATTCCAATAAAAGTGAATTCATTACGGTGATGATTGCTTTGGCAGTGGGTGGACTTATTTATTTTCTCCATAAAAGAACCTATAAAAAAGCTTAAATTGCGTACAAATTATTTTGATTTGAAATTGCTTGTTGAGAAACTTGTTTTCACCTTTTTTTTGTCGACTCTACTTTTAGCCTCCATTTCTTGTCATCAAGCGAATGAGGGAGAAAATAAGGTTTCTATTGCAGCTGCCGCCAATTTACAATTTGTGATTCCGGAACTGATGGAGGCTTTTACAAAAGAATCGGGTATCGATTGCACGGTAAGTATTTCATCTTCCGGTAAGCTGACTGCCCAGATCACTGAAGGAGCACCTTTTGATCTTTTTTTATCAGCAGATATGTATTACCCGAATTATTTATTTCAGCAAGGATTTGGTTCTAAAGAACCCGAGGTGTATGCCAAGGGTATTTTGGTATTGTGGTCTATGAAAAAAATGAATTTGACCCTGGAGGGATTGGCAGATCCGCAGATCAAACATATCGCACTTGCAAATCCGGAGCTGGCACCTTACGGGATTTCAGCCAAGGAATTGTTAATAAAAAAGGGGATATGGGAAATGTTGCAGGGTAAATTTGTCTTTGGGGAAAGTGTTTCTCAAACCAATCAGTATATTTATACCGGTGTGGCGGAGGTCGGTTTTACGTCAAAATCCTCTGTTTTAGATCAAAATCTAAAAAGCAAAGGAGTTTGGATAGAAATTCCACCGACTGAGTACAAAGAGATATCACAAGGTATTTTGATTTTGAAGAACAGCGAACAGAGGGAAGGAGCTCAAAAGTTTTATAACTTTATTTTTTCAGTCAAAGGAAGAGAAATCCTCAAAAAATACGGCTATGAAGTATGAATGAACTCAACGGACATATCAAAGAAATTAAGTACAGTAAGTCTATCTCCCTGGTAAAAGTAGAAGTAGATCAAGTACTTTTTTCTGCCATTGTGATAGATACTCCTGACACGGCACATTATCTGAAGATTGGCCATCCGGTTAAAGTCGTTTTTAAAGAAACCGAGGTTGTCATTGCCTTAGAAAAGAACCTTCCCATTAGTTTGCAAAATAGAATGGTCGGTAAGATCAAAGCATTAGACAAAGACGAATTATTATGCCGACTGACCATAGAGACCAGATTAGGTCTGATCACTTCTATTATTACGGCGAATGCAGTAAAGCAACTCAATTTAAGTTTGGGGCAGGAAATTTGTGCTATGGTTAAGACCAATGAAATAATGCTCTATCATGATTGATTGGTCTCCTCTATTACTCACTTTTAAGCTGGCAGCGATTACCACTTTGCTTTTATTGCTCATCGCCATTCCATTGGCCTATTGGCTATCCGAAACTAAAACGAAATGGAAACCTGTTTTCGAGGCTTTGGTGAGCATGCCATTGGTTTTACCCCCAACCGTAATTGGTTTTTATATGTTGGTCGCTTTTAGTCCGGCAAATGGGTTTGGTCATTTTTTGGATGAGTATCTTGGTCTTCGTTTTGTTTTTTCTTTTGAAGGATTGGTGTTGGCATCGGTTATATACAGTTTACCTTTTATGGTTCATCCTATACAAGCAGGGTTTTTGAATATTCCTGAGGATCTAAAAGAGGCTTCTTATTTAATGGGGAAATCTAAGCTAATGACCTTGAGAAAAGTGCTTTTACCCAATATGCGGGCTTCTTTACTTACAGGTATCGTTCTCGCTTTTGCCCATACCATAGGAGAGTTTGGCGTGGTATTGATGATAGGGGGGAATATTCCGGACAAAACAAAAGTGGCCTCTATTGCTATTTATGATAAGGTTGAAGCACTCAATTATGCGGAGGCTAATTCTTATTCATTTATTTTATTTGCACTTACCTTTTTTATCTTGTTGTTTGTTTATTTTGTGAACAGAAAATCCTCTAAAAGTATTTGGTAATGATCGATGTCTCTATAAAAAAACAACTACATGCAGCCAATGGTCATTTCGATCTGGAGCTCGATCTTCAGATTGAAAAAGGAAGTTTCGTCAGTATATTTGGCAAATCCGGAGCGGGAAAGACATCGTTTTTGAAACTTCTCGCAGGTTTGATGAAACCCGAATCAGGGGAGATCAAGGTAAAAGATCAAACATGGTTCAACCAGCTCAAAAACATCCATTTGCCGCCTCAAAAGAGAAATATAGGTTTTGTTTTTCAAGATTATGCACTTTTCCCGAATATGACCGTCAAGGAGAACCTGATCTATGCTTCGAATCATAAAAATCCAAAAATAATAGAAGAATTGATCGAGGTATCCGGATTAGGTGAATTGGTGGAAAGAAAACCGGAATTCCTTTCAGGCGGACAAAAACAGCGCGTGGCCGTAGCCAGAGCACTGGCGCAAAAACCGGATATCTTGATCTTAGATGAGCCACTTTCAGCTTTAGATTTAGAAATGAGACATGAGTTACAGGAATACATCATGACCTTGCATAAGCAATTTGAGCTTACAACGATTATGATCAGTCATGATATTGGCGAAATTGTAAAGATGTCTGATCTATTGATCATCTTAGAAAAAGGGAAAATAAAAGAAAAAGGTATGCCCAAAACACTGCTTTTTAAAAGTAATGTCAGCGGTAAATTTCAACTCACAGGGGAGATATTAAATATTGAAAAACAGGATTTTCTAACGATCTTCACCGTTCTGTCGGGTCAAGAAATAGTAAAAGTTGTGGGTGAGGAAGGAGATAGCCATCGTTTTAAAATTGGCGACACGGTTCTGCTTGCCGCTATGGCTTTTAGTCCTTTAATGTACAGCAGAAATCAATAATTATCATTTCATTAACAATTATTCCTACTCATTTCTAAAAAAAAGTCTCAATCATTTTGTATTTTAGTAAATCGTTAGAACTAAAATTCAAGATCATGATACCATATAGAGCAATTCAAAAGCGGATGTGTGTTGGAAGCGCGTCGTTTTTCTTTTTTTTAAGCTTGATTTTTGTCTACCAACCCAATATGCTGGCCCAGGAAGTCGAGAATTTTGTGGAATTTACAGGAACTATTGTTTCTGATAAGTCGGGAAAAACACTTGAATACGCCAGTATCTCTGTTGCAGGTTCAAATATTTCTACAGTGAGCAACAGCGAAGGGGAGTTTTCTTTAAAAGTCCCGTCAGATTTAAGAAATAATAATTTACTGATTGCCTATTTGGGTTTTAACAATAAGGAAGTTCCTTTAGCAAGTTTAAATTCAGGGAATAATGTCATTCGATTAACGGAGTCTGATTGAGCAGCTCAAGGAGGTAAATATTTCTACCAAAGATCCTGAAAAGATTGTGAGAGAGGCCGTTTCCAGAATTAAGGATAATTACACCGATGATCCTCTGATTATGACTGCTTTTTACCGAGAGTCCATCAGCAAGGGAAAAAGGTATGCCTCCTTGTCGGAAGCAGTTGTTGAGATCTACAAACAGCCTTATACTTCAAAAGTAGAGGATTATGCCCGCTTGTTCAAGTCGAGAAAAAGCACAGATTATAAGAAGTTAGATACTTTGGTGCTTAAATTACAAGGTGGTCCTTACAATACCATGAGGTTTGATATTGCTAAGAACAGAAACTTGATCTTAGATGAGGAAAGTTTGAGAAATTATTCGTTCAGTTATACGAACATTACCAATTTAAATAACCGGCCAACCCACATCATCAGTTTCAGGCAGTTGCCAAGCATAGAAGAGCCTATGTTCTATGGGAAGCTTTATATCGATGCGCAAAGTTATGCGATTACAAAAGTCGATATCAGTTTGAATTTAGAGAATGAGGCTTTAGCTAGTAGATTTTTTGTTAAAAGAAAACCAATTAACGCCGATGTGACCCCTACCATTGCCAATTATCAAATAGATTACAAAGAAAGTAACGGTAGATGGTTCCAAAGTTACAGTCGATTAGAACTAGGGTTTAAGGTTAACTGGAAAAAGAAGTTATTCAATTCGAATTATGGTGTCATTATTGAAATGGCAGTTACAGATTGGAAGAATAATGCGGAAAACATCAGTTTAAAAAATGCTGAAAGATTGAGATCGAATGTGATCTTGGTGGATAAGACCTCAGGTTTTGCAGATCCGGATTTTTGGGGAGAGTACAATATCATTGAACCCGAAAAATCGATCGAAAACGCCATTGATAAAATACAGAGGAAGTTAAATTGATCTTGTAATTTTATATCATATAGGAAGAACTCAAAAGGTTCTTCTTTTTTTTGGTCTTACATTTGCCACAATTTGATTTTGTATATGAGGTTCTTAAAATACATTCTCCTTGTCGTTCTGGCCGCAATTTTGTTGTTGGCTCTATTCTTCGCAGGCGTATATATGGGTGTTTTTGGCCATTTATACAATAAGGAAGAATTGAGAGAATTCAAGAACGAAACGGCGTCATTGGTCTTTTCAGAGGAAGGAGAATTATTGGGTAAATACTTTGTTCAGAACAGGACGAACGTTGAATTTGAACAGATACCTGAGGATCTTATCAATGCCTTATTGGCCACCGAAGATGTGCGTTTTTATGAACATAAGGGTATTGATGCGAGAAGTTTAATGAGGGTGTTGGTGAAGAGTATTATTTTCCGGCAGGAAAGTGCCGGAGGAGGCAGTACACTTACGCAGCAATTAGCAAAAAACATGTATGGCAGAAAAGGGTTTGGACCACTTACTACTGCTGTCAATAAATCGAAAGAAATTATTCTGGCAAACCGTCTCGAGCATCTATACAGCAAACAGGATATTTTAAAACTCTATCTCAATACGGTTCCTTTTGGAGAAGATATTTACGGAATAGAAAGTGCTTCGCGTCGTTATTTCAATAAACAGGTTCAAGATTTAAATATTGAAGAGAGTGCGGTCTTGGTGGGTATGTTAAAGGCAAATACTTATTACAATCCAAGATTATATCCTGATCACGCTTTGAAACGAAGGAATACGGTACTCGAACAAATGTTCAAATATGATTTTCTCGATGAGAGCGGAAAAGATTCCCTGCAAGAATTACCCTTAAGTCTCGATTATGCAAATTTAAAAAGCCATGGTAAGGCCAATTATTTTTTGCAGGAGGTAAAGGGAGAATTAGAAAAAATCATCGACAGTATCAACCAAAAGGAGGGGACTACTTACAATATCTATACAGACGGATTGGAGATACATACCAGTTTAAACCTGGAAATGCAGGCATATGCGCTGTCGGCTTTTCAGAAACATCTGTCAAAAATGCAAGCTCTGTTGGATAGACAGTACAGCAAAGGATCAGGAAAAAAATTACTGACATCTATGTCTGAAAAAGTTTTTCAAAAGGGAAACTTAAAAAATATGGATGAAAAGAAGAAGCGAGAAATATTTTCATGGGAAGGGTTTAGTTCAGATTCGATTTCAGTCCTTGATAGTATTGAGCGAGATCTGAGTTTGCTACATGCAGGTATGTTAGGATTGGATCCGAATTCAGGAGGTATCAAAGTTTGGGTTGGAGGGATAGATTACAGGAGATATCCCTATGAGCAAATATATGCGCAGAGACAGGTAGCGTCCACTTTTAAGCCCATTCTTTACGCAACAGCCTTGGAGAATGGAATAAAGCCATGTTATTATATCAGCAATGATTCGTTGGTGCTAAGTGATTTTGACAACTGGACTCCGAGAAATTACGATAATTCATTTGGAGGAAGGTATTCTGTTGCTGCTGCTCTTGCAAAATCGATGAATGTACCTACGGTAAGATTGTTTTTGTCGTTGCCCTTTGAAGAGCTGCATGCTATGTGGTCAAAGCTGGGGTTCAGTCAGCAGCTGGAAACCAATCCCTCGGTGGCTTTAGGAACTTCGAGTGCGAGTATCTATGAACTGGCCACGGCCTATGCCGCATTTGCGAATGGAGGGAGAAAAATTCAACCCTATAGTGTTGTTCGTATCAAAACTGCCGATGGAACAAAGATCTATGAGCATAAAAGCGCACAAAAAAGAGAGCTTGTGATGAGCGAATCTACCAGTACTTTGATGAGCGCTATGCTGAGGAAGGCCGTAAATGAGGGAACCGGGAAGGCCATTTCTACTCAATTTGGGGTATCCAGAGAAATCGCCGGTAAAACGGGTACTTCGCAGGATTATGCTGATGCATGGTTTGCGGGATTTACGCCTAACTTAGTGTTGGTTTCGCGCGTAGGATGTAATTCTCCGAGCCTCCATTTTAATTCGGGTGCATTGGGTTCAGGAGGGAAACTGGCTTTGCCCTTAGTTGGTTATACCTTAAGAGAGATTCAAAGAAATAAAACCTTATCAAATAGATATTTGACAAATTTTGCTCCATTATCTGAACAAGAGCTGGAAAGTTTAGCCTGTGAGGATTATATAGAAGACAGTGATGTTGAAAAATTCTTCGACAAAATTTTTAGCAGACCAACTATGACCTCAGAAAAGGCAGCAAAAAAAGCCAAAAAGGAGGTCAAAAAAAAGGAATCCTTTTTTAAAAGATTATTTAAGAAAAAGGATTAGATCAATTAAATAGATTGGCCATGATGGCAATCCCACCAAAAAAGAGTAAAAAGATCAAGGCAATTCCTATACCAATAAGCATAAGGATCAAGCTACCCTTGGCATAATTTTGTCTGTGGATATTACTGTGATCCCCAAAGGCCCAGATCAAAAGCATAATCAAACCGACTAAAGGAAGAGAGGTAATAAAAACAGTAATCGCCCAATCGGTCGGACTCATCGGTTTTACCTCATTTATTGTTCTATTTTCCATATTTCTGACGAATTATGGTTAAAAGTAATTAAAATATTGTTTGACATCATTATGAATTAGAATTAATTTGTACATTTGCGCCCTCGAAAACGTATATAAACAATTAAAAGCGGACAGATGAAAGGAGGTGCATCGCAATGTTAATAATCCCGGTAAAGGATGGTGAGAACATAGATAGGGCTTTAAAAAAATTCAAAAGAAAATTTGACAGCACTAAGACAATGAAAAACTTGCGTGAGCGTAAGCAATTCACAAAACCATCTGTATTAAAGAGACAACAAAAATTAAAAGCCAGATATATTCAAGGTATCAGAACCGAAGAAGAAAAAGGATAAATTCTTGTCTAAGACAATAGAAACCGCTTAAGATATTTAAGCGGTTTTTTTATTTTTAACATTTTAACCGTTTAAAAATGGTTAAATTTGTTTGAGGTAAAAACTGCTCATTAATTATTCTTCCAAAAAAAAACTGTTTGGCCATAAAAGCGTTTTTAGATTATTTGGTTTTTGAGAAGAAATATTCTCCCCATACACTTTTGGCTTATCGTAAAGATCTCGAGAGTTTTCGGTCTTTTTGTGAATTGAACTTTAAAAGAGAAGATCTTGAAAATTTGGATTATTCCTTTATCAGGCAATGGATATTGGATCTGGTCGATCAGGATATGAGTAACAGGTCTATCAATAGGAAGATGAGCACACTCAGATCTTTCTATGTATTTCTGATGAAGGCTAAATTAATTGCTGACAATCCGATGAAGCATCACAAGCCCTTAAAAATGGCAAAAAGGGTAAGTGTACCTTTTAATCAAAGAGAAATTGAAGAGGTCATTGAAATCATGAGAGAGGCAGAGGATTTTATTTCAGTTAGAAATGGTCTGATCGTAGAGCTTTTATACAGCACCGGAATAAGACGGGCCGAACTGATTAATTTAAAAGTATCAGATATAGATGCAGGTGGAGCGTTGATGAAAGTACTTGGAAAAAGAAATAAGGAAAGATTTATTCCGTTATTAAATTCATTGAAGCCTGCGATAGAGAAATACAATTTATTGAGAAGTGCTCAGCATCCCAGGGAAGACTATTTTTTTATTACAGAAAAGGGAGAGAAAATATATCCAACATTAGTTTATCGTTTGATAAATGATTATTTTAGTATAGTGTCTAGTAAAGTGAAAAAAAGTCCCCATACCTTGAGGCATTCCTTTGCGACACATTTATTAAATGAAGGAGCAGATCTGAATTCGGTGAAAGAATTACTTGGACATTCCAGTTTAGCATCTACTCAAGTGTACACGCAGAACAGCTTAAGTGAATTAAAAAAAATGTATAACCAAGCTCATCCAAGGAGCGTTAAAAACCATTAACTATGAAAGTATTTGTGCAATCAGTTAATTTTAATATTGATCAAGCATTGGTTGACTTTATCGAAAAGAAGGTGACGAACTTAGAAAAATTCAATGAAAAGATCATTGATGCTGAGGTGTTTTTGAAAGTCCAAAATACCAGTGATAAGGAGAATAAGATATCCGAAATAAAAATCAATATTCCCGGTAATGATGTAGTGGTTAAAAAGGAGAGTAAAACCTTCGAAGAGGGTATCAGTTTAGCGGTTGAATCATTGAGAAGACAACTACTAAAAAGAAAGGAAAAACAGAGAGCATAAAATTTTAGAAAATATTTTAAAAAAGTTTTGTAGAAAACATAAAACTTTATACATTTGCAAACCGTTTGAAAGAGCGGTTTGTTTTTTTATGAAGTGATGTCGTTCACGGGTTAATAAAAAGATAAAATAGTTCAAATGCCGGTGTAGCTCAGTTGGCTAGAGCAGCTGATTTGTAATCAGCAGGTCGTGGGTTCGAGCCCCTCTACCGGCTCGTTCTTTGAGATAAAAAATATGTTGGGGAGATACTCAAGCGGTCAACGAGGACAGACTGTAACTCTGTTGGGCAACCTTCGTAGGTTCGAATCCTGCTCTCCCCACTTTAATTTGAATGCGAGAGTAGCTCAGTTGGTAGAGCTTCAGCCTTCCAAGCTGAATGTCGCGGGTTCGAGCCCCGTCTCTCGCTCTATTTTAGGAAAAGCAAAGGCGGTATACCTTTTACTCTTAAGTTAAATCATATACCGGGTGCCTTATGAAGCATAAGCCGGTGTAGCTCAGGGGTAGAGCGTTTCCTTGGTAAGGAAGAGGTCACGGGTTCAAATCCCGTCATTGGCTCTTGATTTTGTAGAGAAAGTTTAGATGAAGCTGGCTAGAGCAAATAATTCTACTTAATCTTCGGTAAATTTTACTGCGAAAATAAATTTTAACACAATAAATAACTAAGACATAAAATTAAACAATCATGGCAAAAGCAACTTTTGATCGTTCAAAACCACACCTTAATATTGGTACAATTGGACACGTAGATCACGGTAAAACTACATTAACTGCTGCTATCACAAAAGTATTAGCAGATCTAGGTCTTTCTGAGGTAAAATCATTTGACCAAATTGATAATGCTCCGGAAGAAAAAGAAAGAGGTATTACTATTAATACAGCGCACGTTGAATATTCAACTGCCAATCGTCACTACGCACACGTAGATTGTCCAGGTCACGCGGATTATGTGAAGAACATGGTTACTGGTGCTGCTCAGATGGACGGTGCAATTTTAGTTGTAGCTGCTACTGATGGTCCAATGCCACAAACTCGTGAGCACATCTTATTAGGTCGTCAGGTAGGTATTCCAAGAATCGTTGTTTTCATGAACAAAGTGGATATGGTTGACGATGCTGAATTGTTAGAATTGGTTGAAATGGAAGTGAGAGACTTATTGTCTTTCTACGATTATGACGGAGATAACGGTCCTGTGATCCAAGGTTCTGCCTTAGGTGCATTGAACGGAGAAGAAAAATGGGTGAAGACAGTAATGGAATTGATGGAGGCAGTAGATGCATGGATCGAGATGCCACAGAGAGATGTTGATAAGCCATTCTTGATGCCTGTTGAAGATGTATTCTCAATTACTGGTCGTGGAACAGTTGCTACCGGTAGAATTGAGACTGGTGTAGCTAACACAGGTGACCCGGTAGAGATCATCGGTATGGGTGCTGAAAAATTGACTTCTACCATTACCGGAGTTGAGATGTTCCGTAAAATTTTAGATAGAGGTGAAGCTGGAGATAACGTAGGTCTTTTATTAAGAGGTATCGATAAAGAAGATATTAAAAGAGGTATGGTTATTTGTAAGCCAGGTTCTGTAAAACCACACAAAAGCTTCAAAGCTGAGGTGTATATCTTGAAAAAAGAAGAAGGTGGACGTCACACTCCATTCCATAAGAACTACCGTCCTCAGTTCTACGTAAGAACAACTGATGTTACAGGAACAATTAGTTTACCTGATGGTGTTGAAATGGTAATGCCTGGTGATAACTTAACTGTTACTGTAGAATTACTTCAAACCATTGCATTAAACGTAGGTTTAAGATTTGCGATCCGTGAAGGAGGTAGAACAGTTGGTGCTGGTCAGGTAACTGAGATTTTAGACTAAGGAATGATTTTCTTATAAATACACTAAAGGTTTCTGTCGGTTATTTCGACAGAAACCTTTGTTAACATGGTGTGTTTACAAATTAAAGTGCTCTTTATCGAAATGTAAATCATGTTTTCATCGGCGCACTTTTATACGGGTGTAGCTCAGTTGGTAGAGCACTGGTCTCCAAAACCAGGTGTCGGGAGTTCGAGCCTCTCCACCCGTGCAAAAAATACTAGTATGAATTTAGTAACGTATATCAAAGAATCCTTTGAGGAATTAAGATCGCATGTGACTTGGATGTCATGGCCAGAAGCACAGAAAACCACTGTAGTGGTGGCCGTGTTTACCGTGATATTTGCAGTAGCTGTGTTTTTGGTTGATAAGACTTTTCAATTTGGATTCGAAAAATATTTCGATTTATTTAACTAAAAGAATAAGATGTCTGATAATGTAATGAAATGGTATGCTGTTAGGGCTATCGGTGGTCAGGAAAATAAGATCAAAACCTATATCGAGAACGAAATTGCTCGATTAGGCTTATCAGACTATGTTCAACAGGTATTGGTACCAACGGAAAAAGTGATCCAAATTAGAAATGGAAAAAAATATAACAAAGAAAAAGTGTTTTTTCCCGGTTATATTATGATTGAGGCTAATTTGAGTGGTGAAGTACCTCATGTCATTAAATCAGTGACTGGAGTTATTGGATTTTTAGGAGAGACCAAAGGAGGTGATCCTATTCCGTTAAGACAATCTGAAGTTAACAGGATGCTAGGGAAGGTAGATGAATTGGCTGTGCAAAATGAAAATGTGGCTATACCTTTTATCAAAGGAGAAACGGTTAAAGTAATTGACGGTCCTTTTAACGGATTTGATGGTACGATTGAAAAAATTAACGAAGAAAAACGCAAACTTGAAGTAATGGTAAAGATCTTTGGTAGAAAAACGCCATTAGAATTGAATTACATGCAAGTTGAAAAAATATCATAACTGTTACGCGAACTGAGGTTTCCCTGGCTTCCACATAGGGTAATCTAAAACATGATTTAAAATGGCAAAAGAAGTTAGTAAAATAGTTAAATTACAGGCACGCGGAGGTGCAGCAAACCCTTCACCGCCTATTGGACCTGCTTTGGGTTCTGCCGGTGTTAACATTATGGAGTTCTGTAAGCAGTTCAATGCGAGAACTCAGGATAAGGCGGGTAAGATTTGTCCGGTAGTAATTACCGTTTACAAAGATAAATCATTCGACTTTGTTGTTAAAACTGCACCTGCGGCAACGCAATTATTAGAAGCAGCTAAATTGAAGAGTGGTTCAGGAGAACCAAATAGAAAGAAAGTAGCTACAGTTACCTGGGACCAAGTAAAATCAATCGCAGAAGACAAAATGCAAGATTTAAATGCATTTGAAATAGAATCTGCTATGTTGATGGTGGCTGGTACTGCACGCTCTATGGGAATTAGAATTAAAGGAGATGCTCCGGTTAAAAAAGCATAATTATGGCAAAATTGACAAAAAAACAAAAAGAGGCGAAAGCTAAGGTTGATGTAAATGTTGCCCATAATTTAGTGGACGCGTCAGCTTTAGTGAAAGAGATCACCAACGTAAATTTTGATGCAAGTGTTGATATTGCAGTGCGTTTAGGTGTAGATCCAAGAAAAGCAAATCAAATGGTAAGAGGGGTGGTCACACTGCCTCACGGAACCGGTAAAGAAGTACGTGTATTGGCTTTGGTGACTCCTGATAAAGAGGCTGAGGTAAAAGAAGCAGGTGCTGATTATGTTGGATTAGACGATTACCTTCAAAAAATTAAAGAAGGATGGACAGATGTTGATGTTATTGTAACCTTACCAAGTGTCATGGGTAAATTAGGTCCTTTAGGAAGAATTTTAGGTCCTAGAGGTTTAATGCCAAACCCAAAAACAGGTACGGTAACCATGGATGTCGCTAAAGCAGTACAAGATGTAAAAGGAGGTAAGATCGACTTTAAAGTAGATAAGACCGGAATCGTTCATGCGTCTATTGGCAAGGTTTCTTTTGAAGCTGAAAAATTAGCCGAAAACGCTCATGAATTAGTCCAAACCCTTGTTAAATTGAAACCTTCTACTGTAAAAGGTTCTTATATCAAGAGTATATTCCTATCAAGTACCATGAGTCCTTCGGTAGCGATTGATACAAAAACAGTTTAATCAGTTAAATCGAGCGAATAATGACAAGAGAAGATAAAGCGTTAGTAATAGATGAATTAACCGGTAAATTAGCCGAGAATAATGTCATCTATCTTGCAGATATTTCAGGCCTCAATGCGACTGATACATCGAACCTAAGAAGAGCATGTTTTAAAGCGAACATTAAACTTGCTGTTGTTAAAAATACCTTGCTTTCTAAAGCAATGGAAAAATCTGATAAGGATTTTGGAGATCTTCCTAGTATCCTAAAAGGAAATACCTCTATTATGATTGCTGAAGTGAGCAATGCTCCTGCAAAAGTAATTAAGGAATTTAGGAAGAAATCAGACAGACCAGTTCTTAAAGGAGCTTTTGTTGAAGAATCTATCTACGTTGGTGATGACCAATTAGATGCTTTGGTAAACATTAAATCTAAAGAAGAGGTTATTGGCGAAGTAATCGGATTGTTACAATCACCTGCTAAGAATGTAGTTTCTGCATTGAAATCTGGTGGTGGTAAATTAGCCGGTATCTTGAAGACCTTATCAGAAAAAGAATAAGTACACACTAAAACTAAATAATAAAAAATTTAAATTTAAAGAAAATGGCAGATTTAAAAGAATTCGCAGAACAATTAGTTAACTTAACTGTAAAAGAAGTTAATGAGTTGGCAAATATCTTAAAAGAAGAATATGGTATCGAGCCTGCAGCTGCTGCTGTAGCTGTTGCTGGTCCTGCAGCTGGTGGTGGAGAAGCTGCTGCTGAAGAGAAATCAGAATTTGATGTGATCTTAAAAGCGGCTGGTGCTTCTAAATTAGCAGTAGTGAAATTGGTAAAAGAATTAACCGGTTTAGGATTAAAAGAAGCTAAAGAAATCGTTGATAGTGCACCTGCTCCAATTAAAGAAGGTATCTCTAAAGACGAAGCTGAAGGATTAAAAGCTTCATTAGAAGAAGCAGGAGCTGAAGTAGAGCTTAAATAAATTTCCTACTTAAATATCTAAGGTTTAGGACTTTAGGGTGTATACCCTAAAGCCTAAACCATTTTTGCATATATATTCTTTCTTAGATTTTAATTTAAATTTTTCTCCATTGGCAACGAAAAAAGATAACCAAAGAGTAAACTTTTCATCAACCAAATTGTTCACTGATTATCCCGACTTTCTCGATATCCAAGTTAAGTCTTTCCAGGATTTTTTTCAGTTAGAAACAAAATCTGATGAACGTAGTGACGAAGGTTTATTCCAGACCTTTCAGGACAACTTTCCAATTACTGATACACGTAATAACTTTGTTTTAGAGTTTTTAGATTATTTCGTTGACCCACCCAGATATAGCATTCAAGAGTGTATTGAAAGAGGGTTGACCTATAGTGTGCCATTAAAAGCCCGATTAAAATTATATTGTACAGACGAAGAGCATGAAGACTTCGAAACCATAGTACAAGATGTTTATTTAGGGACCATCCCTTACATGACTCCGAGCGGTACTTTTGTGATCAATGGAGCAGAAAGAGTTGTGGTTTCACAATTACACAGATCACCTGGTGTGTTCTTCGGCCAGTCCTTTCACGCAAATGGAACAAAATTGTATTCGGCCAGAGTGATTCCTTTTAAAGGTTCCTGGATCGAATTTGCCACAGATATCAACCAAGTGATGTATGCTTACATCGACAGAAAGAAAAAATTACCTGTTACCACACTTTTCCGTTCTATCGGATTTGAAAGAGATAAGGATATCCTTGAGATCTTTGACCTTGCTGAAGAAATAAAAGTGTCAAAAAGCGGGTTAAAAAAATACTTAGATAGAAAATTAGCTGCAAGGGTTCTTAAAACCTGGTTCGAGGACTTCGTGGATGAAGATACCGGTGAAGTTATTTCTATCGAAAGAAACGAGATTGTTTTAGATCGTGATACTGTTCTTGAAAAAGAACATATCGATGAGATCGTCGATTCTGGCGCTAAAACAATTCTTTTACACAAATTAGATAATGAGATGGGGGATTATGCCATTATCCATAATACCCTTCAAAAAGATCCAACCAACTCAGAAAAAGAGGCGGTTGAATATATATACAGACAATTGCGTAATGCGGAACCGCCTGATTATGAAACTGCTAAGGGAGTAATTCAAAAATTATTCTTCTCTGATCAGCGATATAACCTCGGGGAGGTTGGTCGTTACCGAATGAACAAAAAATTAGGTCTTGAGGTAGGTATCGATGAAAAAGTACTTACCCAATTGGATATTATTACCATCGTTAAGAATTTGATCAATTTGGTTAATTCTAAAGCGGAAGTCGATGATATCGACCACTTGTCTAACCGTCGTGTCAGAACGGTTGGAGAACAATTATCAGGACAGTTCGGTGTAGGTTTGGCCAGAATGGCAAGAACGATAAGGGAACGAATGAATGTTCGTGACAACGAGGTGTTTACACCGATCGATTTGATCAACGCCAAGACTTTATCGTCTGTGATCAATTCATTTTTTGGCACGAACCAGTTATCTCAGTTCATGGATCAAACCAATCCATTGGCAGAGATCACGCATAAAAGAAGGCTATCGGCTTTAGGCCCCGGAGGACTTTCAAGAGAAAGAGCTGGCTTTGAGGTCCGTGACGTTCACTACACCCATTACGGTCGTCTTTGTCCTATCGAAACTCCTGAAGGACCAAACATTGGTCTGATATCCTCTTTAGCTGTATATGCAAAAGTGAATAACTTAGGTTTTATTGAAACTCCTTATCGTGAGATCCATGATGGAGGATTAGATGTGAAAAAGGAACCAATTTATTTGAGTGCAGAAGAGGAAGAAGGACAAAAGATCGCACAGTCAAATTTGGACGTAGACGGAAGTGGGAAAATTACTGCTGAAAAAGTAGTAGCCAGAGAAGAAGGAGATTTCCCATTGGTAGAACCCAAAGAGATCAATTATATGGACGTTGCGCCAAATCAGATCGCTTCAATTTCTGCCTCGTTAATTCCATTTCTTGAGCACGATGATGCGAACCGTGCCTTGATGGGATCTAACATGATGCGTCAGGCAGTTCCATTAATGAAGCCTGAGGCACCTATTGTTGGTACCGGATTGGAACGAAGAGTTGCTACTGACTCAAGGATCTTGATCAATGCTGAAGATAACGGGGTAGTTACTTATGTCGATTCAAATAGAATTGAGATCAAATACGAGAGAACTGACGAAGAGAGATTGGTGAGTTTTGATGAGGATTCTAAATCGTATAATCTGATCAAGTTTAGAAAAACAAACCAGGGAACTGCCATTAACTTACACCCGATTGTTAAGAAAGGTGATAAAGTAACTAAGGGGCAAGTACTTTGTGAGGGTTATGCGACGGAAAATGGAGAGCTAGCTTTAGGAAGAAACTTGAAAGTAGCTTTTATGCCCTGGAAAGGATACAATTTCGAGGATGCTATTGTGATTTCTGAAAAGGTAGTTCGCGAAGATATTTTTACTTCAATTCATATTGACGAATATTCATTAGAAGTGAGAGATACTAAGTTGGGTGCTGAAGAGTTGACAGCGGATATTCCGAATGTCAGTGAAGAGGCAACCAAAGACTTGGATGAGAATGGAATGATTCGCATAGGTGCTGAAATTAAACCGGGTGATATTTTAATCGGTAAGATCACTCCAAAAGGAGAATCTGATCCAACTCCGGAAGAAAAACTCTTAAGAGCTATTTTTGGAGACAATGCAGGAGATGTGAAAGATGCTTCTTTAAAAGCCTCACCTTCTCTTCACGGGGTTGTCATTGATAAGAAATTATTCCAAAGAACGATTAAGGATAAGGTTAAGAAAGCGAAAGAAACCAATGATATTGCTCGTTTAGAAGCAGAATACACGGTGAAGATCGATAACCTTAAAGAACAGTTGATCGAGAAATTATTCCAATTGGTCAATGGAAAAACATCTCAGGGTGTACACAATGACCTGGGAGAAGAAATCTTCGCAAAAGGTAAAAAATATACCTTGAAGATGTTGAATTCTGTCATGGATTTCGAGCATTTGACAAAAGGCGTGTGGACAACTGATAATGATGTAAACAATTTGATTAGTCGTTTAATTCATAACTACAAAATCAAATTGAGCGATTTGCAAGGTGGCTTGAGAAGAAAGAAGTTTACCATTACCATTGGGGATGAGTTGCCAAAAGGAATCCTAAAATTGGCTAAAATTTACGTCGCTAAAAAACGTAAATTAAAGGTAGGAGATAAAATGGCCGGTCGTCACGGTAACAAAGGTATTGTGGCGAAGATCGTTCGTAGAGAAGATATGCCGTTTTTGGAAGATGGAACACCTGTGGATATTGTGCTCAACCCGCTTGGGGTACCATCGCGTATGAACATTGGTCAGATTTATGAAACAGTGCTCGGTTGGGCTGGTCAGAATTTGGGCGAGAAATACGCTACGCCAATTTTTGACGGGGCAAATATCGATCAAATTACTGCATTGACGAAGAAAGCCGGGATTCCAGAATTCGGACATACTTATCTATATGATGGAGGTACGGGTGAGAGATTTGATCAGCCGGCTACTGTAGGGGTAATTTATATGATCAAATTAGGTCACATGATTGAAGATAAGATGCACGCGAGATCTATCGGACCTTACTCATTAATTACGCAACAACCTCTTGGAGGTAAGGCTCAATTTGGAGGTCAGCGTTTTGGAGAGATGGAAGTCTGGGCATTAGAAGCTTATGGAGCTTCTGCAACTTTAAGAGAAATCTTGACAGTGAAATCTGATGATGTGATGGGTAGAGCGAAAACTTACGAGGCAATCGTAAAAGGAGAGCCTATGCCTGAGCCAGGATTGCCTGAATCTTTCAACGTATTGATGCACGAACTAATGGGTCTAGGTTTAGACGTACGATTAGAAGAATAATATTTTTACAACAGTACCCTGCGGGGTACTGTGTTTCATTTTTCACATTAAAAAAATCTTAACCATCACCATGGCAAGACAAAAGGATAAATACACGGTAAAAAAATTTAATAAAATAACCATCGGTCTAGCATCTCCTGAAACAATTCTAGAGAAATCTAGGGGAGAAGTGTTAAAACCCGAAACTATTAATTACAGAACACACAAGCCAGAAAGAGATGGTTTGTTCTGTGAGCGTATTTTTGGTCCTGTAAAGGATTATGAATGTGCTTGTGGTAAGTACAAAAGAATTCGTTATAAAGGAATTATTTGTGACCGTTGTGGGGTTGAAGTAACTGAGAAAAAAGTTAGAAGAGACAGAGTAGGTCATATCAATTTAGTAGTTCCTGTAGCACATATTTGGTACTTCAGATCTTTGCCTAATAAAATTGGATACCTTTTAGGTTTACCATCCAAAAAATTAGACATGATCATTTACTACGAACGTTATGTCGTCATCCAACCCGGGTTGGCAAAGAATGTAGATGGTGAGCCACTGAACAAATTAGATTTCTTGACAGAAGAAGAGTACTTGGACATTTTAGAAGAACTCTCGCAAGATAATCAATACCTGGATGACAGTGATCCGAATAAGTTCATCGCTAAAATGGGTGCTGAGTGTCTGATCGAACTGTTGCATAGAATTGATCTTGATGAGTTATCATACCAATTGAGACACAGTGCAAATACAGAAACGAGCAAGCAACGTAAAATGGAGGCACTGAAGCGTTTGAATGTTGTTGAAGCGTTGAGAGAGGCTAACAAAAGAAAGGAGAACTTACCAGAATGGATGATCATGAAAGTGATTCCTGTGATTCCACCGGAATTACGTCCGTTGGTTCCATTGGATGGAGGTAGATTCGCGACTTCTGACTTGAACGACCTTTACAGAAGGGTGATCATCAGAAACAATCGTTTAAAAAGGTTAATGGAGATCAAGGCGCCTGAAGTTATCTTGCGCAATGAAAAAAGGATGTTACAAGAATCTGTAGATTCTTTATTTGACAATACAAGAAAAGCATCTGCTGTTAAAACAGAATCCAACAGACCTTTAAAATCACTTTCAGATTCATTAAAAGGTAAGCAAGGTAGATTCCGTCAAAACTTATTGGGTAAACGTGTTGATTATTCTGCACGTTCGGTGATCGTTGTAGGTCCGGAACTGAAATTATACGAATGCGGATTGCCAAAAGATATGGCTGCTGAACTGTACAAGCCTTTTATCATCAGAAAATTGATCGAAAGAGGGATTGTAAAAACAGTTAAATCTGCCAAAAAAATAATTGATAAAAGAGAACCTGTTGTTTGGGATATTCTTGAAAATGTATTAAAAGGGCACCCTGTATTACTGAACCGGGCTCCAACTTTGCACCGTTTGGGTATTCAGGCATTCCAACCCAAATTGATAGAAGGAAAAGCGATACAATTGCATCCATTGGTTTGTACGGCATTTAACGCTGACTTCGATGGTGACCAGATGGCGGTACATTTACCTTTGGGTAATGAGGCCATTTTAGAAGCACAATTGTTGATGCTGGCTTCTCATAATATTTTAAATCCTGCCAACGGATCACCAATTACGGTGCCTTCTCAGGACATGGTTTTGGGTCTTTACTACATGACCAAAGAGAGAAGATCTACTCCTGATTTCAAAGTAAAAGGAGAAGGAACTACTTTTTATTCTTTGGAAGAAGTTGAAATCGCATTTAACGAGAAAAAAGTTGACCTCAACGCAGTGGTTAAGGTTAGGACGAACGATATCAATGAGCGCGGAGAAATAGCTCCAACCTTGATCGAGACGACCGTAGGAAGAGTATTGTTCAATGAAGTTGTGCCTCCTGCAGCAGGATATATCAACGAAGTATTGACAAAAAGATCATTAAGAGATATTATCGGTAAGATTTTGAAGGTAACCGATGTGCCTACTACAGGTAGGTTCTTGGATTCTATCAAAGACATGGGTTATCGTTTTGCCTTTAAAGGTGGATTGTCGTTTAGTTTAGGGGATATCATTATTCCGGAAGAAAAACACGCGATGATTGAATCTGCAAATGGTCAGGTAGATAATATCATGGCGAGTTATAACATGGGTATGCTTACCAATAAGGAAAGATATAACCAGGTAATTGATGTTTGGAGTTCTACCAATAATAGATTGACAGAATTATCAATGAAACGATTGAGAGAAGACCAGCAAGGGTTTAACTCAGTATATATGATGCTTGATTCTGGTGCGAGGGGTTCTAAAGAACAGATTCGTCAGTTAACCGGTATGCGAGGATTGATGGCAAAGCCTAAAAAATCAACGGCTAGTGGTGGAGAAATCATTGAAAACCCGATTCTTTCTAACTTTAAGGAAGGACTATCGATTTTAGAATACTTTATTTCTACGCACGGTGCTCGTAAAGGTTTGGCGGATACCGCTTTAAAAACAGCAGACGCGGGTTATTTAACTCGTCGTTTGGTAGACGTTGCACAAGATGTGATCATCAATGAAGTAGATTGTGAGACTTTGAGAGGTTTGCAGGTGTACCCCTTGAAAAAGAATGATGAAATAGTTGAGTCTCTTGGAGAAAGAATTTTAGGAAGAGTTTCTTTACACGATGTTTACGATCCTGAAACGGATGAGTTAATCATTAAATCAGGTGACTATTTCCATGAAGAAGAGGTGGCTAAGGTAAATCTAAGTGGATTAGAATCCATTGAAGTGCGTTCTGCATTGACTTGTGAATCGAAGCAAGGAATTTGTGCGAAGTGTTACGGAGTGAGTTTATCTACCAATAAAATGGTTCAAAAAGGTGAAGCTGTGGGCGTTGTAGCTGCACAATCTATTGGAGAGCCAGGTACACAGTTGACTTTACGTACCTTCCACGTAGGAGGTATTGCAGGAAATATTTCTGAAGAAAGTGAAATGATCGCTAACTTTTCAGGTAAGATCCAAATTGATGATTTAAAAACAGTAAAAGGTCTCGATAACGACGGAAATCAATTTGATGTTGTGATCTCGAGAACTGCCGAGGCAAAGATCATCGATCCCAGAACAGAACTTACTTTAAGCGCGAATAATATTCCTTATGGATCATTTATTTTTGTCAATGATGGAGATACGGTGAAAAGAGGAACATCAATTTGTAAATGGGATCCATATAATGGTGTTATTGTTTCTGAATTTGAAGGAAAGGTTGAATTTGAGGATATTTTGGAAGGAGTTACTTACAAGGTAGAAATCGATGAGCAAACCGGATTTAGAGAAAAAGTAATCGCCGATTTCAAAAAGAAAAAAGTAGCACCAAACTTATTGATCAAAGATAAATCAGGAGAGGTACTACAATCTTATAGTTTACCGGTAGGGGCACACTTATTGGTGGAAGACGGAGAAAAGATCAAATCTGGTAAGATCCTGGTGAAAATTCCAAGAAGATCCGGAAAAGCAGGGGATATCACAGGTGGTCTGCCAAGGGTTACCGAGTTATTCGAAGCACGTGACCCATCAAATCCGGCAGTTGTTTCTGAGATTGACGGCGTTGTTTCTTTAGGTAAAATCAAGCGTGGTAACAGAGAAGTAATTGTCGAATCCAAATTAGGCGATATCAAGAAGTACCTGGTTAAATTATCTAATCAGATCTTGGTTCAAGAAAATGATTTTGTGAAAGCAGGTATGCCATTATCTGATGGAGCTATCACTCCGTCTGACATTCTTAATATTCAAGGACCTTCTAAAGTTCAGGAATATTTGGTCAATGAAATTCAAGAAGTATACCGTTTGCAAGGTGTGAAGATCAATGATAAGCACTTTGAGGTAATTGTTCGTCAGATGATGCGTAAAGTAAGGATCGTAGATTCTGGTGATACGCTATTCTTAGAAGATCAATTGGTTCATAAAGATGATTTTATCGAAGAAAATGATAAGATCTACGGAATGAAAGTAGTTGAGGATGCCGGAGATTCAGACCTTAAACCGGGTCAGATCATCTCAGCTCGTCAATTGAGAGATGAAAATTCGATTCTGATCAGAAATGATAAGAATTTAGTTGAAGCCCGAGATGCTTTCCCAGCGACGGCAGAACCAATCTTACAAGGGATTACAAGAGCCTCATTACAAACAAAATCGTTTATTTCTGCAGCGTCGTTCCAGGAAACTACAAAAGTATTAAACGAAGCTGCTGTAAGCGGTAAGGAAGATCACTTGGAAGGATTGAAGGAAAATGTAATTGTCGGTAAGAGAATTCCGGCAGGTACAGGTATTCACGATTACGATCATATTATCGTTGGTAGCAAAGAAGATATGAAAGTATCTATGGAAGGATAAATTTTACAGGCCAGGTTAATCCTGGCCTTTTTTTATGATTATGGAGAAAAAAGAGAATAAAGCTCAAATAAACATTGAGCTAGACGAACAAATGTCAGACGGGACCTATGCCAATCTGGCCATTATTAATCATTCCGTTTCTGAGTTCGTGGTTGATTTTATCAATATCATGCCGGGAGCTCCAAAAGCGAAGGTGAAATCGAGAATAATTTTAACTCCGCAACACGCGAAAAGGTTTATGAAGGCGCTGGCAGAAAATATACAGCGATTTGAAAGTGCCCACGGAGAAATCAAGGATTACGATGTGCCTCCGATACCCATGAGTTTTGGACCGACAGGAAAAGCTTAAAAACCGAGATTACTCGGTTTTTTTATTTTTAATCCTATACTTATGATAGGAATTTATATTTTTGCAGCTGCTAAAAAAATCAAAATGAGTTTACGTTTTACTTTGTTGTTTCTATTTGCACTACAACTAACTTTTGGACAGGATATAGAAACCCAAAACCTAAACGAAGTTATTCTTAGTTCTGAAAGAATTGAAATACCTTTTTCAGAAAATTCGAGAACGATTCAATTAATCTCCAAAGAGGATATTCAAAGGAGTACTGCCAGCAATGTAGCAGAACTATTACAACAATATGCCGGGATAGACGTGCGCAGAAGAGGGGTAGAAGGGATGCAGGCCGATCTATATATCCGAGGAGGCAGTTTTGATCAAACTCTCGTGCTGATCGATGGTATTAAAACAGAAAATCCTCAAACGGGTCATCATACGATGAACATGATGATCCCCCTTGAAAATATTGAAAGAATTGAGGTCATCAAAGGGCCAGCCGCCCGTGTTTACGGACAAAATGCCTTTACCGGTGCGATCAATATTGTGACTAAAAAGCAGGTTGAAACTGCGCTTAAGGGCGACGTGGGATTTGGTTCATTTGGTCAGCAGCGATATGAGTTAACGGGTGCGATAAACTTTGATAACTCAGCACATCAACTTCATTATTCGAATATATCTTCTGACGGTTACCGGTATAATACAGATTTTAAGAATCAGAATGTGTTTTTAAAAAGTAAATGGAATACCCAGGGTATCCCTATAGATCTGATTGCCACATTTATGGAGCGTAATTTTGGTGCTAATGGGTTCTATGCCAGTCCGACAGCAAAGGACCAATACGAGGAGACCCAAGCCTCTTTGATCGGTTTATCATCGAGTTTTGAAAGGTACAGTGTGGTTTTTAAACCAAAATTATACTGGACGAGGGGGCAGGATATGTATGAGTTCATTCGGGACAGACCCGAAATATATAGAAATTTGCATATTACGAATAAAATAGGAGGAGCATTAGATGCTTCTTATCGTTCAAACGCTGGAATTACCGGGGTGGGCCTGGATTTGGCAAAAGTGTCTATTGCGAGTAATAATTTGGGCAACCATGATCGAACCATGCTTACCGGATTTTTGGAACACAGATTTCATTTTTTCGATGATAAATTCGATCTGACTCCAGGAGTAGCAGCCACCTATTTTTCAGACTTTGGCTTTCATGCTTTTCCGGGAATCGATCTGGGATACGAATTAAAAGACAATTTTAAAATATATGGGAATATGGGATATACTTACCGGATTCCGACCTATACCGACCTGTATTATACCTCTCCAACCACTATTGGTAATCCGGATTTAGAACCTGAAAGCGCATTGACCGAGGAAATCGGGTTTAAATGGAATTCGAGTAGGTTCTTTGTCGATTTTGCGGCATTTTACAGAAGTGCTGATAATTTGATCGACTATGTCAAAGAAAACGAAGACGATCCATGGCAATCACAAAATATACAGAATGTATCTACTCTAGGGCTTGAATCAACCGTAGATTACAGATTTAGCCTCATAAATTATCCCCAATTCATAAGATTTGGCTACGCCTATCTGAAAGATGACATCAAAAATTCGGACTTTAATTTTTCCCAATACTCTCTCAATTCAATGAAACATCAAGTAAATGTATCTCTGGAATCACAATTTATCAAATGGTTGCAGCAGAGCATTGCTTTCAGGTTTGTTGAAAGACCCGATGGAACCAATTATCAGGTTGTCGATGCAAAACTAACAGGGAAAATTAAAGGGTTTGAACTTAGTGCAGCATTCAATAATATTTTTAGTGAAGCATATACAGAAACCAACCTTGTTCCGATGCCCGAGTTTAATTTTTTGGCAGGGTTGAGCTATATTTTCAATTAATTTAAATTCCTGTTTTCTGGATTTTTTTATGGATTTCATCCATTTTCTGTATGGCCGCACTGCCATAAAAAGGATGCAGTTCCATGATCAATCCACCAGATTTGATAAGTGGGTCCGTTTCAGTTAATTTTTTGGCCTCTTCAATCGTTTCGACATTGAATAGGTATATCCCTCGCAATTCTCCATTGTCTAAAAAAGGTCCGGCGAGAACTAAGGTTCCGTTTTCAGCCATTGTAGTAATATTATCTAAATGAGCTCTTTGCAGTTTCGCTTTTGTAATAGAATCAGTACTTCTGTTTGGCCCAGTTTTTAACAGCGCCATGACATAAGTTTTCATGCCATAGTCATCCGCTTTCAATTCAGTGGCGAGTTTCTGATCAAATTTATACGGTTCGGTTTGACCATAGAAGGGAAGTGAAAACAGCAAAATTATTTGCAGGGAGGCAACGAGTTTCATATGATTTGTTTAGGATGAACAATTCAAATTTAATTAATAAATTTAAAGCTCGACTACTAAACTAACTCACATGGCCTATTTCAAACCCGATTATCTCGAATTTTTTAAAGAATTAGCTGGGAATAATCATAAGGAATGGTTTGATATCCATAGAAAACGATACGAGCAAAGTGTGAAAATTCCTATGCAAGTTTTTGTGAAAGATTTGATTTTGACTTTAAACAGGTTTGATAAAGAGATACAGATAGAGCCGAAAGATGCTATTTTTAGAATCAATAGGGATATTCGATTTTCTAAAGACAAATCGCCTTATAAATTGCATAGTAGTGCCGTCATCTCTAAGTATGGTAAAAAGGACAAAAGTTATCCAGGTTTGTATATAGAACTTGGACCTGAGTATTTTGGTATTTATGGAGGTTTATATATGCCTGATTCAAAAGAGATCCAAGACATCAGAACTTATATAGCCGATCATCAAAAGGAATTTTCTGCCTTGATAAATGAAGCTGATTTTATAGATAAGTATGGGGAGATAAAAGGAGAAAAGAATCAAAGAATACCCAAAGAATTTACGAAAATTGCAGAGGAGATACCATTAATCATGAATAAACAGTGGTATTATTTTGCGCATTTAGACCCTGAAACGATCCTGGGAGAAGATTTGATCGACATAGTGCTGGACTATTATTCTTCTGCTAAGGGAATGCGAGCTTTTTTGATTAAAGCAATTCATCTCAAATGATTAACCATGAAAGACAGAATTAAGACTTACGAAGCTTTTTATGCATTTTATTTGAGTGAACATCAACATAAGACATGCAGGGTACTTCATTTTGTTGGAACAGCATTTGTATTTGTTTTGGCTTTTTTGGCTATATTTTCGGGTATTTCGAAATTATGGATCGCCGTTCCTATAGTGGGTTATGGCTTTGCCTGGGTTGGTCATTTTTTCTTTGAAAAGAATAGGCCGGCTACATTTACTTATCCTTTATGGAGTTTAATGTCAGATTTTAAAATGTTTTTTCAGCTTTTGACCGGGAAAATTTCGTTTGATGCCAAAAAGGATAGGTTGTAAGCAAGTTTATTTTCTTCGTCGAAATGGGTATCATTAACATATATACCTATGAAATTTTCATTCTCTTTATTTTTGTTCTTTACTGTTTTTACCTATGGTCAGATTAATTTAACTCCTTTGGCTGTAGGTGAAGTTGCTCCATCTATTACAGGTATGGATCAATATGGCCGTTCGATCAAAACAACAGAACTGTTACCCGATCAAAAAATACTTCTTATCTTTTATCGTGGAAATTGGTGTCCGCATTGTAAAAAACATTTGGCAAAACTTCAGGACAATATAGAAGAATTATCAGATAAAAATGTCAAAGTACTGGTGGTCACACCTGAAAAAGTTGAAAAGACAAAGGAAACGAGTAAAAACTGGAATGCTTCCTATTCTATTCTGCACGATGCAAATAATGAGATCATGGAAGCCTATCATGTTGCTTTTGAAGTGAACCCAAGTAATGTGCCAAATTATTTCGAAGCTGTTTCTAAAATGGTGGCTGAAAACAATGGTGCCGACAATATGGTTTTACCCGTTCCGGCTACTTATCTGATTGGTAATGATGGCAAAATTATGTATGTTCAATTCGATCCTGATTATAAGAACAGATCAGATTTTGACGAGATCAAGAAGTATTTATAAATACAGAAATAAAAAAAGTCGCTCTGGAGCGACTTTTTTTTATTGTAAGAAAAATGATCTTACATCATTCCCGGCATTCCGCCTCCCATTGGTGGCATTCCGCCTCCGGCAGGTCCTTCTTCTTTGATATCTACCAAAGCACACTCAGTCGTTAAGATCATTCCTGCAACAGATGCCGCATTTTCAATCGCAATACGAGTTACTTTTTTAGGATCTATAATTCCTGCTTTCATCATTTGTACATATTCTCCGGTTTTAGCATTAAAACCGAAGTCTTTTTTGCCTTCTAAAACCTTTGAAGCTACAACTGACCCTTCACTACCTGCATTCTCTACAATGGTGCGCAAAGGCTCTTCAATAGCTCTGGACACGATTTGAATACCTGTTAATTCATCCGCATTTTCTGTTTTAATTTTTGTCAAAGCAGCTTTGGCTCTGATCAAAGCTACACCACCACCGGCAACGATACCTTCTTCAACGGCAGCTCTGGTTGCGTGCAATGCATCTTCAACGCGGTCTTTTTTCTCTTTCATTTCAACCTCACTTGCAGCACCAACATATAAAACAGCCACACCTCCGGCTAATTTAGCCAAACGCTCCTGCAACTTTTCTCTATCGTAATCAGAAGTAGTTGTTTCGATCTGAGATTTGATCTGGTTCACACGTGCTTTGATATCATTTGAAGCTCCGTTTCCATTTACCACAGTGGTATTGTCTTTGTCGATACTTACTCTGTCAGCTTGACCTAACATATCCATGGTTGCGTTCTCTAAAGTAAAGCCTCTCTCTTCAGCGATCACAGTACCACCTGTTAATACGGCAATATCCTCCAGCATTGCTTTTCTTCTATCACCAAAGCCAGGTGCTTTTACAGCTGCAATTTTAAGAGATCCTCTTAGTTTGTTCACCACTAAGGTGGCCAAAGCTTCACCATCTACGTCTTCTGCAATGATCAAAAGAGGCTTACCACTCTGAGCAACAGGCTCAAGAACAGGTAATAGATCTTTCATAGAAGAGATTTTTTTCTCATAGAGAAGAATATAAGGAGAATCTAACTCAGCGATCATCTTATCTGCGTCTGTAATGAAATAAGGCGATAAGTAACCTCTGTCAAATTGCATACCTTCTACTATATCCACGTAAGTTTCAGTTCCTTTAGATTCTTCTACCGTAATGACACCTTCTTTACCTACTTTGTCAAAAGCTTTGGCGATCAATTCACCGATAGAATCGTCATTGTTCGCAGAAATTGCAGCAACTTGTTTGATCTTATCCATTTTACTTCCAACGACTTCAGATTGAGAAGCTAAATCTTCAACAATAGCAGCTACAGCTTTGTCGATTCCTTTTTTAAGGTCTAATGGATTTGCACCTGCAGCCACGTTTTTCAAACCTTCTTTTACGATCGCTTGTGCGAGTACAGTGGCGGTTGTTGTCCCATCACCAGCTAAATCACTGGTTTTAGAAGCAACTTCTTTGACCATTTGTGCTCCCATATTTTCAAGCGCATTTTCTAATTCTATTTCTTTAGCCACAGAAACACCGTCCTTGGTGATTTGCGGACCTCCAAAAGCCTTACCAATTACTACGTTTCTACCTTTTGGGCCTAAAGTAACTTTTACCGCATTTGCCAAAGCATCAACACCGCGTTTTAGTCCCTCTCTTGATTCAATATCAAAAATTATATCTTTTGCCATAATTAAATTTGTTTTTTAAAATTTCGGGGTTAGTAAAATTAAATGATCGCAAAAATTTCATTTTCGCGCATAATTAAATAATCTGTTCCATCAAATTTTAACTCTGTACCGGCGTATTTACCATATAGTACTTTGTCACCAACTTTAACAGTGATGGGTTCGTCTTTTGTTCCTTTACCCACAGCAACAACAATTCCTTGTTGCGGTTTTTCTTTTGCTGAATCCGGAATGATGATACCAGAAGCCGTTTTAGTTTCTGCTTCAAGTGCTTTGATAATTACCCTGTCTGCTAAGGGAGTGATATTCAATTTGCTCATATGTGTAAATTTTTTATGATTTGTTTTACTGATGCAGAATAAGCAAATACATTGCCATTCTTGAATTTATGACATATTGTAAAAAAAAATGCCAACGTGTCATTGCGTTGGCATTTTGTATTGCTTTTTTGTCAAAAACTATTGAGTAGTATCAATTTCAGAACTTGTATCAAGTGTTGCAGGTGCGTCGAAATTAGCATCTCTTTCATTGATAATTCCTTCTGTTTCTGATCTGGTGTCTATTGAATTATTTCTTGGAATTGCAAAATTCGAAAGTAAGATCAGGGCAAATAAAACCGTGGCCAATGTCCAAGTACTTTTATCTAAAAAGTCATTTGTATTTTGCACGCCACCCATGTTCTGGCCACCTCCAAAGGATGAAGATAAACCTCCCCCTTTTGGGTTCTGAACCATAATTACCAAAATCAACAAGATTGCTACAATGAAGATCAGGATTAAAAATAAGGTATAAGACATAATGTACTAATTATTTGATTGTAATTCTTTTATTTTCTCAATTTGGAGTGCAAAGAAACTACTTTTTTCCGGATATTTCAAACTTAAAATTTGAAAAGCTGTCATGGCTTTTTCGTATTTTTTTTGTTCTAAATAAACATGGGCCAATGTTTCGGTCATCAGCTGCTCATTTTCAACTGTGCTGCTGTCGATTATCGATGGGTTTTCCAGTTCTTTGAGGGTTCCAATTTTGGGGTTTGTGGCAATGAATTTTTCGATCAGTTCGAATTTTTCACTTTTAGAACTTTTTTCTGTTCTTTGCTTTGTCTCAATTGTATCATTTTCCCTTTCTATGGGTTTGAAACTAGACAATTGCATCCATTCAAAGAATGAGCGTTGGTCATTGGATCTAAACTGTATAGGTTTCCCTATAAGTACATCTCCTTCTGTTCTTTGATTGTCCTTTACCGGATCTTCAGTAAGACGAGTGTCGCTCATATCTGCCGCTGTTTCTCGGGTAGATTTGATCAGCTCACTACCCGGATAGATTTGGTCTACTTCAAATTTATCAGCAGTGATAAAATCAAAAAGTATACTTCTGTCTGTTGTATGTGCGGCTGCCTGCTTAAGACTTACATTGTATTTGTAGCTGTGCTGCTTTTTTAGTCCGTGTAAATGAATGGCTCTTGCAGCTTGAAAAAATGGAAATTCCTGAATGATTTCATCTAAATCTCTTGTCGCCTCTTTGTCTATGAGGTTTGGATTGACGAGAAAATCCGTAAGATCGATTAAGTTAATGGCCATATTTTACCATTTAGCTACCGAAGCATTAAAAATATCCTGTGTTATTCTTTCAAATATTTCGAGATAGGCTGCTTCCAGTACTGATCCCGAGAGTTGAGCATTGGCATCAAAATCGCTAAAGAAAGAAAAAGTTCGATCAAAGTTATCTTCTTCGACCAAGCGGTTGAAAAATCTAACTCTAACGGCAATGGTCAACCTGTTTTGAGCAGCTGTTTGCCCTGCAGTAGCCGCTATGGGAATCACTCTGTATTGCGTGATCTCTCCTTCAAAAAGCAGATCACCCCCTGTATTGGTCAGTTTTAAGTTCGTTTGTCTTAAAAATCGATCTTGCAAGGCAAGGGTAAATTCCTGGCTCAAACCAGGTTCTACCAATTGGGCATTGTTGGGAAAATTATCAATTTGGATGGTTTTTGCCTCTCCGGTACTTCCCCCCGTGAAGGAATACACACCACAAGCATGGGTCGATAACAGTGCAATTAGTAAGATAAAAGGTGTGACTTTTTTCAATCCTCTATTTTTTTCATGATCTAACAAATTAACAACAAGCAAACTAGAATTACAAGTCGTACTGCTTTATTTTGCGATATAATGTTCTCTCTGAGATTCCTAATTCTTTGGCGGCCAATTTCCGCTTACCCTTATTTCTATCCAAAGATTTTTTGATCATTTCATATTCTTTTTCTTGTAATGAAACAGACTCATCAATGGTCTCAATATCATCATAGCTATTGATATTCGGCGATTTTGTATAAGTTTCAGAAACCTGAGGACGAATTATTTCTAAATCGTCTTCAACATCTTCATAATCCTTTCCGTAGATCTTATTGATCAAATATTGATTACTTTCGGTATTCTTTAGTTTTCCATCTTCTTTCATCAAAGATTGGGTCAATTTTTTCAAATCGTTTATGTCGTTTCTCATATCGAACAAGACCTTGTACAATATTTCCCTTTCATTAGAGAAATCAGAATCCAGAGATGATTTTTTTATAATAGCGGGGAGGTTTGATTGATAATCGGGCAGGTATGATTTTAAAATTTCCTTAGAAATGGATCGGTTTTGCTCAATGACAGAAATTTGTTCGACGATGTTTTTTAATTGTCTGATATTTCCGTTCCAAGAATAGTTTAATAAAACAGGCAGTGCATCCTCTTCCAATTTGATGGTTGGCATTTTATATTTCTGAGCAAAATCTGCCGCAAATTTCCTAAATAACAAATGGGTATCATCCGGCCTTTCTCTCAAGGGTGGGAGGTAGATCTCTACTGTACTCAAACGGTAATACAGATCTTCTCTGAACTTGCCTTTATGGATGGCATCCATCATATTTACATTGGTTGCAGCCACGATCCTGACATCTGTTTTTTCTGCTTTAGAGGAGCCCACTTTCATATACTCTCCTGTTTCTAACACGCGCAATAATCTCACTTGTGTCGGGAGAGGAAGTTCACCAACTTCGTCCAGAAAAATAGTTCCCCCATCTGCTTCTTCAAAATACCCGCTTCTGGTTTGGGTAGCTCCGGTAAAGGAACCTTTTTCATGTCCAAATAGCTCGCTGTCTATGGTTCCTTCCGGAATTGCACCACAGTTTACCGCAATGTATTTATTGTGTTTCCGATGAGATAAATGATGGATAATTTTAGGAATGCTCTCTTTACCTACACCGCTTTCGCCGGTGACAAGAACAGAAATGTCTGTGGGTGCAACGCGGATGGCCTTTTGCAGGGCCACATTTAGCATAGGATTGTTTCCTATGATACCAAATCTTTGTTTGATGGTTTGTAGTGATTCCAAGGGTCTAGTTTTTAATAAATTAATCTATACGGCTTCTCCAATGAGTGTAGCAGATGTACATCCAGTTACTTTTACTTGAACGAAATCGCCAATTTTTTGTCCTGTTTTTGGAAAAACAACAACGGCATTCTGCGTATTTCTTCCCATCCAATGCACGTCACTTTTTTTAGAATTACCTTCGATGAGTACTTCAACAGTTTGATCTACAAATTGCTCCATTCTGAATAATCCATGTTTTTGCTGTAAGTTGATGATTTCGGATAGCCTTCTTTTTTTTGTTTCCAGGGGAACATCATCTTCGAATTTTTTAGCAGCCAAAGTCCCCGGCCTTTCCGAATAGGCAAACATAAATCCGAAGTCGTATTTTACATACTCCATCAAAGACAATGTATCCTGATGGTCTTCCTCGGTTTCTCCACAAAAACCGGTGATCATATCCTGAGAGATGGCACAGTCAGGGATGATTTTTCGCACATTATCTATTAATTGCATGTATTCTTCTCGCGTGTGCTGTCTGTTCATTCGCTTCAAGATGCGCGTACTTCCGGATTGAACAGGCAAGTGTATATATTTACAGATGTTCTCGAATTTTGCCATCGCGTGCAATACCTCAAGTTTCATGTCTTGCGGATTTGATGTAGCGAAGCGAATTCTCATGTTAGGCACCGCTGTGGCAACGATCTCCAACAATTGAGCGAAATCAACTGCGCTCGCTTTGGCAATATCTGATGCTTTGTCGAAATCTTTTTTTAATCCGCCACCAAACCATATGTACGAATCAACATTTTGACCTAAAAGGGTAATTTCTTTATAGCCCTTTGAGGCCAGATCTAAAGCTTCATCTACAATACTTTTTGGATCTCTGCTTCTTTCTCGGCCTCTGGTAAATGGTACCACACAAAAAGTACACATATTATCGCAACCTCTGGTGATAGAAATAAATGCCGAAACACCATTGGTGTTTAACCTGACAGGTGATACGTCTCCATAGGTTTCCTCTTTAGATAGGATAACGTTAACCGCTTCTCTACCCTCGTCAATTTGTTTCACAAGATTAGGAAGATCTCTGTAGGCATCCGGACCCACAACCAAATCGATCATCTTTTCCTCTTCCAAAAATTTTGCTTTCAGTCTTTCAGCCATACATCCCATCACTCCAATTTTCATATTGGGATTTATTTTTCGCACATGGTTGTACTGTTGTAATCTTTTTCGAATAGTTTGCTCCGCTTTTTCTCTAATAGAGCAAGTGTTGACCAATACCAGGTCAGCATCTTCCAGCAAATGGGTTGTGTTATAACCCTCATCAGCTAATATAGAAGCAACAATTTCACTATCATTCAAATTCATTTGGCAACCGTAACTTTCTATAAAAAGTTTTTTAGTGTTGCCGTGGACCTGATCTGTAATCAAGGCCTGCCCTTGCTTTTTTTCTTCTATGATATGTTCACTCGACATTTTTGATATTTTGGGATGCAAATATACGATCTAAAATTTGTTTTTATGACATAATGTCAGTGGTATTTTTAAGAATAAATAGCTTAGTTTTAGACTTTTTTCAGATTAAAATTTTGATTTAAAAAAAACTATCTAATTTTGCATACCCGAATTTTACGATACTTTTGAACAAATATTGGCGTTTTATCTCGGGAAAAATCTAATCTATCAAAACATTATGGCTAAAAATTTAGTAATCGTTGAGTCACCTGCAAAAGCAAAAACACTAGAGAAATTTCTTGGTAAGGATTTTCAGGTAGAGTCTAGTTTTGGTCATATTGCTGATCTGCCTTCTAAAGAAATTGGTGTAGATCTGGAAGGAGATTTTACTCCTAATTATAAAGTGTCTTCAGACAAAAAAGCAATTGTCGCCAAATTAAAAAGCCTCGCAAAAAAATCTGAATGGGTATGGCTAGCCAGTGATGAGGATCGCGAAGGAGAAGCCATAGCCTGGCATTTGTTCGAGCAATTAAATTTAAAAGAGGAAAAGACCAGGAGAATTGTTTTTCACGAGATTACAAAGAACGCAATTCTAAAAGCCATAGAGAATCCAAGAAGTATTGATTACAATTTGGTCAATGCACAGCAGGCGAGAAGAGTGTTGGATAGATTGGTAGGATACGAGCTTTCCCCCGTACTGTGGAAAAAGATAAAGGGCGGACTGTCGGCGGGGAGAGTACAATCTGTAGCGGTTAGATTGATTGTAGAAAGAGAGAGGGAAATTGAAAATTTTAAGAGTGAAGCTTCTTTTAAAATAACTGCTGAATTTAAACAGGTCAGTTCAGGATCAAAAATTAAGGCGAGTTTACCACAAAATTTTAAAACGGAGAAAGAGGCTAAAGCCTTTTTGAGTTCTTGTGCCGATGCCATTTTTCATGTAGATGCGGTAAGTAAAACACCGACAAAGAAAACTCCTGCAGCACCCTTCACCACTTCTACCTTACAACAGGAGGCTGCTAGAAAGTTATCATTTTCTGTATCCAAAACAATGATGGTTGCGCAAAGATTATATGAGGCAGGTCATATCACTTACATGAGAACAGATAGTGTAAATCTGTCTAAAGAAGCCAAAGCCGCTTGTCAAGAGGAGATCGAAAGATCTTTTGGCCCGAATTATACCCAGCCGCGTGATTTTAAAACAAAATCGAAAGGAGCGCAAGAAGCACATGAGGCGATCAGGCCGACGGATATGGCCATTTCGAGTTTGATGATAGACAGGGATCAAAGCAGGTTATATGAATTGATCTGGAAAAGAACAATTGCTTCGCAAATGAGCGATGCAAAATTGGAAAGGACCAATCTGAAAATAAATAATAATAAGAATGAAAAACTGTTTACGGCCGTAGGTGAGGTCATCATATTTGACGGTTTTTTGAGGGTCTATATTGAAGGAACAGATAATGAGGAAGATGGAGATGAAACTTTGTTGCCTGTTTTAAACGTAGGTGAAGAACTCAAGAATAATTATATCGTAGCCACAGAGAGATATACAAGACCACCTTATCGATATACCGAGGCTTCACTGGTAAAGCAGTTGGAAGAATTGGGCATTGGCAGACCCTCAACTTATGCACCAACTATTTCAACCATTCAGAACAGAGATTACGTAGTGAAGGGTAGCGTAGACGGTACCGAAAGAAATTACAAGCAACTCACCTTGAAAAAAGGAGCGGTTAAAGAGGAGGTTTTAACAGAAAAAGTGGGCTCTGACAAGGGTAAGCTAGTTCCGACAGATATAGGGAAAATCGTAAATGATTTCTTGGTCGAAAATTTTGAGCGCATTTTGGATTACGGTTTCACGGCGAAGGTAGAAGAAGATTTTGATGAAATTGCCGAGGGGAAAGAGGACTGGACTAAAATGATGAAGAATTTTTACGCGGATTTTCATAAGAATGTGGAAGATGTAGCCGAAAATGCTGAAAGAGCTAAAGGAGAAAGACTTTTGGGTGTGGATCCTGAATCAGGAAAAAATGTTTATTCGAGGTTAGGAAGATTTGGCGCCATGGTTCAAATTGGAGAGGCAACAGATGAAGAAAAACCCAGATTTGCCAGTTTGCTGGCCAGCCAAACATTGGATACCATTACTTTTGAAGAAGCGCTAGATCTTTTTAAATTGCCTAAAGATTTGGGTAATTACAAAGGGGAAGAAGTAGTTGTAGCTGTGGGTAGGTTTGGTCCTTTTATAAGGTTTGGGAAAAAATTCATTTCTCTTCCCAAAGATGAAAATCCGGCAGCAGTAGATATGCAGCGTGCCAAAGAATTGATTGAGGAAAGGGAAAAGGCCGATGCACCTATTGCAGATTACAAAGGGTTACCTGTACAAAAAGGGGTTGGTAGATTTGGTCCATTTATCAAATGGAACAATATGTTCATCAATGTAAATAAAAAGTACGATTTTGATCATCTTTCAACCGATGATGTCTACCAATTAATTGAAGACAAACTCAAAAAAGACAAAGAAAAACTGATCCATCACTGGAAGGAAGAAGATATTCGTGTAGAAAAGGCGCGTTGGGGAAGACATCATATCATTCGGGGAAAAACAAAAATAGAAATCCCTAACACAATTGATGCAGAAAGTTTAACTTTGCAGGAAGTTATAGAAATTCTGGAAAAGAATAGTAAACCAAAAACTGCTAGAAAAAGAACATCAACTAAAAAATAAATCAATTCTATTGATCGACCACTACTATTTTTGATGTTTAAACCATATGATTTTAGAACTGCTAAAGCCGGTAGAAGATCTCGCCGTTGCTCATAATACCCTGCTGTCTGAGTTTAGTCTGGGGAAAAAGATTAAGATCCATACCAAAAAAAATGGATTGCCTGACCTCGATACAGCGCAGATCGCCATTCTTGGAGTAAAAGAAGATCGCGGTGCTATCGACAATGCCGGAACAGGGAAGGGTTTGGAAAAGATAAGAAAGCACATCTATCAGCTCTTTCCCGGGAATTGGTTTGTAGAGATGGTAGATCTCGGTAATATTGATGCCGGAGAGAAAATAGAAGATACTTATTTTGCCCTGAAAAGTATTTTGGGTGAATTGATGAAAAGGAATATAACGCCTATTATTATAGGTGGAAGTCAGGATTTGACCTACGCGCAATACTCAGCCTATGAAAGTGTAGCTCAAGGAGTAAATATGGTCGCCATCGACCATAGATTTGATATGGGATTATTGGAGGACAGGATGCATGCCCAAAATTTTATGCATCGGATTATTTTAGATCGGCCAAATAACCTCTTTCATTACACCAATATTGGTTTTCAGACCTATTTTAATGCACAAGATCAAATTGAACTCATTGAAAAATTACATTTCGAGGCTTATAGAATAGGAGAAGTCACTCCGGATTTAAAAGTTTTGGAACCTGTTTTTAGAGATGCTGACATGGTCAGTATTGATTTAGGTGCCGTTCGCATGAGTGAGGCACCTGCCAATATGAACGCCACGCCCAACGGGTTTTATGGTGATGAAATATGTGCCCTATGCAGGTATGCCGGAATTAGCAGTAAGAATAAGTCCTTTGGGATTTATGAATTTAATTCGAAAAAGGACCGAGACGAGCAAACGGCGCAGTTGATTGCGCAAATGATCTGGTATTTTATAGAAGGATACAATTACAGGATAGAAGAGGATCCATTTACAGCAAAGGATGCTTATCAGAAATATATAGTGCCTATTGATGAGGATACGATCGTATTTTACAAAAGTAATCGCAGCGAGCGCTGGTGGATGGAAATTATGTACTATCATAATAAAATAAAAAAAACCACGTTAATACCTTGTACATATCAGGATTATTTGACAGCGAATAATCAGGTATTTCCAGAAAGATGGTTAAAAACATTCAGAAAATTAAGTTGAAAATACACTAAACAGAATTTTTTATCGTTTGAAGGAACGAAGAGTAGATTTTAAAGAGCCCTGCTCCTTAGAATTTTTTAAAAGTAATTAATAACACATAATCCAAGTCTTGTTAGAAAAAATTAAAATTATGAAAAAGTTAACGTTATTATTCGTACTCGTTACAATGTCACTTTTGGTGAGTTGTAAATCTGGTAATGATCAAGGACAGTTAACTGGCGCAAAAGCAAAAAAGAAATTTTTCCCTGAAAAACCTTACGGAATGGCATTGATCCCTGGTGGATCATTTACTATGGGGAAAGAAGATGAAGATGTTGCCGGTTCATTTAGTGCACCTCCTAGAACAGTTACCGTACGACCATTTTATATGGACGAAACAGAGATCACCAATAGCGAATATCGCGAATTTGTTTTTAGGGTGAGAGATTCTATTATTAGAACCAAATTAGCCATCTTAGCAGAAGAAGCTAATATCGGTGGCGGCGCTCCTATAGAACAAAAGAAGGGAGATATGAGTGGTATCTCTAAATACGGTTTCAAGGAGCAAGACAGCACAGATAATGCTTACTACAAATACATGATGGATAACTATGGCAGTTTGGGAGATGTAAATTCTCCGACAGAAGGTCGTTATCTGAACTGGGATGTAGAACTTGTTTGGGATCCTTCGCAATTTCCTGATGAATACTATGCGGAAGCCATGGACAGTTTGTATTTGCCTATTGATGAGTCTGCAAGTGCGAAGAGAAAAATAGATACAAGAAAATTGAAGTATACTTATGTGTGGTTAGATAATGAGGAAGCCGCAAAAGGTAATGGATCTTTAAAAGATTATTTAAAAAAGGATGTGGTAGAAATTTATCCCGATACAACCGTATGGGTAAAAGATTTCAACTATTCCTATAATGATCCAATGCACCAAGATTATTTCTGGCATCAGGCTTACGATGATTATCCAGTGGTTGGTGTAACTTGGAAGCAAGCAAAAGCATTCTGTCATTACAGAACAGATAAGAGAAATACCTATTTGGCAGGTAAAAAGAAAAGTACCGGTAGAGAACCAAATTTCAGGTTGCCTACAGAGGCTGAATGGGAATACGCTGCCCGAGGTGGTCTGGAATATGCAAAATATCCATGGGGTGGACCTTACACCACTACTGATAGAGGATGTTTCCTGGCGAATTTCAAACCAGAAAGAGGAAATTACGCAGCAGACGGAGCTCTTTACACAGTTGAAGCAAGATCTTATAATCCCAATGATTACGGTTTGTACAATATGTCAGGTAACGTTGCAGAATGGACAAACACCGCTTATAATCCTTCTTCCTATTACTTAGGATCTACCATGAACCCGAATGTGGAGGACGAAATGAACAAGCGTAAAGTGATCAGAGGTGGATCTTGGAAAGACGTGGCCTACTTCTTAGAAGTTGGTACAAGAGATTACGAATACGGTGATTCAGCTAGAAGCTACATCGGATTCAGAACAGTCCAAGATTATATGGGGACCAAAATGAAAGCAAATAAATAGTCTAAAAAAATCAAAAAAACCAATTAAAATTTAACACAATGGCACAATCGAAAAACAAAAAGAAATTATTTAACATGGCCTACGGGCTGGGGGCATCAGTTGTAATTTTAGGAGCACTTTTTAAAATTGCACACTGGCCAGGAGGTACAACTATCTTAACGATCGGTATGATCGTGGAAGCTGCAGTATTCGCGCTGTCTGCGTTCGAACCAGTTGAAGATGAGTATGATTGGACAAAAGTTTATCCTGAATTAGCAGGAGGAGAAGGAAGTAATAGAAATCAGTTAGTAGAATCAGAACCTCAAGGATTACTTTCTCAAAAATTAGATGATCTTTTAAAGGAAGCTAATTTAGATTCAGCAAAGATGTCTCGTCTGGCTTCAAGTATAGAAAATTTTGCCGGAGCTGCGGAAAATATCAAGCCAGCTGCAGATTCTATTACGGCGACTACCAAATATGCGGATCAGTTGTCTTTGGCAGCCAGTCATATGGAATCACTAAACAGTTTATATAAAGTTCAATTTGAACATGCACAATTGCAAACTGAATTGAATGATGAAACTGTTGAGAACGCAAAACGATTGAAAGAACAAATGGAGTCTTTGGCTACAAACTTGTCATCTTTGAATGGAGTTTATGGAGGAATGTTGTCTGCTATGTCCAATAGGGGATAATACAGACCAAAACCAAATTATTAACTCTAAATTATAAAAGATGGCAGGAGGCAAATTATCACCGAGGCAGAAAATGATCAACCTTATGTACCTGGTTTTCATTGCGATGTTAGCAATGAACATGTCTAAGGAGGTCTTACAAGCCTTTGGTTTAATGGACGAAAAATTAGTTTCTGCAAATACGGCAGCGACGAAAAGAAATAATCTTTCCTACGAGGATCTTAAATTAAAAGCTGTTGAGCAATCGGAAAAGTATGCCGATGAAAAAGCAAAAGCAGAAAAGATCAAAAAATTATCGGATGATTATTACAATTATATCGAAAATTTAAAGAACGAAATGAAAGCTACCGTAGATGATCCAACGGATTACGAGACAATGGATAAAGGTACTTTCTTAGATGATAAGTTCTTTAAAGGGGACGACGGTGTTTACCAGGAAGAAGGTGAGGCGTTCTTGAGTTATATGGCTAATTATGGTTCACAGATCAATTCTATTTTAGGACCGGAATTTAAAAATGTAAGTGCAGATATTGCAAGTAGATTTTCTACTGATAAAGTAACTGATAGGGAAGGTAAAGAACGTTTTTGGTTAGATTACAACTACAAAGGTTTTCCTTTGGTAGCTTCTTTAACTAAATTGACACAGATCCAGGCAGATATCAAAACATCAGAATCTGAGGTTTTGGCGGCCATGCTTCAAGGTCAAATGTCCAGTGATGTTTCGATGAGTAATTATCAAACCATTCTTATTCCGAATACCCCTGCAACTTTGCAAGGAGAGAATTTTAAAGGTACCATTGTGTTGGGTCGTTATGACGGTTCACTCAGACCAGAGAAAGTAGTGGTAAACGGTAAAGAAATTACCAATTTCAAAGATGGTGGAGCGGTATTAGAATTCCCTGCAGGTAATGTGGGTGAGAATGAGATCAAAGGTAAATTCATTTTTATGGAGAATGGAGAGCCGGTAGAAATTCCTATTGAAACTTCTTATAACGTTGTGGCAAAACCAAACGCAGCAGTAATTTCTGCCGATAAAATGAACGTAGTGTATAGAGGAGTTGAAAACCCGATCACGGTTTCTATTCCCGGTGTTGCGGATAATGCAGTAAATGCTACAGCTCCCGGGTTGAAAAAAGTACAGGGTATTGGAAAATACTCTATGAGTCCGGGTAAAGGTAATGAAGTGAATATTGTTGTCAATGGTAAATTACCCGACGGAACTCCAATTTCATCAAGTCAAGCATTTAGAATTAAAGATATTCCTGCCCCGGTAGCGGCAGTAAGAGGTGAGTACGGTATGATCAAAATGCCAAAAAGTACTTTGCAAAAAGCGACCATCAGTTCAGTTTTACCGGATTTCGTATTCGATTTAACCATCAATACAAGCGGATTCAGTGTAAAAGTACCAGGTCAGCCTACCGTTATTGTAAAAGGTGATAAATTTGATGCTGCGGCAATCAGAGTATTGCAAAGAGCAAGACCGGGAGATGTGGTTGTCATATTTGATCTAAAACAAAGTCTTTCAGGTAACTCAAGTTATTACCTGAAGAATGCATCACCAGTTAACGTAGAAATAACAAACTAAAATAAATACAATGAGAATCAAAAGTTTAATAATTGCAATTTCTTTGTTCTCGGTGGGTTATGTAAGTGCCCAAGCCAATTTATTGAATGCGACTATTCCAGAGCAGGTTGGTATGAAAACACCGGAACAATTGGCAGCAGATAACGATCGGCCTTTACCTTACGGGTACATCGATGATCGGGACATACTTTGGTCGAAAGTAGTTTGGGAATATGTCGATTTGAATGAAAAGATCAATATGCCTTATTACTATCCTGTAGATACAAGTAATATCAGCTCAGCGAGAAGGTCATTGTTCGATACTTTATTGAGAGGAATTAAAAGCGGAGAAATTATCGATGTATACGATGATTCTTATTTCGAGGATAAATTGACCATGAGAGATATCCAAAATCGCTTATCTAGAATTGATACTTCCAATGCAGGTATGGAGCGATTGAACGCCGGAGAAGAATTAACTGACGAATACGTAGATAGAAGAGATATTACCTCTTCCGATATTCAAGGGTTTAGGATCAAAGGAGTATGGTATTTTGACAAGCGTCAAGGTGAATTGAAGTACAGATTATTGGGAGTAGCGCCAGTAGCACCTGATGTGAATTTTATAGACAATGCCGGGGCAGAGGATGAGGTCGTAGAATTGTTCTGGGTTTGGTATCCAGGAGCGCGAGATACGACCTTCGACATGAAAGTGTTCAATCAAAGAAATTCAGCGTATCCCTTATCATTCGATCATTTACTGAATGCGCGAAGATTTAATTCGATCATTTACAGAGAAGAAAATATTTATGGTAACAGAGATGTGGCCGAATACATCAAAGGAAATTCACTATTTCAGGTTTTAGAATCCGAATCATTGAAGGAATCTATTCGAGATAAAGAATTGGATATGTGGAATTACTAGTTACTAGTAATTTAAATCAAGAAAAACTCTCACCACGGTGGGAGTTTTTTATTTTTGTACCATGAAAGTCGATTATATCATTGTCGGTCTCGGAATTGCCGGTTTAACGGTGGCCGAACACTTAAAAAGACGAAAGAAAAAATTTCTTATTGTTGAGAATGATTCTCAAACCTCTTCCTGGGTGGCAGGGGGTGTTTATAATCCTGTCATCCTCAAAAGGTTTACCCCTGTATGGAATGCGACAGCGCAATTGGATTATGCCTTACCATTTTACCAATCTCTCGAGAATCATTTTAAGAAAAAGTATATTTACCCAATCGAAATTCTTAGAATTTTTAAGTCTGTTGAAGAGCAGAATAACTGGTTTAGCAGTGCTGATCATCCTGCGATGGCTCCCTATCTTTCCACTAAGGTTTTACAGAATAATTCACCATTTATCTCAGCGCCAATGGGATTTGGTAAAATGAATAAAACAGGTAGAGTAAATATTGAATTATTACTGGCGGATTATAAGAAGGAACTGGAAGACGAACAGTTGCTCTTGCATTCGACTTTTGATCATTCAATAATTAATTTTAAACCTGGAGAAGTTGGTTACGGAAATATTCGCGCAAAAGGAATCATTTTTTGCGAGGGTTTTGGTCTCATGCAGAATCCATTCTTTAATTATTTACCCATGCAGGGTTTAAAAGGAGAGGTCATCACGATAAAAGCACCTGAGTTAAACTTGCAGCAACTGCTTAAATCTGGTGTTTTTATTATGCCCTTAGGAGAAGATCTCTATAAAGTTGGAGCTACCTTTAACTGGCAGGACAAAACAAATCAGGTAAGCGATAGCGGTAAAATGGAATTAGAAGAAAAAGTAAAGGAGTTCATAAAAATACCCTTTGACATAGTAGATCAAAAGGCAGGCGTTAGACCCACTGTTGCTGATAGAAGACCACTTTTAGGCAAGCATCCAGAACATCCGGAATTGATCGTTTTCAATGGCTTAGGAACGAGAGGAGTGATGATTTCACCTTTGTTGTCAAAGCAATTAATTGATTATGTAGAAGAGCAAATACCCTTAGCTCCAGAGGTAGACATAAACAGATTTAAAAAGAAATTTATTGGGTAGCATCTTTTTTGTAATGCACAAAAATATTGATGTAGATCAAACGCGAAAGTTTTAAGGTCAGCGGTGTAAAAACGATTAGTGTAAAAATAATTCCTATAAAAATAGGCAACAGTTCAAGTCCGAACAAATAAAGGATTATAAAAGTAAGAATTGAAAGTGCAACGGTTATTCCGTACGAAACATACATAGCCCCATAGAAAAAGGAGGGTTCTATCATATATTTCAAGCCGCAGGCAGAACAATGCTCATGAATTGCGAGATTTTTCTTTAGGGTAAATGGGTTTTTAGTCACAAAAAAATCCCCTTCCTGACATCTCGGACATTTATTATGGACAATACTGTAAAGTTTTGAGCCTTTTTTAACCATTCAAAAGCCTGAATTATGTTAGTTTTGCAAATTTATAATTTTAAAACCACAAAATAACTTTCATGCTCAATATTCACGATCTCACCATTTCATTCGCCGGAGAAGATTTATTTTCCAATATTACCTTCAAATTGAACAGTGGAGATAGAGTTGGTCTTGTTGGTAAGAACGGTGCAGGAAAATCTACTTTGTTAAAAATTATTTCCGGAGAACAGGAATACGACAAAGGGAGTATGGCCATGGAAAGAGATTTGAGTATCGGTTTTTTAAAGCAGGATATAGACTTTGTAGAGGGTAGAACCGTTCTGGAAGAATCTTACGAGGCTTTTGTTGAGATCAGAGAAATAGAAGAAAAGCTCTTCAAGGTAAATACTGAATTAGCCGAAAGAACAGATTATGAGAGCGATTATTATCACGACCTGATCCATGAATTGGATGTATTGACACATCGTTACGAAGTACTTGGCGGTTATAGTTATCAGGGGGAAACGGAAAAAATTCTTACCGGACTAGGATTTAAATCAAGGGATTTTGATAAAAAGACGGAAACATTTTCGGGTGGCTGGAGAATGAGGATCGAACTGGCTAAATTGCTCTTGCAAAATCATGATATATTACTTTTGGACGAACCGACCAATCATCTGGACATTGAGTCGATCATATGGTTCGAGAATTTTCTAAAAGGTTTTAACGGGGCTGTTTTATTGGTTTCTCACGATAAAATGTTTTTAGATAATGTGACCAACCGAACCATAGAAATATCTCTCGGGAGTATTTACGACTACAAAAAACCTTATTCAGCCTATTTGCTTGTGCGAGGTGAAATAAGGGAAAAGCAATTACAGGCTCAAAAAAATCAGGAAAAGGAGATCAAGCAAACCGAACAATTGATCGAAAAGTTCAGAGCAAAAGCCAATAAGGCTTCTATGGCGCAATCTCTGATAAAAAAATTGAACAGAGTTGAAAGGATAGAAGTAGATGCCGAAGATAATTCTGTAATGAAAGTTCGTTTTCCTATGTCGGTTGCCCCCGGTAAAGTTGTGGTAGAAACCGAAAAATTATCTAAATCATATGGAGATAAACATGTCCTGGAGGATATTGATTTATCCATTGAGCGCGGCGCGCGTATCGCATTTGTCGGTCAGAACGGTCAGGGGAAATCGACTTTAGCTAAAATTATTGTCGGTGAACTGGACCATACGGGAAAACTAAAATTAGGCCATAATGTTCAAATCGGATATTTTGCCCAAAATCAATCAGAGTATTTGAACGGAGAAATAACGCTCTTACAAACGATGGAAGATGCGGCAAACGATACGAATCGTTCAAAAGTTCGCGATATGTTGGGAGCTTTTTTATTTCGAGGAGATGAGGTGGAAAAAAAAGTAAAAGTACTTTCAGGTGGTGAAAAGAACAGGTTGGCCTTGTGTAAAATGTTATTGCAGCCATTTAATTTTTTGGTGATGGATGAGCCCACCAATCACCTGGATATCGCATCTAAAAATGTACTCAAACAGGCGCTTCAGAAATTTGAAGGAACGCTGATCGTAGTCTCGCACGACAGAGATTTCTTACAAGGACTCACATCGAAAGTCTATGAGTTCAAGGAGGAACATATCAAAGAGTATTTGGGGGATATCAATTACTTTTTGGAGGAATACCAAATGGATAATTTTAGAGAGGTTGAAAAAAACTATCAAAAGTCAAGACCTATTGAGGAAGTTTCGGTCAAAAAATCAGACGGGAAGAATCAAAAGGAGAGCAAAATGCTTCAGAATAAGTTGAAAAAAGTAGAAAACAGCGTTACAAGTTTAGAGGAAGAGATCAAGAGGATGGATGAAAAATTAATTTCAGGTTCTAATGATGTAACCAAAGATTCCAATTTCTTTTTACAGTACGAGGAGAAGAAATTAAAGTTGGCAGAGTTGATGGACGAATGGGAAAAAATACAAATAGCAATGGAATAAAAAAATCCCAAAGAGAATTTTTTAAATTTTCTTTGGGATACCTTCCCGCTTATCAATTTAAACCAAAACCATAAGAAACATTAAAACAAAGGCTCATTCACTAATCGACTGCAGGAGGATATTGAGTGAGAATTTTACTCACGAATTCATTTATTTTTTCTTCTTTTTTATCTACATTTTTATAATCGGATAGTATGGATGTTCCCATCCCTTGCCAGGCTAGCTCTTTCCTTTTCATATCGATCAAATCAATGAACAAAGTACCTTCTGTAGACTGAACCACATTGGTGAATCCTGGACCATATCCCCAACCAAATCCGGGACCATAGCCACCCCAGCCCCAGCCGTAATACCAGGGGTACCATCCCATATATCCGTTATTATAAACATCGATACGCTCTTTGGATTTCGCAAAAATATTTACAAGTAGATCCGGATCTTCAGATTTTTCTATGCCTTTGGCGGCCATTTCTCTCTCAACGGCCCGCAGTATCCTTCTTTTGTCTAAGTCTGAGATTTCTAATTTATCAATACCTTTTTTATAAAATGCATAGGTTTTGTATTGGCTAAAATCAACCGTTTTGTCATAATCGCTCGAAATTGTAACCGTAGAGCAACCAAGTGACAGGGCGGCAAATACACTTAAAACTAGTCCAATTCTAAAAATTTTCATCAGTCTCAAAATTAAAATTAAAGCCACCGATCATCTACTTCATTGGGCAAAGTCACTTTCAGTTTAGGTTCTATTTCCATCGCTTTTTTTGCTGTAAAAATTGCCCCTTTGTTCCTGGCCCAACCTCTTCTGGCGATGCCATTATTTACATCCCAAAAGAGCATCGATTTTAATCGGTTGCTTGTATCATCTGAACCATCAAGAACCATACCAAATCCACCATTGATCACTTCGCCCCAGCCTACACCACCGCCATTGTGAATTGAAACCCATGTCGCTCCTCTAAAACTATCCCCAATCACATTTTGAATGGCCATATCGGCCGTAAAACTGGAACCGTCGTAGATGTTGGCCGTTTCTCTGTAAGGAGAATCAGTGCCTGAGACATCGTGATGATCTCTACCAAGCACTACAGGAGCTGATATTTCCTTATTCTTAATCGCTTGGTTAAAAGCTTCAGCGATAGAAATTCTTCCGACCGCATCGGCATATAAAATCCTGGCTTTTGATCCTACAACCAGGTTATTTTTTTTGGCATTGGCTATCCAATGTATGTTATCCTGTAATTGCTGTTTGATCTCTTTAGGAGAATTCTATTTGAATTTTTTTTAGAACCTCCAGTGCAATTTGGTCTGTTTTGTCCAGGTCTTCTTGATTACCTGATGTGCAGACCCATCTAAATGGACCGAATCCGAAATCAAAACACATGGGGCCCATTATATCTTCTACATATGATGGGTATCTGAATTTGTCACCTGTCTCATTAAAGATATCTGCACCAGCCCTGGAAGCTTCTAATAAAAAAGCATTGCCATAATCGAAGAAATACATCCCGTTTTCCGCCTGTTTGTTGATTGCAGAGGTTTGTCTTTTTAAAGAATTTTGTACGGCCAATTTAAATTTTTCAGGATTCTTGCGCATGAGTTCATTGGATTCTTTAAAAGTCAGACCAACCGGATAATAGCCTCCGGACCATGGATTATGCAGCGAGGTTTGGTCACTTCCCAAATCGACTTTGATATCTTCGTCATTAAATTTTTCCCATACATCCACTATATTTCCAAGAAAAGCGATAGACCTAACTAATTTTTCCTCCTGTGCTTTTCGAACACTTTTAATGAGATCATCTAGGTCTTGACAAACCTCATCCACCCATTTTTGCTCGTATCTGGTTTGAACAACTTTTGGATTGATCTCCGCACATACAGTAATACATCCTGCAATATTACCGGCTTTGGGCTGAGCTCCACTCATTCCACCCAAACCTGAGGTGAGGAATAATTTTCCTGTAAGTCCCTCATCGTTTTTCGCAATCATTCTGCCGGCATTTAAAACGGTAATGGTGGTACCGTGAACAATTCCCTGAGGACCGATATACATATAGCTACCTGCAGTCATTTGTCCGTATTGGGTTACACCCAGCGCATTGAATTTTTCCCAATCATCCGGTTTGGAGTAGTTGGGTATCATCATACCATTGGTCACTACTACCCGTGGCGCATTGGTATGCGATGGGAATAAGCCTAAAGGATGACCTGAATACATCACCAATGTCTGGTCATCCTCCATCTCAGACAAGTACTGCATGGTTAAAGTGTATTGTGCCCAGTTTTGAAAGACCGCTCCATTGCCCCCATAGGTTATCAGCTCTTGCGGATGTTGTGCTACTCTGTGGTCAAGGTTATTTTGGATCATATGCATAATGGCCTTTGCCTGGATACATTTTCCCGGGTATTCCTCAATAGGGCGAGCATACATTTTGTAATCAGGAATAAACCGGTACATATAAATTCGACCGTAAGTATCCAGTTCTTCGCGAAATTCATTTGCCAAAACAGGATGATGTTCCACTTTAAAATAGCGCAATGCATTTTTTACGGCCAGTTTCTTTTCGCTTTCTGATAAAATATCTTTTCTTTTTGGAGCGTGGTTCAATGTATTGTCGAATCCTTTTTTTTGCGGCAGATGATCAGGGATTCCTTGCGTGATAGTATCGTGAAATGTTTTCATGGAAAGGTGATTTGCTTAATAGTTCGGTCTGTTCGGATCGAACCCGTAGGGACAGTGTCTGCAATTGTTTTTACAGCAATAACCTCGTTTCAGGTGGTATTTTTCAGTAAAAACCTTAAAGCCTTGTTCAGAGATGTAATAGTCCTCTGTGTCTAAATTATTGTTAAATTGCATGCGTAAAGGTATTTTTAATTGCCTTTTTATTTGGTTGTTTCCATGTTAATATTTTCAAAATATTTATTTCTCCCTCGTTTTCATGCGCTTGCGATTTGGCCATTTATTATCCTAAAGTACAAAAAACTAAAGGATGATGAGGTGATCATCAACCATGAAAAAATACATTTAAAACAGCAAATAGAAATGCTCTGGTTTTTTTACTTCATTTGGTATTTAGCTGAGTTTTTGTTTCATTTGATCCGGTATAGAAACTTTATGAAGGCTTACAAGACCATCAGTTTTGAAAAGGAGGCCTATGCCAATGAACAGAATTTAAATTATTTAATAGAGAGAAAGTCTTGGAGTTTTCTGAACTATTTTTGAAAGACCCTAAGGTCGAAACCACAAAACTCAAACTCGATTTTGAGGTCTCCCTTTTTGTGAAAAGGGAAGACAGCATACACCCTTTTATTTCAGGGAACAAATTCAGAAAATTAAAATACAATTTATTGGAAGCCAAAGAAAAAGGGTTTCAACGGTTGCTCACTTTTGGCGGAGCCTATTCTAATCACATCAGCGCAGTAGCTGCGTTAGGCCATGAATTTGGTTTTGAAACAATTGGAATTATTCGAGGGGAAGAATTGGCAAAAAATATGGAAAGTACTTTGTTGAGTAATCCAACTTTGAAATTTGCCAGAGATAAGGGTATGAAATTAGAGTTTGTCACTCGCGAGTACTACAGAGAGAAGGATAAGGATTATTTTATAGATAGATTAAGGCAAGATCATGGTGATTTTTTTTTAATCCCGGAAGGTGGAACCAACGATTTAGCCATAAAAGGTTGTGAAGAAATATTAGCGGAAGAAGATCGGCAATTTGATTTTATATGCGTGGCGGTAGGGACCGGCGGGACCATTGCCGGTCTCATCAATTCATCGGCGTCTCATCAAAGCATACTCGGTTTCCCGGCTTTAATGGGCGATTTTTTAAAAGGTGAAATAAATAAATACACAATAAGAAAAGAGGGATGGAGTTTAATAAATGACTATCATTTTGGTGGTTATGGAAAAGTTAACGAAGATTTAATTAATTTTATCAACAAATTTAATCATGAACAGCATATTCCATCAGATCCGGTTTACACAGGAAAAATGTTTTATGGTATTTTTGATTTGATCAAAAAAGGATACTTTTTTAAAGGAGCAAAAATTCTTGCGGTACACACCGGTGGTTTACAAGGGATAAAAGGAATGAATTTAAGGTTTAAAAGAAAGAATAACCCACTCAGCATCTATGAATAGTTTATTAAAAATAGGATCTATTATATTAGTAATCTTGGCTTTTACAAGTTGTAAAAGCAATAAAAAGGCTGTAAGTTATAAAAACCCTCAGGCCAAGGTAATTGAGAAAGATCGTATTTCGACTTCACAGGAAAAGGATCAATTCAGGCAAATTGTGGCCATGAGTGATGAAGTTTTTGAAAAACTTGAAGAAAAATTAGGTTCGTCTTTAAACCCTTATACACTAGCGTACATAGACAATTACAAAGATATTGCGGTCAGAAAAATGATAGAGTATAAAATTCCGGCGAGCATTACTTTGGCTCAGGGAGTTCTGGAATCCGGAAATGGGAGAAGTGAGCTCACAAAGAAAGCCAATAACCATTTTGGAATAAAATGCCATAAAGGTTGGGACGGTAAAAAAGTTCATCACGATGATGATGAAAAGCATGAATGTTTTAGAAAATACAATCATCCGGAAGAATCTTTTGACGACCATTCAATGTTTCTTACAAGTCGGTCTCGCTACGCCGGTTTATTTGAATTGGATTCAGATGATTATAAGGCTTGGGCCAAAGGGTTGAAAAATGCGGGATATGCCACAGATAGAAAATACCCGGATAAATTGATCAAGATCATCGAAGATTACAAATTGTATCAATACGATGATATAGTTTTAGGGGTTGATAATAGCAAAAAGCGCACTAGGAAGAAGGAAGAGGAATTGGTGAGCAATAATTATGTTATCGTAAATAAAGGAGATACTTTGTATTCTATTGCCAAAAATAACAGCACTACTGTAGAACGAATAAAGGCTTTAAATTCTTTGACAGATAATAATCTGAATATTGGTCAAAAAATTTATCTCGATTAAAAAAAAGGCATTTCGAAAGAAATGCCTTTTCGTTGAAATAGTTCATTATTGATTTGGTTTTGGTGCTTTATGACCTTTTCCTTGTTTATGCATTCTCTTCATTTTATCTTTTCGTTTACTATTGGTGTCTGACCATTTCTTGAATTGCTCTTCGTTCAATATCTTTTTCAAATTATCCTGATACGCTAATTGCATGTCCAGCATTTCATTTTTCATTTTGAACTTGTCATCAGAACTCACCTCTCCTTTTTCTTTGAGTTTTGCCATTTTATCCATGTGCACTTTTCTTTGTTCAGCCTGTTTTTGGTTCAATGTCATTAAACTTTTTTGCTGGGAATCATTTAGAGCCAGGTCTAAGGCCATTTGTTTGGTTTGCAAAGTAGCTTGTTGTTCAGGATTTAATTTTTTAAAATCTTCTTTTCTTTGATCTTGATGTTGGGCATATCCTATAGTGGTGATGACCATTGCTAATAAAAGAGTTAATTTTTTCATGTGTTTAAATTTTAGGATTTTATAATAAGACAAGTGCCTGATTAAAAGGTTTAATTTTTAATCATAATTTAACGGATCAAAAATTGTTGAAAAAAGAAGAGTAATTAATATCTAGCTATTTTAGACTATTTTTGCAGCATGGAAAAAGCGTATCAATTATCTGATTGGTTGCCAACTACAAGGAAAGAGATGCAAATTCGTGGTTGGGAAAATGTAGATGTTATCATTATCAGTGGTGATGCGTACATCGATCATCCTGCCTTTGGCAGTGGCGTGTTGGGCAGAATTTTGGAATCTTACGGATTAACCGTTGCTGTAATTCCTCAGCCCAATGTAAATGATCATCTGCAGGATTTTACTAAATTGGGTGCACCTAATATGTTTTTTGCGGTAACGTCAGGCGCTATGGATTCTATGGTGAGTAATTACACGGCCAGCAAGAGAAAGCGCGATAAAGATGCTTATACACCGAATGGAGATATTGGTTTTAGACCAGATTACGCAGTTACGGTTTATACAAAGATTCTGAAAGAAAAGTTTCCTGATGTACCTGTGTTGATAGGGGGGATTGAAGCTTCCTTGCGCAGGGTAACTCATTACGATTATTGGAGTGATGCTTTAAAACCCAATATACTGACTGAATCAGGAGCTGATCTACTCGTATATGGGATGGGAGAACAACCTCTGAAGGAATTGGTTAATCTATTGCAAAGAGGAGTTCCTTTTTCATCGCTCAAAACAATTAAACAAACTGCCTTTTTACAGGCTCAGCATGAAGATTTACCGAAAAACAAGAATTGGGAAGATGTAGAGATAGGTTCACATGAAGATTGTTTAAAGGATAAATTGGTCTATGCTTCCAATTTTAAAGTTATTGAACAAGAGTCGAATAAGGTATTTGGTAGACGTATTCTTCAAAAGGTTAAAGGAGATGTTTTGGTGATCAACCCTCCTTTTCCGACCATGACAGAGGGAGAAATAGACCATTCCTACGATTTGCCTTATACACGATTGCCACATCCAAAATACAATAAGCGAGGTCCAATTCCAGCCTATGAAATGATCAAATTTTCGATCAATATTCACAGAGGTTGCTTCGGAGGCTGTAGTTTTTGCACTATTTCGGCTCACCAAGGTAAATTTATTGCCAGCAGGAGTAAAGAATCAATCCTGTCTGAAGTAGATAAGGTAACGCAAATGCCGGGCTTTAAGGGCTATTTATCAGATATTGGAGGACCCTCGGCGAATATGTACAAAATGAAGGGGAAAGTGCAGAGTATTTGTGATAAATGTGTGGCACCCTCCTGTATTTCTCCGGTAATTTGCCATAATTTAGATACTTCTCACCAGCCTTTAACAGATATTTATCAATCTGTGGATGCTCATCCTAAAGTTAAAAAATCTTTTATAGGTTCAGGAATCAGGTATGATATGTTGGTGCCAGAATTCAACAAGAATGCCGATCCTAAAGAATTAGATGCCTATACGGAAGAGGTTATTACCAATCATGTTTCCGGCAGATTAAAAGTTGCTCCGGAGCACACTTCGGATGCCGTTTTAAAAATAATGAGGAAACCATCCTTTACATATTTTCATAAGTTTAAAAAGAGATTTGATCAGATCAATTTGAAGAAGAGATTAAATCTTCAACTGATTCCTTATTTTATTTCCAGTCACCCTGCCTGTGAATTGGAAGACATGGCCAATTTGGCTGCAGAAACTAAAGATATGGGTTTTCAACTTGAACAGGTGCAAGGATTTACACCCACACCTATGACAGTAGCTACTGTCATTTACTACAGCGGTTATCACCCGTATACCTTGAAAAAGGTTTATACTCCTAAGACGAGTCGTGATAAAAAGGAGCAGCACCAGTTCTTTTTCTGGTATAAAAAAGAGAATAGGGCTTGGATAAAAAACACCCTTCAGAAGGTGAATAGAACTGATCTCTTAGAGAAATTATTGCCTTCTGATGTCCTGAAGAAAGCCGAATTTAAATCTAAATCGAATCAAAAAAGAAAGACTAAGGAGGAGGAGGGCTATAAAAGTATTTTTAATCACAAAAGGCCTGTCAAGAAAAGAAGGTGATTTTAATTTATTCGCACTTGAAATGCTAAATTTGTCCTATTAAATTTTTGATATGAGAAAGTATCTGATTCTCTTTTTACTTACAACACTTATTGGTTATGCACAGCAACAAGTTCAGCCAAATTTGGAGAGTCCAAATTCGGCTTTGTATACACATATGTATTTCTTGCAGCCGGACACATATGAACCTGAGAAAGCGGCCTTATTGATTCACGACAAACAAAAAAATGAAGCCATTGATATTGCTATAAGGATAAAGAAAATTTACGATGGAAAGGGTATATTATTAAATTTCGCTAAAATTCCAACTGATCCGAATTTTACTGACACCATCAAGGATCCTTTAAGTGGATTTGTTAAAATTGAAAAAAAGTACTTTCCTGCGCCCAAGGAACTCCCACAAATCTATTTAGTCAAATATGGTAATAAATGGGGATATTCAGGTGAGTCTGTTGAAGCCATTGATGAATTGTATCATCAAATATTTAAATATGATTTTACTTATTTAGAGAGGAAGTTCCCGGAAATATTTTCTAAAACTTTTAAAGGCGTTGTGATTTGGAAGCCAATCATCTTACTGTTCATTATTGGAATAAGTATTGTCATTTATTATCTGCTCAGATTTTTACTGAATTTATTGTTCAGAGCCATTAACAGATTGATCATCAAGAGCAATAAGGATGCAGGTCCGATTGATGAAATTAGAAAAGTAACAAGGCCCCTTATATTTATTATTATCGTTGAATATTTAAAAAGAATTCTCCCTTCTTTACAGTTATTAAAATTGAATACGGGATTGTTTTTAATGCTCAATATTGCTGAAACTGTATTTTGGGTATTCTTTGCAATCAATTTATTGCGTTTTATCATTGCTTATTACAACTATTTAAATATTAGGCCAGATACGAGATTACAAGAACAATTATCTCCTATTATCATTAAGGTACTCAACAGTTTTATTATTTTACTCGGTTTTCTTCATTTATTGACCTTGTTTGGTGTAGATCCTACAACCGTTCTGGCCGGTGCATCTATTGGGGGTATTGCCGTGGCTTTTGCCGCCCAGGACTCCGTAAAGAACTTAATAGGAACTTTTGTTATTTTTTTGGATAAACCTTTCCATATTGGAGATTGGGTAGAAATTGGCTCTGTGATTGGGACTGTAGAAAAAGTTGGTTTGCGCTCTACAATTGTCAGGGCAGCCGATACTTCGGTTTTTCAAATCCCCAATAGCAAGGTAGCTGAGCTTGAGATCAATAATAAAGGTTTGAGAATTTTTAGAAGATACCAAACCGAGTTGGGAATAAGGTATGACACACCACCTGAACTGGTGCAGGGATTTGTTCATGGCGTCCGAGAAATCGTCAAGGCGCATCCTGATACCAGAGATGAATCTTACAATGTTGAATTTACTGGTTTTGGAGACTCAGCACTTTTGATTTTGGTCAACGTTTATTTTAAAGATTTGGACTGGGGTGTAGAACAGTCATCTAAACACAGGTTACATATGGCGATTGTGAAATTAGCTAAGGCACTTGGTGTTGAATTTGCGTTCCCGTCTTCAACCTTAATTATTGAACAGTTTCCGGAGAAAAAGGGGGCAGATATGAAATACATCACAGATCAAAAAGCAATTGAATCGGCCATTGAAGATTCGTTAAATGAGTTCAAGAATTCGATTAAATTAGAAGACGGTTCAATGAAAAGTGATACACAAGGTTAATTCACTTATATTTTTCGATATAGGCGTTAATTTCGTTGTAAAAACTTATAGAAGCCCAATATTCACTGAGCTGAAAATAATCTATGGGCAATTTAGGCTCTCGTTTTTCTAGTGAACCATTGGCAAAGGATCTGTTAAGGATATCCTCAATAATAAAGTCTAATGCGTCAATATCGGGTTCGTATGCTGATTTTAAATTAAGTTTAAAGAATTTGGCTGAAGAATTATACCAGAATGCTTTCCAATCACTGCGGTAATCTTTGATCAAAGAATAAAAGGTTTCTCCGGTTTGTCGATGAATCAGTTTAATTAAAATTCTACCTTCAGTTCTGGTCAGAGATTTCAATTCATCTGCAAATTCATTTTCAAAGAATTCCTGTTTTTTTCTGATGAATTTTTTTCGCTTTCGGTTATTGGGTAATTTGCTAATCTCTGTGTTGAGCTCTTCTATTTTGTCTGAAGCCAGGACGGCATAAGGATAGGCTTTCTGTACTTTTTTATAATACCAGTAGTAGTATTTTTTCTCCTTTGTATCGTTAAATTTCCTGTTTTTTAATACGACCACCTCATCCAGATCAATTGTGACCGAATCATTTTCAACACGGTATAGATCCTGTGGTAAAATTACCCTGAATGGTTCCTGAGAAAACAGAACTATAGGAAATAAGATAAAAATGATGTGTACAATTTTTTTCATGAAAACAGCATATGTTTCGGCCGACAAAATTACGAATATGAATAAGTATAACTACTAAAGTTATGTGAATATTCTTATTTTAGCTAAAAAAATAATACATGGCAAAATCAACTTTCTATAAGAAAAAATCTATGGATTTTTTAGAGAAATATTTAAATAATGCGTCCCCTACAGGATATGAATCGGAAGGTCAAAAAATCTGGATGGAATATTTAAAACCCTATGTTGATGAGTTTATAACAGATCATTACGGCAATTGTGTAGGTGTGATAAACCCCAAGGCTACCTATAAAGTAGTGATAGAAGGTCATGCTGATGAAATTTCGTGGTATGTCAATTATATCACGGATGATGGATTGATCTATGTGATCCGGAACGGTGGGAGTGATCATATCATAGCCCCTTCAAAACGCGTGAACATTCATACTAAAAAAGGGATTGTGAAAGGGGTTTTTGGTTGGCCTGCTATTCATACGCGTACCAAAGACAAAGAAGAGATGCCTAAGATCGATAATATTTTTATTGATGTTGGTTGTCAGAAAAAAGAAGAAGTGGAAAAATTAGGGGTTCATGTTGGCTGTGTAATCACCTATCCGGATGAATTCATGATTTTGAATGAGAATAATTTTGTATGCCGAGCGCTTGACAACAGAATGGGTGGATTTATGATTGCGGAAGTGGCCAGATTGCTGCATGAAAACAAAAAAAAGCTCGACTTTGGTTTGTATATTACCAATGCAGTTCAAGAAGAAATTGGCTTGAGAGGTGCCGAAATGATCACTGAAACCATTAAACCTAACTTGGCCATTGTAACAGATGTCTGTCACGATACAACTACACCTATGATCGATAAGAAGAAGGAGGGTGAAATTAAATCGGGTAAGGGTCCTGTTATTTCTTATGCCCCCTCCGTTCAAAACAATGTCAGGGAATTAATTCTTTCAGTGGCGGAAAAGAATAAAATACCCTTTCAAAGGCTAGCAGCTTCTCGTTGGACAGGTACAGATACAGATGCCTTTGCCTATTCCAATGGAGGAGTTCCTTCAGCATTGATCTCATTACCATTGCGTTATATGCATACTACTGTTGAAATGGTGCATAAAGATGATGTGGAAAATGTTATTAAGTTGATCTATGAGACTCTTTTAAAAATCGATGTCAAAAAAGGATTTAGTTATTTCTAATCATCCTAACTCAAACAGCCAGATTTATGCAACTTTCATTCCGATATTTTTATTTACATATTGTTTTTTATTTTTTCAGCACACTTTTTTTAATGGCTCAGGAGAGCAGTCAATTAAGGTCTATCCTAGAAAAGGAAAATAGTACCATTGAGCTTTCAAATGGAATAAAATTAGTCTCTAAACGTGTCCTTCCTATTTTTTATAATGGCCAGGATTATCGCTTATTATGGACTGAAAAGGAAAATAGGGAAGTGTTATTAAGAAATATTAAAGCTGCGGATGAAGAAGGTTTAGTCCCGGAGGATTATCACCTCGATGAGATAGAATCTTTGTTGGGCATGAATTATAGAAATTTAGACGATCTAAAAAAAGCAGAACTCGATTTGGTTTTGTCAGATGCACTTATTCAACTAGGGGGGCATTTAAACTCGGGTAAAGTTGATCAGTCAGATCTCGATTATGAATGGGATGTCGAGAAGAACCCTATTCCCTACAGTGCCGATAGTTTGATTGCGGTTACCCTGCACAATAAGGACCTCGGTAAATTGTTCGAAAGTTTAAAACCTCAAACTTATTTGTACAATGAGCTAAAAGTGGCTCTAAAAGAGTACAAAAACATCGCATTAAAAGGAGGTTGGCCTGCTATGTCGGAAGGTGAAACCTTGAAAAAGGGTATGAGCGGGGAACGGGTATTAGAATTGAGGAAATACTTAAGAACCACAGGAGATCTTCCGGGCTCCCAAGCCGATTCTGATCTTTTTGACGAGGACCTGGAAGAAGTCATTAAAAAGTATCAAAAACGGTTTAGTTTGACTCAAGACGGTTTAGTGGGAAAGGATGTTATAGGAGAAATGAATGTACCGGTTGAAGATAGAATAGATCAAATTCGAGTTAATTTGGAAAGATCGCGCTGGGTACTTCACGACATCAACGATGATTTTTTGGTAGTCAATGTAGCGGGTTTTTATATTCGCCGAATTACAAAGGGGAAAAGTGTTTTTTATTCTCGCGTAATAGTGGGTAAAAATCAGCATAAATCCCCCGTTTTTAAGGATGAATTGGAATTTATTGATCTCAATCCCACATGGACAATACCCTATTCTATAGCGACAAATGAAACTTTGCCAAAAATGAAGTCTAACCCAAATTATTTGGCATCCCAAAATATTTGGATTTACGATAGATCCGGCAATAAAGTAAATCCGGAAAGTTTAGATCTCAGTCAGTACTCAAAAGGTAATTTCCCTTTTACTCTGGTTCAGCAGCCCGGTCCACATAACGCTTTAGGGGAAGTCAAATTTATGTTTCCTAACAAATACTCTATTTATTTGCATGACACACCCTCCAGAAGTTTATTTGAAAGACAGGACAGGGCTTTTAGTCATGGATGTATTCGTTTAGAGGATAAATGGGGGTTATTTTTAAATTTATTAAGTGATACAGATTGGAATCAGGAAAAGATTGATGAAGTAATTGAATCGAGACAAACTACCAGAATAAAATTAGAAAAGCCCATAGACATTTATATCTTGTATTGGACAGCTGCTGTTGATGAAAATAACCGGGTGGTTTTTGTTCGGGATGTCTATAAAAGGGATCCCGATGTTTTAAAAGCTTTGGATAAACCCTTAAACTAGATGTCTTAGCTTAATTTGTTCGCATATAGGCCTCTTATTATTCCGTCTGATAATCCAAATTTTGGCACGTAAATTTTTTTAGCCCCGCTCCACTGCATTGATTTTAAATAAATTTTGGCGGCGGGAACGATCACATCAGCACGGTCGGGATTGAGGTCTAATTTGCTGATTCTTTCCTCGTAGGTCATGGTATTTAAAAAATTGTAGTAATTTTCTAAATAGTTGATGTCCAGAAATTTTCCGGGAGGTTTGCCAGACATTTTGTAGAGCTTGTTGATATTACCACCCGAACCGATAAGAGATAAGTTTTTGAGCGGAAAACTCTTCTCTCTGATCCATTCTTCTGCTTCAGTCCAAGTGTTTTTATCCACTTTTCCATCTAAAATACGTACAGTTCCTAAGGGGAATGACTTGGCATGAATCTTTTTACCTTTTGAGAAAAAGGTGAATTCGGTACTTCCACCTCCAACGTCTACATAAAGATAGGATCTATTGCTCTTCAAAAGAGTGTGTAATTCAGTATATGAAATAATTTCAGCCTCTTGTTCCCCATCTATGATTTCAATTTTAATCTGTGAATTTTCAAAAATCTTTTTAATGGCATTTTTGCCATTTGTTGCTTCTCGCATGGCTGAAGTTGCGCAAGCTTTAAATTTTTCTACACCGTAAACGCTCATGATCAGTCTAAAAGAATTCATAGCATCAGACATTCTCTGAATGTTTTTTTCTGAAATTTTCCCTGTATTAAAAACATCCTCACCCAAACGTATAGGCACACGAATAAGGGCTGACTTTTTAAATTCGGTTTGGTTTTCGTCGAATTCAATAATGTTAGAAATGAGCAACCGGACACCATTCGATCCGATATCAATCGCTCCGTATTTTCTTATGAACATTTAATTGGATTTATGAAATTTCGGAAACTCAGTGAGTATGGTCTTACCTTTTTTAATATTTTTCCAATGATCCGTTTTAAAGCTAATTCCAACCACTCCGCATGTGGGTACATGATCTAATTCTATATCTCCAAATTTATTGACAAAGTCGCTGATTCCGTGGTCATGACTAAAAATGATGGCCGAATTAAAACTGTCGTCTAAGGCTTTTACTGTTTTGATCAAATATCCATCGCTAAAATTATAGAGAGATTTATTGATTTTTAAATAGGCGAGGGGATAGTCGAAGGTGTAACTAAAAATCATTGCGGTGTGCAAAGCTCGGTTAGCGCAACTGGAGACAAAAACCGACGGGGTATCAATTTTTTTTCTCAAGGCCTCAGAAACGAGATAAGCATCATTAATCCCCCGTTTTTTTAAAGGTCGATCAATATCTTTAATTCCTTCATATTCCCAGGAGGATTTTGCGTGACGCACAATATAAATTGTTTTCATTATAGCGTGTATAGTTTATCAAATATAATTTTTTTGCCTTTTTGAGAAAAGAAAAACCTGAATAAGTTCCGGTTAAGGTTCTAGTCTCTCTATTTTCCAATTATAATCTTCCTGTAATTCAAATCTAATTCTGTCGTGCATGCGATTTGGCCTACCCTGCCAAAACTCAATCGACAGGGGTCGCACCAAAAACCCGCCCCAGTGAGGAGGTCTTGGAATGTCTTTGTTTTCAAATTTCTTTTCATAGAAAAGTAATTTTTTATCCAGCTCATCCCGCGAAGCAATCACTTTACTTTGATCGGATGCCCAAGCGCCTAATTTACTTCCGGTAGGACGTGATTCAAAATATCCGTCTGACAAATTAGGTGCAATTTTTTCTGCTTCTCCTTTGATAATGATCTGTCTTTCCAGACCTTCCCAAAAAAAAGACAAGCAGACCTTGGGGTTATTTTCTATGGCTTTTCCTTTTTCAGAGGTATAATTGGTATAAAATATAAAACCTTCCCAGGTATATCTTTTTAGCAGTACTACCCGTGTTTTCGGAAAACCGTCTAAACCAATCGTAGAAACATGCATGGCATTAGATTCCTGAATTCCATCGAATTCATCGGCTTCTATATACCATTTCTGAAAAAGTTCCATTGGATTATCTGAAATATTCTCTATCAGCAATGCATTTTTGTCATAGTTCATTCTGTAATGACTCAAGTCTTTTTCCATCAGTGTAATGTTCTTTTTTTGGCTCAGTAATCAAAAATAAACTTAAAAAAGTAAAAAGTCCGTTGATAATTAAAATTTCATAACCGAATTGATAACCTTCTATAATGTCACTTATATGTTTATCGATATAGTAGGTAAAAATAATTGATAGGATGCAGATGATAGGAAGGAACTTTTCCTTGATCATTTTATTTGTCAGTAAGCCGAATGCGAACAAACCCAATAATGGGCCATAGGTATAAGAGGCAACCGTTAACAAACTGTTGATGACATTGTCTTTTAGTAAGTATCTGTAACTTATAATGACTAATATAAGTACTAACGATAACATCAAATGAATGCGCTTTCTTCTTTTCTTAGAAACGGCTTCGTTCTTTTCGATATTCAAAATATCAATGCTATAAGAGGTAGTCAGAGAGGTTAAGGCGCTATCTGCGCTGGAATAGGCTGCTGCGATCAAACCAATAATGAAGAGAAAAGCGATGGGAAGCCCCAGGCTTCCGTTAAGCGCAATTTCAGGAAACAAAAGATCTGTTTTTAGATTACCATTGATTTGAGGGACGCCAATCCCCATTTTTTCTGCGTAGATAAAAAGTAAAGCACCGAGAAATAAAAAGAGGAAATTGATCAAAAGGAGTATGAAACCTAAAGAGATGACATTCCATTGTGCTTCTGTTACATTTTTGCACGTGAGGTTTTTTTGCATGTTATCCTGGTCTAAACCTGTCATGGCTATAGCGATGAACATTCCGCCTAAAACAGATTTTGTCCAATGTTTTTTATCGTGCCAATCGTCGGCAAAGATCATTTGACTGTATTGTTGATAAACCTCAGTTTTGATCAATTCAATAAAAGAAAATTCTAGTTTATTCAGCATAATGTAAATAGATCCAAAAAGTGCTAAAAGCATAAAAACGGTTTGTACCACATCAGTATAAACGATGGTTTTAATACCGCTTTTAAATGTATAGAGCCAGATCAAAAGGACAGAAAAAATGACAGTCACTTCAAATGGAACTTTCCAGGCATCCAAAATAAAATACTGTAAGACAGATGCAACAAGGAAAAGTCTAAAAGATGCAATTAACATTCTGGAAACAAAAAAGAAAATAGCTCCTGTTTTTTGACTGATCAAGCCAAAGCGCTGCAAAAGATATTCATAAATGGAGGTAATATTTAACCTGTAATAAAGCGGAATCAAAACTGAGGCGATGATTAAATAACCCAGTAAATATCCAAAAACGATTTGCATATAACTGAACTGAGTGCTTTGCACCCATCCCGGCACTGAAATAAAAGTGACACCAGAGAGAGAAGCCCCAATCATACCAAAAGCAACCATATACCATTTCGACTTTTTGGAGGCCTTAAAAAACGCCATATTGCTATCGTCTTTACTCGTTAACCAGGATATGAAAACCATTAAAATGAAGTAGGCTAAAACGATTAAAATAAGCTGTATGGGACGCATTTTTTAAATGGAAAACAGGGTTGTTCAAAAAAAGCAAAGATACCTTTTACTGTTAATTTTAATCTCTTATATTTGAATAAAATCTTATAATGGGGGCAAATAAAAGAATACTTTCTGTGGATATATTCCGCGGAATAACTATCGCTGCAATGATTTTAGTAAACACACCGGGAAGCTGGAGTCATGTGTATGCACCACTATTACATGCTGAGTGGCATGGACTAACACCTACCGATCTGATTTTTCCGTTTTTTTTGTTTATCGTAGGCATGTCGATCACCTTTGCCTATAGCTCGAAAAAAGAAAATGGGATTACTTCGGATGTTTATAAAAAAATAATTTCTCGAACCCTGAAATTGATTTTTCTAGGTCTGTTTCTTTCCGCATTTACAGTCCATTTTCCTTTTATAGAAGATCTATCAACGCTCAGAATTCCGGGTGTACTTCAGAGAATTGGTGTCGTTTTCTTTATTGCTTCTTTGCTGTTTTTAAAATTTAATTGGAAAGTTTTAATGGGAATTTTTGTTTCTATTTTAATTATTTACTGGTTGTTGCTCACTCAAGTTCCGATTAACGGAGCTGCGCCTTTACTCACAGTCGATTCTAATTTACCTGCGGTCATTGATTTGAAGATATTGACATCGGATCACACCTATAAACCAAATTACGATCCTGAAGGTATTTTGAGCACGCTGCCCTCGATTGCAACAAGTATTTTTGGTATGTTCTTAGGATTGATTTTATTGAGTAAAAATACACAACCCGGTCAAAAATTAAAGCAAATTTTATCAATTGGTGTCTTAGCTCTTATTATGGGTTACGCCTGGGGAATGGTATTTCCTTTAAATAAGGCACTTTGGACAAGTAGTTTTGTTCTCGTGACAGGGGGCTGGGCTTGTGTTGTGTATGGCGTTATCTATTACCTCGCTGATATTTTGGGTTATGAAAAATGGGGTAAACCTGCCATTATTTTTGGATCAAATGCCATCACTGTTTATTTTTTATCCAGTTTTGTGAGCAGTTGTTTCGGCATGATTCAATTGCCAAATGGAAAATCCATACATGGTTTTTTATATGATACACTTGCTTCGATCATTACAATTCCAAAGTTGAGTTCGTTCCTATACGCGATATTTGTTATTCTATTCTATTATGGAATTGCTTATGTTTTGTATAAGAAGAAGATATTTATTAAGGTTTAAAATGTAATTTTGCGGCATGGAATTTTCTTCGAAATTATTGCAAAATGCCGTGAATGAAATGGCTCAGTTGCCGGGAGTGGGTAAACGCACCGCTTTAAGATTGGTGTTGCATTTGTTGAAAAGGCCTGAAAATCAGACAGAAGAGCTTGTTGTTGCCCTTAGTAATTTTAGACAAAATATCAAACTCTGTAAAAATTGCCATAATATTTCCGATGTTGATATATGTGACATATGTGCGAATCACAAAAGACAAAGTGAAATTATTTGTGTGGTCGAAGACATAAGAGACGTTATGGCCATTGAAAACACATCTCAATTTCGAGGACATTACCATGTCCTCGGCGGGAAGATTTCTCCTATGGAAGGAGTAGGTCCTCACCAACTCACCATAGAAAGTTTGGTCGATAAAGTGAGTTCCGGCAAAGTAGAAGAAATTATTTTTGCTTTGAGTTCTACTATGGAGGGAGATACAACTAACTTTTATATCTATAGAAAACTAAAAGATTTTCCTGTAAGAATGTCTGCCATTGCAAGAGGAATTTCGGTTGGGGGCGAGCTTGAATACGCAGATGAGATCACCTTGGGCAGAAGTATTATCAATCGCGTTCCTTTTGAACAAAGTATGAAAAACACTCATTGATGATTTATGAAAGGAATTCTAGTTACACTATTTTTTTTTATTGTTTTTATTGAGATTTCAGCTCAACATACTGAAGCCGTTTATTTGTTTTACGGAGCGGAAAACGATGAGAAGTGCATTTTGCCAAATGACGATGGAGGCTCTTCAGAAATGGACAGTTTTTTTAAGTTGGAAAACAAAACAAGTATTACTTTTTTTATTTGTGGCGAACGGTTTTATCTGAGACGTCATCAAAGCAAATTAGAAATTCATGACATATCTGAAATAGAACATCTCAAAATGTCAGATGTTCATGAACTCAAAAATACTTGGAAGAATTCGGGCTTGAGTAAGCAGGAAACCTTTTCTGATATCTACCTGATACAAAAAGTTTCGCCTGACCAGGTGGTTTACCACAAAGTAAAGTGGCTCTGAGCAGAGAAATGATGGTGATATGTATATAAAAATATATGTTTGGAACTTTCAATTGTCATAGTCCATTATCGAGTGCAGGAATTTTTATGGCTGTGTTTGTCGAGTCTTCAAGAGGCCTGCAGGAGTATTTCTTATGAAATTATCATAGTTGACAATGATCCTCAATTCCAATGCAAGGCATTTATAGGCGATCAGTTTACTAATTTACATTGGATTCTCAATAAGGAAAATCTGGGTTTTGCCAGGGCCAACAACCAGGGAGTTGCCATGGCAAAAGGAGAATATGTTTTAATTCTGAATCCGGACACGGTTGTCTCTGAGACGAATCTTCAAAATGCACTGAAATATGCCCGCCAAAAGAAAGAATTCGGGGCTATTGGAATTAGAATGATAGACGGAACAGGGCAATTTTTGCCTGAAAGTAAGAGAAATATCCCCACTCCGCTGATCGCGTTTAATAAAATACTGGGTAAGGATAAGTCCTACTATGCAAATCATTTACACGAAAGGCAGATAGGGGAAGTAGGGGTTTTGCCCGGTGCTTTTATGCTGTTCTTAAAATCTGTTTATGGAGATGTGGGTGGCTTTGATGAGGATTATTTTATGTTTGGTGAAGATATAGATCTATGTTACCGATTGAGACAAAAAGGATATCAGAATTATTATTTTGGAAAAAGTGTAGCCATTCATTTTAAAGGCGAAAGTGCGAGGAAGGACGCCAGTTATTACCATAATTTTTACGGTGCTTTACAAATTTATTTTAAAAAACACTATCCGGAGAAACGTATATTACTTCGCTTAAACCACATTTTAGTGAGCACTCTTATAGTTTTAAGAACAACTGCTAAGATTAAAACTGCAGAAAGTATAAAAAAAGAAAGTATTTTATTTTTTGGAGAGAGATCAAAAAGGTCGGAAGAGCTAAGAATAAGGTTATCGGCTAAAAAATGGGAGTATATCTCTAAAACAGAAGAAATTAATGGTACTTATGATATCCTTATTTTGGATCAGGGATTTTTAGACTTTGATCAAATCCTCTCCCTCTATTCGCAGGATAATTTTAAGATTCTTCCTAAAAGAATTCTTTCAAAGGATAAGAATATTTGCTTAGGCAGTGATGATTCAAAGAGAGCCGGTGAAGTGTTGATTTGGTAAAAGATCAGTTCAATTCTGAACTGAGGTAATTTTCTGAGGCTTTTTTTCCTTTTCTAAAGGCCTCTATATTTGATTTGATGATAGATTCCTTTTTGCCGAGAAGCATTTTATAAATAGCTTTAACCAAGCTGGATTCTGTTATTGGAATAAGCTTTGAAGCTGCACCGAGTAAAACTAATCCGCAAACTCGGTCATCTCCGTGTTGTGAAGCAATTTCCTGGGCTGTGATCATGATATGTCTATCGTGAGATTTAATTTTTTTGAACATATCCACTTTTTCAGGGTGGTTGATTAAATCTTCAAATGCATTGGCATCCGAAATTAGCCAACTATTATCATTGAGAAAATTTAGGGCATTTTCACACTGTCCGGGTGCAGAAGTGATAAATACATCCACAATATCTTTAGAAGATGGATCTTTTGAACCACCTTCATCATATACACTTATTGCTTTTAAGCATGAAATTACTTCATGATTTTCGTCGTATACATCAAATTGATTCGTATGAACTTTTTCGCTGGCCGCGGCATTTTCAATAACGCTTAATATTGTTTTGGCACAATGTTTTGATAAACCTACGATGTGTATATTTGATTTCATTTAAGGTTTCTAACTATTTAGGTTACTTTAGTTTCGAGCATATTTGAAAATAGCGGAACAATAATTCTTTTTTTACTCTTATTTTTATACTCAAAATTATATATCTCAAATGTTTAATTATATGATTTTTATCAGGACATCAAAAAAAATGGATCATTTTTGAGATAATTCATGTTCATAGTTTACATCCTTTATGAAAATTTCTCTTATTTAGATAAAATGTTAATAATTTCACCTTTTAAATCATTTCTTTTGTAAATCAATTTATACTTATGACAAAGACAATTTTTATCACAGGAGCCACTTCCGGGATAGGTAAAGCAACAGCAGAAATATTTTCAAAGAATGGCTGGAATTTGATCATTACGGGAAGGAGAAAAGAAAGGTTAAAAGGTCTTCAGCAAAACCTAAAAGTAAAATATAAAAGTGAGGTGGATATATTGACCTTTGACGTAAGGAACTTAGAAGAAGTAAAAAGGGAAATTAATTCCCTCGACCAAAAATTAAAGGAGGTAGACCTTTTGGTAAACAATGCAGGACTGGCTTCGGGATTGGATAAAATACAGGATGGAAATTTTGAGGATTGGGACACTATGATAGATACGAACATAAAAGGTTTGTTATATGTGACCAGACAAATTGTTCCCTATTTCATCCAAAAAGGTAGGGGTCAAATCATCAATGTAGCTTCAACCGCTGCCAAAGTTGTTTATGAAAAAGGCAATGTGTATTGTGCTACAAAATATGCTGTGGATGCCTTGAGTAAATCAATGCGTATAGATTTATTGGCTCATGGGATTAAAGTAACTCAGGTTTCTCCCGGTGCCGCAGAAACGGAATTTTCTGTGGTTCGTTTTAAAGGTGATGAAGATTTGGCAAAAAGAACCTATGCCGGATTTCAACCACTGACAGGAGAAGATGTAGCCTCTGCGATTTTTTATACAGCAACATTACCTGACCATGTTTGTATCAACGAATTAGAAATAACAGCTTTGGCACAGGCCAATAGTACCCATGTGTATAGAAAATAGGACAGAAGAAATTTTTAATGTCCATCGGATTTATCCCAACTTTTTTTAGAACGAATATTCTTATACAATTTTATACCTGCCATCAAAATAATCGATAAGCCGAGTATACCGCCTACGCCATAAATCCAGCTGACGGCACTTTTTAATACAACCAAGAAGACACAAGCAAAAAGAATTACTGTAGCTACCTCATTCCATATTCTCAATTTATTGCCACTCACTTTCAGTTCGTCTTTTTCCATTTGATTGAGCATAACCTGACAGGAATAATGATAAGCATATAAGGCGACCACAAATCCCAATTTAACATGCATCCAATTTTGCGTGAGCCAAGTTGGGTTTAAAACCAACAACCAAATGGCAAAAATGGTAGAAAGTACTGCCGATGGCCAGGTAATAATATACCATAGTCTTTTACTCATCAAAAAATATTGATCTTTCAAAATTCTTTGTTCTGGCTGTGGTTTACCATCCGATTCTTTAAAATAGATAAACAGCCTGATGATATAAAACAAACCAGCAAACCAGGTTGTAATAAAAATAATATGCAGTGCTTTAACGTATAAATATTCCATCAATTATTGTTTTTTCCAATTCAGAATCCAATTATGAACAACGTCTACCCAACGGTCATCATCATTAAGGCATTCGATATGCTTAAAATGGGTACCTCCTTCTTCCAAAAACTCACTTTTACCCTCCATTGCAATTTCTTCCAGCGTTTCCAGGCAATCAGTAACAAAAGATGGTGTAATAACGGCCAATTTCTTAATTCCTTTTTCTGCTAGTGCTTTTAATTCAAAGTCTGTATATGGTTTTAGCCAAGGATCTCTTAATAATCTGGACTGAAAAGAATTACTGTATTTGCCTTCTTCTAATTGTAAACTTTTTGCAATTTCTTTAGTCGTTTCGAAACATTGATGACGGTAACATGTTTCATGTGCAACAGATTTTTTTTCGCAACAAGAGCCATCTAACTTGCAATGATTACCCGTGGTGTCACTCTTATAAATATGTCTTTCAGGTATACCGTGATAAGAAAAAAGAATATGGTCAAAATCATGCCCGTTCAATTGGTCCTTGATGGATTCTGACATGGCTTTGATATAATTCTTTTCATTGTAAAAGGCAGGAAGAACAGTGAGTTTTTTATTTGGATATTTTTCTTTGATCAACTCTTCAGTTTTGATGACCACTGTTTCAAAAGAGGACATAGCATAATGTGGGTAAAGAGGAACTAATAAAATTTCGTCCACACCTTCTTCATTTAACCGGCTCAATGCTTTTTCTATGGACATAGACCCGTATCTCATACCGAGTGCCATTGGGATGTCACCTCTCTTTTTTAATTTTTCAAAAAAGCGTTCAGATAAGACAATAAGTGGTGAGCCTTCCTTCCACCAAATTTTTTGATAAGCCGCTGAGGTCTTTTTTGGTCTCACATTTAAGATGATCCCCTTTACCAATAACAGCCTTTTTAAGTAAGGCATGTCGATGACACGTTCATCCATTAAAAATTCTCCTAAGTAATTCTTTACATCTCTTATGCTCGTTGAATCGGGTGAGCCTAAATTAACGAGTAATACACCTTTTTTATTCACAGTTTTCAATGTTATTTTAGTTACAAAGATAGATTTTTATATCGTTATTTTTTTAGTTAATGTCTTGTAAATATTGACTTTTATCATGTTTTCTTTCGGTATTTTTTTTTTGGAAATCGATATCATACGCTATAATATGTAGTAATTTAGCAGTGTAATTAATTGATAACTAGAATAATTTAAATGGTTTGAATATCAGTTAATTTGAGCAAAAAGTTTAGAATTTAAATGATTTTATGGACAGTTTTTTGAAAGGAAACAACTTTTATGCAATTGGTCTGAGCTACAAAAAGGCCGATGTTACGGTTCGCAGCAAATTTAGTCTATCAAAAGAACAACAAATTTCTTTGTTGGAAGAGGCTAGATTGTCTGGTTTTGAAGAGCTGATGGTCATCTCCACTTGCAATAGAACCGAGATTATTGGTTTTGCAAAGCATCCTTATGAGCTTATTTCTCAACTATGCAAATACAGTGAAGGTACCGTAGATGAATTTGCACGCTATTCTTTTGTTTATAAAAACATGGAAGCCGCTGAGCATTTTATTTCTGTGGCTACCGGTTTAGATAGTCAGATTTTAGGTGACTATGAAATTGTCAATCAATTGAAAAGCGCCTATGAAATTGCTAAAAATGCCGGTACGATGAGTGCTTATATGGAGCGTTTATACAATACGGCATTGCAGGCGAGTAAGGAGGTCAAGAATAAAACACAGCTCAGTAGCGGAACTACGACCGTTTCTTATGCTACTGTACAGTACATCAGAGAGCGAAAAGAAAAATATCCAAATCCTAAAATACTGCTTTTTGGTTTAGGTGAAATAGGTGAAAATACCGCCAAAGGCTTAAAGAATCACTTGGAATATACCAGTCTTACAGTGGTCAATAGAACCATTGAAAAGTCATATGTTTTGAGAAAAAATTTAGGGGTGGATGTAGCATCTATGGATCATCTGGAAGATGAAATAAAAAAGGCCGATGTGATTATTGTGGCAACAGGAGCTCAGTTCCATACGGTGAAATCATCTATGTTCGATCCTGATAAAAAACAGTTGATCATCGATCTGTCAATTCCTAATAATGTCGATCAAAAGATAAGGGAGTTTACTAATAAGCGTGTTGTCGATGTGGATAAATTATCAGCAAAGACCAAATCGACATTTGAAAACAGAAAGCTTCAGATACCCAAAGTATTAGAGATCATTCACAAGTATAAAGATGAATTTTATAGTTGGGTCTCTTTCAGAAAGAGTTCACCTGCCTTGAACTCCTTAAAAATTTCATTGGAAAATATCCAAAAGGATGCCATTGCTGTCAATCAGAAAAAATTTGAGCAATTCAGTCCGAGTGAAATAGAAGAAGTAACTACAACAATGATCAATAAAATCATTTCGAAATTTGCCTCACACATGCGCGAGCACAATGGTCAGGCCGATTTGAGTATTCAGGTAATTGAGCAGGTTTTTAAATAATTTGCTGCAAATATTCCATGAAAAAAATTGTTAGGATAGGAACAAGATCAAGTGAATTGGCTTTATGGCAAGCCCATTTGGTTCAGGAAAGTCTTGCTAAATTGCAAATTGCTTCGCGGATCGTTGAGGTGTCTTCAAAGGGAGACGAAATTCTCGATAAACCTTTACATCAAATTGGGGGTATAGGTCTCTTTACTAAATCTTTAGACGAGGCGCTTTTACAAGGTAAAATTGATATTGCCGTTCATTCGATGAAGGATGTTCCCACGGATCTTCCTCAGGGAATCGTGCAGGTGGCGACCATGGCGAGAGGTCCTGTAAATGACATAATCGTTTTTAATAAAGAAATAAGCGGGATAAAAAAAGAAAAGGATCTTATCATCGCTACAGGAAGTTTGAGAAGAAGGGCCCAGTGGCTAAAGAAATATCCTGAATATAAAGTAGTTGATCTTAGAGGAAATGTAAATACCCGTTTGCGAAAATTGTTTGAAAGCAAATGGCAAGGTGCGGTTTTTGCAGAAGCAGGATTAAAAAGGATAAATTTACTACCTGAAAATTTTCTAGTTTTAGATTGGATGATACCTGCACCTGCGCAGGGTGCTGTTGTGGTTGTGGCCATGGATGGAGATGCTGCTTTCCTTTCGGAAATAGCACAATTAAATTGTGAAAACACAGAAAAAGCGACTTATATCGAGCGCGCCTTTATGAAAACACTCGAAGGCGGATGTACAGCCCCGATTGGGGCACACGCCAGAATTGAGCAGGAAAGAATATTTTTTGAAGGTATCCTGATCGATCTGGACGGGAGTGAATGTCTCGAAATACGCGAATCAGAAGATTTAAAAAATTGGAAGAATTTTGGGAAAGATTGTGCCCTGAAGTTACTAAATTCGGGTGGTAATGAATTGATGAAGAAAATCAAATCTCAAATGTCTAGTTAAAAACCCGTGAATAAGAAATCAATTCTCATAACAAAATTACTTTCAGACGATCAAAAGATGAAATTAACAAATTTCGATTTGTTCGAACAGGAATTGATACAGATTGATTTAAAGACGGATATTCAATCCGTCGGGATAGCTGACCATGTTGTTTTTTCAAGCAAAAATGCCGTGAAGGCCATAGAAAAAAATTGTTTGTTGGAGGCCCTGCGGAAGTCGAAAATTTATTGTGTTGGCGAGAAAACTGCAGACCTGCTCAAGCAATTCAATTTTAATGTAGAATTTGTCGCTGAAAGTGCATTTGATTTGGCAAATTTTTTGATTTTGGCTAAACCGAATCATGTCACTTTTTTTTGTGGAAATCTCAGAAGGGAAGAATTACCCTTATTGTTGACTGAAAATGGCATTTCTGTAGATGAGCTCGTTGTTTATGAAACAACTTTGTTAAATCCCAAATTCTCTCAAAAATTTGATGGAATTTTGTTTTTTAGTCCTTCAGGAGTGAGAAGTTTTTGTAAAAAAAATAAAACAGATGCTATTGCATTCTGCTTAGGAAATACCACAGCCATTTCAGCAACCGATTATTTTGAAGAGGTTTTTGTGGCAGAAGAACAATCATTAGATGGTTTGATCAAAACCTTAAACGAAAATTATGGCTATGTATAGAACCAGACGACTCAGAAAAACTGAAAACATCAGGAGGTTGGTCCGTGAGAACAGGTTGACTGTGGATAATTTCATTTATCCTTTGTTCATTGAAGAAGGAGAGAATGTTTGTACTGAAATCGCTTCGATGCCGGGTGTTTTTCGCTACTCTCTGGATAAATTAGAAAATGAATTAATTGAAATTACCTCACTCAATATTCCGGCAGTCATTTTATTTGGAATTCCCAGCCATAAAGATGAGGTAGGAAGTGAAACATGGAATGACAAGGGTATTATTCAACAAACCATTCGCTATATCAAGAAAAATTATCCTGATTTATATGTGATTACTGATGTTTGTTTTTGTGAATATACAAGTCACGGTCACTGTGGTATTATTGAAAATGGAGATGTATTAAACGATGCCACACTGATTAACTTGCAAAAACAGGTGATTTCCCATGCTAAGGCTGGGGCCGATATGGTTGCACCTTCAGGAATGATGGATGGAATGATTCAGGCAATACGCCAAGCACTTGATCAGGAAGGCTTTTACAATTTACCTATTATGTCCTATGCCATAAAATATGCTTCGGCTTTTTATGGTCCGTTTAGAGATGCCGCTGATTCTGCACCGAGTTTTGGTGACCGCCGCACTTATCAAATGGACCCTTCAAATAGGATGGAAGGGATGAGAGAAGCCGAAATTGATGAAGATGAGGGAGCTGATATTTTAATGGTAAAACCGGCTTTATCTTATTTAGATATTATAAGAGATCTCAAAAATCAGTCGAATAAACCAGTTGCTTGTTACAATGTAAGTGGCGAATACGCTATGGTTAAAGCAGCTGCGGAAAAAGGTTGGATCGACGGAGATCGAGTAATGATGGAGAGTTTACTCTCTATGAAGAGAGCGGGTGCAGATTTGATCATTACCTATTTTGCAAAAGATGCGGCTAAATTGTTAAATAAAAAAGCTTAGAAAATGTCGATGAAAGAATTTAAGAAGTCTGAAGAGTTATACGAACGAGGACAAGTTCATCTGGTTGGTGCAGTGAACTCGCCAGTTCGAGCCTTTAAATCTGTTGGCGGATCACCCTTGTTCATATCTAGTGCAAAGGGCAGTAAAATTATTGATGCAGATGACAATGTGTATATCGATTTAGTACTTTCCTATGGTCCGATGATTTTAGGACATCGTTTTCCTGGAGTTGAAAAAAGAATTAAAAAAGCACTCAGACATGGCTACTCATTTGGTGCTTCTAGTAAGGGAGAACTGAAACTGGCAAAAATGATCTGTTCAGCTTTTGACTCGATGGACAAAATTCGGTTTGTCAATTCAGGAACTGAGGCCGTCTTTAGTGCGATTCGTTTGGCAAGGGCATTTACAGGGAAAGATCAGATCATCAAATTTTCCGGAGGTTATCACGGTCATGCTGATTCATTGCTCGTTGCTGCAGGTTCCGGATTGGCCACCTTGAGCTTGCCAGGTAGCAAAGGAGTGCCTGAAGATGCTGTAAAAAATACATTGGTTGCAGAATACAATCAGATTGATTCGGTCAGAAAACACATCAAGGCAAATCACAATATAGCCGCAATCATTATTGAACCCATTCCTGGAAACATGGGTGTGGTTTTACCTGAAAAAGATTTTATTGAAGGACTCAATCATTTAGCAAAAGAACACGGCATTCTCATCATTGCAGATGAGGTGATGTCGGGCTTTAGATCAAAATTTGGCGGAGCTCAAGATCTTATCGGCCTGAAGGCAGATATCACATGTTTGGGGAAAGTAATTGGAGGAGGTTTTCCAGTGGGTGCTTATGGAGCCAGAAATGAGATCATGGAAATGGTTGCTCCTCTTGGACCTGTTTATCAAGCGGGAACATTGTCCGGAAATCCTATTGCTATGGCCGCAGGGATAGCCACTTTATCAGAATTAAAAAAACAAAATCCATATAAAAAATTTAACAAGATTGCCTCGAAAATAGAAAAAGCATTTTCAAAAGCGTCTGAGGAATTTGATATTCAGGTTCAAGTAAATCGCTTCGGTTCCATGATCAACCCATTTTTCACAAAAGATCCGGTGACAGATTTTCCATCCGCTCAAAAGTCGGATACTGAAATATTTAAAATCTTCTTTTGGGAAATGATTCAACAAGGATTATTTATTCCACCCTCGCAATTTGAATCCTGGTTTTTATGTAGCTCATTGAGCAAAGATGAAGTGAAAAATATAACTTCCGGTATTCGTGCAGCAGTGAAGAAAGTTTCGGAAACTTTAAAGGTTTCTCATTAATCATTAAATCAACCAAGTGAATAAGATAAAAAACGATTTATTTCTAAGGGCACTTAAGCAAGAAGTGGTGTCCAGGCCTCCCGTTTGGATGATGCGACAGGCAGGGAGATATTTACCAGAATTTAGAGCTTTACGCGATAAATACGATTTCTTTACCCGCTGTCAAACACCTGAATTGGCTGCTGAAATTACAGTTCAGCCTATCAGGAGGTATGGTATGGATGCAGCGATTTTGTTTTCAGATATATTGGTTATCCCACAGGCTTTGGGGATTGAAGTTCAAATGAAAAAGGATTTTGGACCCTATTTACCGCATACGATTCGCAGTCAGAAGGAAGTGGATGCTGTACAAATTCCGGATGTGTACGAAAGTTTGGGTTATGTGATGGATGCCATAAAATTGACCAAGGAGATGCTGAACGACGAAATTCCCTTGATTGGATTTGCCGGTTCTCCATGGACAATCTTATGCTATTGTGTGGAAGGCAGAGGATCTAAATCATTTGATAAAGCCAAAGAATTTTGTTTTACCCAGCCTGAAGCAGCTCATGAGATGTTGCAAAAAATTACTGATCTCACCATACTTTATTTGATCGAAAAAGTTAAATCGGGTGTAAATGCTGTTCAGGTATTTGATTCTTGGGGAGGTATGTTATCTCCGTCAGATTATCAGGTCTTTTCATGGCAATATATCAATCAGATCGTAGAGGCTTTAAAAGATTACGCACCGGTGATCGCATTTGGAAAAGGCTGTTGGTTTGCCTTAGAAACGATGGCTCAATCCAATGTTTCTGCACTTGGTGTTGATTGGACCATCACGCCCGAGCTCGCCAGGAAATTCACAAAGAATAAAGTAACACTTCAGGGTAATTTCGACCCGTCCAGATTATTATCTCCACCAGCTGAAATTAAAAGATTGGTTCATCAAATGATTGACCAATTTGGTAAAGATAAATATATCGTAAATTTGGGACACGGGATTTTACCTAATATACCACTAGAAAATGCCCAGGCTTTTATTGATGCCGTAAAAGAATATTCATGATGAATTCTGACTTGATCCAAAAATATAACATACCCGGTCCTCGTTACACGAGTTATCCTACCGTACCCTTTTGGGACAAAAAAGGGATTGCTATGCAAGATTGGAAAAATACTGTGGTGAAGGCTTTTAAAGAGAGCAACCAAACAGAGGGCATCAGTATATATATCCATTTACCTTTTTGTGAAAGTCTTTGCACGTTTTGCGCTTGCCATAAAAAAATTACTAAGCAACATGGTGTGGAAGCTCCTTATATCGCAACTTTGTTAAAAGAATGGCAATTGTACTGCGAGCTTTTTGATGAAAGGCCCAGAATCAAAGAAATTCATTTAGGAGGTGGTACACCAACATTTTTTTCTATTGAGAATTTAACAGAATTAATTGAAGGAATTCTTTCCAAAGCTGAGGTTTGTGATGATTTTGAATTTAGTTATGAAGGACATCCCAATCATACAAGTGTGGCCCAATTGGAGGGTTTGTTTAATTTGGGCTTTAAGCGAAATAGTTTTGGAATTCAAGATTATGATCCTGTTGTTCAAAAAGCAATTAATAGAATCCAAAGTTTTGAACAGGTAAAGGAAGTACACGAATTGTCTAAAAAAATTGGATATCAATCCATAAGTCACGATCTGGTTTTCGGCTTGCCCTTTCAACATGAGCATAGTATCAGAAATACCATTGAGAAAACAGTTGCTTTAAAACCTGATAGAATAGCCTATTATAGCTATGCTCATGTACCTTGGATCAAAGGTGTAGGACAGAGAGGGTTTGATGAAGGCGATCTACCTCAAGACAAAGAAAAAAGATATTTATACGAATTAGGCAAACAATTGTTTTTTGACAATGGTTATGTGGAAATTGGTATGGATCATTTCGCTTTGTCAACGGATAGCTTGTATAAAGCCATGGAGAATAAAAAACTTCATAGGAATTTTATGGGTTATACTGCTGGAAAGACCGCGCTTATGGTTGGGCTGGGAATGTCTTCGATAAGTGATTCCTGGTATGCATTTGCTCAAAATGAGAAAAGCGTTTCAGCTTATACGGAAAGGGTAGAAGAAGGTAAATTGCCAATTTTCAGGGGACATTTACTTACCGAAGAAGACCTCGTTATTAGAAAAAGTATTTTGGATCTCATGTGTCATTTAGAAACAAAGTGGCACCCTGCGCTTTCTGAAAAAACTAAAAATGGCATTAAAAACAGATTGCAAAGTCTCGTTGAAGATGGATTGTTGGTCTTAACAGATGAGGGAGTTTCAGTCAAAGAAGAAGGACGTATGTTCGTGAGAAATATATGTATGGCTTTCGATTTGAGGTTGATAGAAAATAAACCTGAAACCCGAATATTTTCAATGACCATTTAGGATTTCCGTTTCAGTTTTTGCTTTAAAAGTCGATTTCAGAAAATCTATTCTTGAGGAAATCGAATGTAATTAATTTCATAAATTTGTGCTCAAATCTTTCTGGATATGTCGAAGTTTGAATTAAAATTACCCAAAATGGGAGAGAGTGTTGCCGAGGCAACGATTACTTCTTGGTTAAAGGAAGTTGGAGAGTCTATTTCCTTAGATGAACCTGTGGTAGAAATAGCCACCGATAAAGTAGATTCGGAGGTGCCGAGTGAGGTTGAAGGGGTGCTTTTAGAAAGACTTTTTAATGTTGATGATGTCGTAAAAGTAGGAGAAACCATCGCCGTGATCGAGATTAGTGGAGAAGGAGAAAACTCTGCAGTTGTTCAGAAAAATAAGGTTGAAGAGGTGATTGAACCTGTTGCTGAAAAAATAGAAAAGGAAATTCAAGAAGTTAAGGAATCTTTTCAGTTTAGTAATTCTTCAGGTAAATTTTATTCTCCTCTTGTAAAAAACATAGCGAGAGCAGAAAATATTCCAATGGAAGAACTTGAGGCTATTGTTGGGACAGGTAAGGATGAAAGAGTAACTAAAACAGACATTCTCGCTTATATTGAAAATCGAAATAAAGCTTCAAAACCAGGAAGCACAAAAGTTATTTCGAGTCCTGAGCCGGTAAAAGAAAATCCGGCCATAGCGCAACAGATTACTTTTTCTGGCGGTGATCAGGTGATTGAAATGACGAGAATGGGCAAATTGATTGCCAAGCATATGGTAGATTCTAAACAGACTTCTGCACATGTTCAAAGTTTTGTTGAGGTAGATGTGACCAACATCGTTAAATGGCGGGAAAAAGTAAAAGATGCATTCTTTAAGCGTGAGGGTGAAAAAATTACTTATACACCTATTTTTATGCAGGCTGTTGCCAAAGCGTTGAAAGATTTTCCGATGATGAATATATCTGTGGATGGAGATAAGATCATCCAAAAAAAGCATATCAATTTAGGTATGGCAGCTGCCCTTCCTGATGGGAATCTTATTGTGCCCGTTATTAAGAATGCTGACACTTTAAGTTTGATAGGAATGACCAAAGTGGTGAATGATCTTGCCAATCGTTCAAGGAACGGGAAACTTAATCCGGATGATATCCAAGGTGGTACCTATACCGTAACCAACGTTGGAACTTTTGGAAGTATCATGGGAACACCTATCATTAATCAACCTCAGGTAGGAATTTTGGCTTTGGGGTCTATTAGAAAATTACCCTCTGTTATTGAGACTCCGGATGGAGATTTCATCGGGATACGTCATAAAATGATCATTTCTCATTCTTATGATCACCGTGTGGTAAATGGCGCTTTAGGAAGTATGTTCGCAAGAAAAGTAGCCGACTATTTAGAAGCTTGGGATGCCAACGCAGATTTTTAAAAAAGACTAAATGAATTTAAAACTCGAAAGACCACTGATATTTTTTGATTTAGAAACTACCGGTGTTCAGATCGCGTCAGATCGAATTGTGGAAATTTCTATATTAAAAGTATATCCAAATGGAAATAAAGAGAGCAGAACCTGGTTGGTGAATCCTGAAATGAAAATTCCTCAGCAATCTATTGATATTCACGGAATTACTGATGAGAAAGTAGCTAATGAACCGAAATTTAGTGAAATTGCTCCTGAAGTCAGTAGAATTTTGGAAGGAGCAGATCTAGCCGGATTTAATTCTACTCGTTTTGATATCCCCCTTTTGGCCGAGGAAATGTTGAGAGCAGGTATCAATTTTGATATGGATGGTAAAAAGGCTGTGGACGTCCAGGTTATTTTCCATAAAAAGGAACCCCGAAATCTCGCTGCAGGCTATTCGTTTTATTGTGGTAAATCACTCGATAACGCGCATTCTGCAAAGGCAGATACCCAAGCCACCTATGAAATACTAGAAGCACAGGTAGATAAGTATGAGGATATTGAGAATTCCGTAGATTTTTTAAGTGAGTTTTCGACGCAAAGAGAAAGAGCTGATTTTGCTGGTTTTGTTATGTTTAACGACAAGAATGAAGAGATTTTGACATTTGGGAAACACAAAGGAAAGACTGTGGAAGAAGTTTTTAAAGGTGATCCAGGGTATTACAGTTGGATACAAAATGCTGATTTTCCATTGTATACGAAGAAAGTACTCAAGAACATAAAAGAACGTATGGCAAATAATACACAAAAATATACGCTAGACGATTTAAAAAATAAATTTAAAAAGATATAGTATGTTGGTGCAATTCGATCAGTTATCGGAAACTTCAAGAGTTTGGGTCTATCAGTCTAATCGAACTCTGACAGAGAATGAGGTAGAAGAAATCGGTAAAGAACTTGAAGCCTTTATTCAGCAATGGAAAAGACACGGAGATGACTTGAAAGCTTCATTTCAAATCAAATACAATCACTTCATTATACTTTCTGTTGATGAATCTTATCATCCTGTTTCCGGTTGTTCTATAGATGCATCTACTCATCTTATCAAGGAACTTGAACAAAAGTATCGAATTGAATTACTCAATAAAATGAAAACGGCTTTTAGATCTGGTGAACATATCAATGTCGTTACCCTTTCCGATTTTAAGCAATACGTATCAGAACAAAAGGTAAGCCCGAATACCATAGTCTTCAATAATTTGGTCGGCACAAAAAAGGAATTGGAATCTGCATGGGAAATTGAAGGTGGAAAAAGCTGGCATAGTCGTTTTTTCAACTGACATTTTCTATATTTGGAATATATTTGAAATAAATAATCTCTCAATTTTCTTTAAGCTGTAAATATTTTCCAATGATCAAAAAAATATTGATTTTCTTTTTTTTATTGACACTCGCCAATGTACGCGGGCAAAAAGATCCTCTTATTGCCAGAGATAGTATCAGTCAATTAAAATGGGTGGACAGCATCCTGAACCAAATGAGTGTTGATCAGAAGATAGGCCAACTTTTCATGGTCGCTGCCTATTCCAATAGAGACCAGCGGCATGTGGACGAGATTGAAAACCTCGTGAAGAAATATCAAATAGGCGGAATCATCTTTTTTCAGGGAACTGTTGAGGGGCATGCAAAATTGATCAATCAATACCAAGCTTCTTCCCAAGTCCCGATGTTGATTGGGATTGATGCAGAATGGGGATTGAATATGCGTTTGCCCGAGGTCACTCGTTTTCCATACAACATGCCCTTGGGTGCCATAAAAAATAATCGTTTGATCGAAGAATACGGAAGAAGTGTTGCTCATCAGCTCAAACGTTTAGGAATGCATATAAATTTTGCACCTAGTGTAGATATAAATACCAATCCTGCTAATCCAATTATAGGCAACAGATCTTATGGTGTAGACAAATACAACGTAGCTTTAAAGGCAGAAAGTTTTTTAAAGGGTTTACAAGGTGAGGGAATTTTGGCCAGTGCCAAGCATTTTCCCGGTCACGGTGATACCGCGCAAGATTCGCATAAAACCTTACCAACTGTAGATTTTGATATGGAAAGGTTAGATTCTGTGGAATTATTCCCTTATAAATATTTGATAGACAAAGGATTAACCGGAGTGATGGTCGCGCATTTGAATGTGCCTGCCATTGAATCTACAAGCGGTGTACCTACTTCCATTTCAAAGCGAACCATTACAGATTTACTCAAGAATAAATTGAATTTTCAAGGATTGATTTACACGGATGCGCTCAATATGAAAGGGGCCGCGGATTTTGCAAAACCGGGTGAAATTGATTTAGCTGCTTTTTTAGCCGGTAATGACTTCCTTGTGTTCTCAGAGAATGTAGGAAATGCGCATCAATTGATCAAAAAGGCTTTTCAGGAAAAGAAATTTGATGAAGAACGCTTAAATTATTCTGTGCGAAAAATATTAAAGGCGAAGTATTGGGCAGGATTGAATGAGTATCAGCCTGTGAATTTAAATGGATTGACTAAGGATTTGACCAATGTTCAAGATGAGTTACTGATGAGAAAATTGGTAGGTAATGCTATAACAGCTGTTAAGAATGACAATGACATCTTACCTATAAGCAATCTGGAAAATAATAAAATAGCCTATGTGAAATTGGGTGATTATGAGAACGGAACTTTTATTTCCCGATTAAAAGATTATACGAATATTGATGTTATTTCCGGAAAGACGATCGATGTTGTTTTGGATAAACTTGAATCCTATCAAACCGTGATCCTAGGTTTCCATACGAATGGAGCAAGTGCTTATTCCAGTTATAAATTTAGTGAAACTGACTTACACTGGATACAAGAAATTGCCAGAAAGCATAAGGTGATACTGGACGTATTTGCTAGTCCATATAGTTTGTTACAACTAAAGTCAACTGATAATATTGAAGCCATTATTGTTTCTTACCAAAACATTCCAATTTTTCAAGATTTGTCGGCACAAATGATCTTTGGAGCTATGGATTTCAAAGGGAAATTACCTGTTCAAATTAACGATCAATTCAGTTTCGGTACAGGAATGGAGATCTCGCAAATTCAGCGTTTAGGATATTCTATCCCTGAGGAGGTTTGTCTGGATTCAGAAAAATTAGCAAGAATTGATTCGATTGCGAAAGTGGTGCTGGAAGATGAAATGGCTCCCGGGCTACAAGTGTTGGTTGCAAAGGAAGGTAAGGTAGTCTATCGCAAGAGCTTCGGACATTACACTTATGAAAAAAAGCAAGTGGTGACCAACGAGAGTATTTATGATCTTGCCTCTGTTACAAAAATTTTAGCTGCACTCCCAATGATCATGAAGGCAGAGGAAGAAGGGAAATTTACATTAGATACAGAGTTAGGAGAAATAATTCCTGCTTTAAGGGGAAGTAATAAGGAAGACGTAACGGTAAAGGAGGTTTTGTCGCATTACGGGAAGCTTAAACCTTATATCACATTTTATTCGGCAACTTTAGATCCGGTTACCAATAAACCACTAGAAACTTATTTTAAAACGCAACCCGGAGGTTTATACAATGTAAAAGTAGCCGATCATATGTATTTGCGAAACGATTATTACGAACAAATTCTTAAGGAGATCGCAGAGGCACCGCAAAACAGAAAACTGACCTATAAATACAGTGACCTTCCTTTTCATTTGTTCAAAGATTACCTCGAAAGGACTTATAGTAAGCCACTTGATATTTTGGTGGATGAGAACTTTTATGCGAGAATTGGTGCAAAAACATTGACCTACAATCCTTTGAATAAATTTCAGAAAGATCAGATTGTTCCGACAGAGGATGATCAATTTTTTCGTTATCAATTATTACATGGAACTGTTCACGATGAAGGTGCTGCTATGTTAGGAGGTGTTAGCGGGAATGCCGGTTTATTTGGAAATTCCAATGATGTAGCTAAAATGATGCAAATGTATCTCCAGAATGGTTATTATGGAGGGAAAAGTTTCCTGAAGGCCGAAACCCTTGAAAAGTTCAACCACAGGTATTTTCAGAATAAGGGCAACAGAAGGGGCCTGGGATTTGATAAGCCACAATTGGATGAGCGGGAAAAAGCTACTTGTGGTTGTGTATCTATGCATAGTTTTGGACATAGTGGTTATACCGGCACTTATACTTTTGTTGATCCGGAAACTCAGATTGTTTACGTATTTCTTTCTAACAGGGTATATCCCACAAGAGAAAATACCAAACTTGCCACCAATAATATAAGACCTGAAGTACAAAGATTGATCCAGGAAGCGATCATTGAATAAATTATTTTTTTGTTTTTACATAGAACAGAGCGACTAGAAAAGAAACAATCAAATAAAACCAAGCAATTTCGTTACCGAAAAAATGACCCAGAATGATGGCTTGGATGATATAGGTTATTGGGAAAGCAGTGATGCCAATACTGTATTTGTAGGTCGCAATAAATTCAGCTTCATCAATTTCTTTTTCTTTCTTTTTCCAGAATAGAATAGGCAGGTAACTATTGATTTTAAATAATATTTCAAATACATTGAAACTCTTACCGTGATCAGGAGGAACTTTTTTAAGCTCTCCTGAGATCAATTTTTGATTAAACGCCACAGGATCCAAATATTCATCCTCGTCGATTACTGAAGCATCAAAACCAGGATCTTCAATATGGCAAACAATCTTTTTTAATGAGTCGGAGGTAGCTTTAGTCAATTCACTTGCTTGTAAATTGGGATCTTCAAGGCGAAATTCATTTACCCAAATGGGAGCTGCGTAGGTCAGACTAACTTTAGAACCATATTCAGTAGGAGAACTATAGTTAATGCCTACCGGAATAATCGCAATATCTAAGTCTGGATATTTTTCCAAAGAGCCAAATACCACCCTGGTAAAACCTTTGCTCAGAGGTCGAACTTTTCTTTCTAAACTATGACTTCCTTCTGCAAAAATTAACAGAGCCAGTTTCTCTTTTAGCAATGAAAAACTAAATTCAAACACCGCTTCATTTTTTTTCACCGTACTTAAACCATCTCTTATTCTGTATACAGGTAACATATTAGCTGACCTCATCAACCATTCGATGAGTCCGGGTTTAAATACGGCAGCACGTGTAAAAAAATAAGTTGTTCTGCGATTTGTTACAGCGATCAACAGCGGATCAATAAGTGCATTTGGATGATTAGAGACAAACATGATGGGTTTATCTTTCGGAATATTTTCTGTGCCACTTACATTGATTTTTTTGTAGTAAAAGAAAAAGCCCAGTTGCGCATAAGTGCGCAGAAATAAATACCAAATACTTTTCATGCTTTGGCTGTTTTCATCCTTTTTTCCGACCAGAAAAAGGCAATCAATAAACCCGAGACAATATCCCAGATCGCCCAAAAAGCTACCAATAAGGCCATTCCACCTAAACCATCAAAAAAAGTAAAAACCAACATAAGTCCTAATCCTGAATTTTGTATACCCGATTCTATGCTGATGGTTTTTTGATCGATATAATCTAAGCCTCCAAATCTCGCAGTTAAGAATCCTGTGGACAAAAGCAGAGCATTATGACCCAGAACAATGAACAACACCAGATGAATATGTTCTATAAAAATATTGAAGTTATTCAAGAAGGCAATGATTATAAAAGACAAAAAGATAACGACGGAAACCGGTTTTAATATTTTTGAGATCTTCTTTGAAAATATAGGTTTGTAATGATTAATTAATACTCCAAAGAAAAGTGGAATTCCTAAAATGAGAAGTATAAGTTTTAACACTTCGAATGGATCCAGTGAAACACTTTTTAAGATTTCTGCGGTTGGCGCATAAAGATTACCGTAAAGAGCGAAATTCAGAGGTGTCATGACGAGTGCTGCCAAGGTAGCAAATGCGGTAAGACTTACCGATAAAGCAGTATTTCCACCTGCCATTTTTGTCATAAAGTTAGAAACATTGCCACCCGGACAAGCGGCAACCATCATAATTCCAAGGGCTACACTAGGTTCCGGTTGAATGACTAGGATAAATAGGTATGAGACCAAAGGAATTAAAATGAATTGTGTCACAATTCCAATGATCACAGGTCTAGGTGATTTTATCAGACTCGTAAAATCAGATACTTTGATATCAAGTGCCACACCGAACATCACGAGTGCCAACGCAAAATTAACCAGCCAAAGATTGTCTGAATTGAAATTAATGCGTATGTCGTCTATGTTCATCATCTGCTCGTTCGAAAGTTAATTGGTAAAGGCGTATGAGACGATGTTAGCACCCATTTTAAGTGCTTCAAGTCTCAATTCATCAGAATCGTTGTGTACTTCTTTATTTTCCCAGCCATCGCTCAAATCTGATTCAAAATCATAAAAACAAACCAATCTTCCTTCAAAGATCAGCCCAAGGCCTTTTGGCGGTTTGTTATCATGTTCGTGTACTTTGGGTAATTGTTTAAAGTCGAACTTTTGATGGTAAATAGGATGATCCATGGGCAGTTCAATAAAATCCAATTCGGGAAAAACTTTTTTCATCTCTCTTTTTAGAGCAAGGTCAATCCCATAATTATCTGACACATGCAAAAATCCACCAGAAGTCAAATAAGACCTTAGGTTTTCGGCAGCTTTGTCGCTAAATAAAACATTTCCGTGGCCTGTCATGAATAAAATAGGGTAGGTATAAAAATCATTTTTATTGGTGTCAGCAGTCCCTACTTTAGAGTCTATATTGGTATTGATGTTTTGGTTACAAAACTTAATTAAATTTGGCACTGCGGTGGGATTGGCATACCAGTCTCCTCCACCCTCATATTTGAGAACAGCTAATTGTTGGGCAGAAAGTCCAAAAGATAAAAAAATAACCAAAACGATGGTTATAGATCGAATTCGAGTAAAAATCAAGTCCTTTTTTTAATTTAATCAGCTGTTTATCATCGAAATAGATTGGCAGATAACGATACCTGCCGTTTCAGTTCTCAGACGGTTTAATCCCAAAGATAAAGGTTTATATTGATGTTGCAAAGCAAGTTCAATTTCGTTCGAACTAAAATCTCCTTCCGGACCTATCAATACATCATAAGAGTTGGCTATTGGAATATTTTTTAGCTCCAATCTTTCGTGATTTTCACAATGAGCCATTAACTTACACTGAGCTGATGAATTTTTGATAAAATCAGATATGTCGGTAGTCGGATTTATCTTAGGCAAAAATGTTTGCAATGATTGTTTCATTGCCGCAATGGCCACCTTTTCCAATCGATCCAGTTTGATTATTTTTCTTTCAGAACGGTCACAAATAATTGGAGTGATCTCATCAATGCCAATTTCTGTCGCTTTTTCTATAAACCATTCAAAACGATCGTTCAATTTTGTGGGTGCAATACCCAGATGAATTTGGTATTGCCAATTTTTATTTTTCTTTTCACTGCTCACAATACGCACTTCGCAACGTTTTTCATGGTCTGAAGTTATTTCGGCGACAGAGAGAAGTCCATTTCCATTGGTGAGAAATATTTGATCGCCAATTTTTTTTCTCAATACCTTTATCAAATGCCTACTTTCTTCCTTGTCGAAAATATGAAAAGTGCTGTCTTTGTTTACATCTGGCTGAAAAAATAATTGCATATGTGAAAACCTGATTTTAGTTTATCGGTAATACGTAGGTCGATCTTCTTTTATTGACATTGACGTCAAAATTTTTCCACATTGAATGAATCTGCGCGTTGTTCTCTAATTCCGGAGTTTGGTTGGCAATTTTAATATGATTCTTTTTGTAGGTATAGTAAAATTCACTCATGATAATGGCATTTATACCTTTGTTTTGATATTCTGGCAAAATTCCTATGAGATAAAAATCTACCACATCATTTGATTTACGCGCTTTTAATAAATGCCAAAAGCCAAATGGAAAAAGCTTACCTTTTGCTTTTTGCATGGCCTTTGCATAGGATGGCATAGTAATGGCAAAACTAATTATTTTACCCTCCCTGTCCAGCACAAACTTGATATACTCTGGATTGATAAAACTGAGATATTTTGTCTTAAAAAAATTGATCTGACTTTTAGTGATGGGTACAAAAGAGGAAAGCCTGGCATACGATTTATTAAAGACTTCAAACATTTCATCTACATAGGGAAAAATTTCTTTTGAGTTTTTAAAGTTTAGAGGTCTGACCTGATATTTTTCCTGAACGATCTTAGAGAACCTGTGATACCGATCGACTTCCAAATCATCAAAAATCAAAAAACTTTCTCTAAATGTTTTTTCAGTAGTGTATCCTAGCTGCTCGAAGTGTTCTTTGTAATAAGGTTTGCTATACCAGGTGAGACTCGTACTTAATTGGTCAAAACCTTCAATTAGGACACCTACTTTATCAAGATTTGAAAAACCTAAGGGACCTTCAATGAATTCTAGTCCATTCTCTTTTCCTATTTTGTAGACCTTATTTAATAGAGCTTTACTTACCTCAATATCATCAACTACATCGAACCATCCAAAACGTATTTTCTTAATGCCTTGTTGCTCAATTTCTATATTGTTAATTATTACGGCAACCCTACCCACAATTTTTCCTTTTTTGAGAGCTAAAAAAAATCGTGCACTTGCATGTTCGAAAACTGGATTTTTATTTTTGTCAAAAGAATCTAATTCTTCTGAAATAATAGGTGGTACCCAATAAGGGTTATTTTTGAACAGTCGGAATGGAAATTTGACAAATCTTTTTAATTCCTTCCTTCCACTTATTTCCTCAATAGTAATCATTGACCAAAATTAGCTATTTTCTTGTTTGCTGTATTTTTTTTGTGCTTTTTCTTTTTGTTTTTGGTCTTTAATGAGTTGCTTATTTCTCTTTTTCTTCGCTTTTTGTGCTTTTTTATTAACGGGAGCTTGAAGTCCGGATCTGGATTTGGCGTCTTTTACTTTGACATCTCGCATTTTTTTGTCGTTTGATTTTTTAGCAAACCAGGAACCAGCAAATAAGCCGCCTAAAAATCCCTTTTTCTCTTGGGGTAAAGCAATGTCCTCATTGTTTGCTTCACTCTGAATAATCTTGTCCTTATGTCTGTCCAAACGCCAGGAGATACCGGTATTGAATAAATATGAAGAATCAAAACGTTCGTCGTAAATCATTCTTGCAGACAGATCAACTTGTAAGTTTGGATTGATCAGGTAAGCACCTCCTGCACCAAATTGAAAATCATTGGGAACATTGGTTCTATAAAATAGTTGACCCTCACCAAAAACAGATATTTTTGGATTTAAGGCATAAGTACTCGTCAGTATGAATGAACTTTCCTGGTCATCGGTAAATAGTTTATCTGCAATAAAATTCATCAAAACAATCCACCTTTCGGTGAGATCGTTTTGCGTAAAAATTGCGACACGAGGAGTCATGCCCTCATTGTTCTTATATAGATCCATCAAGAGGTTTGTGTTTAATCCTGCATAGACTCCTACTGCGGGTATCAACCTCCTTTTGTCAAATTTGTGTCTTTCTTTCCAGCTCCTTATTTCTTTAGACTTGTCCCTGTATTTTGGCATGTAAACCAAATATTTCGCACCAATCGTCATCCTGCTGAAACCGAAACCAGACGCAACCGAATCTTGAGGTCTAGAAAAAAAACGTTCTTCATTGGCTACGGCCATATCGAGATTTAACTCTAATTTTTCCCAAATTAGCCCTGACCTCAATAAAACATCTAAACCATAACCATCTGCACTATATGAAACGGATTGATCCAAATCTTTGTCCCAATACAAATAATTCCCTACATTTTTATAGAAAAAACCACTTTCCACCTGGTAAACTTTAGTGCCAACACTATACGGACTATCAGAAAATCCCGGGCGTCTTGAATTGATCAATTCTGTGTATTGGGCAAAGCCCAAATGAACAAATAATAGAAAAGGTAAGAGTTTTAAAAAGTGAGGCATCCTTTTAAATGGGTTTTAGTCAAAAGTAAGTTTTTCTTTTTATTAACGTTCAACTTGCTCTCAAATTGTTATTTTTGACGTTTAATTAAAAAAAATATGCAAGAGGCTTCATTACAAGGAATTCTTCGAACAATATTAATTATCATGTTGGTGTATTACGGGATGAAATTTGTCGCTAGAATTTTATTTCCTGTCTTCTTTCAAAAAATGGTCAAAAACTTTGAAAAACAGGCCCGTCAACATCAAAATGATCAGTCCCAAACCAAACAAAAAGTCGGGGAGACAATAGTTGACAAAGTTCCTGACATGAAGCAATCCAGCAATTCCGTTGGCGAATATGTAGATTACGAAGAAGTTGATTAATTCGCTTTTCAACCCATATTTTTTGTAATATTGTTGGTTTAACTAGCAATTACCCATGAATTTTAAAAAATTCCTGCCTTTTCTTATAGCCATTTCAATTTTTATCATTGCCTCGCTGGCTTATTTTTCACCGATTTTAGATGGAAAAGAGCTTTTTCAAAGCGATATTGCTCAATTTAGAGGGATGTCTAAAGAGGTTCAAGATTTTAGAACAAAAACAGGGGAAGAACCTTATTGGACGAACAGGGCATTTGGAGGAATGCCAACTTACCAGCTCAGCACCTATTACCCACATGACTATATCAAAAGAATAGATAGCTGGTTGCGTTTTTTGCCCCGTCCGGCAGACTATTTGTTTCTTTATTTTCTCAGTTTTTTTATTCTATTAATTACCCTTAAAGTACATTGGAAAACAGCGATCATTGGAGCCTTAGGCTTTGGCTTTTCTACTTACCTCATCATTATTTTAGGAGTGGGGCATAATGCCAAAGCGCATGCCATAGGATATATGCCTTTGGTTTTAGCGGGGCTGATCCTGATTTTTGATAAGCGTTATGTGCTGGGATTTATTATTGCTGCACTTGCAATTTCTTTAGAAATTGCTGCAAGTCATCCTCAAATGACCTATTACTTGCTTTTTTTTGGTGCGATTTTAGGACTCGTTAAATTATTGGAAAGTATCAAAGAAAAATCCTGGCCAGATTATCTTATGTCTTTGGGTATTTTCTTTTTAGCGGCATTTTTAGCATTGGGCATGAATGCTACGTCTTTGATGGCTACAAAAGAATATGCTTCAGAAAGTACAAGAAGTAAAAGCGAATTAACCATCAATCCCGATGGATCTGAAAAGGAATCTACCGGTGGATTAAGCAGGGACTATATTACGGAATACAGCTATGGAATAATGGAGACATTCAATTTGTTCATTCCTAGATTTAAGGGTGGATCCAACAACGAATATCTGGGGTCGGATTCTCATATTTACGAATTTCTCAAAGACAAAGCCGGTCGTAAACAAGCCCTTGGTTTTGCAGAGAATGCACCTATGTATTGGGGAGAACAACCTATTGTTGCTGCTCCTGCCTATGTTGGTGCCGTAATGATCTTTCTTTTTGTTGTGGGTATTTTTTTAGTCAGACAGCCTTGGAAAAAATGGTTGATCATTAGTGCAGTTTTTTCTATTTTGTTAAGTTGGGGTAAGAATTTTGGCGTTCTTACAGATCTTTTTATCGATTATGTGCCTTTGTATAACAAATTCAGGGCTGTTTCATCTATTCAGGTGATAGCAGAATTAGCTATTCCTTTACTTGGAATCCTTGGATTACAAGCACTTTTTAAGAAGGAAATCACATCAGAAGATAAATTAAAAGCGGTTAAATTTAGCTTTTATATTACCGGTGGAATCGCACTGTTTTTTGGCCTTTTTGGAACCGGACTTTTTTCTTTCGAGAGTTTTAGAGATACCTCCTATGAAGGTATGTTGCCAGGTTTGACCAGTGTTATTATAGATGACAGAAAGGAGATTTTCAGAAATGACAGTTTTCGTTCTTTGATTTTTGTTTTTCTCACTGCTGCCTTGATTTGGTTTTTTATAAAGCAAAAGGTTAATAAAAATATTCTATGGGTTGGATTATTGGTTCTAGTCCTTGCTGATTTGGTACTTATCGACAAGAGATATGTGAACAAGGAAGATTTTGTGACAAGCAATAGTTTGGAAAAACCTTTTCCAAAAACACCAATCAATGATTTAATTTTAGAAGACAAAGGGCATTATCGTGTAATGAATTTCATGGTAAACCCAATGAATGATGGAAGCACATCTTTTTATCACAATTCCATTGGCGGATATCACGCGGCAAAACCAAGAAGATATCAAGAATTGTTTGATTTTCAAATTGCCAATAACAATGTTGAAGTTCTAAATATGCTCAATGCTAAATACTTCATTTTTCCAGATCAGAATAGTACGCCACAGGTTCAGATAAACGAAGATTCCAACGGCAATGCTTGGTTTGTGGATAAAGTGAAATTTGTCGATACAGCAAATGAAGAGATCATTTCTTTAGACAGTTTGAAAACAAAGGAAATAGCAGTGGTTCGCAGAGAATTTGAAAGTTTGATCAGACCGTTAACATCAGAAATAGATAGCACAGCAACAATAGAACTGATAGCCTATGCACCTAATAAATTAGAATATAAAACATCGTCATCGAAAGATCAATTGGCTGTTTTTTCTGAAATATATTATCAAAATGGGTGGAATGCCTATGTTGATGGTGAACTTCAGCCGCATTTCAGGGCTAATTACGTGTTAAGAGCCATGATGATTCCGGCAGGGAACCACACTGTTTTGTTTCAATTCGAACCTGAAATCATACGAACGGGCTCAACCATTTCGATTATATCTTATCTGGCCTTTGTACTTCTATCTATTACCGGATATTTTTTATTCAAAAAGAAACCAGAATCCAAGAATGGAGTATAAAGTAACACCTAAAAAGCGCTTTTCACACACGCTCGAGTTTTTACAACGTGTATTACCGGCTCCTGCAAAAATTTTGGATCTGGGAGTGCGGAATGAGCTAAGTATTTTGATGGAGGAGGCAGGTTATACAGTGATCAATACCTCCGGTGAAGATTTGGATCTAGATCTATCTGTTGTAAAGCAAAATTTTGATGCCGTTACAGCCTTCGAGATCTTTGAGCATTTAATCGCTCCTTTTAATATCTTACGAGCGATAGAAGCCGAGAAGCTCATTACCACAGTACCACTTAATTTATGGTTTGCAAAAGCCTATAGAAGTAATACGGATAAATGGGACAGACATTACCACGAATTTGAAGATTGGCAATTTGACTGGCTTTTGGAAAAATCGGGTTGGAAGATCAAAGACACTTTGAAATGGACAAGTCCGGTTAAGAAGCTTGGCTTTCGTCCCTTATTACGTCAATTCACTCCGAGATACTACGCAGTTTATGCTGAGAGATTGCCATGAGAATAGGAATGATTTTAGACAAGGAATTTCCGCCTGATCCCAGGGTACAAAATGAAGCTAAGTCTTTAATAGAACATGGTCATGACGTTTTTTTGTTTTGTTTAGGGAACAGGCATGACGATTCTGAAGAGGTGGTCGATGGTATTAAAGTCAAGAGATATAGCACTTCAGATTTAATGTACAAATCTTCGGCCTTGGCTTATGACTTTCCACTTTATCATTGGCTTATTCAAAAGAAAGTAAGGCATTTTTTGAAGATCAATTCGATTGAGGTAATTCATATCCACGATCTACCCGTTGCAGGAGCCGTTTTTAACATCAACAAAGATCTGAACCTTCCTATTATTCTCGATTTACACGAGAATAGACCGGAAATAATGCGACACTATTCTTATGTCAATAGTGGTTTAGGAAAGTATTTGATCTCTATAGAGAACTGGAAAAAAGCTGAAAAGGAAATGGCAAGTTTGGCGGATGGTATTTTTGTCGTAACGGAAGAAGCCAAAACAGAACTTATCAATCGATGCAAAATTGACAAAGAAAAAATTGTTGTGGTACCGAATACGGTTTCTAAGGATTTTTTTGAACATATTGAGATAGACCCTGAGATTAAAGGTCGTTTTTCGGAATATTTTACAGCCTTATATATTGGAGATACAGGGTTACGAAGAGGACTGGTTTCTGTAATTAAATCCATACCTCATCTTATTTCAAATATTCATAACTTTAAACTGGTTATCGTCGGTACGAGTTCTTCAGACAATGTGCTTAAAAAGGCAGTAGAAGATTTAAAATTAGAGGATTACGTTGTTTTTGAAGGTTGGAAAGAACCGAAAAATTTTCAGTCGTATATCGGTGCAAGTGATGTTTGTCTTTCGCCTTTATTGAGGAATTTACATCACGATACAACTTATGCCAATAAGCTATTTCAATATATGAGTCAGGAAAGACCTCTCTTGGTAAGCGATTGTCGGGCTCAAAAAAATATAGTTGAAGAGGTGGGATGTGGCCTTGTACATAGAGCAGACGATGAAATTGATATTGCAAAGCATTTGATAAGGATGCATGAAAATGATCTCGAACTGAAAAAAATGGGCTTAAAAGGAAAAGCTTTTATAAGCGATCATTTTCATTGGGAAATAACTTCAAAACCTATGATCGATTATTATCATAAAATAGAAAGTAGCTTGTGAAGGTACTTTTAATTACATATTATTGGCCACCGGCAGGTGGAAGTGGCGTACAGAGATGGCTCTATTTTGCGAAATATTTGAGTGAGATGGGACTTGAAATGGTGATTTATACACCCGAAAATCCCGAATATGCGCTGATGGATAATAATTTAGTAGCTGAAGTTCCCCATGATTTGAAAGTAATTAAGACAAAGATTCTTGAACCGAACCAAATTCTAGCTAAAATTAAAGGAAGTAAAAAGCAAGAAAGTGCCGGGTTTTTAAATCCAAATCCCGGGTTTTTGGAACGCCAATTACAATTTATAAGGGCAAATTATTTTATTCCTGATGCAAGACAGCTTTGGGTAAAGCCTTCTATTGAATTTTTGACTGATTACCTTGTAAAAAATCCTGTTGATGTAGTGATAAGTTCAGGTCCGCCGCATAGTATGCATTTGATTGGCTTGGCTCTAAAAGAAAACATGAGTTTGAAATGGATTGCTGATTTTAGAGACCCCTGGTTAGATATTGATTACTTTCATCAATTGCCACTTACAAAAAAGAGCAAGAAAAAACATGCTGCCTTGGAGAGAGAAGTGGCGAAAAAGGCAGACTTAATCCTGGTAGTGGGTAAAAGCATGAAGGAGTATTATGCGCAATTCAATAAAAATACGCAAGTTATCAGCAATGGATTTGTCTTTAAAAATAGCACTATTGATTCACAATTGGATCATTCTTTTAGTTTGACACATGTAGGCCTGATGAATGCCGATAGAAACCCGGAAATGCTATGGGAAGTTTTGGGAGAGTTATTGATCGAAGTTGAAGAATTTTCAAAAGATCTCTCGATCAATTTGATTGGAAAGGTTGATGGTCAGGTAAAAGAACAAATTAAGAAAAACAATTTGGAAAATCTAACTGCCTATGTAGATTATCTACCTCATGATGAGGTTGTTAAAAGTCAAAATTCTGCACAGGTTCTTTTGCTTCCTGTGAATCGAGTTCCTTTTGCCAGGGGAATTATCACAGGGAAAGTTTTTGAATATTTACAAAGTAATCGCCCCATTTTGGCGATTGCTCCAAAAGATGGGGACCTAGCTGAGATAATCGAGGAGACTCAGGCAGGCGTAGTTGTCGATTTCCATGAAAAACAAAAATTAAAGGAAGAGATTTTGTCGTTTTACAAAAAGTATAAAGAGCAAAATTTACGTATTGATTCAATAAATATTGAACAATACAATAGACGGCAAATAGCGATAAAATTGAAGGATCTGCTCAATAAATTAAATAAATTAAATACCGAATGAAGAAAATAGTGACTGTAGTTGGTGCTCGTCCTCAATTTATAAAAGCAGCAGTTTTAAGCAGAATTATTGAAGAAAAAGGAGAGTTTGAGGAGGTTGTTGTGCACACCGGACAGCATTTCGATCAGAACATGAGCGACATATTCTTTAACGAAATGGATTTACCCATTCCAAAATACAATTTAGATATTCATGAATCGATGCATGGTGCTATGACAGGTAAAATGCTCGAAAAAATTGAACGTGTTTTGGTTTTAGAAAAACCCAATGCTGTGGTAGTTTATGGAGATACCAACTCTACTTTGGCAGGGGCCCTTGCGGCCAATAAAATGCATATCCCGGTGGTTCATATCGAAGCGGGTTTGCGGTCATTTAATATGGAAATGCCGGAAGAAGTCAATAGAATTATAACAGACAGAATCTCAAATCAATTGTTTTGTCCTACAAAACAAGCTGTGGAGAATTTAAAAAAGGAGGGTTTCGATAATTTTGATATTGACATTGTTTTGAGCGGGGATATCATGAAAGATGCCGTGATTTATTACAATCAGAAATCGGAGGCTAGTTCCACTGTATTGGAGCAGTTTGGTTTAATAACTGATAAATTTGTTCTGGCTACTATACACCGCCAAGAAAATACAGATGATCGAGCTAATTTGGCTAACATTCTGAAAGGGCTTGACGAGATCTCTAAAGAGTCAAAAGTAGTGATGCCTTTGCATCCAAGAACCAAAAAGAGATTGGCGGAATTTGCGCTATCTACGCAGGTTTTATTGATTGATCCTGTTGGTTATTTCGATATGCTAAAATTATTGGCGCATTGTAAAATGGTGGTGACAGATAGCGGAGGTTTGCAGAAGGAAAGTTTCTTCAATAAAAAACACTGTATCATTGCCAGAGAAGAAACTGAGTGGACGGAATTAGTCGATAATGGATTTGCCATGATTGTGGGTTCGGATTCGCAAAAAATGGTAGATGCCTATCATCACTTTTTAGAGACTAGGGCTGATTTTGAAATGAATTTATACGGAGATGAGGTTGGAGAAACAATTTACACTCATCTAAAACGCAGAATGGAATTATAATTTGTCAAGGGTAGAATAGACGGGGTCGGGGATATTATATTTTTTGCAATACAAAACAAGGAGAATTTGAACGAATAGGTGTAAAACAACCAAAGCGATAATCGCATAGAGCGGAACACCGAATATCTGCCAGGGCCAGTGGTAAGTCCATACACCTAGAGCAATGGTGATCATTTCGCCAAATGCCGGGAAAATGGCTGCAATAATTAAGGCCAGGATGATTTTGTAATCAAGACTTTTTATGTGAACTGCTTTTAAAAGCTTTTGCTCGAGATCATATATAAAATAGAAACTGAGCATCCAGGCAAACGGCAACCAATAAGGAAAGGATCTGTTATTACTCAAGTCGTGATACTCCCAATAACCATTCCATATACCCCATTTTTCCGCCATCACCCCAAAAATTCCGGTCAGGATCATCCCGGAGAGCAACACATAATTTTTGGTTCCATTCTTTTTTATGATCGCTACTACTTTTCTGGCAAGATGCACAAAAAGGATACCCGCAACGATCAGGTCGAATTCATGCAGTAATCCGATAACAACACCGGCCAGGATTAACTTAGTAAGGGCCATCAATAAAATTTGGTAAAAATTTTTTCGATCTAGAATTGTCATATCCTTATTTGGGCTCAAATATAAACATTCGCCCATAATCTGATGGTTGCCATAACCACCTTTTAATAATTGGTCGACATTTCTAACTTATTGTAATTTAAAAACGATATAATGATTACATATGTAATTAAATAAACAATAAATAGTTTATAAATGAAACTAAAAGATATATTTGTGTTTAAATATAGAAAGTGAAAAGTAATATTTGCATCCTTAATTATGAAAAGTAAAAAATAAAAAGATATGTGTGGAATTGTTTGTGCATTTGATTTAAAAGAAGAATCGGAAGTTTTAAGACCAAAGTTATTAGAGATGTCTAAAAAAATTAGACATCGCGGACCAGATTGGAGTGGTATCTATGCCGATGAAAATGCCATTTTAGCCCATGAGCGTCTTGCCATAGTAGATCCGGCTTCTGGAAAACAACCTTTGTTTAGTGAAGATAAAAAGTTAGTACTAGCGGCAAATGGCGAAATCTATAACCATAAAGAATTAAGGAAACAATTTGAAGGAAAATACAAGTTTCAAACAGCTTCTGATTGTGAAGTTATATTGGCATTATACAAAGAGAAAGGGCCAACTTTTATAGATGAAATGAACGGTATTTTTGGCTTCGCCCTTTATGACGCAGAGAAAAATGAATATTTTATTGCGAGAGACCATATGGGCATTATTCCCCTATATATGGGTTGGGATAAAAATGGCACTTTTTATGTGGCTTCAGAGCTTAAAGCTTTAGAAGGATATTGCTCAAAAATTGAATTATTTCCTCCCGGACACTATTTGCACAGTAAAGATGGAGAACTCAAAAGATGGTATGATCGAGAGTGGAAGGAATTTGATGCGGTAAAACAGAACCAAACGAGTATTGATGAGTTAAGAGTTGCACTTGAAGCGGCAGTTCATCGCCAGTTAATGTCTGATGTGCCTTACGGGGTTTTACTTTCGGGAGGATTAGACTCATCGGTTACTTCTGCCATTGCTAAAAAATATGCAGAAAAGAGGATTGAATCGGATGATACTCAGGCTGCCTGGTGGCCTCAATTGCACTCGTTTTCGGTTGGTTTAGAAGGTTCACCTGATCTAGCCGCTGCTCAAAAAGTGGCAGATCATATTGGAACTGTTCACCACGAGATTAAATTTACCATTCAAGAGGGATTAGACGCCATTCGCGATGTTATTTATAACCTAGAAACCTATGATATAACAACAATTCGTGCTTCAACACCTATGTATTTGATGGCCAGAGTAATCAAATCGATGGGCGTAAAAATGGTGTTATCCGGAGAAGGAGCAGATGAATTATTCGGGGGTTATTTGTATTTCCACAAGGCTCCAAATGCAGAAGAATTTCATAAAGAAACTGTTCGTAAATTAGAAAAGCTTCACATGTACGATTGTTTGCGTGCTAATAAATCTTTAGCCGCTTGGGGAATTGAAGGCAGAGTTCCATTTTTAGATAAAGAATTTATGGATGTTGCCATGAGAATCAATCCTCAAGATAAAATGATCAATGGAGAGCGGATGGAGAAATGGGTCATCAGGAAGGCATTTGAAAGCTATTTACCTGAAAGTGTAGCGTGGAGACAAAAAGAACAGTTTTCCGATGGTGTAGGGTACAGCTGGATAGATACTTTGAAGCTCATGGTCAATGATAAAATTTCTGACGAACAGTTGGCGAATGCTCGTTTTAAGTTTCCTATTCAAACTCCAACAACGAAAGAAGAATTCTATTATCGTTCTATTTTTGAAGAGCATTTTCCATCCGATACTGCTGCTTTATGTGTTCCTCAGGAACCATCGGTGGCCTGCAGTACCAAGATCGCTTTGGAGTGGGATGAAAGCTTTAAAAATGCGAACGAACCTTCGGGAAGGGCTATTTCCAGTGTCCATACCGATGCCTATGTAAAGTCATAAACTAAAAGGGAGCTCAGCTCCCTTTTTATGTTTTAAATATATTTCCTATTGTCTTTTTATTTTCCTCATTCACAATTTCCTGACTATTTGATAAGTAAAGCTGATCTAACTTGTCCTTATAAGTTTCTGTTATGACAAAACGCACCATTTTCAGGGTTGAATTGATCATTTTATTTGCTTCAGAAAATTCCTCTTCAATGATCTGAAAATTTGAGGGGATCCATTTTTCAGGAAATTTATTTTTAAATTCTTTTTGATTTTTAAAAGCCGAAACTTCCGACTTTACCTTATCCAAAATAACTTGAGAATCGTGCACCTTATTCTTTTTGATCCAATCTGAAACAACAGCCTTGTTCAAGGTGACCAAGGCAGTGGTGTATTTTTTATGGTCATTATAAATCATACACTGTTGAATAAAGGAGGATGAATTAACAATGGCTTCCTCAATTTCTTCCGGAGAATATTTTTCCCCATCTTCTGAAATCAGTAATGCCTTTTCTCTTCCCACAACCACAAGAAAGTCATCTTCATCAAAATATCCCAGATCACCGGTGAATAGCCAATTGTTTTTAATGGTTTTCGCCGTGGCTTCTTCATTTTTATAATATCCCTTCATCACATTATCTCCTTTTATGATAATTTCACCTTTCTGTCCTTTAGGTAATTCAATACCATTTTCATCAACTATTTTACAGGTAATATTGTCTAATAGTTTTCCGGAGGTACCCATTTTGTGAAAAAACGGTGTATTCGTAGAAATAATGGGTGTGGCTTCCGTAAGTCCGTAACCCTGATAGACAGGTATACCTATCGCTTTATAAAACTGTTGTTGTTTGATGTCAAGTAGCGCACCACCTCCTACAAAAAATTCTATATTACTGCCAAAAATATCTTTTAGTTTCGGGAAAATGAGAAGATTTGCAAGACTGTAATTAAACCAAGTTGAGAGTTGAGTTGTTAACCCGGGTTTATTGAAACCATTACCATTTCTTTTAATGGCTGCTTTTAAACCTCTATCGAAAACACCTTTGATTACCGGTCCTTTTGCTGAGATGCCTTCTGTGATCTTGTTGATGAAATTTGCTGTCAATGCTGGTACCGTCAATAAAAAATTGGGATTAGCCTCTTTTAAATTAATCGGTATATTTTTTAGTGCATTCATTCCTCCTCCACGAGCATCGACAAAATAAAGTGCCAGACCTTTTACTAAAGAAGTATAGATACCCACCGTGTGTGCAAATGAATGATCGGTTGGTAAAATCAATAAAGTGCGAATGTTTTCCTGTATTTGAAAAGTGTTTACCGCTTCATGACTATTTGAATAATAATTTAAATGTGTTAGCATGATTCCCTTAGGATTTCCGGTTGTCCCCGAGGTATAGCAAATGGTGACCACATCATTTTCTGTTATTTTTTCTCTTAAAGCAGCGAGCTTACTTTTGTTCTTATTGAATTTCTCTTTTCCGATTTTGTAGAGGTCGTCAATATATAAAATCCTCTTTTCGTCAAAATTTAAATTTGCACATATGTCTGATATCTTTTTAGAAGGTTTATCCAATAAAATAAGTTGCAGTTCTTTATAAGCGAACTTATCCCACTGGCCGATTATTTTTTCCAATGTATTTTCTGAACCAATTATCAGTTTTGAATCCGAATGGTTTACGCGAAAGGGAATTTCCTCTGGCAGTAATTTTATCGAAAGTGGCACTGAAATACCGCCTGCATAGAGTATGGCAAATTCCGAAATGATCCAGTCGGTCTTGGCCTCAGATAGCACAGTAATTTTATCCTCATAATTTATGCCCAAATCTAAAAGAGCCGATGCTAAATTCATAGCCTTTTGTTTGGTTTCAGAAAAGGTAGTGGCTTTCCATCCCTTATCTTCTTTTTCATTGAGATAAGGCGATTCGGCATAAATATCTGCGGATCTATCGAGCATGTTAAAAATTGTTCGAGCTTCCATCATGTCATGTTTTGAGCGTTAAAAATACACTTTTTGTTATCAATTTGATGAGAATTTGGGTTTGGACATTATTTACGGTAAAGAATATCCTCAGGACATTTCATTTAATCTGTACCTTTGTCAAAAAAAAGAAATGGAATTACCCAAGTTTATGTTAGGAGATAACACGGATTGTCCGGATGATATTTTTGTTATTCATACCGAGTTTCCTCGTTTCGTGATTAATTTAGTGAATGATGAAGTAGAGTGGTTTGACGATCTGGAAGGTGATGAAACGGAACTAGCTAATGAAGTTTCTGAGTTGATAGAATTGGCCGGGAACTTTTACGATCGCGAAATGGAACGTTATGCAGAGTGATTTATCTATACTGCCAATTCGAAGGCAGCATAGTTTAGTTTATAAAAATCTTTTAGTTTCATACTTTCACGTACCACTTCTCCGATAATTATAACTGCCGGATTAGACAATTTTTGCTCTTTTACGATTCCCAGAATATTGTCGATTATACCGAAGCCTATCTTTTCTTTTGAAGTAGTTCCGTTTTGGATGATGGCGATGGGTTTTTCTCCTTTATTTTCATTTTGAAGCGTTGTCACAATTTTTTCCAGTTTTGACATACCCATCAAGATTACAAGTGTTGCTGAGGATTGGGCAGCCAATTTAAGATCTGTACTCAACTGGTAACTTGAGGTGGTGCCTGTAATTACCCAAAAGCTTTCTGAAACACCGCGTTTTGTGACCCCAATACCGTAACTCGAAGGCACGGATATGGCAGAGGTAATACCGGGAACAACTTCTGTTTTAATACCATATGGTTCTACATAATCTATTTCTTCGAGTCCTCTTCCAAAGACGAAAGGATCACCACCTTTTAAACGCACAATATGCTTGTATTTTTTAGCAAGATTAACGATTAATTCTTGGATCTCTAATTGAGAAAATGCTTTGAAACCATTTCTTTTACCCACAAATATTTTAAGGGCATTGGGCGCATATGCCAATAATTCTTTACTGGCGAGGGCATCATATAGAACTACATCGGCCTTTTGTAAAGATTTAATTCCTTTTAAGGTTATTAATTCGGGATCGCCAGGTCCTGAGCCAACCAAAGATAAGGTGCAATTTAAATTATCCATTTGCTATACTAATTGCTCTCAATTCATCAATTTTTTGATAAAAATCTTTTGCCTCATTTAAATAATTTGTTGCAAAGGTTTGGTTTGGTTCATTTTGGTTGATTTGATATACCAAGTCTTTAAATGATTTGTTCATAGCAATCAGTCCACTTTGAACGAAGGCAGTGTCGAACTCATCGATAATTCCATGGTGGGTATTAGTTTTAAAATTCTCTCCTATCAAAACAGCTTTTGCCGTATTGATCATAGAAGCATAGGCATGATAGATTCCATCCGCATATTTTTCGGATTCTATGGCTTGTTTTGCATTGTCTAATTTTTCTTCACTCTCAAATAGTAGGGTTGCTACAAGATCAATGACCACTCCCGCACATTCACCAATTCCGATCGCTTTGACATAGTTGTTTGCATGCCCCCAATCAATAAATTCATCTGGACTAAGGTCATCAGAGTTAGAGAGAGGTTTGAGTAATTGATAAAAATAATTTTTCCCTTGTCGGTCAAAATAATCATTGAACAACTCAGCGGAATATTTGTTGCTTTCATAATCATTTAACAATGCTCGCAAGGCTTGAGGCCCTCTCTTACTCGGAATCTTGATTATTTTTTCTGAAAGCCTTCCACGACCATTACCTATTGTTCCACCTCCAAGTAGAACTTGTAAACCAGGGGCTATGAGTTTGCCGGATTTGAGTGACATCCCATGAAATCCGATCTGCGCCATGCTGTGCTGACCGCAAGAATTCATACAACCACTTATTTTGATCGAGATATCATTGTTAAAGATATATTGAGGATATTCGTTCTTAAGAACATTTTCCAATACCTTAGAGATTCCTGTACTACTCGCAATTCCCAAATTACAGGTGTCTGTACCCGGGCAAGCCGTAATATCTAAAGTGCTGTTGTACCCAAGATCTGTAAAACCGATTTTCTTTAACTCACTGTAGAAAAAGGGCAGGAATTCTTTCCGCACGTGCCGGATAAGGATATTTTGTTTTAATGTCAGTCGAATTTCGTTACCTGCAAAATTTTTTATTAAATAGGCTAATTTTCTAGCCTGATCAATTTGAAAATCACCCAACTGAACTTTTATACCGATCGCATACAGACCTTCTTGTTTTTGAGGAAATGTGTTCGTTTTTAACCACATTTCAAATTCCGGGAAATTTTTTATATCAATTTTTGGTTTATCGACATCTTTTAAATGTATAGAATTATCATAAAGCGATAAATCGATGGGGTAGGTCTTATAGGACAAGGCTTTTTGCTCTTCTTTAACTAAATCTAAAAAATTGCTTACACCTATGTCTTCAAGTAAAAATTTTAGTCGGGCTTTTGCTCTTTTGGCTCTTTCACCATAACGATCAAAAACTCGCAATACACCTTCAGTAAAAGGTATCATTTGTTCAACGGGTAAAAATTCATGCGCAAGATCACCATGTCGAGATTGAGAGCCCAATCCACCGCCTATCATTACCTTAAATCCATATATTTCTTTATTGTCAAACCTTTTTGTTTTGGCAATAAATCCCAGATCGTGCATGTAACTTAATGCATCATCTGCTTCTGTTGCTGAAAATGAAATTTTAAACTTTCTTCCCATTTCCTGACAAATTGGATTTCTCAAGAAAAATCGGAACATCGCATCAGCATAAGGCGATACATCAAATGGTTCTTCCGGATTGATACCTGCCGTTTCTGAAGCCGTAATATTTCTAACCGTATTTCCACAGGCTTCACGCAGGGTTATGGCGTCTTTTTCCAATTCTGCCCATAACTCTGGGGTTCGATCTAAACTTACATAATGGATTTGTATATCCTGACGAGTGGTAATGTGCAATCTACCGGTTGAATATTCTTCAGAAACATCGCAAATTCTGCACAATTGTTCAGCGCTCAGTTTCCCAAAGGGCAATTTGATCCGAATCATTTGAACACCTTCTTGTCTTTGTCCATAAACTCCTCTGGCTAAGCGCAGACTGCGAAAACGTTCTTGGTCAATTTTTCCTTCCTTAAAAAGTCTGATCTTTTTTTCTAGATCGATGATATCTTTTTGGACAATGGGATTCTCTATTTCTGTTCTGAAACTCTGCATGACGCTCTTATTTAATAGGTAAATGTGGGAGGGGGAAAACTTACTTTAAGTTACAAGTGTATCCCACATTCTCTGTGTAAAAAAACTTTTGTTGGATCGAAGTATTTAAATTCGTTTGGCAGTTCATTGGCTTTGAGATACAATTCTATTTGAGTGTCATTCCAATAGAAGAATGGACTTACTTTGATAATGCCCTCTTTGGTCATTGTCACTATATCTAATGAATTTCTATGCTCTGTCTGGCATTTCCGGATATTAGTAAACCAAACATCGGGTGAAATTTTAGATAAAGCTCTTCTAAAGGGTTCTATCTTTACCTCATTTGTAAAGTGTTGATGAGCTTCTGTACCAACTTCTGGAATTCCGAAAACCACATCTCGATATGCCGTCGTTGTTTTGGGTACAAAAATCTTCATGTTCAATTTGAAACGATTTATCAATTTATTGGCATATCTGTAGGTGTGTGGAGTATTGTACCCGGTATCGACCCAGACCACTTCAATATCTTTTTTAACTGAATTCACCGCATGGATCAATGAGGCTGAATATGGGCCAAAATTTGTTGTAAGAATTGGCCTTTTGGATGAATTAATGGCCCATCTGATGATCTCAAAGGGTTCTTTATGCCTTAATTCAGCATTTAAAATTGATAGATCTACGTACGAAAAATTAACATTCATTTTTTCCCCATTTTATAAAATTCCAAACTCTTTCATGAAAGAAGTACAAAAGAATTTTTGTGATTGTTTCTATGGCACCGATGGAAAGAGCTAATGATAATGTGCCGGTAATTAAATAAGAAATTATGATGGTATCAATCGTACCTACAATTCGCCAACTGATAGATTTGGCTATACTGCGGGATGTTTTCTCTAAAGGAACATTTTTTGGCTCTTCTTGACTATTTATATAAAGGACTTTATCTACAATCATTTCTTAAACACTATAAGTCTATCGGATTAATAGGATTATAAGGCAAATATAAAGAAATAATATTTTTACTTGCAAATAAAAATCGATAAAAAATACAGAAAAATTATTTAAGATCCTCTAAAGTGTTGTTTTTGAAGATATTAAGTGTGCTATCTCTTACTTGAATCATGAGTTTGTGTACACCGCATGTTTTTTCATCCGGGCAATCTTCACAACGTTCATAGTAGTTTAAACTTACGCAGGGTAGCATCGCAATAGGACCTTCTAAAATTCTTATCACATCCGTCATAGGAATTTCTGAGGGCTTCTTTAGCAAATAATAACCTCCGCCTTTCCCTTTTTTAGAACCCAAAAAACCGGCTTTTCTCAATGATAGCAAAATACTCTCCAAGAATTTGTGAGGTATGTTTTCGTGTTCAGCAACCGTAGCAATTTGCACCATTTTATCCTCTTGTCTGGCGATATATGCCAAAGCCTTTAGTCCGTATTTGGTCTTTTTGGAAATCATAGTATAAATATAACAAATGAGCACATCTTTTTAGATGATCTTTATCACTAATTCGTTCCGAATTATTTTTTTGATGACTCGACCAATTCTAGCTGATCAACATTCGTTTTGGCCGTAAACATTCCGTAATTAATGGTAGCTATATTCTTTTCAATTTTTTCAATTGTTCCTTTGGCGGTACCCTCAATTATCCTAACTCTATCGTTTATTTTGAACTGGTAGTCGCTTTGCTCCCTGGCTAATTTTTTCTCCCTGGCTTTTTTAATTTTTCGAACCTTTTTTACCTCCTCTAAAACTTCTTTTTCCGCTTTTAAAAGAGCATCCTTCTTTATCTTTTCTTCCTGTCGTGCTAGTTCGTTTATTTTTTTTCTCTCGCGTTTGGAGATCGGTTTCGAATCAGGTTGTTCGACCTTATCGATTATCTTCAGCTTTTTATCTTCCAATTGTTTTTTGTGCTTGGCGTGTTCCATGCCGACCCACTTCATCAACTGATCTTTTAATTCTTTTTTGTTTTCACTTTGAAAGAATTTATGGAGAATTTGATTTAACTGTCGCCCGTACATGAGCATTTTTTGATTCTGATCATAGAGTTCTTGGAACTGGTTTACCTTAGCCTGCATCTTTGCTTGTTTTTCAGCCAAAATTTGTGAATTCTCTTCAGCCAAGGCTTTTTCTTTTTCAAGTTCAACTGAAGTTTGTCTTAAAACATTTCTTTCGGTTTGTAATTTTGCAATTGTTTTATCTAATCTGATCTTCTCTCTTTCTACTTTCTTTTTTGCCCTATTGATCAGTCGAAAGGGAATTCCATTTTTCTGAGCCACCTCAAATGTAAAAGAACTTCCGGCTTGGCCTGTAATTAACTTATAAAGGGGTTCTAAGGTTTTCTGATCGAATTGCATATTGGCATTTAATACTTCAGGGAGTTCATCAGCCAACACCTTTAAGTTGGCATAATGAGTGGTAATTATACCAAAAGAACCATTTTCATAAAACTCCTCTAAAAAAACCTCTGCTAAAGCACCGCCCAGCTCAGGATCACTTCCTGTTCCGAATTCATCAATTAAGAACAAGGTGTTCTGATTGCATTTCTCGAGGAATTGGCGCATATTTTTTAAGCGGTAACTGTAAGTACTCAAATGATTTTCAATAGATTGATTATCGCCAATATCCGTCAGAATCTTGTCAAAAAAAGTAGCTTCACTTTTTTCGTTCACAGGTATCAAAATTCCACTTTGAAGCATTACTTGTAAAAGGCCGATAGTTTTAAGCGTAATACTTTTACCTCCTGCATTTGGTCCCGATATGACTATGATTCTCTGTTTAGAGTCCAATCGTATGTTTTGCGGGATGGTTTTTCTCTTCTTCTTTTTGTTTTCTTCTAGTAGTAAAGGATGAAAGGCATTTTTTAAGTCGATTATTTTCTCCTTATTTATTTTTGGCAGGCAAGCACCTATTTCGTGCGCGTATTTAGCTTTTGATCCTGATACGTCAAGAGCCGTTAAATAATTCTGTTGTCTTCTTAAAATATCTTCAAAAGGTCGCAAGTCATTGGTTAATTTTCTCAGTATCCTAATGACTTCTTCTTTTTCTTCATATTCTAGGATGTTCAGTTCACGGTTATATTGCAAAGTGGATTCGGGTGCTATGTATACAATACTTCCAGTTTTAGAGCTACCTAGAACTGAACCTTTTACTTTTTTGCGGTGCATGGCCTGAACCGCTAAAACTCGCTGATTTTCTACGATCGATTCTTTGATATCATCCAAATAGCCAAGATTGGCATAGTGCCCTAAAGATTTGTTGAAACTGGCACTTATTTGTCCGCGGGCATGATTAATTCGCCTGCGAATAATGGCTAATTCAGTACTCGAATCATCTTTAACCTCACCGAAATTCGTGATAAATTTTTCTATTTGTTTTGAGACAATCGGTTCGTAATCAACTTCTAGAGATTGTTCGTGCAGTTTGGGATAAATCTCTTTAAATTTTTCAAAGAATTGTTTTAAAATTATAACCGTATCCGAAAGCGCAGATAATTTCAAAAATGCTTTACCTTCCAAATAACTGTCTACAATTCTTAGATATAACAATTCTTTGTTTATTTCTTCAAAATAGCGATTTGGTATTCTGTTGTTGTTTTCAAAGGAAGCTAAGAACTCGTTTGTTATGCCGAGTTCTATGAGAAGTTTTTTAATACTGGCAATTGGTTTGATCTTTAATACTTGTTCTCTCCCCAAATCAGTCAGGCAAAACCCTGAAATAATTGTCAGTACCTGTTCAAATTCGAGATCGTTTAAAGTATTTTGTGTTATTTTGCTGATCAAAATGGGTCATTTATAGATGCAAAAATATGAAAATCTGATCAGAGCAAATAGCTATTCAAAACTAATCAAATGGATATAAAAATTGAACCTGGCTGGTATGAAGTTTTAAAAAGTGAATTTGAAGAGGAATATTTTACTTCTTTGGTCAAATATGTAAAAGATGAGTACCGCAGACATATTTGTTATCCCAAAGGAAAGGAAATTTTTAAAGCCTTTGATGCTTGTTCATTTGATCATGTAAAGGTTGTAATTCTAGGTCAAGATCCTTATCACGGACCTGATCAGGCAAATGGATTGTGTTTTTCTGTGCACAATGGGATACAACACCCTCCATCTCTTATCAATATTTTTAAGGAACTAGAAACTGATGTTCAGAAGACTTACCCTAAAAATGGAGATTTATCTGCCTGGGCGGAACAAGGTGTTTTATTGCTTAATGCCACCTTGACCGTGCGATCGAATCAGGCTGGATCTCACCAAAAGCATGGGTGGGAAAGATTTACGGATGCCGTGATCTCTACCTTATCCGATAAAAAACACAATCTCGTTTTTCTTCTTTGGGGAGGTTTTGCCAAACAGAAGGGTTCAAAAATAGACAGAAAAAAACATCTAATTCTAAGTTCGGGTCATCCGTCCCCTTTAAGTGCTAACAGGGGTTATTGGTTTGGAAATAAACATTTTAGCCAGACAAATGAATATTTGAAAAAGATTGGGAAAACGCCAATTATTTGGTGATCAAAAGTTCATGGTCACACCTAATAAGGGGCCAAATGTAGTGACATTTGTCTTAATTCTTTCCTCACCCAAACCCTCAATTCTTCTATATGTAAATGTTTTGTAGCCCGCTGTTGACCGTTAATAATTTTGTTACTTTGAAAGTATTGAGGCAGTTTATGTCATGATATGATTTCGAAGCATTCCCCAAGCCAAACCCACTTACATTAGCAGACAGGCTTAATAAAACTGTCGGACTTAGAATCAAACGGAAATTAGTCCCTATGACAGGATCGAACCAACTCGGATATTCATTTATTTTTTCTTGAATGGGCGGCAGAATAACTCCTAATGGAATTTCAAATTGTAGGAAATAAAGTTTCCCTAATTTGAATCTCCAGGCTTGGCATAAGTGAAATTAGAGCTAACAAACCATTTTTGATAATAGACAGTTCCTTCTAACTGCATGTCAAAATTAGTCAAGGAGCTTAGGTCATTAAATGACCTCCGGATTTGTTCATCGTTTAGGTCGGTGGACTGGCCGGCTAACCAGGTGTTGGGTGTAAATTTAAACCGCCAGTCTCTTCGTTCTGAAGATTCTGTGAACTCCTATTCTGATTAACCAACTCGTTCTTGGGCGTTTATTTTAACAGAAATGAAAAAAATGAATAAGAAAAAGTAAATTGATTTTTTTTATCATCAAAGTTTATCCCAATTTAAGAATTTAATTTTTCATTACTACCAGGGTTGCAATCTGCCCGGTTCCCATATTCCATTCTTTATCGGCAAGTTTATAGCCGTTCCTGTCAAACACCAGAAAGGCAGCTGTATTTGGGCCCGAGGAGCCTTGGTTAAGTGCTTCTATATCAATGCGGTTAAAACCTTCTTCCAAATCAATATTGATCACAAAATAGCGACCTTCCAAACCTACATTTTTGTATAAGACCTTTTCGTTGAGGTATACACGGACACGGTCTCCGTCCACATAACTGTGGTCACGGCATTCTATCCTGATCTTTTTAGAGGTTGTGCTGAGTTTACCCAATTCCTGATTTGTCCTCATGGAAGGATTGCTCATGTCTTTCCCGTTAAAATATTTTAATTTAAGGACATCTTTTTCTGTCTCGGATTGCGCCATAAAATTGGGCAATTTTTTGGTATTGCTCTTTAGAAAGTCGAATTCAGTTTTATTCGGGTCAAAATTTGGATTGAAATCGGGACTAAAATTATAGTTTTGGGGTATTTTGATGTCGAATTGATTTTCCACTGCTGGAGCATCGTTTTCTGACTGGATATTAGAATAGTTAAAACCTTCCAATTTAATTGATTTGCTCTGGTCTATTTGCGCAAAGAATAGAATCGGACATAAAAGAAGTAAAAAAAACAAATTTTGCTTCATCATAGCTATGTTAAATCTGCAATAGCAAATATTGTGCAAAAGACACATTTGAACAAAAAATTGTTATTAAAGAATTCATAAATTTCATTCTCTCTTGCCCAGAAAACGCTTTTATCTTTACCTTTTTGGCGTATTCTTTAAAATAGAAAGAAGGTATTTCCAAAATTTTTGAGAAGATGAAATACTCGCCTTTTCATCAGGAGAATGTGCGCCTCGAATAGTAGGTCCAAATGAAATCATATCTAAATCGGGATAATGGCTACCTAAAATCCCACATTCTAAACCGGCATGACAAGCCACTACCTTTGGCTTTTTCTGAAATGTTTCCTCATATAATTTTTTGAGAACCGATAAAATCGCAGAATTAGGATCTGGACTCCATCCGGGATAATCTCCCGAAAATTTCACCTGAAATCCTCGATTTTCAAAAGTGGTTTTTAAACCATTCGCTACTTCCATTTTACTTCCCTCTACCGAAGACCTGGTCAAACATTCTACGGTTATCATTTTATTGTCTACGGTGATTTTGGCAATATTGTTGGAAGCTTCTACCAAGTCATCCATGAAATTACTCATTTTAAAAACTCCATTATGGGCCTCTTTGATTGATAAAAATAATTGGTTTTGGTCGTTTTTTGAGAGTACATCTTCAACCGGATTTACTTTTTTAAGTGTATAATTAAATTGAGGATCAAGCGTTTTATATTGAGTTTTAATTTGTGTTATTGATCTTTCCACGATAGAAATGACAGTTTCTTCTTCATTTCGATTACAAGTAAATACAGCAACACTTTCTCTTGGAATTGCATTTCTTAAACTTCCCCCTTTTAAGGTGGAAAGTTGAATTAAACTCTCAACAGAAAGAAGTACATCATTCATGAGTTTATTGGCGTTCCCCAAACCTTTGTGAATATCCATACCAGAGTGACCTCCTTGTAATCCACTTAAGGTTAATTCAAAAGTGATAGATTCAGGATTAACTTTGACTTTTTCGATGATTTTTGTGGCTGTCACATCAATTCCTCCTGCACATCCAATATCAATTTCATCATCCTCTTCGGTATCGAGATTCAGCAAAATTTCTCCCTTGAGAAAGCCTCCTTTCAAACCTTTTGCTCCTGTCATTCCGGTTTCTTCGTCAATCGTAAATAGGGCTTCTATTGCTGGGTGTATGATCTCCTCACTTTCTAAAACACCCATAATTGCCGCTACACCAAGGCCATTGTCGGCCCCTAAGGTAGTTCCCTTCGCCTTTACCCAATCACCATCAATGTACATGTCAATACCTTGTTTTTCAAAATCAAATTCTGTCGAATTATTTTTTTGATGAACCATGTCGAGATGGGATTGCAGTACCACCGTTTTTCGATCTTCCATTCCCGGTGTTGCCGGTTTTCTGATGAGTACGTTCCCAACTGAGTCTATTTGGCTTTCTAAGCCTAGTTTATTACCAAAATCGAGCATGAATTGAACGATTTTGTCTTCTTTTTTTGATGCGCGCGGAATGGCGTTGATCAATGAAAAATTTTTCCAGATGGCCTTTGGTTCTAATTGAGCTATATTCATTGGAATTATTTAAGTTCAGCAAAGTTAGGTAATAAAAAAGCCAACAAAAAATTTAGTTTATTGCTGGCTTTTACATCATTTTGGATGCGGATTAAAGGGCTAGGATTTGATCATCACATCTTCAAAAATGAGATTTTCTATTGGTTTCCTCACTTTTTTTAAGCTTCTCATAAAATCGTCTTCCGCTCTAAAACCCACCGGTAGCATCAGTACAGATTTTAAATTTTTATCATTTAAACCCAGTATTTCATCCACTTTTTCCGGAACAAAGCCCTCCATCGGACAAGAATCGATTCCTTCAACTGCGCAGACGGTCATCAAATTTCCTAAAATGATATAGGCCTGATTAATGGCAGATTGTTCAATTTCATTCTGACTTTTACCTTTGAAAATTTGCTTTAGTTGATTTCTGAATTTGGAAATTACCTCTTCAGAAGTACCCCGAATTTCTTTTTCGAGCTCAAAGTAATTATCGATAGTCTGGTCGTCCATGACCGTATTGATACACAAAACTAACAGATGAGAGCAGGTAGTGATTTGTTTTTGGAAATAACTGTATTTAAAGATCTTTCCTTTTGTTTCATTGTCGGTAATGATCAACATTTTTACCGGTTGCAAACCAAATGAAGTTGCGGTCAGGTTAAAGGCTTTTTTTAATCTTTTTAATTGGTCTTCTGTAAGCTTTGATTTTTCATCAAATTTTTTGCACGCATAGCGCCATTCTAAACTATCAATAATATCCATTTCCAAATTTTATTGTAAAGATTGCATGTTTACCAAATTATAATAAGCACTTTCTTTGCTCAACAATTCGTCATGCCTACCTTGTTCTACTATTTTTCCTTTTTGCATCACCACAATGAGATCGGCCTTTTGAATGGTAGATAACCTGTGTGCAATTACAAGTGACGTCCTGTTTTGCATCATTTTTTCCAAAGCCGATTGCACTAGTTGTTCCGATTCAGTGTCTAAAGCCGAGGTTGCCTCATCCAAAATCATGATAGGAGGATTCTTTAAAACTGCCCTGGCAATGGACAATCGCTGCCTTTGGCCTCCCGATAAAGTATTGCCACTGTCACCTATATTGGTGTCGTATTTTTTAGGAAGATCAACTATAAACTCATGAGCGTTGGCAATTTTAGCTGCTTCGATCGTTTCTTCATCGGTAGCTTTATTTACACCCAACTGAATATTGTTTTTTACGGAATCGTGAAACAAAATGGATTCCTGAGTGACCAAACCGATAAGGTCTCTTAAAGATTCCTTTTTAATGTCTTTGATATTGATTCCATCAATCAGAATTTCACCCATGTTCACATCGTAAAACCTCGGAACTAAATTCGCTATCGTCGATTTCCCGCTTCCGGATTGTCCTACTAATGCTACCGTTGAGCCTTTTGGAATTTTCAGTGAAAAATCCTTTAAAACATAGTCATCTTTGTATTTAAAAGAGATGTTTTTGAGCTCTAATGTCTCTTCAAAAGAAGTTTTATCGAATGCATCAGGTTTATCTGCGATCGTGTTTTCTGTTTCCAGAATAGATAAAATTCTTTCTGCCGAAGCATTTCCTTTTTGAACAGAAAAAATTGCTTTGGAGATCGCTTTTGCCGGATTTAAAATGAGGTAGAACAAACCGATATAACCCAAGAACTCTTGTGGTTTCATTCCGTCTTCTCCTCTTAGAACCAATCGCCCACCAAACCATAAAATCGCAATGATTGTCGCAGATCCCAAAAATTCACTCATGGGAGAGGCTAAACTTTTTCTTTGAAAAACACTGATCATCAGTTTTTTAAATCTAGCTGTAGAATTGTGAAATTTAGCTTTCATTTTGTCTTCAGCCGTAAAACCTTTAATGATCTTTAATCCGCCTAGAGTTTCTTCAATAAATGATAAGAAATTTCCTGTTTCTTGCTGAGCAAGCAGCGATTTAGCTTTTAATTTTTTACTTACAGATGAAATTAAATATCCTGATACTGGAAGTAAAATAAACGCAAAAAGGGTGAGTTTTGCGCTAATAGCAAACATAGAGATAAGGGTGAAAATAATGGTTAGCGGCTCTCTTACAATGGCTTCTAAGGAGTTTAGAAAGGAATTTTCAATTTCCTGCACATCGCTTGTCATTCGGGCGATGGTATCGCCTTTTTTCTTTTCAGAAAAATAGGAGATAGGGAGTTCTAAAATTTTATCATAAAGTGCATCTCTTAAATCTTTTACAATTCCGCTATTGAAATAGGCTAACACAAATTCCGCCAAGTAGCGAAAAAGATTTTTTAAGAAAAACAGACCAAAACTGATCAGACAAATAATCAAAAGAGCTTTTTCTACTCCGCTGGTTTCAATCGTATGTGAAACTAAATAGTTTAAACTATTTTGAACGTAATCATAAATTCCAGTTATTCCTTTGAATACGGGTTTTTCTGTCACCTTTTCTTCGCTGCCAAAAAGAATACCTAATACAGGAATGAAAGCGAGAACAGAAAGAACATTAAAAATAGCATAAAGGGCATTAAATAGCACGTTGAGCCATGCATACTTGGTATATGGTTTGGCATAACGAAGCGTCTTTAAAAAATAATTCATCTAAGTCTTTTAATTGGCAAGATTGATTTTTTTCAAAAATGCCTACAAAGATAGCTCTTTAATAATTCTTTTGATTTTTTCGTCGAGTTGTTTTTCGGTGGAGGCAATTTCCTGTCTGTTTTTTACCGTGGCATTGACACTAAAATAAAATTTGATTTTTGGCTCAGTTCCACTGGGTCTGGCTGCGATTCTAGTTCCTTTTTCCGTTTCGTAGATCAATACGTCAGATTTTGGAAGATCGATTTTTTCTTTAGTACCAGTGATGAAATTCTTTGAAGTAGATTCTTGGTAATCGTTCAAAGTCCTGACTTTTTCTCCGTCTATTTCAAGTAATGGATTTTGGCGCATATTTACCATCATTTGATTGATTTCTTGGGCTCCTTCCATTCCTTTTTTTACTACCGAAATCAGATGTTCTTTATAGAGACCGTGATCTACATATAAATTCAACAATTCGTCGTAGAGCGTACTTCCTTTGCTCTTCGCTTCAGCGGCTATTTCACAAGCTAATAGGGTGGAAGAAACAGCATCTTTATCTCGCACAAAATCACCCACCATAAAACCAAAACTTTCTTCGCCGCCACCAATAAAATCTTCAACGCCTTCCACATCGCGAATCATTTTTGCAATCCATTTGAAGCCTGTCAATCCGGTCTTGGTCTCCACACCGTAATGATCTGCAATTTTTTTAACCAGGTCAGTGGTAACTATGGTAGAGCCGATAAACTGTTTTCCATTGATCCTCCCTTCTTCATGCCATTTTTTCATCAGGAAAGAAACCAGAATACAAAAAGTTTGATTTCCGTTTAATAACACGAGTTTATTTTCATTGTTGCGCACCGCAATACCTAATCTGTCGCAATCGGGATCTGTACCGATCAAAATATCAGCTCCAATTTTATTTGCCAAATCGGTAGCCATTTTTAAGGCTTCAGGTTCTTCTGGATTAGGTGATTTGACAGTTGGAAAGTTTCCGTTAGGCTCTTTTTGTTCTTCAACAATGTGAACATCTGTAAATCCGGCTTTTTTCAGTGCCTCGGGAACAATAGTAATGGAAGTTCCATGCAGCGGTGTAAAAACTATTTTCAGATTTCCTCTTCCTTTTGTAGATTTAAAAGTTGAGTTTTTTACTGAGGCTTCAATGAATTTATTATCTATTCTTTCACCAATGATTTCAATTAATTTTTCGTTTCCATCAAATTTGATGTCTGAAAAATCCAAAGAATTAATCTCATCAACGATCTCTTTATCTTGCGGTGGAACTATTTGTCCTCCATCGTCATAATACACTTTATAACCATTGTATTCAGGGGGATTATGAGAAGCAGTTAGCACAATTCCCGCATCGCAATTTAATTCTCTTACAGCAAAAGACAATTCAGGCGTTGGTCTCAAAGATTCAAATAAATAGGTGTAAATACCATTTGCCGAAAAAACATTGGCCACTTCTTTGGCAAACAACTCGCTGTTATTTCGGCAATCGTATGCTATGACAACCCTGGGTTGTTTTTTAGCACTGTGTTGAAGTAAATAATTTGAAAGTCCTTGTGTATTTTTTCCCAGGGTGTATTTGTTAATTCTATTCGTTCCGGCACCCATAGTCCCGCGCATTCCTCCGGTTCCAAATTCAAGATCCTTGTAAAATCGATCTGTCAATTCAGAGGGATTATGGTCAATTAAATCCTTGATTTCGTTTTGAGTGGATTTATCAAATGTTCCACTAAGCCAGGTTTTGGCTTTTTGTAGAATTGCGTCTTGAGTCATGGTGTTAAGTTTGATAGACAAATATACTTTTAAAAATTAATTTGTTTGCTTACAGAATAGCGTTTTTCCTGATTTTTTGAACGTGTGATCAGTTCTCCAAGAAATCCTGCAAGAAACAATTGTGTACCAATCATCATGGCCGTCAACGCGATATAAAACCAGGGGTTGTCTGTCACCAATATGGTAGGTTCATGGTTGTAAAGTTTAATGAGTTTAGTGATTCCTATATAGAGAGATGCAATAAAACCAAGAGCAAACATGAGTGTTCCTAACAGACCGAATAAATGCATTGGTCTTTTGCCAAATCTCGACAAAAAATTGATGGTGAGAAGGTCTAAAAAGCCATTCACAAAACGGTTCATGCCAAATTTGGTTTTCCCATATTTTCTCGCCTGGTGGGCTACAACTTTTTCATCGATGTTGGTAAATCCTGCATTTTTAGCCAATACAGGAATATAACGGTGCATTTCTCCATAGACATCGATACTTTTTACCACATCATTTTTATAGGCTTTTAAACCACAATTAAAATCGTGTAAGTCCAGACCTGAAGTTTTTCTGGCAGCAGCATTAAATAATTTTGAAGGTAAGTTCTTTTTTATTTTAGAATCGTGACGTACTTTTTTCCATCCGGAAATGAGATCAAAATTTTCTTCTTTGATCAGCTTAAAAAGTTCGGGAATTTCTTCAGGGCTATCTTGTAAATCAGCATCCATTGTAATGACAACGTCTCCATTTACTCGCTTGAATCCTGCATTAAGGGCCTGAGATTTCCCGTAATTTCTAGGGAATTTGATCCCTTTTACCCTTGGGTCTTTTGAACCTAAAGATTCGATCAAATCCCAAGAACGGTCGGTACTTCCGTCATCAATAAAAACTATTTCATAACTAAAATGATTGGATTCCAATACTTTTGAAATCCAATCATATAATTCTTGTAAAGACTCTTCCTCGTTTAATAAGGGAATGACTATGGATAGATCCATTGAGAATTTTTAAACAGTTTCCGGATTGTTTTTTAAGATTAATCCTTCAATCAGAGAAATAATAAATCCAAATATGGCAGAGAACAGCAAAATAATTCCGGCCATCATTCCCGGAGAAGAAAATTTCCTTGTCATATCCAAGGCCTGTTCTAATTGTTCGTCCGTAAAATCAGGATATTTTTCCAATATGGCTTGTCTTGAAACCTCAACTACATTATTAACGTACTCTGGCTCTATAACCGTCATAAATAATACGGTATAAATTACAGAAATCAATCCCGATATCATGGCAATGCCTAATCCAGTTTTTATGGCCTGTCCAATCGTTAAATAGCCATTATTTAAATCCTTAAACTTTTTTAAGCCGAGAAAAATAACAACAGCCGAGAGTACAAAAGACAAAATAGATCTAATCGAATCTTGTTCATAAGTTTTGCCAAGTACGTAATAAATAAGAGCGAAAATAACAGATAAAACACCTAAAATTACCCCATAGGTAATCATTACATTTTTTGTTTGAGCACTTTGGTTTTCCATGGTTTTTGGTTTTAATGATAACAAATATAAGACTTAAAATGAATTGTTAAAGGATTAGTAAAATAAGGTTTGAAAAAGTTACAAAAAAATAGTTGCAATATGGCAAAAGGGTTGTAAATTTGCAGCGGCAAGTCCTGCACAACCAGCTCCCTTTGAATCCTCCAGGGCGGGAACGCAGCAAAGGTATTAGGTCGTAGCGGTGTGATGCAGGTAGCTTGCCATTTTTCTTCCATATTATTTCACAGAATTTATTGGTTTTTTACATCTTTGCAGTTATGCATGATAAAGTTGTATTTATAACCGGAGCTACTTCGGGACTTGGTCTTTCTACCGCAAAACATCTTCAAAGTCGTGGTTTTAAGGTATATGGGACAGGAAGAAACCCTAAAGGAAATCAACCATTTGAGCTTATCAAAATGGATGTTCGAGATAAAAACTCCATCGAAAATGCCATCTCATATGTCCTTTCAAAAGAAAAAACAATTGATATATTGATTAATAACGCCGGAATAGGAATATCAGGTTCGATTGAAGATACCCCCACAGAGGGGATGAGAGAGGTGTTTGAGACAAATTTTTTTGGTGCCATTGAGATGATGAAAGCTGTTTTACCTCAGATGCGCAAGCAAAAAAAAGGTTTAATTATTAACGTTACTTCGATTGCGGGTTATATGGGTTTGCCATTTCGAGCCATTTATTCTGCATCAAAAGGTGCCCTTGAATTAGTTACCGAAGCTTTGAGAATAGAAGTAAAATCTTTTGGTATCCATATTGTAAATGTTGCTCCGGGAGATTTTGCGACAAATATTGCTTCCGGAAGGGTTACAACTGTGGTAGATGAGGAATCGGCTTATGCTCTGACTTATAAAAGGAGTCTCGATTTAATGAATGCTCATGTGGATCAGGGTGGAGATCCTATCCTATTCGGTAAAGCAATAGAAAAGATCATCAATAAGGAAAATCCGGACATTCACTATAAGGTGGCAAGTTTTTTACCGAAATTCTCCATTGTACTCAAACGTATCCTGCCTGATAAATGGTATGAAAAAATGCTGATGAATCATTATAAATTATAAGGTCCTATTCAATAAAAAACAGCAATATCTTTTAGTTCCTTTCTTTTAATATTTGGCACATAGCAAGGGCTTGCAGGATAACCTACAGGTAATAAGAGGTAGGGTCTTTCGTTTTCCGGCCTGTCCAAAATTGTATGGAGAAATTGCATCGGACTCGGTGTGTGGGTCAGGGTAACCAATCCTGCTTGATGGATAGCCGTAATCAGCATTCCTGTTGCAATTCCAACTGATTCATTCACGTAGTAGTTCCTCTTAGTATCTTGTTCCTCTCCTATATCGTACACCTTTTTAAAAATAACGATTAACCAAGGGGCAATTTCTAAAAAAGGTTTGTACATATCCGTTCCCATAGGTTCCAGATCTTTTAGCCAACTTTGACTCATCCGTCTTTCATAAGAATCTTTTTCTTCTGCTTCGGCAGAAATTCTGATTCTTTTTTTTAAGTCAGGGTCAGCAATAGCGCAAAAGGTCCAAGGTTGTTTGTGCGCTCCTGAAGGAGCAGTAGATGCTGTTTTGATCAGGTTTTCAATTACTGTTCTGTCAACGTGTCGATCTGAAAAAGACCTGATCGATCTTCGTTTATCCATTAACTCAAAATTGGAACGACTCAATTCAGCAGTTTCTCTTTCGGTATAATTTTGAGGGGTAAAAAGTATGTGCTCATGTCCGTTTATATGTACGACGTCTCGGGAATTCATAGGAGTAATTTGTGAATATTTGTAAAGTTACGAAAGTTTAAAAAATAACTTTTGAGCGAACAACTGTTAAATCTCATTAATCATTCTAAAAATAGATTTGATAAATCTGATTTGCAGTATATTTGCACGTAAATAAATATATAACCATGAAGTTTTTTATCGATACAGCAAACTTAGATCAAATTAGAGAAGCGCAAGCAATGGGTATTTTAGATGGGGTTACAACAAATCCATCTTTAATGGCCAAGGAAGGAATTACAGGAGAACAAAATATTTTAAATCATTATAAAGCAATTTGCGAAATAGTGGATGGAGATGTCAGCGCTGAAGTAATTGCTACAGATTTTGACGGAATGGTAAAAGAAGGCGAAATGCTGGCCTCATTACACCCACAAATTGTCGTTAAATTACCGATGATTGCGGATGGTGTAAAAGCCTGTAAATATTTTTCAGAGAAAGGAATCAAGACAAACGTAACCCTCGTTTTTTCTGCCGGGCAAGCTTTGTTGGCTGCAAAAGCAGGAGCGACATATGTTTCACCCTTTTTGGGAAGATTGGACGATATTTCTACCGATGGTCTAAATTTAATTGCAGAAATCCGTTTGATTTACGATAATTACGGATTTGAGACCCAAATTTTATCTGCATCTATTCGCCATACCATGCATATTATTGATTGCGCAAAAATTGGCTCTGATGTGATGACAGGCCCTTTAAGTGCGATCAAAGGATTATTGAAACACCCCTTAACTGATATTGGTTTAGCTACTTTTTTGGCAGATCATAAAAAAGGAAATTAATTGAAATAAAAACAAGCTAGGACTTGTAGCTGATATAGAAGGAGTTTGCATTTATTGTTAACTCCTTTATTTTTTTGGATTGGGAGTTCTGTTACTAAAAACATGATTAGGGATTATTGGGATACAGTCTTTAAATTTTTTAAAAGCGCCGATTTTTATCGTGGTTTTGTGCTTACCGCTGCGATTTTAATCCCCATTATTTTCTTCTATTTTTCAGGAAAGCTTATTTATGCCCTTCCAATCGCATTTGGGGTTTTGTTAAATGCACCAAGCGATATTCCGGGTAGTCGAAAAAGAAAAGTTTTCGGAATTCTTATTTCGATTGGACTTACTGTTTTGGTGACTTCATTGGTTATTTTGGCAAAGCCTTATTTCGTTCTTTTGGCTATAACTATCGCTATACTCACTTTTTTATGTTCACTTTTTGCGGTCTATGGTTTTAGGGGTTCATTGCTAGCTTTTTCGGGTCTTTTTGCAATTGTTTTAGCTCTTGCTTATAACAATTCTATGGGTTTGCCTGTTGTTGAGCATATTTTGCTTTTGGGGCTTGGCGGCTTTTGGTATTTATTTTTTTCATCTTTTTTATTTCTGTTTTTTCCTAAAAAAGATGAAGATGAATTGTTGGCTGAGGTTCTTAATTTAACCGGAGATTACCTCAAATTGCGTTCTGAGTTATTATCGAATAAAACCAATAGGAAGGAAGTTCAACTTGAACAGTTGAAATTGCAAACACAAATCAGTGAAAAACATGAGGTTTTAAGGGAAATTCTTTTAACAGCGAGAAAGAGTTCGGGTAGATCGCATTTTGATGAGAAAAGATTACTCATTTTTATTTCTTTAGTAGATATATTGGAATATTCTTTGGCTAATACCTTAAATTATGAAAAGGTGGATTTATTATTCAAAGATTACCAAAACACGATAAAACCTTTTGTGGAGCTCAACCGGGTTCTCGGGAATCATCTCAATATTTTATCTAAAGTTTTTGCCGAGAAAAATCCTATTCCCAATAAATCCGAATTACTCAATGCCTTGACAAAGGCAGATGATGCAATAGAAAAATATATAGTTGAAGTAGGCCTGCCCAAAGCGAGAGACGGTGCTCTGCTATTGAGAAATATTTTGACCTATCAAGAGAGTCAAGTCAATGAAATTAGATCCATCAGAAGGGTTTTGGCGAATGTAAAAAATGCATCAAGGTTGGTGCTTAAAAGAGAAGAGGCAAGCCAGTTTATTACACATCAGGAATATCGATGGTCGATTGTTTTCGAAAATTTTAGTTTAAAATCACCCATTTTCAGACATGCTTTAAGAATAACGATTGCTGTCATTATCGGGTTTTTATTGGGGAATTTTTTTGGTATCAAACATATGCATTGGATCATTTTAACTATTATCGTTATTATGCGTCCTAATTATGGTTTAACTAAACAACGCTCGATTAACAGATTTGTAGGAACTATTTTCGGGGGTTTGTTTTCACTTTTAGTCATTTATTTTATTCAAAATACTGTCGTCTATTTGTTATTTGCTATAATCGCTTTGACTATCGGATTTGCGATGGTCAAACAAAATTACCGAACGGCGGCAGCCTTCATCACGATTCACGTTATTTTTGTTTTTGCACTTATAGAAAAAGACGCACTTAATGTGATAGAATTTAGGCTATTGGATACCTTGATTGGTGCCGCAATTGCGATGCTGGCAAATTATTTGATTTTCCCAAATTGGGAATATTTATCGATAAAGCAGAATATTGTTGAGACCATTGCGCAAAATAAATCCTATTTACAGGCCATAAAACAGCTATATCATTCTAAAATGGTAAGTCAGTTAGGTTATAAAAAGCCAAGAAAAGAGGCATTCTTGGCCATTAGTAATTTGAATGCCAGTTTTGAGCGTATGAACCAAGATCCAAAATCTAAACAAAAGGAGTTCGAATGGATCTATGAAATTGTCACTTTAAATAATACTATACTTTCTGCAATTGCTTCATTGGGAAGCTTTATTCAAAATAAAAAAGGATCTTACCTACTCAATGATTTCGACATTTTGATTCAAAATATTGAAGACCTTCTTCAAAAATCTGAAAATCTTTTAGGAAAAAAGGAACAGGATAAGTTAGTTACTAATAATAATTCGCATCAAGCCGAAGAAAAATTACTTACACATTACAAAGATCTGGGAAAGACGCGCGACGAAGAAATTGAGCGGGGTATGCGAGAAGTAAAACAAGAAATGTTGGTTAATTTACAAGAAGCGCATTTGATGTACAACCAATTGGTTTGGTTGAAAAACTTGTCTCAAGATTTATTGAATGTTACTGAGAAATATGTTGCGCACAATTAGCGCATATTTAGTGTCTAATTGAATTCTCCAAGAAAGACATATAAAAGTTACCTTTGCAAAAATTATTTTTTATGTCTTTTAAAGATCTTCAACTGAACAAACCAATTTTAAAAGCCCTGGCAGAAAAGAATTACGAACATCCTACAGCTGTTCAGGTAAGAACAATTCCCTTGGTTTTAGATAAGAAAGATGTCATCGTTTCTGCACAAACAGGAACAGGTAAAACTGCAGCTTTTGCCCTGCCCATCCTACAACTTTTATTAGATAAGCAAGATGCGCCAAAGAAGGGCAAAAAAATCAAGGCCTTAGTCATTAGCCCAACACGTGAATTGGCCATTCAAATTGAAGAAAATTTTAAAGGCTATGGCAAACACACCAATTTGAGAACTACAGTTGTTTATGGAGGCATGCCCATTGAACCACAAATTGAACGACTCAAAAAAGGGATCGATATATTGATCGCTACTCCGGGCAGGCTGCTTGACTTGCACAAGCAAGATGAAGTGAATTTAGACTATGTGGAAGTGTTGGTTTTAGATGAGGCTGATTTGATGCTGGATATGGGATTTATTGATGATGTGCGAAAAATTGAACGACTTTGCACCAGAGATAAACAGAATTTACTTTTTTCTGCGACCATGCCATTGAAAGTGATAGAACTAGCTCAAGATATTTTAAATGACCCTGTAAGAATAGAGGTAACTCCACATTCTAAAGCTGCTGAGGCGGTAGATCAAATTTTGTATTTCACGCCAAAACCTAAGAAAATAGAGTTGGCCTTGCATCTGCTAAGAAATACCATTAAAGGAAATATTCTCATCTTTAGACGTACCAAATATGGCGTAGAGAAACTAGAGAAAACCCTGAAAAAGAATGGTTATCTCACAGACAGCATTCATGGAGATAAATCTCAAAACGCGCGGCAGGAGGCCTTACAGAAATTTAAAAAGGGGCATGTGAATATTTTGATTGCTACAGATGTGGCTTCCCGTGGTATCGATATCAATGGTTTGGATGCTGTGATAAATTTTGACATACCCAATGTTTCTGAAACCTATGTCCATCGAATAGGTCGAACCGGGAGAGCAGATAAACAGGGCGTTGCCTATTCATTTTGTTCTGCGGATGAAAAGGCCTATTTAGCCGATATTGAAAAAATGATGGGCGAGAAAATCAGGGTGGAAGAAGATCATCCTTATCCACTCAATCCAAAAGCGAAGCCGGAGGTACATAAGAAACAGGGCAGTAATTATAAAAAAGGAAGGAAATCTGCCGCTTCAAAAAAGAATAAAAAGCGCTGGTATTAATGCTATTCTATGGAAAAGACGGCAATTATTTTGGGTGCTTCAGGTCTAACCGGATCTGAATTGTTGAATCAGCTTTTAGAAGACAAGAGTTATAATAATATCAAAGTTTTTGGCAGAAGGAAGCTGGAAATACATCACCCCAAATTGGAGCAATTCATTGGAGATTTATTCAAATTAGAGGAATTTACAAATAGTTTTATTGGAGACGAAGTTTTTTGTTGCGTTGGTACAACTGCCAAAAAAACACCTGATAAAACGGAATACAAGGCCATTGATTTTGGAATTCCTGTTCAGGCAGCAAAGCTTTCTAAAGAGAATGATATTCCTTTTTTTGCGGTGGTTTCAGCCATGGGAGCAAATAAAAAAAGTAACATTTTTTATAACAAAACGAAAGGAGAAATGGAAGAAGGGGTTATGGCTCAGCATATTCCTTTTACGTATATTTTGAGGCCTTCTTTAATTCTTGGAAAAAGGAATGAAAAAAGATTGGTTGAATCTTGGGCCATGATTTTATTTGAAAAACTGAGTTTTCTGTTCGTGGGTCCCTTTAAAAAATATCGTCCAAATCCTGCCGAAAATATTGCGAGGACAATGTGGCAAATAGCTCAAAAAAGACCTTCGTCAAGAATTATTTTAGCAGAAGAGATCAATCAAACAATTTAAATATCCAGCACAACCTCCAATTGTCCATCTATTAGTTGAACATGACAACAATCTGCACCAACTAAAAAAGTAAGATTTGTTTTTCGGTCGTTTCCTATAAAACCTTCAAAAAGAATTTCTACTTCCTTATTTTGGTATTCTTTACTAAATTCATCACCAAATATTGGGTAGGTCCCTGTCTGTCGAATTAATTCCCAATTTAAATCATTCACATCCCTCGTCAAATCCTTCCCGGTATCTGTTGCGGTCACCTTAAATCTGTCAAGAGAAATCGGCATTCCACTTTGATCTTTTAAAGAAATAGAAATAGATCTGAATTCCATGGTGCAAATGGCGTCCGAACAATCATTTTTTATTTCCTGGTTGTTGTTACAAGTAACAATCATAAATACCATAAATAGAGTAAAGTATATTTTCATCTATTTTTGTTTATATTTTACAAAAGCCAGATTTTTACCATCTGGCGACCAACTATGTACGTTCAAAGAGCCCTGCCCACCAAAGAAAATATCGGTCAGATCTCGGGTCTTTCCTGTTTCGAGTTCCAGTAACCTTAATTTGACGTCTTTTCCAAAAGGATGTGCACCCTTTTGATCTTCCATATAAGAGATATAAGCAATTGTTTTATTATCCGGTGATGGATGCGGAAACCAATTGTCAAAATCGTCAAAAGTGAGTTGTTCTTGCTCGGTACCATCAGGTTTCATCCGATAAATATGCATTCTGCCTGTTCTGTGGGAATTAAAATAAATCCATTTGCCGTCATAACTGTATTCAGGTCCGTCATCCAGGCCATTTGCACTTGTTAATTGTGTTTCATTCTTTCCATCCAAGTCTATTTGATAAACATCCCAGTTTCCATTTCGTTCTGCACAATAAACCAATTTCTTGTCATCAGGACTGACACCGTGCCAATAGCTGGGGAAATTATCTGTCACCAATTTTGGTATTCCTCCTTTTACAGGTAGAATGAATATCCTAGAATTTGCGCCGTCTCCCACAGTTTTATCATTGTGGCTGATGATCAACCTTTTTCCGTCAAATGTAAAACCGTGATCATTGTTGCAATTGTCAGCAAAGCCGGTCGGAATTATCCCTAACTTTTCACCGTTTAAACCGATCTTTTCAATTTTCCCGTCTGAATTGATCAGATAAGACTTTCCATCTCTAGACCAATTCGGAGCTTCAAAATGTCGATTCTCATCTAAAACTACTCTTTGCTTTCCTGTTTCAACTTCTAAATCGATTAGTATACTGCTTACAGATGCAGGAGTTTGTGCAAATAGGCTCATAGTTCCAAGGCTAATGATGGACAATAAATGGAATAATTTGGTCATTTTCATATTTTTTTAAATCCATTTTTTTATGCAAATAGAAATTTACAATTTTATTTTTGGGGTAGTCCTTTATGATGATCTAAAAAACCTGCTATAAAGACAAGTGGTGCATTCCAGTTTATGCAAATCTCATTAGAGGCGTAGCTTGGCATGGCATCAATAAAAGATTTGGCAGGAAAATCAGACGCATAGCTAAACCCGGAAGCTGCCAAATCACCTTTATCCTGTTTATGGAAATTCGGACCTCCCACTAAAAAGCCCGGGTAAGGAGCATTTATTTGATCAGCTTCAGAAGGGCGATGATGAATATGCATCACTTGTTTGCTTCCAAATCCGGTGACATAAGAGTAGCCCATTGCATTTTTCCCTAAGACATAATCAAAAGTCTCGTTAGCGACTTTAAGGTATTTAGGTTTTTTTGTCAACTCATAGGCCTGAGCATAAATGATTGCGGCGTCAAGCACATCGCTATTCGAGCCCCAGACAAAATGGTCTATTGGAATCTGATAGGGGTTAGATTTCTGAATGTTTGCCAAGGAATCTGCAACTTTTATGATCCTGTTCTCAATTATTTTTTTATTGTTCTTTGGCAAAGGACTTTTTTTATTGACTAAAGAATAATATCCGATATTATCATTGTAATTTCTCCAATTTTCTTCTAACCTGAAAGTAAAATCACCCAGTTTCGGCTTTATGAAATTGTAGAATACCTCATTTCTGGTTGTGGAGTATAATTCAGACGCTGCCCAGAAAAATTCTTCATTTAAATCCATATCATTATAGGCACCTGTTTTTACATCTTCCGGATTTTTTGCATAATAAACTGAAGGGTTTTTTGCTGCCCATTCCCATGCTTTGTTTGCTGCGGTTAAACATTTCTGTCCATATTCAGGTAAAAATGGGGCATAAATTCTTGAGGCCTTTGCTCCTATAGCTGCCAGATGTAAGGCAGCTGCAGTAGATTTACCAATAATCCATCTATCTTTTGGCGCCTCATGAGGCATAACCATTCCACAAAAATTCAGGGTACTAACTTTTACAAAAGCACCCCCATCGTCATCCTGCATGCTGAGCATCCAATCTATTTCGTATTTCAATTCATCTAAAATATCTGGTATGTTATTTCCACTTTCTGGAATATGGAGACTCTTGTCAGGAAAAACATCAGGATAATTTTCTACTAAGGAGAGCATAATACCGATTGAAATACCTGCATTGATCATGTATTTACCATAATCTCCTGCATCATACCAACCCCCGGGACTATCTAAAGTTCCATTTTTATTGGTAGAAGAATGAAAAAATAGACCCGTATCGTCATGACCTTTTGGTCTTCTATAAATTTCGGCATAATCCTCTTCAATGGGCATTGATACTCGCTGGAGATAATAGGATTTTAATGCAGCATTCTTAACTTCTTTAAATACTTCATTGTCTATTAGAAACGGATAAGAAACCCGGTCACCAACTTTTAGGGTATATTTTCCCGATTTGGTATAAGAGGTAAAGTCACCTAGAGATATTTTCTCTCCCGATTTATCCCAAAAACCTTGTTCCTTTAAATTTCCATTAAAAACCACAATTCCTCTTTCGTCTAAAAGTTCAAAGCTTTGATCGTCAAGATCAGCTACGACAAAAACCTTTTCACCCTTTTCTAAATAACCAAGTTGATTAATTCGAATAGGCTCGACCTGTTTTTGGCCGTAAAAAATTGAAGTAAAAAATAAAAGAAGGATGGAATAATGTTTCATGGCGTATCGATGAAGGTTTATCAATTTTTATTTTAAAACTGAATCTGACCAAAATTACTTAAAAAAAACAGTCCTTCCAATCCTTCTCTGACCAATTAAAGGGGGTGGATTAAAAAAAATAGCGATATAGTCAATAAGAATTAATTAAAAAAACGCATTATTTATTTCTGAAAAAATGTTTAAAGAATTATTATTGATTAATTTTAAGAAAGGTTACAAATTATCATCATTTTAGCCGCAAAAGATTGGGGTCTTCTGATGGACAATTCATTATATTGATCAATTTTGAGTGAAGTATTCCAATTTATGATTTCTGTGTAATTATTTTATTAGCTATTCTATGAATCCCTCTTTTTATGAACTTCCAAACAATTACATTTTAAGGACAGCCTCGGAAGAACATGCATCGAGGCAGGCGGAATTACAATTAAAAGTCTTTCCGACTCTGGCAAAAGAAGAATTAATGACCGAAAAGCATTACAAAAGATATGTAGAAATTTTTCCGGATGGTCAGCTAATTATTTTAGATGGAGAAAAGGTGATTGCTTCTTCAACTTCAATGCGTCAAAATTATCCCAAAGGCCATCATACATTTTTAGATATTTCAGATCACTTGTGGCTAGGCACTCATGATCCCGAGGGGGAATGGCTATATGGTCTAGATATTTCTGTCCATCCTGATTATCGCAGAAAAGGGTTAGGGCGAGCTGTTTACGACCTGCGTCAGGAAATAGCCTTGAATTTGGGGTGCAAAGGGCAATTGACAGCCGGAATGCCTGTCGGTTTTGACAGTCTTAAAAATAAAATGACCATTGAAGAATATTGTGAGGCTTTGATGAATGGAGAGATGGTAGACCCAACTGTTACTGCCCAAACAAAGTGTGGCTTTATCCTGGTGGAACCTTTGTATAATTATTTAAATGATCCTCGAAGTGGAAATGCCTCAATCCTCATGTATAGACCCATTGATCCTCAAACTAAATTAAAATAATTACAGCTATGTTTTTTCAATCGATTAATCCCTATAACGGAAATATTTTCTCTGAGTATAAAGTTTTAACGGATAAAGAATTAGATGAAAAATTGAAAATTTCAGCCAAAGCTTTTAAAAATTGGAGAAATACTTCTTTTGATGAACGATCTCAAAAAATGAAGAGAGTTGCTTCTATTTTAAGCGATAAAAAAGAAGTACTGGCAAATTTGATCACAGCTGAAATGGGGAAAATTATTTCTGAAAGCAGGTCAGAAATAGAAAAATCAGCAGGAAACTGCGACCATTATGCTCAAAATGCTGAAAAATATTTGTCAGATGAGCCTTTAGATACACCGTTTAAAAGTTTTACGGTTTATGATCCTGTGGGAGCTGTTTTTGCTATCATGCCCTGGAATTTTCCATTTTGGCAAGTATTTAGATACGCTGCTCCGACGATCATGGCGGGAAATGTTACCTTGCTCAAACACTCACCAAATACAATGGGTTGTGCAAAAGCCATAGAAAAAGTGTTTTTAGATGCGGGATTTCCCGAAGGAGTTTTTCAAGAATTGACTATTGGAATTCCACAGGTTGAGCGTGTAATTGCCTCAAATATTGTACAGGGAGTTACCCTTACCGGAAGCGAATTTGCGGGTTCTTCTGTCGCGTCACTGGCAGGGAAATATATCAAAAAATCTGTGTTGGAATTAGGTGGATCAGATGCTTTTATCGTTTTAGACGATGCAGATCTGGAACAAGCTGCTAAAGTGGCCACACAATCCAGAATGTTAAATGCAGGTCAGGTGTGTATAAGTGCCAAGCGTTTCATCGCAACCGAAAAAATAGCTGATCAGTTTTTGGAAATTTTTAGTAAAAACGTGAAAAAGCTGAAGCAGGGAAATCCAATGTCTGAAGAGGTGCAGATAGGACCTTTGGCAAGATTGGATCTGGCAAAAAAATTAGAATTTCAGATTAAAAAAGGAATTGAGCAAGGGGCAAAATTAGTCATAGGCGGTGGAGTGGAAGGTTGTAATTTTCAACCCACCATATTGGATCAGGTCAAACCCGACAATATTACTTTTGTTGAAGAAACTTTTGGCCCAATAGCAACAATGATTCGGGCCAAAAATGAGATCGAAGCCGTGGAACTGGCTAATGCACACAGGTACGGATTGGCATCTTCAATTTGGACAAATGATAGAGAAAAAGCTTATAAACTTGCCAGAAAATTAGAAGCGGGAAATGTATTTGTCAATTCCATGGTTCGGTCAGATTCGAGAATTCCTTTTGGAGGAATAAAGAAATCAGGATATGGTAGAGAACTAGGCGCAATAGGAATCAGGGAATTTATGAATATGAAAACAATAGTAATGGAATGATGAACTCTAATTGAATTCATTGGGAAGTGTTCAACTGAGAACCACCTTAAATTCCGAAAAGCATCAAGTTAAACTACGATTTGTCGTTAATAGGACATCAATAGGTCTAAATATGGCTCCTCATTCAATTTGTATGAGTTTTACATCGTTTCCATGGAGCCTTTATGCATCGGTCTCCAGTAAAGGTAATAGAAACCCAGGCAGACTAAACCGAGTACAAACGGAATCACAGCCAGGTATTTATAAGTAATGTCACCCATAACTATTTTTTCATCAAAATGAAAGAATTCACTGATCATCCAATACGAGTTTGCCATGATCCAAATACTGATCGCCATGTTATGACAGAGTTCACTCATCATATGCCGGGTACGCCAAGCAATGATAATCGATATAATCAAGGTTGGTAGGATCATTATTATCCCGATAGGTTTCCAGATCATACACCAGGCTAGATCCTTGAACAACCAAAACACAATATGAAGATTCTCCATTTTCCTGTATTTGAGTGGAATACGATACTCAACTTCGTTTGGTTTTATATCCATGCCAGCCACGTGGCTGAGCTCATTGTTTGGGTATATTAGATCTTTTGCCATGGAGATTTTTTGGATTATTAATTTTGACGAACGAAAGTAAATTTTTTTTAGAATAATTCTAATTTTTTTAAAAAATTATAAAGATAAATTGAATTGTTCCTCGGCCTACAAATCGTAATGAGGGTATTTTAAATTTTTGTTAGTACAGTTTAAATAAAGTACCCCATTTAATTACAGATTTATGTAAAGTGATTTAAATATCCTATTGAACAATCAAATGCAATTAGTAACTTTAAGTTCTAAACGAATTAGATGGAGAATCAATTAAAAATAGGGCTTGCCCAAATTTCACCTGTTTGGCTCAACAAAGAAGTAACGATCAGGAAAATGATACAAACCATTCAAAAAGCGCAAGACAAAGGTTGTGAACTATTGGTCTTTGGAGAAGGTTTGCTGCCCGGTTACCCTTTTTGGTTGGCTTATACTAATGGATCTTCTTTTGACGATCCTGTTCAAAAGGAAATTCATGCACATTACCTAAAAAATGCAGTAAATATTGAAAAGGGAGATTTAGCCGTTTTTTGTAAAGCAGCTAAAGAAAGCAGAATGGCGATGTATTTGGGGATTATTGAAAGAGCTCAAAACAGGGGAGGACACAGTTTATATTGTTCTTTGGTCTATATAGATCGTGAAGGGGAAATTAAATCTGTGCACAGAAAATTACAGCCCACTTTTGAAGAAAGACTCACCTGGTCTCCCGGTGATGGAAACGGTTTGCAAGTTCATTCTTTAAAACAATTTACCGTCGGCGGTTTAAATTGTTGGGAAAATTGGATGCCTCTAACCAGAACTGCCTTATATGGTTTAGGTGAAGATTTACATATCGCTGTATGGCCGGGATCAGTAGATAATACTAAAGATATTACAAGATTCATTGCGAGAGAATCCAGGTCGTATGTTGTATCGGTTTCAAGTCTGATGTTTAAAAAGGACATCCCAAAGGACACTCCTCATTACGAAAAGATCGTCAAAAATTTTCCGGTATTAGCAGCAAATGGAGGCTCATGTATTGCAGGTCCGAACGGAGAATGGATTATTCCTCCACAGGCAGAAAAAGAAGGTCTTATTACGGAGACCCTTGTATTTGATAGGGTTTTGGAGGAGCGTCAAAATTTTGATGCTGTCGGACATTACTCAAGACCCGATGTAACTAAACTTTTGGTCAACAGAGAAAGACAAGCATCAGTTTCATTTGAAAAATTTTAAATTATGAAAAATACGCCAATCGTAACTGTAGAATGGTTACATGAAAATTTAAAAAATCCTGAATTGATTATTTTAAATGCAAGCCAGCGAGAAAACATGAATGCTGAAAACAAGAATTTATTCGAACTACAAATCCCGGGCTCTCGCTGGGTAGATCTAAAAAATCAATTTAGTGATATAAACTCTAGTTTTCCCAATACTTTTCCCAATGTTCAAATTTTTGAAACTGCCGCTCAAGCACTTGGAATTACGAATAAAAGTAAAATTGTAGTGTATGATAATCTGGGTGCCTATACCAGCCCGAGAATTTGGTGGATGTTCAAGGCAATGGGGCATCATGATGTCGCCGTTCTGGACGGGGGATTACCCGAATGGATAAAGCACAGTTTTGAGGTTGAACCTTTTGAGGTTAAAACTTATGCTAAAGGAAATTTTAAGGCGGATTTTAATTTTGATGAGGTCAAAGAAACAAAGGACATTTTAGCGCAGATAGAATTAAAAAAAGAACTGATTGTGGATGCTAGATCTGAAGGAAGATTTAAAGGGAATGCGCCTGAACCGAGAGAGGGATTATCCAGCGGACATATTCCCGGTTCAGTGAATTTGCCCTATACAGAGGTGTTAAAAGAAGGTAAATTTAAACCTAAAGAAGAGTTACAACATTTGTTTGAAAAATTGAATCCTGAAAATAATCCGATGATTTTTTCCTGTGGATCTGGTGTAACGGCTTGTATTTTATACCTGGCAAACGAGATTGCGTCTAAGGTAAAAAAATCAGTTTATGATGGTTCATGGACTGAATGGGCACATGGGGATGACCGTCCCATAAATAAGGAGAAATAAACTGTAAATCAAGAATTTGCTTAATAAGCTAACTGGGTTTTTTCTTGAGAAATGGTTTAAGTTTTTGTATTTTTAAAGTAGTTTCCATAAACGCTAAAATCGATGCAAGGTTTAACAGATTTTTTTGGTTCAATCGATACTGAAAATCTTGATTCATGGTTTTCTGATGTTGTTCATTTTGTTATCTGGATGGTCTTCATCTTATTTCTGGCCTGGTTTGCTCGAAAAATGATCCAGAGAACTACTTCCGATCAAATTTTACTTTACCGTTCCAGAAAAATAACCCGTTACTTAAGTTATTTTCTCATCTTTTTGTTGGCCATTTTTACTTTTGTAGGAGAGATAAAATACTTTACGATCGCCATAGGTATTATGAGTGCCGGTGTTGCACTTGCCTTACAAGAAGTAATATTGAGTATTGCCGGATGGATTGCCATACTGACTTCCAATATGTATAAAACAGGTGATCGGATCGAGATCAATCAGATCAAAGGTGATGTAATAGATATAGGGATTACAAGAACAACCTTAATGGAAATCGGCGTTTGGGTGAGCAGTGATAATTACAGTGGTAGGATTGTACAGGTGAGTAATGCTTTTGTGTTTAAAGGAACAGTTCATAATTATTCCACAGACTTTCCTTTTGTTTGGGATGAAATCAATTTACCGGTACAATACGGTTCTGATTTAGTAATGGCCGACGATATTATTCGACGGACTGCCGAAGAAAATTTAATGGATTATACAGAAATTGCCAAAAAGGAATGGAAGCATTTGGTCAAAAAATATTTGATAGAAAATGCCAATGTAGAACCCACATTGACTTTAAAACTAACAGATAACTGGATAGAATTTAATTTCAGGTATGTTGTTGATTATAAAAAAAGGAGAATGACCAAAGATAAATTATACCAGGAAATTTATAGGCAGTTTCAGTTAAATGAACCAAAAGTTAGACTGGCTTCGACGACATTTTCTTTGGTAGATATGCCCGATGTACATGTGAGCTTTAAAAAAGATTAAAGATGTGTTTGTAATTCTTTGATTTCATCTCTAAACTTAGCGGCTACAAGAAAATCCAGAGCCTTTGCGGCTTCTTCCATCATTTTTCTTTTCTCTCGAATTCGCTTTTCAATTTCAGTTTTTGAAAGATATTCCAGATCTACTTCCGCTGCCTTTTGATTGGCCTGTTCATATTGATAAGAGGCAATCTGATTTTTTGTCAGCGAACCGTCAATACTTTTTTTGATCTGTGTTGGCGTAAGATGATGTTCTGTATTGTATTTAATTTGTTTTTCTCTGCGTCTATTGGTTTCATCGATGGTCAATTGCATACTTCTAGTAACCTTGTCGGCGTACATGATAGCCGTTCCGTTTAGATTTCTGGCTGCTCGCCCGACAGTTTGGGTCAAAGATCGATGACTCCTCAGAAAACCTTCCTTATCGGCGTCTAAAATAGCGACTAAACTTACTTCCGGAAGATCGAGACCTTCTCTTAATAAATTCACACCTATTAACACATCAAATAGTCCTTTTCTCAAATCTTGCATGATTTCTACTCTTTCTAAAGTGTCCACATCGGAGTGAATATATCTGCACCTGATCTGAACCCGTGATAAGAATTTTGTCAGTTCTTCCGCCATCCTTTTGGTTAAAGTTGTTACAAGTACGCGTTCGTCTTTCTCGACCCTTTGTTGAATTTCTTCCATCAGATCATCGATCTGATTTAAACTAGGACGAACTTCTATGATCGGGTCCAGTAAACCTGTAGGACGAATGACCTGTTCTATAAAAAGTCCTTCGGTTAATTTTAACTCATAATCAGCAGGAGTGGCACTTACATAAATCACCTGATTCTGCAAAATCTCAAATTCTTCAAATTTTAAAGGTCTGTTATCCATGGCAGAAGGAAGTCTGAAACCATACTCCACCAGATTCTCTTTTCTGGATCTGTCACCTCCGTACATGGCGTGTACCTGTGGGATGGTTACATGGCTTTCATCGACAATCATTAAATAGTCCGAAGGGAAATAATCCAATAAACAGAAAGGCCGGGTTCCGGGAGCTCTTCCGTCCAAATACCGTGAATAATTCTCAATTCCGCTGCAATAGCCAAGTTCGCGGATCATTTCAAGATCAAATTCGGTCCTTTCCAATAAGCGTTTCGCTTCCAAATGTTTTCCACATTCCTTAAAATACTCAACCTGTTTCACAAGGTCATCCTGAATTTCTTTAATCGCATTTTGAAGTACATTTGGGGAGGTAACAAACAGATTTGCAGGATAAATATTGAGCCGCTCGTATTTGTCCAAAGTTTGATTATTGATCAAATCAAAACTCTCTATTTCTTCAATTTCATCACCAAAAAAATGTATCCGATAACCAATTTCTCCATAACTGGGATAGACAGAAACCGTATCTCCTCTTACTTTAAATGTGCCACTTTTTACTTCGGCATCTGTTCTGGCATACAAACTCGTGACGAGTTGGTGCAAGAATTTTGTTCTAGGAATTTGTTGATCGATCTCTATGCTGATCACATTCTTTCTGAACTCGACCGGGTTTCCAATTCCGTAAAGACAAGAAACGGAAGCCACCACAAGTACATCACGTCTGCCAGATAGCAGGGAGGAAGTGGCACTCAAACGCAATCTTTCAATTTCATCATTGATCGATAAATCCTTTTCAATATATAAGCCAGTAGTTGGAATATATGCCTCAGGTTGGTAATAATCGTAATAGGAAACGAAATACTCAACCGCATTTTTCGGAAAAAACTGTTTAAACTCTGAATAAAGCTGAGCAGCCAGGGTTTTGTTATGCGCGAGTACCAGGGTTGGTTTTTCTATTTTTTCTATGACATTAGCCACAGTAAAAGTTTTCCCTGAACCTGTAACTCCTAGTAAAACTTGATATCGCTCCTCCTCCAGCAAGCCTTTGTACAATTGTTCAATAGCCTGAGGCTGATCTCCGGTTGGTTTATAATTTGATTCAATTTTAAATTGCATGACACAAAAATAACCTAATTTGATGTTATTTGTAAAAGTTTGAATTAATTCAATTTTATGTTAAATGTCAGTTTATGATGTTTTTATAAATAATACTTTTGGGCAAAATTTCTAATCATGCTATGCTGCCGTTTAATAAGACATCATTTCTTACTTTTTTTTATTGCATTTTTCATCATTCAATTACTTCAAGCCCAACTTTCACCAGATTATAAGGGAGGTTTTGTATTTAAGTTAGATGATGGTGGGAAAAAGGTGATGGGTATTTCAACTTGGGGACAGTTCCAAACTATTTATGAGAATAAGGTACCGGAAGATGTGAATCATTTTACCCTTAATTTAAGAAGGGCAAGGTTAAACAGTTATTTTAAAATCAATGATGATTTTTTAATTGTTACCCAAATAGGACTGAATAATTTAAATTCTCAAAATTTAAGTCCTTCCGGAGAGGGTGATGGTTCACAAATAAGACTTCATGATTTTTACGGTCAGTATAACTTGAACAAAGAACATTCAATAGGCGCGGGCTTACATTTTTTTAATGGTATTTCTCGTTTAAATAGTTTCAGCGCTACCAGTTCACTCGCACTGGACAACAACAGACAATCCTGGGCCACTTTAGGCTTGTCGGATCAGATCGGTCGTCATTTGGGGATTTATGCTAAGGGATATTTTGGAAAATTTACTTACAGGGTATCTGTTAACGATGTCGAGAAAAATGGATTAGATCAGCGGACTCCTGAAGTGAATGGACCATCTGTCTATGGCGGAAGAAGGATTTTGGGATCAAAAGAAGCTGGTTTTTCTTATGGAGGATATTTCGAATACTGTTTTAAAGAGATGGAAACAAGTATGCTCGCTTTCAAAACCGGTACCTATTTGGGAAGTAAAGAAGTTTTTAATATTGGGGCAGGGTTTTATTTACACCCAAATGGTGCAGTAATAAGCGACGAACCAGGTATCTACATCGGGGAAGACGTTAAAATATATGCCCTAGATGCTTTTTACGACAAGCCAATTGGTCAAAATGGGGCAGCGCTAACGGCTTATGCGGTTTTACAAAATCAGGATTACGGAAGAGACTATTTATTTTTAGCTTATTCAACAGGCAGTATGTTCTACACTCATTGGGGTTATCTTTTTCCGGGTAAAGAAGATCAACTACGATTCCAGCCTTATGCACATTTTGCCATCAACAAAGTCGATGCCACCCCGGAAAACAGGAATAAATACGGTATTGGCATCAACGCCCTGCTCAGTGGTAAGAACTTAAAGTTCACTCTGGAATACCTTCATGAAGATTGGATAAATTCAAATGATTTTGTTACATTACAGGCACAAATTGTATTATAAAATTTATTTATGACGGAAGGACAAAAAAAAGCAAGTGCCTATTGGAAAGAAAATCTGAGGTACTTGGTAATTCTACTTTCAATTTGGTTCATTGCTTCCTATGGAGCCGGTATAATTTTTAAGGATTTTCTGGATCAATTTCGGTTGGGGGGATTTAAATTAGGGTTCTGGTTCGCGCAACAAGGATCAATTTATGTGTTTGTTATTTTGATTTTTGTGTATGTCAGATTGATGAATAAACTCGATAGAAAATACGGTTTCAACGAATAACTATTTAATTTTCAATTAATTATTATGAGTGTTCAATTGTGGACTTGGATTTTGGTAGGGGTTACTTTTGCCTTATATTTTGGGATAGCTATTTGGGCTAGGGCAGGATCGACAAAAGAATTTTATATAGCTGGAGGAGGTGTTTCTCCATTAGCCAATGGAATGGCTACGGCGGCTGACTGGATGAGTGCCGCTTCGTTTATTTCCATGGCCGGTTTGATCTCATTTATGGGCTATGATGGATCTGTTTTTTTGATGGGATGGACAGGCGGATATGTTTTACTCGCGCTATTATTGGCGCCTTACCTCAGAAAATTCGGAAAGTTTACTGTTCCGGATTTTATTGGAGATCGTTACTATTCAAACACGGCCAGAACGGTAGCTGTGATTTGTGCCTTAATTGTATCTTTTACTTATGTGGCTGGTCAGATGCGTGGTGTGGGAATTGTCTTTTCGCAATTTCTACAGGTCGATATTTCTATAGGCGTTATTATCGGAATGGCCGTGGTTCTGGTCTTTGCTTTTTTAGGAGGGATGAAAGGAATAACCTATACGCAGGTCGCCCAATACTGTGTCTTAATCTTTGCATTTATGGTTCCTGCCATATTTATATCCATTCAGATGACTGGGAATCCAATTCCGCAAATTGGGATGGGAAGCAGAATTGAAGATGGCACTTTCTTGCTGGATAAACTGGATAAATTACATACACAATTGGGTTTTAATGAATATACTAACGGAACAAAATCAACCTGGGATGTTTTTGCGATCACGCTGGCACTTATGGCGGGAACAGCGGGATTACCGCATGTGATCGTAAGGTTTTTTACCGTGCCTAAAGTAAAAGATGCGAGAAAATCGGCCGGTTATGCCTTGGTATTTATCGCAATTTTATACACAACTGCTCCTGCGATTTCTGTTTTTGCCCGAACTAATTTGATCGAAACAGTGAACAATCAAACTTATGCGGATATCCCCGAATGGTTTAAAAACTGGGAAAATACAGGCTTAATTTCTTGGACCGATAAAAACAAGGATGGAAAAATTCAATATGTAGCCGGGAATGCCATAACAGGCTAAAAACCGTTATATACAGAAATGCGAGGTGAGTATGGTGAAAGGGAGATCAGTAATTCCAGTAGGGAAATCAATGAATTATATGTGGATCGCGATATCATGGTTTTGGCAAATCCGGAAATCGCTAAATTGCCAAATTGGGTCATTGCTCTGGTGGCGGCGGGAGGTTTAGCTGCGGCTTTATCAACAGCGGCAGGCTTGTTACTGGTTATTTCAACTTCTATTTCCCATGATCTTATCAAAAAGCAGATCAATCCACACATTTCCGAAAAGAATGAATTATTAGCTGCCAGAATCAGTATTTTAATGGCAATTATTATAGCCGGTTTGTTTGGTATTTATCCGCCGGGATTTGTTGCTGCTGTGGTTGCTTTGGCTTTTGGATTAGCGGCTGCCTCTTTTTTTCCGGCCATTATTTTAGGAATTTTTGATAAACGTATGAATAAAGAAGGCGCTATTGCAGGAATGATCGTCGGGATTACGCTGATGCTTTTTTACATGGTTCGATACAAAACAGGATTGGTCGGTGTAATGGAACCCAGACCCTCTTCGGAATGGTGGTTTGGCACATCGCCTGAAGGTTTTGGAACCATCGCTATGCTTGTCAATGTCATTGTTTCAGTTATCGTTTCTCGCTTAACCTTGGAGCCACCTGTAAATGTGCAGGAAATAGTAGAAAATATCAGAATCCCGAGTGGCGCAGGAGATGCCAGTAAACATTAATTGTTTTTTTGATTAAAATATCAGGTAACAATTGAATAACTAAAAGTATTTGTTGAACTTAGGGAAACTTTTCTTAAAATTGAACAGAAGAACAAAATGAATTTAAGTTATGAGTAATTATCACATCAAAAATTTTGAAGAATATTTTCATGTTTACAGAAAGTCTATCAGAAATCCTGAAAGTTTTTGGGAAGAGGTAGCCGAGGAACATTTTTTATGGAGAAAACGCTGGGATAATGTGTTGAAATGGGATTTCAAAAAACCGGAAGTTAAATGGTATGAAGGTGGAAAACTTAATATAACAGAGAATTGCATTGACAGGCATTTGCGAATTCGCGGGGATAAAACCGCGATTTTATTCGAACCAAATGATCCTATGGAATCTGCAGAACATATTTCGTACAAACAATTGTACAAACGTGTAAATAAATTCGCGAATGTGTTAAAAAGCCAAGGTGTAAAAAAGGGTGATCGTGTATGTATTTACTTACCCATGATTCCCGAATTGGCTATTTCTGTTTTGGCCTGCGCCAGAATTGGTGCAATTCATTCGGTGGTTTTTGCCGGATTCTCTTCTACTGCTTTGGCCACAAGAATCAATGATTCATCTTGTAAAATGGTCATCACTTCTGATGGTGGATATAGGGGAAGTAAAACCATCAATTTAAAAAGTATTGTTGATGAAGCGATGAGTAAAACCCCTTCTGTTGAAACCGTTTTGGTAGCAAAAAGGATAAATTCAGAAATAGAAATGAAAGAAGGTCGCGACATTTGGTTGCAACCCCTGCTGGATAAGGCTGAAGAGGAGTGTGAAATCGAAGTTATGGATTCAGAGGATCCACTTTTTATTTTATACACTTCCGGATCAACTGGGATGCCAAAAGGAATGATGCATACCACAGGCGGGTATATGGTTTACACGGCCTTTACGTTCAAGAATGTTTTTCAATATAGAGAGAATGATATATTTTGGTGTACGGCAGATATTGGCTGGATAACCGGACATAGTTATATCGTTTATGGTCCTTTGCTCAATGGAGCAACCACTGTCATGTTTGAAGGTGTGCCGAGTTATCCAGATTTTGGTCGTTTTTGGGACATTGTAGATAAACATAAAGTCACTCAGTTTTACACTGCGCCAACAGCAATTAGAGCCTTGGGGAAAGAGAGTGTTGATTTTGTAGAAAAATATAATCTTTCATCCTTAAAAACCTTAGGGTCTGTCGGAGAGCCAATTAATGAGGAAGCCTGGCATTGGTATAATGATAATATCGGAAAGAGAAGATGTCCGATCGTTGATACTTGGTGGCAAACGGAAACAGGAGGTATTATGATTTCACCTATTCCATTTGTTACACCTACGAAACCCACCTATGCCACTTTACCCATGCCCGGGATTCAACCTACCTTATTAGACGAAAATGGGATTGAGATCACAGGAAATCAGGTGGATGGCAGGTTGTGTATTAAATTTCCCTGGCCTTCTATGGCAAGAACGATTTGGGGAAATCATGAAAGGTATCGCGAAACATATTTTTCTGCTTTTGAAAATATGTACTTTACAGGTGATGGCGCTTTGCGCGATGAAGTTGGCTATTACAGAATTACAGGTAGAGTAGATGATGTCATCATCGTTTCTGGTCATAATCTAGGAACGGCACCTATAGAAGATGCCATAAACGAGCATCCGGCCGTAGCGGAATCCGCGATTGTTGGATTCCCCCATGATGTCAAAGGAAATGCCCTTTATGGATTTGTTATTTTAAAAGAAACGGGAGAATATAGAGATCATTCAAACTTAAGGAAGGAGATCAATCAAATTATTACAGAACATATCGGACCTATTGCGAAATTAGATAAAATTCAATTTACAGTCGGTCTTCCTAAAACTAGATCAGGTAAAATCATGCGTCGTATTTTGAGAAAGATCGCTTGTGATGAAACAAAGAATTTGGGTGATACCAGTACCTTGCTAAATCCTGAAGTTGTCCAAGAGATCATCGACAATAAAATCGACTAATATCGGTTATTATATAAGCCCTCTTCGAGGTTTTTTAAAAAGTAAGTCCTTTAAACTGATCGAAGGATTTACTTTTTTTATTTGCGCATAAATTTTCAAAAATAAGATGGCTGTTAAATAGGCATCCCCCAAAGCGGTATGCCGATCTGTCAACTTCATTTTATGCAAAGTGCATAATTCATCCAAGGAGTAAGGTTTATCTCGATTTTTACAATCAGGTGTTTTTTTAAATAATTCTGCCGTATCGAGAGTTTTGTTTTTTAATTTGGGAAGTCCCATTCTAAGAAGTGCCTGATCGATCATGGCAATATCGAAAGAGATTTGATGTCCGACAATAATGCTGTTTTTGACAAAGGCTAAAAACTTAAACACAGCATCAGATTCCTCAATTTTTATACTTTTACCACTTTTCAAGATTTCGTGAATAGGTACAGTCTCTGGGTTGAATTTTTCCTGTTTAAGATAAAAATCAATACAGTCTCTGACCATAATTTTATTGTCTTTTAAGCGCAGAGCACCCAAAGAAAGAATTCTGTCTTTGACTTTGTGAAGACCTGTGGTTTCGGTGTCGAGAACGACAAAATTTACTTGATCAATTTGGTTCGAATTTGGAATTATAAAGGTTTCGAGATAATCGAGCCATTCTTTAGGATACTTAGTCTTATAGAACCAATTTTTAAACATTCTCTACATTAATTGGGCCAACTGAAAACGCGTTTGTATCAATTTTTGTACTTCCTGAATAGGCTTAAAACAATTTTTGAGTTTAAGTCGGTCCGCTTTATTCAATTGTTTAATGTCAATATACCGTCCTGTATTTTTACTGAGTAAACCATAGGATGCCCTAAAAGAAAGCAAAGTTGTATAGGCTTCAATACAATGTGAATAGATATCGGCATTTTGGGGTTCAAGTTCCATCAATCGTTCAAATCGCTTTAGTGTATTATTGATTCCACTGATTTTATTTGAAAAAATGAGTACTCGAGCAGCATCTACAAGGGGCATTATAGCTTTCAATTTTATATCGAATTGATCCTTGTGTTCACCGGAATGTTCCACTAAAAATTGTCTAAAAAAACTTAGTGGAGGTGGTGTTTTTATTGCGTTAAGCGCGAAGTGATTCAAAAAAATTGGGTATTCGTCTATTGATTTAAAAATACTTTCGGTGAGTTCAGAGATCAAATTTTTATCTCCGTATATGTCTTGAAAATCAAAAAATATAGTGCAAAGCATCATTTTTTCTTGGCTAGGAACAGTGATCCAATCATGAAACTGGTTTTTCCATTCCCCCAGGCTTAAACACCATCTTGGGTTATTCGCCATCACTTCTGCCGGACAATAGTCAAATCCAATTTCGTGCAAACCCACATTAATTTTATTCGCCAAAGACAAAAAATAATGTTTAAGCAAAGCATTTTCTTCTAATGATCCATTTGCAAAAACGATCGCATTATCCTGATCAGAAAGTAAAATTTGTTCTCTTCTACCTTGACTTCCCAATGAAACCCAGGCGAAAGAAGTTGGGGGTTTTTCAGTCATTTCATCAATCGAAAAGTCAATAATTTTTTTTGTGATGAACTCGTTGGTCTTTGAAATGATTGAAGTGATAAAGTCTATTGGGACGTTTTGCCGGAAGTAATTCTCTAATAATAGTGCTGTTTTCTTTCGTATTTCTTTCAGTTCAGAAATAGTTTTAGCTCTTTTAATGTTTTTGTGAATAGAGATAGGATTGTTTGCCGAATTCAGCAAAATATCATGTTCAGAAATTACACCGACAACCGATGAATCAGGATTGCCATTTTGAGTTACACATAAATGGGTGATCTGATTTGTGAGCATCACAATTTGCGCTTCTGACTGACTTAGTTTGGGTGAAACGGTAACAACAGGAGATGACATGATTTCCCCTACTTTTTCTTCGATATGAACTATTCCTGTGGCGATTTTTTTTCGTAGGTCTTTGTCGGTTACGATACCGACAGGAAAATTGTTTTCATCAGTAATAATGATAGACCCCACGTTGTGAACTGACATCAATTTTGCCGTTTCAAAAATTGCTAAACTGGCAAAACAGGTCAGGGGATTCTTTGAATAGTTAATGGGGATGAATTGGTAAATAAAAGGATTTATATGTTGTTGTAAAGTTTCCCTCAATTCCAGATCTTGATCTTCTATGGAAGAATTTGAGGGAATATGTCCTGCGAAAGTGCTCAATAAATAATGATTTGCTTCCTTATTTCCCCGGATAAATTTTTCGTAAAAAATAGAGGGAATGCCATACACAATACTTTCCTCAATTGCTGTAGCTGTGAGCAAATAGCTTTTCTTCCTGATTACGGCTCTCAATCCAAATAAATCTCCCTCATCGCATTGATTAATGGGTATGGGATTCAGTTCGTCGGTCAATAAGATCGCTCCCTCTTTGATGAGGTAAAATACATCGTGAACGGGTTCGTTTTGTTTAAAAATCACATGATCTTCCGGAAAATAATACACGATAATATTTTCTGAGACAGTTAAAATGTCCTCAATTTTTAAATAGGAAAGTGGAGGAATATCTTTAATAAAATCAAATATCCGTTCAGAAATCGTGTTTTTCATTGTAACGAAGTTACCAAAAAAACTTTGAGTATATCGGGATTATAGTTTGTCAAAGAATCAGAGATCACGTTTTTTAAGCAGTAAATAAGAGCCATAAATAAAAATAAATGTCCAGCCCAATACGATCAAAATCTCGTAAAAATGAACTTGATAATCGTATTGGACATCCTCACCCACTTGGCTGGCTAAGGTTTTTACCGCATTTAATCTGCTAAATGGTTCATTGATCAAATTCCACATAGACATTAAAGGAGCAAATTGGAATATCTGATCTGCCAAATCACTTTTCCCATCCAAAATATTCCATTTTAAAGTATTGAAGGCAATGATTTCACCAAAAAACCATATGATCATTGCACCAACTGCAAACGCAGACCTTTTAATAAGAATTCCCAGGAATAATCCAAAAGAAAAGAAACCTATGAGCTTTACAAAATAAGCGAGCAGGAATTCCATGTCGGAAAAAATAATTGATATTTCATTATAATCCGAATAGATCAATCCGAGTACGATTGAAATAACAAATACAAAAAGAGTAGAAATTATCGACAGAAAAATGACTGTATAAAATTTACTGAGAATAAATTCCTTTTTACTCAAACCGTCGATCAAATTCTGTTTGAGTGTTTTGTTACTGTATTCATTTGAAACCATCGAAACAATGATCAGTAATAAAAATACCTTGAAAAAGGAGGCGATAAAGGTGTTAAAATGCCATATATATGGAAAATTAAAGATGCCTTGTTCTGCCAGGTAAAATTTGATGGGACCAATGTCAAAATTAATGGAGGCAATGAGTGCGATAGAAAGTAAGAGTACAAAATAAATGATGATAAGCCATTTACTTGCCCTGCTTTTTTTGAGTTTGTGTAATTCTATATCGAGTAATCTGAACATCAGTCGCTGGTTAGGTGAAGAAATTTTTCTTCTAATTTCGTTTTTCTTTTTTCCAGATGTGATAAGACAATTTTATTCTTGATAAAATATTCATTGACGGAATGGGTTTCAATGTCCTTTTCAACTTCTAGTACCCAGTTTTCTCCATCTTTGTGGAACTTTGTTACTCCCGCGATCTGAGTGAGTAATTCTGAAATAACAGTATCTTTTTCATTTGCTTTAATAATTATTGTATCGCTATGAATACCCATTTCATCCACAGGACCGGAATAGAGCATTTTACCTTTTTGTAAAACAATAACATGATCACAAACTTTTTCTACCTCATCCAATAAATGAGATGCCAATAAAATAGTAGTACCCGTTTTCGATATTTCCTGAATGATCTGCCTGATCTCATGAATTCCTTTGGGATCGAGTCCATTTGTCGGTTCGTCTAAAATTAATATTTCGGGATCGTTCAACAGGGCAGAAGCAATAGCCAGTCGCTGTTTCATTCCTAAAGAAAATGTTGAGAATTTACTATTTTTTCTCTCTAACAGATTGACTTGCTCAAGCCGTTTGTCAATATTCTCGTAGGAAATATTTTTTATTTTACACACCAGCTTAAGATTATCTGCCGCCGTCATATAGGGGTAAAAATTTGGTCTTTCAATAATGGCACCAACATTTTTTAGCGCTGCATGAGTTGAAATACTTCCATCAAACCAATAAAAGTTACCGGAAGTTTTATTGACCACGTTCAAAATGATGCCCAGTGTAGTTGATTTTCCGCTTCCGTTTGGACCCAAAATGCCATAAACGGAACCTTTTTTTATCGTAAACGAAACATCGTTTACGGCATGTAAACTCCCAAATTTTTTATGCAAATGTTCAATGGTCAATAGTGTGTCCAAAGGCTGAATTTTTAAATAGGACGAATTAAGGTCAATTTTGTTACGTTGGGAAAAAACAAAATAAACACGGACTAAAATTTTGTTTGTAAATTTAAACCAAGATTGAAGAGTATGAAAGATAATTTAATTTCAAGGCGTAAACCCTCATTTCCTATTACCTCAGAGTTATATCAATATTTAACTGAGTACAACAGGATTATTAAAATACCTATTTTTTATGATGACCTGTTGCGTTTTGCAGGATCTGTAAATGTATATGATAAACAGGGAAACGATACACTTTGGATCAGGGTTTATTATCCTACTTATGAACAGGAAGAAATTCATTTAAGTTTAAAAAGAATGTACACCATACTCCATGCAGATGGAAGTGAAGATAATTTTGACTATTTAAATATCGATGAAATCGACTTTTGCACGTTTGGAAATTCTAAACCATTTAGGGTCAAGGTCAGAAATATTTTGAACGATAATTACACCTATTTGTACGTGAAAAAGGCCGACGCTTCAAGGGTGTATGGTCTTGAATTAGAGGATATTCTATCTCCTAATCACATCAATTTTTTGGTGCATAAGGATACTTTAATAGAAGAGCACGTGATCGGTATTCCCGGAGATGTTTTTATCGAGCAAAACTTAAAACTACTCAGTAAAGAAGATATGCAGCGTCTCTCAAAAGAATTTGTTAAATTCAATGAACGCTGCACCTTACGTCTGTTGGGTGATATGCGAGCTTACAATTATGTGATTGCTCCAACCTATGATTTTGATCAGGTTCAATATAGAATTCGATCTATGGATTTTGATCAGCAGAGTTATGAAGGCAACCTGAAAGTATATCGCCCTCAGTTCTTTAAAGATAATTTTGATTATGTAAAAATGGTGCAGAACCATTTACGCAGCGAATCAATCGATCAATACAAGAAAGAGGAACGTTCAATTTTGGCGAAAAAATTGATCGGCTATAAAGAGCGTGTAGAAGATCTGATGACGGTTATGAAGAATGATAAAATATCTACATATGAAAATATAGAGAATTTAAAGAAAGATCTGGTAAAATATACCAAGGACAAAGAATTTAAAAAGTGTAAGTCGATGGGTGAGATCTTACAGGTTGTATTTGATTTTGTGGTAAGAAATTACGAGAGTGTGAACCTCTATTTGATTAAATAAAAAGATTTAATCATAAATAGTGAATCCGTCAGGATCGAATTCATCATCCAATTCATCTTCATCTGTATCGAGATCAAACTCACTTAAATCCTCAGCTTCAAATTGTTTTTCAGGTGCTTGTTGCGGCAAATGACCCATTGAAAAAACAACTTTTGCATAGTTCTCCGACTCATATTCTTGTGAGATTTCCATAACCTCCACAAAAAAGGTCCACATGTTTAGGTAGTCATATACATAGATCATTTTGTCGTTTACCTGAGTCAGGACATCAGAAATCGAAATTTCACTCATTTGCGTAATCTGCCCCGGTTTTTCGCTCATGTCGAATAGCGGAAACTCTTCACCTTCGTTCCAGTCATCATCGGCCAAATAAAATGAAGCCATTTCTGCCCCATTAAATCCAAAGGCATTGGTAATAGCATTATGAAGATCTTCTAACAGCAGAGATTTGGCAATAATCACATCTCTAACAACATTTTCCTCGGCATCTAAAATGACCCTAATTTTATAACCCATATACATTTTAATAATGAGCTGCAAAATTATCATTTAATTTGAAAAGTCTTATTTTTACGCGTATTTTATTTGCGCTATGGATTCCAAAGAACTTTTAAAAAGTATCAATAAAAAATGTCGAAATACCTTAATGGAGACGTTGAATATTGAGTTTGTAGAGATTAATGACAATGAGGTTGTTGCAACAATGCCTGTGAACTCGAAGGTTCATCAACCCATGGGTTTGTTGCACGGAGGAGCCACTGTAGCTTTGGCTGAAAGTGTTGGGAGTGTTGCTTCATTATTATCTATTGATGCCGACAAATTTGAGGTGAGAGGAATAGAGATCTCGGCCAACCATTTAAAAGGTAAAAAAGAGGGTGTCGTTCGTGGAATTGCAAAAAATATACACAAAGGAAAAACAACACATTTATGGGAAATAAGAATTGTCGATGAACAAAATGAGTTGATCAGTCTTTGTAAACTGACAAATATTGTACTACCCAAAAGGAAATAAATGCCGAAAAAAAGTTTGATCCGACGCTGGTTAAAGGGTGTTTTAATTTCGATTGGCATTCTTTTTATGGTTGCATTGGTATTAGCTTTTCAGTTCCTGAAACCCAAATCTGAAGAAAAAATCATAAAAGATTTTAAATCTTTGAACAGCGATGTTTATATTTCTTACCTACCTTTTAAGGATGATCAAATCAGGATTTTTCAGATGAGTAAAGAAATGGATCCTCATAAAAAAACTTTACTGTTTATTCATGGATCTCCTGGTTCGGCTTTAGATTTTAAAAAATACCTTACAGATGATGAATTGAAGGAAAAATATAATATGATCAGCTATGATCGTCCTGGTTATGGGTTTTCGCAAGATCAGGCAGTTTTAAATGATCTAAAAAAAGAAATTTCATTGATTGATACCTTGATCAAAGTAAAAGGGTTGCAAAAAGTAAATTTGATTGGCTATTCTTATGGCGGTACGATCGCCGCAGCCTTTGATGGCGATATGGATAAGATAGTATTATTGGCTCCCGCTTTAAAGGGGGAGTTGGAACCTGTATTTTGGATGCTTAATTTTTACAGATGGAAACCCACAAGAAATCTTATCCCCATTGTTTTTAAACATGCTGCAGAAGAAAAGTTCGGTCATATGAATGAATTGCCTTTGTATGAAGATAGATGGGGTCCAGGGAATTCCGTATTTTTATTAATTCACGGAAACGATGATCATATTGTTCCTTACGAAAATTCCATCTTTTTGAAAGAAAAATTAGGTGACCAACGAGTGAGCTTATACACCATCGATGGAGCAGGACATGCCTTAGTTTGGACCCATTTTGAATTGATAAAACAAGAGATCTTCAATTTTACAACAGAATAATTGATATGGATTTTAAGAGTTTCACAGCGCAAATAAAAGAGCATTTTCAAAAGAAGAAGCCATTTGTGATTTATAAAAAACCCTTAGCGCTTAAAATGAATTGTTTTTTGCAAAACAATGATCAACTGGATCTATTGGAGAGTTATGATCAAAGTGGATTCGTTTTTGCTCCTTTTGAAGAAAGGGAAAAAAAGGTTATTTTTTTATCAGATAATTCTCGAATTTTTCAATTTGAATGGACGGAGGAAATGGATTTGACTCATAAAATTAGTGCAAATGCTGAAATCAAAGAAGAGGCTTTAAAAGACCGGCAAAGTTATATAGATAGCATTGATAAATGCATAAGTTACATCAAAGAGAGTGCTTGCACTAAAATTGTTTTTTCCCGAAAACAAATTATTCATCATAAGATCGAAGACATCCTCGTTGTGTTTGAAAGATTGATCGTGAAATACCCTTCGGCTTTTTGTTATGTTTGGTTTCATCCCGGTATTGGTTGTTGGATGGGGGCAAGTCCTGAAAAACTAATCATGACTCTTGGGAATCAATTTGAAACGATGGCCTTGGCTGGTACCCAAAAATATATTGATAATGTAAATGTGGTGTGGCAGGAAAAGGAAAAAGAGGAACAGCAACTCGTAACCGATTACATATTGGAAGGATTGGGCTCAAAAGTTACTGAGGTGAGCGAGCCATTTACATTAAAAGCAGGAAATTTATTACATATTTGTTCAAAAATTAAAGGCGAGTTGGAAGCCGGAGATAACCTTAAAGTATTGGTTGAGCGACTTCATCCAACTCCTGCAGTTTGTGGTTTGCCAAAAAAATTAGCTCTGGATTTTATTCGTAAGAATGAAGGTTACCAACGTACTTATTATTCCGGTTTTTTGGGTGAACTAAATATAAATGAAGGCAAATGTTCTGCAGAACTCTTTGTAAATTTGCGCTGCATGCAGATTTTTCCGGATCACCTCGAGATCTATGTTGGTGGAGGCATAACCTCTAAAAGTATTGGTGAAAAAGAATGGGAAGAAACTGTGGCAAAGACGATGACCATGCGCAGTGTATTGTCAGAACATATATAAAAGACGAATTCTGAATGATTCTATATCCGGAAAAAAAGTTGGCACAACTGGTGCTTCAGGCTTGCTTAGTAGATCAAATTTATGATGTTGTTATTTCACCCGGTTCGAGAAATGCCCCGCTTATTATAGGATTTGTCAATCATCCAAGTTTTACTTGTTATCAAATTGTAGATGAGAGATCTGCCGCATTTTTTGCTTTAGGTATCGCCCAGCAAAAACGAAAGCCTGTTGTTTTGCTTTGTACATCGGGTTCTGCTTTATTAAATTATTATCCGGCTATTGCAGAGGCTTATTACAGCAATATCCCGCTGATCGTGCTATCCACAGATAGACCAGAGAATCTCATTGATATTGGTGACGGTCAAACCATAAGGCAAAAGAATGTTTTTCAAAATCACATTTTGTTTTCGGCGAATCTGAAGGAATTGGAAACAAAGGAGGATAATATTCACGAAAAAGAAAATATAAAATTACTAAAAGAAGCTATGGATTTGGTTATTCATCGATCGGGCCCCGTTCATGTTAATATCCCTTTTGAGGAACCGCTATACAATTTATCGGAAGAATTGAGAAATTTTGGATTAGAATCATCTTTACCTATTGAGCATGATCCTCTTCAGGGCGAAATTCCAATTGAGGTTGAAGAATTACAATGTTTTGCGGATATATGGAATAAAGCTTCGAGAAAATTAGTTTTAATTGGTTCTAACTTTCCAGATGAGTTACTGCAAAAACAAATCGATCATTTGGTCATGGATCCGTCGGTGTTGGTGATGACAGAAACCATTACTAATCTTCACCATGAAAAATTGGTTTGTTCTATTGATCAACTGATTACCCCGTTGACGGAGAAAGAATTTGAAGAATTAAGACCTGAAATATTGCTCACTTTTGGCGGGATGATCGTGTCTAAAAGAATTAAACAATTTTTGAGAAAGTATCGGCCAAAGCATCATTGGCATATTGATAAATGGAACGCACCTGATACTTATTTTTGTTTAGATAGACATTTTAAAATTTCTCCGCAATTGTTTTTTAGTCAGTTTTTCTTCTTAACAAAACCTGCATCATCGAGTTATCAGCGTATATGGTTAGAGGCAAAGAGCAATCGATTAGAGAAACATAGGGCGTATATGGATAAGATTACTTTTTCCGACATGTATGTTTTTGATTCTTTGTTAAAGAGTTTGCCGGAAGATTGCCATTTACAATTGGCAAATAGTTCAGTCGTGCGTTACACACAGCTTTTTCAGATAAAAGAATCGATAGGAGTTTTTTGTAACCGAGGGACCAGCGGAATAGATGGCAGTACTTCAACCGCAGTTGGAGCGGCTTCGGCAAATCCAAATCAGACTATTTTCATTACAGGTGATATTAGTTTCTTTTACGATAGTAATGCTTTTTGGAACGAGCACGTACCCAGTAATTTCAGAATTATTTTAATTAATAATGGAGGAGGTGGAATTTTCAGGATCTTACCCGGACCAAAAAACACAAAAGCTTTATCTTTTTTTGAAACACCACACAAACTCACTGCATTGCAATTATGCGCCATGCATGGGATTAAATATCACTCTGTAAATAATGAAGTTGATTTAAATAAAGCTTTATCCTCTTTTTATGAGCCATCCGAAACTCCCAAACTTTTGGAGATTTTTACACCTGCGACTCACAATGACGAAGTTTTAACACAGTATTTTAAACAATTATAGGCTTTTCGGCTTTGAGGAAAAATGGTTTTCATTAAATATTAGAAAATTAATACAAACCATAAATTTCTTAAGATGGGTAAGGAAGAATATATAGCGATAAGCGCAAAGCAATTAAAAGAAAAATGTAAAATTGTTGCAGATAGCAGACTTACTTGAGGGTATTGTAAAGCATTTAGGTAGTGCCGCATTTGGCGGAGATGCATCTTTGGTTTCTTGCGAACAGGAATCAGAGTTAAATACAAGAAAAGAGAATTTTTTAATGAAAAAATTAGGTTTGCAAGATGGGGCAAATTTAAATGCTGCCATTAAAAAGACTTGTGAGGCACTTGGTGCATCGAATCCATTAAAAAAGTAGAGCTTCCTTTTATTATTTGCTCAGTAAAGAATTTGGAATTACTTCCTTATAAAAACTAAAAACTCCGCATATGCGGAGTTTTTTTTATCTAATTTCCTTCGTTTCCATCAGTGCCATCATCCTCTATAGGCTCATCATTATTTTCACCATCAACAGGCAATCCTAATTTTTGTGCCCTTTGTTTTTCTAAAACCCTTTCAATGTTTCCATAATAAGCATCGGCATTGGGGTTATCTGAGCCAATTTTTGCATAGCCATTTTTATAGTATTTTAAAGCCTTTTTATAATCATAGCCTGTTTCATAATATAATCCTATGTAATAATCACCAATGGGAGAGTCGGGATATAATCTCAAAATCATTTTGCCAAACTCTTCGAGATAATCGCCATTTTCTTTATCGATAATCACAGGTTCCACACGAAAAATGTCAGATTCTCTAATTTTCATGTTTGAACCGAACAAATATTCAATTTCAACATATTTTTTCTCTAAATAAGCGATGGCCTCTGGTGGCGACAGATCGGCAATGTTGGTGTCAAATTCTTCTTTGGAGATCGATGAAAATAATGCAAAGATCATATCCATGGCACTTGGAATTGCCTGACCGATCATTGCCGGTTTAGAGCTGTTTTCAAAATTTTCAAATTTATAGTGAAATGACTCGACTTCGGACAGTTTTAGTAGGTTATTGATATTATTGATTTCCTTTTTATTATCGGAGCTATTGATGTTGCTGTTGCACAAATAGTAAAATACTTGATCGGTTAAACTTTGCGATTTAGCCTCAAGTTTTTCCGGCATACTGATGTGCGTAGTTGGATTAATCAAGATATACGCATTAAAAATATGGTTGGGTTCCAGGAAGAAGTAATTCGTAAAATTAGCCGTTAAAGTGCTTCCAACAATAGTCTTGAACAATGAGGTTCTGTAATTATCATCTATAAAATTGATCAGTTCTTGTCTTATAAATCCATAAAACCTGGTGCTTTCTTCAGTCGGCAGACCTGTATCTACACTAAAATCACAGTCGTTTGTTCTTTCTCCTTCTTGGTTTTGAAAAATGCCGACTACAATTTGTTCCGGGGCATTTTTTTCTGCAGCAAAAACTTTGGCATTGGCCACATATATATCAAAAAGGTATTCGGCATCTAAAACAATAGCAACAGGATAAGTATTATTTGGATTAGTTGTATAAGAGTCGGGGACAAATATTTTTAGATATCTCTCCGTATTTAAAAGTGTAGAATTAAATTTTTTAATAGAAATACTTTCCTGACCGGTTGCGAAAAAGCATGTCAGAAGTAAAAACAAGGCGATTTTCTTCATGTTTCAATTGATTTGTACCGTACAAATTAAATCTTTCTTGCGTAAAATTGTTTAATTTCGTCGCAGAAACTCTATGATTCAACGAAAATTTGGTTGAATTATTATCTCAAAGAAATCTTTTTATGGAAGTGAATTGGCAAACAGTTAAAGAATATGAAGATATAACCTACAAAAAAGCAAATGGCGTTGCCAGAATAGCTTTTAACAGACCTGAAGTACGAAATGCTTTCAGACCAAAAACCACTGCAGAATTATACCAGGCTTTTTATGATGCGCAAGAAGATACAAGTATAGGAGTTGTGCTTCTTTCAGCTGAAGGTCCTTCTCCTAAAGATGGTGTTTATTCATTTTGCAGTGGTGGAGATCAAAAGACCAGAGGCCATCAAGGCTATGTTGGTGAGGATGGAATGCACAGGTTGAACATACTCGAAGTGCAGCGTTTGATTCGTTTCATGCCAAAGGTTGTTATAGCTGTTGTTCCAGGTTGGGCTGTAGGTGGCGGACATAGTTTGCATGTTGTTTGTGATCTCACTTTAGCCAGTAAAGAGCACGCTATTTTCAAACAAACCGATGCGGATGTAACCAGTTTTGACGGGGGATATGGATCGGCCTATTTGGCAAAAATGGTAGGTCAGAAAAAGGCCAGAGAAATCTTCTTTTTAGGAAGAAATTATTCTGCTCAGGATGCTCTCGAAATGGGAATGGTCAATGCGGTGATTCCACATGCAGAATTAGAAAGTACTGCCTATCAATGGGCTCAAGAAATTCTGGAAAAATCACCAACCTCTATTAAAATGCTCAAATTTGCGATGAATTTGACAGATGACGGTATGGTGGGACAGCAGGTATTTGCAGGCGAAGCAACTCGATTGGCTTATATGACAGAAGAAGCCAAGGAGGGTAGGAACGCTTTTATTGAAAAGCGAAAGCCTAATTTTAAAAATATCAAGTGGATCCCTTAAGGGATCTATTGCTTTAGAAAATTTATCCATGGACAAGTTTGTTTCTCAAATCGAATAAAGAAAAAATCATGAAAATCATTTGTATCGGAAGAAATTATGTTAAACATATTGAAGAATTAAAGAACGAAAGACCCTCAAATCCTGTTATTTTTTTAAAGCCGGATTCAGCAATTCTTCAACCCAAGCAACCTTTTATTATTCCTGCATTTTCTCAGAATGTACATCATGAAATTGAAGTTTTGGTCAAGATCAATCGTGTTGGGAAATTTATAGAACCCAAATTTGCGCACAAATATTACGACGAAATTTCTTTAGGGATCGATTTTACAGCAAGGGATGTACAAGATGAACTGAAGTCAAAAGGATTGCCCTGGGAGAAAGCAAAGGGTTTTGACGGAAGTGCAGTTTTAGGGGATTTTATTGATAAATCAGACTTTGATCTTGAAGATCTTTCCTTTCAATTATATAAAAACGGATCTATCGCTCAAGATGGGAATACCAAGCATATGCTTTGGAAAATAGATGAGATCATTGCCTACGTTTCTCAGTTTTTTACTTTGAAAAAAGGAGATATTATTTTTACCGGAACTCCTGAAGGTGTGGCTCAGGTAAATACGGGTGACACCTTGGAAGGGAAATTGAATCAAAAAACCCTTTTTTCAATCAAAGTGAGGTAGTAGATTTTTTCTTTTTAGGATTCAGATTCACCATTTCGTTTTCCTATTTTTTTATACCTTAACAAAAAAAAGGTCATGATTAAAATTCTTAAACGCTCAAAAAAAGTAGCTTTTAGTATAGATGAGTTTTTTGATAAGATAGAAACGGCTTCGCTCAATTTTTCTTCCGGAATTGCCTATTATTTGCGAAATGATTTGGCTCAATTTAGTCAAAATTTACATACGCTGAATCAATTAGAAAAGGAGGCTGATGCGATTCAAAGAAAAATAGAAAACGATTTTTACCAGCATGCACTTATGCCGAATTATGCAGGAGACATTGTATTGCTGTTAGAGAATGCAGATGACCTGATCGATATTGCCAATAATGTGCTTACTCAGTTTGATGTTGAAAATCCCCATATTCCTCAAAGTCTTCAGAGTGATTTTATTGAGCTGAATAATTTAGCATCGAATTCTGTGAAAGATGTTATTCCTGCTGCCAGAATTTTTTTTACGTCACCAAATGAGGTAAAGGATAAGGTTCAAAAAGTGCTTTTTTACAATAGGGAATGTACCGCATATGCTAACAAGACCAAGAAGAAGATCTTTCATGAAATGAACTCTTTGCAATTGTCAGAAAAAGTTCATCTCAGATATTTTGTAAATAATATTGAGTCTATGTCTGACAAAGCTAAAATCTTAGCCCATCAATTATCGTCGCTCGTGATAAAAATTAAAATGTAAACGACCCTTTTTATGTTCCTGTTTTTTTTGACAAGCGGTCTTTTTTTGGGATGGACACTAGGTGCAAATGATGCGTCCAATGTGTTCGGGTCTGCCGTAGGTTCAAAAATGATCAAGTTCAGAGATGCAGCCATTGTAGCATCGATATTTGTTGTGTTAGGATCTGTCTTGCAAGGGTTTGGTGGTGCTGAAACCCTTGGTAAACTTGGGGCTGTTGATGCAATTGGCGGAGCCTTTACGGTGGCACTTTGCGCTGGGTTAACAGTGTATTGGATGACGAAAGCAAAGCTGCCGGTATCAACTTCACAGGCCATTGTCGGTGGAATTATTGGTTGGAACTTTTTTACTCAAAATCCTATAGAATCTAAGGAGTTAATAAAAATTATAAGTACTTGGTTCACGGCACCCGTTTTGGGTGGGATTTTTGCTGTTTTATTGTACCTACTTACCAAAAAAGTATTACAAAAAAGTAAAATTCATATACTTCGTTTAGATGCCTTTATCAAGTTTGGTTTATTTATCGTTGGTGCATTTGGTTCCTTTAGTCTGGGTGCGAATAATATTGCAAATGTGGTTGGTGTATTTGTACCCTCTCTTCCAAAGCTCATTTTCGATTTTGGATTTTTTACTTTGAATTCTATTCAAGTCTTATTTTTGTTGGGAGGTCTATCGATTGCCGCGGGAATAATTACGTATTCAAAAAAAGTTATGCAGACAGTTGGCAGTTCGCTGATGAAGCTAAATTCTGAAACAGCCTTAATTGTTGTGTTAGCTCATTCCCTTGTACTTTTTGTCTTTTCATCACCTTGGTTATCTCATTTGGTCACTTATATAGGCTTACCGCCAATCCCGTTAGTTCCTGTGTCGAGTTCCCAAGCCATTGTCGGTGCAATTGTAGGTATTGGTTTATTGAAGGGTGGGAGGAATATTGAGGCAAATGTGGTAGGTAAAATATTTGTAGGTTGGGTACTCACACCACTCATTGCCGGATTTCTCACGTTTATTGCCCTGTTTATTATCAGTAATGTTTTCAAAATTGAGGTGACTTCGGGTGCTAGACTGCAAAATTTCACTGATCTAAATGATTTAAAAACTGCAAATCAATATTTTGATAAAATCGATATTTCAGAACCTATTTTTTGGGTGAGCACGGCTGTGTTATTGATCTTGGTCATTTATTTGTTTATAAGATTGTTGAGACAAAACGCGAAGGCAAGAGAGGAGTTTTTCAATCAACAAATGGACAGATACAATGTTCAGCAAAAAATTCTGGAGAATGAAATTCGATTAAAGGAACTGGTTGCAGCAGACCTCCTTAAAGAAAATGAAAGAAAGAATATTGAACAGCGCAGTTTGGCGCTGAATATAGTCAAGAAGAATGATTTGTTGAAGCAACTCAAAGCTACATTGAAAGATATGGACAGGGATGTGCTATCGGATCAAAGTAAAAAGAGGATCGAAAAAATGGATCAGATCATTTATCAAATATTAGATTCAAAACAAGATAGAATATTGCTTCAAAAATATTTAAAAGAAACAGAAGATGAGTTTTATCAAAAATTGGATCAGAAATATTTCGGCTTAACTGAATTTGAGAAAAAAATTGCCTCCTTGATCCGGTCAAATTATAAAAATGCTGATATTGCCATCATTGTGAACTCAACAAGCGAAGAAGTAAAAGAAGTGATAAAAACTTTAAGAAAAAGAATGAATTTAGAGAAAAGGACCAAATTGAATAAAGCGCTGAAAAATATATGAATGAATGGGGCAGGAAATTGAGAGAAAATTTTTAGTGAAGAATACGGACTTTAAAAGTTTAGCTGAGAAAGTTACGGAAATCAGGCAAGGTTATTTATCATCTGTTCCTGAAAGGAATGTTCGCATTCGAATCAATGGCGATCTGGGTACAATTACGGTAAAAGGAATTGGCAATGAAACGGGTGTGATGAGGTATGAATGGGAGAAAGAAATAGCCATTGAAGAAGCCAAAGCCCTCTTAGAAATTTGTGAGCCGGGAAAAATTGAAAAGGAAAGATACCTGGTCAAGCAGGGAGATCATTTGTTTGAAGTAGATGAGTTCAAAGGAGAGAACGAAGGCTTAATTATTGCCGAAATTGAATTGGATTCAGAAGAGGAAGAATTTGTAAAGCCTGACTGGCTTGGCAAGGAGGTAACAGGACTGATCAAATACTACAATTCCGAGCTTCTCAGAAATCCATATAAAAATTGGAAGAGCGATTAATTGGCCAGTTCTTTTTCATAGAGTTTAACTCCGGCTTCATAGTATTTATCGCCTTTTATCCAAAATGGTGTTTCCGGGTCATTGGCGATTAATCGACAAGTTAATACATAAGATCTAAAAAACTTTTCCAGATAATCGTAATCCAGGGTTTCCGGATTGTCGGTAACCTGGTGATAGTATTTGTTTATCTCTTCATCAAAAGAGTGAAAACCCATACTGTAAGTTGGTGCCGGTATTCCTTTTGCGGCAAAACTAACATTGTCTGATCTGTCAAAAAGGCCTTGTTCCGGTGCAGGGTCATCTATGGCATTTAAACCAAAGGCTTTTGCTCCTGAAAGGATGTGTTTTGCGGCAGAAGTTCTGTTAAGACCAATGATTGTGGCTTTGGAAGTGTCATTATAACCTCCATTGTCACTATTAAAACAAAATACACTTTGATTGAGTGGAACAAGGGGATGCTCGGCATAATACTGGCTGCCCAATAAGCCCATTTCTTCCCCTGTAAAAAGAATAAAGAGTGCAGATCTTTTTGTGGGATATTTAGCAATGTTTTCCGCTGCACTGAGTACTGTAACTGTTCCAACAGCATTATCGCGGGCTCCGTTATAAATAGAATCATTTGACGAATTTGGCTTTCCCACTCCGTTGTGGTCGTAATGAGCAGAATAGATCACGAACTCATTCTTTAATTTATCATCTGTTCCTTTTACAATTCCAACTACATTTTTGGAATACACCATTTCTTTTTTTATTCCTCCTACGATTATCTCAGCGGGATGGGCATTTGGAGCTTTGAGCAATGAGTTTATGTTTTCATTTGTTCTCAGCCAAAAATAACGTGGTTCATTTTGAGCTTTTTCTTTTTTTATGACCATTTGTACATCGCTAAAATTATGATCTAGTCTAGACCACATGTCGTCATCCGTAGAGATCAATTCAATAATCCCCAAAACACCATTCTCTTTGGCGAGACTTAATTTTTCTTTTCTCATTCTATATGCAGTTCTCCAATCATTTTTATCTGGTGATCCACCCTGAACAAGAATTATTTTTCCACTCGCGTCCTTATTTTTATAATCTTCGGCTAAACCAAATCCTAAGTAAATTGCCTCCCCTTTAACATTGAGATTTTCTCTATCAAAAAAAATAAATTCTTCAAATAGATCTTTCCCGATTTTTATTGATTTGTTTTGGGAAGTACCGGTTTTTTCAAAAGGGATATTTTGATAATAGCTATTTTCTTTATCGACCGGTTCAACTCCGTAACTTCTGAATGCATTGGCCAAATAGGAGGCAGCTATATCAATTTCAGCTGTTCCGGTTTTTCTTCCCCTTAATTCATCGGAAGCCAAAAAATAAATTTGTCCTTCAATTTTATTTTTATTTACGGTACTTTGAACCAGTTCTTGTTCTGATTGAGATGATACACCTATAGTAAAGGATAGAGCTATGAGTAAAAAAACTTTTTTCATGAATTTGGTCTATATTTTTACGAATGTAATAAAAACATTTTATTGATTGATTTGGATTAAGACATCTTCGTATTGTGTTTATATTCTGAAAATACAAGCGTATCTTTGCGCGAACTAAAAAAATAGACCTTGATAGCAGAAATAATTACCATAGGAGATGAGATTTTGATCGGACAGATAACTGATACAAATTCTAAATGGATCGCCGAAAGGTTGAATGAAATTGGTATTTCTGTCTATCAAATTACTTCTATTCAGGACGATAGGGAACATATCATAAAGACCTTGAGAGAAGCTGAAAGGAATGTAGATATTATCATGATAACAGGTGGTTTGGGTCCTACTAAAGACGATATCACAAAAAATACTTTAGCGGAGTACTTTGATGATGAGCTGACCTACAGGCCTGAGGTTGCAGAACACATCAAACAATTGTTTTCTAAGATCAGTATTCGTGTTACTCATTTAGATGATCATCAGGCAATGTTGCCTTCAAAATCACTTGTATTAAAAAACAGATATGGTACCGCATCTGGTATGTGGTTTAATGAAAATGGAAAAATCGTGGTCTCTTTGCCCGGAGTTCCTTTTGAAATGAAAGGATTAATGTCAGAAAGCGTGATTCCAAAATTGCAAACGTCCTTAAGGCTTCCTTTTATTATACATAAAACCATGCAGACATACGGCTTAGGTGAAAGTAGGGTGGCAGAAAGGCTTGAATCTTGGGAAAGTTTATTGCCTAAGCATATTAAAATGGCTTATTTGCCCTCTTTTGGCAAATTGAGATTACGATTAAGTGGAAAAGGCTTTGATCAGTTAGAGCTCAAGGCGTCGATCGATGAGAAAATGAAAAAGCTGGAAGTATTGTTGGAGGATATTTTTGTGGGTTATGAAGAAGCTGAAAACATAGAGCAGGTCATTCATAAAATTTGTAAAACGAATAAGATAACCGTGAGTTCAGCTGAAAGTTGTACAGGAGGAAAAATTGCTCAGATGATTACCGCTATTCCCGGTGCCTCAAATTTTTATAAAGGATCGGTCATTGCCTATTCAAAGGAAATTAAGCAGCAAGTTTTAGGAGTTGCCAAAGAATTGATAGAAAAACATTCGGTGGTGAGTGCAGAAGTAGCTGAAGAAATGGCTTTGCGATGCAGAGAAATTTTTCAAACAGATTACGCCATCTCTACCACAGGAAATGCCGGTCCTGGAATTGATGAAACAGATCAATCAGTCGGAACCGTTTTTATTGCGATAGCTTCTAAAAATGGCGTCTTGGTGGAAGAATATAATTTTGGAAGACCTAGAGAAAAAGTAATTAATAAAGCTGCTAATAAAGCTTTAGAAATGCTAAAGAATGAAATAAAAAAAAACTATTAAAAAATAGTTTGCTACATCCAAAATAAATGTTATTTTTGCACCTCGTTTTGAATCTACATTAAATACGTTAGAGATGTCAAGAGTTTGTGAGCTTACAGGAAAAAGAGCGATGGTTGGAAACAATGTGTCGCACGCGTTAAATCGTACGAAAAGAAAATTTAAGGTTAATTTGCTTAAAAAGCGTTTTTATCTTCCAGAAGAGGATAGATGGGTTGTTTTGAAAATTTCTGCCAATGCTTTAAAAACGATTAACAAAAAAGGAATCGATGCTGTGCTCAAAGAAGCAAAAGCTAATGGTTATTTGAAAAAATAAAAAGAAATGGCAAAGAAGAGCAAAGGAAATAGAATTCAAGTGATATTGGAATGTACAGAGCACAAAACATCTGGACAGCCTGGAACTTCTAGGTATATCACTACGAAAAACAAAAAAAATACTCCAGACAGAATGGAATTAAAGAAATTTAATCCAATTCTGAAGAAAGTAACTGTTCACAAAGAGATAAAATAATTAGATCATGGCAAAGAAAGCAGTAGCATCATTACAGACAGGTTCGAAAAGATTGACTAAAGTTGTCAAAATGGTGAAGTCTCCTAAATCAGGGGCTTACACTTTCGAAGAAAGTATTATGGATCCTGACAAAGTAAATGACTTCTTAAATAAGAAATAATCTCTTACTTTAAAAATATAAGAAAGCTACTTTCCATCAAGAAGGTAGCTTTTTCTTTTTTATATTTGTAATCTTTTTTTAATGAAAAGATAACTTTGGGTTTGGTCCCATTTTTTATTCGTTTGACCCCTAAATACGATCGAAATGAGTTTGTTCAAAAAGATTTTTTCCAAAGAAAAAAAAGAGACTTTAGATAAAGGTTTAGAAAAAAGCAGCACTTCTTTTTTAAATAAATTATCAAAGGCCATTGTCGGAAAATCTAAGGTAGATGATGAGGTTTTAGATGATCTGGAAGAAATTTTGATCGCCTCCGATGTCGGAGTTGATACTACGCTGAAAATCGTAGAAAGGATTGAAAAACGTGTAGCTCAAGACAAATATTTTGGCACTGAGGAGCTCAATAGAATATTAAGAGAAGAGATCACAGCTTTGTTAATTGAATCAGAAAAAGGAGGAAATCCAGATTCCATTGATAGTTTGCCAAAACCATATGTGATCATGGTGGTAGGGGTAAACGGCGTTGGTAAAACAACGACCATCGGTAAATTAGCGGCCCAATTCAAGAAAGAAGGTAAGTCCGTTGTTCTAGGTGCCGCTGATACTTTCCGTGCGGCAGCGATAGATCAACTGCAAATTTGGGCAGATCGTGTGGGTGTTACTTTGGTGAGACAAAACATGGGAAGTGATCCGGCTTCAGTGGCATTTGATACAGTTCAGTCGGCTGTAAAACAGGATGCGGATGTCGTAATTATTGATACAGCAGGTCGTTTGCACAACAAAGTGAATTTGATGAATGAATTGTCAAAGATCAAAAGAGTGATGCAAAAAATCAAACCCAATTTACCCAATGAGGTACTATTGGTGCTAGACGGTTCTACCGGACAAAATGCTTTTGAACAGGCAAAACAATTTACAAAAGCGACTGAAGTTACCGCTTTGGCCATTACAAAATTGGATGGTACTGCAAAAGGGGGTGTGGTTATTGGTATTTCGGATCAGTTCAAAATCCCGGTAAAATATATCGGAGTAGGGGAAGGAGTGGATGATTTACAAATGTTCGATAAAGTAGAATTTGTTGATTCATTCTTTAAATAATAAGAAAACACACCTTGACTTTTAGAATAAAGTAAGGACATAATTTATAGTAGTATGAGGACTAAATCCACGAAGAAGAATAAGATCAATGTTGTTACTTTAGGTTGTTCTAAGAATGTATACGACAGCGAGGTTTTAATGGGTCAGTTAAAAGCGAATAACAAAGATGTTGTGCATGAAGATGAAAATGATGATGGAAATATTGTAGTCATCAATACCTGTGGATTCATTGGAAAAGCCAAAGAAGAATCTGTCAATACTATTTTACATTATGCACAAAAAAAGGAATTGGGTGAAGTGGATAAGGTATTTGTAACAGGCTGTTTAAGTGAGCGTTACAAACCGGATTTAGAAAAGGAAATTCCGGATGTAGATCGTTATTTTGGTACTCATGATTTACCCAATTTATTGAAAGCACTTGGGGCGGATTATAAACATGAATTAGTGGGTGAGCGTCTCACAACCACACCAAAACATTACGCTTATCTGAAAATAGCAGAGGGTTGCGATAGACCTTGTTCTTTTTGTGCCATTCCTTTGATGCGTGGAAAGCATATTTCAACTCCCATTGAAGATTTGGTGACAGAGGCTGAGAAGTTGGCTCAGAAGGGTATTAAAGAGTTGATTTTAATTGCGCAAGATCTAACTTATTACGGGTTGGATATTTACAAAAAAAGAGCCTTAGCTGAATTGTTGGTGGAGTTGACAAAAGTAGAAGGTATTGAATGGATCAGATTACACTATGCTTTTCCAACCGGATTTCCATTAGATGTTTTGGATGTCATGAAAAATGAACCCAAGGTTTGTAATTACATCGATATCCCTCTTCAGCATATCAATTCTGATATCTTGAAGTCTATGAAAAGAGGGACAACAGCTGAAAAAACCAAACAGTTGTTGGTGAATTTTCGTGAGAAAGTACCCAATATGGCAGTCCGCACTACGCTAATTGTTGGTTATCCGGGTGAGACAGAGGAGCAATTTGAAGAGTTAAAACAATTTGTCATCGATTCTAAATTTGATAGGATGGGTTGTTTTGCTTACTCACATGAAGAAAATACTTCTGCCTATTTGTTAGAAGATAATGTGCCTGAAAAAGTAAAAGAAAGGAGAGTAAATGAACTAATGGAAATTCAGAGTCAGATTTCTTTTGATTTGAATCAGGAAAAAGTAGGTAAAGTATTCAAATGCATTTTTGACAGAAAAGAAGGGGATTATTTTGTAGGTAGAACAGAATTTGACAGCCCTGATGTCGACAATGAAGTGTTGGTAAGTGCCAAAAATCATTATATTCAAATTGGGCAATTTATCGATATAGAAATTACTGAGGCAAGTGATTTCGATCTCTATGGGATACCTGTTCGTGCCTAGGCACTTTATGGGCCTAAAAGAATAGAAAATTTTGAAGATAAAACCGTATTTTTACGTAAATATTTTATTCCAACAGACTTGACTTTTTCTACTTTACCTCATCATAAAACGGGCTATTCGACCAAAATTATTCGCGATTATTTAGTTCAAAGCGAAAATATCAAATCATTTTACCATCATTTTCAAACCATAGGTGAATTTAAAGCTCAGATTCAGGAGAAGCAAGCTACATATCCTGAGGAAAACAGGAAAACACTTGTCAAAAGTCTAAGGTCTCAATACTTAAAATTTTCGACCTCAAAATTGACTGAGCTCAATATTGACCTGTTATCTGACAGTAATACGTTTACCGTAGTTACCGGTCATCAATTGAATTTGTTTACAGGACCACTTTACTTTCTATATAAAATTACGACTGCGATCAATTTATGTAAAAAATTGAAAAAGGAATATCCTGGTTTCAATTTCGTGCCTGTGTATTGGATGGCAACGGAGGATCACGATTTTGAAGAGATCAATTTTTTCAGATATAAAAATGAAAAAATTGAATGGAAAAGAAATTCAGGAGGCCCCGTTGGCAGGCTGAGTAATGAGGGTTTAGATTTGGTAATGAGCGAATTCTCTTCGCTGTTAGGCAAAAGTGATCATGCCAATGAATTGAAGAACTTATTTGAGAAGTCCTATTTAGAACATACAAACTTGGCAGGGGCTACCCGTTTTTTGGCAAATGAACTTTTTGGTGAAGAAGGTTTGGTTATTATCGATGGAGATGATGAGAGTCTGAAAAATCTTTTTCGATCATATATGCGCGAAGAATTATTGGAAAATACTTGCTCAGCACGGGTTTTAGATACTTCAGAACGGTTGAATAAGCAATATGGAATTCAAGTGAACCCAAGGGAGATAAATTTATTTTATATAGAAGATGGGCTGCGTGAGCGAATTGTAGAGGAAGAAGGTCTATATAAGGTAAATGGAACGAATATGACTTTTACTAAAGAGGAAATCCTAGTGGAATTAGAAAATTTTCCTCAAAAATTCAGTCCAAATGTCCTGATGCGCCCCTTGTATCAAGAGGTTATTTTACCCAATCTTTGTTATATTGGAGGAGGAGGTGAGCTGGCCTACTGGTTTCAGTTAAAAGATTTTTTCAATTCACAAAAAATTCCATTTCCTATTTTATTGCTGAGAAATTCTGCCCTGATCATCACAAAAAAGCAAAGTGATAAAATAAAGAAGCTGAACATCAGTATAGAAGAACTTTTTTTATCAACCCATCAATTAATCAAATTGAAGGTAAAGGAAAAATCTTCTATAAAAATTGATTTTTCTGAGCAAAGGGCAATATTGGAAAAAATGTTTGCCAATTTAGAGGCTTTGTCGAATCAGACAGATAAATCTTTTTTGGGTGCTGTAAAAGCCCAACATAAAAAGCAATTAAACGGTTTAACCAATCTTGAAAAGAAACTACTTAGAGCCGAAGCCCGTAAGCAAAAGGAATTCGTAGATCGGATAGAGTTGCTCAAAAACGAATTATTTCCAAAAGGTTCCTTACAGGAACGAGTGGTTAATTTTTCTACTTTTTACGAAGAGAACGGGAGAAGTTTTATTCAGTTATTGATCGATACCTTTGATCCCTTACATCCCGAGTTTTATATAATTGAAAATTAGATCAATCCGGCTATTTCTAAAGCTCTGCGATAAGCATTTGCTCTGTATTCTGTATTGAAATTGTGAATTTCATTTGGTGAGATCCAGTGCAGCTCGTCAAACTCGTCATCTTGTGGAATCGTGTTCGTCGTATGGTCGAACTGTATTTTGACGATGGCCAATTCTTGTCCCATCCAAATCGGATGACAATCCGGAGGGAAAGGGTAATTTATTTTTTCTTCATAGATAGAAATAATATATTGCTCATGAAGATGGTAATCCAGTTCTTCGCGCAATTCACGTTTTATCCCGGTGATAAGGTCTTCATCGGGTTCCAATCCACCTTGAGGGAATTTATAACTCCTGTCACGCGGTGAATAGCCTATTAATACTTTACCTTCATCATTTAAAATGACTGCCATAACGGCCTGGCGAAAAATTTTTGACATGGTCTAAAATAAAAAAAAGATCGCAATTGCGATCTTTTCTAAGCTGTTAACTAATATTTTATTTAAACAAAAATAGAGAGAAGAACATAGCCACTCTGCTAAATCTTCCTGCACCTGATTGTACCCTTGATACTAAATTGTTTTCTGAATTTAGCTTGATTTCTTTTTTAGAAGTGAAGTTTGAAACCAATTGAGATACGTCATCTAATAATTTGTAACAAGCAACTGTTAACTTCTCATTTCTGGGCAAGAAATCTCCTTGCGGATACAGAATTAACAAAAAATCATCATTGTTATCGGGTGATGTAAAACTATCTTCTAAAGATTCCGTGTCATCGCTCACCAATAACTCCCTTCTAATTTCTCTAAATACCGATAATTTACTGTTATCGATGATAGAAAAATTACCGACTTCCATCAAAAATTCAATTTTTTCGCTGAAAGTAGAGAATAGCTTTTCATTTCCAAGTACTTTTTTAGTGATGGTTTCGCCAAACATTTCCTGAATGTAGTTCGAAATCATATCCTCAATAAATAAGCAAGAAAGAAAAAATTCTCTTTTTATAGTCACCTCGTTTGTCAACATAAATAGATTAATTAAGCCAAAAGGCATATTAATTAAAACGCATTATGAGGGGATATATTTTGTAAGGGGGGAATGATATTTGTAGTAAAAGTAAGAAAAAAAATGTCAAAAAAAAAATCCTTCTAGAATTTAGGAGGATTTTAACAGTTGTAAGATCTTGAAATTCAGGATTACTTCTTGAATTTGTCGTATTTAGATCTGAATTTATCAATTCTACCAGCGGTATCAACCAATTTCATCTTACCGGTGTAATATGGGTGAGAAGTTCTAGAAATTTCCAATTTCACTAATGGATATTCCACTCCGTCAATATCAATTGTTTCTTTCACATCTACAGTTGACTTAGTAATAAACACCTCTTCATTAGACATGTCTTTGAAGGCAACTAATCTATAATTTTCGGGATGAATTCCTTTTCTCATCGTAATTTCATTTTAATTTTATACTTTCGCTTCATTAAAAAATGAAAACAGCTATTGCTATTTTTGGCTTGCAAATTTAAGCATAATTTTTAATTCTCAAACAATTATTTGTATTATTTGAATTTTTATTTCCTATGAATTTTACAAAGTCGTTTCTTCTAGTTTGTAACCTTGTTCTTTTATTTTCCTGCAGCAATAAATATAAGTTAGAACTCAAGTCACCAAATACCATTCAAATAGATAAAAAATTATCGATTGAAGTCGTCGAAAAAAATCAACATAAAATTGATTCTGTTCAATATTTTTTAAATGGTCAAGAATTAAGAGATCTACCCGCAGATATTTCAGACATGAAATTAGGTAAACAAGCACTTTCTGCTACGGTTTATTTTGAGGGTGAAAAGAAAGTTCTGACCAATACGGTCTATTTTATGGCAGCCAAACCCCCAGCGATCTATAAATATGAAATCGTAAAGGAATATCCACATGACGCACTGGCATTTACGCAAGGATTTGAGTTTCATGACGGATATATTTATGAAAGTACAGGGCAATACGGGCAATCAAGTTTGAGAAAGGTAGAGCTGGAAACTGGTAAAGTCCTGGAAAAAATTGATGTAGACAAGCAATATTTTGCCGAGGGACTTACCATCAAAAATGACAAGATTTATCAATTGACCTGGAAAAAAGGGCTTGGTTTTATCTACGATCTAGCCACTTTGAAAGTGATTGATACTTTTGCATACAATCAAAGTAAGGAGGGATGGGGACTTACCCATAACAATGAGCAATTGATCAAATCAGATGGGACAGAGCGAATCTGGTTCCTCGATAGCCAAGATTTGACAGAAAAATCTTTTATAGAAGCTTATACAGACAAAAGAAAGGCTGAAAATCTAAACGAACTTGAATTTGTGAATGGGAAGATTTACGCCAACATTTGGCAACAGAATTCTATATTGATCATTGACCCTGAGAAGGGAGCGATCGAAGGGATAGCAAATTTAAAGGGATTACAAGATGTGGCTGGTCAGACAGGCGATGACAATGTGCTTAATGGCATTGCCTACGATGAGCAAAACGATCGTTTATTTGTTACGGGTAAAAAATGGAATAAGGTCTTTGAGATCAAACTAGTCAAGAAATAGGTACATGAAATATGCCTTTTTTTTCATAATATTTTCTATACTGCTCACGTCTTGTTTATCGAGTGATTTTGATACAACAATCAATAAGGGTTCACTTACTTTTTCCAGAGATACACTTTTTTTAGATACGGTTTTCACAAATACAAGCTCTAGTACAAGGGTATTAAAAGTGTACAATAAGAGTAATCAAAATCTCAGAATTCCTTCAATTTATTTAGAGAGAGGAAATGCGTCTTTTTACAGGCTCAATGTTGACGGTGTTTCAGGAAATATAATGGAGAACATAGACATACTGGCCAAAGATAGTTTGTTTGTTTTTGTGGAAGCTACCATAGATTTTGATCAAGTTTCGGATCCTTTATATATAGATCAGATTGTTTTTTCTTCGGAAAATGACCCACAAAAAGTTGAGCTGGTGACTTTGGTTCAAGATGCACATTTTTTATTTCCACAAAAAAATAGTGAAGGCATTAAGGAGACGATTGAAATTGGTATGGATGAAAAAGGTAATTCTATAGCTGTAGAAGGTTTTTATCTTTCCGGAAGTCAGCAGTGGAATAATAATAAACCTTATGTTATTTATGGTTTCGCTGGAGTTTCTTCCGGAAACACGCTTCAAATTTCTAAGGGGACACAGATTTATTTTCATCAAAATTCAGGATTGATCATAGAAAAGGGGGGTAGTTTGAAAATGACTGGTGAGATTGGAGAAGAAGTAGTTTTGCAAGGTGATCGTTTGGAACAACTATATAAAGAAAATCCCGGGCAATGGTCTACGATTTGGTTAAGAGCGGGCAGTTTGAATAATTATTTGGAGAATGTCATTATCAAGAACAATGATATTGGTATTGTTACAGATTCCTTAGTTTCCCCAACTCAACCTGGATTGATCCTTAAAAATGTGCAGGTTTACAACACGTCCTCATTTGGAATTTTAGGGAGATATGCACATGTAAAAGCGGAAAACATAGTGGTTGCAAACAATGGAAATGCTTCAGTAGCTTGCACTTTCGGCGGAAAATATGAGTTTATACACAGTACCTTGGCAAATTACTGGAATAAAAGTATCAGGCAATTTCCCACACTTTATATCAATAATTTTATTTTGTCTTCTGATTCAGAAAATACTGCTTTTGTGAATGATCTGGTTCAGGCAGATTTTATCAATTGCATCATCGACGGGAATCAAAATAGAGAATTGGCTTTAGAACGATTAGAAGGTACGGTCTTTAACTATTTTTTTCAAAATGACTTGATCAGGTTTTCTGATCAAAACAATGCTTCAGATCCTCTGTATGATTTTGATAACACAGTATATTATTTAGATAATATTTTTGACGGTTCTACAGATTTCGTCGATATTTCTCAGAATAATTTTCTTTTGGGAGAGAATTCTGACGCCATAAACCAGGCAGACCCGATAAGAGCGCAAGAAGTACCTTTTGATTTAATGGGTAGGGACAGACTGATAAACCCCGATACCGGGGCTTATCAATATTTTAACAATTAAATTCCTTTTTAAAAATTATAATTTACATACAGTGTGAAATTTCTACCTGGCTCATAAATTCTTCCGCTTAATAAATTTGAATTTTGGTAAGAATAATTCAAGTGTTCATAATAGGCTTTATCAAAAATATTTAGAACGGCACCACCAATAGTTAAATTTTTGAACGGAATAAAACCTGCACTAAAATCTAAAGTTGCAAATCCGGGTGTAGTTTCTTCACCAAACGAAAGGGCAATTCTGTTTTGCTCGTCAACAAGTCTCGAATTTAGATGAAACCAATATTTCTGATTGTCAAAATGCAAGCCCAAGTGGGCAGTCAATGGTGTAATTTGTGGTAAGGGCTCGTTAAAATCTTTGTTTTTACCGAAAGTATAGGAAAGGTCAGAAGTGAATTTTAAGTGTGTTAGTAATTCATAATTGAAATAAAGTTCAAATCCGGTTTGCATGGCTTTATCTACATTGATAAACCGTTTGGCAAAAATAGGCTCTACCGTGGGCATAAACTTTCTAGGAATTGTTTCATCTACAATAGCCGTGATATAATCTCTTAAAAATGAATAAAATACGGAAGTTCCAAATTCGATCCTATCCAAATTTTGCTGGAACGAAATTTCAAATTGATTATTACTTTCCGGATCTAAATAGGGATTTCCCACATATTCATAAGGGTCGGTTCCAACATTAAAATGGTTGATAAACCTTTCTATCATTGAAGCAGTTCTCACGCCGTGACCAAACGAAAATTGAAGTTTTGTGCCATTTTTTGAATAGGCTGTTGAAATATTTCCACTTACATTTGTTTCTTTTTGATCTTCAATTTCACCTCCGTAGAAATCGAGAAAATCCTGTTCAGGATCATGGATAGCCGCACGAACGAAATCAGACCTCAAGCCTGCGGTAAGAATCAAAAAATCTGAACTTTTGTACTTCGCTTCTGCAAAAATTCCCACATCATTTACTTCTGAATCTTGCCATATTTTATCCACTTTTACTATAGGATTGGGTAAAACACTTCCATTCATCATTTTGATCGTTCTGATCCTATCTCCTTCGCGGGAAATGAAATTTCCATCCAGACCTGTGAATACTGCGAGCTTTTCGTTTGGGGTTAAAGTAACTTCGGTTCTACCACCATAGGTTGTGGCAAAGACGTTCGAAGAAGCTCCTGTCATTTTAAAACTTGGTCTGTTTTCATTTGTCATTAAATGATCAACTTCTGAATAAAACCCTTTAATAAGGAATGAATTAAAAAGGTCTGAAATTTTAGTAATTTTGTAGTCTAATCCCAGCAAATAACTATCGTCATAGGGTGAATCCATAGGTAATCCAGCATGGTCTATGTCTCTTGCAAAAGATTGTCGCCAGGATAGTCTCAATCTTTGATTTTCGCTGGGATTTAAGCCAAACTTAACAGAATAATCGGTAGTGGTAAATGAAGAAGGGACTTCTGTACCATTTCCATCTGTATAATCTCCATAATCGCGATAAGATCCATTTAATTCTACATCAATTTTTTCTTGCTTATAAACCAAAGATCCCCTTCCTGTAAAATTATTTCCATTGGTTTCATAGCCCGTTTCAATATTTCCGGACAATCCCATTTTTTGAGTGGAAGCTGATTTGGTTACCATATTGATGATTCCTCCAAAATTTTCACCGAATCTCACTGTAAATGGACCTTTAACGATTTCGATTCTTTCGATTTCTTCCGGAATCACATGGGTGGTAATCGGGTCCATTCTATTCGGGCAAGCGTTTAGAATTTTCATTCCACCATCGTATTGGATATTTAATTGTTCATATTTAAACGCTCGAAATACTGGTTCTGAGGCATATGCACCTCTTTTTTGAATACCAAATCCAGGAATATCTTTAAAAAGATCACTTACATTTCGGGGTTGAGTGGTTGTTTTGATATCGTCATAAACAATGTTAGATTGGGCAATATCACGAAACGGATTTGCTTTTAGCACTATATTATCTAATTCGATGGTTTTTTCTTTCAATACAATTTGAATACCATCAGAGAGTGCAACTTCTATTGTTTTAAAATTGATGTGTGAAACTTTGATGATTTCACCTTTTGTCGCCTCTATCTCAAAGATTCCAAATGGGTTTGTTTCGGTCACTTTTGTTGAGTTTTCTGAAGTTAGGATAACGTTTTCTATGGGTTGATTATGGATATCTTTAATAACCCCCCTTATTATATTCTCTTGAGCTACAAGTATTTGCAGACAAAAGAATAAAATGGCAAAAAGCCAAAATATTTTTTTCATTATTTTGATTGTTTAAAAATTTAGATTCAAGCAAATGATTTGCTATTGTTGTGATCAGTTCGGTCTCGACTAAATTTTAAAAGGAAGGAGGTCTTAAAAGAGGAAGTAAAGAGATATTCTCAATTAGATTATTTTGGTATCTATATTCTTGATAAACATTGAAAATTGACATAAACTGATAAGAAAAACAACTTGATTTTATTGTCAAAAATTTTTCTAAATCTATTTTTGGAGGTAAAGGGATAGAAGAGTTTTGTTCAGGATTTGGTTTTGATATTTGCTTTTCGAGGTAGCATTTACCATTACAAGCTAAAACAGGTTTTTCTCTGTTTTCACATAATTGGTTGGCGATATAATTATAATTCAAGAGGTAATCCAATATAGGAATAGCAGGCTGTATAATGGCCAATAAATATAAGTTTAAGAAAAAGTGTGTGAGTAATAATTTTGCCACTTCTATATATTATGGCAGCAAAAATAGGATGTTTTTTGTCGAAACCTTGGTTACAAAAGTCACAAAACCAATATCAGATCTATTCGTTTTTATAAACTTTACCATCTTTCATCACAAAAACTACATTCTCCATGGTTTTTATGTTTTTAGTTGGATCCTCCTTTACTGCAACTATATCTGCATATTTTCCGGCTTTGATGATACCAATCTGATCATTTTTTAAAACATTCGCATTGGTCAGTGTCGCGCTTATTAAAGTTTCCATAGGTGTCATACCTACCTCAGTCATATAGGCAAATTCTTTTCCGTTTAAGCCATGAGGGAAAACTCCTGCATCCGTACCAAATGCAATCTTTACTCCTTTTTTAAAGGCAGTTTGAAAGGTTCCCTGAATTTGAGGCCCAATTTCGGCCGCTTTGGTGGCAATCATTTCAGGATAAAAACCTTTAATTTTTGCTTTATCGCTGACTTCTTTACCAGCTGTAATGGTAGGGACGTAGTAAACATCATTTTCCTTCATCAATTCCATTGTTTTTTCACTCATTAATGTTCCGTGCTCAATGGTTTTTACTCCCCCTAAAATGGCTCTTTGCATTCCCTCATCTCCATGGGCATGCGCGGCTACATGCATATCGTAATCTTTGGCTGTTTCACAAATAGCTTTGATTTCTTCAATGGTGAATTGTGGATTCTGACCATTTTTGGCAACACTTAAAACACCACCTGTGGCCGTAATTTTTATCACATTTGCCCCATTTTTATATTGTTGTCTTACTGCAGCTCTCCCTTCATCCGGACCATTGATAACACCTTGCGAAGGTCCTGGATCACCGGCTAGGTCTTTTTTCATTCCATTAGAAGGGTCTGCATGCCCACCGGTTGTTCCTATCGCTTTCCCGCAAGAATAAATTCTGGGGCCTTCTGCTACTCCTTTATCGATTGCATTTCTCAATGCCGTATTCACACCGCTGCCTCCTAAATCTCGAACAGTGGTGAACCCTGCCATTAAGGTATTCATCGCATTTTTTGCGGTTTCGAAGGCTACATCTGCCTCATTCATCGTAAACCTGTCCAGATAGGTTGAGGCGCTCTGTTCAGATTCCAGGTGCACATGCATATCAATTAAACCGGGTAGAACTGTTTTGTCTTTCAGATCGATTATTTGATCATTAGCCGATGATGGATTTTGAAATCCTTTAGTGACAGAAATGATCTGATTATCACGAATCACTACAGTCATTTCGTTTAAGACTTTTTTCTGTTCTACATCGACCAATTTCCCACAATGCAAATAAGTATTTTGTGCATTCGACATTAAATAAACAGAGAAAAATAACGTTATAACAAATAGTCGCATAATTGAAGGTTTTTTCGCCAAGATAAAAAAATAAATTAAACTAAATTTACAGAGCTAAACAAATAAAAAAATGGATTCTAAGAATATAGTAGTTACCGGAGCAAGCAGAGGTATTGGATTTGAATTGGTTAAACTTTTAAGCGAGCAAAACCATCAGGTTTTGGCGATTACCAGAAACAAGGATACGATCATTAAACTACAAAAAACGCACGAGAATATTACCGTTCTTGAAATGGAAATCACTCAAAAGAAAGATTTGAAGGCTTTTAAGGAGTTTCTTTTTTCTTTATGGAAAAAGGTAGATGTAGTTATCCACAATGCAGGTGCACTTATCCATCGCCCATTCTTTAAAACAACTTTGGAGGATTTCATGGATGTATATAAGGTAAATGTTTTTGCAGTTGCGGAGCTGACCAAGATCGTGTTGCCTTTGATGAAAAAAGGGGGACACGTTGTAGCTATAAGCAGTATGGGTGGTATTCAGGGAAGTAAAAAATTTGCCGGATTATCGGCTTATTCTTCTTCAAAGGGAGCTGTCATTACCTTGTTCGAGTTGCTGGCCGAGGAATATGCGAATATTGGAATCAACTTTAATGTATTGGCCTTAGGTGCAGTGCAAACTGAGATGTTGGCAAACGCTTTTCCGGGATTTAAAGCCACCGTAACTCCTTTGGAAATGGCCAAATATATATCCGATTTCGCTTTAGAACAAGGTCATTTATTTAATGGAAAAGTAATTGAAGTTTCCAATTCCACGCCATAATTAGTTAAAAACATGTCTCAAATTTCTTTGTATGTTTGCGGTCAATTAGAGAATCCGATTGAAAAAAAGAATAGAGATTTTAGCTAAATATTTACCGGAGGCAGCTATTGATAGAGTTGATGAACTTCTTGATATACATCATTTCCAATTAATTATAGTTTCTAAAAGAAAAACGAAACACGGCGATTTTAGACTTTTAACAAACGGTGATTATCAGATCACCATCAACAACGACTTAAATAAATATCGTTTTTTAATTACGTTGATCCACGAAATGGCACATTTGGTTACTTTTAAAGATAGGCCTCGAAGCAAGCCGCACGGGAAAGAGTGGAAGACAAATTTTCAAAGATTGATGCTGCCATTTTTACATCCGGATATATATCCGGAAGATATTTTGGTCAATTTGGCTAACTACCTGAAAAATCCTAAGGCCAGAACAGATGCTGATATTCAACTTTCTTTATCTTTAAAGAACAGAGATGATTCAAAAATAGGAAGTTTTATATTTGAGGTTCCTGCCAATGCTACTTTTTATTACAAAAATATTGCCTATCAAAAAGGAAATAAAAGAAGAACAAGATTTGAATGTATTGAGTTAAATTCTAAAAAAACATATTTATTTCATCACAATGCATTAGTCACATTTGAAGAAACGAAATAAAACAATTTGAAAATGAATAAAAACTATTATGCCCTGATCATGGCCGGTGGCATCGGTTCCAGATTTTGGCCTGTGAGCACAAAAGAGAATCCAAAACAGTTTCACGATATGTTGGGTACGGGTAAATCATTGCTCCAACAAACCTATGACCGACTTTCAAACATTATCCCAAAAGAGAATATTTTAATTGCAACCAATAAAACTTATAAATCCCTGGTAAAAAAGCATTTGCCAGAAATAAAGGATAGCCAAATTTTATCGGAACCGGCAATGAGAAATACCGCCCCATGTATTTTGTACAGTGCGCTTAAGATAAAAGGGTTAAATGAAGAAGCGGTCATGATAGTGGCTCCTTCAGATCATCACATAGAAAATGAAACTCAGTTTACAGAAAATGTAATTACGGCATTTAAAGCATGTGAAGAAAATGACATTTTAATGACTTTAGGAATAGAACCTTCAAACCCTAATACCGGGTATGGATATATTCGATATAAAGATTCAGCAAATGAAATTAAGGAAGTAATCAATTTTACCGAAAAACCTGATTTAGAGACGGCCAAGAAATTTTTAAAAGAAGGGGATTATTTGTGGAATGCCGGGATTTTTGTCTGGAGTGTAAAAAGCGTGCTGAGTGCTTTTGAAAGTAGTCTGAGTGAAATGTTCAGTCTTTTTCATCAGGGGATTGAATATTATAATTCACCAAAAGAAGATCGTTTTATTGAGGAAAACTATAGCTTGGCAGAAAATGTTTCTATAGATTACGGAATTATGGAAGGCGCAAAAAATGTGTTTGTGCTACCTGTAGATTTTGGTTGGAACGATTTAGGTACCTGGGGAGCACTTTACGATAAATTAGACAAGGATAAAAACCAAAATGCCGTAGTCAATGCGAAGGTTTACAGCGAAGATTCATTTAAAAATATGATCAGCACCCAGCGAGGTAAGAGAGTTGTTGTGAAGGGCTTAGAGAATTTTATTATTGTAGATACCCAAGACACTTTACTTATTTTGCCAAAGGAAAATGAACAGGAAATAAAAGAAATTTCTGCAAGGGCAATTCAATCCTGATATTGATTGTTTTTTTGATAAATTTGACCTTTAGATTATTATATATATGCAAGAAGATACCAAGGAGGATAAGACTTTAGAAAATAGCGAGAAAGAGATTAAATCTGATGTTAAAGGTATTTTTTCAAACCTGAGATCCTTTTTCATTGAGGTGTTGGATTTAAAGATCAACACTGATTTAGTCGCTACCCATGAGCGAATCAATGAAGGAATATCAATGAAAGGTCATACCGCCTGGATTTTGGTATTTTCGATTCTTATTGCTTCTATTGGCTTAAACGTAAGCTCAACAGCAGTTGTTATTGGCGCTATGCTTATTTCACCCCTAATGGGACCAATCCTGGGAATTGGTTTTTCCATTTCAGTGAATGATATGGATATGCTCCGCAAATCGCTCATTAATTTGGGAATTATGGTCGGCTTAAGTTTGATCACTTCGTTCTTATTTTTTAGCGTGCCCATTTTTCAAGATGCAACTCCGGAATTGTTAGCGCGAACGAAACCTGATGTGCGGGATGTACTTATTGCAGTTGCCGGTGGTTTGGCTTTAATTGTGGCTATCTCAAGGCCTAAGCCCTTATTTAACACAGTTGCAGGTGTAGCCATTGCTACAGCACTTATGCCACCCTTATGTACGGCAGGTTTTGGATTGGGAACGGGACAATTTAACTATTTCGGTGGGGCCATGTTTTTGTTTACGATCAATTCTATTTTTATCGCTCTTGCCACCTTTGTCGTGGTGAAATATTTAAATTTCCCGATGATAAAATACATTAATCAAGCTAAGCAGAGGAGGATTTCTCAAGTCGCCTCAGTTTTGGCCTTTGTGATTTTTTCTTTCAGTATTTATTTGTTCTACCAACTTTTTCAACAGAATCAGTATAATTCCAGAGCTACCTCATTTATTCATAATTTAAAAAGTGAGGGGGTCAAAATTATCGGTGATGAAAAGGACAATATAGACTATGTAAACAAGGAAATTACATTATATGTATTCGGACGGACATACCTTCAAACAGAAATAGACAGGTGGAATAAACAGTTGGATCTATATAAATTAACGGGAACAGAATTAATTGTGCATCAAAACCAGGATGACAGTGCGATCAGAAGCGATATTGACGAAATTAAGAGTCTATATATCAACACAAATAAGATCTTATCGTCTAAAGAGGAAAGTCTCCATGAAAAAGATCTGAGAATAAAGGAGTTAGAAGCAGATTTGAGAAAGTATTACGACAATGAAATTTTGTTTGAGCAGGTAGTCTCAGAAATTAAGATCAACTATGAAAATCTTGAAAAAATTGGATTTGCGCGTGAGTATGTGACAAATTTTGAAAGAACTGATACCGTAAATGTGTTCTATGTAGCCTGGGATAATAAGCTCAACCAAAATCAAAAAACGGAAAATGATAAAAAATTAAAAGCCTGGATGGAATCTCGACTGAGATTGAAATCAATTGAAGTAAGAAGGTTGAATTAATTTTCTTTGTTATAGACTTCTCTTACTTTCTTGAATAGATTTGAAGAATATACAAAATCCGTTACAGCCTGGTTTTCAGTTTTAAAGATCGTTTGATCAGATCCTTCCCACACTTTTAAACCGTCTTTTAAAAAGATGATCTTCTCTCCAATCTCCATGACCGAATTCATGTCATGGGTATTGATGATAGTGATCATTTGATATTCATCTGTAATTTCCTTGATTAGGTTATCGATAATGATTGCGGTTCTTGGATCTAATCCCGAATTGGGCTCATCACAAAACAGATACTTTGGATTCATGACAATAGCTCTTGCAATGGCAACTCTTTTTTGCATTCCTCCCGATAATTCTGCCGGATATTTTTTGTTTACATTCTCAAGATTTACTCTTTTTAAAACGACACTAACCCTGTCTAACATTTCCTCTTTGGTCTGGTTGGTGAACATTTTTAAAGGAAACATGATGTTATCTTCTATGGTTTCAGAATCAAAGAGTGCACCACTCTGAAAAACCATACCCATTTCTTTTCTCAGCTCTCTTTTTTTGCTGATATCCATCTCAATATAAGATCTTCCGTCATAACAAATATCTCCCTGATCAGGTTCAAAAAGACCCAAAAGACACTTTAGAAATACCGTTTTTCCCGAGCCGCTTGCACCGATGATCAAACTGGTGTCTCCTTGGTTAAAAGTAGCACTAATACCTTTTAAAACATGGTTATCTTCGAAAGATTTAAATAAGTTTTTAACTTCAATCATCAGCCTAGCAACATTTGAGTTAAGAAATAATTAAAAACAATGATCACAACGCTGGTCCAAACTACAGCTTGTGTACTAGCCTTTCCAACTTCAATTGATCCGCCCTTCACATAATATCCGAAATAGGACGGTATCGTGGCAATAATAAAGGCAAAAACCATGGTTTTTGTAAGGGCGTATCGAATCAAATAGGGTTTAAAATCTAACCTTATACCTTCCACGTAATCATTTACAGAAAATAAGCCGGTTACTATGCCAGAAACCCATCCGCCAAAAATTCCAAGGATCATAGCTAAAACTACCAAAAAAGGATAAAAACTAACGGCAGCAATAATTTTAGGTAATACCAAATGATTTAATGTATTTACACCCATGACCTCTAAGGCATCGATCTGCTCAGTAACCCTCATGGTTCCTATGCTAGAGGTTATATAGGATCCTACTTTACCAGCCAAAATAATCGACATAAATGTGGGCGCAAATTCAAGAATAATAGATCTTTTTGTGGCAAAACCTATTAAATATTTTGGAATCCATGGATTATCAACATTTAAACCGGTCTGTATGGCCACAACCCCACCCACAAAAAAGGAAATAAATGCAACGATTCCCAGGGATTTGAGGCCTAGCTCTTCAATTTCTCTGAAAATGTTCTCTCGAAAAATTGTAGCTTTTTGAGGTCTTTTAAACACCTGACCCAGCATGATAAAATATTTCCCTATGTTTTTTAAATAATTCATGGCAGATTGAAAGAGCTAAAATATTAAAAAAAGAGCAGGCATAAAGAAGTATCTCATTTTTTAAAATAATAATATTTTGTCTGGCTATATTTGTACAAAATTTTTGACATGAGGAACAAAGTTATCATTGGGCTATTTCTGTTTTGTATCACTTGGTCCAATGCACAAATAAATTTGGATGATGAAAGACCAAATTTGGTGGTAGGAATAGTCGTAGATCAAATGCGTTATGATTATCTGACCAGGTTTTATGATAAATATGGAGATGACGGTTTTAAAAGATTGATAAATAGCGGGTTTAATTGTGAAAACGCTCATTTTAATTACATTCCTACTTATACGGCAGTTGGTCATTCTGCAGTATATACGGGTAGTACGCCAAGTGTAAACGGGATCATCGGGAATAACTGGTATGATAAACAGGCTAAAAAATCGATCTATTGTGTGGATGATGATACTTATCAAACGGTAGGTGGAGAATCGGGAGGAAATAAATCACCTGTAAGATTATTGACAACAACTGTGACAGACGAATTACAGTTGACGCAAATGAATAGAGGAAAGGTCATTTCTATTAGTTTGAAAGATAGGTCGGCAATTTTACCTGGGGGGCATACCGCTGACGCGGCTTATTGGTTCGAAGATAGGTTTATTACCAGTACTTATTATATGAATGAGTTGCCCAAATGGGTCGAATCATTTAATAAAAAGGAGTATGCTCAAAAATATTTAAAAGGAAAGTGGGATACTATGTATCCAATAAAGCAATATACCGAGAGTCTTGAGGATGAAAATGATTTTGAGCAGCCATATGTAGGTATGGAAAAGGCAATTTTCCCCTATGATCTCAAATCTCTGCATCTTCAGAATGGCGGTAATAACATGATCAAGGCCACGCCCTTTGGAAATTCTATTCTGATCGATTTTGCCAAAGAAGCGATAGAAAATGAAAAGTTGGGCAGGAATGAACAAACCGACTTTTTAGCCATTAGTTTTTCCAGTCCGGATTATATCGGTCACCAATTTGGCGTTGATTCGAAGGAAATAGAAGATACCTATATCAGATTAGATAAAGAACTGGGTGATTTCATAAAATTTCTGGATAAACAAGTTGGTGAAAAAAATTACACCTTATTCTTAACAGCAGACCATGCTGCTGTTCAAGTTCCATCTTACCTCGGCACTTTAAAAATACCCAGTGGCTATATAAATTCCGTTGAGTTTAGACAGAGTGTGACAGATTTTTGTAGGACTAGATTTGGCTCTGATGCACTGATTGAAGATTACAGTAATTTTCAACTATTTCTCAACAAAGACGAGTTGAAACGATTAAAATTAGATAGAAATGAAGTTAGCCGGATCTTAGTTGACTATATCATTGAATTTGATTGGGTATTTAGAGTTGTCGATGCACACAGCCTCCAGAACAATATGTACAAAGACAGAATAATGGAATTTCTGAAGAATGGATATAATCAGAAATTATCCGGTGATGTGCTCATCATTCCCAATCCTGCCACCATATCCCATGGAAGGAAGGGAACTACTCATGGTTCTGGTTTTACTTATGATACACACGTACCGATCTTGTTCTATGGGAAAGGAGTTAAGCAGGGGAAAAGCAGAAGATTTATTCCTATTATTGATATTGCACCTACCATATCGAATTTGTTGAAAATATCTTACCCAAACGGGAATGAAGGTAATGTGATCGAGGAAGCCTTAAAGTAGTTTTTTAGTCAAATATATACAAATCAAAAAACTCTCCCAGAGGAGAGTTTTTCTTCTTTAACAATAACAATTTTCCCAAGTTTCCTTAAATAAAAACTTCTGAGATAATAAAACGCAGATAGCTTTTTTATATTGTTGGGAAAACTGAAAATATCCTATTTTTTTTCAATCATTTTTTATACCCTGTCATAAGTAAAAACTCGGTGATTGATTTATAGGTATTTAACTATTAAAAACGAAAGGGTGAATTAATCAAATGAATAACTTATCCCATTCAATAATTGATATTGGGTATTGGGAATACCGGCTGCAGGTGCTATATCGAAATCCAGTATATAAGTAATGACGAAGTTCAACTTTCCGTAAATCTTGATGGTCGCAGAGTTATGACTATAAACCCTATAATCCGAAAAAGCGTCAATTCTGGGCTGATAAAATGTTGTACTGGCCAATGCAATATTATCTGTAGGTAGGTATCTCAAAGCCAAGTAAAGACTCATTCTCCAATCATCATTGTAAATAGGTTGGACATCTTTTACTTTTTCATGTTCAAACATGATAATTGTCCCTAAATATGATTTGAATCTTTCTTCCTCTTTTAGGATAAATCTCGGTCCGGCTCCCGTGAGTTGTCTTTGATCGATAAGGGCTATAGAATTATATTGAGATTGAAAAAAAGCTTCTAAAATAATTTTGGGTTTCCAATAGTAGTTATATCTGAAATGGTTGGTGCCATTATTAATATTCTCTGTATCGTCTACCTTCTGGTAGGCGAGGTTATTGATAAAGAAAACAAGATGGTCATTTTTTCTGTATTGAACATAAGCGGTACTTCCAAATGCAAAAAGATTTCGGGTATTTTTAGTCAATTTGAAATTAAGTCCTATAGACCCTGCAAAACCTTGATTTTCGGTATCTAAACGCATATGTTCTATGTCTATGACTTGTGAAAAAATAGGGCCGCTAAGAACAATTAGCAACCAGAACAATAAATTCTTCATCCTGTATGTTAAATCATTTATCTCCCCAAAGATTCAAAGTCTTCGGCTTCGGCTAATTTATTGATCTTATCTGTGTCGAAATTTCCTTTCAAATACATCACATAATGATCTGAATTTTTTTGACTGTGCAGAATCACTTCTTTTATGATATTTCCCTTTTCTTTGACAGAGACAGAAATATTTTTTCCATTTTCATTTTTTCTAACAATGTCTTTGTAATTTTTTGTGATGGAGTTTAACTCCGCTCTAATTTGTTGATCTTGCGCGATACTGCAATCTTTAAATGAGATAGAGCGAAAATCATCAACATCTCCCACAATTTCTCTCAGTTCAGGAGATATACTTTTTACAGCATTTTTTAAAAAAGTAGGTAATTGAAATGACGAAGCGTTCGGATCATTTTTGTGTTTATCATAAAAACTCTCTATGGAATGATATGAAGAGCAGCTAATAAATAGAATAACTGAGGCTAAAATTAAAGGGATATTTTTCATATGATTTGGTTGGTTGAAAAACAAATTTAGCAACTTTCATAAAAAACCAATCTTATTTAACTGAATAAATATTCTTTTCTTTGCAGAGCATAGAAATAAAATAAATACAAAAAATGAAAAAGATCCTTTTCGCTATACTAAATTTAGCTTTTTTGGTACAAGTTTTTGCACAAGATAATCCAGCTTATCAACTATTTAATGGGAAAGGAAAATCGACTGATTTCAGAGATATGATCAAGCAACTCGGAAAGTCAGACCTCGTATTTTTTGGAGAATACCACGATAATCCTATTGCTCATTGGTTAGAAATGGAAGTAACCCAAGGTTTATATGAGAAGACAGGCGGGAAGTTAATGCTCGGCGCTGAAATGTTTGAAAATGGAAATCAATTGGTTTTGGATGAATACTTAGCTGATTTTTACGCGGAAGACAAAATGCTGCCGGAGATTACACAATTATGGTCAAATTATGAAACTGATTATAAAGCGCTGGTTGAATTTGCCAAAGAACATAAAATACCCTTTATAGCAACAAATATTCCTCGCAGGTATGCTTCCATGATCTACAAAGGAGGTATGGAAGCCTTGGATCAACTTAGTCCGGAAGCTAAAAAAATGATCGGTCCTGACCTCAAAAAACATTTTGATCCGAATGTAAAAGCCTATGCGGAAATGAAAGACCAGATGGGCGGACATGTCCCTCCAAATATGTTGAACATTCAAATTTCGCAGGCATCAAAAGATGCGACCATGGCGCATTTTATATTGAAAAATTATGATAAGAAACATTTGTTTCTTCATTTTAATGGTTCCTATCACTCTGACAATAAGCAAGGTATCATCTGGTGGATCAATAAAATCAAACCAGGCTACGAAATTATGTCTATTACCACTGTAAATAAATCAGATTGGGATAAAATGGGAGATGATGAAAAAAGTGTAAGAGCAGATTTTTATATTGTCGTTCCTGATAACATGATTAAAACAAAAAGATAAAATTTGTTGATAAACAGTTACTTATCCACATTTTTTATACTTTTACAAAAAAATAAATATGCTCAGTCTGTTAAAAAACGCATTTATTTTTTGTGTTCTGCTTAGTTTAATTCATTGCTCTTCAGAAAGTAAAAATGAACCAAAGGCTGGTTTTGAATTGAGCTCAGAAGATATTTTTCAATGGGTCGAGGTTGAAATCATCAATAAAGCCCAAGGAGCTTCAGATATATCTTATGAGGTGACAGGTGGCGAATTTGTATTTGTTGATAAGTACAGTTCCATTCAATTTTTAGAGGAAAAAACATACTCGATCACTCAAAAAGTTAAGAACGGCAGTGGTGTGGATAGCTTCACCTTAGAAATTGATGTGCGCAGGCCGGAGAATTTCTTTGCACTTGATAATGAAATGTTCTTCTCAAATGCGTCCGCAGAACTGGATAAGGATGGCTTTGACTTTAATTATATCAAAATATTTGGTGAAAGTTTAACGCAGGAAAGGCCGAATTTATTGATGCTTTATGCAAATTTTGGAAAAAACCCGATCGAAGGGCAGTATTACTACAACCATACAGGAGAAATAGGAACCTATGATGCGGTTATCAAGGCGGAAATTAAAAACAACCAATTTGAATGGACGACAAAAGGAAATGGGTCCGACCAGTTACTGAACATAGAATTGGTATACGAAGACAAGAAAAACCCCAAAAATAATGCTTATCATATAACCTTGTCCAGCTATGATCTGAATTGTGGGGAATATGTTTTTTTTCCTGAATTCTATTTTAAAAGTTTTGGCAATAAAAAACTAGTGATCAATTACATAGGCTCGATCAGTAGATAAAAGGGCTCAATAGGTATACTGATTTGAATGATAGCCAGTTTTGATCGTTTATTCCATTATTTTTTGACAATTTTATATTAGACAATCCTGTCATTTACCCTTAATTTTAAAACCTTTAATATAAATCGGGGTTTATAGGTATGAAAAAACAATTTAAGACAAATTTTGTCAGTATTTTATTAGCTATCATTGTTCTGGTATTATTCTCATTTACAAAATTGAATACAACACAAAAACAAAGCGAAAAAATAAAAAAGGCGGAACTTATGTATCAAGTGCGGGCTCAACTGGGGGAGGGAGCATTGTGGGATGCAAAGAACAAAAGGCTTTTTTGGGTAGATATTGAAGGGAAAGAACTTCATATTTTTGATCCAAAAACGAAAATAGATAAATTGATTCCTATGCCCTCGCGCATAGGAACAGTTGTACCGGTCTCCGAAAATGAAGTTTTAGCAGCATTGCAAGACGGTATTTATTCAGTGGACCTTAACAGTAGGCAATTGGAATTGTTTTCTGATGTTGAATCGACCATGACAGAGAACCGATTTAATGATGGTAAGTGCGATCCAAGTGGAAATTTATGGGTTGGTTCTATGCATCTCAATCAAGAAAAAGAAAAGGCTAAACTTTACAAAATAGATGGCCGTGGAAATGCTACGGCTATGATCGATCAGGTCACTATATCCAATGGGATCGTATGGACAGGTGACAAGAAAACAATGTACTATATAGACACGCCAACAAAGCAAATTAAGGCCTATGACTTTGACATGAACACACAAACGATCTCGAATGAAAGAGTAGCTGTTGAAGTACCCGAAATATTGGGCTTTCCAGATGGAATGACCATTGACGAAAATGACCAATTATGGGTTGGAATGTGGAATGGAAATGCTGTCCTTTGTTTTGATCCAAAATCAGGTACATTGATTGATAAAATTGAGGTTCCGGCTCATAACGTAACATCATGTGCTTTTGGAGGAGAAAATTTAGACATACTCTATATTACAACAGCAAGTCTGGATATGACCGATCAGGAAAAGAAAGAATTTCCTCTGGCGGGCTCTCTATTTATGGTAAAACCGGGAGTAAAAGGAGTTAAGAGTAATTATTTTAAGCGCTCTAACCATTAAAAAACGCTTATGATGTTAATTGTTGTGATGGGAGTAAGTGGATCCGGTAAAACAACCATCGGGAAAATGTTGGCAAACAAACTCAATTTGAGCTATTACGATGCCGATGATTTTCATCCACAGTCGAATATTTCCAAAATGAAAAGCGGCATTGCCCTAAATGATGACGATAGGCAGCCCTGGCTGAATAATCTTTCTTTAGCCATGAAGGAATGGGAGCAAGCAGGGGGAGCAGTCTTGTCATGTTCTGCACTGAAAGAAAAATACCGCAAAGTTTTCAAGGAAACGATCAATGACATACATTGGGTATATTTAAATGGTGAATTTGATTTGATTCGGAAAAGGATGGAGAAAAGAAGCGGACATTATATGAAATCCGATCTGTTAAAAAGTCAATTTGATACATTGGAAGTGCCTAATTATGGTTTTCACGTGAATATAGAGGATGAACCGGAGTTAATCGTTAAAAAAATTATGAATAAATTAGATCAAAGCGGGAAATCTTTTTTCGGAATTATTGGTTTGGGAGTCATGGGTCAAAGTCTTGCTTTAAATATGGCAGACCATCATTTTTCATTATCTGTATTTAATCGTACCACTGAGGGGGAAGAGAAAATAGTGGAAAACTTTTTGAAGAGGAGCAAGAATAAACAGATAAAAGGATTCACAGAAATGATTGATTTTGTCAATTCTTTAGCGTCTCCCCGTAAAATTCTAATGATGATCAAGGCGGGCAAAGCTTTGGATGAGGTGATAGACCTGCTGATACCGCACTTGAGTCAGGGAGATATTTTGATAGACGGCGGCAATTCTCATTTTTTGGACACATTAAGGCGTATAGATGATCTAAAATCTAAGGGGATCTTATTTGTTGGTGCAGGTATTTCAGGAGGGGAAGAGGGAGCGAGAAATGGTCCTTCCATTATGCCCGGAGGATCTAAAGAAGGGTATGCCCGGATAGCAGGTGTTTTAGAAACGATATCAGCCAAAGATAGATCCAATGGACCCTGTTGTGGATATATCGGACCGGATGGAGCCGGTCACTTTGTCAAAATGATTCACAATGGAATGGAATATGCCGAAATGCAATTTTTGGCTGAGATCTATGGTTTGTTGAGATCAGGCATGACCAATGAAGAAATTTCTGATGTTTTTAGCGAATGGCAAAAAGGAGAACTATCGAGTTATCTATTAGACATCAGTGCTAAAATATTAAAGAAGAAGGAGGGAAATGATTATTTATTAGACTTTGTTTTGGATCAGGCCGGTAATAAAGGTACAGGATGCTGGTCCAGCATAGCCGCACTGGAATTGGGTCAGCCAACAACGGTGATGACCTCTGCTTTGTTTGCAAGGTATTTGTCGTCATTTAAACATGAACGATCCAAATTAGCACTTAAAATTAGCCACTCACCTCACAATGAATTACCTGATCTTGATCAATTAAAAAACGCTTATTTATTCGTAAAGTGGATCAATCATCAGCAAGGCTTCGCTTTGATCAAGGCCTATGCTGAAGAGAAAAAATGGCAACTGAATTTATCGGAAATTGCCAGGATATGGACAAATGGTTGTATCATTAAATCAACATTCATGGAAAAATGCGTCGATCATTTGAAAAGTGCTGGAGATCTATTTGAGATCGACGAAATAACGGATTTATTGAGATCGAAAGAATCGTCAGCGAGAGACATATTATATTTGGGCTTGACCAAAAGAATTTCTTTGAATTCATTCAGTACCGCCTATGATTATTGGATATCCATGACAACAAAACAATCTACTGCGAATATGATTCAGGCCCAAAGAGATTTCTTCGGGGCACATACTTACCAAAGAATTGATAAGCCCGAAAATCAATTTTTTCATTCAAATTGGGATTTAGATGATTGATTATCAGTTGCTATTAGCAGTTTTTATCGGTGTAGCCGTCTTATTAGTGCTCATCTTATTTGTGCGAATTCAAGCATTTATTTCTTTATTGATCGCCAGTATTGTTGTCGGATTGATAGCGGGTATGGATCCCATGAAGATCATTCAAACCATACAAACAGGTATGGGCAATACCTTGGGTTTTGTAGCTGTGGTCGTCGGACTGGGCTCCATGTTTGGAGCAATTCTCGAACATTCAGGAGGAGCCGAAGCTTTGGGCAATTATATGCTCGATAAGTTTGGCGAGAAAAATGCTTCCTGGGCCTTGATGATTACCGGTTTTTTTGTGGCTATTCCGGTGTTCTTCGATGTGGCTTTTATTATTTTAATACCAATTATCTATTCGCTGCAGCGCAAGTCCGGCAAGTCATTGCTCTTGTACGCCATACCCCTTTTGGCAGGTTTAGCGGTCACACACGCGTTTATTCCACCTACACCCGGACCTGTGGCAGTTGCCGATATTTTAAAAGCAGATCTCGGATGGGTCATTCTATTTGGATTTATGGTGGGTATACCTACGGCTATTTTGAGCGGACCCCTTTTTGGAAAATTTATCGCGAAAAAGATTTTTGTGACTGCTCCTGTAATCGACGAATTTGAGGGTACAAGTCAAAATTTTCCCGGAGTAGGTCTGGTACTTTCCATTATTGCCATACCGATTAATTTAATTGTGCTCAATACTTTAATATCTAGTCCGCTAGTGCCTGAGGATTTTCTGAGTGAAACAACCCGGAACTGGTTTAGAATGATCGGACACCCTTTTACGGCATTGATCATTGCCAACTTAATGGCTTGGTATTTATTAGGTATAAAGCGCGGATTTAGCAAAGAAAAGCTATTCGATATCACAACAAAATCAATGGGTCCTGCTGGAGTGATCATATTGCTAACCGGTGCAGGAGGCGTGTTTAAAGAAATGTTGGTAAACACAGGAACAGGTGAAATGATCGCGAACTATTTCGCTTCTGTAGGAATTAGTATTTTGCTATTCGCTTTTATTGCGGCTGCCTTGATCAGAATTCTTCAGGGCTCATCAACGGTGGCCATGATCACTTCGGCCGGAATTACTTCTCCCTTATTAATGGGAGACATTTCTGAAATAGACAAGGCACTTTTAGTGATTGCCATAGCGAGTGGCGCTTCTATCTTATCTCATGTAAATGATAGTGGTTTTTGGTTGGTAAGTAAGTATCTTGGATTGAACGAAAGGCAAACGTTCAGAAGCTGGACTGTTATGACTACGATATTGGCTGCCGTCGGATTTACCACAGTTTTTATACTCTCTAAAGTTCTAGGATAAAACCAGGGGAAATTAGAGTCTTTTTTTACCCTGATGCACATTGATAAACTCAGTCCTGTACTCACTGGGCGTAATATTCTTGGTCTGCTTAAAAATGCGATTAAAATTGGCAATATTGTTGAAACCGCATTTGAAACTTATTTCTCCAATGGTGTATTCAGATTCCAATAAATGTCGAGCTGCCATGCTAATACGAATATCATTCACATAGGTGATAAAAGTTCTTCCCGTTCGTTTTTTAATGAATCTGTTGAAAGACACCGGAGTCATATTGACCAAATTGGATATTTCCTCTAAGGAGATCTTTTTTTGATAGTTTTCTTGGATATATTGATGTACTTTCTTAATTCTTGAACTGTTTTCAAAATCGTCCCGATCGGGTAAAGAATTAGAAAGTATTTTTTGATTCCTCGAAACGGAAAGGTCGTACAAAATAGAGATAAGGGTCAGAAAATTGTCAATACCGGTAATTTTTGATAAGTTCAATATTCTGGGCATCATCATTTTAGCCGTTTCCTGAGAGAAGAGAATACCATTTCTTGATCGTTGAAACATATCCTTAATGGGCTTAAAAACCTCTCGGTTCAATAAATTATCGTCTAATAGGTCACTTTGAATATGTATACAAACTTCTCTAATCTCAGTATTCGTACAATTGTGCAGCTCCCAGCAATGAACTAGGTTACTCCCCATAAACACGAGTTCATAATCTTCGATCTCGGCCATATGGTCACCAACAATTCGTCGAACACCTTTGCCATTGTATATAAAGTTTAGCTCATAATCCGGGTGAAAATGAATAGGAAAATCGAATTTGTCCTTTACACGGTCAAAAATTAAAAAACAATCTTCCGGAGTGAGTTGTGTAATTTCTCTGTGAAACTTGTTATTCATGGGCAGTAAAAAAAAGTATCAGATAATGACAATATACTATTAACAATTATTTAACAAGGGGGATATTTTTGTAAAGATAGAAATTATAGTTTAACACGTTTAACTAGAAATTTCAAAAAATGTTAAAAAGAGAAATTTTCATTTCGCTTGTAATCCGATTAATTTTGTTCACCGCACCTGACGATTTTCGAATGACAGTGAAATGATCATGTTCTTTTTTAGCTAACTCAATTAACTTTTAATTATGAATTATTTTATGAAAAACAATTATCTAATTAAGAAATTAATTTTTCTTGGGGCTTTTATGCTTTGTGGCTACATACAGGCGCAGAGTGTAACGGGAACAGTATCGGATGCGAATGGTCCCTTACCTGGAGCGAATGTGGTCGTGAAGGGAACGGCCAATGGAGTAGTAACTGATTTTGATGGAAACTATGCCTTAGATGGGGTAGATTCAAATGCAGTGCTTGAATTCAGTTTTGTTGGTTATCAAACTTTGGACATCAGTGTCAACGGTCAGTCCGTTGTCAATGCGTTGATGTCTGAAGATGCTAATCAATTAGAAGAAGTAGTAGTAGTAGGTTATACCAGCCAGACAAGGGGAGACATTACGGGTTCCGTAGCTTCGGTTGATTTGGACGAAGCTTTGAAAGTACCGGTTGCGAACGCAGCGGAGGCACTTCAAGGTAGGGTAACGGGTGTGAACGTAGTGACAAGTGGAGCGCCAGGTGCAGCGCCAAAGATCACGATTCGTGGTTTTGGTACCTACAACAGTACTGACCCACTTTACATTATTGACGGGGTTCAAACAACTGACCCAAATATCTTAAACAGTATTGATCCTGGAGATATTGCTCAGATGAACGTATTAAAAGATGGTGCAGCTTCTATTTATGGTGCAAGAGCTGCGAACGGTGTAATCATCGTAACAACTAAAAGTGGTAGTTATGCGCAGCAAAAAGCGACGCTTTCTTTGGATGTGTATTCAGGATTCTCTACACCAACCAACTTACCGGATTTGATGAATCACGAACAGCACAAAGACATGCTTTTGCAAACTTTGATCAATGACGGTACTAGATTGTACCATCCCCAATATGTGGACCAAAGACCAAATGATTATGTATATACACCAGCCGACTGGAGATTGTCGGATAAAGTTTACAATACCAGAGGTGTGGACGCTGATGTGATCCCGGGAGGTACAAATTGGCCAAAAGCACTTACGAGAAATGCGCCAACCACCAATGTAAACCTTTCTATGCAAGGTGGAAATGACGCTGGAAAGTATTTTATGTCTGTAGGTTATTTGAACAGAGATGGTATCTTAAAATATACAGGTTTTGAAAGATATACCACACGTTTAAACTCCGAATTTAAGATCAAAGATCGTTTGACTGTAGGAGAGCACTTAAATATAGCTTGGTCTGATGGTACCTCAGGGAACGCAGAGGCTTTTGAAAATGCTTTAAGGATGTCTCCTGTTGTACCGGTTTATGATAATGACGGAAATTTAGCTGGTACTTATGGCGGTGATGCGGATGGTTTAGGAAATACCAGAAGTGGTATGGCTCAATTATACAGAGGTAGACATGATTTCAACAAATCATTACGTGTTTTTGGTGATGTGTATGCAGCCTACGAAATTATCGATGGTTTAACCGCTAAAACTAGTTTTGGTGTATCAACGAATCAATTTGATGCCAGAAATTTTCAAGCTTTAGATCCGGAACACTCTGAGCCATTAGCGACAAATACTTTAGGCGTAACTGATCAATACAGTTTTGACTGGACTTGGTCTAACACCTTAAACTATGCTAAAACATTCGGTAATCACAACGTTAATGCGTTATTGGGTGTTGAAGCTGTTAAAAATTCTGGTTCAGGGAAGCGAGTTACAAGAACAGGTTATTTATTTGAAACACCTGATTTTTATAACCTTTCAAACGGATCAGGAGCGCCAAACGTAGAATATGCTTATGAATATGAAAGTTCATTGTTCTCTGTTTTTGGTTCTGTGAATTACAATTATGCGAATAAGTATTTCTTAACAGCTACTTTAAGACAAGATACCTCGTCAAAATTCAAAGGAGACAATAAAACAGATTGGTTCCCGAGCTTTAGTGCGGGTTGGTTAGTGAGTGGAGAAGATTTTTGGCCTGCTGACTTCTTTATGAGCAGATTAAAATTAAAAGCGTCTTATGGTGAATTAGGTAACCAGGAAGTGGGTGGAAACCCAACGATCAATGAATCTGTATTGTCTGAGCAGTTTGCAAATTACGCATTAAATGGTTCTGCTATTTCTACGGGAGCAAAGATCAATTCTATCGGAAACCCTGATTTGAAATGGGAAACTTCTAAAACCACTAACATCGGTGCGGAAATGGGCTTTTTTCAGGATAAATTATATGCATCTATTGAGTGGTATACCATTGTGACTTCTGATCTGATTGCTCAGGATTTTACCATCATTCCATCAACCGGACCGGATGCCGGTGCACCTTTTGTGAATATTGGTGAATTTAAAAATACTGGTATAGATTTTGCATTAGGTTTTTCTGATGTGACCGATTCAGGTTTCTCTTATGGCATAGATTTTAATTTATCTAAATACAAGAATGAGGTAGTTGATCTTGCTTCGCCATTTTATTCAGGTGACGGAGGATTTAGAGGAGGTGCGATTACAAGAACGGAAGAAGGAAGATCTTTATCTGAATTCTATGGTAGAGTAGTGGAAGGTTTGGATGAAAACGGAAGATTTGAATACAGAGATATCAATGGTGACGGACAAATAACCGATGATGACCGTACCTATATTGGAAGTCCACTGCCTGATTTCACTTATGGTATCAATGCCAGATTGGGCTATGCAGGATTTGATGTATCAGCCTTCTTTACGGGATCTGAAGGAAATGAGATCTATAATTACAATAAGATCTATACTGATTTTCCTACCTTTGTGAACGGGAACAGATCAACGCGATTGGTGAACTCATGGACACCTACTAATACAGACACGAAAATACCTGCTCTTAGTTCTACGATTCAGAATGGTGAAACTAACCCAAACTCGTTCTTTGTGGAAGACGGTTCTTATTTCCGTTTGAAGAATTTACAAGTGGGCTATACTTTTCCGGATGCTTCTGTAAAGAAAATGGGTATGGATTCTTTTAGAGTGTATGTACAGGGTACCAACATTTTCACGATTACTGATTATGACGGAATCGACCCTGAAGTTGTGCGAGGTGGTAATTTGACATTAGGAGTGGATTGGCAAAACTATCCATTCTCACAAATTTATACGATAGGATTTAATATTAAATTTTAATTAGAAATGAAAAGTAAGATAGTATATTTAATGGCGTTGCTCGCTACCCTGTGGTCTTGCAACGACGAATTTACGGAGCAAACAGCATTTGGTTCGTTAAGTGATGAATCCTTAAAGAACGCCCAGGGTATAGAATTATTATTGGTGGGCGCGTATTCAGGATTAGACGGAATGACCGATACCGGTGGAGCCGACTGGGAAAAAACTGGAGACAACTGGTGGTTTGATGTATTGTCTGATGACATGCACAAAGGATCTACCAATAGTGACCAGGCGGATTTGTTTCTATTAGAAACTTACGACTGGCAAACTGCAAATCCTTATATTTCTCAGAAATGGAGATCTTTGTATGCCGCTACCAACAGAGCGAATGCGGTGATCAACCAGATTTCTTTGGTAACTGAAGGAGATTTTTCTGCGCAGTTGGCAGAGGCCAGATTTTTGAGAGGTTTATTTAATTTTGAACTTCAAAAGATTTGGGGTAATGTACCTTATATTTCAGAAGAGAATTTTGCCGCTTTTGAATTTAATCAACCTAACTCCGGACCCATTTGGGATCAGATAGAGGCTGATTTAGCTTATGCAGCATCGAACTTGCCAACGAGCCAGGATTTAGTAGGAAAACCAAGTCAGAAAACGGCTAAGGCCTTTTTAGCGAAAGCTCATTTATATCAAAAAGAATACCAGGCTGCTTATGATATTTTGGTGACGATAGTTGGACAATGGAGTTTAAATACAGAATTTGTAGATAGCTTCAGAGCTTCTGGTGAAAATAGCGCAGAATCTGTTTTTGCGATTCAATTTGTGGCTGATGCGGGATTGTCTTTCAATGGAAACAGAGGTTCAACTTTGAATTTCCCTTCAGGAGGCCCTATAGGTTCTTGTTGTGGATTTGGTCAGCCTACTCAGGATTTGGCTAATGCTTACAAAGTAGATGCCAATGGTTTACCCTTATTAGATGATTTTAATAATAGTGATATTAAGAATGACTATGGGATAACTTCAGCACAACCTTTTACACCGGAAACTGGTTTATTGGATCCTCGTATCGATTATACCATCGGAAGAAGAGGAATTGATTTTAACGGCTGGGGAGTAATGCCCGGTAAAGATTGGATCCGTGCTGAGTTTGGTGATATTTCAGGACCCTACCTGACCAAAAAGAATTTCTATTGGGTAGGTGATGACGCTAACCGCGGAACAGGTGGTTGGGGTGAACAACGTTCAGGGATCAATTACCATTTCATGAGATATTCTGATGTCTTATTAATGGCGGCAGAAGCTGCGGCTGAAACCGGTAAATTGACTGAAGCCTTAGAATGGGTAAACCAAGTGAGAAACAGAGCTAAGAATATGACTCCTGTGGGAGGAAAAGGAAGCCCTGCTGCGAATTACAAGGTAGAACCATATCCTTCGTTCCCGAGTCAAGATTACGCTGTTAAAGCGGTTAGATTTGAGCGTCGTTTGGAATTAGCAACTGAAGGTCACAGATTATTCGATTTGAGAAGATGGGGTAATGCGGCTCAGGTAATGAATACGTACAAAGTAAATGAGAAGAGAGCTATCACCTCTTTCACTATGGCAGATTATCAGCCTAAACATGATTTAATGCCAATTCCATTAAATGCAATTGATGGTAGTGTGGGCACACTTCAACAGAACACTGGTTACTAGTCATAAATAATTTATATTAGTCTTAAAAACAGAGCAATTGTATTGCTCTGTTTTTTTGTATGTCAGCACCTCATTGTAAATACCACTATGCTTGAAAAGGTTAATCTTTTTTCCGGCAATTCTCCCTTTCCTTTTTTCCTGTAATCAATCTGAAAAGATCCAAAGTAAGCAGTTTGGAAGATTGAATTCTGCCAAGTCTACTATTCATTTTACGAATACACTAACCGAAAATGATTCGCTGAACTATTTTTCCTATGGATATATGTACATGGGGGGAGGGCTTTCTGCCGGCGATATCAATAATGACGGTCTGATCGATCTTTATTTTACAGGGAACATGGTTCCGAACAAATTATACCTCAACAAAGGAAATCTGCAGTTTGAAGATATTTCAGAAAGTGCCGGAGTGGCAGGAGATGGAAGGTGGTTCACCGGAGTGACCATGGCTGATGTAAATGCAGATGGACTATTGGATATTTATTCCTGCCTGGAGATATCAAAGACATGTCTTTAATAAGTATAAATGAGGAATTATATATTGTCGCCGCTAAAAACGACGACTATGTGCAATGGGTCAGGGTAAATTGATTTTTTATGGATTATTTTTTTTAGAAAAAGGGATGTAATTTCATATCCCTTTTTTCTTTCCTTATGCCGGGAAATGGTCATTCTTTCGTAAATTGATCCCCTGATAATTTGACTTGTTCCATCATGAAAAAACTTCTCACCCTCCTCAGTTTATGTTTACTTGCCATTCAAATTCAAGCCCAAAATAACGAGAAATTAGCCTTTTTAAATCCAAATTTACCAATTAGTGAAAGGGTTGATGATCTAATTAACCGGATGACAATTGAAGAAAAAATTGGGCAATTGTCTTATAATGCTCCGGCGGTTGAGCGCTTGGGTGTTCCCGAATATAACTGGTGGAACGAGAGTTTACACGGCGTGGCGAGAGCGGGAAGAGCAACGGTTTTTCCGCAGGCCATCGGTTTGGCTGCCACGTTTGACACCTCCTTACTCGAAAAAATTGGATCCGTAATTTCTACGGAAGCGAGGGCGAAATACAATGAGTTTTCTAAAAAAGGAATGCGCGGTCAATACCAAGGCCTTACGTTTTGGAGCCCGAACGTAAATATTTTTAGGGATCCCCGTTGGGGAAGAGGTCAGGAAACCTATGGTGAAGATCCATTTTTGACTTCAAAAATGGGCGTGGCCTATGTAAAAGGGTTACAGGGAAATCACCCAAAATATCTTAAAGCGGCCGGTATGGCGAAGCACTATGCCGTCCATAACGGACCTGAAGGTTTAAGGCACGAGTTCGATGCGAAGGTGAGTATGAAAGATCTATGGGAAACCTATTTGCCTGCCTTTGAAGCAATGGTGAAGGAGGGGAAAGTCGAAGGAATTATGGGTGCATACAACAGGGTGAACGGTTATCCGTGTAATGCACATCCTTATTTAATGGGTGAAGTGCTGCGCAAACAATGGGGTTTTAAGGGGTATTTTGTTTCAGATTGTTGGGCGATCGTCGACTTTTATGAGGGGCATAAGGTCGTAAATACAGCTCCGGAAGCCGCAGCATTAGCGTTGAATGCCGGCTGTAATTTGAATTGTGGATCAACCTATCCCGAACTTATCAAATCACTAGAGCAGGGTTTGACAACAGAGGCGGAAATTGATAAGAATTTAAAAGAATTATTGCCTACACGATTTAAACTGGGTTTGTTCGATCCGGCAGGATCTAACCCTTTTGATACAATTAGCAGTTTCGCGATTCGTCATCCCAATCATGTGGCTTTAGCCAGAGAAGCGGCCGCGAAAAGTATTGTATTGCTAAAAAATCAAATGAACACCTTGCCTATTTCAAAGGAGGTGAACGCGGTGTATGTAGTCGGACCAACGGCTACGCATGCTCAGGCACTTTTAGCCAATTATTACGGCGTGAGCGAAGATTTAAAAACGATCTTGGAAGGCGTTGTAGGTAAAGTGAGTGCGGGTACTGCTGTCACTTACAGTCAAGGCGCTTTGTTAGATGAAGAAAACAGGAACCCGATGGATTGGTTTTCCGGTGAAGCCAATGGAACAGATGTAACGATTGCCTGTGTGGGTATCTCTCAACTGATAGAAGGAGAGGAAGGAGAGTCCATTGCTTCAAAACACAAAGGCGATAGAGAGGAGATTGGATTGCCGGAGAATCAAATCGAGTTTCTGAGAAAAATGCGTAAGACTTCTAAGAAATTGGTCGTGGTGGTTACCGGAGGTAGTGCCATTGCGATGCCTGAGGTGTATGAGCTAGCCGATGCACTGCTTTATGTTTGGTATCCCGGTGAACAGGGTGGAAATGCGGTGGCTGATGTACTTTTCGGGGATGTGGTACCATCCGGCAGATTACCGGTAACAGTTCCCTATACAACAGAAGATTTGCCTCCTTATGAGGATTATAGATTAGAGAACCGTACGTATAGATACATGACAAAAGAGCCTTTGTTCCCATTTGGTTTTGGCTTGAGTTATGTGGCATTTATGTATGAGAATTTACAATTAGATAAAAAAGCAATCAGAAAAAATGAAAATATTAAAGCTACTTTTACCGTCCAAAATAAAGGTGACCAGGATGCGGAGGAGGTAGTACAGCTGTATATAAAAGATGTTGAGGCCTCTTTGGACGTACCTCAGCTCAGTTTAAGAGATTTTCAAAGAGTACATTTGAAAGCAGGTGAGAAGAAAGAGGTAACTTTTATGATCACTCCTGAAATGCTTAAGTTGGTAAACGATAAAGGCGAAAAAGTGTTGGAAAAAGGAAAATTTGAACTATTCATTGGAGGAACCCAACCCGATAAGCGTAGTCAGGCTTTGGGCGCTTCAGCAGTATTGTCAACCGAATTGATCGTTAAATAGTGAATAAGGAATGAAAAAGCTCGTCAATTATTTTTTACAAGGGTTGCTTTATCTGGCACCCATTGGAGGAACATTATATATCATTTACCTGGTTTTTTCTTTTGCCGATGGTTTATTAAAGGATCGGTTAAAAGAAATTTGGGGAATCGATGTTCCGGGATTGGGTATTTTGATCATTGTGATTACGCTGATATTGGCGGGGATCGTAGGACAAACGATCATTGCGAGACCTTTTGAAAAGTTTTTCAGCAAAGTCCTGGATAGAGCACCGATATTGAAGCTGATTTACACTTCATTGAACGATCTTTTTTCTGCTTTTGTGGGAAAAGAAAAGAAATTTAATAAACCGGTTCTGGTTTTGGTAAATCCGATTTCTAATCTGGAAAAATTGGGTTTTTTGACAGCTAAAGACTTGTCGAGATTAGGAGAGTTAGATAAGGTGGCGGTGTACTTTCCACATTCTTATAATTTTTCGGGAGAGCTGTTTATCGTGCCGGTTGATCAGGTCAAAAAAATAGATGTAAACCCTGCCGAGGTCATGAAATTTATTGTTTCGGGCGGAGTAACGGGTTGGGATGAAATGAATAAATCAAAAAAGGAAGGTGTAAACAAATTAAAATAATAACTGAGGTTCACTCTTTAAAGTAAAATCGCTGCTAAGCACCTCTATGTTTTCAATATTCTGCTCCAGATAAGCATTTAAGATTCTTTTGGTATCGCGGTTATCTTTTTGGTTGATGATGATATCGTAATAATCCTGAACCGTTTTAAAAGATTGTTTGTGAGAAGCATAACCAAAACCTTTATAGATTCCATTTAAGACCAGAACAAAAGCAAACTCTTTCTTTTTTCTGCCTTTTTCTTTGATGACAAAATTCTTGCTTTCAAATTGCAGATCCGACAGGACTTGTTCTACCCTGGAATTGTACAGCTCAACACTTTCTTCATTTCTGCAAATTCCATTACATTTTTTGATCTGGTAATGAAAACAATGGGTTACATTACTTTGTAAATGACAATATTTGGGACAAAGTGCATATTTTTCACATATTTTTTCCAAAAATAGTCTCGCTTCCGTTGTATTGTGAAATTTTACTAAAGGTTTGTTGACTAGTTTTAATCTGTTGTAAGCCAGATGCATGATGCCATTTCGATCTTCATAACTAAACAATGCTAAACTCTCTTGGGCTCGTCTTTGTGCCCTATTGAATTTAGGGTAGATCTTTTTGATCTCTGCCGATTCCAATAAAAGTGCGATCAGTTCACTACCGGTTTCGGTAAATGAGAGATCTGCTGTTTCCAAACACATGTTCACTTCTTTTTTAGCTTTGTCGTAAAAATGACTGAGTACACGTTGTTTGATGTTTTTTGCTTTTCCGACATAGATCACTTCTTTTTTTTCATTTTTGAAATAGTAAACCCCTGAAGTTTCAGGTAATTTATCTAAAGTGCTTTTGGGTAAAAGAGGAGGTAAGGTAGCGTGTTTCGATCGCGGATGTAAAGAAGTAAAAAAAACATTTTGATCGTCTAATTTCAGGAGCTTTTCAAAAAGGATGACAGTTGCTTCTGCATCACCTCTGGCTCGGTGCCTGTCAGCAATGGGAATACCTTGCGAACTGCACAAAGTACCGAGACTATAAGATTTTAATCCGGGGATTAACTTTCTCGATAGGCGAACGGTACACAGTTTTTTGCGTTTAAATTCAAACCCGAGGTCTTTGAACTCTTTTTGGATGATGTTGTAGTCAAAATTAACGCTGTGCGCCACAAAAATGGCATCTTTGGTGATCTCTTCTACTTTCTTGGCGATCTCATAAAATTTTGGTGCATTGTAGACCATAGCATTGCTGATTCCTGTCAGATTGGTAATAAAAGGAGGAATGTTGGCTTCCGGATTGACCAAAGTGGTAAACTCATCTACCACCTTTTTTCCATCGTGTAAAAAAACGGAGATCTCTGTTATTTTTGAGCCGTAACCTGTGGTTTCTATGTCGACAATAGCGTACACTAATTCATCAGCTTTTTTAGTGATTTCAACTCGACCCCCAATTCATTTAACATGCTTGCAATACTGCTGATTTTCAGCTCGTGTTCTTCGTATTCTTGTGTGTTGATGCAACAGGTAAATTCCCATAGCTCTAAAACGTCTTCTACAGGTACATAATAAGGATCGTATTTTTTATTGTCTGAAGCAAGTAGCAACATGTTGTGTTCTTTGATCTTGTCATACACTCTTTTGTAAACGATCCCATCGTTTAAAGTGAGGATGATATAGGTCTTGCCGTTTTTTATATCGCGGATATCTTCCACAAATCGCGCCACGATATAAGAGCCGCTTTTTACAGGGAGCATAGAATCTCCTTTGATGGGAAAAGCCCTGTGTTTTCCGGTGGGTAAAAAAGGCAATTTTATTTTGTTGAGATGTTCGATGTATTCAGGATCATCATAACCTCTTAAATAACCTGCCGAAGCTTCTATCGGAATCACCTCGATCAGGTCTTCATCAGCCCCATTTACGGTAATAGGAAATAAAACTCTGCGGTTTCCCACTTCTATAAAAGAACTATTTGTGGCTTTTGATAGATCTTTTTTGACGAGAATATCGATGGGTAATTTAAAGTAGTTCGATAAATCCACCAGAAAATCTACCGGAGGAATGGCCCTGTTCTCTTCGTAAGAACTTATTCTTGAGCGAGATACGTGTAGGTCTTCGGCAAACTGTTCTTGTGTAAGCCCTTTTAAAGACCTTATATGTTTGATGTTATGTGCTAAATAATTCATAATGCTAAAATCTTGAGCAATATCTGCTAATATTTTGAGCTAATTTAGCAAAAAAATAGTTTCCGTAAAATTTTTTCTAAAAAATGTATCTGAATACGCATAGTTTTTACAGCTTACGCTACGGCACCGTGGCACCCGAAACACTTTTGCAGCAGACGCAGCAACTGGGCATCCATACGATGGCTTTAACAGATATCAACAGTACTTCTGCCAGTCTCGAGTTTGTGCGTTTATCCACAAAATATAAGGTAAAGCCTGTGTTAGGAGTTGATTTTCGCAATGGTGTGCAGCAGCAATTTGTGATGCTGGCACAGAATAATGAGGGTTTTTATCGCATCAATACCTATTTGTCAGATTTTTTGCATCAGGATAAGTATATCATCCCTGAAAAAGCAAAACAGCTCAAAGATACTTTTGTGATCTATCCTTTTCAATCGGATCTAAGAGTACTCGAAGAAAATGAATTTATCGGTGTAAAACCTTCAGATCTCAATCAGTTAAAATTTTCGGCTTGGCAAGATCATCTCAATAAACTGGTCATACTCAAAACAGTTTCTTTTGGCGATAAGAAAGGGTTTAATGCGCACCGTTTATTGAGAGCTATAGACAACAATACTTTGTTGAGCAAGCTTCCTGCTTCTGAACAAGGAGATCATGTAGATGTGATGTTGCCTGAGGTTTTGCTCAAAGAAATTTTCAGGGCTTATCCGCAATTGATTGAGAATACCCAAAAATTATCAGATAGCTGCCATATCGATTTTGATTTTTCAGGAAAAGTTCCCAAGAACCAAAAGACTTATACAAAAAGTGAGGAACTCGATTTTAAATTGCTCAGAAAACTGGCGTATAAGGGTTTGCATTACCGTTATAAGAGAATGGGTAAACGCGTGTTTGAGCGTCTGGAAAAAGAATTGACGATCATCAAAGAAAAGCAGTTCGTGTCTTATTTTTTGATCAATTGGAAGGTATTGAAATACGCGCGCAGCAAGGGCTATTTCTATGTAGGAAGAGGGAGCGGAGCAAATAGTTTGGTAGCTTATTTGTTGCGCATCACAGATGTGGATCCGATAGAGTTAGATCTGTATTTTGAGCGATTCATCAATTTGTACAGGGCCAATCCGCCTGATTTTGATATCGATTTTTCCTGGCGAGATCGGGACGATATCATTCAATTTATTTTTAAACGTTTTCCTCATACAGCCTTAATTGCGGTGTACAATACCTTTAAATTTCGCGCATCGGTCAGAGAAATTGGAAAAGTATTTGGTTTGCCCAAAGAAGAGATCGATAAACTTTCTTCGGGTCAGTATATACAGGAAAAATTGGATAAGATGTCTAAACTGGTACTGGTTTACAGCAAGTTGATACAAGGTTTTCCGAATTATTTGGGGATCCATGCGGGAGGGATTTTGATCTCTCAAAAACCGATTCAATATTATACGGCTACTTTTTTACCGCCCAAAGGCTTTTCTACTGCGATGTTCGATATGCATGTGGCAGAAGATGTGGGGCTCTATAAATTTGATGTGCTGAGTCAGCGCGGTTTGGGAAAAATAAAGGAAGCGGTAGAAATTGTAAAATACAACCATCCGGATCATCCTGACATTGATATCCACGATATCAAACGCTTCAAGGAAGATGAAAGGATCAAATATTTACTCAGAAACGCAAAAGCCATTGGCTGTTTTTATGTAGAGTCGCCCGCCATGCGTATGCTGCTTAAAAAATTACAGGTAGATAATTATATCGGTTTGGTTGCTGCGAGTTCTGTGATTCGTCCGGGAGTGGCCAAGTCGGGAATGATGCGCGAATATATTTTGCGCTACCGCAATCCGGCCAGAAGAAAAGATGCACATCCAACCATGCTCGATATCATGCCGGAAACCTATGGGGTAATGGTATACCAAGAAGATGTGATCAAAGTGGCGCATTATTTTGGCGGACTTACCCTTGGTGAAGCGGATATGCTGAGAAGAGGGATGAGTGGGAAATTCAGGTCGAGAGAGGAGTTTTTGAAAGTAAAGAATCAATTTTTTGAGAACTGTAAGAACAGCGGGAAAGATGATGCCTTGACTGCCGAGATCTGGCGACAAATAGAGAGCTTTGCCGGCTATGCTTTTGCCAAGGGTCACTCGGCTTCTTATGCGGTGGAAAGTTACCAGAGCTTGTTTTTAAAGGCTTATTATCCTTTGGAATATATGGTGGCAACCATCAATAATTCAGGAGGGTTTTACCGTCCTGAATACTATTTACACGAGGCGCGTATGCATGGAGGCATTATTCATCCACCGGATATCAACAAGTCCTATGCGCAAAATTTCATTCAAGGAAAGCATATTTATTTGGGTTTTATGATGCTGCAGGCTTTTGAATCACAGAATGCGAAAAAGATCATCAGGGAAAGAGAAAGAAACGGTTTGTTTTCAAATCTGGACGATTTTATCGATCGCGTCCCCATTGGTTTAGAGCAACTTATTTTGTTGATCAAGGTGAATGCTTTCCGATTCTGCCATCCAAACAAGCGCGAACTTTTGTGGGAAGCATATATGAAAGTGCATAAAATTGAGATGGAAGAACATGTTCAAACCTTATTTAGATCAGAGAAAATAAGTTATAAGACACCTGTTTTAACAAGCTCTATGCTGGAAGATGCCTTTGATGAGATCCAATATTTAGATTTTCCGCTTTGCGATCCTTTTGCACTGTTGGCAGAGCCTGTACAGGCACAGGTCTTTGCCAATGACCTGTATCAATACGTCGGTAAAAGAGTGACGGTGTACGGCTATTATGTGACGGTAAAAAAGACGGTTACTTCTAAGGGCGACTTGATGTATTTCGGCACTTTCGTGGATGAAAAAGGAGACCATATAGACACCGTTCATTTCCCGCAAGCTGCCCGAAAGAATTTGTTCAGAGGAAGAGGGATTTATCGACTAACGGGAAAAGTGACAGAAGAATTTGACTGTGTGACCATTGAGGTTGATGAAATGGAAAAGTTAGCTATTGTACAAGATCCGAGGTATGCCGAAGAGAAAAAAATGCTTAAAACATGACACGAGAACGCTCAATTGTACATATGGACCTCGATACATTTTTTGTGTCGTGTGAAAGGCGAATCGATAGTCGTTTGAATAATAAACCTATTCTTATCGGCGGGACTTCAGACAGGGGAGTAGTGGCCTCTTGTAGTTATGAAGCCCGAAAATATGGGGTGCACTCGGCGATGCCTATGCGTATGGCAAAACAATTGTGTCCCGAAGCCATTGTCTTGCGTGGGAACTCCGGTGTTTATACAAAATTTTCTAAGGAAGTCACAGATGTCATCCAAGAGACAGTTCCTCTGTATGAAAAATCTTCTATTGATGAGTTTTATATAGACCTCACGGGAATGGATCGTTTTTTTGGTTGTCACCAACTCGCAACAGAGCTCAGAACCAAAATTATAAAAGAAACGGGTTTGCCCATTTCTTTTGGTTTGTCTGAGAATAAAACCGTTTCCAAAATCGCCACAGGGGAAGCAAAACCCAATAATCAGCTAAAGATCGATTACGGTTTAGAAAAAGGTTTTTTAGCGCCGCTTTCGGTGAGAAAAATCCCGATGGTAGGTGAGAAAACCTATAACGCTTTGTGCGATTTAGGGATCAAGCAGATAAAAACGGTTCAGGAAATGCCTGTGAATATGATGGAACGCGTATTTGGTAAACCCGGCATTACCCTCTGGAAAAAAGCGAACGGTGTAGATAATTCGCCAATTATTCCCTACCATGAGCGCAAATCTATTTCTACCGAACGCACTTTCGATAAAGACACTATTGATGTTCATAAATTAAAAGGGATCATTACAGCGATGACAGAAAATTTGATCTTTCAATTGCGAAGAGGAAATAAACTTACGGCCTGCGTGACATTTAAGATCAGGTACTCAGATTTCCAAACCTATACCAAACAAAAAATGATTCCGTATAGTGCGGCAGACCATATGATTTTACCTGTTGTGATGGATTTGTATAAAACACTGTACCAAAGAAGGTTACTTGTGAGATTGGTGGGCGTAAGGTTTAGTCATTTGGTGAGTGGCGGACATCAAATCAATATGTTTGAAGATGATGAAAAAATATTGAGTTTGTACCATGCCATGGATAAATTGCGTGAGCGATTTGGTGATAGAGCGGTGATAAGGGCTTCCGGGATGGGAGCTAAAAGTATTAGCAGATGGAATCCTTTTACAGGAGAACCACCTCCCTTACTGGCAAACAGAAGGCAGTAGAAAATAAAACTTTCATATATTTCTCAAAAAATCTAAATATATTACAATAAAACTAAATAAATCTTAAATATTTACTAAATCGATAATACAGACTTGTAAACGATGTTGAATATTGATATATTTGTACAGTTGAGTAATATAAAAGTATAAATCAATAGTTATGAAGAAAATTCTTATAATATTTGCGTTTGTTCTGTTTGCTTTACAAACAAATGCACAGGGGATCCAGGATCCAAATGTCCAGGTAGGTGATACATTCATTATTCAAAAACCATCAACTCCAAATTTTAAACATATTCATTTCCCTAAGGATAATTTTATCATTAAAAGGGGAGGAATTGTAAATTATGACAATATTTACGCCAACGAAGTGCATGTGGTGGAGATTGTCGATAAAAAAGACGGAACTCAGGAAGTCGTTTTAAAACGAGCAGACGGCAAGAAATTCTTTAAAACCTATGCTACGGTAAGAGCCGATTTAGGTAAAGCTTTGGAAAGTGGAGAATTAGTTCTGAAAAGCTAGTCCTAAAAAATAGGATACATTAAAAATCCTGATTCATCAATGATGAATCAGGATTTTTAATTTTATCACCCTTCGTTCACTTGTAAAATTAGGGCACCAAGTTTTTGTCCTTCTCGAATTTAAGGTATTCTTCCTTATGTACAATCTCTACAATTCTCATCACGCTTTCATATAGATCCAGGTAAGAGATGTATAGTGGTGCAATACCTAAACGGATGTTATTTGGAGGTCTAAAATCCGGAATGATACTTTTTGCTCTTCCCTTGGGTTCTATCATCGCGCGATTGATCGCGTAAGCATGTTTATGTCGGATAGAAATATGCGAGCCTCTGTGTTCTGTATTTTTAGGCGAAGCTACCGAAAATCCCAAAGGAACAAGGAAGATTTCGATCAGATCCATCAAAAATTCACTTTGGGCTTTGCTTTTTTCTCTCAAATCAGAAATTCCGGCATCCAATAGGATATCCAAACCTTTTTCCATGGCCGAAAGGCTTAAAATAGAGGGAGTGCCGAGGCCAAATTTTTGTATGTCTTTCGCAGGTGTAAAATCATTTGCAAAATCGAACGGGTGTTCATGCCCGAACCAAGACCAAATAGGGTTGCTCATTTTTTCTTGCAACTCCTTCTTCACATACAAAAAAGCCGGTGCCCCGGGACCTCCATTTAAGTATTTGTAGGTGCATCCCACGGCTAGATCGGTATTCCAATCATTCAGTTTAATAGGTACCGCCCCCACAGCATGGGAAAGATCCCATAACACCAAGCTACCTTTTTTGTGCGCAATTTCGTTGACCTCTTTCATAGGGTATAAAAATGCGCTTTTGTAGGTCACGTGGCTCAGGGTGAGCAAAGCGGTCTTCTTTGAAATTTTCGAAATAATTTCTTCTGTAGTTGTGACTATTTGATCTTTACTTTCTAAAAAGCAGAGTTTATAATTTTTAAAATGCTCCTCAATTAATCCTTGAAGGACATACAAATCGGTTGGGAAATTTAATTGATCTGTAAGAACCTCATTACGGTTATCTTTGTATTTCAAAGCTGCATAGGCCAGCTTGTAGAGGTTCAAAGAAGTTGAATCACCAACAAAAATTTCATCCTCACGGGCTCCAACAATTTTTGCAATTTTCGAAGCATTTCTTTTGGAAAGATCTATCCATTTTTCATTCCAGCTTCTGATAAGCCTCTTACCCCATTCTTCTTTAATTACTTCTTGCAAATGAAATTGGGTAGCTTTGGGAAGTTTGCCTAAAGAATTTCCATCCAGGTAAATGACCCCGTCATCGTTTACAAAAAGATCTCGGTACTTCACTAAAGAGTCCTTCTCATCTAAGGCCAAAGCTCGTTTCCTGCATTCTTCCTGATTCATTTACTGGTTTTTAGGTCGACATATTGGCTCATGATCTCATTCACCCACAATTGATGCATTTGTCCGGAGAAATGAAGTCCGTCTTTGGCAAAGAAATCTGGATTTCCCAATCCGGATCTCGAAATGCCGGTGATATCGACAAAAGTTACGTTTTTCTTCAGTGTTTCTTCTTTTTTTACCTTATTGTAAAGATCGATCTCCCTGGCAATTTTTTCCTGATCCCGGCTGGACCCAAAAGGACTTACTCCCCAATCAGGGATGGAAACGACTACCACATTTTCAGGTTTATTGTTGGCAAAACCAATGGCCATTTGGAGCAAATCTGCAAATTCAATTCTAAAATTTTCGACGTCTCTCCCTCTGTATTGATTGTTTACACCAATTAATAAGGTAACCAAATCATAATGCTTTCTCAAATTTTCTTTAAGAATAGCTGCTTTTAATTCGTCCGTTGTCCAACCGGTTTTCGCCACGATCTTTGGCTCTTGAAAATCGTATCCCTCGCCATTCAGCTCCTTTACCAGGATGACCGGAAAGCGATCTGAAACCGGGACACTTTCGCCAATGGTATAACTATCACCTAAGGCGAGATAGGATTTCAAATTGATTTGTTCCGGTAATTTTTGATCAGACTCCTGGCTTGAACATGACATAGATACGAGTACAAGTAAAAAGCAAAGAACATTAAAATGTCTCATATATGATCAATTAATTTGTTTTACCCTCGTATCCCCGATCACAATCCCTTTTTTGATCAAAGGTTTGCCCTTGTATTCTAAATCAGATTCACCATAGGCAGTTAATTTGATCTCTTTATTCACAAAAAGTCTAAACTCTGCTTCTCCGTAGGAAGTTATTTTTGCGGTTTCACTTTCTACCTTTATGGCCTCTATTTCACTTTCACCATAGGAAATAATCCGGTGATCTTCTATTGATCCGGATTCAAAAGTCAATTCGTTTTCACCGTAGAGCACAGATTTCATTTCCTCCAATTTGACATCTTTCAGCGTAATTTCTGTCTCTCCATAGAGGCTGAGTACAAATTTATCACCTTTTAATTGGTCTATACACTTAAATTCTTCTTCACCTCTTAAAGACAATTCTTCCAAATTTTTATAGGTAACCAGAACCGTAGCCACAGTTCCCTTATAGATGGGTTGTTTACTTTTCCATTCTTCATTTTCCACTTTTTCATTTTTAGTGATGGTTTTTGCTCCCTCTAAATACAGGTGTAAAGTTTTTCCCGATGATTCGATATTAAATTTTTCTTCAGGAACACTGATGCTTTGAAGAATGACTTCCTCTCTATTTCCTTCTTGAAAAACGACTTCGATATGCGGACTGACGATCACCTTGGTAAAGGGGTCTACTTCGATTTTTTTGATTTGGGCTGTTGAGTTATAAAGGGGTAATAGAAATATACAAAGCATAAATAATCTGAGCAATGAAGTAATGTTTAATGGTTTCATGATGTTAATTTTTATAAAGATAGATGGTAAAAATTAAAAAATGTTACACTAAGCAAATTTTTTGCGAATCATAATATGGTGATTAACCCTCCTCCTCAATAGCTTTAAAAAATAAACGAGAAATAGGGATAAGCATTAGCCCGGAAATAATAAAAAGCACGAAAGCGTACTTTAAATTAAAGAGATGAGCTATGTACCCGATCAAAGGAGGTCCTATCAGCATACCTACGATCCCATAGGTGGTTATGATGGAAAGTGCCATACCGGGAGAATATTTTTTGGAGTTTCCGGCCAAAGTAAAAGTCATGGGAAATATCGCGGCTACACCAATACCCGTAATTGAAAATCCAAATAAGGTAGGCCAGAAATAGGGGAAGATGATCACCGTCGAAATCCCGATAGCCACAACAGAAGCACTAAAAAGATAGGTTTTTTGCATGCCGATTCTTTCGATCAATCTGTCGGAGAAAAAACGGGAAAGCGCCATAAAAGTCATGAAGATGAGGTAACCTAAAGTAAAAAGTTCTTCTTTAACAACTTCTTTAAAATAGACGCCGCTCCAGTCGAACATACCTCCTTCACAGACTGCGGCAAAAAAGATCATCAAACCGAGGTAAAAGATAAGCTTATCAGGTTTACCTAAAATAATTTTATTCCCCGATGGCGACCGGTCGTTTTTTAATAAAAAAGGGAAAGCGAGCGCGGAAAAAATCACACTAAAAATAATCACATACAAAAAGTGGGTTTGAATGGGTATATTCAATTTTACCATTAAGGTAGAAAAAAGCACGCCCAACAGACCTCCTAAACTCCAAAGTCCGTGAAAGGACCCATTTATTTTTTTATGAAAGGCTTTTTGAAGCACCAATGATTGTGTGTTCACAGATATATTGGTTATTCTCATCATAAAGGAAAAGACGGCCACTGCCAGGGCAAGCATTTCAATTCGAACTGAATATCCTATGGAAAGCAAAGAGAGCGCAAAAAAAACAAACCCTATAAATAGGGGCCAACGACTATCAAATTTTGAGACCAGCCAACCCGAAATAGGGAGACCTATTAAGGAAGCGATGGGCATGATCAATAACAGATTACCCAATTCTGCTTCGTTTAAATTAAAATTAGTTTTAATGGATGGAATTCTCGATGCCCAGGAAGAAAAACAAAAACCGAGCAAAAAGAAATATATGCTAAGTGCAATGCGTTGTTGGGATCTTTGATTCATTTTGCAAAAGTATGGTGCAAATATCAGAAGAATTTTTTCAGTTTCACCAATGAAACGGCCTCTTATTTATTGGTATGAAATACTTTCCCCACAGATCATTGAATTGTATCGATCACTTCTCCACAACTTAACATGGACGATCCGAAATAAGGATTTTTGATCAATTGATGTAAACTCAACCAATCTGCCCCTTTATTGGTATTCGCCATAGGGCAATGTTGTATGTACATGGGATTTTCTGTCGCATCAAAATTTTGGGCCAGGAAGATCATTTTTTCAGAAACAGCTATAAATTCTTTTCGAATCCCTTCCAGCTCTTTTTGTGTCAGGATCTGCTGTAATGACTTGCTTAATTCTTCCGAAACTTTTGACCAAATCTCTTGATTTTCTTTTTTTATGGCTGATCGATCAATGTCATTTAGGGAATTAGCCATCTTTTGCGCATTTTTTTGTGCGAGCACAGCATCATCATTGACCAGGGCATCTTTTAGATCAAAATAGGAACTGAACAAACCGTTCAATCCATTTTTAAAGACCGGAGATTCAACTTTTCTTTTAACGAAAGTTTCCTGACTAGTTTTGTTTTCTGAAACGGACTGCCCGAGATGGCCTTCATGACCGGTATTTATTTGGCTTCCGGATTTATTCATCATCGATTTTTTTCCTTGTAGCTGTGCGGCTGCATCAACTGTAAATGCACCATTGGTGACAATTTCATCTCCGACATTTAATCCTTCCAGGACTTCGTAATTTTCGCCCATTCTATTGCCAATAACGATCTCCCGCATTTCAAATACAGGTTGATTCGGATCGGGTTTTAGGTAAACCACAGACCGTTTACCTGTCCATAAAATAGCCGATGCGGGTATGGTGAGCAGCTCATGATCAGATGAAATATTTGCCACTTTTCCTTCGACAAACATACCCGGTTTGAAGATTCCATCAGTGTTGGGTAAGACAACCCTTAATTTAACTGTTCGGGTTTTATTGTCTAAAACTGGATCGATAAAATCTGTTTTGGCAGTGAATGTTTTGTTCGGAAAGGCATTTGTGGTGATCTGAATCGTCTGGCCTTTTTTGAATAGACCAATTTGGTTTTCATAGATGTCAAAATTAGCCCACACAGAATTTAAATTGGCAATTTTAAATAAGGCCTGGCCTTGTGCAACGTAATCGCCTTTGGCAACTAACTTTTCTGTAACGGTGCCCGAAACAGTGGCATAAACCGGGAAATTTTCGATCGGCTTCCCTGTTTTTTCAATTTGATCAATTTGTTTTTCAGAAAGCTTCCACAATTTCAATTTATTTCGCACGGCAGCATAAAGAGATTTTTGGGCATCTTTCAAAGTTGAAGCTGTAATTAATTCTTGCTGTGCCGCATATAATTCAGAAGAATAGATGGTAGCCAGTAATTGACCCTTACTTACTTTTTCTCCTGTATAGGTCACAGTTAGGTTTTCGATCCTGCCGGAAAAGAAACTGACTTGAATTTCTTCTAAGGTTTCATTTTCTATAATTTTTCCGGAGAGCTTGATCATGTCTTGATCATCGGAATCCAAGCCAACCACATAAGTTTGAATATTTGCCAGAGCCATTGCATTTTCTGTCAGTTTGAACTGATCTGCCAATAATCCTTCTGCACCATTTTCAGCAGGAATCAGATCCATTCCGCAAATAGGGCAATCACCAGGTTCGGTTTTCATGATCTGGGGATGCATAGCACAGGTCCACATTTGTTCGTTATTGACTATTTCACTGTGCTTATGAGTAGGGTCGTTTTTAGATGAACTACCAAAAAGCAACCACCCTAAAAGTAAGCCTATCAATAATATTCCGATATAAATAATATAATTTTTCATTTTTACTTTTTTATAAGTTTTGATATTTTTCTAATTGAAACCGATGAGGTGAACCACAAGGTAAATCCGCTTAAAACAGTTATTAACCCTAACAAAGAAAAGGCTCTTAACACGACTGTGTTAAAATTATCTCTGCCTTCATAATCCATAGTATGTGTCATCCATAAAAAATCGAACCAACGCCATGCCCGATGTCTAACCGTTTGAAATTTGCCGTCTTTTAAAGATACATAGGCCTTTACGTTTGCCTCATTTTTATAAGAAATAACATAAGCCGGTAAAAGTTTTTCTCTGTATTCATGGTGCTTGCCAACTTGATCGATGCGTTCAATAGAAGTGACTTCCAAATCATTTTTCAGGTAATTTTTAGCGATATATAATGCTTCTTCTTCTGAGATATAGTTTTTAGGAGTACCATTCAATGCATTGTACAATTGCTTGTTGTTTACCCAATAATGAGGGGTATTTTTTAAATCTCTTAATTCGATTGTACCAATACCACCTGGTACATCGAGTTGCGAAGGACTGATCAGATTTGCAAAAGTATTAGGTTGGAAAGGTAAAATCCTAAATTGATCTCCGTGAATTTCGTCAATATTCGTCCAGCTAAAGTATAGACCACTGATCGTCCAAAGTAAGAATTGGATTCCGAGGAATAATCCTAAATAACGATGTGTTTTTCTGATTTTTAAGGCTGTATGTCTGTTTACGATCATGGGTGATTTACTTTAAAATTGGTGAATGACTTTTTTTCATCTTGGTGAAAACTGTCCTAGCTTTCTATCATCCGTATAAATTTCTCACATTTGTATGGTTTTCTGAAATAATTCTGATTCTTTACTTTCATTTTTTTATGCCCCTTTACTGCTTGATTAAGTTATCTTGGAATTGTCCATCTTTTCTTATGCTTCATTAAAAACAATCAAACGAATTCCCTCTTAATGCGGTTTCTCAATGCATCTGTGATTTAGATTTAATTGGCATACCTTCTTCATCTCTTATTCAATTAAATAATTAATCAGTGCGCTCTGTTCATAGTAGGATTTTATTGACTCTATTAGATTCATTTGGAATTTTAATTTCAGTTCTTGTATATCCAAAACATCGTTAAAATCTATGGTTCCGGTTTCATAATTCTTGATGAGAATTTCTTCTGCATGTTTAGCCTGAATCAAATTTTTTGTCTGAGTTTGATAACTGATCATGGCCGATTGTCTGTCATTTACAGCTTTATCTAAAGCAGTTTCAAGCATGTTGTAGCGCTCATTTTTTTGTGCCATAATTTCTTGTTGTTCCAACTCATTCTGTCTCGTTTTTGATTTATACTTTTTATTAAAAACAGGTATAGAAAGTGCGACCATGGGCATGAGAACATCTTTTCCGTTGTCGGAAAAATCCATATCCGGTCTTTCTTCTACATTGATATAGTCTAAACCAAAACCGATCATTGGACTTTTCTCTTTTTGATTGAGTAATTCAGACTGCACCACAGATTGATAGAGTTTGTCATACTTTAAGAGTTCCGGATGAAGTGCCAGACTTTTTTGCGATAGATCTTCAAGGTTTTCCGGTATAACTAAGGTATGATTTAGTTCTATGGGTGTGGCTTTATCTCGGTTTAAAAGTTTATTCATGGCAGTTTGTTCCGCCAGAGCATTGTGAGTTAAAACCTTATTTAATTGCTCTAATTCATTTTGACGCATTTGTAGTTTTAAGACATCCACCGCCGATGCTTTTCCCACTTCAACGTAAGTTAAGGCCAGGGTTTCATAGGTTTTAAGTAGTTCTATGTTCTCCATTAAAACCGCTTTTTTGGCCTTTATGGCGTATAAATTATAATACGATTGAGAAACGGAAGCGATCAATTTTCTTTTCGCGATGACAAGATCTTCATATTTAGTCTCTGCCAGAGAACCTACATAGTTTTCACGAGCCGTTATAGAGCCGAACCAAGGTATCATTTGTCTTGCGGAAACTTTAAAACGCTGAGCTCCGGTTCTTGTTTCTGGTTCACTGACAAAGTAACCAAAACCAATTTCAGTATCGGGGATACTATTGACTTCATTGACCTTTTCAGACACGATTTCGTGTTGAAGTTCGAATTTTTGAATCTCAGGATTATTGGACAAAGCCTCTTCAATTAGGGTTTCCATTTCTTGAGCCAGGCCAAAGTTGAAAGTCAAAAGGGCTATCCATATGAAATTTCTTTTCATTTTTTTTGTCTTTTAAGTTGAAATTCCTTGTTCCAGCTATATAGGACGGGAACAATAAAATAAGAGGTTATATCGATGATCATCCCTCCAAAAATAGGAATGGCCATAGGTATCATGATATCACTTCCTCTGCCCGTGGAGGTCATCACTGGAAGTAAGGCCAAGACGGTTGTCACAGTGGTCATGAGGCAAGGTCTTATTCTTTTGCCGGCAGCTTCAAGCGTTGCTTTCCTGATTGAGTCTTTATCTGCCGGATTTTCAAGGTCGAAAGTTTGAGTTAAGTAAGTAGCCATGACCACGCCATCGTCTGTGGCAATGCCAAACAAAGCGATAAATCCAACCCAAACGGCAACACTTAAATTGATGGTTTTCATATGAAAGATCTCTCTCAAATTTTGACCAAAAAGACTGAAATTTAAGAACCAGTCCTGGCCATAAAGCCAGATCATGATAAATCCACCCGCAAATGCAACGGCAATTCCTGTAAAGATCATCAAGGAGGTAGTTACAGATCGGAATTGGAAATAAAGAATTAAAAATATAATGAGGAGAGCCAGGGGTACAACGATTGATAGCGTTTTTTCTGCGCGTAGTTGATTTTCATAAGTACCTGTAAACTTGTAGCTCATGCCCTTTGGTACAATGAGATTTCCGGAATCAATTCTATCCTGAATTATTTTTTGTGCCTCTTCTACAACATTTACCTCTGCAAAACCATCCAGTTTATCAAATAGAACATAGCCAACCAAAAAAGTATCTTCGCTTTTGATCACCATAGGACCTTTTTCATAACGAATTGTCGCCAATTCACTCAGGGGTATGGGTGTTCCATTTTCAACAGGGACATAGATCTGGTTCAGATCACTTGGGTTAGCGCGCAATTCACGCGGGTATCGCACCCGAATACCATATCTCTCTCTTCCTTCGACAGTTTGTGTTAGTACCATTCCGCCAACAGCAACTTTTAGGGTGTTCTGTACGTCATTGATCGATATGCCGTAACGCGCTAGCTGTTTTCTGTCAATATCAATAAGCATATAGGGTTTGCCAACAATTCTGTCCGCAAAAACAGCTTCCTTTTTTACCCCTTCCACCTCTTTCAAAATATTTTCTAATTTGATACCGAAGGCTTCGATTTCAGCAAGATCCTGACCTTTTACCTTAATACCCATGGGCGCTCGCATACCGGTTTGAAGCATGACCAACCTTGTTTCGATGGGCTGTAATTTAGGTGCAGATGTCACACCCGGAAGTTTTGTCACTTTCACAATTTCATTCCAAATATCGTCTGCAGATTTGATATGAGGTCGCCAGTTTCTGAAAAATTCACCGTCTTTGTCTTCGATCAACTGATCGTTCTTAATACTGTGGAATTCAATCGTCTTAGCATCATTTTGGGCTTCTTTGCTGTGATTCGGATTCGAAACCACCCTGCCATCTTTTAATTGAAATAAGCCATCTGCGTTTGTTTGATAACGTTGACGCTCACCCTCTGCATTGAGCAAAAATTCAGATTTATACTGAATTATGTTTTCATACATCGAAATAGGGGCAGGATCTAAAGCAGATTCTGTCCTGCCTGCTTTGCCTACCACGGTTTCAATTTCGGGGATACTCGCAACGGCCATATCGAGTTGCTGTAAAACTCTTTTGTTTTCTTCTATACCGGAATGAGGCATAGAAGTAGGCATCAATAAAAAAGATCCTTCATTTAGGGAAGGCATAAATTCTTTTCCTGTATTTTTCATGATGACAAAACCACAAATGACAAGAGTAGTGGGTATGATCAAAAAGAATAATCTATGACCCAGAGCCCAATTTAGAATGGGTATGTAGTTTCTTTGGAACAGTGTAAAAGAACCCAGTAGTCCAAAACAAATAAGACCCACAAAAATGAGATTGAACGAGAAACTTTTGTCAAAACCTAAAGGTCTCCAATATTGTGCTAAAAGAAAGACAATGGCCAGAACGGAAATCCCAATATTCATTAGGTTTGCCATTTTAGCAGAAATTTTGTGGTTAATTTTTAAAAAGCCTGCAGCCGCAAAACCAATCAGTGCAATGCCGATCCAATAACCTTGAAATAGGGTCAACAGTCCAATAATGACCAGACCAACATTCAGTGCAGTGTTCGTCGTTTTTCTTACGTTCACTTTTTTGAATATGGACGCAGCAAATGGAGGAATTAAGAAAAGAGCGATGATCAGTGATGCGATCAGGGCGAAGGTTTTTGTGAAGGCCAGGGGTCTGAATAATTTTCCTTCCGCTCCGATTAGGGTGAAAACAGGAATAAAGCTGATGACCGTTGTCATTACCGCGGTGACTATTGCGCCGGATACTTCTGCAGTCGCATTGTAAACTACTGTATTGATCGGTAAGTCTTGATCATCTTCATCCATATGTCGGATGATATTTTCTGATAGAATGACCCCAACATCCACCATCGTCCCAATGGCAATCGCAATTCCCGATAACGCGACAATATTTGCATCTACACCAAAAAATTTCATCGCAATAAAAACCATTAAAATAGCTACCGGTAAAAGCCCTGAAATGAGTACCGAGGCTCTCAGGTTAAAGACCATCACCACAATGACCAAGATGGTAATAAGCACCTCAAGCGTTAGTGCTTCATTCAAAGTCCCTAAGGTTTCCTGTATCAGTTCAGTTCTGTCATAAAACGGGACGATGGTGAGCTGAGAGGTTCTGCCGTCAGCCAATACCTTGGAGGGGAGTCCCTTACCTATTTCTTCTATTTTCTCCTTGACATGGTTGATCACTTGCAAAGGATTGGCACCATATCGGGCAACAACCACCCCACCAACGACTTCAGCACCCTCCTTATCTAAGATCCCTCTTCTGGTGGCAGGTCCTATACTAACTTTTCCAATGTCCTTAATTTTGATAGCCGTAAAATTCTCAGAACTGACAACGGCGTTTTCTATGTCTTCGATGGATTCGATATAACCCAGTCCTCGAACCAAATATTCTGCGCGGTTTATTTCAATGGTCTGGGCCCCAATATCCTGGTTGCTTTCCTTTACCGCTTTTACAATTTGATCTAAACCTATATTGTACTGTCGCAACAATTCAGGATTCACGTCCACCTGATATTCCAAGACATAGCCTCCAATGGAAGCAACCTCAGAAACTCCGCTCGCGGAAGAAAGTGCATATTTTACATAGTAATCCTGAATACTTCTCAATTCTTGCAAGTCCCAACCTCCGGTTACATTTCCCTTTTCATCTCTCCCCTCGATCGTATACCAGAAAATTTGACCTAAACCGGTTGCGTCCGGACCAAGAGAGGGATTGACTCCTTCGGGTAACAAATTGCCAGGTAAAGAATTCAGCTTTTCCAGGATCCTGCTCCTACTCCAGTAAAATTCGATGTCTTCTTCAAAAATGATATAAATGCTTGAAAATCCAAACATGGAAGAACTTCTAATGGTCCTAACACCCGGAATCCCTAATAAGGAAGTGGTCAGTGGATAGGTAATTTGATCTTCAATGTCCTGAGGAGATCGGCCATCCCATTTGGTAAAAACGATTTGTTGGTTTTCTCCAATATCGGGAATGGCATCAACTGCAACGGGATCATTTGGGAGAAAACCCGTATCCCAGTTAAAGGGTGCGTTTACAATACCCCAACCCACAAAAAGTATGAGCAAAAGAGTCGAAACAAGTTTGTTTTCTATCAGAAAACGAATGATTTTATTAAGCATAATGGAATAAAATTGATTTGAACGAAAGGTTTTGTTCAAAGGCAAAGTGCCCTTGCACCATGAATTGATGCAATCGTGCTATAAAATCAAATAAGGAAAGTTTGGTATAAAACCTGAATGTCTGTTGTCACCGGTGGCGGTGACTCAAAGAAGAATTTATTTTTATTTTCATGGATTTCTTCCAGTGCATTGAGATAAGCATGGACGAAAACCACCATAAAGGTGGGTGAAAGTTGAATTTCGCTGACCTGATTTTTAAAATTATCATCTGATCGTAAGACCTGATGTAGGTTTTTACAACAGGACTGTGATGATAAATTATCGTGATTTGTGTCATCCGACTCACAATCTCGATCCATAGTTGCCATGCCACAGTCTAAATGTTCTTCACCAATGGTTAAAGCAGATTTTACAGCAATTTCACCACAAAAGTGCGTATTCATGGCGATCCCAAGTTGGGAGGTCAACATGATCAATGCGAGCGATATGGCAATAATTTGTTTCACGAATGACAAATGTACAAAAAAAATAAAACGATAAATTTTATCATATGTTGTTTTTTATGTGAGTAAAATCTAGAAACCAATTAGTTAACGCTTATTTAATGGTATATCTTATGCCCAAAAAGGCTCTGATTCCCTGGTTAGAGGCATAAACATACGAGGGATCGAATGTCAGGGCATTTGGGTTGTCAGCCGTAGGGACAACTTGATTATTTTCATCAAAAACGACATCCTTGTCGAAAGGATCGAAAGCTCTGGCAATGCTGTTCGAAGGAGGTGTAAAGTTCAATAGGTTTTTTACTCCCCCGTAAATTTGCCAAAACGATCCGACGAACTTTGTTATTTGGATATTTTGAATGCTAAACCAGGGTGAATATTCATCTCGATCATCTAATTCTCCAAGCAGAGGTAGCCGCATAGGCCCATATAGATTTCCGGTATAATCCAGATTCAGGCCCCAGTTAAGAATGGGGTAGGATAGGCTCCAAACCCCCTGAAACGACTCTGTGAGCAATTGTTGAAAGCTTTCTCCATTTTCATGTATAGAAACGTCCATCAAAGTGATCCCCGTGAGTATTTTTAATCCGCTTGGGAATGTCATATCCGTGTTTGCTGAAAATCCTTTTGATATAGCATAGCCTTCTAAATTACTGTAAATAATTTGGTTCGGATTAGTTTCATAGTCAGGTAAAATTCTGTTGTCGAAATAAGTGTAAAAAACACTTGTGTCTAAACCGATAAAGGTATTATTCTTTGTAAAAATTTTCTTTACATAATTCAAATTAACATTCCATGAGGTTTCAGGTTTTAATTCTTCTGTAAAGACAACTTCGCGTGCACCGGTAAGTGCGGCATGGTCTTCGGTAAAAACATTGGCCACCCGATAACCGTTACCGGCACTAATTCTAAACACATTATTTTTATCCCTGGAATTCCATTTATAATTTATTCGGGGGGTAAATATATGTCCGTGTATACTGTTATGATCATAACGCAGGGCACCCACAATTTTATTTTGGGTATCTATGTGGACTTCGTCCTGGACAAAAATTCCGGGTAAATGTATGGAAGATTTTATATTTCCTTCCAAATCTGTTGTAGCAGCCGTGTTATCATCATAAAGGGTGTATCTGTAAGAGGCACCCACTAAAAGGTCATGGCTTTTTAACAGTTTATTCCAGGTCAATTGTCCAAAACCAATAAATTGATCGGCCAAGAAAAAAGTTGTTCCATAATATGAATTTTGATGGTGACCATTCGCGCTGAATTGTAACATCAGATTTTCTCTTGTCGGAAGTTGATATAATCCAAAGGTTTCCCAACGACCGGTATAAATACTTTCGCCATAAACTGCATCATTACCCCGGTCTTCTGCAGTCCAGTCCATTTGACCACCCCATCGATCTTCATAAATATACCTAGCTGCCAAAGAGAATAAACGGTTTTTTTTTCTGTCGAAATTAAACTTGTTAAAAATTGAAATTCGGTTTTGAAGCGTAAGATCTGTAAAACCGTCCCCATTGTTGTCAATAGGGTTTTGGTAATTGAAATAATTAATGCCTAGTAAACCTGACGCCTTTTGGCTAAAATCGTATTTTAAACCCATATCAGCATTTACTTCTCCCCAACCTGAAGCAAAAATATCGGCGGAAGCAGCAGGAGCAGATATCGCACTTTTTGTGATAATGTTGATAATGCCGCCAACAGCTTCTGAGCCATATAAAGTAGAACCGGGGCCTTTTACAATTTCGACCCGATCGATAAGCGATTGCGGAATACCCGTTAAGCCATAAACCGTCGACAAACCACTTACAATGGGCATACCATCGATCAAGACCATGGTATAAGGTCCCTCAAGACCATTGATATGAATATCTCCGGTATTGCAGACATTGCAGTTGAGTTGCGGTCTTACGCCGTTTACATTTTGTAGAGACTCAAAAATACTGGGATTGGGGTTTTTTAAGAAAAAAGAAGCATGATAGACATCTACGGGTACCGGGCTTTCTAATTTAGTGACCGGTTTCATAGTACCCGAAAGAACGATCTCATCCAGCGAACTTTGAATTTCTTGCATATGGATAGTGATGATTTGATGAGCATTTCCTTTAAGGTCAATTTCCAGTTTAACGGTCTCAAAGCCAACCATAGAGGCGATCAAGTGATATTGTTTTTGAGGAATATCAAGTATTTCAAAAGATCCCTGGTCGTCAGAAACTGCACCGAGTTTAGTCCCTGAAAGTGAAATATTGACAAAGGGTTGTGGATCGCCTTCGTAAAGAATGGTACCGGTTATGCTTCCGGTTTGACTCAGTAAATTAAAAATGAAGCCTGCACAAAATAATAGGCTCAGGCTGGATCTTCTGTATCTCATTCGATAAAATTAGATAAGCAAATATATAAAGTTAGATAACTCTAACAATAAAATTAATTAAAAATTACTAAGTTTGTTATGTAATAATTCTTTATGGCCTCATACACGGAAGAAAACTATTTAAAAGCCATTTTTAAACTGGCAGATGAAAATGGTGAAGTCAGCATTTCTGATCTAAGCCAGTTTTTGGAAGTAAGTAAACCTACCGTCAACAGTATGGCCAAAAATCTTCAAAAGAATAACTGGGTAAATTATGAAAAGTATAAACCCCTGAGGCTCACACCTGAAGGCAAAAGTAGGGCCGGATTAATCGTACGAAAACACAGGTTAACCGAAATGTTCTTGGTAGAAAAAATGGGTTTTAGTTGGGAAGAAGTACATGAAATTGCTGAACAAGTCGAGCACATACAATCCAATGCACTATTTGAAAGGATGGACGAATTGTTAGGTTATCCCTCTACAGACCCTCATGGTTCACCTATACCGGATAAAAAAGGCAGTCTAAAGCAGGTTTATCGGCAAAAATTAAGCGATGGCAACATAGGAGATAAACTGAAAATCGTAGGGTTGACCAATTCTTCTGTCGATTTCCTTCATTTTTTAAACAGCAAAAACCTTAAACTGGGATCGGTTTTGTACATCAAACACAAAGAGCCTTATGACGGAAGTGAAACTTTGACCTTGTCAGATAATCAAGAACTTACCTTAAGTGCCCTGGTATGTGAGCAATTGCTGGTTACCCCGGTCTGATTGAGTTTCATTTCAAGTCACCTGTTTTATTGCCATTCCAATTCCTTTTTTAAGCAATTGATAAGAAAAATTTGAGGATTATTCAATTTTATTAAAAATATATGCTTAATTTTTGCTTCACAACAATAACTGATCAGAAAAATGATCAGTTATTTTAAAATGGATGAATATGCAAAACCTAATTTTACAATAAGAAATGGATAGAAGAAAATTTATAGGCAAAACGGCGGCGAGTGCTGCGGCCTTTACCATCATTCCCCGCCATGTGTTAGGCGGCAACGGATTTATTGCTGCCAATGACAAGATTCAACTGGGTTATATAGGCACGGGCAAACAGATCTACACCTTGCTTACGAATATTGGAAAATGCAAAGAAACAGTTGTGTTGGCCGCCTCCGATGTTTACAAAAGTAAACTGGATCGATTTGTAAAAGCAGCTATTGCTGAGAATGCTAAGAAAGGTGTCAATGCAAAAGTAGATAGCCATCATTTTTACAGGGAATTATTAGACAGAAAAGATATAGATGCAGTTGTGATAGGAAGTCCGGATCATTGGCATGCACAGATGGCTGTCGATGCGGCTAAGGCGGGAAAAGATATTTATTGCGAAAAACCTTTAGCCTTAACTGTTTCTGAGGGAAGGGCGATGGTCGATGCCACTAGAAAATACAATCGTGTATTCCAAACAGGAAATATGCAACGCTCCTGGAGAGATTTCCGTCATGCGGTTGAACTGGTCAGAAATGGATATATCGGTACTATCAAAGAAGTGAACATCAGCGTTGGAGAACCGGTTAAACAATGCGACCTTCCAACAGAACCTACTCCGGAAGGTTTAGATTGGAATGAGTGGGTGGGTCCCTCACCTTACAGAGGCTATAATGCCATTCTCGCTCCGGTCAGTATTGATGATCCTTGGGCCTGGTGGAGAGGTTATCGAGATTTTGGTGGAGGCCTTATTACTGATTGGGGAGCCCATATGTTCGATATTGCCCAATGGGCTTTGGAGATGGATGGATCGGCCCCGGTGAAATTTACACCCCCCTCACAACCAGGGCAGACTCATGGTTTGAGTATGGAATATAAAAATGGGGTTGTGGTGAATCATAAATTGTGGGGTGGAGAAAAAGATAAGAACGCTGTACAGTTCGTTGGCACGGACGGTAAAATTGAGGTGAGCAGAGATTTTCTTCGAACTTTTCCAAATGAGAAATTGGCAAAACAAGCTATTAAAGAAACTGATAAACGTGTGTATTTCAGTGATAATCACTACCAGGATTGGGTAGATGCCATGAAGAAAAGAACAAAACCGGTTTCAGATGTGGCTATTGGTCATTCTACTTCTGCGGTTTGTAATATCATCAATATTGCCTATGAATTGCAAAGGCCTTTGAATTATAATCCTGAAACAGAAAAATTTGTGGGGGATGACATGGCGAATATGTTACTGGACAGGCCTTACCGGGGAAAATGGAATTATAAAGATTTTTGAGACGTATTGTTGAATCGGATAGATTTTTTTAGATCGGGTTTGTTTTCATTGTGGTGCGATATTTGATATTTGACAGGTATGGCCTTGATAAAGATCAAAAAGAGTATGTATAAATATTTTCTTATCATCCTGCTCCTCATCCCATGTATTTCATGTGATGCGATTGTCGATGATGTCTTAAACTGCTCCTATAGAAAAGCTGAACTTCAAAAAAAGGTATTAAGAACAGGCAAGGTCGATCAGAATTACGTGGATAGCATTAAGGCGAGTGTCAATAATGAGCCCGGTGATGAGGATTATCCCTACAATTTTTCTGTGTATGGCGATCTGCCAAATGGTATTTATGTGGAGGTACACAGAAACAGGTTGGATCTCATTGGTGTACCGACAGAACCAGGAACTTTTAAATTTAAAATTGAAGTAAATGTTTCTTTTGGATATGAACCTACCTGTTATTCAACTACCGATAGATCCTATACGATCACGATTACAGAATAAAGTCCATTAGTTGTAGGAGGAAAAAGCTTAGCCATATTTTATTCATGTCTTGGCATTAAAAATATCTAGATGAATTGAAGAGTTCATCTCGATAAAATGACAAAACGTCTCGATGTTTTTTAAAATCATCCAGACGTTTTTTGTAAGTTTATTTTATTTTTATAAAGCTATAAAGCAGTTCTTTAACAAATAAAAGACTGTTTAATTCCTTAAATGAGCCATTTTAATAGGTCGAGCTAATCAAGACTTAGCTATCCCAATACATTCTGAGCACTTTCCATTAAAGGTTGGTCGTAAAATCTTTTCCCTGTTGCCTTATAGAGGGCATTGGCTACTGCGCCCATAATAGGAGGGAAAGGAGGCTCTCCAAGACCCGTAGGGTCAATGTCGTTTTTAACAAAATGAACTTCTATAGATTTGGGTGCTTCGCTATGCCTGATAAGTCGGTATTTATCGAAATTACTTTTTTCAGGTACACCGTTATTGAATGTTTGAGAACTAAAAAGGGCATGTCCGATACCGTCTACGATTCCACCTTCTGCCAGGTTTGTCGCGGCATCCGGATTCACCACGATACCGCAATCGATGGCACAATGCACCTTGCTGATCACTGGTTTCCCTGCTTCCATTTCGAGATCGAGTACCTGAGCTACATAGCTGTTGTGGCAGAAATAAGCAGACACGCCCCGAGACCGATTGGATTCTTCTTTACCCCAACCAGACTTATCTCTGACCAGTTCTAGCACACCGGCATAGCGTGCAGCATCGTAATCATTGTTTTCACCTACCGGATTTTTTTTCGCTCGATCCAATAGTTCAAGTCGAAATTCAATAGGATCTTTTCCTATTGCTTCGGCAACCTCATCTAAAAACGACTGTTCTGCTCCCGCTATAAAGTTGGATCTTGGCGCTCTGAAAGCCCCTACGGTTATATTTGAATTGATCGACCAGTCCTCTGCGAGATAGTTGTCTACTGCCCCTGCAGGAAAACGATTGGCCGCGATCGGACTTTCCGGAATACCACCGGCACGCACATGAAAGCCGATCAGATTGTTATCTGCATCCAGCGCGGCTCGGTATTTTGCATGGTAGGCCGGACGGTAAACACCATTGGTCATATCGTCTTCACGGCTGTAGATCAACTTGATCGGAGCATTCATTTTCTGAGAAATGACGGCCGCCTCTACCAGGTAATGTCCGTAAAGTCTTCTTCCAAATCCACCACCCATTCTGGTCATCATGATATCCACTTTTTCAAGTGGCATGCCCAATCTTGCCGCAACGGTTTTTTCCATGAACTCAGGAGTCTGTATCGGACCTACAAGTTCCGCTTTATCTGCCGTTACATTGGCAAAGAAATTCATGGGCTCCATGGTATTATGTGCCAAAAAAGGAGCCGTATAATTGCGCTCTATTATTCTTGCCGCATTTTTGAATGCTTTTTCAGGATCTCCATCCTTGCGAAGTATATTTCCCGGTTTGGCAGCAAATTCAGCCATTTTTTTATAATGTGCATCCGTATTCTCAAATCCGGAAGGCGTTTCTACTTTTAGTTTTCCACCAAAAAAATCCATTTCTGCAGTAGAACCTTCAATGGGTTCCCACTCTGTTTTTAGGGCTTTTTTTGCATTCATGACCTCCCAGGTCGTGTGACCAACTATAACAACCAGATTAGTAAAGGCAGTAATATCAGACCATTGCGGATTATAATCATCTCCATAGGTATTGATGGTGAAGATCTCTTTGATACCCGGCATGGTCTTGGCGATGGAATCATCATAAGATTTGAGTTTTAGTCCAAAAGCCGGTGGACTTGCCACCATGGCGATCAACATACCTTCCTGCTTGTAATCTAATCCATACAGAGGTTGCCCTGTAACGATCTTTGAGCCATCGACATTCTTTCTCGAGGTACCAATGATCTTAAAATCCTTTAAGTCTTTCAATTCTACCTCCTCCGGTGCCTTGAGTTGAGACGCAGCGGAAGCCATCTGACCGTAGTCGGCCGTTTTTCCACTATTTTTATGTGACAGGATGCCTTTATCGGTTTCAATTTCATCTGCAGGAACATTCCAGGCTTGCGCAGCTGCCTCTATCAGTACCCTTCTCGCTGTAGCACCTGCCATTCTCAAACTTTGCCATCCATGTCTGATCGATTGACTGCCTCCGGCAAGCTGCCGGGTAAAAATTTCTGTATTCAATGGTGCCTGTTCCACGATCACATTGTTCCAATCCACATCGAGTTCTTCGGCCACGATCATAGGCATAGAGGTTTTGACATTCTGTCCTATCTCCGGGTTTGGCGACATGATGGTCACTAAACCGTTCTCGCCAATTTTTAAGAAACCATTGATCTTAAACCATTCTTTTGGCATGTTCTTTACTTGTTCCGGGGTTGGAGAACAAGATGCCAGCCAGCTAAAACCGACCAACATTCCACCTCCCGTAAGTGCACTGATCTTAATAAAGGAACGCCTGCCGTATGTTGTTTTTACTTTTGTCATGGTGTGTTTTTTTTGAATGATTTGGAAGTTTGAGTAATTACTGAAGATTCTCTTAATCTATCTATGAAGCTTTAGCTGCAGTCTTAATTGCGGCTTTGATCCTGGTGTAGGTTCCACAGCGGCAGATATTGCCATCCATGGCCGCTTCAATTGCCTCGTCACTGGGATCAGGATTATTTTTGATGAGCGCGGCGGCGGTCATGATCTGGCCGGCCTGACAGTAACCACATTGCGGTACATCGTGCTCTAACCACGCTTTTTGTATGGGATGGTCTCCTTTTTCAGAAAGTCCTTCAATGGTCGTTATTTCTTGATTTCCAATGGTTGAGACAGATAACTGACAAGATCTGACAGCAACACCGTTGAGGTGTATCGTACAGGAACCGCAGGCTGCGATCCCGCAGCCATATTTTGTGCCAACTAAATGGAGATGATCTCGAAGTACCCATAAAATAGGGGTGGATGGGTCTACCTCGACCTCGTGTTTTTTTCCGTTGATCTGTAATGTGAAATTTGCCATGTCAGTATATTAGTTAAGTAACACTAAAAATAAGCATATTTTTGGTTTTAAAAACTTAAGGAGTGTTAAAACGAAATGGATAGTTAAATAGGCGTCGAAAACTGCCTCAAGAAATTCGATAAAATAAAGGCTTAGCGGATTGACTGATCGTTGATGAATCGAAAATAACAAGATTTGGTTTTCCAAAGAATTGAACTAAGGCCTGCGTTTAGGACAATCCTCACAGTTGGTTTTCCCCTTTTTTTTATATCGTTTACAACACTTTTGTTTATGCCAGCAAGCTTCGGAAAAATTGTAATCGAAAAGATAAGAATTGCTTGGTTTAGATGTATCACCGTCCATTACCAAAAACAATTAAAAAGATCTACATTTCATAAGACAAAGGTAAATAATAAAATCTAATTTAGAATCGATAAAAATAAGATAATAACCCGGGCTACATTTCTCCAATTTTTTATCCCTGCTCAAAATAAAATCGATTCAACAACAGCCGGGATCAGGAGAACAACAGGATCTTTCAACAGGTGAGGGAGAGAGATTTGCGTCCTGCTGCGGCATTTTTGTCGATTTTTCTGCATATACCGAAATGCTGAAGATCCCAATGGACGAAGTATTGAAATCGGATATTTCAGCCGGCTTAAGGTATTTTTTTAAGAGATCGTCAGGAATTGAGATGGGTTTTTCTTTTTGTAAAGCGATGTTTAAGAAACCGTGGTCTTTCAAAAGTTGAAGATATTCCTGTTTTTGGATGGCACCTGCTATACAGCCTGCATACATTTCGGCATCCTGGCGCAAAGCTTCAGGGAGATCGCCAACCAGCACAATATCAGAGATGCTAAAATGCCCTCCGGGTTTTAGAACCCTGAATATTTCGCGGATAACTTTTTGCTTATCGGGCACCAGATTTAGAACACAATTACTGATCACTACGTCGGCTACCTGATCATTCACGGGTAGGTCATCAATATCACCCTCGCGAAATTCAACATTGTGATACCCTAATTTCTCTGCATGAGTTCTAGCTTTTTTAATCATCGCAGGGGTAAAATCTATACCGATGACCTTTCCTTCGGGCCCGGTTTCATGTCGTGCGACAAAACAATCGTTGCCCGCACCTGAACCTAAATCGATAATGACATCGCCACGCTTAATGTGGGCATATTGAGTGGGCAATCCGCAGCCTAAACCTAAATCGGCATCTTCTGCATAACCGTCCGTCCCGGTATAGTCCTCCATCATGATATGATATATTTTAGGAGACAGCGTTTTTGAACCGCAACAAGAAGGTGATTGCTCAATTTTTCCTTGCTCAGCGATACTGGTATAACGAGCTCTGACAACATCCTTCAATTCTTTTTCTTTTTTCATAACTTTATGTATTAACAGGTATTCATCAAACTTAGGCGAAAATTAATTGGATCCAAAAAAAAGGAATAATTTTCTGCAAAGTTAGGCTGAGCTATACCTAGCACCTTAGCTTGTAAAAATAACAAAAAAAAGAGCCATGATCTTTCATAGCTCTTCGGATAAAATCTTATAAACTCATCAAGATAGATCTTCAACACTTGCTTTGGGAGCATTGGTCTTTACCGAACTGATCCCGTTTTCCATGGCGCTTTCAGAGGTGTACATTTCACTGGCACCAATTACTTGGTTATTTCCGGCTTTCAAGTTGAAATAAGGACTGCCGTCTTTGGCTTGCAATCTTTCGTATTTTGCGTCATCCGCTGCATTTTTCTTGACAGATTCAATGCCGTTCGTACATCCTGATTTCGCTGCATAACCTTCACTGGTAAGAATGGTTTGTCCATTACCGGCCTTTAATCTGAACCTGAATTCGCCTTTTTTGTCTGTGTATATTTCAAATTTTGACATATGATAAAATATTTTTGGTTAATTGCCACTAATTTACAAAAAAGTGAATAGTTGAATTGATTTATCTGGTAAAACTTTGAAAATTGTTATCGTAGAACTTGTCAACAACTCATAAGGTGTAAAGTACTATCCGTTTTTGTTTCATTAGTCTATGACCAGGATACATGAGCAAAGAGAATTAAAAAAACCACTATAAAATTTATAAAATTTCATTATGTTAAATTATTAATTTGAATTGATAATCACATACTATTTTAAATATAATATCAACTTAGATTTAATCGAAATATACCAAGAGATGTACCTTGAAAACACTTCGATCATCATTTACAAAACGATCATAAGTTGCGATATGTGCTGATCTATTTAATTATAAAGTCAGACTACAAACTAAATTGAAAAGAATTACGTGTTATTTTCCAATAAAAAATTAATTCATAGCTAATTTCGAAGAGGATCTATTTTTACAATTAAGATTTAACTTATAAAAAATATTATAGAAATGAAGAAATCAATCGTGCTATAGCATAAAACAATTGTTTAGTCTTGCCTTGAGCTAACCAGGCTTGACAATCAATTTGTTCAGAAAATTTTAAATCTTCTAAAAATGAATTTTCTAAATCTAGTGCAAAATTAGAATCATAAATAATTGACATAATTTCGAAATTCAAATCAAAACTACGGATGTCCATATTGGCAGTGCCAACAACACTAACTAGGTTATCTGCTATAACCGTTTTGGCATGAATAAACCCCTTTTCATATTCAAATATTTTTACTCCAGATAACAACAGCTCCTCATAATAATGTTTAGACGCAGCTCCCACAATAACTGAATCTGACTTTTTTGGTAATAATAAGCGCACATCAACCCCACTTTTGGCAGCCTGCTTAAGGGCATCTGCAATGGTTTCATTTGGAATAAAATAAGGATTTGTGATATACAGTTTTTCTCTTGCCAGGGTAAAAATACGGGTATAACTAAGCATGACATTTGACATGTCATATATCGGACCACCTGCAATGACTTGAGACAAACTTGTTTTTTTATGCTCAGAAAACAGAAGCTTATTTTGTGGAAGAATCTCATTTACTTTCAGTGGCTTCTTTTGACAGGCATTCCAACTCACCATAAAATGGCGTTGTAAATTCATAACTCCAGGTCCGGTAATTTTTAAGTGGGTATCACGCCAATATAGTCCGGTATCAATGGAATTATCATATCGATCTGATAAATTAATACCTCCCACGAACCCATAAATACCGTCAATAATAGCAATTTTTCTATGATCTCTATGGTTTATCCTATTGGCAAAACCCACTAATTTGATATCGATTATTGGATAAATTTCAACACCACCTTCTCTCAATGTTTTGACAATATTATGCTTTATTTTTCGACTGGCATAGGCATCATAAATAGCTCTCACTTTTACCCCTTCTTTCGCTTTTTTTAGCAGTATTTCCTTTATTTGGTTACCACGTCTATCATTTTCCCATGCATAATATTCCAAATGGATATACTGTTCAGCTTTGTTAAGCGTCTCAAGTAATTCAGGAAATTTTTCTTCACCATTGAGTAATAATAGGTGAGTATTAACACTTAAATCTTCATTTCCGAGATTTTTTATAAATCGAACTAATTGAGAATAGTGCGCAAGGAGGTTCTGATTTTTTAAAATCAAACAATCAGTATCATCATTAAAATGTAATTGAAATTCATCTTTTAGGTCCTTGTAATTTTGTTTCAATACTTTATTTAATTTACTCCGTCTTATATTAGTACCAAAGGCATAATAAAATACGATTCCCACAACGGGAAGAAATAGTATCGAAAATATATAAGCAATGGTTTTAGAGCTGCGCTCTGTGTTTAGTAGAATTTTGATTAAAGTATATAGCGTAATAAATACATACATTAAGGAAAATAGGTATAACAATCCTTTACTTAAATATAAAAATATCAACTGCATACTGCCATGTATTAGGAGTGGCTGAAATTCAATAACCATAGATTCTGTTTTTAATCATTTAACCCCTTTAAACTCAATTAAAAAGTGGTAATTTAAGTCCTACATTTAATCAAGTCCTAAAATATTAATTTTTCAGTGGTTTTGTGGAGCCAAGAGGACAAAAGTCGAACCACTTTCATAGGGATTTGAATAAGATCCTGGAATTATAAACAAAGAATAATGTTAAAATCGAAACCCTAAACGAAAATCAACTTGACTTAAATTTGAATCCTCGTCTTTCAGTACATCGATAAAGCCATACTGGTAACCAAATTCGATGAAAAGGAACAATACATCAACCCCTAAACCAGCTCGTCCACTTAACTGAAAGCGGTTAAAATCATCAACAACCAAATTGAACGGATTATCCTTTATACTAGTAATGTATCCAGGGACAACTCCTCCAAAGAACCTAACTTCAAGTACTCGTCGGGTTATCGACAACAAGTTAATCCCAGCCGAGAGCGGTACTTCCAGTTGCCCAATTTGAAAATTGTCTTCAAATATATTTTCGCCTTCTAATGTTACAACAGAATTGTTGTAGTTTGCTCCAATTTCCCAGTAGCCAAACCTTCCTCTTTGGTACGAAAATCCCAGGAGGTATCCCGTTGAATAAGCAGATTCGTAAGTGCTGTTTGACAATACGATTTTATTGGTGGAAATCCCTCCGTAAACTTTAAAATCGCTAACCCGTCTGTGTTCTTTCTTTTTAGAACTTTTTTCGACAATAGTATCCTGTACAGCTAAATTTTTATTAGGTATCGTATCCGTTTGAGCATATGCACTAAAATAGAAGAGGATACTAACCAGTAGCAATGGTAATAGTTTTTTCATAATTTTAAATGGTTATTGTTATTCGATTAAAATTGGTAATTCGATTCATGTTTTAAAAAACCATCGATTTTCAATTATTGATAATTTTTTAGCCGGATAAATTCATGTGTCTAATTTATAACTAGTAAAATACATGACTCAATTTCTCATGCTCTCCTTTTTTTCTTGACTAAAAATTAAGGGAACAAAAACAAGAAATAAGGCAAAAAAGTGTGCGTATTATCTTGACTTATTATTATATGAATATGTTATGTTAATACTCTATTTTATTATTTTTTATATAATCCTTTTTTAAAAACGGAGGAGAGAAAATCATAACTCCAATTTCGAAACCCGCACCCAGACTGCCATCGAAACAGCCTCCGTAAGAAATGGCAGGCACTATAAAACTATTAGCTTCATAACGTAATCCAACTTTGTATTCCGGTTTAGAATAGGCTTGCCCCTCAGTCCCAAAGACTTCACCAACAATAGCTGTTTTAGGAATTACATTGTAAACAGCTACCCTAGTGCTATAAGTAAAACCCCAGGCTGTTTCCTTGTTGTTGCCATAATCAAGATCGACCAATGCTCCCGGCATAATATCCCAGGATATGGTGTTATTAAAAAGGGGAATTGTGAACGGAAGTGCAGTCCAGTAATTTTTGTGTAATGGCGAATAACCATCCTGGGTAAAAGAACCGGGCGACTGGCCCATACCCAGGAAAACTGCCCCACCACCGGTTTTCGCTTCGTTTACCCAAAACATATATTTGGCATATACAGTTGTGTTAAAATGCTGGGAATAATCATCAACTCTTATATCTCTGAAAAGAAAGGCCTGCGCAAAAAACTCAAAGTTTTTAATCAAAGCAAATGAGCTGACCATTCCAGAATTCCGCTCTCCTGTTGTTAAAACAAATGTCCCCGTTCCATGTGGCATCGTCAGGTAATTATCGGTATTGAATTGTTGTGCCCTTAAATTATGACTAAAACAAAACAGTACAACTAATAATCCGGTTAAAATAACATTTTTCATTTGAGTTTATAATTAAATTAGATATGCTTTAATAAGGGTTAAATAGAAAAGTCGTTTCATACTGGTTCCTGTTAAAAATGATACTTAGTCATAAACTGTAAACGTCTACCTACACCAGAGTTATCATCTCCATTTACACGTTCTAAAACCATAAATTCAACACCTGCATTTACATTTTTTATAGGAGACCAAATTAAATTTAAATGCCCGGAACTACCGCTTTTCATTTTTTGTTCATCTCTGTATATAGATGGGTCTATTGAATAGTAATTTAAATTTAAATTAGTTGCCAATGTTTTAGAAAGATTGAAACATACACCTGTACCTAGATTCCACGCAGGCATGGTTTCCAGTTTACCATCGTCATTCAACACTGCAGAACTTTGCGTGCCAATAGTTGCTACAATTTGACTACCCCATCCCTGACCATAGGATGCCATCCATCTAAACCAATGTTTTTTTTCTCCAAAATATTCACGTCCACTAAAACTAAATCCCCAACCAACGGCTGTAGAATTCGGGATTACCCCTTCGCCGTCCCATCTCAATTGAAATAAAGAGGCTCCTAAAAATAAGCGACCTCCTGCATTTGTTGGTTTAGTAATTCTACCCGCTAATAATGGCAAATTCTGACTCGCTTGTCCTTCAAAATCTCTACCGTCAACCCCCGGAAATTCTAACATTTCCAAACCAATGGCGTATTTAAATGTATCATTTATATTATCCTCAAATCTAATTTGAGCTCTTCTAGTTCCTGTTAAAGCATCGCCTGCAGCAAAATCAATAGTACCAGGTACTGCATATAAATCAGACCCGGTTCCCCAAGTACGTCCAATTAATAAACGCCCTACAACACCATAAAAATGTCTTAACCTGGGTGTCTGGTTAAAAGGACCACGATCGAGATTAAAAAAGTCTAATTCCAAAAAAACTTGCATTGGCATGCCTTTTCCAGTAATAGTTCTTATATCAAAGTTTATACGAGACTCTCTGGCATGTATATTCATATAACCACTTTGTGCCGGTCTGCCATCTCCTTCCACAGGAACATTCTGAATTTCATATTGAAAACGATCATAGCCTCCGTCAAAATCTTGAATATAATCTATCCTGGCATAACCTCCAATAGCCATTCGAGCCTTAGAACCAAAAATAGGCCACGACTTAGGAAAGGAAGCATCTACTAAATCCTGCCCTGTATAATCCATGGTATTGCCTCTAAATGCATCAATACGTGTTGTATCTTTTTGCACGGTGTTAAGCGTATCTCCTGCATGCCATTGTTGCCCGTACAGACCATAAGAGCAAAAACATAAAATAGTTAAAAGCTTTAATGTTTTTTGAACAGTCATTGTGTTATTTTATATTTAGTTTGGTTAAATTTACTCATTTTCAAGTTACGTCTATTCCCATTCATTTTTAGTTGTATTCAGGGTGTCTCCTGCTTGTCGAACATGGCCGAAAGTGGGCAAAAATGGCAAGTGCCTGGCACTGCGAAAAAGAAGGTACGTTTTTTCATTGTTCTTTGTTTTTGTTGAGATTAGCTAAAACTTGATAATACAATTCATCTATTTGCTTAATAATTACTTTCCACTTGGTATAATAAATTCCGATAAAAAAGAGGTACAATGCATCTGATATTTCTATGACATGAAACGATTCTAACACGCGCCTACCGATGATAAAACGCACAACGATCAGTAACAGCAACAAAACAATGCTACCGCGATTTGTTGTTAAAGTGAGTTCCAGATTTTCTTCGTTGACCTGAACTTTGTGTGAAAAAAAGAACAATTTGCCTACGATCGCACCGACCCAGGCAAAGATTACATAGTACAAGGGGGTTCTAAAAACGTACGAGTCATAGAGCACAATGACGATCATAACCAATATGGTCATCCGAATAATCAGGTTAGACCTTTTTATTCGGCTGTCTGCCAAATGTGTTATGAATTTACGTTTTGTACCCATTGGTTATAGTTAGCTACCAAGGTAATTGAACGACAGGCGAAACAGTAAAACGTATTTGATGTTGTGGACCAAATACCTCTGGTGATGCCACATAATACCAATATTGCAAATTAAACTTTACAGGCATTTTACCAAAAACCATCACTTTAGTCGCACCAGTACCAATTGGTAGTATTAATTTATTTCCTTTTTCCGCTTTGTGGTTATAGGAATAGGTTGGCGACCCTTGAATCTGCCAGCCATTTGTTAAATTAATGGCATAAAAATATTGCCCGGCAGTAATACTTGCAGATTCGCCTCCCGCAGCTGTAGCCCACATATCGTCAGCAAGAATTGTAAAATTATCAGGATCTGCATCAAGCTTATTAACACTCCATGCATGATTTACCATTAGACCAAATACACCCCAATTCGTTATTTGAGCAAACATCAACTCTGGACCTAATAAAGTATAATTTGATCTTAAGGCCTCATTGCTTGCCGTACGAAAACTACCAAATACACCAAGTACTCCAATTGTTTTTGATGGAAATGTTTTTCCTACCGCAACATCGGCGCTAATATTCCCTAAACTAACGCCCTGATTTTCAAACCCATTTACCCCATATGTCGGTTGCGTAAAATAAAGCGGGATTTGAGGTCTTACGAAAAGATTCACCGAATTACTTAATGGTATTGGAAGGACAGGTTGAAAACCCATGACAAAGCTATTCTGGCTGCCTGCCTTAGGCAAATCTCCCTGATAATTTACATAATCAAAATTGAAGTTCATAGTACCTAAGGTAGTGTTTGGATTAGCTAAGTCTATTGCTATTTGTTCAGTACTTTTTTCTGCTTCGGGTTCTTGTGCATTAGCCATAAAAGCAATAAGGCCAAGGCAAGTCAATGCTAATTTTTTTAAAATTTTTGTTTTCACTGTATGTTTTTTTATTTAATTATTCATTATGATTACTGTCAAACTTTACAAGGCCGTATTTTGGTACTGGCTAATTTTAATTCACATTTTAAAAGCCATTCCCGGGTTTTTCAATAGGGTTATCATTTATTATTTTTTACGAACAGACTGCTGGCCCGCGGCAGAAATAAAAAAACTAATTCTAACCTATTTTTAACAATTTTTTGTCCCTACTTCTACTCATATTTTTAATGTTCTCTTTTGTAGCCTTAATTTTGTTAACTATTTCATTTAAAGATCACGCACAGGCTTAACAATGGTGTAACCAATCATGATTCCTGCAAGTATGGTCATGGCTACTACAAACATTTGAAAAAACTGTTGTACCCCTAAATGAACATCCCCTTCCGCCATGGACGCTATCCCACGAAATCCTATCGAACCACTTACTAGCAATACAATGGAAGGAATCAGTACAATAGAGGCAGGACGTCCTGTTTTTTGAGCCCAAAAGTTCGAAATGATCACTGCAACCATTGCACCTAATAGATTCCCCATGTTACTATCTAAAACAGCACTCCCTGCCAATACACTGAGATAGGTTATACCCGACACCAATACAGCCCAAGGCAAATCCCTGCGCGAGGTTTGGAAGGCCAGGCATAAGCCAACAAGCAACAGGGGAAAAAGCAAAAATAGCCACATTTTCCCTACCGGTGTATCCGGGTCTGCGTCTGATATGCCTACTAAAAGGCTGGCAAACCCAACTCCAAGTACAGAACCGGCTATTTGCTTGAAAAGGGTAATTAGCCCACTCATGAGGTTCGCCATCCCCGATAAAACTCTTTGTGCCACCAATTCTCCTGCACCCAAACTAATGGAATAGCCGGGAAGAATAATGGCAACTGACGACAGGATTACCAAAACCAGCGTGAGGTCCGGCACCCAGTGTTTGATCAGCGTTGCCAAAAAACCAACGATCAAAGCGGTTGTTAATGGCATCCATGCCATGGCAGTAGCTCCTAAACGAGCTGAAAGTAACACTATACCATACACTAATATGCTAAATAGGGTCGCTACAAGGGTGTCGGTCCAACCGGCACCCAATAAGGGTGCAATTCCAAGACCCGTTAAAGCATAGCCCAACATACTTGCAAATTTTCCCCATGGTGGTGGAACTTTAGCTATCGCATCAATACGTTCATAAGCATCCGTAATGGAAAGTGTACCTGCTTCAATTTCTTTCAATAGTTCACCAAGTCTGGCCAACTTATCCAAATCTGTATTCGGAGCTGGTAAAGCCATAATCTCAATGCGTTGCACTGAATTGGGTGATTCACGTAAGGCAAAGGTTATTTCTGTAGGAGTCGATTTAAAAACGCCTTCATAGCCTAATTTATCGGCTAATCCTGATAAAAAATATTCCACCCTTGTGCATGTTGAACCGTATTGATGCGCAGCAACACCAACTTTTAAAATAAATTCCCAAGCTTCATCAAATGAAACTTTAGAGCCTCCGAAAAATTTTGATACTTTCATTTAAGCTATCTGTAATAAAGGATTCTTCTCTTATTGAAGCGTCCTTTTTGTTTATAAATTTATTAGATCACTCCGACTTTCATCATGAAAACGAA
>CAWIJU010000002.1:0-107500 GCA_963836505.1 uncultured Flavobacteriaceae bacterium
TTGGATCAAATTGTAATTGATTTGGACAATCATGGATTGTCTAATGGCTTATTGGAGTTGAGAAATAATACTGGTAGTCATTAACAGAACTGTAGTTTGGCGTCCTATAATAATTTAATTTCCAGAGGTTGGACAATAGACGTAGAGGCTCCAGAAGTTCCTCAAACAGAAACAATAGTTATTACAATTATTACGAATCTTCAAGTCCTGACATGGACGACGCAGGGGATTATAAATAATGGTGAGGTATTAACATGGGAAGCAACAAATTCAATTATAGGGACTATTACACAAGTAGGAAATGTTCCTAGATTTTAACTTTAGTTCGGAAATGATGGGTCACCAATCACAATAACTATTACAAGTACTGATGCTTTTATGGGATTAATCTTTTTAATTTGGGCAATGTTTCAAGAGAGATTACTGCAATAGATATTTACTAATGCTACTGAAGCTTTGAATTGTTAATTCAAGTTTTAATCATTAACAAGTTTAGATGTTAGTCAGAATGTTTTATTAACTTCTTGAATTTAAGGAGAAATGTAATTTTTCAGCATTGGATGTTACAAATAATACACACTTAGTCACATTGGTTATGATGGTACTCAAATTGGCAGATTTGGATATATCTAATAATCCGCTCTTAACGAGAGTGACGGCTTATGCCTCAAGTTTACCATCTGCAGTATTGGATCAAATTGTAATTGATTTGGACAATCATGGATTGTCTAATGGATTATTGGAGTTGAGAAATAATGCAGGAGAATTAACAAGTGCAAGTTTCACGGCCTACAATAATTTAATTGCTAAAGGATGGGCTGTAGATGTAGCAGCTCCGGTTTCACCCATACCAGATTTGCGGGTTAGTGGAAATGGTATTGAAATATTTAGTTCTGCTCCTGCCCAGACCGACAATGGTACTGATTTTGGTGAAACTTTACTTGGAAACTCAATAACAAGAACATTTACAATAGAAAATATTGGAGGAAGTGATTTAGCTATTAATACATTAGCTTCTTCAAATCCACTAATTTATTCAATTGTAAATGGTCCAGCGATTCCAACAATTATTCCTGGTGGTGGTTCCGTTACATTCGATGTAGTATTTAATCCAACGGCCTTAGGGAACAATATTGCTGGATCGGTTATCATTTTGAGCTCTGATCCCGATTCCGGATTTTTTGTAATGAATCTCGTTGGTGATGCTGTTACAGTTTTGAGTAATCAAATCATGATCTCACAGTATTATCAGGGATTTGGACCCAATGACAATTGGATTGAGGTGATTAATATATCAGATCAGACGATTCCCGCTGGGACCTTTTCCTTGAATTTGTTTAGAGATGATATTGCTCGGGTTGGTATTATTGAAACATCATTGCCTTCAGAGTCTGCAGTAATCCCTGAATTGGGACCAGGTGATGCGGTCTTATTTAGGAATGGATTGGCTTTACTTCCCAATATTGGAAGTATTGGCACAGCACCTCAGATTGTTACTCCGGTATGTACTTTCACCGGTAACGATGTGATATTAATATCTACTAGTAATGACGCAAATTCCTATTCTAATAGAGTAGAAATTATAGGAAATATTTCTCAAAACCCTGCCAATCCTCCTGCTGCATGGGGAGATAATAGGTGTTTTATTAAAGGAGGTTGTTCTTCTGAGGAAGCTCATTTGGTTTTTAATGTTGCAGATTGGACGAACTTGATTTTGGAAGAAGTTGATAATGCCTTGGCTACAACAAATTTGGCATTAGGAACACAAGTTGTGGGGCCTACCTCCTCTTCCGATGGTGTTAATTGGGACAATTTATTACCTGATCCATCAAGGACAGCAATTATTACAGGTTCGTTTATTGGCGCAGGAGAAACTTTTTTTGCTTGTAATTTAATTATTGATTCTGGAGCAAATGTTGTTTTTGATTCGAATGGCTTAACCAATAATAGTATTGTGTTAGATGGCGATTTAATTGTGAATGGATCTTTAATTATTGGTGATACTGAATCGTTGGTGACCAGATCTAGCAATGTGCAATTGGGAACAATAACTAAAATAGAAAAATCACAATCCTTAAATTCAATTTTTGAAGCAACTTATTGGTCTTCACCAGTAGCAGATCAACAATTAAGTACTGTGTTCAATGGCGTTGATCCTAACCGGATCTTTGATTATAGACCGGATGATCCAAATCCTAAGTATGCAGGTACGATTTATGATGATTATAAGTTCTGGTGGATTGCTTCCGGGGCAATGGATGAAGCCAAGGGATATTCCGTAGATGGCAGTTCCACAGGAGTTCAAACCGTTAATTTTATCGGCATACCATTTAATGGTTCTATTGCACCGAATGTTTATTTTAGTGGTATTGTTGATACTGGTGATGAAAATAATAATTTTAATCTTCTTGGTAATCCATATCCAACAGCCATTGATATTGCTAAGTTTATAGGTGATAATGGTGCGATCAATGAAATTGCCTTATGGGCAAAAGATAAGGAACCTGATGGCAATGAGTTCGACCCGGCCGGTTATATTTTTTATTCTTCTGCCGGACCCTCAGAACCTACATTGACTAATAATATTGGTTCAGGTCAAGGTTTCATGGCAAGAACTGTTACTCCGGGTGCGGTGACTTTTAATAACGATATGAAATTAATCAGTCGGAATGATCAATTTTATAAATTGGAGGTTAAAAAGGATGCTGCGCCTAAAGTTGAAGAAAATCGAATTTGGCTTGAATTAACCAATGGGAACCTCAAAAGTAGTATTTTAGTCGGATTTTTTGACGAAGCTACTGACGGTATTGATTTGCGTTATGATGCCATGGGAGGTCTGGGTGATAAGGATCTAAGACTTTTACTCTAATTTAGATAATTCAAAATTTGTTATTCAAGCGCTTGGAAGGTTTAGCCCTGATAAATCGGTTGGTTTAGGATTTGATTTAAAAGAAGCTAAAGAGTTAAATTTGAGTATATCAGGATTAGAAGGAGTATTTAGAGATATTGATGTTTATTTGGTAGACCATGCTTTAAATAAAACTCACAACTTAAAAGAAGGAGCTTATCAATTCAATCAAACTGAAGTTGGAGATTTTCCAAATCGATTTACTTTACAATTCTCTAAAAATGCATTGGCTGTTGAGGATATTATTAACAGCAGTGAATTTGTATTGTCAAATTCAGGAAATGGATTTAGAATCAATGCGAGTAAAACGGTTAAAGAAGTGAAAGTTTATGATGTATTGGGTAGAAATATAGAAGTGAGTCGTCCGAATTTACAAAGTTTCTATCTTGATGTCCCACAAGCTCAGACGGGTGCTGTTTTGATCTTTGAAGTGAAACTAGAAAATGGATCAGTACTAAACAAAAAGGCAATCAAATTGTAATAGATTGATATCCAAATAAACTTTTTCTAAAAAACCACGCTATGATAGCGTGGTTTTTTTAGTTAATAGAGATAAGCAATCTCTTTCTTTTTGGGTTTTAGTGGGAACACTATACAGGCACCAACAGAACCACCGAGGGCAGTATAGCCAAAATCTTTTGCTGATCTTGTTTTGCCAATGGCAGGATCAATTAATTCTTTAACCAGACCTATGGATATGCCAGCGCCTGTTCCCCATATCCAACTTTTGAATTTATTGTTTGTTTTTCTATAAACAAAATAAGATGTGCCTGCACCGATGGCCATACCCACAATAAAATGTTCTGTATGACCTTTATTTGAATCTGTCTGCGCAGGTATTTGGTAAGGACAGATAAATATAGCAATGAGTATTAACATATCTCACTTTTATTCAATTAGGTAATTGAAGAGTAAAAGTTACGATATATTATTAAATTTTTCAAAAAATAGTAGACAAGAAGTGAATTGAGATCAGCTAAGAACTAGATAATTCAATTTGAAGAGTTTTATGGCAAATCAAAATGCCATTGAAATTTATCCAATAATTCAATGAGTTCCTCTTTGTTCTCTTTTTTACAAGCCAAAAAGTCGAAGTTATTTTGAAAGATCAAGATGACCCAACCTTTCTATTGAGATTATGATTCATTCTTTCTAGATAGGAATAGGTATGGTCTGAGCGAATATGTGATCGGGAAGTTGTATTTTTTTAGAGGGAGTAAGTTTTTGATCTTTTTCGATGCCACTTTTGCTTCGTCGGCATAAGCCATTAATCCTTCATGTATCAATATTCTCGTGATAGCCCATTGAAAATAGGTGTATTCGTCTTCCGTGATGGTCCATTGATAAAGGTAAGGATTGGGTTCAAAATTTGGATCTTCAAACTTTATTTTTACCCCCCAATTATCAATTGTTTTGATCGAATAGTCTTTATGGACAAAATCAAATTTTTCTGGATCACTGATCGCTAACCAAATTTTATTGGCTATTTCCTTCTCTTGTTTTTCGTCTAAAACATCCTCGCACAGCAATTTTACCAATTCATCTGTTAACTTCCTATCGATGCCTTTTTCATGTGTTTTAGGTAAGGTCTGCGCATAGTTTCTCACTTTGCTTTTGAATCTGATATTTCCGTAATCGATTTGCTGAGAGAACAAATTAACAGAAAGCAATAAGACGCCGATATAGAGGGTAATCTTTTTCAAAGGTTTTACTTTAAGTATGTACTTATGCCATAACGTTAATAAAGCGCAGATAGTATAAAATAAAATAAAAATCCTCCATACAACAAGTGTAATAGAGGATTTCCTGATTTGAGGGGAGGTAATTGATCTTATGGTTGAACCAACTCCCATTTGAACTTTTCAAATAAATCGGTTATTTTATCTTTATTTTTTATTTCACAGACCACTATTTGGTAATATCCCTTTGTGACCAGAGCCACAAGACCTTTTTCCGCCAATTCACTATTGATCGTTTCTAAATAAGAATAGGCCCAATCATCATCCTTTGGTTCGGTGAATTTAAAATCTTTGGTAAGCAATAATTGGTTAAAGCTTGAAGCTACACTTTCGGCATCATCGCCGTACGCCATTAAATTAAAATGATCGAGAATCTTATTAAACGCCAATTGAAAATAAGGGTACTCGTTATCGCTGATCGTCCAGTCCGTTAGATAGGGGTTAGGCTCTAAAATAATTTCACCTTGAGAATTTCTGCTGCCCCAATTGTTATTAGAGGTCACGGCAAAATCTTTGTATACGTAGTCGAAAAGTTTTGGGTTAGAAAGGGCTAGATATGCCTTTTCTATAATTTCTTCTTTTTCTGCTTTCGAGTAACACGAATGACCGAGGGTCTCAACAATTTCAGCCAATAAATATTTGCTTATGCCTAATTCTTCTGTTCTAGGCATTTGATCTTTGTATTTGTATACGTTACTTTTAAATTTGATTTCAGAATAATCGGTTTGGGACATTCCAAACATACTCCATAAAACTAAAAAAGAGAGGGATAGTAATTTTCTTTTCATACATTATTTTTAGTTAAACTTCTTAAGTTTAATTTACTGTAAAACAGCAACTTATAATTAGCAATTTTTTAAAGTTGTACTAAAAACAATTGAATTTTGGGGGATTCAACTAGTTTTAATATCACAAATATAGTAAAAAAGTTATTAACAATGTGTTGATAGTGGGAAAAAGTTAAGTAAGAAGGGTGAAGTGAGAGGTTTGAAGTGGGAAGGGAGAAGTGGCAGAAGATAGAATGATGAATGTTGAGATGATAGAATTAGATATGATATTGAGTTCTGATCTCGATGCCTAAATAACGTTGACGTTGGATGAATTTGGAAGTATGAACTTTATTCTTTTGCCTTTAAACTTTGTCCTTGCTGCCAATGGCAGCGGGTTATGCGGTGAAATAGTGAAGTTGTGAAATAGTCGATGTTTTGCGAAATCATAGCGTCTCCTCCTTTTAGAGAGTACCTAATGGGGAGGTGGTTAAAATTTAGATCGTTTAAAAAAATAACCACTTGGCACTTTGTGCCTCCCTTCCTAAGAGGCGGGGAATGTAGTTATACGGTGAAATGGTCAAGTGAATTATGAATGTTGATGATGAGTGAAATGGGATTTAGTTATAAAGTTATGCGGTGAAATAGTGAAATTGTGAAGTAGTTATGTGGTAATGACTGTCTTGTTGAATGATGAATTTTGAATGATCTGATCTTGATGCCTAAATGACGGTGATTGTAGAATTTAGATATTAGATATGAGACTTTAGATGTCAGAGAGGATTCTCTTCATTTTGTCATTTGGTAATTGATCATTGTGTTTTTCTTGAAGGGCTGAGATTCCTTCTTTTAGTTAATTTACGCGGGTATCAATTCCCTATCATCACCGGCATGACCAACATGGTAATGTTTTCACCCTCTTCCAATCCGTCAAGAGGAGTAAGGATCCCTGCACGATTTGGTAAAGACATTTCCAGCATCACATCTGTTGCGCTCAAATTGTTCAGCATTTCAAGTAAGAAGCGTGAATTAAATCCAATCTGCATATCATCACCTTCATAACTGCATTGCAAACGTTCATCGGCTTTATTGGAAAAATCGATATCCTCAGCAGATATTTTTAATTCTGTACCGGCCATTTTTAGCCTGATCTGGTGGGTAGATTTACTTGAGAAAATAGAAACCCTTCTCACAGAATTCAAGAACATAGATCTATTAAGCACTAATCTATTTGGATTCTCCTTTGGGATCACGGCTTCATAATTGGGATACTTTCCGTCTATTAATCTGCAAACTAAGGAAATATTGTCAAACGTAAATTTGGCATTGCTATCATTAAATTCAACTTTAACATCACTGTTGGAACTTGAAAGGATGTTTTTTAATAAATTCAATGGTTTTTTTGGCATAATAAATTCAGAGGTCTCATTGGCAAATACATCATTTCTTACATATTTTACCAATTTATGCGCATCTGTAGAGACAAATATCAGACCTTCCGGAGAAAATCTAAAAAACACACCGCTCATGACGGGTCGTAAATCGTCATTTCCCGAGGCAAAAATCGTTTTAGAAATAGCCTCTGCTAAGACAGATCCATTTAGTATAATCGAACTCGCCCCATCTAATTCAATCGCTTTAGGGAATTCTTCTCCATCGGCGTAAGCCAAAGCATATTTTCCGCTGTCAGAACTGATCTCAATGATATTATTCTCTTCAACAGTAAATGTTAAAGGTTGTTCAGGGAAGGTTTTAAGTGTATCGAGTAATAATTTAGCAGGGATAGCAATAGATCCGCTTTCATCAGCACCCACTTCTATGATGGCCGACATGGTAGTTTCCAAATCAGATGCGGATATTTTCAGTTCATCATTTTCAAATTCAAACAAAAAATTATCCAAGATGGGCAGGGTGTTATTAGAATTGATCACTCCACCTAATATTTGCAATTGCTTCAGTAACTGAGAACTCGATACAATAAATTTCATTCAATTGGAATTGAGGGTTGAGCTATTCAGGTTATAGCTGCCCAGATTAAGGATTACAAATATATTATTTTAATAGTTATGGCAAAAATAAATGTTTGTTTCATTGGAAGGGGGAAGGCAGTTATGCATAAATGTTGAATGATACAGTTATGCGGTTATACGGTGAAGCTCAAGATATGAGATTTTAAAATTTATCCCTTGTCCTTTATCCTTGCCGCCAATGATCAGCGGGTTATGCGGTGATACAGTTATATGGTTATTAGTAATTTATTAATCGAGTTTTGGAATTTTAAACATTGTCCCTGCCAACCGGCATATTTCCAGTCTTACTAAGCCTCGATTTTATTCTTTGTAATTTGAGGCCAAGTTTTAGAAATTTACCATTCATGATTTTGTATGAATACACTTCCCCTCCTTTTCAGGACGGGTGGCTGAAAGTCGGGGTGGTCTATTTGACAGTTCTTTATCTTAACTTTGCCTGAATTTCATCACTAGCCAATTTCATTTCCTACGTTCGAATTTTCGAATTTAGCTTCGCTGAACTTTACTTCTTATTGATTTCAATTTTCTCGTTAGTCTGAAATTGATCTTTTTATTCTTTTTACTTCGCTGAATATGTGAATCTCATAATCGGAAATTGTTCTTTTACTTTTTTGCTGCCACAAAACAGTAACATAAAATCGTGCTGCATAAATTTCAATCATTCACCTGATCCTAATTTTGAAGAACTCGCTGCGCTCAGACAGCTTCAAAATTTTAACGGATCTTGCGGTGTTTTGGTACCCGTAAAATTTATGAGGCACGGTTTTGAGATTCTTCAATTTATTTGGTTTTGAACTTCCCTGAATAGTACGTTGACCGTTTTTATGTTCATTTTTACTTCGCTGAATCTTCGATTTCCTCCTGTTAGTCGGAAATGGATCTCTATTCTTTTTTTGCTTCTCCACAAAAAAGAACCAAAAAAAGGAGCCTTTCTTCGAAGGAATTTTAGCTGCGCTAAACCGTTCTTAAGAATGTCGCGGTAAATTTCATTTACCTGAATCTCGACATTTTAATTCACTATTCTGGCGAAGAAAGATTTAAAATGGAATTCTTTATTTATTTTTGAGGCCGGTTTTTAAATCCGTATAATGAATACTTTAAACTTTATCCTTTGAATTTTATCCCTGTTCATACCCCTTGTTCATTCCGAATCCCTGCGAAGTAGGGTGAGGAATCTCATAATTGGCATTTACACTTTATTCCTTATCCCTGCCTACCAGGCACCATATCACCGCATAGCCAATTTAACATTCATCCTTCATCATTCAACCTTTTCTTTGAACTTTATCCTTTTGCCTTTAAACTTTATACTTGAGTATTGATAATTGTGTTTTGGAATTTTGTTTTTAGGGAATCCCAAATAATTTTTTTGTTTGACTTGTTAAGGTTTTCTTAATTTAGATTTGGTCCTCTTAATTTTTTTAGATTTGTGCTTTACACAAAAATCTATGCAAAGAATCTTTATTACCTTCATTTTTGTTCTTATTTTACCTTTCTCTTTTTTTGGACAAAAACCTGAAAAATTATCTTCGGATGAAATTTATAAATCCATTGAAAAACTCAACTTTCTAGGTTCGGTCTTATATGTGGCTGCACATCCCGATGACGAAAACACAAGGATGATCTCCTATTTCTCAAACGAGCTCAATGCCAGGTCGGCCTATTTGTCATTGACGCGAGGTGATGGAGGGCAAAATTTGATCGGTCCTGAAATTAGAGAACAATTGGGACTTATCAGAACCAATGAATTATTAAAAGCGCGATCTGTTGATGGCGGAGAACAGTTTTTTACCAGAGCGAACGATTTTGGATATTCAAAAAATCCGGATGAAACGCAGCGTATTTGGAACCGTGAAGAAGTATTGAACGATGTTGTTCGAATCATGCGTGAATATCAACCCGATATCGTGATCAACCGTTTCGACGCAGGTTCAGCCGGTCGCACACATGGTCATCACACCACGTCGGCGATCTTGAGTTCAGAAGCTTTTGACCTTGTCGGCGATAAGAATTACAAAGTCGAAAATTCACAACCCTGGCAAATTAAAAGAATGTTTTTTAATACCTCCTGGTGGTTTTATGGCAGCAGAGAGAAATTTGAGGAAGCTGATAAAAGCAAAATGATGGAAGTGAATATAGGTACTTTTTATCCTGAACTGGGTTTGTCCAATAATGAAATAGCCGCAACGAGCAGGAGTATGCATAAATCTCAAGGTTTCGGAAGTACCGGTTCTCGAGGAGATGAATCAGAATATTTACAATTGATCAATGGGGAGATGCCTAAAGACCCTAATAATATTTTTGACGGGATCGATACTTCATGGAATCGAGTTGCCGGTGGTAAAGAAATTGGAGAAATTTTATCACGGGTACAGAAGAATTACAATTTTAAAGATCCTTCTGCCAGTGTGTCTGAATTGCTCAAAGCCCGAAAATTAATTTTATCACTAAAGAATGATCATTGGAAGGAGATCAAAACGAAAGAAATTGAAGAAATTATTTATGCCTGTTTAGGTCTATACCTGGAGGCGGCTTCTGGAACCGCTGAAACTACTCCGGGCGAAAACGTAAAATTAAATATAGAGGCCATCAATCGCAGTTCGATTCCGGTAAAGATTGAAAATTACAAGGTAAGTTTCGAGGATTTTCAACAGACTAATCCGATCAATAAATCGTTGGATTACAATGTGTCAAATAATTTTACTGCGGAATTTAGTATTCCAACAAACGCATCTTATTCAACTCCCTACTGGTTAAACGAAAAGGGTTCTTTGGGAATGTATTTTGTAGAGGATTCGAAGAACATTGGTAAACCAATGGGAGATCAATTGGCTAAAGTCGATTTTTTATTATCCATTGATGGGAATCCAATTCATTTTCAAAAGGATGTGATCTATAAGTTCAACGATCCCGTAAAAGGAGAGGTGTATGAGCCATTTGCTGTTTTACCTACTTTCACTTCCACTATAGAAAGTAGTGTGGTTTTGTTTAATGACGCCAGTCCTAAGGAAATTCCAGTGAGTGTCAAGGCTCATAAGGCCGGAATTAGCGGTGAGATAAGTTTACAGGTTCCCGACCAATGGAAAGTAGAGCCGGCAGCTATTCCCATTCAGTTAAATGAGAAAGGAGAAGTAAAAAAAGTCAATTTTCTTGTGACGCCCCCAGCCGGCCAGTCGGAAGGAATAATTCAGAGTGTGATCAAAAGTGAAGGAAGAGAATTCAAACAGTCTTTAACCGAGATCAATTACGATCATATTCCCAAACAGCGTATGCTGTTTCCTTCCAGTGCTAAAGTCGTTCGATTAAATTTGGCTATCTCACCAAAGAATATTGCCTATATCAAAGGCGCCGGTGACGATGTGCCTGAGAGTTTACGTCAAATTGGGTATACAGTAACCGAATTAAATCCGGAAGAGATCAGTAATGATATCGATCGTTTTGATGCGGTGATCATGGGAATTCGTGCCTATAATATCCATGAGGAATTAATGAATAAGCAAAAAACACTTTTGAAATTTGTAGAAAACGGAGGTAATTTAATTGTTCAGTACAATACGTCAAGAGGATTAAAGATCAATGGCAATCTTGCGCCCTTTGATCTTCAATTGTCGAATGATCGAGTGACCGATGAAACTTCTGCGGTTCGATTTATCAACCCTAAACAATCGATTTTAAATTATCCCAATAAAATTACCCAAAATGACTTTGAGGGTTGGGTGCAGGAAAGAGGGTTATATTTCCCGGATGAATGGGCCAAAGAATTTACTCCGGTACTTTCTATGAATGATCCTGGTGAATCGGCTAAAGAAGGATCTCTGCTTATCGCCAAGTACGGCAAAGGAAATTATATTTACACAGGCTTATCTTTTTTCAGAGAATTACCTGCCGGTGTTCCCGGTGCCTATAAATTATTTGTAAACATGATCTCTGTAGGTGAGGAGCAAAAATCAACAACTGTAAAACAATAGGAATGGAAGATCAGGAAAAAAAGGAATTTGTATGGACCAAAAGCTATACAGCGATCATAGTGATTAATATAATTTACATACTTGTCTTTTATTTATTAATGCAAAATTATAATTGATATGGCCATCATTGATTGGATTGTATTATTGGCCACATTGCTATTTATCGTGTTGTATGGTTCCTATAAAACAAAGGGAAGTAAGAATATTCACGATTTCATCAAAGGAAGTAAGGAAGCCAAATGGTATACGGTAGGCTTGTCAGTTATGGCTACCCAAGCCAGTGCGATTACTTTTTTGTCCACTCCCGGTCAGGCATTTCACAGTGGGATGGGTTTTGTTCAGTTTTATTTTGGATTACCTATTGCCATTGTGATCATTTGTATGGTCTTTATCCCTATTTATCATCGACTAAATGTTTATACGGCATACGAATATTTAGAAAGTCGTTTTGATCTTAAAACCAGAACCCTTACGGCTTGTTTGTTCTTGATTCAACGTGGATTGGCTGCCGGAATTACCATTTTTGCTCCGGCCATTATTTTGTCTGCAGTGTTGGGTTGGAATTTACTTTTTCTGAATATTGGTATTGGTGTTCTTGTCATTATTTATACTGTTTTTGGAGGTACTAAAGCAGTAAATGTGACGCAGAAACAGCAAATGGCCATTATTTTTCTGGGTATGTTCGCCGCCTTCTTCGTGATCCTCTATTCTTTGCCGGATGAGATCAGTTTTAATAAAGCCTTAAAAATTGCCGGTGCAAGCGGTAAAATGGAGATTTTAGATTTTTCTTTCGATCTGAATAACAGATATACCGTGTGGACAGGATTTTTAGGTGGAACTTTTTTAATGTTGTCCTATTTCGGAACAGATCAGTCGCAAGTTCAGCGTTATTTATCCGGTAAATCCGTGCGACAAAGTCAAATGGGATTACTATTTAATGCCGTGTTAAAAGTGCCCATGCAGTTCTTTATTTTGTTGGTAGGTGTATGTGTTTTCGTTTTTTACCAGTTCAATCCTTCTCCTTTAAATTTTAATCCTGCTGCGACGATCGCAGTAAAGAATTCAGATCAGGCAGCGATCTACAATTCTTTAGAAGAGGAACACAGTAGAATTTTAGAAGAAAAGAAAGTGTTGCAGTTAAAATTTGGTTTAGGGCAAGTTGATGATCAAACACGAGAAGAGATTGCGGTTATTAAATAAAGAAGAAATTGAAAATCGAGAAAAAGCAAAGGAAATAATTACTTTGGCAGATGATAAGGTAGAGACCAATGATAAGGACTATGTTTTTATTCATTTCATCCTCAATAATTTACCAAAAGGATTGATTGGATTGCTTTTGGCGGTAATTTTATCGGCTGCCATGTCTTCCACGGCTTCTGAGATCAATGCGCTGGCTTCGACTACTGTTGTTGATATTTATAAGAGAAGTGTTCGTGAAGAAGAGAATGAACAGCACTATGTATCTGCCACTAAATGGTTTACCATTTTATGGGGTATTTTAGCCATTGTTTTTGCCAGTGTGGCAAGTCTTTTTGATAACTTGATTCAATTGGTCAATATCATAGGTTCTATTTTTTACGGCAATATACTAGGTATCTTTTTAATTGCTTTCTTTATCAAGTATGTCAGAGCTAACGCCGTATTTACCGCTGCGATCATTACTCAGGCAATTATTATAGCTGTTTTTAAAATGGATATTCTTCCATTTCTTTGGTTGAATTTGTTGGGATGTGTACTGGTCATCATTTTAGCTATGTTGATCCAACAAATTGGTCTTCCAAAAAATCGGGCATAAAAAAACCCCGAGTTAATCGGGGTTTTAATCTTTTTTATCATCGATTTATTTTACAGGAATCTGCAATCTTGCTTTTTCCCAGGCAAAATCAATGCTGCTGTTTCCAACTGAAAACTTTAATTGTTCCTGATTATCCGAAACCATTTTAGGTGCAACATTAACTCTTAACGCATCATTACTCTCATCGTATCCATTAGAACCCCAGGCATCGTTCTTCTTACTAAAGATAGCTGTCCAGTCTCCAGATTCATTTGGGATCATAAAAAAGCCATATTTACCGGCTGCTAATGGTTTCCCGCCAATAGTCACATCTTTATCGAACGTGATGGTAGTATTTTCATTTGCTCCTGCTCTCCATACTTTGGCATAGGGAACTAATTCTCCCCAAATCACACGATCTCTAACACCAGGTGCTCCGTAGTCTACTGCTACATTAATCCCGTTAACGGTTCCTGAAGCTTGCTCTCTAGGACTTTTTTGGGCACAGGCCAAGGTTACACTTGCAACCAAAACCAATAAAATCATTATTTTTTTCATCTCTTAATTATTTGCTCCATTCTGCGATGGAATCTTCATTCATTTTAACATAGTCTTGGTTTCCAGCTTTTTGCGCTGAAGCCAAAGAATTTTTTGCAGCGACAATTGCTCCATTTTTATCTCCCATAGCTGCATAGATCAGAGATTGTTCTCTCATATACCAAAAAGCTTCGGGTCTCATCGTAACTGCTTTATCGATCCAGGTTTTAGCCTGATCAAGATTCTTTCCTGATTTTCTGTAATAACTGGCTGCATTGAAATAATCATTTGCGTCGGGGCCCGCCATTACCTTTTGAATACTTGCTGCGGTTAATTCATCTGTAGGAACTTCAATTTTAACAGCTACCGCAGTTTTGTCCCAAAGAATATTTAAGTGGCCATAGGTAAAGTCCGCTAAATCACTAAAGTCTATTGTAAATGTTTCTACTTTGTTGGCAAGGGCCGTAGTTTTGGCCGATGTTTTTAAAGCCACTTTACTATCATCCCATTTTTGTGGTGTACCCCAATTTGTTGCGTCGCTATAAAAAATAACATCCCAAGCATTTGCATTAGGTACGGTATATAGAGCGTAAGTACCTTTGGCTAATTTTTTTCCGTCTATCGTTACGTCGGTGCTAAATGTTATTTTCGTATTGGCATTTGCACCTGTACGCCATGTTTGGCCAAAAGGAACTAACTCACCAAAAGCACTGCGTCCTCTTAAAGAAGGCCGTGAATATTCTAAGGTAACATCGGTTAATCCTACAACTTGTTCAACTTTAGCTGTTGGACTGGGTTGAGGAGCTGTAATTTGTGCCTGCGAAACGAATGCGAAACACATGAATAAAATAGTTAAAAGCTTTGTTTTCATTGAATTATGTTTTAATTAATAGAGTTTCTAAGTTAGTGACAATTGTTACATCAATTCGGATAGAATAATTTTTTAACAAAAAATTAAGAAGTATACTTTTTCTTGCGAATAGCATTGAAAATAATTCCGAAAAGGGTCAATAAACTGATAGGAAGCAGAACATTGAATACTTGCCAGAAGACTCTGTTTTGGTAAGCCTTTTCTTTGTCTAAAAATTTGATCTTGATCTGCTTTGAACGCAATTCTAAAATGGCTTGGTCCTCAAGTAAGAACTGTACTGTATTCAAAAGGAATTGTTGATTTCCCAATGGTTTTTTTGTCCATTTATCCTGATCTAAAGGAAGTGGTTGGCCTCTCAACACTTCATTGGCGATCAGGTCACCATCAGAAACAACGACCATTTGGTTATTAGCCGATTCATCTTTCACAGATGGCAGAGTAAAAGGTTTAATTCTATTTTTATACGCCGATTGGAATTTTCCTTCGAGCAACACGCCAAAAATGAGATTTTTCTGGTTGAAACTCTCCTGACTTGGATTTTCTGCAATTTCATTTAGCGAAATGTCCGCAGGTGTACCTATTATTTTGGCATAAGGTGAGCTGCTCAATAAAACCGTTTTTTTGACATTATTTTTAAGTGTATCGATAGTACTCGGAAACCTCAAAAAAACCGGATCTACATTCGTATTGATCGGATGGTTATTTTTACTGAAGACCAAAGGAAAATACAACCAGGGGAAATCTTCAAATTGTGTTTGATTTCCTGAGTTTCCTGCTGCCAAACGAATAGTGCTGGCATACATGTCTTTTGTCAGATTATAGTTTACCCGCACGCCATATGAAAATAACAGGTCGGTTAAGGCAAGGTCACGGTTCATGACCAGGGAATTCCCTGTATCCATCAAACTATCCAGTTCTGCCGTAGTCTGATCTATGAACCAAACTGTTTTCCCTCCATTTGTGATGTATTGATCCAAAGTGAATTTTTCATTTTCAGTAAATAGTTCAGTGGGTTTTACGATTAGAGTCAGATCGTAATTTTGTAATTCTTTGAGCGTTTGCTCTGGATTTATTTGAGTAGAATCCAACGTGAATTCTGCTAAATGCACATATTCCCCAAGTTTTTTTAAGGCGCTATACAGATAAATGTCGTCTAATTCGCCATTACCTCGCAATACAGCAACCGATCTCTGTTTGTCTTGAACTAATTTGTTGATACCATCGGTAAAGGCAAATTCTAAATTTTGAATACTACTTTCCAGTTGCTCTTCTTGCGTTTTGGCCGGTGCTTCACTTAAGAGAGAAACATTTTGTTTTTTACCTTGGTATTCGAGTACCGCATAAGGAAAAATAATAGCTTGGGATACTTGTCCGTTTTCTTGAACTGATAATTTAGAGGGTTGTAAACCACTTTCAATCAGTTCGTTGTATTTGGTGAGTGGATTGATGAATTGAAATACAAGGCTTTTATTTAAAGATCTCAGTTCTTCCAAATGTTGTCGGGTTTCTGTTTGAATTCTTTTGAATTCAGCAGGAAAATCACCTTCCAGATATACTTTTACAAAAAGAGGGTCTTCTATCTGCTCGATAAGCTCTTTAGTAGTTTCAGAGAGGGTATAACGCTGGTCAGCGGTCAGATCAAAACGGTGGTAAAATGAATTGCTGAGTCCAAGAATTACTGCAATTATTCCTATTACCCAAATCAATTGTATACGCTTCTTTTTCTTCAATTGCTCCATCAACCTTTATTTTTTATCGACATTGAGTTTGGTTAATGCCAGAAAAAAGTAGATCACACAAACAAAATAAAGTACATCACGGGTATCTATTACTCCGCGACTTATACTTTCAAAATGACCCTTCATTCCGATCTTCGTTAAAAAATCAAGCCCCAAGAAGTCAATTTCCTGTAAGGCATCGAAACCGGCAAATAGCAAGTAACTCAGGATAACACCAAATAGAAAAGCAATGATCTGGTTACTGGACAGCGTACTTGTAAATATTCCAATAGCAGTAAAGGCGGCGCCCAACAAAACTAAGCCGATATAGGAACCAATGGTAGAACCCCAATCTAAATTTCCAATTGGATTGCCAAGCTTAAAAATGGAGTAAATATAAACCACGGTAGGAATGAGTGCAATGAATATAAGTAAAACAGCGCCCGCATATTTTCCCATAACAATTTGCCAGTTGGTCATAGGTTTGGTCTTGAGTATTTCGATCGTTCCCAAACGCATTTCATCGCTAAAACTTCGCATGGTTACGGCCGGAATCAAAAAGATAAAAAACCATGGGGTAATAAAAAAGAAGGCGTTCAGATCGGCAAAACCCGCTTCGAGGATATTAAAATCGCCTCTAAAGACCCAAAGAAACAAACCGTTGATCAATAGAAATACGCCAATGACTAAATAAGCAATGGAAGAGGCAAAAAAAGTATTGATTTCTTTTTTAAAAATTGAAAACATTTTTCTACTGATTAGGGTAAACTTTCGATCTTGTCTATGCTCCAAGCTTCGGGTTTATCGCTAAATAACATTTTTGTTTCAGACCAAACCGATTTAAATAAATCTGAATTTCTATATTTATTCAGATCATCTTCAGCTTTCCACCAACTATAAGTGAAAAAGGTCGATTGATCATTTTTATCGCGAAATAGCTCTAACGAAACACAACCCTCAAAATTTCTGATCTTTTGTTTATTCTCATTAAAATTTTCTAAAAAATTATCGATCATTTCCGGTTGAAATGTCATTTTCACGATTCTGGCAAACATACTTATTTTATTTAAATTTCACCGTAATATTATCCCGGTAATCAAGACCTAATAAGCTGGAAGCTCCTCCAACTGTTTTTTTATTGCTTCTGTAAATAGACAACTCGAGGTATTTAGAACTGTTGAACAAAGCCAGACTTTTTCCATCGTCCTGTCTTTTATCTATCGGTAGAGAAAAATCAACGATATCGTTGTACTTGCTGTAAATTTTTTGAAAAGTATGTCTTTTCGCAATAATTTCAAATTCTCTTCCTTTTCCAACACTTTCAAAAATATGTTTGGAAATATTGCTGATGGCATTACCAAAATTATCAATATAAATTACGCTACCCATGATTTGATTTTGCTCGGCATTGATAGAAGGTTGCAACTCTTTGATCTGTTTGATTTGATCGATTTGTTTGCCAATCACTTCCAAAGTGCCACCTCGTGCCAAATGACAGGCTACTTTGACAAAGAGATCCAAGGTATCGCATAGGATATCATAATTCTTTTGAATGGTAATTTGAACGATCTTTTCCGGTTTTATTTCTGATAAGAATCATTGAAATGATGCCATTATCACAACAAATAAAATATTGATGGTCTAGTTGAATAGCGATAGGCACATTTTCCGGACTCACTTCAGCATCTACTCCGATGATGTGAATTGTACCACTAGGGAAATTAGTATAAGCATTTTTGATCACATATGCGGCTTCTGTAATGCTAAAGGGTGTGATATGATGAGATAAGTCGACGATCCTGACATCGGTCAATTCTCCGTAGATGGCTCCTTTTACAGCTCCCACATAATGGTCTTTGGTTCCAAAATCAGTAGTAAGCGTAATTAGAGGCATAAAGTGGTTTGATATGTTTATTTTCTGTGAATAAAAAACTGTTTGCTATTTGCAAATCTATGCGTTTTTTCTTGACTTAAAATGCTATTTTTGCATTACAAATCTAACTAAAATAGGCTTGTTTAACCAAGTAATCTCTGATTAATTTTTAATAGAAAAACAATAGCATTTGAACGAAAGATCTATCACCCTTGAAGACATCAATGTCAAGGATTTTTTTGGCATCAGCAATCAGAATTTTAATGAAATTAAGAAGTATTATCCTAAGTTAAAGCTTGTTGCCAGAGGAAACAAGGTGTATGCCTTCGGAGAAGCAGCCATACTTGACGAATTCGAGAAGAACATAGAACGTCTGGTGTCTTATTTTCAAAAATACAATAAAGTGGATGCTCATGTGATCGAGCAGATTCTAACTACCAATCAAGCGAAAGATCTTAAAAAGTCAGATACCATTGTTCATGGTGTAGGAGGGAAGTTTATTAAGGCCCAGACACCCAATCAGCAGAAAATGGTGGATGAGATCGAAAAAAATGACATGCTCTTTGCCGTAGGTCCTGCAGGAACCGGAAAAACCTACACGGCCGTTGCACTGGCTGTGAAAGCCTTGAAAGAGAAGGAGGTAAGAAGGATCATTCTTACCAGACCGGCTGTGGAATCAGGTGAAAATCTCGGTTTTTTACCGGGCGATCTAAAAGAAAAATTAGATCCGTATATGCAACCGCTTTACGACGCTCTGCACGATATGATTCCTCATGAAAGATTGGTTTCTTATTTGGAAAAAGGAGTCATTCAAATTGCTCCCTTGGCTTTTATGCGCGGTAGAACATTAGATTCTGCCTTTGTGATTTTGGATGAAGCCCAAAATACCACCCACAACCAAATGAAAATGTTCTTGACAAGGATGGGAAGAAATGCAAAGTTCATTATTACGGGTGATCCCGGGCAGATCGATTTACCTCCTAAACAAATTTCTGGTTTGAAAGAAGCCATCGTCACGCTTAAAGATATTGACGGAATTTCTTTTGTGACTTTGGATGCAAGAGATATCATTCGCCATAAATTAGTGAGTAAAATCTTAGCGGCGTTTAAAAATTTAGAAACAACCTAACAAATTATAAAAGGATGCAAACCATTAACGATACCCATTTTCAATTTCCAGGGCAAAAAAATGTTTATAAAGGAAAAGTAAGAGAAGTGTATAACATTGCTGATGAGTTGTTGGTGATGATCGCTTCAGACAGGCTTTCTGCTTTTGATGTGGTGATGCCAAAACAAATACCATACAAAGGTCAAATTCTGAATCAGATCGCTCTATTGATGATGGAAGAAACAAAAGATCTTGTGCCGAATTGGTTAATGGCGAGTCCTGATCCCAATGTTTCGGTAGGAAAATTGTGTACACCGTTTAAGGTTGAAATGGTCATTAGAGGGTATTTATCAGGCCATGCCTGGAGAGAATACAAAGCGGGAAAGAGAATGATCTGCGGGGTTACTATGCCTGATGGAATGAAAGAAAATGATCGTTTTCCTGAACCCATTATTACACCGACTACAAAAGCAGATAGCGGTTTGCATGACCAGGACATTTCTCGCGAGGACATTTTGGCTAAAGGAATTGTGGATGAAAAAGATTATTTGATCCTGGAGGATTATACCAGAAAATTGTTTCAACGAGGGACCGAGATCGCTAAAAAAAGAGGTTTGCTGTTAGTGGATACCAAATATGAATTTGGAAAGACCCAAGAAGGTGAAATTGTGTTGATCGATGAAATTCATACACCCGATTCTTCCAGGTATTTTTATGCGGAAGGCTATCAGGAAAGACAAGATCAAGGGGTGCCTCAGAAACAATTGTCGAAAGAATTTGTGCGTCAGTGGTTGATAGAAAATGGATTTCAGGGATTGGAAGGTCAAGTTATTCCGGAAATGACAGATAAAAAGATAGAAGAGATCTCAAACCGGTATATCGAATTGTTCGAAAATATAACCGGACAAAAATTTGAAAAAGCAGATAATTCTCATATCCTGGATAGGATAGAGCGCAATGTTTTGAATTATTTAAATGGTTAGATTTTTTTGATAGAAAAGATTTAAGCTTAATGCAATTTGAGTTAACCACGCGATAAATTAGCTACGCTGAATTTCATTGACTTCGTCGAATCTGCGATTTGAGCTACGCTGAATCTTCGATTTCACGCGGCAGCGGTGGGGATCTAAAAGGCTAATTTTAATCATAATCTTTTGGCTACCTAAAAGCATTCTCGCTCTAGCCCCTCGTAAAAAGTAAAAACCGCCTCAGGTTGTGAGACGGCTTCTAAATTTATATTTTGATATAATCTTTTCTATTTAAGCCTTTATGGATACTTTTTCCTGCAAAATATTCAGATCAAGCATACATTGCTTCATGGTTTGGTAGGTTCTTTCTATGTCGTTGTCCAAACCAATAGAGAATCTGATCAAACCATTGGTCAATCCCATGGCTTCCTGTTCCTCAACCGGAATTTCAGAGGAGGTTCCTGTTCCAGGCGCATTGAACAATGTCTTGTAAAAACCTAAACTCACTGCTAAATAACCTAGATTTCTTTTTTGCATGAGTTCCATCAATTCATCGGCTTTTTCCAGTGATCCAGCATCAAAAGCTAACATGCCTCCAAATCCATACTGCGGATTATAAAGTGATTTAAACAATTCGTGTTGGGGATGACTTTCTAATCCGGGATAGATCATTTTGATGCCATCCTTTTCAAATTTTTCGGCCAAATACATGGCATTTTCGCTGTGTTTTTTCATTCTGATATGCAAAGTCCTCATGTTTTTCAATACACTTGCAGACCGCAAACTATCCATTACCGATCCGAGCAACATACAAGCGCCATCATTTACATTTCTTGTGGCATCGATAAATTCTTTGCTCGCACAAATTACACCGGCCACCGTGTCGCTGGTTCCATTGATGAATTTGGTCAAACTGTGTATCACGATGTCTGCACCTAAAATAGCTGGAGAAATACTCAATGGCGAAAAGGTATTGTCGACTACCAATTTGAGATTGTGTTTTTTAGCGAGTTTTGCCAATGATTTGATATCAGCAACTTCCAATAGAGGATTACTCACACTTTCGCAATAGATCACTTTTGTATTCTGTTGAATGGCTTTTTCAACTTGCTCTACATTTGTAATGTCTACAAAAGTGGTATTCATACCGAATTTAGGAGCGAAATTTTTAAAATAGGCATAGGTACCACCATATATGGTTCTCGCCGATATAATATGGTCACCAGCTTGGCAAATTTGCATCAGTGTCGCTGTAATAGCCCCCATTCCTGATGAAGTTACATTGGCAGATTCTGTTCCTTCCATGGCGGCGAGGGCCTGACCGAGGTATAAATTACTCGGACTGCTATGTCGTGAATACAAATAGCAACCTTCTGTATTTCCCTCAAACGTATCCATCATCGATTTAGCTGCCAAAAAAGTGTAGGTAGATGAATCTGAAATAGAAGGGTTCACACCTCCAAATTCTCCAAAATATTGCAGGTCTTGTATTCTGTCTGCGGGTTTAAAATCTGATGCCATAATCTTTTATTTTTCTACAAAATACGGAATAAATAGATAAAATAACAATATCTAAATTGTTATGTAGATAATAAAACTACAATATACATTATAATAGATAATAATTCTATAAATTTGATGTTTATCAGAAAATTATAGAAAATTATTCATGAAGTACGATAGTATAGATCAGGAAATCTTATGGATTTTACAAACAGACAGTAAGACAACTACAAAGCAAATGGCTCATCAATTGGGTTTGTCGAATACCGCTGTTTATGAACGTGTACGAAAACTGGAAAGAACCGGGGTGATCAAGCAATATGTCGCTTTGGTCGACTTTGAAAAAATAGACAAATCATTTATTGCTTTTTGTCAGATCAAATTGGTGCAGCACAGGCATGATCTGGTGAAGAAATTTGAAAAAGAAGTATTGCAGTTTGATGAAGTGTTGGAGTGCTATAATGTAAGTGGTGAATACGATTATATACTGCGGGTCGCAGTTAAAAATATGAAGGCTTATCGAGAATTTTTAAATAGCAAACTTACCATGTTAGATTATATTGGGAGTGCTTATAGTACGTTTATTATTAATGAGGTGAAGAATTCAGTTCAAATAAGGGTATAAAAAAAGGCTGTTTGAAAAAACAGCCTTTTACTTATTATTGACTTACTTTATTTTTTTGAAACTGATCGAATTTAGTTTCTTCCTGTTTTTTAGGCCAACTGTTATTAGACTGATCAATATCAGCAGTCAAATTATTCGGATCGACATTGATGGATATAATTTCTTTTTCTGAAGGAACTAATTTCTTGATCTCTTTATCATTAAATCTCCAGATTTCTGCGGGATAGTATTTTTGCTCTTTTGTTCCGTCAGCATAAGTAAATTCTGCTAAAATTGGCATTACCAGTCCTCCCGGTTTTTCGAAAACAATTTCGTAAAAATATTTAGTTTTCTTTAAAGACTGTCTTTCTTCTTCGGTATAATTTTCATTGAGGAAGTCACCCAAAAATTTATAATCTTTGATCGGATCAACATCTTTGGCCATATCTTTATTGTATTCCTCACTGTCAGGATTGATCAAAAAAAGCGCAGGTAAGAAATCTTCCACTTTCATTCCATATCTGGCTGCCATAGACTTGGCTCTTTCAGTTGGCTGATCTGTCACCACATATTTATTCACCTCTTTAACACCAATATCTGTATAATCTGTGGTAAAGAACCAACCTCTCCAAAACCAGTCGAGATCTGTACCAGAGGCGTCTTCCATGGTTCTGAAGAAATCTGCCGGAGTAGGGTGTTTAAATTTCCATCTCTCAGCATAGGTTTTAAAGGCCTTATCGAAAAGTTCATGTCCTAGAATTACCTCTCTCAACATATACAAACCTGCTGCCGGTTTAGAATAAGCATTTGAACCACTGCTAAATACATTGTCATGTTGGGTCATAATAGGTGCAATTCTACTTTGATCACCACCCATATATCTCACCACGTCTTTAGGAAATCCTCTTGACGGAAATCCTGATTCAAATTCTTGCTCTGCTAAAAGTTCGGCAAAAGTATTCAGGCCTTCGTCCATCCATCCCCATTGACGTTCGTCAGAATTCACAATCATTGGGAACCAGTTGTGGCCAACTTCGTGTGTAATAACACCGATCATTCCATTTCTGGTTCTTTCGGAATAAGTTCCATCCTCATTAGGTCTGCCAAAGTTCCAGCAGATCATTGGGTATTCCATACCTTGTTGTTTGGCATGAACCGAGATCGCTTTATGGTATGGATAGTCGAACATTCTTCTTGAATAACTTTCAACGGTATGTGCGACTACTCTTGTTGAGTATTCTTCCCATAGTGGATTTCCTTCTTTTGGATACAAAGAAATGGCCATTACTTTTTTATCGCCAATTTTTACTGCCTGGCCATCTAAAATATATTTTCTTGAGCTGGCAAAGGCGAAATCTCTCACATTATCAGCTTTTAATTTCCAGGTTTTGGTTTTTTTGGAAAATGATTTTTCGCTTTCTTCTACTTCTTTTTGCGTGACAATAACTACGGGTTTGTCATAAGAATTTTGTGCCTGTTCATATCTTTTCCATTGTTCTTTGGTCAGCATGTCCTTTCGGTTCAACACATAACCTGTCCCATCTAAAATGTGATCTGCAGGAGTGGTAATGTTTACTTCATAATTCCCAAAAGGCAAGGCAAATTCGCCGGTTCCTAAGAATTGAAGTGTCTGCCATCCTTCCACATCATTATAGACAGCCATTCTTGGAAAAAATTGAGCAATGATATAGGTGTTATTTCCATCTTTTGGAAAATGTTCATAACCAGATCTTGAACGATCAACCGTGTGCTCGGGGATGTTATACCACCATTTTATTTTGAAGCTCGTATTTTCACCTGGCTTTAGAGTTTTTGGTAAATCTACTCGCATCATGGTACCATTTACTGTATATGGCAAATTTCCTCCGGCAATATTCTGTACATAGTCTATTTTAAAACCACCGTCGAAAGGCTTTCCTAAAAACGATTGGGTAAATTTCTCAGGGCTATAAAAAACACCCGGCCCGCCTTCTTTTACATCTTGAGTTTTAGCATCTGCAGCTCTGATATTTTGGTCCAATTGTACCCAGAGATAATCTAAATGATCAGGTGAATTGTTGAAATAAGTAATTGTTTCTTCACCATAGATACGTTGCTTTTCATCGTCCAAAACAATATCCATTTTGTAATCAGCCTGTTGCTGATAATATTCATGACCAGGTGCTCCGGAAGCTGTTCTGTAGCTATTTGGAGTTGGTAATTCCTGGTATAATTGTCTGAATTTACTGGTATTGTAATGTCCTGGTTCTCTTTCTGCAGGTTTTGTTTCTTGTGCGAACATAGAAACTGCTAAAATCCCGCATAGTAGTGTTAAAATAATTTTTTTTCTCATGTTGTATTTTTTCCTTTAAATCCCTGCCAATATAGGATAATTCCCTTTTTTGTCGTCAGTTGATTTTAGTATTTTAACATTTCTTTATCATTCCTTTTAGTCAAGATAAAAGTATTGCGTTGATCATTGATATTCAGTTGAATATAGTTTTCCTGATCCTCGAATTTTTCGAAGAGCATTGTACTTGTAACTTCTATTACATTCACAGAACTGATTTTATCGGCAAGAAGATAAAAATAGACCACATCATTTTCGTATTCTTTACCCAGGTATCGGGCAGAAATAGGTTTACCGTTAATTTTAATTTGAAATTTTTGATCGATATATAATTTGAGGTAATTATCCACATCATTCAATTCCTTTTTTGTAGATAAATAGAATTCTTTTTCAAACCTCTGATTTAATACAGCTTCTACATCATCTATAAAGAATCGCATCGAGATCTGTAATTCTTTTTTTTGTTCTGCGAATTTTATTTCTGTTACACTGACATAATATTTATGTACAGAAAAAGAAAGAAATACCAGAGAAAGAAGAATGAAAATGTAATTGAAAAATCTCATGCCGAATATTTATTAACTTCGTGAAAAATGCAAATCTAAACCAATTAAATAAATACTAATTGAAAGCCTATCAAGAAATTATTATTCATTACCAAGTGGATCCCATTTTATACAATGCCATCACTGCATCCGGTTTACGTATTAAACCTTCTGTGGAAACAGATATTTATCAATCATTGCTCCGATCTATCGTTTCTCAGCAATTGTCTGGAAAAGTGGCAGATGTGATTTGGAAGCGTTTTGCTGATTTATTTGATTTATATCCGAGTCCGGAGGAATTGGTTAAAACGGATATTTCGGTATTGAGGGCAGCTGGTTTGTCATTTAATAAAGCCAGTTATCTGCAAAATGTCGCCCAATTTTCATTGGAAAATGATCTATCTTTTGAAACACTTATCAATTTTTCAGACGATGAAATTATCGATCTGCTAACTCAGATCAAAGGAGTAGGGAAGTGGACCGCTCAGATGATTTTGATGTTTCCACTCGATAGACCTGATGTTTTTCCAATCGATGATTTAGGAATTCAGCAGGGCATGAAAAAATTGTATGGGTTGGATTTAGAAAAATCATTTCTGAAAGAAAAAATGATAGAAATTTCTGAGCCTTGGCGACCTTATCGAAGTCTCGCCAGTAAATACATTTGGAAGATCTAGTCAAAATTTTTGCTGCAATCGTCCAAAGCAGAAATCAATTCACTAAAGGCCTCTATTCTATATAGTTCAGCGATGTTTTGTCGTTGACAACTATTAAGAAATTCAGAAATTCTGTCTTCTTCAATACCTAACAAAGTAGTGAAATATTTATCAGAAAAATAAACTTGTATCAACTGCAATACTTCATCATCACTAACGTTAGTTTGCATTTGTTTTAACGCTTTGGTATCACCCGATAAAATTCCGTACAATTTATCGATACTTCCACCTTTATTATAATAGTTCACTTTTCTTTCTAAAGGCGTTAGTACTCGCGCATCATGGTTTGGTAAGGCCAAGGTTTTGGCATTCACTTCTACGGCCGGTGTATCTTTCACGATCAATAAGTCTTTGTTTTCCAGAAAAATTTCCTGTAAAATTTCTACTTTAATATTTAAGTCTATCGATATTTTTCTGTCTTCGATGTTTTTTTCTGTGACAATTATTTCGTTTTTATCGAAAATTAGACTGGAAATTAATAAGGTGTCATTGGCTTTTGCTTCTATTTCAAATAGTCCGAAACCATTACTTAATGTTCCTCTTCTGCTGGATAAGTTAATGATATGAATGTCTTCTGTAGATTGTTCTTCATTGATCAATTCTCCACGCAAAACAATGCGTTCTTCCTGTGCATTGGAAATAAATGCGATCAATAAGAATAAACACAATGAAATAATTTTTTTTAGCACGAATTAATTATTTTGGACTGCTTCCATAAAATAGCCTTTTTCTCTAATGAAAACATCAGTGAGTTCGAGGTATCTTTGTTCTTCAAACAAATAGGAAACATTAAACTTTTTGCAATGTAGTAAAAATGGATTAATCCATTCTTTGGGTATGTTCAATTTTTCAATAAAAAAGTTTTCTCCAAAATGTTCCTGAATTTCTTCACATAACAACAAATAACGATCATTTTCTAGATCTTCCTGAATGTATTGATTCAGTTTTCGGTGTTTTTTTCTGTTACCGCTTATGATATTGTATAGGTCACTGATTCCTCCTTTTTGACCCAACAGGGCTCCCAATACGACAAGAGGTGTGCTCGCCTGACTGTACTGATTTAATTGTCGTTCAACTTTTGTCAAAGGTTCTTTCCCCGCATTAGGCAAGTTTAGAGAGGTAGCCATATTATTTGTTTTTTTAAGGATTACCTCCTCCAATTCTATTTGCCTCGATGTCAATTTAAAAAGCGTGGTTGGATTTTGAATATCTTTTTCAGCAAGTACCCAACTCTTCTCGTAGTATTCAATATTTGAAATGACAAGGGTATCCGATGCTTTTGCCCAGATAGTGAAAATTCCCTGATCATCGGTTGTAGTTCCTCTTTTTGAGCTGAGGTTGATGACATGTGCGTCTTCAATCCGAACAGAATCCGAATACACCAAACCCCTAAAAACGACTCTGTCATTTTGGGCATTGGCCAAACCGGACATCAATAAAATGAGTAATAACAGTTTTTTCATCCGGTGTAAAAATAAAGAGAAGCGTCTAAAATCTGTGTGATAAACTTTTGTTAAATTGAACGATAAAATTATTCTCATGAAAAACATGGTGATAGCAAGCACATCGACTTTGTATGGAGGTCAATATTTGGACTATTTGTTGCCTGTATTAAGTCAATTTTTTAAAACGGTCGATGAAGTTCTATTTATTCCTTATGCCAGACCCGGAGGGATCTCGCTTGAAGATTATACTTCAAAGGCACAAGAGGCTTTTTTAAAAATTGGAAAGCATTTGAAAGGCATACAAGAATTTGAAGAACCTCAAAAGGCCATTGCCCATGCGGAGGCGATTTTTACCGGTGGCGGAAATACTTTTTTGTTGGTAAAAACATTACACGATCTAGACTTGATGGAAGTACTGTCGGAAAGAATTAAATCCGGGGCGAAATATTTAGGAACGAGTGCCGGAAGTAATATAACCGGACCGACGATGCAAACCACCAATGATATGCCTATTGTTTACCCGTCTAGCTTTAACACATTAAACTGTATTCCTTATCAAATTAATCCCCATTATTTAGATCCTGATCCAAATTCAAGGCATCAGGGAGAAACCCGAGAAACCAGAATAAAAGAATACCATACGCTAAATAAACTACCGGTCATCGGATTAAGGGAGGGGAGTTGGTTGGAGGTTAGCGGTGAAAAAATTGTGCTAAAAGGCGATTGTAGTGCAAGACTTTTTAAAAAGGATGAAATACCGGTTGAATTAGAACCAGGTACGTTTTTATAGGTTTTGGTTCAACTCACTTATTTTAATTCTCATGACCGTAGCGATAGATAAGGCCCTGGTTTTTAAAATCTGACAATTATCGCCTTTGAAATTTTCATCAATGGCAGCTGATAAATGATTCAGCCAAATCTCAAAATGTTCCGTTTCCATAGGGTGTTCCTGGTGTAGTGTCAAATGTGGTGCCATAGCATTGCGTTGATAGGTGCCAGAATAAAAGACGATATTATCCCAAAAATCGACTAAAATAGTCAGGTGTTCTGACAATGTTTTGGAGTCTTTGAACTTTATAAAAAAATGATTGATCTTATTATCGGACAAAAGTTTTTCATAGAACAATTCCACTATTTGTTTGAGATCTTCTCTATTTTGGATATCCCGCATGTTATAGATAATCCTGGTTAAAAGCAAAAGGCAAAAGATGATTTACACTCTCAACCTTAATGATTTTCCCTGTTTCGCCTGCGAAGTAAATTGACATAGGCTTTTTTTGACGAAATTCATATTCTAATAGGGTTTGTCGGCAACTTCCACAGGGAGGGATAGGTTCTGCGATGGCATGATTTAATGATTTCGCTACAATGAAAATAGTTTGAATTGCTAACTCGGGGAATTCAGACATGGCTTTCCAGACAGCGACTCTTTCGGCACAAATACCTGAAGGATAGGCTGCATTTTCCTGGTTATTTCCGGTGATGATTTTATCATTTTCTAATAGCACTGAGGCACCTACTAAAAATTTTGAATAAGGTGCATAGGCTTTGTCACGGGCTAGTTCTGCTTTTGTCAGTAATTCTTTTTCCCAATCGTTTAAGGCAGAACGATCTTCTATTTCGACAAATTTAATTGGATATTCAAATTCTTTCATTAATAATTGTCATAAAGATCACCTAAATTAAAGGTAAGTGAAAAGCGCAAGGTATTTTCTAAGGGATTGTTCACGTCGGATGTATTTACCAAATAGGAGATATCCAGCATACTGCTTCTGAATTTAAAGCCGGCACCTAAGGTGAAATACTGTCTTCCTCCTTTCATTTCATTTTCATGAAAATACCCGGTTCTTAAGGCGAAAGTATTATTGTACATATATTCCGCACCTAATGACCAAATAATTTCATTCAATTCTTCAGAAAAACCGTCAGGAGCGTCATAGAAAGATTGAATCATTCCTTCGAGAAAATTCACGTTATCGTCCTTTCCGGCAATGATTTCTCCAGTTTGTCTATCTATGATTGGAGGTGTTGGAACTAATAATTTGTTCAATTCGATAGTAGTTGTAATAGAATTTACGTTGTCTAAAATAAATTCAAATCCACCACCTAATTTTAAATTGGTAGGAATAAAACTCTCGTCGCCACCACTCGTTAATTCTACTTTTGGACCGATATTTGAAATATTCCAACCCGCTCTCCATCGACCGTTAAAATTATTGTAGTACTTTTCTTCGCTTTGGTAAAATCCATTGATATCAACGGAAAATGTATTGACCGTATTTAAGTCAGAATTCTCTACACGAAGTGCATAATCAGAACGGATATATCTCAACACAACACCCATTGAAAACTCTTCACTTAATTTTAAAGCATAAGCACCAGCCAAGGCAAATTCATTAGGATTCTCAGATCCGATAATTTGTCCTGTATCATCAGTTAAATCAATTGTTCCTAAAGAAAAATAAGTCAAACTTGTTGCCCATGCACTTCTTTCATTCAATCGCTGACTAAAATTTAGATTCCCCACAAAAACATCGTTGGTGAGGTTTCTTAGCCAAGGTGTGTAGTTCAAGCCAATCGTATACTGAGCTTGAGAAAAAGCATATTTTGCTGCGTTGTATTGAAGCGAGTTCGCATCTGCTGAGGTTGCTCCTCCCATATCTGCCAGACCCCCGGCACGGGCATCAGGTGCAACCAATAAGAAAGGTGCCGCAGTTGTGATGGGATTAGGTTCGTCCTGTGCAAAAAGGTTAAATGATAATAAGGTGATTAGTAGTAGAGCGCTTAATGATTTCATCTAAGTGTTGTTACAAGGGTTTTGGGCTATAAAATTACCAATTTTTCTATTTTTTCTGCAGTAAGATTTGATAATGGAGCTGTTACCTTTAATTTATAAATATACACACCTTTTCCGATTTTATTTCCAAAATCATCCAATCCATCCCATTTTATCTCTCTGGATAAATTACCGTTTGTCTGAATACTCGCTTGCAAAGTCTTTATCAATTTTCCGGAAATGGTAAAAACCTGTACTTGAGTTTCCAATAACTGATTGGGTTTATTATGGTTAAACCAAAATTCAGTATAGTTTACAAAGGGGTTAGGATAGTTTAGCACATTACTTAAAACTAGTCCATTATCGTCTACTACAACAAAATTCAACGCAGATTCGGATAAATTATTGTACGTATCCCAACATTTAAATGATAAAGTATGAACACCCGGTTTTAAATTGGGCAATTTGTACCTTACCTGACCACGAGTAAAGTCGTCAAGTTCCGTTTTGTAATAGTCGTTTAGCACGATCGGATTGGCTTCATCATTGTCTAAAATAGCAATGATATCATGATCTACGGCTGTAATCGAAGTGTTTATTCCCGATGCGTCAAATAAATTCGCAATGAGTACCGGAGAACTATCCGTATTTCCTCCTTCAACAAAATACTCATCATTTAAAAAAAGTTTTATTTCCGGGCCAATTTTATCTTCTTCTGCATTTTCATCAAGTCCGCCAATCAAAATTTCATTATTTAATCCAGCAAATTCGAGTACAGAATTATTGGCGTAAAAACTAAATTTCGCCTTTCCAAATGCAATTCTGATATCTCTGGGAACAACAAAGGTTAGTTCAAACTTACCATTGTTTACCGTTGAACGACCTCTGAAAATTTTGCTCTCTACAGCGGTAAACTCCATTTTACGACCAAAATTATCGTTGTCCAAGGTCGTTTTGTCAAGTGGTTTGTCAAATATTGTCGTACTGATTTCTCCATTAAAATCATCAAGGATTTGATCATTGCTGTCCGTAACCCAACCCTCAATTTTGATTTTAGAAAGTGCTTTGAGGGTATCTTTTACTTGGGCGATGTCCTTTCCATTGAGTTTACTGATCTGCACGTTAGGTTTTGCTCTACTTAATTGAATGGCCGGATCGCCAAAATAATAGACGAAAAATTTTTGTGTACTGAAAGTTTCGTTCTTCGTGTTCATCAGAGCCTCGGCCATCGATTGTTCCGTATCTATTTGTAAAAGATTTTTGATCAAACTTCTGTTGAAAATCTGACCGGTACTAATAAAGATCTCTCTGGTTGTTGAGATCATGGCAGATGATCCACCATTTTGATTCCAAAAAACATATTCTCCTGCTGTTGGTCGCAAAGGATTATCGAATCTGGAAAATTCGCAGGTAACCGTTATCATTAATGGGAAAAAGGGAGTATTTGTCCAACTCTGAATTTGAGGGACTTCCAATATACGTTCATTTGCCCAGCCATCGACGCCACCGTGACCAAAATAATCCACTAAAAGTGTTCCTGCCGTTACTGCATTGTCAATGGCTAAATTTACGGTTGGATATCTTTCACCCCCTGCCGAGGTTTCCTGTTGGTAGGCATCAGCGTAAATTTTTTTAAGATTAAAAACCGGATGGTTTTGTTCAATATCCTGTGCGATCATATCCACTGCTTGTTGTAAAACAAATTCCGAAGGATCATCCGGATCATCCGCAACCATGGTAATTTGGTTTCGCCAGTCACCAAATGAATCATTTTCAAAAGCCAAAATCTTATCGATTGATGTTTTTGCTTCGATAAGATTGGAGACCGGAAATCTGCCGGTAGCCACTTCTTGTTGATCTGAGCCTGAAAGTTGTCCGGCATTATCTGCCATCATACCAAAATAATCATCGGTCACATATCCTCGGGCTAGATCAAAACTTTCATATGATTGAAAGGCCGGAACAATATTGTTGTTTTGATCGATTCTGTCTTTGAAATCAAAAGAGGAATCACCAAAGAGACATACATATTTAATTTGTGTATTACTTGAGCTGGCGTTATCATAGAGAAATTTGACAAAATCTCTGATCGCTGTTAAATCAGGTGATCCGGAGCCAAACTCATTGTAAACTTGATCAAGTTCCACCAAAGCCGTTGTTAATCCTTTATTTTGGTGATAATCGGTAAGTCTTTTGGCTTCCGATTTTAATACACTATTCGTAATTAGAACATACTGAATGTCTTTCAGTGCATGGAGATTTTGGTTGGGAATTCTGGCTTTTTCAGGTACACCCGGACTATAAAAATCAGCATCATTTAATACAATAAATGCACTATTTTCAGCCCCAATGGTCTGAAAGGTAAAGGTATTGTTATTAGAATTATCATTAATCTTAATGGGATTGTAAGGGTCTGTAATATCCCATAATTCGTCTATATTTTGTTTGTTTTCGATGGAATACTCATAATTATTATTCTCCGTGGTTTCAATATTTCTAAAAACAAACTGATTTCCATTTGCCACCAGTCTTTTTGTACCCATAATTTCAATGTAATCTAAAAATCCTCGGGCCGAAGGATTACCATTGTTATTATAATTTACATCGATTCTTAGACCGGCTGTGGGCGCAGGGATATTTTGAATTCCCTCAGCTGTACTTGCCAAACGCAGAGAATTATTCGAAACCGGAGAAAAATTTAGGTTAAGGGCCGGTACACCATTGACAGAAAGACTCATATTTGAAGCTGTACTGGAAATGGTAACACCCCTAAATCGAATCCATACATCTTCATTTGATACAATATTTTCAAAGGGGAGATCTAAACTCAAATTATTTGAGAAACTGAGGTCCTCCCCAAGCCATTGCTGTCCGTTGGCAAACAAATTTCTTTCCTCCAATTCATATACATAAAAGTCGTGATATGTGTTAATTGTAATCGGATTTATAAGGTTTGCAGGCTCTTTTTCTCCAATTCTTAACCCATTACCCTGATCGACCGTTATAAAGTAATAGGCCAGATCAGAATAAATATTATTTATATGTCGGCTGGTTTGAAGGATTTTTTCAACTTTCCAGCTCTCGGGCCCCTGGGCATAAAAAAGAATGTAATCTTCATTGTCGAAACGTCCATCTTCTCCGCCTATGACTTTAATGGCATTTTCTTTTAAGTCGTCCTGTCTGGAAATATGATTGGCTTGTGGAAGTAATTTCCCGCCATTTCCAAAAATTCTGATATGATTCGGATTTAAATTTTGAGTTGTGATCCCTAGTTTATTTAGAAAATCTCTATCCAGCTTAAAGACTCCGGAAGTATCGATTGAGAATTTATACCAGGTACCTTGAGAAAGCACAGAGCTATTGACTGCTGATTTCTGAATTGAATTTTTATTGGCCGCATCCTGAAAAAGCGTTGGTACAAGAGAGAATGAATTTATTCTTTTTATCCCCCCATCATCTTTATATATTGGGATAAAGGAAACTCTGTCAAACCATTGATTGTTTTGAAAAATTTTATGACTATTTATTTTAGGTTGTTCAGGGATATGCACCAAGGAGCTCTGAGGAAGTTCTCCGGGACTTATTATTTGCGAATTAATGTTCGCTAAATCGTAGTTATAGCTTTCATTTGGGTCGGATAGGGGGATATCGGTGCTAAAAATGCTTAAAAGATTTTCATTAAAAATTTCATTCTCCAAGGTAGGAATCGTAACTTGCACCCCAGATTTTATGGCTACTTTAGTAGACTTCCAATCAAGCTTAATAACATTGTTATCAGCATTTTGTCCAATCATTTTACAAAACAACAGGATTGTGAAAAAGGTAAAAAAGAATTTGGATTGGGGCATAAAAATTGCAACTAAATACTAAAGAACAATGAAAATACAACATTAAACATAATAAAGAAAAAAAACAATCGTTATACTTGAACCGTTCCTCATTTTCCGGACGGCAGTAATTGACGAGAAAATTTTAAAATCATTTGCTCTACATTGTAATCAAACAAAAAATTATGAAAAAGTTTAGCAGTAACAAATTATTAATCATTCTTCTATCTGCGGTCGCTCTTACGAGCTGTAATAAAAGCAGTAAAGGTGTTTCTACCTTAACGGGGTGGGAATACAATGATCCTAAATATGGAGGATTTGAAACAAACCCGAGTTTTAGAGAAACTCCACCACCACCGGGAATGGTGTTGATCGAAGGAGGAACATTTACCATGGGATCTGTACAAGATGATGTCATGTTTGACTGGAATACAACTCCGGTTAAACAACAAGTTCGTTCTTTTTATATGGATGTTGCGGAAGTAACTAACCGAGAATATGTATTGTATTTACAATATTTAGAAAAGGTTTTTCCACCTTCTGATGATACCTACAGAAAAATTTATCAAGCAGCTTTGCCTGATACATTAGTATGGAGAAATACTTTGGGGTATAACGAATTGTTAACAGAAAACTATTTGCGTCATCCTGCCTATGCAGATTATCCGGTTGTAGGTGTTTCTTGGAGACAAGCAACTGAATATTGCAAATGGAGAACGGACCGTGTTAATGAAAAAATATTGATCGAAAAAGGTGTTTTGCATACGCTTTTTGACCACGATTCATTACAGGTTGAAGGAGCAAATAGATTTGATACAGAAACATATTTAGCTAATCCGAATTTATTATTTGACGGAGACTCCAGTATCTATTATAAAGGGATCAGAGATTATTCTAAAAAGTCAGAAAAGAAATCAAAGGGATCATTTACAGGTAGACATGTAAAAATATCAGATGGGATACTTGCTCAAAGATTCCGTTTACCGACAGAAGCAGAGTGGGAGTATGCTGCAAAAGCGGAAGTTGAAAACAGAGAATATAACTCTATTAGAGGTCGTAAGAAATATTCTTGGGATGGTAACACAACCCGTGAAGAATCCAGAAGATATCAGGGAGATCAATTGGCTAACTTTAAACAAGGAAAAGGTGACTATAGTGGTCTGGCCGGTTGGAGTAATGATGGTGCTGATATCACTATGAGAATAAAATCCTACAAGCCTAATGCATTTGGTCTATATGATATGTCTGGGAACGTTGCTGAATGGGTAGCGGATGTTTACCGTCCAATTATTGACAACGATGCAAACGATTTCAGTTATTTTAGAGGAAATGTTTTCGAGAAAAAGAAAATAGACGAATTTGGAAATGTAGTAGTTGTAGATTATAATTCGGTTGAATTTGATACACTAGACAACGGAAAATTAGTTCCTAAAGATTTACCAGGTTCAATCAAATATGTTCCTATTACAAAAAGAGATGCTTTTATGCGCAGAAATTATGAAAAGGCATATAACATCGATAGTAGAGATGGTGATCTAGCCTCTACCAATAAATTCCAGATGATGGATGATGAAATGGATGATGATATCAAACCAAGAATGTACAATTCACCTGAGATTCCCAGACAAATTGGCGAAAGTGGACTAATTATTCAGCAGTATGATACAAAGACCAGACATACCTTAATCAGTGATCAAACGAGGGTTTATAAAGGAGGATCCTGGAAAGACAGAGCGTTCTGGTTGGATCCATCACAAAGAAGATATTTGCCTGAATATATGGCAACTAACTATATCGGTTTCAGATGTGCCACTGATAAATTAGGACAAATGTCTTACTCGAAAAGAAGAAAAGAAGGAAGAAAAGTAAAATAATCCAATTCTAATAAAAAATTGAAAAACTCAATATCGGAAACGATGTTGAGTTTTTTTATATTTATGCCATGAAATTAGAACAATTGTACAGCTTATATGCCGAGCATTATAAAGTTGAAACCGATACGCGAAAGGACCTAAAGAACGCAATCTTTTTTGCTCTAAAAGGAGATAATTTTAATGGAAATCTTTTTGCTAAAAAAGCGATAGAAGCAGGTGCACGTTATGCCATTGTAGATGAGGAGGAATTTGCTGAGAACGAGAAGATCATTTTGGTTGATAATGTGCTAGAGACCCTGCAAAAACTGTCTAATTTTCACCGAAAAAAGCTTGGGTTACCTATCGTGGCTTTGACAGGAAGCAATGGCAAAACAACTTCAAAGGAATTGATAACGGCTGTGCTTTCGCGTAAATTCAAATGCGGTTCTACCAAAGGAAATTATAATAATCATATTGGTGTACCATTGACCTTGCTATCCATGACTCCTGATACAGAAATCGGGATCGTGGAAATGGGTGCAAATCATCCCAAAGAAATTGATCTTTTATGCCGAATAGCGGAACCTGATTTTGGTTATATCACCAATTTTGGGAGAGTACATTTAGAAGGGTTTATCAATTTGGCCGGAGTGATCCAGTCAAAAACTGAAATGTACAGAGAGATTGCGGCCAGAGATAAAATGGTCTTTGTAAATGCAAATGATGAGGTGCAAATGGAAAGGTCCAAGAACCAAAAAAGAAAAACTTTTGGTCCGAAAGATGCTGATTATCCAATTGAGTTTGTAAAAGCGGATCCATTTGTGGAGGTTGAATTTAATAGTATTCATGTCAGAAGTCAGTTAATCGGAAAATACAATTTTGCCAATATTTCTGCTGCTATTGCCATAGGCAGTTATTTTAATGTAGAACCACATAGAATTAAAGAGGGGATCGAGGCTTATTTGCCTCAAAATAATCGCTCTCAGATCATTGAAAAAGGACAGCTGAAAATCATATTGGATGCCTATAATGCCAATCCAAACAGCATGGCTGCTGCACTTGAGAATTTATTTCAATTGGCTGATGCCAAAAAAATGGTGATCTTAGGTGATATGTTTGAGGTTGGAGAAAGAAGTCATGAAGAGCATCAAGCTATCACCGACCTTTTGATAAAATCTGATTTGCATAAAATCATTTTGGTGGGCAAGAATTTTGCTGCTACCGAAGCTAAAAATAGCAGTATAGTGTGCTACCCAACTTTTGAGGAGTTCAAGCTAAAACTAAATAAAAGTGATTTTTCTAATGGAGTACTCCTTATCAAAGCTTCTCGTGGAATGGCATTAGAAAGAGTAGTAGAGTTATTATAAACTTACCATTCTTCCTCAGTTTGATCCATTTTTCCTGTGATGATATAATTTTCAAGACTTGTAATCGCTTTGGTCAATTCCGCATCGATTGGTTCTTCCAGAGCCAGAAGGTATTTTTGGGGAAAACGCTCCATATATGTTTTTAAACTAATCGCATCAATTTCATCTTTATACACTTTACCAATTCTCAAATTTGTAAAAGCATATTTATAGCGATTGTCTTTTACCTTGATCTCTACATCATAAATTAGCGTAACCGGAATAGGTTTTGAAATAAATTTCCAAGTAAAGCTAAATGGGACAGTTGCATTTGCAGAAAAAGCTGTATCATTCTTTATTAAAGCATCTTTGTAGTATTGAGAAATCCAAGTTTCGGATTTTTCTAGCAGCTTATCTTTTGTTTGGCCATCGGCCTGAATTACTTCTTCATATTTAAATTCACCAGTTTCACTATCAATTTTGATCAATTGCGCTTGGATGTTGGTTGAAATAAAGATAAATATGAGGGAAAATATCAATCTTTTCAATATCATAGCATAAAAGTTAGGGGGCTATTTTTATGGGGCCTCTGAGTGCGAAGTTAATATAAATTTTTACGCAAAAAAAAGAAACTTATGTAAAAAAGACGATTACATTCTTTCAGGTACTTCTATTCCAAGCAAAGAAAACGCACGTTTAATAATTAGACCAACCAGTTCCGTTAATTGTATTCTAAAAATCTTTTCTTCTTCATTTTCGGCACCTAATATGGGAATGGATTGATAAAATGAATTATACAGCTTAACCAAGTCATAAGTATAATTTGCCACTAAAGCGGGGCTAAGTTGCAGGGCAGCCTGATTTAATAAGATTGGAAAATTTTCAACAAATCGAATTAAGTTTCGTTCCTTTTCATCAAGTTTCAGTTCTTTTATAGGATTTGAATAGTCGAAATCAGCTTTTCTCAGTATGGATTGTATTCTCGCATAGGTATATTGAATAAAAGGACCGGTATTGCCATTGAAATCGATGGATTCCTTGGGGTCGAAGAGGATTCTTTTTTTAGGATCTACTTTTAGGATGTAATACTTTAAAGCTCCTAAACCGATAATCTTGTATAAGCGTTCTTTTTCCAATTCACTGTAACCCTCAAGCTTTCCAAGTTCTGTTGAAATATCCCGGGCGGTATTGGTCATTTCCGAGATCAATTCATCGGCATCCACCACTGTCCCCTCTCTGGATTTCATTTTACCGGAAGGAAGATCGACCATTCCGTAGGACAAATGATATAAATTCTCGGCCCAGCTAAAACCTAATTTTTTTAGAATCAGGAAAAGAACTTTAAAGTGATAATCTTGCTCATTGCCAACAGTATATACGAGTGTATCAATATCCGTATAATCTTTGATCCGCTGTATGGCAGTTCCAATATCCTGAGTCATATAAACGGCAGTACCATCTGCTCTTAGCACAATTTTTTCATCCAGGCCTTCATCTGTGAGATCGATCCAAACTGAGCCATCTTCTTTTTTGTAAAAGACTCCCTTTTCCAATCCTTCTTGTATGACGTCCTTTCCCAATAAATAAGTATTACTTTCATAATAGTTGACATCAAAATCTACACCTAATTCAAAATAGGTCTTATTGAAACCGTCATATACCCATTCATTCATTCTTTTCCATAAATCAATGGTTTCCTGGTCGCCCGCCTCCCATTTTCTCAACATTTCCTGGGCTTCCAGTAAGGCTGGTGCTATCTTTTTAGCCTCTTCTGAAGAGATGCCCTGATCTGTTAATTCCTGGATTTGGGCTTTGTATAGCTGGTCGAATTTTACGTAGAAGTCGCCTACAAACTTATCTCCTTTAAGTCCGACATCGTCGGGAGTTTTTCCTTCACCAAATTTTTGCCAAGCCAACATACTTTTACAGATATGAATTCCGCGGTCATTGATGATCTGTGTCTTGTAAACTTTTTTTCCATTGGCAGCAATTATTTGAGCGACGGAATAACCCAATAAATTATTTCTGATATGGCCTAAATGAAGAGGTTTATTCGTATTAGGCGAGGAATATTCTACCATAACCGCATTTGCTTCTGGATCTGTCTCAGTTATTCCAAAATTAGGATCAGCGGCCATGTCTTGAAAGGTCTTCAGAAAATAGCGATCAGATAGGCTGATGTTCAAAAAACCTTTAACCACGTTGTATGATGTAATTTCTTCAACATTTTCCATCAAATATTCGGCTAGTTTTGTGGCTATTTCAGCAGGATTACCCTTGACATATCTCAAAAAAGGAAAAATTAAAATAGTTAAATCTCCTTCAAAGTCTTTTACAGTTTCCTGAAAATCAACTGTAGGAATATCTACCTGAAAAATTTGGTTCATTCCCTTTTTTACTTCCTTCTCTAAAATATTGTAAATCTGCATGAAATCATAAATTTGGCTGCAAAAATAGCTAATTTTACAGGAATTTTAGCATTGAACTGAGAAATGCTTAAAGATAAAAACATATGAGAATAGGGCCCGAAAATTTACCAAAAGCAGCATTGGATCTTGCTGAAATGAATAGGAAATACATAAAAGGATTGAAAAAACGTAAACCAAAACGTCTGGATCTATTGATGCAAGAACTTCATGACGAAGAGTTTGATCAGATGGATTGCCTTACTTGTGCGAATTGCTGCAAAACAACTAGTCCGATGTTTACAGATAAAGATATTTCAGTGATATCTAAAAAGCTCAGAATGAAAGAGGTTGATTTTGTCAAGGACTATTTGCGCATGGATGAGGATGGATTTATGGTTTTGCAATCTGCACCATGTACTTTTTTAAATGATGACAATAGTTGTTCTATTTATGAGTTTAGGCCAAAAGCATGTCGAGAATATCCCCATACAAACAGAAAGAAATTCTTAGGTATTGCCGATTTAACATTAAAAAATGCAGAAATCTGTCCGGCGGTTTACCATATTCTTGAAGAGCTGAAGAAAAAGTTACCTATCTAAAATTTGGAGAAAAAATTTAATTTTTTTCTATTTCCTAACATTCGTCATAAGTTAGAAGCTCTATTTTTTCCTAAATTTAGGCTTCTTAACCTTTAAAGCACTATTATGAAAATATATGACGAAAAACATATCAAAAATGTGGCTTTTGTTGGCTCTCATAACAGCGGCAAGACTACACTTGCCGAAACCATGTTATTTGAAGCCGGCTTGATTAATCGCCGAGGAACTGTTGAAGACAAAAATACAATTTCAGATTTTCAGGATATTGAACAAATTAGACAAGCTTCAGTTTATGCTACCCCTTTACATACGGAGTGGAGAAATTATAAAATAAATATCATTGACACACCGGGTCTGGATGATTTTATTGGTGAAATTGCCAGTACCATGAGAGTAGTTGATACGATTGCTGTGGTAGTTAATGCTCAACATGGTGTAGAAATAGGAACAGATATTATCTGGGAATATGTAGATAAATTTATTAAACCGACACTTTTTGTCATTAATCAAATTGATCATCCTAATGCAAAGTTTGATGATGCTTATAACAGTATCGTGAATTTGGCGGGGAAGAATACCGTAAAAATCCAATATCCAACAATTATAGACGGGGCACAGGCGATTATAGATGTTTTAAAAATGAAAGCCTATAAGTTTGGTCCCGATGGAGGTAAGCCCGAAAAATTACCTATTCCCGAAAAGCATAAGGCATTAGCCGAAGAATTGCATAACGAATTGGTAGAGAGAGCGGCAGAGAACGATGAAGATTTGATGGAACTCTATTTCGATAAGGGTACTTTGACAGAAGAAGAAATGCGTCAGGGAATTAAGAAAGGAATGATGAACCATGAATTGTTCCCGGTCTTTTGTGTATCCGCATTAAAAGATATGGGTACAGGAAGATTGATGGGTTTTATTGACAATGTAGCTCCTGCGTCCGGTGATTTAAAGCCTGAACAAAGTGTAGAAGGTGAAGATGTAATTTGCAAACCTGATCAACCGGCTGCACTTTTTGTTTTTAAAACTTTTTTCGAACCAAGTGTAGGAAAGATCAATTTCTTTAAAGTGAAATCCGGGGAGGTGAAGGTTGGTGATCGCTTAGAAAATTCAAGAACCGGAGAATTGGAGAGTTTGAATCAGCTTTTCATCATGGATGGAAAAAAGCGGGAATCTGTTGAAAAACTTTCTGCAGGAGATATTGGTGCAGCTATCAAATTAAAAGATACTGAAACTAATGACACATTGCATACCGCCGGTAAGAATATCACTATAAAACCGATAAAATTTCCCGATGGAAGAATTAAAAAAGTGATCCAACCTTTAGAGAAAAAAGATGAAGAAAAATTAGGTGAGGCCTTGAAAAGGATGAATAGCCAAGACCCCACTTGTGAGGCAAAATATTCGGCAGAATCGAAACAATTAATTTTATCTTGTCAAGGGGAACTTCATTTGTCAATTATAGAATGGACGTTGAAAAATGTCTATGGAATTGATGTTGAACTCAGTAAACCTAAAATAAATTACAGAGAAACCATTCAGCGACCAGCTAATGCAAATTACAAACATAAAAAACAATCAGGTGGTGCGGGGCAGTTCGGTGAAGTGCATTTAAAAATAGAGCCTTATCAGGAAGGAATGCCAGAGCCCGAAGGATTCAATATCAGAGGAAAAGAAGAAGTGGATTTAAAATGGGGAGGAAAGCTCGTTTTTTATAATTGTATAACAGGAGGAGTAATTGATGCGAGGTATCTACCCTCAGTGCTCAAAGGAATTTTGGAAGTGATGGAAGAAGGTCCATTGACCGGGTCTTATGCAAGAGATATTCGGGTAATGGTTTACGATGGAAAAATGCACTCTGTTGACTCAAATGATATTTCATTTAAAATAGCAGGGGCACACGCTTTTAAAGAGGCTTTTTTAAATGCAAAACCCAGACTGTTAGAGCCTATTCATGATTTAGAAGTCAAAGTTCCTGAAGAATTAATGGGAAATGTGATGACTGATCTGCAAACGAGAAGAGCTATTATCGTGGGTATGGACAGTGAAGGAAAGCATCAAATTATAAAAGCGAAGATTCCTCTTGCTGAGATGTATAAATATTCCACTAATTTAAGGTCAATTACCCAAGGTCGAGGAACATTTAAGACCAAGTTTGCATCATTTGAGGTAGTACCTTCAAATATTCAGGAAGAATTAGTAGCACAATAAAAGGAAAATTGGTATTTGAACTTGCAGAATGATCTGAAAGGGGATTCTGCAAGTTTTTCTATTTTAGCCAAACAAGATTCTTCACTATGAAAATATTTTTATCAGAAAGCTTAGTTCAGTACAATACGTATACATTTAATTACGCACTTTATTGTTTACTCGAACATGACAAAGAAATACCAGATATATACAACCTCGGATTTTTACCTTATTCTAATGACCTTACGCTGGATAAGTCCCTTTTTTATATGGCGAGAAGTTTAAGAGTTAATCTGTCAGATTTCAAAGAGACTTCCGAGAACAGAAGGGTTCTCAAAAAGATTGAAGAGTTAAAACCTGGGTTCAGTGTTATTCCCATTGAACAATTTGATGCGGAACAGGATTCTTTTAAATCCTTTTGTTATGATTTTGCCAACGAAAGATTTTCTGAGCCAATTTCAAATGAACGGATAGACTATATTTTAAAATGGAAAAACTTAAGTCATGTATTCGAATTTTCTTTGAATGATAAAAAAGTAGGTTATGTGTTATGTATTATGTTCGAGGGAACATTGCACTATTGGTTTGCTTTTTTTGACCTGAACTACCCCGCCTATTCACTGGGAAAATATATGATGTACAGCGTTATAAACTGGGCATTTGAACAAAAGATGGAATCAGTATATTTAGGCACTTGTTACGGTGAAAAAGCACTGTATAAGGCCCGAGATTTCAAGGGGCTCGAATTTTTTGACGGCAATATCTGGAATAGTGATATGAAACTCCTGAAAGAAAAATGTAAGCATGATGCTCATGTGGAGTTAGATCATTTTAAGAGAGATAAGAATTATTTCCTGAAGAATAATTGATCTTATTATCAGGCGAAAAAAATTGTTAAAAGATTTATTCACTCGGTTTAAAACTGGAAAAAAGCTTAAATTTGCCCAAAAATATTTTACATGAAACTACTCATCATTTCTATCATCTTGTTAGGGTTGGCCTTCGCCGGAATCGCGATTAAAATTTGGGCGAAAAAAGACGGAGAATTTGATGGAACCTGCGCCGGAAGCAATGCTAAAATGAAGGCTAAAGGAATTACATGCGGTTGTGGTAATGAAGAAGGATGCAGCAACAAGAAATTGGCCGAAAATGCAGCAGCGCATTAAGATGCGTTGTTCAAAAAAATGACTGTTTTTATCGTCTTTCTGCTCATTTTTTTTATTCAGTTATTTTTTTATTCCTATTTTTTTAAAAAGTTAAAGGATCAGGCTTCAGAAAAATATACACCTTCTCAAGGTGTTTCTGTGATTGTCTGCGCCAAGGATGAAGAATTGACCCTGCCAGAATTATTACTTGTTTTATCTGTTCAAAACTATTCTAAATACGAACTAATTCTGGTGAATGATCATTCAACCGACGGAACGATTGTGCTATTAGAAACATTTAAGGCAGAACATGATCGACCTGAAAGACCTGTAAAGATTGTAAATCTTACAGATCCAGCTTCAACAGGAAAGAAAAATGCCATTGAAAAAGGTATAGAAATTTCAGATTTCAATTACCTGCTCTTTACGGATGCAGATTGCGTCCCAAATTCTGAAGGCTGGATAGAAGAAATGATGAAAGAATTTAATCAAGACAAGAGAATTGTTTTGGGTTATGGTCCTTACAGAAAAGTTAAGAATTCATTTTTGAATAAGTTAATTCGTTTTGAGACGTTGATGACCGCTATTCAATATTTTTCATACGCCGAAAGAGGTATGCCATACATGGGTGTAGGCAGGAATTTGGCCTATCACAAAGACCTGTTTATTCAACAAGATGGATTCGGATCACATAAAAATATCTTATCCGGAGATGATGACCTTTTTGTGAGCTCTGCAGGCAATAATAAGAACACAGCAAATTGCTTATCAAAAGAGTCGTTTACAATTTCGGAAGCACCCAATTCATTAAAAAGCTGGGTAAAACAAAAACGCAGACATATTACTACATCAGCGAATTATCAATTCAAACATCAATTTTTATTAGCCGTATTTTATTTAAGTCAGTTGTTGTTCTGGATACTGCCAATATATCTTTTCATCAATCAAATTCTGGCACCTATAGTTCTCCTATTAATTTTGATAAGATCATATTTCTGGTTTGACAACATTAGATACAATGCTAAAGTGCTGGATGAAAACGATTTAATTTACAATTCTGTTCAGCTTGAAATTTGTTTAGTTTGTTTTCAATTGTATATATTTATAGCAAATATTTTATCTCCTTCCAAAACCTGGTAATTTAAACTGATGAAAGATAATGAGCAACTAACAGAGGTTATCAAACGCGCAAAACAAGGAGACCAAAATGCCTTTACCACTTTATTGAATACCTATTGGAAAGAAGTTTATCGCTTTCAATTTAGTAAGAGCAACAACGAAGATGAGGCGGAAGATATCACTATTAAATCCTTTGCGAAGGCTTTTGATAAAATACAAACTTTTGACGAAAGTTATTCCTTTAAGAATTGGTTAATAACCATTTCAGCCAATATTTTTGTGGATCATATCAGATCACAGAAAGGGGACACAGTATCTATGACCAAAGAGAAACACAGGTTATTAGGGATCATAGACGAAGAACCATCGCCGGCTGATTTGTTAATTCAGGAACAAAATTTACTTCAATTAAAGCATTATATCAAGCAATTAAAACCCCATTATCAACAGGTAATCAATTTGAGATATTTTCAAGACCTCAGTTATAAAGAAATTTCAGATATTTTAAATGAGCCTTTGAGCAATGTAAAAGTGCGTTTATTAAGAGCAAAAAAGATACTGTCTGAAATTATTTTGTCTAAAGATTTGCCGTAAGATGTCTGTAAATTTTCGCTCTTTTTTTCGCTCTTTGGGTCCCGGACTTTTATTTGCAGGTGCTGCAATTGGTGTCTCACATCTAGTACAATCAACAAGGGCCGGTGCAGATTTTGGCTTTGGTTTGATTTGGGCTTTGCTGATTGTCAACCTATTTAAATATCCATTTATGCAGTATGGGCTGCGTTATGGAATGGCGACAGGTGAAAGTTTAATTGAAGGTTACCGGAAATTAGGTAAGGGATTTTTGTGGGTATACTTTGTCATCACATTTTTAACCATGTTCACCATCCAGGCCGCAGTGACTATTGTAACTGCAGGCTTAGCGTCGAATTTATTTGGATCGGGATTTTCACTCAGTCAGTGGAGTATGATCATAACATTATTTAGTCTATTTCTCTTACTTTTTGGAAAATATAAAATGCTCGATAAGGTGATGAAAATAGTAGTGATCGTACTGACCTTGAGTACGATTATTGCAGTCGGTATTGCTTATTATAGCTATGAGGCACCCATAAGTATAAGGCAGGTGATTCCAAAGGGAAGCTTAGAGATATCTTTTTTGATCACTTTTTTGGGCTGGATGCCAGCTCCTTTGGATGTTTCTGTATGGCAGTCGCTATGGACAGTTGAGAAAAGAAAGAGTAATGCGGACTTTGTTGGGAAAAGAGCTTTTTTCGATTTTAATATTGGCTATATCTCCACCGTATTTTTAGGAATTTGTTTTTTGTCATTGGGAGCTTTGGTGATGTATGGCTCAGAGGAGGTTTTTAGTTCATCTGCCGGTCAATTTGCAGATCAGTTGATTCAGTTGTATACAGATAATCTCGGAAGAGGCAGTGCCGTATTTATTTCGTTAGCCGCGTTTACTACGATGTTTAGTACTACTTTAACTACCTTAGATGCTTCACCCAGATCCTTGGCTAAAACTACCGAAATATTATTCCGATCAAATGAGAAGAAGGGATATTTATTTTGGATCTTATTTTTGGTTGGAGGTACAATGATTATTCTGAGCTATTTTCTGACCAATATGGCAATACTCGTTCAAATTGCCACGGTTTTATCTTTTTTAACTGCTCCTTTTTACGCTATCGTTAATTACGTTCTTATCAAAAGTGAGCATACGCCAATTGACTACCGGCCCAAACTCTTTTTACGCATATGGAGTATATTAGGTATATTTTTTCTTATTGGTTTTGGACTTTGGTATCTGGAAAGTCTACTATAGCTAATTCTAATAAGTGTTAGTTTGGCAAAGAAATTGTTTCAATTTATTCGTATTTTTGCAAACAAATTTTCGATATGGCAGAAGAATCAGTGATACTTCCTCTTAAGAAACCGGATTGGTTAAGGGTAAAGCTACCTGTGGGTAAGAAATATACGCAATTACGAGGTTTGGTAGATCAGTATAAGTTAAATACGATTTGTACAAGTGGTAGTTGTCCAAACATGGGTGAATGCTGGGGTGAAGGAACTGCTACATTTATGATTTTAGGAAATATTTGTACGCGTTCATGCGGCTTTTGCGGAGTTAAAACCGGAAAACCAGAGAGTGTAGAGTGGGATGAACCCGAGAAAGTAGCCAGATCTATTGAGATCATGCAAATCAAACATGCAGTGATCACTTCTGTGGACAGAGATGATTTAAGAGATGGCGGTTCAATTATTTGGGCAGAAACAATAAAAGCGATTAGAAGAACAAGTCCGCAGACTACTTTAGAAACCTTAATACCTGATTTTAGAGGAATTGAAGTTAATATTGACAGGGTAGTTGATGTGGCCCCTGAAATTATTTCGCACAATATGGAAACTGTAAAGCGGTTGACTAGAGAGGTGAGAATTCAGGCTCAATATGAAAGAAGTTTATCTGTACTTAAATATATCAAGGATAGTGGTCAGAGAAGGACAAAATCAGGAATAATGCTTGGATTGGGAGAGAGGGAGGAAGAAGTGATTGAAACCTTACATGATTTAAGAGATGCCAAAGTTGATGTTGTCACATTGGGTCAATATTTGCAACCCACAAAAAAGCATTTGCCTGTTAAAGAATTTATTCGTCCTGAACAATTTGAAAAATATAAAGAAATAGGTTTATCTTTGGGTTTCAGGCACGTAGAGAGTGGAGCTTTGGTTAGATCAAGTTATAAAGCGCATAAACATATTGAGTAAAGTGCCGATTTAATATTTAACAAAAGCTTAACAGCACGACAAATCTTTGGCATGTTTATTGTAAATAATTATATCGAATAGCAGAATTCCCCACTAATTTTGTTTTCATTATAATTAATTTTGAGTTAGTAAGTTTAGAAAACATCCGCCACGGCGGATGTTTTTTATTTAAGCCCTTTTACTAAAAGGTTTTGATAAAGTTTTTTACTAAAAAGCACATCGGTTTTTCTACTTTTAAAGCTGCTTTTTGTACTTCTTCATGTGAAACCGATTCAACTTTTCCTTCTATTCCCAAATCAGTTATAACTGAAATTCCAAGACACCTCATGCCCATATGTCGTGCCACAATAACTTCCGGCACTGTGCTCATACCAACAGCATCTCCTCCTAAAGTTTTTACCATTTTGTACTCGGCAGGGGTTTCAAAGGTAGGTCCCTGTAACGCCAGATAAACACCTGATTTGATATTCATACTATGAATAGATGCTAAGTGTTTAAAATGGGCGATCATTGTTTTGTCATAGGCTTCATGCATATCAACAAACCTTTGACCAAATCGGTTATCATTTTTTCCTCTTAAAGGATGCTCCGGCATCAAGTTGATATGATCAGTAATGACCATAATATCTCCAACTGAAAATTCCGGGTTCACTCCTCCTGAAGCATTTGAGATGATTAATTTGTCCAGCCCAAGAAATTTTAAAACACGAACAGGGAAGGTTACTTGTTCCATCGTCCATCCTTCATAGTAATGGAATCGCCCCTGAAGGGCTAAGATTTTTTTACCTTCAATATCGCCATAGATCATATTACCAGAGTGACCTTCAACGGTTGAAGTAGGGAAATGGGGAATGGCAGAATACGGTATAATCTTTTGATTTTCAATTATATTGGCTAAAGAACCTAAACCCGTTCCCAAAATAATGCCATAGTCGATATGACCAATTTCTTTTTTGTGAAGAAAATTAACTGTTTCTTGAATATTGTCGTACATAATTGAGGATAAGGTTATCAAAATCTTTCCCATTTACGATGAATTCCGTTTGAATGGGTAAGTAGAATATTTGTTCAGAAGCATTGTCGAACATACGCATAAAATCTTTTTCTGTGGTGAGAATTAACTTCTTTTTGGAATTGATATCTTCAAATTTTTTATTGATCTCTAGAATGTCCTTTTCACTGAAGTTATGGTGATCTGCGAATTTTAAATGCTCAAAAGGGATATCCTTCTTTTCCAAAAAATTGCGCAAAGGATCTGTCTTGGCAATTCCGGTAACTAATAAAACATCGTAGTTCTTTAACTCTTGAATGGAAATAGATTCTGACTTAGAATAAATTTCATTTGAGTAGTTTATGGTAGTAAAGAAAACAGTTTGGTTAAGTTCTGGTTTTAATTTTTTTGCAATTTCAAATTGTTCTATTTCTGTTAATTCTTCAGGACATTTGGTCACTACAATTACCTGGGCCCTCTTTGCCCCAATCTTATTTTCTCTGAGATCTCCTGCAGGTAGAAGATTATCATCGACATAAAGCTTGTCATAGGATGTAAGCAGAATTGTGTAACCCGGTGAAACTCTTCGGTGCTGAAAAGCATCGTCTAATAAAATGACTTCAGGTGGAAGATCTGCCTTTAACAAATGGTTTATTCCATTGACTCTATCAGTATCTACCGCAACAATTAGATTGCCAAATTTTTTATGGTACTGAAGAGGTTCATCACCCAGATCCTGAAACGTAGACTTGCTATGGGCCAATTGAAAACCTCTAGATTTCCTTTTATATCCTCTGCTTAGAACTGCAGTTCGATAATTCTCAATTAATAATCTTATCAAATATTCTATCATGGGGGTTTTACCAGTTCCGCCCATGTTTAAGTTCCCAACAGCAATTATGGGTAATTCGAAAGATTCCGCAATTAAAATATTTTTGTCGTAGGCCATATTCCTGGCTTTCGTGATTTGATCGTAAACCAGAGAAAGTGGATAAAGTATTTTTCTGATTTTTTTCATCACATCTAAAGTACGAAAATCATTAATAAGAAATCTAAAAGGAGCTTCTTAGTAAGAGATATGATCTACAATTTCAAGACCGTAACCAACCATTCCCACTCTTTTCTTTGCAGAATCATTATTTGAGATAAGTTTTATTTTATGGATATTCAGATTGTGTAATATTTGTGCGCCGATACCAAAATCTTTGTCATCCATTTTTTTAACATGCAAATTTCCTTCCTGTGTTTCCTGATGTTTTTTTAATTCTTTTAGACGTTGAATCAAGTCATAAGTATTGTATTCCTGATTGATAAATACAAGGGCTCCCTTTTTTTCGTTATTAATTACGTCGAACATTTTACCCAATTTATCATCCGGATTATTGATCAATGTCCCTATGATATCGTTATTGACCAAAGTTGAGTTGACCCGGACCAAAACAGTTTCATCCTTTCGCCAAGACCCTTTTGTAAGGGCAATATGCACCTGATCGTTAGTAGTTTGCTTGTACGCATGTAAAGTATAGGTGCCAAATCTTGTATCTATATCAAAGCTTTCAATCTTTCGAATTAATGAGTCGTGAAGCATTCTATAAGCAACAAGCTGCTCTATCGAAATTATTTTCAGATCAAATTTTTTAGCCACTTTGACAAGTTGAGGTAAACGGGCCATCGTTCCGTCCTCATTTAAAATTTCGATTAATATCCCGGCTGGCTTTAATCCGGCTAAACGAGCAAGATCTATTGCTGCTTCTGTATGTCCGGTTCTTCGTAACACACCGCCTTCTTTGGCTCTTAAAGGAAAAATATGTCCGGGCCTGCCTAAATCTTCTGCCTTTGTTGCAGGCTCTGTGAGTGCTTTTACAGTCTTGGCTCTATCCTGCGCAGAGATACCTGTTGTACAACCACTTCCAATCAAATCAACAGACACAGTGAATTGTGTGTTATGGAGAACAGTGTTTTTGCCAACCATCAAATCTAAACCGAGCTCTTCACAGCGTTTTTCGGTTATGGGCGCACAAATTAATCCCCGGCCATGGGTAGCCATAAAGTTGATCATTTCCGGGGTTACCATTTCCGCTGCTCCTATAAAATCACCTTCATTTTCTCTGTCTTCATCGTCAACCACAATCACTATTTTGCCTTTTTTAATATCAGCAATGGCATCTTCGATATTGTCTAAAACAGAGTTTTTGTTTTTCGTCATACTCAGTTCTTTGTTTAACATAATTTTTATTGTTGGTCTGTTTTTTTAAATCGTCTAATTAACTGGTTAATCGGAGATAAAAACCGCTCCATGCTAAATAGGCCTTTATCATTTGTTGCCCTTTTTAAAAGTAATAATCCGAAGGGTAGTAACACAAATGTTGCCAGCCATCCACCTACAAAAGGAGAGATCTTGTTTGATTCTGCCATATTTTTTCCAAGAGTTGAAAGAAAGAAATAGATAACAAATATAATAATCGCTATGATCATAGGTAGGCCGAAACCTCCTTTTCTAATAATTGAACCTAAGGGAGCCCCGATAAAAAACAGAACTAAGCAGGCGACTGAAAAAGCCAGTCGTTTATGGTATTCTGTTTCATAAGCATTAATAATTCTTTGTTTTCCTTTTGCGAGATCCCGATAGGAGTGTAGGTTATCGAGGTTACTTTGGGCCAATACAATTGCATTGTCTAAAACAGTTAATCTTTTATCTCCTTCAAAATTTGAAATGATATCCGGATTGAGATTTCCTTTCGGAATTGAATCTGTCATTAAGCGATTTGCCCTTAAAGTAAGGTAAAATCTTCTGCTCTTATTGTTCAAGTATTCCTGATAATGTGGAGTTAAAGAGTCAATATAGAAACCTAGCTGTTTTAAACTGAGCATTTCTTTTCCTGTTTTATACCTCACACTGTCAGGATCAAAATTACCTATTCGAGAAATATCAATGTTTACGGTATACTCCTGAAATTTTGCCTTGTTAAAGGCCATTCTTTTCTTTTCTTCATTCGTAGGACGATTTTTTTTAATGTCTTCATAGTAATGACCTTCTTCTAAGACCAGCGTTAAATATCTACTTCCTTCTTCACTTAAAATGGTGCCTTTTTCTGCAGTAATAACTTTATTATTTACTTCATTATCAGGAATATGATAGATCAATACGTTTTTTAATAAATTTTCATCCTCACCATATTTTTCGTCAAACTTTATGCTGTATCCTGGAATCTCTGTATTAAAAGTTCCTGCAACCAGAGCCAATGAAGGCTCCTTCATTTTCATATTATAAATCAGATTTTGCGATTTTAAGGAAGCATAAGGAAAGACATAATTTAAAAAGAGGTAATTAAAAACACTCAACAACAGCATCATCGTCAATAAAGGAATGACGAATCTTCTCAATGAAATACCGGCAGATTTTACGGCCGCTAATTCGTAATTTTCGGCCATTCCGCCAAGGGTCATGATAGAAGAAAGCAAGATGGCAATTGGCAGTGCGGTAGGTACCATCATCAAAGACAGATAACCCAAAAATTTAAAAATAATAACAAGACTAATACCTTTTCCAGCAATTTTATCAAATTGAAGCCATAAAGCTTGCATGATCAAAACGAACAAAATGATAAGAAAAGTGGCGAGAAAAGGTGCCAAAAAACTTTTGATGATATATCTACTGAGTATTTTCACAAAATATCTTGATGGATTAGTCGTTGATCAAATAACCCAGAGAAGTGTATTTTTTTGAATCAAATTTAAATGTGTCTGCTGGTAAGGTTTGATTCGATAAAAACTTTTTAACAGAGAGTATGGTCTGTGTTCCATTTTTTCCTGTTTCAGTAATATTTTCTATTTGATTTTTTTTCGAGTCTATTCCAATCACAATTTTTTCGGTATCAGAATCTGTATCAATCGGGTCGAGTTGAACGAACTCTAACTTTTTGGTTCCTTCACTTTTTGCTCCTAACATTTTATAGGTATATCCATTTTGGTAAAATGAATAAAATTTAGAAGGAGTAATTGTATTTTCACTATTTTCCTCATTGTCTGAAATATTTACTTCTTCATTGTCTGGCACAATTGTATAAGTTTTTGAGCCGTCAAATATCTGTGTAGTGCCAAAAAGGTCTACCCGATATTTTTCGCCTTCCAATGAAGCTTTGCCGGAATTAGTTTGTTTTACATTTTCAGCTTTGTTTTCAAGTGTATAATCAAAATCGATTACAACATTCTTGAAACTTTTGATGTTGTCGTGCACTTTGTCAAGCAATGCTTTACCGGCATTGTTTTGAGCAAAAAGATGAGTAAAAAAAAATAAAAAGCCGACTATGAGATATTGTTTCTTCATGATTTGTATTTTTATTGTTCGCTCGCTAAAAGCGTTTCTAAAGAGAGCATATCATTTACTAAGACTTGTCTGGCCTTGCTACCCTCGAACGGCCCGACAATATTTGCAGCTTCCAATTGATCAATCAATCTTCCGGCTCTGTTATACCCCAATTTTAATTTTCTCTGTAACAGTGAGGCTGAGCCCTGCTGGGCGATCACAATGACCTTTGCGGCTTCTTCAAATAAAGGATCTCTTTCTGAAATATCGATATCAAGATTAGTGCCAAGGTCATCATCTCCGTCATATTCGGGTAGGAGGTATGCATCAGGATATGCTTTTTGAGATCCAATAAATTCCGTAATCTTTTCCACTTCCGGGGTATCTATAAAAGCACATTGCAAACGAGTAAGTTCACTTCCCGTAGAAATAAGCATATCACCTTTACCAATTAACTGATCGGCCCCCTGAGAATCTAAAATTGTTCTTGAATCGATTTTAGAAGTTACTCTAAAAGCAATTCTTGTTGGGAAATTCGCTTTGATGATCCCTGTAATTACATTTACAGAGGGCCTTTGAGTGGCAACGATTAAATGTATACCAATTGCTCGGGCAAGTTGCGCAAGACGGGCGATGGGTGCTTCTATTTCCTTACCCGCAGTCATAATAAGATCTGCAAATTCATCAATTACCAAAACTATATAGGGTAAATATTGATGTCCGTTTTCCGGATTTAATTTTCGTTGTTTAAATTTCTCATTGTATTCTTTGATATTTCGAACAAAAGCCATTTTTAGCAAATCGTAACGATGGTCCATTTCAATACATAAAGAATTTAATGTATTAATTACTTTTTTGGTATCTGTAATAATGGCTTCTTCCGTGTCAGGTAATTTTGCCAAATAATGTCTTTCAATCTTATTAAAGAGCGTAAGTTCTACTTTTTTAGGATCTACCAGCACAAATTTTACTTCGGCCGGGTGCTTTTTATAAATTAAAGAGGCCAGTACAGCATTTAATCCAACTGATTTTCCCTGTCCCGTAGCTCCGGCCATCAGCAAATGGGGCATTTTAGCCAGGTCTACCACATAGGTTTCATTGGAAATGGTTTTTCCCAGAGCAATGGGTAATTCCATTTTCGAGCTTTGAAATTTTTGAGAGGCCAGTACCGATTTCATCGAAACGACCGAAGGATTTTTATTGGGTACTTCAATACCTATGGTTCCTTTCCCAGGGATTGGGGCAATAATCCTAATGCCTAATGCCGCTAAAGAAAGGGCAATATCATCTTCAAGATTTTTTATTTTCGAAATACGTACTCCCGCTTTAGGTACAATTTCATACAAAGTAACTGTAGGACCAATGGTGGCTTTGATACTATCGATACCAATATTGTAGTTACTCAGCGTTTCAACAATCGTATTTTTATTCTCCTCGAGTTCTTCTTTATTGATATTGATATTTTCGTTGTTATATCCATTTAACAATTCAATGGAAGGAAACTGAAATTTTGGAAGATCGAGTTTTGGATCGAATTCTCCGAACTCTTCTACGAGTTTATTGGATAAATTGTCAACAACCTGTTCTTCAGAAATAGGTTTTTCTACTTCCATTTTAAGATCAGGTATTATCACTTCTTCAATATCTTTTTTAAGCTTTTCCTTTATTTCTTCAGACCTTGGAATGATATCTAACTCTTGTATCGGAGATACTTCTTCTTTCTTTTTTAGGTTAAAATCGATTGACTTATCGAGATTTTCGTGAATGGTTCCCGCAATAAATCCTTCTTCTGTAATGTCCTCTATTTCAGAATTTTCTTTTGGTGTTCTTTTTGGTATCCATGATTTTAATTTTTGAGGAGTAATTCTGAAATAAGTGATAAAAAACAAAAGTAGAGTAGAGATCAGTAAAATCAAGTTTCCGGTTTTGCCCAGATAAACCTGAAGATAATCATTCACTTCATACCCTATTTTCCCTCCGGATAAATCATTTCCGGGTAAGCTAAATGACAGAGCGGAGGAAAGCCAAATAATGGCCAATATTCCGTAAAACCAGTATCTCTTTAATTTACTTACCGGTATATTTAAAATGATATATAAGCCGGTGAAAAATAATAAAACCGGGAAGATAAAAATGGCAAGACCAAAACCTTCATAAATAAAAAAATGACTAATGGATGCTCCAGTCTTCCCTAACATATTTTGAACGGCAATACTTCTATCGGAAAAATTACCTAGCTCACTTTGATCTTGTTTCCAGTGGTTAAAAAAAGAGAAGAATGATAAAATCAAAAAAATGGAAAAAGAAAAGACGAATACTCCCAATGCCAGGTGTACTTCTTGTCTTTTAAAAAACGATAGAATATTATTCTTTTTATTCTCCTGCCCTGTAGCCTTCACGCTACTCTTTTTCCTTTTTGCCATAAGCCACAAAAGTACATAAATAATTTTGGTTCAAATTAAACAAAATTAAAGGATGAAACGAAATAATCAGAAGAATAGTAGAATTTTTGGGAGGTAAATAATGCCTCCGATAATAATAGCCACAAAAGCTGCAAAAACAGCTGCTCCAGCACTTATATCTTTTATGATACCTATTTTAATATGGTAATCCGGATGGACGAAATCCGCAAGCTTTTCAATGGCAGTGTTTAATGACTCTGCGGTTATCACTAAACCCATGGCTAAAAATTGTGCCATCCATTCTGATGCCGATAGATTGAAAAAAAATCCGATGACAGTCATAATTAGTGCAATACTTAGCTGAATTTGGATACTTCCTTCCGTTTTTAAAAGGTGTAGGGCACCGTTTACAGCATATTTTACACTTTTGATTCTATTGATCAAAAAACTCTCATCGGATGATTTTCTCATAAGAATTCCTATTTCAAAGCTGCCAATGCTGCTTCGTAATTTGGTTCTTGTGTGATTTCTGGTACTTGCTCGGTATAAGTCACTTTTCCTTTTTCATCAATAACCACAACCGCTCTTGAATGCAATCCTTTTAAAGGTCCTGTCATTATAGTGACACCGTATTTTTTACCAAATTTTCCAGATCTGAAATCGGAAAGTGTCATGGCTTTTTCTATACCTTCAGCACCACAGAATCTCGCTTGTGCGAAGGGTAGATCGCGCGAAACATTAATAATTACTGAATTTTCCATACCTGCCGCGGCTTCGTTAAACTTTCTAAGTGAAGTTGCACAAACGCCTGTATCCAAACTAGGGGTGATGTTCAATAAGATCTTTGATCCTTTAAAATCTTTTAAACTGGCTTTAGTCAGGTCATTTTTGATCAGTTTGAAATCGGGTGCTTTTTTACCCACTTTTGGCAGTTTACCAACTGTTTTTGTCTCGTTACCTTTTAGGGTTATTTTTGTCATGGTTAGAATTTTTATGTTTAATGTCAAAGTTACAAAAAGAAAAACTCTCTTTTGCAAGAGAGTTTTGATAAGTTTAGATAGGAATTAGCTTATTGATCTATAGATCCTACTACACGTTTCATAAATGAATTGAGTGCTTCTTTTTTAGCCACTCCGTTTTTTATTTCTTTCTGAACTTCTAAAGCACCGTACATATTCGAAATTAATTCTCCAATTACGTCTAGCTCTTCATCTTTCAAAGAAGGAACTTCTGTCAGATCTTCTAAAATTTCAATAGCTTCTACCAAATAATCTTCATCATTTTTTTCGATGAAATTTGAGAGGTGTTTGATGATGGGTAATTTCATAACAAATTTTATTTTGTTAAAACATCATTGACCAAATCCTGAAGAACTTCAAACTTGTTTGTTTGAACTTGTTCCAACTTACTTCCTTTGTTAAACGAGGCGAAAGTAGGCAGATTATCGACTGTTGCCAATTTTCTCGATTGAGGAAATTTTTCGGCATCCACCAGGTAAAATGGAATTTCTTCGTTCTCTAGCGCTAATTTTTTAAACTTGGGCTTCATTATGCGACAATTTCCACACCATGAGGCAGAATATTGTACAATTACTTTTGGGTTATTGGCGATAATTTCTGCCAAATTATCTTGTTCTAATTCTTTTAACATATTTATTCTAATTTAAAAATGTGGCTATTTCTAGCCACATTTCTTTGATTAATTTTTATGCAAACTCAAATAATTTGCAACACCATCTCTGCTTGCAGTCATGGCTTCTTTGCCTTCTTCCCAATTTGCAGGACAAACTTCTCCTTTTTCTTGAACATGTGTATACGCATCAATCAAACGTAAGTATTCATTTACGTTTCTTCCTAAAGGCATATCGTTTACACTTTCGTGGAAAATCTTACCTTCTTCATCGATTAAATAAGTTGCACGGTATGTTACATAAGAACCGCTGATGATCAAATTATCTGTATCCTCGTCATATCTTTCTTCGCCTATGTCTAAAATATCTAATTGAGCTGCAAGATTCCTGTTGGTATCTGCTAACAAAGGATAAGTAACTCCTTCAATACCACCATTTTCCTTTGATGTATTTAGCCAAGCAAAATGAACTTCAGCCGTGTCGCAAGAAGCACCGATCAAAATGGTATTTCTTTTTTCAAATTCTTTCAATGCCTCTTGAAAAGCTAGAATTTCGGTTGGACAAACAAAAGTAAAATCTTTTGGATACCAAAAAAGCAATACTTTTTTACCTTTTTCTACTGCTTCTTCGAAAATATTGATTTTAAATGTTTCTCCCATGTCGTTCATTGCATCGACAGCGAGGTTTGGAAATTTTGTTCCTACTAATGCCATATAACTATTATTTTAATGATTAATTTTTTTTTGCAGGACAAAAGTAGCTTTTAGCAATGTAGTTCAATCGATTTCTAATTTTATCTTTTTATAGAACTATAAATATTTCTTATCAAAAATAATTTCATAATAACTGTTACAAATCTTTTTTGCATAGATAGAAATCAACTCTTTCACAAGTTGTGTCTTTCAATCTGGCTTCCATCTCCTTCATTGTTTTTGGAGGAGGAATAATTACTTTATCTCCTTTTTTCCAATTTAACGGCATAGCTACACCAAATTTGTCTGAAGTTTGTAAAGCCTCTAAAGATCTTAAGATTTCATCCATGTTTCTTCCCACATTTAGGGGGTAGTACATAATTAATCTAATTTTCTTCTTTGGATCGATAAAAAACACCGCTCTTACCGCAGCTGTTTCACTTTCATTGGGTTGAAGCATTCCGTAAAGTTTGGCAACCTTCATATCTATATCAGCAATGATCGGGAAAGTAAATAGAACACCTGTATTTTGATGAACATTATTTACCCATCCCAGGTGTGCGTGAATACTGTCGATACTCAATCCCATTAATTGGGTGTTCAGTGCGTCAAAATCCTTTTTTCTGTCGGCAAATCCACTTAATTCGGTTGTGCAAACTGGAGTAAAATCTGCTGGATGTGAAAATAATATCAACCATTTATCTCCGATATATTCATGAAAATTAATTTCTCCAACTGTAGTTTTTGCTTTAAAATCAGGTGCCATATCACCAATACGTGGCATGAAATTTACTTCTTGTGTTGTTTCCATATTATCTAAATTTTAGGGGTTAAAATTGTTAGGTAAATATACGGATAAAACCACTTTTATCAGATCTAAATAGATTTGATTTTAGTGATTTGAGTTACTAAATATCAAGCAAGTAAAGACCAAATGAACCTAGTTTAAGTATTGGTACCAGACAATAAAAAAAGGGTGTCACTGACACCCTTTTTTTATATTTGTAAATCTTACAAATGAATTACTTCATCATAGGCAGCTGCAACAGCTTCCATCACAGCTTCACTCATTGTTGGATGAGGGTGTATGGCCTTTAAAACTTCATGCCCCGTAGTTTCTAACTTTCTGGCGACAACCGCCTCGGCGATCATATCTGTTACTCCGGCGCCAATCATATGGCAGCCCAACCATTCTCCGTATTTTGCATCAAAAATTACTTTTACAAAACCGTCTTTTGTTCCGGCAGCAGAAGCTTTTCCCGAAGCCGAGAAGGGGAACTTACCAACTTTGATCTCATAACCTTTTTCTTTTGCCTGAGCTTCAGTCAATCCAACACTAGCAATTTCGGGGGTGGCATAGGTACAACCTGGAATATTTCCGTAATCCACAGGTTCCGGATTTAAACCTGCTATTTTTTCTACGCAGGTAATTCCTTCTGCCGAAGCCACGTGCGCCAGAGCAGGACCCGGAACAATATCACCAATAGCGTAATAACCTGGTAAGTTCGTCTGGTAATAATCGTTCACTAGAATTTTATCCTTGTCCACAACAATTCCGATATCTTCCAAACCAATTCCCTCGATATTTGATTTAATTCCTACAGCAGAAAGCACAATATCGGCATCCATGATTTCCTCACCACTTTTGGTTTTTATCGTTGCTATCACTCCTTTTCCAGAGGTATCTACTTTTGTTACACTGGAATTGGTCATTACTTTGATACCTGATTTTTTGAAAGACTTTTCAAATTGTTTTGACACTTCTTCATCTTCCAGAGGAACGAGATTTGGCAAGAATTCGACGATGACAACCTCAGTACCCATTGAATTGTAGAAATAAGCAAATTCAACTCCAATTGCACCTGAACCCACTATGATCATTTTTTTAGGTTGCTTTGGGAGCGTCATTGCCTGACGATAACCAATTACTTTTTCACCATCAATAGGCAAGAAAGGTAATTCACGTGATCTTGCTCCTGTAGCTATTACAATATGATCTGCACTATATTCAGTTTCTTTTTTTTCGCTATCTGTAACAACAACTTTTTTTCCACTTTTCAGTTTTCCGAAACCGTAAATGACATCAATTTTATTTTTCTTCATCAAAAATTGTACACCTTTACTCATTCCATCCGCCACATTTCTACTGCGTTTTACTACAGCCTCAAAGTCTTTGTCAATTTCTTTGGCTTTAAGACCATACTCATCAACATGTTTTAAGTATTCGTAGACCTGAGCACTTTTAAGTAAAGCTTTCGTAGGGATACAACCCCAGTTTAAACAAATACCTCCTAAATTTTCTCTTTCTACTATAGCTACCTTAAAACCTAACTGAGAAGCTCTGATGGCTGTCACATACCCACCTGGTCCACTACCGAGAACAATGATGTCATATTTCATACTTGTTTGTTTATTTGAATTGATATTATTTTTTGATTTTGCCCTGCAAATTTAATTAAATTTTATGGCTTTCACAGGACTAATTTTGGTGATTATGTAAGAGGGTATGAGCAGCATCGATAAGCATAAGAGAAGTGTGCCCAAGTTCAATAATATGATTTGTGACAAATCAATATGAACAGGAGCTTCTGTCACATAATAATTTTCTGCATTTAGTTTGATAAGACCCATTTTTTTTTGGACATAAAAAAGGGACAATCCGATTAAATTTCCCCAGAATAAACCAACTCCAATTAAATAGGCGGCGTTGTATAAAAAGATCTTACGAATACTCCAATTAGATTCGCCAAGCGCTTTTAGAACACCTATCATTGGCGATCTCTCCAATATTAGTACAAGAAGCGCAGTAATCATATTTATGCCGGCAACCAAAATCATGATAAAAATGATTACTACAATATTTGTGTCAAAAAGATCCAACCATTCAAATATGGCAGGAAATTTTTCTGCAACGGTGGTTGCATTTAAGTTAGGGTCTATGTTTTGATAAATAGCATTTCCGGATTGATTCAAATCATCAAAATCATATAACAAAACTTCAAATCCACCCACCTGGTCATCCTCCCATTTGTTGATTCTCTGGATATGTTTAATATCTCCAACGATAAATCCTTCATCAATTTCTTGAAATCCACTGTTAAATATTCCTGAGACAATAAATTTTCGTGTATTAGGTGCTTTGTTCGGGTCATCCTTTACAAAAAACATGTAAAAATTATCTCCAACATTAAGTTTTAATCTGTTGGCAGTTGTAGAAGAAACCAGTACCTCATTAGATAATTTGTCACTAATATCCGGGAGTTTACCCTCAACTAAATACTCCTCAAAAAAAGACCAGTCATGATCTTGGTCTACACCTTTCAGGATGACACCTTCAAAATTTTCTTCCGTTCTTATGATACCGGCGCTTGTTGCAAAAGGTTGAACTTTTTTAACATTGGGCACTTGATTGAAATCAGGATAAAAGTCTTGGTTTATTTTAATTGGATTTACGGTAATATTTGAATTGTTTGCATCGTAAAATGTAATTTGAACATCTCCGTTAAAACCTGAAATTTTTTCTTTGATCTTCTTCTGCAGCCCAATGCCTGTGGCTATTGATAAAATCATGACTATAATTCCAATCGCGATAGCTACAATCGCAATTTTTATAATAGGTGAGGATACACTATTTTTGTGCCCTTTCGAGGCAATAATTCGCTTGGCAATAAATAATTCGTAATTCAATTTAAAGTCTTCACAAAATGAAATCCAAAAGTACATATTTAATTTTAGTGAAAACCATCGGGTTTTTTCTTTTTAGTCTATTGTTCTTAGGTTGTAAACATTACAGGAATCAAGAGAATTTGGCATTGGGAACTCGTTTGGAGCAAGAAGTGAATATGGAAAAAATAGTAGTTGGGGCAAACAGAACTGAATATTATTTGCCCTTGTTAAAAGGTAAAAAGGTTGGTGTTGTGGCTAACCAAACCTCTGTTGTTTTCAAGACTGATGGAACATATACTCATTTGGTAGACACTTTGATTTCAAGTGGAGTTCAGATTGTAAAAGTTTTTGCCCCCGAACATGGTTTTAGGGGAGAGGCCGATGCCGGTGAGCATGTGGCCGATGATGTAGATGTAAAAACCGGTTTACCAATTTTTTCTTTGCATGGAAATAGTAAAAGGCCGTCACAAACTTCACTTGAGGGAATTGACCTTATTTTGTTTGATATTCAAGATGTTGGCGTTAGATTTTACACCTATATTTCGACTTTGACCTATGTAATGGAGTCTTGTGCAGAAAAGGGAATAGGAATAATTATTTTTGACAGGCCTAACCCGAATGCCCATTATATAGATGGTCCAACATTAGAAATTGAACATAAATCATTTGTGGGGATGCACCCAATTCCTTTGGTTTATGGAATGACTATTGCTGAATACGCCAAAATGGTGAACGGAGAAAAATGGTTGGAAAAGGGAATTCATTGTGAACTTAATGTGGTTGAAATGCTCAATTATACTTATGAAAATGGTTATTCATTGCCCATCAGACCTTCACCAAATTTGCCCAATGATCAAGCGATCAATTTGTATCCAAGTTTAGGATTTTTTGAAGGAACAATCATCAATGCAGGTCGTGGGACAGATCTTCAATTTCAGCGTTATGGTGCGCCCTTCTTTCCTAAGACCAATTTTTCATACATACCACAGCCTAATTTCGGTTCAAAGCACCCTAAGTTTGAAAATGAACTTTGTTATGGTGTGGATTTGAGCAAAGAGAAAAAATTGAATTATGTGAATATTGCCTATTTGATTGATGCTTTTCAAAAAACACCCAATAAGAAAGAATTTTTTGGAGATACATTTACTATTCATGCCGGAACGGAAAAATTGAGAAGCCAAATAGAAGGGGGTTTAAGCGCAGAGGAGATTCGAGCTTCCTGGCGGTATGATATAGAAAAGTTTAAAAATATTAGAAAAAAATATTTACTTTATTAGAAATGCTAGCAAAATGTTAGTTCTACATTGTTTTGCGAGCTTAATTTTAGGCATCCTTCTATTTGTATTAACTCAAACTCTGTTCTTAAATCATTGATTTGTATGCGCTGAGGTATTTCAATTTCTGTGAATTCGACTATAATAAATGAGCTGTTATTTCGAAATACCATGTACCAATTGGCAGTAATAAAAACGTCATCAAATTCGATCAATAGTATACCGTCTTGATTCCATCGCCAGGTAGAACGGTTATTTTCTTTTAATTCGTTTTGATCTATCTTATTTAAAATCCAGTCTTTGCTCACAAGCAGATCAAAGGCATCTAATTCGTATATTTCAACTGAAGAGGAAGTACAACTGATGATGGAGTAGAACGAAAAAAGAGAAATGATTGAGGAAAACAATTTCATTAAAAGCCTTTCCTCAAAGTTAAGAACGACTCAATTTTCAAGCGTTAAGACAAAGTGATATTTTAATTAGGAAAGAGTTAAGATTTTGAAAGTTAAATGATATTTACCTCCATTTCCAAATCAATCTCAAAAGTTTTTTTAACTTGTGTTTGAATTAATCTCGCAAGGTCTAGCACTTCTTTTCCAGTAGCTTTGCCATAATTTACTAAAACAAGGGCTTGTTTTTCGTGCACACCTGTATTGCCCAATCTTTTGCCTTTAAATCCACATTGTTCAATCAGCCATCCGGCCGGAATTTTTATCTCATTTTCAGAAACCAAATAACTAGGTATATCTTTATTTTTAGATTGAAGTTTGCTAAAAAGCTTTTTAGAGATCACTGGATTTTTAAAAAAACTACCGCTGTTTCCAATGTCCTTTGGATCGGGAAGTTTTGATTGTCGAATAGCGATTACCGCTTCAGAAACTTCTCTTATACCGGGATTTTTAATGCCTTTCTTATTTAGTTCATCTCTAATTGCGCCGTAATCTGTTTTAATTTGATGATTTATTTTGGTGAGTTTAAACGTTACATTGAGAATAATATATTCGTTCTTACCGTCGTTTTTAAAAAACGATTCTCTATACCCAAAATTACATTCAGTTTTCGAGAATGATTTAATCTGATTTGTAGGAATGTGCAGCGCTTCCAACGAATCGAAAACATCTTTTAATTCAATGCCGTAAGCACCAATATTCTGAATGGGAGCTGTACCAACATTACCGGGAATCAAGGATAAATTTTCAAGTCCGCCATAACCATTTTCGATGCACCATAACACAAATTCATGCCAACTTTCCCCAGCTTCTGCCTGAACGTAGGCAAAATGATTGTCAGATTTTTCTTTTACTGTTTTACCTTTGGTTTGAATTTTTAAAACAGGTTTATTGATGTTTTTGGTAAAAAGGATATTACTGCCTCCACCCAAAATAAAAAAATCTTTATTTCTTTCAATGAGTTTTTGAAGTTCTGATAGCTCCTGTATTTCTATAAACTCATCGGCAAAAACTTCTATACCAAAAGTATTATATGGTTTAAGCGATATATTTTTTTTTACAATCAAGCCATGTATTTTTTTAGGGCCAAACCGATCAGTTCAACAGACCTCACTAAACTTTCTCTATTGAGTACATAAGCAATTCGAATCTGATTTTTTCCAGAACCAGGAGTTGAATAGAATCCACTTGCAGGAGCTACCATTACAGTCTCTCTTTTGTCCTCAAATTTTTCTAACATCCATTGGGCAAAATCATCGGCATCTTTTACTGGTAATTCAGCAATGCAATAAAAAGCTCCTTTAGGAACAGAAACCTTTACATTTGGGATCTTTTTTAATTCATGGATCAATGTATTTCTTCTTTTGAGATATTCTTGATTTACTTCCGTAAAATAATTATCGGGTGTTTCTAAAGCAGCCTCACTAGCAATTAAAGCATAGGTTGGAGGGCTTAGCCTGGCTTGCGCAAATTTCAGGGCAGTTTGTATAAGTTCTTTGTTTTTCGAAACGATACAACCAATTCTTGCTCCGCACATGCTATATCTTTTCGAAACAGAATCGATCATAACTGCATGATTCTCTAATCCTTTAACCGTCATTACCGAGTTGTGCTTTATTCCATCATACACAAATTCTCTGTAAACTTCATCGGATATTAAGAAAATATCGTGTTTGAGTACAAGGGATTTAAGTTGGTTAATCTCTTCTTCACTATACAAATAGCCCGTTGGATTTCCCGGATTACAGATGAGTATGGCCTTTGTCTTAGGTGTAATCAATTTTTCGAAATCTTCTATGGGTGGCAATGAAAAATCATTATCGATCGAAGAAACAATCGGCACTACTTTTATCCCATTTGCAGTAGAAAAACCATTGTAATTCGCGTAAAAAGGTTCTGGAATAATAATTTCATCACCGGCATCACAAATACTTCCTAAAGTAAAGAGCAGGGCTTCTGAACCACCTGTAGTAACGATAATATCCTGCGCAGTAACAGTAATATTGTGCTTTTTATAGTACTTCGATAATTTTTCTCGATATACCTCAGAACCTTCACTTCTTGCGTATTCAAGAACTTTAATATCGGCGTTTTTAACCGCATTTAACGCAACCTCAGGGGTGTTTATATCTGGTTGCCCGATGTTGAGGTGAAACACTTTAGTGCCATTTTTTTTTGCTTGTTCAGCATAAGGAACTAATTTTCTTATGGGTGATTCGGGCATGTTTTTACCCTTACTCGAAATTATTGGCATAATGAAGAATTTGAACAGCAAATTTGCGAAATATTATCAATTCTTCATGCTTTAAATTAAATTATTATGAACCATTTTTGAATCCATAAATTTTAGCGTATCTTTACGTTATTAACCAAATTTAAAATTATGTCTAACGAATCTAATTTTTTAGCAGGCCTAGTAATTGGTGCTGTTGCCGGCGCAGTAGCTGGTTTATTGGCTGCACCTTATTCAGGTAAAGAAACCCGTGAAATTATTGCCAGTAAGGCTGGTGACATGGGGGATGATCTAGAAAAGCAATACAGAAAAATTTCTAAAAAAATTAAAGGGCTTGAAAAGGATTCTATTGATGATTTTAAGGAAAAATTTTATGACGTTAAAGGAGCCTTAAAAGAGAAATATGCTCATGTGGCTTCAAGTGTTAAAGATTTAGAAAAAGAATTGTCAAAGAAAATAGAAGATCTTCAAAAGCAAGCGAAGGATCTGGAAAAAGAGGCATCAAAAGTAGTCTAAATTAGTCCATTGTTATGTACGATCTTTTGATGAAATACATCGATAATCGGTTGCAATTATTAAAATTGGAGCTTACTGGAGCTTCTGCTAATGTTGTAGCAAGTTTAGTAAGCTCTATTGTATTGCTCAGTATGGGAATGATTATCGTTGTTATGCTAAGTTTCGCACTCGGATTTTATCTGGGTGATCTGTTAAATAGTTTTGCTGCAGGTTTTGCAATTGTTGCCGGAATTTATGCCTTGTTTTTAATCGTTTTCATGGTTATCGGTAAGGATACCATTGGTGAAAAAATTAAAGATAGGGTTGTTAAGGCTATATATGATAGTATAGATGAATCTGAGGATTCAGATCATTACGAAGAATTATAAATGATTAATCGTCAAAGATTTATATTTTGAAGAATTCAGTTAGGATAAATTCTTTCGAAGAATTAAAAATTGAAAGAAAAAGGTTAAAAAGCGAAATTCGAATGCAAGAGGAGAGTTTTCGTAACAATCCTATCATGAAAATTTCGAATAGTTTAATCGGTGGATTTAAATCCAAAGGCGACAATCCTTTTAAACATCCCTTATCTTTTAAAAACGACGTCAATCTTAAATTAGGGGTTGAAGGGATTCTGAGTACCCTTTTGTTAGCAAGTAAATCAACCCGAAAGTACTTTATAGCCTATACTGTTGCCAAAGAAATGATTCCTTATACCTTGATGAAAATTCAAGATTTGATCAAGAAGTAGTTGTATCCATTTCTTAATTTTAAGCTAAATATTTCTTAAATCATTGACATTGATAAGTTTAATTTATAACTTAGGATGGTCTACTTAAGAAAATATTGTGTCTACAAGGTTTATTTTTTGGTTTTTGCCCCTCCTGTTTATTTTTAATTTACAGGCACAAGACAGGTTTTTATTGACCGATGGAAAACAAAAACAATCACTTTCTTTTAAATTGATTAACAATATAGTTGTCATTCCTCTGGAAATAAATGGCAAGGAGCTGTCCTTTATACTGGACACGGGCATCGATAAGACCATTCTTTTCAATCTGCAAATTAACGATTCAATTGAACTGAGAGATATTGAACGGATAAAACTTTATGGATTGGGAGAAGGTGAGGCGCTTGACGCATTGCGGTCAAGAAATAATAGCCTCAGCATAGGGCAGATTAAGAATATTAATCATATGATTTATGTCGTGCTGGATGAGACCTTTGACCTTTCTGCAAAGATGGGAGAAAACATTAATGGTATAATTGGAGGTGAATTGTTTGAAGATTTTATTGTAGATATTAATTACCGGACAAAAAAGATTACATTTTACGATCCAGCATTAAATCAATCAAAGCTACTATGTAAACAGTGCGAGGTTTTCCCCTTAGAATTTAATAAGAATAAACCCTACATTAATTTAGAGATAAAGGATCACAATGAAATAAATCAACAGGTTAAATTGCTAATCGATTCTGGAAGTAGTGATGCTATTTGGCTTTTTGCCAATGAAGAAAAAGGGATTACTATTCCGGACAATTTCTTTAAAGATTTCTTGGGTAAGGGCCTCAGCGGCAGTATATATGGTAAAAGAAGCAGAATAAAAGAATTAATTCTTGGCGATTTTATCTTAGAAAATCCCGCAACCTCCTATCCGGATTCATCCTCTGTCCTTACCGCCATGCTAAACGCAGAAAGAAACGGTACCTTAGGAGCGGAAGTTTTGAGAAGATTTAGGGTTATTTTTGATTATCCCAATCATAAAATGTCATTAAAACCAAATAAAGGTTTTTCAGATCCATTTTTATATAACAAAAGCGGTATGGAATTGATTCACGGAGGGGACGTTTTAGTGAAGGAGAGTAAAGCTCAGTTCATAGGGCCGGAAAATGTCAAAAATCAGAGCACATTTTCACAAATAAGCTATGCCTTTGGCTTGAGCTATAAACCTTCTTATCAAATATCTTACTTAAGGCCGGAATCTCCAGCGTTAGAGGCCGGATTGCAAGTGGGTGATATTATCTTGGAAATAAATGGTAAACCTGCTTACGACCAGAAGTTACATGAGATCATTTTGACATTGTCAAAAGAAGAAGGTCAGAAGATCAATGTATTAGTAGATCGCGGAGGCCGGCAAATTAAATATAAATTCAAATTGAAAGGAATGTTTTAAAAAAAAGCTCCTTAAGGAGCTTTTTTTTAACCGTTAACTTCATCAGCAAGAACTCGACCTTTGATATTCAAGACTTTCGTGCTTTCAAAGGCATTGGAAGTAATTGTTACTGATTTTGAAAAAGGACCTATCCGATTTGTGTCGTATTTCACTTTAATCTCAGCAGTTTCTCCTGGCATAATTGGCTTTTCTGGTTTTGTTGGAACCGTACAACCACAGCTTCCTTTTACACTAGAGATAATAAGCGGAGATTTACCAATATTTTTGAATACAAAAACTCTGTTTCCGTCACTATTTTTGGCTATATCACCATAGTCTATGACATCATTTTCAAATTCAAAAATGGGTCCCGTAAAATCTTTTTTAATTTCTTCTTTTGTTTGGGCATTTAAGTTAACTGCCACTAATCCAATAAATAATGCAAAAAATATTTTTTTCATTTACTTAAATTTTAAGGTTCAAAGGTAATATTTTAATCAAAATACTAACTAAAATAAAGCTAAAATATTGCTTAAAGTTGTAATTTTGCAAGCGTTTTCAAAATATAAAATATGTCCCTTTCAAGCAAATATGACCCCAAATTAGTTGAGGAAAAATGGTATAAATACTGGATGGAGAAAGAGTATTTTTTTTCTTTTCCGGATGAAAGAAAAGCATATACCATTGTTATACCTCCTCCTAATGTAACAGGAGTGCTTCATATGGGCCATATGTTGAACAATACCCTTCAAGATGTTTTGATAAGAAGAGCTAGGATGCTTGGCTATAATGCTTGCTGGGTTCCTGGTACGGACCACGCATCCATTGCAACAGAGGCCAAAGTCGTCGCTAAATTAAATGAAGAAGGGATTAAGAAATCAGACTTAACCAGAGATGAATTTTTAGAGCATGCATGGGATTGGACACATAAGCACGGTGGAATTATTTTGGAACAACTCAAAAAGTTAGGAGCTTCTTGCGATTGGAAAAGGACAAAATTTACAATGGATCCGGAATTGTCGGAATCAGTTATTGATGTTTTTATCGACTTATATAACAAAGGATTGATTTATAGAGGTTATCGAATGGTAAACTGGGATCCTCAAGCCAAAACTACACTTTCTGATGAGGAGGTAATTTATACTGAGAGACAAGGAAAACTTTACTTTATCAATTATAGGCTAAAGGACAGCGATGATTTTGTGACCATTGCCACTACTAGACCCGAGACAATTTTAGGGGATACCGCATTATGTGTAAATCCATACGATGAAAGATTTCTACATTTAAAAGGCAGAGAGGTAGTTGTACCCATTTCAAATAGGGTAGTACCAATTATTTTTGATGAATATGTCGATACGGAATTTGGAACCGGATGCTTAAAGATTACCCCTGCACATGATCCAAATGATAAGATAATAGGCGAAAAACACAATTTAGAAGTCATTGATATTTTTAACGATGATGCTACCTTAAATGACTTTGGATTACATTACAAAGGCAAAGATAGATTTGTAGTTCGCAAGGAAATTGTGCAGGAGTTAGAAGAATCGGGTTATCTTGAAAAGATTCAAGACTATACCAATAAGGTGGGTACCTCAGAAAGAACAGGAGCGGTGATAGAACCAAAAGTTTCTATCCAGTGGTTCCTAAAAATGAAAGAATTGGCAGAACCTGCGCTTAAAGCGGTCATGGAGGATGAGGTTTTACTCGTTCCGCAAAAGTTTAAAAATACTTACCGCCATTGGATGGAAAACGTTCGAGATTGGAATATTTCGAGACAACTTTGGTGGGGCCATAGAATTCCTGCTTATTATTTTGGAGATGGGCAAGAGGACTTTGTGGTGGCAAAAACACCAGAAGAAGCCATTCAAAAGGTTCATGAAAAGACTGGAAAAAAAATTGAGCTTAATGACCTTAGGCAAGAAGAAGATGCCTTGGATACCTGGTTCTCATCTTGGCTATGGCCTATATCTGTATTTGACGGAATAAGAAATCCTGATAATCCTGAAATCAACTATTATTATCCAACACAAGATTTGGTAACTGCGCCGGAAATATTGTTTTTTTGGGTAGCCAGGATGATTATGGCAGGATACGAATACCGAAATGAAAAACCCTTTTCAAAGGTCTACTTAACCGGTATTGTTCGCGATAAATTGGGTAGAAAAATGTCTAAATCCTTAGGAAATTCACCTGATCCGATAGAACTAATGGAAAAGTATGGAGCCGATGGTGTGCGAGTTGGGATGTTGTTAACATCTCCTGCCGGTAATGATTTACCTTTTGACGAGGAGTTATGTGAACAGGGCAGAAATTTTTCCAATAAGATCTGGAATGCTTTCAGATTGGTTCAGGGTTGGCAGATGAATAAGGATATAGAACAACCGGATTACGCTAAAAAGGCAAATGCTTGGTTTCAGTCAAAATTAGCTCTGACACTAGATAGTTTGGAAAAAAGCTACTCCGATTATCGTATTTCTGAAGCCCTTATGTCCACCTATAAGTTTATTTGGGATGACTTTAGTGCCTGGTATTTGGAAATCGTAAAACCTGATTACCAAAAACCTATTGATCCGATTACTTTAGATCAGACTTTGCGAAATTTTGAAACTATCCTTAAAATTCTGCATCCTTTTATGCCCTTTATCACAGAAGAAATTTGGCAAACGATAGAGAAAAGAAATGATAAAGAAGCTTTGATTGTTAGTTCCTGGCCCAAAACAGTACTTAAAGATCCTAAACTTGTTGAAGATTTTGATTTTATGCAGAATGTGGTTTCGGGGATCAGGTCAGTGAGAAAGGAAAAAGGTTTGGCTCAAAAAGAGAAGTTGGAGGTAAATGTGTTAAATTCCGAATCTCAATCCTCTTATTTTGATGATGTTTTAATGAGGCTCGGAAACTTGTCTAAATTGGATTATGTTCAAGAAAAAATGGAAGGAGCAATTTCGTTCAGGGTAAAGAGTAATGAATATTTTCTGCCACTTTCAGCTCATTTAGACATAGAGGTTGAAATTGAAAAGCTGAAAAAGGAATTGACATATACCCAAGGTTTCTTAAAATCTGTTCAAAGTAAATTAAAGAACGAAAGATTTATGTCAGGAGCCCCTGAACAGGTTATTAAAAATGAAAGAAACAAAGAAGCAGATGCTTTGGCTAAGATCAAAGTTTTAGAAGAAAGTATTGAGAACTTGAAAAAGTAATAATTCTGATCTTAATAGCTAAAAAAAGCGAGGGGAAAACCTCGCTTTTTTTATTATTTAAAAATATTTTATGGCTGTAATTGAGTAGATACTTTTACCAAAACATCTACTGTATTCCATGTTTTACTGACTCCGTCTGTACCTTTATGTAATTCGTAACAAGCTTCTGTTAAAGCAGCTAAAGCCATTTGAGCCTGCCAATTATCCAAATCCAGATTTGCTGAAATTTCGATATCACTACCATTAGTGATATAAGAAACCGGAATTGTTTTTTCTACGCCATTCATAGAAATAGTCGCTTCGCCTATTCCATTTTCTTTCAAAGAAGTTTTGCCAGTAATACTTGACGTCCCTAACATATTCCCAAAAAAGAATTTTTTCAATTTACCATCTCTGAGCGTATCTTTTGTAAAAATGCTCTCAATCGGAATGCTGAATTCAATATTGCCAAGGGCTGCTTCCGGACTTTCTCCGATAGGAGTGTTATTTAGTTCGATCTTTGTAAAAGAACCTTTAACAGGTACCTTTGCAGTTGTTTTATAGGCTGTCCATTCTAGGCTGATGTTATCCGATGATACCGTATATGACGAAGTTTTTTCTTCTTTTACCGCCTCAGAATTTGCTTTTTTACACGAAAAAGATGCAAAAAAAACACCTATTAATAACAAGTGAATAATTCTTTTTCTCATTTTGATTTATAGTTTTAGATTATTGTATTTTTCGACTAGTTCAATGTATTTTTTTTTGGCCTCATCCGGACTTAAATGGTTTACTTGAAACCAGGCATTCAATTTAAATGCATTGCGCACTTCGTCTTCGCCAGAAGGAGAATAAAATGGAGTGTCTACAGTAGCCTGTTTGTAGTAAGCGTAAAATTGGAGCATTACATCAGGAGGTAACTTTTCCTTCATCCCTGAGGCAATTTCAAATGCTTTTTTAAATTTTATATCTAAATCTTTCATTCAACCGAGGCAATAACCGTTTTTCCTCCTTTTGCAATTTGATCCAGCGAAACTTGAACTTTCATATCAACCGGAATAAATATATCGATTCTGGATCCAAACTTAATAAATCCTGCATCTTGGCCCTGTACTACTTCCTGATTAACTTTTGCATAATTGACGATCCTTCTAGCTACCGCTCCCGCTATTTGTCTGTAAAGAATTGGACCAACCGTATTATTTTCAACTACGATGGTAGTTCTTTCATTCTCCTCTGAAGATTTTGGATGCCAGGCAACAAGGTATTTGCCTGGGTGGTATTTACTGTATAGTACTTCACCACTTATAGGATATCGGGTTACATGAACATTCAAAGGAGACATAAAAATTGAAATTTGCCTTCTTTTGTCCTTGAAATATTCATTTTCTACAACTTCTTCAACAACCACAACCTTACCATCGACAGGGGCAATTATATCTTTATCATTTAATACAGTTACTCGCTTTGGATTTCTGAAAAAATTGAGCACTAAAAGATACAGCACTAAAAAGCCTATCATCAATATTTTTTGCAACCAATAATTCGCGACAAAATTGTCTACGATCAACATCATTGATACAAGAATCAATGAGGCTATCAGTATAATTTTATAACCCTCTTTATGAAACATTTATGCAGTTAGATATAAATAAACAAATATAAACGGTGTTGCAAAGATAATACTATCCAATCGATCTAAAAAGCCACCATGCCCAGGAATTAAATTGCTACTGTCTTTTACACCGGCCTGTCTTTTGAACATCGATTCAATTAAGTCCCCTAAAACACCAAATACGCTTACGATAATAGCGATGGCAAGCCATTGATAAGATAACAGGGAGTCACAATAATTACTGATAAAATAACCAGCAATATAAGTAAATATAAATCCTCCGATAAACCCTTCAATTGTTTTATTTGGAGACACTCTTTCAATTAACTTATGTTTTCCAAAGTTTTTACCAATTAAATAAGCAAAGACATCGTTACTCCAAATGAGTGCAAAAATGCCTAGAACCACATAAGGGTCATAAGTACCTGTTGTATTGATAAAGGGTATTTTTACAAAAAGTGAAAAAGGAATAATGATATAAACAAGTACTAAGAATATTTTGCCCAAATACTGAATTGCTATTTTTCGTGAAGAGATTAAGGCAGAAATAAAAGTAAAAAATAGTGCAAAACCAAAAAGAGCAACTAGTATCTTATGAATCAGATCTTGATTGTCGAATACTTCTTCTTCATTCGTAATAATGGCAGCGGAAAAAAAAGTAACTGCGAGTAACAAAGGATATCCACTTTTTAGGTCTATTAATTTTGAAAATTCATAGATGCAAAAAAGCATAAAAACCAGAAACAAAGGGTATAAGAAATAATGACCGCCTAAAGTACTCCCAATAATTAATAAGGCATATAGTAAACCAAAAATAAGTCGTAAAGTAAAGTTGTTCATGGCGCTATAGGTCTTCTAACAACAGTAAATAAAGTGTTTTAGAATTAGTATTGCCATAAGTTAAAAAATCAACTTCAGATTTATTGGGGAGATAATCTTTAACTGAACTTACAATAGTGGGTTTATTTTTTGTTGCTCTCATTCGAACACCCATTACTCCGTCACTTATTGTTTTAACCAATTGACTAGTTTTACCATAAACGATGAAATCGTTCGGCAGATCTTTTAGTTTGTTGTCTCCTAATTGTACTGAAGAAAACATAATGGAACCGTCCTCGGCCACTAAAGCTTCGCATTTCGCAAAAAAGGGAAGGTTCAAAAGAATTTTTGCAGTCTTAGCACTCTTAATACCTGCAAGGATCTTATTGAGTTGTTCGTCAAAACAAACAACATTATTCCATTGATTTTCAGACAAAATTTTTGTCAAGTGTTCCTCAACTTCCTTTTCACTGTTGCAATACAAAAACTTTCCACCCTTTTGAATAAATTTTTTTACAAATAATTCATCAGTTGAAAGATCACTATTAGAAAGTTCTTCTTTCTCGGGATCTGTGGGAGTTTTTTTTAGTTGGAAAAACTTTTTAAATAGATTCATTGACAACGGAAATACCCAAATTTACAAAAACAAATGATTATTTAATGTTTTCTGTTGAAATTTCATTTTCGCTTTCGCTTTTTTCATCTGTTTCCTTTTCTTCAACACTAGAATGATTACTCACCAAGTGTTCTTCCTCAATGGCAAAAGGTCTTCCACCAAAGATACGTTTCAGATCGTCCTCAAAAATGACCTCTTTTTCCATTAGCAATTCTGCCAGAACGGTTAACTCTGATTTGTGGTCTGTCAAAATTTGGATCGCTCTTTGATATTGTTCTTCAATAATCCTTGAAATCTCTTCATCAATTACTTGAGCTGTTTTTTCACTATAGGGATTGTTAAAGGTATAATCACTCTGTCCGCTTGAATCGTAATAGGTTATATTTCCGATTTTTTCATTCAATCCATAAACTGTCACAATGGCTTTCGCTTGTCTTGTTACCTTTTCAAGATCGTTTAAAGCACCGGTAGAAATTTTGTCGAACATAATTTTCTCGGCAGCTCTTCCACCCAAAGTGGCACACATTTCGTCTAACATTTGATCTGTTTGTACAATCTGTCTTTCTTCCGGTAAATACCAAGCCGCGCCTAAAGATTTTCCCCGAGGAACGATAGTCACTTTTACCAATGGAGCAGCATGTTCAAGCATCCAGCTCACTGTGGCATGACCCGCCTCGTGGTAAGCGATCGTTCTTTTTTCTTTATTGGTAATTATTTTATTCTTTTTTTCTAAACCTCCAACGATACGGTCTACTGCATCAAGAAAATCTTGGTGATGGACCGCCTTGTGGTCCTTTCTCGCCGCTACCAAAGCAGCCTCGTTACAAACATTGGCAATATCAGCGCCGCTAAAACCCGGAGTTTGCTTTGAAAGAAACTCAATATCAACGTCTTTATCTAACTTTAAAGGTTTTATATGAACCTTAAATATTTCAAACCTTTCATTTTTATCTGGTAAATCCACATAAATTTGGCGGTCAAATCTTCCTGCTCTCATCAAGGCCTTATCTAAAATGTCAGCTCGGTTAGTGGCAGCCAATACGATCACATTTGTATCTGTACCAAAACCGTCCATTTCAGTTAACAGCTGATTGAGCGTATTCTCTCTTTCATCATTTCCACCTGTAATGTTATTTTTTCCTCTAGCTCTTCCGATGGCATCAATTTCATCAATAAAAATAATTGACGGTGATTTTGTTTGCGCTTGCTTGAACAAATCTCTCACTCTTGACGCACCTACACCCACAAACATTTCAACGAAATCTGAACCGGACAAAGAGAAAAAAGGTACATCGGCTTCGCCTGCAACCGCCTTGGCTAATAATGTTTTCCCTGTTCCGGGAGGACCAACTAATAAGGCTCCTTTTGGAATTTTTCCACCAAGTTTTGTAAACTTATCAGGGCTTTTAAGAAACTCAACTATTTCTTGAATTTCTTCTTTTGCTCCTTCTAAACCGGCTACATCCTTGAACGTAGTTCTTACTTTGGTATTTTGATCAAATACTTTTGCTCTGGATTTTCCAATATTGAAAATCTGCCCACCGGGACCACCGCCTCCACCAGAACCTGACATTCTTTTCATAAAAAATATCCAGAGGGCAATGATAAAGATAAATGGCAGCCATACAAGAAAAGTATCGAAAAAGCTGGTTTGGGTAATATTATCTTTGTCAAAATCAAGACCGTTTTCTTCCTTAGCTTGATTCAGTTTGTTTTCAAAATTCTGAAGATCTCCAAAATCATAAGTGTATGTTGGACTGGCAGCATTGAAAATAGATGGGTTTTTATTCTTTGAATGTTTTTCCTTATCTAAAGCTTCACTCTTCAGAAATAATTGCGCATAATCGCCATTTACAATAACAATTTTACTAAAATCATTTTCATTCAATATCTCTTCAAACTCATTTTCGGTAAGTTTTGAATTCACCATATCGGCACTATTCAAAAACTGATAACCCAATATAAGTGCGAAAATAACACCGTAGATCCAATAAAAATTGAATTTGAAGTTGAATTGCTTCAATGGATTGTTATTATCTTTTTTTTCTGGTTTCTTATCTTCTTTACTCATTGATCATTCTTATTTCACTTGCGTGAAGTTTGTAATTTTAGCATCTCCCCACAATTCCTCAAGGTTATAATACTCCCTTGTACTCTTTTGAAAAATATGCACTACAACATTTACATAATCCATCAAAATCCATTCTGCGTTAGATTCGCCTTCAACGTGCCAAGGTTTTTCCTTAATTTTTTTGCTGACAGATTTTTGAATTGATCCTGAAATTGCGCTTACTTGCGTGTTGGATGTTCCGTCGCAAATAATAAAATAATCACAGACGGTATTCTCGATATCTCTTAGATCCAGTAGGGTAATATTTTGTCCTTTTACTTCTTCAATTCCTTTAATTATTTCGGTAATTAGTATGTCAGGATTTACTATTTTTTTCGTCATTCACTATTTTTGATAATTATTTGCAAATGTATTACATTTTTGTCATTTTAGTTCAATACAATTGCGATCTACATGAAGCTTCTCAAAGTTAGTGCCACAAATTCTACCAACACCCTTTTAAGGGAATATGCAATGGCTGAACACATCGAAGATTTTACGGTAATTTCAACAGATTTTCAGGAAAACGGACGTGGGCAAAGAGAAACCTTCTGGCACTCAAAAAGAGGTAAAAACCTGTTATTTAGCGTGTTTAAGAAATTTGATAACCTTGCGGCTGAAGATCATTTTTTTCTGAATATGAGTATTTCTCTTGGCTTGATTTCTGCCCTGCAAAGAAATACTAACAAAGAACTCAAGATTAAATGGCCTAACGACATTTTGACAGGTAATAAAAAAATTGCGGGGATTCTGATTGAAAATACGATCAGAAGTACGCAAATTAATCATTCAATTATTGGAATTGGTCTCAATGTAAATGAAAATCCGTTTCCGGAAGATCTACCTCAAGCGATTTCTATGGCAATGTTAACAGGAAAGGAATTTGATAGAGATACCTTGTTGCTCGAAATTTTATATGAGTTGGAAAAGATTTTTTACATTCTTGAAAATGACCATAAAGATTCAATAAAAACGGCTTATTTAGATCGATTGTATAAGTGTCAGCAACCTCAAATGTTTCGCACCTTTGCAAGGGATTTGATCATGGCAAAAATCGTTGATGTGGACCGTTTGGGTAAACTCATTATTGAGGATGTAGACGGTAATTTACTTTCTTTTGGTTTTAAAGAAATCCAGTTTATTTACTGATTTTCAATATTTGAGATCAGTGTATTGATAAATTTCTGCAAAGGACTTTTAACCATCATAGCCATCATGGGATTGAAATTTCCTTCAAATAATAATTGAACATCACTTGAATTGGCTTCTTTTTGGGAAATATCAGCAGTAAGTGAAAAGGGCAGTTTTTCACTGGCAGAACCCAGAACTATTTTTTCTCCCTGAACTACCTCTTTTAATTTAAGTTTTATTTCGGGCATGCCTTTAAGAGCAAAAATAAAAGAATCCTCATTTGCCTCAAATTTGTCTATATTTTCAGGCATTATTTTACCGAAATTTTCCACATTGCTTAAAAAGTCGAAAATTTCTTGATTAGATTTTTGGACAGTAATTTTTGGGCTTTCTAAATGCATAACTTATATTTTCCATTCAGCAGGATTCTCTCTCCAAGCTGATAGTGTTTCTCTATTTTTTTCAGTTACATAATCTGTTTCAATGGCCTGCTCGATTAGGTGGTCATAATCACTCAGACTTGTGACTTCTAAATTCTCTTTTTTGAAATTTTCTTTGGCAATGTCAAAGCCATAATCAAAAATAGCCACCATACCTTTAACAACGGCATCATTTTCTTTTAAGGCTCTTACAGCATTTAAACTGCTATTTCCAGTGCTTATCAAATCCTCTACCACCACTACATTGTGTCCTTTTTCTAAATAGCCTTCGATTTGATTTTGTCTGCCATGTTTTTTTGGTTCAGGCCTAATATAGATGAAGGGCAGTCCCAATTCTTGGGCAACCAGGACACCAATTGCAATTGCTCCTGTGGCTACTCCCGCAATTACATCGGGCTTGCCGTGTTTTTCCAGAATTAAATTACTCAATTCCTCTCGAATGTAGTTTCTAATCTGAACATACGAAAGTGTAACACGATTGTCGCAATAAATGGGGGAATTCCATCCTGAAGCCCATTGAAAAGGCTTTTCAGGATTCAATTTGATTGCTTTAATGGATAAAAGCAATTCAGCTGTTTTTTTTGCTGTATTTTTGTCCGAAATCATGCCGCAAATGTATAGAATTTTTAAAGATGATTGTACAATATTTTTAGTTGATTCTTTAGAGAATAGCAAAGAATCTGGTTTTTTTTATTGGGAAAATCAAGAGAGAGAATCAATTAATCAATTGATTATGAAATATCCAGCGTATTTATATTTTTATCACAATGATCTGGAAGAATTATTTCATCAGTTTCAATCAAAATTTATTTCGATTATTGCAGCCGGTGGTTTGGTCTTAAATTCATCGAAGGAATTGCTAGTAATCTATAGAAATGGAAAGTGGGATTTGCCAAAGGGGAAAGTGGAAGAAAATGAAGAAATTGACCTTGCTGCCATTCGAGAGGTTCAAGAAGAATGTGGTCTTACCCATATTGAGATTTTGAATTTCTTCGGAAGAACCTATCATTTATACGACTTAAATGCCAAAAGTTATTTTAAAACTACACATTGGTTTTTAATGAGAACCCTGAGCGAAGATGTGCTCTTACCTCAACTGGAAGAAGGTATAGAAGAAGTAAAATGGACTTCTAATGACAAGCTTGATTTTGTCTTTCAAAATACTTTTTCAAATATCAAAGAACTGATTTCGAAGTATCTGTTAAGCCGTTAATTGTTAAAAAACACTTTCATATTATAAAATGTACTTTTGCAACTTTTTAATATTGCACGATGAAAGAATTTATTACAAAACAAATACCTACCGCAAAAAATGATATTTTATCAGGAATTACTGTGGCTTTGGCATTGGTCCCAGAAGCGGTTGCATTTGCTTTTGTGGCCGGTGTAGATCCTTTAGTTGGTCTTTACGCAGCCTTTATGGTTGGTTTGATTACATCTATTTTTGGAGGCAGGCCGGGAATGATCTCAGGTGCAACCGGAGCCCTCGCAGTAGTTATGGTAACCTTGGTAGCCCGAGGAAATGGAATGGGTAATGAGGGCGAAAACTTAGGTTTATACTACTTGTTTATGACGGTTATTCTGATGGGTTTGATTCAAATGCTGGCAGGATATTTAAAATTAGGAAAATTTGTAAGATTAATTCCACATCCCGTAATGATGGGTTTTGTGAATGGATTAGCCATCGTGATTTTTTTGTCGCAATTAGGCATGTTCAAACAAGTTGTGAATGGTGAAAAGAAATGGCTTGAGGGCAGTGATATGTTCATTATGCTTGGATTGGTTGGTCTTACTATGCTCATCATGTTTGGATTATCCTATTTTAAGTCGACCTCAAAATTACCGGGAGCCTTAATAGGGATTCTCGTGGTAACTGCCATCGCTCTATTTGCCAATTTAGATGTCGCCACTGTCGGTTCTTTTATCCGTGATGGTGGAGGTGCAGGTTTACAAGGTGGACTGCCAACATTTCAGGCTGAAATATTTTCAAAAATACCGATGAACTGGGAAACAATCCGTTTTATTCTTCCTTATTCACTAATATTAGCTGCAATTGGTTTAATCGAATCTTTAATGACATTAAATTTAATTGATGATCTGACAGAAACACGAGGGAATGCTAATAAAGAATGTCTTGCTCAGGGTATGTCGAATGTGGTGACAGGTTTATTTGGCGGAATGGGAGGATGTGCTATGATCGGGCAATCAATCATCAATATAAAGTCAGGTGGAAGAGGTAGGTTATCCGGAATTGTAGCTGCATTAATGCTGTTGAGTTTTATCCTTTTCGCTGCTCCTTATATAGAGAGAATTCCGATTGCCGCATTGGTTGGTGTTATGTTCATGGTTGTAATTGGAACTTTTGCCTGGAGTAGTTTTAGAATTTTTGGAAAGATACCGAAAGCAGATTTTTTTGTGATCATTTTGGTTTCTGCATTAACTGTTATTTTCGATTTGGCCATTGCTGTTTTTGCAGGAGTTATTGTAAGTGCCCTGGTTTTCTCATGGGAAAATGCCGTACGCATCAGGGCTAGAAAATCAATAAAAGAAGATGGTACGAAGGTTTATGAGATCTGGGGGCCTTTGTTTTTTGGATCGATCAGTAATTTTAATAACAAATTCGATGTAAAAAATGATCCGGATAAAGTGGAAATAGACTTTATTGAATCCAGAATTAGTGACCATTCAGCCATTGAAGCTATTAAAGGAATTGTGGAAAAATATGAAACGGCCAACAAAAAAGTAGTGCTTAAACACCTAAGTGAAGAATGTAAATTACTTCTTACCAATAATAACCCCGCTTTTAAGGATGTGATCGTCAATGCTATCGATGATCCCAGGTATCACATTGCCGAGGATCCTGAAAAGTTTAATCAATCTGTGATTCGATAAATGGGGTATTTGAGATAATTGCTTTCTCTGTATTTGGAATGGTTGTATATAAATTCTAATTGCATATACGAATCCTCGCTGAAATTCGAGTCTTCCTTTTTTTTCTGGTTAAATCGATCTCGCAAATCAGGATCTTTTTCGAGAATTTCCTTTGCTAGATCTTCAAAAACATAAGGTGAAAAACCTTCTTTTTGTTGTAAAATAGTATCGAAAAAATTCCAGTTAAAAAAAGAATCTGTTGCCTCCGGCTCAAGTGTTTCGAGTACATATCGATACCCTTTTTGATCTGTTTTTACAATCAAATCTCCTTTTGAAAGATGAATACTTTCCTTGTGGGTTTTAACGGTGGTATCAAAATGAGGGTAATGACCCTCATATGGAGTTTTGTATGTTTTATAATCATCAATCGTATAAATCTCGACCGAGATGGTCGTATCTCTTGGAATAGGTTCGATTTCAATTCGATTCATTTTTAATCTCTCCAAAACTTTCCATTCACTTTTGGGTACAATGTAAGCTGAGGGGATTTTTACCGTTTTGGAAGGAATAAATTGATCAAAGTATTTTACAGGTTTAGTAAATGGTTTTGACCTGTCATATTTCAATCTATTTAAACCTGTAACTTCACTTTTTACAAAATTACCCTCATAACCATGAAAAGAGATTAATCTACTCGCCGTGGTATCAACTTTCCACTGAATAGGGTATTCTTTATCTTTTAGAACTTTAAGTTCGAGGTTTCTAATTGAGTGAATTTCTTGATCGAATTTTGCGCCAAAATTAAGCGCAGAAACCATTAATTCATAAGTTCCCCGGACTCTTTGGTCATAGGGTTTTAACATGTGTGTCTCGACCATTAATCCCAAAGTATTAAAAAGAGTCGAGTAACCTGTTGAGTAACGTGGAGAGTCAAAAAATTGCTGAAATCCACTATCGGGTACCCGATTAAAAACATTTACATAAGGTGTAATCAGGTAATTCTTTTTCGCGAGATCATGTTCAATCCATGGTCTCATGGTTTTATGCAAAAATTCACCCGCTTCTCCTCCTAATTTATTGTGTTGGGTCAAGAGGTGAGTTAGGATATATTGGTAATCGGCACCATTACTCACGTGGTTATCAATTAAGATATCCGGTTCAAAAAAATGAAATATTTCGGCAAATGATTTAGCATTTTTTGTATCAGCCTTGATAAAATCACGATTGAGGTCATAGTTTTTTGCATTTCCCCTAAAGCCATATTCCTCGGGTCCATTTTGATTCACCCGGCTAGTGCTATTTCGGTTTAAACTTCCCCCGATATTGTAGATAGGGATAACGCCTACTAAGAGCTTCTCTATTCCAGGAATTTTTAATTTACCTGAGGCAAGATCCTTCATCAATATCATGCTGGCATCAATACCATCGGGTTCTCCCGGATGAATTCCGTTATTGATCAGGATTTTGAGTGTTTTGCTTTTGTGACCTTCCTGAATAAATTCACCTTCACTTTGAAAAAGTACTAGGTGCAGTGGAAAGCCAGAATCAGTTTCTCCAAATTCCAGGATAGTAATACTTGGGTATGTCTTATTCAATTGATCATAAAAGTCGATTGTTTCTTTATATGTAGCAGTTTTCCTTTCTCCATTCTGTTCAAAAACTGCTTGAACTTCTTGTGCTATGAAGAACTGATAATTGAATAGGAAGATTAATAAAAAAAATCTCGACATTGCAATAGTTAAAAAGATCTAACTTTTAGTACAGCGGGTGGAACGAAAAGAGAAACATCGCCTTTGTTGCGGAGCACATCCCGAACAATACTTGAACTGATAAAGGAGGTGTCAGCACTAGTCAGTAAAAAAACAGTTTCAATTTTGGATAATTTTCTATTGGTATGCGCTATGGCTTTTTCAAACTCAAAGTCGGCCGGATTTCTCAAACCTCTCAATAAAAAATTACTGTTGACTTTTTTACAATAATCAATAGTCAGACCCTGGTAGGTGTCAATTTTTATTTTATCGATAGAGGAATATGTTTTTTCAATAATTGACTTTCTTTCTTCTAAAGAAAACATGTATTGTTTTGATGCATTAGATCCGATTGCAATAATGATTTCGTCGAACAAATCTAATGCCCGGTTAATTATATCGGTGTGCCCAAGGGTAAGAGGATCAAATGATCCTGGAAAAACTGCTCGTCTCATATTAGTTTTTTAAAGCCATTTCTATGCAATTGCCAAATAGTTCGGTCAGACTTATATTTGCTTCTTTGGCTTGTTTTGGCAAAATACTTTCTCGGGTTAGACCTGGTACCATATTGAGTTCTATAAAATAGGGAGTATCCTCAACAATAATAAAATCGGCTCTTGATAAGCCCCTTAAATTTAGTGTTTTATAGATTTTTTCAGAAACTCGTTCAATGTTTTTTTGTTGTAAAACAGACAGTCGGGCAGGGGTGATCTCATCCGATTTCCCCAAATATTTTGCCTCATAATCAAAGAACTCATTCTGGCTTACAATTTCCGTTATCGGTAATACTTTTATATGATCCTTCCATTCGATTACGCCCACAGATACTTCAATTCCGTCTAAAAATGATTCAATTAAAATTTCATCATCTTCCTTAAAAGCAAACTGTATAGCAGCTTCTAAATCATCTTCATTTTTCACTTTCGTTACACCAAAACTAGAGCCTGATTTATTGGGTTTTACAAAACATGGTAGACCTAAAGTTCTTATAATTTGGTCATGCCAATACATATCGCCTTTATTGAGGTAAACAGAATTTGCCATTCTTATCCCGTATGGTTTGAGAAAACTCAAAGTATCTCTTTTGTTAAAAGTCACCGCCATCTGATAAAATGGGGAGGAGGTGTGTGGCATTTTAAGCAGGTCAAAATAAGCTAATAGTACACCATTTTCACCCGGATGTCCGTGAATTGCATTAAAAACACAATCTATTTTTATTTTTTGGTTCCCGTTAATAAGACTAAAATCGGCCCTATCGACAGGATGTTCATGTCCATTTTGATCCAACCAAACCCATCTATCTTTTAGGATAAGTACTTTGTATATTTGATAAAATGAATGATCAAGTTCTTCAAAAACTACGTTTCCACTTTTTAAAGAAATTTCTACCTCGCTTGAATAACCACCCATCACGATGGCAATATTTTTTTTCATATAAGAACGATTGCTCGCTAACAAACTTACAAAAAAACACGAAGCTATAAATAGATGTTTTATGGCAATTAAGTTTCTTCTTTAGAAGATAAAATGATTCATAGATGAAGAGGTTTCTTACAATTTGAATTATATTTACCGCTAAATTTAATCTATGAATTTTTTTCAATACATCAAGAGCAAAGAGTTCTTGTCTAATTTGTTGGCTGTATTCGCATTGTTATTGCTTTTTATATTTGTTTTGGGCAGAGGCCTAAAAGCCTATACCAATCATAACGAAAGAATTTCGGTGCCGAATTTGGAAAAACTTTCAGTAGAAGAAGCAGAGAAGGTGTTAGCTGAACAGGAGTTGGCCTTTGTGGTGATAGACTCCTCTAATTTTAATCCGGACTATCCGCCAAAATCTGTAATTGAACAGGATCCTGAAGCAGGAAGTTATGTAAAACACAAGCGAAAAATTTATCTGACTTTAAATCCTTCGGATTATATGAAAGTACAGATACCCAATGTGATAGATGAAACGAAAAGACAGGTTGTCACAAGACTGCGCTCTTCCGGTTTTATGATCGGCAAAGAAAGATTTATTCCTGATTTGGGAAAGAATGTTGTGAGAATGCTTGAATATCAGGGAAGAGAAATTAAACCTGGTGAATATTTGCCTAAAAACTCTATTTTGGATTTGGTTTTGGGAGATGGATTAGAAGAATTAGATAGTTTAGCAAGAACAGATACCATAAATAATGCAGGAGAATTTTGAAGAAACAACCAGTGATGATCTTTATGAACATTATAGTTTTACGGCATCAGCAGGCCAGGAACCTTTAAGGGTAGACAAATTTTTGATGAATTTTATAGAGAATGCAACAAGAAATAAAATTCAGCAAGCCGTAAGAGCCGGAAACGTTTTGGTAAATGGGAATGTTGTAAAACCTAATTATAAAGTAAAATCCGGCGATCAAGTAAGGGTTGTATTAGCCCATCCTCCGCATGAAAACTTACTGGTAGCTGAAGAAATGTCTTTAGATATTCTTTTTGAGGATGAAGAAGTGATTGTGCTGAATAAACCGGCGGGTATTGTCGTACATCCCGGACACGGAAATTATACTGGCACCTTGGTGAATGGATTGATTCACCATATCGAAAATCTGCCTAACAACAGCAATGAAAGACCGGGTTTGGTGCATCGAATTGATAAAGACACCAGTGGATTACTCGTGGTAGCAAAAACAGAGTTTGCTATGGCAAATTTAGCCAATCAGTTCTTTGAAAGAACAACCGAAAGACTTTATTACGCTTTGGTTTGGGGTAATTTTGATGAAGAGGAGGGAACCATAGAAGGTCATATAGGAAGAAGCTTTAAAAATCGATTACAAATGGATGTATTCCCCCAAGGAGATTTTGGGAAACCTGCTGTGACACATTACAAAGTTATAGAGCGATTTAATTACGTAACTTTGGTAGAATGTAAATTGGAAACAGGTAGAACGCATCAAATAAGAGCCCATTTTAAGCATATTGGTCATACCTTATTCAATGACGAACGTTATGGAGGAAACCTTGTTTTAAAAGGAACAACCTTTAGTAAATACAAACAATTCGTAGAAAATTGTTTTTCCATTTTACCCAGACAGGCCTTGCATGCTAAGACCCTAGGTTTTATGCATCCAACTAAAAAGGAATTTTTGAGGTTTGATTCTGAAATTCCTGAGGATATGCAATTGTGTCTTGAAAAATGGAGAAACTATACCTTATATCAAAAAGAAGAGTAAGCAATGATGAAAGTAGTTATTTCACCGGCTAAATCACTTGATTTTGAAAGTCAGGTGCCAACAGAAGATTATTCAACTTGTTCATTTTTGGATAAGTCTGAAAAAATAAATAATACTTTAAAAAAACAAAGTGCGAAGAAATTGGCTCAGCTCATGAGTATTTCTAAAGATTTAAGTGAACTAAATTATCAACGAAATCAAGAATGGCATTTGCCTTTTACCCAAGAGAATGCAAGGCAGGCGATATTTGCATTTAATGGTGATGTCTATGTGGGTCTTGATCCCTATTCCATACCTCAAGAAAAAATGGTCGATCTCCAGAATAAAATTCGCATATTATCCGGGTTATACGGAATGCTGAAACCATTAGATTTAATACAGCCGTATCGTTTGGAAATGGGAACTAAACTTAAAATAGGCAGGAAAGATAATCTTTATCAATATTGGAAAGAAGAGATAACTAAATCTTTGAATGAAGAATTAGAGGGAGATCCGTTGATCAATTTGGCAAGTGCTGAATACTTTAAAGTAATCGATCAAAAGAAGTTGAAAAGTGAAATAATTACCCCTGAATTTAAAGATTTTCACCAAGGTAAATTAAAAATGATTGGTTTTTTTGCCAAAAAAGCCAGAGGAGCTATGGCAAGATTTGTTGTTGAAAAGGGAATAGATCATCCTCAAGAATTGAAAACCTTTGATTGGGAAGGTTATTCATTTGACGACAATTTGTCTTCAGCAAATAAATGGGTTTTTACCAGATAAATTAAATATATAGCTTAAAAGAGATAACCCACACGAATTCCCCCTGTCAATACAAATGAAGACCCTGAGCCTCCTAAAAAGGCATAGTAATAATCTGCTTGGTCTAAATCTCCTGTGGCATACCCGGCGCCAATATAATAATCGACGGCAATTCTGTTATTATAGACTACTTGTTTTCCAAAATTGATCAATCCCGCAATATTTGTGGTAGAACCCGATGTTTTTCCCTCCCCATAATTTGTAATATCATAAGAAAATGAGGTAATTGCAATTTCGGGTTTAATATATGAGCCTTTCAGGATATGGGCGTATTTCATTCCTTTTATGTAATAATCTGGAGAACGAATAAATTTATAGCCTAATTTTATAAAAACACCAGATGCGTCTTGATCCATTGAGTTATTGCCATAAATAATTCCAAGATTACCTTCAATGCTGCTTCCCGGTTTTAAACTTCTCTCATAACCTAATTCAACAGCCCCTGAGATAGGGAGAAATAAATTGAATTTAAGGAGGTTTTTTCTTTGAGTGTCAAAATCTTCATAAACACTCATAGAATTATCTATCAGATATTCTCTTCCATCTGCGAAAATAATTTTATCAACTTTTGCCTTGTCTATGCCCACTTTAATGTCATCTCGAAGTCCCTCTTCTGTGTATTTAATTTCTTCATCACCAATTTCTTGTACTTTGCCCAAAATAATTTTTCCATTTCGCTGCACAATGGTATCCGTAATTTTTTCCTGTGCTGAAATAAGGGTGGAGGTAAAAATAAATACCAAACAGATGATGAATTTTGTTTTCATTTTTTAATAAAAATACATTTAAAATCTGATTTATACTCAGTTTTTATACTTCTAAGGGAAGATTGTTTGAACTTGGGCCTTGGATCCTCGCAAAAGGCATTAAATGTGTACCTCAAAATGGACTTTCTTTTAATTCTTGACCCTTAGAATTTTAACCAGGAGTAGTCAAGTGGTAAAGTATTATTTTCTTGTATTAGAATGAAAATACGCACAGTAATATGGTCTAAAGGTCAAGTTTAAATTCTTTTCGGAGGTAAGATAAAGCCTTGTTTTTTTCTTTCAGATGCTCATATTTTTCCTGGTTGGTATAAGCGATTTTATTCGTTTCCTCTTCATTAATATGCACCACAAAATCAATACTGTAATTATTCAGTTTTTCTCGGATGAATTGCAATGCTTTTGGCTTCACTTTTTCCAATTCAGATTTCATCAGATTATTGGAATAAGTTACGTGAATCATTTGTTTTACAAGAACTGGTTTGTCCGCATTAAGAACAGAAGCATAGATCCTTTCCCCATTTTCGTGCAATGTTTCGATATATGATTCCCAGATTTTGAAAAAGTCATCTTCATTAAAAGGATCTTTTGGTAAAGTTTGCGATTGCATCATGCGTTCCCTCTCTTTACGCTTTTCAATTAATTCAGCTTCTTCCAATTTTTTACGCTCAATACTGCTCATGCTAAGCGCAGATTTCCTGCTTGTCGTTCTGGCGCCTTTTAAAACCGGATTGATAACCTTTACTTCTTCTGTTTCTTCGGTGATTGTTATTTTTTCAACAAATTCGGTCACTTTTGGCTCAACAAGAACTGGATCTTTTTTAGGAGCTTCTAACTCTATGGATTTAGCAGCAGATGTTGGAACATCTAGCTTTTCATCTACTTGAAAGTGGCTAAAGAATTGTGCGGGGATTATGAAACTGTCAGACTTTTTTTTTTCCCTATCGAAATTGATAGAGGCGATTTGCATAAGGGCCAGTTCAACCAGCAAGCGCTGATTCTTACTTGTTTTGTAATTTAGATCGCACTGATTGGCCAAATCGATCGCTTCCATTAAGAAGGGAACAGTCGCTTTTACAGCTTGCTCTAAATATTTATTTTTAGCTCTATCACCAACTTCTAAAAGCGCAATAGTTGAGCTATCTTTAGCTACCAAAACATCTCTAAAATGGGAGGCAAGTCCTGTAATAAAATGATGTCCATCAAAACCTTTGTCTAAAACTTCATTAAAAGCCAATAATGCCTGTGGAATTAGATTATTCAGCATTAAATCTGTCATGTTGAAATACACTTCATAATCTAATACGTTCAGGTTTTCTGTAACTGCTTCCCGGGTTAGATTATTTCCGGAAAAACTGACTACTCTGTCAAAAATAGATAAAGCATCGCGCAGTGCCCCATCAGCTTTTTGAGCAATGATATGCAGGGCATCATCCTCAGCGATTACATTTTCCTGTTTTGCAATGGTGTGTAAATAATTCTTAATATCGATTACACCAATTCTTTTAAAATCAAAAATCTGACAACGGGATAAAATCGTTGGTATGATCTTATGTTTTTCGGTAGTTGCTAAAATAAAAATGGTATGATTGGGAGGTTCTTCTAAAGTTTTTAAAAAGGCATTAAAGGCACTTTGGGAAAGCATATGCACCTCATCGATTATATAAACCTTGTACTTTCCAACCTGAGGTGGGATTCTGACTTGCTCTGTCAAAGACCTGATATCATCTACTGAGTTATTGGAAGCGGCATCGAGCTCAAAAATATTGAAAGCAAAATCTTCATCATCCTGAATTTGTTCCATGCTTTCCTGATTGATGCGCTTAGCAAGAATCCTGGCACAAGTTGTCTTGCCAACACCTCTAGGCCCCGTAAATAATAAGGCCTGAGCAAGGTGATTATTCTTAATAGCGTTTTCTAAAGTATTGGTAATAGATTGTTGCCCAATGACATCTAAAAAAGTTTGGGGTCTATATTTTCTCGCCGATACTATAAAATGTTCCATAACTGAATTGTGGCGCTAAAATAAAGAATTATGGATAGATTTTATCATATAAGTCTTTATACTTTTTCAAGATTTCTGTTCTTTTTGGTTTGAAGGTTGGCGTTAGCAAATTATTGTCTACCGTCCATGCTTCAGGAGTCAATTCAATTCTTTTTATCGTTTCCCATTTTCCAAATTGCTCATTACCTTTATCAATTTCCTCCATGATTCTTTCCTTTACTTTGGGGTTTTTAGCAATTTCTTCATGGCTCTTTCCTATTTCGATATGATGCCTTTTTGCCCATTCTTTTACAAAATCAAAATTAGGTTGGACAAGGGCAGCTGCCATTTTTTGTCCTTCACCAATCACCAGAATTTGTTCAATAAAACGAGACTGTTTCATTTGATTTTCAATAGGTGCAGGAGCGATATATTTTCCTCCAGAAGTTTTGAAAATTTCTTTTTTCCTTCCTGTGATTTTCAAGAATCCTTCTGAATCAATTTCACCCTTGTCGCCAGTATGGAAAAAATCACCGGTCATAACCTCCGCTGTTTTATCGGGATCTTTGTAATATCCGACCATTACATTTGGCCCTTTGACCAAAATTTCCCCATCCTCGGCAATTTTGACCTCTACTTGATCTATTAATTTACCAACCGATCCTATTTTAAAATTTTCGCCGGCGTATTGATTCACTGAGACCACCGGAGAAGTTTCAGTTAAACCATAGCCCTCCATAATTTGTAAGTCGGCCGAACTAAAAATCCTTGTCAGTCTGGGCTGAAGAGGAGCACTCCCTGAAACCATGGTGTGCAATCTGCCTCCAAGGGCTTCTTTCCATTTGCTGAAGATTAACTTTCTCGCCAGTCCTAGCTTTTTTTCATACCACCAGCCATTTCGGTTATAAGGCTCATAAGCCATGCCCACATCAATGGCCCAGAAAAAGATCATTTTCTTAATCCCAGTAAGGTCAGCTCCTTTTGCGACAATACTGTCGTAAATTTTTTCCAGTAAGCGCGGAACCACACTCATAAAGTGCGGTCTTACTTCTTTTAAATTATCTGATATCTTATCAATACTCTCTGCAAAATAAATGGCTAAACTGTTTTGAATATATAGATAATGCAGCATTCGTTCGAAAATATGACAAACAGGTAAGAAACTCATCACAACACTATTTCCTTCTGCAATGGGTAAGCGAGGGGCGCTGGCTATTACATTTGTAACAATATTATTATGCGTAAGCATAACACCCTTTGGCGTTCCGGTAGTTCCCGAGGTATAAATGATGGTTGCCAAGTCATTTGCTTTAACCTTTGATTTAAGTTGGTCAACTTCCTCTTGTCTCATCACATCTGCTCCCAGGGCTACTACTTCTTTCCAATTTTTAGCATTTTTTACTTGGTCAAAAGTGAAAATTTCAGCCAGTAAAGGAGAATCTTTTTGGGCTAATTTTGCTTTTTGATAAAGTATATCATCTGAAAGAAAACAGAACTTAACCTCGGCATGATTAAAGATATATTTGTAATCATTTTCTCCAATAGTGGGGTAAATAGGAACATTTATGGCGCCTAACTGCATTAAAGCCATGTCTAAAATATTCCATTCCGTTCTATTTGTAGAAGAAATCAAGGCTATTTTATCTCCTGGTTTTACACCTAAGTTTAAAAGCCCTCTGCTCATTTGATTCACAGAATCAACAAATTCCTGCGAACTTAAAGAAACCCATTTTCCATCATACTTTGTATTCAAACTGTTCGGTATGGGGTTATTATCTAATTGATAGTACAGGAAGTCAAAAAGTCGTTTTATTTCTATTGCCATAAATATTGTTTAAGAAGCTATTTTAATTGTTTGAATAAGAAATATCTTTTAAAAATAACGTAAAAAATCTTAAAATCGAAATAAAGACTACTTCCTTCAAATGATTATATTTGCACTTCATTAAAAACAATCGACTTTTGGCGATAAAGAAGTCTTTTTTTAGCTTAAAGTCAAGTATAATAAATATTTATGAAAATATCATATAATTGGTTACAGCAATTTTTGAAGATAGATTTAGAAGCGGAGCAAGTTGCTGAAATTTTAACCGATTTGGGTTTAGAAGTTGAGGGAATAGAGAAATTTGAATCTGTCAAGGGTTCTTTAGATGGAGTTGTGGTTGGTGAGGTTCTTACTTGTGAGCAACATCCCAATGCGGACAGATTAAAAGTGACTACCGTAAACGTGGGTTTAGATAAGCCCTTATCTATAGTTTGTGGGGCACCAAATGTTGCTGCCGGACAGAAAGTTCCTGTGGCATTGATAGGCACAACCTTATTTAACGAAGAGGGAGAACCATTGGTTATAAAAAAAGGTAAGATAAGAGGAGAAGAAAGTCATGGAATGATTTGTGCCGAGGATGAGCTAGGATTAGGCACTAGCCATGATGGTATCATGGTTTTGGATGATGATTTAAAAGTTGGGACCCCTGCAGCGAAAGTTTTCGAAATTTTTAAAGATGAGGTTTTTGAAATTGGTCTAACTCCTAACAGAGCTGATGCGATGAGTCATATGGGTGTTGCGCGAGATCTGAGAGCCGGATTAATGCAGCAATACGATATTAACAAAGAGTTAATCACACCATCTGTAGGAGATTTTAATGTTGATGAAAGAACATTTAAAATAAATGTGGAAGTGGAGGATTACAAAAAAGCACCTCGTTATGCCGGTGTAACTTTAATTAATTTAACAGTTGCCGAATCGCCGGATTGGTTAAAAAACAGGTTGCTTTCTATTGGTCAAAAACCGATCAATAATGTAGTGGATGTGACCAATTTTGTATTGCATGGGTTAGGTCAACCGCTCCATGCCTTCGATACAAAAAAAATTGAAGAAGAGAAAATTGTGGTGAAGTGTTTACCGTCGGGCACTAAGTTCAAAACCCTTGACGGAATTGAAAGAGTTTTGGATGAAGAAGATATAATGATTTGCGATGGGGCTAGTAATCCAATGTGTTTGGCAGGTATATTTGGTGGAGAATCTTCGGGAGTTACGAATAAAACAACAAGTATTTTCTTAGAATCTGCCTATTTTGACCCCATAAGTATAAGAAAATCGGCTAAAAGGCATGGGCTGAATACAGATGCGTCTTTTCGTTTTGAGCGTGGAATTGATCCCGAAAATATTGAATATGCCTTAAAATTGGCCGCAATTTTAATTAAAAAGATTGCTGGAGGGAAAATTGTTTCTGACGTCATAGATATCTACCCTAAAAAGATCCAGGATTTTCAGGTTCATTTATCATATGAAAAAGCAAACCGTTTAATTGGTGAGGAAATATCTTCTGATACTATTAAAAATATTTTAGCTTCTTTAGATATAAAAATTAATAACCAAACAGAATCCGGTTTAGGATTAACCATTCCTTCTTACAGGGTTGATGTGCAGCGAGAAGCAGATATTGTTGAGGATATATTACGTGTATATGGTTACAATAACATCAGTTCTACGACCAAATTGAATACGTCACTATCATATTCTGATAAGTTGAGTAATGAGAAAATAGAGGGAATTATTTCTTCTTTACTAATAGCTCACGGTTTTTCTGAGATGATGGCAAATTCTTTGACCAAATCAGAATACAGCGAAATGTTGGACAGTATAGAAGAACAGAAAAATGTAAAGATCGTAAACGCTTTGAGTAAAGATTTGGAGGTAATGCGTCAAACTTTATTATTTGGTAGTTTAGAAGCTGTGGCCTATAATATAAATCGAAAAAACCCTAATGTCAAGCTTTTTGAATTGGGTAAATCCTATCATAAAAAGCATCAGGGTTATCTAGAACAAAAGCATTTAACACTTACTGTTTCCGGAGGGAGAAATTCTTCTACGTGGAATTCAAGCGATAAACCAACAGATTTTTTCTATGTAAAAGGAATTTGTGAGGCAATTTTTCAACGTTTGGGAATAACCGATTTTGAGATGAATTCTTCTGAAAGCGATATTTTTTCAGAGGGTGTTAGTATTTCAAAGAATGGTAAACAACTATTGGAATTGGGTCTTGTAAATGAAAAGCTGAATAAATTTTTTGGAATTAAGCAAGATGTATGGTTTACAGATTTTTTCTGGGAAGCATTAATGGAAGAAGTTCCAACAGCTACGATGAAGGTGGTTGCCCTGCCAAAATATCCCGAAGTTAAAAGAGATTTGGCCTTGCTACTTGATCAGGCCATTCAATTTAAAGATCTATACAATGCGGCACTTTCCGTAGAAAGAAAACTTTTGAAGAAAGTAGAACTTTTTGATGTTTATACCGGTGATAAACTTCCAAAGGGTAAAAAATCGTATGCACTGAGCTTTGTTTTAAGGGATGACAACAAAACACTGACTGATAAGCAAATTGATAAAATAATGGGCAAACTCCAGGAAAGTTTTAAAGAGCAATTTGGAGCAGAGTTGCGATAAAAAGCGAAAGATGTACAAAAAAATAATAAGACCTTTTTTATTCAATTTTGATCCGGAAGATATACATCATGTTACGTTTTCGGCTATTAAATTGTTGTATAAATTTCCCTTTACCAAATCAATAGCTAGATCTAAGTTTGTTATAGAGAGTCCAAGACTTGAAAGGGAAGTATTTGGATTAAAGTTTAAAAATCCTGTTGGATTAGCTGCCGGTTTTGATAAGAATGCTGTATTATTCGATGAATTATCCAATTACGGATTTGGTTTTGTAGAAATCGGTACCGTTACTCCAAAGCCTCAGCCGGGTAATGAAAAAAAGCGATTATTCAGATTGAAAAAGGATCAAGGTATCATTAACCGAATGGGCTTTAATAATGAAGGGGTAGATGCGGTTGTTGAAAGATTAAAGCACAGAAATACTGATGTGATCATCGGAGGGAACATTGGAAAAAATAAAATTACAGCCAATGAGAACGCCATTGATGATTATTTGATTTGCTTTGAAAAACTCTTCGATTATGTAGATTATTTTGTGGTGAATGTCAGTTCTCCCAATACGCCAAATTTAAGAGCTTTACAGGATAAAAAGCCACTTACTGAACTGCTCAATACATTACAGGAAGCAAATCATAAGAAAAGAGCTCCTAAACCCATTTTGTTGAAAATAGCCCCGGATTTATCGGATGATCAATTATTAGATATTATTGATATTGTAAAAGCGACAGGGATAGCCGGCGTTATTGCTACAAACACAACAATTTCAAGAGATAATTTACTTTCTGAGGCTAAGAAGGAACAGGGAGGGTTAAGTGGAAAGCCTTTAACAAAAAGATCAACTGAAGTCATTCGTTTTTTAGCAGAAAGATCAAATAAGGCTTTCCCGATTATCGGTGTAGGAGGAATTCACAGTCCTGAAGATGCGATAGAAAAAATAAATGCCGGAGCTGATCTAATACAGCTTTATACCGGTTTTATTTATGAAGGACCGGGATTGGTAAAGCAAATCAATGAGGCTTTACTTTAATTTGTGTTAAATCATTAACTATTGAATCTGTCAAGTAAGGATTCTGATGTATTGATAATTTTTGAATTACTCAGATAAGACTTTGTTGGGTGATAAATAAATAAAAGACTTCCTTCTTTTATTTTTTGTATAATGGGTTTGAATTGATTTTGAGGTAATGATGGACAGCCTAAACTTCTGCCTAATCGCCCATTTTTCTTAATGAACATTTCACTTACATAATCAGCGGCATGAATAACAATTGCTCTTGTTCGTGCATTGCTATTGCTATTCTCAAGGCCATCGAGTCGCAATGAAAGCCCATGTTTTCCCGTGTATAGTTCCGCCGTCTTGTAAAATCCCAAACTGGTTTGATAAGAACCAATCTTATTTGAAAATTCTTTGGCAAATTCTGATCCGGAATTTCTGCCATGTGCTACCATACTTTTATCCGCTATTTTTTCATTTTTCATATCAATGACAAAAAATCTTGACTGGTTGGCAGAGGCACTCATATCGACAACAGTGAGATAAGTTTCATTTTCTATTTTTTGATCTTTCAGCAAAAGCAGATAACCTTTGTATGCCTTTTCAAAGGCATCAAAATTTAAATCCGTGTCGTTTAGTTTGTTGTAAAAAGATAGGGCGGCATCTCTGATACCGGGGTGATAAGCATTATTAGAGGTTGTTTCTTTTTTTGCAAAAGTATGATCAAAATTTCCATTGTTTAACGAAAAAAAACTACTGGTAAAAAGCAGTCCCACAAAAAAGATCACATGACTCATAAAATAATTCGATTTTATATAGTACGCATTTTTGATATAAATATTGTCGGGGAGAAATCTAAATCGACGGCTAAAGTATAAAATAAATGGATAATAAAAATAGTTATTAGAGAAATTAACGCTTATTAACGCTTGATAGTTAGAATTTTAACAATTTATATTTATAGCGGTGATCAATAGAGGCTCTTGAATTTTCTAGGATAGGCCTCGGTCATAACAGCATAAATACCTTCAAAAATATCATTAACAGAAGGTTTGGAAAAATAATCACCATCTGTTCCATAAGCGGGTCTGTGTGATTTTGCTGTGATCGTGGTCGGTTTACTATCCAGATATAAATAACCGTTTTGTTTATTGACAATATTTTCAAAAAGGTAAGCCGAAGCTCCACCTGGGATATCTTCATCAACAATAACCAATCTATTGGTTTTTTTTATGCTGTTTATAACTTCGTGTTTAATGTCGAATGGCATCAAACACTGAGCGTCAATGATTTCTACATCTATTCCAATTGCCGAAAGGTCTTTTGAAGCTTCTTCAACTAATCGCAAGGTAGATCCATAAGAAACAACAGTAACGTCACTACCTTCTTTTATTGTTTCGACAACTCCGATTGGGGTTGTAAATTCTCCCAGATTAGAAGGAACCCTTTCTTTTAAACGGTATCCGTTCAGATTTTCGATTAAAATGGCAGGTTCATCACTTTTTAGCAATGTATTATAAAAACCTGCCGCTTTCGTCATGTTTCTGGGCACCAAAATATAAATTCCTTGAAAAAGATTTATCAGACTGCCCATTTGAGATCCCGAATGCCAAATGCCTTCCAGTCTATGACCTCGGGTACGAACAATCAATGGGGCTATTTGTTTACCAAAAGTACGATACCTGAGTGTAGCTAAATCATCAGTTAAAACCTGAGTGGCATAAAACAAGTAATCTAAATATTGGATCTCTGCAATCGGACGAAGGCCTCTCATGGCTAAACCAATTCCTTGACCTATAATTGTTGCTTCTCTAATACCCGTATCATAAACTCTTTCAATTCCATACTTATCTTGTAAACCTTCTAAACCTTGGTTTACATCGCCAATATTTCCTGAATCTTCTCCAAATATGAGTACTTCAGGATTTTCACTTAAAATATTGTCGAAGTTATCCCTCAAAACAATACGCGCATCCACTAAAGGAGCTTCATCATCGTACACTGGCTTTATTTCAGGGATATTTGTTGCTCTATTCGGCAATTCACTGTAAAGGTGTGTATTATACCTTGTGTTTTGAATGGAATGGTAATTAAGTATCCATTTTTGTAAGTTATTCTTAATGTTGGGGCTGTCGTCGCGCATATGCATCAAAGATTTCCTCGCTGCGTCAAGAATATCTCTTCGAATCGGCTCATCAATATTTTGAAGGTCTCTTCTGATTTTATCCAAAGAAATTTTGTGACTGCTAAGTGGGGCTACTTTATCCAGTAAGACCAATAATTCTTCCCGTTCTTTTAAAATAGGGGCGAGGTAAGCATTTAATGCTTCTCTTTTGGCTTCCCGAACTTCTTTTTTTGCACTTTCTTCTATCGCACGAATTTCATTTAAATCATCATAAAACTTCAGGGTATTTCCATTTTCATCTTGCAATTCGAATTGCTCTATCCACTCCCTCATTTTAGCAATGCAATCAAATTGTTTTTCCCATGCCAGTCTCTTTTCACTCTTATATCTTTCGTGGGAACCCGAAGTTGAATGTCCTAAGGGTTGGGTAAGTTCTGTCACGTGAATGAGCACAGGAACATGTTCTTCCCTGGCAATTTTTGCAGCTTTTTGATAAACATCAACTACTTGTGAATAATTCCAACCTTCAACAACAAAGATCTCGTAACCATCTTTTTCTTTAGTTCTTTGAAAACCACTTAAAATTTCTGAAATGCTTTCTTTAGTAGTTTGGTATTTAGCCGGTACAGAAATACCATAAGCATCATCCCAAACACTAACCACCATTGGAATTTGTAAAACACCGGCCGCATTTATTGCTTCAAAAAAAGGACCTTCGGAAGTGCTGGCATTACCTATAGTACCCCAAGCGACTTCATTACCTTGATTGGAAAAGGTGGTCTTGGTATGCAACTTTTCAATTTGTTTGTATTTTTTTGAGGCCTCGGCTAAACCAACCAGTCGAGGCATCTGACCACTGGTAGGAGAAATATCTGAACTTACATTGTATTGCTTTGTTAGATCTTTCCAGGTCCCATCTTCGTTAACTGTATGGATACAAAAATGTCCATTCATTTGCCGACCTGCGGAAAAGGAGTCAGCCTTAATATCTGCATGAGCATATAGACTGGCGAAAAAATGTCTTGGACTATACTCCCCAATGGCCATCATAAAAGTTTGGTCTCGATAGTAACCAGAGCGCCAATCTCCTTTCCGAAAAGCTTTGGCCATTGCGAGTTGAGGAACTTCTTTTCCTCCGCCAAAAATTCCAAATTTTGCTTTTCCCGTTAGAACTTCACGTCTGCCTAAAATACTGCACTCTCTACTAACTAATGCAATTTTATAATCTTTTAGAACTTCATTTCTAAAATCATCAAAAGATAATTTCGGCGAAGAATCTAAAGTTTTAGTCGACATATGTTAGTGGTTTTACGGTTTTTACAAATATAAAAAAATATGAGTAGAAATTAGGTAACCAATATAGCTCTTTCAAACTAAATGAAATTATTATAAGTAATTGAATTACAAATGTATAAGTCTAATTTACTACTTCTAGTTTTTATTTTTATCAATTTAAAAATTTATTATAATATTCCTTAGGTATATTATTTATATTTTTGTCATATTCACAATATAGGATAAATATTTGAATAAATTAATAATAAAAAAATATTTTTAGCAGGAAAAAATTATGAATAATTAATAAAAACCTCTTTTTATAAAATTGTAAATTTTGGTAGGATCTCCTGTTAAGACAAATCGTATTTTGGTAGCGTAATCGGGAAGTGAAGGTTCGAAGCCTAAATTCGATTGCAAAGGGAAATAGAGTTCTAAAAAGTTTGGAACGAAATTAAAACGGATACCACTATCATATCTAAAATAAGGATCAAAACCTTCATTTTTAACCAAACCTATGTCTCCATACATTTCTATCCAACGCCAAATTCCCACACTAACGTTAAAACTGGTCATATATTCATTGGCATACTTATCTTCAAAAATCGTTTTGAAACCGCCATCACTAATGATCACTTCCTGACTAAAGAAACCTGAGCTTTCGGATCTTCCTAAATAACTATATTCAAATAAATAATCGCTAGGACGGTCTAAAGCAAAACTAAAAAAATCTGTACCTGTTTTATTTCTGAGAAATTTCCCAAAGAAAAATCTAAAATCGAATTGTCTGTTTTTTGTGTTTAAATACCTATACCTGACATCCAGAGCAACTTTGGTAAAATCTCTGTTGTATTGAAAATCTGCAAAGTACTGTAAATCATTGATGATATTGGGCTGGCCATAACCGTATCTCAAAACCAGAATATTGTATTTGTCTTCAGGAAGAGCTTCTTGTCCTTCGGGTATTTCCTTATCAATGATATTATACTTGGCCATAAAATAGCTTCCACCAACATCCCGAAGGGATTTTCTTGCGAAATTGATTAAAAAAAATGGTGATAATTTATTGAATCTTAAATCTTTATCATAAAATGAATTACTTCCAGATATTCCTGAATTATAACTATAAATAGGTGAGTTTTCGGGCAAGTGTTGGTAGAGCAAAGCGAAACTTCCAGACACAGCATTACTTTTGAATCCATAAACAGGGGTAAATTTAAAAAGCCATTTCTTTTTCAATGCTGCCTGGTTATAAAGCTGGGGGCCCAATACAATTCCATCGTAAAAATTGTATTCAATATATAGATTATAAAAAAGCTGGTTATAAAATGGATCTTCTATATCTTTAAAGAAAGTTAATTTTAACGGTCTGTTTAGTAAGGCATTATCTACTTTTTTCCAGTTATTTCTCAAGTTATTCTCAGGGTATAAAAATTCATAGTTGAGTGCAACCCTTTCAAAACCATTGTTTTTAATTTTCAAGGTTCTCGTTGAATCTATATTTTCAACCCAAGTCTTGAATAAGGTTTGATCATCTTTTATGCCATATAATGCCACTGGTGCTGTAAAATCACTCAAATTTTTAATTTCGATCAAAAGAGAGTCTCCCTCTTTTTTTAAACTTTTAATCGTGTAATCTATTTTTTTATTGGTGGTAATATAATTTCGAAAAAAATAGCTCAGGTCTTTATCGGTTTTAGTTGTGATGAGTTTTTCAAGTTCTTTACCCTCTGTAATTTTCAAGGTATTATTCTGATAAAACTCTTTGATGCTTTTTGGTACGACACTGTCTTGTACAAAAGCATCTAAATATCTTAAGCCAAGTCCTGCTTTATACTTATTTACAATTTTTCTGTTAAAATTTGAAAGAGAATCTAAGGGTGTAGTCAAAGATTGATCTATATTTTTCCTAGTTGCAAATTGATAGACAAATGGATATTTACCATTGAATTTCAGCTTTGCGATATTGTATTTTCTAATCCCCCAAAGTTGGGAAATATCGCCTATGGCGTTCACTTCAGGATAGTATTTCTCAACATATTTCATCATCAAAAAGATCTGAATTCCATCGGGTAAATAATAATCTGTTCGGTAATTGGTGATGATCGTATTGTGAATAAATTTATCAGTCAATGCCTTAAATATTTTTATGTCCCATTCAAATACATCTGTAAATGGGGTCAATTTATCCGGCAATTGATTGAACCCATAGACAGGGTTCTTCTTGTAAGTAATGTTGTTTATAAAAAACTTGTCAAAGGGATAATCGCCCAAATATTCACTGATGAAATTTAACTGACGATCGAGAATATCTGTTTTTAATTGATCTTCTAAATTTTTACTCGGTAAATCCGTCACAACTTCGGTAGCCGTAGCGCAGTAATAGCCAAATGAATTGAGCAATTCAATTTTCAGCTCTACGTCAACTCTGTTTTCTCCTTTTAAATGATGTAAACTGTGGTCATCTTTATTACTGATTTGCTGTCTGAGGTCAGAATGAAGTGTGAAACCTCTGGGCGTTTCAAACTGTATATCAAAATCAGATGGTTCAACAAAGAGATCATCCATGTCCAGGTTACTCATCAATATCCATTTTTCATAAAATACAGCAGGAACAATATACCAGTAACGTAAATTGTAATTATTTTCAAAATAACCATATTGTGTAAATTCTGAACTGGGGATTTGAACCAAATAACTTAGATCGATTGTAATAGAATCACCTGGTTTTAATTTTTCATTTGGAATGATGAAAAAGATATCCGGTAAACCCTTGTGGTTTTTCCAATTTAATAGTTGCGATCGTTCGGAAATACTTAGAATTTCTGAAAATCCTTTTTTCTTTGATTTGGCAAAATATAAAGATTTGTCGTAATTTTCTATCAACCTTTTGGATAGCGGTGAGTCCTGATCTTTATATGCGTTAGCCCAATTATGAAAAAACAGGGTGTCTAAAGTTGAATTGGATTTATTGTAATAGGTAATGGATTGGTTGATTTCCATGCTATTGGTTTTTGCATCCAATTTTGCATATACGTTTATTTTGTTGTTCTGTGAAAAAGACAACAAACTGCATCCCAATAAAAATATAATAAAGACTTTCAAAAGATGCAAAGTATTTAATTTTCGATATTAGTCTAGAAGTTAGGACTTAAGTTGTGTTGTTTGTAGAAATTATCTATGATATGCACTACTTCATCAGCGGTATCCACAATATTGAAAAAGTCTAAATCCGTAAGACTTACATTTCCATATTTTTCAACTAATGTGGTTTTAACCCAATCCACCATTCCTTTCCAAAATTCGGATCCCACTAATATGATAGGAAATTTAGCGATTTTATTGGTTTGAATCAGTGTGATTGCTTCGAACAATTCATCTAGAGTACCAAATCCACCCGGCATGGCAACAAAACCTTGTGCATATTTTACAAACATTACTTTTCTGACAAAAAAGTAATCAAACTCTAAATTTTTATCATGATCTATATATTGATTATCCTTTTGTTCAAAAGGCAAATCTATATTTAGACCAACTGAAATGCCAGCTCCTCTGTGAGCCCCTTTATTCGCTGCTTCCATGATGCCGGGACCACCTCCGGTAATAACGCCAAAACCGTGTTGTGTTAATTCATAGGCAATTTCTTCAGCCAAGACATAGTATTTTTGTTCAGGTTTTGTTCTGGCGGAGCCAAAAATACTCACACAAGGACCAATCCTACTCAATTTTTCATATCCATCTACAAATTCGCTCATGATCTTAAAAATCGCCCAAGAATCATTGGTTTTAATTTCATTCCAGGTTTTGGGTTTAAATTTTTCACGAATTCTTTTATCTTCTAATGGGGTCATAAACTCAGATATTTTGGGATGAAGTTAATTCTTTTTTTAAAAACCTTGCGGTGTGACTGTGTTTGTGTTTTATCAATTCTTCTGGTGTTCCTTCAAATAATATTTTACCTCCCTTTTCGCCCCCTTCAGGCCCGACATCAATGATAAAATCGGCAAGTTTTATCACATCGAGGTTGTGTTCAATAATCATAACGGTATTGCCCTTGTCCGTCAGCTTATTCAAAACTTTCATTAATATTTGAATATCTTCAAAATGCAGTCCGGTTGTGGGTTCATCCAATATGTAAAGAGTATTGCCTGTATCTTTCTTTGAAAGCTCTGAAGCCAATTTTATTCTCTGGGCTTCACCACCGGAAAGCGTAGTAGATTGTTGTCCTAGGGTAATATAGCCTAAGCCAACATCTTCAATTGTTTTTAATTGACGTTTAATTTTAGGGATATTTTCAAAAAACTGGACTGCCTCGGTAATAGTCATATTCAACACATCAGAAATAGATTTGCTTTTATATCTAATTTCTAGTGTTTCACGGGTAAATCTCTTTCCTTGGCAAACTTCACATTCTACTTCAACATCCGGTAAAAAATTCATTTCAATAACCCTAACACCGCCACCCTGACAATTTTCACAACGCCCTCCTTTTACATTAAAGGAAAAAACGCCCGGTTTATATCCTCGAATTAGGGCCTCTGGAGTTTGCGCAAATAGGTTGCGAATTTCACCAAAAACACCTGTATAAGTGGCAGGGTTAGATCTGGGGGTTCTGCCAATAGGGCTTTGATCTATATCGATAATCTTATCAATATGATCTATTCCCTCAATCGTTTTGAACGGAAGAGGCTCTTTTACAGCTTTATAAAAGTGTTGATTTAAAATAGGGTAGAGGGTTTCATTGATAAGTGTTGATTTACCGCTTCCGGAAACGCCTGTCACACAAATCATTTTACCTAAAGGTACGACTAGATTTACTTTTTTTAGGTTGTTCCCTGTAGCACCTTTTAAAATGATCTTTTTACCATTTCCTTCTCTTCTGTTTTTTGGAATATCAAAGAATTTATCTCCATTTAAATAAGCCGCAGTAATGGTGTTACATTTTAATAATTCAGCAGGAGTTCCCTGAGAAATAATTTCTCCTCCAAAACGACCGGCTTCCGGACCAATATCGATCACATAATCTGATCTTTCGATCATCTCTTTATCATGTTCAACAACAAGAACAGAATTGCCAATATCTCGAAGATTCTGCAAGGATTGAATTAATTTTTGGTTATCTCTTTGGTGCAATCCTATACTGGGTTCATCTAAAATATATAAGACACCCACAAGCTGAGAGCCAATTTGAGTAGCGAGTCTAATTCTCTGAGCTTCGCCTCCTGAAAGTGTTTTTGAACTCCTGCTTAGAGATAAATAACCCAAACCAACATCGAGCAGAAACTGAACGCGAGAAGAGATTTCTTTTAGAATTTCGCTGGCAATGATTTTTTGTTTTTCATTTAAATGCGCTGGAAGAAAATCGAACCACTTTCCTAAATGATCCAGATCCATTTGAGTGAGATCGGCTATAGAACAATCATTTATCTTAAAATAGAGTGCCTCCTTTTTCAGTCGAGTACCATTACAACTGTGACAAGGTTTTTCTACCATATAGTTTTGAGCCCAACGGGTAATACTTTTTGAAGCCGCTTCTTTATGTTGGTTTTCAATAAATTGCACGATGCCCTCAAAATCGATTTCATAATTACGAGTAATTCCTAGATCTTTAGAGGTAATATCGAATTTTTCGTTTCCACCATTCAAGATGATGTCCAGCGCTTTTTCAGGAATCTTGCTGATTGGATCGTCTAAGTTGAAATCAAAACGATTGGCAATTAATTTAAGCTGTTTAAATATCCATGAGTTTTTGTACTCTCCAATTGGTGCTAGACCACCATGTTTAATAGATAGCTTATCATCCGGAATAACCTTGTCCAGATCTATCTCGTGAACACGTCCTATTCCATTACAAACCTCGCAGGCTCCTTTGGGAGAATTGAATGAGAAACTATTTGGTTCTGGTGCAGGATATGAAATGCCTGTCGTTGGGCACATTAAACTACGGCTAAAATATCTTGGAGTTTTACTTTCTACCTCCAATACCATTAAACTTTCATCGCCATGATACATGGCCGTCTTAATGGTTTCTTCAATTCTTTTTTCTGCTGCAGGATTTACCTCTAACCGATCTATAACTAATTCAATATCATGTGTCTTGTAGCGATCGAGTTTCATTCCTTTTTCAAGTTCAACGATCTCTCCATCCACCCTAGCTCTTACAAAACCTTGTTTTGCCAGATTCTCGAAAAGTTCTCGATAATGACCTTTTCTCGATTTTATGACAGGCGAAAGAACCATTATTTTTTTATGGGAATAAGACTCCATGATAAGTAACTTGATTTGCTCATCGCTGTAATGGATCATTTTCTCCCCTGTATGATAGGAATAAGCTTCGCCCGCTCTGGCAAATAATAATCTCAGGAAATCATAAATTTCCGTAATCGTGCCAACGGTAGAACGGGGACTTTTACTTGTTGTTTTTTGCTCGATAGCAATAACAGGAGAAAGACCTTCAATTTTATCTACATCCGGTCGCTCTAATCCTCCTAAAAATTGTCTGGCGTAGGCAGAAAATGTTTCAATGTACCTTCTTTGTCCTTCCGCATAAATAGTGTCAAATGCCAAAGAAGATTTTCCGCTACCGCTTAAACCGGTAATAACTACCAGTTTATTGCGGGGTATTTTAACATCAATATTTTTTAAATTATGCTCTCTTGCACCTAAAACCTCTATAAAATTCTGCCGATTATCCATATTTGAGCTAAAGGGGCAAATTTAAAGAAACTTGGCGGAATTACAGATTGATTATAAGATGAAGTTTGAAAGATCGAATAAGATGAATCTAAAATAAATAGAATCCTCAATAGCGCAGTTAAAATTGCTTTAAAAATAGTAAATTGCACCTTGCATAATAATAGGGTATGATTCAAAAAATTAGATATTTTTTCGAAAAAAGGGGATTTGATGTTTCTTCGCGCCTGGCCGATAGAATGGGAATCAGAGCTACCAATGTCAGGTTGTTTTTCATTTATATTTCATTTGTCACTGTAGGTCTATCTTTCGCGATATACCTAACATTGGCATTTCTTTTGAAATTAAAAGATATGATGTACACAAAAAGAAGTTCTGTATTTGATCTGTAATGAATAAAATATTATAATCTACCCACGTGAAGTTATTTAAGTCGAATTTTATTCAAAAGAAAATTTATAAAGCCCTCTTATTGTTGATTGTATTGTTGTCTGTTGGCACGGTGGGATATATACTTATTGGAAGCTTTAGTTTTATAGATGCATTGTACATGACAGTGATTACCATATCTACTGTGGGCTTTAGAGAAGCGCAACCCTTAGATCTGGAATCGAAAATATTCACAATCTTTCTCATAATTACTAGTGTCAGTATTTTTGGGTATGTAATTTCCGTAATAACTGAATATATTTCGAATAATAGTTTAATTGAAGACATAAAACAAAGAAAAGTGCAGAGTAAAATAGATAAACTAAAGAATCATACCATCGTTTGTGGTTATGGTAGAAATGGTAAGCAGGCCGTCTCTAAATTAAAATCTCATAAGAAACCATGCGTAATCATTGAGAATCGAGCAGAACTCATGGAGGGTTTGGATATTGATTCTGAGGTAATGTATATTAAAGGAAATGCCACTGATGATGAGTCCTTGATAAAAGCAGGAATAAAAAACGCTGCACATATTATCACTACTTTACCTTCGGATGCTGACAATTTGTATGTTGTTCTCTCATCAAGACAATTAAACTCGAATATAACTATTGTGAGCAGAGCATCTAATGACTCCTCTTATAGTAAGTTGAAAATTGCGGGAGCTGATAATGTGATCATGCCCGATAAATTAGGAGGGGCACATATGGCTTCTTTGGTCATTACTCCTGATATTATTGAATTCATTGATAGACTTTCAGTTGCCGGTGATAATGTGACTAATTTAGTAGAAATACTGACAGATGATCTACCCAAAGAATATTTGTCCAAGTCCATTTATGATCTCGATTTAAGAAAAACTACAGGCTGTACCGTTATAGGTTTAAAAACACCGGATAGAGAATATATCATAAATCCTGAGGCCAGCACTAAATTGACGCCAAATTCAAAACTGATCTTATTAGGAAAACCTGAGCAAATCCGTAAATTGAATCAACTTTTTTAAGTTTTGCGATTTCATTCTCTTCTGAAGAAGAAAATATAGTTATTACAGGCAATAAAAGCAGAAAATTTTGAAAAGAATCCTTGTCACCGGAAGTAATGGGTTGTTAGGTCAGAACTTAGTAAAGTTTTTGGTCGAGCACAAGTTTGAGGTATTTGCCATTTCCAGAGGGGAGAATAGGCTAAGTAATGAGAAGGGCTATTCTTATTCAGATATCAATTTGGAAGAATTTGAAAAGACAAGGTCATTTATTTGCGATGTTGAACCACACGTAATCATTCATACGGCGGCAATGACCAATGTAGATCGCTGTGAGTTGGAAAAAGAAGCATGCTACTATGCCAATGTTGAGGTTGTTAAAAATATAGTTGATTGTTGTGAGACGCTTGATATCCAACTTATTCATTTGTCTACAGATTTTATTTTTGATGGCAAAAAAGGATATTATAAGGAAAGTGATCAGGCAAATCCTGTTAATTATTACGGTTGGTCAAAATTAAGATCAGAAGAATTGATTTTAGAATCAAATATAAAGTACACCATTTTAAGAACTATTTTGGTTTACGGTTTAACGGAAGAATTTAAAAGCAATATAATATTCTGGGTTAAAAATAATTTAGGAGCGAAGAGGGATATTTCTGTTGTAACGGATCAATATAGAATGCCAACCCATGTAGATGATCTAGTTTTTGCTTGCCATCAAGCCATTATTGGAGAAGTTTTTGGCGTTTATCACATATCCAGTAGTGAACTCCTGTCTATTTTTGAAGTAGCTAATATGGTAGCTGAGGTATTTAATTTGGATAAAAAGTATATACATCCGGTCCAGTCTGTAGAATTAAATTTACCGGCGAAACGGCCAGAAAAAACAGGTTTTGATCTTTCTTTGTCGATAAAGGAACTGAAATTTAAACCCCAATCATTTCGCAAAGGATTGCAACTATTTAAAAATCAGATTGAAAGTAAATCGCCTTAGGTTCAAAGTGATCAAATACGAATTTTGTTGATAACTTAAGTTCGAAAAATATTTTCTATATCACAGATTTGTTCTACATTTGCCTTCCCAAAACAGGGAAAAATATGTTCTATAGTTTATTGATGAGATTTGATTAGGAATAGTTAGGATTAAGTTTAAAAAAAATTTTAATTTTTTCTTGTTGGAATAAAAAACTATTGTACATTTGCACCCGCTTAGCTGAGGAAGTAATTTTGAGGTTAGGCTTAGGATAATAAGTTCATTGAAAATATTGAAAAGATTGACAGCGTAAGAATTGAGTAGAATCGCAAGTTTGGCAATAGATTGCCACTCTGAAGATTTTTTTTTGAGACCTTTATTTTGAACAACATTCACGATGAAGAGTTTGATCCTGGCTCAGGATGAACGCTAGCGGCAGGCTTAACACATGCAAGTCGAGGGGCAGCACAGGTAGCAATACTGGGTGGCGACCGGCGCACGGGTGCGTAACGCGTATACAATTTACCTTTTACTATTGGATAGCCCAGAGAAATTTGGATTAATACAATATAGTA
>CAWIJU010000002.1:112500-716550 GCA_963836505.1 uncultured Flavobacteriaceae bacterium
ACCCCGATTCATATCGAATCGGGGTTTTTGTTTTAAGCGATATATCGAGCCTCCCATTTCATCTATACATTCAAAATATAATTTTCCTCAATCATAAGGAAAATTATATTTCCTATATTTATTCCCCAATCAAGCATGACATGAAAAAAATATTTGTCCTCATATTATTTCTTATCACAATGTTTTATAGTTATGGACAAAATCCTGAAAAGAAAATTGAAGAATTAGGGATTGTGCTACCTGAAGTAACAAAACCTGTAGCCAATTATGTGAAATGGAGACAGGTAGATAATACATTATATTTAGCTGGTACAGGACCGGATGTTTTCGGTAAGTTGGGCAAAGATCTAACCGTAGAAGAGGGTTATCAAGCTGCTCGTGAAACCGGAATTGAAATTTTATCCATTTTAAAAGTAGCTACCGGGGACCTCAATAGAATTAAGAAGTTTGTAAAAGTCAGAGGAATGGTCAATTGCACGGATGATTTTTACGATCAACCCAAAGTAATCAATGGGTTTTCCGATCTTATGGTCGAAGTTTTTGGCGAAAAGGGAAAGCATGCCAGAGCAGCTGTAGGCCACAATTCTTTACCCAATAACATTGCAGTAGAAATTGAGGTCATTGTCGAGTTAGAATAAACTTCATTTTAATAGTTAAATGGTGTCTATTTAAATTTGATATCTCCTTTGTCTATTGCCTATCTTTACTGCTTTTAATAATCCATTTTGTTTTAAACCTAGTATTTCATATTTTAATAAATTATGACAGATAAAATTACTTGCCCCAACTGTGGACATCAATTTGATGTGGAAGAAGCGCTATCTGGTAAATTCGAAGCTCATTATAAGGCAGAATTTGAAAAGAAAATGATAGAGCAAGGGAAAAGAATGCAGCATGAAAAAGAAAAGTTAGAAGAGGAGAAAAAAATGTTGGATCAGTTAAAGGAACAACAAGAAGATATTCTAAAAACTCAACTGAACAAGGCGCTCGAACAAGAATCTATCAAAATTAGAAAAAGGGCCATGGAATATTATGAAGAGAAGATGAGATCACTGGAGCAGGAAAATGATAAAAGAAAGCAGGAAAATAAATTGCTCAAAGAGAAGGAGGTCCAATTAATGAGAAAGGAGGCAGATTTAAAAGAAAAGCAAGAGGAGCTTCAGCTTAATGTGGAGAAGCAGTTGTTAGAAAGACAAAAAGAAATTGAGGATAAGGCCAGGGCAAAAGAAAGAGAAAATTTTGAATTAGAAAAGATAAAATTGCTCAAACAAATTGAGGATAATAAAAAATTGGCTGAAGAAATGAAGCGCAAGGCTGAACAAGGTTCCATGCAGTTGCAGGGCGAAGTCCAGGAATTAGCTTTGGAAGACTTATTGATGAGAAATTATCCTTTTGACAAAATAGCAGAAGTACCAAAAGGAATTCGGGGGGCTGACTGTATTCAATATGTCGTTAATTCTTTGCAACAGAATTGTGGATCAATAGTTTATGAAAGCAAACGAACAAAAAGTTTTGCAAATGATTGGATAGATAAACTCAAACAGGATCAGGTTACTTGTAAGGCAGACGTTGCGATCTTGGTGACCGAAACCATGCCTTCTGATATGGAACGTTTCGGAGAAAAAAATGGAGTATGGATTTGCGGATATCACGAAGTTAAAAGTCTTTCTTTTGTACTACGTGAAATGCTCATTAAAACCTATGCAGCCAAGTTATCGCAAGAAAATAAGGGAGATAAGATGGAATTGCTATATCATTATTTAACTTCCAACGAATTTGTTCAAAATATCAAGCGAATTGTAGAGAATTATGATGGAATGATCGATCAGCTAAATTCTGAAAAGAAAGCGATGCATAAATTATGGGCAGTCCGAGAAAAACAGATTTGGGTGGTTCAGGAAAATATTTCCGCTCTTTTTGGAAGTATCAAAGGAATTGCAGGCAATGAATTGGAAACATCAAATGTATTGGAATTGCCAGATAAAATAATTGACTAATCTATGCTTAGTAACAATATAAGAGTATTTATCTTGTTTAGAAATATCCTGATTATAACGATTTTGATCTTTTTATTTTCCTGCTCCGAAAGTTCAGATAAAGAAATTCCGCCAACAATTTCACAAAAAAAAATGACCTATCGAGGTGTTGATCTATCGGTATATCCTCTTATAGCGTCACGAAATTTAAATTTTATAAATGAAAATGGCCAAAGCGAAGATTTTTTGTCTATTTTAAAAAGGCAAGGGATCAATATTGTTCGACTTAAACTATGGGTTTATCCCGAGGGTTCAGCTGCTAGTTTAACAGAGGTTGAAAATTTTTCGGCTCAATTAAGATCAAGAGGATATAAAATTTGGCTCACATTGCATTATTCGGATACTTGGGCAGATCCAGGTCATCAGCAGACACCAAAGACTTGGCAAAATATTTCCTTTCAGCAGCTCAAAGATTCAGTTGGAGATTATACAAAAAAGGTTGTCATTTCAATAAAACCAGAGATAGTTCAAATTGGAAATGAAATTAATAATGGATTTCTTTTTCCTGAGGGAAGTTTATACAATAATGAAAGTCAATTTGTTGAATTATTAAAAACGGCGTCAGAAGCAGTTAGGCAGAGCAATTCTGGATCTAAAATTATGATCCATTATGCGGGACATACGGGATCAAAGTCTTTTTTTCAGAAAATGACGAATGTAGACTATGATTTCATAGGGCTTTCCTATTATCCCATTTGGCATGGAAAGGACCTGAATGATTTATCCAGTCAAATGATCAATCTTTCAAATAGTTTTGGTAAGAAATTGCTTATTGCGGAAACTGCTTATCCTTTTACTTTAGATTGGAATGACTACACCAATAATATTATAGGTTTAGAAAGTCAAATAATTCTCCCTGATTTTCCGGCGGATGAAACAGGACAAGCTAATTTCTTTGGTGAATTATACACGAGAATTTTGGATATAGAAAATGGTATTGGAATTTGTTATTGGGGCGGTGAATTAGTGGCATTTGACGGGCCAACTTCACAAAATGGATCACCTTGGGAAAACCAAGCTCTATTTGATTTTAACTTAAAAGTACTATCCATTGTAAAAGAATTTAATCCTGAATAATAATTTATCGGCTTATTGATTTCTTCGCGATATTTGCAGAATATTCCTAAACTGATACGGTGATAAACTTAGTGTCTGAGACCGAAAAATATGAGGTCTTAATTCAGGGTCTGATTGACCAAAAATTTGGATTTGTTGATCATTTCGTGGATGAATCCATCGTTGCCGGATTAAGAAATAATTTAGCCAAATATTACGATACCAAAGAAATGAATCCTGCAGGAGTAGGGAAGAACTTTGATTATCAGAAAAATACTGAGGTTAGAGGAGATCTTATTAAATGGATAGACAATAATAGTGTGGACTCTTTTGAAAGGGCTTTTTTAAATCAAGTTCAGAATTTTATAAACCACCTTAATGCTACTTGCTACACTTCTATCAATGACTTTGAATTTCATTATGCCATGTACGATGTCGGTAGTTTTTATAAAAAGCACCTAGATCAGTTTAAAAGTGACAGAGGAAGAAAATACTCTCTGGTTACCTATTTAAATGATAATTGGAAAATAGCTGACGGTGGAAATCTAAGTCTCTATATCGAAAATGAAAAAATAGAAAACATATTTCCTTATGGTGGAAGATCTGTATTTTTTAAAAGTGATGAATTAGAACATGAAGTACATCCTTCTCACAACAGAAAAAGATTAAGTATAGCCGGTTGGTTAAAAACAATTTAAAAAGTATATCTTTAGTATAATTAATTTTATTTCCATGCAAAAATTAAGTTTTCTTGTACTGATTTTTACCGTGCTTATTGCTTGTAAAAATGAACACAATTCGGTTAGTAATACTTCTATTCGTATTTCTGTTGATCCATCTATATCTCAAGAAAATCTGCAAGGTAGATTGTTGTTGATGTTCTCTAATAATGATGAAAAAGAACCCAGATTTCAAATAAATGATGGGTTACAGACTCAATTGATCTTTGGGATGAATGTAGAAAATTTAAATTCTTCAAAGAGTCAATTATTTGATCAAGAAGCATTTGGCTATCCGATTTCAAATTTGAAAGATATAAAGCCCGGTACTTATTATGTGCAAGCTTTACTGCATGTTTATGAAGATTTCAAGCTCTCTAGCGGACATATCGTAAAGTTACCCATGGATAATGGGGAGGGACAAAAATGGAATTTATCTCCGGGAAACTTTTACAGCACACCTATGAAAATTGAGATTAGTAATGAAGGAATTAAGGAGCTTCAGATCGTGATGACAAAAAAGATTGAACCCATAGAAGAGCCCAAAGATACAGAATGGATTAAGCATGTGAAAATGAAGTCCCAGAAGCTGTCTTCTTTTTGGGGTAGAGATATCTTTTTAGGAGCTCATGTACTTTTGCCAAAAGGTTTTGAAGAACATCCGGAAGCCAAATATCCCATTATGATTTTTCATGGACATTTTCCCGAAGATTTCGGCGGATTTAGAACTACCCCGCCAGACCCTGATTTGGAACCCGATTTTGCAGAGAGGTTTAATGTGAAAGGTTACAATATCATTCAACAACAGGAAGCTTATGATTTTTATAAGCGTTGGAACGAACCTGACTTCCCCAGATTTATCATTATAGAAATCCAACATCCAACTCCCTATTACGATGATTCATATGCGGTAAATTCGGCTTCACAAGGACCCTATGGAGATGCGATTACTTATGAACTTATTCCGTTTATAGAACAAAAGTTCCGCGGAATGGGAGAGGGTTGGGCGCGTTTTCTTTATGGTGGTTCTACAGGTGGCTGGGAGGCACTTGCCGTTCAAGTTATGTATCCGGATGAATACAATGGTTGTTTCGCTGCTTGTCCTGACCCCATCGATTTTAGCGCTTATTGCTTAAATAATATTTATGAGGATAAAAATGCCTATTACTACGAAAGCGATTTTAACTCCTTAGAAATTCCAGCCAAAAGAGACTATTTGGGTCAGATCAGTTCTACAGTAAAACGAGCCAATCATTTTGAATTGGTTCTAGGTGATCACTCTAGATCCGGTCAGCAATGGGATATATGGGAGGCTACTTATTCACCACAAGGGGAGGATGGTTATCCTCAACGCATTTGGGATAAAATGACAGGAGAGATCAATCCTACTGTGGCCAATTACTGGAAAGAAAATTACGATTTGCGTTATATACTGGAGCGGGATTGGGACAAATTAGGTGAAAAATTAAGAGGTAAAATTCATATTTATTGTGGTGATATGGATAATTATTATCTCAATAATGCCGTTTATTTGATGGAAGATTTTCTGGAATCTACAACAAATCCATATTATGAGGGCGAGGTGGATTATGGTGATAAAGCAGAGCATTGTTGGAATGGAGATCAGGAAAATCCAAATTATATCAGCCGTTTGAGGTATAACTCCATGTATGTGCCTAAAATCATGGAAAGAATTGAGAAATCTGCTCCAAAAAATGCCGACTTAAAAAGTTGGAGGTACCGATAACATTTGAATATTCATAGAGCATTTCTTCCATAATTGATTTTTGATTTTATTTAATTGTAAATTAATCTATTATATTGATTATTTGAAAGATTACGTCAATTCCTAAATCTAATATTCATGAAAAGAACGATTAAATTTATTGGAAAATTATTGCTCATTCTCGTTATTCTTATCGTTTTTGCAGGACTTTATATTCAAATAAAAGGGATACCCTCCTATAAAACGGAGGAAATCAATTTTGTGGTTCACAGTACCCCAGAAACAATGGCCAGAGGAGAGAAGTTGGCTAAAGTGTTATGTGCAAACTGTCATTTAAATGAGGAAACCGGCCAACTTACGGGGAAATTTATGAGAGATGCACCCGAAGAATTTGGGATCATATATTCTGCAAATATCACTAATGACAAAACTCACGGAATTGGAAATTGGACAGATGGTGAAATTGTCTATTTATTGAGAACCGGTATTAAGAGAGACGGGAAATATGCCCCACCTTACATGGCAAAATTACCGACAATGGCAGACGAGGATATTAATGCGATATTGTCATTTCTTCGGTCTGACCACCCCTATGTCGAAGGAAATTCAACACCAACCATTCCTGTGGAAACCTCCTTTTTAACAAAAGTTTTGACTAATACAGTTTTTAAGCCATTTTCTTATCCAAAGGAAAAAATACCTATGCCAGATGAGAATAATCCCATAGAATTAGGAAAATATTTGACCCATAATTTGGATTGTTTTTCTTGTCATTCTGCTGATTTTAAGACCAATAATTTCTTGGAACCAGAGAAAAGTCCTGGTTATTTTGGGGGAGGGAATAAGCTTTTAACGATGGAAGGTGAAGTTATACTCTCTTCAAATCTTACTCCGGATAAGGAGACAGGAATAGGAAATTGGTCGAAAGAAAAGTTTAGGAATGCTTTAAAATCTGGGATTGTAGAAGGCCAAATTGCCTTAAGGTATCCGATGGTTCCCTACATAGACTTGACAGATAAAGAAGTAGATGCAATCTATACTTATTTGCAAACTTTGCCTGCCATTAAAAATGATATACCCCGTTGATTCAAAAGGAATCCATTAGGTTATCCTTTTTTTTTGCATTTTCTTTGCGTTTGAATGAAAAGCTCGCTTTTATTTATATTATTGATGTTTTATAGTTTCACCTTTGCGCAAGTAGGAGGAGAGCGTGTTTTTAGTTTTTTAAATATTCCTGTCTCGGCACGTCAGGCTGCTTTGGGAGGCGATATTTATACCATGAATGACGACGTCAATCAGCCACTATGGAATCCGGCGAGCATCAATAGAATTATGGATAATCGATTAGGCGTTAATTACATTAACTATTTAGGTGATTTGAACATGGGATCAGTCACCTTTGCCCATTTAGTGAATCGAAGATTCGGCACACTTCATGGAGCCATTCAATATTTAGATTACGGAGAATTCATCGGTGCAGATGAATCAGGTATGGAAACGGGAGAATTTGGGGCTAGAGATATAGCTATTTCGATTGGATATGCTTATCAGATACCTTATTCGGCTTTTTATTTGGGAGTGAATATGAAATATCTCAGCTCAAAAATAGAAAATTATCATTCTGCCGGACTTGCTGCTGATTTTGGTATTTATTATTACGATGACACAAAACCATATACTTTTGCAGCTGTAGTTAGAAATTTGGGGTATCAGATTACCGTTTTTGATGAAATTAGGGAAGACCTGCCGCTTGAAATTGCCATCGCATCCAGTTACCAATTACAAGATGTACCTTTAAAATGGTACCTGACGATTAATAGTTTACAAAGTTGGTACATTGCCGAGCCAAATCCTTCTAATAGTTCAAGTAATTTAGATGGAGATGTTAAAGATGAGACAATTAATTTCTTTGATCAGGCCATCAGGCATATCGTAATTGGGGCAGAATTTTTCCCGGAAAAGGCTTTTAATATCAGATTGGGATACAATTTTAGAAGAGCTGCTGAACTAAATTTAACCGAGACCAGAACATTTGCAGGATTAAGTGCAGGTTTTGGATTAAGAACAGGAAGGCTTACATTTGAATACGCATTTACGAAATATCATCCAGTGACTAATTCGAATACGTTTTCATTGCTCATCGATTTAAATAGACGAGGATTTTAAAATGAATAAAAAAGTTATAATAGCCATTGATGGTTTTTCATCGACAGGAAAGAGTACCATCGCCAAAATGTTGGCAAAAGAATTGGGCTACATTTATGTAGATACAGGAGCAATGTATAGAGCTGTTGCACTGTATGCTCATCGAAAGGATTGGGTCAATGAAGATGATCTAGATGTTGAAAGTATAGTAAAGGGTTTGGATCAAATTGATCTCGACTTTAGGTTCAATCCTGATCTGGGCTTTTCGGAAATGTATTTAAATGGTGAAAATGTAGAAAGCGAAATAAGATCGCTTGAAATATCGAATTTGGTGAGTAAAATATCTACTATACCACAAGTGCGTGAAAAATTAGTCAGCTATCAGAAAAAATTAGGTGAAAACAGAGGTTTAGTCATGGATGGAAGAGATATCGGTTCTGTTGTATTTCCCGACGCTGAAATCAAATTATTTTTAAGTGCAAAGCCCGAAGTAAGAGCCGGTAGAAGGTTCAAGGAAATGACAGGTAAACATGAAGAAGTTTCCTATGAGGAAGTATTGGAAAATGTAGTCATGCGGGATGACCTCGATACGAATAGAAAAATATCTCCGTTAATTAAGGCCGAGGATGCTATTGAAATAGATAATTCAGAAATGGAGAAAGATGAACAATTTCATTATATCCTGAATCTAGTTCAAGATAAAATTGCAAAACTCAATTGATCTTATTAGGGAATGTTTAAATATTTATGGGTTTGTAATGAGATTTTCCATTTAGGATTTTTCATGACATAGTCAACGATCAAAGGAGTCATTTTTTCACGATTGCTCCACTCAGGTTGTAAAAAAAGAGTGCAATTTTGATTCACTTTTGACGCCTGCTCTTCTGCAAATTTAAAATCGTTTTTATTGTAAATAATCATTTTCAATTCATCCGCCCGCTCCTGCACATCTTTTAAGGGTAATTTATTCTTTTTAGGAGATAAACAGATCCAGTTCCAAGTACCTGATAGTTTGTATGCTCCCGAAGTTTCAATATGGGTCTTTACATTTCTTTGATGAAGGGTTTGGGTCAGGTAATCCAAATTCCACATCAAGGGCTCACCACCTGTAATTACAACCGTATCAGAGTATTTAACCGCGTTTTCTATAATAAGCTCTGTAGGTGTGGCAGGATGCAGTTTTGCATTCCAGCTCTCTTTTACATCGCACCAGTGACAGCCAACATCGCAACCTCCAATTCTTATAAAATAGGCGGCTTTCCCGGTATGGGCTCCTTCTCCTTGTATGGTGTAAAATTCCTCCATTAGGGGGAGCATCTTTCCAACATTGATTAACTCTTGTGTTTTGGCTTCCAAATTTTTAATTTTTGCAAAGATATTTAAACTAGAACAATTTTTATGTTATGAGGTTTTAAACTATTTTTATCAAAAATATCGATATGGCACGAAGGGATGATTTTATCACTCAGATCAATCAAGGTTATCAAATAAAAGGCGGATCCATTGTGCTTGGTTCTGCTATGCTTGACGGGGAACCAATAAAAGATGCCTTTGTTAAGATTCCACTAAAAACAATGAATAGGCACGGACTTATCGCCGGTGCAACAGGGACAGGTAAAACAAAATCTCTGCAGGTTTTTGCTGAAAACCTATCAGACAATGGTATACCTGTTTTATTGATGGATGTCAAAGGTGATCTAAGTGGAATAGCCATGGCCGGGTCGGAAAATGATCATATTTCTCGACGACATGCTCAGATTGGTTTACCCTATGAGCCAAAAGGTTTTCCGGTCGAGATTCTCAGTTTATCCCAACAAAAAGGGGTAAGGCTAAGAGCGACCGTCTCAGAATTTGGTCCCACGTTACTTTCTAGAATATTGGATTTAACCGATGTCCAAACGGGTATTTTGGCGATAATATTTCAATACTGTGACGATGAAAAATTACCACTTTTAGACTTAGAGGATTTTAAAAAAGTCCTTCAATTTGCTACCAATGAAGGAAAGGAAGAGTTTGAGAAAAAATATGGAAGAATCTCCACCGCATCGACTGGTTCGATTTTAAGAAAAATTGTAGAGCTTGAACAACAGGGGGGAGATTTGTTTTTTGGAGAGAAATCTTTTGATGTTAATGACTTAGTAAGAATTGATGAGAATGGCAGAGGGATTATATCTGTACTTAGACTGACAGATATTCAGGATCAGCCCAAACTGTTTTCAACCTTTATGCTGCAATTGTTAGCGGAGATTTACAATACTTTTCCTGAAATTGGGGATCCTGACCGGCCGGAATTGGTCATTTTTATCGATGAAGCACATCTTGTTTTTGAAAATGCAACCAAAACTTTACTGGATCAAATAGAGAGTATTATTAAATTAATTCGATCAAAAGGCATTGGTATTTATTTTGTTACACAAAATCCAAAAGATATTCCTTCCGATGTATTATCTCAACTCGGAATAAAAATTCAACATGCTTTGCGGGCTTTTACAGCAAATGACAGAAAAGGTATTAAATTAGCTGCTCAGAATTATCCTATTTCGGATTTTTATGAAGTTGATCAAGAGTTAACTAAACTTGGTACCGGTGAGGCCCTTGTAACAGTTTTGAATGAAAAGGGAATGCCAACTCCATTGGCTAGAACTTTGCTTCGTGCGCCGATGAGCAGAATGGATATCCTCACGGATAAAGAGTTGGATGAATTGATTTCGAATTCAAGATTGGTAGTGAAGTACAACGAAGTGATCAATCGCGAAAGTGCTTATGAAATATTAAATGAAAAATTAGAGAATACCTCAACAGTCAAGAGTCAGAAAAGTAGCTCGAAAAGTAATAGATCAACAATGGATCCTTTGCTTAAAGTTGTGACAAGTGCTACTTTTGTGAGAGGTGTTTTTGGTATATTAAATAAAATGATGAAGAAATAAAATAGCTATATATATGAGAAGAAAATTACTCCTATTATTATTGACAGTTCTACTTTGGCAATGCAGTAAGGAAAAGGAATTTGAAATTACTAAAGACCAAGTAGGACCAATTACTAAAAGCTCTACTAAAGAAGATATTTTAAGTTTTTTTAAAAATGATTCTGTCGTCATGGTTCCGCCCGACAGAGATTTTATAAATGAATTTGTGGTTTACGACAAAGAAGGGAAACATTTGTTATCCATTTACCCTAGTATTCCTGAAGATTCTATAAACTACGTTGAAAGAATACAGATTTATTCCCCTTTGTTCAAAACAGAAAAAGGAATTTCAGTGGCCTCAAATTACGGTGATGTTGCATCTAATTATTCGTTTACAAAAATTGACCCAACCTTTACTTCGGCTATTATTTATGTGGATGAAATAAATGGATCTATTGTATTGGAAAAGAGTGATCTAGGTTTGTCGGAAGATAATCTGGATCCTATCTCGAAAGATCAGATTCCGGATCTGGCGCGGATAAAATATATTTCGATTTGGTTTGAATAAAAACATATGAAATTTGTATAAGAATGGGGCTTTTAAAAAGCTCCATTTTTTTTGTAGGGAGATTATTTTATCGCTAAATGAGTCGCAAATATTACTAGAATTCGTTTTAAAATCATTAATTTTAAGGTAGAATTTATCTGTCATGAATAAGTATTTTGACACTTCAACAAATAAGTCTGTTTTATTTCTAATCTATATTTTTTTCTTACTCATTTTTTCGTGTAAACAAGAGAAAAATGAAATTTATGCCGAAAGTAGGGATATTATAGAGTCTGTTTACAGCTCTTTGCTTGTTGAGCCGGACAGCCTTTACCAAGCCTTTAGCTCTGTGGCAGGAATTTGTGAAACTTATTTTGTTGATGAAGGAGACCTGGTGAATATCGGAGACCCGATCGTTCAGATCAGAAATAACACACCAAAATTAAATGAGGAAAATGCTAGGCTATCGTTAGAGGTGGCGAGGGAGAATTACAAAGGAAGTTCTGCTATTTTATCCGATTTACAAAAGGAAATTGATGCTGCACGATTACAATACAGCAATGATTCCATCAATTTTTTCAGACAAGAAAAGCTTTGGAACCAGCAAGTTGGATCTAAAATCGAATTAGATTCGAGACAGCTTCAATTTGAATTGTCAAGAAATAAGTTAAAGTTGCTGGAACAGAGATATGAAAGAACAAAATTTGAGCTAGAAACTTCTTATAAACAAGCGCAAAACAATCTGGAAACTGCCAGTTATAATTCAAAAGATTTTACAGTAAAAAGTGAAATTAAGGGCAAGATTTATGCCTTATATAAAGAAGAAGGTGAAATTGTAAATACAATTGAGCCGATCGCTTCAATTGGTAAAGATTCCACCTTTGTAATAAAACTACAGATAGACGAAGTGGATATTGTGAAACTGGCAAAAAATCAAGTTGTATTAATTACTTTGGACGCCTATGAAAATGAATTGTTCAAAGGAAGGATCAGTAAAATTTATCCACAAAAAGATCTAAAATCGAACGCCTTTATCGTGGATGCTTTTTTCGAAGATCCTCCTAAAATTTTGTATCCGGGGTTGTCAGGTGAAGCAAATATTATCATCCGAAAAAAAGTGAACGCGCTTACAATTCCCAGAGATTTTCTTTTAGACAACAGTCAAGTGCTTACAAAGAATGGACCTGTCGATGTTAAAACTGGTCTGATGAATATTGAATATGTTGAGATCTTAGAAGGTTTGAATGGCGAAACCGCAATCATAAAACCTGAATAATGGTTGATTGGAAAATCATCTTACCCATTGCTAAAACTCATTTGTTTTCAAAAATAAAACAAACGACAATTGCCTCATTGGGTGTGACTTTTGGTATTGCCGCTTACATCACTTTGGTCAGTTTTATGACAGGGTTAAATGAAATGTTAGACGGTTTGGTACTAAACAGAACACCCCATGTACATATTTATAACGAAATTAAACCAACAGAAAAACAACCTGTTGATTATCTTTATGGCGCAGGAAATACAATGAAGATTGTTCATTCTGTAAAACCCAAACTGAGCCAAAGGAAAATCTATAATGCGCTTCCGCTCATTAAATATTTGGAAGATAATGATGAGGTAAAAGTAGCGATTCCTCAAGTGAATACCCAAATTTTCTACAAATCTGGCTCCATAGATTTGGGAGGTGCGTTAAGTGGAATTTTGCCGATCAAGGAAGCCGATTTTTTTCAGTTTGGAGATTATGTTGTCAAGGGAAGTGTAAATGATTTGGTTAAAAATGAAAACGGTATTTTAATTGGTGCAGGTATTGCTAAAAATATGTCACTCGACTTGGGTGACAGAGTTCAGATCAGCACGGTTAACGGAGACCCCTTTTATCTTAAAGTTGTTGGGATTTATCAAAGCGGAATAGCAGAAATTGATAATATCCAAAGTTTTGTAAACTTGAGTACTGCTCAAAAAATGCTACAGGAATCATCTAATTACATAACGGATATCAATGTAAAAATGTATGAAATTGACAAATCTGTGGGACTTTCCAGGCGAATAGAAGGTCAATTTAATGTAACTGCTATTGATGTTAAAACCGCCAACGCACAGTTCGAAACGGGAACTAATATCAGGAATATTATAACCTATGCGGTTTCGATCACTCTTTTGATTGTGGCCGGATTTGGAATTTATAATATTTTGAATATGGTCATTTATGAAAAAATGAATGATATAGCCATTTTAAAGGCGATAGGTTTTTCTGGAAAGGATGTGCAAATGATATTTATGAGTCAGGCGGTAATCATTGGTTTTGTGGGCGGAGTATTAGGCCTTATCATCGGATATTCGATGGCGCGTGTAATTGATCAAATTCCTTTTGAAACTGAGGCATTACCCACGATCAAAACTTTCCCGGTTAATTTTAAGATCTTGTATTATGTCATAGGGTTTAGCTTTGCCTTGATCTCTACCTTTTTTGCAGGCTATTTTCCTTCGCAAAAAGCAAAAAAAGTAGATCCAATCAAAATTATAAGAGGTCAGTAATAATGGAAAATATTTTAGAGGCCAGACATATCGACAAATACTTCAAAAAACCGAATAATTTCCATGTTCTAAAGGATATCAATTTTTTTATTAAGCAAGGAGAATTTGCTTCGATCATGGGGAAATCGGGATGTGGTAAATCTACTTTACTGTACATTCTTTCCACCATGGATACAGAGTATACTGGAGAATTATTCATTAAGAATGAATTGGTCACGGGCAGAAGCTCAAATGAATTAGCTAGAATAAGGAATAAGCATATTGGTTTTGTATTTCAGTTTCATTATTTGTTACCCGAATTTAGCGTCTTAGAAAATGTGATGATCCCTGCAAAAAAATTGGGAGAGCATCCCTTGGAGCAAATTCGGGAAAATGCCATGAAAAAGATGCAAAAACTTGGAATAGAGAAATTGGCCGACAAAAAAGCGTTTAATATTTCAGGGGGAGAAAAGCAGAGAGTAGCCATTGCTCGGGCCCTTATCAATGATCCGCTCATAATTATGGGAGATGAACCGACAGGGAATTTAGATTCTTATAATTCTAACAAAGTCTTTGAAGAGTTCAGGAAATTATCGACTGAACAAGGTTTATCTTTACTTGTTGTTACGCATGATGAAGATTTTGCGAAGGACACAGACCGAATCATAACTATGGAAGATGGTAAAATCCTTAACACAATTTAAATTATAAAGATGAAAAATTATAATGTTCAGCGCACACCTTTTTTAGTCCCTACAGATGATGGAAAAATAATTGAGGAACATTTTGGATTAGCCAGTATTCCCGGAAATTTAAGTATTGCAAAAATGATCGCACCACCGGGTTGGTCAGAGCCTTTTCAAACTCCCGAATTTGATGAATATACAGTTGTTATTAATGGTAGAAAGCAGTTTATTATCGAAAATGAAACTGTTGTTCTGGGGAAAGGAGAATCAATAAAAATTCAAGCCGGTGTCAGAATTCAATATTCAAACCCATTTGAAGAACCTTGTGAATATATTTCCATCTGTTTTCCAGCATTTTCTATCGAAAAAGTGCATAGGGAAGAAATTTGATCTATTTTAAAAACAGTTTTTCCTAAATTTTACTTGCCTTATGACAGAAAAATGATGGTCATAAATGGTTATATTTGGCAATTCAAAATTGTAGTTTCTCGATGATTCGAAATTTAAAAGATTATTTGATCATAACGTTTAAGGGAATAGCCATGGGTGCAGCAGATGTTGTTCCCGGGGTTTCCGGAGGGACTATCGCTTTTGTTGCGGGAATCTATGAGGAATTGATCGATACGATTAGCAAAATTAATTTAAGGGCATTAAAAATTTTAAAAGAGCAAGGGTTTGTTCAGGCCTGGAAACATATCAATGGAAATTTTTTATTAGCACTAGGCACGGGAATTTTAATTAGTATTCTTTCATTGGCTAAATTGATAAAATACCTTATCGAAAATGAGGCTATTTTAGTTTGGTCTTTTTTTTTCGGACTCGTTTTAGCCAGTGTTATCTATATCGGAAAGCAAATAAATAGATGGAATTTAGGCTTGATCCTAGGTTTAATTGCCGGAGCGATCTCGGCGTTCTATATTACTAAAATTCCGCCTCAACAAACCGAAATTACCAATCTATTTATATTTTTTTCAGGAGCACTTGCCATCTGTGCAATGATCTTACCTGGAATATCTGGCAGTTTTATTTTGCTTTTATTGGGGGCATATAAGCCTGTTTTAGATGCTATTCACGATAAGAAATATAGTTTATTGTTTTTCCTTGCACTGGGTGCTGTAGTCGGTTTGCTGAGTTTTTCAAAACTTCTCAAATGGTTATTTACTCATTATGAAAGATTGACATTAGCCGTTTTAACAGGTTTTATCATTGGATCTTTAAACAAAATTTGGCCTTGGAAAAAAGTATTGGATTATAAAATGATAGACGGAAAGATGAAAATTTTGAGAGAAGAGAGCGTATCACCTTTTGCCTTTGAAGGAGACAATCTTTTATTTTTTGCAATTTGTCTTTTCTTACTGGGAATTGGCTCCATTTTGTTTCTCGAGCAAATGGCGAAAAATAAAAAAGTTTAAATGGAAAACACCAGAACACTTTCGGATAGAATACTCTTGTTTGTAAAGGGTGTGGCCATGGGAGCAGCTAACAAAGTTCCCGGGGTTTCAGGAGGTATGGTAGCATTTGTGACCGGATTTTATGAGGAATTGATTTATTCTTTGCAAAAAATAAATAAAAAAGCATTTAAATTACTAATTGATGGCCGATTTAAAAGTTTTTATAAATACATCAATGGACGGTTTTTAGTACTTGTATTTGCAGGAAGTATTTTCAGTTACTTTAGCGTTTCCAGGGTTTTAGATTATTTTTTACGACATCATGAATTGTACGTATGGAGTACTTTTTTTGGTATGATCATAGGCTCAATATATTATATATTAAAAGATTTTAAAGACTGGTCCTTGAAAAATATACTTTTTATTCTTTCTGGAATTTTATTGGGATTAGCCATCAGTTTTATGGATCCTGCAACAGAAAATGATCAGCTTTGGTTTGTGTTTCTTTGTGGAGTAATTGGTGTAAGTGGTATGACTTTACCGGGATTATCGGGTTCGTTTATTTTAATTCTTTTGGGTAATTATGTTCTTCTTTTGGTCGATTCTGTCAATGAACTTTTTAGGATCATAGTCGATATAATTCAATTTGATTTTTCTTTTATTCAGGATGAAGTGCGTATGCACTACCTAAAAATAATCACTTTTTTTTCGCTTGGTTCATTAACAGGCCTCATTGTGATTTCGCATATTGTGGGGTATATGCTCAAGAGGTGGCATCAACCCGTTATTGCAGTGATCATAGGTTTTATTACCGGGTCTTTGGGTATTGTCTGGCCATGGAAAGAGGTAGTGTATAAATTGAATGAACAAGGTGAGATGATGTATGACAGTCAGGGGGATGTTATTATTGAAAACTACCAAAGATATTGGCCAAGTTTCAGCGATCAATCTACTTGGCTGGCCATTGGTTATATCATTTTCGGTATCGTTATATTACTGGTTTTGGAATGGTATGGAAAGCGCCATGATGAGAAGAAAATGAGAAAACGTCAAACCCAAGTATAATGGATATGTACAAGGATCAGGTGGATATAAAAAAAGTAGAATCATTATTTGGTTTATTAGGCAAACAGATAAGTTATTCTTTTTCAAAGGGATACTTTAATGAAAAATTTGCGAATTCCGGATTAAAGGATTTTTATTACACGAATTTTGATTTGGACAAAATTGATGATTTAGAACCTTTATTAGAATCTCTGCCCAATATAAAAGGATTCAATGTAACTATTCCTTATAAAGAAAAAGTGTTGCCTTTTTTGGATGAAATTGACGAAGAAGCTAATTTGATTGGAGCAGTAAATACTGTTAAGCTTTTACAAGGGAATAGACTTAAGGGTTATAATACAGATGTTTACGGATTTGAATACTCTATTCTCCCCTTAATTAAACCCATGCATAAAAAAGGACTCATTCTAGGTACAGGAGGAGCTTCTAAAGCGGTAGCTCATGCTTTCGTCAAACTGGGAATTGACTTTAAGTATGTGTCAAGGATAAAAGGAGAAAATGCAATAAGTTATGATGATTTGGATAAAGAGATGATCAAAGAACATCTAATCGTTGTTAACTGTAGTCCTGTAGGTACTTTCCCAAATACTAATGCTTGTCCGAACCTACCCTATGAATTTATTACTAAGGATCATCTGTTTTTCGATCTAATTTATAATCCATCTGAAACACTTTTTTTAAAAAAGGCCAAGTTTTATGGTGCGCAAATAAAAAACGGAAAAGAGATGCTAGAATTGCAGGCTGAAAAGGCTTGGGAAATATGGAATTACTAAAATTTTGAGTAAATTGCGCAACGGCAATACAGATTTTACATCTGTTTAATACATTCGATTAGTAGAGTAACGTTTGATTACAAATAAATCGATTGTCAAATTTGAACTTAAACTTGTTTTACAATGTTAGAAAATTTAGACCCCAAACTTCCTGAAGAACAACCATCAAGCGATAGAAAAATAACTGATGTTTCTTCAAAAGAATTTGAACAGGAGGATGTTAAAGAAACAGCAGAGAAAGAGGTTGTGGAAGATGCTGTGAAATCTGAAGAAGAATTGACTGAAAAAACTGGGGCGGTGGGGAAAATTGTGGAAAAAACAGAAGAAGCTGTTAAAGAATCTACCGAAAAATCAACATCTAAAGAAACATTGGATCAAAATTTGGATAAAGGGGAAGTCGAATCAGAAATTGAGGTCGTTTCTGAGGAAATAAATGAGGAAGTAGCAGAGCCAACTCAAAAAAAGCAAGCTATTGAAGCTGAGGCAGAAAAAGAAGCTGGAACAGAGAATAATGACAAGGGAAATTCCGAAAAAGTTGAAAGGCAAGAACCTCAGGATTTTTCTTCTTTAAGAATTGAAGACTTACTCGTTGAGTTTGAAAATATTTTATACCGATCTCCAATCAATGAAGTTAAAAAATATTATTTCGATTTTAAGAAAGCATTTGATACCAAATTCAAAGCCTTCATTGAAGAAGAGAAGGCGAAATTCATTGAAGGTGGCGGAGATGAAATAGATTTCTATTTTACGTCACCTGTCAAATCGAAATTTAATTCACTCGTAAATAGTTTTAAGAAAAAAAGGCAAGAGGCCTATTTGGCTCTGGAAGCAGAACAAAAGGAAAATCTCGTAAAAAAGACAGAGTTAATTGAGCGCCTAAAGGATCTGATAGATAATGCTGAGCCAGCCTCTATGTACAAAGATTTTAAGGATCTGCAAACAGAATGGAGAAACATTGGTCAAATTCCTAAAGCAAATTACAACGACATCTGGCAGACTTATCAGCACCATGTTGAAAGATTTTATGACCTTCTTCATTTGTCTAATGAATTTAAAGACCTCGATTTTAAACATAATTTTGAAGAGAAAAGTAAGCTCGTAGAGCGCGCTGAAGCTTTGTCCGAATATAAGGATATTGACAAGGCCTTCAGAGAGTTGCAGGTATTACATAGGCTTTGGAAAGAAGAAATAGGACCTGTAGCAAGAGAATACCGAGAAGAGATCTGGCATAAGTTTAGTGAAGCAACGAAAAAAATTCACGAAAAACGACATGAGTTTCAAAAAGTTATTGATGAACAATTAGAGAAAAATGTCGATCTTAAATTCGAAGTAATCAAGCGAATTGAGCAAATTGATTTTAGCAAATTAGAATCCCGTCAATCTTGGCAGGAGGCAATAAAAAAAGTTGAAGCTTTAAGAAAAGAGTTTTTAGACATTGGTCGGGTGACTAAGGCCAGAAACGAGGAGGTTTGGTCTGCTTTTAAAAATGCCACAAGAAATTTCAATAAAGAAAAAAATAAATATTTCAAGTCTGTCAAAGGGGAACAGCTCGATAACCTTAGAAAGAAGATGCTACTCATAGAACAGGCAGAATCTTTAAAAGATAGTGAAGATTGGAAAACCGTAACTGATATTTTCAAGAAGATTCAGGCAGATTGGAAAAAAATTGGTCATGTACCAAGAAAGGATTCTGATAGAATTTGGAAGAGATTTAAAGCTGCGTGTAATCATTTCTTTGATCGATTGCATCAAAGACAAGATGGCATAAACACTGAGCAAAGTGAAATAATCGACCAGAAAAAGGAATTACTTGGACATTTTAAAGAAGAAATAAAACAGGAAGAAAATATAGATTTAGATGCAGTAAATACTTTTGTTGAAGAATGGAGAAATTTGGGTGAGGTTCCTGGTAATATGGGGCATTTGAATACCAAATTCAACAAAACGTTAGATTCGGCTTACAAGAAACTGGATTTAGATGAAGATGAATCTAGCTTTTTAAAATTTAAAAATATCGTCGATTCTTATGCGGCTCAAAATGATGGAAGAAAGTTAGAATCTGAACATCATTTTGTGAGAAAAAAGTGTGATGAATTAACAAGAGAAATTAAACAATTAGAGAATAATGTAAGTTTTATCTCTAATGCTTCGCAAGATAATCCGTTAATTCAGAATGTTTTAAATAATATAGAGAATTACAAAAATGAACTCAAGGTCTGGCAGAGAAAACTCAAATATCTCAATGCTTTAGATTATTAATATATAACCCGCTTAAATGCGGGTTTTTTATTTATGGCCGAATATTTTCATTCCAAGAACATCCTAAATAGTTTTATATTTGTGGCTATCAAAAAATTTTGAATATGTCTGATGATAAAAAAGTGATCTTTTCAATGTCCGGTGTAAGTAAAACCTTTCCTGGCGCGAACAAACAAGTTCTAAAGAATATATATCTAAGCTTTTTTTATGGTGCGAAAATTGGAATTCTAGGATTGAATGGATCCGGGAAATCGACTCTGCTCCGTATTATTGCAGGATTGGATAAAAACCATCAAGGTAATGTTGTTTTTTCTCCGAATTATTCTGTTGACTATTTATCACAAGAACCTGAGTTGGACGAAAATAAAACGGTACTTGAGGTAGTAAAAGAAGGAGTAGCCGGAACTGTCGCGATATTAGAGGAATACAATAAAATAAACGACATGTTCGGTTTAGAGGAAGTCTATTCAGATCCTGATAAAATGGATAAGCTCATGGCCAAACAAGCTGAACTTCAGGATAAGATTGATGCCTTAAATGCCTGGGAACTAGATAATCAGCTAGAAGTAGCTATGGATGCCTTAAGAACACCTGATGGCGATGCTCTGATCAAGAATTTATCAGGTGGCGAGCGCAGAAGAGTAGCGCTTTGCAGAATATTATTAAAACAGCCTGATGTACTTTTATTGGATGAACCGACGAACCATTTGGATGCAGAATCAGTGCAATGGTTAGAGCATCATTTGGCGCAATACCAAGGAACAGTTATCGCTGTAACACACGACCGTTATTTCTTAGACAATGTAGCAGGATGGATTCTAGAATTGGATAGAGGAGAAGGAATTCCTTTTAAGGGGAATTACTCTTCGTGGTTAGAACAAAAATCAACACGATTAGCGCAAGAAGAAAAGGTAGCATCAAAAAGACAAAAGACATTGCAACGAGAATTAGAATGGGTCAGAATGGCACCAAAAGGCCGCCATGCAAAATCAAAGGCGCGCTTGTCCAATTATGATAAATTGATCAATGAAGATCAAAAACAAAAGGAAGAAAAATTGGAATTATATATACCTAATGGACCTAGATTAGGGAATAACGTGATCAACGCCGTTGGAGTTTCCAAGGCGTTTGGTGATAAGTTGTTATATGAAAATCTAAACTTTAATCTTCCCCCGAACGGTATCGTGGGGATCATCGGGCCTAATGGTGCCGGTAAAACGACCATATTTAAAATGATCATGGGTGAAGAGAAACCTGATAAAGGTGTCTTTGAGGTTGGTGAAACAGCTAAGATTGCCTATGTAGATCAGCAACACTCTAATATAGACCCTCAAAAATCCATTTGGGAGAATTTTGCGCAGGGGCAAGAAACTATTTTGATGGGCGGAAAGGAGATCAATTCCAGAGCCTATTTAGGCAGGTTTAATTTTAGTGGGTCAGAGCAAAATAAAAAGGTAAGCACGCTATCCGGAGGTGAGAGAAACCGTTTACATTTGGCTATGACACTCAGGGAAGAAGGTAATGTTTTACTTTTAGATGAGCCAACTAATGACTTAGATGTAAATACTTTACGTGCTTTAGAAGAAGGGTTGGAGAATTTTGCTGGCTGTGCCGTAGTCATTTCTCACGACCGCTGGTTTTTAGATAGGATCTGTACCCATATTTTGGCCTTTGAAGGAGATTCACAGGTGTATTATTTTGAAGGTAGTTTTTCGGAATATGAAGAAAATAAAAAGAAAAGGTTAGGTGGAGATTTGGTTCCGAAGCGAATTAAATATAAAAAATTAGTGCGTTAAGAATGCTCCAGCCGAAGATAAAGAATATTGAAAAAGAAGTACTGTCAGATAATTGGTACACCTTATATAAAATTGGTTTCGATTACCAAAGGCAAGATGGGTCATGGGTAAGACAGTATAGGGAAAGTTACGACAGAGGTAATGGGGCTGGAATTCTTTTATATAATGGGCAAAAACAAACCGTTGTGCTAATCAGGCAATTTAGAATGCCTACCTATGTCAATGGGAATGAAACAGGAATGCTCATTGAAACTTGTGCCGGATTATTGGACGGTCAGGATCCTGAAACTTGTATCATCAATGAAGTGTTCGAAGAAACAGGTTATCATATTGAAAAAGTTGAAAAGGTCATTGAGACATATATGTCTCCTGGAGCCGTAACTGAGATCATCCATTTATATATAGGTGAGTATACCGATGAAATGAAAGTTAACGATGGCGGGGGTTTGGCAGAAGAACACGAAGAAATTGAGGTTTTGGAGATACCTTTAAAGACAGCCTTGAAATGGATAGTAACAGGTGAAATTAAAGATGCTAAAACGATTATTTTATTACAATACCTGGCAATTCAACTAAAAATCGGTCCGTCCTAAAAAATCGAACGAACTTCATTTTTTACTAAGGTTAATGCTAGTGCTGTAGGACTTTCACTTTCTGTAGATTTTTGTAATAATTTTTCTCTCAGCTCTGCCGCTGTTTCGGTGGTTTTATCAGCAGTTGTTACTCTAATTATTTGAATTTGGGCATTTTTGGCCGAGACAATTGCATTCCAACCGGAATCTGATAAATAGATTTGCTGTGCTAAATTGTGTTCAAATTCTTGTTCGATATGGAGAATCAATTTATTCTGATACTCAGAAGCACTGTTGTCTCCAGGTTTAACTCTTACCAGTAATTTAGAGAACGAAATTCTTTCTAAAAATAGGGCCATACGTTCATAGGCCTGCAATCTTAAAGGTAAAGCTAGCTTTTGGTTTTTTCTTTTAAGTAAATAAATTCGACGTTGGTTTTCATTTTTTACAAAATCTTTAAAAAAATACAAAGCAACACCCCCTGTGATGAGGGCTGGTAAACAATAGGCAACAATTTCTAATAATTTTTCTGAGTCCATTGGTTGTGACAATTAATCCTAACTAATTTCGTTCCATGACAAATCTCATAAAAAAATGTGAATTTTGTCAATAAATTTGAACTTATAAAACGTTTTTTATTAGTTGAAATATTGGATGAATACTAATACTTCAAATTAACTCAATTTTAATGATATGAAAAATTTAAAAATTAGTTTTCTTATTTCCTTGATTTGTTCTTTTGCAATGGCACAAACAGGACATATTTTACAAGGAGTAGGAGCAGTAAACATGTCAATGGGTGGAGCTGCTACAGGTCAGCCTTTAGATATTAGTGGTGCCATGCAGTGGAACCCCGCGGGATTATCAAATTTTGATGGTTCTATACTCAAATTCGACATTGGCGCATTTTCTTCCTCACCTGAATTGTATTCAACTGTTCCAACTCCTCAAGGACCATTTAGTGGATCTACTGAAGACGACAGAGGAATTTCTCCTATGCCGGCTTTAGCATTTGCTTGGGGTGACAAGGACAGTAAATCTACTTTTGGTATTTCTGCTTTTGGTATTAGTGGTTTTGGTGTAACTTTCCCGGAAAGCTCATCTAACCCTATTAATTTCCCACAATCACAAGGGGGATTTGGAAGGGTAGAGTCTGATTATATGCTTTTGCAAGTTGGGTTTACATGGGCTATTGCACTTTCTGAAAAATTTTCTATCGGTTTTCAACCGAATTTTAATTATGCTTCCCTAGAGCTAGAACCTAATCCGCTTGCATCTCCGGATTTTCCACCAGAAATGGGAGGAACAGGAAAAGGATATCCAAAATCTGATATGGCTACCGCATTCGGTTATGGTGGGCAAGTAGGTTTATTCTTTGATTCTCAAACCGGAATTAAATTGGGGGCATCTTATAAGTCGCCCCAATTCTTTAGTGAATTTGATTTTAAAAACTCCTATTTAGATGGTTCTTCAGCTCCTGGTGTGAGCTTTACTATGGATTATCCGGCTATTTATTCTGTTGGTATTGGTTACTCTAAAGGGATCATAGATTTGGCACTTGATTATAGATATGTAGATTATGAAGGAACTGAAGGATTCGAAAAAAGCGGATGGGCTTTTGCAGACAATGGGTTTCCTACTGGTGCCGTAAATGGTTTCGGATGGCAAAATATTTCGATTCTGTCTGCTGGTCTTCAATTAAAGGCCATCAATAGGTTACCATTGCGTTTTGGTTATACCTATAATACAAATCCAATTCAGGAAGATCTTACTTTCTTCTCGGTTCCTGCAACTGCAGTAATTGCTAATGCTTTCCAATTTGGATTTAGTTATGAGTTCAGTGATTCTTTTGTTTTTGATGCAATGTACCATTATGGTATGAGTGATGGTAAAACAAGCGGACCTTTATTAAGTCCTATGATGATATCTGAAAACAATCCATTAGGAGCAATTCCAGGCAGCGAAGTAGCCTATGATATGACAACTTCATTGATTATGGTGGGTCTCAATTTTAGATTTGGTGGAAAAGATACTGATAAAGATGGTGTCAAGGATACAGAAGATGCTTGTCCTGAAGTTCCAGGATTGGAGCAATTTAATGGTTGCCCGGATACAGATTTAGATGGTATTCCGGATTCAAAAGATGTTTGTCCAACGATCGCGGGAACTCAGGCAATGAATGGTTGCCCTGATTCTGACGGTGATGGATTTAGTGATCAAGAGGACTATTGCCCTGAAATTGCTGGCTTAGAGCAGTTTAATGGTTGTCCGGACACAGATGGCGATGGTGTTATGGATAAAATGGATGAATGTCCTAACGAATCAGGCTTAATAGAGAATAAAGGTTGCCCGATGAAAGATACAGATTTGGACGGAGTTGCTGACGATGCAGATGATTGTCCTTTTATTTCAGGAGACCCAGCAAATGGTGGTTGTCCTTTAGTTACCGAGCAGGTTCAAAAGCAAATAACAGACTTAGCAAGAGCACTTTATTTTAATACTGGAAAATCGACTTTTACTGATGAATCATTAGTGAGACTAGATCAGATCAATTCAATTTTAGCAGAGTATAAAACTTCTAAATTTAGAGTTGAAGGTCACACTGACAGCACAGGAAGTGCAAGTGTAAATGACAGACTTTCTAAAGAAAGAGCTGAAGCAGTGATGGATTATCTAGTTAAAGCAGGTTTTCCTGCTGATATGATCTCTGCTCAAGGTTATGGCTCATCAAATCCTATTGGAGATAACAAAACTTCCAAAGGTAGACAAGCCAATAGAAGAGTTGATATTTTTGCTGAAAAGTGATTTTTTTACTGTGTGTGTGAGAGGCTGCTCCTAAAAAGAGCAGCCTCTTTTTTTATGTCGATAACTTTTATTGTGAGAATAAATTAAGGATTGTATTTTTGAGTCTTTAATCTGTTCAACTTCCTGTGGATAATTATATCTCCCAACTTAATGAATCTCAAAAAGAGGCTGTATTTCACAAAGATGGCCCTATGATTATTATAGCCGGAGCAGGCTCGGGGAAAACACGTGTGCTTACTTTTAGAATTGCACACTTGATGCAACAGGGTGTTGATTCATTTAACATTTTGGCACTGACATTTACCAATAAAGCTGCACGGGAGATGAAAAAGCGAATTGCAGAAATTGTTGGGCAAAGTGAGGCAAAGAATTTATGGATGGGTACTTTTCACAGTGTTTTTGCCAGAATTTTAAGAAGTGAAAGTGAGAAACTTGGATATCCATCTAATTTTACTATTTACGATACGCAAGACTCCGTAAGACTCCTTTCGTCTATTATTCAGGAGATGAGTTTAGACAAGGATAAGTATAAACCAAAACAAGTATTAGGACGTATTTCTCAATATAAAAACAGCTTAATAACGGTTAAGGCCTATCACAGTAATCCTGAGTTACTGGAAGCAGACCGAATGTCAGGTAGACCAAAAATGGGTGAGATTTATAAAAATTATGTCGATCGCTGCTTTAAAGCTGGGGCGATGGATTTTGACGATCTCTTACTGAGAACTAACGAACTACTCACACGTTTTCCTGAGGTCTTGGGGAAATACCAGGATCGTTTCAAATACATCTTAGTTGATGAGTACCAAGATACCAATCATTCACAATATTTAATTGTTCGAGCCCTGGCAGATCGTTTTGAAAATATTTGTGTGGTTGGAGATGACAGCCAAAGTATCTATGCCTTTAGAGGAGCCAATATTCAAAATATTCTCAATTTTCAGAGAGATTATAAAGAGGTTAGTATTTTTAAGCTAGAACAGAATTACAGGTCTTCGCAAACAATTGTTAACGCAGCTAATAGCGTAATTGAGAACAATCAGAGCAAATTAGAAAAAACAATTTGGACGGAGAATGATAAAGGTGAAATGATCAAAATTATGCGCACGTTATCAGAGGGTGATGAGGGGCGTTTTGTTGCAAGTGCCATTTTTGAAGATCAAATTAGGCATCAATTATCGAATGATCAGTTTGCTGTTCTTTACAGAACCAATGCTCAATCAAGAGCCATTGAAGATGCGCTTAGGAAAAAGAATATCGACTATAAGATTTATGGAGGTTTGAGTTTTTACCAGCGTAAAGAAATAAAGGATACGCTGGCCTATTTGCGCTTGATTTTAAATCCAAATGATGAGGAGGCGCTAAAGAGGATTATCAATTATCCTGCAAGAGGAATTGGAGATACCACAATGAACAAATTAACTGTGGCTGCCAATGAATTAGATAAATCTATATTTGAGGTAATTGAAAATATTGATTTCTTAGAACTACAGTTAAATGCAGGAACTAAAAATAAACTGCGTGATTTTGTCATGTTGATAAAAAGTTTCCAGGCTGAGGCTCAAACCTTAAATGCTTTTGAAATTGCAGAGTTGGTTTTGAAAAAAACCAAACTTGTTCGCGACATAGAAAAGGAGGGTACACCTGAAGCAATCAGTAAAGTTGAAAATGTTCAGGAGCTATTAAACGGGATCAAAGATTTTATAGAAATACAAAAAGAAAAAGAGGAAGATGACTCTTTGGCTGTATTTTTAGTTGATGTGGCTTTAGCTACAGATCTGGACAACGATAAAGACGATAAACCAAGAGTTTCATTAATGACAATTCACTTGGCGAAGGGTTTGGAGTTTCCTCATGTTTTTATTGTTGGTTTGGAAGAGAATCTTTTTCCATCTGCCATGAGCATGAATACGAGAAGTGAAGTTGAGGAGGAGAGAAGGTTGTTTTATGTGGCTCTTACCAGAGCAGAAAAACAGGTTTACCTTTCCTATGCTCAATCCAGATACCGATGGGGTAAATTAGTCGATTGTGAACCCAGTCGATTTTTAGAAGAAATTGATGAGCAATTTATACATCAATTAGCACCGAAACAACCTCAGTTCAGGCAAAATAATTTTCTGGATTCTGATATTTTTGACGAAACTCCGGCGGAAACACTCAGGTTTAAAAGGCCGATCAGCACTTCTAAAAAACAAGCACCTCTCCCAATTAAAAAATCAACCCCAATACAGGGTAATTTTAAAAGGATGCATCAAGTGAAAATGGATTTGCCGGATGGTCCTTTTGCCACAGACCTTCAAGTTGGAAATCTGGTTGTTCACGGAAAATTTGGTAAGGGCGAAGTAATGGCTATTGAAGGCAGTGCGAATGACTTAAAAGCAGAAATTAAATTTGAAAATGGCGAAACTAAAAAATTATTGCTGCAGTTTGCTAAGCTCAAATTAGTTAATTAAACCGCAGGCTATACGTGAAATAATTGTTACTTTGCAATACTAAAATAGAAAAGAGATATGGAGTTAGAATACAATTCTGAAAGAGAACCATTAATTATTCCTGAATACGGTAGACATATACAAAAACTCGTAAACCATTGCATGGCTATAGAGGATGAAGAAGAGCGAAATACAATGGCAAAAGCAATAGTCGATGTAATGGGAAATTTACAGCCTCATTTACGCGATGTGCCGGATTTTCAACATAAATTGTGGGATCAGCTTTTCATCATGTCAAATTATCAGTTGGATGCGGATTCTCCATATCCTAAACCTTTAAGAGAAAATCTGCAGGCTAAACCGGAAAAACTACCCTATCCTAAATCAATATCGAAATACCGTTTTTACGGGAATCATATTCAAACTATGATAGATACTGCTGCAGCATGGGAAGAGGGCGATCTGAAGGACGCTTTGGTCATGACGATCGCTAATCATATGAAGAAATCGTATCTCAACTGGAATAAGGATACGGTAGATGATAAAATTATCATAGATCATCTCGCGGAATTGTCTGGAGGAAAATTAAAACTCACTTTGAGAGATAATGAATTGGCAGAGAGTAAGAATCTCCTCCGAAAGACCTCTAATAAGTTTAACAACAGTAATAAAGGATCGAAACAAAAAAAGATCTACAAAAAGAAATAATCATCTTATTAGTTTAAAGCATGTCTATTTTTAAAATTGAAGGTGGTCATCAGCTCAAGGGAGAAATCTATCCTCAGGGAGCAAAAAATGAAGCCTTGCAAGTTATCTGTGCTGTTCTATTGACGCCAGAAAAGATCACTATTAGCAATATTCCTGATATCCAGGATGTGAATAAATTAATATTCATATTGGGTGAATTAGGGGTGAAAGTTGTGAAAATTGATAAAAATACCTACGAATTTCAAGCAGATGAAATCGACTTAGATTATTTAAAGTCGGAGAAATTCAAAAAGGATGGAAGCTCACTTAGAGGTTCCATTATGATTGTCGGTCCTTTACTGACCAGATTTGGTCGAGGTTATATTCCTAGACCTGGAGGTGATAAAATTGGAAGAAGAAGGTTAGATACGCATTTCGAAGGCTTTATAAAGTTAGGAGCTAAATTCCGATATAATCCTGAAGAATACTTTTATGGAGTTGAGGCGGATGAATTGATAGGAACCTATATGTTGCTCGATGAGGCTTCAGTAACTGGTACGGCCAATATTTTAATGGCAGCAGTTATGGCCAAAGGAGAAACCATTATTTACAATGCCGCTTGTGAACCCTATATCCAGCAACTCAGTAAGATGCTTATTTCTATGGGGGCGGATATCAAAGGGATCGGATCCAATAAGTTAATTATTAATGGCGTAAGTTATTTAGGTGGATGTGTTCATCGTATTTTACCTGATATGATCGAAATTGGAAGCTGGATTGGCATGGCCGTTATGACGAAATCGGCTTTAACGATAAAAAATGTCAGTTGGGAAAACTTAGGCCTCATACCAAATGTCTTTAGGAAATTAGGAATAGTGCTTGAAAAAATTGATGATGATATTTTTATTCCTGCGCAAGAGAAATATGTTATTCAAAACTTTATGGATGATTCTATTTTGACCATTTCTGATGCTCCATGGCCGGGATTTACACCTGATTTGCTCAGTATAGTTCTGGTAGTTGCCACGCAGGCAAAGGGAAGCTTGTTGATTCATCAAAAAATGTTTGAAAGCAGACTTTTCTTTGTTGACAAATTAATCGACATGGGGGCGAAAATCATACTGTGCGACCCTCATAGAGCCACAGTTATTGGGCTTAATCACGAATCTGCACTAAGAGGTGCCGTAATGTCTTCACCAGATATACGAGCAGGGATTGCCTTAGTAATCGCTGCGCTCTCTGCACAGGGTACGAGTATTATTCATAATATTGATCAAATAGACAGGGGTTACGAGCGAATTGATGAAAGGCTAAAAGCCTTGGGTGCAAAAATTGAAAGAATTGATGATTCTTTTTAATTTTTAAAATGACAATCTGACACAATTTATAAATTGGCAATACTTTTGCTAAGTAGGAGGCATAAAAGAGATCAGTTATGACAAAACACAAAAAATCAGATAAAGAATTATACGATTCAGATTTCGATGATCAAATGAAAGAAAATAATGAGCTTGATCAATCTGAAATTCAAGATCGCATGGAGGATAATAAAGAAGAGGTAGAGCCTAATTTAGAAGAGGAACTTCAAAAAGAAAGGAATAATTTTTTGAGACTTTTTGCTGAATTTGAGAATTACAAAAAGCGAACGACTAAAGAGCGGATAGAGTTGTACAGCACTGCGAATAGAGAGTTGATGACTGCCTTATTGCCAATTTTGGATGATTTCGAAAGAGGACTTAAAGAGTTGGAAAAATCAGAGGAGGATCCTTTATTTAAAGGAGTTCAGCTCATATACAATAAATTCAAGAATACACTTTCTATGAAAGGTTTGAAGGAAGTTGATGTGAAAAAGGGTGATACGTTCGATCCAGAAATCCACGAAGCTATTTCACAGGTTCCTGCGCCTTCAGAAGATTTAAAAGGTAAAATTTACGATATAGTAGAAAAGGGCTACAAGCTTGGTGAAACAATAATTAGATTTCCAAAAGTTGTTACTTGCTTATAAATAAACGCAATAAACTTCATCACAACTTTTTTTCTTGGTTTTGTACATTCTAAGACCAAGGTTAGTGATGATAAAAAGACAGAAATGAAAAGAGATTATTATGAGGTTTTAGGCGTTAGCAAATCGGCAAGCGCAGTAGAGATCAAGAAGGCCTATCGGAAAAAGGCGATTGAAAATCATCCGGATAAGAATCCAGATGACAAGAAGGCAGAAGAGCGTTTTAAAGAAGCCGCAGAAGCATATGAAGTGCTTAGTGATGAGAATAAAAAAGCCAGATATGATCAGTATGGCCATTCAGCATTTGAAGGTGGAGGCTATGGCGGATTTGGTGGCGGAATGAATATGGAGGATATCTTTAGCCAGTTTGGAGATATTTTTGGAGGTCATTTTGGAGGTGGTTTTGGTTTTGGAGGCAGTTCCTCTCGACAAGCCCGAGTGAAGGGAAGTAACCTTCGAATTCGTGTAAAACTTGAGTTACAGGACATACTGAACGGTGTAGAAAAGAAAGTGAAGGTAAAACGAATGGTGAAAGCCAAAGGTGTTACTTATAAAACTTGTTCTACTTGTAATGGTCAAGGTCAGGTTTTAAGAGTGACCAATACTATTTTGGGAAGGATGCAAACTGCCACAACATGTTCTACATGTCAAGGAGCCGGAAAGATTGTGGATAATCGTCCAAAAAATGCTGATGCAAACGGTATGGTTCAACAAGAAGAAACAGTCTCTATCAATATACCGGCGGGCGTTACAGATGGAGTTCAGCTTAAAGTTGCTGGAAAAGGAAATGAGGCTCCTGGTGATGGAATCCCTGGAGATATTCTAGTTGTGGTTCAAGAAATCCCTCATGAAAAACTAAAGCGTGAGGGAAATAACCTGCACTATGATATGTACATCAGTTATTCTGAGGCTGCTTTAGGAACGACCAAAGAGATTGATACGCTAACGGGTGTGGTCAGATTGAAAATAGAAGAAGGAACTCAGTCAGGGAAGATCCTTAGATTGAAAGGAAAGGGAGTTGAGAGTTTAGAACGCTATGGTAAGGGAGATTTGTTAGTACATGTAAATGTTTGGACACCACAAAAACTATCGAGAAATCAAAGAGAATTCTTTGAGAAGATGATCGAAGATGAAAATTTTGTGCCGAATCCATCTGAAAAAGAAAAATCCTTTTTTGATAAAGTAAAGGATATGTTTTTATAAATATTTCATAATCAGCAGAAAAAGAAAGTATTTTTATAGCCTTGCTGATTTTTATATAAAAAATATTATTATCTTTGAGTTTACTGAATCTATTCAGTAACTTTTTCTTTTTCATAGCAATTTTCCCACTCTTCCAAAGAGTGGGTTTTTGTTTTAAATACTTGATAAATAATTTGTTAATTTTTTTTCATGAATTTTATTAAAAAAAATTAACAATTGTAGAGAAAGAGTCAAATATATATGTATTTTTACCGTACCAAAATTATATTACTTTATAGTAATATTCTTTTTCATAGCAATTTTCCCACTTTCGTTTTACGAGAGTGGGTTTTTTGTCTAAAGAAATTAGAAGTAGGTCGTCTTATCGCTGCGCTCAGGCGTAGAGGAAAGTCCGGACACCAAAGAGTAGCATAACGGATAACATCCGTCGTTTGAGATTTTTGCAATTTCAAATAGGACAAGTGCAACAGAAAGAATGTACAGTTAGGCTGTAGTGAAATCAGGTAAACTCTATGCGGTGCAATGCTAAGTAAATTGAAGTTTGAGGGCTACTCGTCCGATTTCAAAGGGTAAGCAGCTACAATTGCAAAGTAATTTGCAATGCAGATAAATGATAAGAGACGTGTTTCACGTTACAGAATCCGGCTTATAGACCTACTTTTTTATTTTCTTAATATTTTCCTCATTTTAGTTTAAAAAAGACAAATAATACTTCTCCATATTACTGATTACTTAAATGTTTAAGTAAATGATCTTCTTTGCAATACTAAGGCAGAATTACCAATATTATTTTCGTATTTTTGTGTCCCGAAAAAATAAAAGAATTACTTAAAATTTTTAGAATATGATCTTCGATATCGACATGATTAAAAAAGTATATAGTCAGATGGCTGAGAGGGTAGATGCTGCAAAAGTAGCAACAGGTAAACCTTTGACTTTGGCTGAAAAGATTTTATACAGTCACTTATGGGATGGTAAAGCGACAAAAGCATTTAAAAGAGGTGCTGATTATGTAGACTTTGCTCCAGATAGAATTGCTTGTCAGGATGCAACTGCGCAGATGGCATTGCTTCAATTTATGCAAGCCGGAAAGAAAAAGGTTGCAGTTCCAACTACAGTGCATTGCGATCACTTGATTCAGGCAAAAATTGGTGCTGATGCAGATTTGCAAAGCGCCATTAATAATAGTAGTGAAGTGTTTAACTTTTTGGCATCTGTCTCAAATAAGTACGGTATCGGATTTTGGAAACCTGGAGCGGGGATCATTCATCAGGTAGTATTAGAAAATTATGCATTCCCTGGAGGAATGATGATTGGAACAGACTCTCATACGGTAAATGCTGGAGGTCTTGGTATGATTGCCATTGGTGTTGGAGGTGCAGATGCAGTTGATGTGATGGCAGGGATGGCATGGGAACTTAAATTTCCAAAATTAATTGGAGTTAAGTTGACAGGAAAATTAAGCGGATGGACTGCTCCTAAAGATGTTATCTTAAAAGTTGCAGGTATTTTAACTGTTAAAGGAGGTACCGGGGCAATTATCGAGTATTTCGGAGAAGGTGCCAAAGCCATGTCTGCAACAGGAAAAGGTACCATTTGTAACATGGGTGCTGAGGTAGGTGCAACAACATCTACTTTTGGTTACGATGAATCGATGGAAAGATATTTAAGAGCTACGGGAAGAAATGAAGTTGCCGATGAAGCCAATAAGATCGCGTCTTATTTAACCGGAGATGATGAAGTATATGCTAATCCTGAGCAATATTTTGATCAAGTCATTGAGATCAATCTGTCTGAACTTAAACCACATATCAATGGTCCTTTTACTCCGGATTTAGCAACTCCGGTTGGAGAAATCAGGGAAAAAGCATTAGCGAATGACTGGCCTCTGAATGTAGAATGGGGATTAATTGGGTCTTGTACAAATTCTTCTTACGAAGACCTTAGCAGAGCTGCTTCCATAGCAAAGCAAGCGGTTGATAAAAAACTGACAGCCAAAGCTGAGTTTGGTATCAACCCGGGTTCAGAGCAGGTAAGATTTACTGCAGAGCGCGATGGATTGTTAGATATTTTTGAAAATTTGAATACAAAGATTTTTACAAATGCTTGCGGACCTTGTATAGGTCAATGGGACAGAGCAGGGGCTGATAAACAAGAGAAAAACACGATTATTCATTCTTTCAATAGAAATTTTTCTAAAAGAGCTGACGGTAATCCAAATACCCATGCATTTGTAGCATCTCCGGAAATGGTAGCGGCTGTGGCAATTTCTGGTAGACTTGATTTTAACCCCATTACGGATAAATTGGTCAATGCCGATGGTGTAGAAGTTATGTTTGATGAACCTACCGGATTTGAACTTCCTCCAAGAGGTTTTGCGGTAGAAGATCCAGGATATGTTGCTCCTGTTGAGGATGGTTCAAAAGTAAGTGTTGTGGTGAAACCGGATTCAAAGAGATTACAATTGCTAGAATCTTTTGTGCCTATAGGTGAAAATGTCAAAGGAGCAAAATTATTGATCAAGGCGTTTGGAAAATGTACGACTGACCATATTTCTATGGCAGGGCCTTGGTTGAAATATAGAGGTCATTTAGACAATATTTCAAATAACTTATTGATTGGTGCAGTCAATGCTTTTAATAATGAAACCAATAAAGTTAAAAATCAGATAACAGGGGAATACGGAACGGTACCTGATACCGCGAGAGCCTATAAAGCGGCGGGTATTCCTTCTTTAGTTTTTGGTGATCATAACTACGGAGAAGGTTCTTCAAGAGAGCATGCCGCAATGGAGCCGAGACATCTCGGTGTGGCGGCTGTCATAGTAAAGTCCTTTGCGAGAATCCATGAAACAAATTTGAAAAAACAAGGTATGCTAGGTCTTACTTTTGCAAACGAAAAAGATTATGATCTTATTCAAGAAGATGATACCTTTAATTTTATAGATCTTAATGAATTTGCGCCCAATAAGCCATTAACTCTGGAAGTTGTTCATAGAGATGGATCTAAAGATGTAATCAAATTGAATCATACCTATAATGAAAATCAAATTGAATGGTATAAAGAAGGAAGTGCACTTAATTTGATTAAGAAAGAGAACGCTTCATCGTAGATTGATATTTTAAGAAGAGCTGCCTGAAGACAGCTCTTCTTTTTTTGTCAATAATATTGACTTAGTTCTGGAATGGCCGAGATATTTTAAAAGCAAGCAATGAAAGAATTTATCAAAAAGCATTATTCAAACATCCTCTTCTTCCTTTTTATTATTTTGCTGTTTACTCCTTATGGAATGCCAATACGATCATTTTTAATTAGACAAGTGGCATTTGTAACAACAAGAATCTTACCTCTTGAAAATGATGATAATGAACAATTGGCTTTACAGAGTTATGAATGGTCTTTAAAAAGTTTGTCGGGCGAGGACTTACATTTTTCTGAACTCAACAATAAGATTATCATTGTAAATTTTTGGGCCACCTGGTGTCCGCCTTGTATCGCTGAAATGCCCAGTTTTCAGAGCTTATATGATCACTATAAAAAAGATGATGAGGTGTTTTTTCTTTTTGTAACTACAGATGACAGGTCCAAAGTAGAGGCTTTTATGCAGAAACAAGGATATGATTTACCTGTTTATTACCCTTTAAGTCAGGTGCCTATAGAATTGTCTAGTAATTCAATACCGGCCACTTTTATTATAGATAAACAAGGATATGTTATAGTAGATAAAGTGGGGGCAGTTGATTGGGGTAGCGAAAGGATTATTGCGCTCATCGATTCTTTAAAGCGCAAATAAAAAATGCTGCCAGCTAGGCAGCATTTTTTGCTAACTAATGAAAACAATGATTTTTTTTAGGAGTTTTTAATCATTTTAAGCGGCAATAAGTATAATTCACCAGTGTGGCTCGCTTTAAAATTTACTTTCTTGTAGTTTAATTTACTTTTTAAGAAAGCCTCGGCATTTGCATTCTCAGAATTTACAGAAATAACTACGATTTCTCTGTCACTGTTTATTGTAAAAATAACTTCGGCAGTACATTCATCTTTATCTGATTCATATGGACAATTTGGTCCGATCAATTCGACAATATCTGTTCGTAATTGGGAGTTAGGTTTTACAGGTGCAATTTCAGCTGCGGATACATTCATTGCGAATAGCGCCAAGGCGATAACTAAGATTTTTACTTTTTTCATGGTAAATAGATTTAGGTTAAACATGTAATAGATTAGACATTTATATAGTAAAGGACGCAATAATGTCTTTTCTTGTTACACAAAGAATTGTTAATTGATAATGAATTAAGAGAGATTTAACAAATCTCTTACCTTAAATGAATAATCTGTAAGAAAATATTAACAATGTTAAGAAGTAAATGGATTTATTGTGTAATTGGTGAGATATATTAAAAATAAATTATATATATTTGAAAAGTTAATAATTCCATTACTAAATTAATATGTTATTTAGCAGACATTTGTCGGAATGTCTGCTTTTTTATTGGTCGTTAACGTATTCATTCAATAAGGATAGAATTAGATCACAACCCTTTTTAATTTCTTCATTTGAAATATTTAAAGGAGGTGTTAGTCGAATTGCTTTTGATTCAAAAAGTAGCCAGAACAATACAATTCCTTTATTCAAACCGTTGATAATGATCTTGTTTACTAACTCCGGATCATCTAACATAAGAGCGAGCATCAATCCTCGGCCTCTAATTTCTTTAATAGCCGGATGTTTAAGCAAGGACCTGAAAAGTTTCTCCTTTTCTAATGCACTTGTCATTAAATTTTCCTTAAATAAAGTCTGAATGGTTGCTAAACCGGCTGCCGCAATAACGGGATGACCACCAAAAGTTGTAATATGCCCTAGTTTAGGATGATTCTTTAAACTTTGCATAAATTCCCATGAACTTATAAAAGCACCTATCGGCATTCCTCCTCCCAGACCTTTGCCGGTGATGATGACATCTGGTATGACATTATAATTTTCAAAACCGAAGAGTTTGCCCGTTCTTCCAATTCCTGATTGAATTTCATCCAGAATAAGTAAAGCCCCAACTTCTTCACATCGATCTTTAACCTTTTTTAAATAATCATCTATAGGCTCAATAAATCCTGCGCCGCCCTGAATCGTTTCGAGGATAACGCCAGCCGTTTTATGAGTAATTTTTTCTAGGTCGGAAATATTATTAAACTCAATAAATTTAGACCCGGGAATCAAAGGTCTAAAGGCCTGATTCTGTTCTTCTTTTCCACAAACGCTCATCGCTCCCATGGTATTTCCGTGGTAGGAGCACTTTGCCGCTACCATTTCAAACCTCCCTGTAACACGTTTAGCCAGTTTGAGGGCTCCTTCTGTCGCTTCTGTTCCAGAATTGGTTAGATAAACACAATTTAATTGTTGTGGAAGATTGTTTACTAAAATTTTAGAGAGACCTAGTTGAGGTTGTTGAATAAACTCCCCGTAGACCATCACATGGGTATGTAGGTCTAGTTGCTTTTTTATTGCTTCAGTAACAGCAGGGTGGCTGTGTCCCAATGTGTTAGCTGACACACCAGCTACAAAATCCAAATAAGCCTTTCCCTCTGTGTCGTAAATATAAGAGCCTTGTGCCCTGCTGACCTCCATGATTAAAGGATGAGGTGAAGTTTGTGCTTGATATTTTAAAAACTCCTCTTTCATTTAAGAAAAATATCTAATTTGTTTTTAGGCCTTTCATCTTCACGCCAAACAAAACCTCTGAGTTTTCTTGCATTTTCAGGGAGTTTGGATGGAGGGTAGGTTTCGCCTTCAGGAAGGGTAAGAAATTTTGCACTTTGAATTTCACCATCTTTTAAAGTAAACTGTATAGAACTGCATGTAGTCTTATCGATTCCAATAAGTTCTTTTTTTTCAGAACGCACATAATGAATTATCTCTCCATTACCAATAACATCGACCAAATGCAGGTCATTCTCTTTAAATTTCCCAAAAATATTTCGTCCTTTTATTTGGTTAAAACCAAGTGAATCCTGCTGAATTATAAAGGCATTTTGCAATACTTTCAAACTATCGAGTTTTTCTGTCAAAACATTGGTTAAAAGTTTAATAGAATCACCGGTTATTTGGCTTCCATTGGACCAAAGGACAGGATTCTTAAACATTTCTGTCAATCCCGTTTCCTGATTACTGTAAATCGAATCGCACTTACCGCTCATATCACTTTTAAAAAACTTAACGTGATGATAAGCCCTAATCACTCGTTTCTCAGTCTTTCCTGTAAGAAGTAAGGTGTCTCCATGAATAAAAAGGGAATCTACATTTGTATTGGTAATGGCAAGCGCGCGACCTACGGTAAAAGCAGAATCCTTTTTCTCAAAATACTCTGCATAGTCACCTTTTAAAACAATATGATTAATTGTATCAGTTATATTGATATTTTCAGTAGCTGAGGCAAAACCGGTATTTCTGTTATAATATAGGCTGTCAGCTTTGATGACCCGATCTTTATACTTGATCAAGGCATTTTTAGTAAAATGGGAAATATTCTTTTTGGTATCGTAAAAGCCTTTTTCACTATAGATATAATTTTTTTCACTGGTAATCTTGGAAGGTCCATAGAGATATGTAGTTCCCCAATTAGTATAATAATCCATGTGATTAGACTCTAAAATATAATTTGGATTGGTTATAACGACATTAGAAAGCGCCTGATACTTATTCGTTTGTAAAAAGTAATACCCTGAATTACTTGTCAGTACATTCGCACTATCTTTTAAAGTGCCAAAATTTCTATAAAAGATAACTTGCCTGGTTCGATCAAAATGCAAAGTATCAGTTCTCAGTTCCATTTTAGGATCGCGCAACACTACGTCCCCCCAAGAAAGCGCTTTTTTTGTATTTCCATTGTACTCCGTATAATCGCTTGTTTGAGAAATCGTGTCGCCCTGTCTTAATAAGACATCTCCAAAAGCTTTAATGTAGTTTTCTTTTGTATAATGAATTGCTTTTGTACATTTTAAAGAAATTCCCTCATGTTTTATGAATACATTACCTAATAAAATGGTAGCACCCGGTAACCTTTCTTCATCGATGGTAGAATTGTCTGAATGAACTATTTCTATTCTTTTTGTTTGAGCATTAATCAAAAAGAACGGAAGAATAAAAAAGAAGAATAAAAAACTTTTTTTCAACATGTATATTTTCAACAAAATTAAAATAAAAAAGGCAAAGAGTTTACCCTTTGCCTTTTTGCTTGTATTAACAAATATTACAGTTTAATAGTTTGATTTCGATCAGGCCCTACGGAAACAATTTTTACAGGTGCACCAACGAATTCTTCTATAAATGCAACATAATCTTTTAATGTTTTTGGAAGATCTTTACTCTCCTTTATAGAGGTTAAGTCCTCTTTCCAACCAGGGAAGGTTTTGTAAATTGGTTTTACATTTTCTTCTTCAATACTATATGGAAAATGAGTAATTTCTGTTCCTTTATAATTATAAGCCACAGCAGCTTTTATTTCATCAAAACCAGATAAAACATCACCTTTCATCATAATTAACTGGGTAACCCCATTAATTTGGACGGCGTATTTTAATGCAACTAAATCCAACCAACCGCATCTCCTTGGTCTTCCTGTGGTTGCGCCGAATTCATTTCCAACGCGCGACATAGTTTTTCCATCTTCATCAAATAATTCTGTGGGGAAAGGACCTGATCCAACTCTAGTTGTATATGCTTTGAAAATACCAAATACATCTCCAATTTTGTTTGGGGCGATCCCTAATCCGGTACAAGCTCCAGCAGCTGTTGTGTTTGAGGAAGTTACAAAAGGGTAAGTTCCAAAATCGATATCCAATAAAGAACCCTGAGCTCCTTCTGCTAAAATTGACTTGCCATTTTTAATGGCATTGTGAAAATATTCTTCACTATCAATAAAGTCAAAAGATTTTAATGTTTCAATCGCAAGAAAAAATTCATTTTCCAAAGCTTTGAGGTCATACTCCAGATCAATGTTATAGAAATCTAATAAATTTAAGTGCTTTTTTGCCAGTGCGTTGTATTTTTCTTTCCAATCAGCCAGTTCTAAATCGCCAACTCTCAATCCGTTGCGCCCTGTTTTATCCATATAAGTTGGCCCAATTCCTTTAAGTGTAGAACCAATCTTAGATTTTCCTTTGATGATCTCAGTCGCAGCATCTAAAAGCCTGTGGGTTGGCAAGATTAAATGTGCTTTTCTCGAGATAAACAGGGTTTCTTTTAAATTGAGATCATATTTCGATAAATTTTCAATTTCTCTCTTAAAAATGACCGGATCAATCACTACCCCATTACCAACAATGTTCATTGAATTTTCATGAAAGATCCCAGACGGAATTGTGTGAAGAACATGCTTATTTCCGTCAAAAATTAATGTATGACCAGCATTTGGCCCACCTTGAAATCTTGCAATGATATCATAGTTTTTTGTGAGCACATCAACAATTTTACCTTTTCCTTCGTCGCCCCATTGCAGGCCAAGTAATAAATCGATCATTATAAATGAATATATTAATTATTTTTTTTGGTTCCGTAAAAATAAAGAGAGTGACTATCAATTTTAAGATTAAATACTTCCTCGATAGATTTTTTGATATTTTCAATTCGGGGATCACAGAACTCTATGACTTCACCTGTATCGGTAAGAATTATATGATCGTGCTGCTTATTGAAAAAAGACTTTTCGTAATGCGATTGATTTTGTCCAAATTGGTGCCTTCTAACTAAACCGCAATCCAATAACAATTCAATTGTGTTGTATAAAGTTGCCCTGCTCACACGGTAGTTTTTGTTTTTCATTTCTATATAAAGAGATTCAATATCGAAATGAATTTCACTTTCATAAATTTCTTGTAAAATGGCAAATCTTTCGGGTGTTTTTCTATGACTATTTTTTTCCAAAAACTTGGTAAAATAGTCTTTTACTACCTCAATGTCTTTAGAATCTGTCATGTCAATTCTTGTGAGTTTCAGTGGCAAATTTACATTTTAATCGCCGAAAAAGTTATAAAAAAAAAGAATATTATTTAGTTATTCTCGTCACTTTATCAATTCCTTCCAACTTACCCAACTGATTGATTAATTTGTTGAGTTGTTCATTATTTTTTACTTCAACCGTTAATTTTCCCTGAAAAATTCCCTGGTTGGCCGCTATATTCATATTCTGGATATTGATCTGCAAATTATTCGAGATAATTCTGGTTACATCATTGGTCAGACCTACCCGGTCTATTCCACTAATATTTATTTTTACTTTATAAGCCTGTTGAGAGGAATCGATCCATTTTGCGGGTAAAATTCTATAAGCGTATTGCGATTGCATTCCCAGTGCATTTGGGCAATCGTATTTATGAATTTTTATACCTTCTTTAATCGTAACAAAACCAAAAACTTTGTCGCCCGGAATGGGTGAACAGCATTTTGCAAATGTATAATTGAGTTTTTCTCCTTCTTCTCCAAACACCAACATATCATAATTGTTCGTGTTTTCTTCTACAACAGGTTTGGCTTGATTTGCACTTCTTCGGATTCTATTTTTAAAGAAATTTACAAACGCATTAGAGCGTGAACTCGCATATTTTTTTAGTTGAGCATTGTCAATGGAGCCATTACCAATTCTGAAAAAAAGATCAAAACTTGTTTTTAATTTGAAGAAATTTACAAGCTCGTTATAGGTTTTTTCTGAATTTGGGATCTTTAAATGGCGCAATTTTCTATCCAGAACTTCCTTACCTTCATTTGCGGTAATCTTTTGCTCTTCCTTTAAAATACCTTTAATCTTAGATTTTGCTCTTGCCGTTTGAGCAATATCTAACCAGGCCAATTTTGGTTTTTGATTGATAGAGGTAATAATTTCAACCTGGTCACCACTAATGAGTTCATGATTGAGCTGAACCAACTTGCCATTTACTTTGGCGGCCCTACAATGCATACCTACTTCCGTATGTATAGAAAAAGCGAAATCTATCGGTGTGGATCCTTTAGGCAAAGATTTAATATCTCCTTGCGGAGTGAATACATAAATTTCTTTTGAATACAGGTTTAATTTGAACTGCTCTACAAAATCTACGGCATTAGCTTCAGGATTTTCCAGGGTTTCTTTCAATCTGTTCAGCCAAGATTCGAGCCCACTCTCATTTACACTACCATGCTTGTATTTAAAATGTGCAGCATAGCCCTTTTCGGCAATCTCATCCATTCTTTCAGAACGTATCTGTACTTCGACCCATTTTCCTTCCTGCCCCATAACCGTGGTATGGAGAGATTCGTAACCTGTGGTTTTTGGTTGGGTGATCCAGTCTCTCAATCTGCTTGGATTCGGACTGTAATGATCTGTTACAATGGAATAGATCTTCCATGCATTGAATTTTTCCTGTTTTAAATTGGATTTATAGATGATCCTAATGGCGAATTTATCATATACTTCATCAAATGATACAGATTGATTTCGCATTTTTCTCCTAATAGAAAAGATAGATTTTGATCGGCCGCGTATCTGGTATTTTACACCTTCACTATCCAAAGAGGCTTTAATTGGCTCTGAGAAAGTTTGTATGTATCGATCTTGTTCCTCCTTGCTTTCTTTCATTCGGGTTACAATATCAAGATACACCTCAGGTTCTGTATATTTTAGCCCCAGATCTTCCAGTTCTGTTTTTATATTGTAAAGTCCTAATCTATGAGCAAGTGGTGCATAGATGTATAAAGTTTCAGAGGCTATTTTTATTTGCTTGTCCTCATGCATTGACTCTAAAGTTTGCATGTTGTGCAAACGATCGGCAATTTTGATCAAAATCACACGAACATCATCGTTCAAGGTGAGTAACATTTTTCTAAAGTTCTCAGCCTGAATGGATATGTCTTTGTCTTTGTTTAAACGAGAAATTTTTGTGAGTCCGTCAACAATTTTAGCAATGGTCTTACCAAAAATTCTTTCTATATCATCGAGGGTGACCTTTGTATCCTCAACTACATCGTGCAATAGAGCTGCACAAATAGAATTTGCACCCAATCCAATCTCATTGGCCACAATTTTGGCTACTGCTATTGGATGATAAATATATGGTTCGCCTGTTTTTCTTCTTTGCTCTTTGTGCGCTTCAACAGAAAAATCAAAAGCCTTCCTAATTTTAAGCTTATCTTCTTTGCTTAAAGTTTGGTAGGAATTACGAAGCATGTCTTTATAACGACTCGCTATTTCCTTATTTTCATCTTCTAATGTTGCAACATATGTCATTCGTTAAAAATAATACATTAAAGCTATAATAACAAGCTACTTTATCCGGTGATTTTTTTGGTTACAATAACAAATTTTGTACCCTTTCAAACAGAGTAGGATGTGAATAGTGAAAAAAGACATATGCCTTGTGAGGAGTTAGGTTGCTTAAGCTTTTTTTTGACAGCTTTTTGAGAGATGAAATAAGGTCATTTGCATTGTGATGAAGCTTGGCAAAATTATCAGCTTCATATTCGAATTTTCGCGATAAATACTGCATGGCTATTCCGGTTATTTCTGAGATGGGACTAAATAAAAGTCCAAATGCAATTAAGCCAATATGAAAACTTGGTTTTTCAACTGACATGGCTTCCGCTAAAATGGGATTATCTATCAACAATGAAAGAATAAATAAACTCAATCCGGTGATTAGGGTAGAAAGAATCATATTGTAAATCACATGTTTTTTTCTGTAATGACCAATTTCATGTGCTAAAACAGCAACAATTTCATCTTCCTCAAGATCTTCAATCAAAGTATCATAAAGTACGATTCGTTTTTTCGGTCCGAATCCTGCAAAATAGGCATTTGCTTTTGTAGATCTCTTTGATCCGTCAATCACAAAAATATTGTCTAAAGTAAAGCCCGTTTTTTTAGCAAAAGAATCAATTTTAGATCTTAAACTTCCATCCTCCAAGGGGGTTTGCTTGTTGAAAAGAGGAACTATGAGGCTGCTGTAAAAAAAAGTAAAAAACAAGGTGAAGAGTGTCATCAATAACCAAGTATAAATCCAGAAATTATCGCCAGTTAATTGATAGAAATAAATAATGAGTGCTAAAATTCCTCCTCCTATCAGAATACTCAATATCCAACCCTTTAGTTTATCCATAAAAAAAAGTTTAGTTGTAGATTTATTAAAGCCATATTTTTCTTCTATCACAAATGTGTGGTAATAAGCAAATGGAGTTGTGAGGATGTCATTTGCGAGCATGATCAATCCAAAAAAAAGTAGACCTACGACTATTTCATTAGATGAAATGGATCTGGCAAACTCATCTACCCAGGCAAATCCTTTAAAGTAAAAGAATAGTAGAAGAACGATAAAAGAGAAAATGGATGTCCACAAAGAAAATTGATAGTTTTCTTTTTTGTAAGCCTGGGACTTTTTGTATTCCTTTTCATCATATACGTCGCTTAACAACTGAGGTACAGGATCTTTAAAATGTTTTGCATTGATAAAGTCTAAATATTTGTCGAAAATAAATTCAACAATTAGAATGGTAATAATTAATGAAAATAAAGATGTAGGTGTCATAGAGAAAAATTTCTTTGTCGTTTGGCTTCAAAAATAAGTATAGCTGCAGAGACAGACACATTTAATGAATCTATCATTCCCTGCATGGGAATAATGATTTTTTCATCGGCGTTTTGCAACCAAAAATTACTCAATCCTTTGTCTTCGGTACCCACTATTATGGCCGTTGGTAATTTAAAATCAAACGAAAAATAAGGTTTGCTTTTATCTGCTAATGCAGCTGCGTAGCTTCTAATGTTATTTGTTTTTAAGAAAGACAGTATCTCTTCATTTGACCCTAGTGCGATCTGATTGGTAAAAACACATCCTACACTGGACCTTACAATGTTGGGATTATACAAATCAGTTATCGGGTTTGCAATCAAAACTGCATCAACTTTTGCTGCGTCTGCCGTTCGCAAAAGTGCACCTAAATTCCCCGGTTTTTCCGGAGCTTCAACAACTAGTATTAAGGGATTTTTTGATAGAATTATGTCGTTAACAGAAAGTTCTCTACTAGCAGCTAAAGCGATAAGGCCTTCCGTAGATTTTCTGTGTGAGATCTTCTCATAAATATCTTTGGTTACATTCACTACCGGGCTTTGCGTTCTTGCTTCGATCTTTTTAAATTCCTTTTCCGGAAGTAATTCTTCGCACCAAAGAAGCTGAGCAATATCATATCCTCCTTGAAGTGCCAGGTCTATTTCTCTAAATCCTTCTATCACAAACTCACCTTGCGTTTTTCGGGCTTTAGATTTTGTCTGAAGTAAAAGAATTTTCTTAACCAAAGAATTTTGGTTGCTACTGATTGATTTATACACAGTTTATGTTTTCACAAAAATAAAAAAAGCTTTCCAAAGAAAGCCTTTTGTTGATTATTTCGAGTACTTGTCACGGTATCTCTCGTAAAGTTCAGTTTGATGAGATTTTAAAATAATCTTTCGGCCATCAATGAATGCATCCGTAAGTCGGTTGGTTCGCATGTCTAAAGCATTCCCTTCAGAAATAAACAAAGTAGCACTTTTCCCAACCTCCAGTGTGCCATATTTATCACTAATGCCTAAGATTTTAGCTGTATTTTCTGTAATCATTTGAAGGGCCTGTTCTTGATCGATACCATAGGCGGTTGTATGACCGGCATAGAATGGCAGATTTCTGGTATTCATTCTGTCCATTTGTCCACTTGCCTCCAAGCCCACTAAAATATTGTTTTGCATCAATAAAGCAGGGAGTTTGTAAAACATGTCATAGTCATCATCTTCACTGTTGGGTAAAGAGTGCACGCGCTTCACTAATACAGATGTGTTTGATGACTTGAGATGTTCCATTACCTTATAAGATTCACCTCCACCTACAATGGTAATATCTTTTAGGTTCAGATCTTTTGAAAATTGAATGGCATCAATGATTTCTTGTTCGAGATCGGCATGGATGTATATTTTTTTTTCTCCTGAAAATAGAGATTTCAAAGATTCAAATCCGAGATTTCGAGAATTATTACTTTTTTGGTTATAATTTTTTGCTTGAACGAATAGTTCGGTCAAATCTGCCACTTTTTTGCTATACTCTTTATTCTCTTCGCTAAAAACTCTGGAACCGAAACCTTCATTTTTAGACTTAAAAAGGGTAGGCCAATTCAGGTGAATACCATCATCCACTTTAACTGCTGCATCTTCCCAATTCCAGGCATCTAGTTGAACGATTGAAGATGTTCCTGAAATTGTCCCTCCCTGTGGAGTGATCTGTGCAAGTAAAACCCCATTTAAACGACTTGCTTCCACAACCTGAGATTCTGCATTATACGCGATTAAACTTCGAACATTCGGAACGTCGCCGCCAATTTCGGATTCATCGATTGTCGCTTTTACGGCATCTAATTCACCCAAGCCCAAGGTAGAATTTGGAACGATAAAACCCGGATACACATGTTTTCCTGCTGCATTGATCACCATGCCATTTGGTGTATTGGCCTCATATCCTATAGCGGTTATTAATCCGTTTTCAAAAGTAATGTTCGTATTTTTCATCACCTTTCCATTGCCTAAATGTAAAGTAGCACCTTGAATGGTGACTTTTTCAGTTTGCCTTTTTGCCGGAGTCTGTTGCGCATTGGCAATAAGTCCTATGACAAGAATAATATGTAAGAACAAATATTTCATATCTAAATTAGATTAATCTACTGTATCACAGTGGTTAAGTTTAGTTTCTTTTTTCCTGGGTTTTTGTGTTTCCGAACCGCCATTTTTTTCCTTTAACATGGCATTAATAAGTTGGCTTCTTTCTTTTTGGATATTTGCCCTTTTGACTTTATCAGAGTTTAAATCAAAATAGGTCCTACCTTCGATAATGGTTCTTTCTGCGATCGCATTTACGGAAAGTGGATTATCGCTCCACAATACTAAATCAGCATCCTTACCTTCTTTTATGCTCCCAACGTAACTATCAATATGTAATAGTTTAGCAGGATTAAGGGTAACCATTTTCCAGGCTTCTTCTTCTGACACACCACCATATTTGATTGTTTTTGCTGCTTCTTGATTTAATCTTCGCATCATTTCAGCATCATCTGAATTAATCGCCGTGATAACTCCCTGGCTATGCATCAGGGCTGCATTATAGGGAATAGCGTCTTTTACTTCATATTTATAAGCCCACCAATCGCTAAAAGTTGATCCGCCAACACCATGGACCTTCATCTTATCGGCAACTTTGTATCCTTCGAGGATATGGGTAAAAGTATTGATGTTAAAGTTGAATTGCTCGGCCACTTTCATCAACATGTTAATTTCACTCTGAACATAGGAATGGCAAGAAATAAACCTTTCCTTGTTTAGGATCTCTGCCAAAGTTTCCAATTCAAGATCTTTTCGATAAGGTTTTCCACTTTTTTTGAGGGCTTCATATTCTTTGGCACGTTGAAAATAATCGATAAAAACCTGTTCAACACCCATTCTGGATTGAGGGAAACGACCGCCCATCCAGTTGGACTGTTTTACATTTTCTCCCAATGCGAACTTGATGAATTTAGGAGCTTTAGGATCGATTAATTTATCCGGAGTTTCTCCCCACTTCATTTTGATAATGGCAGATCTGCCTCCGATGGGATTCGCAGAACCGTGAAGAATTTGCGCTTGGGTAACACCACCAGCCAGCGCTCTGTAAATATTGATATCTTCAAAGTCTATGGCCTCTTCCATGGTCACTTCAGCCGTTGAATTTTGACCAACTTCATTCGTACTTACCGTAGAAATATGTGAATGTTCGTCAATTATTCCAGAAGTTAAATGTTTTCCGGTCCCGTCTATTTCTTTTGCGTTTTTCGCGTTTAAAGATTTTCCCACTTTATCAATTTTCCCATCCCTGATCAACACATCGGTATTAGTCAAAATTCCATCAGATTCATTTGTCCAAACCGTTACATTCTTTATGAGCAAAGTTTCTTGAAGAGGTTGTTGAGTTGAGCCATATCCATTATTAGGAAATGTAATGGGTGCTACCCAAGGACTTTCGTCTGCTGCCTTTTCAGCTTTTTCACTTTTGATTTCCGGCTTCTTAACTGAAGTAAACTGGGTTTCTCTTCCATCACTCAAAATGGCAATTCCTGAGAATTTCTGAGGATCCATAACTTTAGCAGACAACCGGGTGTATTCAGTTTCTTTTTTCGAAGAGTTAAAATATAAGTTGAGCCAATTATCTTTAAAACTAATTTTAGCAGGAAAATTAATTGTGTCTTGTTTTACTTTGGCTTTCAAATTTGAATTTGATCCATCAATTTGAAGAGTGTAAGCCTGATTGTTGACCGATAGATCGTATTTCCCGGTAATGTCTTTAAGGTCTAAATCATTGATCACATGTCTTTTTCCTTGAATCCAGTTTTCGTATAAAATGGTTTCTTTATCAAATATGTCGTCAGAACATATAATAAAATTTGCCATTTTTCCTTTTTCCAAGGTTCCCATTTGACCAGACTTACCTAAGATAGAGGCAGGGATAATTGTCAAGGAGGCCAATGCCGCGTTTTTATCGAAACCGTAATCGATGGCTTTCAGTAAGTTTTCTTTAAAGTCACTTATCTTATCAAGGCCATAAGATGTCAGAGAAAAATTAACTCCATTTTTTTGCAGACTTGCCAAATTTGAAGGAGCTTGATTCCAATAGCGCATATCGCTCAATGTGATATAATCGGCAAGCATTGGGTTTTCAACATCATAAGCTTTAGGGAAATTGACAGGAATAATATAATTGTTCCCTGAGCTTTTGATCTTGTCTACCAGCTGGTATTCATTGCCTCCGCCTACAATGATATAATTAGTGCTCAATTCTTTCCCTAACTGAACTGCTCTAAGTCCATCTGCTAGATCACCAGTATAGAAAATTTGTCGCAAAGTTTTGTTTCGATTGTATGCTTCAAGTGATAGGTCTTTGGTTTCACTTTTACCCGCATTGTACCAGTCTGCATCATAGGATACTTGTTTTAGCAAAGCCATACTGCCCATGATGGAACTTGGATAAATCTGATTACTCATACTGCTTTTTTCGAACGACAGAAATTGGGCTGACCGATCGTCAATAATTCTCTCGGCATCAGTTCCATGATCATTTAATGATACTATAGCACCTGTTCCCCGTATAATTCCATCAGGTATATGTGTATTTACAATCCCAAACCCAACTTTTCTCAATTCGTTCGCTTTTTCTTTGTCGAAGTTAAATTCGGAAACACCATTTCTTTCAGGAAGTATATGCTCATTCCAGTAATAGCCCTCTCTTTTTGAGTCGTATTGCGGGGATCCGCCAGATCTGAAATTTCCGGAAGACTTCTTTTCTACTTTAAATCCAAAATCGGAGTATGCATCGATAAATGAAGGGTAAATACTTTTGCCATTAAGGTCCATAATTACACAATTCTCCGGCAGGGCAGCAGTTTTGGAAGTGCTGATAATTTTATCACCCCTGATCAGCAGAGTTCCTTCTACTTTTTGAGTTGGACTAATATGTATAACGGCATTCGTAAATGCTGTATAGTTTTTGTTTTCATTGTTTACCCCGTAATTTTTGGGATAATACTCCTGAGCAACCAAGGCAAAAGGGAAGATGAAAAGAAAGAAGATGGCTTTTTTGATCATATAAATGAGGTTTGAGTAAATATATAAAAAGAATTATAACCCATAACTATCTCTGTAGGCTATAAGTAATTTTGTCATATTAGAATAGCTTTTCATTCCGTCTTTCTGATTATTCATTTTTAGATAACCGTCATAAAAAGCTTTAAAATAGGCTTCTGACGGATTTCTGTATTTTGACCAAAATAATTCTAGTTCTTCAATATTTTTAATGATACCCTTGGGAGTTTTTATAAAAAGTGCTTTGGCTTTATCGGGGTTGGATTTTGAAAGATCGTATAAGGCATATCGATAAGCCATGAGCAATCCTGAGTATTTTACATAGGGATCATCGTGAAAATAGGCCGCTAAAAAACCGATGAAATTGGCTTCGCTTTCAAAACCAATTCCTATCTGATGAGCCATTTCGTGTAGACAAATCATGGGCAGAGAAACTTTAGGTACTAAATGATCTACTTGTGCCTCACCAGTAAAAGGGTTGAGATAACCTGAAAATCCCATGTAGGTTAATGGCAGACTGATCAAAGATTTTTTAAGAGAAATAGGCTGGTAATCGTATTGTGGAAATCTTGATTGTAGATTTTTATAACCTTCTGGCACAATTTTGAATATTTCATTTTTTGTGTAGGGAATCACAACCGGTATAGTATCATTCAGGACAATTTGATTCAGCGTTTTAGTGGTTTCATTTAAAATAAATTTCGAAAAATCATCAAGCTGAGATTCGGTGATATCTTCCTCATTAAGTCCCATTTTTACATAGGCATTTTCTCTAGAATAGTTCAAGCCCCAAAGAAAATAAAATAAAAAATAAGCTATGGATAAGGTGGCTCCAGCTGAGTAGAGATTTGATTTTTTTCTAAAATCTTTATTTAAAATAAATTGATATAAATATCTTATTACTAATAATATAGATAATCCATATAAAATATCTCCAACAGAGAAAGGAACCCAACCAAAAGTAAATCTAAAAACTTTAGAAATGCCAATATAGATTCCCTGACTATAATATTTTTCTACCCAATTAGGGAAATACGAACTCAGCCAAACTAAAACTATTTGGACCAATAATCCATATGACAGCCATTTTTTAAGATCCCTCATTGAAGCGCAATTTACAGATACATCGTGAAATTATCGAAACTATACCCGGAAATTTATAGTTAAATATTTTCGGAAAACAGATGAAAAAATATACATTTACCTCAGCTTCTAGGTTATTAACAAATAATCAGTTTTCAACAAATTTTGTTGAAATATACTACTTCTAGAAAAGTATTTATAAATTATTATTAAGGTACATTTGCCAAATGGAAAAAGCGAAAGTAATACAGTCGAAAGGGATGAAAATGGGGAATATAATCAATCTTGAGCAGGGAAAACTTCCCCCTCAGGCAGTTGATTTAGAGGAGGCTGTATTAGGAGCAATGTTGATTGATAAAAAGGGGGTAGATGACGTAATTGATATCCTGCATCCTGATGTTTTTTATAAGCCTGCACATCAGTATATATATCATGCTATTTTTCATTTATTCAATGCTTCAGAACCTATTGATCTGCTAACTGTTTCGAACCAATTAAGGAAGCAATCCCAATTAGATGCTGCCGGCGGCGATTACTATTTAATCAATTTGACGCAAAAAGTATCTTCTTCTGCGCATGTTGAGTTTCATGCCCGTATTATCTTGCAGAAATATATTCAAAGGCAATTGATTTCTATTTCAAGTGAGATTATCAAAAGTTCATACGATGAAACTACAGATGTATTTGATCTGCTCGATGAAGCTGAGGCTAAACTTTTCGATATTACTCAAGGGAATTTGAAAAAAAGTTCCGAAGCGGCAGAAAATTTAGTGAGCCAGGCGCTGAAGAAAATTGAAGAAATTTCGAATAAAGAAGGAATGAGCGGAGTGCCTACAGGCTTTACAAAAGTAGATAATCTTACTTCCGGTTGGCAACCTTCAGATCTGGTCATATTGGCAGCAAGACCCGGTATGGGTAAAACCGCTTTTGTGATGTCAATGGCTAAAAATATGGCGATAGAATTCAATATTCCCGTGGCCATATTTTCTTTGGAAATGTCTTCAGTTCAGTTGATTACGAGGATGATCTCAAGTGAAACTGGAATATCATCAGAAAAACTAAGAAAAGGTAATCTCGAGGCATTTGAATGGGAAATTTTAAATAGAAAAGTAAAAAATTTATCAGAAGCTCCTGTTTATATTGACGATACACCCTCCTTATCTATTTTTGATCTAAGAGCAAAAGCGAGGAGATTGGTTTCTCAACACGATGTAAAGATCGTAGTCATTGATTATTTGCAGTTGATGACAGTTGGTAACACCGGAAAGGGTAGTGGTAACCGCGAGCAAGAAATTTCGATGATCTCTAGAAACCTGAAAGCCTTGGCTAAAGAGTTAAATATTCCTGTAATTGCTTTATCCCAGTTATCTAGGGCAGTAGAAACAAGAGGAGGTAGTAAAAGGCCGCTGCTTTCAGATTTACGAGAATCAGGAGCTATTGAGCAAGACGCAGATATAGTCTCTTTTATTTATAGACCTGAGTATTACGGATTGACCGAATGGGATGATGACGAAAGAACTCCCTGTGAAGGGCAGGCAGAATTTATTGTTGCTAAGCACAGAAATGGTGGCTTGGATAATATACGTCTCAAATTCGTTGGAAAATTGGCGAAATTTACAAATCTGGAGGAAGGTTTTGATACGGAGTTTCAGTCTTCTATTAATTCTGGAGTTTCACCGGTTCATTTCGGAAGTGCACAAGATGCTTTTGGTCCAGATGACGAAGAAGATGTGCCTTTCTAAAGAATGCGCTATGCAACTAAAAAAAAACTTGATTCTCCTTTTATTATTTGTTTTTTATGTTCAGGCAAAGGCTTCATTTTTGCTTGTTCCTATGGACACTTCTCAGTCTAATCATCTCAAAGCCTACGGTATTACTTTTTTTTCTTTGCAAAATGGAGTCAAAGTGCAATGGTTGCTCAATTATAGAGGCGGATCTTTTTTACTTGAGAATCAGGATTTTTTAAAAAAAGAATTGATCATACGTGGTATTTCATATGAGGAATTGTCAATCAATAAGGCTGCCGAAATTTTAAGTGAGATTGAAAGTCCTTCCAAAAATCAAACTACTGTGCTTTTAGAAAAGGCACCAAAAATTGCGGTTTATTCTCCAAAATCCAATCAACCTTGGGATGATGCGGTAACTTTGGTTCTGCAATACGCAGAAATTCCCTATGACATAATTTATGACAAGGAAGTATTGGAAGATAAATTATTGCTTTACGAATGGCTTCATTTACATCATGAAGATTTTACCGGTCAATATGGGAAGTTTTATGGTGCTTTTCGCACTGCTCCCTGGTATATTGATGCAAAAGCAGAGGCAGAAAAGATGGCTCAGGAATTGGGTTTTGAAAAAGTATCTCAACAAAAATTAGCGGTCGCTATAAAAATCAGAGACTATGTTTATGGCGGAGGATTTATGTTTGCGATGTGTTCTGCCACAGATAGTTTTGATATCGCATTAGCAGCAGAAGGCGTTGATATTTGCGAATCGGTTTTTGATGGAGATCCATCCGAACCTGATTATCAGATCAAAATAGATTACGATAAAACGTTTGCATTCACAGATTTTGTATTAGAAAGAAATCCCGTGATCTATGAATTTTCGAGTATAGATATGACGCAAAAGAGAAATATCCTGAAAACGGAGGATTATTTCGAACTCAAAGAGTATTCGGCCAAATGGGATCGAATTCCGAGTATGTTATGCCAAAATCACACCTTAATGGTAAAAGGCTTCATGGGTCAAACCACTTCGTTTAATCCGGCACAAATTAAACCATATGTCTTGGTGATGGGAGAGAATAAGGTGAATGGGGAGGCCAGATATATTCATGGTGTACAGGGAAAGGGTATGTTTACTTTTTACGGAGGTCACGATCCTGAAGATTACCAGCATAGGGTAGGAGATGCCAAAACAGAATTAGACCTGCACCCAAATTCTCCCGGATACAGATTGATCTTGAATAATGTTCTGTTTCCGGCGGCAAAAAAGCAAAAACAAAAGACCTAATATTTCTATTAGGTCTTGGATCTTAGTTATTTTTTTCTTCTATCCATTTTTTTGCATTGACGAAAGCCTCTAGCCACGGACTCACCTCATCTTCTCGACCATTAGGATAATTTGCCCAATTCCATTGGAAAATTGATCTTTCAATATGTGGCATCATGACCAGGTGCCTGCCGTCCGCACTAGACATCATTGCAGTATTAAAATCTGAGCCATTTGGATTTGCAGGATACCCTTCATAGCCATATTTTGCAACAATATTGTATTTATCTTCTGTATAAGGGAAACTAAATTTTCCTTCTCCATGAGAGATCCAAACACCCAAAATACTTCCTGCCAAACTAGATAACATCACAGAATTATTCTCTTGAATTTTTACAGATGTAAAATTACTTTCGTGTTTAAAAGAATTGTTGTGCAGCATTTTTGGTTTTTCTTCATGATCTGGATTGATCAATTCTAATTCAATAAATAACTGGCAGCCATTGCAAATTCCCACTGACAAAGTATCCTCTCTTGCAAAGAAATTCTGAAGTGCCTGATTGGCATTTTCGTTGTATTTAAATGCGCCGGCCCAGCCTTTTGCGGAACCCAGTACATCACTATTCGAAAATCCGCCGACAGCCCCTATAAATTGAATATCTTCTAAATTTTCTCTTCCACTCATCAAATCGGTCATGTGGACATCTTTTACGTCAAAGCCCGCCAAATACATGGCATGTGCCATTTCTCTTTCGCTATTTGATCCCTTTTCTCGAATAATTGCAGCTTTTGGTTTACTTTTTCTGCTCATCACAGGTAGTTTCCCATTAAAGTGGACCGGGAAAACATAGTTCAGTGGCTGATTTTTATAATTGTTATAGCGCTCTTTTGCCTGATCATTTTTACACTGCTTTTTATCCAGTAAATAAGAGGTCTTAAACCAGACATCTCTGTATTCCGAAATATCAAAAGATAGATCAAAATTACTGATATGAAGGCTTTTTCCATTGATTGCTTTTCCAATCTGTCTAAAGACGATTTGGTTTTCCGATAAGATATTCTCAACAATTTCGGATTGATCCGTTTGTATGATGACACCACTGTTTTCGGAAAACAAGAGCTTAACGGCATCTTTACTAGGAAAGGCTGAAAAGTCAATTTCTGCGCCAACATTGGTTTCGGCAAAACACATTTCTAAAAGAGTTGTGATCATACCACCTGAGGAAACATCATGTCCTGCAGTAATTAATCCCAGTTTGATCAATTTTTGAACCGTATTAAATGCTTGCTTGAAGTATAAATCATCTTTAATCGTTGGTGCTTTTGAACCTACTTTATTTTTTGTCTGAGCAAAACTCGATCCTCCTAAATTTAAATCGTCTTTTGAAAAATCAAGGTGATAAAGTTTATTGTTTTCTATCGTTTTTAAAACGGGTTCTATTACTTTGCTCACATCCTGGCATTGGCCTCCTGCAGATATGATGACCGTTCCCGGAGAAAGTACCTCATCATTTTTATATTTCTGCTTCATGGAAAGCGAGTCTTTCCCGGTTGGAATATTGATGCCCAGGGCAATGGCAAAATCTGAAGCGGCTTTAACTGCGCTGTATAATCTCGCATCTTCACCCTCATTTCTACAAGGCCACATCCAGTTGGCTGAAAGAGAAACAGATTCGAGATCGTTCTCTAAGGGTGCCCAAACAATATTAGTCAATGATTCGGCAATAGCCATTTTTGATCCGGCTACCTCATCGATCAAAGCGATGGCAGGTGCATGTCCGATGGAAGTTGCTATTCCGCTTTTTCCTTTAAAATCAATGGCCATGACACCAACATTATTTAAGGGTAATTGTAAGGCTCCACAACATTGTTGCTTTGCCACTTTACCGCCAACACAGCGATCTACTTTATTGGTAAGCCAATCTTTACAAGCCACAGCTTCAAGCGACAGCACTTGTTTTACATAGTCGTAAATGTGTTCAGAAGTATAGTTGATATCTGCATATTTTCGGCTAATATAATTATCATTCATGATGGTCTTAGGAGAACTGCCGAACATGTCGATAAGTTTAAACTCCATAGGATTTTTGGGTAATTTATCCGATTTGAAAACAAATTTCCCATCATTGGTCACTTTTCCTACTGTATAAAACGGAGACCTTTCTCTATCGGCAATTCGATGGAGCAGGTCAATGTCCTTATCGTGAATCACTAACCCAATTCTTTCCTGAGATTCATTTCCTATAATTTCTTTTGCGGAAAGGGTAGGGTCGCCTATGGGTAAAGCGTGCAGATCTATTTCACCTCCGGTCTCTTCTACCAATTCAGACAAACAGTTTAGATGTCCTCCGGCACCATGATCGTGTATAGAAATGATCTTATTATCATCGCTTTCTACCATAGCACGTATGGTATTTGCTACTCTTTTCTGCATCTCAGGGTTGGACCGTTGAACTGCGTTAAGTTCAATTGCATTGCTAAACTCTCCGGTATCTGCCGAAGAAACTGCTGCGCCACCCATACCTATTCTATAATTATCTCCTCCTAGAACAACAATATCGTCTCCCGGACTTGGTTTATCTTTTATGCTATCTATTTTTTTGCCATATCCAATTCCTCCTGCCAACATGATCACTTTATCATAGGCAAGTTTTCTGTTGTGTTCTTCGTGTTCAAAAGTATAAAGCGAACCAGCGATTAGAGGTTGCCCAAATTTGTTACCGAAGTCTGAAGCTCCGTTTGACGCTTTGATCAGCAGATCTATGGGTGTTTGGTATAACCAATCTCTTTCTGCAATTTTCTCCCAGGGCTTTTCATCATTTAACCTCGGATATGGCGTCATATAAACAGCCGTACCAGCCAAGGGCAAAGATCCTTTTCCTCCAGCCAATCTATCTCGAATTTCACCTCCGGATCCAGTTGCTGCGCCGTTAAATGGCTCAACCGTTGTAGGGAAATTATGAGTTTCAGCTTTCAAAGAAATAACAGATTCAATTTCCTTTTTTTCGTAAAAGTCAGGCTTGTCAAAAGATTTTGGAGCAAATTGTTGCATCAAAGGCCCTTCGACAAAAGCCACATTGTCTTTATAGGCAGAGACCAATGAATTAGGGTTCTTCAGAGAGGTTTTTTTTATCATTTTGAATAATGATCCTTCCTGTTCAACTCCATCTATGACAAAGGTCCCATTAAAAATTTTATGACGGCAATGTTCTGAATTTACCTGAGAAAATCCGAAAATTTCAGAATCGGTTAGTTTTCTACCAAGCTTTATGGTCAAATTTTCAAGGTATTCTATTTCTTCATCGCTAAGTGCCAAACCTTCTTTCTCATTATATGCAGCAATATCATCGATATCTAAAATAGGCTCAGGGGTTATGTCGATCGTAAACAGATTCTGGTCCAGAACTTTGTATAATGCCTGAACCATAGGATCATATTTCTCCTCGATCTCTGATTTATAAAATTCTTCGATTCGAATTATATTTTGAATACCCATATTCTGGGTTATTTCAACCGCATTCGTACTCCATGGGCTGATCATTTCTTTTCTCGGACCTATAAATACGCCAGAAAGGTTTTTGTCTGAAAGTAATTCGGCATTTCCAAACAGCCAAATAAGCTTTTCTATGCTTTCATGTTCAAAATTTGCTGAGGTACCTACAGCATAAATGGTTTGGTTCTTTTGAAAAAAATAGATCATCTTTTTAGATTGATTTTAATGAGCCACAAATTTAAAAAAGCTCTTGCGATAAATATATTTCGTATTTGATTTTATGTCTTATTTCAATTCTTTTTTAGCGAGCAAGGCCATATAAAAACCATCAAATCCTGTTTTGGCGGGAGATATCTTCTTTTCTTCCACCAATGAGAATTCTGAATTTTGTGTCAAGAATTTTTTCACCTGTTCTTCATTTTCCGAAGGCAGAACAGAACAAGTGGCATATACTAAACGACCACCTGGTTTTACCATGGACGAATAATTCTGTAAAATTTCAGCTTGCGTTTTTTTAATTTCTTCTATAAACTCCGGTTGTAATTTCCATTTGGCATCCGGATTTCTCTTTAAAACACCAAGTCCACTACAAGGAGCATCAATTAAGACTTTATCAGCCGAATTGTGAAGTTTTTTTATGGTTTTGTTACTTTCTATTGGTTTAATCGTAATATTATGTGCGCCATTTCTTTTGGCTCTTCTTTTTAATTCCAGTAGTTTGTTTTCATATAGATCCAGAGCAATGATTTGACCTTTGTTTTCCATTAAACTGGATAAATGAAGTGTTTTTCCACCTGCACCGGCACAAGCATCAATAACGCGATCTCCAGGCTTTACTTGTAAAAATGGAGCAACTAGTTGGGATGAAGCATCTTGCACTTCAAATAAACCATTCTTAAAAGCTTCCGTTTGAAAAATATTCTGTCTTTCTGATAAAATGAGTGCATCGGGGAAATGAGGATTTTGAATTGTTTGCACTCCTTCTTTTTCCAAAGTAATTTTAAGTGCGTCCGGACTAGTTTTTAATCTATTAGTTCTTAAAATGACTTCTGCCTGTTGATTGAGAGCGGCAATTTCTTTAGTCCAATCTTCTCCTAATTCCTTTTCACCCATTTCATCTAACCAATCTGGAATAGATTCTCTGTATTTTCTAATTTTACTCAATTCGTCAAATCTCCCTTTTATTCTTCTTGAAGGGGTTTCTTCAAACCCTCTCCAGTCAGGCAATTTGTAACCTTGTAAAACAGCCCAAACAGAAAAGTTTTTCCAAATATTTTCACGAGAATAAAAATCCTTTGTTCCAGCAATTTCGTTGTACATTCTTTTCCAACGAACCATGTTATAAACAGTTTCTGCAATAAATTTTCTGTCGCGAGCACCCCAGCGCTTATCCCTCTTTAAGACTTTTTGAACTACTTTGTCGGCGTACTCATTTTCGTTATAGATTGAGTACAAGGCATCTATTACCGCCATCACTAAAGTTCGGTGTAAACGCTTATCATTGGGATTTTCCATTTAGAAGGGTGTAAATTTGAAAGTGCAAAGATACTTATTCTCCGAGAAGTGAGGCTGAATTTTTTGAATTACTGCGGTCCGTCAAAACTTTTCAAAAACACTGAGTCCAAAAAGTGCATAATCGTATTTTGCCGGATCTTTTGAGTCTAATTTTCGTAACTGAAAATCTAATTCGTTTAAAGCTTTGGCATCGTTTTGTTTCCGTTTAATCAGTCCTAATTTTCTGGCGATATTTCCGGAATGAATATCTAAGGGACAGGATAAGATGGAAGGAGAAATGTTTTTCCACAAACCAAAATCCACACCTTTTTGATCATTTCTCACCATCCAGCGCAAGAACATATTTATTCTTTTTGCAGCAGAACCTTTAAGAGGATCGGAAATGTGTTTTTCTGTTCTTTGGGTATGCGGAATTTCGAAGAATAGTTTTTTAAAATGATGAATGGCAAATTGCAGTTCAGTTTCTGTTTGGTATTTGGTAAAAATAGCTTCATACCCGCCGTAGTTCTGATAGATATATTGTGTACTTTTGATAAATTGAATCAAATCAATTCCGTTAAAAGTTCTGTGAACAAAACTTTTAAGTTTCTCCAAATCATTATTTTGATGATTGATCACAAAGTCAAATGGAGCTTCATCCATTAATTCCATTAATACAAGTGCATTTTTGATGATACTTTTTCGATTGCCCCAGGCAATGGTCGCCGATAAAAAACCCGAAATTTCTATGTCCTCTTTTTTTGTAAAACGATGTGGAATTTGAATAGGATCTGATTCGATAAATTTTGGTTGATTGAATTCATCGGCTTTAAAATCTAGAAATTCTTTTAGCTCACTATGGGTCATATTGGCAGTTTTTTCTTGAATTTCAAAAGTAAAGAAATCGAAGGACATGACTTATTTACTATATTCGTATTGCGATGAGCAATACGGATAAATTACAAACTTCAATCGCCTACCTAAAGGGGGTCGGTCCCAACAGAGCAGAAATTCTAGGCAAAGAATTGGACATTTTTACTTTTGCTGATCTTTTGAATTTTTTCCCTTTCCGTTACATAGATAAGACGAAGTTTTATAAAATTAATGAATTATTGCCTAATTCTTCTGAGGTTCAGCTCATTGGGTATATATCCAATCTAAGAACAGTCGGGCAAAAAAGGGGAAGCAGGCTTACCGCTACTTTTACTGATGAAACAGGAAGAATTGAGCTAGTTTGGTTTAAAGGGGCTAAATGGATTCAGGATTCGATTAAACTAAATACTCCTTACGTGATTTACGGAAAAATATCTGTATTTAACGGGATGTTCAATATGCCGCATCCGGAAATGGAATTATTGTCGGTAAACAAGGCAAGTTTGCGGTCAGCTTTGCAACCTGTTTACAGATCCACCGAAAAATTGACCAACAGAGGAATCAATAACCGCGTCATGCAAGGATTGGTGCAGCAAATTCTGAAAGAGATCAATGGTAAATTTGAAGAATCTTTATCGGTTGATATTATAGACAAATACAGGTTGATGTCTAAATCCGAGGCCATGTTTCAAATACATTTTCCTGAAGATCAAGAAAAATTATATGAGGCACAAAAAAGATTAAAGTTTGAGGAGTTGTTCTTTATCCAGTTGCAATTGATCCGAAAAAAGGTTTTGAGAAATATCAAGTTCAAAGGCTTTGTTTTTAAAGAGATAGGCGACCATTTTTATGAATTTTATGAAAAGCATTTACCTTTTGAATTGACCTATGCTCAGAAAAAAGTACTTAAGGAAATTAGAAAAGATGTTGGATCCGGAGCTCAAATGAACCGACTTTTACAGGGGGATGTGGGATCTGGTAAGACCATTGTTGCACTAATGAGTATGTTAATGGCTTTGGATAATGGTTTTCAATCGGCCCTAATAGCACCGACAGAAATTCTCGCTGTTCAACATTACAATGCCTTAAAAGAACTTCTTGGTAAAATGGACATCAGAATTGAGTTGTTGACCGGATCATCAAAAACCTCTCAAAGAAAACTAATCCACAAGGATTTATTAACCGGTGATCTCCATATTCTCGTTGGAACGCATGCTGTTTTTGAAGAAATTGTCCAGTTCAAAAATTTAGGGATCGCCATCATCGATGAGCAGCACAGATTTGGTGTCGCCCAAAGAGCAAAAATGTGGGATAAGAACCATTTGCCGCCACATGTTTTAGTGATGACGGCAACTCCTATTCCCAGAACTTTGGCGATGAGTATATATGGAGATCTCGATATTTCGGTAATCGATGAGCTTCCTCCAGGAAGAAAATTGATCAAAACTGTTCACCGATTTGATAAAAACAGATTATCAGTTTTTCAATTTATCAAAGAGGAAATAAAAAAAGGAAGGCAAATCTATATAGTTTATCCGCTCATTGAAGAATCTGAACAACTCGATTATAAAGATTTGATGGATGGGTTTGAAAGTATTTCGAGAGAATTTCCCTTACCTGATTTCAGGATTAGTATAGTACACGGAAAAATGAAATCAGCTGATAAAGATTACGAAATGCAAAGATTTGTGAATGGAGAAACACAGATTATGGTGGCAACCACTGTCATAGAAGTGGGTGTAAACGTGCCTAATGCAAGTGTTATGATTATAGAAAGTGCGGAGCGATTTGGTTTGTCTCAACTTCATCAATTGAGAGGGAGAGTTGGGCGAGGAGCCGATCAAAGTTATTGTATCTTAATGACAGGTAGCAAACTTTCTGATGATGCTAAAACGAGATTACAAACAATGGTAGAAACTAATGACGGTTTCCAAATTGCCGAAGTGGATCTGAAGTTAAGAGGACCTGGAGATCTGGCAGGTACACAGCAAAGTGGGGTTTTAAATCTAAAAATTGCAGATATCAGTAAGGATGCTCAGTTGCTTTTTTTGGCCAGAGAAGAGGCGATAAGTGTATTGAAAAAAGATCCGAATTTAACCGAATCAAATAATTTTCAAATTTCTCAGACCTACCAAAAGATCATGTTAAATAAAGAGAATTGGACAAATATTAGTTAATTTGTATTTTAAACCTGACCAAATAGCAATGATTAAAAAGTTAACCTTCTTCGTTATTTTTTTATTTTCTGCTTTGGTATTTGCCCAAAAAGATACAATAAGACTAAGAGATGATGGTATTTTGGTCGGTGAAATAAAAGAGTTAAAACAAAGTATACTTTCTTTTAAAACGAGTTACAGTAAAAAAGATTTTCAGATCAAGTGGCATGAAATTACCGAAATCAGAAGTAATCGTTATTTTATTGTGGAATTAGTTAATGGTACACGCATGTCGACCACAGTGAATAGTGTTTCAACGAATCCGGGAAAGGTCGATCTATTTGCCGGGATGAATTCTTTTGAAGAAGACATTGGGAATATTATTTATTTAGATCCGATAGGAAAGAATTTATTAAGCAGATTATCTTTGGCAATAGATTTTGGTGTGACAGTCACCAAGGCAAATAACCTGAGGCAATTGACTACCAATTTTTCAGGAAATTATGCCGCAGATAAATGGTCATCCAGTACCTATTTAAATATGGTTTTCAGCAGGCAGGATGGTATTGATGATGTTAGAAGAATTGATGGTAATATTGATTTTTTATATTTTTTACCAAAAGAATGGTTTGCTGCTGTTGAAGCGGATTATTTAGGTAATGATGAGCAATTATTAAGGTTGAGATCTACCTATAAATTGGGGGGTGGATATTTCTTTGTAAAGACCAATGAAATGTATTTTGGCACTGGAACGGGGATAGCTTATACTACTGAATCTTACACGGACAACTCACCGACCAAACAAAGTTCGGAGGCCTATTTAGGACTAGGCTTTAATAAGTACGATATTGGGGATTTTAGCATGATGACTAATGCGACCTATTACTATAGTCTAACGGAAAAGGACAGGAGCAGATTAGATATGAGCCTTAATTTAAAGTATGATTTACCCTATGATTTTTATATCAAGATGAGTTATACGTATAACTTCGACAGTAAACCCACAGAAGGAGCTTCAAAATCAGACTACGTAGCACAAACTTCTTTTGGATGGGAGCTTAAGCACTAGCTATTGCAACACTTTTGCCTGACTAAAGACTTCTTTAAAAGACCGAATATTAGGATCTGTTTGATTTAAGTATCTCCTGCTACCCAGGTATCTTTCCGTATTGGATTTATCATAATAGGGAGATTCGGGGTTTACGGAACTCAATCTCACTTGACTTGCCGAATGTATAAATTGTCCGTCGTTGTTGCCGAGCCAAATTCCCACATGTGTCACTCTTTGTTTTTTATCTTCGGTAGCTTTTGAACCAAAAAACATCAAATCACCTTTTTCGAGATTTTCAAAATTTAAACCAGGATCAACATCAATTCCTGCTTCTATTTGTTGAGAAGCGTCTCTTGGTATAATAAAACCATTCATCAAATAAACTGTTTTGGTAAAACCGCTGCAGTCAACACCTTTTGTAGAAGTTCCACCCCATAAATACGGAGCTCCCATAAACTCTTTTGCCAGGTGCTCAATTAGCTCACCTGATGGTTTCAGCTCAGTAAACCAATTGTTAAACAGAGCCGCCTCATTTTTTAAAACGTAACCAATTCTGCCATCAGGGTACATCACTTTATAGGTCTTATCGTTTTCGGTTAAATAGTTGAGTACACCCCCCATGACAATATCGCTTACTTTTTCTGATTCTGTTTCATTTGTATAAACATACCCTTCAGGTTTTGTATAGATAATTTTTCGTGCGGAATTCCATTTGGAAAATTGCTTTTCATCCATCAATTTTATTCCGCCATGATCAACCCAAGAAAGGTAATCATCGGGTGTTTGCACCAAATAAAACGTTCCGTTCGTTTTTAAAACCTTGAGTGGAGTTCCTAGCAAAGCCTGAGTAGCTAATTCGGCAGAATGCTTTCCTTCAGATCGAATATTTGCTACAGAGTTGTTTACTATGGCAAAGGTAAAATTACCTAATGCAGTATCCGGTAAAAGCTCAATACTATCGATGAATGTTAAATTTTGTTTAGCCAATTCGGTTCTTAAAGTTTCAAGGGCCTTTGGTAAATTGGTTTCGCCTTTCAGTAAAAAGCGATGATTACTTTCTTGGATTTCAATATTGTAAAGTGCCACTCTTTTATCAGGGGCAAATGTCTTTTTGATGCTGTCATTAACTTCTTTCACTCTGGTCAATTGATTTTTGTCTGCATTACAAGAAAAAAACAAAACTACTATGATGAATACATACTTCATAAAAAACAATATTTAACACTTACACAAAAAAATCAATAATTTAAAGCCTCTCTTGGATCCAATTTCTTAAATCATAAAAATTTTGGGGAGCCACCCCATGTCCGACTGGATATTCTTTAAAGACATTTGGCACCTTTAAAGTGTTTAAAATATCCGGAGTTCTTCTTGCCCAATCCACTGGTATTACCTGATCTACAGAGCCATGAGACACAAAAAAATTTAATTTTTTGATGGCCTCAAGGTCTAGTTCTTGTTGAATTAATTCCGTATTTAAGTATCCGCTCAGCGCCAAAATATATGGGATCTTCTGAGGATGATTCAAGGCATAGGCAGAGCTTAAAATAGCTCCCTGACTGAATCCAAGCATAAAAATCTTATGCGTATTTATATCGAATTTTGTGTTTAGTTCATCGATAAATTCATCTAGTAAAATCAACGATTTCTTAGCTTCAGGAATATCAGAAAATTTATCTGCATTCTGGTCAAAGTGAATCGTGTACCAGGCGTAGCTATCAAAACCTAAATAAAGGGGTGCTTGAATACTTATTATCAATAGCTCTTCAGGCAATTCTGAGGCAAATGAAAACAAGTCCTTTTCATTTGAACCATAGCCATGCAAGAGAAGAAGCAGGGGTGAAGGACCACTATTTTTTATGGGTTGACGAACTAAATATTGAAGAGTTTGTTGGCTCATAAATTAAAAAAGGTAAAAATGTTGAGATCCATGGTTTGAGCTCATAAAGAAAACACTTTTACCTTCGCTAAAAAAAATATTAGCCTAAATTTTTAAACCAAATCTGGAATTGCTCACCAAGTAAAGGAATGGCTTTTTCTTTTCCCTGAATTGCATAAATTAATCCTAAAAGCCAAAGAACAAAAACAACCGGCGCAACTATCTTATAAAATAAAGAAATATCCATTACAGTGCTCAGTAAATTCAAGGCAAAGGCCAACAAAACGAGGCCCAATGCTTGCTTAATATGAAATGCAGCAAATGAATTCTTTTTGTTCTGATTCATCACATAAGCGATTACAGTACCGATCAAAGTGATGTAGCTAATAATGGCTATTGTTTTTCCTTCTTGAATGGTATTTTCTACTTCCATAGGTATTCTTAAATTGAATTATACATGCCTTAAAGGTAAGTAAAACTTAAAGACTTTACAATCAAAAAAACATGAAGAATGCTTAGGCAAGCACTAAATTTCTTTTGTTTAAAATACCATAGACCTTACCCTTCATCTTTTGATTCTTAAAAATGGAATTCTTTGAACCAGATAGCACATGATCAGATGTAAAAACATACTCTTTTTCAGGATTAAACAAGGTCAAGTTTGCCATTTCGCCTTCTGAAATGGCAGGTAAAGAAAGTCCGAATGCTTTTCTTGGACCATCTGTTAAGGCAGTTATTATAGTGTCTAAAGGTAATATAGCACCTAAACTTCCAAAAACACTTTCCAAACCAATCGAACCAAATAAGGCATTTTCCATTTCGAGCTTTTTATTCTCTATGTCGATTGGATTATGATCGCTGGTGATCATATCAATCGTGCCATCCAAAACCCCCTTGATCATCGCTTTGGTATCAGATTTTGAGCGAAGTGGTGGAGTTACTTTATAATCTGAATCAAAGTCATGTAAAAGTTCATCATTTAATACCAAATGATGTGATGCTACACTGCAAGTTACATTCAAACCTTTTTTCTTTGCTTCTTTTATCAGTTTGACTGAATTAGCCGTTGAAATAGTCGGTATATGTAATTTGCCACCGGTATATTCCAATAAGTACAAATCCCGAACAATTTGCAATTCTTCTGCCAAAGAGGGAATTGATTTTAAACCTAGTCTCGTACTATTGATACCTTCATTGACATAACCATGCTGAGCCAGTTGATTGTTTTGAGGGAAGCTCATGACAATTCCGTCAAAATTCTGAGCATAGAGCAAGGCAATTTTCAAAAGATTAGAATTGTCCAATGATTTATTATAATCGCCAAATGCAATGGCTCCGGCATTAAACATATCATATAATTCTGCCAATTCTTTGCCTTCTGCATTGACCGTTAAATTTCCAATGGGAAATAAATCAACACTTCCTTTGTTTCCTTTATTATGGAGGAATTCTACGGCTGATTTATGATCTATTTTAGGATTTGTATTTGGGTTTAGGGCAATGGCTGTAAAGCCACTTTTCGCCGCAACATCAATACCATGAGCAATAGTTTCTCTATCCTCATAACCCGGTTCACCAAAAGATACACTGCTGTCGAACCAACCCTGAGAAACATGTAAATTTTCTAAAGAAATTTCCTTGCAATTTGATTTGTTATCAATTTTATCGGCAATTTGAACGATCATACCTTTCTCGATAAGAATGTCTTTCTTTTTACCGTTAAATTGGGACTTATTATCGATGATCTTGGCTGATTTTAGAAGTACATTCACTTTGTAGTTATTTTTAATAATAATCAGTTTTTCATGAATTTCTGAATAAGCATTTCAGCTATGAGGAATAATAAAGCAAAAGTAATAAATAATTGCCACAAATTTTTGTCCTTTCCCCTTGTCGTTATCAACTTTAGCGCTTCTTCCAAATTGCTATGAACAGTGATGTTTTGACTGTTTTTTGTTATTTCCGAAATAGCTGCTTGATTGAAAGCGCTTTCGATTTTTGGATAATTATAAGCAAATTCCCCAAGTGATAAATTCTGATACTTTACTGAAAAAATTCCAGATAAGTTCGGAATTTCAACAGTGGTTAAAATTACCTTATCATTTTGGCGAATTTGTAACGGAATATAATCCAGATCATCGTTGGTCAAATGGTAAACTTCGTCATTTTTTGTCCTAGCCTCGATTCTGATTTCATTTGATTCTCCAATTCTGTAATACAATTTTTCTTGAGATAGACCCTTGGTGGCAAAATTATAGAATAGCGGCACTATTAAGGTTGATGAAGGCAAGTTCGTCATTTGTTCGTCCAGCGGAGATGTGAACAAATAAATGGTGCCTTTGCCAATGTTCGCTTTTGCTAAAAATGGATCATCATTCTCAAATTTCATGAGAGGGATAAAATTTTTAAACGAGCTTCGATAAGAAAAGGACGCCGTAGGATAAGAAAAATTTTCTTCTCTTTTCTTAAAAACATCTTTAAAGAAGGGATCGTCAAAATTGATATCCGTAATTTTTAGTTCTCTAGCAATTGTATCTGCAATGGAACCTAAGTTTATTTGATCTAAGAATTTATTGTACTCCGAGCTTTCAATCGTTTTGCCCGGTATTAATACGGTTTTTCCTCCATTTTTTATATATTCTACGAGGGTTTCTGATAAATAACTTGGAATGCTTTGTAGCTCATTAAGAATGATCAAGTCAAATTTTCCGGTATCGGTTGCTCCCCATTCAGAAAGAGAAATTTCGGTATAATTGAACTCGTCTTCGAGGTATATTCTTTTTAAATAATCGGTGATTTCGCCCAAACTAAGGACATTTAATTTTTCCTTTTTAGGCAAGGAAAAGTAGAAGTCGTTGTCGAACCCTAAACGATTGTCTTCCAAGGTCAATTTACCGGTGAAGTATTCTTTTGAATTAATAGTGAAATCAATGTCCAATAATTTATTTTCCTCCACTTTTGCCACTCTTTTTCCTTGAATTTCATCGTTAATCCATAGAGTGACATTGATATCTTCTTTGTCTGAATAAGCATTGTAGACTCTGGCGGTTAATTCTATTTTTTCCGGTGAGTCAGACTTTATCCATACACTATCTACAAACGCATTTCCTTTTGAAGTAGCATTTAATTTTACCAGATTATATTGATCATTGGGATTTGTTTTATCCCAATCAAAGGAAAGAGATTGAAAATCTGAGATAAGAATGATGTTTTTATTGACATTGTTATCTGCTTCAATTTGGTCAATTAATAATTTTACTTGTTCACCACTAAGCGAGTTCGGCGAAAATTCTACTTGCAAAATAGCGTCGTCTGTAAAGTTTTCCTTTTTTACACCATCATTGGTTATCAAAAAAACTGGCTGACCTTTTAAATTCTGATACAAGGTTTGTTTTGAATGGCTCAATAACTCACCAAATTCACCTTTGGCCTGCATACTGAAACTGTTGTCTAAATAGATAATTTCAATGTCTTTTTTACTATTTTTCTCTGCAGGAAAGTAGGGTTGAGCAAAACCAAGAACCAAGCAGGCTATGGCCAGTAAACGAGTGAATAATAATAGCCATTTCTTAAGTTTAGAACGTTTTTGAGATTTTTCTTTTATCTCCTTAAGAAACTTTACATTGGTAAATTTGACAGTATCAAATCGCTGAAGATTAAATAAATGAAGAATAATGGGTATGAGCAATAATAAGAGGCCGTAGAGGAGGGCTGGATTTCTAAAAAGCATACCATTATTTTAGTCTGATCAAAGTTAAGAAAATAAACAAAAGGGCATAAAAAAAGCCGATCGAATCAGATCGGCTTTAAAGGTTGTCTATTTAATCGTTAAATCTTTAGCATTTTTTACTTTTTGCTTTAAAAGTGCAATATCAATTACTTCTTTCATTTCTTTTACATAATGAAATGTAAGCCCTTTTAAATAGGTATCCTTGATATCATTAATGTCTTTTAAGTTTTGCTCACTTAAAATAATCTCCTTGATATTAGCTCTTTTTGCAGCTAATATCTTTTCTTTTATTCCTCCAACCGGAAGTACTTTACCTCTTAAAGTAATTTCACCGGTCATGGCCAAATTTGACTTTACTTTTCTCTGAGTTAAAGTAGATACAAGAGAAGTTAGCATTGTAATTCCCGCACTCGGACCATCTTTTGGTGTCGCTCCTTCAGGAACGTGAATATGAATGTTGTAATTCTCGAACATTTTTTGATCGATCTGTAACTCATCTGCATTAGCCTTAATATACTCTAAAGCAATTTGAGCCGATTCTTTCATGACTTTACCGAGATTTCCAGTAATAGACAGTATTCCTTTACCCTTTGATAAAATAGACTCAATAAACAAAATGTCTCCACCAACACTAGTCCAGGCAAGACCTGTGACCACACCGGCTTTTTCATTATTTTCATATTTATCCCTTTCCATATGTGAAGGGCCTAAAATCGTTTCAATATCCTCATTGTTCAGCTTAACTTCATAGGCTTCCTCCATAGCGATTGATTTAGCCGCATAGCGAACAACTTTTGCAATTTTTTTCTCTAGGCCTCTGACACCTGATTCTCTGGTGTAACCCGTTATGATCTTCTCAAGTTGTGACTTACCTAATTTTAAATCGTTTGCACTTAAGCCGTGTTCTTTAAGTTGTTTGGGTAACAGATGGCGTTTGGCGATCTCGATTTTTTCCTCAACGGTATATCCCGTCATTTCGATAATTTCCATTCGGTCTCGTAAGGCCCAGGGAATATCTGCCAGACTGTTGGCAGTAGCAATGAACATTACCTTAGAAAGGTCGTATCCTACCTCTAAATAATTATCGTAGAACGACGTATTTTGTTCAGGATCTAACACTTCTAGCATAGCTGAAGAAGGATCTCCCTGATGACTCATGCCCAACTTATCGATCTCATCCAACACGAAAACAGGATTAGAACTTTGAGATTTTTTGATGTTTTGAATAATTCTTCCTGGAAGTGCTCCAATATATGTTTTTCTGTGTCCTCTTATTTCTGCCTCATCTCTCAAACCACCTAATGACATACGCACATATTTGCGCCCAAGTGACTCCGCAATAGATTTTCCCAATGAAGTTTTACCAACTCCAGGAGGTCCGTATAAGCAAATGATAGGCGACTTCATGTCCCCTTTCAATTTTAATACGGCCAAATGTTCGATAATTCTCTCTTTTACTTTTTCCAAACCAAAATGGTCCCTGTCAAGAATTTTTTGTGCTCTTTTTAAGTCGAATTTATCTTTAGTATAAGAGTTCCAAGGCAGTTCCAACAAGAGGTCGAGATAATTTCTTTGAATTGAATATTCAGCCACTTGCGGATTCATCCTCTGTAAGCGACCCAACTCTTTATTAAATAGTTCGTTCACTTCTATGCTCCACTTTTTCTTTTTGGCGAGCAATCGCATTTCCTCCAATTCTTCGTCATAAGATACTCCACCCAATTCTTCCTGAATGGTTTTCATCTGCTGGTGCAAAAAATACTCACGTTGCTGCTGATCCATATCTTCACGAACCTTAGATTGAATATCGTTGCTCAATTCCAACCTTTGGAGCTCAATATTCATTTTTTTAAGCGTTTCGAAAGCACGATCTTTTAAGTTGTTGATGTTCAAAAGTTTTTGCTTTCCGGATGTATCCAGATTCAGATTAGAGCAGACAAAATTCACCAAAAATGCACTGCTTTGAATGTTTTTGATGGCAAATGAAGCCTCACTCGGAATGTTTGGATTTTCCTTGATTATTTTAAGTGCCAGGTCTTTGATCGAATCAATAATTGCAGAAAATTCTTTATCATTCTTTTTAGGAACTATATCTTGTATCTCTTTGGTGCTCGCAATTAAATATGGATCTTCTTTGATCAGGGTATCTATTTCAAAACGTTTTTTACCTTGTAAAATTACCATTGTATTTCCGTCCGGCATTTTAAGCATTTTTAAAATATTTGCAACGGTACCTATTTTAAAGATATCATTGATCCCCGGGTTTTCAATATTTTCATTTTTTTGCGCAACAACCCCAATGGGTTTGTTCGCTTTATGAGCGTCTTTAACTAATTTAATTGATTGATCTCGTCCAGCGGTAATAGGTACAACAACACCAGGGAAAAGAACCGTGTTTCGCAAAGGTAAAATGGGTAATTCGGCGGGTACTTCTTCATTTTTCATCGCCTCTTCATCTTCGGGTGACAACAATGGAATCAATTCAGATTCTTCATCGATCATATGCTGAAGTGACAAATTGTCAATATTTAGAAATTTGGGATTATTCATAGTCTATCTAGGTCAATTTGGCATTTTTTTTAAAGCTTCAAATAATTATATGATTACTATAAGCAATTAAGATATTGAAAGACAGCGTTTTAAAAATGCGCAGATTTTTATTTAAATGAATTAATTCAATTAACATGCCAATCGTTAGACTATCGCGATTGTTTTCCGTGTTAATTAAAATGCAAAGGTCTGCTAATTTTATTTAAATTTAGAATGAATGCAGCAAAAGAGATGTAAAATTTAAACCGGAGATTGGTCGTAATAAAATCTTTAATAAATTTTTGGGTTGAGTGTAACAATTAAAATATGTAATGGTCTTTTTAACAGATTTAACTAATTGAAAGCAAATAGTGAACATATAGACCGGTTGATTGCCGGTTGTAGGAAGGGCGATAAAAAATGTCAGTTCGAATTGTATCAACAGTACTATAAAGCAATGTACAATGCTGCTTTAAGAATTGTAAATGATGAGTTTGAAGCAGAAGACATCATGCAGGAGGCGTTTATAAATTGCTATTCGAAAATTGAATCTTATAAAGGGGAAGTTGCTTTTGGAGCCTGGTTAAAAAAGATTGTGATCAACAAAAGTTTAACAAGCCTGAAGAAAATAAAGAAAAAAGGAGAAGTACAACTCAAGGATATGGAATACAAATTAACAGATGTTTCAGATGAAGAGCAAGGAGTTGCAGAAGATGAATTAAATGACAAAGTAAGGATGATAAAATACGCAATTGGTAGTTTAAAGGAGAATTACAGATTGGCACTTCAATTGAGTTTATTCGAAGGATATGATAATGAAGAGATTGCTGAAATTATGGAAATTTCGAATGAGAATTGCAGGACTACGATTTCTCGAGCCAAAGCAAAATTAAGAGAAGCTTTACAACATCAGGCATTTGTCTGATAAAAAATAAAATGATGAAAAATAATTTAGAAGATTTTATTCAACAAAACAGAGCACTTTTTGACGAAAAGGAACCGCCTCTTGGACATTTTGAAAGATTTCAAAAAAGAATAGACGAACAAGGTAAGGGAGGTTCATCGAGAGGAGTAATCAGAATTTTACCCTGGTTAATGGCAGCTGCATCGATTGTGTTGTTATTTTTTGTTTACACAGGAAATATTCGTCAACTCAATAATACAGGTATAGAATTAGCACAGATATCGCCTGAGATGAAAGAAACACAAGGATTTTTTGAAGCTACCATCCGAAAAGAAATTGCTCAAATTGAAAAAGCTAAGAATCCGGAAAATCAGAAAGTTATTGAGGATGGATTTCAACAGCTCGATAAATTAGAAGAAAACTATAAAAAATTGACCCTAGAATTAAAAGAGAGTGGAGAGAATAAACGCGTAATTTTTGCCATGATCACAAATTTTCAACAAAGAATTGAGGTCTTACAGACGATTCTACTGCAATTGGAAGAGTTAGAAGATTTTAATCAAAAAAATGAAATAAATAAAGTTTAATCCAAAACAAAATGAAAAGAAATATGTACAAATGGCTTGCTTTTTTTATCGTCATTCCTGTGATGGCTTGGGCCGGAAACCCCAAAGGAAAGATCGATAAAAGCAAAACAATCAAGAAAGAATTTTCAGTAAGTGCCAATGCATTAGTGAGAATTGATAATAAATTTGGTAACCTCGATGTGGTTACCTGGTCGGAAAATAGAGTGGTGATGGAAATTACCATTACTGTAAATGGGAACAGTGAATCTAAAGTTTTAGATCAATTGGAAAATATTGATGTTCAATTCAGTAGCTCACAATCAGAGGTCTTTGCGAAAACGGTCATTCAAAAATCAAGTTCAGGCTGGTGGGGCTCAAATAACAATTCTAATTTTGAGATCAATTATAAAGTGAAAATGCCCCTTACGAATAGTGCAGATTTTGCCAATGACTATGGCAGTATTTCATTGAATGAGCTAAAAGGAAGAGCAAATATTAATTGTGATTACGGCAAAATAATCATTGGCTCACTTCATCACGAAAATAATAGCATCAATATAGATTACACCAACAATTCTACCGTAGAGTTTATGAATGGTGGATCGATCAATGCTGATTATTCAGGTTTTACAGTTGATAAAGCGAAAAAAATAGATCTAAATGCTGATTATACCAGTTCTTCCTTTGAGAATATTGAAAACCTAACTTTTAATTGTGATTACGGCAGTCTTGCTGTGGAGAACGGAAATCGGATCCATGGTAATGGAGATTATCTAACGATGAAATTTGGAACCATTTTTAAATCACTGAAAGTATCTGCTGATTACGGAGACATTAAACTAAAGGAACTAAAGGCAGGCTTTGAAACGGTTGATATTGATGCAGATTATACCGGTGTTAGATTAAATGTAGATCCCGCAAGTACTTTTAAAGTTTTGGTAAAAACTTCTTATGGAGGATTTAGTTATGACGATTTTATGCAGTTCGATAAGAAAATTGAAAAGAATAATTCTAAATATTACGAAGGCTATGCCGGGAATAATAATGCCTCCTCTTCAATTAATATTGAAACAGGTTATGGAAGTGTAAAAATTTATAAAAACTAATCAATATCTCAATAAAATGAAAAAATCAATCTTATTCATTGTAGCCATTTTAAGTTTAAATTCTATCGATGGATTGGCCCAAAATTGGAAAAAAGTAAAAGGAAATGGCAACGTTATCACACAGAATAGATCTGTTGGTTCTTTTGATGCCGTTGAAGCTGCCGGATCTTTTGACGTCTATCTGGTCAAAGGCAAGGAAGGTGAAATGACCATTCAAGGAGATGAAAATTTAATGGAATATTTGGAAACAGAAGTTAACAATGGAGATTTAAAAATTAAATGGAAGAAGGGCTATAGTATCAATACCATGAATAATTTTGTCGTAACTCTTGCGGTGGAAGAAATTAGCGGACTGGGTTTATCAGGATCAGGTAAGATTGAAAGTAAAATTCCTTTAAAAAGCGATCATTTTAGTACTTCAGTTTCGGGCTCTGGCGATATGATGCTTACAATTGAAGCAAATGAACTCGAAGTAGCGATATCTGGATCAGGAAATATTGATATTGAGGGTGCTGTGAATAAATTTGATGCGTCCGTTTCAGGTTCTGGTGACATCGATGCAAAAAATTTAAAATGTAAGATCGCTAATTTGAGGATTTCGGGATCTGGCGGTGCTTATTTGGATGTTTCTGACGAATTATTTGCAAGAGTTTCAGGTTCAGGGGATATTAAATATAAGGGAGATCCCGCTAAGCAAGATGTGAAGGTAAGTGGATCTGGAAAGGTAACTAAAATGTAATCAATGTTTTAAGACTACAGGGTAAGGATTCGCAATTGCGAATCCTTATTTTTTTGTTAAAATATCAAAATATGTGTAACAACTTTGACGTTTAATAGTCTTATAATCAAAAGTAATATGCAATACATAGTACTTTAAAAGTTTAACAGAATTTAACCCTAATAAAATGAAAAATCTAATCCTAACCAGCTTTTTAATTGTAAGTTTTACAGTTTCTGCGCAGTTTATTGAAAACCGAACTTTTGATTTTGGAAATACCTTGAAATTTAGCCAAACCGCAATAGCAAATATGTCAAATGGTTTGTTGGAATCGATCTTTGAAGTAGAAGAAGTAGAAGAGGATGCGCCCTTTGATTTTGACATTAAAAAATATTTACCTTTAGGGTTTAATCCATATGTTGTAGCACATTTGACTTATACCAGCATTGCCGGATTTTTTGAAGAAGCAGATGAGGAATTTGACTTTGATACCAAAAGCTATTTACCGGAGAACTTTAATGCTTCTTATAATGAGGCTCTCCATGCTGCTTATGCAGAAGTAAATAGAGAAGCAGATGTTCCTTTCGATTTTGATACAAAAGCATACTTGCCCGTTGTTTTTGATCCTTTTGAAAATACAAAGGCGTTGAAAAAATATAATGAAATGAACAATGTTCTCTTTGATTTTGACCTTGATGAAAATCAATTGAGCTATGTGAGATAAAAGATCTCAAAAAATTAAAAAAGGTGTCTAACAAAAAGGCGATTCAAAAAATATGAATCGCCTTTTTTTATTTAAAATTTCTGTATTCCGAAGTTATTTCGAAGATATGTTTTAAGATATTTTGGTCATATGTTGTAAAAGCTTCATTTTTTCGGTTCATTACTCGTTCTGCCGTAGCAAAGGCTTTTTGAAGCATATAAGTAGTATACCCTTTTGATCCTCCCCATGCGAAAGAAGGAATAAAGTTTCTTGGAAAATCACTTCCAAAAATATTGGCACTTACACCTACTACCGTCCCTGTATTGAACATCGTATTAATTCCACATTTAGAATGGTCACCCATAATTAATCCACAAAATTGGAGTCCGGTATTAACGAATCTGTTTTCTTCATAATTCCACATTTTCACCTCACTGTAATCATTTTTCAAATTAGAATTATTTGTATCGGCACCTATATTGCACCACTCTCCAATTACGGCATTTCCCAAATAACCATCATGACCTTTGCTACAATAGCCGGATAGAATGGCATTATGAACCTCTCCGCCAATTTTACTCTTCGGACCTACAGTAGTTGCGCCGTAAACCTTAGATCCCATTTTTACTACCCCGTGTTCAAGTATGGCAAAAGGACCGCGAATAGCACTTCCCTCCATAATTTCACTGTGATTTCCCAAATAGATCGGACCTGTTGAAGCATTTAAAATTGCAAAATCTATGCTTACATCTTCTTCTAAAAAGATGCGTTCCTTATTGATACATTGCACACTTTTAGGGATTGGCGCAGATTTTCTTCCCTCTGTCAATAATTCAAAATCAGCGATCAAAGCAGCTTCATTAAATTCAAATAAATCCCAGGTATGTTTAATAATGATCAAGTCATATTTGAACTCTATTTTTTCAAACTGTTCAAAATCAATTTGTTGGTCTTCAGTTGAAAAAAAAGCAATGATTTCATCTTTATAAACGATCATTTGATTTTCTGAAAGTTCAAAGATTTTATGAACTAATTTTATAGTAGGCAAAACGGCTGCATTGATAAGCACATTTTGTTCGAGCTCTACCAATGGAAATTTTTCAGATAGATAATCTTCAGTGATCGTCGTTGTTGTGCTACCCAAAAGCTTCTCCCATTTTTCTCGAATTGTCATGATACCAATTCTGAGGTCAGCTACAGGTTTAGTGTAGGTCAAGGGGAGAAGTCCGGAGCGTGAAGGGCCGTCGAACAGTATGTAATTCATTTATTTCTATTTTAAACAAAATGCTTTTAAAACCGCGTTTAAAATCGTTGCTATTTTGTTTGAGTTAGTTTATTTGTTGTTCTTGTCCAGACTTAAATCATTAAATGAATATTGGATTTACGTGGGCAAATTTATGTATTTATGACACATAAACATCCTTTTGAACTAATTATTCTAACGCTCCATAGTCATGGTAAATTGTCATATATGAAGATTTATCATCAAATAATTTCATTATTCGTCTATCGCATTTTATATCGATTAAAAAAATACTGAGGGCTACAAAAGCATTCATCCTATTTTAAATCTAAACTAATTTAATTAAAATGTAAAAACCACCCCGAAGGGTGGCAAATAGAAAACTATTTGGTCGAGGGGGGAAGTATGCTCGATTGAAAAGTTTTCCATGATTAATAACTGATATTATAAAAATAAATTGTTCGTCTTTTTTAAGCTTCTGATTTATTCTTAAGCCTTTATTTTGTAAATTTATAGTGATAAAAAGGTATAGCATGAGTTATTTTATTCTTAAAAACATAAAGAACACCACCTTTGAAAATGCAAAGCAGAAGGTGATAGAGGCACTCAGAGCAGAAGGTTTCGGTGTGCTCACTAACATTGACATCAAAACTACATTTAAGAACAAACTCGACGTAGATGTCAGGCCTTATGAAATTCTGGGAGCTTGTAATCCCAATTATGCGTACAAAGCTTTACAGAATGATCCTAAGTTAGGAGTTTTTCTACCATGTAACGTGATAGTTGAACAGTTGGAGGATGGGTCTATTGATGTTTTTGCAGTAGATCCTATTTCAGCAATGGCAGCTGCAGATAATAGTGAAGTGGAAGGTTTCGCTGTAGATGTCAAGAAAAAATTAGAAAATATGATGAATAATTTATAAGCTTGATTTTATTCAAAGCTAATCCGTAAATTTGCCGGCTATGAATAAAACAGTCGGCATTTTGTTTTTTGTCTCTTTTTTATTTGTCTTTCAAAATATGATGGGACAGGAAAAGGAATCGGTAACTACCATTGAATATCCGAATAGAGCTTATCAGTTTGGTAATGACCTACTTCAGCAGAAGCCAATTTTATTGTTGGATGTTGAGGTTGAAAAGGGCTATCTAACTCAATATAGCAGAGATTTTTATCAGAATAATTTGGTTTATGACCCCGTCAGAGATCCTAAAAGGCTGCTCTATAATACGGGAGTTTTTATTGGCGGCGCAGTGGTTACATTTGGAGTATTGTGGGTATTACCTGAAAGTGTGACCAATTGGGATAAAGACCAAATGAGAAAGGATGGTATCTTTTCACGTTGGAGGGAAAATGTTACAGCAGGTCCGGTCTGGGATAATGACGATTTCTTTTTTAACTGGATTGCCCATCCATGGGCCGGTGCTGTTTATTATATGGCTTCTAGAGGTAGTGGTTTTAATCCATGGGAATCCTTTGCATATTCCACGATGATGTCCACTATTTTTTGGGAGTTTGGAGTAGAAGCGTTCGCTGAGGTTCCTTCCTGGCAGGATATTTTAATTACACCAACAGTCGGATCTGTATTTGGTGAAGTTTTTTTTCATTGGAAAGGTAAGATCGTAAGAAATGACAGAAGGGTGCTCAATTCCAGATTTTTGGGGGGCACTTGTCTGGTGGTCATGGATCCTTTTAATGAGTTCCTCGATGCTGTTGGGGTAAAAACAAAGCACAACGTTCAAACCTTTTCTGCCATTATGCCTATTCAATATGATTTTATCGAAAAAAAGCAAGTCTGGGGACTGTCTGCAGTAATCAACTTTTAAAATATAAAAAAAGGAGCGCCAGGCTCCTTTTTCATTGTTATCTTGTCAAGTACATTTTTCTTCTCGCATACAATTCGTAAAACTGATCGTCTTTTAAATTGTCTATAAATAAAATGCTTTCTCCTGTTGATTTCATTTCAGGACCCAAATTCTTGTTCACATTTGGAAATTTGTTGAATGAGAATACCGGCTGCTTAATTGCATAACCCTCTAACTTCGGATTAAATGTAAAATCTGTTACCTTATTCACGCCTAACATTACCTTTGTTGCGTAATTAACATAGGGTTCGTTATAGGCTTTAGAAATGAATGGAACTGTTCTTGAAGCTCTTGGATTAGCTTCAATAATATAGACAGTATCATCTTTAATGGCGAATTGAATATTTATCAATCCAACTGTATTTAAAGCTACGGCGATTTTTTTAGTATGATCTATAATTTGTTGCATGACAAATTCACCCAAATTAAAAGGAGGTAAGGTCGCATTGGAATCTCCCGAATGCACTCCGCAGGGCTCAATATGCTCCATGATTCCAATGATATATACATTTTCTCCATCACAAATAGCATCTGCTTCTGCCTCAATAGCTCCATCTAAATAATGATCTAAGAGAAGGACATTATTCGGTATTTTTCTCAAAATATCAATAACGTGTTCTTCTAATTCTTCCTTGTTGATCACAATCTTCATTCCTTGTCCGCCCAAAACATAACTAGGTCTGACCAAAATTGGAAAATCCAACTTATCCGCAACCGCCTGAGCTTCATCTGCTGTAGTGGCTGTTCCGAACTGAGGATACGGAATATTCAGTTTTTGGAGTAAATTTGAGAATCTGCCTCTGTCCTCCGCCAGATCTAAGGCTTCGAAACTCGTTCCTATGATTTTTATACCGTATTTATTGAGTTTTTCTGCCAGTTTTAAAGCAGTTTGTCCGCCTAATTGAACAATAACACCTTCTGGTTTTTCATGCTGTATGATGTCGTAAATATGTTCCCAAAAAACAGGTTCAAAGTAAAGTTTATCTGAAATATCAAAATCTGTAGAAACTGTTTCCGGATTACAATTGATCATGATCGTTTCATAACCGCATTCTCTTGCTGCCAAGACCCCGTGCACGCAAGAATAGTCGAATTCAATTCCCTGACCAATTCTGTTTGGCCCCGAACCTAAAACAACGATTTTCTTTCTGTCAGTTACGATGCTTTCGTTTTCAGGAAATTCCTGTCCGTCAACCACCATATTGTTCTCAAAAGTAGAGTAGTAATAGGGTGTTTCTGCTGCAAATTCAGCGGCACAAGTGTCCACCAATTTATAAACTCTCTTAATTCCCTCAGCAGCTCTTTTGTTATAAACTTCACTTTCGTAACAATTCAACATATGCGCAATTTGCCTGTCAGCAAAACCTTTTTGTTTTGCTTCCAGTAATAATTCTTTGGGTACTGAAGCTAAATTATTATAAGAAGAAATCTCTTTTTCCAACATGTAAAGTTCTTCGTATTGTTTCAAGAACCACATGTCAATTTTGGTAATTTCATGAATTCTTCTCAATGGAATTCCTAACTGAATGGCGTCGTAAATAACAAAAACTCTATCCCAGCTGGCATGTTGCAATTTTGACATTATACTGTCGTAATTTTTAATTCCTTTGCCATCAGCGCCAAGTCCGTTCCTGCTAATTTCAAGCGACTGAGTAGCTTTATGAAGGGCTTCCTGAAAAGATCTTCCAATTCCCATCACTTCACCTACTGATTTCATTTGGAGACCTAAAGTTCTGTCTGCCCCATCAAACTTATCAAAATTCCAACGAGGTATTTTTACAATGACATAATCCAGTGTTGGCTCAAATAAGGCAGATGTATTTTTGGTAATTTGGTTTTGCAATTCATCTAAAGTATAACCAATCGCAAGTTTTGAAGCTATTTTGGCAATAGGGTAACCCGTAGCTTTTGAGGCCAATGCTGATGATCTCGACACACGAGGGTTAATTTCAATGGCGATGATGTCTTCCTTCTCATCAGGGCTTACCGCGAATTGCACATTACAACCTCCGGCGAAATCACCAATGGACCTCATCATTAAAATGGCCATATCCCTCATTCTTTGGAAGGTAGTGTCACTTAGGGTCATCGCAGGAGCAACCGTAATTGAGTCCCCCGTATGAATTCCCATAGGATCCATATTTTCAATGGTACAGATGATCACAACATTGTCATTCTTATCCCGCAGTAACTCCAATTCGTATTCTTTCCAGCCCAACAGAGCTTTGTCGATCATTACTTCGTGAATAGGAGAGATCTCTAAACCGCGACTTAACAACTCATCAAAATCTTCTTTTTTATAAACGATGGATGCACCTGCACCACCTAAGGTATAGGAGGCACGAATAACCAATGGAAAACCAAACTCCTGGGCAATTTCTTTGCCCTTTAAAAAGGAATTTGCCGTTGCTTGTGGTGCCATTCCCACACCAATTTTTAACATTAGTTCTCTAAATTGCTCTCGATCTTCCGTGATATTGATTGCATTGATATCTACACCGATGAGCTTAACACCAAAGTCTTTCCAAATTCCTTTTTCATCAGCTTCTATACATAGATTTAAAGCCGTTTGTCCTCCCATAGTAGGAAGCACTGCATCCACTTTATGTTTTTTCAGTACTTCAATGATCGATTTAGTAGTGAGCGGTTTAAGGTAAACATGATCGGCCATTTGCGGATCGGTCATAATCGTTGCAGGATTAGAGTTGATCAGAATAATTTCTATTCCTTCCTCGCGTAATGACCTTATGGCCTGAGTTCCTGAATAGTCAAACTCACATGCTTGTCCGATAATAATTGGACCCGAACCGATAATTAAGATTGATTTTAGGGAATTGTTCTTTGGCATTTTCTTAATTTTAATTTTGTAAAGTTACGATTGTTTTTTTCTTTAAAATGTAGATATAAAAAAAGGTGTTACTAATAAAGTAACACCTTCTATATCGTTGATCACTAGCATCAATTATTTCTTTGGTCCTGGATCTGAAGAAACAGAAAGTCTCTTTCTTCCTTTAGCTCTTCTTCTCGCTAAAACTTTTCTTCCATTAACACTTGCCATTCTTTCTCTGAACCCGTGTTTGTTCTTTCTTTTTCTTTTTGATGGTTGGAATGTTCTTTTCATTATCTTTAAATCTTTATAATTGGCTTTAGCTCAGTATTCGTCAAAAGTGCGGCAAATATACAAAGACTTTTATATCTGACAAAAGGGAATTGAAAAATATTTTTATAATATCGAAAACCCCTTATTTTACTGTATTTTTGTTGAAAATTTGAATTTAGAAAGAGATGAAATATACTGAACCTATGCTAAAAGAGGGTAGTTTAGCCGATAAGGTAATTGTTGTAACTGGAGGTGGAAGTGGCTTAGGCAAGGCCATGTCTACCTATTTTTTAGAATTAAAAGCAAAGGTGGTGATCACTTCTCGCGATTTAGAGAAATTGCAGAAGACCGCCGCAGAAATGGAAGAATCTACGGGTGGAGAAGTACTCGCAGTGCAATGTGATGTAAGAAATTATGAAGAAGTTGAAGCCATGTTAGAAAAAACATTGGCTCGTTTTGGTAAAGTTGACGGTCTGTTAAATAATGCGGCAGGAAATTTTATCAGTCCCACAGAGAGGTTATCAGCAAATGCATTTGATACAATTATTGATATAGTGTTGAAGGGAACAAAAAATTGCACCTTGGCATTAGGAAAACATTGGATTAAAATCAAGCAGGAAAAGGCAACTGTACTCAATATAGTGACTACCTATGCATGGACAGGTTCTGCTTATGTGGTTCCTTCAGCGACAGCTAAAGCTGGGGTCTTGGCAATGACCAGATCTTTGGCAGTAGAATGGGCGAAATACGGTATCAGATTCAATGCCATTGCTCCAGGACCTTTTCCTACCAAAGGAGCCTGGGATAGACTTTTGCCCGGCGATTTAAAGGATAAGTTTGATATGAAAAAGAAAATCCCGCTAAAAAGAGTGGGAGAACATCAGGAATTAGCGAATCTGGCCGCTTATTTAATGTCAGATTTTTCTGCTTTTGTGAACGGAGAAGTAGTAACCATCGATGGTGGTGAGTGGCTTCAGGGAGCTGGTGAATTTAACATGTTAGAACAAATTCCTCAAGAAATGTGGGATATGCTCGAAATGATGATCAGATCTAAGAAAAATAAATAGGCTTTATTCATTTCATTATTGCAATGGTTTACATCTTGGCTGAGGTTCTTATGACTGAGTCAATTTGTCTGGCATTGTTAAAAACTTCATTTTAATACCTCACAAATAATTGTATTTTTACAGCTTGAAATATCGCAAGATTTAATGGGAAAAATTATCGCAATTGCCAACCAAAAGGGAGGAGTAGGAAAGACCACCACATCGGTAAATTTAGCTGCTTCGTTGGGTGTTTTAGAGAAGCGAGTGTTGCTTGTTGATGCAGATCCTCAGGCGAATGCCACATCCGGTTTAGGGATCGATGCAGATAAAGTCGAACTTGGTTCTTATCAGGTATTAGAGCATGCTGCAACTGCCCGTGAAGCGATCATTTCAACCGGATCACCCAATGTAGATCTGATCCCAGCCCATATCGATTTGGTGGCCATTGAGATAGAACTGGTAGATAGAGATGAAAGAGAATACATGCTGAGAAAGGCATTGCAACCCATCAAGAACGATTACGATTTTATTTTGATCGATTGCGCGCCATCTCTTGGATTGATAACTTTAAATGCCTTAACAGCGGCAGACTCAGTGATCATTCCTATACAATGCGAATATTATGCACTTGAAGGTTTAGGGAAATTACTCAACACGATCAAAAGTGTTCAAAAGGTCCATAATCCTGATCTAGATATCGAAGGAATGCTATTAACCATGTTCGATTCCAGACTCAGATTGAGTAATCAGGTTGTTAATGAAGTGAAGAAACATTTCAATAATATGGTTTTTAAAACCATTATTCAACGAAATATAAGATTGGGTGAAGCACCGAGTTACGGCGAGAGTATCATAGCTTACGACGCTACGAGTAAGGGTGCTGTAAATTACATCAATCTTGCCCATGAGGTAATCAAAAAGAACAGTTTGAATGGCTAAAGCAGAAAAGAAACAAGCATTAGGAAGAGGATTATCGGCTCTATTAAAAGATACGAGTGACGATATCATGTCGGTGAAAGATAAGAATGCGGATAAGTTGGTTGGAAATATTTTGGAAATAGAACTCAGTGCTATAGAAGAAAATCCTTTTCAGCCCAGAACGAATTTCAATGAGGAAGCATTAAATGAGCTGGCAGCATCTATTAAAGAACTAGGTGTTATTCAGCCAATTACAGTGAGAAAGCTTTCCGGAAACAAATTTCAGTTGGTCAGCGGGGAGCGAAGATTCAGAGCTTCAAAAAAAATAGGAGCTACCACTATTCCTGCGTATATCAGAATCGCGAACGACCAGGAAATGCTGGAAATGGCTCTGGTAGAGAATATCCAGAGAAGCGATCTGGATCCTATTGAGATTGCTTTGAGTTATCAACAATTGATCGAAGAAATAAAGCTCACTCAGGAAGAATTGAGTAGAAGAGTAGGGAAGAACAGAACAACGGTAACCAATTATTTGAGGCTACTCAAATTAGATCCTATTATTCAAACAGGAATTCGAGATGGTTTTTTAACCATGGGTCACGGTAGAGCCCTGATCAATATTGAGAACCAGAATATTCAATTAGATATCTACAAAAGGATCCTTGAAAATAATTTATCTGTCCGTCAAACAGAAGAGCTCGTTCGAAATAGCCGAGAAGAAAAGAAATCTTTGAAGAAAGGTACTTCTAACACTGAAATGCCTGATTTTATTAAAGAATCAGAACAAGATATAAATGATTTTTTCGGACAAAAAGTAGAATTTAAACTTTCTGGAAATAATAAAGGTAAGTTGCTTATTCCTTTCCATTCCAAAGAAGATTTTCTCCGAATAAAAAAATTACTAAAGTAAATGTATGCCTCGGCAAATAAGGCTGTTTTATGTTTGTTTTTGGTGACAAATGTATTGCTGAGCCAGGAAAAAATTGCCGATGTCAATATCCTATCAGATTCTATTCAGACAATAGAATCAATAGATCCGCTATCTCCTTCGAGGGCTGCTTTTTATTCAGCCATTTTACCGGGTTTAGGTCAGGCTTACAATAAGAAGTACTGGAAAATTCCAATCGTTTACGGAGCAATTGGTACGGGAGTTTATTTCTATAACTTAAATAAAAATGAATTAGATCGTTATAAAACAGCTTACAATCAAAGAATAAACGGATTTCCAGATGAATTTGACGGTCAGGATGACAATCCTTTTATTTCCGAAGATGGTTTGGTGAGGGCACAAAATGTGTATATAAAAAATAGAGATCTCTCTTTGTTTATCACCTTGGGATTGTATGCGCTCAATATCATTGAGGCTAACGTAGATGCCCATTTAGATGATAAGGCATTCAATAAAAACTTATCTTTGAAGCCTAATTTCTATTATGATCCTGTACAAAATACGACCGTTGCAGGAATTTATATTAAATATGATTTTAATTAAACTCTACCATGAAAATAGCATTATTAGGTTACGGTAAAATGGGAAAAGTGATTGAAAGGATCGCTTTAGACCGTGGACATCAAATCGTTTTAAGAATAGATAAGGGAGATAGCGGATACAATTTAAAGGATGCCGATGTTGCCATTGATTTTAGCGTTCCTACTGCTGCTTTTCACAATTTAAAGAAATGTATGGAGAATGGCGTACCGGTTGTTTGCGGTACCACGGGTTGGTTAGATAAATACGATGAGATCGTTAACTTTTGCCAAGAAAAAAATGGCGCTATGATCTATGCGTCCAATTTTAGTATTGGTGTTAATTTGTTTTTCAAGCTCAATGAATATTTAGCAAAATTGATGAATGGCATAGAAGGGTACGAAGTATATATGGAAGAAATACACCATACACAAAAACTGGATGCACCCAGCGGAACGGCAATCACCCTGGCTGAACAGATCATCAGGAACTCGAATAAAACGGGCTGGAATATTGAGGTTCCGGTAGAAGAAGAGTTATATATCGATGTAAAAAGAGAAAATGACGTGCCCGGTACGCATATTGTAACCTATAAATCGAACGAAGATCTCATTTCTATCGAACACAGAGCCCAAAGCAGAGAAGGATTTGCTTTGGGAGCAGTACTTTCCGCTGAATGGTTAAAAGGAAAGCAAGGTGTTTACAGTATTCAAGATGTTTTAAATATGGATATGTAACAAAAATGCCCATCATCATACAAATACATAATCATTTAAATTTTTAGTACATGACCTTCACACAGTGGTTCATCTTTTTTCTTCTAGTTCAAGTCATTCATTTTTTAGGAACCTGGAAGCTTTACATCAAGGCGGGAAGAAAAGCTTGGGAAGCAGCAATTCCAATTTATAATGCAGTTGTTTTAATGCAAATTATTAATCGTCCAAAGTGGTGGGTGATCCTATTGTTTTTTCCGATTATCAATTTGTTGATGTTCATGGTGATTTGGGTGGAGACTATTCGGAGTTTTGGCTTTCACACAACTAAGGATACTGTCTTGGTCATTGCAACCTTAGGGTTTTATATCTATTATATTAATTACTTCACTGATGCGAAATATATTGAAGACAGAAGCTTAAAACCCAGAACCTCTGCAGGAGAATGGATCAGTTCTATCGTTTTTGCCATCATCGCAGCCACTTTTGTGCACACCTATATTATGCAACCCTATACCATTCCCACGTCTTCTTTGGAGAAGTCTTTATTGATAGGAGATTTTTTATTCGTAAGTAAGTTCCATTACGGAGCGAGAGTTCCCATGACTACGGTAGCTGCTCCAATGGTTCACGATACATTACCACTCATTGGCACTAAATCGTATCTTAAAAAGCCTCAGTTGCCTTATATGCGCATTCCTGGTTTTCAAAAAATCAAGCGAAACGATATTGTGGTTTTTAGCTGGCCTGTGGATACCGTTGAATTTTTCTTTCAACGCACAGATAAGAAGATCAGAAAGCCCATCGATAAAAAGTCTAATTATGTTAAACGCTGTGTGGGAATAGCTGGAGACAGTTTGTCGATAGTTGATGGTATTGTTTTTATCAATGGCAAAGAATCGATTATGCCCGATAGGGCCAAGCCTCAGTATTATTATGACGTAAATACCGGTGGTAATGCGATCAATGTAAATCTTTTGAAGAATAAATACCATATAAGGGAAGGAGGCCGTTTGGCCGATGGAAATTATGTGCTTAATTTAAGTGATGATGATGCTCAGGCTTTATCTAAAAATCCAACTGTGCAGTCCATGCAAAAGCGATTGGCACCCAAAGGTGAAGCTGAAAATGTATTTCCGAATGTGTTAGGTTTAAATTGGAATAAAGATAATTTTGGTCCAATTTATATTCCCGAAAAAGGTAAGACTGTTGCTTTAACAAAGGAAAGTCTGCCTTTTTACAAGCAAATTATAACAGAATATGAAAAAAATGATTTACAAGTATCTGGTGATCAAATTTTTATAAACGGAGAAGTTACAAATAGCTATACATTTCTACAAGATTATTACTGGATGATGGGGGATAATCGTCACAATAGTGAGGATTCTCGTTACTGGGGCTTTGTCCCTTTCGATCACATTGTGGGTAAGCCTGTTTTTATATGGTTTAGTTGGAATACTGATGGTAAAGGTATGGAAAAGGTGAGGTGGGAAAGATTATTTACTACTGTTCACGGTAGCGGGAAACCTTATTCTTTTTTCTATTGGTTTTTGGGATTTGTAGCGATCTGGTATGGTTACTCCAAATTTAAAGACAAGAAAAAACAAGTTAAATAATGATTCCGGTTTTACAACCTACTTATTTTTCTCCAATTGCTCAATACGTTGCTATAGCCCAAACCCAAGAATTCAGGTTTGAACTGGAAGATAACTTTCAAAAACAGACCTATAGAAATCGTTGTTATATATATGGGGCAAATGGTAAGTTGTCACTAAATATTCCAATTTTACATGAGCGTAAAGGCAGGCGGCAAAAAACCAGAGAGGTGAAACTGGATAGCCAAAATAATTGGCAGCTATTGCATAAAAAATCATTGGAAGCAGCATATCGCTCCTCACCTTATTTTGAATTTTACGAAGAAGACATCAACGTGCTTTTTGAAAGGAAATATATCTATTTGATTGATCTGTTGTTAGATACAAATGAGGTGATCTTTGAGGCATTAGGCTTGAACCCGATCATCAAAAAAACGGAGGTGTTTGAAATGGAATTAAGTGATGATTTCCGATTTCTCGCAAATGCAAAGTCAGAGCAAACATTTGATTTTGAAGTTTACCACCAGGTTTTTTCTGACAAATATGGATTTATTTCCAATTTGAGCATTTTAGATCTTTTGTTCAATGAAGGGCCCAATAGTGATGATTATCTTCTAAAGCACAGCTCTTTATTGTAAAAAAAAGCCCGTTAAAAACGGGCCCAAACTAAAATATTAAGCTAATTAATTATTCTTTGGCGGTTTTTTTTGAATATTTCTGTTTATTCAATTCGTCCTGCAATTCCCTTCTGACTTTTTGTTCACGTTCAATGGAAACACGCTTGTAGTTTTCAAATTCCTCTTCAGTTTCTACCAAGTTCTTTTGAGCGAGTTTGGTAACCTTATTGCTTTCATTAAAGCGATAAATAAAGAAGATTAATAAACCTAATAAACCAAATATTAAAGCGTACATGATCGTATTGTACAATGATTTTGTCATCGGGATGCCGAAACCGGTTATTTTATCTTTTTCATTGGTAATTTCGATCAAATTATCATTGGTCGTCTTAAGATTATCTTTAAGTGACTTTATTTCGTCTAATTGACTTTTGATCACTTTGTCTGACTCCACTATTTGCTTATTCAGTAGTTGTAAACTGTCAAGAACATTTGCCTTTAGTTTATTAAAACTGGTAATTTTAACTACTTTATACTCCTGGTATTTTCCTGATTTTTTATACAAATAGTCAAACTGTCCCTCTATATTGCCCTGTTCTAAAGTAGCAGAAGGTTCTTCTTCCTGAGAAAATAGTGAAACGGTTGATAGTAAAAAAAATAAAAGAAATAGCCTTTGTAAAAATTTCATTCTGTAATTGTTAAATGTTAATGTCAAAAAAAATATTTCGCTTTTTATAGCAAAACCCTTAAGTATATTATTGATACTTAAGTCATTAGCAATTTTTTGAATGTTAAGCTATTTTTTAGATCCGTAAATCTAATGCAAATAACGAAAAAAATGAATATTTATTTTAATGCAGCACGCAAAATTGTTGCCGGATGCACGGCTTTCCGTTTTGTTCCATCCCAAATTTGATGTCGACAGCTTGTTCCTGAAGCTGCGATCTCAACATTTTTTTCAAGGTTCCTGACTTTTGGAAAAAGGGTGTCTTCACCCACTTGCATACTCAGATCATAGTGTTCTTTTTCATAACCAAAAGAACCTGCCATACCGCAGCAACCTGTGGTTAAAATGGTTACTTCATAATTTTTGGGAAGATTGAGCATAGCGAAAGAAGGTTCAGTACCTGAAAGTGATTTTTGATGACAATGTCCGTGAATTTTGATCACTTTTTTACTATCGGTGAACTGTTTTGATGATATACGATTTGCCTTGATCTCTCTTTCAAAAAATTCTTCAAGAGTCAATGCGTTTTTGGCTATTTTTTCAGCAGACGCTTTGTCATCCGCTAACCTTGGATATTCATCTCTAAAGCCCAAAATGGTAGATGGTTCTATACCTACCAAAGGTGTATCTTGGGTTATCAGGTCTTTAAAAATGGCGATATTTTTATCGATGGCTACTTTTGCTTTATCGATCAGACCTTTAGAAATGGCACTGCGTCCACTTTCCGGGTGCTCCACTATTTGAATTTTGTAACCCAATGCTATAAATAACTCAACAGCATCGATTCCGGTGGAAACGTCGTAAAAATTTGTAAACTCATCCACAAAGAGATAAAACCTTTTGTCTTGATCTAATTGCGCTTCCAAACGGTTTTTATTATTCCCAAGCCAAGACCTAAACGTTCTTCTCTGTAATTTTGGAATGGATCTATGGGGATGAATACCGATGATTTTTTTCGCAACACTTGAGTTTAGTACAGTATTTGTCAGCGCAGGGAACAGCATACCTACTTTGTTGTATTTTACATGATCAGCAAATAAAGATGTTCTAAAACCTATCGGATTACTTTTGTAATATTGGTAAAGAAATTCTGCTTTTAGGGAAGCGACATCCACATTGCTCGGACATTCGGATGAACAGGCCTTACAGCTGAGGCATAGGTCAAAAACGTCTTTAAGTTCCTGATGGTTGAATTTATTTGGCTTCTCTGAATTTGTCAAAAATTCTCTCAATGCATTCGCACGCGCTCTGGTGGTATCCTTTTCATTTTTTGTCGCTCTATAGCTCGGACACATCGTTCCACCGGCAGAAACCGGCTTTCGGCAGTCACCTGAGCCATTACATTTTTCCGCTACGCGTAAGATACCAAGAGAATCGGAAAAATCAAACAGTGTCTCTATTTCGGGCTCAGTTCTTTCAGCAACGTAGCGCAAAGATTCATCCATTGGAAAAGGATCGATCACTTTACCTTTGTTAAAAATATGATTTGGATCAAAAACTTGCTTAATTCCTTTTAACAGCGCATAATTTTTTTCTCCGATCATCATAGAGATAAACTCAGAACGTACAATACCATCACCGTGTTCGCCGCTCATGGAGCCATTGTATTTTTTTACGAGTTTAGCCACATCTGCAGTAATTGCCCGGAAATCCTGTACCCCTTTTTCTTTCTTTAAATTGAGAATGGGTCGCAGGTGTAATTCGCCGGCACCCGCATGGGCGTAATAAATAGGTTTTTGCCCGTAGGTTTCCATCATTTGGGAAAATTCCTCAATGTATGCAGGTAAATCTTCAAGCGCAACAGCCGTATCTTCAATGCAGGCAACTGTCTTATCATCACCTACGATGTTTCCCAGTAAGCCCAAGCCGGCTTTTCTCAATTCGTTAGCTTTATCGATCTCATTTCCCTTTAATTTTGGAAATGCATAACCCAGATTGTGCTTTTGTAAATCATTGATCAGTTCGTCAGACTTTTTTTCTGCCTCACTCAAAGATTCATCCGAAACTTCCAGCATCAATATACCTTGGGGATCACCTTCAACAAAAAATCTATTTTTGATCTGTTCTCTGTTATTCTTGGTACAATCCAAAATTGTTTTATCCATGAGTTCACAATAGAAAAGATCGTGTTTCATAGCAACCACAACGGCTTCCATGGATGTCTTGATAGATTCGAAATGAGCAGCGACCATGACACTGTGAGCGGGAGGTAACTTATCCAATTTTAGCTTGATTTCTGTGGTAAGAGAAAGTGTGCCTTCACTGCCACATAGCAGTTTAGATAAATTGATTTCTTTTTCCTGACCCCCAAAGATCTCGGCCTTCAATAAAGTGTCAACGGCATAGCCATTATTTCTTCTATGAATATTTTTATTTGGAAATTCTTTATGGATCTCTTTTTGAATGTCGGGTTGAGCTAGCTTATCTGCAATGTATTGGTAAACCTTGTTCTCCAGCTTAGAGCCTCGTGTCTTTTCTTTGAATTGAACTTCGTTCAGGGAATCGAAAGTTACCTCGGAACCATCCGATAGTATTGTTTTTAATGACAAGACCTTATCTCTGGTAACGCCAAATTTTATCGAAGTGGTGCCTGATGAATTGTTTCCCACCATACCTCCGATCATGCATCGATTCGAAGTCGAGGTATTTGGACTAAAGAACAAACCATAGGGTTTGAGGAAGATATTCAGCTCATCTCTAATGACACCAGGTTCAACTGTAATTGTTTGGGCAGCCTCATCGAATTCAAGAATATTTGTAAAATATTTTGAAGTATCTACAATGATTCCCTCTCCCACTACTTGTCCGGCAAGCGATGTGCCTGCAGTTCTGGGAATAAGCGTAAGCTTATGCTCAATTGCAAAAGCGATCAGTGTTTTTAAATCTTCTTTGTTCTTTGGATAGCATACTGCTATAGGTAATTTTCTATAAACAGAGGCGTCTGTGGCATAAATACTTTTATGCAAAAGATCGATATGTATTTCTCCGCTTAGTTTTAACGATAAATTCTCAAATAAATTTGTCATAATTGACATGTAAATAATATAAATTTACGAAGCTTGTTTGCCTTTTTTTGCAGGTTTATTGGGGCTTAAAAGTACGACTTCTTTCTTATTTCTTATGCCCAAAATTAATATTTCACTCATGAAATCAGCTATTTGTTTTGGCGGAAAATTGATGACCGCGATCACTTGTTTCCCTATTAAATCTTCGGGTTGATACAATTCGGTAATTTGGGCACTTGATTTTTTGATACCTAAAGCACCAAAATCAACCTTTAATTTGTAGGCCGGTATTTTGGCTTTATCAAAGTGTGTAGCTTCTACAATAGTGCCAATTCTTAGATCGATTTTTATAAAATCTCCAAATTCTACCAATGGTTGTATCATCTTTTGCTATTTTTGTATAAAACTACACAAAAATGGCAAGGACTCCCTCTAACATGCTAGCCTTAGGCACCAAAGCCCGCGAATTTGAATTAACTGATACGATTTCAGGTCAGAAAAAAAAGCTTTCTAGTCTTAAAGGCGACCGTGCTACTGTTATTTATTTTATATGTAATCACTGCCCGTTCGTTTTACATACAATTGAAGAATTGGTCGATATCGCTAAAGTATATGATGATTTTGGCTTCTCCTTTGTCGCTATTTCTTCAAATGATATAGTCAATTATCCGGAAGATTCTCCTGAAAACATGAAGAAATTTGCCAGTAAGAACGATTTTCAGTTTCCTTATCTATACGATGAAAATCAGGAAGTTGCCAAAGCTTATGACGCCGCCTGTACACCTGATATTTTTGTTTTTGATAAAGATTTGTTGCTGGTTTACCGCGGACAATTAGATGATTCACGACCTGGAAATGGAATTCCGGTTACAGGTAGAGATCTGAGAAGGGCGGTTCAGAACATGTTGGATGGAAGACCAATCGATCCACTTCAAAAACCAAGTATAGGATGCAATATTAAATGGAAATGATCAATTGTTGAAAAGCCACAAAATGGCCTCTTTAAATTCTTGTTTCCAGAGCGTTTCATTGTGATTTCCTACCTGAAGGAACTTTGTTTTGATGTTTGCTTCTGGATATCCTGAAACCAGTAAGTTATTGACCGTTGTTTCGGCATCTTTAACTGTTTTGGCCTCCGGATCTTCTTGATAGGATGCCATCAGATACATCTTTTGATCTTTGATATTTCCGTTCGATAAAGTAAAAGCGTCAACTTTCTCTGAATACCAAAAAGAGGGAGAGAACACACCTATTTTACCAAAGACGTCTGGTCTTGTAAGACCAACATAATAAGATACCAGGCCACCTAAAGAACTGCCCATCATAGCCGTATTTTCAGGGCCTTTTTTTACGCGCAATTGCTTATCTACCGCTGGGAATACTTCAGAAATCATAAAATCTACATACGCATTTGCCTTTCCTCCACCGTATTTTGTGTTCTCCCAGGGCGTATATTCCTCTATTCTTTTTTCTCCTCCATTTTCTATACCAATGACGATCACTTCCAATTGATCCGTCCGATGCAATTCATTCATCATTTCATCAACTCCCCATTCTCCGGCATATGATGTTGAGGCATCAAATAAATTTTGTCCGTCGTGCATGTAGAGTATCGGATAGGCTTTATCAGATCCATTGTAATCGGGTGGGAGGTAAGCCCAAATTTTTCGACCGGTCAGACCTGAGGGGTCATTGGGTAATCCCTCTGCCAATAAAATCACATTATCCGTTTTCGTCTCTTTTGGTCTTTGATTACCATTTTTCCAACCTTTGATCTCAATAAAAAGAGTATCATTCTCTTTTTGAAAAAGGTAGGTTCTGTTGTCTATATCTTCCCCGTGCTCATTAGTTTCTACGAGGTCCCAACTACCAGAGGTGAACTTAAATTCCAGTGGAAAAGAAAATCGGGGCAATGTAATAGTAAACAAACCCTCATCGCTTTTTTCTAATTGGTAGGACTTTCCTCCTGACCAACCGTCAAAATTTCCGGTGATGTATATTTCCTTTTCAATTGTGTCTTTTGGAATTTTGTCAAGAACGAGGGTGACTTGTGCATTGCAAGTCGCAGAAATAGCGAACCAAAAAATATAAAGAAGAAATTTAGGGCTCATTTTAAAAGTTGGAGGTTATACCAATGGAAGGTCCTTTCAAGGAGGTATCAAAGGTTCCTTTCCAATTTTCATCATCAAATGTAAAGTTAAAATCAAAAAAATTATATCCTACAAAAAAACCAAGGTGATCAAAGGCATGGAAATATAATGTAGGGTTGATATCCCAAAGACCCCCACTGTATTCTTCTATTTTTAAGGCAAACCAATCTATCCTGACTGACCCTGAAAATTTTTTAGAAAAGGCATATAATGAAGAGAGTGTTATATTGGGCAATGGTGCAACTCCTCTTACACTTAATCTTTCTCCTGCGAATTCTTGGTCGTTGAGATAGGCTGTCCCTTCAATAAAGGCTTTTATATTTAGGGCATGTACGCCGAGACCGGCCATAGCTAAAAATCGATCAGATTTATATATAGTTCTTCCCAGAACCACGCGATACATATTCAAATAAATACCTCCTTTAGCAAAACTACCTGCTTTAAATGTATAATCGCCCCATTCTATGTCCTCTTGTAGTTCGGCACTCCTCCTATATCCAAGTTGAAAATACTCGGCATTCACATGCCATTTTTTTGTAAAACGCCAATGAAAGGCCAGGAGAGGAGTTACGTGGTTGTTTTTTGTGTCAAAAGATTCGTCAAAATTAAATTGATCCTCTGCAAAGGAACCATTTACTCCAATTTTGTAATCATCTGAGGGCCAATAGACGCCCACAGTAACCAAAAATTTATCATCATGTAAAGGATAGCTTTTATTTGTTTGACTAAAACAAGACAAGGAAAATAAAAGGAGCCATACATAGAGTTTTATGAAAAGGTATTTCACTTTTACCGTTTTTGTTTCTGCTGTAAGAAAAATCTAAATGCAGTATCTCATTTCCAAAAAAAGTAATGATCTTTTTCAGTTTTACTTGACGGCAACCAATTCGACATCGAAAATAAGGGTAGCGTCAGGTGGTATCACATTTCCGGCACCGGCACTGCCATATCCCAAATGTCCCGGAATTACCAAACGCGCTTTATCGCCAACATGTAATAATTGAATTCCTTCGTCCCAACCTTGAATTACCTGACCAACACCCAACATAAAATCAATGGGTTCTTTTCTGGTATATGATGAATCGAAGACTGAGCCATCTGTCAATTGCCCTTTGTAATGAACAGATACTTTTTTCCCTCTTTGGGCTTTTTCTCCATTACCTTTTTGAAGGATCTTATACCGCAAACCACTTGCGGTTTTGTCGAAACCAGCGGCTACTTTATCAAGTGCTTTCTCCATATTAGCTTTTGCTTCAGCCAATCTTTTTTCTCTTGAACCTTCAAATGTTCTAAAAGAATCTACTGCCTTGAACTTTTCTGCTTCTTCACCCACACGTATGATCTCCATAGATTCAATTTGATCATTCTGCTGAATAGCATCAACTACGTCCTGTCCTTCAACTACTTCACCGAATACCGTGTGTTTATTGTCCAGCCATGGAGTGGGAACATGTGTAATGAAGAATTGAGAGCCATTGGTGCCGGGACCTGCATTGGCCATAGATAAAATACCCGGTTTGTCGTGTTTCAGATCAGGATGAAATTCATCGTCAAATTGATAACCCGGATTTCCTGTTCCGGTTCCAAGAGGACAGCCTCCCTGTATCATGAAATTGGCAATGACTCTGTGGAATTTTAATCCGTCGTAGTATTTTTTACCCTGAGGTTTAGCTGAGTTTTCCAGATTCCCTTCTGCTAAAGCGACAAAATTACCCACAGTTCCAGGGGTTTTATCGTATGTTAATTTTACAAGTATTTCACCTTTGGTGGTATTAAATTTTGCGTATAATCCGTCTTTCATCATAATTATTTTAATGCCTCAAAGTTACGCAAACTTTTTAGGAAGCACTAAATCAGCGTTAAAATAACCCGAAATTTAGGCAAAAAAAAAGACCACTACGTTCAATCAAAACAATAGCGGTCTAAAAAAAAGGGATCGTAAGGCATTACCTGCCAAAATCTTTAGGTCTAGTTAAAAGGGAAAATAGGTAAATGATTAGAATTGCTTTCTGTTCTTTATCCGACTCTTTTCGGCCGGAATAACTTCTAAAATTTGATTTTTACGGGGAGTAAAAATTATCAAGATCTGATCGAGATATATTTTCAAATTAGGCACTAGCAACTTGTACTTCATGAGCAATTTTTTCTTTTTATTCACAAATAATTTATGTGGAAATATGTAATTGTGAGGGCAATTTTTTTTGTCGGACATTCATAGCATATCAGACAATATTAAAACGCAACTATTAAAATTTTATTTCAGGAAATTTTAGAAAAGTTTAAGAAAATTAACTTTTAATTTAAACTGATAACCTTATATATCTGAAAAACAGGTGTATAAGTATTTTTTAAGTAAAGCAAATTAAATTTAACTGCGGATAGATTTACAACTTAAGATTGTCTCGCTCTGTTTTGAAGGGTCAGATCTGCCAGTACCAGCGCACTTAATGCCTCAATAATGGGCACTGCTCTAGGCACTACACAAGGATCATGTCTTCCTTTGCCTTGCATTTCTACATGTTTGCCGTCGGCATCTATCGTTTCTTGCTTTTGCATAATGGTGGCCACCGGTTTAAAGGCTACTCTAAAGTAAATATCCATACCATTACTTATACCCCCTTGAATTCCACCTGAAAGATTGGTTTTTGTGGTACCATCGACATTGAATAGATCGTTGTGCTCGCTTCCCTTTAATTTTGTACCGGCAAAACCACTTCCATATTCGAAACCTTTTACAGCATTGAGCGATAACATGGCTTTCCCCAGTTCTGCATGGAGTTTATCAAAAATAGGTTCACCTAAGCCAAGAGGTACATTTTTGATCACACAAGTAATGACACCCCCAATGGTATCCCCACTTTTTTTGATCTTTTCGATGAGCCCGATCATTTTAGCGGCTGTTATGGGATCCGGACAGCGCACTATATTTTGTTCTATAGCTTCTTTGTTAAAATCCATGCTATGAGCCCGCATTTCTATGTCTCCTACGCTTGAGGTAAATGCGTTTATTTCTATCCCTTTTAAGAATTGTCTCGCCACAGCACCTCCAACGATCCAGTTAGCCGTTTCTCTCGCAGAACTTCGGCCTCCACCTCTGTGGTCCCTGATGCCATATTTTTTGGCATAGGTATAATCTGCGTGTGAAGGTCTGTAGACATCCGTATTGTGGCTATAGTCTTTACTTCTCTGGTTGGTATTTTGAATTTGAAATCCTATAGACGTACCTGTGGTTTTTCCATTGTAAATACCGGATAAAAACTCTACGGTATCCGGTTCTTTTCTTTGGGTAGTAATCTTGGACTGACCAGGTTTTCTCCTGTCGAGTTCGTGTTGTATAGCCTCAAAATCCAGTTCAATTCCGGCCGGACAACCATCAATGATTCCGCCGATGGCTATTCCGTGTGATTCTCCAAAAGTTGTTAGGGTAAATAATTTACCGATAGAATTTCCCATTCTTAAGATTCAAAAAATGAAAGGCAAAGGTAAAATATTTTGATAAAATGAAATGAATAGACAGACTTATTGTTTAGTTTTGATCAATTATTAATTTAATTTGGAGAATATTCATTTTAATATTACCGCAAAAGGGAAGGTTCAAGGGGTATGGTACAGAAAATTTGTTCGTGATCATGCTCTGGAACTCAATTTAAAAGGCTTTGTCAAAAATCTACCCAATGGAGATGTTTATCTGGAAGTTGAAGGAGAACCTCATAAAATTGATCAGCTCAAAGAACTATTGAAGGAGGGGCCACCCTTGTCCAAAGTTTTCGAAGTCAAAACTAAAGAAGGAGATTTTTTAGGTTTTGAGGATTTTAAGATCAGTCGTTAAAAAACCAAAGTTTAGTGGCCATGATGATGATCATGATGATCATAAAAATCCGAACAATTCCATCCCCTTTATTGACTGACCATCTGCTTGTGAACCAACCTCCCAAAGCCGTTCCAACTGCGAGCATCAGGCCGTATTCCCAGTTTACTTTATCATTAAAAATAAAAATAGCCAGGGCAGATATATTGAAAACAAGGGTCACAAGATTTTTGATCGCATTTGCTTTGACCAAAGCGTAGTGATTAATTCCGGAGAGCACCATGAGCATGATCAATCCGGTTCCTGCTTGTATAAAACCTCCATAGATGCCTATAAAGAAGAAAGCTATAGTGCTTAACCAAAGGTATTTTCCTGTTAACCTTTCCAGATTAAAATTTTTTGAACGATCTTTATGAAAGACCAGAAAGAATCCTACCAATACGATGACAATGGCTAAGATCCTGTTAAAGATCTCCTCCTTTATATCTACGGCGATCTGAGCACCGATCATGGCTCCCAACATGGCTGAGAAACCGAAATAAATACTAAAAGGAAATGTTTTGACAGATTTGGATCTGAATCCGGCAGCCGTAGATAGACCTTGAATAAAAATGGCTACCCGGTTAGTTCCATTGGCAACATTGGGGGGTAAGCCAAGAAAAATGAGTAGGGGTAAGGTAAGTACCGATCCACCTCCGGCCATGGTATTGATGACCCCCGTAACGAAGCCGATCACCAACAATAAGAGATATTCCTGCCACATCATTTATTCAGCAAATGTAACTCAATTATTGATTTTTAAAAGGATTTAGAGGGAATCTGAAAAAAGAAATAAAAATATTTTACTAAAACAAAAAAGGTAGTATATTTGCCCTCGCATTTGAGAAATCAAATTTGACCTGGAGAAATGGCAGAGTGGTCGAATGCGGCAGTCTTGAAAACTGTTGAGGGTCACACCTCCGGGGGTTCGAATCCCTCTTTCTCCGCAGAGTAAAACCCACAACAAAGTTGTGGGTTTATTATTTTTCAAAAGCGCTGAAAGTTCACTTTCTCAAGCGCATTGAAAAATAATAAATCGACAAGCGCCAGCTTGTTGTGGGTTTTGTTTTGAACGGTTCCCTGTCAGGGATCAACGTAGTTAATCTCCCAAAAGTTCACTTTCTCAAGCGCATTGAAAAATAATAAATCGACAAGCGCCAGCTTGTTTTGGGTTTTGTTTTGAACGGTTCCCTGTCAGGGATCAACGTAGTTAATCTCCCAAAAGTTCACTTTCTCAAGCGCATTGAAAAATAATAAATCGACAAGCGCCAGCTTGTTTTGGGTTTTGTTTTGAACGGTTCCCTGTCAGGGATCAACGTAGTTAATCTCCCAAAAGTTCACTTTCTCAAGCGCATTGAAAAATAATAAATCGACAAGCGCCAGCTTGTTTTGGGTTTTGTTTTGAACGGTTCCCTGTCAGGGATCAACGTAGTTAATCTCCCAAAAGTTCACTTTCTCAAGCGCATTGAAAAATAATAAATCGACAAGCGCCAGCTTGTTTTGGGTTTTGCTTTGCTGGTTTCCTCCCCGGGGATCAACCCAGTTAATCCCTCGAAAGTTTAATTTGTAGGCGATTTGAGAACAAATTACAGTTTTATTATTTAAAAAAAATCTCTATCAAACCCCAAAATTGATTCATTAAAGTGAGCAGAAGGAGAGTTGTTTCATTTTTAGTTATTTGTAATTTAAATAGTTTTATTTCCTTATAGGTAGTTAGCAGAGAGTTTCAACTACCGCGCATAAGATTGAAAGTACTTCCGACGTCTAAATTACCCTTACTTGAAAGGATTTCAGTAGAAAGTGGGTTAATAGACCAATAGTTAAGAGCGGCTAATTTACAATTTTATGGCATTTATAAATGGGTATGACAAGTATAAGGCCAAAATATGGATCTTACTTATGTCCTAGTTTATATAATCATACTAAATCAATTGTTTCCCGGTAAGAAGCATTAAGAATAGAGGAGACGTTTGCCATAGAATTGCGAAAATAAGGATATGCTATTTGGTATCATTAGCTCAACTTTTTGTTAATATATAAGTAAACTTTTATAGCATTTTTCTACTTAAAAATGTAATTTCGTTTTTTAAATTTACCTAAATGACAATGACGGAGTTTATGCCTATTCTTGAAGTTATAGAAGAGGCTTACGAAATACAACACTTAAATACCACCAGAAAAATTTCGGCATTATTACCTCATGATTATTATAAAACCGATAAGAAATACCCAGTTTTATATCTTCAAGATGGTCAAAACTTATTTAATCCATTAGCACAATATGGCGATTGGGCTATTGATAAATCCTTGGCAACATTAGCTGAAGAAGGCCTTAAAGATCTTATAATTATCGCCATAGACCACGGAGAAAATGAACGTATTATTGAATATCTTCCATATTACCACCCGCGTTTTGGCCAAGGGAAAGGTGTTTTTTATATTCAATTTATGATTGAAAAATTAATTCCCTACATTAATAATCATTATCGTACCCTAACCGATTTTGTGCATACAGGAATTGGAGGAAGTTCTATGGGCGGGTTGATAAGTTTGTACGCTGGACTATCTAATCCAGGAGTTTTTGGAAAAATGATGATTTTCTCACCTAGTTTATGGATTTCGCGAAAGATTTTTAATAATATTAAAACGTTTACACCATTAGAAGAATCTAGAATTTATTTATATTCTGGTGGGCAAGAAAGCGAGGAACATTTGCCAAATACCAGACAAATGGAAACCCTCATCAGGAATAAAATGGTGAAAGGGCATAATATAGATTTTCATTTTTCGGTAAATGAATTCGGTAATCATTCTGAAGTGCATTGGCGAGAGGAATTTCCTGAAGCGATAAAATGGCTTTTTTTTAATAAATAATCATGAGAATTAAACACATTCAAAATTTAGATAAAGCTAAAGACATTATTATTCCTTGTAAAAAAGGAAACCTAATTCATCTAGCGGAATTTACTTCATTAAAAAACCTTGATTTTGAAGGTGAATTTTCAACCTATCAACTCGTTTATGGAACAACTGGCAATAGATTATATCTTTTAGGATTAGGTGAAGAAAAAGATGCTATAAAAACAGAAGAAGCTTTTAGAAAATTAGCTTTTGATACCAAAAGAAATTGGGAAAAAAGTATACAAGTGTATGCTGAATTATTATCAGATGACGAGATAACCCAAGCAGTAATTGGTTTAGAATTGTCGAATTATGAAATGGGTCAGTTTAAATCTGAGAAAAAAAAAGAAGTTGACTTAGAAATTAATTTCATATCGAAAAGCAATATTGAAAAGCTATTAAATGAAGGTAAATATACAGGCGAAACAATCAATCGAATAAAAGCATTAGTCGATGCACCAGCAAACCATAAAACCCCTGAATATTTAGGAGAATGGGCGATCAAATCGGCTAAAAAATACCATTACAAATGTACTGTTTTAGATCAAGATGAACTAAAAAAACAAGGTTTTGATGCCGTAATAGCTGTTGGGAAAGGCAGTGTGAATCCGCCGGTAGTTATTGTTATAGAGTATATGACAAAACCCAATGCTAAAATTGATATTGGTTTGGTTGGCAAAGGTATTACATTCGATTCGGGTGGACTTTCCATAAAACCTTCAACCAATTTGCACTACATGAAAAGTGATATGGGTGGTGCAGCAGCTGTTTTAGGCGTTGTCGAATTAGTTGCTAAATTAAAACTTAATGTAAACCTTGTTGGTATTGTCGCTTCCGCGGAAAATGCGGTTGATAAAAATAGCTATAGACCAGGAGATGTGATTAATTCATATTCTGGGAAAACCATTGAAATTATTGATACTGATGCCGAAGGGCGCCTCGTTTTAGCCGATGGATTAAGTTATTTAATTAAAGAATTTAAACCAGAAAAAATTATCGATTTGGCAACCTTAACAGGTAGCGTAGTAAGAACTTTAGGATCTACTGCCGCAGGTATGTTTACCAATAATACTGATATGGCCAAAGCAATGTCAGATTTAGGTTTTAATACCAACGAACGTGTTTGGCAACTACCATTATTTGAAGATTATGAAGCAGATTTACACTCAGATATTGCAGATTTGCGTAACTTTAGCGGTAAGCCAGTTGCTGGAGCCATAAATGCAGCAAAATTTTTAGAAGCTTTTACGGAGTGTCACAAAAGCTGGATGCATTTGGATATAGCTGGGGTCTCTTTTGGAGATTCACCGTATTCAAAAATGAAAAGTGCCTCAGGGTTTGGCGTAAAATTAATTACCAATTATATAAAGTCTTTAAATTAGAAAATCTTGTCAAAACAACCACTTAATTTTATTTGTATTTCCACTTATTTTAAAGGTGAAGATTTTATTAAACGCTGTAAAGCTGAAGGCAATAATGTGTATTTACTAACTATGAAAGAGTTGGAGCATGAAAATTGGCCATGGGAATCAATAGATGATACTTTTTATATTGATAATTGGAATACGAACGATATTATAAAAGGTTTAGCGTATAAATATAGAAGTATAAAGTTTGATCGTTTTGTTGCTTTGGATGATTTTGATGTAGAACATGTGGCTGCAATCCGTGAACACTTTAGAATGCCAGGAATGGGAAGTACTACTTCACGTTATTTTAGAGATAAATTAGCAATGCGGGTCAAGGCTAAAAATGAAGGTGTTAACGTGCCAGAATTTACAGCATTGTTTAATGATAATGCTATTAATAGTTATGCAGATAATGTAAGCCCGCCATGGTTATTAAAACCAAGGTCTGAAGCATCGGCAGCCGGCATTAAAAAGATACATTCTAAAGATGAACTTTGGCATGTAATCCATAGTTTAGGAGATGAGCGCGACAATTTTTTAGTGGAGAAATTTGCTCCCGGAGATGTGTATCATGTTGATGGATTAAACTTTGATGGCAAAGTTGTTTTTTCGCGTGTTAGCAAATATGTAGACACACCTTTTGAGGTTGCTCATGGTGGCGGTATTTTTAGATCTGCAACTTGCAAACTTGGTGATAAAGTTGAAAAATCACTGAGTAAAATGAATGCTGAGGTTATGAAAGCTTTTGGGATGAAGTATGGCGCATCACATACTGAGTTTATTGCTTCTAAAGATACAGGAGAATTGTTTTTTCTTGAAACATCATCCAGAGTTGGAGGTGCTAATTTAGCAGAAATGGTTGCTTTTGCATCTGGAGTTAATTTATGGAGTGAATGGGCAAAAATTGAATCAGATCAATTAAAAAAGGAAGTCTATGTATTGCCAAAAATTATTGATAAATATGCTGGCATAGTTGTGTCGTTAAGTCGATATGAATACCCAGATACTTCTAGTTTTACTGATAAAGAAATTGTTTGGCGTATGCATAAACAATGGCATATTGGATTTATTGTGGTTTCAGATTCGAGTGAGCGTATTCTAGAATTATTGGATAAATATACTCAGCGAATAGCCAATGAATTTCATGCAAGTTCACCTGCACCCGATAAATTGAGGTAAATTTTAGTTGTTTACCTACATTGATTTATATCTCAAAAAAGCCAGTTGTTCCGCCAACCCAAGTTTTGTCTTTATTATATTTTACACCAACCATTTCACCTTTGCTTAAACGAACAAGGTTGCTAATCACTTGAATTTTATCTGATTCATTATTGTGTAGCAACATAATTCGTATTTCACATTTAGCAGGAACATCTTTAGTTTCAATTATTGGATGGTATATGACTTTTTCCTGAAGGATATAATTAGATTTATTAACAACATTTTGTATGATTTCTGGAGTAACATTAATATGAACTCCCGCTCCGGCAAAAGAGTATAAAGGTTTCAAAACATAGTTTTCAAGATCGGTAGGTAGTTTCTCAATTTTGTCTAAAAGGTATGATTTAGGCACGTATTTACCAGTAAGTAAAGGCATAATGAATTTGCTTATTCTGAAAAACCAATTCGGATGTCCTATCCATTTTACATCAACATCGTCGGTAAAATGAAATTCTCTTTGAAGATCATTTCGTTGATATAATTCATCAAAAATAACTCTATTATAAATCTTTAAAACATCTATTTCATTACCATCTTCATCCAAATAAAAAAGCTGTTTCCCTCTTTTTTTAAGTTTTGTAATACATAGTATTTTAATCCCTAATATAGCTTCAGTGGCATAAAAGTCAATAGCTGTTGCCTGTTTTTCGGGTTCAATTTCTAATAAAATCACTTGTTTAGGATCGGTATCTCCAACAATTTCAGATCGTAATAATTCGATAAATTCTAAATGTGTAATGCTATTGGGATGAATAGAAAATCCTTCTGGAATTTTGTAATATTTCCTCAGCATTCTAGCTAATAATTCTTGATAAAAATATAATGATGGGAACCCTTGAAGTTCAATTAATTTTGGCATAGGATTTCCTTCTTCATCTAAAGTAATACCAAAGTCTAATTGAATAAATTTTGGTTTTTCATCTTCATTCGGAATGATAATTTCAGGGCTATAAAAGGCGTCGTTTGTTATTTTTTTAAAATCAGGATGGTTGATGAAACCCATAATTTCTTCAGTGGCTTCAAATAGTCGATCTCTTAAAATATGAGGAATGAAAACGGGTGTTTCTGCAATTTTAAATCCAGGTTGATGGTTAAATTTTTCAGTAATTTCACGCAGCAGAGCTTCATGATTTTCTTGAGTAAAATTTTCATTAAAATACTTTCGATGTTCTTTTATCATAAAATTTTATAAAATTAAAGGATCAGCCAAATGATTTATTGCAGTTTTAATGAATGTTGGTAAAATGGTATTGTATGTTTTCGTGATTTTATCAGGATCATTCATTCTCTCCATCATCTGATTATACTTGGTCTCACCAAAATTGGTAATTATTTTTTGTTTAATACTTTCTTTAGAAAAATGGGCTGCCATACCAATAGGATCTGCCTCAGGATGAAATTGAGTGCCTATAAATTCTTCAGAAAAACGTACTGCCATTATAGCACGTTCGTACTCTACGTGTGTTCTTATTTTTTCTAAACTTAGTATAGATGAACCATGTTCTTTAAAAACTGTTAACCGTGGTTGTATAAGTTGCCAATCACGAGAATCTACTGCATAAAACGGATCACTTAAACCATTTAAAATCACATCTTTTTTACCTGCTGTTGTCTTGTGAACTGGTAAAATCCCAAACGAGGTGCTTTTACGGGGTTTGATTTCACCTAGTTTAAAATAATCACAAACTACTTGGAAGGAGTAGCAAATAAAGAAAATGTGTTTTTTTTCAGTATGTGACCTTAAGTTAAAATCCCAAAGGGTTTGTATTAAATTCAAATAGGGTTTTCTCCATTTCCCTTCCTCTAAAGGGCTTCCAGGACCACCACTAGAAATATAAATATCAAAGCTTAAATCAGGTAAATCATTTTTGGCTCTTACATCGAAAACCTTGTAATCTGTTATATTTTCAAAAGATTTTACAATATCAATAATACAACGTAAACCTTGATTAGGTTCATTGTTGTTCATATCTAAAATCGCTAATTTTACTTTTTCATTCTCCATCATCACTCAATTATGTACCTAAAATGGTTTGCTCCATAATATAGTCTACTACTTTTGTTAAATCATTGGTGTTATTAAAAACGGCTATTTGTCTATCAGCTCCAGTCCCATTTTTTATCATATTTCTAATGTTTTCAATGTCTTTTCTGGAGTCTAATTCATCAATAACATCATCAACAAATAATAATAATTCTTCAATTAGAAGACGTGTTTCTACTTCACATTCTTTGCCAAAATCAATCATTTTTCCATCAATACCATATCTGCTTGCTCTCCATTTATTTTCATTAATTAAGGCTCTATGATAAGTTATAAAATTTAGATTTTGTAATTTAAGTCTATAAAGTTTTACAACGATAGCTTGAATTAATGCTGCGATGCTTATGGTTTCGTCTATAGTCATTTGGGCATCGCAAATACGAACTTCGAGGGTTGGGAAAAATGGATGAACTCTAATATCCCACCAAATCTTTTTCGGATTATCAATACATTTAGTTTTCACTAAAAGATTTACATAATTTTCATAATCAGCTAAGTTATCAAATACACCAGGAATACCTGTTCTTGGGAATTTATCGAATACTTTGGATCGAAACGATTTAAAGCCCGTATTTCTACCTTCCCAAAATGGAGAATTTGTAGATAATGCAAAAAGATGTGGCAAAAAATAGCGCATGGCGTTGGTAAGATGAAGCGCTAATGCTTTATCGTCAATACCCACATGCACGTGCAGACCGAAAATTAAGTTAGAACGTGCCGTGTCTTGAAGTTCATTAACAATTTCATCGTATCTAGGATTAGGTGTTATAAGTTGTTTTTGCCATTCCGAAAATGGATGTGTACCAGCTGCTCCAATTCTAAATCCTAAACCTTTTGCTATATCAGAAATAGATTTTCTCAAATATGTAATTTCTGTCCTGGCCTCTGAAATATTTTTGCAAATATTCGTGCCAACTTCGACAACGGCTTGATGCATTTCTGCTTTTACTTGTTCATCAAGTACTTTTGCTGCCTCAATAACTATTTGTTGGTCATGAGAAATTAGTTCTCTTGATACAGGATCAATCACCTGATATTCTTCTTCTATGCCTAGTGTAAAATCCATATATAAATGTTATTTCAAGGGTGTTTTTTTACCGGTAATTTGATCTATTACAAAAGTACCCCAAGTTAAATTCATTTTACCTTTTTTGTATTGTTTTGCTTTTTCAATAGCCATACTAGCGGCATTCTCAACAATCCAATCAAAATTTTCTTGACCAACAGAATGAATATCGGCATCAGGTGCAGGATTACAAAAATCAATAGCATAAGGAATGCCATCTCTAACAGCAAACTCTACGGTATTAAAATCGTAACCTAAAGCTTTATTTAATCGGATACAATATTTTTCAACCAAGGCCAAAGTTTCCTTTTTTATTGGTGGTCCATCAATAACATATCGCAGATGATGTGGATTGCGAGGCTCATATTGCATAATATGAACCTTATCTGTATTTAAAACATAGCACCTGAAGTATTCAGTAAAGTTTATTTCTTCTTGAAGCATCATGACTAAATGTTCTGTCTCACCATGTTTTTTCCATAAGTCTTCTGGGTTTTCAACTTTATAAACACTTTTCCAACCGCCACCATCATGTGGTTTCATGTAAGCTGGGAAACCTATAGTTTCAAACATTTTTTCCCAATTAAAAGGGAATTTCATATTTCTAAATGAATTTTCAGTTGTATCTGGTGGTCTGTGAGATGTAGGTAAAATAAAGGTTTTAGGTACTGGAACACCAATTTTTTCCGCTAAAGCATTGTTAAAAAATTTCTCATCAGCACTCCACCAAAACGGATTGTTTATAACGGCGGTACCAGTAATAGCAGCATTTTTTAAATAAGCTCTATAAAAAGGTACATCTTGAGAAATTCTATCTATTATAACAGCGTATTCATCAGATTTTCCTTGTTCTACGGTTTCTATAGAAACAGACTCAGCCATCATGTTTTTAATGCCTTCTGCTTCAATTTTTTCGTTTACACGATTAATAAATGCCTGAGGAAATGTATTTTCTTGCCCAAATAAAATTCCGATTTTTTTCATAAAATTTGTGTTATAGTTAGTTATATTTTTGATAAATAATGCGGAAACATTTGTCTCCAAATTGGCCAATCGTGTTCTGCCCATTTGCGTTCATCATACCAAAAAGGTATATTTTTATCACTAAGTATTTTGGCTAATCTTTTATTTGCATCTAAACAAATATCCCATTCACCAACACCAAGAATAATTTTCATTTGCCATAAATCAGGATGATTAGCATGAGGTAAAAAATCTACAGGATTATTAAAATACACATTGTCATCATAATAATCACCAACAAAATCTTTTATATCAAAAGATCCACTCATACTAAACATGTGGCTCACTTTTTCAGGATGTCTAAATGCAAAATTGGCAGCTTGATAGCCGCCAAAACTTGGTCCTGCAACGGCTACTTTTTGTAAACCTTTTTCATGACAAATTTTATTTACCAGCTCATTCATGATGAACTGATCGTACCAGTCATGGTTTTTAGCTCGCTGTGAAGGATGAATGCCTTTGTTATACCAGCTTAATTCGTTAATGCTATCCGGACAATAAATTTGAACCAGCCCTTGTTCTAGAAACCACCGGACAGATTCTATGAGTTGCATATCTTTACATTCATTGTGTTTGCCCATTGTGGTTGGAAACAGAATTACAGGATAGCCAGTATGTCCAAAAACAATCATTTCTATGTCTTTACTCAAAGTAGGTGAGTACCATTTGTGATATTCTTCTTTCAATCGATTTAATTTTTTATTTTATAAATTTACAAAACCATTTCTTTATTAAAAACAATAATTTCAAAACCTTTTTTATGTGCAAAAATTTATCCTAGATAAAGTTTTTTACAATTGGTTACACTGAGAATGGGTGTATCATCCAGAAAGGATTGATACATCATTCTCCAAAGAGATAAACCATATCGGAGGATGTGTTTTTTTGTTTATAAAGCATTGAAAATTGTCTTCTAGAAATCTAATTTATGTCATTGCGGAAATTTTGATGGGATTTGAGCTTGTCGGCCTTGGCGGGTTATACCGTTATTCGGTTATGCAGTTATACGGTTATTCGGTGAAATAGTGACTGGTGAAGGGTGAACTTTAGATATCGGATATTAGATTTGATTTACTTTTCAATGGGATTTGATTATCGAGAATTGGTATTTTCTTCAGCTTGTAAATTGGTAATTGAGAGTTTAGATATGAGATATTAGATTTGAATTACCTTCCATTGTGATTTGATTATCGAGAATTGGTTTTTTCCTCAGCTTGTAAATTGGTAATTGAGATTTGGAAATTTTGCCTTTTCCCTTTGAATTTTATCCCTGCCTTAGGCAAGCCTGCTTGCCTAAGGCACTTTATCCTTTTTTTTCCCTTATTCCTGACGGAAGCCAGGCTTTATTCTTTGTCCCTTATCCTTTTTTACTTGCCTTTGGTAGGGTTTCCATACCCATAAAGGCAGTCAAAGTGCATTGAATTGGGTATGAGAGGCTACGGTAATGGCATAGAGTTATGCGCTTTTTGTGCACTCTCAGTGCGCTCTCAGTGCAATCTCAGTGCAATCTCCGTGCACTCTCAGTGCGCTCTCAGTGCACTCTCATCGATTGAAGAAAGGGGTCCTTCATGCCTATAGCATCCTTTATCCTTGAATTTTCATTATTTATTTTTGGAATTTCTCGTATAGCACTTTGGTCTATTGACGCTCCATGCGCCATCTGGCACATCGCTAAAACTATCCACGCTGAATTTTCAATTTAGCTGCGCTGAAAGGAATAATTAGCTGCGCTGAATCTTCGATTTAGCTTCGCATGAAAGGAATAATTAGCTTCGCTGAATCTTCGATGTGACTCCGCACGAAAGGAATAATTAGCTCCGCTGAATCTTCGATGTGACTCCGCATGAAAGGAATAATTAGCTCCGCTGAATCTTCGATTTAGCTTCGCATGAAAGGAATAATTAGCTTCTCATGAAAGGAATAATTAGCTGCGCTGAATCTACGATTTAGCTTCGCTGAATCTTCGATTTAACTTCGCATGAAAGGAATAATTAGCTCCGCTGAATCTTCGATTTAGCTTCGCATGAAAGGAATAATTAGCTTCTCATGAAAGGAATAATTAGCTGCGCTGAATCTACGATTTAGCTTCGCTGAATCTTCGATTTAACTTCGCATGAAAGGAATAATTAGCTCCGCTGAATCTTCGATTTAACTTCGCATGAAAGGAATAATTAGCTCCGCTGAATCTTCGATTTAGCTTCGCTGAATCTTCGATTTCACGTGGGATCGGGGGCTGTTGCAAATAAACTCTTAAAACAGGCATTCGCTAGAGCAAAATCAGGAAGACCATACGATGAAAACTTTGTCTCAAAATTAGCCTAAAAGGACTTGTTTTTAACTCAGTTCTTTGTTGTAGCGCGTATTCTATTCCAATTCCTCAAGTAATGATGAGTTAGCCTTCATGATTTTTGCTTCAAGGCTATTCAAATCCTCCAAAACAGATGTGAGTCCCTTCTGTTTTCCATTATACACCATTTCTACTGCACTTTCACTTGTTTTTAAGTAAATGTCAATCAGTGAATTGACAATACCTAATTTTTCAACCAAAGCAACGTTCATTCTTACTATAGTGCCCGTAGCCTGTGCTAAATCCCAAGACCTATTATTCAAGTCAGGTAATTTGAGTTGAATATTTCCAATACCAAATAGCTTTAAAGTATCTTCTTCTAGTTTTAAGTCAAAAACACTTTCGCCTAAAATTAGTACACGGAAATTGTCTTCTTGCATTACCATCACATTTTCATGATACTCTTTCTGCCCAAATATTAAAGAGCGCTTAAAAAAATTGGCCAATTTTGTGTTGTCATTTACATTAAAATTCAAATCTGAACTTGAAACTGCCAATAGTAAATTTTGATTTGAATAAATGCTTTGTAAAAGCTCCTTTCGATACTCATAGGATTCCCTAATTAGTGCGTCATTGTTTTTCACCTCTTGAAGAATCGATTCATTTACTTTTTTTAGATTAGCATTTAAAGCTGAAGATTCACGCCAACTATTTAATACAAGGGCAAGAATTACGGCAAAAACTACCGATACAAACTCTATAACTAATTGCTGTTTATTTAATTTGTTTTTCATTTCCAATATATTTTATCGAACCACATGCACTACAACTCATAATATGGTTACGAAATTAGTTTTTTATCCGTTAAAATATTGGAGCTGATTAGTTTTTTTAGCTGGTTTGCAGGTCTATTATGCAGGTTAAAGCACGCCTGCGGTTTACCGCAGAGCGAGCCGCCGACACGGCGGGTAAGCCAGTGAGCTGAGCGAGGGTGGTGCAGGAGAAGGTATGCAGAGCGTACCCCTTGCCTTGGCAGGTAAACCTGCGATGACGTGAAACGCCGGTGGCGCGGTGTTTTTGCTAAATCATTTTTTTCTATTCATTTTTACTCACTAAATATTTATTTGATTTGGAGTTCATGATTTGCTACACAATTGGCTTGATCCAAAAACGAATCAATCCCGAGTACCCGGGACAAGTCTGTTCGGAGGCGATTACTCATCCCGTTTATATTGTCTAAGAGGTATTCGTGATGTGCTGTGCAGTTGCTATGCAACACTCATTTCGCGCGTGCATGCTCTTTTTTTCTTTCGCTTCGCTCTGAAAAATACACTTCCGGCACTTTTTTCGCTAACGCTGGCGACCAGACGGTTTAGATGACTCTAAGCGAGTTTGTTATTTGATTATTGAGATTTGGAATTTCTCGAATAGAGGCGATTTAGCTTTGCTGAATCTTCGATTTAGCTCCGCTGAATCTTCGATGTGACTCCGTATGAAAGGAATAATTAGCTTCGCTGAATCTTCGATTTAGCTCCGCTGAATCTTCGATGTGACTCCGTATGAAAGGAATAATTAGCTGCGCTGAATCTTCGATTTAGCTTCGCATGAAAGGAATAATTAGCTCCGCTGAATCTTCGATTTAGCTTCGCATGAAAGGAATAATTAGCTCGCTGAATCTTCGATGTGACTCCGTCGAATCTCCGATTTAGCTTCGCTGAATTTCATTTTACGCGTTAGGTTGAAATACTTATTTCAACAAAATTGCTGCAGACAAGGTTTTCACTTCTCTTAGCAAAATAGGTAAAGCGGGATACATCATTTGTCCGTGGTCAGAGCCATCTAATTCATAAATTCGAACCTGTTCATGTCCGGCAACCTTCATCATTCGCATCATATAGGCATTTTCTTCATATCTGCCCAACATCTCAAGTTCCCGGTCTCCGGTAATGATCAATAAAGGGGGTGCGTCTGCTCTCACGTGAAATAATGGTGCCATGTCATCAATAATTGGCTGTTCTCCCGGAATCCCACTTTCTTTACGCACATTGAAATGCGTAATAGCATGACCGGAAAATGGGATCAAACCGGCAATTTTATTTGCATCAATCTCATGAGCTGCCAGATATTTTTTATCTAATCCAACCATATAGGCGAGATATCCGCCTGCTGACATTCCTGATACAAATATCAGAGAAGGATTACCACCGTATTTTTCAATATGTTTAAATGTCCACGCCGTTGCTGCTGCAGCATCCTTTATACACTCTGAACTTTTTACATTTGGCGATAACCGATACTCAACACCAATAACTGCAACTCCCTTGTTTTTGAGATATTCCGGTATTTCACGCTTTCCTTCAGTTAAACCGCCTCCATGAAACCAAACGATTGTTGGGAAATTCTCAATATCTGTTGGATAATAGAGGTCAACTACGCACATCTGCTGCCTGTACTCATCACCCTTCATCACATTTTTATCGTAATAATGGATGGAAGTTTCTGTGTGATAATTATTTTTTTCTTGAGCGAAAACACTTGACATGAGGAGTGAAAGTGTAAAAACTATTGCCGATCTTAATTTCATCATTTGTTTAAAATATTTCTTTATTACGTGTCAAAAATATGCTTAGCTGCGCGATCTGTCTCTCAGTAGTTCCGGCTAAGAGCAGAAGCAGATTTTGCACAATCATTTTCAGTTTAACAAGAACCTGTCATTTATTTACTTTGTTTTGATTAAGCGATTCAATGGCTATTTTTTATTGGCATCTTCAGTTGGGTCGTATTTATTTTGTCAGTATTTCATTGATGTAAATTTCGCGATACTTTTCGAGAAACTCAAAATGGATGCCATGTGTGGCATTTTCAAATAAAAACCATCTTTTATCCGGGACCTTCAGCGAGTCAAAATATTCCTTTGCCAGGGATGTCTCAGTATAATGGTCGTTGTCTCCCTGCATGATAAAAACATTAGCTCATCTGGATCTTCGATTTAGCTTCGCTGAATTTCATTTAGCTCGGTAGCAGGTTTATTCATTTTTTAAGAATTGCTCTATTTTTTTGTTAAGCTCATAAGCTCCTTGTTTACTTCGCACTAATGACCTTTCTATAGAGTAAGCATAGGTTAATTCTTGGTTAATTAAACTGTGGAATTCATCCGTCTTCATTTTTTTTAGAATTCTTGGGATTTCAGCCGTATTGATACTGTCTTTATATTTCGAATTATACACTTTAAATGAATTTACATAAGTGGCATAGTCACTTCTTATATTTTTTGAATATTCATCTAAGAAATCCTTATTGTTGTAATATCTCACAATTAGTTCTCGTATGCTGTCATTGGATATTAAACTTAAATTCCCAGTGCTGACCAATTCATTGTAGGTTCTTGAAGAGCCGATAAAAGATGCCCTACTGTTTATGCCACCAAAACCTACATTGTTGATAAAAAGAATCGTATCCTTTGGGAAATAATCTCCCATTACATATTTTTTTGCCAATTCTAAACATTCAATTTTTTTTTGTCTATTCTTAAACCAGGACCTTTCAAGAGCAAGAGAATCATTGATTATTTCTCTATTAATATTGGATAAGTACTTATTTTCCTTTTCTTTATTTTTTCTGCTTTCATTCCAATTATTAATCTGCAATGCTATTAATATTCCAATAACAACAAGCACAATTTCACCTATGGCGTATCTGATATACTTTAAGGGTCTGTTATCATCAGCCATTTTTTTACGTATTTTTCTGAAAATTGGAATCATTTTGCTTTGTTCGTTTTCATCATGAGGGCTTACTCACTATCTATGCACTAAAATAAGTATTTTACATGGTTAAATCCCGGGATATTGTTCGTTTTTTGACTCGGTTGCAGGTAAAAAAGACCAATTGAATCATGTGTAAAAAACATGAGGCAAATATTCGATTTGATTTCGCCGAATTTGATTTAGTGCGGTAGCAAGGATACAAAAACCACGCGAGCGATAATCGTGCGGTAGCGAAGGGAAATTTTTCGTTTCGCCATCATGACATATAAGTTTACAATAATCGACATAGTTTAAATGGTTAAGTCATTTTCAGATTTCATATCGATCGCATTTTGCAACAATTTTTCAAATTGAATTGAAAAGCTCCGTATTTTGAGGCTGAGCCATAGGTTTGGGTTCGTTTGAATGAGGTTTAAACTTACCTTTACATGTCAAAGATCAACTGATTTTGCACCATGTATAAGGAGAAGAATTTATAAAGTACAAAGTAGTATGAAAAATAAAAATATCATCGTTTATTTGATCTATGAATAAAGGTGAGTTTAGGAAAAATCTATTTGAAAAAGGGGCGGTTTTAGATCCAATCGAATGCAGCTCCGAAGTACACTTTGGATTGTGCATGAAACTTACTATTACAGGAGTCAGGCTTGTCTTGAAGCGCATAAATAAGAGCCTTACGTTTTTAATGCCTTTTAGCGGAGGTTATATATTGGTCGGTTATAACCGATTCAAACGCTTGCCCACAGCCATCAACTTTACAGCAATGGCCTTGCTGTTAGTTGCGGTCACTATAGCACTTCGAGGATGAAAAAGTTATTTTTGTTATTTGCCTTGCTCGTTTCGATAGTTTTAAAAGCCCAGGAAGCGGATAATTCTTGGTCATTTACAGCTTCTGCTAATTTTTATTTTTTCTCAGATGACTTCATCATTTTACCGGAATTTATCGCAGACAAAAATCACCTGCACCTTGAAGCGAGGTACAATTACGAAGATATGGAAACAGCTTCAGTTTGGGCTGGATATAACTTTTATGGAGGCAAGAAACTCACCTATGAGATCACTCCAATGGCAGGTGTCGTTTTCGGGTTAACCAATGGTATTGCACTTGGTTTAGAGTTTGAATTCACACTTGGAGGTTTTACTTTTTATAATGAATCAGAATATCTCTTTGATCTAAAAACGAAAGAGAATAATTTTTTTTATTCTTGGGCGGATTTCACTTATGCACCTCTTGATTGGTTGTATTTTGGTATTAGCGGCCAGCGTACACAACTTTTTGAATCGGAATCCGAGATACAACATGGCCTAGTTCTCGGAAGCACGTTCAAGAACTTTGATGCTTCAATATATTTATATAATCCGGAACAAGATTCTCGCTTCTTATTTCTCGCATTTTCGTATAATTTTTAGGTCGTGATCCTGTTTCCCAGAAAATAATACACAATGCCGGTGCGAAACCCGAACTTGCACTCAGCGGATCTCATTATTTACGCTTAGAACTGCAGTTGTAAAAATTGAGTTGAGGTATAAAAGCAGGGTTTTTTTGTTTATATATTTAATAAGAATTAATTGGCGCTATCAATCTTGTTTATGGCTGGACGCTCTCCATAGGCGAGTATTTTCTGCTTATACGGGTAATTTAGTAAAATGAGTGATATTTCTGGGTTGGAAAACAAAGTGATGCTCTATAGTCTTTGATCTATTGATTACATACAATCTTAAGTGATTTCTTATTTTTTCACCCAAATTTGAATAGATGTTTTATTTAAAGAAATATCAATTTTCTTATCATCTTTTATGTTCATCAAATTATTTGATGATTTTATACCATATATTGCGTTAATCTCTTCATTAGTACCAATTAATTTCCAATGGCCATTGGGGATCGAGACCTTTTCAAATGTATTATTTGTATTGCCTGCATTGATTAACACCAACACTTTATTGTCAACAATATATCCGAGCATGCTTTTATCTTCCGGTAAGATCCATTGGTAATAATTCTCGGGCATGCGCTCGCTTACCCTAAAAACCTTTCCATATGGTGAAAGTCTGAAAGCGTTCAAGCCCTTCCAAAATGCAACCATATTTTTATAGTCATTTGAGTTCTCTTTTGTTGGCTGCTGACCTACTTGTTCCCATTTGAACTGATTTGCTGCTCGTAAATTATAGGTATCCCTTTTGCCATGAAAATAGTTCTTAATACCACCTTTGGTCTCTTTCACAACTTCCATGAGCGGCGCACTTGCTTTACTGCGCATCATTTCAGAGCCACCATGGGTTACAATCGGGCCAAGTGAAGTGTAGAGTAGGGTTGCCGTTATTTTATATTGCTCTTGGTCTACGGCAAAGCGACCATCAAAATTTCTGGTCCCAAACTGGTCGGCCAATGCAAAATTATCGTGGATGTCTAAGTAATTAATTCCACTTAGCGGAGTTTTATCCTCTTTAAAAGTATTGGATAAACCTTTTAATACATTTTCTCGTTCATCAAATTTTCCACCTGCCCATCCGCGGTCATTTTCCTTTGAGTTAAGCTCAAAAACCGGTCCTTTGAATGCATTTCTGCTATCGTCCTGAAAAAAAGTGATTGGCGCATCTTCTTTGTACCAATCCCAATCCGGATTGTTTTCATAATTTGGGTCATTGGATCCTATCCATGCTTCTCCGTATAATATTTTGTCCTCACCAATAGCTGTTTTTAGCGCCGTTAATGTTTGTTGGTCAATTTGCCCTGCCAGATCTATCCTAAAACCATCTACACCAAATTCTTCAATAAATTGTTTGCATTGATCAATTAACCATTTTTGTGTCATGGGCCTATTTTCCGTTTTTACTTCATTTCCGTATTCACCTATATGGTTAAAATCCTTCGTTCGGTAATAGTACATTTTATCAATTGCATTGAAGTTAAAATACTGCTGTTTATCCGTCATGTTTTCAGCAGTATGATTGGGTACTATATCAATAATTACGGCTATGCCTTCCTTGTGAAAGGCTTGTACAAGGTCTCTGAATTCTTCTCTTTCTTTACCCGGTTCGCTGCCTTTTGTGCTGTACCTTGACTCAACAGCCATCGCATAGGAAGTTCTATAACCCCATTGATAGTTTTCTTCACTGATACCCTGACTGATCATATACTCATCGTCTTTAAAAGAGGCGTACCAATCGTCTGTGGGAAATTGACTAAATTCTTGAATGGGTAATAAATGCAATACATTGATCCCAAGATCTACCAGGTAATCAAAGCCTATTTTTTGACCATTTTCGTTTTTAAGTCCTTTTTGGGTCATTCCTTTAAAAGTCCCCTTATACTTACTTTCAATAGGCAAAAGGTCTGTAAAATCCTGAACATGTACTTCGTAGGCAATGACATCTTCCATTTTTGGGATACCATTTTTTAATGGTTCAGCAGGACTGGTTTTCTCCCAGATTCTTCCTTTTCCCCAAGTATCGTCGCTTACACGCGTATAAGGATCATTAACATGCACGGGGTTAGCTTCATAAAAATGATTGCCTGGATCTTGAGCACCATGAATGGTAAAATCGTAATAGACGCCATGAAGGTTTTCCGGAAATTCAATTTCCCAAACCCCCTGAGCATCTTCTACCATGGTTTTAGACTGATACCAGGTTGTATCATCTTTCCCTTTGTAAAGGTATACGTTTACTTGTTCTGCTCTTGGCGCAAAAAGTCTGATGTAGGTCTTGTCATGATCGATTATTGCTCCAAGTTCTTTATTGGAATAGGTTTCTCTAAACCATCCATCAAAAGAACAATGGGTTTTCCACTGTTTGGCAGGTACTTCAAGGAAATATACTTTCTTTTTATTTAAGGGTGTTTCAGGAGTAATCAGTGTTGATCTTGCACCATTTGGAAGGACACTGCTGACTTTTATTTCGTTCCCAAAAGTATCTGTAATTAAATAATCTGCCGGGTCTAAGCTTCTGTTAGCACTTATTTCAGCCCAAATTAAATTGTTGCTTTTTAATTCAGCCCTTAAGAATGTTTTCTGTTTTAAAAAGACCAGGTTACCGCTAGACTTATTTTGAGCCTCTATTGGGGGTTCAAGCCATTCACCATCATTGATACGAAATTTGAAAGGAGAGTTGGGCTTTATCATAGAAAATCCTTTGTTTTCAAACGCCAATAGCCAAAGAGAATCTTCTTTTTTTAACTCCCATTTCTTTACATCCAGGTTGGTGTCCCAATTTCTGAAGTCGCCGGTCACAAATACCCTTTCCGGTTTAATGTGATAAATATTTTCATCAAGAATAAAAAGGACAGTATCATTAGCTATGGCATAACCCTGGAGTTTTTGCTCATGGGTAGGCGATTGGCTGTGGACCCCAGAAAACACTAAAAAGGAAAAAAGAGTTAATAAGGGTATCTTTATTGTCATCATACTTGATTGAAATATGGCACCTATTGATCTTGTGAAAAATTTAATCATACTAAAAATCCTATTGTTTTAATTCTTTGTCGATTAAACTAATTAATGATTCCACTTTTTGTTTAACCTCATTAATCGATTCGTTTAGATTTGTACAATTTTCCGTACAAACAATTAAGTTGTTTTTAAAATCTCTGTTAGACCTCAATTCCTCATAATTAACAGGTGTGTATCCGTTTTCTCTATTGTTGTCTAAAAAGAAAAATAATTGGCGCATATTGGGTCTGAAAAAGGCAATTACATTATTCATAAAGTTAGAAATCGAAAACTGTATTTCATTGTAATCCATGTTGTATAGCTTAAGGATCTTTGACTTTAACTCGGGGTTTCGTATCATTTGAAGGCCTGCATTTTCCAATGCTTTATAAGACGTAATTTCGTAGGTAAAATTTTTACTGTACATCAGTGTATTGAACTTTATATTCATGGAATCATTATAGGTTGGACTTTGGTCCAAAAATTTTTTGATATCCGAAATGTTTGCGAGGTCTAGTTCTGTTTGTTTCATGATAGGCTCTATTTGATTTTGAATATCTGATACCAAAGAGTTTCTCAAGTTCTTTAACAATTGAATTTCTATGGCTCTATCCTTTCTATCCTGATTCCAATTATTGATTTGCAGTGCAATCAATATTCCAATGACAACTAAAACAATTTCCCCAATGGCGTATCTGATATACTTTAAGGGTCTGTTATCATCAGCCATTTTTTTACGTATTTTTCTGAAAATTGGAATCATTTTGCTCTGTTGGGTTTCATCATGAAGGCTAACCCGTTATATATGTACTAAAATAAGTATTTACCTGTTTAAATCTCGCAATGCCTTTAGTTTTTTAACTCTTTTATAAGAAATAGAGAGCTCTTGAATCATCTGATAAAACCATTGACCTTATATCATTTCATTTTGTGGGGGAGAGGGGGGTGATTGGATCAAATATAATTTAACAAGATTCCAAAAACCACACGAAAAAAAATCATGTGGTAAATGGGGGGTTGGTGACTGGCTTTATTTTCTTAATGCAATCGAAATGCCTTTTAGAAGTACTTCCATTCCCCATTTGAGTAGTTTTTTAGATTGCTCATTATTTAATCCGCAAACATCTTTTGTTACAATTAGCGATTCAATACCCATTAAAACAGTTAACAAATTTTGAAGATTTTCTCTTTCTTTTTTAGTTAGGTTAGTCTCATCTAGCACCATTTTAAGTGTCTTTGTTCTTCTTGCCCCTCTTTTATGAAGTTGCGAATCTGATGTAAGTACAATACTTAAGTAATTCCTAAATGCATTTTCGTTGTCAATAGCAAGATCATTATAGTATTCCTGTACGGCCAAGATTTTATCTTTTATTTCTAATCCCTGTAAACCTTCATATATGGTTTTCGGGCTTTTCGTCTTGATGTCTATTCCTGCTTCGGCAGACAATATCTCAATATTAGAGTAATATCGATATATCGTTGCCCTCGAAACCCCCGCTTTTTTAGCCACTTCTTCCAGTGTGAATTTTTTACCATAATTCATAAGCTCTTGTGTACAGGATAGTATTTTTTCTCTGGTTTCTTGTTTTTGCTTTACTCTACCTTTTTTTAAATACTCGTCTTTCATAAGACAAATATCTCATAAAATTTGCAGAATTCAAAAACACTTTTTATATTTGTGAGACAAAAATCTCATAAAATGAATAACAATACAACAAAATGGGTCCTTGGACACAAGATAACACCTTTTGAAACATCGGGTGATTTCGATTTGATGATGGCAGAAACTCCACCTAATGTGTCTGGTCCACCGCCACATTTACATCGTTCATATAAAGAGGCGTTCTTGATAATTGAGGGTGAAATGGAATTTATGGTTAATGGTGAGATAAAGGTTTGCAAGGCAGGGGAATCGATTGATATTCCACTTGATACAGTACATACATTTAGCAATAATTCCAATCAACCATGTAAATGGATAAATATTCATAGTCCCAAAGGGTTCCGCAAATTTTTTGAAACATTAGGCGTTTCTGTTAATGACTCAAATTCTCAAGAAAAGTCGGTAGCGCCGGAAATTATTCAAGAGGTAATAAAAACAGCGCACAATTATGATATGATCATTAAAATGTAATTTTTTATTAACTTGTTACAAATGTGTAATATGCTTACTAATATACTGACAAGAGACTTTTCCGGAATATCATTAGTTTTATTGTTTAAATCAAAACAACTAAATTAATTGATTGCAATTCTCAAAAAGAAAGAAAAAAATTAATTTTTTCTATTTTTAACCTGCGCTATCCTCAATTTTAGCTTCCGGTTTACATTTCTTTATTCAAGGCTAAATTTACGGGGTAATTTGTATCCGAAGCACGATTTCAATCACATTGCTATATACCATGTCAGTATATTTTTTTAATCACCCATCACTCTCATAAATCTGTTTAGCAGGGTACAAGGCAATTTTTATCTTTTATCAAAGATAATTTCAGACATGAAGGAGAAAGTCAAGCGCATTTCGTTTTGGGAAAACATTGCCTCAACAGGAATTGAATTGAAGGTCTCGAATTTGATTAATTTAAAAAGTAACTATGACAAGGCCCCAAGGATCGATCCATATTTAAAACCATGGTGAATTAAACCTGATAAATAAGCGCATTGATATTCATTCCCGCACCAACGGAGGCCAGTAAAATAATGTCGCCTTCTTTGATCTCCTGATCCTCTAGTTTGTTTTTTACAATTAGATCCAGCAGTGTGGGGACTGTGGCTACAGAACTGTTGCCCAGTTTATGAATGCTCATAGGCATGATTCCTTTGGGCGGTTTTTGACGGTATAGTCTATAAAAGCGCTGGATGATGGCCTCATCCATTTTTTCATTGGCCTGATGAATTAAGACCTTCTTTATTTTTTCAATTTCTACACCACTATTGTCCAGTGCAGCTTTCATTGCCAGAGGCACATGATTCAGGGCAAATTCATAAATTTTCCTTCCGTGCATTTTTATATAGTGGGTGGAAGGTGATTCACTGGGATTATACGAACTGCCATTGAAAAGAAAATGCGCTTCGTCAAGGGTAAAGGTTTGTGCCGCATGGCCCAAAATACCTTTTTTGGAGGAATCGCTGTATTCTAAAATACAGGCACCTGCACCATCAGAATAGATCATCGAGTCTCTGTCATAGGGATCAACTACTCTCGACAATGTTTCAGAACCAATGATCAGACATTTTTTGGCCAGGCCGGATCTAATAAAGGCATCGGCCTGAATAATTCCCTGTATCCATCCCGGGCAGCCAAAAATGATATCGTAGGCGATACAATTATTATTTTTAATTTTTAGGTTATGCTTTACACGCGAAGCCACACTGGGCAGCATATCACATTGGGTTGAATGATGATCCACATCCCCAAAATTATGTGCCAGTATGATATAATCGATTTCTTCAGGATTTATCTTAGCATCTTCTATGGCTTTTTGAGCTGCAAAGGTAGCTATGTCACTGTTTTTTAAATCGTCAGACACATATCTTCTTTCCTCAATGCCTGTGATATCTTTAAATTTCTGAACGATCACTTCATTTGAGTGACTAAGCTTATTTTTTTCTTGGTCATAAAATTCAGACGATAAAAAGTCTTCATTTTTTTTGATGATGGCTGGGATATAGCTTCCTATTCCCGTGATAATTGTTTGCATAGGCAATGCCTTAGGGTTCTAGTAATTCACTTTGCTAAATTAGTGAGTTTGGCGATACTTTTAATCAGAAAATTTGCAATAAATTCCAAAAAGATATGCTTGGTTATTTTTTGAATCCACTGATCAATTTCTGTTTAATGGTCAGTTAGCAGATGTTTCAGAAGAATAATTGATGTTCATACAGTTTTTCTCAAAATTTTTCTTAGTAGGTTGTATCAACCTATTTAAATATTGATCCAATAAGTTAATTTCAGGGTCAGGGCTCTTCCGCCCGGTGAAACCGGAGTAGTTTTGTAATTGTCGTTGTACACCAAAAACAGGTCAGATAGTGGTTTAAATCGCCATTGTAAGCGGGAATTTAATCCGAACTCTTCATCCAGGCTATTGAATTGGATATAGGTAGACCAAAATAAATTTTTGCTAAAGGTCACGTCAAATTTCGGTCCGATGAATAAAATTGTTTCCGTTGCATAAGGTTTAGGGAGGGTAACATAATTTACGCTTGATTTGATCGAGGCGACAAAGTAGGGTTGAATCCTTAATCCTGCCTCTCCCAGTAAGGAATATTTTTCTCCGTTGAAAAATTGGCCCAGGTCTGTTCTCAGGCTATAACTAAAGGTTTTTCTTAAATCCGAACGATAGGTAAAATCAAATTTGGTGTAATTGTAATCTGTAAAAGCCGGAAGGGGTATACCGTCAGATCTTGTGGGATCAAATTCTTCCAACAAGTAGGTATAGGTATGATTTAAGGCCATTTCTATGCTGGATTGATCTGTGAATTGGATTTGATACTCAAGGTCAGCCATACCATCTGTGAGCAAAAAATCAAGATCCGGACTCCAGGTCAGATTACTTCGCAATTCAATAGTATGTGTATTGATCGAAGAATTGACAGGGTAAAAAATTCTTGTCGCAACCGGGTCTACCGTAAAAATATCTTCTCTTCTGACAAAGCCAAGATCGGCCTGAAAATCTTTACCCACATAGGTAGAGCCCAGGTTGAATTTCCAAAATCGGGTATTGTATTCCAGAAAGCCGCCTGATGAAAATGACTTGCCGTCATCCCCGGGATTAAATGATTTATGCAAATAGGCTTTCCCGGACCAAATATTATCGTCAGTCAAATAGTTAAAATCCATACCCAGCACTCGGTTAAAGGTTTCTTCCTCTGCCAGAAATTCCGGATCATTGGTTACCTGTCTGTTCACAAAAATGAATCCGATATTCGACCGATCAAGTATTTTCTGTTGCAATGCGATGACTGCATTATTATTGGTAGGAATTTCATTCTTTTTATCCTCGGCCGTTTGGATATCCAGGATCCCTATTCTTAGATCATTTGTCAATTTACCACTTAACCGTACACCTGCAATGATCGAATTTTCGATGTTTTCGTCCTCCAGGTCTTTTGCAATGCCGATTCTTCTGGAGAAAAAGGGATTAGCCTGTGAATTGCCAAAGCCGGCGAAAAGATCTGCATTATCTATAAAAAATTGTCTTTTTTCGGGCAGGAATGCTTCAAATCGCGTGAGGTTGACCACTTGTTCATCTACTTCAACCTGAGAAAAATCCGGATTAACGGTAAGATCGAGGTTCAGGCTATTGCCTATGGGTATTTTTGCATCTCCTCCAAAGCTAAACGACTGATCACTCTGATTGAGTTCATAATCTTTGGTCGCATTACCGGAAACATAGGGGATGATGGCAAAAGGAACTCTTGTTTTTTCAAGGGGTCTTTCAAAGATCATATCGCCTGCAAACGCCAGGCTGATGATGCTTTGATTCTGCGGAACATTTATCCATATACTCCTTTCATTTGATTGAGTGTCAAATCTATATGAATTAAATCGCCAACGGGTTTCACCTTCTCTGAATTTGAAATTAGAAAGAGGGATTTTTATTTCAGCAATGTAATAATTGTCGTATAACTTGGTTACATTTTCCCATTTTACGTCCCAGCTGTCGTTAAAATCTGAATTTTGTGCGCCTCCTCCTGATAATAAAGCTTCCCGCTGCACTCCTTCAGAATTTGTTCCAAATACAAAGGCATTGTTCCCATCGTTGTAGGTGTCAAAGATCAAGGTAATATTGTCATTCCCTCTGGCTCTGAAATCCCGTTTGAGGGAGGGTACAATAAAATCATTGCCTATGGCTTCTACTGCAATACCGATATACAAGTATTTTTTATCGAATAACATTTTGATTTCTGTATTATTCGAACTCAGTACGGTGTCTGTAGGGAAATATTGCCAGAAATCCGTCGCAGGTGTGGCTCTTGACCATTGATGTTCTGTTAACATCCCGTCAAGGGTAATGGGTTGGTCTGTCCAATAAACCATCACCTGTTTTTCTTGAGCATGACTGACAAAAACAATAAGCAAAAAAAGAATCCCCCGGTATAATTTTAGCATAAGCCTTTTCCTAAGCAAGAATAAAGATAAATAGAATGAGCGATATCTTTAATTAATTAATGCTTGTTTTATTCAAAAATAACGGGAACTAAAAAATGGCTCTGATCATTCCTAGACATATTATTCATAGCGAATACATCTGTTATCAATCATGACTTTTCTGGTTTTCATATTTTTAAGCGGAGATAAGGCCGTGTACTAAAGTAAACTGAGTAAGAACCCCAGCAATGAGCCTCCTAAGACAATAAATGCGCTATTTAATTTTTTAAAAACAAAAACGACTAAAAGACTTAGCACAGCAATCAAAATGGTGCGCCAATCGGTAAGTGTATCCTTCGCCATTTCCAGGCATACAAAAATGATGAGTGCTATGGCCGCAACATTTACAGCATCCAATATAGCACCTATACTCTTTGATTTTCGCATTTTCGGAACGAAAGGGTTTAAGAGTAATACAAAAATGAACGAGGGCAAAAAAATTCCTGCGGTAGCAGCTAAGGCTCCTTGAAAACCATTCATTTGCCAACCTATAAACGTTGCCGTGGACAGCACAGGTCCCGGAGTTATTTGACCTACCGCCACCGCATCGATCAAGGTTTGTCTCGTGAGCCATCCATTAGCGACCAGTTCTGCATCTAAAAACGCAAAAAGCACGTAGCCGCTGCCGTAAAGAATGGCACCAATTTTTAAAAAGGTCATAAATATTTTAAGGCTACCTATGCTTAAGGGATCAGTCAATTGGAAGACGAATAATGGGGCCAGACTTTTTGCTTTATTTTGGTTTTGTTTGACAAGGTATAAGAGAAATCCTAGAAAACCACAGGCAAAGAGCGCTGCAATTTCATTGAGTCCCAACAGACATGCGATCAAGGTGATCAGACCCAAAACGGCTAGTTCTACATTTTTGACTGCCTTTTTTCCCAGGCGCCAGGCAGCCATGGCAATAATGGAGATCACAGCCGGTTTAATGCCGTAAATATAGGGTTCAACTTTTGGTAGCTGGCCATATTCCTGATATAACCAGGCAAACAAAGCCGTGATAATCACAGCCGGAAAAATGAAGCACATTCCAGCTACAAAAAGTCCCCTCCAACCGGCTCTCTCATATCCACAGTGCATGGTCATTTCTGTCGAATTTGGTCCGGGAATAAGGTTAGTAGCACCTACAAGGTCTAGAAAATGTTCTTGTGACATCCATTTTCTCTTTTTTACGACTTCATCTTCCATCATCGAGATATGCGCTGCTGGTCCGCCAAATGAAATCGTTCCCAATTTCAAGAATAGTTTAGCGATCTCGATCAGTTCATTTTTGTATGTCATATATGCAATAAAATTTACAGTCTAACTTGTAAATTCCTTCGATTTAAATTTCCCCTTGCTTTTGCGAATTCTGCACATCACCACTTTGTATTCAGGGCACATGGCCTCGCTATCGTGCACATCACTGGTAATGTTGTTAAGCATGATCTCCGGGAAATGAAAAGTTGAGCTAAACACACCCGGTCGAACCTCATCCGTGATATAAGCTTTGATATCTACCTTACCTCGCGCCGATTCAACGCAAACCATTTGCCCGTCTTCAATTAAATTGTCTGCCGCATCTTTAGGGTTGATCATCAGCACATCTTCTGTCAGAATATCAATATTTCCCGTTCTGCGCGTCATGGTACCACAATTGTAGTGTTCGAGTTCTCTGTTCGTGGTGATGATATAGGGGTAATCTTTTGAATGCGTTTCTACCTCCTTACTTTCAAGCCAGTTCATAAACGTAAATTTCCCCTTTCCACTGCTTCTTTTAAACTCATGTGTATGAAGCATTTTGGTGTCTTTTCCTCCTGCTCCAACAGGCCATTGCAAGCCGTTATCTGTGAGGTTTTCCCAGGAAACCCCGGCAAAGAAGGGTACAATTTGAGCTATCTCTTCCAACATTCCCTCAGGTGTATAGGCGGGTTGCGGATAACCCATACGGTTCATGAGATCAACGATGATCTCACCATCCGTCTTGGTGCCGGGAAGAGGATCAACTACTTTATTCACTCGTTGAATTCTCCGCTCTCCATTGGTAAATGTGCCACTTTTTTCTAAAAAGGATGTTCCCGGAAGAATAACGGTAGCGTATTTAGCTGTCTCTGTCATGAAAATTTCCTGAACGATGAGCAAATCGAGATTTTCCATGGCCCTGATCACTTTTTGCGTATTAGGATCGGTTTGCACCACATCTTCACCGATCAGCCACAGGGCTTTTAATTTGCCACTGATTGCCGCATCGAACATTTCCGGAATTTTATATCCAACATGATCAGGAACTTTAGCGTTATAAAAGGTATTATACCGTGCATTGATCTCAGGATTGGTCACATCGTAATAACCGGCTCCCTGATGAGGTTGTGCACCCATATCTGCCGCACCTTGCACATTATTTTGCCCTCTTAAAGGATTTACGCCTGCTCCTTTTTTTCCAATATTACCTGTTATCATAGCCAAATCAGCAATCAGCTGAACGGTAAAAGTTCCCTGAGAATGTTCTGTAACTCCCAAACCATGGAATTCCATCGCCGCATTGGCATTGGCATAGGCTAAACTGGCCTGGCGGACAAGTTCTTTATCAACGCCCGTAATTCTTTCCAATTCGTCTATGTCGAGTTTTAAGATCTCCTCTTTAAATTCTTCAAAACCTTCTGTTCTATTGTCCACAAAATCTTTGTCCAGCACGTCTTCTGTAATGATAAAATACAGCATCATATTGAGTAGGGCAACGTTTGTTCCCGGCCTCAATTGCAGATGGTAAGTGGCATATTTGGCAAGTTCAATTCGCCTTGGATCAATGACGATGCCTGTTACACCTTTCATTAATTTTTGCTTCATTTTAGCTCCTGTAACCGGGTGAGCGTCAGTAGGGTTAGCTCCTATAATTAAAATACAATCCGTATGTTCCAGATCCTCAATAGAATTGGTGGCAGCGCCGGTTCCAAAGGCGCGTTGCATTCCCAGCGCGGTTGGTGAATGGCAAACCCGGGCACAGCAATCAATATTATTTGTACCGATCACAGCCCTCATGAATTTTTGCATGAGGTAATTCTCTTCATTAGGTGTACGTGCTGAAGAAATTCCGGCGATAGCATCAGGACCAAAATTCGTTTTTATCTCGCCTAATTTTGAGCTAATAAATTCGTATGCTTCTTCCCAAGTTGCTTCTTCGAAGTCCCCGTTCTTCTTGATCAAGGGAGTGCGCAATCTATCAGGGTGATTATAAAATTTGAACGCATAACGCCCTTTCAAACAGGTATGTCCGCCATTGGCTTCGGCCTTATAAGGGGCCTGAATGGAAAGAATTTCACCGTTTTTAGTTGAGACTTCTAAGTTACATCCTACGCCACAATAGGTGCATACCGTCCGTGTTTTTTCGCTGGAGGCCACAACGGATTTAGATTCAAAAACATCACTTATCGCAGAGGTGGGACATGCCTGTGCACAGGCGCCACAACTCACGCAATCAGAATCCATAAAAGTTTGGTCAAAACCTTTAATGATGTGCGCGTCAAATCCACGACCTGCCATATTCAGAACAAATTCTCCCTGTACCTCATCGCACGCCCTGACACAGCGATAACAATTGATACACTTACTCAGATCACTTGTCATGTAGGGATGAGACTTGTCTTTCTCTCTGTCCAGATGATTAGCACCCTCCGGATAACGCACATCGCGAATTCCTACCTGAGCGGCTACATCTTGCAGTTCACAGTTGCCATTTACTTCGCAAGTGAGGCAGTCGAGAGGATGGTCTGTCAAGACCAATTCAATAATGTTTCTGCGGAGTTTCTGTATGTTATGCGATTCGGGATAGATAAAGGCATTTTCGAAAACCGGGCTATGGCAACTCGCCATGGACTTGGTTTTTCCATCTTGTTGAAAAGCCACATCTACGCTGCATACGCGGCAGCTCCCGAAAGGTTCCAAGTTCGGTGCATCACATAAAGTTGGAATGGATTTTTCACCATGATTTCTCTTCAGGAAAGAAAGCATGGTTTCTCCTTGATTGATTGGAAATGGTTGATTGTTTATATAGGCAACTTTAGTCATGATATTTATTTATCGAAATGGTTTTTCAATTCATTTTCAAAATAATGTAAGGCATTTTTAGCGGGTAGGGGTATACCACCGCCATGCGCACATAGTGATCCTTGTTCTAAGGTAGATAACAGGTCATCAAATAATTCTCGTGAAATTTTATAGTCGGAAGTAGCTGTTTTATGAAGTAATTCATAGGCGCGTTTTGTTCCTAAGCGACAGGGAAAGCATTTGCCACAACTCTCAAATGAAGCAAAATCAAAGAGGTGTTCAAGATACCTGATCATTGGAAAATCCTGAGGAATACAAATAACAGAGGCATGTCCGAGCAAAAATCCGGCATTGGCAAATGACTCAAAATCAACGGTTAATTCGCTGATCTTTTCCACAGGGACAATTCCGCCAAGAGGTCCTCCTATGTGTAAGGCTTTTACAGAGATTTTAAATCCTCCGGCCATGTCAAATAAAACTTCGGCAAGAGGAGTACCCATTTCAACTTCATAGATTCCCGGTCTTTGAAAAAAGCTGTCTAAACTGATCAATTTGGTTCCGCTGGATTTTTGTGTGCCAATTGATCTGTAATCTTCGCCGCCTTGAGTGAGAATGAAGTGCAAGGCCGCCAGGGTTTCTACATTATTGACTACCGTAGGTTTGTTGAACAGACCTTTGGTGCTTGGGTAGGGCGGACGTGTGCGAACTTCTGGTCTTTGACCCTCGATACTATTGATCAAAGCCGTTTCTTCTCCACATATATAGGCACCTTGGGCCTGAATTATTTTTAGATCGAAATTGAAACCTGTTTCCAGGATATTTTTACCTAAAAGGTGATTTGTACGAAGTTCTGAAATAGCCTGATGCACAATGTCCAAAGCTTCCGGATATTCGGCTCGGATATAAATAATTCCCCATTCAGCACCTGCCGCATATCCCGCCATCAACATTCCGAAAAGCAGGGTGTGTGGTCTTTGTTCTAAAATAAAACGATCTGAATAGGCACCCGGATCTCCTTCGTCGGCATTGCATATAATGAATTTTGGCCCGTTGGGTTCATTTGAACAAGCTTCCAATTTAAAACCCATTGGGAAACCGGCGCCACCTCTGCCTCTGAGTCCGGAGGCTTTTATCTGTTCCAACACCTCTTTGGGTCCTTGGTCCAGGATTTTTTTAAGGGAGTCATAATGTGCCTTGAATCCGGCGAAAGGCAAGGTCAGGATGGCTTTATTTGCCCGAATCTGGTAATTGTCAGGTTCGTCATTCGCTTTCTGATCAATGATATTGAATAAATCACTTTCCGTTTTGGCAGAATAATTCTTTCCTTGAAAATGGAAGGCTCCATTTTCATGACAGCGACCTAAGCAGGTCATATGGCCAATTTCATCCTGACTAAATTTTTTTTCTAAGGCTTTTATTACTGAAGGTTGTGTTCCCGCACATAAACAAGCTGAGCCATTACAGACATAGACTTTTTTATCTCTGTTTCCAGGTTTCATAAAATCATAGAAGGAGGTGGTGCCATAAGTATTGGCTTTTCCCATTAAGAACTCCTTTGCCAACGCATCCAGATCTTCAATGGAGGGTGTACCTGTAGCTTGTGATGCAATACCCATTTTTTCAAAAAGGTTATCAACAACACCTTTTCTGCCCGAAAGTTCACTTAAATTCTTCGACATTTTTTTGTTTTTTCGTCGTTATTCTTTGTGTATTGGCATAGCAGGTAGCTTTATCTTCCCTGCAAAAGCCCAGTAATGTAATGCCCAATTCTTTAGAAAAATCAACAGCCAAGGTTGAAGGTGCTGATACTGCAGCGAGAATGGGTATAAAAGCCCTAAAAGCTTTCATAACAATTTCATAGGATATGCGTCCTGAAACCGTCAATACTTTCGCTTCTTTTAATTCTTTTTTTATGATAAGATCTCCAATGACTTTATCTACCGCATTGTGTCTTCCAATATCTTCCATCACGCTCAGCAAAAACCCCTCCCTGGAAAATGCCGCGGCGGCATGACTTCCTCCGGATTTCTTAAAAGTCTTTTGACTGTTGTTGAGCATGGCAAACATATTTTCTATCTGACTCACTTCGATTTCCAATCCGTCCAACACTTTTCCCTCGAGTTCATCGAGTTCAGTTTTCCCGCAGATCCCGCAACTACTGAGTGAGAGAAAGTTTCTGCTATTTCTGTAGCCCGATTTTAATTGGTGTTCAGGAACTAAAATATCTACCGATTTTGTGATGCCCTCCTCGTTTTTTTTTAGGATGTTTATCTCCAGTTCATCCGGATCTCCCAAATAAATATCTTCTGTATACAAATAACCATGAATAAACTCTTTGTCGTTTCCAGGCGTTCTCATGGTCATTGAAAAAGGTGTTCCATTTAAAGACATTTCCAAAGATTCTTCTACGGTAAGCGCATCCTCCACTAAAACAGAGGAATTTTTTAAGAATTTTTTTCCTTGATAAAAGTTGAATGCCATGGATAATATATTAGTTTTTTAAACAAAAGCTCCACTAAAATAAGGATTTAGACCGTATTTTTCGATTGGTCAGTCATTTTTCTGGATTTTAGCTATTCAACGTTAAAGCTGCTTGATGTTTTAAATTTGATGGCCTCACTAAAGTATACTTTAAATTTAAGATGAGCTTTTGTAAGATCTCATACTTTCCAGAATGACTGATAGCAGGATCAGCGATCCACCAATTATTGCTCCGACATCGGGGTATTCTTTCAGAAAAAGCATACCGATCAATATACCATAAATCGGTTGAGCACTGCTTATAATACTTATAGAAGTAGTTGAGAAATGATTGAAACTATATAAAAATAATGTGTGTCCAATTGCTGTTGTAACCAAGGCTAAAGTCAGGTTGGCCGGAAATTGAGGAATGATCCCTGAAGTATCTAAGAACAAAAAGAAAGGCGACAGACATGCAGCAATAATGACTAATTGATAGAACATCATGATTGATCCGTTGTACCTGTTTACTTTGGATTTCATGATGATATTTCTAAGTGCATAACAAATAGCCGAAAAGATACCTAAGGCTATGGCTTTAGAATAATCGTTGTCCAAATTGAAATCTGGCACTAAAAAATAGATTCCAAAGAGGACTAGTGTACCTAAAAGTAGGTGCATTTTCTGAAATTTAGTTTTTAAAATGAGAGGTTCTAAAAAAGCAGTGATCACGGGATAGGTGAACAATGACAGCATACCAATTGCGACATTGGATAATTTTAAAGCATAAAAATAGGTGATCCAATGCAGGGCCATGAGTATACCGCCTAACAAAATCATTTTCCTGTCCTCACCGGCTACATGGAAATCGAACTTTTTCCATTTGCAGAAAAGAAAGATAAAAAGGCCTCCAAGAAAAGCCCTTAGGCCAATAGTAATTGGTACAGGCATATCAATGTATCTTCCAAGCGCTCCGGAGGTACTGATACAGATCAGTGCTAGGTTGAGTTGTAAGATATGTTGAAATCCACTAATGCTTTTTGCCATACCAAAATTTTACAAGAAACAAGGCGTAAAGCTAAACAATCACTTTTAAAATCTTTGTGTTCGATTTACCTATTGTTTTATTTAGTTGGAATGTTTCTTAATAAAACTTTCTTTACAGGTATTTATTAGGTCATAGAATAATTTTTAATGACTTTTTTCATTTCTATTAAATTTAATTAAGACATTTGGGATGGAGTGTCGTTATTTCAGCTTTCTTTTGAAATTTCAAAACAATCGAAAATGAAAGCAAGCTGTTAGGAACGCAAAAAAACAATAGTAAATGACTATTTATTGATATTGAATGAAATTGACAAGTGTTCTTATCGAATAAATAAAATCAAGTAACTGTAAATAGATGAAAGGATTAGATTCATTAGATTGGATTGTAATTGTGGCTTATTTTGTTGTGCTATTGGGAATTGCTGCTTGGGTGATCATGCAAAAACAAAAAAACACAACAGATTATTTTTTGGCAGGAAGAAATATTGGTTGGTTCGTAGTAGGAGCTTCCATTTTTGCTTCTAACATCGGTTCAGAACATGTGGTCGGACTTGCAGGGAATGGAGCCGGTGATAAAATGCCTTTGCTGATATATGAACTACACGCCTGGATCGTTCTGATGTTGGGTTGGGTATTTTTGCCCTTTTATGCGCGCAGCGGAGTGTTTACGATGCCTGAATTTTTAGAAAAGAGATTTGATGCTCGTTCGAGATGGGTCCTTTCCGTTGTTTCTATTATCGCTTACATTTTAACAAAAGTCTCTGTTACCATCTATGCCGGTGGAGTGGTAGTCTCTGCCCTCTTGGGAATTCCATTCTGGATCGGAGCAGTGGCAACGGTCGTTCTTACCGGAATTTATACAGTCTTAGGTGGAATGAGAGCTGTGGTTTACACAGAGACAATTCAGGCAATCGTCTTAGTGATGGGTGCTGCTGTGCTCACGTTTATGGGTCTGAATGCCGTAGGGGGCTGGTCCGAACTAAAGGAAACGGTGGGTCCTTCTTATTTTAATATGTGGAGACCTAATTCAGATCCTGATTATCCATGGTTACCCTTATTTATCACGAGTACAGTTGTAGGAATATGGTATTGGTGTACGGATCAGGTGATTGTGCAAAGAGTCCTCACAGCGAGAAATATCAAAGAGGGCAGAAGAGGGGCTATTTTTGGTGCCTTGCTTAAATTGATGCCAGTATTTTTGTTTTTAATTCCCGGTGTTGTAGCGCTGGCTTTAAAAATGCAGGGAAAATTGGAATGGGAGAGCCCTGATCAAGCTTTTCCGGTGTTGATGAGCAATTTATTACCTTCGGGTTTGAGAGGATTGGTAGCAGCCGGTTTATTAGCGGCTTTAATGAGTTCGTTGGCTTCTGTGTTTAACTCTTGCTCGACACTATTTACCTTAGATATTTATAAAAAATTACATCCAAATAAACCTGAAAAGGAATTGGTCAGAACCGGACGTATTGCCACATTTGTTGTGGTTGGACTTGGATTATTGTGGATTCCGGTTATATCGAAGTTGTCAGATGGCTTGTATGAATACCTTCAAAATGTACAAGCCTATATTTCGCCTCCCATTGCAGCTGTATTTCTATTGGGAATATTTTATAAACGGATCAATGCGAACGGGGCAATTGCGACTTTGACAGCAGGCTTTTTAATTGGATTTGTGAAACTTACATTGGAAATTACACAAGACAGCTATACGCCCGGAAGTTTTTTATATAAACTGGCCGATATCAATTGGTTGGTATTCGGTGCCTATTTCTTTGCTCTCTGTATTGCCATTGCCATTGGGGTGAGTTTATTAACAGCAGCGCCTGCTGAAGAAAAAGTCAGAGGTTTAACTTATGCAGGAATTACGGCGGAACAAAAAGTAGAAAACAAAGCGAGTTATAATTGGGTAGATGTTTTGGTATCCATTGGCGTCTTAGGACTAGTAGGATATATCATGCTTTCCTTTAGTACCTTGCTGCTCTGATCAGATTGAATGAATTGTTTTAGGTTGAAAACAATTCTTTTGGAAGAATTGGTTGAAGAATATTGTTTAATTTGTTCTGCATTCTTTTATGATAGCAATCTTTTTGGCAGCTATAAAAACTCTTGATTAAAGTACTTACTGAATCATCAAAGTATTCAGTACACTAAAATATAAAAATATCTGTAATCATGAATAGACGAGATCTGATAAAAAAAGTGAGTCTTGGTGCCGGAGCTTTAACTTTGGGAAATCTGGTAAGTGGGTTTTCATCTGTAAAAGATTTTGACTTACAGGAATTACCATTAAAGGGAAATGTAAATCATTCAGCGTGCTATTGGTGTTACAACACAATTCCCCTCGACGATTTTGCAAAAGCCGGTGCTGAAATGGGTTTAAAAGGAATCGATTTATTAGATCCAGATCAATGGAAAATGGTGCAAAAATATGGTTTAACATGTTCTCTGGGAACTGATCATTTTGCCGATATCACAAACGGATTTAACCATCCGATCAATCATGGTCATTTGCAAAAAAATTACAAGGAACTCATAGTAAAGGCGGCCGACAGCGGATTGAAGCAGGTGATCGTTTTCTCGGGAAACAGAAATGGTCTAGATGATCATAACGGTATAGAAAATTGTGCGAAAGGACTAGATCCATTGGTAAAACTGGCGGAAGAAAAGGGAATAACCATAGTGATGGAATTGCTGAACAGCAAAGTTGATCATAAGGACTATCAATGTGATCATACACCCTGGGGCGTTGACCTTGTGGATAAAATTGATTCCTCACATTTTAAGCTGCTCTACGACATTTACCATATGCAAATTATGGAGGGCGATGTCATTGCCACCATTAAAAAATATCATTCCTATATTGCCCATTACCATACCGGAGGAGTTCCGGGTAGGCATGAAATTAATCATAGTCAGGAACTCAATTATCCCGCAATCATCAAAGCGATAGTAGATACTGGATTTACGGGTTTTGTAGCACAGGAATTTATACCCACCTATCCGGACAAACTCATGGCATTGAGAGAAGGCATTCGGATTTGTGATGTGTAGAAGACAAATTGTTTCAAAAAATAGGTTTTAAGGAATCACGCTCAGTTTTAGTTTTTCGCTCTTTAATCCTTTTCCCTGTACGGTCAGTTCAATGTCCCCGATTTCTAGCCCCGATTGGACCAAAACGACTAGTTTTCCACTAAATAATTTCATCGTGGGCTGGTGAAACAATTCCAGTGAAGTGGGATCTCCGTTACAGACCGCTTTAAAAGTGCCTTTTCCTTTTACTGCAAAGGTGAGTTGATCTGTGGCAGTCGGACAGGGAATCCCATTTATGTCTTGTACAGACACAGTGACAAAAGATAAATCTTCTCCATTGGCCTTTAATTGCTTTCTATCCGGACTAAGGACAATCTGATATGGTTTTCCTGCTGTCTTTATTTCTTTTTCTGCTTTGGCATTTCCATTTTTATCCAAAGCAATAACTTTTAGGGTACCGGGTTCGTATTTTACATCCATCCACATGAGTCGATATCTGTGTTGTGGCGTCTGCTTATTTTTCTTTTGGATACCCATACTTTTTCCATTGATAAAAAGTTCTGCGCTGTCATAATTGGTATAGACAAAGACGGGGGTAATTTCCCCTTCTCGACCTTCCCAATTCCAATGTGGCAAGACATGTAGGGTTTCATCCTTTGTATTCCATCGGCTTCTGTAGAGATAGAATCTGTCTTTGGGTAAGCCTGCCAGATCACAAATGCCAAAATAGGAACTTCTTGAAGGCCATTTCTCATCATAGGGTGTGGGTTCACCGAGGTAGTCAAAACCAGTCCAAACAAATTCGCCCATCACCCAAGGCTTATCGTCTTGTAGAACAAAATCATCATCCGGAACATTTGACCAGCTGCAGTATTCAAGGTCATAAGAACTCGATTGAAAATCGTCGTATTGTTTCATGGAAGCCTTTTCGACAGGAAATTTATAGATCCCTCTTGAGCTTACAGTCGAAGCAGTTTCAGAACCCAAGATAAAGGCCTGGGGAAATTTCTCATATGCTTCTTCGTATAAGTGTAAACGATAGTTAAGTCCCGGAATATCTAAAATTGCTCCAAAACCATTTGCCAGGGTGTTCTCAACCTGGTCCATTCCTACAGTGACCGGTCTTGTTGGGTCTTCCCGATGAAAAATTTCCTGCAATCTTTTAGCTTGCTTAACACCTTCGGCGCTCCATTGATCGGAAACTTCATTACCAGAACTCCACATGACAATACAGGGGTGATTTCTGGTTGCCTGAATGAGGTTGACCAGATCTTTTTCAACATCCGTTTTATAAAAACGATTATAACCATTCTTTACTTTCGGTTGAGCCCATTCATCAAAACTTTCAGCTAAGAACATAAAGCCAAGTTCATCGCACAACTCCAGTTGCTCGAGGGAAGGCATATTATGGGAGCTTCTTATGGCATCTACCCCCATATCTTTTAAAATGAGCAATTGCCTTTTAAGTGCGGCTCTATTGATGGCTGTGCCCAAAGGGCCCAGATCGTGGTGTAAACAAACTCCTTTAAATTTTCTGTTCACCCCGTTTAAACTAAAGCCAATGTCAGCTTCATATTTAATTTCTCTGACCCCGAAACGCGTTTCTACGACGTCGATCAAAGTTTCATTTTTATAAAGTTTGGAAACGGCCTTATATAAATTAGGCGTTTCAGGACTCCATAATGCCGGATTTTTTAATGGAATATTCAGTTCTATTTCATCTCCAAAAATTGCAGCACTTTTCTCTGAGCTAAGGAGGTTGCCATGGAGGTCTACAATATCAATGACAAGGTTTAACTCTTTTCCGCTTACTTTGGTCTTTACATTTACTTTTGCCAGGCTATCCGTCACATAGGGTGTGGTGATTTGCGTACCCCATTGAGCGATGCTTTCTTTGTTCTTGATGATGATCTTTACTTTTCTGTACAATCCTGCGCCGGGATACCATCTTGATGATTCCGGCAAATTTTTTAAATGGACCGCTAAGGTATTCTTTCCACTTTTTTCGAGGTCATTGGTAATATCAAAATAAAAATAGTTGTAACCATAATTCCATTCGCCAACTTTTTTACCGTTGAGATAAACTTTTGGTTCACTCATCGCCCCTTCGAACAAAAGAATAACCTGCTTGTTTTGATCTATATTTGGCAGGTCAAATTGTTGCCGGTACCAAGCCTCACCAATATGAGGTAAGGATCCGGTGCGACCTGTTTTTTCTGTGGCAATTTCTTCGCCGTTTTGACTAATGGCTACAATTTGTTTGTCAATTTCTTTATCAAATGGTCCATAAATGGCCCAATCGTGGGGTACAGTTACAGTTTCCCATTTGGTATCATCAAAAGAAGTTTGGTAGGCCTCGTCATTAGTGCCTTTTTTGAATTTCCACCCCTCTGATAGCTCTATGGTGGTTCTATTTTGGCCTGTAATAAAATGAAAAATTCCTAGGGAGAACAAAACGGGAAGCAGAATTTGTTTGTATATCATTGAGTGGCGTTAGATTAAGTACAAAATAAGGTATTTTAAGATTGAGTTTCTCATTTAAACCATTAATAATAAACAGAATCTCTTTTTTTGTGAAAATTAGAATAATCATGAGGAATTCAGTTTCATTTATTTTAACGTAAAAGACAAATATTCGTCACCTGAATCACTTCCCAATTTACCACCGCCACAAGCAATAACTATGTACTGTTTTCCATTGAGCTCGTAAAGTGCAGGTGTAGCATAACCCGGTACCGGTAAATCATGTTCCCACAAAACCTGGCCGGTATATTTATCAAAAGCTCTAATTTTTGAATCCAAGGTTGCAGCGATAAAGATCAAACCACCTTTGGTCACAACGGGGCCACCGTAATTTTCGGTTCCCGTTGTGGGAATTCCTTTAGCTTTTAATTTAGGGTATTCACCCAAAGGCACTTTCCAAAGTAGTTTTCCAGTGTTCAGATTTACAGCATTCAGACTGCCCCATGGAGGTTTGATTCCCGGATAACCATTTTCGTCGGTAAATTTATTATAGCCTGTCATTAGGTATGGAACCTCATCCAAAATACTATTTTCTAATTTAGCGGGGACATTATTGTTTGCACTTATGCCTGTAGGTTCTTTTTCTTCCGTATCCAAAATAAAGGCCAATAAAGGTTCTTTTTCTTGATCGGTCATTTGAACGAATGAGGGCATCATATTTCGTCCTGATTTTAACAGGGTACTAATCTCTTCTTTAGAATATTTTTTATGAATATCGATCAATGATGGAAAGGCGGGGCTATTTCCTTTACGATCAATTCCATGGCAGGCAATACAGTATTTATTATATACGCCTTGACCGATACTCTTTAAAGAATTAGTATTGCCTATCTTTTTTGGTACATCGATCATTGTTAAAATCCAGGGTATTTCACTCCCGTTGACATACATAACCTGAGATTCAGGATCAACTGCGGCGCCACCCCATTCTCCGCCACCATCGTAACCAGGAAAAATAAATGAAGATTCTTTGCTAGGAGGTGCAAACATGGTATGGTATTTTACATTTTTAAATTTTTCCAGGAGTTTCGGATAAGTTTTAGGATCTAAATCATTCAGATCACTTACATTAAACCTTTGTCTAGCAAAAGGTTCCGGTAAAGTTGGAATAGGCTGAGTTGGCCAAGGTTCTTCACCGGGAAGCGCATTTTGAGGAACAGTTTGTTCTTCAATTGGATAGATCGGTTTTCCTGTTTCTCTGTCGAAAATAAAGATATATCCATGCTTTGTTATTTGAGCCACAGCGTCAATTTCCTCACCATCTTTATAAAGCGTCACCAAGTTTGGATTTGCCGGTAAGTCTCGATCCCACAAGTCGTGATGCACAGTTTGGTAATGCCAGAGGTATTTGCCAGTTTGGGCACTCAGGGCGATTAAAGAATTTGCAAATAAATTTTGTCCTTTTCTAATTCCACCATAGAAATCGCTCGCAACCGAACCTGTCGGAATATAGACAATCCCTCTTTTTTCATCTAATGACATTCCTGCCCAATTGTTGGCTCCACCTAATTTTTTATAAGCTTCCTTGTCGGGCCAAGTATCATAGCCAAATTCACCAGGATGGGGAATGGTATGAAAAATCCATTGCAGTTTTCCTGTTTTTACATTATAAGCTCGAATATGTCCAGGAGCGGCATCTGCACTTTCTACCACGCGCATGGGAAGAATCAACAAATCTTTATAAATGATACCAGGAGTTGTTCCAGCTATATAAGGATTAAAACTACTCGGATCTCTGTCGAGGTCGAGTGTAAGGTCTAATTTTCCATCATTTCCAAAAGAAGGAATGAGTTTCCCGGTTTGGGCATCTACACAAAAAGTAGTAGAGCCACTGCTATAAAAAATGCGTTTATCTTTTTTGTTTAACGATTCCCAATAAACGACACCGCGAATGACATTAAATCCAGGATTTTGGTCAGTATTTTCTGAAGAAGTAGCACTAGGGTCAAAAGTCCAAAGTTCTTTTCCTGTTGCTGCATTGAGTGCAAATAGTTTTGACTTAGGAGAAGTGGCGTAAAGAATTCCATCAATTATAATAGGATTGCATTGGTTTTGAGAACGTCCGTTGTTATCTTTATCATTTGTGCTATATTTCCAAGCCACAGTCAGTTGATCTACATTTGATTTATTAATCGTTGTATCTGATGAATAGCGCATGCCATCTTTGGTTCCAGCGTAATTGTTCCAGGTAGAATAATCCGGTTCGCGATAAGTGTATTCTATTTCATTCTTACAAGAAAAAGTCAATGGAAAAATAATACACAAACAAAAAAAGGATTTGTTATAAATATGAAGCAGTTTGATCATTTCAATTCTTCAGAAATGATAAAAATATAGATAAAATTAGAGAAATGGGCACAAAAAGGCAATGAGTTTTGAAAGTGCATTTTATTCTTTTTAGCTCTGATCGATATTTTATTTACTAGAATAAAATTTGAAAAAGAAAATGGAATCTTTCCAAATGAGTTACAGATTATATAATTCAATATTTGCCAGAAATAGTCATTTTAATTTAGTTAATTTTACTGAAGTAAAAGTCATGCTATTGGACAACTCGATGTGATGTTGTCTGATTAATAGTAATGAGTCTTTTAATTTTCGGTTAAAACAAATATGTAAAAACACTTAAAATGGGAAAAATAGATAAACTGGCTAAGATGCTGGATCACTCTGTCTTGCATCCAACAATGACAGACACTGATCTAAAAAGGGAATGTGAAGTAGCAAAAAAATACAATGTTGCTTCTGTTTGCGTAAAACCCTATGCCGTAAAAGATGCCGTAAAATTTTTAAAGAATTCCGATGTATTGGTGGGCTGTGTGATTGGCTTTCCTGCCGGAAATTCTGCCATTGAGGTTAAAAGATTTGAAGCAGAAACCGCGTGTAAAGATGGCGCTGTGGAAATTGATATGGTCATCAATATTGGTAAAGCACTTCAAGGCGATTGGGCGTATGTGGAAAAGGAAGTTGAGGAAGTTACAAAAACTTGTCATGATCACGGGGCTATAGTTAAGGTAATTTTTGAGACAGATTATATCACAGATAAAAAGGAGCTTGTTAAACTTTGTGAGATCTGTACCAAAGTTGGTGCCGATTATGTAAAGACTTCAACCGGTTTTGGCTTTGTAAAAGGTGAAGACGGCAGGTATAGTTATAAAGGTGCTACCGCAGACAATTTGAGATTGATGAAAAGCAGTGTAGGACCAAAAGTAAAAGTGAAAGCTTCAGGAGGGGTGAGAACTCTGGATCAGTTATTACTTGTAGAGGAAATTGGATGTACGCGATGTGGGGCGTCTGCTACTGAGTCAATTTTGGAGGAGGCTAAGCAAAGGTTTGGCCAGAATAAATAGAACAATCATTTTTTTGGTGTATTGTTTGTGTAAAATTTAATTCACTTAGAATTTCTAACAAATAGTGGGTTGAATGACCGAGATAAAAAATACCATGATAGTTCAGGATACTTTAGAATAATATATTTTTTATTTTGGACGATTATTGAAAAAGTACTCATTTCAAATCATTTACTATGAAAGATAAAACACATTACCTGGGGGTCTTCCTCAGTTTTTTTCTTCTAATCAATCAACAATTTATTCAAAGTCAAAATGGCCAAGGTTGGCAAGATCTGTTTGATGGGGTTACGTTTCAGGGTTGGAAACAAATGGGAGGTAAGGCAAAATACACCATAAGCGATGGCGAAATAATTGGATCGACCGTAAAGAATACGCCGAACTCCTTTTTAGTCACAGATCAAACCTACTCGGATTTTATTTTGGAATTGGATTTTTGGGTAGATCCCGCTTTGAATTCTGGAATCCAAATTAGGAGTAATAGTTATCCCTATTATCGGGATGGTGTTGTTCATGGTTATCAAATTGAGATCGATCCTTCAAAAAGAGCTTGGAGCGGAGGGATCTATGACGAGCAGAGAAGGGGATGGCTTTATGATTTAAATGATAATCCAACCGCCCAAAAAGCTTTTAAGCTAAACGATTGGAATCATTATCGTATTGAAGCCATTGGAGATCATATTGAAACCTGGATTAATGGAGTTCCTGCTGCCAACTTAATAGACGACACGAATAGCAAAGGCTTTATCGCTTTACAAGTTCATTCAATTCATGGGGATCAAAAAGAAGGAATGTTGGTGAAATGGAAAAATGTAAAAATATTGACCCATAATTTGGAAAAATACCAGTTAAAATCTGACTTGGTGCCCAAAAACAAATACAATCAACTCACCAGTAATGAGGAAAAAGCGGGCTGGGAATTATTATGGGACGGAAGAACGACTGAAGGCTGGAGAGGCGCAAAAACTGAATATTTTCCTAAAAAGGGTTGGGAAATTAATGACGGAGTCCTAACTGTTTTGGCTTCTGATGGAGCAGAATCGGCTGCCGGAGGAGATATTGTCACCGAGGAAGTTTATGGAGATTTTGAGTTGATGTTGGATTTTAAGATCACAGAAGGAGCAAATAGTGGTATAAAATATTATGTAGATACAGATCTAAATAAAGGTTCCGGATCGGCTATAGGCCTTGAATATCAAATACTTGATGACCAAAGGCATCCAGACGCCAAGTTAGGCAACCATATTGGAAGCAGAACACTTGCTTCTCTATATGATTTAATTGAAGCGAATCCAAATAAGCCGGTTAACGCCATTGGGAGTTGGAATACGGTACATATTATTTCAACAAATAATCATGTAGAACATTGGTTAAATGGAATGAAGGTACTTGAATTTGAGAGAGGATCAGCTAACTTTCGGCAGCTAGTTTCTGAGAGCAAATACAAAGATTGGCCGAATTTTGGAGAACTTGAAAAAGGACATATTCTTTTACAAGATCACGGAAATAAAGTGTCATTCAGGAATATTAAGATCAAAACTAAATAATTTATTTATGACATCAAGAAGAAATTTTATCAAGTCATCTTCGCTAGGTAGTTTAGCATTAACGACCGGTATGGTTTCATTACCGTTTTTTGGGAAAGCTAATATTAGGGGAGCAAATGACCATATTAATTGTGCAGTAATTGGTGTTAGAAGCAGAGCCAAAGCTCATATTAAAGCCATTCATCAGGACAAGAATGCCAAAATTTTATATAGTTGTGATGTTGATGAGGTGATCATTGAAGAACATAAAAAGTGGTGTCAGGAAAATATTGGGTATATTCCTAACATAGAAAAGGATTTTAGAAAAATTCTCGAAGATAAAGATGTTGATGCTGTTTTTATAGCCACTCCTGAGCATTGGCATACACCCATGTCCATATTGGCCATGCAGGCAGGAAAACATGTATATGTTGAAAAACCGTGTAGCCATAATCCTTATGAGAACGACTTGTTGGTAGCTGCTCAAAACAAATACAAGAAAAAGGTGCAAATGGGCAACCAGCAGAGATCTGCACTGAGCTCAATTCAGGCTGTAATAGAGATCAATGAAGGAATTATAGGAGAAATATACAAAGGAGAAGCATATTACTCCAATAATCGCGGGTCAATAGGAATTGGAAAAGAAATTGCCGTACCTAAAACATTAGATTGGGAACTTTGGCAGGGTCCTGCCCCCCGAAGAACTTATAAAGACAATGTTCATCCTTATAATTGGCACTGGTTTAGAGATTGGGGAACAGGAGAAATTCATAACAACGGAACTCATGAAATTGATATTTGTCGTTGGGCAATGGGTGTCGATCTACCCAAGACGGTAACTTCATTTGGCGGTAAGTTCACTTACCAGGACGATTGGGAATTTTTCGATAATCAGCAGGTGACCTATGAATACGACGGAGGAAGGTTTATTACTTGGACAGGACATAGCAGAGGAATGATTCAGCCCAATCAACCAGGACGTGGAACTACTTTATATGGAAGTAAGGGTGTGATTACTTTGAGCCGGAATGATTATTCACTATTTGGCCTAGATGGTAAATTGATCAAACAAGTAAAAGAAAAAGGTGAAAGCGCCACTACAAATACAGTAGGGGAAGGCTCATTGGATATTTCACACGTAGCCAATTTTTTTGAAGCTATCAGACAAGATAAATCTTTAAGAGCCGATATTAATGACGCCAGTATTTCAACGATGTTATGCCATTTGGGTAATATGGCCCAGGATGCGGGTAAAACACTTGAGATAGATCAAAAGACTGGTAAAGTGCTCAATAATCCTGAAAGTATGAAACTATGGAGAAGGGAATATCAACCTGGTTGGGAACCAAAATTATAGTATGAAACGGAGAGAATTTGTCGTAAAATCAAGTTTAGCGGCTTTAGGCTTATCTTCGGTTGGTACGTATGGAAATTTAAATCGCATTAAATCTGCTAATGAAACCATTCGGATTGGAGTCATTGGGACGGGTCAGAGAGGTGCAGGTCTTATCCCTTTCCTTGAAGAAATAGATCATTTTCATGTTGCAGCATGTTGTGATGTTTTGCCATTTAGATTAGCTGAGGGTATGAAAAGGGCACCCAAAGCGAAGCCCTATGATAATTACAAAAAACTCTTGGGCAATAAAGATATCGATGCTGTATTAATTGCAACTCCGTTTTATTTACATGATGAAGTAGCCTTGGCGGCAATTGATGCAGGCAAGCATGTTTATTGTGAAAAAACAATGGCAAAAGGGCTCCCGGAAATTCGAGCGCTGGTAAATAAGGTAGGTCAATCTTCAGTTATTTTTCAAACCGGCCATCAATATCACAGCTCGAGGCTATACACACATGTAGCAGAATTGATCAAAAACGGTAAAATTGGAAAAATAGCTGCCGTTGAATGCCAATGGAACAGACATGGGAATTGGAGAAGAGAGGTGCCTTCACCTGAATTAGAGAGAGCAATAAATTGGCGTATGTACAAAGAATATTCCGGAGGATTGGCCGCAGAATTATGTTCTCATCAAATCGATTTTACAAATTGGATTTTGAATGAAACGCCAGATCAGGTAATGGGAATGGGAGGGATCGATTATTGGAAAGACGGAAGAGAGACATTTGATAATATTCATTTAATGTATGCTTATCCCGGAGGAGTAAAAGCCACTTTTACATGTTTGACCAGTAATGCCTTAGATGGTTATAAGATCAAAGTTTTGGGAGATAAAGGAACCATCATTTTAGATTATAACAGAGCATGGTATTTACCGGAGTCGGGCGGAGAAAAAACACTTGGAGAAGCAGATGGTGTTTCCGGAGCCACAGTAAATTGGGAAAAGGATAAGGGTTATCCAATTAATGTGGATCATATGGACCCCAGCAAACAAGCCCTTTTAGATTTTGGTGACAGTATTAAAAATAATAAGCAACCAGTATCAGACGTATTAACAGGCGCAAATACTTCTATTTGCGTAAATATGGGTTTAGAGGCAATGTACAATGAAAAAATTGTAACATGGCAGAGTTTAGGCGGCTAAGGTCCATCACCTTGGAAAAGCATTTAGATCCCATGATTCTTATTTCTCAAGTCGAATTCTACCCTAAAAGTTTCAATAATTTGAAGAAATCGTATGGCGATTATTGATATATTTATGAGGAAGATCAATTTTAGAAAATACTGAAACAATGAATAGTCGTAGAAATTTTTTAAAAAATACGGGTCTTAGCTTGGCGGCAAGTACCTTGCCATATTCAATCTTGGCCCGAAATATATTTGTCCAAAGGAAACTTGGAGTTGCTTTAGTGGGGCTTGGTTATTACAGTACCGATTTGTTGGCTCCCGCATTACAACTCACTCAATATTGTGAATTAAGAGGAATTGTAACGGGATCCCCCGATAAGATTCCAATCTGGCAACGTAAATATGGTATCCCGGATTCTAACGTGTATAACTATGAAAATATGGTTGAAATTGCCAATAACTCAGATATTGACATAGTTTATATAGTTCTCCCTAATGGTTTGCACAAAAAATATTCAATTCTTGCAGCAGAAGCAGGGAAGCATGTTTGGTGTGAAAAGCCCATGGCTATTTCTGTTCGTGAATGCGAAGAAATGATCAGTTCATGTAAAAAGAACAAGGTGCAATTGAGCATTGGTTACAGAATGCAACACGAACCGGTTACCCAAAAGATCATAGGATGGAGTAAAACTCAACCTTTTGGCAGGATTAAAAAAATTTATGCTGAAGCAGGTTTTAGAAGTGGGGGAGGTAATTCTTCCTATTGGAAGTTTAATCCTGAATTAGGTGGAGGTTCTATGCACGATATGGGAGTTTATCCGCTTAATGCGATTCGTTATGTTTCTGGTTTGGAACCTATTTCAGTTATGGCCAAAAGTGAAAATTCAAGACCTGCTATTTTTCGAGTAGATGAAACGATGACTTTTGATTTAGAATTTAAAAATGGACTGCAAGCAAAAGGTAAATGTAGCTTTGCTGAGCAGATCAATGACTTGAAGGTGGATTGTGAAAATGGCTGGTATAAAATTCAACCTTTTCAGTCCTACTCCGGCGTTAGAGGGAGAACAAGCAAGGGAGAAGAATTATTACCGTTTAAAGGAAATCAACAAGCCAAGCAGATGGATGATGATACTTTAGCAATTATAAACGGAACAAGCCCAATTGTCACAGGAGAGGAAGGAATGAAAGACATACGCATTGTCCAGGCCATATATAAATCGGCTAGTAATAGAGGCTCAAGGGAAATTATCTAGCTGTAAATATTTAATTATAAAAATGAACTGATTTATATGTTGCGTTATTTGAATTGATTTCGATTCTTTACATTTGCATTCACCCCGAAAAAAAATAAACTTGGAGAAAAAGGTCACTTTAAAGGAGTTAGCTAAAATTTTAAACGTGTCTGTCGCAACAGTTTCTAAGGCTTTAAACGATAGTTTCGATATAAGTGAAGAAACCAAGATTCGCGTAAAAAAAAAGGCAAAAGAACTGAACTATGTACCAAATATTATTGCGCAAAGTTTGAAGTTAAAAAAATCGTTTAGTTTGGGTGTGATCATTCCCAACATTACGGATGAGTTCTTTGCGAGGGCTGTACATGGAATTTCAAAAGAAGCGAAAGAGAATAAGTATAAAACACTGATCAGTATTTCTAATGAGGAACTGCAGAGCGAAATAGAAAGTGTGGATATCTTTCTAAATAGCAATATTGACGGTCTTTTGATTTCCTTGGCGAGCGAAACTCAAACAAAAAATCAATATGAGCATATCAAAAAAATACAGGATCACGGTATTCCATTTGTATTATTTGACAGGGTTACAGATGCCATCAATTGTGATAAAATTACCATAGATGATTTTAAAAGTGCCTACGATGCAACTTATTTTCTATTGAGGAAAGGTTGTAAGAACGTTATTTTCTTGTCTACGATCTCTCACACAAGTGTTTGTGAACTGCGTAAGAAAGGTTATGAACAAGCCTTAAAAGACAGTAAAATAAAGGTTGGAGCTACACGCTTTTTAGAGGTGACACACGAAAATTTAGAATTTGAATTAAAGAATTTTCTTGAAGTTGAGCAGGTTGATGGTATTCTAGGCGCTGATGAGCATTCAGCGGTTGCTTCTCTTCATTTGGTGCAAAATCTTGGCTATAAAGTTCCGGATCAGATCTCTGTGATCGGATTTACAAATGGGTCCTTAACAAAGTTTACCGTTCCATCGTTAACAGCGATCAGTCAGCATTCTGAATTAATGGGTAAAAGTGCGGTACAAACCTTGCTTTCGAGAATTCAAAAAGGTTATTTGGATCAAGAAACACAGCATAAAATAGTTCAAACAGATCTTATACAGAGAAAATCTACTCCTTCTAAGTCCTAATTTTCATTTAAAAAGAGATTAAATTCTTCATTTCGTTCAAAACAAATTGAGAAATTCCGTCGAAAAGGGTCGATTGAGAAAATTTAAGTCATCCTTTAAAAGTGGCAATTCTCCCTAAATAAAGCAAAAAAACAACTGTTTTTATCGATTGATCTCATACCTGATTTTTGGTACTATAGTTTCAAAAAAAAAATATTTTGATTTTTTTTTCATTGCTACACAATAAAAAATTGACGTTTTATCAATGACTTTTTATGGTCAAATATAAACATAAACGACTGATTAAAAATAGTTTATATTATTTTTTAATGAGGATAATCTTAAGAAACAGGTGGAAAAAAGGTGTCATGGTATATTGGGATTTTTAAAATTCCCATTTTTATCTATTGTTTAATCCTTCCAATTGTAGCTACATTTGACATGTATTTGAGTGACAAACTTAAATGCAACCCTCCTCTGAAAGTGAAATGACATATTGAAGATCTTAAATAGCAAGCTACTATTTAATTCTAAACATCTCTTTTCACAGATTATTTAACAACAAACAATTTTTACAATTTTTAAATAAACTCTGATTAAACAGCAATTAATAATTTAAAAATTTCACATCATGAAAAACGCAGTTTTAATCTTAGTAATTAGTTTCGCCGGTTTATTTGGTTATGCACAACAATCAAACGTGTTAAATGATGATTTAGTATATAGCCTTCAAAAAGAAATTCAAAATGTTCATTCAGATAATGAGGTCGTTCTTGAAATAAATTCTAATAACGAATTTAATATCAGTTTTTTAGAAGGATTGACCAATTTTGAGTTAAATAATCACGAATTTGAACACGAAAATACAATTATCAGTGAAGCATTTGAATTTGTAGAAGGAGCCTTTTCATTAAATGAATACGCAGTCAACTACGAAGCAACAACAGAAAACAATATATAATCTTAAAAATAAAAAAACAAAACGCTATGAAAACAAACATCATCACCATCGTCATCTTATTGATCAGTATTGCCGGATTTTCTCAGGACAAAGGCAAAGTAACAAAATATGTAACCACTTTTCCTAACGGAGAAGAAGCTATCACCATCGTAGATAATTCAAATTCTAATGTGTTGAATCTGTCATCTGCGGAAAGCTTTTACAAGTATGAAATTTTGGCGCCGGCCAATCACGAACTAATTCACGGTTCTTCAAACGAAGGTAAAGTTTGTGATATCGACAAAACAAAATTGTCTGATGGGACCTACACATTGAAAGTATATACTGACGATTTTGTGATCACAAGTGACATTACAATTAACAATAGTTTGGAAGAATCTGTCATTATCGGAATTTAAACCATCGGTCTATAAAAAAAGGGAGAAAAAAAGGGATTAAAAAAAAAGGGGAATTTAAAAATTAACAAAAAGAAAAAAAGCTATGAAAACAACCATCATCACCATTGCCATTTTAATGATCAGTCTTGTCGGATTTTCACAAGATAAAGGACAAGTAACAAAGTATGTCACTACTTTTCCGAATGGAGAAGAAGCCATTACAATTGTAGATAACACAGGTTCAGATCTTTTAAATCTGTCATCAGCAGAAAACTTTTACAAATACGAGATTTTATCACCGGCCAATCACGAATTAATTCATGGTTCTTCCAACGAAGGTAAAGTTTGTGATATTGATAAATCTAAATTATCTAATGGTACTTATACTTTAAAGGTTTATACGGATGATTTCGTAATCACGAGTGATATTACTATAGATAATGGCGAGGGTATTACTGTGATTCAATAGGAGCTTATAATAATAAACAAATTAAAAAACTTTGCCCTGTGAAATCGTAAAAAAATAAAAAAATTGCTATGAAAAAGTTAAAAATATTTGCTATGATCTTGTGGTTTACTATGTTGATTTCAACCATTAATTTGGCTCAGGCTCAAACATTTAAAAATCTTGACGATGCTCCACATGACATCACTTATTTTAAAGAAGTTCAAACTGGTGAACCTCAAGTCAGGGTAGTTTATGGAAGACCGGTAACCAAGAAAGATAAAGTTTTTGGAGAAGTAATTCCTTTCGGCAGAGTATGGAGAACAGGGGCAAATGAAACAACAGAGATCAAGTTCTATCAGGATGCCATGTTTGGGAATAAGTTAGTAAAGAAGGGGACCTATTCTCTATACACCATACCCGGTGAATCATATTGGACAATTATATTAAATAGTGAAACAGATACTTTGGGTTCATTCTTTTACAATGAAGAATTAGATGTAGCTAGAATTGAAGTACCATCTATTGCAGAGCATCCAATTGATATATTTACCATAGGGTTTGATCAAAAAAATTATGGAACACAAATGATTTTAGCTTGGGGTGAAACCCGTGTAAAAGTGCCATTATACCTTGAAAAGGAGCTAATTTCATAAAAAAAGGGGAATTTTAAAAAAAAGGGGATTAACAGTTCAAGACTATACGTCTTGAACTGTTTTTTTATTGAATAAATCTATCACGGTAATTTTCCTGACTCATTTCGCAAAATTCCTTTTTGCCAAACCACTTAAATCTGTTTTTTGCCACAAAATCGTAAAGATTATCTCGTACTACTTTGGGAATTATTTTTAGAATTTTCAATTGCCGATAAGGGGAACCTAAATAACCCATGATCTCCAAAGCGGCATCTGATTTTGTATAAACCTTGTTTTGATCTAAAAACAAGACAGAATTTCCTAAATTATTTTTTGTTTGATATTGTAACAAAAGCTCTTTCGCTGCGTCTGATTGTAGTGAAGAAAATAAAAACCGGTTGGATTTGTCTCGCTTCAATATAAATTGAACGGAGGCGCTGCACAAATTGCAGTACCCATCAAAAAAAATAATTGGCTTGTTGGATTCTTTCACAATACAAAATTACGATAATCAAGTAAGTTTGATTTTTGAATAAGACGAATTAGTGATTAAATTTCATAGTAAGGATGATAAAACTCGTAGATCTGCATAAATCTTACCCTATGGGTAAAGACTTTTTACACGTATTAAAGGGTATTAATTTAGAAATTAACGAAGGTGAATTTGTATCGATAATGGGTTCATCCGGTTCGGGAAAATCAACCCTGTTAAATATTTTAGGGCTCCTGGATACCCACGATAAGGGAGAATATTATTTAAATGATTTGAAGATTGAGAAGTTAGACGAAAAAAAGGCCGCGATGCTTAGAAATAAATTTTTAGGATTCGTCTTTCAATCTTTTAACTTAATTAGTTACAAAACAGCAGTAGAGAATGTTTCACTGCCCTTATATTATAAAGGTGTCAACAGAAAGGACAGACAGAAACTCGCAATGGATTATCTGGATAAAGTAGGTTTAGTCGATTGGGCAAATCACTTACCAAGTGAATTATCCGGTGGACAAAAACAAAGGGTTGCTATTGCTCGCGCTTTGGTTACGCAGCCGAAATTAATACTTGCGGATGAACCTACAGGAGCCTTAGATTCTGTAACAGGAGAACAAGTGATGGAGATTTTAAGAGGTATACATGCTGATGGAATGACGATCCTCGTAATTACTCACGAAGAAGATATCGCTGAACAAACCGAAAGGATTGTGCGTTTAAAAGACGGCCTTATTACAAGTGATGAAAAGGTGAAAAAAGTTGTCCTGAATTCATAAACTATGTTCGATATTGATCGCTGGAGAGAGATTTTTCAATCTATAGGTAAGAATAAACTTCGCACCTTTCTGGGTGCTTTTACCGTTGCATTGGGTATTTTTATTTTTACTGTCCTATTTGGTATGGGTAATGGCCTGAAAAATCAATTCGAAGAATTCTTTATGGATGATGCTACCAATGCTATTTTTATTTATGCCGGTAGAACTTCAAAGCCTTACGGCGGATTTAAGGAGAACAGAAGAATCATATTTAAGAATGAAGATCTGGCTCTTATAGAAAAGGAATACGGTGATAAAATAGAATATATTTCTCCCAGAATCTACAAGAATGTAAATGTTAGGTACAAAAATGAAGCCGGAAGTTATAATGCAACCGCCGTTATGCCTGACCATCAATTTTTAGAAAAAACGATCATTACCAAAGGTCGGTATATCAATAATGACGATATCAAGAACAAACGCAGGTATGCAGTCATAGGTAGGTTGGTAGAAGAGGATATCTATAGAAATGAAGAGGCGGTAGGTACATTTGTCAACCTGAACGGTATGGCCTATATGGTGATTGGCGTTTTTGAAGATGCAGGAGGTGATAATGAAGAGCGTAGGATCTATCTTCCTGTTTCAACCACGCAATTGATCTATAAAAACACAGATGAAATAGATCAGATCAACCTTACTTATAAGCTCGAAATTGGTATACCAGGTGCGAGAAAATTGGTTTCTGACATCACCAGAACCTTAAAAGAAAAGCACAGTGTAGCGAGAGATGATCAAAGTGGTATTCGTGTTCGTTCTGTTTTTGAGAATGTAGAAGCCAATATGCAATTCGCAAATGTGTTGCAGTTGATAGTTCTTTTTATCGGTATTGGAACGCTGTTCGCCGGAGCAATCGGAATTGGTAATATCATGGTTTTTGTTGTAAAAGAGAGAACCAAAGAATTGGGGATTCGAAAAGCGCTAGGTGCAACGCCTAAATCCATCGTATGGTTGATTCTTCAGGAATCGATATTTATAACTTCAATCGCAGGGTATATGGGCTTGTTGATTGCGGTTTTTGTGTTGAGTAGAATTGGGAACAGTCTACAGGATTATTTTATCAAGGAACCACAAGTTAATTTATCGACTATTATTACAGCGACAATCATTTTGATTGTCGTTGGTGCCATTGCAGGGTTTATACCAGCAAAAAGGGCGGCCAGCATAAAACCTATCGTCGCTTTAGGAGAGGACTAAAAATTATTATTATGAAATTCATTTTTGATAGAGATACTTGGCAAGAAATTTTTGATTCCATCAGAAAAAGTAAACTGCGCACGGCCATTACGGTAATTGGTGTGTTGTGGGGAGTGTTCTTATTCATAACCTTGCTGGGTGCTGCAAGAGGTATGGAGAATGGATTTGACCGAGAGTTTAGCAATCTTGCCACTAACAGTATTTTTTTATGGGGAGAGCGCACAACAGTGCCATACAAAGGATTTCAACGAGGAAGATGGATGAACCTGAAAATACAAGACGTGGAAGATATTCAGAATAAAGTACCTGAAATTGCATTTGTAGCTCCTCGAAACGTAAGTGGTGTATTTGGAGGTGAACCGGCCACCGTAAAACGAAATACGAATAGCAAAACTTATAAAGTTTTTGGTGATTATCCCATATTGGACGAGGTGTCTAAAGTAAAACTTAACGAAGGAAGATTTTTGAATCTCAGTGATATAGAAGATAAGAAAAAGGTTTGCATCATTGGCGAAAAGGTGGTAGATGATCTGTTTGAAAAGGATGAAGAAATTATTGGAAATTACGTTGAAGTCAATGGCAGCTTCTTTAACATCGTTGGAGTCTACAGACAGAATCCCGGGATGGGCTTTGAAGGAGACGATTCTATTTATATACCCTTTTCTACATTTCGTCAGATGTACAATACAGGTGATGATATAGGGTGGATGGTGATTGCTGCCTATGACGATGCCGATATTAAGAAAGTCGAATCGGATGTCAAAACGATATTAAAAAAGACGACATAATGTAAGTCCGGATGACACGCGTGCTTTTGGTTCTTTTAATTTTGGTGAAATGTTTGGTAAAATTACCGGCTTTGTGAAGGGAATTAAGTTTCTCACTTGGTTTGTAGGAATAGCCACTTTGATCGCCGGTGTAATTGCCATTGCGAGCATACTATTAATTACTGTTAAAGAGAGAACCAAAGAAATTGGTATTAGAAGAGCATTAGGAGCTACACCTCAGGCTGTGAAAAGTCAGATTATTTTAGAATCTGTTTTTTTGACTCTTTTGGCAGGAGTTTTAGGGATTATTTTATCGGGACTATTGTTGATGTTCATCAATTCAAAAACACAAAATCTCGATTTCCCATTTACTAATCCAACAGTAAACATCCCCATCGCCATTGGGGCAGTTTTCACATTGGTCATTTTGGGCACATTAATAGGTATGATCCCCGCACAAAGAGCGGTCATGATAAAACCAATAGAAGCATTAAGAGAAGAATAAGTTAAAAGTAAATAAACCATTAAAATGAAAAAAATAATCATCTTTTCCATTATCGCAATTTTATTTATTGCTGTATTAATTTGGTTCGGTAAAATGAACAGTAAACCACCTGTAAGTTTTGATACCGAAAAACCATTCAAAACGAATATTACAAAAAAGACTGTTGCAACAGGAAAAGTAACTCCTCTTGAGGAGGTAGAAATTAAGCCTCAGGTTTCGGGTATCATTGATAAAATTTATCTTGAAGAAGGTGTTAAAGTGAATAAGGGTGATCTAATTGCGCAGATTAGGGTAGTACCCAATGAGCAGGCACTAAGCAGTGCAATGGGTCGAGTGAACAAGGCAAAAATTCAGTTGAATAATGCTGAAGTCAGCTTTAACAGAAATAAAAAATTATTTGAAACAGGAGTTATATCGCGAAGAGAGTTTGAGCAATTTGAATTGGATTACAACCAGGCCAAACAGGATGTAATTATTGCCCAAAATGATTATCAAATTATAAAAAAAGGTAGTGTCAGTACTTCCGGAATGGCTAATACAAATATACGTGCCACTGTACCTGGAACTATTTTGGAAATACCTGTTAAGGAAGGGGATCAGGTAATTGAAAGTAATAATTTCAATGCGGGAACAACCATCGCTTTGATCGCGGACATGAGCAAGATGATCTTTGAAGGAAAGGTGGATGAATCAGAAGTGAGTAAGATTAAAAATGACACCGAGCTAGAGATCGCTTTAGGTGCAATTCCTGATAAGAAATTTCCCGCAAAATTGACCTTTATAGCGCCAAAAGGTACAGAAGAGAATGGTACAGTTCAATTCACATTAAAAGCAGATGTCAATTTAGAGGATGATTATTTTCTTAGGGCAGGATATTCGGCCAATGCAGAAATTATATTAGAGCAAAAGGATAGTATCATGGCCATTCGTGAGGCCTTGTTGCAGTTTGATAAGGAAACAGACAAACCTTTTGTGGAGGTTAAAAAAGGTGATCAAGAGTTTGAGAAGAAAGATGTGGAATTAGGTATATCAGATGGTGTTAATGTTGAAATTCTATCGGGCATCAATAATGAAGACGAAATAAAGGTTTGGAATAAGGCCAAAGGAAAAGATGAAGACGAAAAGGAAGCGGAATAAAGTTATAAAACATATGATTTTTGAAAAGAGCCCTACATGGGGCTCTTTTCAATTAATTTATTGGCATAAATATTGATTCATATGCTTAAAAGAATACGATGAGAATTCTGTTGGTTTTAGTTATAATTTCTTTTATGAGTTGCGGGATTTCAAAAAATGACAATCTCGTTAAGAATAATGGTACAGATCAATCGGGCACGGAAGAACTCGATACAATTCGTATAGCAAATGATTCTCTAGAATATGAAATAATCATTTTTGAGGTTGGATTTCAATCTTGGCTGGCAACCCAAAGACCACCGAGTTATTATTCTTTGCGCACCTTAGAAATGCGCAATTATTTTAGGGTCGTGGAATATAATAATCGGGTAAATCAGCCCTTTAGGTATGATCCAAATTTATATATCCAGGCCATAGACTACAGACCGGATATTCATTATGGGATGGAAGTAAATTATCTTCTTTATATGTACTTTAATTTTTTTGAACAAAGGTACAAGCAAAACTTAGCTCTCGGAAGGATGTGGAATTAGATCAGTTTTGTTTCAGGTTGATCAAAATAGAGAAAGACCTGGTTATATCTGTTTCCTTCACCACCAAAGTGATCTCATGTGTTGTTGAAATGATCTCTTGAACCGGTATATTGGCCCAAGCAAATTGTTTTAAAATAAAGTAGTAAACACCACTTTGCTCCAGATTTGATTTTGGTAATTTTATAGTGATAGAAGCTAGTTTATCTATGGAGTGGATCAACTCTTCTTCATTTAAATGTTTTTTGAGCTCCTCATTTATATTCGCACTAATGACAATATTAGTTTCAAAAATACCTTGGGAAACAGTAAAAAAGGATTCGCTGTTACTTTCAATATTTCCATACAATTTAGCAATTCTCTTTTGGAGAGAAGAAGTATTCTTAAAAGTATAATCCAGCAGGTCAGAGCGAACAATGAAATCTTTTAAATCTAATGAAAATGACTTGATGTTCTTCCTGATTTTAAGTACCTGTAGGGGAGAGACTCTGTTAATAGCCATCATGATGGCCCCAGTTTTTACCTTTTTTCCTAATTTTTGTTCTACCTGAGCCTGAATGTCCCGAGCCAGAGAAGAAACATTAATTAATTTATCGTGTAAAGCTTCTTCTATAAATGGCGTCTGTCCAATAATTTCTTCAACGGCCTCTTGTACTGTTTTCATTGTTTAAATTTAAACAAAATGTTTTAAAATGTAAATTTATAGTAAATATTTTGTTTTTAATGTGAATTGCCAAATATTTGCCGAAAATTAAAGGAAATGATAGTATCTAAATTTGGTGGAACCTCAGTAGGGTCTGCTGAAAATATGAAAAAAGTGGTGGATATCATCACACAAAATAATGAACCGAGGATTGTGGTTTTATCGGCTATGAGTGGAACTACAAACGCGCTCGTTTCTATTGCTCAGAATTTAAGAGAATTTCATCCACAGGAAGCCGAGTTTTTAGCTCAGCAGCTCTATAAAAAATATGTTGGTGTCATTGGTGACCTGTATCACGATGATGACTATTTTGAAAAAGGAAAAATATTGATCGATTATTTTTTTACGCATATTCGTTCTTTTTTTGATCTTCCTTTTTCTCAAAGTGTTGAAAAGATTTTACTCGCTCAGGGTGAATTGATTTCTACCAATTTATTCCAGCTTTATCTTGAGCAGATCGGTGTTGAATCGAAGTTGCTCCCCGCACTTACATTCATGAGAATTGACGAAAAGGGAGAGCCGGATAAGAGTTTTATCGCTCAGAAATTATCAAAATTGTTGTATCAAAATAAAGATATAAACCTGTTTATTACTCAGGGGTTTATTTGTAAGAATTACTCAAAAGAAATAGACAATTTGGAAAGAGGGGGAAGTGACTATTCAGCTTCGCTCATTGGTGCGGCAATTGATGCTGAACAAATTCAGATCTATACCGATATTGACGGTATGCACAATAATGATCCAAGGTATGTTGACAGGACTTTTTCCATAGACGAAATTTCTTTTGATGAAGCAGCTGAGTTAGCTTATTTTGGGGCTAAGATCCTGCATCCTCAAAGTATTTTACCGGCCAAAGAAAAGAATATTCCTGTCCTTGTTAAAAACACATTTAACCCTGAGGCTAAAGGGACTTTGATATGCAACTGTGAATACAATGATCACCACATCAAGGCAATTGCTGCAAAAGATGGCATTACTGCAGTAAAAATTAAGTCATATAGAATGTTGTTGGCCTACGGTTTTTTGAAAAAAATATTCGATGTTTTTGATAAGTACAGAACACCCATTGATATGATTAGCACTTCTGAAGTAGCGGTTTCCATCACCATTGATCAAACAAAACGATTAGGTGAAATCGTCAATGAATTAAAATCGTATGGCAATGTGGAAGTTGATACTGATTTGAGTATCATTTGTATAGCGGGTAATATAGCTCAAAACAAAAAGGGAATTACAGGAGCTATTTTTAGTACACTGGAAAATATCCCTATCAGAATGATTTCATATGGTGGCAGCAATTATAATTTGTCATTTCTGGTCAAAACCACAGATAAAATCGCCGTGTTAAACTTGCTTAACAAAGGTTTGTTCAAGCAGTTGTATAATGCACCGACTTTAATGAAACAAGATTAAATAAAAAAAGCTGCGATCGCAGCTTTTTTTATTTATATATCTTCAAAACTTATGTCTGTAAAGCTTCCTGAAGATTTATCCTCTGCAGAATTATCCACTTCTTCCCCTTCGGTCTTGTTAAAATCTTTTTGGTGTCTTTCAGAAATAACTTCTTCTCCTTTTTCCTCTACGATGTAACCTGTAGATTTTTGCAGCATTTCATTGAATACGTCAAAATCCTCTTTGTACAAATAGATCTTATGTTTTTTGTAATGAAAGGAACCGTCGTCATGCGTAAATTTTTTACTTTCAGTAATCGTCAAATAATAATCGCCTGCTTTTGTTTCTCTTACATCAAAAAAATAAGTTCTTCGACCTGCCCTTAACACTTGAGAAAAAATTTCATCCTGCTCAATAAACTCTTTTTCGCTCATAATCTCTTTTCAATTAAAATAAAATAATATGTTTAGACAAATCTATAAAATTAAAGGAACTACGCAATAAAATATCTTTTTTTTTTGGCGAGCTAAATGGGATCGTTAGCTTCTTCTTCAAGTTGTTGATTATAAATGTCTTGGTAGTATCCTTTTGTGCTAATCAGCATATTATGGGTTCCGGTTTGTACAATTTTTCCCGCTTCCAAAACAATTATTTGATCTGCATTTTTTACTGAGGAGGTTCTGTGGCTTACGATGATGGTAGTTTTCCCTTGCCGTGCTTTTTCTAGGTTACCCAGAATAATTTCTTCGGTTTCTGTGTCTACAGCCGAAAGGCAATCGTCGAAAATTAAAATCTTAGGATCGGATATAAGGGCTCTGGCAATTGAGATTCTTTGTTTCTGACCACCCGAAAGCGTAACACCTCTTTCGCCCACAAGCGTTTCGTATTTATTGTTGAACTCTATGATGTTGTGATGGATATAAGCATTTTTAGCTGCTTCTTCCACTTCTATTTCAGTGGCACTGGCCTTACCAATCTTTATATTATTACCAATGGTATCTGAGAATAAAAAGGCATCTTGGGGTACACATCCTATACTTTCTCTCAGATCATAGAGATTGACTTCTTTTATCGGTGTATCGTCAATATAAATCGTACCTTCTTTTGTATCAAATAAACGACTGACTAAATTTATGATCGTTGTTTTGCCGGACCCTGTTTTTCCTAAAATGGCCAAAGTTTTGCCCTTTTTTACTTCGAAACTTATATCGTGCAATGCCTCAATGTCTGTATCTTCATAAGTGAAGCTAACATGTTCAAATCGAATATTCCCCTCAATTTCTGAATGATCTTCATTTAAATTTTGAATATCCGGTTTTTCATCTAAAAACTCATTAATTCTCAATTGACTCACTTCGGCTTGCTGAACAATTGAGGTTACCCATCCCACTACAGCAACCGGCCAGGTAAGCATATTGATGTAAATAATAAATTCTGCGATGATTCCAATATTATCAATTTCTCCGCTGATGTATTGCTGGCCACCTATATAGATCACCAAGATATTGCTGATCCCAATAAGAAGCACCATCGAAGGAAAGAAAAGAGCTTGCGCTTTATATAAAGAAATATTCTTTTCCTTTTTAAGGGTTGCCAAAGCACTAAAATCTGTCGAGGTCTGGGATTCTATACTATAGGCTTTGACCACGTTGATCCCTGAAAAGAATTCCTGCGCAAATGTAGTTAATTGAGAGAGGTATTGTTGGACAATATTACTTCGTTTATTAATTGTTTTGCTCAAAAAATAGATAAGTGCGGAAAGTATAGGAAAAGGAAGCAAAGTATAAAAAGTAAGTTTTGCATCAATCTGAAACATTTTTGTCAGTGCAATGATAAAAAGCACCAGCATATTCATGGTATACATAATTGCCGGTCCGCAGTACATTCTCACTTTACCGACATCTTCACTGATCCTATTCATCAAATCACCTGTTCTGTTTTTTTTATAGAAAGTTTGAGACAAAGCTTGGTACTGGTCATAGATTTCATTTTTAAGGTCGAATTCGATCAACCTTGACATCACAATTAACGTTTGCCTCATCAAAAAAGTAAAAAATCCGGAAAGTAGGGCAGCTCCAATAATTAATAGAATATTGATGAACAGCTCGTGTCTGACCTCTGACAAATCATGGATGATATTTTTATTATAGTCTTCTACTACGTTTAGCGACTGGCGGATGAGTTGGGGTACCTGGAGCGCAAATATTTTTGCTACAGCCGTAATTAAAACGCCTATAATAAGTCTATATCGGTATTTGTAAAAGTATTTATTAAGATGTTTTAGGGCTTTCATGAATAGTCGTCGGAATTTCCGTCAACGAAGATAATAGTTTCGCTACAAAATCTACTTTAAATTAGCTTTAAAAAAAGACCTTAATTGAATGTGTAAATTCTAAATGCGGTCATTTATTTAGTTGGTAACGGAAATAAATTTTGAATAAATAGCATAAAAAGAAGTAACTTTGCACACCTTTTTAAAATGATACGATCTTTAAGTTATGGTGAATAGAAGACATATTCGAATCAAGGTGATGCAGTCTGTGTACGCCTTTTTGCAATCAGGAAGCGATAACCTTACAAAAGAGGAAAAGTTTCTGGAAAACAGTGTAGATAAAACCTTCGACCTTTTTGCCCTTCAACTGGATTTGTTTGTCGCTATAAAGCAAATGGCTGAGGAACATTTGGAAATCAGAAAAAAGAAATATTTAGCCACAGACGAAGATAAAAACCCAAATTTAAACTTCATTAATAACAGGGTCATTCAATTGATAGAAAATGATGTTACATTAAAAAATTTTATGGAACGTCATAAATTGAATAATTGGTCTCATGATCGCGAATATGTGCGTCTGATCTGGGATGAAATTCAGCAAAGCGATTCTTATAAAAATTATCTCAAAGTACCAAGGGCGGGACTTAATGAAGATAAGGAATTTATTCTCGAAATATTCAAAACCGTTGTGGCCCCTAATGAAAAACTGAATGATTATTACGAAAGTGAACATTTAGGTTGGGTTGATGATTTGCCTTATGTGAATACCTGGATCATAAAAATGATTAAGCAGATAAAAAAGGGTAAATTACTGGGGGTACCTGATATGAATATTGAGGAAGACGATCGAGAGTTTATGTTTGACCTTTTTAGAAAGACGGTTTTAAATCATAAAGAGTATGATGATGATATTGACTCCAAGACGCCTAACTGGGATAATGAGCGAATAGCCGAACTAGATATGATCCTGATAAAAATGGCTATAACTGAATTTGTTAAATTTCCATCTATTCCTACAAAAGTGAGTATCAATGAATATATCGAGATCTCTAAGGATTATTCTACTGCCAACAGCAGTTTCTTTATTAACGGGGTTCTCGACAAGATATTAAAGGATTTTCAACAACAAGATAAGGTAAAGAAAATCGGAAGGGGATTGTTGTAAATATCCTTATATTTGACAAAAAATTTTAATTATGTCGTTTAATAAAACAGCTATTTTATTTGTTCTTGGCTTACTATTATTAAGTTGTAAGGACGATCCAACTGCTAAAGTAAAAAAGGAAAATGCCGAAGCAGCTCAGCAGAGAGACTACTCTATCAAAAATGAATCACCTGTAATCTTTTTTGAACGTTCAGAACACGATTTTGGAACAATTGATGAGGGTGATATAGTTGAAACTACTTTCGATTTTAAAAATACGGGTAAAAATGAATTGATTATTTATTCAGCGAAGGCAAGTTGTGGCTGTACGGTACCTGAGTATCCTAAAGAGCCAATCTTACCGGGAAACAGCGGAACTATTTTGGTAAAGTTTAATTCTGCCGGAAAACCAAATCAGCAAATGAAAGAAATTACTTTAACTACAAATACTTTAAATGGTGTAGAAAAAGTATTCATTAAAGCTCAAGTTACTCCAAAAGCCTCATAAATTATTTTACAAGATGATAAACGCGATTATTTTACAAGCTGGCAACAGTGGATTAGGGAACATTATTTTGATCCCGTTAATGTTTCTGGTGATCTATTTATTTATGATCAGACCTCAAATGAAGAAACAAAAAATGGAGAAAAAGTTTCAAAGCTCTATCTCAAGAGGGGCTAAAGTTGTTACGACCAGTGGTATACACGGGAAAGTAGTTGACCTAAATGATGCAGATAATACTTGTACAATAGAAACCGGTGCTGGTAAGATCAAGTTTGAACGATCTGCTATTTCAATGGAATTAAGCAAAAAATATTTAACACAAGATACTAGTAAGTCTTAATTTATCCTATTACTGAAGAGCCAAGAGTTCAGCGAAAGCTGAACTCTTTTTTTTATCTTTATAGAAAAATTAATTGGATTTCAAAACCATAAATAAATCAAACGAGTCACTTCAGAACAATAAAAAACTGCGGATGTTTTTATTGTTTTTGGGATTGTCTTTGTTTTTCTGGTTTCTGATAAACTTGTCCAAAACCTACATTACAGATGTTGAGTTCGATGTTGAATATGTAGATTTACCCGGAAAATTACAATTGCAAAGTAAATCTGAAGAAAGTATTACGCTCACTATAAAATCAATTGGTTTTAGTCTGTTAAAACACAAGTATAGAAACAGGAAGATACAGTATTCTCTTAAAGAGATCAAAAGAAAAGGTAAACAGTCCTACTTTTCTGTCAGCAGTTCTAATCTTAACTTCATTCAATCTCAGTTTACAGGGGAAACAGATCTATTAAAAATCAGTCCCGACACTCTTTTTTTTGAATTTGGAATTAAAAAATTTAAAAAGGTAGCCGTATTGCCCAAGATGGAAATTCAATACAAAATTGGATATGGCTTGTCAGAAAATTTAAAATTCACTCCTAAAGAAGTAACTATTTCCGGGCCTGAGGGAATGATTGATACGATTAATGAAGTGCAAGTGAAGCCTTTGATCCTCGCAAATGTATCCGATAGCTTTGAGCAAGAATTAATGGTCATTTCACCGGCCAAAAGTGTAAGTATCGAGCCTGAAATTATAAAGGTGAGTGGTAAAGTTGAAAAATTTACGGAAGGAAGTTTTGACATGGGCTATAAAGTAATCAACGTACCTCCCAGTGCCATTATAAGTACCTATCCAAAAGAGCTAAAATTAATTTATCAGGTTTCTCTGGAAAATTACAACAAAGTTTTAGCAGAGGGGTTCGAGATCATATGTGATTATGAGCAGGCCGAAAAGAATAACCTGGATTATTTGCTTCCAAAAGTGACCAAAATGCCCGATTTTGTTTCTTCAGTAAGAATCGTACCTGAGAAAGTCGAGTTTTTAATTAAAAATAAGTAAGTTGAAAATAGTTGGATTAACCGGCGGGATTGGCAGTGGAAAATCTACGGTAGCTAAAATGTTTCAGGATCTGGGTGTACCTATTTATAATTCTGATTTTGAAGCTAAAAGGATCATGCGCGATTCTTTGGAAATAAAAAACGGATTAATAGATCTATTTGGTGAACAGGTTTTTGATAAAGGAGAACTGAATAGAAGGTATCTGGCCAGTCTGGTATTTAATAATCCTCCATTATTGGCCCAATTGAATGAGTTAGTTCATCCTGCTGTGGCCAATGATTTTGGAAAATGGATTTCTAGGCAAAACGCCGAAATTGTGATGCAAGAAAGTGCCTTGATTTTTGAGAATGGAAAAGAAGATAAATTCGATGCTGTTATATTGGTAACGGCTCCTAAAGAAATGCGCATTGAGAGGTTGAAAAAAAGAGATCACAGTTCTAGCCAGGAAATAGATTCTAGAATGAAAAATCAACTCGATGACAAAGAAAAAATTTCACGTGCCGACTATGTTATTGAGAATATTGATATCCTTGAAACTGAGAGGAAAGTCAATGAAGTATTTTTAGCATTGCTTTCAGTATAAAAAGAGATCGCTTTTTTACACTTGTTAATTTAATTTGAATTAGTGTTAACAAATGTTAAATTAATTTTAATATGCTAGGGTTAATCTAAATTTGTTAAAATGAGTAGAAAAATATTCGTACTTTTAATTATCTGTATGGGAATTGCCTTGATCGGCATTATAGCAGTCCAAATTTATTGGATAAAAAGTACGGTCGAAGTTAAAGAGGAGCAATTTTCAACTAGTGTTAAATATGCGCTGGCCAAGGTTTCTGAGAATATTCAAAAGCGTGAATTTACTGATGATGTAACTCGGTTCGCGCCTATTTTGGACAGTTTAACAAAGCTGGAAGAGAGAGGAGTGAAAGACTTTTTCTATCAACAAATTGATACGAGTAGAAATGAAATTTTTACTTACAGGCAAAGGGTTTTAGAGAATAGTTATAGAACACAAATTAGTCCCCTGGAAGACGACTCGTTCGATTTTAAAACGATTTTAAGCGAACAGGAAACAGAAGTCAAAAGTCTTGAGTTTAAATCGAAAGATTTTGCGGAGTTAAGTCCGGAGGAAAGAATAGTAAAAGTTGGCAAACTAGATAAGTATGATAAATTGGTGCTCGAAGAGTATTTTGATGCCATCAATGCTCGGGTACCGATTACCGATAGAATATCAAACAATGAGGTCAGACTCAATCTAGATAATGAACTGCGTATCAGGAATATTAATACTCCTTTTGAATATGCAGTTTTTAGTGAAGATCTAATTACCCGTGTTAAATCAGATAATTTTGAGATCAGCAATGGAGGTAGTTATGAAGTTCCTTTATTTATTGATAACGAAGGTTTTAGTGATTATAAATTATTTGTGAGTTTTCCGGATAAGAAGGGATATATTTTATCTACAATAACAAATAATTTGCTTTTGGCAGCACTTTTTATTCTGGCGATTATTTTTGTTTTTGCAAGTTCTCTTTATCAAATGCTCAAGCAGAAAAAAATATCTGAGATAAAGACGGACTTCATAAATAATATGACTCACGAATTTAAAACACCAATTGCCACGATTAACTTGGCGATCGATGCCATTAATAATCCTAAAATTATTAATGACCAGGATAAAGTGAAGCGTTATGCCGAAATGATCAGAGAAGAAAATAAAAGAATGCACGCTCAGGTGGAGAATGTGTTGAGAATATCGAAGCTTGAAAAGAATCAGTTAGATATTACTAAGAGTGTTCTAGATATACATGATATCATTGATGATGCACTGAAACATGTGAATTTGATCGTTATCAATAAAGAGGGCAAAATAAATAAAGAGTTCAAAGCCACCAGAAGTGAGGTTTTGGCCAGTAAGTTTCATTTTACCAATGTTTTCATCAATATATTAGACAATGCTATCAAGTATTCTACAAATGCACCCATTATTGATGTGGTAACAGAAAATGTAGGGAATTTTATTTTAATTCGGATTAGTGACAATGGTATTGGAATGAACAGAAATGTACAAAAGAAAATATTTGATAAATTTTACAGAGAGCAAAGTGGAAATATTCATGATGTCAAAGGTCATGGTTTAGGCTTGGCTTATGTAAAAAGCATTACAAATTTGCATCAAGGTGCAGTATTTGTAGAAAGTGAAAAAGGTAAGGGGAGTACCTTTACTATTAAATTACCATTAATCTAACACACCTTATTATGGCAAATAAAAGAATTTTACTTGTTGAAGACGATCCTAACTTTGGAACTGTACTTAAAGATTATTTATCATTAAATGACTATAATGTAACCCATGCTAAAGATGGTTTAGAAGGGCTTATTACTTTTAAAAATGGCGAGTTTGATATTTGCATTTTAGACGTCATGATGCCAAAAAAAGATGGTTTTACCTTGGCTAAGGAAATTAGATCATCAAATGCTGATATTCCTATCATTTTTCTGACTGCAAAGACAATGAAAGAAGATGTTGTAAAAGGTTACCAATCTGGTGCAGATGATTATCTCAATAAGCCATTTGATAGTGAGGTATTATTGTATAAGATAAAAGCCATCCTGCAAAGAAAGGAAAATGAAATAAGTGAGGAAGAAAATCAGTTCGAATTTCAAGTTGGTAAATTTCATTTCGACTCAAAATTGCGACAGTTATCTTTTGACGGAGAGCCTGCGAGAAAATTATCACCCAAAGAAAACAAATTACTGAAATTGTTGGTTTTGTATAAAAATGATTTATTGCCAAGAGAACTTGCACTTACAAAGATATGGAGAGACGATAATTATTTTACCAGCAGAAGTATGGATGTGTATATTGCTAAATTAAGAAAGTACCTTAAACCCGATAATAAAGTAGAAATTGTAAATATTCATGGTGAGGGATTCCGACTTGTAGATGAATAAAGAATTGAACCAATGGCTGAGTTTGTAAAACTGTATAACGAGAATCCCAACCCGAGACAAATTTCTCAGGTGGTTGAGGTTTTAAAAAAGGGGGGATTAATCATTTACCCAACAGATACAGTGTATGGTGTAGGTTGTGATATCACTAATAGCCAAGCCATGGAAAAAGTGGCGAGGTTAAAAGGGATTAACCTTGAAAAAGCGAATTTGTCTTTTATATGCTATGATTTAAGCAATCTCACTGATTATACCAAGCAAGTAGATACACCAACCTATAAGCTTTTGAAAAGCTCGCTACCAGGTCCCTATACTTTCATATTGCACGGGAACAATAATCTACCTAAGGTTTTTAAAAAGAAAAAAACGGTTGGGATTAGAATCCCTGATAACAACATCATACGTGAAATTGTAAAGCAATTGGGCAATCCGATTGTATCTACTTCCATTTATGATGAAGATGATTTGTTAGAATACACGACCGATCCGGAATTGATTTTTGAAAAATGGCATAACCTTGTTGATTTGGTGATTGATGGTGGATATGGTGGCAATATTCCTTCAACAGTCATTGATCTTACAAAAGATGAAATAGAGGTAGTAAGAGAAGGAAAAGGTAGCCTGGATATGTTTGAAATTGATTAATTAGTCTGTTCCAATTCAGTGTAATTTCGCAATAATTTCTTCAAGAAAAAACCGTAGACCAATCTGTAAATTAACCAAAATACAGCCAGTACGATAAAAAACATTAAGATAGACAACATCCAGATCACAAGCATATTTGTGTTTTCAGGGATGGTTTCCCTAAAGGAGGTTGAAGTAAATACTTTGTAAAACATATGGAAGCCTATTATGGCTGCCATAATGATATTATAATAGATATAATATTTAACAGTCTTACGGGTTTTGAGAATATCCTCCATTAAGCTTTTTACACTCGTATCTGCCGATATACTTTTATAGTTTTTAAAGAAACAAAAAATAAATCCGAGGATAATAAAGACGTGAACGATATAGTAAACGTTTAACATGGTATTTAGGTCATATTTTTCTATAAATCCACTGTCAGATTTTTGTCCTGAAAAAAATAAAAAAATATTAGGTAAAGGCAAAAGAAATTCTAAAATACTCAATGCCAGGATCCATTTTACAACCGAAGAAGACTTTTGATGCATCATATTAAAAATATCATCCTTAGAAAACTTTATTTTTTCTTCTTCTTGGTTTTTCCAAACATTTTTCAAATTCTCTAATTGAGCCATGAATTACGGATTAAGAATATTTTTTAATTTGGTTTTGGTTCGGTTCATTTTTACTCTAGCATTGATTTCGGTAATCCCCAATGTATTTGCTATTTCATTGTAACTTTTATCTTCTAAATACATAAGTGCCAGGGCCTTTTCAATATCATTTAAGCTATGTATCGCCTTGTACAAAAGATCTAATTGTTTGTCCTGCTCATCGTTATACTCTTTATATTCGAGTTCTTTCATATTATCAAACAAAGGGCCGGTATCTAAATCTCTTTTATTTTTTCTGTAAAGTGAGATCGCCGTGTTAAAAGCTACTCGATACATCCAGGTGCTGAACTTTGATTCTCCTCTAAATTTGGGATATGCTTTCCATAATTGAATGGTAATTTCCTGAAAAAGATCTTTGTGTGCCGATTCATTATTCGTATAAGTTCTGCATACCTTATGAATAATGTTTTGATGATTGTCAAGCTCTTCCAAAAATTTATTTTCTAAATTTTTATCCACTCAGGTTTATGTTTAATGATTAGTGTTAAAATTACAGCATTTGTTACAATTACCTATTCAATATTTTAGCAGAACTACAACTCACACATGAAAATTGACAATTCAGTCAGATCTTTTTTTTCTAAGAGCGGGGAAGTAGCACCTTTGTCTCAGAAAAAGTTATAATCTTAAAATATTCAAACTATGTTGAAATTTGTTGTAGTCATTGTAGCCTACCTTATAACACTGGTTACCCCGGCAAAAGCACAAGACAAAGTGTTTGAGCACGCCAATTATCACAATCTTACCATTACAGATTCCGGCATCCTTCAGTCTTTGGATTCGAACTCTCATTTCGAGAAAGGTGTTACATTTGAAAATACAATTAAAGATTCTGATTATGCCAGATAAGTTGAAATTAGTTTTTTCTATATTTTTATTGGGATTTATCGTATTCGTTTTAGGTACTTTTTTGGATCAGAATGGTTTCTCTAGACCAATTCCTGACCTGCTGAAGTCTTTGGCCATTTACGAAATGTATTCAATAGCGATGTATTTTTCCCACAGATTGTATTTTGGATTTATATCGAGGAATTTTAAGGGTTCTGAAAATTTAAAAAAGCATATCATTTTCGGTTTTTCAGGATCTTTACTGGTCACACTTTTGGTTCTGGTGATCTTGAGATTTATTGTCCGAGTAGTTTTTTTTGGAGGAGCTCCTGAATCATTTTTAGAAAATTCGAAAGGATATTTCTATTTCGGAATCAATATAACGTTTATTGTGACCTTGTTGTTTTATATTTTTTATTTTTTCAAGGCCACTTCAGAAAAAAAATTAACCGAGTCACAAGTTGTAGCGAAAACGGAGACGGCCAAATACGAATCGTTAAAAAGTCAGTTAGATCCGCATTTTTTGTTTAATAGCCTAAATGTATTGACCTCTTTAATTGGAGAAAATCCCGATTTAGCGGAAAAATTTACCGCCAAATTATCGAAAGTTTATCGCTATGTGCTTGAACAAAAGAATAAGGATCTAATTCCTTTAAGTGAGGAATTGGAGTTTGCAAAAACCTATATGGAACTCCTTAAAATGAGATTTGAGGATGCTGTGGTGTATGAAATTCCTGATACAGTTTCGAATAGCGAATTAAAGATAGTACCTCTGTCATTACAAATTCTCTTAGAAAATGCGGTGAAACACAATGTGATCAGTAGCCAGTCTCCATTAAAAGTTAAGATTTATGAAGAAGAAGGTAATTTACTGGTAGAAAACAATTTAAATAAAAAAGATAATTTAGAAAGAAGCACAAAAATAGGCTTAAATAATATTAGGGAGCGTTATGCATTGATCACGAAGCGACCCTTTATTGTTGAAGAGAAAAATAAAAATTTTAGAATCACCTTACCATTATTAACACAAAAAATTAAAACGATGAGTACAGATAACAAAATTTTAGAAAGCAAATATTTAAGAGCAAAACAAAAGGTAGAAGAAATTAAAGGTTTTTATGCCAGCTTAATTTCATATGTAATCATTATTCCTTTCTTGATTTTTATTTATTATCGATTTACCCCTTTTACCATTCAATGGTTTTGGTTTCCGATGCTCGGCTGGGGAATCGGTTTGGTTTTTCAAGGTTTTTCGGCCTTTGGAAGTCCAATTTTTGGACGTGATTGGGAGGAAAGAAAAATCAAAGAAATAATGAATGAAGAAGATAAATCAATGTGGCATTAATCATTAAATATAGATAAATGGAAGATAGAAATAAGATTGACAGGTATTTAGAGGCACAAAAACAAGTTGAAGAAATTAAGGGATTTTACATACATTTAATTGTTTACATCATTGTAAATGCCTTTATTATTTACGGAATTTTAAGTTCTGTTGGTTTAGATCAGTTAAATTTTTGGACATTTTCGACCGCCATATTTTGGGGAATCGGACTGTTTTTTCACGGGTATCATGTATTTGGAAGGAACTTGTTGTTCGGTAAGAAATGGGAAGAGCGAAAAATCAAGGAACTTATGGATAAAGACAAAAACGAATATTGGGAATAAAAATAGTTATGTTTTGAGAATAGTTATAGTAGAAGATGAAAAGCCAGCAGCAAGAAGATTGGTAAGATTGATCGAAAATCTCGGTTTTGAAGTTGAGATGACCTTGCATTCTGTGAGCGAAGCGGTGGATTGGTTTTTAAATAATAAAATCCCTGATCTAATCTTGTTGGATATTCAATTGTCAGATGGTCTGTCCTTTGAAATCTTTGATGAGGTAGCCATTGAAAGTCCCATTATTTTTACTACAGCTTACGATGAATATGCACTAAAAGCATTTAAATTAAACAGCATAGACTATCTGCTTAAACCCATTGACGAAGATGAGTTAAAATTGGCTATTGAAAAATTTCACAACAATTGGAGTAGTGCTAATCCACTTACATTCAACCTAGATCAAATTAAGGGTGCCTTAAAATTAACTGAAGAAAAGAAGTTTAAAAAAAGATATCTAGTTAAAATCGGACAACATTTAAAAATGATACCAATAAGTGAAATATGTTGTTTTTATTCCGAGAATAGAGGTACTTATTTCAAGACCAATGATAATAGGGATTATTTATTAGAACAAACTTTAGATCAGGTAGAAGAAGAAATAAATCCCAACTTTTTTTTTAGGATCAATAGAAAATACATTATTAATATGGATTCCATTAAGGAGATGGTATCATACACTAACAGCAGGATACAGATTAAATTGCATAAAATGGAAGAAGATGATCTGGTTGTGAGCAGGGAAAAGGTGAAAAAATTTAAAGAGTGGTTAGATTGATCATTCTTCAAGAGCTGAAAAGAAACTGAAACAGTTACTGCCGTAAGTTTTAATTTGAACAAAATTAGGCATCAATGAAAGGTCAGTTTGCTTAGCGTGTTCAACAATTAAGAGACCATTTTCATTCAATAAATCCTTTTTAAAAACGGTAAGAACTAATTTTTGAAAATCTTCCTGAGGAAGGTCGTAGGGTGGGTCGGCAAAAATAACATCAAAAGTTTGATGAGTTTTATCTAAGTAACGGAACACTTCACTTTTAACTACAGACAAATTTAAATTGAGCTCTTTGTCTATTTTATTCATATAGTGGATACAGCCAGAATTTTGATCTACAGAAGTGATTTTATTTGTGCCGCGAGAAGCAAATTCAAAGCTGATATTTCCGGTACCTGCGAATAGATCACAAACAATTATTTCGTCAAAATCATACCGGTTATAAAGGATATTAAAAAGAGCTTCCTTGGCCATATCGGTTGTGGGCCTTACCGGTAAATTTTTTGGAGCGTTTAGTCTTTTACCCTTGTATTTTCCCGAGATAATTCGCATTAATTTTGGTGTAAAAGAATAAAAAATTGTCTTTTAACATCCTCATTAAATGCTTCAGCGTAGTTGTAAGTACTTCTGTTCTCGATAAAAGACACATTTTTGATGTACCGGTAAGCAATATTGTAAAGGGAATCATTTTCGATGATTTCGCCCAAAAGAACTAGTTCCAAATATTCCGGACTAAACTTTAATTGTTCAGCACAGAACAATAGATAATAAATAAAATCCATTTTATTCTGAAAAGTAAAACTATTAGACAATTGAAGTTGGTTGTTGGCGATGACTATTAAATCGAGCTGGTTACCATGAACATGTGCGAAAAAGTGAGGTTTCTCGCTCAATTTGTAGATGTTCAAGATATGTTGCAAAAAAATAGTCTTACAATGTTTGTACTCAAATTCACCAAATTTATCTATCAAAAAGTTATTGATATTGACGAAAGGAACATACACGTTAACCATGTCATGGGTAGCAATCTTATCAAAAACGATAAAATCGTTTTCATATACTTTAAGATTGTATTTGAGATAATCTTTAAGATTATGTTCGTTGAACAAGGCCTTAGGAACTATAGTTGATAAATTATTGTAATGACTGATGTTTACATCTTTAAAGTTATGCTGAAGCAAGGGTTCGTTATTGAAAACGGTTTTAACGTTTTCTAGATGTTTTATGGGATTTGCCGATGGCTCCAGAAAAGGGGTGTAAGCTAATATATCTACAAAATTAGTGGCTTTGTTTAGGGTACAAAAAGAAAATCCATCCAAACTGATTTGGATGGATAATTGTATGTTGTCAAGTTTAGCAGGATCTATTGACCCTCTAGATATCTGTATCTTCTTTTTTACCATCATAAGAAGGTGGCCAGTTACCGTTTGAATTAACTTCGTTTAATGAACCCACTTGAATATATTCACCAGGAACATTTATACCACCCAAAGCTTCTTTTTCTTGACGGATCAAATCTTTGTTCATTCCATCTAAAACAATTGCCTTATCTACTTTTACTTCAAAAACAGGAGTTTTTACGCCAGTCACCTTTTCAATAGAACCAACTTTTAAATCAAATTCTTTATCAGTTCCGGGAACTTTAAACATATTCTTATAATCTCTACCTTCAAAACTACTTTTAACGGGTTTATAACCTACGGTATCAACGACCCTTTTTTCTACATCGACCGTAATTCTGCCTCGTTGCTCAGTAACCACTACGTTCTTAACTTCTGTAATGGCGAACTGTGCAGTGTCAATAAATGAAATTAACGCAGGTTTATTATCAGTAAATCTTCTGTTTACTTCTGCATAGGCCAGTTCTGCATCTCTGATCATTTTTAAGTTGTTTATCACTTTCGCATATCTCACTTTCTTTTCTTTATTGAAATTGATCGGAGTCATGATCGAGCTATAAATTTTATAACCCAAGAAAATGATAGATGCCCACAATACAAGAGAAAGTAAAGGTTTTAATTTGTGAGGAATTACATTTACAATTAAAATCGCTAATAGTGAAACGACAATGATTGCAACAATAATAATAAAAACTGAAGTCATTTTTTAATTTTTTTGTTTATACGGTCAAAGGCAAATCTACAAAAATTTTTTTATGATAAAAGAAATAATTTTGTTTAAAATCTCATTTGGCAAAGGCTTCATTAGTAGGTGATTATTGTGTTTTTTAGTGCTTTGATATACAATTGTTTGCAAAATATACCAAAATTCATACAGCTGCTTATTGACGCATTTTTCTTTAATTTGTTCTATGGTAATAAAGCCGGAAGAATTATATTTTAAATTAAGTCAGAGGTTCCCTTACGAACCTACCTCTCTACAGGATCAAACTTTGAGATTGTTGGCAGAATTCATTTTAGACAAAAAGGATTCTATTTTTTTACTGAAGGGATTTGCCGGTACAGGTAAAACAACTATTATTTCTTCTTTGGTCAAAACGCTGCCATTCGCTTTTAAGCAGGCGGTTCTATTGGCACCAACAGGAAGAGCGGCCAAAGTGATCACAAATTATTCAGGGAAAGAGGCCTTTACAATTCACAAGAAAATATATTATCCTAAAAAGGGTAAGGCTGGAGGGGTAAGTTTCACCTTGCAAAAGAACAAACATAGTAATACTATTTTTATTGTTGATGAGGCATCAATGATTCCGGATGAAATGACCGAATCTAAACTATGGGAGAATGGTTCTCTTTTGGATGATTTGATGACATTTATAGATGGGGGTAAACAATGCAAATTAGTTTTGATCGGAGATACAGCCCAGCTACCTCCCGTACATATCGAACAAAGTCCTGCTTTAAGTGCGGATCTTCTCAACATGAAGTTTAACAAACAAATTTATGAGACAGAACTGACCGAAGTTACCAGACAGGATATCAATTCAGGTATTTTGTTAAATGCTACTTCGCTGAGATTGGCCATGGAGGAAGAAATATTTCAATCTTTTCGATTTAATCTCAATTTTCCTGATATTATAAATCTGCAGACGGGAGATGATATTTTAGATGCATTTATGAGCTCTTATTCTGTCCCGGGAATTGAAGATACCTGCTTGATTGTCAGATCAAACAAAAGAGCAAACAGCTATAACGAACAGATCAGAGCCAGAATATTGGACAGAGATTCTGAAATCGCAACAGGAGATCATTTAATGGTGGTAAAAAACAATTATTACTGGTTACAGGATTCTAACGAAGTTAGTTTTATTGCCAACGGAGATATTTGTGAGGTAATGCAGATATATAAGTACATTGATTTATACGGTTTTCGTTTTGCTGAAATTAAGCTGAGAATGATAGACTATCCAAATGAACCTCCATTTGATACCGTCATTGTTTTGGATACACTTAAAAGTGAAACGCCGTCACTTACATTTGATCAGTCCAATCAGTTATACCAGGAAGTAGCAAAAGATTATTCAAATTTTCGATCAAAGTATAAGGTTATGCTCGCGATTAAGGAAAATAAATATTTTAACGCGCTGCAGGTCAAATTTTCTTATGCGATAACTTGTCATAAATCACAGGGTGGACAGTGGAAAAACGTTTTCATAGAACAACCTTATTTGCCAAACGGACAAGATATTTCATATTTTCGGTGGTTGTATACTGCCATTACAAGAGCACAGGAAAAATTATTTTTAATTGGGTTTAAGGATGAAAAGTAAATGTTTAAAAATCTATGGAATTATTGGTGCGATCATGCTTTTATCGAGTTGTTCGGCCAGCAAAAAAATACAAAAGGATGTTGTGGATCAATCCGCGCAGGAGGAGTTCTTCAAAGGCATTGTAGTCTTCGATCCGGAAAAGAATAAAACTGTTTTAAATATCAATGGCAACAAGTATTTTACGCCGGCATCAAACACAAAATTATTTACGTTTTATGCCGCTTATAAAACATTTAATGACTCGGTAGCCGGGTTAATGTATTACGAAAATAAAGATTCTCTGATCATTTGCGGTACAGCAGATCCATCCTTTCTATATGGATTTGAAGAAAGCAGAACTATTCCGTTTTTAAATGCTAGAGGTCAAAATATTTATATAGTCGACAAAAAAATAGAAGAGCCTTTTTTTGGGGATGGTTGGGCTTGGAACGACTATGCCTATGCTTATATGGTAGAAAAGAATCTTTTTCCAATTTATGGCAATTACGTTGAATTAACAAAACAGGATACGAGTATCACAACTTTTCCTGGGTTTTTTAAAAATTCTGTTTTAGTGAAGGATGAGATTCAAGAGAGAAGAGATTACGCTTCTAATGAGTTTTATGTTAAGACCAAAGATCATTTCAAAGGGCGGACAATTCCTTTTAAAACTTCTAACCAATTAGTGGCAGATATACTGGGTGATACATTAAAAAGAAAAATCACCCTAATTCCTTCAACATTTAATAAAGCGATGAAACCATTGTATAGTGTTGCCTATGATTCATTGTACAAAGAAATGTTGTTAGTCAGTGATAATTTTATTGCCGAACAGTTAATGCTGCAGGTCGGGAATGCTTGGACCGGAAGTTATAGTGTGGAAAAAGGTATTGATACAATTTTGAATTTATACTTGAAAGAGATTCCTCAAAAACCACGTTGGGTAGATGGTTCGGGTTTGTCCAGATATAATTTATTTACACCCGAAAGTATTGTGTTTTTATTGAATCGAATGTACAGAGAAATTCCAAAAGAAAAACTCTTTGAATTTTTACCAAATGGTGGCGAATCCGGAACGCTAAAGAATTATTTTAAAAATGATAAGCCCTATATTTTTGCCAAAACAGGAACGCTTTCAAATAACCATAATATTAGCGGTTATTTGCGAACGAAAAGCGGTAAGATATTGATATTTAGTTATATGAATAATCATTATATGGGTTCTTCAACTGATCGGAAAACAGAAATGGAAAAAGTTTTTAAATCTTTTTATGAGAACTATAAATGATAAATGAGCGTTTAGACTATTAATTTTTGCTCAATTTGATTTATGATTTTTTCTGGATCTGTTAAATAATCAAACCATAAAATTTCTTCATCTTTTTTAAACCAGGTGAACTGTCTTTTGGCAAATCTACGCGTGTTTTTTTTGATTTCCTCAATGGCGAATTCCAAATTGATTTCTCCATCAAAATAGGAAAACAGCTCTTTATAACCAACTGTCTGCAAGGCATTCAAATTCTTGTATGGAAATAGTTTTCTGGCTTCATCTACCAGGCCATCTTCTATCATTTGATCAACTCTTTGGTTGATTCTCTCGTATACAATTTCTCTCGGTGCAGTTAAACCGATTTTAATCGAATTAAATTCACGTGGAGATTTGTTTTCTGATAAGAAAGAAGAATATGGTTTGCCACTTACTAAACAGATTTCTAAGGCCCTAATCAAACGTTGTGGGTTTTCCAAATCAATTTGATTATAGGTAACAAAGTCTAACTTTTTTAGTTCATTTTGCAGTTCAAGAATACCTGTTTCTTCCAATCTTGCTTTTAGGTTCTTCCTTATAGCAGGGTCAACTAGAGGAAAATCGTCTAATCCATTGCAAACCGCATCTACATACAATCCACTGCCCCCAACCATTACCACAACAGCATATTTTTTAAATAGTTCTATGAGTTTTTTTAACGCTTCTCTTTCAAAATCTCCAACAGAATAGTCATTGTTGATCGATAAATTCTGAATAAAATGATGCGGTACAGTATTCAATTCAACTGGAGTCGGCACAGCAGTACCGATATGCATTTCTTTAAAAAACTGTCTTGAATCGGCAGATATAATCTCTGTTTTAAAATGTTTTGCCAAGCCAATGGCCAGAGCAGTTTTTCCAATTGCCGTAGGGCCAATAACCGTTATTAAGTTGCCTTTTTTCATTCGTCGACAAAAATAGTATTAATTGTAAAATCAGCTGGTAGAAAAAGATTTTTCTCTTAAAATATTCACTTAACAAATGCGTTATTGTACTGAAATCAATTCTTATGAAAACCCTCAACGTAAGTATACTTCTAACTGTATTTTTATTTTTTTCACTAAATAGTGAAGCTCAGGAGCTCAAATTTTACCAGGATGATCGGATTACAGTGATTCCGGAAGATGGTACAAATTTTCCAGAGCCTGGTTCATATACTCATTTTGGAAATGTAAACTATGGCACTAATAGATCGATTAACATTGTCGTTAAAGTCGAAGAAAACTTGTTTCTTCCATTTTTAACACCAAGACTCTATCAAACATATGACGCCAATGGAAACCCAAGTGATCTGTATACCGGAAATGATTTTGTGGTATCTGGCTTGACGCCTAATCCAAATCCATTTTATATTGCCGCAGGCTCAGAATTTTCGTTTACCGTTACTTTTCAACCGCAGTCAGATGGAGTAAAGGATATCATCATAGATTTAAAACCGTTAATAAATTCGAACAATAATTTTAATATGCGAGGTGTAGGACTGGCCTCTGAAATCGAGATTGTTCATCGGAATAATGGAAGAATAGTACTACAAAACAGCCCTTCATCCCCCGAAAATGGTACTGATTTTGGAACTTTGGGTATAGGAAATGCAAAAACAAGTGAATTTTTAATTCAAAATGAAGGATCTTTACCCTTACTGGTCAGCCAATGGAATCTGACAGGGAGTAATAATTTTCAGTTGTCATATAGCGGAAATAATTCTGTTGCACCGGGAGAATCAAAAACTTTTATGGTTGAATATGTGCCAAACAATGCAAATACTCATAATGCGACTTTAACCATTTTGAATAATGATCCAGATGAAGGTTCATTTGTCATGAATTTAATAGGAAGAGGTGCAGTGATCCCGGGAGACTTTGGAAAACTGATGATTACCCAAACCTATGAAAATGGAAATAATGATTTTGTTGAGGTTAAAAATATTTCCGGTACGGAGTTATATCCAATACTTTTTATTTAGCAAGATATAATCAAAATAGAAATACTTCATCTACTCCCAATATTGCTGTCTCATTAGGCACATTTCAAGTGAATGAAGTTAAATCAATTCCTTTTGCGTTTAATAGTAATCAGATGATTGTGATTTCTAGAAACAATAACAATACTTGTTATGCAAACCGAATTGATATTGTTGGAGAACAAAATGGAAATTGGGCTGCCGGAAAGTCATTAACCAAAAGTACTTGTATGTCTGTAAGTCCACATTTAGATTTTTCTTTGTCTGATTGGCAAGAGTTATCGCTGTCTGAAGTAAATGCTGCTAGAAACGATCAGAATCTTGCATTAGGTGTTCATTTTAGCGGAGAATCTATTTGGAATAATGGTTGGACTAACGGTTTTCCTGACCGAACAAGGACAGTAAGAATATCCGGGGATTATAATGAACCCGCACCTTTTAAATCTTGTGATTTAATAGTTGATGCGAATTTGAATTTTGATCACAATAGTAATCAAAGTATAGAAGTTTTTAGAGATCTAACCGTTTCAACCGGTCAATTTACCATTGGAGATACTGAGTCTTTGATGATGTACAATGATTATGCTTCGATCTCAGGTTCAGTAAACAAAATAGAAAGAACAACAAATTTACAACGGATTTATGACGCAACTTATTGGTCGTCCCCTGTACAAAACGCTAATTTACTGAATGTTTTTTCGGGCGTTAATAAGAACAGAATATTTTTGCTAGACCCTTCAAAGAAAAATCAAGTTTATTTAAATACAGCTTATGAACATTGGTTTGTTACCGCAGGAAACATGACTATTGGAAGAGGGTATTCAATTGACGGAAAACAAATCGGCATCAATACTTTTACTTTTAGTGGAATACCTAATAATGGAAAAATATCAACTCAAATCTTCTTTAATTATGGAACTGGCGTGGCGAGTAATGATTTTAATTTAGTTGGAAATCCATATCCTTCTGCTATTGATCCGATAAAATTGATTCAGGCAAATACTGATGTGTTCGACGGAGCTATCTATTTATGGACACACCAAATAGACGCAGATCAGGGAGGGAATTTTTCTTCGAATGATTATATCGTTTATAACCTGGCTGGAAGTCAGTACAATTCTGTACCAACACCATATTATATCAGTTCAGGACAAGGTTTTATGGTGAATGCCATTAAAACGGGTTATTTGAAATTTGATAACACGATGAGGGTGGTGGGGAATAATCAATATTTTTATAAAGGAGAGGTCAGTAAAAATGATTTGGCAGAAAAAGATAGAGTTTGGCTAAAAATTATTGATCAAACCAAACTGAAAAAGGAAACCATGATCGGCTTTTTTGAGGAAGCTACTTCCGCCTTTGACGCTGGTTACGATGCAAAGCTTTATCCGGGGGAGGGATTGAAGATATTTTCAATTGCCGGAGATGATTTATTGTCAATACAAAGTGTCGAAAAAGAGTTCGACAACAAAGAAATTCGAATCGGATTTTCAACGGGTGAGGAACAAGATTTGCAAATTGGATTGGCAAAATTTGAGGGAGATCTAAAATCGATTGATATCTATTTGATCGATCATGAATTAAATGTAGAGCATAATCTCAAAATTGGTGACTATAAGTTTCGTCAAACTGAACCAGGATCAATTATTGATCGTTTTAGCTTGAAATTTCATACCACTGCTGCCCTTGGTATTGATGATCAAATCTCAGAAGATAATTTGATCAGAATAAAACAAAAACCAGAAAGTTTAGAATTGGAAAGCCTTTTTGTTATAAATCGTGTCCATTTATTCGATATGATGGGAAGAGAATTAGGTCAATTCAATGGCACTGAAAAAAGTATGCAGTTATCAACTAGATCGTTCAAACCTGGAACTGTAATTTTCTTAAATATTTATTTGGAAAATGGCCAGGAAATAAAGAAAAAACTAATGATTTATAATTAAAAATCCAATGCAATTGCATTGGATTTTAACTAAATATTTATTTAAAAAACTAAAACATTTCTCGTCCGGAAAAATGAAAAGCACCTTCAATAGCTGCATTTTCATCGCTGTCTGAGCCATGTACGGCATTTTCACCAATGGAAGCAGCATATAATTTTCTGATTGTTCCCTCTGCGGCATCGGCAGGATTTGTTGCACCGATTAATGTTCTAAAATCTTCAACAGCATTTTCTTTTTCGAGAATAGCAGCCACAATAGGTCCCCTGGTCATATAGGTTACTAAGTCATTAAAAAATGGTCTTTCTTTATGAATGGCGTAAAAAGTTTCTGCATCCCTGGTTGACATTTGAGTTAATTTCATCGCCACAATTCGAAAACCAGCCGCATTAATTTTTTCTAAAATTGCTCCAATATGCCCTTTCTCAACAGAATCAGGCTTTAACATGGTAAATGTTCTATTTGTAGTCATTATCTATTTTTTAATTTTTGTGCAAAAATACCCGAAAACTACTTATCTAAACAAATTATATCCATATTATTTTGGATATTTTTGAGAATAAGATTGTAACAATTGATTCTTCTCTCCCCGAATTTCCATTTGAACCGTATTGTTTTCAAGATCAAAAGAAAGTACTCCAAAATTGTTTTGAAAAACAACATCGCTCACTCTGTAAGGGTTTGGTTCTCCTTTAAAAGAGGTATAGGCATGAGTCATTCCACTTGAAGTAAAATCGATGATTGGATAGTTGATACCCTCAATTGTTTTGGCCGAAATTTCTGAAATATGTCTGTCTCCCGATAAAAAGATCACATTTTTTGCCTGAGTCTGAAACAAAAGCAAATCCAATTTTTTTACTTCGTCAGGCATATTTCCCCAAGTTTCAAAACCATGTTCGTTTGACAAAACCTGAATACTACTCATGATCATGTGAAAATCTGCTTTCGAATCATTTAATTCATTTTCAAGCCATTTCCATTGTTTCGGCCCGAGCATTGTACCTCCATTTTTTGGAATATATCTTTTTTTTCCATCTTTTGCCTTTTCCAGATCCGAGCGAAAAAACCTGGTATCTAAAACAATCACTTTGATCAATTTGCCATCAACAGGGAAATTTTTCGAATAGTAAATTCCTTTTTGTACCCTGCGAGGATCGTTTTTCGGAACGCCCAAAAAATCTAAGAATAACTCCTGTGATTTTTCTTTCATGGGATAATTTACACCCCCGTCATTTTGCCCATAATCATGATCATCCCATGTGCCAAGAATCTCAAATTCGTTCTTAAATGCTTTATACTCATTGTTTTGGAGAAGTATGTCGTAATTTTTAACCATCACTTCCGGTCTATCTGTATCAGAATAGATCACATCGCCACCCCAAATAAATAAATCGGGGTTATGTTTTTTAATTTCGCCCCACAAATTATTTGTTAGAAACTGATTGTTACAAGATCCAAAAGCAATCGTAAAATTCGGGGTTTCCTTTTCCTGTCCAATGCAAGAGGATAATGAAAAAATGAAAAGGAAGAAAAGGAAGTATTTATAAGTCATCCATAAAATGATAAGAGTGAGTAAAATTACATAAAACGATCAGTTTTTAAATCAAATTTTAATTTTATTGTATATTCGCAAGCTATGCATGAGAAGCAAATAGGAGAAGTAAAAAAATTGCTCGAAAGGTCGCGAAATATTGCTGTTGTTTCGCATAGAAACCCAGACGGAGATGCCTATGGTTCGAGTTTGGCATTGGCACAATTACTTAAAAAATTAGGCCATGCTACTACAGTCATATCACCGAATGATTGTCCTAATTTCTTAAAATGGATGCCGGGACAAGACGAAATCCTGATCTTTGAAGAGCAGACGGCCAAAGCCAAAGAAATTTTGGGAAAAGCAGAAATTATTTTCACCCTTGATTTTAATGCTTTGAACAGGGTAGGACACGATATGGAAAGGGCATTGCTAGATATTGAGCCCATATATATTATGATCGATCATCATCAGGAACCTGATGATTATGCTGCCTACAGTTATGTGGATCCGAATATATGTTCAACAAGTCAATTGGTTTTTCAATGGGCAATTGAAATGGGTTGGGAGAAGCATCTCGACAAAGACATTGCCACTTGTATCTATACCGGTATTCTGACAGATACAGGTTCTTTCCGATTTTCTAATACAAATGGAGATACCCATAGAATAGTGGGAAATTTATTAGATCTGGGTGTAGAGCATACCAATGTGTACAGAGAAATTCATGAAAATTCGATTAATCGATTAAAACTTTTGGGAAAAGCACTCAAAAATTTGGTCTATTTAAAGGAGTTCAGAACTGCTTTTATTACCCTGAAAAATTATGAACTAAAACAATGTAACTACCAGAAAGGTGATACGGAAGGTTTTGTAAATTATGCTTTATCACTATCCAATGTTGTTTTAGCAGCAATTTTCATCGAGGATAAGCAGCAAAATATCGTCAAAATTTCGTTTCGTTCAACTGGCGATTTTAATGTGAATGAATTAGCTAGGGAGTATTTTAATGGTGGAGGTCATATTAATGCAGCTGGTGGGAAAAGTGACCTGGGATTAAGAGAAACAGTTGATGATTTTATGGCTATTTTACCAAAATATAAAGATGCATTATTAGCTTGTTATGAATAAATTAAGTTTACTTATTGTTTGCTCATTACTGCTTGTCGCTTGTAGTAAGTCAGAGCCTAGAAAGCCTGTTATTAGAAAGACAAGTACGTTTATGAAAGAATCGATTGAAAGAAATCAAAAGATCAATCGATTTGAAGAAGAAATATTACAATTAAAATTGCAAAAGGATAGTGTGAATAATTACATTGCCTCAGCACAAGGTTTTTGGTATTTCTACAATCAAAAAGACAGTTTGACCACCGGTTTACCGGAACCAGGTGATGAAGTCTTATTTACATACGAGGTGAAAAGAATTAATGACTCGATCGTTTACAGTGAAAGTCAAATTGGTGATCAAACTTATATTGTTGATAAACAGGAATTAATTACAGGTTTGCAGGATGGCATTAAACTAATGAAGGAAGGCGAAGTTGTCACTTTTCTTTTTCCATCTCATAAGGCCTATGGCTATAGTGGAGCAGAAGGTATTAATCCCAATGAACCGCTCATTTATACAGTGAAACTAAAAAAAATTATAAAGAATTAAAGAGATAAAAATTATGAAAAACGTGCTAAAATTAAGTTTTTTAGTGATGGTTGTTTTGTTAATTTCATGTAAAACGGCCAAATACCCTGATCTTTCCGATGGATTATATGCAGATTTACAGACTAGTAAAGGGGATATATTATTGTTTTTGGAATATGAAAATACACCCGTTACAGTAGCAAATTTCGTTTCTTTAGCCGAAGGAACGAATTCATTTGTTGCAGAAGAATTTAAAGGCAAGCTTTTTTATGACGGATTAACATTTCACAGAGTCGTGAAAGAATTTGTTGTCCAGGGAGGAGATCCGAGAGGTAATGGTACAGGTGACCCAGGCTATAGATTTGAAGATGAATTTCCCGTAGATGACTCAGGAAATATTTTGCTCTCTCACGATAAAGCAGGGATTTTATCCATGGCTAATGGTGGACCCGATTCTAATGGAAGTCAGTTTTTTATTACGCTCAATGAAACAAAACGTTTAGACGGAATACATACTGTCTTTGGACATGTTATTGTTGGTCAAGAGGTGGTTGATACCATTGAGAAAGGTGACGTAATAGAAAAGATTGAGATTATTCGTGTGGGAAAAGAGGCGCAGAATTTTGATGCCAAACAAGAATTTGAGTCTTATTTTTCTAGAGTAATTGAAAAGAAGAAAGAAGAAGAGGCGGAAAAAGAAAGAGTAAAGGCTGAGTTACTGAACCTGATTAAGGAGAAGGAAGCCGCCGCAGTAGTGTTGCCGTCCGGACTTAAAATTATTAGTGTAAGCGAAGGTAATGGAAAAAAACCTGTAATAGGTAGTAAGGTAAATGTATATTACGCCGGCTATTTTGAGACAGGAGACCTTTTCGATACGAATAATCGTGAAATTGCCATGAAAAATGGAAAATATGACAGGCGCAGAGATGATATGAGAGGCTATGAGGCTATCCCTATGGATTATAGTCCGGATGCGAGGTTAATTCCCGGTTTTAAAGAAGGTTTATTGCAAATGAATTATGGCGACAAGTTATTGTTGCTCATTCCATCACACTTAGGCTATGGTGAGCAGGGATCAGGTAATGTCATCCCACCGAATGCAAATCTGATATTTGAATTAGAAATTTTAGAATAATTCTTTAATCTGGGATTTATAAAAAGAGGAAACATGTTTTCCTCTTTTTTTGTTTGATATAGTTTGTATCTTTTTTATTTTAAATCGAAGAAAAAAACGAAAAAGTGCAACACAACATTATGTTGTTCGTATTTAAAGTAGAATAGGTTAAAAAATGGGTAATACGGCAGAAATCAATTTGCTGGTAGAAAAGTGCAAAAAAAACGACCGAAGGTCTCAAATACTATTGTACGAGCAATATTGTTCGGCTATGTATCAAGTCGCTTTGAGATATTTATCGAATGATGCCACTGCTCAGGATGCCATGCAGGAAAGTTTTATAAAGGCTTTTAAGTATATTGACACCTACAATCATCAGGCTCCCTTCGGGGCATGGTTAAAAAAGATCGTAGTGAATACCTGTCTCGATATTTTAAAATTTAAAAAAGTTGATAAGGTACCCTTAGAATCTGTGAGTTCGTCATTGGTTGAAACAGAAGATTGGCAAGTACCTGATGACACAACGTATAAAATTGTGATTAATATGATCGAACAATTACCTGAAAGCTATAAAAATGTTGTGAAACTCTATTTGCTGGAGGGTTATGATCATTCAGAGATATCTGAGATATTATTGATTTCAGAGGTTAATTCTAGATCAAAACTCGCCCGGGGTAAGAACAAATTATTGCAATTATTAAATGATCAATAAAATGGACATACAAGAGATTATTAGGTCAGAGAAAACGGCCAAACCATTACCCGAGAATCATAAATTGGTTTTCGAGCAAAAATTGGATCGCGCTTTTCATCAAAAGGATTTATTCAAACCGTTATTGATTGCTGCTTCAATGTTACTTTTCTTTGGTTTGGGCCTGTATAATTTTTCATCGACTGATGAAAAACAGGTTAAGCCTCATGTTTCGGATTATGTTTCAGTAGGAGATTTCTCTCCCGAATTAAAGAAATTAGAAAATTATTATATCACAGCCATCAATTATCAACTGGCGAATTTAAATGTAGATGAAAGCGGGAAGGAAATTTTAGCTGAATACTTGAAAAAATTAAACGAATTAACACAGTCTTATAAACTACTCTCACAAAAATTACAAAAAGATGAAATTGACGAGGCTTTGATAAATGCCCTTATAGACAACCTTCAAATGAGGTTAGGCCTCATGCTAGAATTAAAGAATGAACTAAAAAAAATAAATTCAAATGAGAACAAAACAGTTTAACTCAGTGGTCGTACTATTTATTTTACTCGCAAATTTAATTGTTGCGCAACAGAGTAAAATCAATTTGCCCAAACAGAATTATATTGTAAAGAACGATGTTGAGATAGTTTTAAAAGCCGTAAATCAGGAAATTCAAATTGAAAGATGGAATCAGAACAAAGTTGAAATCGAAGGGGTCATTGAAGGTGGATCTTTTTCTGTTGAAGAGGAGGAAAGATTGAAAAAGGGATGGGATATTCACGCCATAAAAACCGGCAATAGCATTGAGATTGCGTCGAGCCATAATTCAAAATACGAATATGCCTTTGCGCCCGGTGATGAATGGGCGATCATGACGGAACAGTTTGTTATGTTGCCTGAAATGATAGATGACCTGGTTATGCCTATGATACCCGAAATGGGCGAAATACTTAACCATATCGATTATCAGTTTGATTTTGATTCTGATACCATCTTTTTTGATTTTGAAAAATTTCAAAATGATAAGGAGTATATGAAAGAATGGCAAGAAAAGAACAAAGAAAAATTTAAAGAGATTCAAAAAGCCTTTGAAGAGAACGAAGAACTTATTAGAAAAAAAGAAGAAATGCATAAAAAAATGGAAAAGGAACAATTGGAAGCTATGAAAATTCATGAAGAAAAGATAGAAAAAGAGCTAGCTAAAAGAGAATTGGAGATAGAGGTAAGAGACCGTGAGATAAAAAGGATCATTGAAAAAAGAAATAAAATGCCCAAAGCAAATTACATACTTAAAATTAAGATCCCCAAAAATGCTAAATTGGAAATGGATGTAACTCGCTGTAAAATTATAACTGAGGGGTAGAATTATTTCAGAGCATTTTGTTTAATAAATTTAACAAAATATTAAACAATAATTTTATTAAAAGCTGAATAGGTGATGTATCTTTACAAAAAATAAAAACCTATTCTTATGAAAACCAAGCATTCTTTTCTATCTCTAGCTTTATCGGTTGGGATGATTTCATTTTCTTTTGCCACTGATGATCAAATAAAGATTAAAAAAAACAACGAAGAAACTTCTGTTACTACTAGTAAATATGAAATGCCTCCAAATTTAGTCGGAGTGGCCGCTTCTAATGATAATTTCACGACACTTGTTGCCGCTGTTAAAGCAGCTGGCCTTGTTGAAACATTGAGTGGTGATGGACCTTTTACAGTATTTGCTCCAGTAAATAGTGCCTTTGCAAAGCTCCCTGCCGGTACAGTTGATAATTTGCTAAAACCAGAAAATAAGGCAGCTTTGACATCTATTTTGACTTACCACGTAGTTGCCGGTAAATTTGATGCAGCTCAGGTTGTTCAAGCGATCAAAGACAATAATGGCAAATTTGTCATTAAAACCGTCAATGGAAATTCCTTAACAGCTTCATTAAGTGATGGTAAAGTTCATCTCATGGATTCTAAAGGAAACCATTCTACTGTAGTTATTGCTGATGTGGATGCTTCAAATGGCATCATTCATGCAATTGATACTGTAGTGATGCCAAATTAACATTTGAGGGGATGTTAATTTAAAGAAACCGTTGTATAGCAACGGTTTTTTTATGCCGAAAAAGAAGAGAGCTCATCTTTATGATAGCTCTCTTCTTTTAGTTGGAAAAATATAGAAATATATTGACCTCTTTAAATCAATGTGCCAATATATCTTTCTGCATCCAATGCTGCCATGCAGCCGGTTCCTGCCGCTGTTACGGCTTGTCTGTATTCTTTATCTTGTACATCGCCACAGGCAAATACACCGGGAACATTGGTTTTCGTTGTTTTACCTTTGGTAATCAGGTAACCCACATCATCCATATCCAAAACACCTTTAAAGATATCTGTATTCGGTTTGTGTCCGATAGCTATAAACACACCTGTAACAGGAATTACAGTTTTTTCATTGGTTATATTGTTAAAAACACGTACACCCTCAACAACTTTATCACCTAATACTTCATCGATCTCTGTATTAAACATGATCTCGATGTTTGGTGTATTGTTTACTCTGTGTTGCATAGCCTTTGATGCACGCATATAATCTTTTCTTACGAGGATCGTTACTTTTTTACAGATATTGGCAAGGTAAGTTGCCTCTTCAGCCGCTGTATCTCCGGCACCAACTACTACGACATCTTGTCCTTTATAAAAAAAGCCATCACAAGTGGCACAGGCACTTACTCCACCACCGATCAACTTTTGTTCACTAGGGATATTGAGGTATTTGGCTGTGGCACCTGTAGAAATTATTACTGTTTTTGCTTCAATTATTTTGGAACCATCTACTGTAACTTTATGTATTCCGCCCACTTTATTACTAAATTCTACACTGGTGACGACACCAAATCTCACCTGAGTATCAAACCTTTCCGCTTGTTTCTTGAGATCTTCCATCAATACGTTGCCATCAACTCCATCGGGGTAGCCAGGAAAATTATCCACCTCGGTAGTGGTGGTCAATTGACCACCCATTTGCATTCCTGTATACATGACAGGTTTCATATCTGCTCTTGCCGCATAAATTGCCGCTGTGTAACCCGCAGGCCCTGAACCAATAATAAGACACTTTATTTGTTCTATTTCATTACTCATTATAATACTTTTTTATTGCTGTAAAATTAGCCAAATATGTTTTTTTAATCTATGATTCTGCATCTTTTTTCTCAATAAATTAATAAACAAAATCGATTCTAATAGAAAAGGAGCATCATCCTTTTGTGTATTTTTGAAAAAAAATATTTTATGGAACATAAGGAGATTATTACGTTTGAGGATTTTAGTAAGATCTTAAAGGGAAATATAGCGGTCCTTTTCTATTTTTCCACAATTAGTTGTTCCGTGGGAGAATCCATTCTCCCTAAATTAAAATCTTTATTCGCGGAGCATTTTCCAAAAATTCTATTTTGCGAAATAGACATGAATAGATCTGCTGAACTTTCAGCTACTTGTCAGGTTTTTGTAGAACCAACTGTTTTGATCTATTTTGATGGAAAGGAAACGATAAGAAGAAGCAGAAATTTAAGCTTGCTTGAAATAGAACAGTCTACAATGAGATTGTACAAGATTTTATTTAGTGGATAGATTTTTTTCTTTAAGTTTTGTTAAAAATGCAGTAATCAACGTTTTTTCTTATTTTTTCCGAAATAATTTTTGGATAACTAAAAACTATTTCTTTATTTTAAAACATCCAAGTCGTAGAGGTATTCTAAGTTGTAAGAAATCAATTATTTTACGCCCTGATACCCGAAAACGATTGAATTGATTAATAACCCCCAAAAAATCAAACAAAATGGATGTTTTTATGCAAGCCCATGAATTTGAAAACAGAAGATTCAAATTCAAAACAACAAGTGAAAGAATCTTGGCTTCTAGAGAAGTGAAATCAATTATTTTATCGTTGAATGAAGAATATAAGTTGAAACATGATGAACAGATCATGGACTTAATGAAGCGTTTAACGGTTATCAAGCGAAAAATCGAAAAAAGATTAAATAAAGTTCCAAAGGCTTAATGATCACTTTTTTGTGATCGATAATTAGTTGATTCAGAATTAATTTAAATATAAATTTTCTTTCATACAAAACCCTGATTTATTATAAATCAGGGTTTTTTTGATTAGTTAAAAATTTTTACAGTTACAGATAAATTGTGACTTGAATGATAGAGAAATTTGGGGTTGAGGATTCAATTTGTTATTGTTTAATATTAAATTAAAAAAGTTAAACAAAATAAATATTTTTGTATCTTTACAAAAAAATACAAGTATGGCAAAAAAGAAATCAATAACGAAAGAACAACTAGTTTCCAAGTATATGGAAACTGTATTGGAGGATGGTAGACCGGCATCCGTTTATGCTTTTGCCAAAGCGCATCAGTTAACAGAAAATGATTTCTATAATTTTTATGGAAATTTTGACGCCTTGGAAGAAGATATATTTCATACTTTTTTACAAAGTTCTATTGATCTCATTGAGAAAAGCGATGATTATGCTGTTTTCGATACAAGAAATAAACTCTTGACATTCTATTATACTTTTTTTGAAATTTTGAAGGCTAACCGCAGTTATATTCTAGCCAGTTTAGGCAATGATACCGGTCATCTTCAAAATTTGAAAAAGCTTGGTTCTGTGCGTTCTTCTTTCAAAGATTTTATCGGTCACTTAGAATGGGATATAATAGACCTAAAACAAGAAAAAATAAAAAAAATCCAAAGTAAATCTGTTGAAGAAGGAGCCTGGATTCAACTTTTGCTCACGCTAAAATTTTGGCTAGACGATTCATCGGCGAGTTTTGAAAAAACAGATATTTACATTGAAAAATCCGTTCATGCTACTTTCGATTTACTTTCTGTAAAGCCTTTACAGAGTGTGCTTGATTTTGGGAAATTTTTAGTGAAAGAAAAATTAAACTACAAAGTGTGAAATCTATAGATAAAATTCCGATCACTAAAATTCAAAGGGCTTCTAAACTCGTAACTACCGGTGCAAAAGTTGGTGTAAACTATTTGAAATATTTCAGTGATAAATTGGTCAGTTCTGAGGAAGTTGCAAAGCAGCGGTTAGACGAAAATAATGCAGAAGACATTTACGACAGCCTCAAAAAATTAAAGGGGAGTGCGCTTAAAGTAGCCCAAATGTTAAGCATGGAGAAAAATATTCTCCCAAGAGCTTATGTAGAAAAGTTTTCTCTTTCGCAGTTCTCCGTTCCCCCTTTATCTGCACCTTTGGTGGTTAAAACCTTTAAAAAGTATTTTGGAAAAAGTCCGAATGAGATTTTTGATCGATTTGATTTACAGTCGGTCAATGCTGCAAGCATCGGACAGGTGCACAAGGCAGAGTTGAATAATAAGCAACTTGCCGTGAAGATTCAATATCCCGGTGTGGCAGAGAGTATTTCATCAGATTTAGCCTTGGTAAAACCCATCGCCATGAAAATGTTTAACATAAAAGGGGAGGGGTCAGACCGATACTTCTTAGAAGTTGAGAATAAATTAAAAGAGGAGACAAATTATATTTTAGAATTGGAACAAAGCCGAGAAATTGCCAAAGCTTGTGGTCATATTAGTAATCTTAGATTTCCAAAATACTACAAGAAGTATTCTTCTGAAAGAATATTGACTATGGATTGGATGTCCGGGGTGCATCTTTCTGAGTTTGATGCAAGGAATGAATCAAGCGAGGTTAGAAATAAAATTGGTCAGGCATTATGGGATTTTTACATGTACCAAATACATGAGCTAAAAAAAGTACATGCAGACCCCCATCCAGGTAATTTTTTGATCAGTGAGAAACAAGAACTGATTGCTCTAGATTTTGGCTGTGTCAAAGAGATTCCGGAAGATTTTTATATCCCGTATTTTGAACTCGCAAAAGTTGAAATTTTAAATAATAAGAGACTTTTCCAGGAAAAACTTTATGAATTGGAAATTCTAAGGCCAGATGATACCAAAACTGAAATAGACTTTTTTAGTTCGGTTTTTCATGAGATGATGTTACTTTTTACCAAACCATTTCACAAGGAAACCTTTGATTTTTCAGATGACGTTTTCTTTAATAAAATCGCAGAACTCGGTGCAAAATATGCGAAGAGTACAGAGGTGAAAAACATGAATGGCAATAGAGGTTCGAAACATTTTATATATATCAATCGAACTTTTTTTGGATTATACAACCTAATGCATGATCTCAAGTCGGATCATATTCAAATTGGTAATTACAGTATTTGGTCGGGTGAGATTGAAGTGGAGCGTTTGGTAAGTTAATTTATATGCATACCAAGTTAAAACTGGCCACCAAAAATTGTGTTGTTTGCGGTTTGCCCTTTAATTGGAGGAAAAAGTGGGAGAAAAACTGGAATGAAGTGAAATATTGTAGTGAACGATGCAAAAGACAAAGGAAAAAATAGCTTTAGTTTGGTTTAGAAATGATCTGAGAATACAGGATCAATCGTCGCTTCATATGGCCATTGAAAATGGACAAAAAGTTATAGCGCTCTACTGCCTGGATCCCAGACATTTTAAAATAAGCCCATTTGGTTTTTTGAAAACAAATGTCTTTAGAAGTAAATTCCTATTGGAGACACTTGCCAACCTCAAAGAGAATTTAAACAAGTTAAATATCTCTTTATTAGTATATCAGGGTAAACCTGAAAAGATTATTCCGATTCTTCAAAATAAATTCGATTTGACACATATATATTTTCAGAAAGAATGGACCACTGAAGAAATGAGGGTGGAGGATGGCGTAAGAAAAAGTATTGAAGACAAGGAAGTGGTCTTGGTTCCTGCATTCGACCAATTCTTGATACACCCGGATGAATTAATCATGGGAATAGAGCAAATCCCTGATGTATTTACTGATTTCAGAAAGAACATAGAAAAATACAGCAAAATAAGACCTGCGTTGGAGATACCTAAAAATCTCCCAAAGAACAATTTAATACAAATTGAATATGATATTCCAAGGCTGGAGGATTTAGGATTTGAACCACCTTTAAGCTCGCCTAAAACTGCATTTCCTTTTAGTGGTGGTGAAAAAAGTGGTTTGAATAGAATAAATCATTATTTTTTCGAAACAGGTAAATTAGGGAAGTATAAAGAAACTAGAAACAACTTAATAGGAGTTGATCATAGTTCTAAGTTGTCTGCCTGGCTCGCCAATGGAAGTATTTCTCCAAGGACTATCTATTGGGCTGTAAAAGCGTTTGAAAAGCGATATATCCTAAATCAATCTACATATTGGCTTATTTTTGAACTGATGTGGAGGGATTATTTTAAATATGTTTCATTAAAACATGGCTCAGCCATATTTTCGGTTAAGGGGATAAGAAAAAAGAGAAGAAGTTGGGAAAAAGATAGCAAACTGATTCAGCAGTGGATTGATGGAGAAACAGAGGAACCATTTGTAAATGCCAACATGATCGAATTGAAAAGAACGGGTTGGATGAGTAATAGAGGAAGGCAAAATGTGGCTTCTTATTTTGCTAAAACTTTAGGCTTAGATTGGAGGATTGGCGCTTCCTATTTCGAATCTATGTTGATAGATTATGATGTTCACAGTAATTATGGAAATTGGATGTACGTCTCTGGCGTTGGAAATGATCCAAGAAATAGAACTTTCGACATTTCATTGCAGGCTCAACGATATGATCCTAAACAGAAATATCAGAATACCTGGCTTCAGAAAACACTATTTGAATAAAGGAAATGGTACTTAACACAACTCAAACAAATAAGGATAATGACGAAATGTTTAACCAGATGCTGGGCAAATCTTTTTCACTTTGGAAATCTTTAAAAATGGGTGGAATCGGTTCAGGCAGAATGGTGATTCAAAAAGTGAGTCCAAACCTTAATCATGTGTTGAATTTTGCTTCGAGCATAAATTATGGGAGTATTGAACTTCGGCCAAAAGGTATTTTGCTTCATATGACCAAAGGCCTTTACAACTATAGTTGGGCCATTCCGTTCTATCAATTGGTGATTTATAAAACCGATTCCTTAAGTATTCATGCCCAGGGGAGGTTTGTTCAATTCCAAAATAATAGACTTTTGAAGGAAAATAGACATTTCTTTGAAAAATTAAGAAAAAATAAAAGAGCTTATCTCGAGGAGATCGGATTTGGCGAAATGCAAACCTCAAACGACTAATCTCCATTCGTTACTTCACAAATTTACTTTAGACAAAAATGAACTTGATTTTATTGTCAAAGCTAATTTTGTTATAGACATTGTCGCTAAAAAATAATTTAACAAAAAATAATGTTTAATATATTTGGAAAAAAGTTAAACACTTATTATATTTGTTCAAGAAAAGATTAAAATACCTAAACAAAACCGCATGAAAGTTAACGGCGATATATTAGAAAAAGTAAATGGACATAGCATCAATTTTTTATCGATTGATGAATTTGGAGACGATCATATTTCAACTGGCATGGAAACTCCGATGAGATCGGATGCATTTGATATGAATGACGACCAGAAAAAAGATCTGATAGCAGCGCTTTTTGGAGAGATCATGGATGTTATGGGTCTTGATTTAACCGATGACTCCCTTAGGGGTACACCCCAGCGTGTGGCTAAAATGTATATAGATGAGATTTTTTCAGGATTAAATCCTAAGAATAAACCAAAAGTTGCCTTGTTCGAGAATAAATATCAATATAATCAAATGTTGGTAGAGAAGAATATAACCTTTTACTCAAATTGTGAGCATCACTTTGTACCGATTATTGGCAAAGCTCATGTAGCCTATATTTCTTCGGGAAAGGTCATAGGGTTGTCAAAGCTGAACAGGATTGTTCAATATTTCGCAAAAAGACCTCAAGTTCAAGAAAGGTTGACTAATCAGATAGGTAAGGAGTTGTCTGAAATTTTAGAAACGGAAGATGTTGCGGTGATTATTGACGCGAAACATTTATGTGTTTCCTCAAGGGGTATTAAAGATGAATCTTCATCGACTGTCACAGCTTTTTATGGAGGCGCGTTTAAAAACCCTCAGAAAATGAACGAATTGCATAACTATATAAACCAATAGATCATGGATATTTTAGCCCAAGCTTACGAATTCGAAAGCACAAAGCTTTCTCTGAAAACAACAAACGACAGAATTCTTGCATCCAGAAAAGCGAAAGACCTGATTCTTTCTCTGAATGAGATTTACAAACAAAAAAAGGATGACAGTATAATGGATTTGATGAAGCGTTTGACAGCAATCAAACGCAAAGTTGAAAAACGTTTATACAAGATTCCTAAAGATATTTAATGCATGCGTACTATTCTTGTAGTAGGCGGAAGTAAAGGAGTTGGTGAAAGACTCGTTGCTCTTAATATCGATCACAATAGAGTGATTAACTTTAGTCGCTCTAAACCAAGTGTGGATCATGCTAACTTGACTCATCACGAGATTGATGTTTTGAGTGACGAGTTACCCAATTTAGAGAAATTAGATCAGATTTTTTATTGTCCTGGAAGCATCAATTTAAAACCGTTCAATCGCTTGACCAGACAAGATTTTCAAAGGGATCTAGAGATTAATTTTTTTGGTGCGATAAAAATTATTCAGGAGTACTTAGATATTTTAAAGAAAGGAGATAACCCTAGCATTATTCTTTTTAGTACTGTCGCAGTCAAAATGGGTATGACTTTTCATGCGAGTGTTGCTTCCTCAAAAGGAGCTATAGAAGGATTAGTAAAATCTTTAGCTGCAGAATTGGCACCTACCGTAAGAGTAAATGCCATTGCTCCCACTATCACCAATACAACGCTGGCAGCATCAATTTTGAGAAACGATGCCATGGTCGAAAAAATGATCGACAGGCATCCTTTAAAAAAGATATTAGATCCGGAAGAAGTCGCATCTATGGCAAATTACTTATCTTCATCCTTAGCTAAATCGATAAGCGGACAAATTATCGAAATGGATTGTGGAATTGTAAATCTTAAGTAAGTGAATTCATTTATCAAGAAATTAGTCTTATTCTTGTTTATCAATTTTGGTTCACTGGCCTTAGGAGGCTTGTTGATGAATGATGGGCCTCAAGCTGCATGGTATGATTCTTTGGAAAAGGCACCTTGGACTCCACCCGGATGGGTTTTTGGATTTGCTTGGACAACCATTATGTTGTGCTTTTCGATTTATTTGGCCTTTCTATTTTTAAAAAGAAATGATTTGCCCTTAAAAATTTTGTTCTTCATTCAGGTAATTCTAAATATTAGCTGGAATTATTTCTTTTTTAACATACATTGGGTAAAATTCGCCATGTTCATTCTGATTTCTTTGACGGTTGTTGTTTACGTTTTTCTATTCGCCTTTCGAAAGGAGTTGAAATGGCTTTCTCTTTTAATTTTACCTTATGCCATTTGGTTACTTGTTGCCTGTTCTTTAAACCTTTATTTTATTATGAACAATGAAATTTAAAGATTAGTCATACTTTGTCCCAAAATAACATTACTTCGCTCTAATCAACAAGTCTGCATATAGATTTTTCATCACTTCTTTTGGCGTTCTGTCTACCTTAAAAAGTCCCCAATGTTTTTCTGGTTCAGTGGGTTCTGGTGATCCTTTCCAGGGTTCATCAAAAGCTTCAAAGATAAAGGTTAAAATCTTTTCTTTCGAAGTCCAATTAACCAGGTCATTATAATATATTTCTTGATTTTCTTCGCTAACATGTTCTTGATCAATACCTTTTCCGTTGGAATTAGTGGCCCAACCCGCCTCGGTAATCACAACCGGCTTATTCGGGTATTTATGTGCTACTGAGTAATAATTTTCTTTGGTATAATTTAATGAATCATGTATGTGCTTATATTCCCAAACCGGATAAGTATGAATCGAGATAAAGTCCACCACCTCAACCAAATCCTTTAACTTATCTGACCATGGAACGTAATTTTCACAAAAAGTCACTGGTTGTTTAGCGCCTTTTTTAATCATCTGAACATATTGAATTACACTCTTTACCGGAACATAATGGTCGGTCCAATCAACACAGGTTTCATTACCTGCAGACAAACAAAAAATGATGTCCGGATACTCATTGGCTAAGTGAATAAGTTTATTGATCTGACTTTTATTAATTTCTTTATTTTTTCTAAGCTGGTTTTCTGAATAGGTTACACCCCAGGGACATCCAAAATTATTCATTTCGGCAACTATATAGGCTCCCAGCATGATCTTAAAATCAAGCTTTTCCTTTTTTATAACTTCTAATACAATTTCCGCATGCTCGTCACAATCATATAATCTTAAATACTTCCAATTCCGTTTTAGAATTAAAAGGTCTTCTTTAATTTCATCATAACTAGGGTATACACCTCCCGGCTGTTGATCTTGTCTAAATCCGGAATAACATATTGCATTACCAAATGGAAGTTTTAATTTTTTTGTAAGATCCATTAATAAATATTGGGATTTCAATAATTAAAATTTTAATTTTTCATCTTTATCCCACAGACCCCAATAGGCGCCAACATCACCTTCTGAACCAGTTTTCCAGGATTCATCAAACGAAGAAAAATAAAACATATCAATATTTTCTTTAGCTGACCATGCTTGTGCGTTGATGAAATATTTCATCGCATTTTCCCGGGATGCCATTGCACCTTTAAGACTTCCACCTTCACTAGGCCAGCCTGTTTCTGTAATGATCACTCTTTTTCCATTGCCCGAATCAACGGCTTGTCTAAACATTTCTTTCATATGGTTCAATGAATATTCCATTGGGCAGCCTTCCCAGTAAGGGTAGCAGTTTGCTAAAATCACATCACAAGCTTCTGTAATTCTGGGGCGATGGGAAAATTCATAATACGCATCCACATAGCCAACAGGTATATCTGGCAATGCTTCTTTAACGCGATTAATGTATCCAAGTAATTGCTCTTCGGTTAATTCTTTGCGATACATGACTTCGTTACCAACGGCGGCAATATCCACATAACCTTCTTTCGCCAGTGCTATCAAACTTTCAATTTCTTCTTCATTCATTTCAAGATCATCTCCCAACCAGGCACCTACTAAGGTTTTAAGTCCTTTTTTATGTGCGATACGAGGGATGTGTTCATTCCCTTCAATACACGAAAAGGAGCGAACCCATTTGGTATAGGGTTTAATGATTTCCATTCGTCTTATTACTTGTTGTTCTGTAATGATATCACCCGGCTTTTGTCCGTCTTCGTACATGCTAAAGCAAAGCCCATGCATTCCGTTCTCTAAAGTTTTACGCCAAAGCTGTTCTAATTTTACTGTTGACATTGTGCCAAAATCAATTCCCGTATAATCTGAATAATCAGCACCGGTCAACGAAAATTGACGTTCTTTTCTGTATGACATTATATTATAAATTTACTTCTTAAGTTTATTTTTTTTTCAGGTTTAGAACTAATTAAATTTTAATTTTTCATCCTTATCCCAAATTCCCCAACGTTGTCCAACATCACCTTCATGATGTACTTTCCAGGACTCATCAAAGGAAGAGAAATAGAATAAATCAATTTGTTCTTCTGACGCCCATTTATTTACATTAATGAAATATTTCATTGCATTTTCATTAGATGGATGTGCATCTTTATTATCCATTCCCTGATTTGGCCAACCAGTTTCTGTTATGATAACAGGTTTCCCCTTAGCGGCATTTTTACTTACCGCATACATTTGTCTCAAATATATTGTAGATTGTTCAATGGTATATCCTTCCCAGAATGGATAGCAATTGGCGAGAATGATATCACAAGCATCGACTATATTCGGACGCTCTACAAATTGAAAATAGGCATCTACATATCCAACCGGAATATTGGGTAATGCCTGCTTTACTCTTTTAATATAGTTTATCAATTCCTGTTCTGGCAATTCTTCACGCAGTAAAACTTCGTTACCAACCACAGCGATATCAACCAATCCTTGCTTTGCAAGATTTATAAGTCCTATAATTTCAATTTCATTTTTGGCTCTATCAGATCCAATCCATGCCCCAACCATTGTTTTTAATTCTTTCTTATGCGCAACTTTTGGTATATGTTCATTTCCATCCGTTGAAGAAAATGACCGTATCCATTTGGTGTATGGAGCGATTATATCCATGCGTTTTTGAATCTGTTTTTCAGATAATTGATCTCCAATATTTTGTCCTTCTAAATACGGGCTAAAACAAAGTCCAGGTATCCCGCTATTTAAAGATTTTAAAAATTGATCACTAATTTCCGGTTTAGACATTTTTGAAAAATCGATATCGTTCACGGTGCCCATATCAAAATTCAATGATGATAGTGAAAGTAATTTTCCAGTTTGGTAGTAAGATGATGATTTCTGCGATTCAGGTTTCTTTCTTCTATCGAGCTCGGCACGTATTTCATTGGCGCGTTCTTCCGTTACATCGTACTTTCTCATAATCAGCATAGCAATAATGGTACCTACCGCTGGGAAGAAGCAAAAGAATGCGTGTAATCCATCAACCGCCCCTTGTTGCTCTGTGGTTGCTAAATCAGGATTGAAGCCAACCACGCCAATAATTACACCACTTAGTGCGCCGGCTATGGCAAAACCAACTTTAACCATCCACCAATAAATTGCCCCGAAAATACCTTCACGTCTTTTACCTGAATTCAATTCATCAATATCGATTACATCGGCTGTCATTGACATCATAATAGTAAACAAGCTCCCTATACCAAAAGAGAAAAAGGGCAGTGCAATAAGGTAGAGCCACGGTTTTCCGGGTACAAAAAGAAAATACATCATGACGTAGCCTATTATTGAAATACCCTGTGCCCACATAAATGCTTTTACCTTGCCCATTTTTTTTGACATCCAAGTAACTACCGGAATTACGATAAAAGTCGTCCCTAACGCTCCAATGCAACCAAACAATGCAACCCAAATACCGGTAGCGGCCGCATCACCATTAAATAATCTATAAACAATCACAAAATAGGTTAGCGCAGCGACAGTATTAAATGCATTAAAAATCAAAAAAGTGGCACCACATATTTTTCTAAACTCTTCTATTTTAAACGCATCCTTAAAGCTATCTACGATTTTTATTAGGCTACCCCCAATATTCGAGGTATTAAGTGGTTCATAGTTTTCTTCAAGGGTCGACTTACTTTTAATGAAAATAGCAGGAACCATTGCGGCAATTGCGCAGGGCACAGCAACCCAAATAGCTAGATCACGAACCGCAACAGCTTGCGATGGAAACCAATCTGGGTCATCCATAATCACCCAAAACCATGGAGCAATGACCCATGCCCACTGACCAATCCATTGTGCAACAGCCATGATATTGGTTCTTTCGTGGAAATCATTGCTCATTTCGTAACCCATAGCTACATAGGGTACGCTAAAAAAGGTTAGACCTAAATAAAATACGACTGACCATAAAAAGAAATACCAAAAATTATATTGCAAAGAATTATCAGCATAGAGCTGCCACATAACTGTAAATGCCACACCCATTAATACTGCGCCTATTAAAACATAAGGTTTGCGCCTTCCCCATTTCGATTTGGTATTATCTGAAATAAAACCCATTATGGGATCCGTAATGGCATCAAAAACTCTTGGAAAAAAATATACGAGTGACCACATCCAACCATTAAAGCCAAATGATTGCACAAGAGAAACCATAAATATGCCAAGTATGGCTGGAAACATTTGGTTCGCAAACATTCCTATCCCAAAGGCTAATTTTTGTCCGAATGGGACTTTATTCGTTACTGCTGCTTTAACATTTGACATATTTTTTGGTTTATGGTTGGTTAATATTTTAATTATTTGACTACTTTAATTTCATCTGCTGTTGGTGGCACCAAAACGTCTTTCATTAGCGCTTCTTTATCCCCATTATAAGTTTTTGTAATTTGTTGGCCGCCTCTTGTAAGACCTTCAAATATTCCATTATCTGCTAATTCCCATAAGGTGTATTTAGCTTGGCCATCTGCGGTAAATAGGCCAAAATGATTTTCTGATCCTTGTGGATTTGCGGCATCTTTCCATGGCTCATCAAATCCTTCAAAATAGAAACATGAAATACTCATGGAATTTGTCCATTCGCGCATTAATTTATAATAGATGGCACATTTATATTCATCCGTAGCCTTAGAACCATTGGAACCATATAATTCATTAGAAACTGTAGCCCATCCTGTTTCTCCAATATGAATAGGTTTATTTGCGCCAATCCTTTTCATATAGTTGAAGACGCTGTTATACTGAGACTTGGCATATTCTAGAGAACGAAGCATGGCAGCATCGATCTTTTCAAGATCCGACAAGTTCATTTCATCTTCCAAAACTCCCCAAAAACTTGGGTTATAATGAGTGTCATGCATCGGATAGGTATGCATGGAAATAAAGTCTACGCTATGAATCAAAGCATTTAAATCTTCTACATGGTACTCACCGTCTCCGCCACCCCAGGATGCAAAATTATCCGAACTTGTTATCCATAAATCCTTTGAAAGCTTATCTGATTTTTTTAGTTGTTGCAAATGGTTAACCCATTTTAAAATAATGCCCGGTTGCACATAATAGAGCGCTTGCCATTTGACCATCGCTTCATTTCCAACAGCAATTACTTTAACGATATCCTTATATTGATTTGCCAGAGCTACGGCTTTTTCAATTTCTATCACGTTTGCTTCACTTTCTTGATTGTGATCGGGAGTTTTGTCAGTAAATGCATTTTTACAATTGATCCAAACACCGAGCATAACGTACATTTCAAAATCCGGATCCTCTTTTTTTAATTCAGTGATCGCTTTTAATACATTTGACGCATGAGGTAGATGTAATTTGTATGTGCGAATTATTCCAACACCCATAGCAGATAATAATTTCATATCTTCTTTGAGCTCATCAACAGTTGGTTCAATATCATGATCTACATTGCGATATCCCCCATAAGACATGGCCAAATAATTTGGATTTCCTAAAATTTCAGCTGCAGTTTTTGACCTATTATTTTTAGGTCTAATCTGAAAGGCAAAAAAAACTACAGCGACAAAAATTACTATGAATATTGTCTTCATGATTTGATATAAACGATTATTTGGTTTATGTTACCGGTTCTTTCAAAAATATTTTTACTGGTTTCACTATCCAGTTTCAATCCTTCTAATTTTTGAGTAGTTCGGTCATTTAATAGGATCTGTATTTCTTCCCGATCGGATAACTTATAGATGATCGGTATCTGGCAGTAAGTAAAACAAAGTGAGTTTTGCTCTAGAGGAATCACACTGCTGTTTTTCTGCAAACTGGTATAATGAAATTCTTTTGGGGCAGTCAAAAACTCTTGTTTTCTAAGAAGTTTTGGATTGAAATAAATACACCCATTTTTCACGAAAACACCTAATTCGCCTATTCTACTTAAAATATCTTCTTTAACCTGTCCCGTCATGCCTGGTTGCTGTGCTCCTTTACCGGACGGAGTATGTGAATATGGATCAGTTGGGAAAGCCCCATATAGTTCTGGTGATTTATGAACCCCTATTCCAGCCTCTATTTCATAATAATGATCTAAAAGTTTACCGATAACAACCTGGCTTTCATTCGTATTCATGGCCAGCAAACAATTTTCTTGAACGGCTAACAATAATTTAGAGACCATGTGCCAGTAGATAGAGCCTAATCCTTCGTAACCATAAAATGTACCTGAACGCCCTGTAAACGATTTATGGTCAAAAGTATCCTCAAAAATTTGAAGCAACAATTCTCGGTCTTTCTCTATGAGATCTTGATATTTTGCCTTAGGTAAATTGTCTAAAGCAATATTTAAACTATTGGCATTATGGAAACTTCCATTAAAATGATAATTGCCTAAAACATCTTGTTCAACAACTTCAGAATTGCCATCTGAGATCAATCTTTTTAAGAGTTCAGATTTGGCCACCTTGGCCGATGGAATATTATTCTTTTTATCAAACCTTTTTAATTCGATATTTGGATATAGGATATAGCTGTATTGATCCTCTCTGAATAATGCACTACTTTTTAATCCGTCCAATAATTCCAAGGCTTCCTTAGGAGATAAATAACCCGAACTTAAAACAGCAACCTGACCTTCGAGCATTTCAGATAAATAAGATATAGATACCTCATCCTTTTTAATGGTCATGATATTATATGCGTGATATAATTTATCTGATCTCTTGTTCTTATGGATACTTTGGTCTAAATATTCCTTAGTAACAGCAATGAATTCCAAAAGTTGATCCTTGGCTATCTTTGATTTTTTACTTGAAAATCCATTTTCATAAATGGCCAATCTGTATTTACTTCCTGCTTCGCCCAAACCATCTAAAACCTTCTTTCTTTCTTTGTCTGAAATAATTCCAGAAAGAATTTGTTTCTCACCTGTTAAAGTATTCACTACATCTGTGAAAAATTTGGCTAATTCTGCCGATAACTCGAATGATTCATCTTTAGCCTTAACAAGTATTGATTCAAAGAAATCTAAAAATCTTCTCAAATAATAAAGTGTGACCATTGATACGCCATTACCTACTAATGCATTATTTGCATCATTCCATTCAGGTCTTTGGGTGTTGAGCCAAATACCACCTTCCGGAATAAAGTTAGAGATTTTGGCTAAAACCGTAGCCAACATCTTTTCGATAAAATTAACACGATAGATAGACTGATTTTTATCCATCAACAAGGTCCCATCTGCACCAAGCTCTGACTTTTTCTTCATGATCTTTTCATTCAAATGATGATCAAAATCAATGGTATCTTTTGGGTTTTTCAAGATGTCGTTATAACTCTTAATTTTATAGGGAACATTAGCATAAACAAATACATCCCTATCAAAAAGTTTAGCTAGTCTATTTGGATAATGACCTTCCATTAATTCCAAAAACTTTAATAGGTAGATGATTTGATGATCACCCCAATAGCCGATAAAAGACCATGGGTCGTCATCTTCAATGACCTCCCAGTCAAAGCCTCCTTTGGTAACTCTGTAGGGATTATATCCTTCAAAGGTCGTGGCATTCAAAAACTTATGAATCATGTTCTCAATAAACTCAGGGTAGGAGTGTGCCAATGCTTCCCAATTCTGAAAAATATCGCGCCAGTTCCCCTCATAATCCAAGATTTTAGATCCGTCAATTTCACTTCTTGTATTAATAGAAAATTTATTCCATGGTCTACTTGGATCTCCATGTCTTCTGCTGAATTTCAAAGGTAAATATTCATAGCAAAGTCTCTTAAAATCTTTGTCTTGATCCTTATCTGCAACTTCTTTGATCTCCTTCAGTGAAAAAAGATCTGGTAAGTTTGCTAAGACATCTTGTTTTGTTTTTGAAACATTTTTGCTCGCCTTAGAGATGTATTTGATAAAATCACCTTTTTCTATATGATAGTCATCATCAAAAATACCTCCACGCATAATGTTGAACAGCGTATTCGAAAAATGTCTGATGTTGATTAAGGGATCAGCTGTGAGCTGTATGCCATCAGAGGCACCGATTAACTTAACTAAGTTCTTAGTCCCCTTCTGCACATCTTCCTGTACGAGTTGTGAAATGTTTTTTTCTTTTTTGATCAACTCAGTTGTTCGAATAATGCCACTGATGGATTGATTTACATCTGCGACGAACATCCAGTTTTTGTCTTCATTTGGCTTTAAAGAAATATCGGAAACTATAAAATAGGCACCTTTTTCAGCCTTTATATCTTGCTCTTGTTTTACTTCTTTTCCTTTTCTAAAATATTTTAGTTGTAAGGAAGACAACAAATGGATCGGATTCTGCAATCCATGAAACCAAACTACATTTGCTTTTAAGGCTTCACTAGGTTCTGCTTTATCCACAATAAAGGCACTTAGCGCATAAATACCTAAACCATTTTCAATCTGTAATTCGCATTTTTTATAGGCGTCAACCAAATTGCTACTGCTGTTTTGTAGACCTGAATTCACACCGGCAGGTAAAATGTTCTGCAATCCGTCAAGAACAGTTATTTCTATTGGTGTACTATTATTGTTCACTAAACTTGATTTTTTTACAAAACCAAATTGATCGCTTGAATTCCATTGATAGCTAAAAGTTAGTCCAAGATCGCTGTTGATTTCTTCAAAAACAATTTTGTTCCCAAAATTGTTCTTATATAAGTTTCTCGTAATACTGTAAATACCTTCATACCTGTTTGAAAATGGCTCCCATAAATATGTTTTGCCATCTTTCTTAACCTGCATGATGGTTTTGCTTCCCGTCATTTCGGCCGATTCAGTAATTTTGTCGTCTGTATAGTAAGGAAATAATGACGATTCGGCATCTTTTCTTCCGGCACTAATCCCTCCATTACTCGAGATAAACATCCAGTGATTGGAATCACTCACAATGCTCATGAAAAAAGGGCGCATGTAATCAACATTTGAAATTTTATAGTAAAGTTCTCCATTGAGGGATACTAATTCACCTGTGAGACTTCTGTCTTGAAACGAAGCGGTATTATTACCGATAAAAATATCTTTACGGTCCATTTATTATGACAATTATTAAAAACGATCCTTAGAAAGATTGTTTATGTTATTGAGTTTATGTTAACGATTAATTTTATAAAAGAACTATCAATTTTTTAGATCTACCTAACTTTAAAACATACTAAAAGGCTAGGCCTGCTATAAATTAGCCCTACAAGTTAGACCTAAATTAGTATTTATTCAATGTTCATTCATAAAAAAAGGTTAGTATTAGAATTAATTAATTACTAACCTTTTTTATCATTCTCTAAATTTATAGTTATTATTTTATTGTTATGTCACCAATATAAATTATTTCATATAAATCAGCATGTCTTTATGGATTGAGAATAACTGATACATTATCTATATTGGCAGATACGCTACAACCTGCATCTCCTCCACAAACCGCTTCAATTAAGAACGAAATACCTGATGAAACATCAGTACCGGCAGGTATGGTGAATGTTCCCGTAAAAGTTGTCCAAGAATCACTTAATGCAGGTGCCGGGTTAAATACATGGGTAAATGAAGCTCCATTAGATCCTTCTCCGAAAAGCAGGACATTAAAGACTGCACCAGGTTGAACGACAGATCCTAAATGATCAAATTTGATTTGAACTACATCCCCTGCTGAAACTGTACCCACACCAATTCTTTCCTGTTTGAAAGCAGGATTACTAGGACCGTTGGTAGCTAATTTGCCGGACCATGAACCGCCGTTGTTAGTTGTATTGTCTAAAGCGGCTGTACCACCATTTTGAAATAAACTCCAGCAAGTATCAGCTCCTGACTCAAATCCACCATCTGCTACTAAGTCTCCAACAGGAGGAGTACAATCTGGACTTCCACCGCCATCGCTGTAAAGCTTCAAATCATCAAAGTAATAGGTATCGGTATTGTTTGCATTTAGATCGAAGAATATGACAATTTTATTGAATTTATTGCTGTTCTCAGCCGCAAATGGGAATGTTAATTCTTCCCATCCGCTAGTCACTGAAGTGATCAGGAACTGCTCGGTATTATTACCGGGATTTCCTATTTCTTCTAATTTAATTCTAACTTCTGTATTGGCTCTTGCAGACCAGACTTTAATTTTTAATCCATCGTTGGCATTAAAATCCAGTTTTCCATCTAAATCGAATTGATTGTTATCCCATGGGTTATTTCCGAGTTTAGTGATTTGACCAACCTTACATGAACTGTTCACAGAATTCGCTACATCAGGATTATCGATCCATTCAAAATCAGCACCATCTTCAATGAAATTCGGAGTCTGATCAGTCAGGAAGGTCATGTTCAGATCCGCTGCACTGATCGATTCAACAGTTTCTGCAGTACAAACCGGACTTCCACCGCCATCGCTGTAAAGCTTCAAATCATCAAAGTAATAGGTATCGGTATTGTTAGCATTTAGATCGAAGAATATGACAATTTTATTGAATTTATTGCTATTCTCAGCCGCAAATGGGAATGTTAATTCTTCCCATCCGCTAGTCACTGAAGTGATCAGGAACTGCTCGGTATTATTACCGGGATTTCCTATTTCTTCTAATTTAATTCTAACTTCTGTATTGGCTCTTGCAGACCAGACTTTAATTTTTAATCCATCGTTGGCATTAAAATCCAGTTTTCCATCTAAATCAAATTGATTATTATCCCAGGGGTTGTTTCCGAGTTTAGTGATTTGACCAACCTTACATGAACTGTTCACAGAATTCGCTACATCAGGATTATCGATCCATTCAAAATCAGCACCATCTTCAATGAAATTCGGAGTCTGATCAGTCAGGAAGGTCATGTTCAGATCTGCTGCACTGATCGATTCAACAGTTTCTGCAGTACAAACCGGACCTCCACCGCCATCGCTGTAAAGCTTCAAATCATCAAAGTAATAGGTATCGGTATTGTTTGCATTTAGATCGAAGAATATGACAATTTTATTGAATTTATTGCTATTCTCAGCCGCAAATGGGAATGTTAATTCTTCCCATCCGCTAGTCACTGAAGTGATCAGGAACTGCTCGGTATTATTACCGGGATTTCCTATTTCTTCTAATTTAATTCTAACTTCTGTATTGGCTCTTGCAGACCAGACTTTAATTTTTAATCCATCGTTGGCATTAAAATCCAGTTTTCCATCTAAATCAAATTGATTGTTATCCCAGGGGTTATTTCCGAGTTTAGTGATTTGACCAACCTTACATGAACTGTTCACAGAATTCGCTACATCAGGATTATCGATCCATTCAAAATCAGCACCATCTTCAATGAAATTCGGAGTCTGATCAGTCAGGAAGGTCATGTTCAGATCCGCTGCACTGATCGATTCAACAGTTTCTGCAGTGCAGTCAGCACCTCCGCCATCATCAGATTTATAAAGCTTAAAGTCATCTATGAAATATGTCTGAGTTGTATTGGTGTTTAATTCAAAGAAGAAAATAATCTTATCATATTTTCCGCTCTGCTCACTTGAGAAGTCAAAGGTTAATTCTTCCCAGGCATTTGCTGTGGTAGTCTTCGCTCCAATTTCTGTATTTATATTACTATTTGTTTTATCTTCAAGTTTTACTAAGACATTTGTGCCAGCTACCGGGGACCAAACTTTCATTTTAAACCCAGAATTATTATTAAAGTCAAATTTCTCATTAAAATCAATCTGGTTATTTGCAAAAAGTGCTCCACCATTTCGATCAATTTGACCTACTTGACAGGAATTATTCACTAAATTATCAGTATCCGGATTTTGTACAGTTGTCAGGGCAGCATCAAATGAACTAATTTTATCTCCCGGGTCTGTCTGGAAAGTCAAATTAAAGTCAGCTGCATCAAATGATTGAGTGGTTTCTTCCTCACATGGTTTTGGAGGTGTTTCAATTTGTGCAATATCGTCAATATAGAAAGTACCTGCTTTTGTACCAGGACCATCAACAAATATGGTCATTCTAACATATTTGTTCGAAGAATTAAAATCAAATGATATCAGTTCCCATCCAGTACCTCCATGACCAGTCGTAACTTCGATATCAGGTCCCGTTCCTTGTTCTAACTTTAATAATACATCTACAGGAGAATCTGACCAGAAATTCATCTGGATGGTTTTATCAGTAGTTAGGTCGAGTTGAGTTCCAAGGTCAAAATTAATACCCTCAAAGGCAGCTCCGCTATTTGTAATAGCTCCAACTTTACTTGCTTTATCGTTAGATCCTGAAACATCCGGATTATCGACTATATCAAAAGATGCTCCATTAAAAGAAGCCACACTATAATTTACGTTCGGTTCATCAAACGTGACGGGTAAAGTAATTGGATTAGGAATGCTGATTATAATGGTGTCTTCGAAAGTAGCTGATGCCCCAGACACACTGGTTGCTTTTAGGTTTACCTTATAGGTGCCATTTGCAAATGTTTTTATAGGATTTATTTCAGTAGAGGTTCCACCGTCTCCAAATGTCCATAAATAGGTTCTGGCTTCGGATGAAATATTGATAAAAGTAACTGTTCCTGAATTTTCATTCAAGGTATACGTAAATCCTGCTTCAACTTGAGGGAAGTTTGTTTCGTCATCGTCATCGCAGCCGAGGACAGCTACAGCTAAAATCAAAAATAAATACTTGATCGCTTGCTTTAAGAATTGTTTCATAACCTTATATTATTAATTATTTATTCTATTATTTTTATAAACCCTCACATAATCAACCAACATGGTTTGAGGAAAAGAAGTCTCACTATTTGGAGAACCAACGAATGAACCTCCAACCGCAAGATTGAGAACGATATAGAAAGGTCGATCGAAGACCCATTCACCGGGAACATCGTCTGGTGTAATTTGATTATACAAAACATCATCCACATAGAAATTTATATACTGAGGTCCCCATTCGATACCAAAGACATGAAAATTTGTGTCGAACCGGTCATTTATCAGATCATAGGATTTTGAAATGGCCGACCCACCTGAGTAACCAGGACCATGCACTGTTCCGTGAGTGATAGAAGGTTCTTGTCCGCGGTTTTCCATGATGTCAATTTCTCCGCAATTTGGCCATTGTACATCATCTATATTATTTCCTAGCAGCCAAAATGCAGGCCACATTCCTTGTCCATAGGGTAATCTGATGCGCGCTTCGAAACGTCCATAAGCTTGTTCAAATTTTCCTTTGCTCATTATTCTGGCGGAGGTGTAAGAGGCGCCATTATAAGACTCTTTCTTGGCTGTAATAAGCAATACTCCGTTCTGCACTGTTATGTTCTCTTTGCGATCTGTATAATACTGGAGCTCATTATTACCCCAACCTATACCGGCGTCAGTTCCTTCGCCATTGCCAATTTCATAGCTCCATAAAGAACTATCAATGGGGCCATTCACATCGAACTCATCTTGCATCACGATTTCTTTGAAATTGACAACGTTTTGCGTCTCGTCAGTAGAACAACCTGATGTAACGAAGGTCAAAGCGAAAAAAATTGATAAACTAAAAAATGTCAGTTTAGTCTTTGTTTTAAATTTACCTATCAAATTCATGTTTGTGTTTTTTAAAATCAATTTTACTATTTATGCAAATAAATATTATCGACATAAAAGCTTGAGGGTCTTGGTGATATGTCGCCGGATGCATCAAATACTATTTGCCCAAGATTACTTCTATTCGCTAAACTAGTGATGTCTAATTCAACACTGATCCATTCTCCCGTAACTAGGGCAGGAGTGCTATTGGTAGATAGCGTAATCGATACGGTTGAATTATCTCCACCACCAAATTCATCATCTGCACCAAAATCAACAAGGTTAATTCTTAAAGTAGATTCCGGATCAAAACTATTTGGAATGAAAATGTCCACATGCATTCTTGTCATTTCCGATGCATTAATTGTTGGTACATTTTGATTAAACTCTATTCCAACAAAGTTGTAATTTTCATAATTCAATACCTTGTCTCCATTTACTTCAAAATCGTTAGAAGTTGTAGTTTGGAAAGGTGCATAATAACCATTATAAAAATCTACAGGTACATTTGGATAAACGTCGCTAAAAATGGATATGACATCGTTTTGGCCATATGGAGGAATAGGCGCGGGAGTAAATTGCCCAATTACATCAACCGTCAATGATCCTTTCGCTTTTACACCATCTAATAGAGCCGTAATTTCTGCTCGACCTATACCGACAATTGAAACGATTCCCAACTCACTTACTCTGGCCACATCAACATCTGTAGAACTAAAAGCAAAGTAACCTGGCGCTGCTAAAACGGTTTCATTCGAACCTGAGCCCAAATTAAAAGTTTGTGTTAACCCAGACCTCAAATCAATTCTAGAACCTATAAAAGATGTTTGTTCAATATCTTCACCATTCAAAATAGCCGGTTTTGCTTGTGCAATGGTGCCAAGTTTTTCAAATTGCAGCTCATCGATCCAAAAAGTAAAACCATTGTTATTCTCCGGTCCGGTCGCATAAAAAAACATTCCTTTTTCAAGGGTAAGTTTATAGGGATCCGGAATAGGAATAACATATTTCGTCCAGGTCGTGTTGATTCTTAAATTTTGTTTAGTTGCGAAATATTTGTTTTCGATAAAATCGACTCCAAAACCTATTTCATTAATGGTAGCCGCTTGAGAGCCCATTGCCCAAAAAGTAAGCGCATCATATTCTGTAAGATTTCTACCAAAATAATCAGGGAATATAGCTCCTGCATAAGAACCAGCCGGGTCACCAAAATTGGGAACATCAAACCTCATCGATGCGGTTCCATCATATTTGGTTTTTTCGTCTATGCTCAAAGCGTTTTGCTTAGAGCCTTCGAAGGGTAAATATTCCAATCCGCCGCTAAAACCATCGATAAAAACTTCGCCTGTATTTGGAAAAGTTGCAAATACTGCTTCATCTGAAAGATCTCGTTCGCAGCTTATATTAACAGTAAAAATTAATCCTAGCAGGAGTATAATTCTCAAATATGTAAATTTTCTGATTTTCATTTTTCTACTATTTTATTTTCCAATATTGATATGAATATATGTTCTAATTTCCCATTCTGTACCATTATCAAATCCAACAGGACTAATAATTGGTGTAGTAGCAAATTCTTCGCTAACATTTGGAAGGTAGCGAGGTGAATATTGGTCAAGTGAACGCCAGGTACCTCTGATCCCAATCATTGTATTTGGCAGAATAAACCAATCTGGTTTTCCAAGGGTCGTAGAAAGGTCTAACATCAACTGTACTGGAAATGTGAGGTTAAAGTCACGATGGTAATCATAAGGACCCCAATCATTTATTTTTACTGAATTGATCAACTTGATTTTCTTGTAAATCATTCTGATATCGCCACCAAAACGTTCTATCAATCTTTCATCACTACCATTTGCCTGTGCTGTGCCGAAGTAAATATTTGCGATTAAACCAAAATCGGAATTTAGTTTTGATACTATGCGTGTATTAGACTCCCAAAGGTCTTCTGCAGGTGCTGCACCAGGAAAGGCGAATGTTGTTCGTCCATCTGGAAAAATCCCAATTGCGGCATCCTGTGAAGTTGGATGATGACGGTATACAAAGCCAGTATTAAAAGCGAATTTAGCGTCTTCTTGGCGGTCATTGTCCCATTCATACATCCACGTTGCCGGTGTCGGATCGTATGTCAGCAGTAATTCTCCCGCGGTGGTTTCTCTATTTCCTCTTACGGCAAAAGGATCATCCTGAATATTTCTCAGCCTTCCGGGTGCTTGAACATCTCCGGGCATTGGGTCAAGAAGTGGTCTTTGCCACAAAAAGTTTGGAGCAATCTGAAGATTACCAATACTATAAGTAAAACCAGTAAGAAAGTTGGATTGATTTCCACTTCCAGTATCTTTTAGTCTCCAACCTGTAAAAGTTTTAGTATAATCAGCTCCACCATTGGCAACTAAACCCATGACAGCACCTTGAGCGTACCAATTAAAAGCGCCACTTGAAAAAGTTATCTTTGCCTTTCCTCCCCAGTTATCCTCAGAATTTATTTTATCTGTATAGATGATGTATTTGGCATCAGATTCTGGTGTATTTGGATCATAATTTGGATTGTTTTCGGCTATTTGAAATTCTCTACCATTTAAGGGTTGGCCTCCCCAAATACCTCCAACTTCTATTCCAAAGGATCCAAATTCTCTTTTGACATGGAGTGTTGCTCTTTTGGTTTGAGGAAGAGGAATAGCTATTGAAGAAACAGCGGCTGGTGCGTCGTCGATATCGTTATGATAAACTGCCGTAACGTCAAATTTACCAATCGTACGGCCGTATTTTAGGAGTATTGCCGGGTTGGCTCCCCACCATAGTTGGGGTCCGAATGCAGCTTTAAAACCATCGATTACATTTTTTCCATCGAATTCAAAACCAATAATTTCACCGTTGTAAATATCTAAATTGGGACCATAATTTGCTTCCGGATATAAACCAAAAAAGTCTCCTTCGTACCCCCAGTGATAATGCCCTGTTCTATAGAATCCCCGAAGGTCAAAATCTTTGGCATTCCATTCATATTCTGCAGTATATACTTGAACTCTATTTATATCGGAGATTTGTAAGTTACCCTCATCTGTATTTACCGATCTTGTACGCGCTCTATTTTCATAAAAAATTTCATCAATTGGGTTTTCCGCTACATTCCCTACAATGTTCACATTTATGTCGGCACGCATATTTGAAGTTGGATTAGCCTCTACGCCAATATAAAAAGATTCCATGTGATCAAAACCAAGCTGATTTGGATAGGTTAGATAATCCGGATCTGGATCATCCGGCGTAGTAATTAAACTACCTCCTGTATTATATGTAGTAAATTCGGCCCTCAAATTGCTGATAGCTAGTTTTTTTGTGCTTGTTGCACCCAAAGCGGCTGCATCTCCACGGGCCCTGAGCATAGCATCTGTTAATTCAATATTATTGAAATAATTATCAATAAAGGCAAGATTCATACCCTCGTCGTATGGATTTAATTTATGGGCTTCTTTTAAGGCGTAGTATGCGGCACGAGGGTATAATTCATATAGTCCTCTGTCATTTGTGGGTCCTTTGGCACAAATACCAAACCATTCTTCGTTCATGTTGTTTTCAGTTCCATTTACATCAGATGAATAACCACCATTATACCAAGAGGCATTGCTATCATGTAGATCTGCATTTTTTCTATCATCGAAACCAAATTTCCACCAACCATCACTAAATTGGAAGGTAAATCCTCCAACTGAGTTATTCGCTTTACCTAAACCGGCTGCATTTTCATAGATTTCTTTCCAATTGCCCACCATATAATAGGCTTGAGATTTCTGGTCCTCGGTGTTGGTCACCGCATTAAAAGCATCTGCACCGAACTCGGTGAACATAATTGGCTTGTTCAATTTATCCCTGACCACTTCGAACATGTCTCCAAAAGAAACTCCACGGTAGGCATTGGTACCATAAATGTCAATATTTTCACATTCTTCGGCAATTATATCGATGAATAAAACATCACCATTACAAATGGCAACAGGGTGCGACAGATCATGTGCCTTTATTTTTTTTGCAGCCTCGTTCATAAGTCTATACATGGGTCTTCCTCGTTGTTCTCCAACAAATTGCTTTTCTTGCTCATCATCGGGAAAATCTTCTGTTTCGGCCCCAGCCCAAAACAGCCCATAATTATTTTCGTTTCCCAGCAGGTACATCAAAAGACCGGGTGTATTCCCATAATCTTTTACCAAGATGTCAATTTCATTCAACAGATATTCCTGAGTTTTAGGATCTGAATAATTAGTCACAGGAGTCCATACACCGTCCAGGGTCAATCCATATCGCCCGAATGAATGATTGAGCATTGTATAAATCCCATAATTTTCGAAGATATATTGTATCCATTTAGCAGGAACACCGGTGTATTGGCGGATCACATTGACATTCATATTTTTTAAGAGCGACATTTCTGAGTCAAGGCCAGCCTTTATAATGTCATCTGATTTATTCCAGAAATCGGCATTTACTGTATTAGTACCAATAGGTATATAATCCCAGTTCATACCATTGATCATAAAATCATTTCCATTAACTACCAATTTCATTCCCTCTTCGTTTTTAACGACAGATACCTCGCTAACTTGAGCAAATCCCGCTGAAACGATTAAGAAAAGTACAAGTCTTATAAAATTGTTTTTCATCATATTAATAATTTAAGATGGTCATAAGAATTTTAATGGAATTTGTTTGGATGAAATAATTAAAGTGAATTTTAAATCCAGAAAAACAAAAAAATTAAATCATTGCAACAAACATATTAGCTACGCGCAATTCAGAATTATATTCTAAATTGACCTAAATGTATGGTAAAATATCAAGCTGTTATGTAAAATACACCTATACAAAAACTCTACATGATTTTTTTTTAAGGAAGATTCTAAAGGTATTATGTTATTTTAAAAGCAACATAATAAGTTACTTATATTAATTAAGACTGAATGAATAAAAAATTCAATAGGATCTTTAACTTAACATAGCAGTAAAGAAAAGCAGTTTTAAATTTCTAAAATACGTTCGACCAAATTATCTTCATTCGATAATTCCATCTTTTTTCTTAGTCGATATCGCTTAATTTCGACACTTTTGTAGGAGATATTTAATAATGGGGCAATTTCCTTTGAAGATAAATTTAACCTTAAATATGCGCATAATCTTAAGTCGTTCGGAGTTAAATTAGGATATTCATTTTTTACTCTTTGTAAGAAATCTTTATCCGCATTATTAAAGGCTTCTTGAAAAAACTCCCAGTCGTCGTCATGATTAAGGCTTTTGTCAATTATTTTTATGACAGGTTTAATTAAGTTTTTATCCTTTACAATCGTCAATTCATCTTTAATGGTATTTAATAACTCATTTTTTTTAATAATACTCATGGTAGAAACAGCTAATTCACGTCCTTTACTCTTGTTTTCCTGTTCTAATTGCTGATTCTTAATGCGGATAATCTCTTTTTCTTGCTCTGACTGAGTTAACTTTAACTCACGCTCATTATTTTCTATGATCTTTTGTCTTTGTTTCCTGTAGTATCTCTTATAAAGATTGTGTACCAAAAGAAAGAACAACGAAATGCATATGCCGTATATGATCAAAAGCAAATTCGATATATACCAAGGTTTTTCAATACTAAAGGTATATACAGCAATATTTTTTGATAATTTATTACCAATTTTAGCACGTACTTTAAAAGTATAATCTCCATAGGGTAAATTTTCAAAAAATTCATGAACCTCTACTGACCATGGACTCCAATTGTCATAAATGCCTTCCAACTTATACTGATAATTGGTTTCGAGGTATTTTTGATATTCTGGGACATTAAAGGAGAATGCCAGGTTATTCTCGTGACTTTTGAGTTGTCCATTTGTTTTCGGATCTAAAATGGATGACTCATCCGAGTTTTTGTAGTTACTTTTGGTGATATAATTGATGTTTACCTCAAAATCTTGAATTTCCAACTTAGAAATATCGATAATTAAATATCCTGAAATACCGCCAAATAAATAATTTTGGTTACCTAAGTTTAAAACATTTTCATAACCTGAGATACCTTTTCTTAAAGATTGATTGAGCGAAATACTATTGATCTTGGATTTGCCAGTATTTTTGTCTTGTGTTATATAATTGATTTTTGAGTTAGTGAAAATCCAAAGTATTTCACCGGTCTGATCAGTTACTAATTTTCCGGAACTATAATCGTCTTCAGAATAAACTTCACCCAAAATACTATCTAGAAAAAATTTATCCTCCTTTTCTGAATATTTGTAGAGTCCATTTTTAAAGGCGTACAACAGTTCATTTTTATACCTTAAAATACTCGAATTTGCTCCTTTTGAAATAGAATCTATGGTTATGTTTAATACATTAGAAAAATCCTCATCCACTTTAATTTTATAAATTCCTTTGTATTCATGATTAATAAAGATCTCATTATTAGGCATTTCTTCAAAGTAACGAGACGAAATATTAAAACCTTTAATGGCATTTTTTTCTTGCCATTTATTATCTATTTTCTCTAAAACGGACAGGCCGTCATAATTACCTTGTAAGATCAAATTTTTATTATTCAGTGGCTTTAATTGCCAGCTACCCTGTGTATTTGGAATTTTCGATACTTTATCGTCATCAACAATAAAGGTACCCAGGTGATGGCAGCAAAATAAAGTATTATCATATACTACCAATGACCATACTTGACCCGCAGTTCCTGGAATATATTTGAAACTTTCATTTGATAATTGGTCTTTATAATATAAGCCTTGATTTGTGCCTAAATATATTTTGTCCTTAAAAAGGGCAGAAGTATAAACACTGCCTAATATCCCTTCATTGTCATAGTAGGTTTTAAATGGAGACTTCATATTTATGCAGGTTACTCCATTATCTAAGCCAAGCCAGATATTGTTCTTTTCATCTTCGAATACAGATAAAACGGTGTTGTTCAACAGGCCGTTTTTTTGATCAATGACCATCAGCACTTCACCTTTATCATTGGTTTGTAAAATACCATCAGAGATCGTTCCCATAAGGAAGCTCTTATCCTTGAGTTGAATGCCGCTATAAATACTTTTATTGCTTATTAATGAATTGATCGGATTCTTCCATTCTGCTATTCTTCCATTTAACAACTCATAAAAACCATTGTTTTGAGTCAAAATGAGCAATTGATCACCAAAAGAAAAAATATTCGTGATAACATCATTTCTTAAAATATCATCACCCGAGACCAACACTTTTTTATCATCAATAATTTGGAATAAGCCAAGATTTAACTCCTGAAAGTAAACGGAGTTATTCGCTTTGTACATTTTTGTAATTGTAGTTGCGCTATCAATTATTTTAAATGTTTGCGTAGGTTCATCATAAATATAGATTCTATTCAAGGATTGAAAGAACAGCTTCTTTTCATCAATTTTTATGATGTTCCAAAATTGTTCATCTTCAATAAGTTCTTGTTTTATTTTTTTTGAAAGAGAGGTGTAATTCAAATTGCCAAAAACGTCTTTCTCCCAGTATCCGAATTCCATATAAGCACCAGTGTAAATCAATCCGTTTAGCACATTGACCGATCTGATTATGGTTTGATTAGGAGATTGGTACAGATTCCATCTCGCACCATTGAATTCAAGGAGTCCTTTATTGTTCGCCACATATATCAGATGATCTTCTGTTTGAGATATTGCCCAATTTTGATTTTCAGCATTGTAATCAGTTGTCGTATAATTTAACAGAGGAGGCAGTTCTTGTGCAAAAGTCGTTTTGCAAGTAAAATAAATGCTAAGAACTAATGCAATATGAATAAGTTTCATCTATCAAACATTTATAATCCGCAAATTAACATTATTAAATTAATTCTTGTTCTGTTCAGGTTGTTTTCAATGAATGAATCTCAAATTTTAAATAAACGTTATATTTTCAAACATGACCAGTGGGAAATATTATCTCATTGATAATAAACTATTTTATGTAGGTAATATAATATTTAAAAAAAAAAGAAATTAGATTGTATGTATTGTTGATGTCAGTTATATTTGCAGCTTGAATAAAGTACGGGGTGTAGCGTAGTCCGGTTAGCGCGTCGGCATGGGGTGCCGGAGGTCGGAGGTTCGAATCCTCTCACCCCGACAAGACAAATCCTTTTGAACGGAAGTTCAAAAGGATTTTTTGTTTCGAGCCCGTTGAAAGTTTACTTTCATAAGGGAACGAAGCAAAAAAGCATAAAATGCAAAGCATTTTAAGGATTTGTCTTGAATCTCAACTTATTGAGGATCACCGACCGAAGGGAGGTAATCCTCAGGCAATAGTTTACTTTCATAAGGGAACGAAGCAAAAAAGCATAAAATGCAAAGCATTTTAAGGATTTGTCTTGAATCTCAACTTATTGAGGATCACCGACCGAAGGGAGGTAATCCTCGGTCAATAGTTTACTTTCATAAGGGAACGAAGCAAAAAAGCATAAAATGCAAAGCATTTTAAGGATTTGTCTTGAATCTCAACTTATTGAGGATCACCGACCGAAGGGAGGTAATCCTCAGTCAATAGTCTACTTTCATAAGGGAACGAAGCAAAAAAGCATAAAATGCAAAGCATTTTAAGGATTTGTCTTGAATCTCAACAAATTGAGGATCACTGACCGAAGGGAGGTAATCCTCAGTCAATAGTTTACTTTCATAAGGGAACGAAGCAAAAAAGCATAAAATGCAAAGCATTTTAAGGATTTGTCTTGAATCTCAACAAATTGAGTATCACCAACCGAAGGGAAGTAATCCTCTCACCCCGACAAAAAGCCCAATCTTTGGTTGGACTTTTTTCATTTGTATTTTAGTGGACAAATGCAGGTGATCGAAAAGCCCGAGATATAAACCATCCTATTACAAAGACCCGGGACTATCTTTTAGATGACTATCATCATTCCTATAAAGGGCAGGTCAAACCCTAAAATACTCATTAAGAACAACCCAATCTAAAGCTTAATCCAAAAATTGTTGTTAAACTTTTATTCGTTTGAGTAGGAATGAAGATGATGATCGTATATTTTAAATTTTAAGGTAAGTATAATTGAGGAGTTTCCGGATAACTTGATAAATATGTGACAGCATAGTTTCTGTTTCAATATTGCCATCATATTTTTTTGAAGAAACTAATCAGGAGGCAGAATAACAAAATTGTCTCAAGGTAAATTTACTATTCCTATCTTTATATAAATAAAATGTGATTCCAGAATATTCAATAATGAAGAGTCTAAAAAATATTATTTGGGTTGGTTTGTTTATAGCGATTGTTTTGCATTCATGTAACCCCAATTTGGAAATAAAAAATAATTGGTCAGTTCAATCTCCTGATGGAAAACTAAGGATGGTTGTCGATCATCTGAGTAAAGGAGATAGTAGTTTAGTCTATCATGTTTTTATTGAAAAGGAAACTGGAATTGATACCGTTTTGTCAAAATCTCCATTGGGTATTATAAGGTCAGGTGATTCTTTTACAAATGGATTAAAGTTCGTCACCGCTGCTCCATCAGTTGAAATTGATGAGACTTTTCAAACATATACTGGCAAAAGGTCAAAGGTTCATAACCACGCAATGAAAAGAGTATTCACTTTTGAAACTTTAATGGGAAATAAAGTTGAAATTGAAGTAAGGGTTTTTAATGATGCCGTTGCATTTAGATATATTTTTCCAGAAAAGAATGAGGAATTACAAAAGGTAACATCAGAGACAACGGGGTTTAATTTTTTTAAGAATGGTAAAGCTTGGATACAACCCTATGATACTGTCACAAAATGGACACCTGCCTATGAGAAATATTATTTGAATGATATTGGGATTAGAGAAATCTCCACTAATCTACAAGGATGGTGTTTTCCGGCCTTATTTCAAACAGGAAATAACTGGGTTTTATTAACAGAATCTGGTTTATATGATAATTTCTACGGGGGACGACTACAAAATACTATTTCCTCTTTGCTATTCAACATCAGATTACCTGAGGAAACAGAAGCTAATGGCTTAGGTTTGATTGAGCCTGAGCATACTTTACCTTGGGAAACGCCCTGGCGAGTAATTGTTGTTGGAGAGAATTTAGCAACGATTATAGAATCAGATGTAGTAAAGAAATTGGCGAAACCCAATCAAATTGAAAACACCGATTGGATAAAACCCGGAAGAGCTTCCTGGAGTTGGTGGTCCGATCATTCGAGTAGTAAAAGTTATAAAGCCATGGCTCCATTTATGGATTTATCTGCCGAAATGGGTTGGGAGTACACTTTAATTGATGCGAATTGGAATACCATGCAAGATGGCAAAATTGAAGATTTAGTGGCATATGGCAATAACAAAGGAATTGGTTCAATTTTATGGTATAACTCTGGTGGACCTCATAATTCTGTTACAGAAGAACCAAGAGACCTTATGCATGATCCGGTTAAAAGAAAAGAAGAATTTATGAAAATTTCTAAATGGGGTGTAAAAGGCATAAAGGTCGATTTTTTTCAAAGTGATAAACCATTTATTTTACAGCAATATTTAGATATCCTTAAAGATGCTGCTGAATTTAGACTAATGGTCAATTTTCACGGAGCAACCATACCGAGGGGTTGGGAAAGAACATTTCCTAATTTGATGACAATGGAAAGTGTAAGAGGTGGAGAGTGTTACAGTTTTGCCCCTGAATTTCCTCAATTTGCCCCAAGTCATAATACTATTTTATCGGCCACACGAAACGTGATTGGCTCTATGGACTACACTCCTGTAACTTTTTCAGACAATGAATATCCACATTTGACGACCAATGCCCATGAACTGGCATTATCGGTTATTTTTGAGTCGGGTTGGCAACACATGGCAGATGGAGTTGAAGCCTATCGTTCTCAACCGGAAGAAGTAAAGCAATTCTTGAAAAATGTTCCTTCAACCTGGGATGATACTAAATTTGTGCAGGGTGTTCCAGGGAAAGAGATGATTTTAGCAAGAAGAAAGGGTGATGATTGGTTTATTGCCGGAATAAATGGTGAGGCAGTTGAAAAGGATTTTTCAAAAGATTTTCCGTTCTTGACAGGTGAATATGAAGCCACAATTATCAAAGATTCCAAAGATCCGAGATCATTTATAATTGTTAAAACAAATTTAAACTCCTCAGGCAAGGTTGATTTATTGATGAGTCCATATGGTGGTTTTAGTATCTATCTAAAGAAAAAATAGAAATTGATTTGTTCCCAAACAACATAATCAAATAAGTCTAATTCAATACAAGGTCGAGAAATGCTGGCGAGGTAAACGCTTAAGAATATCTGCAGCTGATTCTGGTGTAATATCCCTTTGAGGATTGGCAAACATTTCATAGCCTACCATAAATTTTTTTACTGTTGCAGATCTTAAAAGTGGTGGGTAAAAAGACATGTGAAAATGCCAATATTCATGTTTTTTTCCATCTGTAGGAGCTTGGTGAATACCCGCTGAATAAGGAAAAGATGTTTCGAACAGATTATCAAATTTGGTAGTTATTATTTTTATTATTTCTGCAAAAGAATTTTTTTCGTCGTCGTTGAGTTGGCCGATGTGTCGGTAATGTTTTTTTGGAATGATCATAATTTCATATGGCCACACCGCCCAAAAAGGAACAAGCGCAGTGAAATCCTTATTTTCAGCTACAATTCTCTCGTTTAATTTTTGTTCCTTATCCAAATACACCTTTAGTAAACTTTGATTATTACTTTGCCAGAAAACGCTTTGTTGATTTGTTTTTTTAATAACTTCGTTTGGGATCGATTCCTGTGCCCATATCTGACCATGAGGATGTGGATTGCTGCAGCCCATCGTATCCCCCTTGTTCTCGAAGATCATCACATGATTGATAAAATCTAAACCGCCCAAATTTGTATATTCACTTTGCCATAAATCGACTACAGCTTTAATTTCGGTAACTTCCATTAAAGGAAGTGTTAGCGAATGGTTTGGAGAAAAGCATATTACTTTGCAAATGCCTTTTTCAGATTTTGCCACAAATAATCCGTCGTTCATTTCTATTTCTGGAATATCTTCTAATAAGGCCGAAAAGTCGTTGACAAATGGATAGGGCTTCGAATAATTTGGATTTTTTTTGCCGTTTGCCCTAATATTTCCCGGACACAAATAACAAGTTGGGTCGTGTTTAGGCCTTTGAATGATTGTTTGATTTTCAGTTTTACCTTGCCATGGTCTTTTTGTTCTATGAGGTGACACAAGCACCCATTCCCCTGTTAAAATATTAAGGCGTTGATGCGGGTTTTGAAATATTTTCATGATCTAATGATTGAAGTACCTGAGCTCAGATTTACAGGGATAATTCCTAGGTCTCTATTGAATTTTTCTTTATAGGCTTCCGAAATTTCTTCAACATATGCATTCACATTTTTCTTATGGATCAAGTTGATCGTACAACCTCCAAAACCACCGCCCATCATTCGGCTGCCAAGTATAAAAGACTTGGTTTTACCATACTCATGTAAAAAATCGAGCTCTGAACAACTCACTTCATATTGCTCGCTAAGACCGTGATGTGATCCACTCAAAAGTCTTCCGAATTCTTTCAGATCCTTATTTTTTAACGCTTCTTTTGTCTTCAGTACTCTGTCATTCTCCTCAACCACAAATTGACATCTTTTTTTAATAATTTTGGGAAGGTACTTACCGTATAAATTGAGATCATTAATGGTAACATCTCTTAAGGAAGAAATTTCCGGTAAGCTCTCTTTCAATATTTCAACACCTTTTGCGCATTCGTTTCTTCTTGTATTATACTCGCTAGAAGCTAAATTATGAGACACATTGGTGTTTAGCAGAAGCAATTGGTAAGGATCTAAATTTATAGGCACGTTTTTGTGTTTTAAAGACCTGCAATCGAGAAGTAGGGCGCTTCCTTTTTTACTCATGACCGAGGCATATTGATCCATAATTCCACATTTTGTACCCACAAATTCATGCTCAGCTTTTTGACCGATCTTGATGATCTGTAACTTTGTCAATCCTAAGCTGAACAATTCGTTCAAACCATAGGCCAATCCACACTCCATAGCCGCAGAAGAGCTCAAACCGGAACCGATGGGAAGATTACTTTTTAAGATACAATCAAATCCCTCTAATTTATCTGAGACTAATTGAATGCCATGTATAACCCCTAATAAATAATTGACCCAAGTGATCTTATTCTGTCTGACCTCTGCAAGATCAAAAGAAAAAAGTTCATTCAGATCCTCACTGTAAATATGACATGTCGTTGGATGATTGTTCTTCGAAAATTGAAAAATAATGGATTTATCTATGGCAGAAGGCATCACAAAACCAAGATTATAATCTGTATGTTCACCGATTAAATTGATTCTGCCAGGCGAATTAATTTTGAGAATTGGTTTGAAGGTTTTGAGAAATTCGGCTATTTTAGAGGACGAATCCATAAAAAGTAAGTTTGAGCAAATATAATAAAAGTATTTTATACATTTATAAACTCAAATGAATTTGATTTTCTATGACCAAAAAGCCAATCTTCCATCCGACTAACTTGTATTTCGACGACCAATCCCATCTTATGTTCTCGGCGGTAGATTGCATCATTTTTGGTTTTGATGGGAATGAGTTGAAGTTACTTATCATGAAACGAAAGGTCGAACCTTATAAGCAAGAATGGTCGTTGATAGGTTCATTTGTTCATTTGAATGAAACTGTGGAGGAGGCTGCTAAGAGAATTCTGTCAGAAGCTACCGGTTTGTCCAATATATTTTTAGAACAAAGCAAAGTTTATAGCGAAGTCAAAAGAGATCCTGGTTACAGATGTATCTCAATTGGAATGTATGCTTTGATAAGAAATGATCAATTTTATGCTGTTTCAGCGCATAACGAATACGATTCACATTGGCACAGTTTAGATGACCTGCCCAATTTAGTTTTAGACCATAAAATAATGGTTTTAGACGCACTTGAAAAATTGAGATCCAAAGTGAAATATCATCCTGTAGGATTTGAGTTATTACCTGAAAAATTCACGATTCCTCAATTGCAAAAATTATATGAAGTAATCATAGGAGAGGAATTGGATAGCCGTAATTTTAGAAAAAAGATGTTGTCATTAGGAATATTGCAGCAATTGAAGGAGAAAGATAAATCAGGATCTAAAAAAGGCGCTTTTTTATATCAATTCAACTATAAGGCATATCATGAATTGGTATCCTCAGGTTTTAAATTTGGGGTTTAATTTTTATTTAAATAAAATAGTATTCATGTATAATATCGGTATTGATTTAGGTAGCTCAAGTATAAAGGCAGCTCTGGTTGATGCAGAAACTGGCAGAGGAATTGGGGTGGTCAATGAGCCCGAAAGCGAAATGGGCATGTATGCTGCCCATGCAGGTTGGGCAGAGCAAAGTCCTGAGGATTGGTGGTTGTATGTTTGTAAGGCAATAAAAAAACTCCTTAAGACATATAGCGTAGATGAGACAGAAATTATTGGTATTGGTATTTCTTATCAGATGCATGGATTGGTGGTGGTTGACAAAGAAGGGAATCCGCTAAGAAGATCAATAATTTGGTGTGATAGCAGGGCAGTTGACATAGGAAGGAAGGCCTTTGAAGATTTAGGTAAGGAAAAATGTTTTCAACATTTACTGAATTCACCGGCCAATTTTACGGCTTCAAAACTAAAATGGGTAAAAGATAATGAGCCTGATTTATACAGGAAAATACACAAATTCATGCTACCCGGAGATTATATAGCTTTTCGTTTTTCTGGTGAAATCAGTACAACTATTTCTGGTTTGTCGGAAGGAATATTGTGGGATTTTAAAGATAATACTCTAGCAAAAATTTTATTTGATCATTACGGAATTGAGCAAAATCTGGTGCCAAATCTGGTTCCAACTTTTGGATTACAGAGTAAAGTGTCTAAAAAAGGAGCAATTGAAAGTGGATTGGCAGAAGGGACTCCAATTCTATATAGAGCAGGAGATCAACCGAATAATGCACTGACATTAAATGTGCTAAATCCGGGAGAAGTTGCGGCAACAGGAGGAACTTCAGGCGTTGTCTATGCGGTAACGGATAATTTATCTGTCAAGGAAGGTGATAAAGTGAATAATTTCGCCCATGTAAATTATACCCAAGAGCGACAAAGAATTGGGAAACTGCTTAATATTAATGGTGCAGGAATCCAATACAGGTGGCTTTTAAATAATTTGGATGTGAGGACATATGAAGAAATGAATAAGCTGGCATCTGAAATAGAAATTGGATCGGATGGATTGTGTTTTATTCCCTTTGGCAACGGATCGGAGCGAATGCTCAACAACAAAATGATCGGTACCAGGATCTTAAATATAGACCTGAACAGACATCACAAAGGACACCTGTGTAGAGCAGCTTTGGAGGGTATTGCTTTTTCATTTGTGTATGGGATTGAAATTTTAAAATCGGATGGTATCGATATCAAAGTTCTTAGGGCAGGAGACGACAATCTTTTCAGATCGGAGATATTTGCCGGTACAATTGCCTCACTCATTGAGCATGAGATTGAGATCTATCATACCACGGGAGCTATTGGAGCTGCCAGAGCAGCATGTTTACATAACGGAGATTTTGCGGGTTATAGTAAGAATATCATGGACAATGATCATGTGATGACGATTAAACCTCAAAAGGATAAAACAGCCTATTTGGCAGCTTACGAAAATTGGAAAAATGAGTTGAATTTGGTACTTGCTTATAAACAATAATATTTGACTATTTTTTTATTTAGTCAAGACTAGTATAATTGATCAAAAAAACAACCTAAATAAAAAGTAATGATTACACTTGGCGACAAAGAATATTTCAAAGGAATAGGCGCGATAAAATACGAAGGGAAGGAATCGGACAATCCTTTGGCATTTAAGTTTTATAATCCGGAGCAGATAGTTGCTGGAAAAACGATGAAAGAGCATTTTAAGTTTGCCGTTGCTTACTGGCATACTTTCTGTGGTACGGGAGCAGATCCCTTTGGTCCCGGTACACTTACCTTCTCGTGGGATAAACCTCACGATGCTATACAAGCTGCCAAGGACAAGGCAGATGCTGCATTTGAGTTCATCAGTAAAATGGGCTTTGAATATTATTGTTTTCACGATTACGACCTCATTAGAGAAGGAGCTACTTTTAAAGAATCAGAACAAAGATTGGTAACAATTGTAGATTATCTGAAAGAAAAACAAAAGGACTCCAAGATTAAATTACTATGGGGAACGGCCAATTGTTTTTCAAACCCAAGGTATATGAATGGGGCTGCAACAAATCCGGATTTTGATGTAGTGGCCAGAGCAGGCGGACAGATCAAATTGGCTTTAGATGCGACCATCGCTTTAGATGGCGAAAACTATGTGTTTTGGGGAGGGAGAGAAGGGTATATGAGTTTGCTCAATACGGATATGAAAAGAGAGTTGGACCATATGGGGAGATTTTTGCAAATGGCCAGAGATTACGCCAGAAGCCAGGGTTTTAAAGGAACCTTTTTTATTGAACCTAAACCCATGGAACCTATGAAGCACCAATACGATTTCGACACAGCGACGGCCATAGGTTTTTTAAAGAAATATGGATTGGATAGAGATTTTAAGATCAATATTGAAGTCAACCATGCTACACTGGCACAACATACCTTTCAGCACGAATTGTCGGTAGCGGCAGCAGAAGGAATGTTGGGAAGCATTGATGCCAACAGAGGAGATTACCAGAATGGTTGGGATACAGATCAATTCCCGAATAATATACAGGAAACCACCGAGGCCATGTTGGTATTTTTGAAAGCCGGTGGCTTAAAAGGAGGAGGAATAAATTTTGATGCAAAGATCAGAAGAAACTCTACCGATATGGAAGATGTTTTTCATGCTCATATCGGCGGTGCGGATACATTTGCCAGGGCATTGCTCATTGCGGATAAGATCCTAAGAAACTCTCAATATGAACAACTGAGAACAGCGCGTTACAGTTCATTTGACCAGGGAAAAGGTAAAGATTTTGAAGAGGGGAAGCTCACTTTACAAGATCTGTACAAACTTGCCCACCAAAATGGAGAACTGAGTTTAAAAAGTGGTAAACAAGAATTGTTTGAAAATATCATTAATCAATATATCTAAATTCGTTTCAGTTGAAGAAAATTAAATGGGGTATTGCCGGTTTAGGCAACATTGCACACAGTTTCTCTCACGATTTAATCAATGTGGAGGGAGCTGAACTGGCAGCAGTAGCATCTAAAAGTTTAGAAAATGCAAAGTGTTTCGCCAATAAATTTGGGGTTAAAAAGTTTTATGGAAGTTATTCTGAACTTTTTGCGGATAAAGAAATAGATATCATTTATGTTTCTGCCACAAACGAATTACATGCTTCTTTAACTGTTGAAGCATTGAACCACGGAAAACACGTTTTATGTGAAAAACCGGTTGCGCTCAATCTAGCTCAGGCAAAAGAAATGGTTCGGGCTTCTCAAAAGAATCAAAAATTCTTCATGGAGGCCTTATGGACGCGCTTCAACCCAACATTAATTGAAGTTCTTCATCATATCAAAAGAAATACCATAGGAGATGTAAGGTACATCAATGCAGATTTTGCCTTTTTAGCAGAAAATCCAAAGATTAGACTAACCCAAAAAGAAATGGGAGGTGGTGCGCTCTTAGATATTGGTGTTTATCCTCTTTTTTTGAGTTATTTGATTTTTGGAAAGCCAGAAAAAATATTGGCTACTTCTATTTTTTATGAATCGGGTGTCGACGAGCAAACGTCAATGATTCTTCAATATAAAAATGCACAGAGTGTATTGCACAGTGGTTTTGCCACGACTTCCAACATGGTTGCTACCATAAATGGCACTAAGGGAAGGATTAATATAAATTCATTGTGGCATGAAGCTCAATCTTTTACGGTAATTAAGAATAATCAGACCTTAGATTATCATTTTCCCACCATCGGAAAGGGATTTACTTATGAAATTTTAGAATGTCATAAATCAATTCAATCAGGTAAAGTAGAAAGCGAACTTTGGTCTCATCAGAATAGCTTAGACCTTATAGAAATCGTAGATAGGGTGAAGTCGAAAATTGGTTTAAAATTCTAGAGTGAAAAATTAACAGTTAGATGTTACAAAAAATTGAGTTAGTAAATAAAAGTGGTTCAAGATTAGAATTATCTAATTATGGAGCAACGATCATGAATTTTTTTATGCTTGATAAGTATAATGACATGGTAAATGTTGTAGTTGGATTGGAAAATGCTGATGATTATAAGAATGAACCTTATTTATCCGAGAATAATTTTTTGGGATGCACGGTTGGCAGGTATGCCGGGCGAATTTCAAACGGAAGTTTTGAATTAGATCATAAATCTTACCCGATTTTTAATGTAAATGGAGTGCATTTGCACGGTGGTCAAAGTGGTTTTGACAAGAAGTTATTCAAAATTGATGAGCTGTCATTTGAGGAAAATCCATATGTCCATTTTTCCTATATGAGCGTTGACGGCGAAGAAGGTTATCCCGGAAATTTATTGGTTTCAGTGCGGTTTAAGCTTACTGAAAAGAATGAAATAAAGATTGATTACACTGCGAAAACGGATAAAAGGACCATTGTAAATCTGACAAATCACACTTATTTTAACCTAAATGGTGAAGGTTCAATTTTGGATCATGATTTATTTGTACATAGTGATCGGGTATTGGAAGTTGATGAACAACTTATTCCTACAGGAAAATTGATCGTAACAAGAAATAGTAAATATGATTATACTAAATTAAAGAAAATAGGAGCAAGTCATTTTTCAGGATTGGATGATACTTTTGTCTTAAAAAAGGGTGAAATCAAAGCAAAACTTTTTTCGCAAAAAACAGGTATAGAAATGTCGGTACATACAGATCAGCCCGCTTGCGTCATTTATACTCCGAAACAATTACCAATGCTACCCTATAAAAATGGTGCAAAATATGGTCCTTTTTCCGCTATCTGTTTCGAGACACAAAATTTCCCTGATTCTCCAAACAAAATGAATTTCCCAAGCCCAATAATTTCACCGGGCGACATTTATCGACAAACAACAACTTATTCCTTCGAGGTAAAATATTAAAGGCTCGCTCTATTTTCTTTCATCCAATTAACACACTTCTTAAATGTGGTGAATAAATGGGCTTCAGGTACCAAATCAGGGATGATATCGATAGATTTCATCATGTATAATGGTTGATTTTGAATCCCGACCAACAGAGTATGTACATTTTTCTTTTCGAGGTCTAACAATACATCCTCCAAAACATAAAGTCCGCTTTGGTCTATATACGGCACTTTATCCATCCGAATAATAACGTGAGAGGCAGTGGCGGGAATCTGACTAGCCAGTTGTTGAAAGTGGCTGGTCGATCCAAAAAACAAGGGTCCTTTAATATGCTTCACAAATACTTTTTCCTTAAATTCTTTTGGGAAATCAGTTTCGTCTGCCCAGGCTTTTTCTACATCCAATGATTTCACATTCGATGATGCCGCTGAAAAATCGCCCATTTTTTTCATAAAAATGATTGAGGCCAAAATAAGGCCAATGCCTACTGCATAAACCAAATTCCAAAAGGTAGATAAGATCATAACAATGAGCATGATAACTACCTCGCTCAAAGGCATATTTGGAATCGCCTTCAAGCCTTTATAATCCATAACACCAATTCCTACTGTAATTAAAATACCGGCAAGTACCGCTGCCGGAATCTTAGAGGCCAAAGGTCCCATGGCTAATAAAATAATGAGGAGTAAAACAGCAGCAATCATTCCTGAAAGTTTCGTTTTACCTCCTGCCTGGATATTCACAACCGTTCTGATTGTTGCTCCAGCACCGGGTAAACCGCCAAAAAATCCGGCAATAGAATTTCCGATTCCCTGTCCTATTAATTCCTTATTAGGATTGTGTTTTGTTTTTGTTACGTTGTCAGCAACTACTGATGTCAACAGACTATCTATAGCCCCAAGAAAAGCAAGAGTAATGGCGGTGAAAATATAAGGTGCTACAGAGCTTAAACTGAAGGTTTTGAATATGTCAAATTGAAGTATAGGAAATCCACTTGGGATTTTTTGAATAGGCACATAGTCCAGATTAAAACCGATAGAGACTCCTGAAACAATAAGTAATGCGACCAATGTACTCGGAATAACAGAAGTAATTTTTTTGAAACCATAGATGATAAAAATCGTCGAAACTGCCAGGATAACTTCCAGCCAGTTAATGGTTCCCAAAGCATTAGGTAAACTTTTTACCGATCCGATAACGCCACTTGTACTGCCTTTGGCTAGGGAAATCGCTTCCTTATTGATATCCTCCGCTTGAATTTTTTCTGCCCGATTGATCGTCTCTCTAAAATCTTGTAAAACCAAGATACCTTCTTTAGATTCATCAACAAGAATCTTCCGTAGAAGTTTTTCTTCGGCCAGAGGCTTCATATTGCTGATTAATTCCTGATCATTTTCAGCATAATATCCCATAATTGGAAGAAGTTGGGTAATAATGATAATGAGTCCAATCGCTGTCATAAAACCTGAGACAACAGGGTAAGGAATGTATTTGATATATTGCCCAATACCTGAAATACCCATTAAAATTTGAAAAATACCAGCTATAATAAAAACAGCTAAAATTAAAGGCAGGGCTTTGCTAATATCTCCTTCATTTGCCTGCATAATCTCGGCAATCATAACCATGCTCACCGCAGTAAGCGGTGCTGTCGGACCACTAATTTGTGATGGAGTACCACCAAACAACGCCGCAAAAAAGCCTAAGAAAATAGCTCCGTAAAGTCCTGCACTCGGACCCATACCTGATGAAACACCGAAAGCGAGGGCTAAAGGAAGGGCCACAATCCCAGCTGTTAGTCCCCCAAATAAATCTCCTTTGATGTTAGTGAAAATATTCTTCAAATTTAAGATGAGCTTTTTTAAGATGACAAATTTAAAAACTATTGATTTGATTGTATTTTAAGTAGTTCAAAAATATATCAAAAAAAGCTTGCTCTATCATTTTTTACTCAAAATATGAGTATTTTGTTCTGACAACAATAATGACACATTTGTATTAGCAATAATGGCTTTAATATCAAAGGTTTTGTAATTATTTGAACTTTGTACATTTATTTCTCGATCAATATACAATAAATTAACCTTACTTTTTGAAAGGTAATTGGATAAGTTCATGGCAATATCATCATTTTTATTTTCGAAAAAGTATTCAACTACCTCCTCTTTAAATTCTTGCTTCGGATTTGTTTTTTTTGAATCAAGAACAAAGTTGAATGCTTTTATTGGCTGTTTTGTACAGTTTAACAAATTCTTTGCATACTTGAAATTTGATAACAGATTGTAATTGTTAAGAATTCCTAAGTCCAATTCTGTTAAAAGAGGATAGTCATTTATCGGGTTCACAATTAATAAAGGACCATTAAAATTTCTTAGCACTACGTCTGTAAAACCATCTCCAATAAATTCAACTCTTTTTGATTTTTTCTTTCCTATTACTAAAACATCTACTTTATTTTTATCCAAATAATTTTTTATCACCTCCTTTGGATGCCCAATAGCAAATTTAAATTCAATTTTTTTGTTTTCATTATTGGGAACTTTATTTATAAATGTTTTAGCCTTTGCCTTGATTTTTTTGTGTTCATCTGAGAATGTTCTAAAGGCGGATAGCTGATTTTCTGCAATTATGACTTCCCCCGGTCTTTTTAAATGAAGTAAATTGAGATCGGCATCTATGATTTCAGCAAATTCTAATGCAAATTTTAAAATTTTGGAAGTATCTGCTTTTAAGTCAATAAGCACCAATATTTTTCTTTTTGAATTCATAATATCTCAACTTAAACTTAAACTTGATTTTGGACGCTCGTTAAAAAATTGAATAAAACTTGAAGGATTTTCAACAGTACCTCGCTTTGAAACCAATTTTATATCAATATGTCTTTCTTTTGCTTTATATATAAAGTCCTCTAAAATTTCAATAACATCATTATCTAGATACCTTGTGTTTAACAAATTTAATTCGAGATAGGTATCATTGGGCAAGTTTTCAAGTTCTTTTAGAATTGCTCCTTTATTAAAGAACGTCACTTCTTCCGCCAAGGTCATTTTTATTTTATGCTTACCATTGCTTTTATCTTCAATATGCAAAAAATGAGAGTTCTGATAGCTCTTCAAAAGAATAACTACAATACCAACTAATAGTCCTAAACTTATACCAACAAGCAAATCTGTAAAAACAATACCAATAACAGTAACTATAAAAGGTACAAATTGTTTCCAACCTTTAAAATACATTTCCTTAAACAATTTTGGTTTGGCGAGTTTATATCCCACAATCAATAATATTGAGGCTAAAACAGAAAGAGGTATTTTGTTCAGTAATCTAGGAATTAAAATAATCGAAATTAGTAATAAAAAACCGTGGACAATTGTCGATAATTTTGACTTTCCACCAGATTGAATATTTGCTGAACTTCTTACTATTACTTGTGTTATAGGCAGTCCACCTATCATTCCCGAAATAATATTACCTGCTCCTTGGGCCAATAGTTCCCTATTGGTGGGGGTGACATTTTTATCGGGATCTAATTTATCCGTTGCTTCAACACTTAACAAAGTTTCTAAACTGGCTACCAAAGCGATTGTAAAAGCTACAATCCAAATTTGGGTTTGAAAGATTGCTCCAAAATTGGGAAAGCTAAATTGATTGAAGAAAGAAGCGGCATCTTCGGGGATGGGAACACGCACCAGATGAGAGGCTTCAATTTGTAAAGTGTTATTAGATTTGGTCAATTCATAAAATAAAATTCCAAACAAAACTGCAATCAGTGGACCTTGAATAATTTGGAATACTTTTGATTTTTTAGCCAAAATAAGATCCCAAATCAAAATTATCGTTAAGCCTAATATACCAACTATTAAAGAACCTAAGATAATATGATCACTCAGGTGAAAAATCGCAGAAAAAGTGTTTTCACCTGAAGGTTCAATAAAACTATCAGAACCTTCTGGTTCAGCATCATAACCAAAAAAATGTGGTATTTGTTTTAAAATAATAATTATTCCTATACCAGTAAGCATTCCTTTAATTACTGAAGAGGGGAAATAGTATGCAATAACTCCAGCTTTAAGTACCCCAAATATTATCTGAATTATTCCTGCTAATACAACTGCCAATAAAAAGTTTTGAAAGTTTCCTAAGTCGACAATGGCAGTTAATACAATTGCGGCCAAACCCGCAGCTGGTCCACTTACCCCAAGCTTTGATCCACTCAAACTACCTACTACTATACCTCCAACAATACCGGCAATTAAACCAGAAAATAAGGGAGCTCCACTAGCTAGTGCAATACCTAAACAAAGGGGTAAGGCAACAAAAAATACAACAATACTCGACGGTATGTCATTTTTAAGATATTTAAACATAATTCTTGAATTTAAAGATTGAAATGATCTATTTTAAAAAATAAAATTGGGAAAAAGCGTAAAAGCCCAGATTTTGATTAGATCAATTCAGGAGGAGGAGAAATAATTATCTTTAAAGGATTGGCATAAAACCAATAGTTATTAGCAAAATTAAACTTTGGAATTATTTCGATTTGATCATCTAAAAAGTTTTGGAGATTGTGTAATACAACCTTTATATTTGAAGATTCTTTACCGGATTTTTCTTCATCCTCATTAAGTGAATAGATGTATGACACGTCGATTGAGTCATCGAACAAACAATAAATCGTTGGACACACGATTAATGATATAAAAACCACTGAAAAGAAAAAAGAGATAATTTTTTTGGTCATTTTTTATTCTAAAACCTCAAATATAAAACTTTATTAAAGAAATTCAGTTTTGTATCTAACTTTATACCAAAAAACTTAATCGAATATAAAATTTTAAGATATTATTTAATATTTTGATATGAATACTGAATCAAATATCTTTTAGGACATTTGCTTCAAACAGCTTCATTTCAAATTCTATTTTTTAACTTTGATATATTGTTGTTAATTGCGGCTTATTTTAAGTGATCATATTATGCTGTTAATCGGAATTGCAGGAGGCACCGGAAGTGGTAAAACTACAGTAGTCAATCAAATTGTAGAAGCCTTAAATCCAAATAGAGTTACGCTTATTTCACAGGATGATTATTACAGAGAAAATAGTGATTTATCCTTCGAAGAAAGATGTAAGATAAATTTTGATCATCCCTCAGCTATCGATTTTGATCTTTTGATAGAACATGTCAAAAAGTTAAAAAAAGGTAAGTCTATTCAAAAGCCGGTTTACTCCTTTAAAGAGCACAACCGAGCTTCTGAAACTGTTTTAACCAAGCCTGAAAAAGTAATTATTGTAGAAGGAATTTTGGTTTTTACTAATAGAGAGTTAAGAAACATTATGGATATCAAATTATTTGTTTATGCAGATTCTGATGAGCGTTTGATTAGAAGGCTTCGACGTGATATTCAAGAAAGAGGCAGAGACTTTGATGAAGTGATAAGGAGATATCAAGACACATTAAAACCCATGCATGAACAGTTTATAGAACCATCCAAAAGCTATGCAGATATAATTATTCCGCACGACGACTATAATTCTGTAGCTATAAATATTGTAAAAACAGTCATTCAAGAAGCCCTAAATAATGAAATTGAATAATTTAAAAAAGAATAGAGTTTTTAAAGTGGTAAGCAATAAATATTTTTTAGTGCTTTTACCCTTTATTATTTGGATGATATTTTTCGATGAAAATTCATATTTGAATCAAAGAGAATTGAATAAGGACCTGGAAGATCTCGAGAATTCCATAGACTATTATCAGAAGGAAATAGAGTCCGATGAAAAGCTTATTTCAAACCTCAAAAATGCAGATTCACTTGAAAAGTTTGGAAGAGAACAGTACAAAATGAAAAAAGCGGATGAGGATATTTACATTATTGAATTTGATACGATAGAAAAATAAGGAACCGACTTCTTTTTTGACATTCTATGAAAAATAAGGCGATAAGATAATTCTATAAGTAGTTCATATCTTTTTGAATTTAGCTGTAAAATGTCTCATAATAGGTGCTTCTTCGATTATCGTGTAACCTGATTTAGCTTCCTTTCGAGTATCATAAATATTTTTCAATACTGTAGCGACATACAACATATGGTTTTGAGAATAGGTCCTTCTGGGAATAGCTAATCTCACAAGTTCTAATTCCGGGTATCTGTTTTTCCGTGTAAAAGGATCTCTGTCTGCCAATACTGTTCCTATCTCAACTCCTCTTATCCCACCAATAATATATAGTTCAATAGCTAAGGCCTGCGCCCTATATTGCTCTCTCGGGATGGTGGGCACAAATTTATTGGCATCAATAAAAATGGCATGTCCGCCGAAGGGTTTTTGTACAGGTACGCCAAAATCATCTAAAGTTTGGCCCAAAAACTCAACTTGTTTAATTCTGCTTTCGAGATAATCGAATTCAGTTGCCTCATCCAGTCCAACAGCAAGTGCTGCCATATCACGACCATTCATTCCTCCATAGGTTATATAGCCTTCGAACATAATGTTGAACACGGATGCTTCCTTGTAAATTTTTTCATCGTTTAAAGCGATAAAGCCACCCATATTGACTAACCCATCTTTTTTCGAACTCATAGTCATACCTATTCCATAAGAAAAGAATTCTTTAGCTATGTGTTTGATCGATTTATTTTTAAATTCTTCTTCCCGCATTTTGATGAAATAGGCGTTTTCAGCAAATCTGGCTGCATCAAAAATTAATGGAATCTCATATTGTTTACATAATGTTGACACATCACGGATATTCTGCATCGATACGGGTTGACCACCAAGGCTATTACAGGTAATGGTTACCACGACAAATGGTATCTTTTCTTTTGGGGTCGTATCAAAAACTGCTTTAAGTTTTTTAAGGTCTAAATTTCCCTTAAACGGATGGTATAGCTTAGTGTCAAAGGCTTCATCAATCGTACAATCAATTGCTTTCGCTTTTCTAAATTCGATATGCCCTTTGGTAGTGTCGAAATGTGCATTACCGGGTATGATATCTCCCTCTTTTACCAAAACTGAGAACAGGACATTTTCTGCTGCACGACCCTGATGAGTTGGTAAAACATAGTGAAAGCCGGTTAAATTTTGAATCGTTTTCTCCAATTCATGAAATGACCTTGAACCTGCATAGCTTTCATCCCCGGTAAACATGGCCGACCATTGCCTATCGCTCATAGCACCAGTTCCGGAATCAGTCAAAAGATCTATAAAAACTTCATCCGAGGTCAGACTGAATAAATTATAATGAACGTTTTGGATCCATCTTTTTCTCTGCTCTATTGTTGATCGTTTTATAGATTCGACCATTTTGTATTTGTAGGGTTCTGTATAAGGTAAGTCCATGAATAAAATGATTTTGTACTTTAATTAAAAGGTAGGGAATGGTAAAGAGAAAATAATCAATTATTTATCAGGGCATTTGATATTTTTAAATGGCTTATATCGATCGATAAATTGCATCACTTTGAACTTAGGAATACAGTAAATTTATTAAATAAAAATATGTAATTGTATTTATTCATGAATCTTTCGATAAGCACGAGGAATAAAAACCATAAAATCATATGGACAAAAGTTGAAAAAATGTAAATTTGCAATCCATTAACATTAAAGAAAAATGTTCAATAAAAATATAAAATTAGTTTTAGCCGGATTATCCCTGATTTGGGCGATCTATGAATTTTCCAAAGGACACATTTGGAATGGGATTCTCATTGTTTTATTGGCCGGTATGTTCGTGTTTTTGTATTTTAAAAATGAAATATTACTCTTGTCATTTTTAAAATTGAGAAAGCAAGATTTTGTTGGGGGAAATAAATTATTGGATAAAATTAAAAACCCGTCTGCAGCCTTGGTTAAAAAACAAGAAGGGTATTATAATTTCCTTAAAGGGATTATGATTTCACAAACCAATTTGACACAAGCTGAAAAGCATTTTAAAAAATCATTGCAGTTGGGTTTAAATATGGACCACGATAAAGCGATGGTGAATCTTCAATTAGCAGGTATAGCCATGACCAAAAGGCGCAAACGTGAAGCGGTTAATTTACTGAATGAAGCTAAAAAATTAGATAAACACGGCATGCTTAAAGACCAAATCAAAATGGTGAAAGAGCAGATGAAAAAAATCTAATGCATTAATATTTTTTCTTACTTTCATAAAAAATAAATTTTGTGAAATCAAGAAGAGACTTTATTCGTATTGCAGCAATTGGTTCTGCATCAGCTTTTGTAGATCATCTTTGGGCTAATTCTGCAGGTAGTTTGCCCGTCACACCATCAAATTTAAATTTATCGGGACCTATAGTCGTTTCCACCTGGGAACATGGGGTCGAAGCTAATCAGGCTGCTTGGGAGGTTTTATCTAAGGGTGGAACCGCTTTAAATGCGGTAGAAAAGGGTGTTAGGGTGACAGAATCAGACCCATCTATTACCAGCGTTGGCTTGGGTGGATTTCCTGACAGAGATGGTATTGTAACACTCGATGCCTGTATCATGGATCACGAGAATAATTGCGGTGCTGTTGCATTTTTAGAGAATATTGAAAATCCCATTTCGGTAGCCAGAAAAGTAATGGAAGATACTCCTCATGTTATGTTGGTAGGAAAAGGCGCTCAGGAATTTGCATTGGAAAAAGGTTTTGAAAAAGTAGATCTTCTTACAGAATATGCGAGGAAAGAATGGAAGGAGTGGAAAAAGAACTCCCTTTATAAACCAAAGATCAACATAGAAAACCACGATACAATTGGGATGTTAGCTATCGATGAAAAGGGAAACCTTGCGGGGGCTTGCACGACCAGTGGAATGGCATACAAAATGCACGGTAGAGTAGGAGACTCTCCAATTATTGGAGCAGGTCTGTTTGTTGATAACGAAATTGGGGCTGCCTGCGCAACAGGAATGGGCGAGGCTATTATTAGAATTGCAGGAAGTTCCGTTGTAGTAGAATTAATGAGGCATGGACTATCTCCTCAGGAGGCTTGCGAAGAGGCTGTCAAAAGAATCATTAAAAAGCACAAAAATTTAAAAGATTTACAAGCCGGTTTTTTGGCGATAAACAAGAAAGGCGAAGTTGGAGCTTTTAGTGTTTACGAAGGTTTTAATTATGCGATTACCTCTGCAAATAGTAATGGTTTGAAAGATGCAAATTTTGTAAAGAAATTATCATCATGAATTTTGAAATTTGTACTGAAAACCTTTCAGGGGCAAAACTTGCTGCTCAATTTAATGCGAATAGAATTGAACTTTGCAGTGCAATTTCGCTGGGTGGCTTAACCCCAAGTTTCGGAAATATAGAGCAATGCGTTGATTTCGGAAATATTGACGTTCATGTATTGATCAGACCTCGGGGAGGAGGTTTTTGTTATTCAAACCAAGAACTGGATTTAATGCAGACTGATATTGTCGCAGCTTCAAAGTTAGGAGCGAAAGGAGTTGTTTTAGGTGTTTTAAATGAGCAGAATCAAGTGGCAGAAATGAATTTAAAACTACTGGACTTGGCCAAATCAAATCATTTACAAGTCACTTTTCATAGGGCATTTGATTTAGTTTCAAACATGGAAAGGTCTATGGAAAGGATAATTGAGATGCAATTTGATAGAGTTTTAACTTCAGGTTTAAATGACAATGTATTGTTAGGTTTGAAAAATTTGAGTCTATTAGCCAAAAACTACGGCGATCAGATTGAAATTATGGCAGGCGGCGGTGTGAATAAAGATAATGCGAAGAGGATCGCATCTTTGGGTATTCAAAACTTACATTTTACTTCTCACAAACCAGGAGCGCAACCCAAACCTGGCTTCGGGGTTTCCTTTGAACCGGATGAAACCAAAATCAAAAGTATTGTAAGTCTGTTTTAGTTATACTGAAGTAATTTTTTTACCTAAATACATCAACTTATTTCCCGATTCAATATTCATTTCTTCAGGTTTAGCACCCAAAATATGTATTTCTCCAAGGTTGTCTCTCAAAAATAATGGAATGGTTTCTTTTTGACTATTGGCGGCTTTCATCAATTTTTTGAACTCAGCTTTCGAATTGATCTCAACTTCATTGAAATTAGGATAATCACGAACTACTTCACTCAAATTGATAAAATCGTTATTATAGGAGAAAATAGTTGAAGGATCTATGCTTTCGATGTCTTTCATCTCTTTGGCGCTCAATAATTTAAATGCACCTTCTTCTCCAAAATACGGGCTGAATTTAGCCATTGCGTAATTGTTTATTGTGGTACTCCCCGTTAAGGCCAGAAGATAACCGATGTCGTTAAGTTCTATATCTTCCAGCAGGTCATCAGCGAAAATATCACATTCTATAGCTTCCAAATTCATGTCTTTTGCCACTTGAATGTGCTTTGGGTTTGAATCGATCAACACAACCCTTCGGTCATTCTGAATTAAATAGGAAGCAATTAATCTCGATGGTTCTGAGGCACCTACAATTAAAATCCCCTCAGATTTTGTCAATAAAACTCTTGTGATTTTGGCTACCATTCGTGCCGTTGTTGCGTTGAGCAGGACCGTGCCAAGCACGACCATAAAAACAAGAGGAGTGATAAAATTAGCATCTTCATAACCCTGCATGGTTAATTTGATACCGAAAAGTGAAGCGATACCGGCCGCTACAATTCCACGAGGTCCTACCCAGCTGATAAAAATCTTTTCATTCTGTTTTAGTGTGCTGTTCATAGAACTCAGGAAAACGCCTAAAGGTCTTATAATAAGCACAACTATTGCAAATAGGATCAATGTTTTCCAGTTGAAAATCAGTTCCAGATCAGACATGTCAATATTTGCAGAAAGCAAGATAAAAAGAATCGAAATAAGTAAAATACTGATGGTCTCTTTAAAATAAAAGATATCTTTTAAGGCATCCAATTTCATATTGCCCAGCACCATGCCCATAATAACAACACTTAATAATCCGCTTTCATGCGCGAATAGATCAGACAAAACAAATACACCTAAGACCAGTGCCAGAACAACAGCATTCAGCAGATAATGTGGAATCAATTTATTTTTGAGAGCCAAAGTAAAGGCATAGGCCGAAGTGAAGCCAACAGAGAAGCCGGTAACAATAATCTTTATAAATTCTATGAGCGCCTCTCTAGTGTAGCTGCTACCCATTTGACTGCCTACGGTAATAAATTCAAAAACCAAAACCGCTATTAAAGCTCCAATGGGATCGATCAAAATTCCTTCCCATTTTAATATGGTGGAAATGTCTTTTTTAATGGGTAGATTTCTTAAGATCGGGGCAATTACTGTTGGTCCTGTTACCACGATTAAACTTGAAAACAAAAAGGAAATAGACCAGTTTAGGCCAATGACGAAATGTGCGGCTATTCCTGCAGCAATTAAAGTGATGAAGGAGCCTAGGGTAATGAGTTTATAAATAACCGGACCTACATTTTTGAGTTCCTCTTTTTTTAAAGTAAGCCCACCTTCAAATAGAATTAAACTAATGGCTAAGGAAACAAAATTAAATAAGCGTTCACCAGGAAATAATCCATTAGTGCCATTCCAGACCGGCTCTATCCATTTATTGCCGTCTTCCGATAAATAGGTAGAAAAAGGTCCAACAAAAAGACCGATCAAAATTAAAGGTAAAATAGCAGGAATCTCTAATTTCCATGCAGCCCATTGCGCTAAGATTCCTAAAATAATGATACCTGATAGTTCTAACATAGGTTTTAATTAGGACGGGAAGATAGTATTTTTTTGAGCTTTATACTTTTCTTAGATCACGAAAAATTTTTATTCAAGGTAATTTTTTTCGAAGATTTTCTGTAAATTTTTGGTCGTCAGGACTAATGATATATTTCTTACCATTTTTTAATTCGATCAAAACTCGATTTTTATTTTGAGTGACGTACCAATTCATTGTGCCGTATTTACGGTTGTAGAATTTACCAAAATAACCAAATAATCCGCCGACCCCAAAAGTTCTTATGGTTCCTGAAAGATCTGATCTTGAAATTTCTTTAAGATCATTGATTTGGTTTATTTTTAACTCGAGCGGTTTTATTATTCTTTGTATTATTAGAGAATAATCTGTTACCGTATAACTTTTTGGATGCCATAAATAGCTAACAACGAAAACTGCACATAGGACCAAAAACACGACAATAAGACCTACCATCTCATTGATCGTCTTATTTTGGGCGTGCATTAGAATTCTGTATAAAAGCCACAAAACCATTCCAAAAATTGCAGAGGTAATCAATTTACTGGTCAGATCTAAAGAAGCTTTATAATTAGTTCTCATGAATTCAAAATAATTTGTGTTCCTTTAGCAGAGATATTGCTTTCGTTGTCTAAATAAAAATCTATTTTTCCAAGATTAATACCCCATTTACCGACCTGATTCACTAGCACATTTTTATTGTCTAAATTTTTTACTAAAGTTGGTTTAGGTAAGAAGGTATGTGTATGACCTCCGATAATTAAATCTATGTCTTTTGTTTGTTTTGCTAAATTTAGATCGGAAATTTTATCAGGATTAGATTTGTAATAATATCCGAGATGTGATAGACAAATAATTAATTCACTATGTTCCCTATTTTTGAGTATTTCAACCATCTCCTGACTTGTTTCCACAGGATCAAGATATTGAGTTTCTTTATATAGATTCTTAGTTACCAGTCCGTCAAGTTCAATACCCAGGCCAAAAACACCAACCCTTACACCATTTAATTCATAGATTTTATAGGGTTTGGTTTTTGCGTCCAAGACTGTATTTTTAAAATCATAATTACTGATGATAAAATCAAAAGTTGCATTTGGAAGTTGCTTATTAAGACCATCAATTCCATTGTCAAAATCATGGTTTCCAAGGGTGGATGCGTTATAACCCAGTTTACTCATTAACTTAAATTCAACTTCCCCACCGTAATAATTAAAAAATGGCGTTCCTTGAAAAATGTCTCCGGCGTCTAGCAGTAAAGTGTTTTTGTTTTCGCGTCTTACTTGGTCAATTAAACTTGCCCGTCTGGCAATACCACCCAAATTAGCATATTCAGGATGATCTTGAGGAAATGGTAGAACATGGCTGTGCACATCGTTGGTGTGCAAAATAGTTATATGCTTCCCATTTGTTGCGCTGCAACTTTCAAGTGTTAAAGAACCAAAAGCGGTGTAAGCACTTGACGCTATAGTTTTTTTTATAAAATCTCTTCGAAGCATTATTCTATTAATTTTATTCTATCGTCAATCCTACCTACAATAGTATCTTTTGATTTAATCTGACTTATAATTACGTCTCTTATTTTTAAATCCAAATGATACAGTTGAACAGGATTTTTAAAAAAGGACATATTATCACCACCTTTTTGCAGATAATCATTTGTCAAAACAAAATAATTATTCTCTTTGGAGAAAGGTTTTCCGTCTATTAAAATGCTTGCCAAGTTCTCATTTTCAAAAGTCAAATTGACACCACTTATAGGATGTGCTTTTTGGTTTTCTTCAAAATAATCAAACAGTAGTTGTACTTGTTCACCTGTCATTTCGGCAATAACAAGCATATTTTCAAACGGCATTAAATTAAAAATATCTTCAACTTTGATGGGTCCTTCATAAACAGATTGCCTTAATCCACCGTAATTAAACATGGCAAAATCGATTTTTTTTCCGGTTTCTTTCTCGTATTTTGCCTGCGCGTATTCCAAACAAATATCAGCATAAGTATTTCCTAACGAACTCTGTAGGTTTGTGATTTCGTTTGTTAAAGTTTGGGCGTTATAACCAATTATTTCATTTACCTCTTTGGTCAGTTTTTCTTGATAGGGACTTATAAACTCCATCACCAACGAGTCCGGATCAATGCTTTGGTCAATCCTCACCGTTTCGCTTTTGATGGTTTTTACTTGTATGTGCTCTTTTTTGCAGTTTGTAAAAATACCCATTAAGCCTGATAAAATAAGCAAATGGTAAGCTAATTTATTTATTTTTGTACGTATCAAATCAAGTGCATTAGTACTTATGAAGAATTTATTCCATAAAATTATTAAAAAGGATCTACATAGAGAAAGGTCTGGCGTATTTCCTGATGGAAAAATTGAGCATATGTCCGTTATTATGGAAGAACACCAGTTTGAGAATAAAGATACCTTGATTGATTTGAAAAAAAAAACAGGGCTAAAATTGAAGCCTGAGCATATCTTGGTTTATCGGGTTCAGAAAAATATAGAGCCTCATAGTGATTGTTCCTTTTTTTACAAAAGAGATTTTGGTTTTTTTGGTAAAATCAAGAATCAGGAAGTTGTTTCTTTTTTATCGAATGATTTTGATCTGCTCGTCAATTATTGTAACCCGGATAACGAAGAGGCGAGAATGATTTTGTTAAAAACCAAGGCTAAATTAGTGGCAGGGTTTGATGATAATCAGGTGCTTCAGGATTTTAGTTTTAAAATAGATCGTTCTGACTTGTTGAAATTCAACTCAGAATTATCAAAATATTTGAAAAAATTTGAATTGATATAACCATTTTGAAAATGAAAGAATTGTATGGTACCGGTGTTGCTTTAGTAACACCTTTTGATAAAAATTTAAAGATTGATTTTGATTCATTGACACGTATTGTTGAATATCAGATCAACAATAGTATTGATTATTTAGTTCTGCTCGGAACAACTGCAGAAACTCCAACCTTGAGCAAAAAGGAGCAAGAAGAGATTATTGCACATGTGATAAAGGTCAATAATGGAAGGTTACCTCTGGTCTTAGGTCTTGGAGGCAATAACACTCAAAGTTTAGTTCAGCAGCTACAAGAATCGGATCTTAGCCACTTTTCTGCTATACTTTCAGTTTCTCCTTATTACAATCGACCAAGTCAAGAAGGTATCTACCAACATTATAAACAATTGTCTTTGGCAAGTCCGATACCTATCATCATGTATAATATTCCTTATAGAACAGGGACTAATATGGAACCAGAAACTGTTTTTAGGTTAGCAAATGATTGTAAGAATATCATAGGTTTAAAAGAAGCAGCGGGATCATTTGATCAAATTTTGTTGCTCCTAAATGGAAAACCAAATGATTTTATGATCATTTCAGGCGAGGATTCTTTAGCCTTGTCCCTTGTTACGGCAGGTGGCGAAGGGGTTATTTCTGTTTTGGCTCAAGGAATGCCTAAAGAATACGCGAAAATGATCAAATTGGGAATGAATTATCAAACAAAAGAAGCTTTTGAGAAATTAAAAGGCTTATTACCTGCAGTCCAGCTTATTTTTAAGGAAGGTAATCCGGCAGGTATTAAAGCTATGTTGCATAAATTAGGTCTTTGCCAACCTTATGTAAGACTGCCTTTAGTAAAAGTGTCCTCGGATTTACAAACAAAAATTAGTAATTTTGTAACAAATTATAATTAAGAAAAAATGTTAAAAGAAAAAATAGAATCGGCCTTGAATGAACAAGTTTTAATTGAAGCTGAGTCTTCTCAAATTTATTTGGCAATGGCCTCTTGGGCTGAAGTCTTGGGATTTGAAGGAGTTGCTTCGTTTATGTATGCGCATAGTGATGAAGAAAGAATGCATATGCTCAAATTGATTAAATTCATTAATGAAAGAGGTGGACATGCAAAAGTACCTGCACTAAAAGCTCCTCCGGTTAAGTTCGGTTCTTTCAAGGAGATGTTTCAGAATCTATTTGACCACGAAGTAAAAGTATCTCAATCCATTAATGATTTGGTCGATGTTACTTTAACAGAAAAGGATTATGCTACCCATAACTTTTTGCAGTGGTATGTGAGTGAACAAATTGAGGAAGAGGCTTTAGCACGTCATATCTTGGATAAGATCAATCTGATAGGTGATGACAAAGGCGGATTGTATCTTTTTGATAACGATATAAAATTGCTGATAACCCAAGCACCAACAGGGGTATAAATTATTCATTTTCAGATTGTTTTATGTTGATTTAAGTCTTATTTGAGACTTGAAAATAATTTTTATATTTCCGTTTTAATGTTTTACTTTTGCGCCATGCAGAAAATGTATAAAGGATGGTTTGTTGTGTTCTTGAGCGTCACGCTTTTATCGTGTAGTGAATATAACAAAGTATTGAACAAAGGAAATAATGCGGATAAGTACAAGATGGCAGAAGAAATGTACGATGCCGGTGAGTACAAAAAGTCTATTCCACTCTTTGAAAAATTGGTAGGACCATACGGTGGTAAACCGCAATTAGAAAGGATCCAATATATGTTAGCGGATGCCTATTACCAAACTGGTAATTACGAACTATCATCTTATTACTTCGGAAAATTCATCGCGAATTACCCAACTAGTTCAAAAGTTGAAGAAGCTGCTTATTTAAGTGCGCACAGTTATTACTTGGCAGCACCCAAATATAGCAGAGATCAAACTGATACCAACAAGGCCTTAGAAGCATTTCAAACCTATATAACCAATTATCCGGATTCAGATAGAGTGGCTGATGCCAACAAGTTTTATCAAGATTTAAATCAAAGGTTAGAAAAAAAGGATTTTGAAATTGCACACCAGTATTATCATACAGAACATTATAATGCGGCGATGACTGCCTTTGATATTTTCAATGAAGAGCATTTAGGATCTCCTTATAAAGAAGAAGCCATGTATTTCAGATTCAAGGCGGCCTATTCATTGGGAATTAAGAGTGTCTTAAGTAAGAAAGCAGAGCGTCTGTTGGAAGCAAAGAACTCTTACGATAAGTTCCAAAAGAATTTTCCAAATTCAGAAAGGCTGAAAGAAATGGATGGATTGATGGAAGATATTAAGCAGGCTGAATTGGAATTGAATGAACAAGTCAGAGCTGTAGAATTACAAACCAATAGTTAAGATTATTTTTCATATTTAAATATTTTTTACCAAATGAGAGATTATAAAAAAACAAATGCACCTGAAAGTACTATTACTTTTGACAGAGAAAAGGTTCAGGGTGATACAGAGAATATTTATGAGGCTATTGCCGTAATAGCGAGAAGAGCTGATCAAATAAATGCTGAGATCAAACAAGAGCTAATTGAAAAGTTAGATGAGTTTGCCACTCATAATGATAGTCTTGAGGAAGTTTTTGAAAATAAAGAACAAATAGAGGTTTCTCGATTCTACGAAAGATTACCAAAACCATCTTCAATTGCGATCAAGGAATGGTTAGATGGTGATATTTATTACAGAAACCCTATCAAAGAGGAAAAATAAAAATTACTTTATGTCTGTTTTACGTGGAAAGAATGTCCTACTGGGAATTACAGCCGGAATAGCAGCCTATAAAACAGCATTTTTAGTAAGAGGTCTTATTAAAGCAGGGGCCGATGTTCAAGTTGTAATGACTCCTGCTTCTAAAGAATTTGTAACTCCCTTAACCCTTTCTACTCTATCAAAAAAACCGGTATATTCTACTTTTTATTCGGAGGATGGAGAAAAAGAATGGAATAATCATGTTGATTTGGCACTTTGGGCAGATTATATTTTAATTGCTCCTGCCACAGCGAATACTTTATCTAAAATGGTAAAAGGAACCTGCGACAACTTATTGTTGGCGGTTTATTTATCGGCTAAATCCCAGGTGTATTTTGCTCCGGCGATGGATTTAGATATGTATCGTCATCCTTCTACAAAGGAGAATATTGAAAAGCTCCAACAAATTGGTAACATTTTCATACCGCCTACCGAAGGAGAACTGGCCAGTGGTTTGGTCGGTGAAGGAAGAATGGCAGAACCCGAAGATATCATCCAATTTATCGAGATGGATATTTTATCTAAATTACCGCTCAGAAACCAAAAAGTTCTGATTACCGCAGGTCCAACATATGAATCCATTGATCCTGTTCGGTTTATTGGAAATTACTCTTCAGGCAAAATGGGTTTCGCTTTAGCCGAAGAAGCTGTAGGCTTAGGCGCGGAGGTGATTTTGGTTACAGGACCTACAGCTCTTGGTACTAAGAGTAATAGGATAACGAGAATAGATGTCCGCAGCGCAGATGAGATGTATAAAGCTGTACATCAGTTCTATAGGGATGTGGATATAGGTATTTTTGCCGCTGCAGTGTCTGATTATAGGCCCGCTGTCATATCTGATTTTAAAATCAAAAAGAAAGATAATAATTTGCACCTTGACCTTATTCCAACCCAAGATATTTTGGCCTCAGCGGGTAAATTTAAAGATAAGCAGTTTTTGGTTGGTTTTGCATTAGAGACAGATAATGAGTTGGAAAATGCCAAAACAAAATTGAGAAAGAAAAATTTAGATATGATCGTTCTCAATTCATTGCAAGACGAGGGAGCTGGTTTTAGAAAAAACACTAATAAAATTACGATTATTGATAAAAATGAACGAATTTTATCTTTTGAACTCAAAGAAAAGTCTGAGGTAGCCAAAGATATTTTTGATGAAATTATGAAGCAAATTCATGCGTAAAGTACTCTTTTTTTTTATTTTTTTTTCGTCCTTTTTACTCAAAGCTCAAGAACTTAATTGTGTTGTAACAATTAACGATGCGGAAGTAGGGATATCTAACAGGCAGATATTTACTACTTTAAAAAACGCCGTCTATGAGTTCATGAATAATACAAAATGGACGAATATTAATTTTCAGAATCAAGAAAAGATAGATTGTTCGCTGGCCATAAATATTCTTGATTATCCTGAACCGGGTTTATTTAAGGGAACTTTGCAACTACAGGTATCCAGACCCGTTTTTAATTCGAATTACAAGACACCTGTACTCAGCTTTAATGATAGCGATATCTCATTCAATTATCAGGAATACGAACCATTATTGTTTAATCCTAATAGTTACACTTCAAATTTGGTGTCGATATTGACCTTCTATGTTTATACAATTTTGGGCTTCCATGCAGATACTTTTGCTTTAAAAGGTGGCGAAAATTATTTTAGAGAAGCACAAAATGTTGTGAACCAGGCACAGCAAGGTGGTGCTAAAGGATGGAATCAGGCAGATGGGAATTTTACCAGATTTATGTTGAACGACAATTTACTTTCTCCTGTTTTTATCAATTTCAGAAAAGCGATGTATGAATATCATTTGCTTGGTTTGGATAGCATGGCCGAACAACCCAAAGAGGCGAAGGAAGTCATTGCAAATTCGGTTATTTCTCTGGAACAAATTTATAATGACCGACCAAATACTTTTCTTATCAGAGTATTTATGGATACAAAAAGCGATGAAATTGTCGATATTTTCTCTGACGGGAACAGAGTTGATACCAATAAATTAAGGGAGGTTTTATTAAAAATATTCCCTTCGTTCGAACCCAAGTGGAAGCAAATTAAAATTTAGCATTCTTTTAAATATTCTTTTTTATAAGTTTGTTTGTCGAATAAACAAATAATAACATTAATCTAAAGTTCCTGATGCTAAGTAGTTTAACTGTAAAAAACTATGCTTTAATACAATCTCTGGAGGTAGATTTTTTTCCGGGAATGAGTGTGATTACGGGTGAAACGGGTGCTGGTAAATCTATTCTATTAGGGGCTTTAGGTCTAGTACTGGGGAAGAGAGCAGATCAAAGCGTTGTGTACGACAAAAACCAGAAATGTGTTGTGGAGGCGATCTTTCATGTGAAGGATTATGATTTAAGATTATTTTTCGAGAAGAACGATTTAGATTTCGAAGATATTACGACCATCCGAAGAGAAATTTTGCCTAGCGGAAAATCAAGGGCATTTGTCAACGATACGCCCATAAATCTGTCAATTTTAAATGAACTAAGTCAGAAATTAATTGATATTCATTCTCAGCATGAAACACTTCAATTAGCTGATCAGCAATTTCAATTTGAAATCATCGATTCTATTGGTGCAAACAAGGCACTCTTAACTGCTTATCAAAAAGGTTTTAGAAAACTAAAAACTTTAAGAAAAGAGCTTAAGGAGCTGCAGGATCAAATTGAAAAGGAAAAAGAGAACCAAAATTATAATCAGTTTATGCTCGACGAATTGAATTCGGCTACTATTAGGGCAGGAGAAATTGAAGAATTGGAAGATATTTTAAACAAATTATCTCATGCTGAAGAGATTCAAAACAATTTGATAAATGCAGTGGATTTGGCTGATGCCGATCAGGTTGGTCTTAATTCCAATCTTGTTTTATTTAAATCTTTTCTTGAAAAAAATGCGAAGTACGATAAAAAATTTCTAGCACTTTATAAGCGTTTTCAAAGTAGTTTAATTGAATTTCAGGATATTATTGATGAATTGAGGAGTGAAATAGATAGGGTAGAGGCCAATCCTGGGGAATTGCAAAAGACCAATGACAGATTACAATTATTATACGATTTGCTAAAAAAGCATAGAGTCTCGGACCTTGAGGAATTGCTGGAAATAGAAAAAGATTATTTAATAAAAGTAAATCTGACTCAGCAGGCAACAGATTTACTCGAGATAAAAGAAAAGGAAATCAATTCTGTTGAAAATGAACTGAGGAATATAGCCTCCGAAATTTCAAATAATCGCAAAAAAGCGGCTGAACAATTCACCAAAGATTTACATGAGAAGCTTTCCTTTTTGGAAATGAAAAATACTCGGGTAAATATAGAGTTCCAGGAATCGGCCATTTTTTTGTCAAATGGGATCGATCAAATGAATTTTTATATTTCGAGTGATGCAGGAAAAACGTTTGATCTGGTAAAGAAAATTGCGAGTGGTGGAGAAATGTCTCGAATTATGCTCGCTGTAAAGAACATTTTATCACAAATGTCGCATCTACCTACCATTATTTTTGATGAAATTGATACTGGCGTATCAGGAGAAGTCTCTAAAAAAGTAGCGCTTTTAATGAATGAAATGAGCAATTACATGCAGGTATTTGCCATTACGCATTTACCTCAAATTGCTGCTTATGGTGAACATCATTTTAAGGTATTTAAAGATGATTCAAAGGAAGGAGTTACCTCAAACATCAAAGAATTAAATAAAAACGAAAGGGTGGAGGAGTTGGCAGAAATGTTGGGAGGTAAAGAATTGACAGCATCTGCCTTAGCACATGCCAGGGAGCTGTTAAGTATCTAAAGCACTTTCTTAAAAAAAATACTAAATTTGTTTGGAACAAATATTTGGAAATAAATCTAACTAATTAAATATGTACAATTTACTGAAAGGAAAAAGAGGCATCATTTTCGGTGCACTAGATAGCAATTCTATCGCATGGAAAGTCGCTGAAAGAGCTCATGAGGAGGGAGCAACATTTGTTTTGACCAATGCACCAATCGCGATGAGGATGGGTGAAATTAATGAGCTGGCGGCTAAAACGAATTCACAGGTAATTCCGGCAGATGCTACATCCATGGAAGATCTTCAAAATTTAGTCGAAAAATCCTTGGAAATATTGGGAGGTAAGATCGACTTTGTTTTGCACTCTATTGGTATGTCGGTAAATGTTCGAAAGGGAAAACATTATACAGATCCTAGTTACGATTTCACCACAAAGGGTTGGGATGTATCGGCTGTTTCCTTTCACAAGGTAATGAATGTATTATACCATAAGAAAGCCATGAACGAATGGGGTTCTATTGTAGCACTTTCTTATATGGCAGCACAACGTGTTTTTCCTGATTATAATGATATGGCAGATAATAAAGCCTATTTAGAATCGATTGCCAGAAGTTTTGGTTATTTCTTTGGAAGAGACTTTAAGGTACGTGTGAATACAATTTCACAATCGCCGACCAAAACCACCGCAGGATCCGGGGTGAAAGGTTTTAGCGGATTTTTAGCTTATGCTGAAAAAATGTCGCCATTAGGGAATGCAACAGCATTAGAATGTGCTGACTATACGATTTCTTTATTTTCAGATTTGACTAAAAAAGTCACCTTACAAAATCTTTATCACGATGGAGGATTTTCAAATATGGGAATCAGCGATGTGATCATGGATAAATTTAACGAATAAAAAAAGGCTTCTTTAAGAAGCCTTTTTACTAGGGCATGTCTACAAATTTATATTTTTCATTTATTGTCCCTGTCTATAATAGAAAAGAGGAGTTAGGAGAGTTACTTTCTACAATTTCAAATCAAGATTTTAAAAAGCAATTTGAAGTAATTATTGTAGACGATGGGTCTACTGATCGGTCTAAAGATGTAGCAGATTCTTTTACTGATATGCTGGAATTATCCTATTATTTTAAAGAAAATAGTGGGCCCGGAGATAGCAGAAATTTTGGTATGAAAAGAGCTAAGGGCAATTATTTTATCATACTTGATTCTGATTGTTTATTACCAGAAAATTACCTGACTGTTGTTAGTGAGACTTTGGAAAAAATGTATACGGATGCCTTTGGGGCACCAGATACAGCTCACTCAAGTTTTACGAGAATTCAGAAAGCGATCAATTTTTCAATGACGTCATTTATCACTACAGGCGGATTAAGAAATGAAGAATCGAAAAACAGAAAATTTCAATTGCGAAGTTTTAATATGGGAATTTCCAAAACTGTTTTTGAAAGAACCGGAGGTTTCTCAAATCAATATATCGGTGAAGATATAGAGTTGACCATGCGTATCTGGAACATGGGATTTACTACTCAGTTTATCCCGGATGCATTTTTATATCATAAAAGAAGGACGAATTTTAAACAGTTTTTTAAGCAAACGAACAATTTTGGTGCGGCAAGGCCCATTCTTAATGAATTATATCCTAAATCGCAGAAAATAACTTATTGGTTTCCAAGTTTATTTATACTTTTTTCTTTGAGCTCTGTCATTGTGTATTTTTTTGGTATAGAGCTCCCTTTAAAATTGACTCTAGCTTATTTACTTTTGATTTTTTTTGATTCAACTTTTGAGAACAAAAACATGTTGACAGGACTACTGTCAGTCCTGTCAAGCCTGATTCAATTTTTTGGCTATGGATTAGGCTTTTTACGCACGACCTTTAGAAAAAAAGTTTTAGGTCAAGATAACCGAACTGCTTTTCCAAAAATGTTTGCCAGATGAGTTATATGTTTCACGAAAATTTCAGGTTAAATGATCAACAGATTAGAACCATAGAAGAGTTAATGACTTACGTTCAATGTTTGCCAAATGATGTGGACGTATTTCTAAACAATTGGTTTTCTGACAGTGAAATAATTGAAGTAAATACATCTGGTTCTACGGGTTCCCCAAAATTGATTTCTGTATGGAAAAAGCATATGATTAATTCGGCCATGAATACAAGTCGATTCTTTCATTTGTCAGAGGGTACAAAGGCCCTTCATTGTTTACCCACTCAGTATATTTCGGGGAAAATGATGTGGGTACGAGCATTGGTTCTGGGTTGGCATATTGACTTTGTTGAACCTAAGGGGAATCTCACAGAAAACATTCAAAAGGATTATGATTTTGCTGCGATGACTTCATATCAGGCTGCTAATTCTTTTGAAAAAGTAGAACACATTGAAAAACTTTTAATTGGTGGAGGAGGTATTTCCGAAATGATTCATAGCAGGTTAAACAAGTTAAGTACAAAAGTATTTTTGAGCTACGGGATGACAGAGACAGTTAGTCATATAGCAATTCAGCCCTTAAACAAATCAGCAAAAGATTTTTTTAGATCAGTTGATTATTCTTTTAATCAGGATGAATTTACCTTATTGCCTGATGTTTTTATTTCTCAGGACGAACGAAATTGCCTTGTGATAAATGCAGAAAAAATTACTGATAAAGAATTAATAACTAATGATATAGTTGATATAACTTCTAATTCTACTTTTAAATGGTTAGGAAGATTTGATAATATCATAAATTCAGGAGGAATTAAATTGATACCCGAAAAGATTGAATTAAAATTGAGCAAGTTGATTCATCAGCCCTTTTTTGTTTCTTCGTTTGAGGATGATAGACTTGGAGAACGTTTGGTTCTTTTCGTTCAGGGTAAAGTGAGTTTTAGAGCTTCAGATTTATCAATTTTTCTAGAAAAAATTGAGATGCCGAAGGAGATTATTTCGGTTCCTTATTTTTCTTATACTGCCACAGGTAAAATAAACAGAAAAGATACTATATCTGTTTTCTTAAAAGATCAGAGCAAAAAAAAATCCTCACTTTCGTGAAGATTTTTTCTCTTTTATTAGGTCCTTAGGCTTCCTCAATAATTACCCAAGTTCCATTGCTGATGAGCGGCAAGGCTTGTTTAAATTTTAATGATTTGGACTCACCTGTTTTGATATTCTTAATGGTAACTTTTTCATTTCTGCCCACTTTACGCTCGGTTCTTACAATTGTTTCAGTAACCTGTTGAGGCTGACTTTGATTTGTACTCGTTTCTCTTGTTGGACTTTCAAAATCAGCTTTAGACAATTGGACTTTTTCTCTTTTCTGTTCTTTAGCCTGAGAAACTTGCTGCGGACTTTGACTTGGCAATTCCCCTTTAAATAAGAAAGAAAGAACCTCTTTATTAACGCTGTCCAACATTTTTTTGAATAATTCAAAAGCTTCAAATTTGTATATCAGAAGCGGATCCTTTTGTTCATAGGTGGCATTTTGTACTGATTGTTTTAAATCATCCATCTGACGCAAATGGTTCTTCCAGGAATCATCGATTATTGCCAAAGTGACGTTCTTTTCAAAGTCGGTCATCAATTGTTTACCGTTAGATTCATATGCCTCTTTTAAATTGGTAACAATTTGTAGTGTTTTTATGCCATCCGTAAAAGGAACCATTATTCTTTCATAACGATCACCTTGTTTTTCATACACATCTTTGATCACAGGATAAGCTGCCAGCGCATTCTGCTCAATTCTTTTTTGATAGTGAGCATAAACGATATCAAACAATTCATCAGTAATTGATTGTTCATCTTTAGATTCGAACTCTTCTCTGCTAAATGGAGAAGCAGTTGAAGAGAAACGAATTAATTCAAACTCAAAATTTGAATAATTGTTTGTCGCTTTATTTTCTGAAACGATTAATGCGCAGGTATCATAGATCATATTTACAATATCGACTTGTAATCGCTCTCCATAAAGTGCATGTTTTCTTCTTTTATAAACGACTTCTCTTTGAGCATTCATGATATCGTCATATTCTAATAGGCGCTTACGAATTCCAAAGTTATTTTCCTCAACTTTCTTTTGCGCTCTTTCTATCGATTTAGAGATCATGGAATGCTGAATGACTTCACCCTCCTTTAGTCCCATCTTATCCATCATTTTGGCAATTCTTTCAGAACCAAAAAGACGCATTAAATTATCTTCTAATGAGACATAAAATTGCGATGTACCTGGATCTCCTTGTCGACCTGCTCTACCGCGTAACTGTCGGTCAACTCTTCGAGAGTCATGTCTTTCTGTACCAATAATAGCTAATCCACCGGCGTTTTTAACATCATTCGTCAATTTGATATCGGTACCCCTACCAGCCATGTTCGTTGCAATAGTAACTACTCCCGGCTCACCAGCATGAGCGACAATATCAGCTTCTTTTTTATGAAGTTTAGCGTTTAAAACGTTGTGCTCAATTTTTCTAATACTCAACATTCGAGATAACAACTCCGAAATTTCTACTGAGGTAGTTCCTACCAAAACAGGTCTTTTTTGTGCTACCAGACTAGCGATTTCTTCAATAACCGCATTGTATTTCTCTCGTTTAGTTTTATAAATCAAATCCTCTCTGTCATCTCTTAACAGAGGAACATTTGTTGGGATCTCCACCACATCTAATTTGTAAATTTCCCAAAATTCACCAGCCTCGGTTACCGCAGTACCCGTCATACCTGAAAGTTTTCGGTACATCCTAAAATAATTCTGCAATGTAATCGTGGCGTAGGTTTGTGTGGCAGCTTCAATTTTTACATTCTCTTTTGCCTCAATTGCCTGGTGCAGACCATCACTGTATCTTCTACCTTCCATGATACGACCAGTTTGCTCATCAACAATTTTGATTTGCCCCTCTATAATCACATATTCAACATCTTTTTCAAAAACGGTGTATGCCTTTAACAGTTGGCTTAAGGTATGAATTCGCTCACTTTTAATACTGAAATCTCGGTAGAGTTCTTCTTTTAGTTTTGCTTTTTCTTCAGTACTTTTATCAGTTCCGTCAATTTTTGCAATTTCCATTCCAATATCAGGAAGTACGAAGAAATTGTCCTCGGCTTTATCACCTCCTAAGAATGCAATTCCTTTATCGGTAAGATCAACAGAGTTGTTTTTCTCTTCAATCACAAAATACAATTCCGCGTCAACTTTAGGCATTTCGCGATTGTTGTCCTGCATGTAGAAATTTTCAGTCTTTTGAAGAAGTTGCTTAATTCCCTCTTGGCTTAAAAATTTGATCAGTGCTTTGTTTTTTGGTAAACCTCTATAAACTCGATAGAGCAACAACCCTCCATCTTTGGTATTTCCCTCAGCAATTAATTTTTTAGCATCAGCCAATACACCCGTGAGCAATTTATTCTGAATACGAACGATTTCATCAACTTTTGGTCTTAATTCATTGAACTCATGACGATCGCCATGTGGGGTTGCACCTGAAATGATTAAAGGAGTTCGTGCATCATCAATTAAAACAGAATCCACCTCGTCAATGATGGCGTAATTATGAGGTCTTTGAACGAGATCTTTAGGTGTGTGCGACATATTATCCCTCAAATAATCGAAACCAAACTCATTATTTGTGCCGTAAGTAATATCAGCGTTATAAGCATTTCTTCGGGCATCAGAATTTGGTTGATGAACATCGATACAATCTATGGTTAGGCCGTGAAATTCAAAAATGGGGCCCATCCAGGCAGCATCCCTTTTTGCTAAATAATCGTTCACAGTTACTACATGCACACCTTTTCCGGTTAGGGCATTGAGATAAATAGGTAGAGTAGCTACTAAAGTTTTTCCTTCCCCAGTCATCATTTCGGCAATTTTACCTTGATGCAGCACAGCACCACCAATGAGCTGAACATCGTAATGAACCATATCCCATACGATCGGTTTACCTGCCGCATCCCAAGAATTACTCCAGATCGCCTTTTCTCCATTAAGTGTAACATAGTCCTTTTTACCCGAAATTTCGCGATCATAAGGAGTTGCTATAACGGATAGTTCAGTATTGTTTGCAAAGCGCTTGGCAGTTTCTTTGACAACAGCAAAAGCTTCAGCTTGAATTTCTTTAAGTTTTTCCTCAGTAATCTCATAGATTTGATTTTCCAATTCATCTATTTCCCTATAGATTTCCTCTTTTCTATCAATATGAGCGGTTTCTACTTCGCTTTTAAGATTTACAATTTGTGTTTCAAGATCCTTTACAGCATCCTTTATTTTTTGTTTAAAGTCAGTTGTTTTCGCTCTAAGCTCATCTAAACTTAGATTATTCATTTCGTTGTCAAAGGCTCTGACCTCTTGGACTAACGGGTTTAACTGTTTTAAATCCTTTTTTTTCTTGTCGCCAACAAAGGCTTTTAGTATAGAATTTACTAAACTCATAATAAGTAATATATGTTATTTTTTGAAATTTGGAAGGTCAAAATTAAGCAAAAAAAAAGCCTCAATTGAGACTTTTAGTTTTTTTAATATTCATCCTCATTCCAAAGATAATCTTCATCAGAAGGATAGTCTTCCCAAATCTCTTGAATTGTTTCGTATTGTTCACCCTCATCTTCCATCGCTTGCAAATTTTCAACCACTTCTAGTGGAGCGCCTGTTCGAATAGAATAATCGATTAATTCATCTTTGGTAGCAGGCCAAGGAGCATCGCTTAAATAAGATGCAAGTTCTAAAGTCCAGTACATAATTTTTTAATTTTTTGCAAAAATAATTTTATTGCGCAAATAGTCAAGGTTTTTGATGTTTTTTTTTAAAAACAATTTTAATGTGTTAAAGAACTTGATTGAATTAATTACCGAGATATCCATTTGATCTCTTCTGCTTGCTGATCAAATGTCAATTTTCGTGCCAGTACGAACAAGTAATCGGATAATCTATTTATGTAGGTAATAATAATGGGTAGAACGGCTTCTTCATCGGCCAATTTTACAATCATTCGCTCTGCCCTCCTGCAAACCGTGCGCGCTATATGACAAAATGACACGGTAGTGTTTCCACCAGGAAGTATGAAATGTGTCATTTCGGGCAGCATTTCATTCATTTGGTCCATAGAATTTTCAAGTTGCAGCACATCTTTATCCGACAGCTTTTCAATTTTTAATCGATCTTCACCACTTTTTAGTTTTTCTTTAGAAGGTGGAGTGGCCAGCATGGCTCCAATGGTAAAAAGTAAATTTTGAATTTCAACTAATTCATTCTTATAATTTTGCGGAATATTTTGAACAGTGATCAATCCTATTTGACAGTTCAGTTCATCTATTGTACCATAAGCCTCTAAGCGCTGATTGTATTTTTTAACTCTTTCTCCTCCGAAAAGGGAAGTTTCACCGGCGTCACCTGTTTTTGTATATATTTTCACTATTGTTTAATCTTATATATTAAAAAGTTCAACAAAAGTAAGCATTAAAAAGGAGAGAAATCACCAAACTCTTAAAATAAAATGCTGTTTCATCTGTTCTTTTCTAAAAAATACGATACCCCATTGAAAAGTATCAATCGTAACTACACTTTCAGGATGATTTTTTATTTCATTCCAGGCTTCATTCATTTCTTTAGACCAATGAATATCGTCAAAAATAAAAACACTTTGATTTGATTTATGCGACAAACAAAGGTTAAAATATTCCAGTGTGGGTTCTTTTTGGTGATTACCGTCAAAATAGATCATATCAAAACTTTGATCTTTAAGTGTTTCGGGCAGAGTTTTTTTAAAATCACCGGTTTTTATTGAAATGTTGTTCAATTTATATTTCTCGAACATTTCTTGTGCGATATGTGAAGTAGATGGACATCCCTCTAAAGTTTTAATGTTTGCCTCCCTATTTCCCATAGCCAGTGCTGCAGTTCCTAGGCCCACGGAAGTGCCTAATTCTAAAATATTTACAGGTTGCAAAAATTGGGTTACTTGAATTAATTTCATTGCACTTCTTTTTGAAAGTCCGGCAGTTTTGGCAATTTGGCGGACTTTCCTTTGATTATCATTAATTTTTTTTGATCCCGCTCCAAAATCAACGACTTCTATCGTCTGATTATTATTGATTAATTCAGATCGAAATAGCTTATGCTTTTTAAAAAGATCTATATTTTTTTGCAAATCTGGTCTTAAAGCCTTGTTGTAGAAATCAAAGACAAAAGGGGAATGGATTCCGTGAGCATTATTCGATTGAAACAAAAATTTAATGAAATAGTAAGCTTGGTGAATCATTTAAACCATTTTAGAACCACGAAAATAAGGGAAAAATAATTGTATCAAACGAGATTAAAAATTATATTTGCGCTTTACAAAATATGAAAATGAGAAAGGTTTTAGTCCTGATAATAACTACTTTATTTTTTTTCTCTTGTGTACCTAAAAAGGAACTTATTTATTTCCAAGGCGAAGCAGCAGTTAAAGATTCGATTTACAAAATACAAAATGAACCCTATAGACTTCAAGTTGATGATATGCTATATATTGATATCAAATCCTCAGATCCTAGTTTGGTATCACTTTTTAAAAATACTGCGAGTGAAAGAACGGCAACAAATATTAGTCAGGAAATCTTATATTTTACTTCTTACAGTATTGACAAACACGGCAATATCCGTATTCCATATTTAGGCGATTTAAATGTATTGGGCTATACAGAAAGGGAGGTTACGGAAAAGATTCAAAGCGAATTTGAAACTTTCTTTAGAAACAAGGAAGATGTGTTTATAACGGTTAAATTAGCTGGAATTAGGTTTACGGTATTGGGTGAAGTTAATAATCCAGGGCCTATTGTGGCATTTCAAAATCAAATCAATATTGTTGAGGCTATAGCAAGTGCGGGTGATATTCCTATTACGGGAAACAGAAAAAATATTACGATTTTTCGTAAAATCTATCGATAAAACAGATCGTTTCATTCTTGATTTGACAGATGTAAATGCATTTGATATAAGATAATTTTTATATTAAACCCAATGATGTAGTCTATGTTGAACCATTAAAACAGAAATCTTGGGGAACTGGGACCACAGGTGCTCAAACTTTAACAACCATTATTTCATTACTTTCATTGGTAACTACGACAATACTGTTAGTCAAAAATTTTAATTCTTTGATGAAATCTTCAAACAATTTTGACATAAATGATTTGAATACTTTTGATGTAAAAGAGTATTTATTTAAAATTTTAGATCATTGGAAATTATTTTTGCTTACCATTTTCATTGGTCTGTTTGATTGCCTATTGGATTAATAGAGAGATCCAACGAATTTATAAACTCGACAGTATAATTACTGTTAAAGATGAGCAAAATCCTCTTTTTACCAGTAGTACAAATATTGCTTTTAACTGGGGTGGGCCAAGTGATAAAGTAGAAACCATTATGACGATTCTTCAATCAAGAACTCATAATGAAAAGGTAGTAAATAAGTTGAAGTATTATATTGACTATTATAAGGAAGGAGAATATCGCATGATAGATGTTTATGGATCATTGCCGTTTGAGATTGATTTAGATACGATGGAATATCAGTTACAAAATACGTTTATTCTGCTTAAGTTTCTTAAAAATGAACGGGTTAAAATAACTGTAAATTTTGAAGAAGATGAGTATAAACTGTTAAAATATTATAGAAATACATCAAAAATATTTAAACCTGTAGCAGGAGAAATTTGAAAAAATATATCCGCTAGAATATGTTATTGAGTCTCCATTTTTTAAGTTTGAAATTAAGAAAGAATAATCAGTTTGAGGATCTACGAGGGAAATCTTGTTATATCAAATTTAAAAATTTTAATAGTGTTGTTAAAAATTACACTAAAATAGATGTTTCGACATTGAAAAAAGGGAACTTCACTTATAAAGCTGGAATTGCAGGGAGCAAATAAAAGAAAAATTGAAGATTATTTAAATACAACGATAGACGTTCTTAAATAAAGATCAGCAAAGACATAAAATACAATACGCGATAAAGACTAAAAAGTATATAGATACGCTATTTGGTGTAGAGTCTAATAATTTAAAGGATATTGAAACTGAATTAGGTTCATTTAAACAATCGAACAATATATATGATTTGTCAGCCAGAGGGCACATCATTGCTCAGATGAAGTAACAACAATTGATAATGAAATTCGATTTGTCAAGAACAGATTAGATTATTTAGGAAGTTTAGAAAGTTATATAAAAAATAGAAATCAAATAGATGAGAATATTCCTGCTCCCGCTTTGGTTAATATTGAGGATCCGAATATAACGAATAGTGTTAATTCCTTGATTGCAATGTCTAAGGCTAAAGAAAATCTTGAAATGACTGTTACACCTTCGTATCCGCCACTGAGGAAAATTAATGAAGAAATTGATTTGGAAAGACAAATACTTTTAGAACATATTTCATCTTTAAAATCAACGATATCAGTTAATTTAGAGAACCTTAATAGGCAATTGGCTAATAATAATTCAAAGCTAAGAAATCTATCTCCAAAAGAACAAAAGTTGTTGAATTTCCAGCGAAAATATAATATTTCAGAAACAAATTACAATTATTTGAAACAAAAGAGCTATGAAGCTGGAACTGCAATAGCGGCAAATGTTTCTGATATCAAGATTTTAGATAAAGCCAAAGATACAGGACAATTGCCAATTTCGCCAAAAACTCAGTTCAATTATATGATTGGATTGCTTTTAGGTACGATAATTCCACTCTTGGTTATTATTTCGAAGGAGGTTCTGGATAATAAAATCACTACAGTAGAGGAAATTGAAAAAATGTATAAAATTCCTGTATTGGGTGTTTTGGGAAGGAATAATTATGAGAGCAGACTAGTTGTTGCCAACAAACCTAACTCAACCATTTCAGAATCATTTCGAGCATTGCGTTCCAACATACAGTTTCTGCTAAAAAGAGAAAATAAAACTAAAACAATATTGGTTACCTCTTCTGTAAGTAAGGAGGGAAAAACCATGTGTGCCATAAATATGGCTTCTGTGTTTGCCATGAGTGGAAAAAAAACTGTGATTATCGGTTTTGATTTGCGAAAACCACAGATGCATAAGGAATTTGAGCATAATAATGAGTTTGGGATTGTAAATTATTTGATTGGAGAGAAGGATTTGGATCAAATCATCGGTCATTCAAGGGTTGATAATTTAGATTTCATCACTTCTGGACCAATCCCTCCGAACCCTTCAGAACTTATTCTTAGTGAATCGACTGAAATGTTGATTAATGATTTGAAAAAGAGATATGATTATATCATCATAGATACTCCACCGGTAGGTTTAGTAGCTGACGCTTTAGAATTGTTCAAATACTGTGACGCTATTATTTATATGATCAGGTATAATTACACCCAAAAGGGAATGCCTAAAATGATTGATGACAAATATAGAAATGGTGAGGTCTCAAATATTTCATTTGTATTAAACGATTTTAAAGTAAAATCCAAATATGGCTATGGCTACGGTTATGGCTACGGTTATTCCTATGGATATGGAAAATATGGTAATGGATATCACAGTAACGAAAAACCAAGTTTATTGAAACGAATAGAGCAAAGGATAAATTCTTTTAGGCGTTGATTGGATTGTGTAATGAAAGAATATCAAAAAAACAGCGTTTAATTAAGCGTTTATTCGATCTTTTCTTAGCCTTACCTTTATTTATTTTTTTATTAGTTCCGATGTTCTTTTTCGTTCTTTTTGCATCTGTTTCAACAAGGTCGTTCGGACTATTCAGTCAGGAAAGAATTGGACGTTATGGGAAGGTGTTCAGGATTTTAAAAATAAGGACTATGCTAAAGCATGATGAGGATAAAAGTCCGATTTCGGTTCTCAATTTGAATCGAATAACTCCTTTTGGGACCTTTCTAAGAAAGTATAATATTGACGAATGGCCGCAGGTTTTAAACGTCATAAAAGGAGAAATGAGTATGGTAGGTCCAAGACCTGATGTTTCGGGATACGTTGATTTATTGGAAGGTGAAGATAGAATAATCTTATGTGTAAAGCCGGGTATCACAGGCCCTGCCAGTATTGTATTTAGAAATGAGGACGACATACTTAAAAAGCAAAAAAATCCCAAGCATTATAATGACTCAATTATTTGGCCAAAAAAGGTTGAACTTAATAAACAATATATTTTGAATTGGTCGTTATGGTCAGATATAAAATATTTAATTAAAACATTAAAATAACTACCCTTAATAATATCCCCATGGAAAAAACTAAAATTGCCGTAATAGGTTTAGGCTATGTAGGTTTACCTTTAGCAGTAGAATTTGGAAAACATTTCGAAGTAGTCGGTTTTGATATCAATCATAACCGAATTAAAGAACTAAGGTCAAATAAGGACATTACCCTAGAAACTTCTTCGGAACAATTGGCTGAAGTGAATGTAGAATCTTTGGCCAACTTAAGTAAATCTGGTAAGGGTCTATGGATAACTGCTGATCTGGCAGAAATAAAAAATTCCAATTTTTATATCGTGACGGTACCCACGCCTGTCGATAAAAATAATCGGCCAGACCTGACACCCCTATATAAAGCGAGTGAGACAGTTGGTAAGGTTTTGGGTAAAGGTGATATTGTTGTCTATGAATCCACCGTTTACCCTGGAGCGACTGAGGAGGAGTGTTTGCCAATTTTGGAAAAACTTTCAGGATTAATATTTAACAAGGATTTCTATTTGGGTTATTCACCTGAAAGAATAAATCCAGGAGACAAAGAACATACGGTCACTAAAATCTTGAAAGTGACTTCTGGTTCAACTCCTGAAATAGCAGATAAGATTGATGAGATTTATAGAACTATAATAACTGCAGGAACACACAAAGCTCCCTCGATTAAAGTGGCAGAAGCAGCCAAAGTTATTGAAAATTCTCAGAGGGATATCAATATTGCATTTGTCAATGAATTGTCAAAAATATTTCGTTTAATGGGCATTGATACACATGAGGTACTGGAAGCAGCTGGAACTAAATGGAATTTTTTGCCTTTTAAACCAGGTTTGGTAGGCGGACACTGTATCGGGGTTGATCCTTATTATTTGGCACACAAGGCTATGGAATTGGGTTATAATCCCGAAATAATTTTGGCTGGTCGTCGATTAAATGATAGTATGGGCCCTTTTGTCGCCCAGGAAACGATCAAGTTAATGATCAAAAAAGGTCTGCCAGTTCATCATTCCAAAGTTTTGGTTTTGGGAATTACATTTAAAGAAGACTGTCCCGATATTAGAAATTCAAGGGCAATAGACATCATTAGAGAATTACAATCCTATTCAGTTGATGTCGACGTTTATGACCCTTGGGCACTTAAAGACGAGGTTAAACATGAATATAATCTTGAATTAATTGATCATGAAAGGGATATTATAGAAAAATATGACGCGGTAATTTTGGCTGTTTCTCATAAAGAGTTTAAAGTATTGGATCTGAATAAATTTTTAAAGGAAAAACACGTAAAGTTTGATGTGAAGGCACTTTTAGATAAAAACTCGATCGACAGCAGGTTATAAAAAGTAGTTCAGAATAATTTAAAAAAATGAATCAAAAAAGAGTATTAGTAACAGGTGCAGCGGGCTTTATCGGACATCACTTATCAAAATTGTTGGTTAAAAATGGATTTGAGGTAATTGGTCTGGATAATATCAATGATTATTACGATGTAGAATTAAAATATGCCCGTTTGGCAGATATGAATATCGATCGTGACCAGATTGAATACAACAAAATCGTTTCGGGACTAATTGACTTTGTTAAACTTGATTTAACAGATAGAGAAAATATTTTAGAACTGTTTAAAAAGTCCAAAATTAATTATGTGGTTAATCTGGCGGCACAGGCTGGTGTCAGATATTCTTTGATTAATCCACATTCATATGTCGATAGTAATATTACAGGATTTTTAAATATTCTGGAAGGCTGCAGGGCATACCCGGTTGAACATGTTGTTTATGCCTCATCCAGTTCAGTTTATGGTTTAAACAAGTCAGTTCCTTTTAAAACCAACCAGCACACCGATCATCCCTTAGCTATGTATGCAGCGAGTAAAAAGGCGAATGAAATGATGGCACATTCTTATTCTTATCTCTATGGAATTCCTACAACAGGTTTGAGATTTTTTACAGTTTATGGTCCTTGGGGAAGGCCTGATATGGCTTTGCATATATTTACAAAAGCAATGGTCGAGGATAAGGAATTTGAGGTGTTCAACCACGGAGAAATGAGTAGGGATTTTACTTATGTCGACGATATTGTAGAAAGTATTTTGAGATTGATTCCACTTCCCCCAAAAGAAAACAATCCAAATTTTGATCCGAAAAATCCGGATCCTTCAATAAGTTCGGCACCCTATCAATTATTTAATATCGGAAATAATAGTCCAGTGGCCTTGATGGATTATGTGAAAGCCATAGAAAAAGCTTTGAATAAAAAGGGTAAAATTGTTTTTAAAGAAATGCAGCCTGGAGATGTTCAATCTACTTATGCAGATGTCGAAAGCCTTTACGAGTATATTGATTTCAAACCCTCAACTAGCATAGAAAAAGGAATTAAAAACTTTGTAGATAAATACCTGGAGTTAAATGGATAATAAATTACTGGCATTAGCCATAGAAGCAGCGGTTCAAGGAGGAAAGGAAATACTTGAGGTATATCATACCAATTTTAAAGTTGACTTAAAAGAAGATAAATCACCATTGACAGAGGCAGATGAAAAAGCAAATGCAAAAATTAATGAGTTTTTATCAGGCAGCAATATTCCTATCATTAGTGAAGAAAATAAACAAATTGATTTTGAAACCAGAAAGAATTGGACAATTTGCTGGATTGTTGATCCACTTGATGGAACTAAGGAATTTGTCAAGAGGAATGGCGAATTTACGGTTAATATTGCCTTGGTAAAAAATGGTCAACCCATATTGGGAGTAATCTTTGTCCCAGTTGAGAAAACATTATATTTTGCAGATGTTGAAAAAAATAAAGCTTATAAAACGGTTTTTGATATGAACAGATTCGATATTTCCAATATCATGATGGGTGCCATGGAAATCCATCCTCGACCTGTTTCTTTAAAGGAGAAAATCGTAGTTGGAAGTCGATCTCATATGAGTCCTGAGACAGAAGATTTCGTCAAAAATTTGAAGACCGAAGTAGAAAAAGTAGAAATCGTATCCAAAGGAAGTTCATTAAAATTTTGTCTGGTAGCAGAAGGGTTGGCCGACGTTTATCCTAGATTTGCTCCGACCATGGAGTGGGATACTGCAGCCGGACAGGCAATTTGTGAGGCTGTTGGATTAGAGGTCATATCGCAAGAAACCAACCAACCCCTATTATATAATAAAAAGAATCTTTTAAATCCATGGTTTTTAGTAAGCCAAAATGAAAGATAATAGTAGGAAAAGACATATCGCCAAAACTTTTACTTGGCGATTGATTGGTACACTTGACACTATTTTACTTTCTTGGCTAATTACCGGAAGCGGTTTGGCAGGTTTGAAAATTGGTGGGGTAGAGGTTTTTACAAAAATGATTTTGTATTATATTCATGAGCGAATTTGGTTCAAAATAAATTTATCCAAAGACGGTAAGTCTCTGGAAAGTAGAAAGAGGCATTTGGGCAAAACAGTTACATGGAGAATTGTAGGTACCATAGACACAATGATAATTGCATGGGTAATTACAGGAAATCCTTTAACCGGTTTGAAAATTGGTTTTACTGAAGTTGTTACAAAAATGTTATTATATTATTTACATGAAAGAGCTTGGTATAAAATTAATTTTGGTTTAGAACAAAGAAGTCATTGAGATGAATGAAAACATAATTGAACATAATTACGGGATAACCAAAGCTGATCGAAATAGGATAAATAATCATAATTCCTTTTTAGTTTGGTTCACTGGTTTGTCCGGATCGGGCAAATCTACCATTGCCAATGGTTTGGAGAAAAGGCTTTATAAAGAAGGTTATAGAACCTATTCTTTAGATGGGGATAATATAAGAAAAGGTATAAATAAAGATTTAACATTTTCTCCTGAAGACAGGACTGAAAACATTCGGCGGATAGCAGAAATTGCTAAGTTAATGGTGGATGCCGGACTCATTACATTAGGGGCTTTCGTGTCACCTTACAAAAAAGACAGGGAAATGATTGAAAATATTGTAGGAAAAAATAACTTTGTCGAAATTTTCGTTAACACATCTATCACTGAATGCGAGAAGAGGGATGTAAAGGGTCTTTATAAAAAAGCGAGAAAGGGGGAAATTAAAGATTTCACAGGTGTCAACGCACCATACGAACCTCCGGAAAATCCTGATTTAATGATTGTTACTGATGATTTGACAATAAATGAAGCTATCGATTTAGCTTTATAATGCGATAAAGAAAAAATTAACAAATGAATAAATTTTATTTAAATTATTTAGAAGAACTAGAGAGCTGAAGCCATTTTTGTTTTGAGAGAAGTATATGCCCAGTTTCAAAACCCTGTAATTCTATTTTCTGGTGGAAAAGATTCTATAGTGCTCACACATTTAGCCAAGAAAGCTTTCTTTCCATCAAAAGTACCATTTCCATTACTTCATGTCGATACTGGTCACAATTTTCCCGAAACGATGCAGTTTAGGGATGATTTAGTAAAAAAATTAGGTGTTCAATTACTCGTAGGTTCTGTGCAAGAAGCGATAAATAATAAGAGGGTTGTTGAGGAGACTGGAAAAAATGCTTCAAGAAACGAATTGCAAATAACAACGCTTCTTGATGCAATAGAACTTCATAAAGTTGATTGTGCTATCGGTGGAGGTAGAAGAGATGAAGAAAAAGCCCGAGCTAAAGAAAGATTTTTTTCACATAGAGATGATTTTGGTCAGTGGACACCCAAAAATCAAAGACCTGAATTATGGAATTTGTTCAATGGTAAAATGCATCAAGGAGAACACTTTAGAGCTTTTCCGATCAGTAACTGGACAGAAATGGATGTATGGAATTATATAAAAAAAGAAAATATCGAAATACCTTCGTTGTATTTCGCCCATGAAAGAGAAGTTGTTAAAAGAAATGGCAGTTGGATACCTGTTTCCGAGCACTTAGTAAAACACGATAATGATGTAATTGAAATCAAGAAGGTTAGATTCAGAACTTTGGGAGATATTACCATTACAGGTGGAATTGAATCTGAGGCAGATACTTTAGAAAAAATTGTTGAAGAAGTTGCAGCCATGAGAGAAACAGAAAGAGGGAATCGAGCTGATGATAAACGGTCTGAAACCTCTATGGAAGACAGAAAAAAACAAGGATACTTTTAAAAAGAAAAAATGGAAATATCAAATAACCAATTATTAAGATTTACAACAGCAGGGAGTGTTGATGATGGCAAAAGTACTTTGATCGGTAGATTATTATACGATTCAAAATCAATTTTCGAAGATCAGATCGCATCCATTGAAAATACAAGCCGTAAAAGAGGAATGGAAACTATCGATTTGGCCTTATTTACAGATGGACTGCGTGATGAACGTGAACAGGGTATTACAATAGATGTAGCCTACAGGTATTTTACAACCCCCAAAAGAAAATTTATTATTGCTGATACACCAGGTCATATTCAATATACACGAAACATGGTTACCGGTGCTTCTACTGCTAATGTGGCTTTGGTTTTAATTGATGCCAGAAAAGGTGTGATCGAGCAAACTAAACGGCATTCCTATATTGCTTCACTTTTACAAATCTCTCACGTTATTGTGTGTGTGAACAAAATGGATCTAGTTGAGTACAGTGAAGAAGTTTTTAACGATATCGTATCTCAATATGAGAGGATGTCATCCAAAATGATGATCAAAGATGTACGGTATATTCCTATTAGCGCATTAAACGGAGATAACGTTGTGAATCGTTCTCAAAATATGCCTTGGTTTCAAGATGCACCACTTTTACATACCCTTGAAACTATTCATATCACCAGTGATAATAATATGGTAGATGCGAGGTTTCCGGTTCAAACGGTCATTAGACCTCAAGATGATGAATTCAGAGATTTCCGCGGATATGCAGGAACAATTGCAGGTGGTATTTTTAGAGTTGGAGATGAAATAAAAGTTTTACCTTCTGGGTTCTCTTCAAAAATAAAAACGATTAATGTATATGATCAATTTGTTGATACGGCTTTTGAAGGAATGAGCTGTGTGATTGCCCTTGAAGATGATATTGATATTAGTAGGGGAGATATGATTGTAAAAAGCAATAATTTGCCTGAGATTACTCAAGATCTTTCTGCCATGATTTGCTGGTTTAATGAAAAACCTGCCAGAGACCGAGCGAAATATACGCTCAAGCAAACTTCAAATGAGCCGAAGGCAATGATCAAGGAAATAGAATATAAAGTTAATATTGATACTTTAAAGCGCAATGATGAGGATAAAACTTTAAATATGAACGATATATGTAAAGTTAAAATTCGCACGACAGCGCCTATCATGAAAGATGATTATGCTCAAAATAGAAAAACGGGAAGCTTTATTTTAATTGATGAGGCAACAAATGAAACTGTGGCAGCCGGTATGTTATTCTAGTTTTGAGAAATAAGTTTAAATTTGAACCTCGGAAATATTTCAATTTTTCGAGGTTTTTTTGCCTTTAAGAAATTTATACAATGAATTTTTATCCAATAAAGTTTCAACCTATTTATCAATACCGAATTTGGGGAGGTAATAAATTGAAAACTATTTTAAATAAAAATATTTCCACAGAGCATATTGGTGAGTCTTGGGAGATTTCTGATGTAGATGGAAATCAAACGCTTGTCGCCAACGGTGAATGGAAAGGGAAAACTTTAAAAGAATTAATTCGAGATTTTCGGGGAAAATTTTTGGGTGAAAAGGTATATCATTTATTCGGAGAGAACTTTCCGTTACTAATAAAGTTTATTGATGCCAAATTACCTTTGTCAATTCAGGTTCATCCCAGCGATGAATTGGCTAAAGTAAGACACAACTCATTTGGAAAAAATGAGATGTGGTATGTGATGCAAGCGGATGAAAATTCAGAAATCATCATCGGTTTTGATGAACCTACTTCCAAGGAAAAATACCAATCGTATCTGAATAAAGGAAAAATACTCGATTTACTTCATGTTGAAAAACCTAAAAAAGGAGATACTTACCATATTCCAACCGGAAGAGTACATGCAATTGGCTCTGGCATTTTGTTGGCAGAAATTCAACAGACTTCTGATGTTACTTACCGTATATTTGACTATAACCGAGTTGATGCCAAAACAGGAAAACCTCGTGAATTACATACAGAATTAGCCTTAGATGCTCTAGACTTTACAGTTGCTCAAAATTATAAAACCCAATACAAGAAATTAGAAAATACTGCTAATACTTTAGTTCATACACCCTATTTTAAAACGAATATTTATTTTTTGGATGGAGATAAAATAATGGATTATTCCCATTTGGATTCGTTTGTTATACTACTATGTATTGAAGGTTCATTTCAAATTCCTGAATTTGGAAAAGAAATCAAGGTTAAAATGGGAGAAACCATTTTATTACCTGCTTCATTGGATAGGGTCAAAATATTGACCGAAAGATGCACAGTTATTGAAGTTTTTCTTTAGATCTGTCTTACTGTTTTTATTTGTGTTTTCATATTTATTTTTGGTATCAATACCATAATTGAATAGAATAGCTATAATTCTTGGAAGAAAACCCTAAGTGCCTTTATTTATTTGTTTTTAAATTTAAATAGTTCAATCAAACCAATTGTTGAAATATTTCGAGAAACCACGTCAAATCTGCCTCTTGAAACCGTTTTTATAAAAGTTGATCAGAATAGGTTGCTTTACAAAATTTTATATGTGGTTCAATTAACATTTCTATTTTTAATGGTATTAAAACTGGAAATCTTATTAAAGAACATGTTCGCATTCAAATTTTGAATCTACTTCATAAAAAGTATTTTAAAAAAGTTCTGCAAAGCACAAAACTATTGATTAGATACCGAGAATGGTGAATTGTGTTCTTCGATTTCAAAGAAAAAAATCTTTGTACAAATTTTATTTTTTAGTTCTGAATGGTAATTACACCTTACCCCTAAAAGGATTTTTACCTAATTTACTTTTATTAAATGACATGACTAAATAACAGCTATAAACTGCTATATTTGCAACTCAAAAAAAACTAGTAGATGAAAGCCGGAATTGTAGGGTTACCAAATGTTGGAAAATCAACTTTATTCAATTGTTTATCTAATGCAAAAGCGCAATCAGCAAATTTTCCATTTTGTACAATTGAGCCAAATATTGGAGTAGTAAATGTACCTGATACTCGTTTAGAGAAATTAGCGGAAATGGTGAACCCTGAAAGAGTTGTTCCTGCGACTGTGGAAATAGTTGATATTGCCGGACTAGTAAAAGGAGCAAGTAAGGGAGAAGGTTTGGGAAATAAATTTTTAGCAAACATTAGAGAAACAGATGCGATCATTCATGTTTTGCGTTGTTTCGACAATGATAATATTATTCACGTAGACGGAAGTGTAAATCCTATAAGAGACAAGGAAACCATCGATTTTGAATTACAATTGAAAGACCTTGAAACCGTCGAAAAGAAGCTTGAAAAAGTAAAAAGAGCTGCAAAAACGGGTGACAAATCGGCACAAAAGGAATTACAGGTATTAGAAAAAATTAAGAGCAACCTGGAAGCAGCTGTTTCTGTAAGAGCCATTGATTTTTCAAAAGACGAAAGAGAGGAAGTTGTAAATAATTTGCAATTGATCACAGATAAGCCGGTACTTTATGTCTGCAATGTAGACGAAGCATCTGCAAAATCAGGTAATCACTATGTTGATTTAGTGAAAGAGGCTATAAAAAATGAAGAGGCCGAGGTGCTTGTATTGGCTGTTGGAACTGAGGCAGATATTAATGAATTAGAAGATTATGAAGAACGAAAAATGTTTTTGGAAGACCTTGGATTAGATGAACCCGGTGTTTCCAAATTAATTCGATCTGCATATACATTGTTAAAACTTCAAACCTATTTTACTGCCGGTGTAAAGGAAGTAAGGGCCTGGACAATTCACATTGGCGATACTGCTCCTCAAGCGGCTGGTGTTATACATACGGACTTTGAAAAAGGATTCATTCGTGCTGAAGTGATCAAATACAGTGATTTTGTGAATTTAGGAAGCGAGACCAAAGTTAAAGAAGCGGGTAAAATGGCGGTAGAAGGGAAGGAATATATCGTACAGGATGGGGATATGATGAATTTCCGCTTTAATGTTTAATTTTTCCGAATAGAGCACCTATGTTTTTTGAACTTAAAGGAAACGATAAAAATAGTAAAGCAAGGGCAGGTCTTATCAAAACAGACCACGGTTCAATAGAAACTCCTATTTTTATGCCGGTTGGCACAGCAGCCTCAGTAAAAGGAGTTCATCAAACAGAACTTACTGATGAAATAAACGCAGATATTATTCTTGGAAATACCTATCATCTATACCTGCGCCCAAAAACTGATATTCTTAGTCAAGTTGGAGGTCTGCACAAATTCATGAATTGGCATCGTCCAATTTTAACCGATTCAGGGGGTTATCAGGTTTACTCCTTATCAAACACGAATAAAATTAATGAAGATGGGGTAAAATTTAAGTCTCATATTGATGGGTCTACTCATTTTTTTTCGCCTGAGTCTTCCATGGAAATTCAAAGGAAGATAGGAGCTGATATCATAATGGCTTTTGATGAATGTACGCCTTATCCTTGCGAATATAATTACGCAAAACGGTCGATGCATATGACACATCGATGGCTGGAAAGATGCAAGACTTATCTAATTGACAACCCGGAACACTACAATTATAAACAGACATTTTTCCCAATTGTACAGGGAAGTACCTATAAAGATCTCCGTAAACAATCAGCAGAATATATTGCCAATGCCGGTGCAGAAGGCAATGCCATTGGGGGCTTATCCGTTGGTGAACCCGCAGAAGAAATGTACGCCATGACCGAAGTGGTATGCGAAATATTACCATGGGATAAACCCCGATATTTAATGGGTGTTGGTACTCCAATTAATATTCTAGAAAACATTGCTTTAGGGATTGATATGTTCGATTGTGTTATGCCTACACGAAATGCCAGAAACGGTATGCTCTTTACTGCACATGGAACCATTAATATTAAAAACAAAAAATGGGAAGATGATTTTTCCGTGATAGATGAAATGAATCATACGTTTGTTGATACTTTATACTCAAAGGCCTATTTAAAGCACTTGTTTTCTGCAAATGAATACTTAGGAAAGCAAATTGCCACTATTCATAACCTCGGTTTTTACATGTGGTTGGTGAGGGAAGCTAGAAAGCATATTATAGTTGGAGATTTCACCGAATGGAAAAATATCATGGTCAAACAAATGGACAAAAGATTATAAGTTGTTTATTTGTAAAAACTAAAAGGCTAAGAATCTTTGAAAATTCTAGATCGCTACATATTAAAGAAATATTTTGTCACCTTTTTTTTTACATTGCTTATTCTTATTCCTATAGCAATTGCAATTGATGTTTCAGAAAAGGTAGATAAATTTTTAAAACATCCTGATCTCTCTACCCAGGAGATTATAAAAGATTATTACGTCAATTTTATCATTAATTACGGCAATACTTTTATGCCATTGGCACTGTTTATTTCTGTTATATTGTTCACTTCTAAGTTATCAGGAAATTCAGAGGTCATTGCCATCCATAGTTCAGGTATTTCTTTTAAACGGTTTTTAAGACCATATTTAATTGGTGCTACCATTATCGCCGTGGTATCCTTCTTTGTCAATCATTTCGTTGTGCCAAAGGCTAATAAAACTTTTGAGGAGTTTCAAGAAACCTATTTGCGCAACACAAAAAAATACAACAAGACCTATGTGCGTAAAATAAACCTTCAATTAAGTGAAAACGACTTCGTTTATTTTGGCAGTTTTAATTTGAATAGTAATAACGGATATAATTTTTCTTACGAAAAGTTTGATGGAAATGAATTGCGCTATAAGATTATTGGTCAAAGCATTAAATGGATCGAAAAAGATAGTACTTACAAGATTAGCAATTTTAAAAAGAGGCATATTCATGAGGGAGAAGATATTATTGAGTCGGGAATAGCCTTCGACACTGTTTTCAATTTTACACCGGATGAATTACTTTACATAGATTATCTCGCAAAAGAATTACCATCAAATGAACTGGCTTCGCATATCAAAGAATCTGAAGACAGAGGTGTAAAAAATCTCAATAATTATAAGGTCGAGTTATACAAGAGAACGAGCTTACCCATTTCTTCTTTTATTTTGACCATTATTGCTGTTTCTCTTTCATCGAAAAAAAGAAGAGGAGGTATTGGAATTAATTTAGCTGCAGGAATTACTTTGATGTTTATCTATATCTTTTTTTTAAAGGTATCTGAGGTGCTTGGGGCAACAGCAGAAGCCAATCCATTCTGGATGGTTTGGATGCCAAATATGATTTTCGGTATTCTCGCAATCTTTTTGTTCCGCCATGCTAACAGATAAACTAAAAAACCAGATTCATTTACATTTTATTGTTTTTATTTGGGGTTTTACTGCTATTCTTGGTGCGCTAATTTCTGTTTCTGCCATACCACTTGTTTTCTTAAGAGTTGTATTGGCAAGTTTCACCTTGGCAATTTTCTTTTTGATAAAAAGGATGACCTTTAAAATTGATAAGGTGGGTTTATTGAAATTGCTACTTGGAGGGGTATTGATCGCATTACACTGGATCACTTTTTTTCATGCTATTAAAGTATCTAATATATCAACTACTTTAGTTACAATGTCAACCAGTGCAGTATTTGTTGCATTATTCGACCCTTTATTTAACAATCGAAAGATTTTGGGGTATGAAGTACTTCTGGCAGCTTTTGCCTTGGTCGGTTTTGTCATTATTTTTCAAATAAGTGACGAATACAGATTGGGAGTTTTTTATGCGCTTATTTCCGCTATTATCTTGGCTTTCTTTTCAATTTTAAATGGGAAAAATATCAAAAAATATAAGGCAGAGCATATAGCGTTTTATGAACTTTTTTTTGCCTCAATTTTCATTTTTATCGTACTTCTTATTCAGGGAGATCTTATAAATTCCATTTCAAAAATTTCACTGAGCGACCTGATATATCTATTGATTTTAGCAACTATATGCACCGCATATCCTTTTGTAGTTGTTACAAATTTGCTCCATAAAATGAGTCCGTTTACTATCGTTTTAACCAATAACCTGGAACCGGTTTATGGAATTATTTTGGCGATTTTAATCTTTGGTTCTAAGGAAAAAATGGACAGGACATTTTACTTAGGCGCCTTATTTATTTTTAGTGCGGTGATTTTAAATGGATTGATGAAGTTGAAAGCGAAGTACAATAGCTAACAGATTTTGATTTATTGTTTATATATTTGTAAACTTTTCTCCCCCAAAAGAGTGATTTTTGATCCAAACAAGATCAGCAATATATTTTAATATTATGGAATATTTAGATTTTGAATTACCCATCAAAGAACTTCAAGAGCAACTAACTAAATGTCAGGCCATTGGAGAAGAGAGCGATGTTGATGTTACAGATACTTGTAAAAAAATAGAAAGGAAATTAGCCGAATCTAAGAAGGAAATTTACGGAAAATTGACTCCCTGGCAAAGAGTTCAGTTGTCAAGACATCCTTCAAGACCCTATACACTTGATTTTATCAATAACCTCACTCAAGGTACTTTTTTTGAATTACACGGTGATCGAAATGTGAAAGATGACAAAGCCATGGTTGGTGGTTTAGGTAAAATTGGTGATCAATCGTTTATGTTTATCGGACAACAAAAGGGGATCAACACCAAAATGCGGCAATATCGTAATTTTGGTATGTCAAACCCTGAAGGATATAGAAAGGCATTGCGCTTAATGAAAATGGCTGAAAAGTTTAATATTCCTGTAATCAGTTTTGTCGATACTCCTGGTGCCTATCCCGGCCTTGAAGCTGAGGAAAGGGGGCAGGGTGAGGCCATAGCGAGAAATATTTTTGAAATGACTCGATTAAAAGTGCCTATTATCGTAGTGATTATCGGTGAAGGAGCATCCGGCGGTGCACTGGGAATTGGCGTAGGAGATAGAGTTTTTATGTTAGAGAACACCTGGTATTCTGTAATTTCTCCAGAATCTTGTTCGTCCATTCTTTGGAGAAGTTGGGATTACAAAGAAAGAGCAGCAGAAGCTTTAAAACTGACTGCCCCAGATATGAACAAATTAAAACTAATTGACGGAATTATAAAGGAACCTCTTGGAGGGGCCCATTCAGACAGAGAAATGACATACAAAACAGTGCGAGATGAGATCATGAAATCTTTTGCTGAACTTAAAAAATTATCCTCTAAAAAACTTGTTGAAACACGAATGGAGAAGTATTTGAAAATGGGTGTTTTTAAAGGTTAAAACATAACAACTCGCTTAGGCGAGTTTTTTTTTGAATTCCTTTTTGTATTCCCCTCTATTCTTTACCTTAGACTAAGGTTTCGAAGTAATGAAAATATTTAATCCTGTACAAATTCAAAAATGGGACGCTTTTACCATAGAAGAACAAAAAATTACTTCTCTGGATTTAATGGAAAGAGCTGCCACAGCATGTTTTGACTGGATCTGTCAAAATATGACTTTAGAGAACAGGACACTTTGCTTTTTTTGTGGAGTTGGGAACAATGGTGGTGATGGACTTGTCATGGCTCGAAAATTCTTTGAAAAGGGCTATGATGTTTGTGTTTATATTGTTCATTTTAGTGCTAAGCCAAGTCAGGATTTTGAAAAGAATTTGAAAAGATTGATTGATTTAAATGTAGATGTAGATCATTTGACCTCAAATCACTTTCAGTTGGAGCTAGGATCTGACAGCCTTCTTATAGATGCAATCTTTGGAACCGGAATAAGCAGAGTGATAACAGGTTTTACAGCAAAACTTATTCAGGAGATCAATAGTTCGAGTAAGGAAATCATTTCTATTGATATGCCATCGGGCTTACCGACAAATTCTCCTTTATCAAAAGAACAGATCGCAATTAAAGCAGATAAAACACTTACTTTTCAGTGCCCCAAATTGAACCTGCTATTACCTGATTATGCCAAATTTTCTGGTGAAATCGTTATCATTGATATCCGACTTTCAGAAAAATACGAATTCATTGAATCCAGCTCTACCTATTATTCAGACTTTATGCTTGTCAATAGTTTCTTCAAAAAAAGAAAAAGATTTGACCACAAAGGTACATTTGGCCATAGCCTATTAATTGGGGGTAGTTATGGAAAGATGGGTGCCGTCGTTTTATCAATAAAAGCGGCTTTGAGAATAGGTTCAGGTCTGGTTACTGCTTTTGTGCCCAAATGTGGTTATGACATACTTCAAACTAGTGTACCCGAAGCAATGGTAGAAGTCGATAGTGATGCTCAATTAGCCTATTTTAATTTTAAAGTGAACCCTTCCGTCATTGGAGTGGGAATGGGGATGGGCACTTCTGATAGCACAGCAGAAGGTTTTCTTCGTTTTTTAAAGCATAATACATTGCCATTAGTAATAGATGCAGATGGCATAAATATCTTATCACGAAATACTGATTACTTAGCTCTATTACCTCCAGAAACAATTCTCACTCCGCATCCCGGGGAATTGGAAAGATTAATTGGAAAGTGGTCTGATGACTATGAAAAGATTGATCTAATGACTACATTTTCCGAAAAGTATAATTGTATTCTTGTTAACAAAGGAGCCAATACACTTGTTGTTTATAAAAAAGATAAATACTTTAATAGTACAGGAAACCCCGGTTTGGCAAAAGGTGGAAGTGGTGATGTACTCACAGGAATGATTACGGGTTTATTGGCTCAGAAATATAAACCCTTAATCGCTGCAATTATGGGTGTTTATCTTCATGGGAAGGCAGCTGACTATGCATTGGAGAACAGTATTAGTGAAGAAAGTTTGATCGCTTCAGATGTTATTCAATACGTAAATAATGCTTTTGCTGATTTTTCATCAAAAACGACAAAAAAATGAGTAATATCAGTTTAATTGTCATTTTTTTTAATGAAATTTATAGAGTTTAATATTTAAAAGATCATAGACCATGGAGACTAAAATAGTTTATTTAAGCGACCTCAAATTTAACCTTTCCGTTTGGAAGAAAGAACTGAGATTTCACAAGGAGGAAATGGAAAGGTTTGAGAAGAAAATGGAAGAAATTGCCAAAAGAAATTTAGGTGTTAAAGCGATGGCACCAATGGAAGGATTTCAGAATAGAATTATAAGAGAAAAAGAAGTAATAGGTCAGCTACTTCAAAGGATCAGAATGAAAAGGAGAATTGTAGAGACGCTGGAAAAAGGAAGTGAAGACGATGATCGTTTAAGAAGTCAACAAAACACACTCCGTGATGATATGAAAACATATATAAAATTGCATTATGAATTGAAAGAAGAAATAATGGACTATTTTTTGAAATGGTTATAAAATAAAAAAGACCGAGGAAAAATTCTTCGGTCTTTTTGTTTATAGAAAACGAGCAGAAATCTTTTCTGCTTTTTTTGTTTCTACATAATCGTAAAAACCTTCACCAGATTTGATTCCTAGTTTACCGGCAGTTACCATATTCACTAATAAAGGACAAGGAGCATATTTCGGATTACCAAATCCATCATGTAGTACATTCAAAATTGAAAGGCAAACATCCAATCCGATAAAATCTGCTAATTGCAAAGGGCCCATGGGATGAGCCATTCCTAATTTCATAACTGTATCAATTTCATATACTCCGGCAACGCCTTCATATAGAGAATAAATAGCTTCATTGATCATCGGCATCAAAATTCTGTTGGCTATGAACCCGGGATAATCGTTTACTTCAACGGGAACTTTTCCCAAGTCTTTAGAAAGATCCATGATCATTTTTGTCACTTCATCAGATGTTGAATAACCGCGAATGACTTCAACAAGTTTCATAATGGGAACAGGATTCATAAAATGCATTCCAATGACTTTCTCAGGTCTTTTTGTAGAAGCTGCAATTTTAGTAATAGAAATGGATGATGTGTTTGTGGCTAAAATGGCGTCCTGAGGGGCTAGGTCATCAATTCCTTTAAATATGTTCAATTTTAAATCTACATTTTCAGTGGCTGCTTCAACCACCATATCCGCTTTTACCAATCCTTCCTTCATCGAAGTTGTCGTTTTGATATGGCCTAGCGTATCGTTCTTTTCTTTTGACGTAATTTTTTCCTTTGCCAACATTCTATCTAAATTGTCAGTAATGGTTGAAATGGCTTTTTGTAAAGCCACTTCAGAAATATCGATCAATGTTACATTAAAATTATTCTGAGCAAAAACGTGGGCAATTCCATTCCCCATGGTACCTGCACCAATCACTGATATATTTTTCATAATTTAATTTTTTCGGGTGGCATTGTGCCAAAAATTCTATCCCAAAGTGTGGTTGAAACACCAAAAGCTTTATCGGGAAATTTGTAATGATGCAAACTGTGATGTTTCCAAAGATATTTAAATTTTTTGGGAGGTTTGTTTACGTGGGTAGCTCTGTGCAAAAAAGAATACAAAAGATAACCCAAAAAAAACCCCGGGAAATAGGCCCATGTCAGCTTAGGTAGTCCGATCATCCAAAAAATAAAATAAAAGATGAAGAACAACATAGTTGCCATGATTAATCCTGGAATAGGAGGCATCAATAACCTTTGTTCATCTTTCGGATATAAGTGATGTGACCCGTGCATGATGAAATGAAATCGTTGAATATATTTATTTTCTGAGATCCAATGAAATAAAAACCTATGTAAAATATATTCTGCAAAAGTCCAAGAAAAAATGGCGAATGAAAAAACAACCAAAAATGTAATTGGCTCAATATTTACGATTGTTAGAGCATAATAAATTAAGCTCAATATAACTGCGCCATAAACCAAAACATTCATTTTTAAACTTGTTTTGGTCAATTGTTCTAAAAAAGGGTTTTTAAAAATTACCGCCTGACCTCTTTGATGTTCGGTAGTTACTTTCATTTGCAGGGCATATGATAAAATTAAAAGTCATCTATAATCATTTGAGCTACGCGCAGCGCTTCAGTACCTTCCTCTAAAGAAACAATGGGTTTTGTATTATTTTGGATAGCTACTGCAAATGTCTCCAATTCGTCTAAAATGGCATTATTATTTTGAATTTCCGGATTTTCAAAATAGATCTGTTTTTTTACACCTTCCGCATTTTGCAAAATCATAGCGTATTCATCCGGATTTTCGGGTACATCCTTCATTTTGACCACTTCACTTTTTTTCTCCAAAAAATCGACTGAAATATAAGCGTCCTTTTGAAAAAATCGCGATTTACGCATATTCTTCAAAGAAATTCGGCTCGCAGTTAAATTTGCCACACAGCCATTTTCAAATTCAATTCTGGCATTGGCAATATCAGGCGTATCACTAATTACTGAAACACCGCTGGCATGAACTGCTTTTACTTTTGATTTTACGACACTCAAAATAATATCAATATCATGAATCATTAGATCCAAAACCACCGGAACATCCGTGCCCCTTGGGTTAAATTCAGCTAATCGGTGCGCTTCAATGAACATCGGTTCCGAAATCTGATCTTTCACAGCGGTAAAAGCGGGATTAAACCTTTCCACATGCCCAACCTGTCCACGAACGCCATTTTTCTTCACAAGGTCCCTTAAACTTTGTGCTTCCTCCACTGTTTTGGTAATAGGTTTTTCAATAAAAATATGTTTTCCTTTTTCAACTGCAAGCTTAGCACAATCGTAGTGATTTAAAGTTGGCGTAACAATGTCTACCATATCCACATGATGGATCAGATCTTCAACAGAATCGAACAAATGATAACCAAATTCTTGGGCAACTTTTAAGGCATATTCCTTGTCCGGATCAAAGAATCCCAGCAGCTCATATTTATCGCTTTGATTGAGTAATTTTAAATGAATTTTGCCGAGATGACCGGCTCCTAGAACACCTGCTTTTAACATAAAAAATAATTTTACCAAATTTACAAAAAACTCATGGTTAAGTAAATTTATTCTCTATTTTTGATTTGATATGTTACAAGATTTACCAAGACATAAAGGACTTAGAAATCAGTTAGTTGCTACACTTAAAGCCAAAGGAATAAAAAATAAAAAAGTATTGGAGGCCATTTCAAATGTGCCCAGACATCTTTTTATGGATTCTGGTTTTGTGGACTTTGCTTATCAGGATAAACCCTTTCCCATTGCCGCCGACCAAACCATTTCTCAACCCTATACGGTTGCCTTCGAAACAGAACTCTTGGAGGTAAAAGAAGGAAGTAGAATTTTAGAAATTGGTACAGGTTCGGGTTATCAAACGGCTGTTTTACTGGAGTTAAAGGCAATTGTTTATAGTATTGAAAGGCAGAAGGAGTTATACGACAAGGCAAAGAAATTTTTACCCAAAGTGGGGTATGTACCCAAAAAATTAATTTTCGGAGACGGTTATCTTGGCTTAGAAGAAGAAGCACCTTTCGATGGAATTATTGTTACTGCCGGAGCTCCTTATGTGCCTAATCCATTATTGAGTCAGTTAAAAATAGGAGGTAAACTGGTTATTCCTGTTGGCGATGAGGTTCAAAAAATGACTGTTTTTACAAGAAAAGGCGAAAAGGAATTTGACAAAAAAGAATACGGCGATTTCCGTTTTGTGCCTATGCTAAAAAATAGTGTAAAATAATTATACTGCTTTTAGACTCAAATCCATATTGCTAATAGAATGGGTCAGAGCTCCCGAAGAGATGTAATCAACTCCACATTCTGCAAATTTTCGGGCAGTTTCCAAAGTTATTCCGCCCGAAGATTCTGTTTTGCAAAAATCACCTATCATATTTACGGCTTTTCTGGTCTCATCATAGTCAAAGTTATCGATCAAAATACGGTGTATACCTTTGTGTTCTAGTATTTTTTCGATTTCTTCCAAATCTCTGGCTTCAACAATAATTTTAAGATCTAAACGGTTTTCATTCAAATATTTTTGCGTTTTTTCGATGGCCTTGTGAACCCCACCTGCAAAGTCAATGTGATTGTCTTTAAGCATGATCATATCGTAAAGTGCAAATCGATGGTTTTCTCCGCCGCCAATTTTAACGGCCCATTTTTCTATGGCTCTGATACCGGGAGTAGTTTTTCTTGTATCTAATATTTTAGTTTTTGTACCTTCCAGTTGTTTTACAAATTGATTGGTCTTTGTGGCAATCGCACTCATTCTTTGCATCGAATTGAGAACCAGTCTTTCGGCTTTTAAGATTGACTGAGATGAACCTGAAACATAAAAAGCGATATCACCAATTTCTACTTTGTCTCCATCTTTCAAAAGGGTTTCTACTTCCAGATTTTGATCTACCTCGTCAAAAATCATTTTGGCAAATTCAATTCCGGCTATAATTCCTGACTCTTTTACCAGTAATTTAGCTTTACCCATTGCCTCTTTTGGAATACATGCCAGAGAACTGTGGTCTCCATCCCCAACATCTTCCCTAAGAGCGTTCTTTATGATAATTTGCAGTTCTTTTTGAAATTGTTCTTCGCTGATCATATTCTGAATTTTAGCAATACAAAAATAAGTTTTTATATTTAGGCTCTTAAAGCAAAAGATGAAAATTAAACTTTTGGTTATTGGAAAAACGGATAGCAAAGAAATGCAATCATTGATCGATGTCTATCAAGACCGTTTAAAACATTACACTAAATTTGAATTGCAGGTAATTCCTGATCTGAAGAAGACAAAGCATTTATCTGAAGTACAACAAAAAGAGAGGGAGGGAGAGTTGATTTTGAAAGAAATTCAGCCAACAGATGAACTTCTTTTGTTGGACGAAAATGGTAAATCGTTCCATTCAGTTGGGTTTTCTGAATTTTTGCAAAAAAAAATGAATTCAGGACTCAGACAATTGGTCTTTGTTATTGGCGGACCTTATGGTTTTTCAGACACAGTTTATCAAAAAGCGAATGAAAAAATATCTCTGTCCAAAATGACTTTTTCTCATCAAATGGTTCGGTTATTTGTAGTTGAACAAATTTATCGCGCTTTTACAATTTTGAATAATGAACCGTATCATCACCAATAAAAAAATGAAGGAGAATGTGATTTGGGAATTGTACTTTTGTCAGACTTTAAATAAATAAAATATGGCCGGTGGTTTTTTTGCAATCTTAGATGACATTGCTGTTTTAATGGATGATGTTGGGGTAATGACCAAATTGGCCACCAAAAAAACGGCAGGCGTATTGGGAGATGACTTAGCCGTAGGCGCAGAGAAGGCCTCTAGTTTTAGGGCTTCAAGAGAATTACCTGTATTGTGGAAGATTGTTAAAGGTTCTTTTTTAAATAAATTGATCATTTTACCCTTTGCTTTTCTGTTGTCTGCTTTTGCCCCTCAATTTATTGTCCCTATTTTATTGATCGGTGGGGTATATCTCAGTTATGAGGGTGTAGAGAAAATTATTCACACCCTAATTCATAAAAAGGACCATGGCCATGAGGAAGTTATAAAGGTGGCTTCGGAGGAAGAGTTGTTGAACATAGAAAAAGCTAAGATCAAGTCTACCATCATAACAGATTTTATTCTTTCACTCGAAATTATCATGATCGCGCTTGGTACGGTAACAGGCGAACCTTTATTGAAACAAATTATTGTGGTATCCATAGTAGCAATTGTCGCTACTATTGGAGTATACGGTCTTGTGGCCTTAATGGTGCGCATGGATGACACAGGTTATAAATTGGTGAAAAAGGCAAGAGGCAAAAGTAAATTTATTAAATCTGCCTATGTCGTTACTGCCAAAACTTTGGTGTGGTCTTTACCAAAGCTGATACAGCTTTTAGCCATAATAGGGACTGCAGCTATGCTTTTAGTAGGAGGGGGAATGTTTGTGCATAATATCCACGAAGTACACGACTTTTTTCTTGGTTTGCCTTCTATTCTAGCTGAATTGATCGTTGGATTGGTAGTTGGTTTACTTGCTTTTCTGATGATGGAAGCCTTTAAGAAATTGAAAAATTTATTTTCAAAAAAGGCTTAAGAAATCAATTTCAATTCCAAAATCCCAAAACCCTTTCGATCATCCAGAAAGCGGCAATTGAGCCAATAGCATAAGCCGGGATTTTTTTGATAAAGACTGGCCAATCCTTTTTGATGGCTAGAATTTTTAATATACCCAAAACAACAAAAACAAAGGCGATTTGTCCAATTTCCACACCGATATTAAAAAAGGCCAAAGCCAAGGGAATTTCATTTTGAGGTAGACCCACATCAGCCAATGCACCGGCAAATCCAAAGCCGTGTAGCAGGCCAAAAATAAAAGCTACTAACCAGGGTTTTTGGGCGGTCAAGGTTCCTTTACCATTAAGTCCGTTAATAATTTCGATAGCTAAAAAAACAATGCTCAAAGCAATGATGGCTTCAACCGGCGGACTTGGAAAATTGACAATACCCAAAACGGCCAAACTTAAAGTAATGCTGTGCGCCAAAGTAAAGGCAGTAATCGTTTTTAGAATTTTCCAGGCGCCATTAGTAATAATGATCAGGGCTAAAACAAATAATAAATGGTCTATACCGAACCAAATATGTTCTATGCCGAGAATGGTGTAGGTTTTTACGACTTCACTTTTTACTGTTTTTCCTGGAAGTACGGCAGTATCCTTATCAGGTTGCAACATAAAAGTTGCTTTTTCTCCGTTCAAATACTCTACGCTCACCAAAGCATCAATAAGGGTTTTGTTCAGACCGCTAATGGTCAGTGGTTTCCCTTGAAGGGCTTGGTCTGAGCTAAGACGGTAGCTGTAGATCACGGCGCCCTGATTGAGTTTGGGAGGGTTGAGGATCTCTACTAAAAACGCGTCTGGGAAAACAGGTTGAATAGGGGGTACGGCCTCACCCATACTCGGCACTTTCCAAAAAACCTCATAAGTGGTTTCAGAAGTTTGCACAATTTGTAAGAATGCCGGCCTAATCTCATGAGCAGGCAAATTCTGTATTCCACAAAAGAAAAGGAGGATCAAGAAAAACCGGGTATATATTTTTTTCATCTCAACTATTGATTTGATCTTCGATTTCTTTGACGAATTCCGGCTCAAATTTTTCAGGGTCGAAATCTAATTTGATGCTGTATTTCTTTTTTAATTCTTTAATAATGGCCTCATTTGTTTTTTGTTGTTGATCGTATTCATAATCCAACAAAACATCCTTCCTTACTTCGACGAGATCAGGAATACGTTCGTTTGTTTTTGAAGTGATATAGATCAAATGTTCTCCAAAAGAAGATGTTACCGGTCCATACCATTGATTTAAAGGAATATGCTCAAAACCCTCACTTAACATCGACCCTAACTGGTAGGCAATGTCATTTGTATTTACATCAGCCATGAAATAAGCAAAAGGCATTTGATCTCCTTTGTTTTTCATTTCATCAAAAGAGGCATTTTTAAATTCTTCAAGCACTTTTTCTGCATCTACTGTAGGGTTGTTTCTCTTGTCAGGACTAAAAATAATTTGGTAAAAGCTGTATGTACCTGGCACGACATATTTCTCACTATTTTCATTGAAAAATAGTTGAAGATCATCCTCGGTAGGGACTTTTAAAGAGGCAATGTCGTTGGATAAGAACTGCATTTTCTGCGATAATCTTCTTTTGATGATCTCATCGTTATGATCCAGATTCATTTTTAACGCTTCCTGATAAAATATTTCTTGTTTGATATTTTGCTCAAGTAAACTTTTTAGCTCGTCCTCTGTAGGTACTCGCTTCCATTGCATTTCCCAACTTGCAATGATCTTATCAACGTCACTTTGGTCTAATAAAATTACTTCATTATCCGATTCATTTTTGTTCACAACACCGTAAAGCACAAATAAAAAGATGCCTATCAAGACAAAATGTACAAGGGGTTCTTTCAATAGTTTTTTCATACTCAGATTTTTTTTGAAGAAGGCTAAAATTAAGTTATTCTTTTCAAACAAAAAAGGTTAACAAAGAATTGATAACCTTTTATAAAGTAAATTTTTTCTTTATTTCGGTGTATACCAAATAGGAGAAGTATAGGCTCTTTCTGTGTAGGTTAGAGGTATATCTGTGGTTAATTTAGACCCATATTTTATCTTGTTGTAGACTTATCATCTTGGCGTTAAAATTTCAATTACTCTTACCTAATTAAAAGGATGTCTGGCAGGATCAATATATGACAATACGCGAAAGAAATCTACCTGTTTTGAAAGAAGCTGATAACGCCGGATTTATAGCTTCTTGAAATAGGGATTTGCCATTTTGAGGAAATTATAATTTCATTTCCTTTTAAAATAGCTGAGCTTGGATTAATTAAAAAGGATCGATGAGTTCTTATAAAATTTGGTAATTTATCTGCCCATATTGAAATCGTTATTTTGTTGATGACTTCCTGGCCATTTGACAACATGACTAAAGTAAAATCATTTCTGCTTTCTATGTACATAATCTCATCGATCAACAGGGTGGTGTTCTTTCTGTTACTGAAAATGCTTATTGATTTGGATTTAGATCGATCTTTAGGTGGGAACAAATAGGATTCAAGACCTACAAAAAAGCCCAAGATGATCCATACTAGAACAGGGTTTAAAAAAACTTGTTCCATTTGTCCACCGCGCAATTCCAAAAAATACCAATAGGCCAAGGTGATGGCCAAATAACAGAAATATAATGAAGCGACCGCTATATAAAATAGTCGAAGGATTTTTTTTGCCTTGGGCAATAGTTTGATTTTTGGCCATGAAAACTTGATCAATAATGCCGGCAGGATAAATAATAGAGAAACCAACCAAGCTTCCCAAAAGCTCCCAAAAGAAGTTTTAAATAAAAGTGCAATCAATAAAGTGGCACAAAACCAATATATGATTTGACCTATCGGTTTAAATTTCATGAAGTAAAAATAAGGATTGTAAGGAAAATTAGCGCTAAGGATAAACACTGACATGAGCAAATAAGGGTTTTAACCTGTCTGGAAAGGGATTTGACATGGTTAGTTTTGAAGGTATAGATGTAATTTTAAAGTACTAATTTTAAAACAAAAAAGATGTTAGATCTATTTTATCAAGGAGGAACTTTATTCATGAGCTTATTAACCATTTTACTCATTGCATTGATTATTGCAGCATTCAAATTCCCTGAATGGGTAAATGAAATTGGATTGCTCGCCTTGGCTATGGGCGCCCTCGGTCAAATTATTGGACTGTATGGTGCTTTTAAAGGTATAGAAGAAATGGGTGAGGTAAGCCAGCAAATGATGGCCGGGGGACTTAAAGTGAGTTCAATTACGACGATCTATGGATTGATCATTTATATCATTTCATTGGTTGTAAGAATAATACATAAACCCCGATTAAACTGATCCTAATAAGAAACAGTGTATGACGGAGAGCCCTAAGGGGCTTTCTTTTTTAAATTATATAGTAGAAGGAATTGGTGATTCAACTTTTTGAAAGATTGTCCTATTCAAAAGGAAGTTTTTTGAAATAGTACAATTTATCTTCCTCAGTAATCTCCCTGTATACTTTACAAGGGTTTCCCATGGCAATTACATTGGCAGGTATATCTTTGGTTACGACACTACCCGATGCGATAACCGAGTTATCTCCAATAGTAATCCCCGGATTGATTACAACATGTCCGCCGATCCAAACATTATTGCCAATACTAATTGGCAAGGCATATTCAAATCCTTCATTTCTTTTCACGGGATGAATGGGATGTCCGGCGGTATAGATTCCCACATTCGGACCAATTAGAACATTGTCACCAAAGGTAACTTTTGCACAATCTAAAACGACCAAATTAAAATTTGCATAAAAATTATCGCCAATTTCAATCTGATAGCCATAGTCGCAATGAAAAGGAGGTTCGATAAAAAAGTTCCTTTTGGTCTTGCCAAAAAGCCCCTTAAGAATTTGTTTTCTTTTTTTGTTTTCTCTGGGTCCAAGGGTGTTAAATTCAAACACCAGGTCTCTGGCAACTTGTCTTTCAATGACCAATTCTTTTTCAAATGCCAGGTAAGGCTTTCCCGCAATCATTTTACTCTTTTCGCTAGCCATTCATCAAATTTTGAAATTTATCTACAAATATACCTACTTCATAACCATCCATTAAAGCATGGTGTACATGGATGGAAACGGGCATAAATTTCTCACCGTTTTTCTCGTACATTTGACCAAAAGATATTTTAGGACAACTATCTGAAAAAGAATAACTTCTGGCATGTGAAAAAGAGCTAAAGTTTAACCATGGGAGCGAGGAGTAGTGGATTAGATTTTCACCGGTAACAGCCGGCATTAATCCAGTTGTACTTCTCACGCGTTCAATTTCCTTTTTTGCACCGATCGCAAAATCTTCAAAATCTTCTTCATAATTCATATAAGAAAAACCAAAGGGGCCATTTTCCCTGTTAATCGTTGGTGAAGCATTAATTTGGTCATAGATAAATACTTCACCATCATGAATTCGATATCGAAATGCTTCAATAGAATTTGCAGCGACAAGGGAAGTGTGCAAATAATACAGAAAAAAAGAATAGTTTTTTTCTTTTACTTTTCGATAGGCTTTACTACAATTTATCTCTACCGTTACACCAAAAAAGGGTTCTTCAAATTGTATAAAGAAATTAAAATGGTCCTTTCGGTTCCAGGTATTGATGTCGATGTGTTTTTTCATTAATTAAAGCAACTTTATTAAATATGAAATTTCTTTATTTCAAGGAAGACAGAATGAATGATCATTCTTATCCTCGCATCTATCATAAACATAAAATCTTAAAACTTATTATGATGAGTAATCATCTATATCCTAGTTAATAAATTGATTTACAGTTTATCTTGTTCTATCCATCCTTAATTCTAAAGACTTTTTAACGTTCGGCCATTCAAGTTCTGTAATCGAAAAAACTACGGAATCCCGATATGTTCCATCAGGATTGATACGATGATTCCTCAAAACTCCATCTTGTTTGGCACCTAATCGAGCAATGGCTTCCCTCGATTGGATATTGTACCAATTGGTTAAAAATTGAACCGCAATACAGTTCAGTTCTTCGAAGGCATAACTGAGCAATAAAGCTTTACATGCTGCGTTGACTCCTGTTTTTTGATGTGATTTTGCATACCAGGTAAATCCAATTTCCAACCTTCGATTGGCTTGGTCTGCGTTGCAAAACCTTGTTGAACCTATAATCTTCCCTGTTTCTTTATGGTACACCACAAAGGGATAGCCTGTACCATGCTCTTTTTGGCTTAGCGCTTGTTGAATATATCCATCGATCGTTTTCAAAGAAGGAACCGAAGTATACCATAGGTTCCATAAATCTCCATCACTCGCAGCTAAAAGAAGTGCTTCTTTGTGATTCTCTGTCAACGGAACTAATTTAACTAAGTTCCCTTCTAATTCAATCTTATTTAACCACTTTTTCATGAGTCTGATTTAATTAAAAAACATGGGCGGATGTTCCTCTTCGAATGAGGTAATTTCTTGCAAATACCTGGCAAAAAGTAAAATAGTAGCCTCGTCAAAATGATTGCCTAATAAGGTGATACTCCCACCTTGATGATCTGCATAACTGCCGTTGGGTAATACCACGCAGGGATGTCCTGTTAAATTGGTCATTAGTAACTGACTGCTGAATGAAGGTGCAATCAACACATCAATGTCTTTCATCATATCATTAAAATTCAAAGTCAGTTGATGTCGTAATCGGTTTGCTTGAATATACTCAACTGCGGGAATTAAATGTGCAGCCCTGAACACATTCGGCCAGGCATTCTTAATTTGCCTCACCAATAAAGTATCTCGGTTCGTTCTCGTTAATTCATCAAAAGCGGCGCTTGCCTCAGCACTTAAGATAAAACTCAGCGAATAAACTGGAATTGTGGAGGGTAGCTTTTTTTCAACTAGCTGGATCCCTTTTGATTTTAGAAGGGCAATTGTTGTACTGTCATTTATTCTATTGGATTTATCAGTACTAAAATCATCAAACAAATAGCCAATTCTTAATTTATTTATCTGTTTTTTAGCATCGTAGTTAAAAGGAAGATCACGTACTGATATATCCATTCCATCTTCCCCTTTTATGGCATCTAATACCAAGGCACAATCAATGGCGTTTCGGCAGATCGGTCCTAATTTATCCATGCTCCAGCTTAGGGCCATTGCACCATGTTTACTTACTCGGCCAAAAGTAGGTCTTAAACCGGTAGCTCCACAAACAGTTGAGGGAGAAACAATAGAGCCCCACGTTTCACTGCCTATCGCAAAAGGGACCAGACCTGCTACTGTGGCAGAGGCAGATCCTGCCGAAGATCCACTGCTTCCTTCTTCCAAATTCCAAGGATTTCTTGTTTTGCCTCCGTACCAAACATCACCCCAGGCTAAGGCACCCAAAGTTAATTTTGCTACCAAAACAGCACCTGCCTCTTCTAGTTTTTTTATCACTGTAGCGGTCTGCGCTAATTTTTGGTCTTTGTAGGGCATAGCTCCCCAGGTTGTTTTATATCCTTTTACAGACAAAAGATCTTTTGCTCCATAAGGTATACCATGTAATGGTCCGCGATAGATCCCTTTTTTCAAGTCTTCATCTGCGTTTTGTGCCTGAGCAAGTGCGGTTGAATCGGTTATGGTAATGACACATGCTAAAGTATCACCGTATTTTTTCAATCTGTCTAAATAGAACTGTGTCAGTTCAACAGAGCTGATCTTTTTGTTTTTGATCAAATAGGCCAATTCATGTACCGAGTAAAATGCCAAATCATTTTTATTTTTAGGCAATTCAACTTTTTTATCGATTTCCCAATTGATTGTCTCTTGCTTTTCCGGGATTCTGGTTTTGTTGAGAGGCGGATTAAAAACCAGGCTGAGGGGTAGTTCATTGGGTAAGTCCATATTTCGGATCGCTTGGTAATTGGCAGTTTCTTCCCAAATGGAAGAACGTAAAGAATCTATTTCGGCCGTATCAAAGGATAATCCAATCAGATTTAAGGCAACGCCAATCGAATCAATCTTTTGAGCCTGTATAAATGAAGTGAGGCAAATAACTAAGAGGAGTAGAATTTTTTTCATCGGTTCAGTTAATTAGGAGTGACAATTTATTTATTCTGTAGCTCTATACCAAATATCCAAATAGAGATCTTTTAGATTATATTTTCAGATCTTTTTCATTGAGTATTTGTTGAACCCTAAATCTCACTATTCTCTCAATAAGTGAATAGGGGATAGGTGTATTGTATGGAAATTGCACCGAACCTTTTCCTTGTTTATAAGCACTTAGTTCTTTTGCGAATTCCTCATGACCAGCTGGAGTGGCATATAAGCCGAGGTGATTTTTAAATCCGCCAAAATAGACCAAAGGTTTTCCATATTGTTTATAGCTTGGCAAGCCATATGCCATTTTTTCTATAGCTTCTGGTGCATTCTTTTTTATTATGGCGCGCACTTTTTGCAGTAATTCACGCTGGTTTTTAGGAAATTTTCGGAAATAGTCATCAACAGAAGTAAGTTCATTGTTCATTTAACAAGAAATATTTTATTCGGTTTATACGAAGCTACAAATCTTTTTTACAAAGACTTACACAAAATTATCTTCACTCTAAAGTTTTTAATACTTTTGCCGCTTTAAAATGAGAAGATGATTTCAGTAGATAATTTGGCAGTAGAATTTGGCGGAACAACTTTGTTTAGTAATGTATCATTTGTGATAAACCCAAATGATAAGATTGCTTTGATGGGTAAGAACGGAGCTGGAAAATCAACAATGATGAAGATCATTGCGGGGGAGAAACAAGCAACCCGAGGAAATATAAGAGCGCCAAAAGATGCGGTTATCGCTTACCTTCCACAGCATTTACTCACGGAAGATAATTGTACTGTTTTTGAGGAAGCCGCAAAAGCTTTTAAACAGGTTTTCGACATGAAAGCCGAAATGGAAGCTCTTAACAAAGAGCTAGAAACTAGAACGGATTATGAAAGTGATGCTTATATGGCTATTATCGAAAAAGTATCTGATCTGGGAGAAAAATTCTATCTTCTCGAGGAAGTGAATTACGATGCCGAAGTTGAAAAGGCATTAAAAGGCTTGGGTTTTAAACAGGAAGATTTTAAAAGACAAACCAAAGAGTTTAGCGGAGGATGGAGAATGCGCATAGAATTAGCTAAGATCTTATTACAAAAACCGGATCTTATTTTGTTGGATGAGCCCACCAACCATATCGATATAGAATCCGTGATCTGGTTAGAAAATTTTTTGGTAAACAATGCTAACGCGGTAATGGTGATATCTCACGACAGGGCATTCATCGACAATATAACCAATCGAACGATAGAGGTGACCATGGGGAGGATTTACGATTACAAGGCAAATTATTCTCATTATTTACAATTACGTGCAGACAGAAGAGCACATCAGATCAAAGCTTATCAGGAGCAGCAAAAAATGATAGCTGAGAACAAGGCGTTTATTGAGCGTTTTAAGGGAACCTATTCCAAGACCAATCAGGTTTCTTCGAGAGAGCGAATGTTGGAAAAATTGGAGATCATCGAAATTGATGAGATCGATAATTCAGCCTTAAAATTGCGCTTTCCTCCGGCTCCTCGCTCAGGTGATTATCCCGTAACCGTAAAGGATGTCTCGAAATCATATGGAGAAAATGTTGTGTTTAAAAATGCCAATTTATCAATTGCAAGAGGTGAAAAAGTATCCTTTGTAGGGAGAAACGGAGAAGGAAAATCAACCATGATCAAAGCGATTTTGAATGAAATAGAGGTAGAGGGAACTTGCCAACTAGGACATAATGTTAAGGTGGGTTATTTTGCCCAAAACCAAGCTTCTCTATTAGACCCTGAATTAACAGTTTTTCAAACAGTTGACGAAGTGGCAGAAGGAGAAATACGTACCCAGATCAAGAATATATTAGGAGGATTTATGTTCAGCGGTGATGATTTGGATAAAAAAGTTAACCTTTTGTCGGGTGGCGAAAAAACGCGTTTAGCCATGGTCAAACTCCTACTGGAACCTGTAAATTTATTGATTTTGGATGAGCCTACGAATCATTTAGATCTAAAATCTAAAGACGTGTTAAAAGAGGCACTGGCAGGATTTGACGGTACAATGATCTTAGTGTCACACGACAGGGATTTTTTACAAGGACTTTCAGAGAAAGTGTTTGAATTTAAAGACCAACGCGTTTTGGAACATTTTGAAACCATCGATGCCTTTTTAGAACGCAATAGAATTAAAAATATCGCCGAAATTAATTTGATGAAGTAAAGGGTGATTTTATCACTTTTTAAGAAAACCTTTTTTTGTTCCCCTTTTGGCGTTGGCCCCATGTACATTACCACCACCCCAGGTAAGTCCCGATTTTTGTTTTCGAAAAGATGGATATTCTACGCCATTCTTTTTTTTACCTGTTGATGTCGATTCTTTTTTAGTGCTTATTTCTTTCTTTTTTTTGGGGATTGATTTACTTTGGGTTTTATCTGTTTGTCCTTGATAAGCGTAAAAAAAGATAATCAGAAGAGAAATACCCAAAATAAGCCATACTATCCAAGAAATATTTGTCATACTATTTAAAAAGTTAGTAATCAATATTTTATATCGGTATTAAAATTACAATATATCTGGGATCTACACAATTTTAGGTGGAGTTATTTTTTATTCGACTCATTGTACTCCATCTCTACAATTTACTCCGTTTAGTTGACTGTTTTCAAGCTCTTTGTCGCCAATGTATTTGGCTTCAATAAACATAACAGGGATGTCATTTTTAGTTCTTATGCTCCAATAAAGACTTGAAAATGAATCTTTAAAAAGTTCTTATTGACGATAAGTTCCCATTAAAAGCAAGAGTTATCTTGGAGATCTTATTGCATTGGTGATATCAACTACATGTTTATGAGAAAAGATCTAGATGTTTAAAAGAAATGATCTAGACGTTTTATAAAAAAGATCTAGACGTTTTATAAAAAAGATCTTGATCTTTTTACTGAATTGAAAACACAAGTTTGCTACCGGTGCAAGTGGATTAAGTAAGTATTCGAAAAGGAATAAGACTTTCTGTCAGTAATTACTTTAATAGACTTAAAACTTAATTTATTTGAGACTTTGTAGAGATACAATAAGAAGTAATTTTTTCGATTTTTTGTTGTTCATCAAAGGTATAGAGGTCGCAGGCAGAAATAGCCTCAAGTAATTCATTATTTTTTCTAAACTCAGCCGTCCCTGTTATGATCACCGCATTTTCTGTTGATAGAATTTGATCTATGCTAAAAATTGTTTCAACCGATGCAAAATAGCGAGTTGTCTGTTCGCAATTACGAATTACCTCACTTTTTCCATTGAAGCTTTTTTCTCCAATGACCTCCCAGATAATCTCGTCAGACAAATAGGGGTAAACCTTTGTAAAATTTCCTAGAGAAAATGCAAGGGCTATTTCGTCTTTTGTATTTTTCATTTCTTTTAAAAACTAAAGCATATCGATCATCATCATATCGATCTTTTTAGATAATTCACCTACACCCAAGGCAATCCAAAGGATAATAATTCCAAGGATTATTTTTACCCAGCGCGGAATGTGTACACCCGTTAAGTTCTCCAGCCTGGAAATGATGGGCGGGAAATAAAGGAGGGAAAGTATGGAAATGGTGAAACCTAAAATTGGATCGTTTCCCCAAAAAGTATTGATTAGTCCTATGGCTAAAACTAGCAACCCAAACAGCCAACTTAAAAAGTATTGTCATCTTTCTGGTATTTACCCTTAATTCCTACCTATTTATTTCCTTTGATCCATGTTTTCGACCAGCCTATAGAGAACGTATCAAAATCCTGACCAATTCTGACTACTGCACCCGTACTAAATGCAATTTTTAATGTACTTGATTTGGAGGTAGGAATAGCAGCAGTTAAACCAATTCTTGAATTGGATTGCCGATTGTCATCATGTGATCCCATTGACATAAGAAGTACCTCCAACATAATAGGTTGCATCTAGCGCTACCCATAGCAAAGCATTGATATTATAACTCAAATGTGCTTGAAAGGTTCCCAAAGGATTTTGGGTTCTTAAGGATTCACCGGGATAAAATTCTTTGTTATCACTAAAAAACCAGACCCCGGAATAAAGGTCAATATACCATCCTTTCCCAAGTGATTGGGAAAGTGCTATTTCCGGTTTGACAGCCCAGCGATTTGTTCCGAGATTAATAAGTTTGTCAGAAAAATATTGACCTGTAGGAGCAACCAGATTAATACTGGCTCCTAAGACAGTTTTTTGCCTTTCTTTCATTCGATCCTGCAGACTCAAAGCAGGAGCTCCATAAAATAACACAGACCATCTCATTCTTACATCCATCAATCCATTTCTTTGAATAGATTCTTTTTTTTCGAATACTTCTCCAGATGCTTTCGCCCAAGCATAGGGGGCAACTACCAATACCTGTGAAGTCATTCCAAAAAAGGAAAAACTATGTGCCACACCTAAAGAACCGACATGTAAATTGGCTTTTACATCTTGAATCTGAACTGTAGCATCCGTTACAACATCACCACCTGAATAGCCGTAACCAGAAATTAAAACTGTCGCGTCCTTTGGAATCCAGAAATAGGCACGGGGATCGAGATCTTGCGCGGACAATTTTAAGTATTTTTCACCTACTCCAAAAAGAATAAAATAAAATAGTAAGAGAGCTTTGAAAACGCAATTATGCATGCAACTTGATTTGGCATATAAAAGTAAGTATTTTATTGAAAATCTTGTTCAAAAAGAATATTGACAATCTCTACTATCACATTTCGACTAGCTTTATGTTTATTCTCTTAATGAATTTAAACTCACAGAAAAATAAAAAATATAAGTTAGGGTTAAAGTTTGAAATTTAATATAATCTGAGCAAATTATTATGGATTATACCATATCGGGCTCGACCAAGCGCGTTCTTGAATCGTAGCAGGAAAATCTTTAGGAGGTGCTATACCCAAGGCTTTTGCGTCGAAAGTTGACCAACGAGGTGTAGGAATTTCCATCACTCTTACATAATAAAATGCAGGTTGAGAAGCATCAAAATCAGGATCTGTCCAAACGGTTTTTAACTCTGTACTTCCAATGGTATTGGTGTAAGAAGCATTCGGAATATCTACCGTATTACCTACTGCAGGTAAATTACCTTTAGCATCTAATTTTCTATTGCCAGACCAAGCTACATTGTATATTTTTTCTTGACTTTTCCCATCGGCATCAATCCAACCTTTAACAATCTGAATTCTGTCTAAATTTCCACTGTTCGGACCTTTTAAAGCCCAAACCATAAATTTGGCAGGGCTACCATTTGAGGCAGGTAAATCTCCGCCCATTGGCGCACCTTTTTCATATCCTATTTTTGCCCAATTTTCATCAGCGGGAGTTGTATTGCCGAAATCAAAACCGCCAAAAACACGTACTGTTATTCTAGAACCGCTAGTTGCCCAGGCTTCTTTTTTCTCCATAGCTTCGAAAATGGCATCTCTTGTATTTTCTTCCGCCCAAACACATGATAAACCGGCAGTTCCTTGCTCAATTTTTGAGGGTTCATTTGGTGCATTTTCTAATAGTCTAGCTTTTGGTGTGCTGGATTTTAGGTTATGCTCTCCGGTATGCGCATATTCTTCGTGTGAAATGATTGAAGTATGAATATCACCGCCTCCAACTACACCATATTTAAAAGGGTTAAGGCCCATTTTTTTCTCTAGTTGAAGTCCATTGGCATAGGCATTTCTCACATAGTTTGTCTCTACTATTTTTACTACTCCAGGCCCTGCGACAGGTTTTGTCCAAATTTCAAAACCGGCAAATTCATCATTTGGAGACATTAAAGGATGCGTTTCAGACTGACCTTTTGTCTGAATAATTTCCGTTAGTTTTTCATTTCTCATTCTTGTTTCGGCATATTCTCTATTGATGGGATTACCGTAAGAATCTTCTAGAGCAAACATCACTCCATTACTCAAATTACCGTTATGTGGAATCGCGAATAATTCTATTCCGTTGCTTCTTTGTGTATCCATCCAAGCCCAAAGATCTTCGGGTTTTTCAGAGTCGAAATAAGAAAAAGGGACAGGTAAATTTGTTGTGCTTTTAAAAATCACATTTCTGTGCAAATTACTCATATTGGGTTGCGAAGACCATTCATAACCTGCTAAAGTTGTAAATTTTCCTGGCTCGTTAAACTGATCAGTAATCTTTACATAAGCATCCCAAACGCTTCTTTTTATTTCAAGAGTGGTTAAGGTAGAATCAGGTTTTGTTGTTCCATCTGGTTGAATGGTTTTGGCCACTAAGCCATAAAAACCTTTGGTAGATTTATCTAAATCATTGCCCGACTCAATTAATTCTTTGGCAATTGGATTTTTAGAAAGTGGATTTTTAGGATCATACATTTGAATAAGTACGCCTAAATATTCTGCATGATCTGAAACTACCATAAAGTCTAAAGGCACTTTTAATTGTACCCAATCTCCGTTTGGGTGCTTTACTTTTTCACCTCTGGCATGGCGATAGGCATTATCAGGGCCCAATCTTACATTGTAAAAAGCTTCGTCAAACGACCAACCTGTATGCATATGTGTCTGACCAAAATATGGGTTTTTTAATGGGTTGTAACCCTCGGTTCTCGTTTCTGCCAGTTCAGTTGTTACTACCGATACCTCCTCGTTTGTTTCCTTTTTCTTGTCTTCTCCACAACTCACGAGCAACGAAAGAGAGATGATTCCCGTAAAAAGCTTTGTTTTAATCATAGGTGAAAGTTTAAAGTTGATTTAGTAATTAGATTTTAGAATGTTTCATTTAGTCTGATGTAAAGACCTCTTGTGCCGTAGCTACCCCAACCGTAATCAATGCCCACATTTGTTCTTGCCTTTTGATTTAAGTTGATTCTTACGCCAACGCCATAACCCGGATTAAGGTATTTAAAGAGATTGATATCATTTTCTTCTGCACTGGCGGTGGTCATATTTAGATATGCTACAGCACCTAAAAAGTTTGGATTTTTTTCGGTTGCCCAAAGGTGTTTTCTGTATTCTACTTCAGAATAAATCATATGTTCACCTCTAAATCTCCCTTGTGCATAGGGTCTGCCTGATTTAGCAAAAAGATCCCAGCCAATGGCTGGCAAATTCATGTAGGGCAAATTTCCGCTGGTCGTAAAATTACCCCATGTCCAAAAACCGAGAATATTTTTGTGATCTGGCGTGAAATTAAAATAATCGCGGTATTCGAGCCATAAAGTACTAGATCCTTGATCGCTTCCTAACCAGTCTGGATTTATTTTAAAGGAAGCCATGGCATACCTGCCTTTGTAAGGATTATTTTGATTATCTCGCGTGTCGTAGATTCCATTTAATGATACACCTACAAGCGTGCTCTCTTCGTTGTCGAAGCCGTATTTTTGATTGTAAGCATAATAACTTGTAATAACAGGTATATCGGCGTCTAAATCTAAAAGTTGATCTTCTACATCCCAAAAACGATCATAATGAATCCCTAAACCCAAATAAACGCTTTCTGCTATTTTTTTAAAACCCGTCTCATACAGTCTTAAAAAATTGAACTTTAACATTTGTGCCTCATCAATTCCGTTAGAAATATCGCCATCGTCAAATTCGAAACCACTATTAACTAATTTGGCAGATTGTGGCCCAGTTCCTAAGCCCCAAGTAGGTTGAGATGACTGCAAAAAACGCCAATCGCCAATAAAAAAATAGTCGTTTCCTTCTGTATAAATTGCACTTTTAAATGTAAGAACTTTCTGACTTTTTGTTGTCATAGCAAATCCTACGAGCGCATTTGAAATATTCGTTGTAGCAGGATCGCCTAAAAAAGCACTAGTTGAAGCGCCAACTCCGTAAATAAAACCCATCGCTGGATTTACGCCAATTACTGGGACAGGAGAGAAATAAATATCTCCTTTAGCCGGGGGTTGACTCTTTTTTTCTTTTTTGGCCGCTTTTTTCTCCGCTTTTTTTTCTTTTTTCAATTCCTTTTCTGTTTTTTCTTGTGCTTGAATTGAAAAAACTGAAATCAAAAGGAAAACAGAAAGTAAAAATAGTTTATTCTTCATGGTTAAATGGATTTTAGATTTTTTGGAAAAATTTGTTATTAAATGAATACAACTAATCTGCCACAAAAAAAATCTAGGCTATCTCTATAGAATAATTTTATTTAAATGAATACATTTTCAGCTATTTATAAGACTTAAATACTTTTTAAAGCCTAATCATACTTCTAAATCCTAAAAAACTTACACCACTATTGCTGATACTTTGTGCTTTTTCAATTCCGGGAGAGACGTATTGATAATCAATACCCAAAGAAAACCATTTTGTCAATCTCGCTTCATAAAATGCCTCAAAACCTGACTCTGCATCACTCATGGCAAATCCGGGGTAAATACCCGGTATGGTTGGAATATCTAGTTCGCTAACACCATCAGAAAGTGAATAATTAAAATAACCGATTCCCCAGGTATCAACGGGTCTGCTTTTTATGGGTGGGTTTCCACCAAGACCTATCAAAAAATACTGATCTGAGATAGAACCTTTGCCATCCGTAATGCCCAATTGACCAAAAACTCCAAAGGCTTGTTTAACATTGTCTGGGTTTTGGTATAGGGTCTGTTCAAAGAAATAGGTGGCTACCCAGCGGTTGCTTTTTTCTCCGATATAATCTCCGGTTGGTGGAAAGAAATCTTCAATATCCTCGGTATTTCTCACGTCCTTGGTACTGTAAGCACCTAAAACACCTTGTTTCCCTTTTTTGCCAAAGAAATGCGTCACCAGATCAAAGGATCCAAAAAAAGTAACGCCATCTTGGAACAAATCATTAAAGCCCATTTTATTTACACGGCTGTTCGCATCATAAAAAGCCAAGGTAATATCTCTTTTTTCGTTGCTAGACATATAATAAGCCCCAAAAACGGTAGGCACCGAAATGGCATTTGGTGGACTTACCATGGCATTGTGATAGAAATTTTTGAGTCCGAGACCACCCCCAAAAGTGGAGAAATTACTCAGATCGATGTTGTTTATTTTTCCTAAAACTACTTTGTCAGTTTTAGATAGGAATTGAATGAAGTAAATGTTCATATCCCATCTGTCAGCCCCTTCTATACCCGGATAGGCAAGAGCGGTATTTACCGGAAGCAAAGTACCTCCTCTATTATTTACAGAATGACCCATGTTGTACTCCATTCTTGCGATGGCAAAAAAACCTTTCCAAAGGCCTAGTTTTTCGGCATTCAAAATGGTGGTCAAACCAAATTTACTTCCAAATTCAAAATCATTGTTGCCTTCACCACTGACCATTCCCTGGTAGAAATTGGTGATACTCGATTTAAAAATGAATCCCTTATCTTTTAAATTGGATCTCAAGCCTCCCCAATTGCCCGTTAGGGTATGTCTTTCTCTAAAATTATTATCGTTTTCGACAAAAGTCGTATCGGTGGAATACTCTATTTTCGACTCTTCTGATTCTTGGGCATCTAAGAAAGAAATAGAGAAAAAAGTGCAAAGAAAAAGGCACGTTAGTTTTTTAGTCATTCTTCTATCATTTTACTCTTGGATTATACCAAATTGGACTTGACCAGGCACGTTCTTGCTGCACCAAGGGAACTTCTTTAGCCACATTTTTAAGACCATATTTAACCATGTCGTACAATTGCCAAGTAGGAGAAGGTATTTCCAATACCCGCACATAATAAAAGGCATTTTCAGTCGGATCAAAATCAGGATCTTGCCAAAGCGTTTTTAATTCAGTTACCCCAATGGTATTGGTATAAGTTGCATCATTTAGATTAACTGTATTTCCCACTTCCGGCAATTTTCCATTAGCTCCGAGCTTTCTATTATCTGACCATGCAACATCGAATATTTTTTCCTTCCCTTGTCCATTTTCTACCCAACCTTTGATTACTTGTATACGATCGAGATTGGCCCAATTGGCATCTTTAATGGCATGTATCATAAGCTGAGGCGCCTTTTCAGATTTATAAAGATCAGATCCCATAGGAACTCCTTTTTGATAACCAATTTTTACGTAATCACCATCCATATCAGAGGCGGAGAAATCGTATCCTCCAAATACTCTTAACACGATTCTGGTGCCCGTTGTTCCATAAGTTTCCTTGCTTTTCATGGCATCCCATAATGAAGCCCGTGTGTTTTCATGTGCCCAAACGGCCGTATAGCCACCTGCGAGATAGTGCCATCCATAACGTGTTTCACCATTGTTTGCTTTGGTAATTTCACCAACACGTTCAGGAGATGGTTCAGATGTGGTATGTTTACCCCACCAATTATCTTCATCTCCGGAAACAATCCCGGTATGCGTATCGGTTGCAGCTACGATGCCAAATTTAAAAGGATTGGTTCCCAATTCTTTTTCATAGATCATTCCATCTAATAAGGCTTTTCTCGCATATTGATATTTTCTTTGTTCGGTCGTCGTCAACACATCTAATGTTAAATTGCCCTGATCCCAACCAGTAATACCGTAATTAGCAAACTCATCTTTGGTAGAAATTAGTGGATGGGTTTCACCAGCCCCTTTGATTTGCATAATTTCATATAAAGGTTCCCATTTCGCTCTTGCGGCTACATAAGCAGCATTGATAGGTTTACCATTAAAGTCGTTGGGTGAGAACATTAAACCGCCTGAAAGATTTCCATTGTGCGGAATGGCCAACATTCTACCACCTGTTTTTGTCTCATAATTAGCCATAAATTCCCAAAGCTTTTCAGGATCTTCACTTTGAAGTGCTGAAAAAGGGATGATTTGATCTGCCTTGTCTTTTCCGTCTCGAAACATAATATTTCTGTGTAAGTTATTCCCGCCGGGAACGGACGTCCACTCATAAGCGATCATGGCGGTAAACTTACCGGGCTTATTATATTTTTCTGCCGTGGTGGTATATTCCTGCCAACTGTTTCTTAACAATGGAACCGCCTTTTCCGGGTTTGTAACAGGTTCAGGCAAATTACCTGAGGCCAGAGCAGCCGGGATTCCTACGGCAAGTTCCTGATTTGCTTCTTTCGTTCCTTCCTGGAGCAAATCGTACCATTTTTTAGCAATCGGATCCTCTAGCATAACTGGATTTCCCTTCATGATTTCAAAGAAGGCGCCAAAACCTTCTGCATGGTCAGAAATGGCGAGAAAATCCAGCGGTCGAACCAATTGAACATCCTGTCCAGTATTGGATTTTATCTTTTCACCAATAGCCAGGCGATAGGATTCATCTGGAGACAAACGAGTTCCAGCTCCGAAGGCATCACCTGATATCGCGGTATGGAAATGAGTGTCGCCCCAAAACACCTGTTTATTTTCATAATAGGGTGGGGCGGCTATCATTTCTGTTGATGCATTGGCTACCGTTTCTTCATTTTCTGGCATTGGCTCATTTTTATTCTGGCAACTCATCAAAATGAATAGCGTTGAAAATAAAGTGTAATAAAAATGAGTAGTTTTCATGCCAAGATAAATTTTTATAATGCGAATTTTAATAATTTCATTTTACTTTTATAAGGGCGCAGCATTTTCTTCATTTTTTTCTGATAGCTCTTAAAATTATCTACACCCAAGAGGTCAGTTAGATTTTTTTCATTTTCTTTTTTAAGGTTTTTAAGGGCTAACTTTTTATCATCCTCAGATTTATCGCCATCGACAATATCAAACAGATTGTTTACGAAGCTTTCATTTTGCTTTTTTAATGCATCATTTTTATCATTGCCAAAACCCAGATCTGTCACATCATCCAATGTATTCATTAAATCTGGTTTGGGTATAATGCTAGCAAGCTGTGCATAGGACTGTTGGACACTAATAAATAGAACGAGTAACAAAAGTAATTGAGATAATTTTTTCATGATTTTTAAATATTTGGTTAATTGATTTTTGTTGATTTATTTTTTTTCAGGACTATACCAGATCGGGCTAGACCAGATTCTCTCTTGTACTGTTTTGGCCACTTCGTCTGGGTATTTAACACCTTCACGAATTTCATCGTATAATGTCCATCGGGCTGTAGGAAGCATAATGCCTCTTACATAATAAAAAGCGAGTTCATCGGCATTAAATTCAGGATCTGACCATGTAAGCATGAATTCTGTCTTTCCCTTATTGGTGTCATAAGCACCAGTATTCAAGTCTACTTTCGCATCTGTTGGAAGTACTTTTCCATCTGGTTGAATTCGATCATCTGATACTCCGACGTTATATGTTTTTTCGTACAAAGTGCCATTTTTATACCAACCCTTAATAATTTGTACTCTGTCGAGATTGGCATTCATGGGGTCTTTAGTTACCCATACAAGAAACTTTGGCGTTTCACTACCACTTACCTCCAAATCACCACCCATTGGCACACCTTTGGCATATCCATCTTTAACAAAGTCATTATAGTTTGTGTAATTATCACGATATCCATAACCAGCAAAAAAACGAACTTTCATACGAGGTCCACTGGTAGCAAAAGTTTCTCTGTTGTATAATGCATCCCAAATGGCGCCTCTAGTATTCTCTGTTGCCCAAACCCCTGTTATTGCTCCGGGGTTTATGTCGTAGGTTTTTGCCCAACCTGGCACTTCATTTTTAACCCGATCTGCAGCAGTACCATCCGTCAAACCATGACTACCAGAGTAATTGTCTTCTTCCACATTACTCATTTCGCCATTGTGGTTATCGGTACCTCCGTTAAAACCTAATTTATAAGGGTTTACTCCTAATTTATCTTGGTATTCTAATCCTTTTTTTAGCGCATGGCGCACAAAATTTCTTTCTTCAAAAGACCTGCCTGAGTAATTTTTTAAAGATTCGGCATTCTCAAAATTAGCAAATTCATCAGCGGGCCAAAATCCGGGATAGACTTCAGACTGACCTTTGATTTGCATAATTTCAATCGTTCTTTCGTATTGTTGTCTTTTTTCGGCGTATTGACGGGTAAGTGGCATTCCGTCTGGCATATTGTCGTCAAACATCATTCCTTTACTAGCATTCGAATTATGTGGTATGGCCAAAACGGTAGAACCATTTTTGGTGATTTGATCTAACCAGGCCCAAAGTTCGGTTTCTCTATTTACTTCAATATAACTTACCGGAAGATCTGGCACGATAGTATCTCTAAAAATGATATTTCTGTGTAAGTTTCCACCGGCAGGTGCACCAGACCATTCAAAGGCGTGAAGTGTCGTGAATTTTCCAGGTTTGTAATTTTTTTCAGTTGCTTGGTTCATCAATGCCCATGCCGAAATGGTAGTTTCCGCACCTTGATAAAAAGGAGGATGTTGTGGGGTTGCACTTCTGTTACTTTTTACAACCAAATCTAAAAAAAGTTGTTCTGCCTCTTCTAAACCTTTTACATTTCTCAATTGTTGTGCTTCCGTAGAATTATAACCTTTGGTATTTGGATCCATCACAGTTTGCATTTCACCTATATATTCTGCGTGGTCTGTAACTGCCGCCCAATCTAAAGGTCTTTTTAACTGTACTTTTTTACCTGTTAATCCTAGCATCATTTGTTCACCTTGTGCAAATCTCAAAGATTGATCTGGTGTTAAACGATTTCCACCAATATAAGCATCCAAAGAATAGGAGGTATGCATATGCGTTTCTCCGAAATAAGCTTCTTTGAGCGGATTGTTAGGGATTGAATTGTCTGTTTGAGAAGAACTAGGTTCTTCTGAGGAAGCAGTTTCATTGATACTCTTTTTTTCTTGAGTACAACTTATTAAAAAAAGGGCATACAAAAAAAATAAAATCTGTTTCGTCATGGGGGTCTGATTTAACACAAGTATATTTAATTAAAAAAACGCGATGTCAATACTTTTTACGAATATACAAAGATGAATATTCATAAAAATTGACTTAGGTTAAGTTTGTGCCCTGCCCTTAGTCTTAAAAATTATAAAAGACTAAAATTCCCAATGCCATCCATTTGATTGATAAGGCTTAAGTTAGTTTATTTTTGATTTCAATTCTTTTTATCAATCGGGATAAGGATTCTGGCGTAATTCCGAGGTAATTGGCAACATATTTTTTCTGTGCTTTTTCTAAGAAAATCGGATTGTTTTGAAGTAATTTCGTATAATATTCTTCTTTGCTCAAGAGGATCATATCATTTAAGCGATTTCTTGAGATGATAAGGTTTTCCTTAAGTATATCCAAATACATGGTCAAAATATTTTTGTTTTTGTAAGCCAGGGCTTCAAATTCTTCAAAACTAAACAAGAGAATGTTTACTTGGGTAAGTGCCTGAAAGGTAAGTGTCTGAGGATGAGAACTTAGCAGGGCATCCGGATCTCCTGTAAAAACCCCTTCCGCTCTCAAAATAAGGTCTCTTTCTTGCCCATTTTGATCTATTAAATACCCCCTCACCACTCCCTTAACAATGTAGAAAGCCTTTCTGGAAGTTACACCGGATATTAGTATACATTCTTTAGCGGAATAAGATTTAAGATCGGAAATCTGATAAAATTGCTCAAGATCTTCTTTCCTTAAGTAAGGAAAAATACTGAGTAAATTTGATTCGATCTCGTGAGGAAAGTTCATTTTAGAAGGCATTTTTCATGATAAATTGTTCAAATCGTCGGTATTTTTATAAAGTATGGTTATTTATTTAATTATTCCTTCTTATTTTTGACCCTTGCGATGATCCTGGATAACGAAACAGGGGTGATGCCCAGATAATTTGCTATATGCTTGTTAAATGAGTCTTTTAGAAAAGTAGGGTTTTTTCGGAGTAGGTCGAGGTATCTTTCTTCATGACTAAGGCTTATCATGGTATGCACGCGGTAGGTTAAAACCATGACTGCATCTTTTAAAGCGTTGATGTATAATTTCATGATGTTCGGATTTTTCCATACCATCTTCTCAAAATCCTCAAAATTTATAATGAGCACATCTGTGGGTGTAATGGTTTCAAAGTGGATGGTTTTCGGTTGGTCACCGAACAGCATGTTTGCATCACCGGTAAAGACGCCTTCAGATCTCAGGATCAAATTTCTTTCCTCTCCCTCATCATCAATGATATAACCTCTTACAGAACCCGTGAGGATAAAGAAAGCTTGCTTTTTTTTTGTAAGGTTGTCTAAAATGATTTCCTTACTCTCGAAAAAGGCATACTCACTATTCTCGATAAATGAGGCAATTTCATTTTTTCCAATATTTGGCCAATGCTTTTCGAGCAGATCTATTATTTCTTTATTACTTAATGCCACTATCAACTAGTTCAACAAAACAGTGCAAAATATTAATTTTTATTTGAATTATAAGAGGATTTTGACATAAACAAAAAAAATGAAAAGATCGGGGGAAAATCTTTCCATTTTTAGAAGTTGTTGTTTTAAAACAACAATTGTTTTGCTTAGTTGATGGAACAATATTACCATAAAAAAAGTAGTAAATAATTAACATATGTTAATTATTTCAGAATATTCTTAAATATTTTGATTTTAAGGTGCTTTGTTTAGCTTTTTAGATTAAATCAGTTTATTTTCTTCAACACGTTTTATAATTCGTGAAAGAGAAACTGGGGTGATACCAATATAATTGGCAATATGTTTATCAAAAACCGATTTGAGAAAGAGCGGATTCTTTTCTAAAAGGTCAAGATACCTTTCTTCGTGCGTCATATTTATCATAGTATCGATCCTTTCCGTCAGAATAGCAATGGTCCTCTTTAAGCTCTGAATATATAATTTACCTAATTCTTCGTTTTTACTTGAAATTGTTTCTAATTCATTAAAGTTAAATAGGATCACGTTTGTTTTTCCAATGCATTCAAAGGTTAATTTCCCTTTTTTCGTATTAAAGAGAGCAGTTGAATCTCCACCAAAATCTCCCTCAGCCACTAAGACCACAATTTTTTCTTGGTTATTTTTATCTATATAAGATCCTTTAACACATCCCTTGAGCACTAAAAAGGAATGCGTACTGGACAAATCAGGCGAAAGTATGATTTCTTTATTTTTAAATTGTTTGTAAGTAGCATGTTCTATAAAAGTTAAGGCATTCTCGTCACTTAAATCCGGATAATACACCCTTATTTGCTGAATAATGTTATCAATTTGCTTATTCATTTGAAGTTAATTGTAGAATGAGAATTTAAGAAAGTTGAAATATAAAATTAACTTTGATAAAAATACGAATTATACAGATGAAATTAGTTTTCGCTTCAAACAATACACATAAATTACAGGAAATAAGAGATTTGATGCCATTTATGCAAATTCTCAGTCTTAAAGATATTGGTTGTCATGAAGAAATTGAGGAAACGGAATTAACTTTAGAAGGGAATTCAAAATTAAAGGCCGACTATATTAAAACCAATTATGGTTATGATTGCTTTGCAGATGATACTGGTTTAGAAGTAGAAGCTTTAAATGGAGCACCTGGTGTTTTTTCTGCTCGTTATGCAGGCAAAGATGCCAGTTTTGAAGATAATGTGAGGAAACTTTTGCAAGAAATGAAGGGTCTAGAAAATCGGTCTGCAGCATTTAGAACAGTAATTGTTCTGAATCTAGGAGAGGAACAATTCTTTTTTGATGGCATCTGTAGGGGAGAAATTTGTGAGCAAAAAAGCGGAGAAAAGGGCTTTGGTTATGACCCTATTTTTCAACCTGATGGTTTTCAAAAAACTTTTGCTGAAATGGATTTGAACGAAAAAGGGAAGATTTCACACAGAGGTATTGCCACGCAAAAATTGATTGAATTTCTAAAAGAAAAACTTAAATAATCGAGTTAAAATAATTTGGTTTGTCCATCTTCTTCTAAGTCTGGATCTGATCCATCATCCAAAGGCTTTTGCTGGTCACTTTTCACCTCAGGTTGATTATCTAAGATTTCTTCATCAACCACTTCCACCTCATTCAATTCAGGTTCTTCATAGGGTAGAGGATCCAGTAGAATAATATCTTTAATTTTATCTGTAGTTAATTGATTTCCAAGCGATTTTATTCCTTTAATTGAAATAAAATCTTCAAAGTTGACTGTGATCTTATCCAATGATTTTTTAGAGAAAATAACTTCGGCCACAGGTCTGAAATCTGTAGCGACTATTTGTAATTGAGTCTTGGGGTGATCTGAGATGAAAATTTCCTCCTTATTGGGATGTTCTATCATAAAACGCTTGACATAATACCTTTCCTTTTCTCCTTCGAAATAAATGACGGAAATCGGTTTATTTGGATTCCATTTTTCAAGTACGATCATATCGTCATCAAAATGCGTGGTCAACTCCGGACTAATTGTCTTCGCAAGACCTGATTGATTGATAATAAGCAACCTGTCTTCAGCAGTAAATTCGCCCAGCAAATCACCTCTTTCATCTACATTCAACCTTTGAACCGTATTGTCGAACCAAATTTTTCTCGGTTTTAGTGTTGAAATACCTTTCTCTTTTAATTCAATCTTTTTAATGGGAAATTTAGTGACCAGATTTCCTCTACTACTTCTTCCTTTTATTAGTATATCTGCAAAATCAATATCCCATTTGATTTTTTTGATTCTTTGTAAAGCTCTTAATAAGATCGTCACTGTTTCGGCTTCACCATTGGGATTAGCTGAGAAATAAAGGATTTGAGACTGATCACTGCCATTTGTCAGGTCATATTCCTTATCCCGGGTAATGCTCGTGACCGAAAATCGCTTGATATAGGAGGGACCACTTTTTCCATCTCGGTAAATGAGATTATACACGGTTCGCTTATCATTTTTCTTGAAAACGGCAGCGTGAATAATGTTCTTACCTACAAAGGTCTTTGCATCTACTTTGGTGACCATCATTTTTCCATCTTGTCTGAAAACGATGATATCATCAATATCGGAGCAATCACCTACATATTCATCCTTTTTCAAGGAAATTCCCACAAATCCTTCAGCTCGGTTAACATATAATTTTTCGTTTCTCAAAACTACTTTTGTCGCTACGATATCATCAAATACGCGAATTTCAGATTTTCTTTCTCTTCCTTTCCCGTATTTAATTTTTAAGTTTTTGAAATAGTTGATCGCAAAATCGATTAGATTTTCCAAATTGTGTTTCACCTGGGCAATTTGATCTTCCAATGATGCGATATGCTGCCCGGCCTTATCCAGATCAAACTTAGAAATACGCTTGATTCTTATTTCGGTCAATTTAACAATATCCTCTTCTGTAACTGCTCTTTTTAAATGTTTTGTATGAGGTTGAAGACCTTTGTCTATTGCAGAGATAACTCCTTCCCATGTTTCTTCTTCTTCAATATCCCGGTAAATTCTATTTTCAATAAAAATACGTTCCAAAGATGAATAATGCCATTGCTCCTGAAGTTCACTTAACTCAATTTCTAACTCACTCTTTAGCAAATGGACAGTATGATCTGTTGAATATTTAAGTGCCTGAGAGACACCAATAAAAATGGGTTTATTGTTCTCTATGACACAACATAGAGGTGAAATAGACATTTCACAACTTGTAAAAGCATATAGCGCATCAATGGTTTTATCCGGAGAAACCCCTCCCGGTAGGTGCACCAAAATTTCTACAAATTCTGCAGTATTATCCTCAATTTTTTTAATTTTTATTTTCCCTTTTTCGTTGGCTTTAAGAATCGATTCTATCAAACTGGAGGTAGTAGTTCCAAATGGAACCTCAGTAATCGCCAGGGTATTTTTGTCGAATTGAGAAATTTTAGCTCTTACTCTAATTTTCCCTCCTTTTTTACCATCGTTATAATTGCTTACATCAATAATTCCTCCGGTTAAAAAGTCAGGATAGATCTTTACAGATTGACCTTTTAAAATTTTAATGGAAGCATCAATTAATTCGTTGAAATTATGCGGTAGGATTTTTGTCGAAAGACCCACAGCAATTCCTTCTCCACCCTGCGCGAGCAAAAGGGGGAATTTTACAGGTAAATCAACCGGCTCTTTTTTTCTTCCGTCATAGCTGGCTTGCCACTCTGTCGTTTTAGGATTAAAAACAACTTCCAAAGCAAATTTGGATAGTCGGGCCTCTATATATCTGGGTGCGGCTGCCCCATCACCTGTTAGAATATTACCCCAGTTACCCTGCATATCGATGAGCAACTCCTTTTGCCCGAGCTGTACAAGCGCATCACCAATACTTGCATCCCCATGAGGGTGGTACTGCATGGTATGACCTACAATATTGGCTACTTTATTGTAACGCCCATCATCCAGGTCTTTCATAGAATGCATAATTCTGCGCTGAACGGGTTTAAATCCGTCATCGATGGCAGGAACAGCTCTTTCTAATATAACATAAGAGGCATAATCTAAAAACCAATCCTGGTACATACCAGTAACTTTTGTCAGATCATCACTTCCAACAACCTGATCATCGTAGGCTTTGTCATCTAAATCTTCTTCTAAAGAACTGTCGTCAATTTGATCGTCAAAATTATCTTTCTCTTCCATGTTTATACCGTGCAGTTCTATTAAATATTAGTGGTTAACAGATCGTTCTTAGCCATGATCTCCTTTTCTTTTTCTTCTTTTTCAACCAGATCCAACTCCACCTTCAGATTATTAATGATAAACTTTTGCCTTTGAGGTGTATTTTTACCCATGTAAAAACTCAGTAATTTTTCTATAGATGTTTCCTTGTCAAGCATCACTGGATCTAAGCGAATATCATCGCCTATAAAATGACTGAATTCATTCGGAGAAATCTCACCTAAACCTTTAAATCGAGTAATTTCAGGTTTACCTCTTAGTTTTTTAATTGCTTCCTGCTTTTCAAATTCGCTATAACAATAAATAGTTTCTTTTTTATCCCGAACCCTGAAAAGTGGCGTATCCAGAATATGCAAGTGACCTTCCTTGATAATTTCGGGAAAAAACTGTAAAAAGAAAGTGATGAGCAATAATCTAATATGCATTCCATCTACATCGGCATCCGTCGCAATTACGATATTATTATATCTCAAGTTTTCAATACCATCTTCTATATTTAAGGCTGCCTGTAAAAGATTGAACTCTTCGTTTTCGTATACTATTTTTTTTGTTAAACCATAAGAATTAAGAGGCTTTCCTTTTAAGCTGAAAACGGCTTGTGTGTTTACGCTTCTCGATTTTGTAATGGAACCGCTGGCAGAATCTCCCTCAGTTATAAAGAGTGTGGTTTCCAGGCGTTTATCCGCTTTCATGTCGTTAAGGTGTACTCTGCAATCCCGAAGTTTTTTATTGTGTAAACTAGCCTTTTTTGCTCTTTCACGGGCTAATTTTCTGATACCTGATAATTCACTTCGCTCTTTTTCGGCCTGAAGTATTTTTCGTTGAATTTTTTCAGCAACCTCAGGATTTCTATGTAAATAGTTGTCTAAATTTTGTTTTAGAAAATCAGTAATAAATGTTCGTACAGTAGGCAGATCTCCACCCATTTCTGTGGAGCCTAGTTTGGTTTTGGTCTGACTTTCAAATACAGGTTCCATCACCTTAATCGAAATGGCAGAAACGATCGATTTTCGAATATCAGAGGCTTCATAATTCTTGTTGAAGAACTCTCTTATAGTTTTGACCAAAGCTTCTCTAAATGCATTTTGGTGTGTACCTCCCTGAGTTGTATGCTGTCCGTTAACGAATGAATGGTATTCTTCGCTGTACTGGCTGTTGCTATAGGTAATAGCTACTTCGATATCTTCACCAAGCAAATGAATGATAGGAATGAGTTTATCATCTTCATTGATATTCTCGTCTAAAAGATCTTTTAATCCATTCTGTGATTCAAACTTTTCGTCATTATACATAATGGCTAAACCGCGATTCAGATAGACATAATTCTTCATCATTTTCGCGACATACTCCGGTCTGTACTTATAATGAGGGAAGATAGCGTTATCAGGCACAAAGGATATTTTTGTTCCCTTCCGAGAACCGGAAGGTTGCTCAGCTTCCTCATTGATCAATTCACCGGCCGAAAATTCAGCGATTTTTATTTTTCCGTCTCGGATGGATTGCACCTTGAATTCACTGGATAAGGCGTTTACGGCTTTCGTTCCAACTCCATTTAATCCAACTGATTTTTTAAACGCTTTAGAATCGTATTTACCGCCGGTATTCATTTTTGATACAACGTCAACTACTTTACCTAAAGGGATTCCACGGCCGTAATCTCTGACACTAACCTTATTATTTTTGATCGTCACTTCAATGGTTTTCCCACTGCCCATCACAAACTCATCAATGGAATTATCGATGACCTCCTTGATCAATATATAGATTCCGTCATCAGGGGATGAGCCGTCTCCTAATTTTCCGATATACATTCCGGGCCTCATTCGGATATGTTCTTTCCAATCGAGAGAACGGATGTTATCTTCGGTGTATGTAGTCTGATCTGCCATTAAAATATGGGATTTGCTGAGCGCTAAAGTAATAATAACCTATAAAAAATAAAAAGTAATCAATTTTTTTTATTAACAGTACTATCAAAAGGGATTTTCCTACTTTTACAATATATTATGTCTGCAAATGATTAAAAAGAACATTCCTAATATGATTACGCTGGCAAATTTACTTTGCGGTATTTTGTCGGTTTTAATGTGTTTGAAAGATAACCTTGTAGCTGCATCCCTTTTCATTTTGCTAGGAATTTTCTTTGATTTTTTTGATGGTTATTTTGCCAGATTGTTAAAAGTAGGAGGAGAATTTGGCAAGGAATTAGATTCACTGGCAGACGTGGTTACCTCAGGTATTGCTCCGGGATTTATTATGTTTCAATTGATCATTTTTGCTCAAAATGGATCCTGGTTTGGAGAATTAAATACTTCCTCTGATAATTGGCAATCTTTTGCTGAGAACAGATATTACTTTTTACCTTATTTGTCTTTTATGATTCCATTGGCATCAGCCATGCGATTGGCTAAGTTTAACATAGACCAGCGTCAGACCGATTCATTTATAGGGCTGGCGACACCGGCGCTTTCTTTGTTAGTCGCTTCCATCCCTTTAATCTACCAATACTCAAAGCAAGGTTCTTTGGTTCAGTTTTTTCAATCGCCTGTTACCCTAGTTGCCATAACTATATTTGGGGCGATACTTATGAATTCAGAATTAAAAATGTTTTCGTTAAAATTTAAGGACTACAGTTGGAAAAACAATAAGGTGAAATTTATTTTTTTAATTACTAGTGTTGTTTTGGTCATCTTTTTACAATTCGTCGCAATTCCGATGATCATTTCTCTTTATATCTTGTTTTCACTTTTAGAGAATGCTGCAAAAAAAAACTCCGATCGTAGGACCGGAGTAGCTTAATAAATAAGGATTACTTTTTGGGTTTAAATTTAAAATGTTGGCCTCCCAGAGAAGCTTCAAACATAAGTCCTCCAATGGCTTTTGTATAGACAGCAACACCATCCTTGTATGCAAGATCTACAGATGCTCCTTTTTCAAGGGCTACAGCAGAAGCTTGTCCATCAAATTTTAATTTTCCATTGGTAAAATGCTCATACGCTTCTTTAGTTTCAAAGAAGATCATTTCGCTGTACTGCTGGCCACCGGCTTGCAAACCAATTGAGGCTTGGGATAATGTAGCTTGTCCTGTAATCTTACCTCCCTGATAAACCACACCTTTTCCGCCGGCGCCACCAACGCCCAAGCCGGCCTTGGTTATTTTAGGGAAAATAGCATAGCCATAGGCTTTGCTCATGTAATCGTTCAAACTTGGATAATCTTTTTTGATTTCAGAAATGGCATTCTGCGCATCCTTTGTTAATTCAGGTTTCCATCCTCCAACTTGAGCACTCATTGCGAATGGCGCTATAAGGCAAATAATGAGGAATAAGGTCTGTTGTAATTTTTTGGTCATTTGATTCATGATATATTCATTTATTATAAAGTAATAAAAATAAGCTTTTTAAAGTACATGCTTAAATAATCAATTGAAAAAAATATAACCTCAAACAATTTTTATTAAAAAATTAAGTTAAATAGGGAGGATTACTATCGTTTTAATAAATACTCCCCCTGAATTTTATTAATAATTAACGGCTTTATGCCACTTTACAAAGGAATATGAAACTATTCAGATTAAAATGGGGGCTAATTTTAGCATATCTTTTATTTTATTCCAACGGATTCTCTCAAACTATTGTGCCGTTCGTCAAACGCTATGAAAATGTTGGGATCAATGGAGATCTCACCATGATAGGGAATGCAATCCTGAACAATAGCCCTGATACACCTTATAATGGAGGTGGGATCAACAATGATTTCGATATGGTCTATGTAGATATAGACAATGATGCAACGACCTTTAGTTCGAGCAGTGCCGACTTTAGTCTGGCGAGTTGTGACAGGATTGTCTATGCTGGATTGTACTGGGGATCGGTTTTAGCGCCATCAAATTCGAATGCCAATCAAGTAAAATTCAAAACTCCCGGTGGTTCCTATCAAAATATTACGGCTGATGTAAGTCTAGATGATGTTATCTACTACAAGGACGTTACCCCAATTGTTACATCAAGTAACAACAAAAGTGGAACATATTTTGTGGCGAATGTAGTTTCTACTTTGGGCAGAAATATGGCGGCTGGGTGGACTTTGGTACTCGTAATTGAAGGCCCGAATTATTCGAGAAAGTTTATTTCGACATTTGATGGTTTCAATCATGTGGACCGAAATAATAATTCAGAATCTTTTTACTATACAGGATTTAAAACACCTCCCGCACCTTCACCAGTTGAGGGTAGAGTGGGTGTGGCAGCTCTTGAAGGAGATTTGCGTTTAACGGGTGATAGAATGGCCTTTAGAGCAGATTCTAAGCCGAGTTTTTCCTATTTGTTTGATGCAGAAAACACCCAGGACAATTTTTTTAACAGCAAAATAACCATAGATGGTGCTATGGTGACCAACCGGAATTTAAATAGTTCAAATTCTTTGAGCTGGGATCAGAAGATCATCGATTTGACCAGTCTAAATGCAGGAAATACCATACTTGGTAACGACGAAACCGGTGTAACGGTTCGAGTCGAATCAAGTGGTGATGAAATCTGGACATTTCTAAACACCTTTGCGGTCGAAATTATAGAGCCTGTATTAAAAGTAGTCACCAGAGTAGAGGATACAAATGGTAATGAAATAACCCATAGTTCACCGGTACCATTGGGAGCCACAGTCTGGTATGAAATCACTTTTGAAAATGTAGGTACTGACAATGCTACCAATACCTATATACTTAATAATATTCCGTCAAATGTTACTTTAGATCAGAATAGTCTTGTTCTTCCATCGGGAGTTACGTCAAATTATAATGCACAGACAAGACAGCTCAGATTTGACATAGATGAATCTTTGGTACAGAAAAAAGGTTTGTCACAAGCACAACAGATAAGATACCAGGTTACAGCTTCCAACGATTGCTTTGATTACACAGATGCCTGTACTAATTTGTTAGAAAATAGCATAGAATCTTATTATGATGGAGAACAATCGGGTACAAATATCGCCGGAACACCGGGTTTTAATGCGGTTAACGGATGTGGACTTGGAACGGTGGGTTCAATGGATCTTTTTGTAGACACCAGTTCATGTTCTTTTGATAGTCAGTTGTATTTATGTAATGATACACTTACTTTCTCAGGAGATGATGGTTATGATACCTATATATGGACCAATGAGCAAGGTCAGGTGATTGGAAATACAAAAGAAATTACCGTGAATGGTCCCGGTATCTATACTGGAACTCAAAGGAGAACGGGTTGTACTGAAACGATTAGAAAGGTTACTGTATTCGGACTTGATGTTACCTTAACTCCATCTGACGCATTGTGCAAGGATAGTGCTGATGGAAGGGTTGTAGTAAAGATAAATGAGCCTTCTACATCTTATAATTATGAATTGTTCCGAAATGGATCTGTGATCGATTCTAAAATAGGAATAAGTTCAGATACACATACTTTTACCGGGCTCGATATTGGTAATTATGAAGTTCGATCTCAAAAGGCAGATGGTTGCTTTACAATTACTCCTTTTAGTATTGCGGAACCTACTTTACTTGTGGCTTCTTCAGTAAAAATAAATAATGTGACTACCTGTAATGGAGATGTACTGAATGGTAAAATAAGGGCTTCGGGTACAGGTGGAACTGCACCTTACGCTTATAGTATTGATGGCGGGAACACTTACCAAGTAGAAGATCTTTTTTCAGTGCCAACAGAAAAAACTTATACTGTTTTGGTAAAGGACGCCAATGGTTGCGTGGCTAGTACATCAGTCGACGTCGGTTTTGATCCTGAGATTATATACGAAATTACCAGTGAAGACGTTGTTTGTCCCGGAGATAAGGATGGAAAAATTTCCATCAACCTATCAAATGATCAAGGATACCAAGTGACTTATAGTATCGATGGTGGGAACAATTTTCAGACTTCACCAGAATTCAGAAATCTGGCTGCAGGACAATATAATGTGATCATTAAAAAAGAAAAGGACCTCAATTTATGTGAGACCGTTCAAACTTTTACGATAAACACTTTGATCGATCTTAAGCTTGAGGCAACAACTGATTTTTCATGTGATAGTGGAGGAAATTTGATCGTAGCTTCAGTAGATCCTATTTATGAAGGTCTTGTGACGTATACATTGGATGGCTCAGTAAATCAAAGTACGGGGATCTTCGAAAATGTTCCAAAAGGAAATCATACGGTAACGGTTAAGCACAACGAATATGGTTGCGCTGGAATACCGGTAGAGGTCTTTGTTGAGGAATATGTGCCAATTGATTTTACCATTGAAAATACTTTTATCAATGAGTACACCGTCATGGCAACAGGAGGAAGACCAGCTTATGAATACAGTTTCGACAGCCCTAACAATTTTAGTTCAGACAATGTGCTGCGCATTAGAAAGTCGAAGGAGTACACCTTTTATGTAAGAGATGAAAAGGGTTGTGTAGAAGAGAAAACAGCCTTTTTAGAGTTTTTAGATATAGAAATTCCGGATTTCTTTACACCTGAAGGTGATGGTATTAATGATGAATGGTATCCTTATAATATCGAGATCTACCCAAATATTAGTGTGAAAATTTTTGATCGATACCAAAGATTGATAAAAAGTTTTAAGGGGAATCAATATAGCTGGGATGGCACCTATGAAAATAAACCTTTACCAAGTGGAGATTACTGGTACATCATTAAACTAAATGAAACATCAGATAACAGAGAATACAAAGGTCATTTTACACTAATCAGATAAGAATATAACAATGAAAAAGTTATTTGTAATAATATTTGTGTTAACTGCAGCCAAAATGATTGGTCAGGAGTTTAAAATGGCACCGTATACACAATATTTGGTAGAGAATCCTTTTACTATTTCACCTGCCTATGCAGGAATTGATGATGATATTCACCGACTTCGCGTTGCCGGAGTATTTCAATGGGTTGGTTTAGAAGATGCACCTAGTACACAAACCATCAGCTATGATACAAGAATATGGGAAAGATCGGGTGTGGGTGGCATACTTTATAATGATAGAAATGGAAACACATCGCAAATAGGTGGTCAGTTGAGCTTTGCTCACCATTTGACCATCAACGACGAAAATGATCAATATATTTCATTTGGACTGAGCTATAAATTTGTTCAATTTAGGATTGATGTATCAAATTTTGAAAATGCCGATAGCGATCCTAATGTGGGTGCCAATATCTCCACAATCAATTCAAATTTTGAGGCAGCTTTTTTATACAGATTGGAGAAATTCTTTTTTAGTTTCAACGCATCAAATATTTTAAATAAGAATGTGAAAGTTTTTGACGAATCTGAGCCAAAAAAACTGCGGAATTATTATATTTATACGGGCTATACATTTGATTTAGAGGATGGTGAGTACGAATTAGAACCATCCATATATTTTAAATATTTTGAAAGTGATGCCAGATCGGCGACTGATCTAAACTTTAAAGCCAGGAAATATACCGATGATGGTTATTTATGGGCAGGAGTAGGAGGCAGATTTTTTACGGACCAAAGTTTTGAGCCTGCTTATGTTTCACCGATGCTGGGATTAAAGAAGCAGAAATTTTATATAGGTTACGGCTTTCAATACAATATAAATCAATCTGTTGAGTTAAATAATGCAGGGACGCATTTATTAACACTGGGAATAGATTTCGATCATTCTAGTAACACCAGATGGTAGAACAATATAAAAAGGGGAATTATGAGAAATATTAAAATTATTTTATTTGTGCTTTTGGTAGTGATCTTGAGTATGTCTACTTATGGTCAGGAGGCAGCGTATCAAAACAAAGTTGAATTGCAAAAAGTACCTACTGAAGTCACAAGAGAAGTAAATCAATTTAAAGGTTACAAAGTAACCAAAGCAGCCTATAAGTTGGAAAACAATAAAAAGGTGTATCGATTAGAAATTGAAAAGGGAAAATCAAAACACACGTTATTGGTCGATGAAAAAGGTAAAATTATAGGAAGAGAAGAAGGTTAGATCTTCAATTTTTTTCTTCTTTCTAAAAGTTTAAAATTTTCCCCCAAATAAACCTTTCTAACCATTTCATCATCAGCCAGTTCTTGGGGAGTTCCTTCTTTTAGGATACCCCCTTCAAACATCAGATAAGTTTTGTCAGTAATGGCTAAAGTAGCTTGAACATCATGATCTGTAATGAGGATACCGATGTTTCTGTCTTTTAAATGAGCAACAATATTTTGAATGTCTTCCACAGCAATTGGGTCGACACCGGCAAAAGGCTCATCCAACAAAATAAAATTCGGATCAGAAGCGAGGGCTCTCGCTATTTCTGTTCTACGCCTTTCTCCACCCGAGAGTAGATCTCCTCTGTTTTTTCTTACATGATTTAAACCGAATTCCTTGATCAAGGCCTCCAATTTTTCCTTTTGATCATTCTTGCTTTTGCCACTGAATTGGAGTATGGACATAATATTATCTTCAACGGATAATTTTCTGAATACCGAAGCTTCCTGAGCTAAATAGCCAACTCCCTTTTGGGCTCTTTTGTACATAGAATAATCAGTAATATCTTCGTCATTAATAAAAATCTTCCCTTCGTTAGGTTGGATCATTCCAACGATCATATAAAAAGAAGTTGTTTTTCCAGCTCCATTTGGCCCTAAAAGTCCAATAATTTCACCCTGTTCTACTTGCAGAGAAATCCCCTTAACAACCTTTCGGCTGCCGTACATTTTCATTATATTTTCAGCACGTAAAATCATCTTTTTTTGTATTTATCATTAAGGCCTGTTCCTGCCTCAATATAGGCAAGAACTTTTAAAAATCTTCTTTGTTGTGTATCTTCCTTTTTGGCACTGCAAATATAATCAGTAAAATCCCTTTTTTGAGTTAGGCTGAATTTATTGAATTTTTCAAAAAGTTCTTTATTTAAATCAAATTCGTCTTTCAATATTTCAGGGATAACCAATTCTCTTGATTTCTTTGTTGAAATTGAGTTTTGATTTTTTGCATTTTCCATTGCTTCTAAAATGAAATTCTTTACAATGGTTTCATCAATTTTATCCTTTGCATTGTATTTGAGCTGCCGCATAGCTATGGTTTTCTCCTGGCCAGTAGAAAGCAGATTCAGTGGATCTGATAAAAGCGAGCCTTGGAAGAACCAAATTCCAAAATGATTTTTGAATGATGCCAAACTTGCTAAATTCTTATCTAAAAAAGTATAGGTTGGCATGCCCCATTTTAAAGTTTCTGTGAGACCAAATTCAATAAAAATTGATCTTAATCGAAGCAATTCATCTCTGAAATTTGCCTTACTAAAATAAGATTCAATTTTTTCAGTTTTATCATTCATGTGTCAATTATCGTTTCTTCAATTCCGCTTTTTTTTCTTTTCTAACAATGAATTTTGAAATTTTAATACTTAGCTCATAAAGAATTACCATAGGGATAGTCACTATAATTTGACTGATCACATCAGGCGGAGTAATTAATGCAGCTAAAATAAGTACCAAAACTATGGCATATTTCCTGTATTTCTTTAAAAACTCCGGAGTGACCAAACCTAATTTTGTTAAAAAGAAGATGATCACGGGCAATTCAAATAATAATCCGGCAGAAAGGCAGGATGCCTTTAGTAAACCTATATAGCTCGCCAGATCGATATTATTCTTTACTTCTTCAGCTACCCTGTAAGAACCCAAAAAGTTCACCGAAAGAGGTGTGATGACATAATAACCAAACAATACACCCAGGAAAAATAAAAGTGAAGAAACAAAAATAAACAATCTCGCATTTTTCTTTTCACTATCGTATAAGCCAGGTTTGATAAACTTCCAGAATTCAAATAAAATAAAAGGAAAAGCGAGAATAAATCCAACTGCGATGGCTGTCCAAATATGCGCCGAAAACTGCCCGGCCATGGTTCTACTTTGCACAACAAATGGAATTTCATCGATACAAAGACCCTCCGTGCCTAATTTTTTTGAAATATTACACAAAAACTCATAAGTGGCGAAAGAGGGGTCTTTAGGTTTAAGGATAATCCGCTCGAAAATAAAGTCTTTAAAGGCAAAAGCGATTGAGCTAAATACCAATATAGAAATAGAAGATCGAATCAATGTCCAACGTAAAACCTCTAAATGGTCCAGAAAGGACATTTCATTTTTAGAATCACTCATAAATAAGGTGTTTTACAATTTAAATCAGGCCTTCTTTTAACAAATCTTGAAAATGAATAATTCCTTGATAAATTCCCTGATCTAATACTAAAATCGACGAAATATCGTGTTTTTTCATCACTTTTACCGCATCCACTGCCATTTCATCAGGTCCGATACTTTTTGGGTTTTTACTCATAATATCTTTAGCTCGTAAATGGCTGATTTCATCATTTTTTTCTAGCATTCTTCTTAAATCCCCATCGGTTATTATTCCAACCACCTTATTATCTTCCGACACGACGGTCATCCCTAGTCTTTTGTCGGAGATCTCATATATCACATCTTTGATGGAAGAGCTCGGACTTACATTAGGTTTGGCATTTTTTACCATTAGATCTTTTACTCTGAGATAGAGCTGTTTTCCCAAAACACCACCCGGATGGTATTTGGCAAAATCTTTACTCGAAAAATCCCTTTGCTCCAATAACGCAATGGCTAAAGCATCTCCCATTACCAATTGCGCAGTCGTACTTGTAGTTGGCGCCAGGTTGTTAGGGCAAGCTTCCTTTTCTACAAAAGTATTCAAAACAATATCTGCATTTTGGCCAATATATGATTCTGAATTTCCGGTGATGGCAATAATCTTGTTTGAAGATTTTCTGATCAAAGGGATTAAAACCTTTACTTCAGGGGTGTTTCCGCTTTTGGAAATAAAAACTACCACATCATTTTCCTGGATATTGCCCAGATCACCATGAATTGCATCAGCGGCGTGCATAAAGATTGAGGGAGTTCCTGTTGAGTTAAGGGTAGCGACTATTTTGTTTCCAATGATGGCGCTTTTTCCAATACCGGTTATTATGACTCTTCCTTTTGATTCCAGAATTGTTTTTACGGCCTTAGGAAACTCTTGATCGAGAAGCTCTTTTAATTTTAGAATCGCATCGGCCTCAATTTGAAAAGTGTTTTGGGCAGATTTTATGATATTTTTATCGTTTTTCAAACTTTACGGGAATTTGTTATCAAAAAAAATACTGTATCTTTAAGTACAAAAAAATGAAATTTCATTTGGCAAGATATTTGTTTAACCTGCGTGTATTTTCTATTTTTATTAGTCGCAAAAGTATTGAAAAATAGCTAATTCTAGTAATGAAAGAGGTAAAAATTGATTTGAACGAAAGCCTTAAAGAGTACTTTGGATTTTCGAGTTTTAAAGGATTACAGAAACAAGCCATAGAGAGTATTATAGAAGGACATAATACTTTTGTAGTGATGCCAACAGGTGGTGGAAAATCTCTTATCTATCAGTTACCTGCCCTTGTGAAAGAAGGTACAGCCATTGTTGTATCTCCTTTGATAGCGCTTATGAAGAACCAGGTGGATGCCATGAGGGGAATATCTACGGAGCACGGCGTAGCGCATGTTCTGAATTCATCTTTAAATAAAACAGAGGTAAATAAGGTATTAAGTGATATTGAAAGTGGTATCACAAAACTTCTTTATGTCGCACCAGAGTCACTTACAAAAGGAGAGTATGTCGATTTTCTAAAAAAGCAAAAAATTTCTTTTATCGCAATTGACGAGGCACATTGTATTTCTGAATGGGGCCATGATTTTAGACCTGAATACAGGAATTTGCGAAGTATCATTAAGCAGATCGGCGATTTACCTATTATCGGACTTACGGCAACTGCTACAGAAAAGGTTCAGGAAGATATATTAAAGAATTTAGGTATTTCAGATGCAAATACTTTCAAAGCCTCCTTTAATCGACCTAATTTATTTTATGAAGTAAGACCTAAAAATAACGATGTTGAAAAAGATATCATAAGGTTCGTCAGAAATTACAAAGGGAAGTCAGGAGTTATTTATTGCCTGAGCAGGAAAAAAGTAGAGGAGATAGCACAAGTATTGCAAGTGAATGGAATAAAATCGATACCCTATCACGCCGGATTGGACGCTAAAACCAGGGCCAAACATCAGGACATGTTTTTAATGGAAGATGTAGATGTGGTTGTTGCTACCATTGCCTTTGGGATGGGTATAGATAAACCAGATGTAAGATTTGTTATCCATCATGATATACCCAAAAGCCTGGAAAGTTACTATCAAGAAACCGGTAGGGCAGGCAGAGATGGAGGTGAAGGTTATTGTTTGGCATATTATTCATACAAGGACATAGAAAAGCTCGAGAAATTTTTGTCGGGTAAACCTGTGGCCGAACAAGAAATTGGTAATGCATTGCTTCAGGAAGTAGTTGCCTATGCGGAAACGAGTATGTCAAGGAGAAAGTTCCTATTACATTATTTTGGTGAAGAATTTGATGAGGTGAACGGGGAAGGTGCAGATATGGATGACAATGTTCGAAACCCGAAAAAGAAAATTGAAGCGAAAGATGATGTAAAACTGCTCCTGGAAGTGGTTGAAAAAACCAACCAGGAATACAAGTCAAAAGAGATAGTCAATACTCTCATAGGGAAAGAAAATGCACTTTTAACCTCTCATAATACACATAAGCAAGAGTTTTTTGGCGCGGGAAAAGGAAAATCGGATAAATACTGGATGGCTCTTATCAGGCAAGTGTTAGTGGCAGACCTACTCTTTAAAGAAATTGAGCAGTACGGTGTTTTGAAAATAAGGGAGAAAGGTCTGAATTTTATAAAGCATCCTGAATCTTTTTTAATGACGGAAGATCATGTTTACGAAGAAGGCGAAGATAATAATATCATGACCACAAAAAAGGGTGGTGGTGCAACGGATGAGGTTTTGATGGAAATGCTCAGAGACCTGAGGAAAAAAGTTGGCAAGCAAAAAGGTGTTCCACCTTATGCAGTTTTTCAGGACCCCTCATTAGAAGATATGACGCTGAAATATCCGGTAAATATTGAAGAATTGTCAAACGTGCATGGGGTTGGTGAGGGCAAGGCCAAAAAATATGGAAAACCCTTCGTTGATTTGATCGCTAAATATGTCGAGGAAAATGAGATTATCAGGCCGGATGATTTAGTTGTAAAAAGTACAGGAGTTAATTCAGCATTGAAGTTGTATATCATTCAAAATACGGATAAGAAGATTCCTTTAGATGATATTGCCCGTTCAAAAGGTTTAACAATGGACGACTTTATTAAAGTCATGGAACAGATTGTTTATTCAGGCACCAAAATGAATATCGGTTATTATTTAGATGATATCTTAGACGAAGATCAACAAGAAGAAATTTTTGATTACTTCATGGATTCAAAAAATGATAAGATCCAGAATGCTCTGGATGAATTTAATGGGGAATTCGATGAGGAGGAATTAAGGTTGATGCGCATTAAATTTATCAGTGAAGTGGCTAATTAGTTTTAGAAGACCCCTATTAAAGCGACAGAAAATCCAATAATGATCGCGATAAACTTATGTAAGTTAAATTTGTGATTTTCGGAACTTTCAAAGAGAATAGCTGTAGAAATATGTAGAAATATCCCAATGATGATAGCCGTTATTTGTTGGTCATAATTATGTAAAAAACTGATTTCTTCTGCAAAAAAACTACCTAACGGACTTGCCAGTGCAAACAGCAAAATCAAACCAATAACATAACTTTTCTTTAATTCTGAATTGATTAGGAAAATCACTAAGATAACAGCTACAGGAATTTTGTGTATGATGATCGCCCATAATAATTCAGAATTTTTTTGAATTCCCAAAGGCATTCCTTCTAAAAAGGCGTGAATATTTAAGCTGATAAAAAGTAGCCAAGGTATTTTAGTCGTATTCGGATGAATGTGGACATGTCCGTGTTCGGCTCCTTTTGAAAAAAATTCAAGTGTCGTTTGTACAACGATTCCAATTAAAATAAAAACACCTACATTTTTAGAATTTCCTTCATACACTTCCGGTATTAAATGTAAAACTGTCATTGACAATAGGTAAGCTCCACTAAAAGAAAGTAATAATTGAAGAATTCTCTTGCTTGGGTGTAAATAGAATGCAATTAAAGCACCTAAGGCAACGGCGAGTAATAAAAACCAATAACTCATTGTAACAAAAGAATTAAACGATCCGAATTAACCGGATCAAAATGTTCTAGTTCATAATTTCCAAAGATTCTAATTATATCTAACCCCGCCTGATCCGACATGTTTTCAAAATCTTCAAAAGAAAAACTTCTGACTTTTTCCTCAAAATGAAATTGTTCCCCATCCACCTCAAAATCTATCGTTTTAACCAATTGTTTTTTTTGAATTGATCTCGATATTTTAAATAGAATATCATCTTTTCGAACACTTTCAGTTGTGATAAGTTTCTCTTTTATCTTATTGATATTGAGGAAGTCAATAACCAAAACACCTTCTTTCATCAGTCCTTCCTTAAACTTTTTTAAAACTGAAATGTTGGTTTGATCATCATCGAAATAGCCAAAACTCGTAAATAAATTGAAGATAGCATTGTATTTGTAATTTAAGCCTTCACGCATATCGTGTTTAGTGAATCTAAGGCTGTCATTGGCGTATTGATTAGCGAATTGAATATTATTTGATGAGAGGTCTGCACCGACTACGTCATAGCCACATTTATTTAAAAAAATGGCATGTCGGCCCCTTCCACATGGCAGGTCTAATATTTTAGCACCTTTTTTTAGTTGGAGAAAACTGATCAAGTTAAGCATGAATTTTTCAGCTTCAGTATCATTGCGGTTATCGTACAATTGATGGTAGTACGGGGTATTAAACCATTCCTGAAACCAATCTTTCTCTTTTTCGATCATGAAGACTTTTTCTTTTAACGGATACAAATTAAAACAATATTCACGAAATAAACTTAGTTTTGTGCCATGGAGGATAATTTCACAATGATTGCCAAAACACTTTTTGGTTTTGAGTCAATTTTATCGAAAGAGTTATTAAAACTGGGTGCAAAAAACATCAAGGAAGGGGTTAGGAGCGTTAGTTTTGAAGGAGATTTGGGTTTTATGTACAAAGCTAATTTAGCTTTAAGGACGGCAATTAGAATTTTGGTTCCGATTAAAAGTTTTCAAATTTCTGATGAAGAAGATTTATATCAAGGATTGAAAACCATTGTTTGGGAGGAATATATGGATTTGGAAACGACCTTTGCTTTAAACTCGACTACTCACTCGGAGAATTTTACACATTCCCACTACATATCTTTAAAAAGTAAAGACGCAATTGCAGATTATTTTAGAGATAAATATGGAAAGCGTCCGGATGTGGATATAGAGGAACCAGATTTACTCATCAATGTACATATAGATAGAGATCAGTGCAATATTTCTCTTGATTGTTCGGGAGATGCTTTGTATAAAAGAGGCTATAGAACAGCTACCAATATTGCACCAATGAATGAGGTATTTGCAGCAGGACTGATTTTGATGACTGGTTATGACGGCGCTGAACACTTCATTGATCCGATGTGTGGAAGCGGCACGATGTTGATAGAAGCTGCGATGATTGCCAATCATATTCCGGCCAATATAAATAGGGAGAACTTTGGTTTTCAAAAATGGAAAAATTACGATGCTGGACTTTTCGAATTAATCAAAGGTTCATTGTTAAAAAAAGTACGCAGTTCATCAAGAAAGATTCTGGGTTATGACAAGGCTCCCAGTGCGGTGATGAAGGCGAAACAAAATATAGAAAATGCCAACCTATCAGATTTTATAGAAGTAGAAAAGAAGGATTTCTTTACGACTGAAAAGCCTTTTGAAGGAAAAACGGTTCTATGCTTTAATCCGCCATATGGAGAAAGATTAAAAATTGATGTACCTACCTTTTACAAAGAAATTGGAAATACTTTAAAGCAAGGTTATCCTAGTACAGACGCATGGTTTGTGACTTCTGATCTGGAACAGGGAATTAAAAATGTAGGGTTAAGAGCTTCCAAAAAAATTAAAGTATTTAATGGCAGTTTGGAATGCAGGTTCGTGAAATATGAAATGTATGAGGGCTCGAAGAAGGCCAGTAAGAATTAGTATCTATGATCAATTATTTTTCTTTTTCTTATAGATTGTCGTTCTTTAAAGGAAACTTTTCCTTTTCAATGAGAAGTATATGGGCCAAGCATTTTTAATCCTAATTTTGTAAAAACATGACAAAATCTAAATTCTTATGTCTACAGAAATTAAATTGATCACGGCTCCGGAGACTTATGCTTTAAGATTACAAGAGCTCAGAAAGAATATGACGCTTAGTGAAAAAATACCCGGAGATTTTGATGAGAGCACTGTACATTTAGGTTTATTTGAAGATGATCAATTAGCCTGTATAGCCACTTTTATGCCCGCGAGCAGCGATTTGTTTAAGGAGAAACAATACCGACTTAGGGGAATGGCTACAGATGAAGCCCACCAAAAGAAGGGTTATGGCAAAGCGGTTTTGCTTAAAGCGGAAGAACTTTTAAAAGAGCGAGGGATTGATTTAATTTGGTGTAATGCACGTGTTGTGGCATTGGGATTTTATATGAAATTGGGTTATGAGATCATAGGTGAGGAATTTGACATTCCTCAAATCGGGGGGCATTTTGTGATGTTTAAAAGGATTTGAAAAATATGCTCATCGGCGATTGGATTTATGTAATTTGATGAATTCTCTTTCTCAAAAACCTTCATTATAGGTCGAGATCTTTAAAGAATAGATATTGCTGTTTTTCTTTGTAAAACCCAGATTGGAATAAAGTTTATTCGCAGCGGTTCGATGTTTTCCCGTGAATAAAAATATATTTGTCAAATACAAATCTTTACCGATTTCGATCAATTTTTCAATTAACTTTCTACCAATACCCTTTCCTCTATAATTTTCATCTACTATTACGTCTTCAATCCAGCCATTATAACCTGACATGACTTTGTAAGAACACATCACTGCTAAGCCGACTATTATCCCATTTTCTTCATAGCAAAGCACAGAACAATTATTTTTCTTATCCAAGACCTCCTTAAGAGATAATTGCTTTATATCTGGTGCCAATTGTTTGAAAAGGTCAGACACTTGGGTTTGAATAGCTTCGTTCAAATCTGTCAAATACAATTGTTTGATCATAGTTTTTTAAAAAATTATATTACATTAATATAATAACACCTTACTAAAATTACTAAAATATAAGGTTGAGCAATGCCAGGTCAACCTTAGGTTAATATAATTTCGAAATGACATAAATCGCTTTTCTTTATTGATTGAACGTATAAGTCCTGTTTTATCCTAATGACAAGGAATTATTCAACTATCTTTGACAGGTGATTTTTATGTCCTTATTAAGGAAATTTTCAAAAAAAATACCTATTTGCCATGCGGGAAACATCAAATATCTTTAAAATAGTCCTGATTTGTTTATTTTTATACATACCCGTTTATTCACAGTACATGAGCAAGACTTTATTGTTTGTTGGCTCATATACGAATGGTAAAAAAGGAGAGGGGATTCATGTTTATTTTTTTGACAGCAATGAAGGAACATTATCCTTGCTTTATAAAGAAACAGGATTGATCAATTCCTCCTTTTTAGCCCTTTCTCCTTCTGGAAAACAATTATATGTTGCCACAGATACGCAATTAGAGAATGAAGGTACTGTTTCTGCTTTTCGAATTGATTCTAATTTAGGAAAACTAACATTTTTGAATAAACAATTAGCGGGAGGCAGAAATCCGGTTCATATTAATATTCATCCCTCCGGTAAATTTTTAATTAACTCCAATTATACGGATGCGGGAATATCTTTGTTTCCTATAAATGAAGACGGTACAATAGATACATACAGCCAATTATTTACTTTTTCAGGGAGCAGTATTTTAAAGCCAAGACAAGACAAAGCTCATTTACATTCAACTAATTTTTCTTTGGATGGTGATTTTTTGTTCGCCATGGATTTGGGAACTGATGAAATTTACAGGTTTGAGGTGGAACAGAAAGGAAATGAAAAAGGTTCTTTGACTCAATTGGAAAGTGTTAAAACCTCTTTGGGTAGCGGCCCGCGGCATTTTGCATTTCATCCATCCGGAAAGTTTGGTTTTGCCGTAAATGAACTCAACGGATCTGTGACAAGCTATAATTATCAAAATGGAGAATTGCTATTCTTACAAAATATTTCTTGCTATGAAGAAGGTGTAAAAGTGTTTCAATCGGCAGATGTACATTGTTCCCCCGATGGTAAATTCTTATATGTTTCAAATAGGGGGTCAGAAGAAAATTCAATTGTCATTTTCTCAATCAATCAAAAAGACGGAGAACTTAGTTTAGTTGACAGGACATCTACTTATGGTGAACACCCAAGAAGTTTTGTGATTTCTCCTGATGGACAATATCTTATCGTCGCAAATCAGTTTACAAATAATCTGGTCATATTTAAGAGAGATGTCGGTACAGGTTTGCTGACAAAAACAAAAACGGAAATAAAACTGGAAGCACCTGCTAGTTTGAAAATGTTTAGTTATAGAACCTTAAAACGATAAATCGTTGATAATCATAAAAGAGATGACCCTTTAAAGTTCATATACAATTTGAACGATTGAGAAGTGATACCTGATTTTTAAGGTTGTCATAATTAAAATATGTCAGCTTTCTTGAGAAAAGATATTTCAATGAATTTTGATGTCATTGATCTAAAAAATAGAAGTCAAAATAAAACATAAAAAAAACCGAAAGCTCGTTTTTTCGGTTTTTTAATTGTAGCGAGAACGAGAATTGAACTCGTGACCTCCGGGTTATGAATCCGACGCTCTAACCATCTGAGCTACCTCGCCATTTTTCGGGTGCAAATATAACAACAATTTTGCTTGACACAACATATATTTTGCAAATTTTGTAAGTAAATTATTTTTTTTTAAAACCGAATATATATATATTGCCTCCACGAAAATTTAATAACTATCCATGAAAAAGATTGAGCTCGAATTCCCTATACACGCCTCTCCTTCATTTATTTATCAATATGTATCTACTCCTGATTCATTGGGAGAATGGTTTGCTGATAATGTAAATTCGCGAGGACAAAACTTCACTTTTATCTGGGATGATTCTGAGGAAACAGCGAAAAGAGTCGCCCAAAGAACAGATCAATTTGTAAGGTTTAAATGGATTGATGCGGATGACGAGGATGCGTTTTTTGAATTTAGAATTCAAGTAGATGCGCTTACTAAAGATGTATCCTTGATTATTACTGATTTTGCAGAGGACGATGAAGAAGAAGAACTCAAAATGTTTTGGGAAAACAAAATCTCTGATCTCAAGCATGCTATAGGCGGGTAGGCAAGCCTAACTGTTATAACCTCGGACTTCCGAGGTTTTTTTTGATACTTTTGCAAAAATTTTATTCAAATGATCAACATTAATGGGTCACTGGTATCTGATGAATCTGAAATACTAACACGTAATAGAGCTTTTAAATTTGGTGATGGGATCTTTGACACCTTAAAGGCTTTTCGAGGAAATGTGTTTTTTTTGGAAGATCATTATTTTAGACTGATGTCTTCAATGCGTATGTTGCGAATGGAGATCCCTATGGATTTTACTTTGCAGTACTATAAAGATCAAATTGAAAAAACAGTAGAAGCTAATCATTGTTCAATATTAGCGAGAGTGAGGGTATCTATTTTTAGAAAGCCTGGTGGATTTTATACACCTCATACCCATGAAATTGATTTTTTGATCGAAGCTTCCTCGATTCAAAATCAAGAAGAGGAGGAGTATGAGATAGAATTATTCAAAGATTTTTACTTGCCATCCGGTCTTTTGTCTACTATTAAAACCAATAATAAAATACTGAATGTGTTGGCCGGTATTTTTGCTGATGAAAATGGATTTCAAAATACTTTATTGATCAATGAAAGAAAGAATTTGGTAGAAGCCATGAATGCCAATGTGTTCCTGATAAAGGAAAATGAAGTAATCACACCTCCCTTAGAAGATGGTTGTTTAAATGGAATCATAAGGAAGCAGATATTGCGAATCGCAGAAAAAATAGATAACTTCAAAATTAAAGAAATTTCCATCTCTCCATTTGAACTGATGAAAGCAGATGAGGTTTTTCTTACCAATTCAATTATTGATATTCAATCTGTTACGAAATACAGAAAAAGGATATTTACAACCGATAGAACGAAAGAAATTAGAAAGGCATTCAATAATTTACTGGCAGATCAGATTAAGATTTAATTCAAACTGGGATTGGATGGGGCATTGGCCCAAATTTTATAGACGCCACCAAACTTTTTTATTTCGTCTTTCCAAAAGCTGTTATGGTTAATATTGAAGAGATTTTGGAAATTGTTCTCAATAACTACCCAAGAATAAACAGAGAGTTCTTCCTCGAGTTGTTTGGAAGACCAACCGCTATAACCTAAGAAAAAACGAATATCATTTTTTGATAATACATCTTCTTTTAATAATTTCATAACGGTGTCAAAATCTCCACCCCAAAATACTCCATTACTGATTTCGATGCTATCTGGAATTAATTCAGGTACACTGTGGACAAAATAGAGATTGTTTTCAGATACAGGACCGCCAAAATAAACAGGTAGGGTAGAATCCAATTCGTTGAAAAGATCACCTAAGGTATATTCTGTCGGTTTATTGAAAATAAACCCTACAGATCCGTTTTCATCGTGCTCAGTAATCAATATGACGGAGCGATTGAACGATCGGTCCGTTAAAATTGTAGGTTCTGCAACAAGCAATTTGCCTTTGGATGCTTTAAGTTTTAACATTTCGGGGGAAATTAGTTTGTTAAATGTAAAAAAAAATATCAAATAAAAAAAAGGCTATCAATTTTGATAGCCTTTTTAAAAGTTAAATTCGTATTGAATTAATTCACAGAATTCTTCAATTCAGATCCTGGTTTGAAACTTACTACTTTTCTTGCAGGTATTCTAATAGTAGCTCCTGTTTGAGGGTTTCTTCCATCTCTGGCTGGTCTATCTTTTACATCAAAAGAACCAAAACCTACCAATACAAGCTTATTCCCTTCCTTCAAAGTTTTCTTTACATTGCTCATCATTGAGTCTAATGCTTTCCCTGCAGCTGCTTTAGAAATTCCTGCATCAGCGGCCATTGCCTCAATTAAATCTGATTTGTTCATAGTTTAAAATTTTAAAATTGGTTACAATATTCTATATTTTGCTTTACAAAAGCATAACAAATATAGATTTTATAAGGGTTTACACAAGTTTTGAATTGAAAATCGATCAGATTGTTGATAAAAAAAGTCAAAATGTTAATAACCCGGGTATTTTTGCAGTGAACCTCTGTAAATAAAGGGCTGAAAAGGAATATTTATTCAAAATGTGCATCATTTAAAAATGCATATCCATTTAACAAACTCTTGACATCCATTAGTCGTTTTCCCGCCATTTTCAATGCTTCAATATTTAAATATCCGTCCGAACAAAAAACATGCAGTTCTCTATTTTCAATAAATATACTTCCGGGTTTTTTGTCATGTTCAAACAATACAGGGTTACCAGAATGTATAAGTACTTTTATTTGTTCATTTCCATTTTTGAGCATCGTGTGCGCCAATGGGTAGGGAGAGAGTCCTCTGATATGATTATAAACTGTATGGACATCCTCAGACCAATTAATTTTACAGTTTTCGGATGTTAATTTTGGAGCAGGTTTAAAAGTGTCATGTGATTGGTTTTTAGGAACAACTTGATGCGAAGAAATGAGTTCTACAGTTTTTATGACCAGTTCACTTCCTATTTCCATCAACTTATCGTGCAATTCTCCCGCAGTTTGACGCTGACCTATTGCAATTTCTTCTTGTAAAATAATCGCGCCTTCATCAATATTTTCATTTAGAAAAAAAGTAGTTACACCCGTTTTTTGTTCGCCATTTATAATTGCCCAATTGATAGGGGCTGCTCCTCTGTATTGAGGTAGGAGAGAAGCGTGCAAGTTAAAGGTGCCATACCTGGGCATAGACCAAACTACTTTCGGCAACATTCTAAAGGCAACAACGATCTGAAGATCAATATTTAATTCTTTTAAAGTTTGAATAAAGCTTTCAGATTTCAAATTCGCAGGTTGCAAAATATTCAAACCATGTGTTAAGGCACATTCTTTTACCGCCGATTGTTTGATACTTCTGCCTCGTCCGGCAGGCTTGTCAGGGGCGGTAATAACTCCTACTACGTTATATTTGGCTCTTAATAAAGCCTCTAAACTCGCAACCGCGAAGGAAGGCGTTCCCATAAAAACAATTCTTAAATCGCTCATTTTACTAACTTTAATCTTTTCTGCGAATTTAGCTCTATTCGGCCATTTTCGAGCAGAAATCGGAGTGCTTTTATGATGTTTTCTTTGGGTGCATCTATTCTTTTTAAAATCTCGGCACTTGTCAGATCAGAATTTTCATATAGTAACTTTTCAACTTCTAAAACGATATTTAGGTCATTTGAATTTGATACAATTTGACATCTATCACAGTTTCCGCAATCCTGTTTAAGTGAAGAGGTTCCCAGATAATCTTGCAAGAACAAGTTTCTGCATAAGGAATCTTGCTCGATGTATTTGATCATGGCTCCGGCTTTTTTTATTTTTTGATCACCGAGTCGCTTGAGAAAGGGCTGTATAGAACTAATGAAAAAACGGTCCTCACGAGGAGTTAAAAATTTAATTTTTGTTGATCTTTTCCTTTCAAAATAACTCAATATGTTTTGTTGATTTAACTGTTTGAGCAAACTGATTAGTATCTCTTTGGAGACTTTTAGATTATTGGCTAATTCGTATTCGTCAATTGGGGTATATAGATCAAAAATTCCTCCATAATTTCTACACAGATTTTGAATCAACTCTTTTGATGAAGGATTTTGTTCATAATGCCTAAATAGTCCTTCGGTACTTGTTGTAAGTCTGATTTTTGATCTGTATTCTCCTGAATTGTACATCGTAAGGATTCCACTATTCTCAAAAAAGTTGAGCACATTAAAAGTATTCTGTAACTGCAAATTGTATTTGTTGCAAAATTCTGATAGGTCAAAATCAAATATTTGCTCAGGAATTTCTCCGTTGGCAATTTGAAAATGAGACATCAGGTTTTTATACACTTCCTTACAATTATTTTTTGATATTAAGCCATTTTGAAGGATTTGACTAAAAGTTTGTATGCTCGAATTATTGTATAACAAATAGCTAAAAGCATTTTTTTGATCTCTGCCGGCTCTGCCACTTTCTTGAAGATAATTCTCAAGGCTAAGGGGTATATCGACATGGACCACTGTGCGCACGTTTGATTTGTCTATTCCCATACCAAATGCATTCGTGGCCACTATGACTTTAGTTTGTTCGGATATCCATGCCTCATAGGCAGATTTCTTTTCCTCATTCGTCAATCCTCCATGAAAATAAGATGCACTTATCTGATTGCGATTTAAGAAATTTGACAGATCGATTGTCTTTTTCCTCGAATTCACATATACAATTCCTGGTTCATTCAATCGATGCAAAATATCTAAGAGTTTAGCCCTTATATCTTCTGTATAAATTACATTCAATGATAAATTTTCACGAAAATGCGATTCTTTAAAGATGATTGGACTCTTAAGCTTTAATTGATTTTTAATGTCGACCACCACCTCTTTTGTTGCGGTAGCAGTTAATGCTATGATCGGTATAGAAGGAAAAATTTCTTTTAACAGAGATAACCGTAAATAGGATGGTCTGAAATCATGACCCCATTCAGAAATGCAATGTGCTTCATCAATCGCGACAAAGGACAGTGGTAGTTCTTTAATTTTTTCTTGTATGATTTCGGATTGCAACTTTTCAGGAGACAGATAAAGAAATTTATAATTCCCATATTTTAAATTGTCAAAAGCCCGAATAGTATCTTGAAAAGTCATATGCGAACTTAAAACCATAGCTTTAATACCTTTTTTATCAAGGGAATTGAACTGATCATTCATTAGGGCAATAAGAGGCGAAACAACTAGACATAAGCCTTCAGAAATGATGGCAGGTATTTGATAACAGATAGATTTTCCGGCACCTGTTGGCAATAGTGCGATCACATCATTTTTGTCCAGGACAGACTCAATGATCTCTTTTTGTGGAGACCTGAAACGATCGTGCTTCCAAATAGTTTGTAAAACAAATTCCGGACTTTGTTGCATTAAATGAATTTCAAGATAAAATCTACTCTGCTGGTGACGGTATCTCTCGGTACTTCCAGAAGATTATAACCTAATTTTTTGTAAGTTTTTAATAGAAATTGATGTATACGCTCCGCTTGACTGTAATTTTCATAGCGTTCGTTGTCATCTTTATAGATATCTTCCCAAGGCGGAAGAATGAAAACCATTTCATAAGAAAAGGCTTCGATCGCTCTCACAATTGGTTTAGGGGAATCTATTCCTAAAAAATCTAAATAAGCGCTAATATCAGGTAAACCTCTATCAAAAAAAATGGGGTTATCTGATAATTCCTCCGCCATTTTAAATTGTTCTAATCTACCTTTTAGCAATAGCTCGCTAAAATAGATGGGGTCTGCTAAAAACAATTGGTTGATCCCTTTTAATTGGGCTTTAAGTGTTAATTGCCTTGAAATTTCGGGCATACACGTATAATTTCTTTTCGTCAACTCCTCAATTAAAGTAGATTTTCCCGTCCCCGGACCACCGGTTAAAACAATTTTTCGAGGCATAATGATTACATCAATTATTCATCATCAAAAGTAAAAAATAATAATTGTAATTTTGTTCCAACTTTATTAAACCCTTTTTGAATGAGTAAAGAATCTGAATTCTACGACAAATTAAGGAACAGTTTATTGGAAACAACAACATTTCCGACACAATATTTATATAAGTTTATCATTCCGACATCTAAGGAAAAATTAAAAGAAATAGAGAATATCTTTAATAATTTGGGAGCAGTGATGAATAGTAAACCATCGTCAAACGGAAAATATACAAGTCTCTCGATCTACGTAAAGATGGATAATCCTGATATGATCATAGAAAAATACAAAGAAGTTGGCAAGATTGAAGGTGTTATTTCTTTGTGATATTTTTAACAACCATTGGAAAATAATCAAATACTTTTGCCTTTAAATTTCAGCTTTCTATTTTTGAAAATTTATTGATTCAATGAACTTAAGGTCTTTTCTATACGGTGCACTATGTTTTTTTTGGGTTCATACTTTTGCTCAAAAAAACGATGAAGTTCTATTATGGATAGACGACAATCCTATTTATACTGAAGAATTCTATAGGGTATATAACAAGAACAAAGATGCCGTCATTAAATCTGAGCATCAGGATATTGATCAATATCTCAATTTGTTTCTGGAGTTTAAATTGAAGCTTATTTCGGCCTATGATTCAAATCTCGATCAGAGCGAAAATTTCAAGAATGATTTTAGCAAATACCGAGAGCAACTCCTCGATTCGTATATAAAAGACCAGGAAATTGATGAAGATTTGATTCGGGCTACTTATGATCGAATGAAATATGAGATCAATGCAAGTCATATCCTGATAAAATGCGAACCAAACGCAGAATCTAATGATACTTTAATTGCTTTCAAAAAAATAATTCAGGCTAGAGATATAGTTTTAAATGGTATCCCTTTTGATGAGGTTGCCAAAAATTATTCTGAAGACCCCTCTGCCGTCCAAAATGGCGGAAACTTGTCCTACTTCTCTGTTTTTGACATGGTCTATCCGTTTGAAGAGAAGGCATATAATACTCAGCTAGGAGAAATTAGTGAGCCATTCAGAACTAGTTTTGGGTACCATATTTTAAAAGTGAACGACAAAAGGGTGGCAAGGGGCGAAATTGAAATTGGCCATATTTACGTTAAGAATAAGGAAGGAGATTCTATTTTTGCTCGAGATCATATTCAAGATATTTATCAGAAAATTCAACAGGGAGAGGATTTTTCTTTTTTAGCACAAAAATATTCAGATGATGAAACAAGTGCTTCAAATGGAGGGAAATTACCTCGTTTTGGCTCAGGAAGAATGATCAAGTCCATGGAGGATAGAGCTTTTGCCTTAGAAAATGTAGGAGACGTATCAGAACCATTTCAAACTCCTTATGGTTGGCATTTATTTAAATTGTTAGAGAAATATCCTGTTCCTACTTTGCAAGAGGCGAGAGACGGTATTGTAATGCAGCTACAGAGAGGAAATAGAACAGAGATCTTAAAAAGGGACTTTGCCATGAGAATCGCGAAGGATTTAACTGTAAAATCTATTAGTACTCAAGAATTATTCAGCTTGTCAGATAATTCTATTAATAATTTAGATAAGGTAGTTTTAACGATTGAAAATAAGGATTATAAGTATAAAGAATTCCAAGATTTTTCTAAGGAATTGAGCCATATTCGATTGAACGATCAATTTGATCAATTCAAAACGGATATGATAATTCAATACTACAGAGATAACTTGGAAAATAATAATGAGGAATTAGCGATCACCTTAAATGAATACAAAGATGGTTTGCTCTTATTTGAGCTTTTAGAAAATAAAATTTGGAAAGCGGCAGAAATGGATTCTTTGGCATTGAAAAACTATTTTGAGAAAAATGCTAAAAATTATTTTTGGAAACAATCGGCACATTGTATTATTGCAAATTGTAATGAGAAATTTTTTGCAGAAAAAGTTCGTAATTTGTTGATGGAAAGAAAATCAACAGAGGAAATAAAGAGAGAAGTAAATGAGGGAGCCACAATTCACGTGCTTTTTAGCGAAAATTTAATTGAACTTCCAAGCACAAAATTGCCAGAAGGATTTGATTTAAAAATAGGGGTTTCGGATATCTATACCGAGGATGACAATCATTTTACTGTGGTAGATGTTTTAGAGATAAGGCCTCCGCGACAGAAAAAATTGGAAGAATGCAGAGGACAAGTGATCAATGATTTTCAGAATAATTTAGAGCAGGAATGGATTGCTTCCCTAAAAGAATCTCATAAGGTAAAATGGAATAAAAAGGCTGTGAAACAGGTGAAGAAAAAAACAGAAATGTACTGATGAGAGCAGTGTTTTTAATATTATTTGTAACACTTTTTATTGGATGTAAGAAGGAGATGCCTATTGAAAATGCGGTTGCTCGAATAGATGATAAGTATTTGAGTATAGAAGAATTTAAGGCGTCACTTCCGTCGAACTATACGAAAGACGACAGTATACAATTGAGGTCAAGTATCATTAACAATTGGGCAACGAATGAATTATTGCTAGACAAGGCAAAATTAAATATTGGAGATGAACAAAAGGAAATTGAGAAGCTTGTAGATAATTACAGAAAAGAGCTTCTCATTGAAAGGTATAAAGAGGCTTTGCTCAATAAATTATTAGATACAATAGTTACAGAGAGTGATCTTGAATCATTTTATTTGGCCAATAAAGATATTTACAGATTGAGTGAAGATTTGGTCAGGTTGAAGTTCATAATGTTCGATAAAAATCTCAAAAATGCAGATGAATTTGAAAAATTATTTAAGAGTGAATCAAAGGAGGATTTGACAGAATTAAATGATCGAAAACTAGAATTAAAAATGTTTAGTCTGAATGATTCAATTTGGGTGAGTTATAAATTGGTTTCAGAAAGACTTCCTTTTTTAGAGGAAATTAATAAGTTGAAAAAAGATACTTTTCTCAAAAAAGAAGATTCATTAGGAGTATATTTGGTGGCCTTAAAAGATATTCTTTATATAAATGAAACTGCACCAAGGAGTTATGTAGAGCCCACGGTAAAAAAGATGATTTTACATAAAAGAAAATTAGATCTTTTTAGAGATATTGAAAAATCACTGCTGTCAGAAGCGGTAAAAAGCAAAAAATTTGAAATATATTAAAATGAGGAGGACGTTTACATTTTTATTGATCACTTTTGGTTTCATGGTCAGTATGCTATCAGCACAAGAGAAGGTTAAAATAGATGGTGTAGCCACGGTTGTAGGTAAAAACATTGTTCTTGATTCGGAGGTAGAGGCTTTCAAGCTTGAGCTCTTGCAGCAAAGTGATGGAAAATCTGATATTACGGATTGTGAAATGCTCGAGCAAATAATGAATAGAAAATTATTGGCACATCATGCAGTAATTGATAGTATCGTGGTTTCGGAAGCTGAGATTAGTGCGAATGTGCAGAGGAAAGTTAGTTATTTTAGTCAGCAACTGGGTTCGCCTGAAAAAATGTTGGAATATTATGGTTTTGACACGATGAAAGATCTGAATGCAGAATTGGCTGATGTCGAGCGGGAAGCCATGTACATAAATAAAATGCAGCAAAAATTGACTTCGGAAATAGATATTACTCCAGAAGAGGTAAAAAGATATTACAAAAGTCTTGAAGAATCTGGTAATTTACCAGAATTTGGAGCTGATATTGAATTAGCTCAAATTGTGATTAATGTGAATCCTTCGCCGGATGAAGAAAAACGTATTTTAGACAGGTTGGGTGAAATTCGGGAGCAGGTTTTAAACGGTGAAAGTTTTAGCATGAAAGCGATCTTATATTCAGACGATCCGGGTGTAAGTCAAAATAGCGGATTATATACCATTACTCGTCAGAGCCCGTTCGTAAAAGAATTTAAGGAAACCGCTTTTAGTTTAGACGAGGGAGAAGTTTCTGAACCGTTCAAGTCTGATTTTGGTTATCATATTCTCGTGGTTGAAAAAGTAAAGGGGAAGGAAAGAGACGTTCGGCACCTTCTACTGCAACCCGAAATTGATCAAAAAGAATTAGATCAAGCTAAAGATACACTGTCAAAAATAAGAGAAGACATTTTAAAACAGAAAATAACCTTTGAAGATGCGGTTTTAAAATATACAGATGACAAAGATACGAGGTTGAATAAAGGTTTTTTGATTAATCCGATGTCTAGCGATACCCATTTTGAATTGACGAGGATGGATCCAGAGTTATACGCAAGAGTATCTAATTTAAAACCTGGTGAATTTTCTGAAGTGTTTTATGATGAGTCCCAGCAACAACAGAAAATGTATAAATTTTTGGTGCTTAAAAGTAAAACTGAATCTCATATTGCAGATTTGTCGAGAGATTATGTGAAAATAAAAGATTTAGCACTTCAAAAGAAAAAGGCTGAAGCTATTGATAAATGGGCAACAGAAAAAATCGTTGATACATACATAAAAATAAATGATAAATACGAGTCATGTAAATTTGAAAGTAATTGGAGAAAATTATAAAACGAACTTATGTCTGACGTAGCCTTAATAAAAAAGCTTGTAGCTAATCACGAATTGTTGGTAAAAGAAATAGGCAAAATAATTGTTGGGCAAAAGCAAGCTGTAAATGAGGTTTTACTTTCTGTTTTATGTGGAGGTCATTCATTGTTGATTGGTGTGCCCGGTTTGGCTAAAACCTTGTTGGTCAATACGGTGTCAACAGCACTTGGCCTGCAATTTAAAAGAATTCAATTTACACCTGACCTGATGCCATCCGATATACTGGGAAGTGAGATTTTAGATGAGGACAGACATTTTAAATTCATCAAAGGCCCTGTTTTTTCAAATATAATATTGGCAGATGAGATCAATAGAACTCCTCCAAAAACCCAGGCAGCGCTTTTAGAAGCGATGCAGGAAAGGGCTGTAACTGTTGCCGGACATAGATACAAACTCGATTTACCTTTCTTTGTACTTGCAACACAAAATCCAATTGAACAAGAAGGGACATATCCTTTGCCCGAAGCACAGTTGGATAGATTTATGTTTTCGATCTATTTGGATTACCCCTCTTATGAAGAGGAAATCGAAATTGCTAAAACGACTACCACAGATAAGGAGCTAATCGTTAATCCGGTCTTTAATGCTGAAGAGATTTTGGCATACCAGCATTTGATCAGAAGAATTCCAATGAATGACAATGTGGTGGAATACGCAGTAAAGTTAGTTTCTAAAACACGACCTACATCTGCACACTCACCCGAAATTGTAAAGAAATTTCTCGATTGGGGGGCAGGCCCAAGAGCTTCACAAAATTTGGTATTAGGGGCAAAAGCTTATGCTGCTATTCAAGGAAAATTCTCTCCGGATATTGCCGATGTTCAGGCGGTTGCTCCGGGAATACTTCACCATAGAATTGTAAAAAACTACAAAGCAGAGGCTGAGGGGATTAAAGAAAAAGATCTCATCCAGGCACTCTTCTAGAACGCTGTTTAACAAATTGATTTTAAAGGGTTAAAAAGGACGTTGAATTATTCAAGAAATGTTTGTATATTTGCAGCCCTTTTGAGCAACATCAGGTTTTAAAAGGATCGAAAAAATTTATAAGTTTAATATCTCTTGTTGATGAGTTGCGTTAAAATCTGATAAACAACAAGATACAAAGATTATTTCATGTCTAAATTAGATGAAAAATTAGAACTCTACACCCAGGAGGCTGAAAAGTTAGGGATAGAGATTGATTCAAAATTATTTGAACAAGTAGTTAGAGGACTAGGTCCTTCAATTTACAAAGAAGATGCAGAATTAGTTTCTTGCTCACAAGAATCTGAATTGTTAACTGTAAAACAAAATTTCTTAATTAAGAAGTTAGGTTTAGAAGATGGTGAAGAGTTAGATGCTGCCATTGCAAAGGTTTGTGAGCAAATGGGTACGGATAACAAAACAAAATATCGTTCGATATTTTATTATTTGTTGATCATTGAAATGGGATTGGAAGATTTTTACAAAGTTGATGAGGACGAAGAAACCGAAGACGATGGTGAAGATGTTAGCTTAAAAAAGATCCTGGAAGATGGTGAGGAAACGACCATTCAAGACCCACAAGAATTTTTAGAGAATTTTGATTGGAATAAATACCAACAAGGTATAGAAACCATCGATGAAGAAAAATACAAAGCTTTTGAGGATGCTTTAGACGGAACCGTAGGTTTTGTGGAAGAACGCCAGGTAATAGAAGGAGTTGTTGTACGGATGACAGATAGAGAAGCGATTATAGACATCAATTCAAAATCTGAAGGCGTAATTTCTTTGAACGAGTTCCGTTATAACCCGGATCTTAAGGTAGGTGATAAAGTAGAAGTGAAAGTTGATAAGCTGGAAGATAGCACTGGTCAATTAGTTTTATCTCACAGAAAAGCCAGGGTAATTAAAGCTTGGGAAAGAGTGATTAAAGCTCATGAGACTCAAGAAATTGTAACAGGTTTCGTGAAATGTAGAACTAAAGGAGGTATGATTGTAGATGTTTTTGGCATTGAGGCATTCTTACCAGGTTCACAAATTGATGTAAAACCAATCAGGGATTACGATCAGTATGTTGAGAAAAACATGGAATTCAAAGTGGTTAAAATAAACCATGAATTTAAAAACGTTGTAGTTTCTCACAAAGCCCTTATCGAATCAGATTTGGCAGAACAGAAAAAAGAAATCATAGGTCAATTAGAAAAAGGACAAGTATTAGAAGGTGTTGTTAAAAACATAACTTCATACGGTGTTTTTGTTGATTTAGGTGGTGTTGATGGATTAGTTCACATTACAGACCTATCTTGGAGCAGAATTAACCATCCAAATGAGGTTGTTGAATTAGACCAAAAATTAAACGTTGTTATTCTTGATTTTGATGATGATAAATCTAGAATCCAATTAGGTTTAAAACAATTACACAAACATCCATGGGATGCCTTAGATGAAAACCTGAAAGTTGGTGATAAAGTAAAAGGTAAAGTAACTATTATTGCTGATTACGGTGCATTTATTGAAGTGAGCCCAGGTGTTGAGGGTTTAATCCATGTATCAGAAATGTCTTGGTCTACTCATTTAAGATCAGCACAAGACTTTGTGAATGTTGGTGATGAAGTAGAAGCTGTGATTTTGACCTTAGATCGTGAAGAAAGAAAAATGTCTTTGGGCATGAAGCAACTTCACCCGGATCCTTGGACTAATATAGATAAAAAATATCCAGTGGGTTCTAAGCATACCGGTACGGTGAGAAATTATACGAACTTCGGTGTATTTGTCGAATTAGAGGAAGGAATTGACGGATTGGTTTATATTTCTGATCTATCTTGGACTAAGAAAATCAAACATCCATCTGAATTTGTGAACATCGGTGATAAACTAGCTGTTGAGGTTTTGGAGTTGGATGTAGAAGGTCGTAAATTAAACTTAGGACACAAACAGACAACGGAAAACCCTTGGGATCAATACGAAGAGAAATATAGTATTGACTCTGTTCATAAAGGAACGATCAAAGAAGTGACCGATAAAGGAAGTATTGTTTCTTTTGAAGAAGGTGTGGATGCTTTCGTGCCATCACGTCATATGGAAAAAGAAGACAGTTCTAAATTGACTAAAGGTGCTGAAGCTGATTTCAAAATCTTAGAATTCAATAAAGAATACAGAAGAATCGTTGCTTCTCACACTTCAACTTTTAAAGCTGAAGAACAAAGAACTGTAAAATCTACCATGAAGAAAATGGAAAGTGCAGAAAAAACCACTTTAGGTGATATTTCTGAATTGGCAGATTTAAAGAAAAAAATGGAAAAAGGGAAGAAATAATCCATTTTCATAAATTGTAGGAACCGTTCTTTTCGAGCCACTCGAATTGAACGGTTTTTTTGTGGCAAATTTTAAGCGAAAAGGTATATTTGTAAAAACATTGAATATGACATTAATTAAATCAATTTCGGGTATTAGAGGAACTATTGGCGGAAGAATTGGCGAAAACCTTACGCCAATTGATGCGGTTAAATTTACGGCCGCATACGCCACTTGGTTGAAAGAAAATTGCGGTAAGCAGAATCTGAAAGTTATTATTGGCCGGGATGCTAGAATTTCAGGTAAAATGATCAGCAGTCTGGTATCTAACACGCTGGTTGGAATGGGAATTGATGTAATGGATCTTGGACTTTCGACCACACCAACTGTAGAAATTGCGGTTGGCTTAGAGAAGGCGGATGGTGGAATCATTGTGACGGCAAGTCACAATCCTAAGCAATGGAATGCGCTTAAACTTTTAAATGAAAAAGGTGAGTTTATAGATGATAAAGATGGAAAACGAATTTTGCAAATTGCTGAAGACGAAAGCTATAACTTTTCTTTGGTGGATGATCTCGGCACTTATTCGAAAGTAAAAGATTACCTGGAAACTCATATTGACGAAGTACTAAAATTGCCCTTAGTTGATGCCGAAGCCATAGGTAAAGCGAATTTTAAAGTTGTAGTCGATGCTGTTAACTCAACTGGTGGAATAGCTATTCCAAACTTGTTAGACAGATTGGGAGTGGAGTGCATCAAACTTTATTGTGACCCCACGGGTGAATTTCCACATAATCCAGAACCTCTGCCTGAACATTTGGGAGAAATTTCAAAAAGAGTAGTAGAGGAGGGAGCTGATCTCGGATTAGTTGTAGATCCTGATGTTGATCGTTTGGCTATCGTTAATGAAGACGGAACAATGTTTGGCGAAGAATACACTTTGGTAGCCTGTTGTGATTATGTTTTGCAACACACACCTGGAAATACTGTGTCTAATTTATCTTCAAGCAGGGCTTTAAGAGATGTTACGGTAAAAAATGGAGGCAAATACGAAGCTAGTGCGGTTGGAGAGGTAAATGTGGTGACTTTGATGAAAAAGAATAAAGCTATTATTGGCGGTGAAGGAAATGGAGGGATCATTTATCCTGAAAGTCATTATGGCCGAGATGCTTTGGTAGGGGTTGCGTTATTTTTATCTCATTTGGCAAAAGCCAAAATGAAATGCAGTCAGTTAAGGGCTCAATATCCAGCATATTTTATGAGTAAAAATAAGATCGTCCTGACGCCGGATTTGAACGTCGATGTTATTTTGCAGTTGATGGCCGAAAAATACAAAAGAGAACAAATAAGCGTAATTGATGGCGTGAAAGTTGATTTTGAAAATGAATGGGTACACCTCAGAAAATCAAATACGGAGCCCATCATAAGGATTTATACTGAGAGTGTATCTCAGCAAAAGGCGGATGATTTAGCCGGAAAAATAATGAAAGAAATACAAGAGATAGCTAGTATTAAGTAATTTAATATTAATTTTTTAGATGATGGATGTGATGGAATTGGAAAAGTATTTTACGAAATTCAGAGAGAACATTGTTGGTATTGATCAAACCTTTGTTTCTCCTTATGGGGAAAAGAAGATCTTATATGCTGATTGGACTGCCAGCGGCAGACTGTATGCCCCCATCGAAGAAAAGATGCTGAATGATTTCGGACCCTATGTTGCAAATACGCACACAGAAACTTCTATTACAGGCTCGGCCATGACCATGGCATACCACAAGGCTAGATCCATCATTAAAAATCATGTAAATGCAAATCAGGAGGACGTTTTAATCACCTATGGCACCGGAATGACAGGGGTGGTTAACAAATTTCAAAGAATTTTAGGTTTGCGATTCCCGGAGCATTTTAAAAGCTTTACACAAATTCCTGAAGAATTTAAACCAATCGTTTTTATTTCGCACATGGAACATCATTCTAACCAAACATCCTGGTTAGAAACAATCGCCAATGTGGAAATTATTCCATTTGATGAAGACGGCCTTATTGATTGCGGAATGTTGGAGGAATTACTTATAAAATACAAAGATAGACCTATAAAAATAGCCTCTGTAACTGCCTGTTCTAATGTGACCGGTATAAGAACTGATTATCATAGAATTGCGAAAATTATGCATCAAAATGACGGATTTTGTTTTGTGGATTTTGCCTGTTCTGCACCATATGTGAATATAAATATGCATCCTGAAGATGAGCAAGCCTATTTAGATGCAATATTTTTTTCGCCGCATAAATTTTTGGGTGGACCAGGAACTTCCGGAGTGCTGATTTTTAATAAAAAATTGTACAAGAATTTAGTCCCTGATAATCCTGGCGGTGGAACTGTGCTATGGACAAACCCTTGGGGAGATCACGTGTATATTGATGATATTGAATCTAGAGAAGATGGGGGTACGCCTGGATTTCTGCAGAGCATCCGTATTGCATTGGCCATCAAATTAAAGGAAGAAATGGGGGTTGAGAACATTATTTCAAGGGAGCACGAAATTGTAGAGCGTATTTTTGATCGACTTTCTTCTGTCGAAAACCTCGTTTTATTAGCCCCTCAGCATTCTGATCGATTAGGGGTGATATCATTCTATATCAATAGTTTGCATTTTAATCTTGGCGTGAAATTATTAAATGATAAATTTGGTATACAAACACGTGGTGGCTGTTCTTGTGCCGGTACCTATGGTCATTTCTTATTGCATGTTGATCAGCAAAGGTCTGCTGATTTGGTCGAGCAACTGGAGCAGGGTTGTTTATTGGATAAACCAGGATGGATTAGAATGTCTGTACATCCTACTACAACGGATGAAGAAGTAGAGTTTTTATGCGATAGTATTGAAAAATTAGCTCAAAATTTTGAAGATTGGCAAAAGGATTATAAGTATAACTCAACAACCAATGAATTTGTGCATAAAACATTTGATTCTGTTGAGAATGAGCTAGTTGCAAAATGGTTTTCTTAAATGTTGAAAAAGTACATTTCTCTTTTAAGAGCTGTAAATGTTGGGGGTAAGAATCTTTTACCCATGAAAGATCTGAAAAAGGAATTGATAAATGCTGGTTTTCAAAATGTTCAGACTTATTTACAATCAGGAAATTTAATCTTAGAAGATCAGAGAAGTAGTCATGCTGTAAATCAAGAAATACAAGACCTAATAAAAGATAAGTTCAAACTAGAGATTTCTGTGCTTACCTATACTGACCATGATTTTAAAGAAATATTTAATGCTCATCCGTTTATTGATGGTTCATTTGATACCAGAAAGATTTACTTTTCCTTTTTATTGACAAACCCAAATCAAAATTTATTAGACGAATTTTTAAATAAAACCTTTTTGGGCGAAAAATTTATATTCCGGAATGGAGTTTTATATTGTTATTATGAAAACGGGTATGGGAAGTCTAAAATGAACGGCTCCTCCATTGAAAAAAAATTGAAGGCAACTTGTACGGTGAGAAACTATAATACAGCTCAGAAATTAGCTAGCTGATGATTCAGATGTTTTTTCGTGTTTAAATCTATCGTGTGTCCAAAAATAATAAGCCGGTTGTTCTCTAATTTGTTTTTCGACCTTTTTGATAAATAGATCCGTTATTTCATAATCTTGAAAATCTCTTGGCGAGTAAGTCAATACTTGATATGTCGTTTGATATTTACCCCGACCAATTTTTTTTGTATCAAAAAAAGTGACTGGATAGTTATATTCTTTAGCGATTTGCTCAGCACTTGTATAAGCAGGTATTTCATGTCCGAAAAATTGGGTATAGTACTTAATGCTTCTTTTTTTAGGTGATTGGTCACTGATCAATGCGTAAGTTCCATGTTTACCCTGCTTATAATTATTGTGAATAATTTGACGAGTTTCTTTGGTCGTGATTAAAATACAATTAAACCTGGCTCTGCTTTTGACAATAAATTTGTTGAAGTATTTATTTTTTATCATTTTATAAACGCCGTATGCATCATTGTCTAACAATACATTTAAGCCAATGAGCCATTCATAATTTGCATGATGGGAAGTCATTACCACCACACCTGGATATTCTCTGCTCAATCCTGAAAATAATTCAGGATTGACTAAGTGCATTCTTTCATGAATTTCATTTAAACTTATTGAAGAAGTCTTGATCATTTCCATAAAGATATCTACAAAATGATGGTAAAACTCCTTCCTTAGCTTTTTTAAATCTTCTAAGCTTTTTTCAGGAAAAACTTTTTGCATATTCTCTAACACTAACTTTTTTCTATATCCGACGACATAATAAATAAGATAATAAAGTAGATCAGAAATGAAATAGAGTATAGGAAATGGTAATATTGAAATTAATCTCGCAATTGGATAAACAATTATGTAAATAAGGAATTGAAGCATATTGACCGCAAATATCGTATATAATTTTATCTTTGAGAAAAAATAAATTTATGGAGGTCATTGTTCTCATTCTCATTATTGCAAACGTTGTTGTATCAATGAAGGGTTTTAACGATAAAGGATTCTTTGAGCAATATAAATTTCAGGTCGGGCCGGTTAATCAGGGTGAAAAATTGAGAATGCTGACTTCCGGATTTTTACATGTTGATGTAAGTCATTTACTTTTTAACATGCTAACACTCTATTTTTTTGCCAATGCGGTCATTGATCAATTAGGTAATGCGAAATTTTTAGCTATTTATTTTGGTAGCTTATTAGCGGGAAGTTTGTTTGCACTAAATTTTCATAAAAAAGAACCTTATTATTCCGCTGTTGGGGCTTCCGGAGCCGTTATGGGTATAGTCTATTCTTCCATTTTACTCAATCCTTCAATGAATTTGTATCTGTTCTTTATACCTATTCCGATCCCTGCTTATGTTTTTGGCGTTGGGTATTTGCTATATTCGATGTTCGGCATGAAAAACAGTTGGGGAAATATTGGTCACAGCGCCCATATTGGTGGAGCAATTGGTGGCTATGTGCTTACCTTATTATTATATCCTTTGGCTTTTATTGAGCACAAATGGATGGTTATTATACTTGCGATCCCTATTGTTTTGATGTTTGTCTTCAAGGATAAATTGGAAAGATAAATTCGAATTTCATTTACTTTATCGATGTCATATTGCCCATCCCTCTGCCAAAGCTATTTACCTATCAAGTTACACAGGCAGAAGCAAACTTTTTAAAGGTTGGTATACGTGTGGCTGTACCGTTTGGGAAAAGTAAAATTGTAACAGGTCTGGTTTACAAACAGCACCAAAAAGCTCCTTCGGCTTACAAAGCGAAAGAAATTCATCAAATTTTAGACGAAAAACCTGTTATTACATCAAGTCAATTGAGTCTTTGGGAGTGGATGGCCAGTTATTATATGTGCTCATTAGGAGAGGTGATGAAAGCTTCTTTACCCAATTTATTCTTATTGGAAAGTGAAACAATTATTTATAGGGCTGAAACAGAAATTGATTCAAGTTCAGAAGAAGAGGAGATGGTTTTAAGGGCACTAGATCATCAAACTGATTTAAAGGTAAATGAGATTTCGAATCTAATTGAGAGAAAAAATGCGATGTCCTTGATTTTTAAAATGCTTGAAAAAGGTCAAATCAGGATCAAGGAAGAAATTTTTGAACAATACAGGCCCAAATTAGAAAATTATCTAAGAATCTCTGAGAATTTCTCAAGCGCTGATAAATTGGAGGAATTATTAAAAGATTTATCAAGGGCTAAAAAGCAACGAGAAGCATTGTTATTTTATTTTCACAAATCGAAGCTTGTAGATCAAGTGAAAAAAACAGAATTTGAAAAAGAAGGAAATCTTTCCGTTTCAGCGATAAAATCATTAGTTGATAAAGGAGTTTTTGAAATTTATTCAGAGCAGATTGAAAGAGTTAAACACGAAAATTCTGGGGGAGAGTTAAATTCTTTAACCCGGGCTCAGCAAGTAGCCCTAGATCAAATAATCGAAAATTTTGAAAAGGACAAAATAGTACTATTGTACGGAATTACCTCCAGTGGGAAAACAGAGATCTACAGTAAATTAATAGAGGAGCAAATAAATCGGGGAAAGCAAGTATTGTATTTGCTACCCGAAATTGCGCTAACTACACAGATCATTGGTCGGTTGCAAAAATATTTTGCAGAAAAAATGGTTGTGTTTCACTCAAAATACAGCAATCAGGAGAGAGTAGAAGCTTGGTATAAGATCTTAAATCATAAGCGAGAAGGACAGGTTGTTTTAGGTGCCCGATCATCTTTATTATTACCTCTAAACAACGTTGGTTTAATTATCATAGATGAAGAGCATGAACATTCCTATAAACAAATCGATCCTGCGCCCCGATATCACGCGCGTGATTCTGCCGTGGTTTTAGGAGGAATTCATTCGTCAAATATACTCTTGGGTAGTGCAACCCCTTCCTTAGAAAGTTTTCACAATACTAAATTGGGGAAATATGCTTTGGTAAAATTAGATTCTCGATTTGGAGATGTGTTGTTGCCTGATATTGAGTTGACGGATATTAAAGATAAACACAAGAGAAAACGAATGACCGGCCATTTTTCTGATCGATTAATAGACGGCATACAGGAATCTTTGGAAAAGAAGGAACAGATCATTCTTTTTCAAAACAGAAGAGGATTTGCTCCAGTGGTGGAATGTGAGACTTGCGGTTATTCGCCACATTGTATACATTGTGATGTAACATTGACCTACCATAAATCAAATAATGAATTGCGTTGCCATTATTGTGGACATAGAGATGTTTTACCTGTTGTATGCCCTGCCTGTGGAAATGCGCATTTAAATACAAAAGGTTTTGGAACAGAGCAGATCGAGATCGAGTTAAAGGCGTTGTTTCCGAATACAAAAATAGCCAGAATGGATTACGATACCACTCGAACAAAATATGGTTATCAAAATATTATTGAGGCTTTCGAAAATAGGGATATCGATATTTTAGTTGGAACTCAGATGTTGAGTAAAGGTCTGGATTTTAGGCATGTTTCATTGGTAGGCATATTGAACGCCGATAACATGCTTAATTTTCCTGATTTTAGAGCACATGAACGCAGTTTTCAATTAATGACACAAGTGGCTGGAAGGGCAGGTAGATCGGAAAATAAGGGCCAGGTAATCATTCAGACGTATAATCCATACCACCAAATATTACAGCAGGTAAGCACAAATGATTATGAGGGAATGTACAGAGATCAGATATATGAAAGACAACAGTTCAAATATCCACCTTTTGTGCGATTGGTCAAGATAACTTTAAAGCACAAAAACCTCTATTTATTAGAGAAAGCTTCGGAATGGTTAGGGAAATCACTAACCAATCAATTTGGAACATCAGTGTTAGGTCCGGCGAGTCCTTCAATTGCAAAAATAAGAAATTTATACATTAAAAATGTCCTGGTCAAAATAGAAAACAAGGCTGCGTTGAAAGAATCAAAGGAACTAATTCTTAAAATAAAATTGAGTTTTGAATCGATTGCCGAGTTCAGATCGGTTCGCATCAATATAGACGTTGATCCTTATTAGTGTAACTCTTCCCATTCCTTCCGCAGATCGCCGGCAACTTTGCCTGAACCATCGTGTTTCCATCCTGGTGGTTTAAAAAAATAGTTAAATCGATTGGCAAAACTTGTATCGCTATTGATTACATCTTTAAAAAGATCTATCCATTCATGGAAAGCAATCTTTATCGGATTGTAGGTATCTATATTCGTGGTAAGTCCGTAAACAGGTTTTTCAACCTCGGGCTCAAAGCTTCCAAAAAGCTTATCCCAAATGATCAATATTCCGGCATGATTTCTATCCAGATACTGTGGGTTGGTAGCATGATGAACCCGGTGATGAGATGGGGTATTAAAAACAGCTTCAAACCACTTCGGCAATTTTTGAATTGTTTCTGTATGGATCCAGAACTGATAGAGCAGGCTAACTGACATTTGAGTGAGAATCATCAAAGGGTGAAATCCCAAAAAAGCCATCCATAACCAAAAGATAAAGGAAGTAAAAGAACCTGTCCAGGTTTGTCTGAGCGCCGTAGCCAGATTGTATTTTTGTGATGAATGGTGAACAACATGAGAGGCCCAAAAGAATCTGTTCTCATGGCTAATTCGATGCATCCAGTAATAGGAAAAATCATCTGCAAAGAAAACTAAGACCCATGCCCACCAGGTAAAAGGAATTGTGAATAGTCTGAAATTTTCATAAATGTACATCAGTGCACCAAGAACCAGAAGCTTACTGATTAACCCCACAAAAACATTACCCAATCCCATCGCAATGGATGACGTGGCATCCTTTATTTCATATGTTTCTATATTCTTCTTTGCAGTCAAAACAATTTCAATAAGGATAAATAATATGAAAAAAGGGATGGCGTAATAGATTAAATTGGGTATTTCAGGGACCTGCATAGATACTGATAAAAAAGATTAATTTTTCTTAAGAAAACATAAGTTGATGCAAGATATGTATTTGTAAAATAATATTGTATATTTGCACCCCGAAAATAATAAATTTTATAAATATGAATCATTACGAATCTGTTTTCATTTTGAATCCCGTTTTATCTGAATCTCAGGTAAAGGAAACAGTAAAAAAGTTTGAAGATTACTTAGTTTCTAAAGGAGCCGAGATGATTTGGAAAGAAGATTGGGGGCTAAAGAAGTTAGCCTATCCTATTCAAAAGAAAAAAACCGGCTTTTATCATTTGTTTGAGTTTAAAGCTCCAGGAGAGGTTATCTCAACCTATGAGTTGGAATTTAGGAGAGATGATAGCGTTATGCGTTATTTGACCGTGAAATTAGACAAGCATGCAGGTGCCTGGGCTGATAAAAGAAGAGAAAGAGTTAAATCATCTAAAAAGTAATTCATGGCTACAATAGAACAACAAGCACAAGGAGGAAATAAAGGAGCTGTTAGATATTTAACCCCTTTAGAAATTGACACAAAAGTTAAGGTAAAATATTGTCGTTTTAAGAAAAATGGCATTAAATATATCGATTATAAGGATGCAGATTTCTTGATGTATTTGGTAAATGAGCAGGGTAAAATATTACCTAGAAGACTTACAGGTACTTCATTGAAATATCAACGTAAAGTAGCACAAGCAATTAAAAGAGCACGTCATTTGGCTTTGATGCCTTATGTTGGTGATTTGTTGAAATAATTTAAAAAGAGATTTTATTATGGAACTTATATTAAAACAAGACGTTGCTAATTTAGGCTTTGCTGATGATATTGTTAACGTAAAAAATGGTTACGGAAGAAATTTCTTAATTCCTCAGGGAAAAGCGATTTTAGCTACACCATCTGCTAAGAAAGTATTAGCTGAAACTTTGAAGCAAAGAGCTTATAAAGAAGCAAATATTGTAAAAGAAGCTGAAAAGGCTAGTGAAGCTTTAAAGGCATTGGAATTAAAAATTAGTGCAAAAGCCGGAGAAGGCGATAAACTCTTTGGATCTGTAAGTAATGCAAATGTTGCTGAGGCTTTAGAAGCTGCCGGACAAAGCATTGACAAAAAATTCATTGTAGTGGCTGGAGGTCTGGTAAAAAGAGCCGGAAAATACAATGCTAAAGTTAGATTACACAGAGATGTAATTGTAGATTTACCATTTGAAGTAGTTGGTGAAAAGTAATTGTTAACTACTTGTTAAAATTAATTAAGCCTATCATAGTGATAGGCTTTTTTTTACCATGTTTTTGCGCAAAATTTATAAAACTTTAAAATGAAAAAACGTTACTTTTTAATCTTAGTGGTTGTAATTGCGTTTGCTCTGCAAGCCCATTCTCAAGTTACAACTTCATCATTACACGGGACTATTGTGGATAGTGAAAATGTACCTTTACCAGATGCCACAGTTGTGGCAGTTCATATTCCAACGGGAACAAATTATGGAAGCACAACTAATATTGACGGACAAGTAAATATTCGCAATATGCGAATTGGGGGCCATACACAATAACTGTGAGTTTTGTTGGCTTTCAGACTCAGGAACTCGAAAATGTAAGTCTCACGCTTGGTCAGACCTTTGATTTTGATATGACCCTGGTTTCAGATAACCGATTAGAAGAGGTTGTTTTAACTACTACAGGTGACAATATTTTTGGAGGGGAAAGAACGGGAGCAGAAACAAGTATTGGAAGAGAAGCAATTTCAACACTTCCTACAATATCTAGAAGTGCCGCGGACTTCATAAGGTAGAGCCTTCTTCCACAGGGAATTCTTATGGGGGAAGAAATGATCAGATCAATAATAAGCTCAATTCATTTTTATTAGAAATGAATTCTAACTTTACCAATAATTTGACCAATAAATTACAGGTTGGATATTCCTTCTTTGATGACTTTAGAAATCCAATGTCAAGTTCTGCGCCGAGTTTTACGATACTTGAAAATGGGGCTCCATATATCATTGCGGGTCATGAACCATTTTCAATTAATAACAAATTAGAACAAACTGTTTTTCAGTTCACAGATAACTTGACCTATTCTTATAAAAAACACACTTTGACGGCGGGGATTTCTTTTGAGAAGTTTAAATTCGGCAACTCATTCAATTTAGGCGTTTATGGTGCGAGGGGAGTATTTTTCCCAACTTCTGGTTCTGTAGATGAATTCTTGAACGATCCAACCATTGCGGATGATCTAGCAGCTGCAATTGCCGCAGATCAAAGTTTAAGTGAAAACGGTGAAGGAAATCCAGGTGGTTTTAACTGGTACAAATCAGACTTAGGTCAGTTTGCCTTTTATTTACAAGATGAGTGGCAGGCAACAGAAAACTTGAGACTAACATTGGGTATCAGATTTGACAAACCATTGTATTTTGACACGTCACAATATGCCCAGGAATTCATAGATACACAATGTTGTTATAATCCAAACATTGAATATTTTGATCCTAAGACTGGAGAGGAAGTGTTTTTTGACAGTACCGAAATGCCTACTGAAAGTGTATTGGTATCTCCAAGATTTGGATTTAATTGGGATGTAAATGGGAATAATACTTTTCAAATACGCGGTGGTACCGGTGTTTTTTCCGGTAGATTTCCATTTGTTTGGTTAGGTAATCAAGTAGGGAATCCAAATTTCTTCTTTTACCAAGTGGTTGATCCAGATTTTAAATGGCCTCAGGTATGGAGAACAAATATTGGCCTGGACTATAAATTTCCAAATAACTATGTAGTTTCAACAGATTTAGTATATACAAAGGATATCAATGGTGCACATGTTCAAAATTGGGGGTTAAACAGACCTACAGGAACCTTAGCCGGAGTGGATAATCGCAAAATATATACCGATGCGGATAAGAATTCATTTCAAAACGGAGCCTATGTATTTACTAATTCTAGTAAAGGAAATACTTTTAATTGGTCTGCCAAGGTTGAAAAGTCGTGGATTAATGACCTATATATCAGCTTAGCATATAACTACTTAAAAGCGCAAGATGTCAACTCTATTGAAGCAGAAATCACGGGAGATGCATTTGCAGGTAACCCTGCTCTTGGCAATGTAAATGATGATGTCTTGGCTCGATCAAAATATGGAGATGACCATAGATTTATAGGGGTAGTAAGTAAAAAATGGAGATATGGTAATGATCGTTGGGCAACATCAATTTCGTCATTTTTTGAGTATGCGCAAGGAAACAGATTTTCATATACCTATGGAGGAGATATTAACTTTGATGGTTCTGGCTTAAATGATTTGATTTACGTGCCTACACAAGATGAAATACAATCGATGAATTTTATTCAACCCGGAATGGCGACTGCTTTTGATGCATTTATTGCACAGGACGATTATTTGAAAGATCGAAGAGGAAAGTATGCAGAGAGATATGCAGCTATTTCCCCTTGGAGAGGACGAATTGACGTGAAACTACTCCAAGACTATAATTTTACGATTGGTGATAAAATGCAGACAGTTCAGTTTAGTATAGATATATTGAATTTCGGAAATATGCTCAACTCAGATTGGGGAGTTATCCAACAGCCTAACTCAATACAGCCTATTGGAGTCAGTGTGGATCCGGATACAAAGATTCCAACCTATTCATTTGATGGAAACCTGCAGAAAACTTTTGGATATGACGCTAGTCTGTTGTCCAGATGGCAAATGCAATTTGGGTTGAGGTATATTTTCTAGTAAATGTTATACTAATAATAGATGCCGTTTAATAAGTTGTTAAACGGCTTTTTTTTTAAATTTGTGCATGAAATATCAACAACTAACAAAGGAGCAATTCGAAGAATTTCACGAAGAGTTCGCGGTTTTTTTAGCTTCTCAACAAATTACAAAAGAAGAATGGGAGGATATTAAAATGAATAAACCGAAGGTTGCCGAGGATGAATTGAACCTTTTTAGTGATGTGGTTTGGCACAAGGTTCTGGATAATGTTTTCTATTTGGAACACTTTTCACAGAAAACATTAAATTTATTTAAGTGTTTAGATGATCAAATACAACGAATTGTTGTCGAGGTAGATAAGTTTGATTTTGATTTTTTAGATCAAAACGATTTTAATTGGTTTTTGGACCAATCCAAAGATCCTAAGATTTCTTATTTTAGAGGTCAAAAGACCTATACGAATGAGCGAAATTCAGAATTATTTGACCTTATTCAAAAAGGAAGTGTTATCTCTAAAGGAGAACTTTTTAACGCTATAGAAAAGTTGTTATAGTAATAATTTTCTCAAATCCTCAACTGCTTCTGTTGCCTTTTTTGATATGACTTTTAAATTTGTTGATCCCCTTGAAATATTTGGCTTAGGATCGACAAAGTATACTTGGGTATCTTGCTGAACGAACTGTATCAGACTAGCTGCAGGATATACTTGCATTGAAGTACCTATTACAATCAAAATATCCGCATTCAGACAATATTTACAAGCGATTTCCATCATAGGGACGTCTTCACCAAACCATACAATATGGGGTCTCAACTGGCTGCCTTCATCACATAAATCCCCCGGCAAGATGTCTTTTTTCCATGTATAAACAAGTTTGGGATGTGAAGTGCTTCTCGCTTTGAGCAATTCTCCATGAAGATGTACGACATGAGAAGAACCTGCTCTTTCATGAAGATCATCTACATTTTGAGTAATAATAACTACTTCGTAATGTTCTTCCAATTCTTTGAGAAAATAATGGGCGGTATTCGGCTCAACCTGAAATAATTGTCTTCTTCGTTGGTTATAAAAATCCAGTACCAATGCTTTGTTCTTGAACCAACCCTCTATTGAAGCTACTTCTAGGACATCATGACCTTCCCATAAACCATCCGCATCGCGGAATGTTCTTAAGCCGCTTTCCGCACTGATACCTGCTCCTGACAATACAACAACCTTTTTCATTTCGTCACTTTTTCAACGGATAAAATAGTAGCCACCGAATCGCATAATTGAACTTGTAAAACGACTTCTTTCAAATCGTGATTTCCTTCTATATGATACTGGCGGCAAGGATTATTTTTGACATTACTTTTTGAAAAATCAATATCGCCGCTCAACAAAATTTGTTGAATCATTAGTGTATCAATTATTTTGAGTTCCAAATCATTTTTGATTTTATCAGAATAAACGAGCTTTTTCGATCTAATTATACCTAACATTCTATCGTTTGGAAGCCAGTTACATGATGCTTTTTTACCGCCTAAAAAGAAAAAAACTAAAACTAATCCAATGGCAAAGCCAAAGCCGTACAGGGTAAATCTGTACTTCATGTTTTCTATCAAAACTAAAAAATTAGAAGGTTGATATCTGTAAAAGGTAAACTGAACCAGTCAGAAATACTTCTGTTCGTCAATACCCCATGGTATAAATACATTCCTTTTTGCAAACCTTTATCATATCGAAGGGCTTGCTCGAAACCTCCACTTTCCCCAATATCTAATAGATACGGAGTAAAAATATTACTTATTGATTCTGAGGCCGTTCTGGAATATCTGGATGGAATGTTTGGGACACAATAATGTATGACACCATATTTTGTTAAAGTTGGTTTGCTATGGGTCGTAATCTCTGATGTTTCAAAAACGCCACCACTATCAATACTAACATCAATAATTACAGCGCCATCTTTCATGTTTTTAACCATGTTTTCAGTTACAACAACCGGTGTTCTGGTTTTTCCCCGTAAAGCACCTATAGCAACATCACAGCGATTAAGAGAGTCGGATAAGACCTGTGGCTGAATAGTAGACGTAGCAATTGGGTAAGCGAGTTTGTGTTGTAAATTCCTCAATTTGGTAAGTGAATTATCGAAAACCTCTACGCGAGCTCCCAAACCTTTTGCAGACCTGGCAGCAAATTCGCCCACTGTTCCCGCACCGATTATCACAACATTACTCGGTGGAACACCCGATATGTTGCCAAGCAGCAAACCGTTACCCTCATTTAGATTATTCATCAATTCTGAAGCGATCAGGATTGATGCTGTACCCGCAATTTCACTTAGCGATTTTACGATAGGATATAAACCATGACTATCTTGAATATATTCAAAGGCAAAGGCTGTAACCCTTTTTAAAGCTAAAGCCTCGTAATATTCTTTCTTCTGTGTTTTGATTTGCATGGCAGAGAAGAGTATGCTCTGCGGATTGATCATTTTTATTTCTTCAAAGGATGGAGGTTCGATCTTTAAGATAATATTGCAGGCAAAAACATCATTGGCATTGTAGGAGATCTTTGCACCTGCTTCGGCGTATTGATCATCCGTGAAATTTGTACCCGCACCCGCACCCGATTCAATCATGATCCTATGTCCGTTAGCTGTCAAAGAAGCAACAGCGGTAGGAGTCAGGCAGATCCTTTTTTCGTCGTAATGAGTTTCTTTGGGTAAACCAATATAAAGCTGGTTTTTATTTTTTCTTACCTCCAACATCTCAGGTTGAGGCATTAATTCTTCTTTACTAAAAGGGGAAAGTTGGGAGGCCATTTATTTCATTTCAAGTGAACGCGTACCATCATTATTGATCGATATTTTAACAAGGTGCGCATCTAAAGGTAATAAATTTTCTACTTTTTCAGGCCATTCTATAAAACACCAGTTACCACTATCTAAATATTCCTCTGCTCCAAACTGGTAGACTTCATTTTCCTCGTTTATCCTGTAAAAATCAAAGTGATAAATACTTTCACCAGATCTTGTAAGGTATTCATTAACAATAGAGAAGGTAGGAGAGGAGACGATATCTTCTACAGATAGTTCTAAGGCTAATTCTTTAATAAGTGTTGTTTTTCCGGCGCCCATCTCTCCCGAAAAGAGTAAAACTTTATTCTTTGCACGATTTATGATTTCTTTGGCCACCTCGCCAATATCGGCCAGTTGATAAGTCATTTTCATTGTCAACAAAACTATTCCATGTTGTGATAAACATTTTGAACATCATCATCCTCCTCAAGTCTTTCAAGTAACTTATCTACTTCTTCTTGCTCTTCTTCGCTCAATTTTTTATTTGTCTGGGGAATTCTTTCAAATCCCGAAGAAAGAATTTCTATTTGATTATCTTCTAAATACTTCTGAATGGAACCATACATTTCAAAAGGTGCATAAATCAAAATACCATCCTCATCTTCAAACATTTCTTCTACTTCAAAATCGATCAATTCCAATTCAAATTCTTCTAGATCCATATTAATATCTTCCTTTTTAACACGGAAATTACAAATGTGATCAAACATAAATACTACAGAACCCGAAGTGCCCAGGGCGCCATTAAATTTGTTAAATGCGGCTCGGACATTTGCTACAGTTCTGTTATTATTGTCAGTAGCAGTCTCTACTAAAACAGCTATTCCATGTGCGGCATAACCTTCAAAAAGCACTTCTTTATAATGTGCAGAATCTTTTTCAGAGGCCTTTTTAATTGCTCTTTCAACATTTTCTTTTGGCATATTAGCCGCCTTGGCATTTTGAATAACTGCCCTAAGTCTTGAGTTAGTATCAGGATTTGGGCCACCCTCTTTAACTGCCATGGCAATATCCTTGCCGATTCTGGTAAAAGTTTTGGCCATTGCTGACCAACGTTTCATTTTTCGTGCTTTTCTAAATTCGAATGCTCTTCCCATTGCTTGAATAAGTATTTAAACTTGTATAACTCCTAAATTAAATTTTTTGTCTATTGGTTTATGATTGGCCGCTTCAATTCCCAAAGATATCCATTCCCGGGTATCTAATGGATCTATGATCCCGTCTGTCCATAATCTAGCTGCGGCATAATAGGGTGAGGTTTGTTTATTATATCGGTTGGTGATGGAATCTAGTATTTCTTTTTCCTTTTCTTCTGAAATATCTTCTCCTTTAGCCTTTAAAGTCGAAGTTTCTATTTGAAGTAAGACTTTAGCTGCCTGAGAACCACCCATGACCGCTAATTCTGCCGACGGCCAAGCTACGATCAGCCTAGGGTCATATGCTTTTCCACACATGGCATAATTCCCGGCACCATAGGAATTACCAACTATCACAGTAAATTTTGGCACTACTGAATTACTAACCGCATTTACCATTTTAGCTCCATCTTTTATAATACCACCTTGTTCAGATTTACTTCCTACCATAAATCCGGTAACGTCTTGTAAAAAGACCAAAGGAATATTTTTTTGGTTGCAATTGGCAATGAATCTGGTTGCTTTATCAGCAGAGTCAGAATAAATTACACCACCAAATTGCATTTCTTTTTTACCATTTTTTACCATTTTTCTTTGGTTAGCTACAATACCAACCGCCCAACCATCTATTCTGGCATAGGTACAAATAATGGTTCTGCCATATTCGGCTTTATACTCTTCTATAGAATCTTTATCTACCAACGTTTCGATGATATTCATCATATCGTACTGGTCAGTTCTTGCCTCAGGAATCAGTTTATACAGATCTTCTGATTTATTAACCGTTTTTTTTGGTTCAATGCGATTAAAGCCTGCTTTTGGTTTATCTCCAATCTTACCTATAATTTTTCTGATTTTATCAAGAGCATCTTTATCATCCTTAGCCTTGTAATCGCATACTCCTGAAATTTCTGTATGTGTTGTAGCACCTCCAAGAGTTTCATTATCAACCACTTCTCCAATTGCAGCTTTTACCAAGTAACTACCTGCTAAAAAGATACTGCCAGTTTTATCGACAATAATCGATTCATCACTCATAATAGGTAAATAGGCTCCACCGGCTACACAGCTCCCCATAACAGCAGCTATTTGCGTGATTCCTTCACTACTCATGATCGCATTGTTCCTAAAAATTCTGCCAAAATTTTCTTTGTCCGGAAAGATCTCATCCTGCATGGGTAAAAATACACCAGCGCTATCAACCAAATAAATGATAGGTAAATGATTTTCCAAGGCAATTTCTTGTGCTCGTAAATTCTTTTTTCCTGTAATAGGAAACCAAGCTCCGGCCTTTACTGTTGGATCGTTGGCCACAACCACACACAACCTTCCAGAAATATAGCCAATTTTAACGATCACACCTCCACTGGGACAGCCTCCATATTCTGCGTACATTTCGTCTCCGGCAAAAGCACCAATTTCAATACTTTGCGAGTTATTATCTAATAAGTACTCAATACGTTCACGCGCAGGCATTTTACCTTTTTCCCGAAGTTTGGCCTGTTTTTTTAATCCGCCACCTTGAGAAACTTCCTCTAATTTTTGCCGCAGTTCAGCAACTTTTTTGATATTGGATGAGTGATTTTTCTTTTCTTTTGGGTTCATTTTTGAGTGCTGTATTGGGTGGTAAAAGTACGAAATCATTTGAAAAACATCTACAAATAATACATGGTAATATATTACATGGTAAATAAAATTATAATTTGTAGCTTTGTACCATAGTTTATTAAAAAATGATTAGATGAAGAACATTTTGACCTTTGGAGGAAGTAATAGTAAGAATTCAATCAGCAGAAGTTTGGCCATTCATTTAGGCGAAATGATGAAAGAATGCATTGTTGAAAATATCGATTTAAATGATTACGAATTACCCTTATATTCTATTGATAGAGAAAATGAATTTGGATTTCCCGATAATGCAATAGAACTAAATAATAAATTAACCCAGACAGATGGCCTCATCATTGTTCTAGCAGAACACAACGGGGCTTACTCGGCTGTCTTTAAAAATTTGTTTGACTGGTTATCCCGAATTGATGGTGAGGTTTGGAAGCAAAAACCAATGTTGCTTTTGAGTACGTCACCAGGCGTGAGGGGAGGGCAATCTGTTTTAGACATTGCCAAAAGCAGATTCCCTAGAAATGGTGGTAATATAGTGGGCTCAATGCCTTTTCCAAGTTTCAATGAGAATTTCAGAAATGGTGAGATTGTAAATTCAGATCTGGAATCAAAAGTTATTTCTTTGCTCGATAGTTTTAATTCTCAGTTATAATGGCCAACAGCATTTTTGAAAATAGCTCGAGCTTCCCCAATGAAAGAACACGGGCACTTCTCAATTTAAAATATACGGCGAATTGGTTAGAAAAAGTGGGAAATGAACTGCTTAAACCATTTGACATCTCTATTCAACAATACAATATTCTGCGAATTTTAAGAGGTGCAAAAAAGGCGATCAAAATGAATGAGGTGAGGGAACGCATGATAGAAAATTCTCCAAATTCAACAAGGTTGATGGATAAGCTTTGTGAAAAGAGTTTAATAGAAAGAGAAAGAAGTGAAAATGACCGGAGAGTTGTTTTTGTCAAAATAACGCAAAAGGGTCTGCAACTGTTAGATCAAATATCTATTGAAGATTATGTTCAGGTAATGAATTCACTGAATGAGAATGAGCTAAAAGTATTAAATGAATTACTGATTAAATTAACAAAATAAAACGATGAATGTAAAAATATATCCAGCCTCAGAACGAGGCTACGCTAATTACGATTGGCTACAGGCAAATTATTCATTTAGTTTTGCCAATTATTACAATCCGAATAAAATAAATTTTGGAGCATTAAGGGTATTGAATGATGACATTATTCAGGGAGGTGCTGGATTTGGAATGCATCCGCATAATAATATGGAAATCATTACAATTCCCTTGGAAGGCTCCTTAAAGCATAAAGACAATATGTCTGATCAATGGATTGAATTAAAACCTGGAGAAGTTCAAGTAATGAGCGCGGGAACTGGGGTTGTACATTCCGAGAAAAATGGAAGTCCTGAAAATTTCTTAAGTCTTTTTCAAATTTGGATTATACCGAACAAGGAAAATGTTGAACCGAGTTATGGACAAATTGAATTTAAAAAGAGTGACAGAAAAAACAAATTGCAAAAATTGGTTGTTTCTCACGAAAATAAGGAATTCGAAGAAGATCAAAGCGTTTTAAAAATTCACCAAGATGCCATCATTTCTAGAATTGACTTAGAAGAGGGAAGCAAATTTACCTACAAAGCCATTTCTGGTGATCACGGTGTATATCTTATATTGATCGATGGATCTTTAAAATTGGAAAATGAGCTTTTGAGCAGAAGGGATGCTGCCGGAATTACAAATACGGCAGAGTTTGTCATTGAGGCAAAGAGAACATCTGAGATATTGTTTATTGAAGTACCCATGTAGTTTTAGTATATTGTAACGATTTGGATATTGCTCCTGTTTTATGGATGCTTTTTTTGACTTCGAACACCATTTTAAAATTAAGGCAATTATTTTTCTTTGTAACGATCTAAACTTATATTTACACTCTTAAACTTTTTTATGCACTTTTTAAGTATTATTTGGGATCCCAATATCGAAATTTTCAGAATAGGTAATTTTTCTGTTCGTTATTACAGTTTAATGTTCGTCATTGCTTTTGTGGTAGGACTTCAAATAATGAAGAAAATTTACAAAAATGAGCATGTAAGTCTTGATAAATTAGACCCATTATTTGTCTATACTGTCATTGCGACGCTTGTAGGAGCTCGTTTAGGTCATTTCTTGTTTTATGATTTTGATTTTTTAATCAAACACCCTTTGGAAGTTTTGCTTCCTTTCCGGTTAAACCCATTTGAATTTACCGGATATCAAGGGCTTGCAAGTCATGGAGCTGCCATAGGAATCATCATTGCTATGATCTTATACAGTAAAAGAGTCTTGCACAAACCCGTTTTATGGATTTTAGATAGAGTTGTTATCCCTGTTGCTTTTGGTGGTATTTTTGTAAGGCTGGGAAATTTGATCAATTCAGAAATTATAGGTAAACCCACTAATTCTGATTTTGGGTTTATTTTTAAACAACTTGGCGAGGATTTTCCAAGACATCCAACTCAATTATATGAGTCTTTTGGTTACTTGGTCACTTTTTTAATCTTATGGTTTGTTTACTGGAAAACAGATAAGAAAGATAAATTGGGTTATATTTTTGGTTTATTCATGGTCTTATTGTGGTCAGTAAGATTTATTGCTGAATTCTTTAAAGAAGCACAAGTTGGAGAAAGGGCAGGATGGGAACTCAATACAGGTCAGCTGTTGAGCATACCCTTAATTCTTTCAGGTTTTTACTTTATGTTTTTATTTAAGCCTAAGAAAAAGGTTTAGACTACGCGATCTTTATCGTAGGGAATGGTTTTCAAAAGATATTCTATTACTTTAATCCTGGCATTTTCTTTACGGTTACCTCGTATCACTTTGAAAGGAATACCTGATTTAGTATTTTCAAACATTTTATTTTTGTAGTCTGTATATTGATCCCATAGCTCTTGAGCTTTTGCATCTACATCACTGTATTTCCATTGCTTTAAAGGATTACTTTTGATATCGTCAAAACGTTGGGCCTGTTCATTTTTAGATATGGACATGTAAATTTTCACCAAAATAATACCAGATTCCGTGATCATTCTTTCAAACTCATTGACTTGATTCATGAAAATCTCGTAATCTTTTTCGCTGCAAAAACCATTAACAGGTTCGACAATGGCTCTGTTATACCAACTTCTATCAAAGAATACAATTTGTCCGGCACTGGGGAATTTATTCACATACCGTCTAAAATACCATTGTGTTTGTTCTTCTTCAGTTGGTTTCGGCAAGGCCACAATTCGAAAAAAACGCGGATTAATCCGTTCAGTTATTCGTCTGATGGCACCACCTTTTCCGGCCGCATCACGTCCTTCAAAAATGACCACCACCCTTAATTTTTGAGCAATGATATGTTCATGCAATTTGATGAGCTCAACCTGTAATTTCTTTAATTTATTGCTGTATTTTCTATAACGAATAGCTTTCCGGTAGTTCAAAGGATCCTTATTCATTAATAGTGAGGTCATCGCCTTTTTGCCGTTCAATATTTTAACTTCCTGTTCGGTTAATTCAATTTTACTCATTTTAATCGTATTTAGAGGTTGAACGGAAATATCGGTTAATTACATTAGGATCCGGGTGGAGTGATATCATACTTTCATCTTTACCGCCATATTCAAATTGGGAAAGCACATAACGCATAGATTCCAATCGAGCCGTATGTTTATCATTGGTCTTCACAATGACCCAAGGACTAAATGAAGTATGTGTTTTACTAAACATCAATTCTTTGTACTTGGTGTATTTATCCCAATAATCCTGACCTTTTTTATCCACCTCACTAAATTTCCATCTTTTTAAGGGATTATGACGTCTTGCTTCGAATCTTCGGAATTGTTCATCTTTCGAAATGGATAACCAAAATTTGATAATAATGCTGCCATCTTCATATAGCATATGCTCAAATTCTGGTAGCTGAGCCATAAACTGCTCATATTGCTGATGGTTACAAAAACCCATAACCGGTTCTACTACAGCTCGGTTGTACCAGCTTCTATCAAAGAAAACAATTTCACCAGGATTGGGCAAATGTTGGATATACCTTCTAAAATACCACTGTCCTTGTTCTACTGTAGTTGGTTTTGAAAGTGCTACTAGCCTGGTTAAACGAGGATTAAGGTGTTCCATGAACCTTCGAATATTACCACCTTTTCCTGCTGCATCTCGACCCTCAAAAATGACAGCAACTTTTTTATTATTTTCTTTAACCCATTTCTGTAATTTCACCAATTCGGCTTGCAGCAATCTTTTTTCTGTCTCATAATTAACCGTATTCAATACGGAACTGATGTTAACATCCTTCTCTGCTACAATTTTAAGTAGGTCCTTTTTTGTTTTAGCTTTTTCGAAGTCTTCCCTATCGAGTTTGCGAGTTTTGCGCATGGTTTAATTCTAATTATCTGTAACACATTCTGTTGCGTTATTCCCTACGTTCAACTTAACATCAGAAGGAGAAATATATGGAATTCCTAATCCAAGGCCTCTAAGAATAAATAGCAGACCAATGATTACGACAAATATAGGAATTGCTTTTTGAATTTTATTTCTGAAGGAGATATTTACAAAATTTCCAACTAAAGCTGCTACCGACATGAGGCTCACAGTACCAAATCCAAACATGGCCATGTAAAGTGCGCCATCAAAAATATTTCCAGAGGCAATTGCTCCGAAAATAGCCATATATACTAGTCCACAAGGTAAGAAACCATTGAAGAATCCCATCAGAAAAAAAGATGAATAGTTCTTTTTGGGTAAATAATAAGCCATTTTCTTTTTGAGCAGGTTTACGAATTTATATAAGGTATGATTGGGTTTATTGGTAAAGTTCAATATGGAAGGGAATAGGATCGCAAGAATCATGATCACTCCAATTAGAATAGATAGTCTTTGCTGAAATCCGGCTAAGTACAATCCTTTTCCGAATAGGCCAAATAGAACACCAATGAGGCCATAGGTAAATATTCTGCCAATATGATAAAGAGATAATTGCCCCGCCATTTTAAGTTTATGGTCGCGTGATAGCGGCAAAGCAAAAGCGATTGGTCCACACATACCCAAACAGTGAAAGCTGCCCAACAGGCCTAATATGAAAGCAGTATAGATCAAAGATTAGTAAAAAAGTGATTCTTTATATAAATAGGATTCTTTTCCATCGCTCCAGTCAATTTTGATTTGCCATTTACCTTGGACCAATTTATGATCACCAATGATGATTTTGTGATCTTTTAACTCAGAAATGGCTAAGATAAAATCTAAATTCTCATTAGATAAGCGTTTAAAACTAATTGTGCCAGAAATATCATTTTCAGGAATATTCTCAGGAAATTGAACGGTTAAACCATTTCCATTATGAATGATTTTAATATTTTGAACAAGATTTTTGCCTTTATTTTCTTTATCGATTTCTTGTTGGTATTGAATTTCTTCACCGTAGTAATCCTCAGTGATCAAATGATGGTTGTATTTATCAACTACTGAAGCCCGGTAAACAAACTGCAAAATAAAAATCATAAAAAGTACCATGGCCACGACAACACCGGTACCCCAATTCCATTTAATATTTTTCATTGTGAGCGCATTTATTATTTAATTAGAGGCGATGGAAAGCTAGTTTTTGTATCTTCTATTAAAATGCCATTTGAATATACCCCAATTTTTAAATTTTGATTTTCGATATCAGCTTTAGCCTTTTTAATGAACAAAGTTCTTTCTATCAAGCCGTTTTTAGGAATATTCAGATCTCCACCAATTATTTGAATACTTCCTTTTTGATCAATTAAGTCCAAATGGAGGTTATCAAAGGTATGATTTGTTTTATTGACAATTTTCACCGTATATACATTTTGAATTGTATCTCCAATTGTAGAATACATTTGTCCAGGCAGACGTAAAACTGTTGCTTCAACATCGTTTCTTGCAAAAATCAAAGATACCAATCCGATCAGTAAAATTGAAAGTACGACTATGTAACTTATGATGCGAGGTGAAAATCTAAATTTTTCTTCTTTTGCAATGTTACTTTCAGAGGCATATTTGATCAAACCTGGTTCAAAATCTACCTTTTCCATCATTTCATCACAGGCATCGATACAAGCAGTACAATTTATGCACTCCAATTGAGTTCCATTTCTAATATCAATACCCGTTGGACAAACCAAGACACATTGCTTACAATCTATACAATCCCCAAAGCCTTGATCTTCTCTATTTTCGCCTTTTCTAATCTTACTCCGACCATTTTCATTTTCACCTCTTTTGTAGTCATAGGCAACAACGATAGAATTATTATCGAGCATTACACCCTGAAGCCTTCCGTAAGGACAGGCAATAATACATACTTGTTCTCTAAACCATCCAAAAACCCACAGAAAGACAAAGGTGAATACAATTAATTTACTCAGTGTGGCTAAATGATTAAACGGACCATCTTTAATATGTTCAATAAGCACATCGCTACCGATTAGATAAGCGAGAAAAACATTGGCGATAATAAAGGAGATTAGAAAAAAAACAATCCATTTAAGTGTTCTTTTCCAAATTTTTTCAGCATTCCATTCTTGTTTGGCCAGCTTAATTTGTTTACTTCTGTCACCATCAATTAAGTATTCAATTTTTCTAAAAACCATTTCCATAAAAATAGTTTGCGGACAAATCCACCCGCAAAATATTCTACCAAAAATAACCGTAAACAAAATTACAAATACGACACCGAGTAACATGGAAAATACCAACAGATAAAAATCTTGAGGCCAGAAGGGTTGTCCGAATATATTGAACTTTCGTTCTAATACATTAAATAATAAAAATTGATTACCGTTAATTTTTATAAATGGGGATAGGAGAAAAAATGCTAATAAAAACCAGCTTACAAATGTTCTGTAATTCGTGTATTTTCCTTTTGGCTTTTTTGGGTAAATAAAATTTCGTTTACCCTCTTTGCTTATGGTACTGATCGAGTCTCTAAAATTTTCTTTTTTCACTTCCATAAAAATTTACTTAAAAAGGCTGTTCTATGTATAAACAGAACAGCCTTCAATCTACTAACTAAAAAAATCAAAACAACAGTACTGCTTTTCGAGAAGATTGGTGAATTGCAATTACTGTTTAGTCCATATAATTTCCCCTTCAGCGGCTTTGGGGTTAGCAGGGGTTGTACCTTGTAAAGAGATCACATAACTGGCAACTTGCTGCATTTCTTGTGCACTTAAAGATGCTTTCCATGAAACCATCCCTTTTCCAGATCTACCACCTTCACTTATGGTATTATAAACCTTTTCCATACCTCCACCAAGAATCCAGTAGTCATCTGTTAAATTTGGCCCGATACCGCCGCCGCCATCTGCCATGTGGCAAGCAACACAATAGGTGCCAAAGGTTTTCTTTCCGGCCTCAAGGCTTGCTGCATCTGTTAAAAGAGACACATCAACTTTAAACAAGTCAGGATTAGCTTCCTTATATGCTTCAACCTCTGCCTTTGCCTCAGCGATCTCGGTTTCTAATTCTTCGTATTGATTATATTTTTCGCTATTAAAAAATACATTGATATAATAGAACGCACCTACTAAAATGGTAATGATGAACCCGGCTGTCCACCATGGAGGCAATACATTATCCAATTCTTTGATACCGTCGTAATCATGATCGGTCATGATTTCTTCTTCATTCTCTATATCTTTGGCTCTTGTTACAGATTGAATGAATTTTTTCCAACCTGAAATTTGATCGTTTTTACTCATCTTTTTTTTAATTAATCATTATCAAGGGGTAAACTACTTTTTTCTTCGATACTCTCTTTTGGGATTCTAAAGGCATAAATTAGCATTACAGTAAAAACCAAAAAAAATAATAAAAGGGATATAATAGGATAAATCTCTATACCCACAATTGAATCGACATGATGTTTGATATACTTAAGCATATATTTAGTTTTGCGCAGTTTGTTCTGCTTTGATATCAGTACCTAATCTCTGTAAATAAGCTATTAGCGCTACGATTTCTTTATCCTGAATATTGGCATCACCGTAATTCTTTACGAATTCTGGGTCTTGTCTCAGGTTCTTTTCAACTTCAGAAGCCTGACTTTGTAATAAATAAACTGCCTTATCTAATTCACCTTGTGTATAAGGAACACCTAAAATTACCATGGCATTCACTTTGTTGTTAGTTTGAGAAATATCAAGATCATCTTTAATCAACCATGGATATTTTGGCATGATCGAACCTGGTGAAGTCAATTGAGGATCTAACATATGGTTAAAATGCCAGTTATCATTATATTTTCCGCCAACTCTGTGTAAATCGGGTCCAGTTCTTCTTGATCCCCACAAGAATGGATGATCATATACAAATTCTCCTGCTTTAGAGTACTCTCCATATCGTTCAACTTCAGAACGGAAAGGTCTGATCATTTGGGAGTGACAGTTATTACAACCCTCCCGAATATAAATATCTCTTCCTTCTAATTCCAAAGGCGTATAGGGTTTTACTGAAGTAATGGTAGGAACATTTGATTTTACTACGATCATAGGTATAATTTCTATAACACCACCAATAATGATCGCAACTGTCGTCAATACAGTAAATAGAACAGTTCTTCTTTCTAACCAGCTATGTACAGTTTCTCCACTCATTCTTCTACCAGGCACTTCTTTAAGTGGCATTGCTTCTGCCAATTCATCTTCTACCACTTGACCTTTGATCGCTGTTTTTACAACATTATAACCCAATAATATAAAACCTGTGAGGTAAAGCGTACCCCCAAATGCCCTAAGAGCATACATTGGCATTAACTGAGTAACCGTTTCAAGGAAATTACCATAAACTAAAGTTCCATCAGGGTTAAATTGTTTCCACATAGAAGCTTGCGTAAAACCCGCTACATAGAGCGGTAAGGCATAGAACAAGATACCCATGGTGCCAATCCAGAAATGCACATTGGCCAATTTTTTGGAATATAATTCTGTTCTCCATAATTTCCCGGCTAACCAATAAGTTATCCCTGCGGCCATAAAACCATTCCAAGCTAGGGCACCAATATGAACGTGAGCAATGATCCAGTCCGTATAGTGACCAATTGCGTTTAAATTTTTGAAAGATAGCATGGGTCCTTCGAATGTTGACATACCATATCCGGTAATTGCCACCACAAAGAATTTTAGAATAGGATTCTCTCTTACTTTATCCCATACACCTCTTAGGGTCAAGAGTCCATTGATCATACCTCCCCATGATGGGAAAATTAACATAACAGAGAAAACAGTTCCTAAATTTTGAGCCCATTCTGGTAATGCAGTATATAATAAATGGTGAGGTCCGGCCCATATATAAATAAAAATTAAAGACCAGAAATGTATGATCGATAGTCTATAAGAATATACAGGTCTGTTCGCTACTTTTGGCACAAAATAATACATCAGACCGAGAACAGGTGTAGTGAGGAAAAATGCCACAGCATTATGCCCATACCACCATTGCACTAAAGCATCCTGAACTCCTGCATAAATAGAATAACTTTTAAAACTTGAAACTGGTAATTCTAAATTGTTAAAAATATGTAGGACGGCAATTGTGACTATGGTCGCTATATAAAACCAAATTGCCACATAGATATGTCTTTGTCTTCTAATCAATATGGTTCCAATCGTATTTATGGCAAAAACCACCCATATTAAGGTTATAGCAATATCAATTGGCCATTCGAGTTCTGCATATTCTTTGGAAGATGTTATGCCCAAAGGCAAAGTAATAGCAGCGGCAACAATAATTAATTGCCAACCCCAAAAATGAATTTTACTCAATACATCGCTAAACATTCTTGTTTTTAACAGGCGTTGCAATGAGTAATAAACACCCATAAAAATACTGTTCCCAACAAAAGCAAAAATTACCGCATTAGTGTGCAAAGGTCTTAGCCTTCCAAAGCCAAGCCAAGATATACCTTCCATATAATTCGGAAATATAAACAGAAAGGCTACCAGCAAACCAACGAGCATACCCACAATACCCCACAAAACTGTGGCGATAAGAAACATTTTTACAATCTTGTTGTCATAGTAAAATTGTTCTTTTTCCATAAATTGAAAATATTAGATTGATTAATTTGAATTAGATTCTTGTTTTGATTTTTCTGACACCACTTCATCGTCAAATAACATCCTAACAGAAGGCGTATAAACATCATCATATTGACCGCTTTTCACCGACTTGACAAACAAGATGAAAAACACAACCGCGATAATCAAGCTTGCAATGATAAGCATGAAAATGATGTTCATTTTATGAATGATTTTTTTAGTTAATGCAAAGAAACTATTATTAATAAATTCAAACCATGATTAATATCATTTTTTGATGAAAATCATTAACAAAAGTTTAACGAAATCTAAATTAACAATTTTTTTGAAATAAAATTAGTAGTCAGTGTGACAAATGTTACAACCGTAATAGAACTTAATGGCATCAATATAGCAGCAACAACAGGAGATAAAGAACCTGATACGGCAAAATACATCCCGATAAGGTTATATAAAAATGAAATAATAAAACTAACTACGATAATACGCATTGTCAAATTTGAAAGTTTTAAAAAAATGGGAAGTTGCTTAAATTTTGATGCATCCAAAATGCCATCACAAGCAGGAGAGAAGACGTTAATATTTTCAGAAATGGCAATACCCACATTACTTTGAGCTAAAGCTCCCGCATCATTGAGTCCGTCTCCTAACATCATAATATTTTTAGCTTCTTTTTGTAAACTGTATATATAGTTCAATTTATCTTCTGGCTTTTGGTTGAACAGTAATTCTGATTCTACGGGTAACAGAGAAGATAAAAATGATTTTTCTCCTTCATTGTCTCCCGACAAAATATTTATTTTATAAGATTCAGTGATTGATTCGAATGTTTCTTTTATATCTTGTCTATAGGCATTTTTAAAAATGAATTTCCCTTTTAGTTCGTGGTCAATCTGGATAAATATTTCAGTCAACAAGCCAGTGGTTTCTTTTACCTCTAAAAAATGCGCAGAACCAATTTTTACAATAGATTCAGAAACAGTTCCTTCTAAACCTTTACCGGGAATCTCCATAAAATACTTTATGGGTTGCTCTTCAGTTTTTGGCAAGTATTCATAAAGCCTTCTGCTTAAAGGATGGTTAGACGACTTTAAAATACTTTTTACTTTTAGCAAATCATCCTTTGATAATTCAATTCCTGTATAGAAAATTTCAGAGGTTTTATTGCTCGTAAGTGTTCCTGTTTTATCAAAAACTAGCGTATCAATTTTGGCGATATTTTCGATTACCTGTGCATTTTTTAAATAGAATTTATTCTTTCCAAAAATGCGCAGCATATTACCGAGTGCAAAAGGGGCAGACAGTGCTAAAGCACATGGACAAGCAATGATTAAAATGGCAGAAACTACTTGAAAAGCCATACTAGGGTCTATGCGATACCAATAAATACCAGCAAAGAGAGCGATGAATAAAATTACAGCTGTAAAATATTTACTGATGGAATCTGTAATATTTTTAATGCTTTTTGTGTGTTGATCCTGAAAAATATCATTGCTCCACAATTGAGTTAAATAAGACTGAACAACAGTTTCAAGAGCCTCAATTTCTATAGCTCCATTGGTCTGTTTTCCGCCAGCAAATAATTTATCTCCTGAATTTTTTTGAACAGGATCAGATTCTCCCGTAACAAAGCTGTAATCAATATGTCCGTTTCCATTGATGAGAATAGCATCTACTGGGATTATTTCTTCATTTCTAATTAATAACCTGTCGCCCTTTTCTATTTCATTTACTACAATTGATGTATGACTTTGATCTCTATTGATCTTGGTGATGGCAATGGGAAAATAAGATTTATAATCTCTTTCAAAAGACAGAAAATCATATGTTTTACTCTGAAAAAATTTCCCCAACAACAAGAAAAAGACCAATCCGGATAAACTGTCAAAATAACCCTGCCCGGTATTGCTGAAGATCTCATAAGAGCTTCTGAAAAAAAGTACCAGAATACCCAAAGAGATAGGAACATCAATGTTTAAAATACCTTTACGCAATCCGAGATAAGCCGAAATAAGGTAATCTTTTGCGGCATAAATGACTACCGGTACAGCAAACGCAAACATCAGAATTCTGAAAAATGGCTTGAACTTATTCAACCAAAATTCATCCATCTCGAAATATTCCGGAAAAGAGAGTAACATGATATTTCCAAAAGCAAATCCTGCGAGCGCAACTTGATAAATTAAAGTTCTATTTTGATTTTTCGATGATTTCGAAGAATCTTCTAAACTGATATAGGGTTCGTATCCTATAGATGTTAATAACTCGACAATTTCTTTAAGTGAAACTTCTTTGATTTTAAAGGTCACCCTTACTTCTTTTTTAGGAAAGTTGACCAAAGTTGTTTTGATACCCTTTTTTAGTTTGTCTAAATTTTCTAAAACCCAAATGCATGAGCTGCAGTGAATTGTTGGAATAAATAGATTTATTACAGCGGTTTCACCATCATTGAACTCTAATAGTTTATCTGCAATCGACTCATTGTCAAGATAATCATATTTGCCTTGAATCTCAGAGGGTATAGTTCCAGGAGTGGATTCGAGGTCATAATAATCGCAAAGATCATGTTGATTCAATATCTCGTATACAGTTTTGCAACCATTGCAACAGAATAATTTATCATCAATTTTTATCTCCTCAGATTCGCATTCAGTTCCACAATGATAACATGGGGTTCGAGACATTTAATCAGAAATTAGCGACAAATTTCTTTGAAAATTGTGAGATAAAAAAATGATAAATGTCATATTTTCTTTATTTTTACCGAAATTCTAATGAGCTTATGTCAGAAAATTGTGAGAAGTGCGCGATACGTGAACTTAATTCCTTTAGCAAGGTTCCGGTAGAGGAATTATCAAAAGTAAATAAGAATAAAAAGTCAATTCATATTAAAAAAGGCGAAGTATTATTTGAAGAAGGAAGTACGTTGAAAGGTGTCTATTGTCTTAAAAGTGGAAAATGTAAACTCACAAAACTTGCTCCTAATGGTCGTGAGCAAATTGTAAGATTTATTAAGAAAGGTGAATTAATTGGACATAGAACGATCTTAAGTGAAAGTGTTGCTCATTTAACTATTACTGCCCTTGAAGATATGGATGTCTGTTTTATTCCGAAAGGAGAGGTCTTAGAACTTTTCAGAAAGAATTATGAGTTTTCCCTGGATCTTACCAAATCTCTGTGTGATAATTTAGATGAAGCCAATAATTCGATAGCTAATATTGCACAAAAAAATGTAAAAGAAAGATTAGCTGAAATTATTTTGTTTTTTGAACGAATTTTTGGCAAGGACAGTGAAGGGTTTATCAATGTTAATTTAACCAGAGAAGAAATTGCGAATGCGATAGGAACGGCAACAGAATCTACAATACGATTGTTATCTGAGTTTAAGAAGGAGGGATATATCCAGCTTTCCGGTAAAAGGATAAAAATTCTAGATGCCCAAAAATTGCAACATCTAACAGAAGGATATTAAAAAAAGAGTGGTTAAACCACTCTTTTTTCTATTTGCACAATTGATTCTTTTATTATTGAGATACATTCGAACAATTCTTCTTTGTTCATGACCAAAGGAGGTGCCAATCTAATAATATTACCGTGTGTTGGCTTAGCCAGTAGCCCATTCTCTTTTAATTGTAAACATATCTCCCAGGCTAAGTTGCTTTCTTCGCTATTATCAATAACAATGGCATTCAACAAACCTTTTCCTCTTACTAATTTGATTAATGAATGATTTTTGGCGAACTCAGTTAATTCAGCTCTAAAAATTTCTCCTAAATATTGAGCGTTTTGAGCTAAATTTTCTTCCTCTATTACCTTTAAGGCTGCAATCGCCACTGCACAGGCCAAAGGATTTCCACCAAAAGTTGATCCGTGTTGACCTGGTTTGATGACTTCCATGACACTGTTTTGAGCAAAAACTGCTGAAACGGGATACACACCTCCGGAAATGGCTTTACCTAAAATTAAAATATCAGGTTTGACATTTTCATGATCCACAGCCAATAATTTACCTGTTCTGCCAATACCGGTTTGCACTTCATCAGCTATAAAAAGGATTTGATGTTCTTCACAGATCCTTTTAGTTTCTGATAAAAACCCATCATTAGGCACATAAACTCCGGCCTCTCCCTGAATTGGTTCAACTAAAAAACCAATTACATTGGGCTCCTTTTTTAACACTTCTTTCAAAGCTTGAGGAGAATCATAGGGTATAGAAATGAAACCTTCTGTGAAAGGGCCAAAATTTTTCCTCGCAGTTTCATCATTTGAAAATGAAATGATGGTCGTTGTTCTACCATGAAAATTGTTATGACAGACTACTATTTTAGCTTTATCAGGAGCTATTCCTCTTTTCTCATAACCGTACTTTCTGGCGATTTTTATTGCTGTTTCAACAGCTTCAGCGCCAGTGTTCATCGGTAGAACTTTGTCGAAACCAAAATATTCGCAAGCAAATTTTTCATAAATACCTAAGATGTCATTGTGAAATGCCCTTGAGGTTAAGGTTAATCTTTTAGCTTGTTTTAATAATGCTCCAATAATTTTAGGATGGCAATGCCCTTGATTGACAGCGGAATAAGCGGATAAAAAATCGTAATAACGTTTTCCCTCAACATCCCAGACATAAACCCCTTCTCCTTTATGCAAGACTACGGGTAATGGATGATAGTTATGTGCTCCATATTCATTTTCCAGCAATATAGCTTCTTCAGAAGAAATCATTTGTTTTAACATAATCAATAAATGTTTTCTACAAAAATAGGTTTTTCCAAGTTTAAAATGGGCAATTTTTTCTATTTTCACCTGATGAACTACCTTGCTCATATTTATCTGTCTAATGATAATGAAAATATTCAATTAGGCAATTTTTTTGCCGATTCAGTAAAGGGGAAGACCTATCTAAATTATCCTTTAGAAATTCAAAAAGGAATTTTATTACATAGATTTATTGATAGTTTTACGGATGATCATGCACAGTTTAGAAAGAGTAAAAGAAGACTTGATCCAAGATACGGATTATATAAAGGGATCATAATTGATATTTTTTTTGATCATTTTCTGGCAAAGAATTGGGCAGAATATTCTAGTAGAAGCCTTCGTGATTTTACGCAACAGTTTTACAGGAATTTAAAAGGAAATTTTGATCTTCTTCCTGAAAGAACTAAGGGAATGGTTCCCTATTTAATCGATCAAAACTGGCTGGAAAGTTATGCAAAATTTGAAGGGATCGAAGCTGTTTTAAAAGGGATGAACAGAAGAACTCAAAATAGATCTAAAATGGATTTGGCAATGACTGACCTTCATTTGCATTATCCATATTTTGAGGAGGATTTTAGTATTTTTTTTCCTGACTTGATTAAATCATCGCAAGAAAAGTTAATAACATTATAGACCATATGAATACATTAAGAAAGATTTTTTTACTATTCTTCACCTTAACTTTGATACAATGTACTGGAAACACTGAATCTGAGGTAAAAAAAGAAGAAGCTCCAAAAGGTTTTTTGGCTAGTGAAGCTATGGTGGTAAGCGCGAGAAAAGAAGCTTCCGAAATTGGTACTGCGATCATGAAAAAAGGAGGGAATGCCTTCGATGCGATGGTGGCGACTCATTTGGCATTGGCCGTTGCCTATCCTGTAGCCGGAAATATTGGTGGAGGTGGTTTTGTGGTGTTCAGACTTTCCAATGGTGAAAAAGGCACTTATGATTTTCGCGAAAAGGCACCATTAGCAGCGCATAGAGATATGTATCTAGATGGAAATGGTGAAGTAATAGAAGGTTTAAGTACTTTGGGAGCCTTGGCAATAGGGGTTCCTGGCAGTGTTGCCGGAATTTTCGAAATTTATAAGGATCATTGCACATTACCTTTTCAAGAACTTATTCAACCGGCGATAGATTTGGCCAACAAAGGAGTAGTGGTCACTGCCGGTGATGAAAATAGTTTAAAATATTACGCTCCACTTTTCAAAGAAGCCAATAAAGGGAATATTTTTTTGAATAAGGATTGGAAACAAGGAGATACCATTAAATACCCGGAATTGGCAAAAACCCTCGAAAGAATTAGAGATAATGGTGCAGAAGAATTTTATAAAGGGATCACGGCTAAAATGATGCTTGACAAAGTGCAGGAACTGGGTGGGATATTGTCAGAGCAAGATTTACTGGCTTATGAGGTGAAAATGCGCGATCCACTCGTTTTTAATTTTCGCGATTTTGAGATCACATCGATGGCTCCGCCATCAAGTGGAGGAGTATGCCTAGCTCAGATCCTGAAAAGTATTGAACCATACCAGCTCGAAAAATTAACACATAATTCTCAGGAATATATTCAGTTATTGGTAGAGGCAGAGAGAAGGAGCTATGCCGATAGGGCTTATTATTTGGGAGACCCGGATTTTGTAAATATTCCAAAGGAAGAATTGATATCTGCTGAATATAACAATGATAGAATGAGCACTTTTAATTGGTCCTATGCGACACCATCCTCTGCAGTAGCCCATGGAGTGATAGAAGTTGTTGAAAGTGATCAAACAACACACTATTCTATTGTTGACCCTTTTGGAAACGCCGTTTCTGTCACTACGACGTTGAACGGAGGATTTGGATCTAAAGTTTATGTAGAAGAGGCGGGTTTCTTTTTAAATAACGAAATGGATGACTTGAGTATTAAACCTGGTGTACCGAATATGTTTGGTCTTGTAGGCGCAGAAGCCAATGCTATAGAACCCGGAAAGCGCATGCTGAGCTCGATGACACCGACAATTGTAGAAGAAAATGGAAAGTTAAAAATGGTATTGGGTTCTCCAGGAGGGTCGACCATAATTACTTCAATAGTTCAGAATATTTTGAATGTTGGTGTATTTCATATGGGAATGCAAGAATCGGTTTCAAAAGCGAGATTTCACCATCAATGGTTACCCGATGAAATTAAGTTTGAAAATAAGTTTGACACGTTAAATTTTCCGCGTTTAAGAGAAAAAGGGTATCGAATTGATCACAGTAATGCAAAAATCATTGGAAAAGTGGATGCCATTTTAGTGCTGGAGAACGGATCGTTGGAAGGAGGTGCAGATCCCAGAGGAGATGATACGGCAATAGGATATTAAAAAAATGCGGCTCATGGCCGCTTTTTTTAATTTTTATTTTTCATTTTCTTCTGTAATTCTTGCTGTGCTTGTGCTTGTTTCATGGCGTCATCTAATTTCTGTCTAAAAGCACTTTTCTTTTTCTCCGGCTTCTTTTTGTTTTCTTGAATTTGTGCATGAATTTTATCTTCATCAATAATGAAATTTTTGATGACTAACATAATTCCGATGGTCAACAAGTTTGAAATAAAGTAGTACAAACTCAAACTACTTGCATAACTGTTGAAGAAAACAAGCATCATGATGGGTGACATCCATAGCATAATTTTCATCATTTTTTGCATGTCTGGCATCCCTTCCTGCTGTGGTTGCTGCATATTCATTTGCTGACTTTGAGTCATTTGCATATAAATAAAAATGGCAACAGAGGCCAGTATGGGGAATAAACTTACATGATCTCCATAAAAAGGAATATTAAATGGAAGCTTAAGTACCTCGTCATAGGCAGATAAATCATCTGCCCATAAAAATCCCTTTTGTCTAATATCTATATTTGAAGGGAAAAATCTGAACAGAGCAAAGAATACAGGCATTTGAAGTAAAGCGGGAACACAGCCGGCCAAAGGACTTACTCCTGCTTTTCTCTGTAAAGCCATTACCTCCTGTTGTCTTTTCATTGCATTTTCTTTCCCCTTAAATTTATCATTGATCTCTTCCATTTCAGGCTTTAAAACCTTCATTTTTGCACTGGATAAATATGATTTGTAAACCATTGGCGACATCAATATTCGCACTACAATGGTCATTAAAATAATTACAATACCATAACTGGAAAATATCGAACTCAAAAAATAAAATACCGGAAGGAATAAGAATTTATTGATCCATCTAAAAATTCCCCAACCCAGACTTACAATTCTGTCAAGGTCTTTTCCTTCATACTTCTTTAAAACTTTATAATCAACCGGACCATAAAATAAATTCATATCATAATCCAAATCTCCATTTTCCATTTTTAACGGAATGGTCGCTACAAAATCTTTAGTAAAAACAGTATCGATCTCTTCATCTTTAACTAGATTCTTAGAGCTTAATTTTGCCCTTTCAAAGGGTTTGTCTGTCAATAAAATAGAGGTAAAGAATTGTTGTTTAAATGAAATCCAGTTTACGTTTTCAGCTTCCTCTTCATTAAAATCTGAAGCAGGACTCATAAATTCAAATTCATCTTCGTTAAATAAATAGCGCAGATCTGTGTATTGGTTTTCGTATTTTACACTTTTCTCTGTTCTGAAACTAGAAGTTTCCCAATATAGATCAATAGATTTTCCGGCGTCGATGGCTCCGTCCATGCCTGAAGACTGAATGCTGAAGTCCAACATATAATCATTAGGCTTTAAAGTGTATCGGTACTCCAGAAATTTATTGGCAGCAACTTTCAATTTCATCGAAAGTATTTGATTATCGCCACTTTGAGTTAAACTGGGCTCAAAGAAAAGATTTTTTGTTTCTAAGTTCCGATTATCAGTTGTGCTAAATTGGATATTCAAATTGGCATTACCATTTTTTATGATATACAATGGTTTTTGGTCAAATGTTTTGAAGTTCTTAAGTTCAACTTCTGTTATTTGTCCACCCAAATTAGCTACCTTAATTCTTACCAGGTCATTTTCTAGTATTGTTGTACCTTCTTTTGCACTGGGTAATGTTGCACCATAACCAAAAATACCCAATACACTTTGTGCATTAGATAAAGCCAAAGAATCTGTTCCAAAAACATTAATTACTGGTTCCGAAATACTGGAGGCAGGAGTTGGTTCAGTTTCTTCAATAACTTGTTCTTTTTTTGCTTCTTGCTCCTGGAGTTCTTCCGGTGTCGGTTGGTTTGAGTATAAATACCACAACATGATAGCTCCTAATAAAACAAATCCTATTGCGGAATTGAGGTCAAATTTTTTTTCTTCCATCGTAAAGCCTTTGCTAACTATTGTTTTTAAATGCGGGGCAAAAGTAGTAAAATTTGTGTAAAGGATTGGTTAGAAAGGGTAAATTAAGCTTTGTAGTAATCAAAACCTTCCAAAAGTAAATCTACATTTACTTTGATGTCCCATACACAACTTTCCATGTCCTTTAATAAAACGAAGTTCACCTGTCCAGCCACATTCTTCTTATCATAAATCATAAGAGGTATAATTGACTCAATGTCCTCTTTTGACATATCGATAGTACCATAAAAATGATTGACAAATACCTTCAGTTCATCACAATAATGAAGTGAAAATCCGTTTAGTTTATATGAGTAATACGCTTCAATGATCATTCCTATGGCAATAGCTTCGCCATGCGTGAGGTTCTGTTTGTCAGTGCTTTCTAAAAAATAAGATTCAATGGCATGACCTATTGTATGTCCGAAATTCAGCGTTTTTCTCAAACCCGTTTCTTTCAAATCAGTTTTAACCACTTCATTTTTGATATAAATTGATTTGTAGATCAAATCATTTACTTTGGTTAAATCTATTTTTTCAAATTCTTTTATTTTGTGCCATAAGGTCTGGTCAAAGGTGAAACCATATTTTATAATTTCAGCCAAGCCCGATCTTAATTCTCTTTCTGGTACAGTTAACAAATAATCGTAATCGATCAAAACCATGTCAGGATTGCTGAACAAGCCAATTTGGTTTTTGAGTGCTCCGAGATCGATTCCCGTTTTTCCACCTACTGAAGCATCGACCATACTTAACAAGGATGTAGGAATATTGACAAATTGGATGCCCCTTTTAAAACAAGAGGCAATAAAACCTCCCATATCGGTTATCACCCCTCCACCCAAGTTAATTATTAAACTTTTTCTGTCAGCATTTATTCTGCTTAATTCTTCCCAAATTTCAACACATGTTGTAATATTTTTAAATTCTTCTCCAGGAGGTAAAACAATCGTCTCAAAAGAAAATTCATCGCCAATTTTCTTCATAAAACGAGGCAAACAATCTCTTTTTGTATTAGCGTCAACCAGCACAATAATTTTTGAAAAACGCGTGGTTCGGAAATGATCATTTAGTGCTTCATAACCAAGATTTTGAAAATAGATAGGGTAACCGGTAGATTGTATAACTGACATTATATTTTTTTGTTTTTTGTGATGCAAATAACGGAGAATTTTATCAAAAAATAAATGCGACTATCTATCTTTGTTAAAAAAATGAACACATGATTAATATATTCGACAACACAGAAACTGCATTTGCGATCAAATCAGATTCTGACCTTGAAAAAGCGTATTTTTTATTTAAAATGATAAAAAGCGAGCCTTTAGTAAGAATAGGAAGTGCTGTTACCAAATTTGCACTAAAATCTAATTTGCCTGTTGAGGGTTTAATCCGTTCGACAGTTTTTGATCATTTTTGCGGGGGGGTGAGTGAGGAAGATTGCATGCCTATCATTGATAGAATGTACACAAAAAACGTTCATTCTGTCTTAGATTATTCAGTAGAAGGGAAGGAAGTTGAGAATCAATTTGATTTTGCTATGGAGAAGATTCTGGACATATTAAAATTTGTGAAAGAAAAAGATGCCATTCCATTCGCCGTGTTCAAGCCAACAGGTTTTGGCCGTTTTAAAATTTATCAGAAAATTACAGAAAAAAGGAGTTTAACTGAAGAAGAAAAACTCGAATGGGAACGCGTTCGTCAGCGCTATGAAAAAGTGTCAAAATTGGCCTTTGATTATGATGTTCCTTTATTAATTGATGCGGAGGAAAGCTGGATGCAAGATGCAGTAGATGATTTGACAGAAGAGCTTATGATGAAGTACAACAAAGAAAAGGCGATCGTTTTCAGTACTTTACAGTTGTACAGATGGGACAGAATGGATTATCTGAAGGGACTTAATGAGCGCGCTACAAAACATAATTTCAAGATTGGTATGAAACTTGTAAGAGGAGCATATATGGAGAAGGAAAGAGAACGTGCAGAGGAAAAAGGCTACACTAATCCAATCTGTAAGGACAAAGCTGCGACAGATAAAAATTTTGACGACGTTTTAAAATATATGTTTGAAAATATAGATAAAATGGCAATTTTCTGCGGAACACATAATGAAGAGAGCTCATATTTATTTATGGAAATGATCAATAAATCCGGTCTTGAAAAAAATGATCAGCGACTTTGGTTTGGTCAGCTTTATGGTATGAGTGATCATATTAGTTACAATCTTGCTCAGGAAGGCTATAATGTGGCAAAGTACTTGCCTTTTGGTCCTGTAAAAGATGTCATGCCCTATCTAATTAGAAGAGCCGAGGAAAACACATCTGTTTCCGGGCAGACTAGTAGGGAATTAGATCTAATTTCCCGTGAAAAGAAAAGAAGAAAATTGTAGAATTTAATGTCGACCAGAAATATTGATCCCAACATACCCTTATTGACAACCATTTTATTGGCCATTGATGCTTACGTTTTTTATGCTTTGAGCCATGGTATGAAGAACTTGCCGCGAAAAAACTTGATCATTGCTGTTTATTTGATCGGAATGCTTTTTGGCTATGTTGGATTTTATTTCTTAGTTCAGAATTTCACTGTTCACCCGCTGGAATCGACCTTTTTTAGAAATTTTTTTATTGGATTTTTCTTTGCTTTTTTGGTGTTCAAGATCATTCTTGTTTTGTTTTTTATCCTTGAAGATACTATTCGGACATCTATCTTGTTTTTTCGACAATCTATCAAAGCTCTTCGACAATCTCCTAAAAAGATAAAGCTTCACAGCAGAAGAAAATTTGTCAGGCAAATTGGCTTGACGGCGGCAGCAATTCCTTTTACATCAATGATCTATGGTGTATCAAAAGGAAAGTATAATTTCAAAGTAAGAAATCTTAAAATGACTTTTGATAATCTGCCAAAGTCTTTTAATGGTTTTAAAATAGTTCAAATCTCAGATATTCATTCCGGTAGTTTTGATGACATTGGCGCGATTCGAGAAGCAATAGATTTAATAAATAGTCAAAATCCTGATGTAGTTTTATTTACAGGGGATCTGGTAAATTATGACGCAAGAGAAATAGAGCCATTTTTGGATGAGTTTAAACGGTTAAAGCCAAAGGTTGGAACCTATTCTGTCCTAGGCAATCATGATTACGGAGATTATAAAAGCTGGAATACAGAAGAGGAAAAAAAGGAGAACAACGAACTTTTAAAAGGATTTCACCGGAAAATGAATTTTAACCTATTGAACAATGAGGCAGTTGTTCTTAGTCAGGGTGAAGAAAAGATTAGTATTGTAGGGGTAGAGAACTGGGGAAAAACACCATTTCCGCAAATTGGTGATTTGGATATGGCTATTAAAGGGGTAGAAGACATTCCGTTTAAAGTCCTCTTGTCCCATGACCCGACCCATTGGAATAAAAGAGTGATTGATCATTTTATGCATTTTGATCTCACTTTATCCGGACATACGCATGGCATGCAATTTGGGGTGGAAATTCCAGGATTTAAATGGAGTCCTGTAAAATATCTATATCCGGAATGGGCCGGTTTGTACGAAAAAAAGAATCAATTTTTATATGTGAATAGAGGATTTGGTTATATCGGATTTCCCGGGCGAGTGGGAATTATGCCGGAAATAACTGTAATTGATTTACAATCGTCTTTGACTTAAAACTCTCAAACAATTCATTGAATTACAAGAATTAAACACTTGAATGCTATCTCTTTTAAAACTTCAAAAGAAATAGAAACTAAACTTAGTTTTTTGATTTTTTATAAATAATTGTTTTTCAATATGTTAATAATAATATCCAATCCAAATAAAACTATCCATAACAGAGCGGAAATCATTTAAAATCAATTACTTTTGCACATCAAAAAAAATTAGATGCAATCAATCAGAAATATAGCGATCATCGCTCACGTAGACCACGGAAAAACGACCTTAGTTGATAAGATCATCGACCAAGCTAAAATTTTAGACGATAGAAAAGAAAGAACAGATTTGTTATTAGACAGCAACGACCTGGAAAGAGAAAGAGGAATAACCATTTTATCTAAAAATGTATCTATTGTCTATAATGGAGTGAAAATTAATGTGATCGATACTCCTGGTCACGCCGATTTTGGTGGTGAAGTAGAGCGAGTATTGAAAATGGCAGATGGAGTGTTGTTATTAGTAGATGCATTTGAAGGGCCAATGCCGCAGACTCGTTTTGTGTTGGGTAAGGCTTTAGAATTAGGCTTGACACCCATTGTTGTGGTTAACAAAGTAGATAAAGAAAACTGTACACCTGATTTAGTTCACGAAAAGGTTTTTGATCTTATGTTTGCATTAGATGCCACAGAAGAGCAATTAGAATTTGCCACAATATATGGTTCAGCAAAAAATGGTTGGATGAGCACAGACTACCAAAAACCGACTGATAATATCATTCCTTTACTCGATGCGATTATTGAGAATATACCTGAAGCACCATACCGAGAGGGTACTCCGCAGATGCAGATCACTTCGTTGGATTTTTCATCTTTTACGGGTAGAATTGCGATTGGAAGGGTATTTAGAGGAGATTTGGAAGAAAACAAGGATTATATTTTGTGTAAATCTAATGGAACTAAGAAAAAAGTAAGAATTAAAGAATTACATACTTTTGAAGGTCTAGGTAGAGCAAAAGTTTCTCAGGTACGCAGTGGTGATATTTGTGCAATAACAGGGTTAGATGATTTTGAAATTGGAGATACCTTGGCGGATTTGGAAAATCCCGAGGCTCTGCCAAGAATTGAGGTTGACCAACCTACCATGAGTATGTTGTTTACCATAAATAATTCTCCGTTTTTTGGAAGAGAGGGGAAATTTGTTACTTCTCGCCATTTAAGAGATAGGTTGTTCAAAGAAACCGAAAAGAACCTTGCACTTAGAGTAAAAGAAACAGGAAGTGAAGATAAGTTTGATGTCTACGGAAGAGGTATTCTTCATTTATCTGTGTTGATCGAAACAATGAGAAGAGAAGGCTATGAGCTACAAGTTGGTCGTCCTCAAGTGATTATGAAAGAAATTGACGGTGTAAAATCTGAACCTTATGAGACATTGGTGATCAATGTTCCTGAAGAATTTGCAAGTAAGGCGATCAATTTAGTGACCTTGAGAAAAGGAGATCTTTTGGTGATGGAACCTAAAGGGGATATGCAACATTTGGAATTTGATATTCCATCAAGAGGTTTGATCGGGTTGAGAAATAAGATCTTAACCGCTACTCAAGGTGAGGCTATCATAAACCACAGGTTGAGAGGTTACGATGTAACCAAAGGCGAGTTTAGCGAGGTGAGCAACGGTGCGATCGTTTCTTCAGAGACAGGAAAAGCAACAGGTTATGCGATAGATCGTTTACAAGATAGAGGAAAATTTTTCATAGATCCGAATCAAGAAATATACAAAGGTCAGGTAGTAGGAGAAAATAATCGTCAGGATGATATGGGAGTTAATCTCATTAAGGGAAAAAAACTGACCAACGTAAGAGCATCCGGTTCTGATGAAGGTTTGAAAATCGCTCCAAAAGTTGAATTTTCTTTAGAAGAATGTCTCGAATATATCCGTGAAGATGAATATTTAGAAGTAACTCCTGTAAGTTTGAGAATGCGAAAAATTAATTTCGTCTAATTTTTTAAGGTTTTGTTAATTCGGTTCTCGGAAAGTATCAAAACCGTTATAAATTGTAAATTGTGAAAAATTTATTTTGATATGAAATTGAAATTATTGTTTTTATTTTTATTTGCACTGCTGGTTATTTCCTGTAATGATGATGACGATGACGAAAAGCACGATCCAGTGGCTCAAGCACTGATTGACGATCAATTATTGGTTGATTTTTTGCAGTCGCATTATTTAACAGATGATTATAAAATTGACAGTATCCGAAATGGTGAAACTCCTTTATATTCTCAGGTTGATACTGAGAATTTGGTCTATAATGAGATAAATTATAAGCTTTATTATTATATTCAAAAACAAGGAGTTGGCATAAATCCTACCATGAATGATTCGATTCAAATTTTATACCAGGGCTTTACTTTAGATAGCGTTAAATTTGACCAGAATCTCAGCTTTCCGAGCTATAAGTCATGGTTTCATTTGCCAAATTTGATCGCCGGTTGGCGATATGGAATTCCTAAATATAAATCAGGAACAAAAGTGATCTATCCAGATGAATCCTTTGGTTATGAAAACACAGGATCCGGGATTATTTTTATGCCTTCAGGTCTTGCATATGGTGAGAACGGTTCGGCAAATATTCCGTCAAACTCACCCATATACTTCTTTATTGATTTGGGCAATGTAATTAGGGCAGATGCCGATAATGATGGTGTGATCAATAATGATGAGGATGTAGATAGAAATGGCGATGTTGCAAATGATGATACTGATGGTGATTTGGTTCCCAATTATTTAGATTTTGATGATGATGGCGATGGAATACGAACTATTCTTGAAGATATAGACGGAGATGGAAACCCAAGTAATGACGATACCGACAAAGATGGTATCCCGAATTACTTAGATGAAGACGATGATAATGACGGTAGAAAGACCAGTAAGGAAGATAATAATTTTAACTTAAACTGGGATGATGATGATAAAGATGGTGATGGAATACCGGATTATTTAGACCCCGATAATTAATTGGAGGCCCTTTTTTAGGGCCTTTTTTATTTGTCATAAGCAAAATTGAATTTTGTGAGGTTAGGAGATTTTTTTCTTTTTCTGTCTAGTTCATAACGATAAAGAGCCCTTCCAAGAACACCCATAAAAGGCCACGCGGTTTGCTCATATTCGTACGCTCCATCATTTAAAGTTTCATTTTTATTCGTATAAATCACAGCAGATAGCGCAAATTCAATATTATTCTTAAAATCTATGATATATGCGTTATCAATGCTAAAACCATAGGCGTCTCCAATTTTATTGAAGATTCTTATATGATCTGGTATTTGAGACTCATTTTTATCACCAAACATGAGAAATTTACAAAAATTATCAGGTAATTCTCTGTAATCAGGATACTCTGTTTCTCTGGGTAGTTGAGACATATATTGATATAAAAATTGATAATCACTTTCAGATAGATCAAATTGTTCGGACGTACTAAATTTTTCAGGAAAGATTAGTCTTAACAACAGTTGATGAAGGTTTGCTAAGGAAACTGCATTTTTTTCTTTAAAATTCATGGGTGTTTCTATCAGCTCATCTCCTTTAATATAAGCCTTCCCTAAAAGAATATCGCTTTGATTTGTGTAATCTTTTACACTGAATTGTCCTTCTTGTGTAAATAATAATTTCTTAGAATTACTGTCTAAAAACCTTACTTGATTGGTGTGATTATTTTCATCTTGTGACAATGAAATTGACAACCTATGGGTAAGTCTAAGGTCGTCAAAACCTTTAGCTTTTAATATTTCGTTCAAAGGTTCCTGACCAATGAATTCATACAATCGATTAAAAGCATCATTATCGCTGGCCACAAGTATTTTTTTTATATAATGAGCAATGGAAGGCAGACCACTTTCTGAAGTTGTATCTACTTTTACAGAGGTTTGACCTTTATATACACTATCGGTGAGCATGATGTCTGTTTTATCTAACTCTTTAATCTTAAGCTTATTTATTTTTTCTAGAGCTAGAGCAGAGGTAAATAGTTTTACAGTACTGGCCGGATAGAAATATTCATTTAAATCAGTTCTATAATGATATGCTTGAAAACTTGGGTTGTTATCCTTATCTCTATTTATCTGGGTGTAAATAATCTGTAACCTATACTTTTCCGGATTTCCAATGATTTCTTTTCCTAATGAATCTTGGTTCATCAGCAAAAAATCTTCGATAAAATGAGCATTGTGATTTTGAGCAAAAGAGATTTGAAGAAATAAGAAAGGTAAGAAATAAACCAGGATTTTATCCATAAAATTTGAAATTTAAAGATGTCAAATTTGGAGAGAATAATTTTCCTAAAAAAATATTTTATAAAAAAAGGTGAGTATAACCCACCTTTTATTTTTCATATATAATATTCCATCACATTTTCTTTAACCAATTGGCCATAGAAACTTCTTTTTGAATTACTTCAATTAAAGTATCAATTTTTACGCGTTTCTGCTCCATACTGTCCCTAAACCTTATTGTAACCGTATGGTCATTCAAACTTTCATGGTCAACGGTTATACAAAAAGGTGTTCCCGCAGCATCCTGTCTTCTGTACCTTCTTCCGATAGCGTCCTTTTCATCGTAATCTACATTGAAATCAAATTTGAGTTGGTCTACTATTTTTTGCGACAATTCAGGTAGCCCATCTTTCTTAACCAATGGCAGTACAGCCGCTTTTACCGGAGCCAGAACTGCCGGTATTTTTAAAACGGTACGTTCAGAACCATCGGCTAAAGTTTCATCTTGCAGGGCCTCAGAAAAAATAGCTAAAAACATTCTATCTAAACCAATTGAAGTTTCAATCACATAGGGCACATAGCTCTCATTTAATTCAGGATCAAAAAATTGAAGTTTTTTGCCAGAAAATTTTTCATGGGCCTTTAAATCGAAATCTGTTCTAGAATGTATACCCTCCAATTCTTTAAATCCAAAAGGAAATTCAAATTCTATATCAGCGGCAGCATTTGCGTAATGCGCCAATTTTTCGTGGTCGTGAAAACGGTATTTTTTATGATCAAATCCGAGGGAATAATGCCATTTGATGCGCGTTTCTTTCCATTGTTCGTACCATTTTAATTCTTCACCCGGTCTTACAAAGAATTGCATTTCCATTTGCTCAAATTCTCTCATTCGAAAAATAAATTGTCTAGCAACAATTTCATTTCTAAAGGCCTTTCCAGTTTGTGCAATACCGAAAGGAATTTTCATTCTTCCAGATTTTTGCACATTGAGAAAATTCACAAAAATGCCTTGAGCAGTTTCTGGTCTTAAATATAGATCCATTGCACTATCTGCTGAAGCTCCTAGTTTTGTGCCGAACATTAAATTGAACTGCTTCACATCTGTCCAGTTTTTTGAGCCAGATAAGGGGCAGGCAATTTCTAATTCTTCAATCAAAGCTTTGACGTCTGCTAGATCTTCCTTTTCAAGAGATCTAGCCATCCTTTGCAAAATTTCATCTTTTTGGGATAAGTAACCCTTCACTCGAGGATTAGTTGTTTTGTATTGCTCCTCATCAAATGCTTGGCCGAAACGCTTAGCGGCTTTTTCGATTTCTTTTTGTGCCTTTTGATTAAGTTTTTCGGCATAATCTTCAATAAGCACATCTGCTCTGTATCTTTTTTTAGAATCTTTATTGTCTATCAGAGGATCGTTAAAAGCATCCACGTGTCCGGATGCTTTCCATGTGGTTGGATGCATAAAAATGGCAGCGTCCAATCCAACAATATTATCGTTCATTTGAACCATGGCCTTCCACCAGTAGTTACGTATATTATTTTTTAACTCAACCCCGTTTTGTCCATAATCATAAACAGCGCTAAGTCCGTCATAAATTTCACTCGATTGAAAGATATACCCATATTCTTTGGCATGGGAGATTACCTTTTTGAATTTGTCCTCATTATTTTTCATGTGGCAAAAATAGTTAAATTCTCGACTGTGGGAAATAAAAAAAGACTGCCGAAACAGTCTTTTATAAATCTTAATGATCTTTTTTTATAAGCCTAAGAAAGAATCGCTCAGCTCAAGTTTTGTAACGCCAACTAAACGGCCTTCAACATAAACTCTAATCGGATAAGTACCTTTTTCGTATTTTTCACCCTTATCTTCGATGAAAAGAACAACGTCTAGCTCAGCATTTTCATAGTTGATGGTAGTTTCTTCAGTATATTTCACTTCTGTACCATCTTTTAGTAATACGGTTCCTTTGGCATTAATCACAGAACCATTTGGCCTTTGAACCACAATATATGCCTCTTTGTCTCCAGGTTCAGCAATTTCATTTTCGATCAAACGAAACTCAACTTTAATGGCATCTGTTTTTTGAGCCTTATTAGTTTCGGTGTATTTACCGTTCGATCTCATTTTTAAAGCTGTAACTTGTGCATCTTTGATATTCAAAGCGCTACCTATTTCAACTTTTTTGGCTAAAACTTCATTTACCGCTTTAAGCGTATCATTGTAATTAGTTTGAACCTGCAATTGACTAGATAAGCTATCTTTTTCATCGATCAATACATTAGACACCATTTTTAACGAATCAACTTCGTCCAACAACCTGCTATTAACCGCTTGTAAATCTGCAATTTGACTTCTGTATCTTCTTAAAACAGAGGCGTTAGCTGTTTTTAAATTGATAACAGAGTCGCGAAGTGCAATGATTCTGGCCTTTTCATGGTTAAGAGAATCAGTTAATGAAGTGTTTTTTGAAATAGCGATATCATATTTCTCCTCCATCGCCGTTAAATTACCAATAATTTGTTCTTTTTCGTCTTGTAAGAATTGTAAAGCCTCTTTGTGGTCTCTACTTAGAAAAAAAGTGTAACCTATCAATAGAAATAACAATACAGTAAGTGCTATTAATAGAATTTTGTTGTTTTTGCTCGAAGCATTTTGTTCCATAATGAATTCATTTTTAAATAATCGTAACTGATATAACGCAGAAATTTGAAAAAATTGTATGCAAAATTAATTTTTTTTATTTAATTCCAACATTTTAACATGGATTATAAAATTTGAAAGTTTTTAAGGACATTTTTGAAATATTTTTCCCTGATCGTTGCAGAGTATGCGAAAAGACATTAACGATAGGCGAGGACATTTTATGCCTCTCTTGTCTATCTGAATTGCCACTCACAAACTTTACGGATGAAAGAAATAATTCGTTAGAAAAAAGTTTTGCCGGGCGTATACCGGTTGAAATGGGAACGGCCTTGCTATTTTACGCTAAAGGTAGTCCGGTACAAAAGTTGATTCAACAATTAAAATACAAAAATGATGAGGCTATTGGCTCATTCTTTGGGAATTGGATCGGGGAACAATTAAAGAATAATAAAAATTTTGATCAAATTGATTTGATTCTTCCCGTTCCTTTACATCCAAAAAAGTTAAAAAAACGAGGGTATAACCAATTGACAAAATTCGGTCATCAGATCTCACTGCAACTTCAAAAACCTTACAACGAGGATTTACTCTTAAGAAAGGTTTATTTAGATACACAGACCAAAAAAGATAGGGCGCACCGGATTTTAAATGAAGAGATCTTTGTGCTTAATGATGTAGAAAGCATTAATAATAAGCACGTTCTGATCATCGATGATGTAATTACTACCGGTGCTACACTTGAATCTTGTTGCAAGGCATTATTTAAAGGGAAAAATGTAAAAGTGAGCATTGCGGCTTTGGCATTTTCGGAGTAAGTGGTTTCTATAGGAACAACTGTCGTCGGTATAAAAAATATGTTGTTAATTTGCAAAAAAAACAGATGCGCTTTTACCAGTTTTTCGTCTTATTAGTGATAGTTTCTCTCCTTTCTTGCGCGAGAAGAGGCAGACCGGAGGGAGGACCAATTGACGAGGATAAACCGATTATGGTAAGAAGTGAGCCTGATTTTGGGTCAGTAAATTTTAAGGAAGAAGAAATTAAAATTTATTTTGATGAGTTTATTAAACTAAAAGATATTTCCCAGCAGCTCATTGTATCCCCTCCCTTAAAATATCCGCTGATTATAGTGCCTCAAGGTACGGCGTCAAAGTTCATTAATATCAAAATCATAGATACATTAATTGAGAATACCACCTATACCTTTAATTTTGGTCAAAGTGTAGTTGATAATACGGAGGGTAACATTCTTGATAATTTTAGATTTGTACTTTCTACTGGTGATTATATTGATTCTTTGAATATCAAAGGAACCATTAAAGATGCTTTTGAATTGGAACCTGCCGAGGGTTCAATTGTGATGCTTTATCCATATACAGATAATTTTAACGACTCCATCGTTTTTTCTGAAAGACCAACCTACGTTGGAGCCATGACCGATAGCCTCAATTTCGAAGTCAATAATATAAAAGAAGGAAAATATGTATTATTGGCTTTAAGGGATAAAAATCGAAATTTTAAGTACAATAAAAAAGAGGACAAGATTGCTTTTTACGATAAAGTAATTGAGGTGCCTTCAGAGTCGTATTTTCCGCTTGTACTTTTTACAGAGGATAAGGATTTCAGACTACCCACAAAACCTAGTGAGATAACCAAAGGCTTGTTTTTTATAGGATATGAAGGAAATATTGATAGTCTGGAAGTTAAAGCAATCACAGAAAAACCAGTAAATTTTAAGGAACATTGGGCACCTTCCGTTAAAACGGATACGATTCGGTATTGGTTTGCCAATTATGAAAAGGATAGCCTTGATATCTTAATAAGAAACAGAAGTTTTACAGATACAGTCACACTAAAAATTAGGGAAGATAAAATTGACAGTTTGAAATTTGAGTCGATTACAAGTGGTAATTTGGATTTAAGAGATACTTTGAAATTAGAAACTAACAATCCTGTATTTGAGATAGATACATCCAAAATAAAACTTTATATAAGTGATTCAATCGGTGTAAAATATAATTTGATTCAAGACAAGTATAAGACATCTTTGTATATGTTTTTTGAGAAGGAATTTGATTCAAAATATAAACTCAATTTATATCAGGGGGCTTTAACAGACATTTTTGGGACAAGTCATGATTCCATCAAGAAGAATTTTTCCACAAAAAGACCTTCCAATTATTCGTCGATTTATTTAACCATAAATAATATAAAAGAATATCCGGTTATTGTGGAACTGGTCGATCAACAAGGTAAGCGTGTTGCTACGAGTTATCTCACTCGAAAAGAAGAAGTGCGATTTGAAAATATTCAACCAGGTAAATTTAAAGTTAGGTTGATCTATGACTTCAATAAAAACGGAAAATGGGACTCTGGAGATTATCTAAAAAAGATTCAACCTGAATTAGTTGTTTACTTCAAAAACATTCTGACAGCCAATGCAAACTGGGAAATCGTAGAAACCTTAACAATTCAATAGTTTATTTAGGAATTTCAATAAAATATTTTTTGCCGGATTTATTATTGAGATGCTGTTCTAACAACCAGGGATTGTTTAGTTTCAACTCTTTATAGGTGATGCCATTGGATTTAGCAAATTCATTTAAATCAGCAATTTCCTCGGTGATTTCTGTAGTTCTAGTCGGAGATAATTTGTACAGGTCACTGTCGTCAAAAACAAACCCATATTTTTTTGGGTTTGACATAATCTCCTTTGTCACAACAATTCTTGGAATATACCTAGATGTTTCTGCGTTTAAGTATAAATCGTAATACGAATCTACTTTTTGATAATCCATCACTCTAGAAATGCCTGCCATTCCTGCGTTGTAAGAGGCAGCTGTTAAGGTCCAATTTCCATATATTTTGTAAGCCTCTAGTAAATACTGGCAGGCAACCTCGGTCGATTTTATGAGATTATATCTTTCGTCCACATTATCGTTTACCTCAAGTCCATATTCTCTGGCTGTTTTTGGCATTAATTGCCAATAACCCTTTGCGCCTGCCGGTGAAGTTACATTCTGTAGACCGCTTTCTATAATAGCTAAGTATTTAAAATCATCCGGAATATTGTACTTTTTGAGGATAGGTTCAATCACAGGAAAATACTTGTGGGCCCTTTTAAAATTTAACAAACCATTAGATTGCCAATATGTATTGACCAAAAGCTCTCTATCGATTCTTTCCATAACATCATCATCATGAATAGGCACCTTTTCACCAGCAAAGGTTAGATTTGAGGGAACTTTTAAAGCCTTAATTTCATAGAGCGAACTCGTATTTTTCTCAGGGTCAGAAGATATCTCAGTTACATCGGCATTGATAAAAAGAAATGCGATAAATAGGATTCCGGTAAGTGCTAATAGTTTATAAATGTTTTTCATAATAGGGGATTTCAAATTAAAACGGACTATCAAATTTACTAAATTTTTGGGCAACTAAATCCTTTTCTGCAATGATGGGGTGAGTAATACCCCAAGGTATACCAAGATTTTCATCATTCCATAAGATGGCATCTTCAGCTTCTTTTTGGTAAAAATTTGAACATTTATAGTTTACAATCGTATTGTCTTCCAAACTGAGAAAACCATGTGCAAAACCAATAGGTATAAATAATTGATGCTTATTTTCAGCGCTTAAAATATGACCGAAATACTTGCCGTAATTTTGCGAATCTTTTCGCAAATCTACCGCAACATCATAAATTTTTCCCTGAATGACTCTAACCAATTTGGCTTGAGCAAAAGGTGGTTTTTGAAAATGTAAACCTCTTAAAACATTTTTTTGAGAATGAGATTCGTTATCCTGAACAAATTTTATATCACTGAATCTTTCAAAATTTTTCTGGTTAAAAGTTTCCATAAAATAACCTCTTTCGTCGTAGAAAACTTTCGGAGTAATCAAAAGCACATCTTCTAAATCCGTTGTCTTAATGGTCATTTTCCTCTAGTATTTTATTGATAATCTTACTTATATTTCTTGACTTGGTTAGTATCATGGCATGACTTCCATCTTTTATTTCGATAAAATCTGATAAATTCCGTACGGGAAAAATTTGGTCTTTAGACCCGTGAATATGAATTAACGGAATTTCCGATGCCTGCTCTTTCCAATACAACATTTGCCTTGTAGCCCAAAGTAAATACATTTTGTCTTTGATGCACATATATCTGGCATAGAGATATACTTTTCTTTTCAACAATTTACCAGGTACGCTTAATCGTCCTGAATCAAATTTTATATAGGATAACAGCGGAGCTAAATAATAAAGTTTTGAATATTTTATCCATTTTAATCTCATCGGCAGCTCCTTACTCGATTTTATACTTGAAATAAGAACGATCTTTTCCACATCCCTTAACCTCGCTATTTCTTGTGCAATAACCCCGCCAAATGAAACTCCAATCAAAATGATGTTTTCACCGGAAATGGATTTTGCCATTCGGTCAGCATAAGAACGGATGTCTTCTTGACTATTTAAAGGGCTAATCCATTCTAGAAAATGAATTTCAGCATTTTCAGTAAATCTAAGATATTCAAATATTCTTATGCTAGCTCCTAGACCTGGAATCAAATAAACCTGTTTTTTATGCGAGTCATTTCGGTGCATAAATCTGGTTTATTATAAAGGTTAAACAGAAATAGGTTCATTAATCCATGAAAATAAAACGGAGCCGTCATCGGCAATTTCATCTAACAAAATCTGATGGGTGGTGTTGATTAATTCTTTATCAAAAGGAGTTTTTACTTTGACGTAGTTCTCAGTAAACCCATGGATGAAACCATCTTTATTTTCACTTTCAAATAAAACAGTTGCATTTTTGCCTAACTGATTTTCATAAAAGGCCCTTCTTTTTTTAACCGACAGACCTCTTAACATTTTACTTCTTTTAGCTCGCACTTTTAATGGGACCACACCAGGCAGATCAATTGCGTCTGTATTAGGTCTTTCTGAATATGTAAATACGTGCAAATAAGAAATATCTAGATCGCTAAGATATTTATAAGTTTCTAAGAATAATTCATCAGTTTCCCCGGGATAACCAACTATCACATCAACACCAATGCATGCATTGGCCATTGACTTTTTAATTTGTTCGACTCGATCCGTATATAGACTTAGTGGATATCTCCTTTTCATAGATCTAAGCAATTCGTCAGATCCGCTTTGCAAGGGAATATGAAAATGAGGAACAAATGTTCTGGAGGAAGCCACAAAAGAAATAATATCCTTGTTCAATAAATTTGGCTCGATAGATGAAATTCTCAACCGTTCAAGTCCTTCTATAGTATCTAAAGCCCGGATTAAATCTAAAAAGGTATGATCGTGTTTTTTATTCCCGAATTCACCTTTGCCGTAATCCCCGATATTTACTCCGGTAAGTACAATCTCTTTAATTCCCTTTTTCGAAATCTCTGTGGCATTGTTTATCACATTTTCTAAAGTATCAGATCTCGAAATACCCCTTGCCAGTGGTATAGTACAATATGTACATTTATAGTCACAACCGTCTTGAACTTTTAAAAAAGCCCTTGTCCGATCTCCGATGGAGTAGGAGCCTACATAAAAATTGGCATCCTCAATTTCACAGGAGTGTACTTCACCGAGATCATTTTTGCTCAAATCGTTCAAATAATCCGTTACTTTGAATTTCTCCGTTGCTCCCAAAACGAGGTCAACACCGTCTATATTTGCCAATTCTTCCGGTTTCAACTGGGCATAGCAACCTACGGCGATTAAAAAAGCTTTTTCATTTTTTTTCAGAGCGGCACGAACGATAGACCTAAAACGTTTATCAGCATTATCCGTTACAGAACAAGTGTTGATCACATAAATATCTGCCCATTCTTCAAAATCTACTCTATGAAAACCCTTATTTTGAAAATCTCGAGCGATGGTTGAAGTTTCAGAAAAATTTAATTTGCAACCTAATGTGTAGAAAGCCACCTTTTTACCTATTGTCATACTTGTCCTTTTCGAGTTGCAAAAGTACAATTTTTATCGAATTTAAAAAGTTGGGAGAGAATTATAAGAACGGCTAAAACTTAATTTTGGCCATGACAGGATAATGATCTGAGAATTTTACTCCATAGTTATAATGCCCTGTTACCCTAAAATTTTCATCCACTAAAATAAAATCGATTCTTAAAGGGTATTTTTTTAAATCAAATGTTCGTCCAAATTTATTTCCTGCTTTGTTAAAAGTGTCGATCATATCTTGACCTATCTGGTGGTAAACCCATGAATAGGCCGTGTTATTTATATCTCCGGCAATTACTGTTCTCCTGGGTCCATTGACGGCAAATGATTTGAACTGCTCAATTTGATTTTGTTGCTTGACAAAAGCTTTAGTCATGGTCTTTAATAACCTTTCAGAATCGCCGTCTGTGAGCAATTTTTGATTTGCACCAAGCCTTAGTGATTCTAAATGCAGATTATAGATTCTTAAAGTATCGGATTTAAATATTATATCTATATAAATTGCATTATTATCGCTATTATTAAAATTTAAATCGCCTTGATCTACAATTTTATATTTGGAAAAAATAGCTTGTCCAAACCCTTTTTTTTCTCCCTTTAACACGATATGCTTATACGGATAGGAAAATTTTGGTTGATTATTTGGATTAAACTCTTGCAATAACAAAATATCAGGATTCTCTTCTTTGACAAAATCGGCGATCTTTTGTGGAATATCGTCAGATTTTATCCATTTATAAGTGTTAAATAACCTCACATTGTAAGTCATAATTGATAGATCACCTTCCGAAGAATCAGGTTCATTTTTGAATTTATATGGAAATGAAGAGAATAAAATGGCAAGAATTAAACAAAATAGTGAAATAAAAACAGGCTTTTTAAAACCCAATAAAATCCAATAAATGACAAAAATAAGATGAAGAACTAAGAAAAGGGGTACAGCTAAACTTAATACGGCGGCAATGGGGAAGGTTTTAGGTGGCAGATATGGCAATACAAATGAAGCTATAAACAAAACAGCTACCAACGTATTCACTAAATAAATAATTTTATTGAAAAAAGATAAATCACCCATTTTAAGTTATTTATTTTTTCCCAAAATCAAAAAGAAACTGCTTTTCCTCCTTGGAAAGTGCCTCATAACCAGATTTACTTATTTTATCTAAAATACTGTCGATCTTTTGTTGTTCTTCACTTTTATTGATGCTTGATTCGACTGGCTTTTTACTTTTATAAACAGTTTTTAGATTATTCGATTTTTTGTTTTTCGAAAAGAAATTGCTTTTGGAGCTCATAGATTTTCTATTCGGGATGTATTGCGTCAAAAGAAATCCGGTTAGCGCTCCACCAAGATGTGCCAAATGTCCGCCTGCATTGCCCATAGGAATCTGTAAAACATCTAGAACAACAATAAAAAGAGCAACGTGTTTTAATTTTATAAAACCGATCCATTGAAAGCGTATAGCGTAGTTCGGAGTTAGGGTAGCAAGTCCGATCAAAATACTCATGACACCTGCAGAAGCACCTACTAAAAGTGCATTTCTGCTTTTTAGGGCAGGAAGAAAATTATAACTGAGCAGAAAAATAATTCCACCCACTAAAATTCCTAAAAAATAGTAATTCAAAAACATCTTGGGACTGAAATAATCCAAGAATAACATGCCAAAATAATAAAGAATTAACAAGTTGAAAATGATATGAAAAAATCCGTCGTGCAAAAAACCATAACTTAAAATGGTCCAAGGTTTAGATATAAATGAATCGAAATTAGGAGATAAAGCGAACCATTTAATTAAGAAGTTCCCATGGCTGTTAAAAAAGAAGGAAATAGTATTTAGCAAAAGGTTTATCAAAAAAACAAACACAGTAATATAAATCACTTTCATGACGATATTAGCTGAGGAGAATTTTTCTGTAATAGTATCTATCAACTGCATCATAAAACAGTTTTTAATTCCAGCGATTAAATTGATTTTTTTTCCAGTATTGCATAATGGCAAAACCTATGATAGCACCTCCAACATGGGCAAAGTGAGCAATGCCTCCTCCAAAAAGTGAGAAACCGGTTACACCGGAAAAAAGATCTAAAGCAATCAGAACAGGAATAAAATATTTAGCCGAAATTGGAACGGGTAAAAATATAAGGGCCAGTTTCGCATTTGGAAACGACATCCCAAAAGCAACTAAAACACCATAAATTGCACCGGAAGCTCCCACAGCAGGTGTATGATATATCTGGTAAAAATTAGAAATTTGCTTTTCTGTAATTTGGGTCAATATATTTGAATTGTATTGACCGGACAACAACATTTGTTGAATATCTCCTTCACTTAATCCAATTTGCAATAAATCTTGGTAAACGCCATTAAATTGATAATAATTGACCAGTGTGTAGATTATACCTGCCCCTATACCTGCCGAGAAATAAAAGAATAAGAACTTGTTTCTTCCCCACATTTGCTCTAATGGAGTTCCGAAAGCCCAAAGTGCATACATATTAAACAAAATATGCATAAAACTTCCGTGCATAAACATATGGGTTACAAACTGCCAAAATCCAAAATGATCATTTTTTGGAAAATATAAAGCGAGCCATTCTGATAAATTGGAGCCCAGCAATGGGCCAGCAGCGAAAAATATGACATTAATAATGATAAGATGCTTTACTGCATCAGTAATTCTTCCCATAGATGTTTTTTAACTTTCGAATTCTTCCTCAATAAAGGCAGTAGAAATTGTGATATAGGTTTTCTTGCCAAAGGGAGAATAATTCGGTTCTTTGCACAAAAATAGCTTATTTAGAATATCTTCTTGTTCTTTATTACTAAGTTTTGTACCTTTTTTAATGGCACAAGATCTCGCCATACTTTTTGCAATGGTATCTATTTGACTTAGATTACTATCTGGATGATCACTTTTAAGGTCGTTGATCAATTGCTCTATAAAATCTCCCAATTGTTCCACTTTTACATGTGCCGGAATTGAATCTGCGAAAAGTTTGCCATCTTTTTTGAGCGTAAAATAAAAGCCTGAACTTTCTAAATCAGATTGAATATCAGTCAATAAAATACTATCTGCGGGTGTAATTTGAATGAGTTTGGGAAAGAGTAGTGATTGACTTCCAACACCATCAATTGTGATTTTAGCCAAAAAATCTTCGTACAAAATTCTTTGGTGTGCCGCATTCTGGTCTATTAAAACTAAACCGGATTGTATTGCACTGACAATATATTTTTCGTGCAATTGATAAGTTCTGAAATAAACTTGCTCTTTTTTGTCAAATAAATGTTGAGTTACATTTTCATATTCAAACTCAATATGTTTTATTTTTTCTAGTTCTTTTTCGCGCTTCGTATCTACATACAATGATTCCCAGTCTGAATTTATTTTCTTACCAATAGATCTGTCAGAATTATTAAGAAAAGGATTAAAATTTCGATCTACCTGAATAGATGGTGCTTTAACGGTCTTCTTTTGAAAAGCATAGGGCGTATCAAGGTTTCCATCTCTATTAAAATCCAACAAGGGAGTTGCGTTGTATTGCCCTAAGCTGTGTTTGATCGTAGCCCTTAAAATGGCATAAAGATCCTTTTCATTATCAAATTTAATCTCAGTTTTTGTAGGATGAATATTGATATCTATACTTTGAGGTGGAACATCTAAATACAAAAAATAGGAGGGATGCTCACCACTTGGAATAAGATTATCAAAAGCCAAATGTACAGCGTGATCCAAATACTGACTCTTAATATACCGATCATTGACAAAGAAAAACTGTTCACCTCTTTTCTTTTTTGCATAACTAGGCTTTGTCACAAAACCATGTATCTTCAAAATCTCTGTCGATTCATCAATAGGAATCAATTTTTCATCGATCTGCTTTCCAAATACATGAACAAGTCTCTTTTTTAAATTGGCAGATTTTAACTTGTAAATTTCTTGGTCATTGTGAATCAGGGAAAATGATATTTTGGGATAGGTAAGAGCAATCCTTTGAAAAACATCAATGATATGACGTGTTTCAATGGTATTTGATTTTAAAAAATTTCTCCTGGCGGGTATATTATAGAACAAATTTTTCACTTCTACATTTGCTCCTTTTTGTGTATAAGTTGGTTCCTGAGATTGTACATGGCCCCCGTGAATAACTAATTGAGAACCAATTTCCTGATCTTCTTTTTTCGTCTTTATAGAAACATGAGCAACCGCCGCAATAGAGGCAAGAGCTTCTCCTCTAAAACCATTTGAATGTAAGTTGAATAAATCGTCTGCAGTACGAATTTTAGAAGTGGCATGTCGTTCAAAAGCCATTCTGCAGTCGGTAGGACTCATGCCAGATCCATTATCAATTACCTGAATCAAAACTCTGCCTGCTTCTCTAATAATCAAAGAGATTTCACTTGCTTTTGCATCAACAGCATTTTCTAAAAGCTCTTTAACAACTGAAGCTGGTCTTTGTACCACTTCACCCGCAGCTATTTGATTGGCAACGTGATCGGGTAAAAGCTGTATGATATCTGACATTAAAACAATTTATGAATTTCAAAAATATATGCAACCAGACCAACTAAGATCGCAATAATGATTGCTAAACGAAGATTTGTGTTCTTATCACTGGTACTTTTTTTATGACGTGCCCAATCTTTTTTTAACTTATCTTTTGTAAGTGAAAGAGTTGGAAGATCCGCAGATGAATTTTCTTCAGCTGCTAATTTTTTCATTTGTTCCAAACGCTCTTTTCTTGGATCATAATACCTAGGTTTATAATCGAAAACATAATAAGAGCGAGTTTTAAATGGACTGCCTAACATAACCTTTTTATTGTGGTAATGTACAAATATAAGGAATCATGGAGGTTATTACAATAGCAGATACTTTTTTGAGAAATGCTTAACGTTTGAAAAATTTAGGAGACCTATAAATTTGCCATTTTAATAGCAGCAATGGCACATTCTACTCCCTTGTTTCCATGTTTACCGCCAGAACGATCAATGGATTGCTGCTTGTTGTTATCCGTTAAGACACAAAAGATAGTTGGTGTATCGAACAAAACGTTCAAATCTTTTATTCCCTGGGCAACTGCTTCACATACATAATCGAAATGTTTTGTTTCTCCTTGGATCACATTTCCAATGGCAATAATCGCATTGAAACGATTTTCTTTCAGCATTTTCTTTGCCCCGTAAATTAATTCAAAACTGCCAGGCACTTTAACAACCTCGATGTTCTCTTCTTTTGCTCCGTGCTTCAGTAGCGTATGGACAGCCCCTTCGCATAGGTTTTTAGTTATATCAACGTTCCATTCTGAAACAACAATCCCAAATCGAAATGAATTCGCATTTGGGATTGTTGAATTATCATAAAATGATAAATTGCTCGTTGCCATAAAAAATCTTATTTATTGGCTAATTTCGCTCTTTCAATGTAAACATCTATTTGTTTCGCTTCTTCAGATTGATTGTAATCATTTTTGATTCGCTCAAACAAAACCAGAGCATCACTATTTTTACCCAAATCCAAGGCTGTGTTTCCAGCTTTAAAAAGATAAAGCGGCGTTGTAAATTCGTTATCTTTAAAGTTAGCAGCCTGCTTGTAGTAATCAAAGGCTTCCTCCGGCTGATTAATTTCCATAAAGGCATCTCCTATATTTCCTTTAGCTAAAGTGCCTAAGATTTCGTCTTCAGATGAAAAATCATTTAAGTATTTGATAGCATTTTCATAATCACTCAATTTCAGATAAGAAATACCGCTCATATATTTAGCTAAATTTCCAGCCTTTGTTTTACCGTAATTATCAATGATATCCAACAAACCATATTTCCCGTCGGCCCCATTAAGCGCTATTGTGAATAAAGAATCAGCTGATACCGTAGCAGATTGAGCTTGCTCAAAACTTTGTTTTGGAAATGCCAGTTCATCTGCAGCTTCTTTTTCTTTTGGTTCAATTACATAGTTGTTGTAGGCAATAGAACCTAAAATGACCAAAGCGATGATAGATAGACCAATTAAAATTTTTCTTTGGTGTTTTTCAACCCATTGTTCAGATTTCGATGCAGTTTCATCTAAAGTATTAAAAACTTCTGCCGTTGTACTGTGATCTTCAATACTGGATAATTGTGTTTTTTTTACTTTTCCTCCTTTTTTCTTGTATGTCGCCATCTATTAAAATTTTCGCGCAAAATTAAAATATTATTTCAATTGGTAAGCAGTTTTTGAATTAAATTTTGTTTTTTTGTAAACATTCTTAATTGGATAATTTATTTGTAAAATAAACAAAATCAATTATTTATGTTTTTTAATCGTTGAAGATGCCTTATCTGTAAAAGATTTTTAGGTTTCAATTGATTTTAGCTCTCTATTATAGTTTTCTTTTAAATGGTTTTAAATTCATTATCCTTATTACATTTTAAAAATTTTGACGCACGGTTTTTTGAATTTGAACCGAAGATCAATTGTTTGGTGGGGCAAAATGGAATTGGTAAAACTAATGTTTTGGATGCTATTTACCATCTTTCTTATACGAAGGGTTATTTCAATTCTGTAGCCACCCAATGCATTCAGCACAACGAAGATTTTTTTCTCATTGAGGGGAATTATGAAAGAGAAGAAAAATCTGTTGTTGTAAGTGTGAGCCTAAAAAAAGGACATAAAAAAATAGTCAAAAAAAACGGGAAAGAGTATGAGAGACTTGGAGATCATTTTGGCTACTTACCTGCTGTTATTATTTCACCTGCAGATGCGGATCTAATTAGGGAGGGCAGTGAATTGAGGAGAAAATTCATTGACGGTATAATTGCGATGAACGATTCGGATTTTTTAAATGATCTCCTTAGCTATAACCAAACTTTATCACAAAGAAATGCATTGTTGAAATTTTTTGCTGCAAATAGAACTTTTGACAAAACTAACCTGGAAATTTATAACCAGCAATTAGCAGATTTTGGAACAAAAATTTATCTCAAGCGTCAAAGTTTTGTTGAGCAATTTGTAGAAGTTTTTCAAAAAAGATATGTACAGATCTTAGGCTTGTCAAAAGAGAAAAAATCTGAAGAAATTGATTTATTGTACGATTCTCCGTTACATGAGAAAGAATTGATTTCTATTTTAAGTGAGAATGAATCAAAAGATAAATTATTGCAATATACGAGTTCCGGCGTACACAGAGATGATTTATTTTTTCAATTAGCCGGATTTCCTATTAAAAAATATGGTTCACAGGGTCAACAAAAATCATTATTAATTGCTCTGAAATTAGCACAATTCGATTTTTTAAAAGAAAAAACAAAAATTACACCCATAATGCTTTTAGATGATATCTTTGATAAGTTAGACGACAACAGAGTGTCTCAGTTAATAGAATTAGTGAATGATCATAATTTTGGACAAATTTTTATCACAGACACACATGCTTCTCGCACAGAAGAAATAGTTAAAAAGGTAAATCAGCGATATAAAATGTTTGAACTCGGATAAGCTATGAAAAGGGAAAATGACATCATGAGAATTAATGTTATTATTGAAGAAGTGATTGGGGATCAATCACTCAAAAAGGGTTTGACCTTAGTGAATGTGAAAGAGGCATGGGGCACCATAATGGGTAATGGAGTTATAAGTTATACAGAAGATGTGCAACTTAAAGGGAGCCAGTTAATCGTGAAACTAAGTTCTACTTCACTTCGAGAAGAATTGAGTTATGGAAAGGAAAAAATAGTTTCGATGCTAAACAAAGAACTTAATAAGGAGATAATCAAATCAATTCGATTTGCTTGATCGAGATTCCTTTTAAAACGGGTTGAAATTTATGATTATTGCTATTCTTGCTGCCATACTTATTTCGTCTATAACCGTATATTTATTTTATTGGAGACCAAAAAAGCAATCTCCTAGAAATGCTTTGATAAGTTCATTTCTTCGTGGATTCGCTCTTTTTCTGATCCTATTATTAATTTTTGATCCAAAAATTAAAGTGCCTTCCCAATTGATCGAAAAATCTAATTTGTTAGTACTGATTGATCAATCTTCTTCCGTCATAAGGCAAAACAAAGACTCGGTTTCTAAGTCTATTAAAGATTATTTTGAAAACGATGATGACCTGAATAACAACTTTAATATTTCTTATTATTCCTTTGCTAAGGATATTAGCGTTTTTGATGGAGATACAGTTCTTCCGAGCGAAACCAACATATATCGAGCTATTTCCAACATGAACGAATTGTTCCGGAAAAATAGAAATGCGATCGTTCTATTAACTGACGGTAATCAGAACAAAGGAATTAACTACACTTATGCACCAAATAAAATACCTGTTTTTCCAATTGTATTAGGAGATACAACAACACAATTTGATCTGTCAATTCATAAAATAAATGTAAACAAATACAGTTTTATCGGACAGAAATTTCCATTGGAAGTCTTTGTGCAATATGACGGAAAACAGCCGATCAAACCTGAGCTGAAAATTTTTAAAGACGGAAGTTTGATAGCAAAGAAGGATGTCAATTTGAGTGCTGAAAAAAGATCTTCAATTATCAAATTTGAACTGGAATCAGAAAATGTTGGCACTCATTTTTATTCGGTGAAAATAGATGAAATAGAGGGAGAAAAGGGCTTAATAAATAATTCTTCTCCTTTTTCGATTAACGTAATCGATGAAAAAGCGAAAGTTTTAATTCTTTACAAGTATTTGCATCCTGATGTAGGATTTTGGAAAAGAATGATTGAAATAAATGAGCAGAGAGAAGTTGAGGTGTCATCTGTAATTGGTTTTAACAAGGATTTGAGTAACTATAAATCTGTTATTCTGGTAGGATATGATAACAGTTTTAATATGATTTATAAAGAGATAAGAAATGGGAATATCAATCATTTAATTGAAACTACTTCAACGACAAATTTTGATGAGCTCAAAACACAAAATAGATCATTTTCATTTATAGTCCAACCCAATATAACTCCTGTAAAAGTAATAGGGAATAATTATTTTTCAGAAATTGAACTTACCCCACTTTTTTTAGATAAATATCCCCCTTTGAGTTCGAAATTAAAGGAATTAAAAATGGGAAATCCACATGATGTTTTATGGGAGGACAATCTAAAAAATCCCTTAATGTTGTTTGAGAATAATAACTATCGTTCTGTTCATCTATTTGCCGAAAACCTTTTTCAGTGGCAATTTTTTAATGGAATACAGTCTGAGGGTAGGGAGCAATTTGAAGATTATTTTGATGGAATTATTCAATTTTTGCAATTTCAATTTAGAGATCAAGTAACCTTAGATTACAAAAAATTAATTTTCAAAGATGAGCAGCTTGAAATAAGTTTAAAGATTTACGACGCGAATTTCAATTCCAACAATATGAAAGAATTGATTATTGATCTAAGTTCTGAAAATGGAGAATTCAAAAAGAGTTTCCCGATGGTTTTTAAAAATAATGAATATGTAACAAGTCTTATTTTGCCTCCAGGCAAATATAAATTTAGCATAGATCAAATTTCCGGCAAAAGGTTAACAGGCAGTTTTCAAGTATTAGATTATTCAGCAGAAGATAGAGATCATGCGTCCAATTATAAGGATTTGAATCAGATAGCTATTCAAAGTAATGGTAAAATATTTCTACCAAATGGAATTGATTCTTTAAAATCAATATTGTACAATTCAAAAAGCTTTACGCCAATTATAAAAGAACAGATCACAGAACGATCATTTGTTGATATAAAATGGATTTTAGCCTTAATTACTGTATCTTTGGCCTTGGATTGGTTTTTTAGAAAAAGCCAAGGATTTTATTAAAACTTAAAATTAAATATATATGTCTCAACAGCGACTCGAATTTCCTAAAAACATTTTTCCAATAATTTTTATTGGTGTTTTGGCACTTATTTTTTTATCCAAATCTACTGTGACGATCGAAGCAGGTGAAGCCGGAGTTCTTTGGAAAAGATTTTCTGGTGGAGTTGTTACTGATGAACCCGCCTTAGGTGAGGGTTTCCATTTTGTAGCTCCATGGAATAAGGTAATTATCTATGAAGTTCGCCAGCAAGAACTTACAGAAAAGATGAAAATACTTTCCTCTAACGGATTAGATATTCAATTAGAAGCAACCGCCTGGTACCAGCCTCAAATTGATAACTTGGGTACTTTACACCAAACAAAAGGTGAAAATTATCTTGAAAGAGTTATTAAACCGGCAATTCGATCTGCAACAAGAAGTGTGGTTGGTAGATATACACCGGAACAGATCTATTCTAGTAAAAGGGATGTGATCCAGAATGAGATCTTTGATGAAACCAAAAAAATCATCGAAGATCAGTACGTTCAGTTAAATGAAGTTTTAGTGCGCGATGTAACATTGCCGGCAGCAATCAAAGACGCCATTGAAAGAAAACTCGGTCAAGAGCAGGAATCTTTAGAATACGAATTTAGATTGGCAAAAGCTAAAAAAGAAGCAGAAAAACAAAGAATTGAAGCTCAAGGTAAAGCAGATGCGAATAGTATTTTAAGTGCCTCCTTAACGGATAAAATATTGCAGGACAAAGGAATCGAAGCTACTTTACAGATGGCTCAATCTCCTAATTCTAAAGTAATCGTTATTGGCGGAGGGGACAGTGGATTGCCCATTATTTTAGGAAATAATTAAACTAATGATCATTTCTTTGCTAAAAAAATAAGATTTGAAAAAATCTATTAGTATTTTTGTAATGATTATTTTTAAAAACAAACCTTACCCGTGACCAAAATATTTAAAGGTAGAAGAAACAAGTACACCAATAGATGGGTTGTATTGTTGATAGATCTTTCTATCACAATGCAGGCTTTTTTTCTGGCCTATCTTATCCGCTTTAATTTTAAGCTAAATTTTGAAAATCAGGATATTATACTTCAATTGCCGTTTGTATTTTCACTTGCAGTGATTAGTTTTGTTTTGGTAGGGTCTTACAAAGGAATTGTGAGGCACACCGGAATTAAAGATGCTATTTCAGTTTTTTGGTCCTCCACACTATTAATGGGATTAATTCTGCTGTCGACATTGGCAGTCAGATATTTTGAATCTTTTCAAGAATATGGAATACCCCTCGGTATTATATTCATACATTATTTATTGAATATCGTTTTATTAATTTCAAGTCGATTTATTTTCAAGTACTTGTTTAATCGAGTGATATCGAGTTATAAACCACCTAAAAATATTTTGATTTACGGCGCAGGTGATTCTGGTCTGTTGACCTATACAACGATGCAAAATACCAATCTAAATAACTATAAAATCATTGGTTTTTTAGATGATAGTACGGCAAAAGTGGGTAAGCAATTCAATAGAATAAAAATTTACGATCCTGAAAAAATTACCCCTGAGTTCATCAAAAAAAATGATATCAAAGAGATCATTTTTTCCATTCAAAATATTAAACCTTTTGTTCTTTTTGACAAAGTAGATAAAATGGCACAATTGCCGGTAAAGGTTAAGATCGTACCGCCAGTTCAGCAATGGATAGATGGAAATCTTAATCTCTCACAGATAACTGATGTGAGGATTGAAGATTTGCTCGAAAGGTCACCGATCAAAATTAATAACCCTATGGTTCAAAAAGATCTTCAAAACAAGGTAGTTTTGATTACCGGTGCAGCCGGCTCTATTGGTAGTGAAATTGCCTGGCAGGTTTCTAGGTATGGATATAAGAAACTGATCTTGTTAGATCAATCTGAATCCGCCTTGTATGACCTTCAGCAAGATTTTAACAGATCCGGGATTCAACATTTTTCCGTTGAATTAGCTGATATCCGAAATGAACATCGAATGTCAGAATTGTTCAACAGAACAGAAATTGATATAATTTTTCATGCTGCGGCCTACAAACACGTTCCTTTAATGGAAGATAATCCTTACGAAGCAGTAAAGGTTAATGTTTATGGTACGAGTTTATTGATGAAATTGGCTACTAAATATAATGTAGATAAATTTGTGATGATCTCTACAGATAAGGCAGTTAATCCTACGAATGTGATGGGAGCGACAAAAAGGGTAGCGGAAATCCATGCTAATTATTTAAACGGTTTAGGTAAAACTAAATTTGTGACAACTCGCTTTGGCAATGTATTAGGTTCAAACGGATCTGTGATTCCACTTTTTAAAAAGCAGCTCGATATGGGTGGTCCTTTGACGGTAACACATCCTGAAATTACTAGGTTCTTTATGACTATCCCTGAGGCATGCCAGTTGGTCTTGGAGGCAGGTGCCATGGGGAATGGAGGAGAGATCTATGTTTTTGACATGGGTGAATCGGTCAAAATTGTAGATTTAGCTAAGAAAATGATCAATCTAAGTGGTTTACGTTATCCTGAAGATATAGATATTACTTTTACCGGTTTAAGACCGGGAGAAAAGTTATATGAGGAACTACTTACAAATGAAGAAAATACGATTCCAACTTATCATGAAAAAATATTGATCGCTAAAACCCAAAAGGTAGATTTTGAAAAAGCGAATAAAGCAATTGATAAATTGATGAAAGTTGAATTGTTGGAAACATTTGAAATAGTTTCTGTTCTAAAAGAATTAGTGCCTAATTTTGTCTCGAACAACTCACAATTCGAATCTTTAGATAAACATAAGGTTAAAGTTAAATCTCTAAGAATAAGCTAATTCTATTTAAATATTTGCTTGATCACCCTTAAATTATGGGTGTGCTTATTAAGTTTAATATTAAATATACCACTGTGGTCAATTCGATCTATTCTCACCTCACCCCAACAGTGAATAATGTTGTGATTTCTTAAAATAATTCCTGAGTGAATAATATTTCCTTCTTCATCGTCGAAAAAAGCAAGATCACCCGGTTCACTCTCTTCTATAAAACTCAAAACTTCTCCCTGGCTGGCCTGTTGATAAGCTTCTCTTAAAAGAGAATAACCATTTATCCGGTATACCATTTGTGTGAATCCGGAAGCGTCAATACCAAAGGGTGTTTTTCCGCCCCACAGATGAGGAGAATTTAAGTAATAATAAGCTGTTCTTACGATTTCCTGTTTGTTCTTGGCTCCTTCAACCGAATCACATTCGCTGAGAAATGTATTACCTAATAATTTATTGTTGATATCAGAAGTCAATATTTTCGCTCCCAATGTGATCGGAATAAAATCCTCATTGATCTGTACATGGCTCACTAACTCATGGCAATATTTACTTGATTGACTTGATACGGTTGTATACTCTTCTTCAGAAATTAGCTTAATTTGATTTCTCGAAACCCAACCTTCATAGTTATCTTCGTCTAAAATTACTTTGATCCATTCACCAGTATTTTCTAAAATTATGAACGTCTCCCCGAATAATACCTGAGAAATCATTTCGCTTTTGTGGTCAGGCCCCATTCTAAGGGGAATAGCATTTAAGAAGCAAATACCGTGATTCATTTAATTTAAATCAAAATTAGATCAGCTCGATTACCATTGCGCTTGCACCGCCTCCACCATTACAAATACCAGCCGCTCCAATTTTGCCCTTGTGCTGTTTTAAAACATTGATAAGTGTAACTATTATTCTGGCACCAGAACATCCCAAAGGGTGCCCCAGAGAAACTGCTCCACCATGTACATTTACCCTTTGTGGATCTAAATCTAAAATTTTAATATTAGCCAGTCCTACAACAGAGAATGCCTCATTTAATTCATAAAAATCGACATTTTCAGGTTTAATTGAAGCATGTTTTAAGGCTTTAGGTATAGCTAGGGCAGGAGTCGTAGTAAATTTCTCAGGTGCCTGACCGGCATCTGCGTACCCACTGATTTTTGCGATAGGTTTTAATCCTAATTCTTTTGCTTTATCTAAACTCATGATCACCAAAGCCGCGGCCCCGTCGTTCAATGTGGAAGCATTCGCAGCCGTGACAGTACCTTCTTTTGAAAATACCGGCCTTAAAGTTGGAATTTTATTGAGATTTACATTTTTATATTCTTCATCTTCATTCACAATTATTGGATCTCCTTTTCTTTGAGGTATCTCAACAGGAATTACTTCTTCTTTAAAATAGCCCTTATCCCAGGCCTCTTTTGATCTCTTATATGAATTAATGGCAAACTCGTCTTGGTCTTCTCTTGAAAAACCATAGTCCGTTGCGCACAAATCACCGCACAGCCCCATGTGATTACCGTCATAAACATTGGTTAACCCATCTTTTAATAATCCATCTTCCATGACAATATTTCCAAACTTCTTTCCATTTCTTCCGTTTAAATAAAACGGAATCTGACTCATATTTTCCATCCCACCTGCAACAGCAATTTCGATATCACCACTTTTGATAGCCTGAGCAGCTAAGGCTATTGATTTCATGCCCGATGCACAAACTTTATTTACAGTAGTGCAAGGAACATGGTTTGGCAGCCCAGCAAATAGCGCCGCTTGTCTAGCTGGTGCCTGACCAACTCCTGCCTGAACAACCTGGCCCATAAATACTTCATCGATGAGTTTTGGGTCCAAATTTATTTTTTCAATAGCCGACTTTATAGCAATAGCTCCTAATTTCGGGGCAGAGATTTCCGATAAACTTCCTAAAAAACTACCAATTGGCGTACGAACGGCAGAGACAATAACGACTTCTTTTGACATAGTTAAAAATTTGTGTAAAATTACTTAATTATATTGAAACGATTGTTCGTTAATTGGAGTGAAATAGGTTTAAAAATGCTCAAAAAATAAACTATTAGAGCATTTTACATTAGTAATTCATTACTTTTGGAACAAAGTTAGGTATGAAAGAACTCATTAATAAATTTTATCAAAATCATTCGCTGATTTATAAGGTTTTTTTGTTTTTGATCACTACTGCAGTAATTGTGTACTTTTTTCCAAAAGGAGGGAAATTCAAATACAACCTGCAAAAAGGTAAACCTTGGCAGTACGAAAATCTTTATGCCCCATTTGATTTTTCTATTCAAAAATCCCAAGAAGAACTAACTGCAGAAGAAGAAGAAATTGAGCAAAGTAAGCAATTATTTTTTGTGGTAAAAGAAGAGGTGAAAGAAGAAGTACTTAAGGTCTACTACAAAAAGATCGATCTTATTTTACAGGATTCTTTGGCTTTGAAACTGAATAAGGCCAGGTTAAAGAGTTTCGGCGAAAAATTCATAAATAATGTCTACAAAGTAGGGTTTCTGAATAAAGCAGATAATAGCAGAATTCAATCAAATCAATTAATTACACTTCGTTTAGGCAATGAGGCATCAGATATTTTATCGGATAATTTATTTACTACGGATGACTTGGTGTCTTCCATTCAACAATATTTTTCCAAAAGCAATTATGAGGCATTGGAAAACAATTTCACTTCACTTTTTTTTGAAATTCTAGAACCCAATGTTTTTTATGATGAGGAATTAACTAACCGTGCCCTTGAAGAAGAATTAAAAAACAGGTCTTTTACAAAAGGTTTTGTGGCAGAAAACGAAAGGATCATCTCCAAAGGAGATATGGTTGATGCGACAAAATATGAAATTCTTGATTCTCTAAAAAAGGAATATGATACCCAGCTTTGGAGTAAATCTAGCTATAACTGGATCGTTGTGGGCTATACCATCTTGGTAGCGCTTGTTTTGGTGATGTTGTTTTTATTCCTTAAAAAATATAGACTGGAAATATTTCACAATAACACAAAACTGACCTTTATTCTGTTCAACATCGTTTTGTTTGTTTTTCTTGTTACGATCGTTCAAAAGTACTTTGTAAGTTACTTATATGTTGTTCCTATAATTATTTTACCCATTGTACTTAAAGCATTTTTTGATGCCAGACTTGGGTTATTTACACATGTTTTAACGGTGTTGCTTTTAGGATTTATAGTACCCAATAGTTTTGAGTTTGTGTTTTTACAAATTATCGCTGGAATGGTAACTATTTTGACTGTTTCGGAGTTGCATAGAAGAGCAAATTTATTCGTGTCGATTCTTAAAATTACACTTATCTATACGGTTGCCTATCTCGCTTTCTCAATTATTCAGAATGGTTCGGAACAAAAAATTCAATGGGTCTATTTTGGTATGTTTGCTTTGAATGGCGTCTTGTCATTTTTATCACTGTTTCTCATTTTAATCTATGAAAAGACTTTTGGACTTGTCTCGGACGTTTCATTATTGGAATTGTCAGACACCAATTCAACACTTCTCAGAGAATTGAACGAGAAAGCCCCCGGAACATTTCAGCACTCTATGCAAGTGGCAAATCTTGCTGAAGCTTCAGCTAATGAAATTGGTGCAAATGCTATGTTAGTTCGGGCAGGAGCACTATATCACGATATTGGGAAAATGTTAAATCCCATGTATTTTATTGAAAACCAGACAACAAGTGTAAGTCCGCATCATGATTTATCTCCAACTGATTCAGCAAAGATCATTCGGGATCATGTGATTAAGGGAATTGAAATGGCCAAAAGAAATGGATTGCCCGATAGATTGATTGATTTTATTCGAACACATCATGGCACCAATACCATATATTATTTTTATAAAATGCAAACCGAGCTTACTCCGGATCGATTGAATATAGAGGATTTTAAATATCCCGGTCCCATTCCATTTTCGAAAGAAACAGCTATTTTGATGATGTGCGATAGCTGCGAGGCGGCCTCAAAAAGTTTAAAGGCACCAACCGCGCTCCTAATTGATGAACTGGTGGAAAAGGTGATCAATTCCCAGATGAACAATGGCCAGTTTATGAATGCAGATATTACATTCAAGGAAATTCAAACCATCAAAAAGGTCATAAAGAAAAAACTGCATAATATATATCATCTCCGGATTGAATATCCTGAATAATATTTAAAGCGATAATTCGATCTGGGTTTGATTTCGAAGTATATCTTTAAAAGTCTCAGCTTTTCTAATCAAGTAATCCTGTCCTTTATAAACCAAAACCTCAGCAGGTAAGTACCTTGAATTGTAATTTGAAGCCATACTAAAACAATAAGCACCTGCATTGTGAAAACATAAAATATCACCGGCAGATATCTCAGAAATCTCTCTGTCAGAAGCAAATGTGTCCGTCTCGCATATATATCCAACTACATTGTACTTCTTCTTTTCATTCATAGGATTTGAAATATTTGTAATGTGATGATATGCATTGTAATACATAGGTCTAATTAAATGATTAAATCCTGTATCCATTGCAGCAAAAACCATATTGGAAGAAGGCTTGACAGCATTTACCTTGGCTAGAAAATACCCGCATTCACTTACCAAAAATTTCCCGGGTTCAAAAACCATAATTAAATTTTTACTATAGTCCTTACAAAAATCATCAAAACGAACTTTCAATTTTTCCGCGAAAGTTTCAATATTCGTTGAAGGATCACCCTCTTTATAAGGAACCTTGAACCCTCCACCAAAATCAATAAACTCTAGATTATTAAACTGTTGTGCAACGTTTAGCAAAACCTCTGTACCCTTAAGAAAAATATCTACATCTAAAATATCGGAACCCGTGTGCATATGAACGCCATTAATCTTTAGGCCAGTCTCCTCAATAATTCTATGCACTTCTATTATATGATCTATAGCAATACCAAATTTTGAATTAGCATGACCTACAGATATTTTTTCATTACCGCCCGCCATAATATTCGGATTAATTCGAATACTAATTGGGTACTCCGGATGTTTTTCAGCAAACAACCTCAAAGTATGCAAATTGTCAATGGTTATCTTTGTACCAATATTTTTTACTTCTTCAAGTTCTTCTATTGAAACACCATTCGGTGTGAAAGATATACGATTCGGATGGAATCCGGCTTCCAAACCCAATAACACCTCACCAATAGAAACACAGTCAAGATTTGCTCCCAAAGTCTTTAATAACTTTAAAACGCTTATATTGGAAAGTGCTTTTGTAGCATAATTTATCTTTAAAGGTGCATTTCCTTCAAATGCTTTTGTCAGCCTTTGATATTGAGAAATTATTTTTTCGGCATCATAAACATATAGTGGACAACCATATTTATTGGCCAATGACAGTAAAGTATTATTTTTCATTAAATAATTAGGATTGATATTTTGTTGCCGTTAGTTCAGCAATTTTAATTATTACTTCTGTTGCCTTTTGCATTGATTCAAGCGGAACATATTCATATCTGCCGTGAAAATTATGTCCTCCGGCAAAGATATTTGGACAGGGCAGACCTTTATATGAAAGTTGAGAACCATCTGTTCCTCCGCGAATAGCTTTAATCAAAGGTTTTACACCAACTAATTTCATTGCTTCTTCTGCTATATCTACAATATGCATCACAGGCTCGACCATTTCTCGCATGTTGAAATATTGGTCTTTAATTTCAACTTGGATAAGATCTTGTTTTAGTTCATTATTTAACTTAACGGCAAGATCAGCGAATGTTTTTTTTCTTTTTTCGAACAACTCCCTGTCGTGATCTCTAATTATATATTTGAGCTCGGTACCTTCCACATCGCCATCTACATTGGTCAAATGAAAGAATCCCTCATAACCCTCTGTCATTTCAGGCACTTCATTTTTTGGCAAACCTTGAATAAATTTTGAAGCGATTGACATTGAATTGATCATTTTTCCCTTGGCATAACCAGGGTGAACTATTTTACCTGTAATTTTTACTTTTCCCGAAGCTGCATTAAAATTTTCAAATTCCAATTCACCAATTTCGGAGCCATCCATAGTATATGCCCAATCTGCGCCAAATTTATCAACATCAAATAAATGAGCCCCCCTGCCTATTTCTTCATCAGGTGTAAATCCAATTCTTATTTTACCGTGTTTTATCTCCGGATGCTTAACGAGGTATTCCATAGCACTTACAATTTCTGTAATTCCTGCTTTATCATCTGCTCCAAGTAAAGTTGTACCATCTGTGGTGATGATGGTCTGCCCTTTATAAAGCAATAGATCTTCAAAATAGGAGGGAGATAAAATTATATTTTCCTCCTTATTCAAAACAATATCTTTACCGTTATAATTTTTATGAATTTGAGGATTTACATTGGTTCCGGAAAAATCAGGACTAGTATCAAAATGTGAAATAAAACCAATGGTGGGAACTTTATGAGCAATATTAGAGGGTAAAGTAGCCATCACATAGGCATTATCATCAATACTAACCTCTTCTAAGCCAATATCAACTAATTCCTTAGCCAATGAATTTGCCAGGTCCCATTGTTTTTTTGTACTTGGACAAGAATCGCTTGCAGGATCTGATTGTGTATCAATTTTCACATAACGCAAAAAACGCTCCAATATATTTTCCATGTTTAAAATTTTACCAAAAATATCAATTCTTGAGCTCAGGCCATAAAAAAAGGTTGTTTTTTTAAAAACAACCTTTTTATCTATTTATGTCGATGCTTATAAGTTAATTTTAGAAATCACATAGAACTTAGGTAATTCATTATCCTCCCTCACTCCGGGCCAGTCAATGATCCCTTTTCTATAAGTATAAGATGTATTATCCAATTTTATTTCCTCCAAGGCAATTGAATTTGCAAGTTCCCCATTTAAGGTTGGGTTTAACCATCCAACATAGATATCTAATTCTTTCATCCGATAATTATCAGTCAATGTATAGGTCATAACTAACTCAGGATATTCTGTATTTATGCCTAATATGGTCATGCTAACTTTACCAACTTCAATAATATTTATTTCGGAACAATTTTCTTCAATTTTTATAAAAATTGGAAACACTTGTGATAAGGGATCTTCCATTGATTTAAAATCAAATTCATTGGCCCAACCCCAATTTGTTTTATTCAGTTCTTGAAAAGAAAAGCAATCTTTATCGGCGTTTTTAATAAATCCAAAATGAGCCATATGGTTATTATCCTGGGTATCATTATTGCCCGAACCATTGTTTTCATTTTCACCTGTAGAGGATGTATTATCTTCAGTTACACTTTCACAATTGTTTAAACATAGTTTATGAAACCATCCCCATCGGTTACCTTCAAATTCGATAGGTTGATTGCCTTTCCCAAAAGCTGTTTCAGATTGTTGTATAATTCCTTCGCTATTTTTTAAAACAACCGAAGCGTGCATAGAAATGGTTATACAGTATTCTCCATTTTCATTCATTGACCAATCATTATTAATATCTATGACAAATTGCACCGATTGGACATGATCGTGATCACCGTGATAGGGGTAATGACCTATTTTTGGATTCCCATTTGCGGTAAGTGGCAAATCAGATTTTTCGCCGACAAATAGATGAGTTTCTGTTAACCACCAGTTTCCTGAAGTTTCATAAGTTATATAGACCTTACTTTGATCGTTAGTAACTGTAATTTCACCTACATCGATATTTTGTCCCGCTAATAATTCATATACAATTGCATCACCACAATGCTTGTCCTCAGAACTATCATTTAAATTAACTTGATTTACCTTATTGGGCACTTCGGAAGATGCTTCTAATTTTGTACCCGATTGATCTATACCTTCCAGATATATTTCTTCTTCACTTTGATTACAGGAATAATTAATCCATAGCAAAGCGAAGAATAAAAGTGTTTTTATTCTCATAGCATTTTTTATTTTAAACGATAAAATGAAATATTTATTTCATAAAAATAAGGCCAAGTTTACTCAATAATATGAATTCCATCAAGTATGGCAAGAGAAGAACACAATCGTTCGTCAATATTGTCAATACCGTAAATCTTTGAAGTTAGTGTGTAGTATTCATCTGGTCTAGTCTTGATATAGATTTGAACAAAATTAAAATCAAATCCATTTTGATGTCCTTTTGAATGATCATAAAAAGCTGGAAATCCTTGAACAGTCATTTCACCTTGCTCAATAAGAAGAAATTCATTTTTCACTTGAATGTCAATAAATTTCTTTTTAAAATCATCATCAAACTGAACAGAACCTTGATGCCAGGATACATCAAGTATGAAGGAACTCGTCAATTCAATCGTCGTATCGGCGGTATAAATTTCTGATTTATATTCATCTACATAAAGTTGTGTTTTCCAATGTTTAGGCAACTCTAATGTAAACTTTTTTAATGCGTCTTTATAAACCTTTGTATTTGAAAATGATTGGCTTGAAATACATCCCAACTGTTTGCCAATTTCATCTTTTTTGCATGAAACGATAGAAAAAATTAAAGAGAAAAGTAATATAAAATTGAACCTATTCATGAAATGTAATTTTTGATATTTTTTTATGCCCAGCCAACCAGGCACTGTTTTTTTGAATGAAACGGATGGTGTAATAAGATTGATCTGAAATTATTTTCCAATGTTCTCCGCTATCTGAAGATTTAAAAATCCCTTGGGTAGAAACTGCGACAATGTCCCTGCCATTCGTATTTGGCACATATCTTACACAACTAATGTAGGGCGGTAAATCATTATCTGCTACTAAACTCCAGGTATGACCGGAGTCTTTGGTGATAGCCTTATTTCCAATTTTCTCAGGTTTATTATCCCAATTTCCTCCCATGATTATTCCGGTGTTTTCATCGAAAAAATCGCAAGTATAAATACCGGTCATTTCTTTTCCCTGAACAATGGGTGTCTGAACTACGCTCCAATGTTCACCTTCATCCTGACTAATAAATATGCGAGATGCTTTACCTCCGGAAACCATCCAAACAAAATTATCAATTGCTTTAATATTTGAATTGCTCGCTGCAAAAGCAGCCTCCCCGGGAACTATTTTGGGCAATGAATTACAATCCGTTTTAATCCATGTATCACCGCCATCAATGGTTTTAAGAAAAGAGAAACAATTTTCAGTTGGGTCGCCCATGGCATAGCCAATTTTCTCGTTGGCAAAGGTCATGGCATCATAAAATACTTTTTGGTGCTCTTCCATATAAACTAATTCAGGAATCATTTTATTTTGAAAGGGATCAATTTTAAAGAGCATGGCAGGATTACCGATGGAAAGGATAAAAATGTTCTTTTGATTAAAAGCAATAGCTCTAAATTCCGGTTTACTTCCGTTTTTAATGATGATAGAATCTAAAGTTATTTTCTCATTTACTATTTTTCCGAAAATGCCATTCGATCCGGCAAAGAACAACATAGAATCATTCACCACCTCAATGGCTCTTATACTCGAGGGAATAGCAAAATCCTGAAACTCAATTTTATCTTGAGCAAAAATGGAAAGTTTTAAGGATAAAACAGAAAAAAGAAAAAAAACAGATTTGGTCATTTTTTATTTAAAAAAGCCAAAAATAAATCATTTACCTAAATAATACTAATTAACATAATCTGACTTATCCTTCGTTATTTGATTCATTTTTTACAGAAAAGATAGCTCCACATCAAATAAAAAATAGTAAAATGAACAATTTCTTAAAATAATGACAAAATTATTTTTAAGCCTAAATATTTTATTTTTATATTTGTTCCGTTGAAATAAAGAAATGAAAAATATCAATTTACATCACCATCATATTTTACCTTGCTATCAGGCGAGCTAAATATATTGTGATTTAATCATAAAATATTAACCCGTTTGAGCACATCGAACGGGTTTTTTCTTTCCCATTGAGGTGCTCAGAAATATAATAAGAACAAATGACACAATTAAAAATTGCCATTCAAAAGTCAGGTAGACTAAATGAAGATTCACTAAATATTTTGAAAGAAGCAGGCATTTCTGTGAGCAACGGTCTGAACCAGCTTAAGTCTACTGCCTCAAATTTTCCATTGGAAATTTTATTTTTAAGGAACAGTGATATTCCTCAATATTTAATTGACGGAGTAGTAGATATTGCCATTATAGGAGAAAATCTTTTGGTAGAAAAAGGGGGTAACATTGCTGTCTTGGAGAAATTGGATTTTTCCAAATGCAAGGTTTCTTTGGCCGTTCCAAAATCCTTTGAATATAACTCGATAAAAGATTTGGAAGGCAAGAAGATAGCTACTTCTTATCCGAACACCTTGAATAAATATTTAGATCAATTTGGTATATCCGCTGAATTACACGAAATCTCAGGATCAGTTGAAATCGCACCAAATATAGGACTTGCAGATGCGATTTGTGACATTGTGAGCAGTGGCAGTACCCTGTTTCAAAATAACTTAAAAGAAGTTGAAGTTTTATTTAGATCGGAAGCTGTAATTGCCGTATCACCGGTAATTACAAAAGAAAAGCAAGAAATTTTAGACAAGCTCCAATTCAGAATCAAATCTGTTTTAAAAGCTAGAACTTCCAATTATGTTTTGCTCAATGCTCCTAATGATAAAATAGATGAAATCGTCAAAATTTTACCGGGAATGAGAAGTCCCACCGTCTTACCATTGGCTGCTGCCGGTTGGAGCTCGATCCATACAGTAATTGAAAAACAAAAATTTTGGGAATTGATAGACGAATTGAAAAGTGTCGGAGCAGAGGGAATTTTAGTAATACCTATTGAAAAAATGGTTCTTTAAAGCGATTCAAGATGAATAAAATTCTATATCCAAAAAGAGAAAAATGGACGGAAATTCTCAAAAGACCTACAGCTACATTTGACAATATTGTTCCTCTGGTTCAAGAAATTTTCAGTGAAATTAAAAATAATGGTGATGAGGCAATAAAAAAATATGCTTTAAAATTTGACAAATTCGAGTTAAGTAATTTTGAAGTAGCTCAAAAAGAAATACAAAAAGCGGAAAATACTATTTCCAAAGAACTGAAGGAAGCCATCCAATTAGCTAAAATAAATATTGAGACCTTTCATAGATCGCAACGCAAAGAAGTGACAAAAATAGAAACCTCACCCGGGGTTATTTGTTGGCAGGAAAAAAGACCAATTGAAAAAGTGGGTCTTTATATTCCAGGGGGAACAGCCCCCTTATTTTCTACGATTTTAATGTTAGCGATTCCGGCCCAACTAGCTGGTTGTGACGAAATTATTTTATGTACACCCCCAAATGATAAAGGTGAAATTCATCCGGCTATCTTGTATACCGCAAAACTTTGTGGCCTGACAAAAATTTTTAAAATTGGTGGCATCCAGGCCATTGGGGCGCTTACATTTGGAACAGAATCAGTTTTAAAAGTGGATAAGATTTTCGGTCCTGGAAATCAATTTGTCACAGTTGCCAAACAAATTTCAACTCAACACGGAATAGCCATTGATATGCCTGCCGGTCCGAGTGAATTATTGGTATTGGCAGATAAGTCTGCTAATCCTGTCTATATTGCTGCTGATCTTCTCTCCCAAGCTGAACATGGAATTGACAGTCAAGTGATATTGGTAACCGGCGATACAGATTTTGCTGAAAAAGTAGAAAAGGAAGTGAATGATCAGATTCAAAAATTATCCAGAAAAAAGATTGCTCAAAAAGCCATAGCAAACTCAAAGATCATTATATCGAAAATTGATAAAGATAGTATTGACCTGATCAATTTTTATGCACCGGAGCACTTGATTATTTGTACCGAGAATAACGATTTTTTTATCTCGAATTTAAAAAATGCAGGTTCTGTTTTTATTGGTAATTATACACCTGAAAGTGCCGGAGATTATGCATCAGGGACAAATCACACCTTACCGACAAATGGCTTTGCAAAGGCATATAGCGGGGTAAATTTAGACTCGTTCATGAAATCGATCACCTTTCAGGAAATTTCAAAAACCGGAATCATGGAAATTGGTCCGGCAATAGAAATTATGGCAGCCAACGAGGGACTGGATGCGCATAAAAATGCGGTTACCTTAAGATTAAATGATTTGAAATGAGTGTGAAATTTAACTTACAAAAAATAATTAGGCCTAATGTTATAAAAATGAAGGCTTATTCCTCTGCCCGTGACGAATTCAAAGACTTAGGTGCAGAAAAAGTTTTTATTGATGCGAATGAGAATCCATACGAAAACGGACTAAATCGTTATCCGGATCCGCAGCAGAGGAATGTCAAATCAAAATTGGCCGAAATAAAAGGAGTTACCATAGAGAATATTTTGTTGGGCAATGGCAGCGATGAAGTTCTGGATTTAATTTTCAGAGCATTTTGTAACCCGGGCCAAGACAATGTAATCATCTTACCTCCAACTTATGGGATGTATAAAGTTTTGGCAAATCTGAACGACATAGACATTCGTGAGGTCTTACTGGATTCATCTTTTCAACCAAATACTTCACTTATCACAGAATCCATTGATGAGAATACTAAATTAATCTTTATTTGCTCTCCGAATAATCCGACCGGGAATAGCATAAATGCAGTACATATACAGAATATTCTCGAAAATTTTAAGGGTATTGTCGTTATTGATGAGGCCTATATCGATTTTAGTAAAAATGAAAGCTGGATTGCAAAGCTTGATCATTATCCTAATTTGATTGTCACTCAAACTTTTTCAAAAGCCCTTGGATCGGCGGCAATTAGGTTGGGAGTTTGTTATGCTTCAAAAGAAATTACAGAAGTTTTGAATAAGATTAAGCCTCCCTATAATATAAATGATCTAACCCAAAAAGCGGCTTTAGATAAACTCCGTGATATTCGATTAAATTATGAACAAATAAGAGAAATAAAATATTCTAAAGAGCAGTTTATAAATTACTTAAGTAAAAATAAAAAAGTAAAAAAAGTATTCCCTTCCGATGCTAATTTTGTCCTTGCTAAAGTTGATAATGCTAATTTGCGGTATCAACAATTGGTTGACAAAGGCGTAGTAGTTAGAAATAGAACGAATGAACCTTTATGTGAAAATTGTTTGAGATTTACAATTGGAACAAAAGAAGAAATAGAAAAACTTATGGATATTTTAAGCAATTTGGATTAATATGAAAAAAGTATTGTTTATAGATAGGGATGGAACCTTGATTAAAGAGCCGGAAGATTTGCAAGTAGACAGTTTTGAAAAACTTGTTTTCTATCCAAGGGCTATTTCAAATTTGTCAAAAATTGCCAAAGAGTTTGATTTTGAATTGGTCATGATTACTAATCAAGATGGCTTAGGTACAGATTCCTTTCCTGAAAATACTTTTTGGCCCACTCACAATTTAATCATAAAAACTTTTGAAAATGAAGGTGTTATATTTAAAGAACAATTTATAGACCCGAGTTTTCCTGAAGATAATTCCCCAAATAGAAAGCCCAGAACGGGTATGCTTACCAAATACTTTGCTGAGGAATATGATCTTGCAAACTCCTATGTGATAGGCGATAGAATTACAGATGTTGAATTAGCTAAAAACCTCAATGCCCAGGCAATTTTCATCAATAACCAAAGCCAATTAGGCAAGGAAGAATTAAGTGTCGAAAGAAATCAGTTAGATCCTTGGATTTGTCTTGAAACAGAGTCTTGGGATGAGATTTATGCTTATCTAAAATTGAATATAAGAAAAGCAGTTCTCGAAAGAAAGACGAATGAGACAGATATTAAGATAGAATTGAATCTTGATGGAACGGGTAAATCCAAAATTGATACAGGATTGCCATTTTTTGACCATATGTTGGATCAGTTGGCCCGACATGGCGGTATGGATCTTGATATCACCGTGAAAGGCGACCTCGAAGTCGATGAACATCACACCATCGAGGATACAGCGATCGCTTTAGGAGAGGTTTTCTATCTGTCACTTGGAAACAAACTCGGCATAGAAAGATACGGCTTTACCTTGCCCATGGATGATTGTTTAGCGCAGGTAGCTATTGATTTTGGAGGGAGAAGTTGGTTGGTTTGGGATGCCGAATTCAAAAGAGAGAAAATAGGAGAATTGCCTACTGAAATGTTCTTTCACTTTTTTAAATCATTTGCAGATGGGGCGAAGGCTAACCTCAATATTAAAGCAGAAGGAAATAACGAACACCATAAGATAGAAGCTATATTTAAAGCATTCGCAAAAGCTATCAAAGTAGCGGTAAAAAGAGATCCGGATAAATTGATTTTACCCAGTACCAAAGGATTATTGTAATGGAAAAACCAAGACAAAATATTGTTTTAATCGATTATGGAGCAGGAAATGTGCAATCTGTAAAATTTGCATTAAACAGACTTGGATATGAGGCTAAACTATCTGAAGAGGCTGATATAATCAAAAATGCAGATAAAGTGATTTTTCCGGGAGTAGGAGAGGCAAGCAGTACAATGGAAATTTTAAAAGAGAAAAAATTAGATCAGTTAATTACGGAATTGACCCAACCGGTTTTGGGAATTTGCTTGGGAATGCAACTGCTATGTGGAGCAAACGAAGAAGGAAATACACAAGGTCTAGGAATTTTTGATATTCCGGTTTTGAAATTTCCTAATTCCGTAAAGGTGCCCCAAATAGGGTGGAATCAGATCAGTCAATTAAAGTCTCCCTTGTTCGAAGAAATAGCAGAGTATGAATATATGTACTTGGTACACAGTTTCTATATTCCTAAAAATAATTATTCTATTGCCAATACTTTTTATGGATTTGACTATTGTACTGCTATTCGAAAAGATAATTTTTATGGCGTGCAATTTCATCCTGAGAAAAGTAGTTTAGCAGGTGAAAAAGTGTTGGACAATTTTTTAAAATTATAATTGAATGAGAATAATTCCTGCTATAGATATCATAAGTGGTAAATGTGTTCGGCTTACTAAGGGCGATTATAGCACACAAATTATTTACAATGAAGACCCTCTTGAAGTAGCGAAAGAGTTTGAAGCAAATGGCATAAAGTATTTGCATTTAGTGGATTTAGATGGTGCAAAATCAAGTAAAATTTGCAACCATAAAATACTTGAAAAAATAGCCTCTAAAACAAGTTTAAAAATTGATTTTGGAGGAGGGATCAAATCTGATGAGGATATTAGAATTGCATTCGAGTCGGGGGCAAAACAAGTGACAGGAGGAAGTATTGCAGTAAAAAATCCTGAATTATTTCAACATTGGCTCCAATTCTATGGACGTGAAAAAATTATTTTAGGAGCAGACGCAGATAAAGGAAAAATTGCGACAAATGGTTGGCTAGAGGCATCGGAAATGCACATAATTCCTTTTGTTGAAGCATACCAAAAACAGGGAGTTAAATATGTAATTAGCACGGATATCGCAAAAGATGGAATGTTGCAGGGTCCTTCATTGGACTTATACAGTGAGTTGTTGACCAAATTGCCCGATATCAGCCTTATTGCAAGTGGAGGAATAACGACAATAAAGGATGTGGAAGACCTTAAAACGCTCGGTTGTGAGGGAGCTATTATTGGTAAAGCTATTTATGAGAATAGAATTTCGCTAGCAGATTTGAGTAAATTTATTTTAAACTAATTAAGATGATCACAAAAAGGATTATTCCTTGTTTGGATATTAAAAATGGCAGAACGGTCAAGGGAATAAATTTCCTCGATCTTCGAGATGCTGGTGATCCTGTGGAACTCGCTAAATATTATAGTGAAACAGGGGCTGATGAATTGGTTTTTTTAGATATTTCGGCGACAGAAGAAAGAAGGAGAACCTTGGTAGATTTAGTTACCAAAGTGGCAATGCAGATAAATATTCCTTTCACTGTAGGTGGAGGAATCTCATCTGTAGCTCATGTGTACGAGCTTTTACACGCAGGTGCCGACAAAGTATCTATTAATTCTTCAGCAGTTAAAAATCCTGATCTGGTCAATGAATTATCGAGTAAATTTGGTTCACAATGTATCGTCGTTGCTGTTGATGCGAAACAAATCAAAGGAAATTGGAAAATTCATTTGGTAGGGGGTAAGGTTCCTACTGAAATCGATCTTTTCGATTGGGTTTCTGAGGTAGAACAAAGGGGAGCCGGTGAGATCTTATTTACATCAATGGATCATGACGGAACAAAAAATGGATTTGCGAATCAGGCATTAAAAAGAATCACAGAATTAATCAATATTCCTGTCATAGCCTCAGGTGGTGCAGGTAAAAAGGAAGATTTTGCCGATGCTTTCAAATTAGGACTGGCAGATGCTGCCCTGGCAGCGAGTGTATTTCACTATAAGGAAATGGAAATAAATTCTTTAAAAAAATACTTAAAAGGGCAAGGAATTGCCATGAGATTATGAATGAATTAAATATAGAATTTTCAAAGTTTGAAAACGGTTTGATCCCCGCCATTATTCAAGATGCAGAAACTGGAACAGTCTTGATGATGGGTTATATGAATGAGGAAGCCATTGAAAAAACATATGAATTAAATAAAGTTACTTTTTTCAGCAGAAGTAAGAACAGATTGTGGACAAAAGGTGAGGAAAGTGGCAATTTCCTGCACTTCGTCAGTATGAAAAATGATTGTGATAAAGATACTTTGTTAGTTCAGGTAAACCCGAACGGTCCAACTTGTCATAAAGGAACGGGCAATTGTTGGGGAGATCAGAATTTATCAAATTTAGGTTTTTTATCAACACTTGAAAACGTGATTGAAAACAGAAGGTGGGATATTGAAAATAAATCCTCATATGTCAAATCCCTTTTCGATAAAGGAATTAATAAAATTGCGCAAAAAGTTGGTGAGGAAGCGATAGAAATATTGATAGAGGCAAAAGATAACAACGATGAATTATTCTTAAATGAATCTGCCGATTTACTTTTTCATTATTTGATTTTATTGCAGGCCAAAGGATACAGATTAAAAGATGTTATAGCTATCTTAAAAGAAAGACATAAGGCTTAAATGATGACTGAGTTGACAAAATACACCATTTCGAAAAAAGTAGAATCAAAAGACATTGATAGATTAAATCACGTAAATAATGTCATTTATTTGGAATGGGTCAATGAAATCTCAAAATTACATTGGGAAGAGCTCACAAAAGAACATGTGCAAGATGATTACTGGGTTGTTAGACAGCATGTAATTGATTATTTTAAAGCGGCACTTATAAATGATGAACTAACAATTTCTACATGGGTCGGCATCTCAAAAGGACCTTTGTCAGAAAGATTTGTTGAAATTAAATTAGGAGATACTTTATTGGTAAAAGCTAAATCAATATGGTGTTTAATTGATGCCGAGAGCTATAAACCAAAACGAATAACAGAAGAAATAATTCGATTACTTAAACCATAAAAAAAAGACCCAAGTGGGTCTTTTTTAGTTTTACCATCTACCTCCACCGTACATGCTTACACCAACACTCGGACTAACATAGGGACCATTCGGTCCAAAAGACATGTTTAACCCAACACTTGTATGCATATTACCGCAAGATTGAACAACAAAAAGAGTGAATAGGATGAGTATGATAGATATTATTTTTTTAAGTTTCATGACGAAAAGATTTTTTTAGTTATTCCAAATTTGAACTGCAAAAGGAGCTCCATTAGGGTCTTGAATAATTGAAACTGTATTATTTCTGATACTCTTGTCAGGTTTTAGCATTATGACAGCACCAAGAGATTTAGCTTTTTCGGCAAGCGTATTGACATCATCTACTCTGATATAAGGAACCCAGGCAGAACGCATATTCTCAACAGGGTTTTGCATGACACCAGAAAGTTTATTTCCATTATTTTTAAACAAAAAGTAGGGGACAACCTGATCGTCTACTTTTTCTGAATTATAGGGCACTAACCCTTGGTAATATAACAACGAGGCATCCATATTGTTTGTCCATAGTTCATTCCAAAGCCAGGTATTGTTTTCCGAAGTAAATACAGGATCTCCTGTTTCAGAATGCACAAAAGAAATATAGGCTCCTTGCGGATCTTGAACCAAAGCAGATTTTCCTCTACCCCTAAAATGAGCAATTTTAAATAAGGTTTTACCTCCTTTTTGAGTGTTATAGGCAACTGCCTTCTCTACATCAGCCACTGAAATAGAACTGAGCCATTCTCCCGCAGGATGCTCTGCTGCATTTAATTCAATAATTCCTCCAATTGGTTTACCATTATTATAAATAACGTGATAGGGTTGGTCTTCTTTCCCAAGTGTTTCGTAGGTCCATCCAAACATAGAGGAATAAAATTCCATCGCTTTTTCAGGATTAGGTGTAATTAAATCGTGCCATATAAACTGACCGTATTGGTAAGTGTTCGTTGGCGCGGCAGATATGCTTGGATATTCGATCCTAGCACAGGATATTACCAGTACGCCAATAGCAAATAGCGACAAGTAAATTTTAATAGTTTGGTTTAATAATTTCATAAATGAATTTGAATTTGGTTGTTATTGGCTTAAATTTATAATTTTTATTCATAATAAACTTATCCGGTATATTTTTTTTACATTTATAAATATTGGATTCGATGTTTTATTCATTTCATGCCAAATATTTTTAAAAGATTTTTAGTTTTCATTTTAATCTGGACATACACGGGTCATTTGTATAGCCAAAAGGATTTGTATACTTATAAGTCTGGTTACTCAGAAAAAGAAAAACCGATAACATCATCGTATCTTTTTGGTTCTCCGGCAGTAAGTTCCTTTGCCACAGATATGGAAAATATTAATCTTTATTTTGAATTGGAAAACATTCCCTTTTTACACCAGACACCTGCCAGTGAGCTGGAATTCTTTAATTTAAATTATGAAAAGGTAATGATTGAACCTTCTGACTTGATGTTTTTGATAAATAATTCAGATTCCACCATAGTTTCAGAACGTATTTTAACGCCTGAATCTATTCAAAATCTTTACACGCTGGATGAAATAATGTACATCAATACATTTGATGGGGCAGACTTCTTAGATGCAAAAAAGAAGGCATTTAAAAAACAATATTTTTCATTAAAAACACACAGGTACAGTAAGGACTATTATCAGTTTTATGATTGGAAGAGCCTCAATCATCCACCAGTAAAAAAATTGAGGAAGGATTTAGAATTTTATGACAATAAGAGAAGTGCAATTGATTACGATACCATACAGTCGCAATACTTTTCTGAAAATTTCCACCATATCGTAGATCGACTTTCAGGTACGCATCTCACCTTTGGAAACAAATTGAAATTGTTGGAAAATGGTCATGCTTTTAACAAAAAACTTGAGCTGGTTAAAAATGCTAAAAAAAGCATTTTTATTGCGGTTATGTCCTATTATAAAGATTCCAGTGCCATGGTAATGGCTAAAGAATTGATCAAAAAATCAAAAGAAGGAGTACATGTGGTTCTTCTTGTTGAAAAAGTATGGACAAAATTAATGATGAAAAAAGGCCTTAGAGATTTTCCAAAAAACAATATTACCGTAATTTATGCGGACGATTTTTTAAAGTATGACAGACAGGAAAGAGCCTTATTTCACAATAAAATTTGGATTTTTGATGAAGAAATTGCAATCGTCGGAGGTCAAAATATTTTAAATAGCGATAATATTTCAACAGGTTTCAATCATCAAAGCAGAGATTCTGATTTATTGGTTGAAGGTCCGGCAGTAACCGACATTTCTCAGAGTATAGTAGAGATTTTCGAGAGATATAATTATCAGTTAAAATGCTCTAAAGAACAAATTCAATACATTGAGCAGTTTCAAAAGAATATGCAGAAAAGACTTAATCACGAATATGATGAAAAGCAGAGAGGCTCTGAGATCTACCAGGAAAAATTGGATCACCCTTCAACAAGAATGGCAGGAGTTTGCAGGTATATTATTCAAGGTCCTCAAAACGATAAAAATTTGATCTCAAAGGTTTATCTACAATATTTAAACCAGGTTAAATATAAAATTGATTTAAATACGGGAAAGGTAAATTTCAACATCAATAATCGGGATGAATATTCCTATTTTGAGGGTTGGGAGCAACAATTATGGAATAAATTATTTGATTTGGCTGATGAAGGGAAAGATATTAATCTAATTTCTAATGGGATAGACGGCGGTTATGGCGAGCTGAGTAACCATATGAAAAGACAATCTTTTATTAAAAATGGCCAATGGTTATTTGGAAAAGCTTATCCTTTTATTGCAAAAAAATTAGACAGAAAGGCAGCACATAGAAATTATCCATTCTTGCGTTCTGTGCAGGAAAAAGATAATTTTGACGTTTGGTTCTACTTTCAATATATGCACTCTAAATCGTTTATGATAGATCGCTTTCTTGTTTCTGTAGGAAGTTTTAATCTTGATAGATGGTCTGCCGATAAAAGCCATGAATCCGTCCTTATTTGTCAGGATAAAGAATTATCAAGACAATATGAATACAACTATGTTTTGGATCTGGTAAATTCTACCCCGGTTCCAGTTAGGTTTAAATAAAAAAAGAGGCATTCGCCTCTTTTTTTAAATCTCTAACTTATTTAAAAGTTCAATTAATCTTGGATCGGAGGGTCTGGGTGCATCTGCATCGACAATTTTTCCTTCCTTATCTATCAATATAAATCTGGGTATCCCCTGAATATTGTAATCCCTTACAAAATCAGAATTCCATTCTTGATTTGCAAGTAACTGAATACCTTGCAGATTCTCATCTTTTACCATTGCCAACCATTTTTCTTTGTCGTCCAATTTGTCAATCGATAAACTCACAATTTCTAAGTCCTTATCTTTATATTGTATGTTTAGTTCTTTCAAAAAAGGAATTTCCTTTTTACAAGGGGCACACCAAGTTGCCCATACATCAACATACACATATTTACCCTTTAAGTCATCTAAAGAAACTAAATTTCCATTTACATCAGGATAATTGAACTTTGGAGAGATAGTACCCGGTTTAAACGCCATTAACCTATTGTGTTCTACTTCATAGTTATCGTTAAAAAATACAATCATTTTAAGATTAGAATCTTGCTCCAATTTTAAAACTTCAGGATCAAGGTCTTTGGCTTCTTTTATTAATTGTTCATTTCGCTTTGAAATCTCCTCTATTTTTGCATCGAACTCAGCCCTTTCTAGAGAAAAGATCGCATCAATATTATTCATCAGATCAAGACCGTCGATATAGGCCATTTTATCAAACATATACTGGTTTGTACCAGCCCCTTTACCATCAATTTGTTTAGAGTCTTTAAAGTTATTAGCGTCAAAGTTAAAGGTGATATCATATCCATTTCTCAAATGTAAAACTGACTGCTGAGTGCCATCTGAAATTCCGTGAAAGCCATCTGTCACTTTCAAGGTGTCTTTATAAGTACCGTCTTCGTTTACAACAATTTCTTTCATAAAATTATTGTTCCCCATCACGATCAGCTTATCACCTTTCTTATTCATGATCTTGCCCTGTATCGTGACATAATCCTTTGGTGCTTCTTCCTTACAAGCTAGAATTGAAGCGCAAAAAGCAACAATGAGTAAACCTTTTTTTAATAGATTCATTTTTTTCATTTTTTATTTATAATTTTTTAAAATTTATTTTTTTAGCTTAAATATTGAGTGAGTTCAGTAATTCAGGTAATTCTTCTGATGAAGGGCGAGGAGCATTAGAATTTACGATCATTCCATTTTTATCGATCAAAATAAATCTTGGAATTCCGAGGATACTATAATCTTGCACAAAATCAGATTCCCATGCATTGGGAGCAAAGATTTGGACACCTTTCAAATTTTCTTCAGCCACCATTTCCCGCCACTTATCATGGTCTTTATGATTATCGATACTCATGCTCACAAAAGTGATATCCTTATCCTTATACTTTTCAGTGATCTCCTTCAAATGAGGAATTTCTCTTTTACAGGGTCCGCACCAAGTCGCCCAAACATCAATGTAGACATACTTTCCCTTTAAATCATCTAAAGAAGTCGTCGTGCCGTCATAATTCTCATAATTTTTAAATTGAGGAGAAGGTTGCCCTTTGCTAACTGTAATTAGTTTGTCATATTTTTCCTTAATATCTTTTTTGTGTTCCTCATTTGAAGAGGCAGCCATGAAAACATCAAAATAGGGTTGAACGTCTGAGGTATAAGTAATCCCGTATTTAGCATCTGCATAAAGTAAGCTGTTTTTTAATGATTCATTTTTTACTTCATCAGCAATTAATTTCATATAGTTCAAAGAATAGTCTTTGGAAAGATCTTCGTCGGAAACTATTTGAGCGCTGTAATAATTATGTAAATAATCTCTGTAGCTAGTTAAATTTGACAGCTCGTTATTATCGAGGGATAATTGATCGTTAAAAGATTTAAAATTATCGGATACCTTGAAATCATTATCTCCTGACACATATTTTTTCTGTGCTTCATAGTTTTGCATTCTGTTTGCCCAGGTATACAGTATATTGGCTTCTTCTAATTTCTTAAATTCATCACTAAGACCTTCTTGATTTCTCAAAAATGCCAATTGATTCTTTTTTAGATCGGTTACTTTTTTGATGAAATTTTCTTCCTCCAAACTTCCAAAATATTTATAAGTAAGGGTATCACCCAATTTTTCATTATTTAAATAAGTAGCAGACAAATAATTATTTTCGGGACTTCCATTTCCGTCAAATATTAATGTTTCATCAAATAACTTGTAATCTAAATTGAAAGAAATTTCCGTTCCTGGCTTTAAGAAAATAGTTGAGCTTTCTTTGTCTAAACTAATTCTGTAATATCCGGGGCTCAGTTCGAAAAGAGTATCTCGAAATTGTCCGTTTTCCAGAATATTTAGTTCCTTAACGGTTTTATTATCAATATCTCTTATTTTAATGATGTTTTCAGAATGGTTGATCACTTTTCCATCTAATACGGCAAAGTTCCTAACCTGTTCTACCTCTTTATTACAAGAAATAAGTAAAGTAATTGATAAGAAAAATAATAAATATCTCATGATCATGCTTTTTGACTGCCAAAGATAATATTATATACAGATTTGAACCCACAGAAAATCGATTTAACAAAACTTTTAAAAGTTTCCCATATCTAATTGGATTTTATGGATTGAAAAATGATTAATTTGCGTCAAATTTTTAGTAATGGCCGACTATCATTATATCAGCAGAGAGCAATTGGATCTATATAAAATTCAAGATATACTTCAAAAGGATATTAAACTTAAGTTATCGGAAGAATCAATCGAGAAAATTGTTCAATGCAGGATTTATTTAGATGCAAAACTAAAAGAAAGTGATGATCCTATTTATGGAATTAACACAGGATTTGGCTCTCTTTACAATGTAAAAATAAATAGAGATCAGCTTCAAAAACTTCAGGAAAATTTAGTCATGTCCCATGCCTGTGGAACAGGAGAAGAGGTACCGCCAGAAATAGTGAAATTGATGCTACTTTTTAAGATCCAATCCTTGAGTTATGGATTTTCAGGTGTACAATTAAAAACGGTTGATCGACTATTAGATTTTTTCAACTATAACGTATATCCGGTGGTTTACACACAAGGCTCTTTAGGTGCTTCCGGTGATCTTGCCCCTTTGGCTCATTTAAGTTTACCTTTAATTGGTCAAGGCGAGGTTTATTACGAAGGTGAAAAAAGAAAGGCAAAGGACATTTTAGACCTGTTTGGTTGGGAGCCTATTGCTTTGTCGTCTAAAGAGGGATTAGCCTTATTAAACGGAACTCAATTTATGAGTGCCTATGGTATATACCTTCTTCTAAAAGCATTTAAACTATCGTATTTGGCTGATTTGATTGGATCATTGTCATTAGAGGCCTTTAACGGAAATTTGTCGTCTTTTGAATCAATGATTCATCTTATACGTCCCCATAGAGGCCAGTTAAAAACTGCAGAACGTATTCGTGGGTTTTTAAAAGGAAGCGAATTGATGGAACAATCAAAAAAGCATGTCCAGGATCCATATTCTTTCAGATGTATACCTCAGGTGCACGGTGCAGTTAAAGACGCGCTGCGCTATGTAGAGAAGACGATGTTGGTAGAAATTAACGCTGTAACAGACAATCCAAATATTTTTGTTGATCAGGATCGAATCATATCCGGTGGGAATTTTCACGGACAACCATTGGCTTTTGCGCTAGATTTTTTGGGTATGACATTCGCAGAGATTGGCAGTATTTCGGAAAGAAGAATTTTTCAGCTCATTTCAGGAGCAAGAGAATTGCCTCCATTTTTGGTCGATAATCCAGGGTTGAACAGTGGATTTATGATCCCCCAATATACGGCTGCCAGTATTATCAGTCAGAATAAACAGTACGCTACACCTGCCTCTACTGATTCGATTGTTTCGAGCAACGGACAAGAGGATCATGTAAGTATGGGTGCTAATGCTGCTACCAAAGCAAAAAGAATTGTGGATAATGTGCAAACTATTTTAGCCATTGAGTTGATGAATGCCTCTCAGGCTTTATACTTTAGAAGACCACTAAAAACATCTTCTTTTTTAGAAATTTTTCTAGAAGCTTACAGAGCAGAAGTTCCGTTTATCGCCAATGATAAGGTACTGCACGATGATATGATGAAGAGTGACCAATTTATTGAATCAATTATGATTGATAATGAGGATATGTTTGGTTAAAACTTTATCAATGATTTTTAATATTTCTTGCTCATTTTAAACATAGTTTGATATTTTTGCAATCCAAATACAAGATTATGTCCACTATTCAAGAATTAGAAAATTTCACCCTTCAAGTAAGAAGAGATATTGTTAGAATGGTACATGCTGTTAACTCTGGTCATCCGGGTGGATCATTGGGGTGTACAGAATTTCTTACGGTGCTTTACAACAATGTATTAGAATACAACAAGAATTTTAATATGGATGGGAAAGGGGAAGATCTTTTTTTCCTTTCTAATGGGCATATTTCGCCGGTTTATTACAGTGTATTGGCGAGGTCTGGTTTTTTCCCGGTAAAAGAACTAAGTACTTTCAGAAAATTAGATACAAGATTACAAGGCCATCCAACTACCCATGAAGGGTTGCCGGGCGTTAGAATAGCCTCAGGTTCTTTAGGGCAAGGTTTGTCGGTCGCTATTGGTGCGGCACAAGCAAAAAAATTAAACAATGACAACCATTTAGTATACACCCTACATGGTGATGGTGAGTTACAGGAAGGGCAGATGTGGGAGGCAATTATGTATGCCGCAGGCAAAAAAGTAGATAATATCATCGCTACAGTAGATTATAACGGTCAGCAAATAGACGGATCGACAAATGATGTCATGCCTTTAGGAGATTTAAAAGCAAAGTTCGAAGCCTTTGGATGGGACGTTTTAGAGGTTCAGAAAGGAAATGATCTCAAGTCGATTCAAGATGCATTGACAGAAGCTAAAACTAAAACAGGTAAGAGTAAACCCGTATGTATTTTATTACATACAGTGATGGGGAATGGTGTTGATTTTATGATGCATACCCATGCTTGGCATGGAAAGGCTCCTAATGACGCTCAACTTGAAGTTGCTTTGGCGCAAAACCCGGAAACTTTGGGAGATTATTAATCTGAAGGTTGATATGCTTTAAAGGTACCATCTTTAAAAAAAATAACAATTCTTTCTATAGAATTTGAACTCTCTGAAAAATCAGGGAGTTTTTTTTGTGTTAATTTTTGATTTAAAATGGGGGAGGACCCTTCTTCTGTATTTGAAGGTTTTGGAAAAACACCTTTTCCATTCAATAGCCAATATAATTCTACTTCGTCAAAAGATTTGATCACCTTCATGACAAACTCAAGACTCGGTTTATTTCTGCCAGATAAAAGATGGGAAATACTCGATTTTTGAACATCTATTTTATCGGCAAATTGAGAGGCCGTGAGTTGATAAAAATCCATCACAGCTCTTAACCTTTCTGCAAATTGATCGCTGTTTATCATTGTAAACAAACTTAGTTTTACAAATGTAACGTAATTTATTTTGACCAGCAAAATATCTGTAATAATGATTTTTATTGGTACAATAAACATCATTTAATAGTTTATATAGTTTATCTTATTAAACTGAAAAACAGAATTATATGTATAATTTACACTCATGGAGATAATCTGAAGATTACTTCTCCGATAATGAGCACGAATCAGTTTACTTATGTAAATTATAAGGCAATATAGCTGTTTTACAATTGTGAAATATAAAAGGTTTACATTTGTAATATGGCAATAATTGACACTTGTCTTCTTGAAAATTGGTACGCTGAAAATTTTCAGAAAGCTATAAAGGGAAGATATATTACAGCGGAACATATCAATCCTGTTCTATCTGGTTTTGGACATCCGTTTAAGCTTGTTCATCTGGGATATTCTCATCTAGGGAAACCCATTGATAAAATAGAATTCGGATATGGGAAAAACAAAGTTTTGATATGGTCTCAAATGCATGGAAATGAGAGTACGGGAACTAAAGCAATGTTCGATTTACTAAATTTCATTCAAAAACCAGGTAAATTAATAGACGTAAGAGATTTAATATTGGAGAATTGTCAGGTTGATTTTATTCCAATTTTGAATCCTGACGGCGCTGAACTATACTCCAGATTAAGCGCTCAAAAAATCGATCTGAATAGAGATGCTGTTGAACTAAGGGCTCCTGAAAGTAGAATCTTGAATCAAGAATTGAATAATTTTAATCCCCAGTTTTGTTTTAACCTTCATGATCAAAGAACTATTTTTAGTGTGGGTCCCGACAATAATCCAGCTACTCTTTCTTTTCTGGCTCCATCTACAGAAATGGATAGAAAAATTACAGAAAGCAGAAAAGTAACCATGTCAGTTGTGTCAGGTATCAAATCGCTTTTAGATCATTTTATACCGGATCAGTTGGGCAGGTATACCGATGAATTCTATCCAACTGCCACGGGAGATAATTTTCAAAAGGCAGGATATCCAACAGTTTTAATCGAATCCGGTCATTATCCTAATGATTATACTCGTGAAATTTCGAGAAAGTATACATTTTACAGCATACTTCAAGGTTTGAATAGCATTGCAGATGGTTTAAATCATTCATCCTATCAAAACTATTTTTCTATTCCTGAGAATGAACAATATTTATTGGATATTATTATTAGGGGTGTACAATTAAAGGGAGAAACAACGGATATTGGTATCCAATTAAAAGAAGAACTAAAAAATTCAGTCATTAAATTCGAGCCTGTGATCGCATTTACAGGAGATTTAAGTAGGTATGCTTCAAATATAGTCCTTGAAAATGCAGATACAAATAAACTTAAATTTAATTCCGAGGAAAATGTTTTGAAGTATATTATAGATAATTTAGCTATTCTATGAATTAATTGCGATTTTAAGTTTTTTATTTAATTTTTTTTATGATATTTGCAATTGATTTAAAAATGAACTATGTCAAAATTTAAGCTAGATGAGCTCGATCATCAAATTCTCGAAGCTTTGATAGAAAATGCCCGAACTCCGTTTACGGATATTGCCAAGAATCTATTGGTTTCGGCTGGAACTATCCATGTTCGCGTGAAGAAAATGGAGGAAGAAGGAGTGATCAAAGGTTCTACCCTTACTGTTGACTACAACAAAATGGGGTATACGTTTATCGCTTATGTAGGAATTTTTCTTGAAAATTCCTCAACTACATTCGATGTTGTTAAGGAGATAGAAAAGATACCTGAAATTACCGTGGCTCATTTAACAACTGGAAAATTTTCAATTTTTTGTAAATTAAGGGCAAAGGACACACGTCATGCAAAAGATATCATCTTTAGCCTTGATAAAATACCAGGTATCAAAAGAACAGAAACATCTATATCCTTAGAAGAAGTGATAAATGATAAGAAAAGGTTGATGCATAAAATATTTAAAGAGATAATATTTTGATCAAAATCAACATAACCCTAAAAATCCCTTATTGAAAGGGATTTTTTTTGTGCCATTTTGATCGAAATAATTGTATGATTTTTCAACTCTTAGTTCTAATTTAGCGTGCAATTTATATCTATGAATATTCCGATGACCTTCGACACTAAACATCTCAATAGCGAGATTTTGATCAAGCTCTATCAATCTATGCTAAGACCGAGATTGATTGAAGAAAAAATGCTTGTATTACTTAGACAAGGAAAAATTTCAAAATGGTTCTCTGGTATAGGTCAAGAGGCAATTTCAATTGGAGTAGCTCTTTCGCTTACAAATGAAGAGTATATTTTACCTATGCATAGAAATTTAGGTGTTTTTACCTCCAGAAATATCCCTCTTAGAAAACTGTTTGCACAATGGCAGGGAAAATTAGAAGGGTTTTCAAAAGGCAGAGAAAGGTCTTTTCATTTTGGCACTAATGAATATAAAATTGTGGGAATGATTTCTCACCTCGGTCCGCAAATGGGTATTGCTAATGGTATCGCTCTTGGCGAATTATTAAAAAGAACAAATAAGCTAACGGCTGTTTTTACAGGTGAAGGTGGCACAAGTGAAGGGGATTTTCACGAAGCTCTAAATGTGGCATCGGTTTGGAAATTACCGGTTTTATTTTGTATAGAAAACAATGGGTACGGATTATCAACCCCTGTTTCAGAACAGTTTAACTGCATTGATCTGGCCGATAAAGGGATAGGATATGGCATGGAAAGTCATATCATAGACGGAAACAATATCGTTGAAGTCTACACAAAAGTAAATGAAATCGCCAAAAGTGTAAGAGAAAATCCAAGACCCATCCTATTAGAATTCAAAACGTTTAGAATTAGAGGTCATGAAGAAGCGAGTGGCACAAAATACGTTCCTCAGGAATTGCTCGATTTTTGGGCAGCAAAAGATCCATTGGAGAATTTTAGAGCATATTTAAAAGAGAAGCAAATTTTGTCTGATGAAGCTGATATTGCGATCAAAGAAGCAATTGTACACGAGATCAATGAAGAATTAGATATTGCCAGGGCTTTTCCTGAATTGTCCTTCGATGAAGAAAAAGAACTTGGAGATGTTTATGCAAATTCGAAATATGAAATAATAAGTCCCACTAAAGAAAAAAAAGAACTTAGAATGGTCGATGCCATCTCTGAGGCATTGGATCAATCCATGCAGCGCTTCCCGGATTTGGTGGTAATGGGGCAAGATATTGCCGAATACGGAGGCGTTTTTAAAATAACCGAAGGCTTTATTGAGAAATACGGCAAAGATCGAGTGAGGAACACTCCGATTTGCGAATCGTCAATCATAGAAACTGCATATGGCTTATCTGTAAAAGGGATCAAATCAGTGGTTGAGTTACAATTTTCTGACTTTATAACTTCCGGGTTCAATCCCGTGGTCAATTTGTTGGCTAAATCGCACTACCGCTGGGGGCAAAAAAGTGATACGGTTTTACGCATGCCCTGTGGTGCAGGAGTTGGCGCTGGGCCATTTCACAGTCAGACCAATGAGGCCTGGTTTTTTAAAACCCCTGGGTTAAAAGTAATTTATCCCGCATTTCCTGCTGACGCCAAGGGATTATTGGCAACAGCTATTGAAGATCCCAACCCGGTAATGTTTTTTGAGCATAAACTGTTGTATCGTTCGGTTCGACAAGAAGTTCCGGTTGATTACTACCATATTCCATTTGGCCAGGCCAATCAATTAGCCACTGGCAATGATATGACCATAATAACCTATGGTGCGGCAGTTCATTGGGCCTTGGAAATTCTGGAAAAGGAAAATATAAGTGCGGATCTTATCGATTTGAGAACATTGATCCCGCTTGATACTGAAACAATTTTTACATCTGTAAAGAAAACCAATAGGGCAATTATATTGCATGAAGATACTTTATTTGGTGGTTTAGCCTCTGAAATTTCAGCCCTGATCACGGAAAATTGCTTCCAATTTTTGGACGCTCCCGTAAAACGCGTGGGCAGTTTGGAAACGCCTATACCTTTTTCGAAAATTTTAGAAGCCAATTACCTGCCTCAAAAACGGTTTGAACTTGCTATTAAAGAACTTTTGTCCTTTTAATTCTTATTTCTGAAGGGCCTAAAATTATTAGTTGACATTAATTTTTTTTATTTAAATTTGATCAATTAATAACTAAACCCTTTTCAAATGAAAAAATTACTCTATTTCATTTTTGCTTTGGTCATCATTTCGTGTAGTTCTTCGTCTTCAACTACTTCGTCAGCTCCAAAAGCAGAAAAACTCAGTAAAAAAACGCTTAAAGGCACCTGGGAAATCACGGATATCAGATTTGTGGGTGATAAAGGACTCTATAAGGCATTTTTATTTGACCTGGCTGATTCTCCATGTTTTAAAGGAAGTCAATGGGTATTTATACCAAATAACGGATCCGGTAAATTTTCTTTACCAGGCGGTTCCAATTGCGAGGCTGTGACAAACAGAATTCATTGGTCTTTTTATGAACCTGGAGATGCAACTTATCAATTCCAGTTTAAGTACGTCGATGAAAAAGGTAAATCACTCGATGGAGCGAATACCGGATATCGCAGCAATATTGACGAACTTACTCCGAATTCGATGATCATGAGAGTGGCTACTACCTACGAAGGAAACCCTTTCGATGTATTGCTTACTTACACAAAAGTTTCTGAAGACATAACCCTATAATTTAATTAAAATGAAAAAAATTACAAGTATATCTTTATCAATGATTTTAGTTTTAGGACTGACATTGAGTAGTTGTACCGCTCTTCAAAATGCCAACAATACGCAAAAAGGAGCAGGTCTTGGAGTTGCGGCCGGATCATTGGTTGGTGGATTGATCGGTGGAAATATTGGAGGCGCATTGATCGGTGCTGCAATTGGTGGAGCTGCCGGAGGTTTAATTGGAAACCATATGGATAAGCAGGCCGACAAAATTGAAGCAGCGGTTCCAGGTGCGGAAGTAAAGCGGGTAGGTGAAGGAATTCAGGTCGTATTTGATGATAAAAGTGGAGTGAATTTTGCATTGAATAGTTCAGATCTTACAGATGTGGCTAAACAAAATTTGAATGCAATTGCCGAAGTTTTTATTGAATTTCCTGATACAGATTTAATGATAGAAGGCTATACAGATGATACGGGTGAGGAATCATATAACTTGAAATTATCTGAAAGGAGAGCCAAATCTGTTGAAGCTTATTTAAAATCTCAGGGTGTATCTTCTGCCAGATTTGCGAGTGTAAAAGGTTATGGAGAAGCAAGTCCTAGATTTCCAAATGACAGCAAAGAGAACCAAGCAAAGAACAGACGTGTTGAGATTGGTATTGCAGCAAATGAACAAATGATTCAAGATGCGAAAGCACAAGCGGAATAATCAAGATTGTTTATAAATTTTTTAAAAAGGTCAGTTTGCTGGCCTTTTTTTATTTCTAGCATGATCATTTAAAGGAAAATTTGATTCTTATATGTCATATTTGGATAAAACCTATACGGAAAAAGAAATAGCAATTGTAATATTAGCTGCAGGTGCCGGAACAAGAATGGGTAAAATCAAACAACTTTTACCCGGTTGTAAACATACCTTTTTAGAAGAGGCAATTGAGAAGGTATTGAAATTGCATTCATCCAGGGTTTTTGTAGTATTAGGGGCGCATTGCGAAACAATTGAGCCCAGTATAACGCATTTGCCCATTGAGATCATTTATCACAAAGACTGGCAAAAGGGCTTGGGAAGTACTATTGCCTATGGTACAAAACATATTATGGAATTTGCCAAGGAAGTTAGTGCAATTCTTTTTGTCTTGGCAGATCAACCTTTGGTCGATGAAAGATACTATCATACCCTATTGAACAAATATTTAAAATCGAATAAAAGAATCGTTTGTTCCAATTACAATAACAAACCAGGTGTTCCTGCTATTTTTGCACATAAGTATTTTCAAGACTTGACAGAACTAAAAGGAGATGTCGGAGCAAAAAGAATTATGATGGAAAATAAACAAGACCTTGAACTTTTGGAAGAAAAGCCTGATTTACTGGATATCGACAGTCCTGAAGACTATTTGAATTACCTTAAATCTATCTGCTAATTCTGTTTATATTTAACTTTCTTAAATTTACTTTACATGACGCAATTACCATTGTATAAAAACTTCTTTTTATTGAACATATCGGTTTTCTTATTTGTTCTAACAGTAAATAGCCAAAATGATGATGCCCGGATCAAATCATTCTACGATAACGCTTTACGTCAAGGAAAAAGTTATGACTGGTTAGATTATTTGTCGAATGAGATAGGAGGGCGCTTATCTGGTTCTAAAAACGCTGAGCTCGCTGTGGAATACACAAAACAAGAATTAGAGAAATTAGGCTTAGATGTTTATTTACAACCACTTATGGTTCCAAAATGGGAGAGAGGCACTAAGGAAGAAGCATTTTGTACATTTGATGATCAAAAAATAGATGTAAATATCTGTGCCTTAGGCGGATCTATCGGAACTCCTGACAATGGAATTGATGGAGAAGTTATTGAAGTAAATGGGATGAAGGCTTTGGAAAAATTAACATTAAAAGACGTCAAAGACAAGATCGTCTTTTTAAATGAACCGATGGATCCTACTCAGATACATACTTTTAAGGCTTATGGAAATTGTGTTGACCAGAGATATACAGGAGCTCTTGAAGCTGCAAAACTAGGAGCCAAAGCTGTTATAGTCCGTTCTTTAAATCTTCGTTTAGACGACTACCCCCATACTGGTTCAATGACTTATGGTAATCTGGAAGAAGCTAAAAGGATCCCATCGGCTGCCATCAGTACAAAGGATGCAGAAAAACTATCTGAACTTTTGAAGGAAAAGGCTGAGTTGCGTTTTCATTTGAAAATGGCGTGTAAACAATTTGACGATGTGCAATCTTATAACGTGATTGCTGAAATAAAGGGAAGTGAATTTCCCGACGAAATTATTTTAGTGGGAGGCCATTTAGATAGCTGGGATCTCGGAGATGGTGCACATGACGACGGTGCCGGTGTGGTGCAATCTATGGACGTTTTAAGGCTCTTGAAATTATCGGGCATTAAACCTAAAAGAACGATAAGAGTGGTGCTTTTTATGAACGAGGAAAATGGATTAAGAGGCGGTTTGAAATATGCCGAGGAATCTAAACTTAAAAATGAACGACATATTTTTGCCTTAGAAAGTGATAGTGGTGGTTTTACACCCAGAGGTTTTTCATTTGATTGTAATGAGTTGTATTTTAATCAAGTTCTAACATGGAAACCATTGTTTGAGCCCTATTTAATTCATTATTTTAAGCAGGAGGGAAGTGGGGCTGATATTGGTCCTTTGAAAAATGAAAACATAGTTTTGGCCGGTTTAAGACCGGATTCTCAAAGATATTTCGACTATCATCATGCCTTAACTGATACATTTGATGCGGTAAATAAGCGCGAACTAGAGTTAGGCGCGGCCACCATGACATCATTGGTTTTTTTATTTGATAAATACGGTTTACCGGAGAATCCTTTAAAACATTAATAACATGAAAAAGAAAATATTTTTTGTACAAATTGTTTTCATTTTAATCCTAAATATAATGCTGGTGAAAGCACAGGAAACTAAATTACCCTACCATTCAATTCCGGAATATCCCGAAAAAATAACAGAAGGAGCTATTTTGCAAAGAACCATTGACGGCCTGGGATTTAGATATTACTGGGCAACAGAAGGCCTGGAGGAAAAGGATCTGGGTTTCAAAGCAACTGAAAACAGCAGATCGAGCTTTCAAACTTTAGAGCATTTGTATAGTTTGTCTGAAGTCATTTTAAATGCCTTTGAGCAATTGCCAAATCTAAAATCAGAAAAAGTAGAAATGAGTTATATCGAGTTGAGATCTTCAACTTTGAATAACTTTCACAAAGCTTCACAAATTCTTCGAAAAACAGAAAATGTAGAAGATTTTAAAATTATTTTTGACCAAAATGGACAAGTTTCTACATTTCCTCTCTGGAACCTTATCAACGGACCAATTGAAGATGCGATTTGGCATTGCGGACAGGTAGTCAGTTTGAGGCGAGCTTCCGGAAATCCTATTAACCCAAAAGTTAATGTCTTTTTGGGAAAATTAATGGATTAGAGACTTTTTCGTGATAGATATATTTAATAGTATTTTTTCAGACTTCGATCTGCTATGGGCAGGCATTGCCTGTATTTTTTTAGGCATGAGCAAAGCCGGAATCAAAGGAATAGGTGTTTTAGTTGTACTGCTCATGGCTTTTGTTTTTGAATCTAAACCCTCCACAGGCATATTGATTCCGTTAATGATTTTGGCTGATATAATGGCGGTTAAACATTATCACAGACATGCTCAATGGAATTATTTGATCAAACTCCTTCCAACTATGTGTGTAGGGGTTTTGTTCGGTGTTTGGTTTGGACAAACTATCTCCGAGGTTTTATTCAAGCAACTAATGGCCGGATTTATCTTACTCACTATCTTGATCATGGTTGGTTTAGATCAAGTAAAAAAAAGAAATATTCCAAATAATGTATTTTTTTCCGGTGGTATGGGCTTATTGTCAGGTTTTACTTCCATGATTGGGAACTTAGCAGGTTCTTTTGCGAATATTTACTTTCTAGCAATGCGATTGCCTAAAAATGAGTTTATTGGCACAGCGGCCTGGCTTTTCTTTATTATAAACGTATTTAAATTACCGTTTCATATTTTTTCTTGGAAAACGGTTACCACTGATTCACTTAAAATAAATCTGTTTTTAATTCCTTTTGTTTTTTTTGGTTTTTATTTAGGAATTAAGATCGTTGAGCGAATTAATAACGATGTTTATCGAAAATTCATTTTGTTTGTCACGGCTTTGGGCGCTATCTTTATTTTGTTCAAATAATTTACCCATGGAAGAGATTTTTTTTCAATGCCCTTATTGCTGGCAAGAAATATCAATGTTGATGGATCCGTCAATCCCCGATCAAAATTATGTCGAAGATTGCGAAGTTTGCTGTAATCCTATAGAAATAAATCCAGTTTTTCAGGAAAATGAATTGATCGAATTAAATATCAGAGCCCTGGATCTATAGCTTTTTGTCTTTTGAGCTTAATCCATTTTAAATAATAAAGAACGGCAAGTGAACAAATACCACATATAAAAAACCCGACGAAAAGGGGCAGAGCAGTAGTCTCAATATTTTTTCCGATAAATGTACTGATAGGTATGGCCATGGAGGTTGAAAGAAACCCAGTAATTGCGGCTCCAATACCCGCAATATGACCAATAGGCTGCATGGCTAATGCCCTAAGATTACCAAATAAAAAGCCTATGGTAAAAAATTGTATGGCAAAAAAGACGATGAGCACCCAAGCTGGAGGATTGCTTTTACCCGAAAATAATAAGACAAATAGTAAGGAACTCAAAACAAATCCAAATAAGGCGACCGTTACTAATTTTTCCATACCAAATCGGATCACAAAAGTGCCATTCAAAAATGTAGCCAGGAGAATTGTAATGGATAAACCGGCAAATATCATTGGAAAATCATTCGCCATATTGTATTGATTGTGAAAAACTTGCTGTGCAGAACTTAAATAAACAATAAAAGATCCGGTTATGAACCCTGATATTATTGTAAAGCCAAGCGTTCGGGGGTATTTACACAATTCTTTGGTGCCGTCTAAGAACAAATGCCCTGAAAATTTTGTCCGATTTTCTGGTGCCAAAGTCTCGGATTGACGTTTCCCAAACCAAAACATTACCATTAAAGTAATGATTAATTGAATGTAAAATATGGCCTGCCAATTGTAATGATCTAATATAAATTTACCTGCTGCCGGCGCTACAATAGGTACAAGTAAGAAAACGACCGTCACAAAACTCATGATACGAGCCATGAAATCACCACTATAGGTATCTCTGATCATAGCGATGCTAATGGTTCTTGCAGCCGATAGTCCCATACCTTGTAAAATTCTTCCAAAGATCATGGTTTCTAAACTTTCTGCCTGTAAACAAATAAAACTGGCAAATATAAAAAGTGTAAATCCAATGTATACCATAGGTTTTCGGCCAAAACTGTCAGAAAGAGGCCCAAATAATAATGGACCAATTCCCAAACCTAAAAAGATCATTGAAATAATAAGCTGGTTTTCACTCGCGTCAATAGTTCCAATTGAAATGCCAATAAGATCTAAGGCTGGTAATAGTGCATCGATCGCTAAAGCGACAACCGACATTAATGAAGCCATTAAAGCGATAAACTCGAATTGTTGGAGCTTAGTTTTTTTCACCGAGCAAAAGTAGGGGATTCTTTTGATTCTGAATCGGCTTAAGGTTTTTAAATATTCTATTTAACATAATATAAATTATAGTACAATTGTACAGTAATTTCTGTATAGCCGTTTTTCACTAATTGACATAATCTGTATAGCCTAGTTTCTTCTAGGTCTATTTATGTCAAATATCATAATTGTTCAGAATAATAGTTGCCTTTAGGTCTGTATCGTCATCAATTATGTTAAAAATAATTACGGCATAAAAAGTTTTCAGAAACTTCTAGAAAAGATAAATTTATATTCCCAAAAATTTTATTCATAGCCATCAGGATAATTAATTCGTGTGACTTGACATATTCTAGTTTAACTGATCAAGCACAAAATTAATAGATTCTTGAGAAGCCAGATCTGTTCCTTCACTCATAGTGGTCGCCGCACCGCATGCCACTCCAAATTTTAACATTTCCTGAGGTGAAAAATTATTTTTTATGCCATAAACGAGCCCTGCAACCAAACTGTCCCCAGCACCGATAGTGCTTTTTACCTTTATGGAAGGCGCTCTTTGATAAATTATTCCTGTTTTTGAAGCTATAAACGCACCCTTTGGTCCGAGTGAAACAACAACATACTTGATATGTTTATCGTTAACAAGACCCAGAGCAAAATTCTCTTGTTCTTTATTTGATAAAAAGGTTGCTCCAGCCAGTTGGGCCAATTCTTTCTGATTAGGCTTGATCAAATAAATGGGTAGCGTTGCCTCTATGGCATTTATCAAGGCAGGTCCTGAAGTATCAACTATGATTTTTGGGTTCTTGTTTTCTAACGATTTTATCAATTGAGCGTAAAAATCATCAGGCATATGTTGTGCTAGACTACCACTTAATACCAAAATATCATTCAATTTCACCTGTTGATAGATCGCTGAAAAGATCAGATCCATTTCTGATTTCGAAATAGGATTGCCGGGCATACCAAATCTGTATTGTAGATTCGTTCTTGTGTCGCTCACTGATAAATTTTCTCTGGTAGGTTCCTTTACCGATATTCCGTTAAAGTTGATGCGCTCTTTTAACAAAAGACTTTCTAAGTATTTCCCATTATCTCCTCCTGAAGTAAAAAAACAGATAGATTCTTCTTGAAGTCTGGACAACACCCTTGAAATATTGATGCCACCGCCTCCGGGTTGAGTTCTAAGTGAATAACAGGAAAGTTTTTGTTCTGGAACAAGACCGTCTATCAAAGCACTCTTGTCTAAAGCTGGATTGACAGTTAAAGTTATAATGTCCATAAAGATTAGCTATTAATAGTTAAAAATACTGCTTTAAAACCAGATTGAAGACCAAGGCCTCCCTCCTGGCATGAAATATTTTGTTTTATACGGTTCGTTTAGCTTTTTGAGGAAATATTCCATACTAAAACTAAAATTGAGGACCTATAGAATATAAATAATTGATAGAATAGACCATAAAAAAAGCCCGTCAAATTTTGACGGGCTCCAATTAAACTTGAAAGTATATGTATTAGATAACTTTTACGTTCACTGCGTTTAATCCTTTGTTCCCTTCTTTAAGATCAAATTCAACTTCATCGCCTTCACGAATCTCATCAACTAATCCTGAAATGTGAACAAAATGTTCTTTTTGGTTTCCTTCTTCAGTGATAAATCCAAATCCTTTGGCATCATTGAAGAATTTTACTGTTCCTTTACTCATTGTAATATATTTAATTTATAAAGTGCAAAGGTGGTGATATTTATTTGATATACAGGCTTAAAATATCATTTATTTAAATTTTGGCTTAAATTTGGCAAAGGGATTGATTTTATAATTTTACTTTAATGACCTATTAATTTCTTTAAAAATGATAAGATTTTTTGTAGTTCTTCTGTTTACTTCGAGTATTTGTTATGCTCAAATTGATGTAGAGGATCGGGATGTTGCTCCCATGTCTGATACTTATCAAAAAGCCTATAAATTGGGATCTGTTTATTATCGAACAGGTACCCAAATTCCATTCACTGGAGTGCTTTACGGCAAGTATAATAATGGAAATTACCAAACCATGCAAGAATATGTAGATGGGATTGGCAATGGCAAATGGATAGATTTTAATCCGGAAGGAGAAAAAGAATGTGAAGGAACTTATAAAGATAACCGAGTTGAAGGACCCGTTAAATTCTTTTATGAAGATGGCAGTCTAAAATCTGAGGGACAATATCTGCATTGGAAAAAACCGATTGGTTTATGGAAATACTATGATAAAAAGGGAAACCTGGTTCAAACCATGACCTATACAAATTAGTTCAATGATCTACCTAATTCTTTTGTATCTGGTGTTCAATATGAGTGCAGAAATGATCATCGTCATGCCCAGTAAACTCCAAAAAGTATAGACTTCATTAAAAAGGGCCACACCTAATAGCAACGTAAAAACTACTTCAATATATTTGAGAGGTGCGATTTGTACTGCACTTGCTGTCTGAAATGCCTTTGTCATATACAATTGTCCGAAATATCCAAAAACACCTAAACTCAAAAGAAAAACCCATTCCAAACCTACCGGTTGAATCCATTTACCAATAGTTAACATACCCCCAACAATCGTCGCAGTGACCATAAAATAATTGACCACCACAACCGGATGCTCACTATTACCGATCTTACCGAGGATGATATACACCATTCCACTAAATACAGAGGCGATTAGAACAAGAATCAATCCGTAAGTGTCTACTTGTTCATCTAATCCTTTAAGTACAAGAACTCCCGAAAAAGCAAGAATAAAAAATAACCATCTCAAAGGTTCAATTCTTTCCTTTAGTAAAAAAACAGCGAAGATTGCGGCGAAAATGGGGGCCAAGTATCTCAAGGAAACAGCAGTTCCTACTGGTAAATATTTAATAGACATAAAGAAGAATGTCATTGAGGTCACTCCTACTAAACCTCTCAAGATCAATAGCTTTTTATTATTGCCCAAAGGAGGAATTCTTTTTTTAATAAGCAATCCGAAAGTAAAGAATAAGGATCCTAATGATCTTAAAAAAACAATCTGAGCCGCACTAAAACCATCGAGATACTTTACCGTTACATTCATACAAGCAAAAGCAAAAGTGCTGATGATCATAAATTTAAGTGCCTGGTATGATGTCATTTTAAAAAATTAACAAGATAAATTGTTGTTAACCCAATGAATTAACAATACTTTATCGATTTCTAGTCAGCAAACAATTCTTCTTTTGAATCTTTGACTGCCAGTGTTTTGATATGCTTAAAATTGTTCTTTAAATAAAATTTACCTAATCCTTCTTCTTCTATGGTTAGCCAGTATTTTTGATGCTTATCCAATTCCCGTAATTCTTTAAGCCAGATTGAACCCAGATTTTTACCTCGCTCTTTTTCAGGAACCCAAAGATACCCTATGTACAAATAATCATTGGAAAACCAATGATGTGCTTCTTTTGCATATTCCTTCATTTCTGGTATGAGACTTGAAAAGACGATACCTCCTACTAGAATTTCTCGCTCATTTTCAATGACATACACCTGAGCGCTATTTTTTAAAGCGTCCCAATGAGTTACTATAGAATGTTGCCAATCTTCAGGAAGTATTTCAAAAAACCGACTTGCGTCGTGATTAATATTTTTTAGCATTTTATTGCGTTAGAGTAAGCCCCAGGACCATAATTTATCTGAATCTTCATGCCAGCGATCACCAATATCTGTTCTGTAATAACTGTTGTTCACAATAACATTTTGAACACGATTATACATGTTTTTTTGTGCATCTCGCATGGTGAGACCAGTGCCCGTAATTAATAAGGCAATTCCTGTATCACCGGTAATAAGCCACTCATCTTTTACTTTTTTCAGATGCATGGGATGTAATCCTTCTTTCATTTCTTTTCTTATGATGACCACGGCGTCTTTAGAAAAAAGTTCAAAGGTCTTTTTGTCTTCATAAGGAAATGGTGGCACAACAATATACACCCCAACTTGGAATCCTTTTTTTACATTGATTTTAAATTTTTGACCTTCTGCCAGTTTATAGAAAAAATCCCCCATGGGTTCTAAAATACCGGCGCGTTGGATCATGATCTGAGGAAAGCCAAATCTAGAAGTAAATTCCAGCGGAAATATTCCATTTCCATTGACAATACAATTAATGTCAAGATGCCCTATAAAATTTGATTTTGCCAGGGTAGGTTCAAATTTTTTAAGAGTTGCCTCAAAAATTGGAGAATCTTTGGTCCAGAACATACTAGTGCCCATTTCGCCGGTTGAAACACCCAATTCTTTTGGAAATAATTTTTTATGTTCAAAAGTAATGTTTACCGGTTGCAGAAATTCCTTCCCATTAAAAAAAGCCGCAATTGATATTTCAACTCCTTTTACCTTTTTTTGAAGTTGAAAATTACCGAATTTATCCCCCCATGACTTTTCATAAGCTCTCAAAATACGCATGACATCTGAACCTTCATCATCATTCCCTACAAATAAAAGCTGTTTGAGTTCCTGGGTTTCTCCCGAAGGCTTGATGACATAAGCATCCGGATTCTTTTCAATAAATTCAATCGCATCATGAAAATTGAAAAATTCATGTGATGGCAATACCTTTATTTTATGCTTTTTTAATTGTTCATGACCAAAATTTCGATCTAATTCAAGACGATCTGTATAACGTGATCCTCCCACTACCAATTTTCCGGAATTTCGCAGTTTTTCGCATTCCTCGCCATACCCGGTATAATCAAAAATAATTAAGTCGGCCCAGTCTGTATGTTTTTTCCAATCGGAAACTTTTAAACAAAAACCTGTACCAATTTCACGACAAAATTTTTCTTCAATATACATTTTGACAATATTGCCTTCTTTAAGCATGGCATTGGCAATGTCTAAGGTTTCCCCGTATTTTGAGACCAGCAAAATTTTCCTGGCACTCGATTTATCTTTTTTCAAAAAATGTAAAGAATAGAAGGTTCAAATATTTTATCAAATTAACAAGCTAACATCCAAACTTTCCGCAAAGCTGAAAAGAAGGGTTGAGTTAGTAAATTCTGAGACAAATGTAAAATTTAATTTAGTAACTAAAGGAGGTGCCTAAAAATATCTTCAGCAGATCAATTATCCACAGTCAAATCTTTCGTAAACCTTTTAACAAGCGTTCCGACGGTGAGACCCTGAACTAATATAGAAAAAACAACCACCATATAGGTTATCACAAGAAACAGATCCCGATGCATTTCCTGCTGTAAACCTAACGCAAGGGCTATTGAAATTCCACCCCTCAGACCGCCCCAGGTCATGATTAAATTCGTTCTTGGAACGAAATTCAATTTTTTTTCAAAGAATTTGACGGGAATGATCAGGGATAAATACCTGCAAAGAAGGATAACGGGAATAGCCAGTAAACCGGCTTCAATATAATTCAGTTCAAAAGAAAGAACAAGTATTTCCATGCCTATAAGAACAAATAGAATGGTATTTAAAAGGATGTCGATGAGTTCCCAAAATTTATCTACATAACTTTCAGTAATCTTAGACATCGCACTATTTCTGACGGTATCATTGCCAACGATCAATCCTGCGACCACCATGGCGAGCGGTGCCGAAACATGAAATCGGTGAGCAATGGCTGTTCCCCCCATGACTGCAGCCAGAGTGATGATAACTTCAACATCATAATCGTCGATGGATTTCATTAGTTTATAGGTTATATAACCTAGAACAGCCCCTAAAAATAGACCCCCAAATACTTCCTGAGCAAATAACTTCGCTATGTCTGCAAAAATTATCCCTCCTCCATCTAAACTGGCTATTTTAAAAATGGTCAAAAACACCACCACTCCTACTCCATCATTGAACAAAGATTCTCCAACAATTTTTGTCTCGAGCCTTTTTGGTGCTCCGGCTTGTTTTAAAATACTCAAAACAGCTATGGGATCTGTAGGTGATATTAGGGCACCAAATAACAAACAATAGATCAGTTCAACATCAAGTCCAAATAAGGGTAAGAGATAGAACATACTAAAACCTACCAGAAAGGTCGAAATTAAAACCCCTAAAGTGGAAAATGCGAGAACCGGCCAGCGCTGAATTTTTAATTGTTCAAAATTGGTGTGTAAAGCTCCGGCAAATAATAAAAAACTTAACATGATATCGAGCAGGACCTCCTTAAAATCAATATGAGTGATGATATATTTTTCTGCATTGAGCAGGGTCGAATCAAATGCGCTGATCGCAAAAACACCTAAGGTAAAAAGAATGGTAATCAACATTAAACCTATCGTATTGGGTAATTTCAAAAACCTGACGTTGATATATCCAAATATGGCAGAAATTGAAACAAGCACAGTAATGATGAGGAAGTAATCCATTTGATCAAATTTATGTGCAATTTAAGTGAATCTTGTATTTTTTCAAACTATTTAAAAAGTCTCTTTTTACGATTGATAAAATATACCCCTGTGAGTAAAATGAAGGCTGCCAAAATGGATTGCAGGGATAGGTTTTCATCCAGAACATACCACCCCAGTATCAGGGCTATCACCGGATTGACATAGGCAGATGTCGATACTTTTTCGGTCGAGACCACTTTTAATAGGTAATTGAACGAAGTGAACGCTACAATACTGCCAAAAACGATCAATAAAATCATCGATAATAGGGAAGCGTTACTCCATTGAGTCGGCGAAAGCCATTTTTCACCCAAAACTAAACTGACGATCAGCAATAGAAATCCTCCGGTGATCATTTGGTAACCGGTGCTGACGAAATAGTTGATAGGCATTTCTTGTTTTGCTACAAAAACACTCGCATAACTCCAGCTAATAATACAAGTCAGTATCATTAAAATTCCGATGAAACTATTTCCTTGCAGATCCAAACCTTGCTGATTGACCAATATGATCATACCCAATACACCTAAAACGACACCAATAATGGCCTTTGGGAGTATTTTTTCTTTATAAATAAGTCGCATTAACAGTAAAACAAAAATGGGTTGTGTCGAGGCTAAAAGAGCGGCAAAACCACTATCGACATATTTAAGTGCCCATACGAACACACCGTTACCATAAGTGAGAAATAAAAATCCGGCAATGACAGAATTGATAAATTGCCTTTTAGAAATTTTTAGATCGTAATTTAAAATTTTTGAAATAATAAAAATGATTGTACCTGCCGAAATAAATCTTATCGATCCAAGGTATAAGGGCGAAACCTCCCCTACTATGATTTTGTTCAAAAGATAAGTAGAACCCCAAATCACATAAATGGCAAAAAAAGCCAATACGATTAATACTTTATATTGAGGTTTTGCCAAACTATTTTAATTTAAGTCGAATATTACCCATAAAACTTGACCAAACGCAAATTAATTACGGTGCTCAAATCTATGATTTTAATAAGCAACTCAGAATAAAATGTCAGTAAAAAAATAAAAGGTTTAAACTCTTTTTACTTTAACGGCATTCATACCTTTCATTCCCCTTTCAAGTTCGAAAGTTACTTTATCATTTTCAGCAATTTCATCGATAAGACCACTGACATGCGTAAAATATTTTTCATTATTTTCAAGATCAATAATGAACCCAAATCCTTTTGAAGTATCAAAATAGGAAACTTTCCCATTTCTAATTGGATCCGGCTCTTCTAACTCTTCTTTTTTAGGAATAGCGATTTCTATACTTTCTGCATCAATTTCAACTTTCATGCTTGGATCCGGTGGTGTATCCTGCAGATTTCCCTCGTGATCTACATAAGCAAATTGAATTCCCTTTTTTCCGGTTTCTTGCGCTTCAAGTTTACGGGCCTCCATTTTTTTTCTTTTGTCTTCTCTCTTTTTTAATCTTTTCTTTTCTTTTTCTGATTTATTAAATGTTTGTTGAGATTTTGCCATTAACGTGGTTTTTAAATTATTAATTGTAGTTACTTAAAAAAGTATATTGAAAAAATTAACGTGTGATAGAAAAGAATTATGGTATAAAAAAGTTGACCTTTTAGAAATACGAACAATTACAAGGATAAATATCGACGAAATTCAATCTTTGCAAATATACGCATCAATTTGAATATGTTGTGATTTGATCTCCTAATTTTATTTTTTTCTTATGACTGTATGGCCATAAAACCGCAGTTTCCATGGTGACTTAAAGAAAAATCAACCTTGAAAACGGCATCTTTATAATATAAAAAAGGAACCCCGATTTCATTCTTTTTTAGCGATAAGAATCTTTCTTGAATTTGATACATCTCAGCAATTTTTTCTTTCAATTTTTGATAAACAATATTTCTTTGTTCTATATAATTCTTACAATTCATTCTGAATAGAAATTCGTCAAAATGATCTTCTATTGAGTTTGTTGCAACCGTGGAAATAGCACATGCTGAGATCCTCGTCCTTGTAAAAAGTATTTGATCATTGCTATATACCTGGCCAGCCGACTCGCATAAAATTTCACAGTTTAGTTTTACCGGAGAAAAAACCCTTTTTTTAGCAGTTCTACTGAGAATTTTATAGGCACTTTCTTTCATGCTCCATAATCTCCAAATGGCGAGGTCAACATCAGGTGATGAATCAATTAAATGCTGTTCTTTCTCAGAAAAAACCTTTTTAAAAAATCTTTTTCGCCTTTCTGAGTCGAATTCTTTTACTTGATGAAGATCGATTACATCAATACCTATCATTTTTTTTCGGATAATTTTAGTTCAATGATCTCCAAAGCAGATTTGACAGAAAGCATTTTCTCCATAGAATCGTTGTCAATTTCTATATCGAATTCATCTTCGACATCCAGAATAATATCGACCAAATTAGCAGAATTGATTTTTAAATCACGAATAAAATCTGTCTCTTCTGTCAGCTGCTCAAAAGCTTCTTCGTTCTGAACGTAAGGCTTGACTATTTTTTTTAACCTTTCGATAAATTCATTTTTGTTCATATCAATATTTTTTAAAAATAACGCAGGCATTTACATCGCCAAAACCAAAACTTGCTTTAGCAATTATATTCAATGGTTTACTAATCATACTTTTAGGAATTCTATCACTGTCGATAAGTTCTAATATTTCCGGATGGACATCTTCACAATTGATGGAAGGAAACACAAAACTATGATATAATTCAAGCACGGCGGCAACACTTTCTATTGAGCCTGAAGCGGCTAAACAATGACCTATCTGTGATTTTAATGAGTTGATATAGGGGAAATCCTTTCCTCTTCTTCCCAAAGCTTTTGACCAGTTTTCTATTTCCAGACCGTCTTTAGAAGTAGCTGTTAAATGACCATTGATACAATCAATATCTTTTGAGTCAATTCCTGAATTTAACATGGCCATCATTATGCATCTTTGGACAGCTTCGGGGTTCGGTGCCGTCATTGATCCTCCATTTCTTTGACCACCGGAGTTTAAAGCTCCACCTAATACTTCAGCATAAATGGTGGCTTTTCTCTCCAAGGCACTTTCTAAAGTTTCCAAAACTAAAGCTGCTGCGCCGCTTCCGGGAACAAATCCAGAGGCACTTTCACTCATAGGCCTTGAAGCTTTTTCCGGATCATCATTATGTTTATGTGCCAATACTCTCAAAGCATCAAAACCGCCCCAGACATATGGGCCGTGATCAGCACAACTGCCAACTAACATTTTTTTAGCATGACCGGCCAAAATTCTTTCATAACCTAAAATGATCGCCTCCGTACCTGTGGTGCAGGCCGAAGAATTCGTAGTCACCATATTTCCCATTCCCAACATTCCTCCCAGATAGGCACTTACACCACTAGCCATCGTTTGCGCCACGGTTGTGCTGCCTAAACGTCGAACTTGTTTATCATCTACTTTATAAATGGCTTCTCTAAACTTTTCAACTCCGGAAGTACCGGCACCAAAAATAATTCCGCTATTGTAGTCTGGTTGATTCAAGGTTGATTTTCAGCCCGGCACCTTTCCAGGCATCAATTCCTGCCATACAACCATACATAATTCCGGAGCTTTTAAAGTCGCGTAACTGTAAAGGAGTAAAATAGGCTGATTTTAGCTCTTCCGTTACGTCAGGAATACCGCCAATGCAACAAGAAAAGTTTAGATCCTCTAAATCTTTAAAGAATTTGATGCCCGAAACTCCATTTTGAATAGCCTTCGAAAATTCCGCTATACCTATACCATTTGGAGATACAACACCCAATCCCGTAATGACGACTCTTGTTCTCATCTTATTTTATCATGCCGGAAATTTCACCCCGACAGACTAATTCATTTTTAGCATTAAACATTTTGACCTTACAATTTAATTTATTGAACCGGAAGAACACTTTTTCCGACTTAACAACAACTGTTTCATTTGGATATACAGGCACATAAAAATCAATATTTTGTGAGGTCAGGGCTATTGTAGGTTCTTCATTTTCAACATAATTGTCTTTCAGTAAAAAAATACCTAAACAAACCACTCCTATTTGAGCCATGGTCTCGGTTAAAATGACGCCCGGTGTTACGGGATAATCTTTAAAATGTCCTTTAAAGAAATAATCATCTTTGGCATAGGTGTACTCACCTACCACACCGTCTGATGAAATTTCATGTAATTTATCTACAAATAAAAACGGTTTTTGATAGGGCAATAAAGCAATTATTTCATCGAAATCTGTCATCCTTAACTTATGTGTTCACCTCCATTTACTGGAATTATGGCACCATTGATCCAGGCTGCTTCAACTTTACAAAGTAAATAAACCGCATCAGCTACATCTTCAGGTGTTGTTAAACGTTTGAATGGATTTCTTTTGAGTGTGTATTCTTTGATAGCCTTGCTATTAGGGATCATTCTGAATGATGCCGTATCTGTTACCCCAGCCTGAATACAATTCGATCTCAGCCCAAATGGCGCAAATTCCAGTGCTATATTTCTGGAAATTGCTTCAAGTGCCGCTTTGGCTGCGGAGACTGCCCCGTAATTGGGCCAGGCCTTTGAGTTACCTTCACTTGTAAAAGCTAAAATTCTTGCGTCCGATGAAAACATTGATGAATCGAAAATAGCTTTTGTCCAGAGGTATAAACTCACCGCCATCGCATCAATTGTCAAATGGAAATCCTCAGTTGACAATGTGCTTTCTTCTGTATCTACCATCGCTTTTAAATGTCCTTTAGCAACGCTATGAATAAAAGTTCGCACTTTACCTTTCTCTCCCATTCTTTCTTTTAAAGATTTTAGGATCATAGCCAGATTTTCAGATTTTAATCCATCCACATTGAAGGATATGAATTGTACATGATTATCCTTTATCCGCTCAAATTGACCCTCAATTTTGGCTAAATCTACCCTCCTATCTCTGTGAACAATGCAAACATTCATTCCGTGTTCTGCCAATTTTAAAGCACTGGCAAGTCCCAATCCACTGGAACCGCCAAGTACAATGGCCCAATAATCTTTATTTTCAAATTCTCTTACCATTTTAATAAGATCCGTTGCGCAGAAAATCCGGGACCAAAACTTAGCATTAATCCGAGGTCTCCGGCTGGCAGTTGTCTATCTAAAAATCTTTCCAGTACATACAACACGGTTGCACTGGACATATTACCATATAACCTCAATACCTCTTTGGTATCGTCTATACTTTTACCAAAAGAACCAAAAAGTTCTTCTACGGTTTGTAGAATTTTTTTACCACCGGGATGAAAAATCAAATGATCTACCTCTGAGATCGTCAGATTATTTCGCTCCAAAAATGGAATGACAATTTTTGGAAAATGATCTGAGATAGTTTCAGGTACAGACTTATCTAAAATCATCTCCAGACCTGTATTTCTCAATTTAAAACCCATCATATGTTCTGCATCATAAAAATGATACATGGCCTCATCCATAATTTCTGGTCCCGTTTCGTTATGATAGGAGGATAAAATGACTGCAGAGGCTCCATCGCCAAAAATGGCAGCACTCACAATGTTTGCCATTGAATAATCATCGAGCTGGAAAGTTGATGTTGGCGATTCAACCGCAATGACTGCAGCTCTTTTATTAGGATTGGCCTTTAGAAAATTTTTAGCATAAATAATTCCAGATACACCTGCAGCACAGCCCATTTCAGTCACTGGCAATCTAACAATATCCTGACGCATATGCAGTCGGTTGATCAAATAAGCGTCTAAGGAGGGAATCATGATCCCTGTGCAACTTACGGTGATAATAAAATCTAAAGAACTTGCCTCTAAACGAGCTTTGACCAGTGCCTTTTTCAAAGCAGACTCACTCAGTAAAATGGATTCTTTGATATAGATATCATTCTTTTCTTCAAATGATGTCTTCAAAAAGACATCTTCGGCATCCATGATAGAATATCTTTTGTCAACTCCCGCATTTTCAAAGATCTTTATCACTTTTCGCTGAAATCTTTCCTCCTGTCCGATAAGCCATAATTTTAAGAAAGGTATGATCTCGGCAGTGGTTCTGGAATATTTTGGTAGTTGCTTTGCAACCGATGTTATTTTTACGCTCATTTTTGAAGTATCCATTGATAACGAAATGCCCATCTCCACTTTATCTGTCTTGTAACTTTAAGCTGGTCTGACATTTTTTCTAAATCCTCTGATGTAAATCCTTTTAAAATAGAAATTAATCCGTCATTCACAATCATTTTATTTGAAATAGGCAAACAAAAGATCTTAAAGAGATAATAGGCCATTTTATGTCTGTGCAGATCATTCACTAAGATACCTATTTTTGCTTTGATGATTACCTTTTTTAATAAGACTATAATTTCTTCTTCGGTGAAATGATGTAGAAAAAGGGTTGTAAGAACTATATCACAAGGTTCTATATCAAAATTAGCATCTAAAACATTGGATTGCTTAAATTCTATTTCAGGATAGTCAGCAGATGAAGCCTCAGCGTAATTTACCGTATTTTCATTGGCATCGATCCCTGACAATTTAAAAGTAAAACCTTTCTTTCTTCCATATTCGGCTATGATTCTAAGCATTTCTCCATTACCACAACCCAGATCTATAATTTTATAAACTTCCTTTTTTGATTGATTTTTTAGCAATTTTTTTAAGCCCTTGACGGTAACCGTATTGCCACCCAACAAAAAATTAATCACGGCTAATTGATCCAAAGATCTGGTGAGCGACTCTCCGCCAATCTCAAAATCATCCATCATCTCGACTTCAGTGCTTCTTTTTTTGGTATCTATCATATCGTCGAAAATTCTTTTATAGGTTTTCCGTGTGTGAGACGAATTATAGGGTTCAGAGCCATCGGAGCCAATTTTAATAAAGACATGGAAACTTCTGAAAACCGATTCATTCTAAAAAGATTAGCTAAATATCTTCCAAATTGTAAACGAGATTTAAATGACTCATTCCACTGTAATTGATAAGTTTCATCCAATTTTTCTCTTGAAATTTGTTCTGAAAGAAATTGAATGATCAGATTGGAGGCAATTTGAGCCGAATGAATCGCCATCCCCATTCCGTTGCCGCAAAGCGGATGGATCAATCCGGCACTGTCCCCGCACATCAAAATATGGTTCTCGACAGCACTTTTTTTATCAAAAGATATCTGACTAATGGCCAATGGTTTTTCAAAAGTAAGTTCAGATTTTGCAAATATTTCCTTTAAAAATACATTTTTCCTGACGACATGCGCTTCAAATTCATCAGTGTTTTTATATCGTTTAAAAATTTTATAATCAGCGATATAACAAATATTTATCTTGTTTTTTTCAATATTTGAAACACCGCAGTAACCTCCTTCAAAATGATGGAGACCCACAAGGTCTTCAGGGTAAACACCTTTATAATGTGCTTTGACAGCTAAAAAAGGAGATTCTTTTTGGATAAAATTCCTGTTCAATTTGATGTCCAGGTTTGATCGTTTCCCAAATGCCCCAAGTACTACTTTAGCTTGGAATACCTTTTCACTTTTGGTTATAACAGTATAAGAAGAATTAAAATTGATTTCAGTTACTACGTCATTTAGCATGAATGCTCCGTTTAACATGGCTAATTTATAAAGTTCATTATCCATGGTATAACGACTTAATCCAAATCCACCCAGATCGAGTTTACTCTCAATAAATTTACCTGATGGTGTGCTTAATATAAGTCGTTCAATTTTTTTGGCGTCATATTGGAAAGGATCAAAACCAAGAGAATTCAGATAAGATAAAACTTCATTCGAAACATACTCACCACAGACTTTGTGAAAAGGATATGGCTGCTTTTCAATCAAGAGTAATTTGATACCACTTTTGCTAAGATGTATCGCTGAGGTGAGACCTGCTAAACCGCCTCCCACAATTATGACATCGAATACCTCATTTATTTCCAAGAGTTGTTAATTTACCTTCAGGTAAAGATAGGTTTATTGTAAATCAGAAAGAAATGCTCCATAAGGATCTTTAAATTCAAAGCCCTTTCTTACTCTTTGTTTGTTGAGTTTATTATATTCCACCAAAGCCCATAAAACAAATTCTTTTACGAAAGGCATATCTTTTTCAGGTAGATCTGGCATGTATTTTTTGATTAGTTTTCCCAAAGGTTTAATAGAATTTAGATTGGCGGCATATTCTTCTTCAGAACTGTCATCCATGATTTCAAAAGAGCTTTCATCAAAAAACCATTGAACGATTTCTTGGTATGGATCCTGCTCATCTTCGTGCTTTAGCTTTTTAATTTCGGGGAAATATTGATCGAACAAAGATCTTGAAGCCGCACTGATCAGCTGCTCCGCTACAAAATTTGCTCCTTCCTGCTCTCCCTCATAAACCAACTCTACCTTTCCTGTAATGGAGGGGATCATCCCTAAAATATCAGAAAATCTAATCGCTGTTTTTGTTGAATTGTTTTGCAAACACCTATATTCCGCAGTACTCAAAAGGTTTTCATAAGAAGTAATACTCATTCGGGCACTAATCCCGCTCTTATGATCTACATAAGGGTTATCCCGAGCTTCAAAACCTATTTGTTCGACCAGATCCTTGGCAATTTCAGGAATATAAATATCTGCCAATCTTTCCTTCTGCAATCTTGCTTCTTGTGCGGTAATGGTTTTTGCTATATCAAGACTTTCCGGATAATGCGTTAATATCTGAGAACCTATCCTGTCTTTGAGCGGAGTGACTATACTTCCGCGGTTAGTATAATCTTCAGGATTTGCAGTAAAAATGAACTGAAGGTCTAAAGGCATCCTCACTTGAAACCCCCTAATTTGTATATCTCCTTCTTCTAAAATATTGAAAAGTGCAACTTGAATTCTCGATTGCAAGTCGGGTAATTCATTGATCACAAAAATACTTCTGTTCGCCCGAGGAATCATACCGAAATGAATAACTCGCTCATCCGCGTAACTCAATTTTAAATTTGCCGCTTTAATTGGATCGATATCCCCGATCAAATCGGAAATAGTTACATCAGGTGTAGCTAATTTTTCAAAAAATCTTTCACTTCTATGTATCCAGTCAATCGGAGTTTGATCCCCAAATTTTTCAATCTGATCTTTGCCATACTTGCTGATAGGGTTCATCGGGTCATCATTTACCTCAGAACCTTGTATAATTGGAATATATTCATCCAACAATTCGACCATTAACCTAGCTAGTCTGGTTTTGGCTTGACCGCGTAATCCCAGTAAATTGATATTGTGCTGTGATAAAATTGCCCTTTCCAGTTGTGGAATAACGCTGGATTCATAACCGTGTATCCCTTTAAAAGAAGTTCTTCCTTTCCTAATGTTTTCAATTAGATTTTGTCGTAATTCTTCCTTGATACCTTTTGAAATATATCCTGATTTTTTGAGCTCACTTAATGTTCTTATATCCGGTCTCATATTATTTAATTCGCTTTTTTCTGTTATTTTCATAGTCGTGAAAAATCATTTCACCAAGTCCTTGTAAACCTGTATAAAATGCTTTCCCTCTGTTCGATAGGGTAAATTTTTCTATAAATGATTGTAAATATGGATCTTTGGCAATCATAAAAGTGGTGATAGGTATATGTAATTTTCTGGCATATGCAGCCGCACTGTAACATTCCTCTACGATATGCGGATCCAAACCATTGCTGTTCTTGTAATAAGTCCCATCAGGCAAACGTAAACAGCTTGGCTTACCATCAGTGATCATAAAAATTTGTTTGTTGGTATTTCTTTTTCTCCTTAAAAGATCCATTGCAAGTTGCAATCCCGCAACAGTATTTGTGTGATAGGGGCCTACCTGTAAATAGGGTAAATCTTTAATACTAACCGGCCATGCATCATTGCCAAAAACCAATATATCTAATGTATCTTTTGGATATCGGGTGGTAATTAGTTCAGCCAGGGCCATGGCTACTTTCTTGGCAGGTGTGATTCGATCCTCGCCATACAAAATCATACTATGACTGATATCGATCATTAAAACCGTGCTCATTTGAGCTTTATGATGGGTGTCTTCTACGACCAGGTCTTCTTCAGTAAGCATGAATTCTTTAAATCCGTGATTTATTTGTGCATTTTTTAAACTTTCTGTCATGGAAATCTGGTCCAGACCATCTCCAAACTGAAAATTTCTGAGATCACCGGTATGTTCATCTCCAATACCGCTGCTTTTCGTTTTATGACTGCCGGAACCTTTCTTTTTTAATTTCCCAAAGATCTGATCCAGGGCATTCTTTCTTATCGCCCGCTCAGTTTTCGCCGAAATTACTTGACCTGAAGTGCCATCTGGAGCAATACGCTCTTGAATAAATCCCTTTTTTTTTAGGTCTTCAACAAAATCGTCTAGGGTATAATTTTCATCGGTCAGCTTATATTCCTTATCGAGCTGCTTCAACCAATCAATTGCCTCATCAAAATCTCCCGAGGTATGGGTGATGAGTTCTTTAAAAATGGCAAAAAGTTTTTCAAACGGACTTTTTTGTTGTTCTTCAAAAGGACTGAATTCAAATCCCGTTCTAAATCGTTTTTTATTCATTACGATGAATAAATTTATAAGTTGAAATAAATTTTACTTGTTGAAATAAAGATATGCTTCATTGAACAAAACTTATTCAAATACGGCCTTGTAAAGATAAGGAATTAATTATTTTAAGTTTTTATATGACAAGAATTAAATATTATATAACAATATAATTGCCACTCCTCCACCCAATAAAAGAAGGTTCAAATACTAATTTTATGTTAAATATTTTAGTCTTTTTATTAAACATAATAGTATTACTTTTATATTTGCACTATAAATAACTGATTATGGATAAATTGCTTTCATCTATCAAGCTATCTGTTCCCGATAAGATTTTTCTTAAGGATCCTGAATCTTCAGATCTTGGTAAAAGAATTTTGGAGAACAGTATTCTGTTAATGAATGAGATCGGGTTTGACAATTTTACCTTTAAAAAGTTAGGCCTGATGATCGGGTCGAACGAAAGTTCAATTTACAGGTATTTTGAAAGTAAACATAAATTATTGGTTTATTTATCAGCCAGATATTGGGCATGGATAGAATATCAGTTAGTTTTTGAAATCCATAATATCACCGATCCGGAAGAAAAGTTGAAAAGGGCCATTCAAATTGTCACTAGAAGTGTAGAAGAAGATTTAAGTTTTTCTCATGTCAATGAAATTTTGTTGCATAATATCATCGTAAACGAAAATTCTAAATCATATCTTACCAAGGAAGTGGATAATGAAAATAAAGAGGGCTATTTTGCTGTGCATAAACGTTTAGTTTCGCGTTTAAAAGATGTAATTTTGTCTGTAAGCCCGAAATATCCTTATCCAACAAGTTTGGCCAGCACAATTATTGATGGTGGCTTACATCAACATTTTTTAAAAGACCATTTCAAATCGATGACAGACTGCAATAAAACAGATTCTCCGACCAATTTTTTTACGGACCTTACTTTTTACACTTTAAAAAATTATCAGAATGTCTAACTTAAAAATGACACCCTGGGAGAGATTAATGGGATTAATCACGCTCGAAAAAAAGGACATCCTACAAATATTTTATTATGCGGTTTTTAATGGAATTGTCGCCCTGTCCTTACCCTTGGGAATACAATCCATTATTAATTTAATTCAAGGAGCTCAAATTTCAACCTCTTGGATCGTATTGGTTATTTTGGTTACCATCGGAACAGGGTTTTCAGGAGCACTAGGATTTATGCAAATAAGAATTCTTGAAACTATCCAACAGAGAATTTTTACCCGATCTTCTTTTGATTTTACCTATAGGTTTCCTAAAATAAAAATGAGTGAATTATTTCATTACTATCCACCGGAATTAGCCAATAGATTTTTTGACACATTAATGGTTCAAAAAGGGCTTTCAAAGATTTTAATTGACATTCCTACAGCCGTGCTTCAAATTGTTTTTGCTCTATTGTTATTGTCATTCTATCATCCTGTGTTTATTGTATTTGGTTTACTCCTGCTAATTCTCATCGCAGTTGTTTTTAAATACACTGCGAAAAAAGGATTGGACACAAGCTTGGACGAATCAAAAGCAAAATATAAGGTGGCACACTGGATCCAGGAAGTGGCTCGTGCGGTGATTAGCTTTAAATTCTCAGGAAAAACCAGTCTGGCTTTACAAAAAAACGATTATTTGGTCGATAAATACCTCAATGCTCGCGAAGGTCACTTTAGCATCTTGAGACTCCAGTACTTTTTAATGATTGCTTTTAAGATCATCGTTACAGCAAGTTTATTGTTAATTGGTGGTGGATTGGTATTGAATCAACAAATGAACATTGGCCAGTTCGTAGCAGCAGAAATCATTATTTTATTGGTAATTGCCTCTGTCGAGAAACTCATCATTGGTCTGGAATCTGTATATGATGTATTGACATCTATCGAAAAAATTGGTCATGTAGTCGATAAGCGCTTAGAACCAAATAACGGTGAAAGACCAGATTTTACAAAAATATTTGAAATTGAATTAAATAAGGCTTGCTATGGTGTTCCCGATAGGGAAAAATTAATTTTAAAGAATATCTCACTGAAAGTTGATACAAAGACACGTATGTTAGTAGATGGAGAATGCGGTTCCGGAAAAAGTAGTCTCATCAATTTAATGTCAGGAGTCGTTGAATCAACTTCCGGCCACGTGTATGTAAATAACCATTCTATTACAAGTTTATATTTAAACTATTACAGGGCTCATCTCGGACTTTCTTTATCTGAAGAAACTCCGTTTGAGGGTACTTTAAGAGAAAATGTAACCTTTGGCGATCTGTCGATTTCTGATGACCGCATTTTTGAGGTTTTTGAAAAAATAGGCCTGATGTCCTATATCAGGGATCTTCATCAGGGTCTGAACACAGTTTTATATCCGGAGGGAAAACGAATTTCCAAAACAGTTGCAAAAAAAATAATTCTTGCCCGTGCGATTTTAAAAGATCCAAAAGTATTAATTCTTGAAGAGCCGCTAGATGAGTTTAACGCATTGGAATTCGAAGAAATTGTTCAATACCTTGCCGATAAGAATAATCCATGGGGCTTAATGGTCATTAGTGCTAATCCTATGTGGAAAAAATACATGAAAGAGCACCTGACACTAGAAGATGGTGAAATCAAAACTTTAAAATCTTAAGAAATTATGCTAAAGATTTCTCATAACACAGTAACAGATGGAATTGATTTGGCCGATTACAAATCGGGTAAGACCATATTTGAAAGAAAGTACTACAAACAATTCAACCGTTTTTTAAGGGTCTTTTCTGGTATTATATTTATCACCCTCTTTTTACCATGGACACAGAATATCGCTGGTACGGGAAATGTAACAACGCTCAGACCAGAACAAAGGCCTCAGAGCATTCAATCGACACTTCCAGGACGAATCGAACAATGGTATGTACAAGAAGGTGATTACGTAGAAAAAGGAGATACGATCTTACGCATTTCCGAAATTAAAAGTGAATATTTTGATGAGAAACTTGTCTCTAGAACCGGAGATCAAATTGATGCCAAAAGATCATCGGTTGAAGCTTATGAGAGCAAAGTGAGTGCCTTAGAAAGACAAATTTCGGCACTTAAGAATGAACAATTATTGAAATATGAACAAGCCAAAAACAAATTAATGCAGGCTGGTCTTAAAGTAAAAAGTGACAGCATAGATTTGGAAGCGGCAAAAACCAATATAGAAATCGCACAGCGTCAGTTTGATCGAACGCAAACATTACAGGATGAGGGTTTAAAAGCATTGAAAGATGTAGAGGAAAAAAGATTGAAATTACAAGAAACGCAGGCGAAATTAATTTCTCAGGAAAACAAATTGCTGACTAGTAAAAATGAGGTCATAAATGCTCAGGTAGAATTAGCGACCATCGACGCAACTTATGGAGATAAAATTGCTAAAGCGCAAAGCGATATGTTTACAGCCAGATCCAGTCAATTTGATGCCAGCGCCCAGGTTACAAAATTGGAAAATGATTATACGAATTATGAAAAAAGGAACAGTTTGATGTTTATAACGGCCCCTCAGAATGGATTTATTAATAAGGCGGTAAAATCTGGTATTGGAGAAACGTTCAAAGAAGGAGATCAACTGGTAGGTATTATGCCTTCTTCTTATGAGTTGGCTGTAGAAACCTTTATTGATCCAATTGACCTGCCGCTTATGCATTTAGGTGAAAAAGTAAGGGTTCAATTTGACGGTTGGCCTGCTATTGTTTTCAGCGGATGGCCTAATGTTTCTTATGGAACCTATGGAGCTACTGTGGTAGCCATAGAAAATTTTATAAGTCCGAATGGAAAGTATAGAATTTTACTGGCGCCTGATAAGGAGGATCACGAATGGCCAACTGCTTTGCGGGTCGGTTCAGGAGCAAAAACAATGGCCTTATTGAACGATGTGCCTATATGGTTTGAAATGTGGCGAAAACTAAATGGTTTCCCTCCTGATTTCTACAAACCTTCTAGTAATATTGGTTCGGATGAAAAAAAGAAGTAAAATGAAAAGTAAATCAGTCATTGCTTTTTTACTGATAACGCAGATACTTTTTTCTCAGGAAAACAATCTTTCTGTGCTCAGTTTGGAAGAATATCTAGGTTTTGTAAAATCCTTTCACCCCATTGTGAGGCAGGTGAATTTAGTAATTGATGAAAGCCAGGCAAAACTGATGAAGGCAAGAGGTGCCTTTGATCCTAAATTAGAAGTGGATTATGGAACCAAAGAATTTAAAGGATCTGAATATTACGACAAATTAAATGCCACATTTAAAATCCCTACTTGGTACGGGATTGAATTAAAGGGTAACTACGAAGATAATTCCGGAGCTTATCTCAATCCTGAAAGTTTTACGCCGGATGACGGTCTGTACAGCGTTGGTGTTTCCGTTTCTTTAGCTCAAAATTTATGGATCAATAAAAGAATGGCAACCTTAAAGCAAGCTAAATTATTTGAAGAGCAAGCGCTTCAGGATCAGCAGTTAATGGTTAACCAGATCCTATATGATGCCACTCTGGTCTATTTTGACTGGTTAAAGGCCTATCATGAAAAAATGGTATTCGAAGATTTTTATCAAAATGCCGTATTTAGATTTAATGGGGTGAAAAGAAATTTTGAAACAGGTGAAAATCCGGCGATCGATACCTTGGAGGCGGGTATCACAGTGCAAGATCGAGCTCTTAATCTTGAAAAATCTAAACTTGCCTTTACCAAAGCTACTTTTGACCTTTCAAATTTTCTATGGCTTTCTGACGATTTGCCCATTGAAGTCAGAGAAGATATTACTCCTGATATACTTACAACTGAAAAGATCGACATGGCCTTAAATCTGTCAGAGTTGATAGCCGACGATGAACTTATAGATAATCATCCGAAAATCAGGTCCTTAAATTATAAGTATGAAAGTCTAAAAGTAGATAAAAACCTCAAAGTCAATAAATTATTCCCAATTGTAAATGTTGATTATAATTTTTTATCAGAAACCTATGATCAAATCAATTCTTTCAATGAGAATAATTATAAAGCCGGGTTTTATGTGAGCTTTCCCTTATTCATAAGGAAAGAACGAGGCGACCTGAAGTTGGCTAAATTAAAATTACAAAGCGCCGAATTGGACATCATGAATACGGAAGTGACTTTGAAAAACAAAATTCAAATGATTCAAAAAGAAATTGAATCATATGCCATTCAAGATAATATTACGCAAAATATGATCTTGGATTACGAAACGCTCTTTCGTGCAGAAGAGCGAAAGTTTGGCGTTGGCGAAAGTTCACTTTTCTTAGTGAATAGCCGGGAGTCAAAATTAATTGATGCGAAATTAAAGGGAATTGCCATATTAAATCAATATTACACAAGTAAAGCAAAGTTGTACAATGCTTTAGGCTCTTCTATTTAAATATAATTATTAATTCTGAATGTCCCATAATCGAGTGATCTCTGTTACACATTCTAAATTAAACCCTACGGTGATCTGATGATTTACACTATTTTGAAAAACAACATCTCCTAGTTGATGAGTGTAGTTATAAGAAAGTAGCCACCGGTTAATATTTACACCGACCATTGGAGTAATTTGTTTGAGAGATTCCAGATCAGAACTGTCAAAACTTTGTCTGTAAGAAAGAGCCACCCATAATTGATTTCCTTCTCTATTCAGTTTTCTAAATGTTTTTAAGTTAAAATCCACCCAGGTTTCTTTGGTGTATTCTATATATTGCCCCATGATCGAGGGTTCAAAAAAATAATCCTTATTTTGATTTAACACACCTCCGATTGTAAATAAATACCTTCTCAAATTTTCGGTTTCTAGACTTGAATTGACCAGGTCTCTTTTACTTTCTAATATGTTCTTGATCGTGAAATAACCAAAGTAATTCAAATTGTGGTACGAAAGTCCGAAATCTGCATTGAAATAATTTGAGGTTTCTGTGTTACCTGAAATAATGGGATCATCGGTAAAAAAATCACTCTGATCAACGCTGTTTTGCAAATACATAAAACTCAAACCAAACGAAAGTTGATTCAGATGATAACCTTTATCAAAAGCCAAATGGTAGGCATAGGTGCCTAAAAATCCTCGCTTGGCATGATATCCGTTTTGATCGTTAAAAATAATGGCTCCTACAGCTGCTTTTTCCCAAAAACGATTGTGAAAATTCAGCGTTTGCAGTGAAGGTCCATTTTCTATTCCAAAAAAACTCTGCCCATAGGTAAGTCTAAATTTTCCGCAATTACCAATACCTGCCGCAGCAGGATGTATCAAGTAAACATTGTCCGATAAATAATCAAAATTGACCGGGAAAGTTTCCTGGGAATGGCCTTTAAGAATTAAGAGCAGAAATAATATAAGTAAGCTTTTCTTTATCATCATTTCTCACTCCTAATTAAACTAAAATGCCCTTTAACCACCCTTCCATCCTCTAAATTACCTACATACCAATAATCGGATGAGGGCATCTCAATGCCCATATAAGATCCATCCCAACCTTTTTGATCTCCCTTTAATGTGCATACTAATTTTCCAAATCGATCAAAAATATGGATGGTAGAATTGGGTTGAAATTCGATACCCTCTACTTGCCAAAAATCATAAAACCCATCATTATTTGGCGTAAAAAATTTGGGAAAACCAATCACAGAGACTTCTAAATTGGCCTCTCCACAACCATTTCGATCTCTTACATGAACAGTATGCAAGCCTGCCTCTACAAATTCAAAAATATTTTCAACTTGAAAAGGGCCATTATCCAGAGCAAAACGATAATCTCCAACACCCAAATTATCTTTTAGAATAGTAATTGTGTTGTTGTTGCTATTGTCTTCTACTTGAATGTCGTTGGGCGTTAAATTGGGTTGATCAGATGCTTTAACTGCAAAATTTCTCACTTTTGATGTACAGTTTTTGTCTGAGCTAGCGATGACTGAATAATTTCCTGGATTGCTTAATTCAATGGTCGGTCCAGATCCTATCAAAGTATTTTGATCATTAAACCATTGAAATGAGTAATCACCTTGTGGATCATAAGTTTCTATCAAAACAGATCCAAAATTTAAACATAAAATAAATTCAGATTTTACTTTAAACTCAGGCAATGGATTGACAAAAAGTTTAAGGTATTCCCCTATCCCAATACAATCTGTATTGTCTTCACTTTCTATTCTAACATAAATAGTTTGTTCGAAGGATTGCGTATTCACATAACCACTTTGCGGCAATTCATTTATGACCAATAGTGCATCTTCTAAATTCTCGAAATATTTTACTTGTAAATTTTGCCCGATTGGCGCTTGATCTAGTATGGGTTGTGTCGCTTCACTGAGGTTAAAACTAAAAAAACCATCATTTTTATTGTCCGTATCACAAGCAACTAGCGAATAAAAATATCCTGGCTCTATAGGTGATGGAGCAGAAACAGAAAGATTGATTTGTGAAATCCTAAAACAACCCTGATTACTTTCAACCCTGCAATAAACTACAGAGCTTGTTCTATTGTTAAATGGTGAGGGCTGTATTTCATTTATATCATTTTCGGCATCGACTTTATTCAAAAAATAACTCAGATTTACCATGGGTGGTGGTGGCGGATCTCCTCCGCCTGGTAAACTAATGTCAAGCAAACCATAGACCAGATTTAAATTAAAATCGGTATAACCATCTGTATTGCCATCTTCATCACAATTTTTTAACTCGACTATTTCATTTATTTCAGGAATTGGATCTACAACTGCCAGAATCTCTGTTCTAATTCCGTTAAAACAATCTGCATCTTCCGAAGCCAGAACATAGAATGTTTTGGATTGGGTCAAATCAGGACTATAATCTTCTCCTGTATAGACGGGGGTCGTACTTTCCATACTTTCAAACCAATACACCTCGCCGAAACTAGCCGAAGCACTTAGGTTTAAAACGCCCGAACCGCATCTTTCCGCTCCGCTCGTTGCGGTAATTTTTGGAATATAAATGCGCGTACTTTCCGATAGATCAAGTTCTGGATCACCAGGCATTCCTCCATACTCAACGATAAAGCCTTTTGGTTGATAATCTCCTTCAGTAGAACCAACATTACTTAAGTCGTTCCAGGAGCCCGGAACGCCAACCCCGGGAGCCGTTACATGTGCATAATCTTCATCACCCAGATTATTGGGTTCATTTGTGTTCCAGAAAGCAAATTTTCCGGCAGGTGTTGAACCGTTAATTCCACCATTCCAAAAAATGTTATCAGCAGTTAATGATTCTGGTCCTGTAACCCAGCGCCATACACCCTCTACTTCTGCATCACTGCCTCCAATCCATCCGGCTCCTTCAGCCTGTTCACCTGAAAGCACCGCTTCATCTTGAGACAAAATCGTGGCGAGATAACCCTGCAAACCATAATAATTTAATGATTCAGCTTCTACCCTTGCAGCCTGCCAGGTAATGCCAATTGAGGGTACGAATTTATAGTAATGACCTGTTGAAGGAAGATAATTTGCAGAACCTAAGGTTAATGAAAAAACCCTTTCGCCTTGTACATCAACCTCCGTATTCCAATAAACAACATCTTTTACGGCAGCAATTAATTCATCATAATCCATTGAATCTCCTGTTTTTGGATATAGCCTTATTTTTCCTTGCTGAACATCAAAAGGAGTTGCGAGAATGTTGGGATGACTGGATGGGTTTGAAAGTTTTAATTGATCAGTCCCTCTTTCGTATCCTTCTGAAATCTGAATGTAAAATTCACTAATAGAATTATTGTTTGGATCAAAGATGTTAAATTCTGTGACAACAGGAATTTCAGTTGTTGGGCAATAAGGCTGATCTCCTTCGGCTATAATAGAAGCAACATCGTTTTGGGCAATGGTAAAAGTTGACCATAAAAACAAAAAAGAAATTAATAAAATGTAATTCTTTACCAAAGGGATATGTTGAGCGATTAATCCTCAAAGTAAAGATAAAATGGCTATTTGACAAAGTGTAGTAGGCTAAATTAACCTCGGTTTTTTGACAAAAATCAATATTATTTTATCAATGTTTTAAATTAAAAAACAGATTGAATGCAGCCTCCATCGATGGCCAAAGAATTTCCGGTTAAATAACTCGACCTTTCACTTGCCAAAAAGGTAACTACAGCTGCAAATTCTTCAGGTTCTGCAAAACGTTTTAGAGGAATGTCTTTTGTTTTTTCCAGAAAATCGGGATGATCATCTATCAATTGTGCTAATCGTTTTGTTTTGGTATATCCGGGCATTACATTATTAAAGGTAACTTGAAAAGCTCCATATTCATTTGCCAATGATTTCATCAGGCCTGCAATAGCGCTTCTTATCGCGTTTGACAGAATAAGTCCTTTTACCGGTTGTTTAGCAGCGATCGAAGTGATAGAAATGACACGGCCAAACTTTTGTTTTTTCATTCCAGGCAAAAATTGCTGAATGAGATAAAGAGCACTTCTAAACATCTGGTCATAGGCAACCTGCCAATCAGAGAGGGTGAAATCATTGAAATTTCCGGACGGAGGTCCGCCGGTATTGGTGATCAGAATATCAATTTTTTTAAACTCTTTTAAAACGAGTTCACAAGTGTGCTTCAGGCTCGATTGATCTGACAGATCACAAATAAAGGCTGTACATTTTTTAAATCCCAGTTTGTCTATACTTCTTTTCGCTTCATCCAAACGATCCTGATTTCTTCCGCAAATGATCACTCGAGCACCTTCGCTTGCCAATGACATGGCCACGCTCAAACCCAAACCTTCACTGGAAGCAGCAACAAAAGCAGTTTTATCTTGTAAGCCTAGATCCATTATCTGACGTTTTTAAGGTAATCATCTGTTCCGTCTAACCAATCTTCTCTCAATGGTGTCCATGTATCAATTTCTTCCACATCTGTCATCATTAAGGCTTCATGCGGCAAATTGGATGGTATCACCAATACATCCCCATCTGTCAGATCCATCACTTCTTCTTTATTTTTACCCAACCAAAACCTAATTTTACCTTGAAGTACATGGGTAATTTGCTCGTGGTGATGTTCGTGTAAGGGCACTAAAAAACCTTCTTTAAACTTCATCTTTGCAATCATAAGCTTTTCGCCATAGATCAATTTTCGATGCATGGAAGGTGTAACTATTTCTGTTGGAACTTCATCCCAATTGATTTTTTTCATGTCAGGCATTTTGATGTTCTTCTAAATCTTTGCGCAGGTCTAATTTACGAAATGTAGGCGATATAATCCCTGTAAATATAACTGTAAGTAAAGTCATCGTACCTCCAAAGACGACTGCGGTCACAGTTCCCATCCATTTGGCTGTAATACCACTTTCAAAAGCTCCCAATTCATTAGACGAGCCTACGAACATAGAGTTCACGGAAGCCACTCTTCCTCGCATATCATCAGGAGTTTTTAATTGTAAAATCGTTTGCCTGATGATCATAGAAATACCATCCGTTAAACCACTCATAAAAAGGGCAAAAACGGAAAGCCAGAATGATGTAGATAAACCGAAAAGTATGATGGAACAACCAAAACCAAATATGGCAAAGAGCAATTTTTTACCGGCGTTCTTATCGAGTGGGAAATGAGCTGATGTAAACATCATGATCAACGCTCCAACGGCAGGTGCTGCTCTCAATATGCCAAACCCTTCAGGTCCGACCTTTAAAATATCCTGCGCATAAATAGGCAGAAGGGCCACCGCACCACCAAATAGCACGGCAATCATATCTAAACTTATCGCCGTTAATATAATTTTATTACTAAATACAAAATCAATTCCCTGTTTCAAACTTTTAAAAACCGGTTCTCCAATTTTAGGATTTAAAATAGGCTTCTTTTGAATCTTTGAAAGTAATAATAATGAAATGACCGTAAAGCCAAAGACAAGGATCATAGACCAGTGAACACCGATCCAATGAATGGAGAATCCAGCAAGAGCCGGACCAATGACAACCCCTAATTGCCAAACTGAACTGCTCCAGGTTGCTGCATTAGGATAAATTTTTTTAGGGACGATCAATGAAAATAAAGAGAATATGGTTGGTCCTAAAAATGCGCGAACGATTCCACCTAAAAATACCAAAAAATAAATACAGGCAAGAATGACTGTGGTCGAGAAGTCTTTAATAAATTCTGGCCATGTAATGAGGAAGAGGCCAAAACTTATCACTGAAAAGGCCATGATACAACGCATAAATAAAGTTTTTTTTTCCTTCTGATCAACAATATGACCGGCAAAAAGTGCTAAACTCACTGCGGGAATTACCTCCATTAAGCCTATGATCCCCAAAGAAAGAGGGTCTTTAGTTATACTATAGACCTCCCATTCAATAACCACAAATTGCATTGACCAGGCAAAGACCATGGCAAAACGAACCAGTAAGAATAAATTGAATTCTTTATACCTTAAGGCAGCATAGGCATCATGCTTACTCATAATTTCAGCGCTTAAATTTCCTCAAATGTAAGTCTTTCAAGATTGAAATGATAGACGAAAATTTTAATTTAGTTAAAGGCCTTTATCTATTTTATGGTTTTATGTTTTGGTTGATTTTAAAAAAGTTTAAAGGATCATATTTCCGCTTGATATCGACAAGTTTTTTGTAATTGCCCTTATAACTCGCCTTAACGCGTTCCTGACCTTCATCCATCATGAAATTTGAATAGGCACCACCCATGGAATAAGGATGACAAGCATCCCAATATGATTTCGCCCAATTTGTTATTATTTCGCGATTTTTTGGATCCGGATCAACTCCTACAAAGACGCCGGCATATTTTGCATCTCTGTATGCCCAAGGAGTATCTGTATTACTGGGCCTACCGGCAGCTCCTGAGATAGGATATAGATGCATTTGCGATAAGGGTGTTGGAATTGTAGTTCCAAATTCTAAATGTTTTTGAGTTAATTCCTCATTCAGTTCATTAAAAAAATCTGCTCTCCAATACCATTGTAAACCCGGTGGTAATAGGCCGTCAAAAAGGGATTGAATATTCGGATAGGGCATTTCTCCCACATGTTCAAAAATAGGTTTCAAAGCTCTTACGGGTTCAAATAATTTATCAAAATCTTTTGGGTCTCCGGTATAACACCAAATGATACCACAAAATTTCTTCTCATGTAGACTTTCAGGAAATGGAGATTTAGGAATGACCATCGTAGCTATAAACCCATTCAAATCTTCTGTTACCTTATGAATAAAGTGATCGTACCATTTCATAATTTCTTTAGTTCTTTCTATAGGGAATAATGTAGGCCCGCCTATGACATTTTTAACAGGATGTGCCTGAAATTTAAAAGAAGTCACAATGCCGAAATTTCCTCCACCACCCCGAATTGCCCAAAAGAGATCTGTATGTTGATCTTTATTAACCGTTACAATTGTACCATCAGCTAAAACCATATCTGCCTCTAAAAGATTATCAATCGTAAGTCCAAATTTTCTTGAAAGGTATCCTACTCCCCCTCCGAGTGTCAGTCCGCCAACACCAGTGGTAGAAATGATACCTGCCGGCACAGCTAATCCAAATGGATGGGTTGCATGATCTACTTCGCCCCATACATTGCCTCCGCCAACTACTACTGTACTGTCTGCTGTATTAACTCTGACAAATTTTATTCCAGAGAGATCAATGACCATTCCATCATCACATAAACCAAGTCCACCACCATTGTGTCCCCCTCCTCTAACCGATGTGATTAAATCATGATTTTTCGCAAATCTTACACAATACAATACATCGGCGACGTCTGAGCAAATTACAATCATACCTGGATGTTTGTTGATCATCGCATTGTAAATCTTTCTAGAACTTTCATAATCAGGATCCAATGGAAGAATGACTTTTCCTCTGATTCCCAAAGTAAATTGTTCTATTTTTTCTTTTGGTATTAATTTTACTGAATTTGACATGATATTTGTTTTTTGATTATTTCGCTATGATCATTCCTTTTAAGGACCATAAAATATAAAGCACTTCTTTTTTTGCGCCTTCATCAATGCCATTCTTATCTAAGGCAACAAATATATCGTCAATGGCATGCACGTATTCACCCGGACTTATATTCATTCCTTGATGAGCAGTTTCCATATCCCTACCCTGATAAGTGGCAGGCCCACCACTTCCCATCGAAAAAAAGTCTATGGTATGTTTCTTGATCTTGTTGAGTTTCTCAAGGTCATCTCGGTAAGGTAGAAATCTGGCATTTACAGCCGTATTATTCATATGATTTTCTACAGTATCATCCACAATATTAGATATACCTTCCGTTCCTCCTAATTTTTCAAATAATGTTGTTCCCATTTTAAATAGATTTTTGTTTAACCAAAACTATTTAAATAATAAAATCTTAACAGGTAAATATTAGTCAATCAATAGCACAAATTGTTCACCTGTCTGAAATTAAGACATATATTTTAATTAGTCCTTGACCCTTTTTAGCAGTTTACTAGGTAATTAGAGGGCAGCATATTGAACTTCTTATAAAAACATTTTGAAAAATAAGAAGCACTGTTAAAACCGCAATCGAAAGCAATCTCTGAAATATTCCCTTTTTTATGATGAATTAATTCGATCGACTTATCTAACTTATAATCTGATAAGAACTGTATGGGAGATTTTCCTGTAAGGGATTTCACTTTCCGATAGAATTGAGATTGACTATAACCCAGTTTTTTGGCAAAATTTTGAATTTGAAATTTAGGATCATTCCAGATTTGATCGAGATAAATAGTAAAGTTTTTTATAAAGGCTTCGTCTGTAATATTCAAACTTCGTATCAATTCATTTTTTAAGAAATCATTCGTATGCCTTTTTTCATAATAAACCCTAACCTCATTCGTAATAGTAATTGGGCTATCTACCAGTTGACAAAGAGTTTTAGATAAGGATACGGTGTCTTCAAAAAGTCCACCCCTTTCCTCAACCGGTAAACCTGCGCTCAAACCAATTCTCAATTTTTTAAAAGATTTTTCAAACTTTGGTATGACAAACTTGAGTTTATGTTGCAAATTCAATGCACAGGAAACTGCATTTGAAATGGATTTAAAAGATGATAAATATGATTCATTATCAGATTGAACCACCCTGCCCTCATACTTTTTTAAGGTTTTTAAAATACTTTGATGAATCTTATCGGAAAACAAACTGAATTGAAGGTGGTTTTGTCTCTCAATGCTATTATGCGATAATTCGAGGTACATGATACACCGAAAAGCAGGATCATCAATAATTTGTAGCTCAGTATTCAATTTTTTTTCGGGATCTTCAATCCTTCCTAAAAAAGATTCAACTATGTTTTCATCAACTTCTATAATCTTATGTGGTAACACCCCATGGGCAAAATCGTGCATTTTACAAACAGCTTCTTTGTTTGGTGCCTTGATCAAACAAAAAGCAGTTTTGCGTTCAGCATCGAACCAATAGGTCATTCCTTTACAATCAAATTGTTCTTCGATCTTTAGATCTTCCTGATGTAATTGGGCTACATGTTCAGCGGTTACGTCACTTGAAACATCATGCCTATCCATATAAATGGGCATTTTTTTCTTACAATTTAAGAAATTATATTGAATTTTGATGGATAAGCACATCACAATAAAAATTTTATTTGTTAATAAATGCATAGTACAGATGAATGTTGAATTATGAGGAGATATATCATTTATGCAATGGATAAACTGAATAAAAGCCTAATTTTGTACTCGCATATTTTTTGATAACATGGAAGATTTAAATCACTTTATCTATCAATATTTAGTCGAAAAAGGACTAGGAAATGAATTGGCGAAATGGCTCAATTTAATTGTCCTGGTAATCCTGGCCTACATCTTTCTGACCCTGATCGATTTGATTATTCGAAAAATTCTTTTAGGTACCTTCAGTAAAATTTCGGAAAAGACCAAAACGGAGTTTGATGATTACATGGTTCAAAACAAACTGCCCAGGAACATAGCTCATTTGGTTCCGCTTTTGATCGCTCACGAAATAGTTCCCTTTGTTTTTTCAGATTTCCCATATTGGGAGAATCTCTTCTCGAAAGGTTTGTCCGTCTATTCCATTATTCTCCTTATATGGATTGTCCGATCTATGCTTCATACACTCAGAGATTATTTCAAAACACTCCCGCGTTTAAAAGATAAACCCATAGAAAGCTATATACAGGTTCTACTCATTATTACTTGGCTTATTGGCGTTCTATTGATTTTTGCTGTTTTAACCAATAAGCCTATCTGGAAATTTATAACCGCCTTAGGTGCCGCTTCTGCGGTATTTCTATTGATTTTTAAAGATACCATTTTGGGCTTTGTGGCCAGTATCCAGGTTTCTGCAAACGATATGTTGCGAATTGGAGATTGGATCACCTTTGATAAATACGGGGCTGACGGAGACGTGATTGAAATTAATTTGGCCACTGTAAAAGTCCAGAATTTTGACAAGACTATAACGACAATTCCAACTTATGCTTTGATCTCTGACTCTTTTAAAAATTGGAGAGGGATGAGTGAATCAGGAGGACGAAGAATAAAACGTTCATTGAATTTAAAAATGGAAAGTGTTAGTTTTCTTTTACCTGAAAAAGTAAACGAACTAAAGAACATTCAATTAATTTCAGACTATCTGAATAGCCGGCAAAAAATCATTGATGATTATAATAAGAATAATAAAATTGATAAGCACTTACTCATCAATGGCAGAAACCTGACCAATTTGGGAGTATTTAGAAAATATATCGAAACCTATGTTGAAAAACATTCTGCCATTAATACAGACATGTCATTAATGGTAAGACAGTTGGCACCTACAACACAAGGTATTCCAATTGAAATTTACGCCTTTAGTAAAGACAAAAGATGGCAGAACTACGAATATATCATGGCAGATATTTTTGATCATTTAATTGCAGCAGTGCCTTTCTTTGGTTTAGAATTATTTGAATTGCCTTCTGGAAAATCATTTGAGATCAGTCAAAAAAAGGATTAATTTATGGCTCTATACAATTGTCCTTTCTTCTTGTGTCGACTAAATGAATAATTTTCCAAACCTTATCAATTTTGACCATTTGAAAGGCATTTACACCGCAATGACTAAATTCATCGTCTATATAAAATAGATAGGGAGTCCATGCAATGGCCAAATTATCATCGATGTACACATCGATTTTCGTTAATCTTTCGTCAAATACACGTGAATGGTTTTCTCCAATACTCAAAATAAATTTATCCAGATCTATTCTTGCTAAAATCGAATTTCCTGCCTCGTCAAAACGAGTACTAAAAAGACTTGCATCAGCATGAAAAACAGATCTGACTTTTGCCGTATCACCTAATTTCATACCGTCAAATAAAGTGTGAATTTGTCCTTCTACCAGTGCTTTTTCCGCATGATTTTGAGCCTGTAAAGGACTGATCATGACAAAATAAATGAGCAGGGTAAAAAAGAATTTTATTTGTTTCATAGTTTGATTAACCATTACATAAGTCATAGCTATTTGACAATATTTGACTGTGTTTTCTTTTATCAATATTTGCTTCTATAAGTACATCGGGATTTGCGCATATCTCCTTGCAAAGAACAATACCTGCTTCCAATAATTTAGATTTGTCGTTTTTAGTTAAACTGATCAAGGCAGTAATAGGATATAATTTATACATGTTAATTTTATCAATTAAACTACTGCCTTTTGGATGGTCCCAGCTCACTAATTTTAAGCCCATACACTTTCCATAATCGATCGCATCAGAAGAAAACCTTGTATTGGTATAAACCCAACCTTCTTGAAAAAGTGCTTTATGACCATTAATATGATTGTAATGCGTATTAATATCCAAAAACCTGGATTGAATATATAAGGGTATTTTCACATCGTTTACCCGCCCCTGAGAATTGTGGTATTTGCACTCAACCATATATTGCTTAGTACTGTTGGTTGCCACCACATCTACCTCATGCATCACACAATGTCCTTGAACAAAAAGGCCAACCTCAGTTTTGAAACCTTCAGCTTCAATGATAGCTGCTACAAATTTTTCGAAAGGGAATCCGGAGGGTCCCAATTCCATAATGGCTTTTTTGACTTTATAGAGTGAAGCACAACAAGATTTCTCTCCCTTTAACATTTTGTAAGCAGCAGAATAAATCTGTTTGGTCGTCATGCCTTCAAATAAGGAGTTTTCAATTTTCGTGGCTATATCTTCAATGACAGATTCACTTACTTTTGATTTTCTCAAAGATCGCTTTAACTTCTCCATGTCGAATTCAACTAATTCTCCTGAATACTTTCTTATTTTCACCTTACTATTATCTTCCATACGGTCTTTTCCCAAAGGTAAACATTAATCCTGTTTGTAAAATTATTCTTCACCAACCATCAAAATATTGCCTCCCTGTAGAAATTGATAATTTGAATTTATTTCTGATGAATCTTTTATGATCAGCTTTCCGTTCTCAATTACGGGGTCTTTTAAATATATTTTTTCAAAATGAAATTCACTATCCATTTCTTTTAATTTGAGAAGTACATGTTGGGATTCGTTCTTAATGATACAATCTTCCGGCAGTACTAAATACATTTCCTCTTTTGTGAAAATGGTAGCCTTTACAAACATACCAACTACGAATTTTTGTTTAACAGACTCATCTATATGGACATGTACCTTGATTGTTCTGTTTTCGTCTAAGGTATTACCAATGAGATAAATTTTTCCGGTAAAAAGCTCCTCAGACATAGAAGGAACTGAAAATTCCACCTTCTGACCTATTTCAAGTTTTAAAGCCTCTTTTCCAAAAACCTGTAGCTCAACATGTTGATGATCATCATTTACAATTTCGAGTAGTTTATCTTGCGGACCTGCATAATTCCCCGTTTCAACGAAAATTTGAGCAACTTTACCACTGATTGGAGCGATTAGGGGAGCCACTGATTGAATGTTTTTTGATGAAGGATCGAGATTCAGCATTTCAAGTTGCTTCTTTAAACCGTTATGCGTGGCCAACGCAGACTGATAATTTGATTTTGCATTTAAAAAATTCTTCTCTGAATTGATCTGCTCTTTAAAAAGTGCATGCTGTCTTTCATATTCCATTTTTAAATAGTCCAGACGTTCTGACGTTTCGAGGAAATCTTTTTGCAACTCCACAAATTCCATGTTTTCTATTGTAAACAAAAGGTCTCCTTTTCTTAACGGAGTACCCACAATAAGGTTGAAATTTTTAATATATCCACCCGCAATGGCGCTCACTACAGCTCGGTTATTAGGTGGCACATCAATCAAACCATTGACCTCAACTTTATTGATGATTGCTTCTGTATTAGGCTTTACCAATTGCATCTTTGCATTAGTAAATTGCTCATTACTTAAAACAATTGTATTAGAGCCCCCCCTGTAGTTTGTTTCAGTTGTGGTAGCATCTTGCTTTTTACAAGAAGTAATGATTAAAAACAGGATGCCGATGTATAGATATGATTTCATTATTTGTCTATTTTAAAAATTTAAATATTGCAGGTTTAAAATAATTTGGTTGTATTGGTGCAGCTGATCCAGATAAAGCACCTCTATTTGTGTGGCATTTTCAAGACTTTTGATATAATCAAAAAAATCGATCTCTCCGGAGAAATAGGACTTATTAGCCGTCTTTATTAGGGCTTTAGACAAGTCACTTCCCTCCTTCTCGTAATAATCCAAATAAGCCATGTACTTTTCCAGTTCCTTTTGATGAATGGCGTATTTCGATTCATACCTTTGCTTAAATTCGATCCTTTCTTGTTCTGCAATGTCCTTTTCTACTTTTGAGGCATTGAGCTGTGCCGATTGGCCACTGAATAAAATGGGTATTTTTAAACCGATCTGAAAACCCTGAAGATTTTCATTCAAAGTCTGATTTGAGCCTACGAAATATTCCAGGCTTAAATCCGGTAAGAAGTTTTGCTTCTGCTCGGAAATTTTTAAATCCGCCATTTTATTTCTCAGATTAAAAACCTCATTAACAGAATTATAGAACAAGTCATTTTCATTAAGCATAAAAGGAATTAATTCTTCGTATGGTACAATTAAAGTCTCTTCAGATTGCACAATTGACTTTAATTTGATCATGGCATTTTCTATATTGCTCCGGGCTTCATGTAAACCAATCTCGATTTTTCTTTGCTGAGCCTGTGCATTAATTTTTTCCAAATAATTTGTTTCGCCAAGTTCAAATCTCCTATTTGCTTTCTTTGCAAAATCTGTGTACAAACTATCTAATTTCTGCAATTTGAAGGCGATGTTTTTATAGTAGAGAACCTCTTCATATGCTTTAGCTACATCACCTAATATTCTGCGCTTTTCAATATCGTATTGTACTTCTGAAATCTCAAATTCCGTTTCAAATATTTTTTTTGAATTGATATATAAACCGGGAAATTTAAAATCCTGCTGAACACCAAATACTTTTAGCGGAAGATCATTGATGGCCAGATTGTTTTCGTCATAGCCGTAATAAACATTCGTTTTATCAAAGTGATAAGCCTTGTTCACAGAAACTTTCTTTTGCTGAACTTTAAAATACATCGATTTAAGAGACGCGTTGTTCTCAATGGCCTTTTGCTGTAATTCTGTCAATACTGGCGACTGGATTTGAGCAGAGCCACTGAAATTTGCCAATAAGGAAAATAATAAAAGCATCATCGTTTTTGGTATCTTTTTTACGCTTATCGATTTATCGAAAAAACGAACATAAAAAATCGGCAGTACGACCAATGTGAGAAATGTAGAGCTGACTAAACCACCTATGACCACTGTGGCTAAAGGTCTTTGTACTTCGGCTCCTACATTTGTCGATATGGCCATGGGTAAAAAACCGAGAGCTGCAGCGGAAGCAGTTAACAAAACAGGTCGCATTCTCTCTTGAGTTCCCTGCCAAATTTTTTCGAACAAGTTCTCATCATTTGTCAAATTCATTTCCTTAAAGTGTTTGATCAATACAATTCCATTGAGTACCGCAATTCCAAATAAGGCGATAAAGCCAATCCCAGCTGAAATACTAAAAGGCATACCCCTCATCCAAAGAGCCATAACTCCTCCTACAGTAGCTAAAGGAATGGCTGAAAAAATAATTAAAGTATCCTTGAGTGATTTAAACGCAAAATATAGTAGCATAAAAATTAAAAAAAGCGCTACGGGCAGTGCTAAAGCCAATCTTTCCTTTGCTTGCTGTAAATTTTCAAATTGCCCGCCATAAGTAATGCTATAGCCCGGTGGCAAATTGACCTTACTTTCTATGATGTCCTGAATTTCATTTACAACCGATTGCAAATCTCTGTTTCTAACGTTTACCCCAACCACTATCCTTCTTTTGGTTTCATCTCTTGAAATTTTCGCCGGACCTTCGGTCAATTTGATCTCAGCCAATTCTCTTAGTGGTATGAGCAATCCGTTTTCGGTGGTTATTTGAATGTTCTTGATGTTTTCAAGCTTGCTTCTGGTCTCTCGATCAAATCGCATGACCAAGTCAAATTTCTTTTCGCCTTCATAAATTTGACCCGCATTTTCACCCGAAAATCCCATACCTATCACTCTATTGATCTCATTGATGGTCAACCCGTATAAGCCAATTTTATCTCGGTCATATCGAATATTAATTTGAGGTAGTCCTATAATTTTTTCTACCACGACATCCGAAGCTCCATCTACTTCATTGATAAGACTTTTGATCTCGTTCGCCTTGGCACTTAAAATCCCTAGATCTTCACCAAATATCTTTATAGCAATATCCGCCCGAACACCCGTAATGAGCTCATTAAATCTCATCTCTATGGGCTGAGTAAATTCAATATCTATACCGGGAATTACCTGAAGTGATTCTTTAAATTTATCTGCCAATTCATCCTTTGTTTTAGCCGATGACCATTCTCCTTTTGGTTTCAACTTAATGATTACGTCAGACTCTTCCATTGACATCGGATCAGTTGGTATTTCAGCTGCCCCAATCCTGCTGACTACCTGGCTTACTTCTGGATATTTCTCTAACAGAATTTGCTCAATTTGTGTCGTTATTTCAATGGTTTTAGACAGTGAAGTACCAGTTTTGATAACCGGTTGTATGACAAAATCTCCTTCATCCAACGTGGGGACGAATTCGCCACCTAACCTTGAAAAAATCAAGCCGGTGATCAGGAGTAAACCAATAGAACCGGCGATCACCATTTTTTGATGATTCAGCGCATAACTAAGAGATGGCTGATAATAGCTATTAATGATCACAAATATTTTATCGATAATGGTTTTCTTGGATTTTGTAGGTTTAAGCACAAGAGATGCGATGGCAGGAACGTATGTCAAACACATGATCAAAGCACCGACGATAGCAAAACTGAAAGTCATGGCCATTGGTCTGAACATTTTTCCTTCAACACCGCTCAAAGATAAAATTGGAATAAAAACGATTAAAATGATCAACTGACCAAAAACGGCTGAGTCCATCATTTTTGAAGCACTATTGATGGTTATTTCATCAATTTGCTTCTGTTCATCCTCCTCTGTTACCGCTTTCAATGGCAATTTATCCGAAGTCATTTTGTGGGTTATATATTCTACAATTATGACCGCTCCATCGATTATGATTCCAAAATCAATGGCCCCTAAACTCATTAGATTGGCATCAACATGCAATAAGTTCATCAAGGAAATGGCAAAAAACAAACTTAGTGGAATCACGGAGGCTACTATTAATCCGGATCTCCAATTTCCCAGAAATAGAACCACAATAAAAATAACGATCAAACATCCCAAAATTAAATTTTCGGTTATCGTGAATGTGGTTTTTTCTATGAGCTCGCTTCTTTCTAAAAATCCATTGATATAAACCCCTTCAGGTAACGTTTTTGAGACCTGCTCTACCCTGTTTTTTACGGCTTTTATAATTTCATTAGAATTTCCATCCTTCAACATTAAAACTTGGCCTAATACCTTTTCACCCTGTCCGTTACCTGTAATGGCACCAAATCTGGTGGCATGTCCGATTCGCACCTCTCCAAAATCCCTAATCATGACGGGTATTCCTCCTCTCGTTTTAACAATTAGGTTTTCAATATCCGACTTACTCTTCAGCAAACCCTCTGCTCTAATAAAATAGGTCGTGTTATTTTTTTCAATATAACTTCCTCCTGTATTGGCATTATTGCTTTCTAAAGCATCGAAAACCTCAGAAATACTTAGGTTCATAGCATCTAACTTCGGCAAATTGATGGCAACTTCATATTGTTTTAAAAAACCGCCCCAAGAATTGACCTCTACTACTCCGGGAATTCCCGATAGCTGACGTTTAACGACCCAATCTTGGATGGTCCGCAAGGTGGTTGGGTCATATTTATCCTCATAACCCGGTTTAGTATCCAAAATATATTGATATATTTCTCCTAAACCGGTAGAAACCGGACCCATTTCGGGAGTTCCATAACCCTCCGGAATTTTCTCGGCGGCCACCTTTATTTTTTCGGCGATCAACTGCCTCGGTAAATAGGTTCCCAGGTCATCCTCAAATACAATGGTTACAACAGAAAGTCCAAATTTCGAAACCGATCTCATTTCTTTAACACCCGGCAGATTGGCCATTTCCAATTCTACAGGATAGGTGATGAATTGCTCTATATCTTGAGTAGATAAATTTTTAGAAGTAGTAATAATTTGAACCTGGTTATTCGTAATATCGGGTACTGCCCCGATATGAATTTGAGTAAGAGAATACAATCCGAAAAGGAAAACCAAAAAAGTAAAAAGCAATACAATGTATTTGTTCTTTACGCTATAGCTGATAATTTGATGCAGCATACAATTTAGAATTAAGATTCATAAAATAAGCCTTGAGTTCCAAAGCATTTTTAAAAAGTAAAATCTTAAATACGAGGAGGCTGAAAAACCTTGAAAAAAAACTCTATTCCGGCACCAAATCGATAGAAATGAAACTGCTTACGAAAACTGGATTCTTCTTGGTACTCGATCGAAAAAAGAGTAGAATTTAATTGTAGTTGGATGTCCATTTGTGAAATAACCTTATGAAAAGGTAGGTTTTGATGATCTTGTCGCTCTTGAGGTTCATCATCGCTGTGTTTCTGAGCGAGTGTTCCGTAATGTTTTTCAATAAAACTAAACAGATCATCTCCAAATTCTTCAGAATGATAGTTGTAATGCTCAACCAAATCACTAAAATGCAATAAGTCAGAGATCTGAATTTGAACACTTTGGATCAAAAACAGAAAAGCAAAAAGAAATGATTGAGCCTTGACCATAGCACAAAGTTAAAAAGAATTCGCAAATCCTTGCCAATCCTTAAAGATTAAGTAATTTTAGTTACGTGAATATAAGAAAACTATTTGTCATTGCACTTGTTTGGCCCGAACCAAATGCGACTGCTGCCGGGATCAGACTACTTCAGCTAGTGGATATTTTTAAGCAGATGAACTTTAGCATATGTTTTGGGTCAACAACCTCATTTAATGCCTCTAGCCGTGAATTGGAAAAAATGGGGATCGAGGTTTACAGAATCGCATCGAATGAGAAAAGCTTTGATGAACTGCTTAAGCATATCGATCCTGAAATAGTGCTTTTCGATCGTTTTATTGCGGAAGAACAATTTGGTTGGAGGGTAGATGAAATTTTCCCGAAGATCATCAAAATTTTAGATACGGAAGATCTGCATTTTTTGCGCGATGTGAGAAAAAAACATCATGACAAGAAGAATTTAAACCTTGAAATTAAAAAAAGTGAGCTAGCCCAAAGAGAAATTGCGAGTATGTTGCGCTGTGATCTCACCCTGGTCATTTCCGTTTTTGAATTTAATTTATTGGTAAATGAATTCAAGTTCGACAAGGACTTACTTCATTATATTCCATTTGTGCCGGATCCCCTGTCCGCGGAGGAAATCATAAAAATACCTTCTTTTGAAAATAGAAAAGACTTTTTGAGTATTGGAAATTTTCTGCATAAACCAAACAGAGATGCCGTATTGCTTTTGCACAAAATACTATGGCCGGCAATCAAAAAGAAATTGCCGGACAGCAATTTGTTGATCTTTGGAGCTTATCCCGATGAAGAAATAAATAAACTGCACGATCAGAAAAATGGGTTTCTTATTGAGGGACAAATTGATAAGGTGGAAAAGGCCTTCAAAGAGGCCAGAGTTTGTTTAGCACCATTGCGATTTGGCGCCGGACAAAAAGGAAAACTAATAGAATCAATGCGATTTGGCACACCAAATATCACCACTAAAATAGGCGCAGAAAGTATGTCTGAAGATCATTTGTGGAATGGTTTTGTAACAGATGATTGGGATGAATTTGTAAAACTGTCTGTCGATCTGTATACAGATCAATCCACCTGGGAAATAGCACAAAAGAATGGATTTTCTATTTTGGAAAGATTCTTTAATAAAAACGACCATACACAAGCGTTGATGGAAAAAATAAAAGTAGTCCAGCAAGATCTTGAAAAAAGAAGAACAAATAATTTTTTTGGTGCAATGCTCAAATTGCACAATGCAAAAAGTACTAAGTATCTCTCCAAATGGATCGAAGAAAAAAATAAATCCTAAAGTATGTATAAATTGTTTGTGATAGTTGGAATAATTCTGGTGATCATCGGATTATTACTCAAATTTGCACCGGGAGCCTTGAACTGGTTTGGAAATTTACCGGGAGATATTAAATATAAAAATGGCAACACCCGGATTTTCTTTCCGATCACTTCCATGATACTGGTGAGTATTGCCATTTCCGTCATTTTAAGGTTGGTGAGAAAATTTTATCCCTAAAAATATACGAAATTCATATTAAGACAACCAGGCCTTAAGCATCCAGCTGGTCTTTTCTTGTTCAGAAATAAAATCACTAATCAGGGTATTTGTACCCTCATCATCTGCCTCTGCCGATAAGATCATGATTTTTCTTTCAATTTCCAATAAAATGGCCAAGGAACTTAACACGAGCTCAACAGAGTCCTTATCTTGTGAAATATCCTTTCCTACGGATACTGTTGCGTGTTTCATATAATCTTCAAACGTATGCAAAGGTTTTCCCTCTAAAGTAAGAATACGCTCAGCGATCATATCTATTTTTTCGTGCGCATCAGTGTATAATTCTTCAAATTTAACATGTAATTCAAAGAACGACTTACCTTTGATATTCCAATGTAAACCTCTTAAGTTTTGGTAATAAATTTGAAAATTAGCCAACAATATGTTTAATTCATCAGCTAGTTTAGTAACTTCCTTTTTGTCTAATCCTAAGATTGTATTTTTCATATGCTTCAGTTTTAATTCATGCTAAAATTACAGATTATTTGACCCAATTTGCTCTGATCACTATTGATGCATTTTATATCTTTATCGAAAATATCTATCAATGACCATTACCCAATTAAAGTACCTCCTATCGGTTGCAGAACATCAAAATTTTACTACAGCAGCGGAACATTCATTTGTAACTCAACCCACCCTGAGTATGCAAATTCAAAAATTAGAAGAAGAATTAGGGGTACTCATTTTTAATAGAAAGAAAAAACCGGTTGAACTCACCTCAATTGGAGAAAGAATTATTGCACAGGCTAAATTAATTGTGGATGAAAGTAACCGAATTCAAGATATTGTAGATCAGCAAAAAGGATTTATTGGTGGAGAATTTAGGTTAGGAATTATACCTACGGTGATGCCTACACTTTTACCTCTCTTTTTAAAATCATTTTTAAACAAACACAAATCAGTGAATTTAATCTTGGAGGAAGTATCGACCGAAGAGCTCATGACCAAATTATCTGATGGTCATTTAGATGCTGGTATCGCTGCCACCCCACTTAGAAAATAGTGCAATCAAAGAAAGTGTTTTGTATTATGAACCTTTTGTGGGTTTTGTTTCTAAAAACCATCGCCTTTTCGAAAAAAAAGGGATCAAGGAGGAGGATTTAGATATTAGTGATATCCTATTGCTTAAGGATGGTCATTGCTTTAAAAATAATATCATTAATCTATGTAAAACAGATCTTTCGGCTAATGATGAACACTTTAATATTCAAAGCGGGAGTATAGAGACACTTATAAAACTTTCAAAAGAAGGATTGGGCATGACTTTAATTCCCTATTTACATACCCTGGATCTTAAAAATGACGATATCCAATATTTGAGAAACTTTGAAGGAACTGTGCCGGCCAGAGAAATAAGTCTGATCTACCACCGTTCACAACTCAAAATGCAACTCATAGATGCACTTAAAAAAAGCATTGACGGAGTTATTCGGGGTGCAATTTCATTCCATGATGTAAAGATCATCAGTCCATTGCAAAAAAAAAGGGGTTTAAACAACCCCCTTTATTAAGTAATTACGTTAAAACAAACGGTTAATTCTGGCCTATTAGCCGTAAACCGCAATAACCAAAGCCTAAGTTCTTCAATTTCAAAAGGCAATAATAATTTTACAGCTTTTGTCAATTCTTTGCAAAATAACTCCGCATCAAAACTCACCTTTTTGAGAACTGTTTTGGTGTACTCATAAATTGCTCTTGGCATAACGAATTTTGTTTTTAGTAGAACGTGATTTTTCCTTTTCTCGTATAAATATAAAAAAGATTCTCGCAACTGCAAGACTTTTCTCTATTCTTTTAACTTGCCAATCTTATCTAATAATTCATTGGCATTTAATTCAAGATCTTTTTTTACTGCTTTTAAATGGCCTGCTCTATTTTCAACTTTCTTATCGTTAATTCTTTCAATTAACTGATCGAAAACTTGAATAGACTCATCTATGATTTTTTCAAACTTTTCTGACTTCTTTTCATCGGAGGTCAATTGAGCTACATAACACTCTTCAATGACGTCAGATAAAACATGATTGAGGTCTTTTTTTAAATTTTGGATACTTGACATAATTTCTTCTTTTTAAAGATGTTTATTCAGTTAGAAAGGAATAAACTAAATTTCTGCAAATGTATCAAACATAATGCCAGTAATCCTAAAAAATATCATAATTCTCAACACTACAAGTTCGGACCAAACTTTGGCCTTCTAGAGAAAAGTCAAAATTTCTGTCAGGCTTTTTACAGATTTAAATTGTTTAGTCTGCTCTGAATTTAAGGAAACCTCTTCATATACCCATGTAGTGTGAAATGGAACGTGAATCGCATTTGCGCCAATTCCAAGGCAAGGCAATATATCAGATTTCAGAGAATTACCGATCATCAAAAATTCTGAAGGAGCAATGTCTAAATGTCTAATCAGTTTTTTGTAATCTTTTTCCTTTTTTTCACTCATAATTTCAATATGGTGAAAGTGGTATAATAAACCTGATTTTTCAAGCTTATTCTCCTGCTCCAAAAGGTCCCCTTTCGTAGCTACTACCAATCTATATTTTGACTTCAATTCATTTAATACCTCATGAACTCCATCTAATAAATGGATAGGATGATCTAACATTTCTTTTCCGAAATCCAGAATCTTACCAATTAGTTTGGGCGACAAACTGTAATTGGAAATCTCTAAGGCAGACTCAACCATAGAAAGCACAAAACTCTTACTTCCATAACCGTAAAGAGGCAGATTTCTGATGATTACTTTGAACAATTCTTGATCTATTTTATTTTCAGTGTCATAGAAAGAAAGCATTTTGCAAAACTTTTCTTCCGTTTCTCTAAAATAGGTTTCATTCACCCAAAGGGTATCATCTGCGTCAAAAGCAATCGTTTTAATATGGCTATAATTCATAGGTCGATCTGGTTTTAGCTTAAAAAATATTTTTGGGCTTTGGCCAAATCTTCAGCAGTATCAATGCCAATTCCTTTAAAATCTGTCTCCACAAGCTTTATTTTTTTTCCGTATTCCAAATAGCGCAAATTCTCAAGCTTTTCAGTAGCCTCAAGACTTCTCATGGGTAATTTGTAAAAATCCATCAAAGCACTCTTTCTAAAAGCATAAACACCTATATGCTTAAAATATTTAACACTTGTTTCTTTGTCTCTTGGATAAGGAATTGGTGATCTTGAAAAGTACATGGCAAAACCTTGGAAATCTGTCACTACTTTTACCACATTAGGATTGGCAATGTCTTCCCAATCTGTCAATTCTTGTTTTAAGGAAGCCAGATCGATCTTTTTCTCATGGTCCTCCAAAAAAACGTCTAAAACTTTATTTAGCGGATCTCTGGTCATAAAAGGTTCATCGCCTTGCACATTTACAACAATATCAACATCCATGAACTCAACAGCTTCAGCAATTCTATCAGATCCGCATTCGTGTTGTTTTTTACTCCTAATGACCTTACCTCCATATTTCAACACTTCCTTTTGAATAATTTCACTATCCGTTACAACATATACTTCCTCGAATAGTTCTGTGTTTAGAGTGGCTTCAAGGGTCCTTATAATAACTGGTTTTCCTGCCAAGTCTTTCATCAATTTACCCGGTAGTCGCGCAGAATCATATCTTGCGGGGATCATAGCGATTATCTTCAAAGGACTTTTTTTCATGCGCGTATTATATTAAGAGTACAACAAGAAACGTCAGCCGTTTCTGGATTTTTAAAATTTAATTTCAAATATAGTGTAAACAGTAAGATTATATTTTGGGAATGAATGTTCTTTTTTTGAAAATGACTATTTTAGTATAAACAAATGACCAAATGGAAGAATTTATCCGAAAAATGCCAAAAGCAGAGTTACACCTGCATATAGAAGGAACTTTTGAGCCGGAACTGATGTTTGAAATTGCCAAGCGAAATAACATCGCTATTCCTTATACAACTGTGGATGAACTAAAAAATGCCTATAAGTTTTCTTGCTTGCAGGATTTTTTGGATATCTATTATCAAGGTGCACAGGTACTTCTGTTGGAACAGGATTTCTACGATTTGACCATGGCATATCTTAGAAAGTGTGAGCAACAAAATATCCGTCACACTGAAATCATGTTCGATCCGCAAACCCATACCGAACGAGGCGTGTCATTTGAAACTGTCATCAACGGTATACACAGGGCTTGTGAAGATGCTAAAAAGGAATTTGGTATCTCATTTGTTCTGATCATGAGCTTTTTAAGGCATTTATCTGAAGAAGAAGCTTTTAAGACACTGAAACAAGCAGAACCTTTTAAGGAGAAGATCAAAGCCGTTGGATTAGATTCTTCAGAAAAAGGAAATCCTCCATTAAAATTTGTCAGGGTATTTGAAGCTGCCATCGACCAGGGATATATTCCCTTAGCACATGCAGGAGAAGAAGGGGATGCCGATTATATTTGGCAAGCAATTGATTTGTTACAAATTCATAGAATAGACCACGGAAACAATTGTATTACCGACAGAAATCTGATAGAAGAGATCATCGAACGAGATTTGGCACTTACGGTTTGTCCATTATCAAATGTGGCTTTACAAGTTGTACCTGATATAAAGGAGCACCCTCTAAAAACAATGATGCAACTTGGCTTATTCCTAACCATTAATTCAGATGATCCTGCTTATTTTGGAGGGTATTTGAATGAAAACTTTATCGCAGTCCAAAAAGCATTAGATTTGAGCAGATGGGATTTATATAACCTGACCAAAAACTCTTTCACCTATTCCCTTGCATCTTTCGATGATAAGAACATTTATTTGGAAGAGCTTGATCGTTATTATGAAAAATTTCTGGACTAACTCCCCTGAAGTATTCGTTTGGCCTCTACAATGTGTTGCTCTGCCTTGAATAAATTATTGAAGATATATTTTATTTTACCGTCCATGCCAACAACATAGGTCACCCGCCCGGGTACCAATCCAAACATATTGGTAGGTACACCAAATTCTTTGCGCAACTCATTATTGAGATCAGAAAGTAAAGTAAAAGGAAGATTATATTTAGCGGCAAAATCCGCATGACTTTTTACATTATCCGAACTGATTCCAATGACTTTTGCATTGAGATCAGTAAAAATATGATAATCATCTCTAAATTTACAAGCTTCTTTCGTACATCCGGGTGTGTCATCTTTCGGATAAAAATAGATCACAAGATTTTTTTTACCCAGATCATTTTGAATGTTATAATCATTCCCATGTTGATCTTTTAAGACAAACTCGGGTAATTCATCACCTACTTTTAAGGGTTCATTAGATTTCATTTGACAGCTGATTAGGGTTGAAATTAAACCGAATAATACGATAAGAAAAATTGATTTAAACTTCATTATTTTCAAACTTACTCACCACTATAAGTGACAAAATTTCTTGGGGTTTCATAAAGAGTTACCTTAAGTTCCATGTCGGCATCTATTTTTTTTCTCAATATCTGCCATATCACTACCGAAATATTTTCTGCACTCGGATTGAGTTCTTTAAATTCTTCCACTTGTAAATTGAGATTTTTATGATCAAATTTTTCTTCAATTTCCTCATAGATCAGATCTTTCAGCCATTTCATATCGACTACATAACCGGTTTGAGGATTGATCTCTCCTTTAATGGAAACGATCAACTCATAATTATGTCCGTGATACAATGGGTTAGCACATTTTCCGAAAACCCGTTCGTTTTTTTCGTTGGTCCAATCAGGATTAGCTAATTGATGAGCAGCATTAAAATGGGCCTTTCTGTGAACAGTTACTTTCATTTCTTTATTAACCTTTGATCGTATTCTTGAAATATAATTTTAAACCAGGCAGTGTATTTTTCCGGATGATCTTTCATGTCTGTTTTCAAATCATCCAGGGTCATCCACTTGTATTCTGCTACTTCGTCCGGATTAATCTTCGGCTCTGCATTGTATTTTCCAATCATCACATGGTCTAATTCATGCTCAGTTAACCCGTTGTCAAATGTTGCCTTATAAATAAACCAAAAAGTATCTTCCAACTCACAGCTAAATCCCATTTCTTCAAATAATCGTCTTTTCCCTGCTTCGATATTCGTCTCTCCTACTCTTTGATGACTGCAACAGGTATTTGTCCATAGACCCGGAGAATGGTATTTATGCAATGCTCTTCTCTGTAACATCAATTCACCCTTTTCATTAAATATAAAAACAGAAAATGCCCTGTGCAAAAGCGCTTTTTCATGAGCTTCTAGTTTAGGCATCGTACCTATTTGCTTATCTTCTTTGTCTACTAATATGACTTTTTCTTCCATGATGATAGCTCGTTTCTTATTCTACCCTAAAGATAACCTAAAATAAAGTAGATTAACTCTAACAGTTTGCGATCTTGCCACAAATTTAAGTGTTTAATTTTAATTAAAAAAAGTTAGACATATAATTTAAAAATAACCTTTCTTACAAATCATTTATATTTGTCCGTTAAATAAATAGCATGCGAATCTTTTTTACCTTTTTATTATGCACACTTATTATTATTTCTTGTGCTGATGAGAAAAAGGCAGATGAAAATAACCCCGACACGGTCGAGAAGCGCCTTAAAAAAAAGAAAAAAGCTCAACCTTTAGATAGCATAAGCAGAAAGAACACGGTTGCTTTTTTAGAAAAATATGGCCGGGAAAATAAGGAGAACAAGGTGGTCATTCGTACCCGTTTTGGTGACATTGGCCTATTGCTTTACGATGAAACTCCTCTACACAGAGCAAATTTCATATTTCTTTCAAAAATAGGATATTTTGACACTACCTGCTTTTATCGGGTCGTTCCTGAATTTATCATTCAGGGTGGGAATTCAGAAAATTTACAAACCAATGCCATGCGAAATCGGTATCAAAATTATAGGATCCCGCCGGAAATGAGCCCTCAGCTAAAACACAAATACGGTGCTTTGGCTGCGGCAAGAGATTGGGAAGACAATCCCGGAAAAGTATCAAATCCCTTTGAGTTTTATATCATACAATCAAGAAGCGGAGCTCATCATTTAGACGGAGAGCATACGGTTTTCGGCGAGGTGACCTCTGGATTCTCGGTGATTGATAAAATTGTCAATCTGGAAGCCGGATCAGACGAATGGCCGCTGGAAGACGTTTTTATCAGTATAGAAGTTTCTGAATAGTTTATTTGAACGATAAATTTTGTAGGATAAAAAACTTTATTTGGCTAATACTCATTTCTCACCTTTTATCGTAATTTTGCCACTCAAAATTTGACGCATGAGTTTTTTATCAGAAATAGCAAGAAGAAGAACCTTTGGTATTATTTCTCACCCGGATGCCGGTAAAACCACCCTGACAGAAAAGTTACTTTTGTTTGGAGGAGCTATCCAGGAAGCGGGTGCGGTAAAAAGTAACAAAATTAAGAAAGGGGCTACTTCCGACTTTATGGAAATTGAGAGACAAAGAGGGATTTCAGTGGCTACTTCTGTGCTTGCTTTCAATTATAAAGATAAAAAGATCAATATTTTAGATACTCCGGGCCATAAAGATTTTGCGGAAGATACCTTTAGAACCCTGACAGCTGTCGATAGTGTTATTGTAGTGATTGATGTGGCTAAAGGGGTTGAAGAACAGACTGAAAAACTGGTAGAAGTGTGTAGAATGCGCAAAATTCCTATGATCGTGTTCATCAATAAACTAGATCGTGAAGGTAAAGACGCATTCGATTTGATGGATGAAGTCGAACAAAAATTGGGTTTAAAAGTTGTTCCTCTAAGCTTTCCAATTGGTATGGGTTATGACTTTAAGGGGATTTATAATATTTGGGAAAAAAAGCTCAACCTTTTTTCGGGTGATGCCAAGTTAAAGGTAACAAAAGGAATTGTATTCGATGACTTAAATAATCCCAATTTGGAAAAGACCATAGGAAAAAAATCTGCCGATGTGTTGAGAGAAGAATTGGAGCTCATTAGAGAAGTTTACCCCGAGTTTGATAGAAATGAATATCTAGCAGGGAACTTACAACCTGTATTCTTTGGTTCGGCATTGAATAATTTTGGCGTTCAGGAATTATTAGATTGCTTTGTTGAGATTGCACCTACACCACAACCTAAAATGGCCGACACTCGTTTAGTGGATTCAAAAGAAAAGACCTTTACAGGTTTTGTCTTTAAAATTCATGCGAATATGGATCCTAATCACCGTGACAGGTTGGCTTTTGTTAAAATTGTTTCAGGTGTTTTTAAACGTAACACCAACTATTTACACGTGAAATTGGGCAAGAAAATGAAATTTTCTAGTCCAAATGCCTTTTTTGCAGAGAAAAAGGAAATAGTTGAAGAGTCTTATCCGGGAGATATTGTTGGATTGCATGATACAGGTAGTTTTAGTATTGGCGATACGCTCACAGAAGGTGAAATATTAGAATTTAAAGGAGTACCCAGCTTCTCCCCTGAACACTTCAGGTATGTGAACAATGCCGATCCTATGAAGGCTAAACAATTATTCAAAGGTTTAGATCAACTCATGGATGAAGGTGTGGCACAGTTATTTACCCTTGACTTAAATGGAAGAAAAGTAATTGGGACAGTAGGAGCTTTGCAGTTTGAAGTGATACAGTACAGGCTCGAACATGAATACAACGCAAAATGCACCTACGAATCAATTAACATCCACAAGGCTTGTTGGGTAGATCCTGAAAATCCTAAAAATGCTGAATTTGAAGAATTTAAGCGCGTAAAACAGAGATACCTCGCAAGAGATAAAAAAGGACAACTTGTCTTTTTAGCAGATTCGGCGTTCACCGTGCAAATGACTCAGGACAAATATCCTACTGTAAAACTGCGGTTCGTAAGCGAGTTCGATTGAGGTCTAAATATTGGTACGATTTAATTTTTGCATTAACTCCTGACTTTTTCTCGCTCGACCCGAATCTCTGTAAATCAGAGCGAGAAGATAAGTAAAATCTCTGTTCTCTGGTTCTATGATTAAAGCCTGTTCAACATATTTTTCAGCATTCAAATAGTCTAGGTTTTGATAATAAAAGGTAGCTAAATTGTATCTGGCCCTGCTATCCTGAGCATCAAGGCTAACCGCTTTTTTCAAATCTTTTACGGCTTCCTCACTATTTTGCAATTCAAAGTACAACAAAGCTCTTAAATAGTAGGATCGGCCATTCTCAGGATAAAATTTGATCAAAGTATTCAAGATCTTTAATGACTCTTTGTTTTTTCCTGTTTGATTTAAAGCAGTGGCTAGGTTGGTATACGCCGGAAACAAAAGACTATCTTTTTTAAGTGCATTTTGATAGCTCTTTATAGCATTTCCAGGATCATTGATTTGCATAAAATAATCACCCAAATTTAAATTACCGACAGCGAAATCTACATTGGCATACAAGAACTTTTCGTACTCCTTGATCAGATGATCTACCTGAGCTCTATCTGATTCATTCAGTTGATTGGCCTCGAATCCCAATAGTAATTGAGCCGCACCCAACCTTACTAATTTTGAAGGATCTTTCATCATTTCCAGTCCAATGCCGACTCGATCCTGAGCTGGCATATTCAATAATTTTTGGGCTGCTTTAAAGCGAATTAAAGAGGAAGAATCTCGCGTAGCTTCTAATACATTCTTCAAATCTGCTTCATTTACCAAGCTTAAATTCTCTAATGCCGTCGCTCTGGTAATAGATGGATATTTGGCATTCAATATAAAACTATGAACCCGCTCTTTTTCAGAAATACTGATATTCTCTTTGGTTGACAATACCAAATAGTCCGAAAAATGATCTGACCTTTCCGTACCATACCACTGAACAATACTATTGCTGGCCCAAGCATTACTCTTGTCTTTATGACATGCTGTACAGGCATTGGGTGTTCCAAATTCTATACTTTGATCCGGTCTCGGATTTCTAAAACTATGATCCCTTCTAAAATCATTTCCCATATAATACTTACCTGTCATATGGCAATTGATACACTGACTGGCTTCCGTATTCATTTCATGGAAATGGTGACTTTTAGAATCATATTTTTCGGGAACGTGGCATTGTAAACACAATTTATTTCCTTCAAATTTTAACTGCATAGAATGCGGATTATGACAATCGGAACATTTAATTCCGTTCATATACATCTTGCTCTGCATAAAGGAACCTAACACATAATCCTCTTCATCTATTTGACCATCAGCAAAATAATACTCAGGAGTAATGGTTTGCAACATAAATTGTTCGTCGTATTCAATTCCCGGTGTAAAATTTTCAGTTAGTTTTACCCTTCTCGAATGGCAAGGTCCACATTGTTTTATTTGCTCTGCCTGACTGATTCCGGTAAAAGTGTACATAGATAGGGTAGTGTCTTTTTTTTCAGCCCAAAGAAGATGCTTTTCTCCCGGCCCGTGACAACTTTCGCAATTCACATTGATCATGGAATAGCTGGTCTGAAAAGAATCTTTTACAACATCATAATTTTTCTTAAGGTTTGTTGAATGACATTCTGCACACATGGTATTCCAGTTTTGTCCTCCCCTGGACCAATGCAACCAATCATTGGGCTGAATTTGATCATTGGCATACTGATGAAACCACTTTTGCTCAAGAGTGTCCCAACTTAGTCGAAGTACCTGCTTTTTTCCGCGATCGAAATCGATCATATACTGCTGTAGCGGTGTAATACCAAAAGTGTATTTAATTTCATAGGTCCTTTCACTTTTATCGATCTCCTGCACATCGACCATAAACTTTTCTCCATTCTTATAGAGACGGTATGATACCCCATCCAGAGAAACAGATACATTGTTAAAATCACCTAAGACCGTTGCTGAATTTGCCTCTTGCATAGCAAGCTCATGGTGTGAACCTTTCCAATCTTTATAGGCTGTTTCATGACAAGATTTGCAATTTTCATCGCCAACATAACCATCTCTGTACCTTGAATCAAATGCGCTCTCATCAAAGGAGGTATAGGTTTCATTTTTTTGTTGACAACCAGTAGCTAAAAGAATGAGGACAGAAAGTGAGAAAAGGAATCGGATCATGCAATTTAAATGAAGATTTTGGGACTAAATTACAAATTATGTCAGAAATAGAACATGAAACCAAAACTAATTCGCATAGCATCTCTGCTCTTTTGTTCATCTAAGAAAGTATCATTAATGAATCCTTCATATTTGATCTGTTTTACGCCGTAATCCATTTCTAGTCCAATCGTCATTCGCTGATCAAAAAGGTCGTACATAAAATTAAAAATACCATAATAGTGTAGTTGATCGTAATTCCCCAAAAAATTCGTGTCCGAAGTCATAGTCGGATCCACAATAATTATCCTTTCGGCATCTTCAAATGTGAATCTTGTAAATCCAAATACAATATTAGTATGTAAACGATCAGTAATAAAATATTCATAGGAAGTCCATCCACCAACAGAAGGAGTAGCGCTTAGATCTCCTGTAGTATCAGGATAACCATCATAACCATTCCCGCCTAAGGTTGTCATATAAGCGGTAATTCCTTGCCCGGCAACAAGCTGAAATTGAAAATTATTTCGATTATAAAAATGAATTCCTGTTAGTGATAAACCATAACCAAAAAAATTACCCACTTGTTCTTGGTATTTATAACGAACATTTCTAAAAATCCCAGACAGGCGTATATGGCCCCAATCGGCTTTTCTCTTTAAAGCCACAACCGCATCCGGTGTAACTTGGTCTATTTCCTCTAACTGTGGTTCTAATTCATCAAACTTGACATAATCGTTGATAGGTGCTTCCAAACTGATTTCATATTCCCAGCGCTGATCACCGAAATGATTGAAAAACTTAATATGAGGTGTTCTTTTCCAAATTCCGGAGGGAGGTCCCTCCCATTCCATAATATTTGGCCAAAGATTTTCATCACCAAAGGCATTCCAGTTCTGCCCTATTTGCCAGTGAGTTGATTGTACATAGGCCTTTCTCAATCTGAAATGACCACCTCCTCCCCAAAAATCTCCTTCAACTACACCAATTATTTTTTCGCCTTTTTTTGTGATATAACTCGTTTCCCATTTGATCTGACTTTGGTATAAGTCAAAATTTAAACTACTGAGATCATCCTCTTCTAAAACTTTAATGTTTCCTACATTAAAAGTTTCTGAGTCATTTAATCCTCCAAAAACATCAAAATACCCATTTAATTTCAAGTTTGCCCCCAGACTACTCCGGTATTTGGGCTGACCGAATAGACTATCTTTCGATTCAACGGTTAAAAAACGGTCCTGAGCATAGCCGAAATAGGTGACTAACGCTAAGAATAAAAGAGTATAATTACGCATGATGTAGGTTTGATCAACCTAAATATAAGAAATAAAAAAAGACCGGATCAACCGGTCTTTTAATTAAAAAAATCTGATAAACTTATTTAATTTTTTTGATAATTGCTGCTGCATACTCAGGCGCAACTTTTTGAACCGTAGACGGATCAGTCACATCCACACTGACTACCCCTACCAATTGCTTACCTGGCTCTTTGTTCAAATCGTAAAAAGTAGTCTCAACTTTATAAGTTTTTGAAGTATATGTTCTGGTTTCAGCAGGGACATAAGTTCCTCCGTAACCATAACCATAAGGAGAATAGACACTACCATAATAACCTCCAAAACCACCATAATACCCACCGTAATAACTAGGATAATAACCACCGGTTGTATAACCGCCCGTCTGAGAAGAAACAATCTCCTGACTCATATCCCTCAATACTGTTAAACAGACAGCATTAAAACCTTCTGCTCTGAACATCGACTCGATTTGTTCAATCTCGGCATCTGTTCTTTTCACATTATGAAGCGTAGAAGGAAATTTCTTATAACTTTCAGTTGCCTTGTAACCCTCTGCCCTTAATGCATTAGCGATTTCTTGCTCAAAGCGCTGACGCCCCACCGCGTCATCAGTTTTACCAATTACCAGTATATTTTCATTTTTAAGGGCAGACATGTTGTCATCCTTCCATGAATCTGTAACACTCACAGAAGAGCAACTAGATAAAAAGATGATCGCTATGAAAGCAGTAAAAGCATAATATTTTTTCATTTGATTAAAATTTAGTTAACTTGATTTATATAAACAAATATAATATTAAAATTAAATCAATTTCTAATAAATAGGATTTAAAACTAAATTTCTTTGGTGATTAATCTCTTGTTATTGTGATACTTATTTTTTTTTCGAAAAAAAAACTATTTTTTGCTTTGAATAGCTCCTAATTTTGTTACATTTGCAACCGCAATTTCAGATTGTTGAGGAGAGGTGCCAGAGTGGTAATGGAGCAGATTGCTAATCTGTCAACGGGTAACCGTTGCCAGGGTTCGAATCCCTGTCTCTCCGCAGTGAAATATTGTCACCCGTTTTTACGGGGTGTAGCGTAGCCCGGTTATCGCGCCTGCTTTGGGAGCAGGAGGTCGCAGGTTCGAATCCTGCCACCCCGACAATAAAAATAAATTTGGAGGTTTCGTACCTGATAAATTTGGAGGTCGCGTAGCTCAGCTGGATAGAGCATCTGCCTTCTAAGCAGACGGTCAAAGGTTCGAATCCTTTCGCGATCACAGATGAATAGAAAAGCCCGGTATACGCCGGGCTTTATTTATTTGGAGCGACCGCCAAAACTTCAGTTTTGAAGCGGGAGCGATAAAAAAATAAAGGTTAATCTGGCGCCAGACAGATTCAGGGCTTTTCTATTCTCAGAATGGGACGAAAAGGATCACGTCAATAATCCTTTCGCGATCACTTAAAAATCAAAGAGTTGTCAATTTAAAACTGACAACTCTTTTTTTTACTTTGTGCTTTATGATAATTGCACAGATTCGTTTCAAAGGGTTTCCTCAAGCCACCTGAAAAATTCTCGCTGCCATACCAAGCCGTTCTGCGCTTTGAGTACCCAATGGTTTTCGTTAGGGAAATAGAGCAATCTGCTCTTTAAACCTTTTAACTGTGCAGCCTGAAATGCCTCAAAAGCTTGACCGTCAGGCACCCTGTAATCTTTGCCTCCCTGAACAATTAGAATGGGTGTATCCCAATTATTCACAAAATTTTTAGGGTTAAAATCTGTATAAGTTTTCATCGCTGCAGCATTGTCTTTTTCCCAGTAAGCTCCTCCGTTATCCCAGTTTACAAAAAATAGTTCCTCAGTGGTTCCGTACATACTTTCCATATTAAAAATGCCATCGTGAGAAATAAAGGTTTTAAATCTGTTATTGTGATGACCGGCAAGAAAAAAGATCGAATAGCCCCCGAAGCTTGCGCCAATTGCCCCGATTCTTTCGTTGTCGACAAAAGGCTCTTTGGCCACATCATCTATCGCAGATAAATAATCTCTCATGGCCTGCCCACCATAATCCTTGCTAATCGCTTCATTCCACTCAACACCGTGACCTGGCATTCCCCGTCGGTTAGGTGCTACAATGATATAACCCTGAGCTGCCATAACCTGAAAATTCCAACGGAAAGAATAGAACTGAGATAGCGCGGATTGAGGACCTCCCTGACAATATAACAAGGTTGGATATTTTTTTGCAGGATTGAAATCAGGGGGGTAAATCACCCAAACCAACATATCCTTTTGATCCGTCGTTTTTACCGTCCGCCTTTCTATCTTACTTTTACCAATTTTTTGATAAATAGCATCGTTCACATGAGTGAGCTGATTCATTTTCCCATCAGTTAAATCTATCGTAAATATTTCCGCCGCATGATTCATGTCTGTTCTGGTCACGATCATTTTTTTACCAGAGATCCCAATTAAACCATTAATGTCGTGATCTCCTTTGGTAATCTGTTTTACACGGGGCATTTTTTTACTTTTTCCGGGATAATCCACTTCAAATAATTGTGTCGTGCCATCTATGGGAGCATTGAAATATATTCCCGTACCATCTTCTTTCCATAAATATGAATTGACTGTTCCATCCCAATGTTGCGTCAAATTGAGCTGAAGTTCACCTGATCTGACCACCAAATCATTTTTATCGGCTTCATAGCCGTCTCTTTTCATGCTCAGCCAAGCCAAAACGCCTTTTGATGAGTATTTTGGATTGATGTCGTAACCTGACATGCCCTCGGTCAGGTTCGTTGTAACTCCGGAAGCAACATCATAAGCATAGAGATCTGTATTTGTGCTAACGGCATAATCTTTTCCCGCTTTTTTCTTTGCCACATATACGATCAATTTGCCATCAGGACTCCATGTATAATCACTGTCATCTCCAAATGGTTGAGTTGGACAATCATAGGGCTCACCTTCCATAAGATCGAGCTCCTCCGTACCCTTCTTGAGCATTAAATGACTGTATTCTCCATCCTCCCAGGTATCCCAGTGACGATACATCAGATGATCGTAGATCATAGCTTCAGATTGACCTAATTGGGGATAATGATCTTTTCCGAATACCTTCTGTATCTTGACCGATTTTGTGCTTAAGGTATAGGTTCCATCGGGCGATATATGTTTATCCCGAACCATTGAGGTTCCATCATTAATTTCCTTTGCCTCTCCTCCATCAAGGGAGATAAGGTATTCCTTTGTTTCTCCTTCATTCTTTGAAACATCATACTTTTTAACATGGTATACAAACGATTTACCGTCTTTTGTAATACCCATTGGACTAATCCTTCCTAATTCCCATAAAAGTTCCGGAGTCATTACCTCTTGGGCAAAAAGGTTTGAAAATATCAGAAAACTTGCTATAATTGAAATAGACCTTATCATAAAAAATGTTTAAATTATTCCGATAAAATTAATGTTTTAATCTGAGTTTAAAATTGATAATTAAATAGAATTGACCTGCTTCTCCAGTTCATTGGGTATTGAGCAAATTTGTTTTTCTTCTCTACCACGCTTTAAGATTGAAATTGATAGAACAGGGGCCACAACCTTGACTTTAAAATATGGCCCTACTTCTAAACTAATCGATGAATCGTCTGCTGATTGAATCCAGCTCAGTTAATATTTATAACACCTTGTAAATGAAGTGAAATGTTTGATATATTTGTTGTAATCAAACCAAACTTCATGGCCAACTTCGTTGTGAGAAAATTAACTTTAAGATATTCCAATCTTTCAATGTATTTCTTATGTTTTTCTCTTCTTTTAAACATTTTTTTAGGGATAGCTCAAAATAATGAAACTGACATTACGGAAGTCGACTATCCAATCGATCTGGCCGAGGTCAGGTTAGATGGGAATGTTTTATTCAAGGTGAGAGGTATTTCCGTGATCAATGCCAATAAACGAGCCTCTGACATTAGTGCTAGGATTAAAAATATTGCTTCAAACAATCAAATTGACGTTGAATCTATTAGGCTATTAATAAAATCAGAATACATTACTATTTATAGCGTAAACGATACGATCATGCGCGTGTTCGACGCCGATGCGGCAGTTGAAGGTACAGGTATCAGCAAAGAACTTCTTGCAAAGGCTAACCAAGTAGGGATAAAAAATGCGATCACTACCTATCGTGTAAACCGAAGTTCTTCTGTGCTTCTGAGAAATTCTGGCCGTGCCCTTTTGGCAATCTTTATTGGTACAGTTTTCCTGCTTGTTTCGCTATGGTTAATGAAAAAAGTGAATACTCTACTGCAAAAAAGAATTAAAAAAAGAATCGATTCTGTAGATGATATTTCATTCAGTTTGATCAAATCAGAAAAGATTTGGAGGGTATTTGAATTGGTCTTTCGCGCTGTCAGAATTCTCTTCGTCTTTTTTGTTTCTCTTTTTGTACTGGATTATGTACTGAGTTTATTTCCATGGACAAACGAATTTTCAAATTATCTTTTAAAAGTTATACTTGATCCCTTGAAGGAAATTGGCTGGTCGATCATCAATTATTTACCAAAATTCATCTTCCTTTTGATCATATGGTATATCATCAAGAATTTACTTCGTTTAATAAAGTTGTTCTTTACCGGATTGGAAGATGGGGAAATTATTTTTCGTGACTTCAAGCCGGAATGGGCAATGTCTACCTTTAAAATTGTAAAAGTGGTGATCATATCTTTTGCAGTTGTGATTGCCTATCCCTACATACCGGGTTCAGATTCCATCGCATTTAAAGGTGTTTCGGTGTTTGTTGGTATCCTGTTTTCACTGGGCTCTACAACCTTTATTTCCAATGTGGTGGCAGGATATTCTATGATTTATCGCGGAGCTTTTAAAAAAGGAGATTATATTGAGGTAAATGGTCAAACCGGTTTTGTGGAAGAACAAAAACTGTTGGTCACAAGGATTAGGTCTCATAAGAATGAAGAAGTGATCATACCTAATTCTATTTTATTGAATAGCCAGATTAAGAATTTTTCAGTTAAAGCAGAAGAATTGGGGGTTGTGCTACATACTATGGTAGGAATAGGATACGAAACTCCTTGGCGCTTGGTGGATGCCATGCTTAAACTTGCCGCGAAAAGAACCGAAGGCCTTTTGAGTGAACCTCCGCCATATGTACTTAAAAAAGCACTTGCTGATTATGCAGTAAATTATGAGATCAATGCCTATTGCAAGGATGTAAATAGAATCAATGCGGTGTATTCTGCTTTACACCAAAATATTTTGGATGTCTTTAATGAAAATAATGTCCAAATTATGACACCTTCTTATGAAGCAGATACCGAGATCCCGAAAATGGTAGCTAAAAAGGATTGGGATCCACCATTGGCAAGTAAGGAGTAAAGTTTGTGAAAGATCTTTGTCATGATTTGCACCTTGATATCATGACATTTTTTATGGTCAATGACAGCTCTATTTTGGGATGTCTCATAAGTAACTAAATAACAGTTGAATAACTACCTATTGAATGAATTTTGACGAGTTCGTATGGACAAATAATATATTTCCAACTTCATCATACCCTTCAAAAACAGACAGGTCGTTGGCATCTCTTACCCTTCCTTCATGAAAACCAATGATAGTAAGGTCTGCTTCAGTGGAATAGTTGTTAATGAGATCTCTTTTACTTACACCTGTCTCCAATGGTAAAACCCTAATATTATTGGCTGAGATAGGCAATCTACCCGAGGTGGTCAATTCTTTTAATTTTAATTCCTCAGACTGGATATCCTTTTCTTTAAATGCGGCAAAGATCTTGATTTCTCCATTTTTCCAGTCAGGGTGACCCAGAATGATATAGGATAACAAGATCATTAAATTTCCATTGTCGTAATCCTCCTTCCCTATCCAAACATGTATCTCATTTTTATACCTGAATCCGCGGTCGGAACTCGCTAAAATAGCGACGTCAAAATTCGCGGTTTTTAATACACCATAGTTATCGATCACATCTTTTAGCCAATCTGTTTTACCTTTTTTAAATTCAAATAACATCATATTATTGGGTTGACCTGATACACCCGGTAACTGAATACACTGAATAATGGCTCCGGTGTTCGATGGTGATATGATTGCCTCTAAATAGACATTGGAATGACTTGTACTCGCCAGTTTAATTAAACGATCTAATTTCTCCATGGAAGCCGCTTTAGTTTCGGATGAATAATAACCCTTATCGAAATGGACAAAAGTGCCAAAACCATATCTGTACGACAACCATTTCATCATTTCGAAGGCCGAATACCTCTCAAAGCTTTCGGGTGACAAACATAATACGGCGGGTCGCCAACTTTGATCTGCTTTCTCCTTTTCCGTTTTTTGAAGGAAAACTTGGACTTTTCTGCTGAATTGATAGATCACACTTTGAAAAATTCTCGATATACCTTTATTATGTTCGGTATGATAGGTGATATAAAAATATAACATGAGCATAAGAGAAATGGCAGCTATCGCATAAGTAGTATTGATCTTGAACATCAAATAAATACACAAGACCGCTCCTAAAAGGGAGAGATACCATTTAGATTTAAATGAGGGGCGATAAGATGGGTCTGCCGCGAAATGTTGTAAAAATGATATAAGACAGAGTGATCCATAAGTGACCATAAAAAACATTGAAATGATTTCGGCAACCGCATTCACATCTCCCATCATCACAAAGAAAAGGGCGATGATACTCGTAATAATAGTCGCATTGCGAGGTTCGTTTGTAAGGGCTAAACCTCTGGAAATCCAGTTGTTTACATTAGTGCTCGGAAAAACAGCATCAGCACCAATGGCTTGCAATGTTCTGGGTGCAACCATAAAAGAACCAATAGCAGAAGAAAGTGTCGCTGCAGCTAATCCCATGGGAATAATGGGTCCCCATATCGCAATTTTAGACATGATCAATTGGTCGTTAACGAGATCTTCTGAGCTCGCAGAAACCGCAAGTTTATAGGCAATAAATACATAAATGATCATGCCAATAATGGTGGCTGATAAGGTTCCCAGTGGAATCGATTTTTTTGGGTCGCGAAGGTCTCCCGACAATCCAACTCCCGCGGTCATTCCGGTAAAGGCTGGAAAAATGATAGCGAATACATAAAAAATACTTATGTCGCTAGGTCTGTTGGCAAGGACAAATGATTTATCAACCGTTTCGCTGTAATCAGTGGTCCCTAAAAAAAAGAAGATCAAAGAAATAACCAATATGGTTACCACAAAATAAAGTGCTTTTACGCCCATATCTGCTCCTTTGCTGATCATTAAAAAAATGAGCATGACAAGCGCGGGAATACTAAAAATTCTATTATCGTAAATTTCATAGCCAAAATTTGTGGCAATCCATGGTTTGACAGCTTCGAACGCTTCTGCAAAAGCAATGATATAAAATGCCACACTAATGGCTTGCGACAAAAATAAGGCCAGACCTATTGAAGCACCGATATTGATTCCAAAAGACCTGGAAATAATAAAGTACTCTCCTCCACCCTCAACCTTTTGATTGGTCGCAATTTCGGCCAAAGCCATGGCTGTAGGAATAGTAACCATGTGTCCAACCAAGATGATAAAAAGCGTGCCTGTAAACCCTACACTCCCAACAGCATAACCAAACCGTAAAAACATCACTGCCCCCAAAATGGTGGAGATAGCCGTTAAAAAAACAGGTAATGTGCTAAAATTTGATTTGGATTGAGTGAGTGAATTTTCCATGATGCAAAGAATAAGATTAGCATATGACTGGAATAAAAAAGCCCAGCCAAATAGCTGAGCTTTTGACCTATTATGTAATAAAACTAATCTTTTTTTAACTTATTTACCGCAGAGATTACTTCCTCTTTCACATCTCCTACTCTATGTTTCACTTTTCTCAACTGAAGTGAAATAAAAATATTTCCAATACCTAGCAATAAAAAAGCAAAGGCCAAAGTAAAGACCAAATAACTAGCGCCAACTATAGGGTTGATGATGGCGAAAAAAGCAAAAATGGTGGTTAAAATTCCGAAAACCAGGATCCAACCCCAGTTGTTAAAACCTTCCTTCTTCATTTTAAATGAACCTGAGATCATGAATATACCTCTAAACAACAACCAAAATCCTACAAATAATGAAAATAGGACCATGGTTACTCCCGGGTACTTTAAGAGAATGAACCCAACAATAATATCTAAAATTCCTCCCCCGAGGTATAATCCCCAGTTTTCAATTTCATCTCTATGCCCGATGGCATAAATGATCGTTAAAATACCTGAGATGAAAATTAACATACTGAAAAAAACTGTTAATCCGACAAAACTTTCGATGGGTGTTTTAAACATCCAGATTGCTCCGATGATCATCAGAATTCCAATAACTAAAAAGATCCACCAATTTTTAACAGAGTGGGTTACTTTTGACATTGCATTTGCCATAATTTTTAAAGTTTATTTTATCAAACTGATAAATAGGTTAATAATTGATTTTGATATACTTTATCAAATTTAGAAAAATTTTATTAAAATATTATGATATATAAAGAAATCTCAAGTTGATTTAAATAAATAATTAAAATGTATTAGATGAACGATTAACTATCAAAAAATCAAAAAAAACAAACCTTTTGGAAGAATTATTCTATAAAACTGACATTTCTTAAACGTTTATTTAAAATAATAAATAAAATAATCATTTTATAAAAAAAGACTTCTATATTTGCTGCATGCATTGGTCAAGATATCCTTTTAGTTTCTCCTATAAATTGTTGATGAACACAACAACCATCACCCCTTAAGGGGTCTTTCTATTTTTTACACAGGCATATTTATTGTAATTTTTTAAGATTTAAAATTTAGTACACAAACCATGATAGTTGCAAAGTTTGGCGGAACATCTGTAGGTTCTGCAAAAAATATTCAAAAAGTTGTTGAGATCGTATCTCAAAAGAAAGGAAAGAACATTGTTGTTGTTTCAGCTTTGGGAGGTGTCACGAACCTTCTTATAAAAGCTTCTGAACTCGCCGTAAAAGGAGATCAGGAATATGTGAACGTATTGAAAGAAATTCAAACTAAACATAAAGAGGCTATTGACGAATTGTTCGGAGAGGACAATCAACAAAAATCTGCAAATTTCGTCATGACCCAGATGCATAAATTAAAGGATACGTTAAAAGGAGTGTATTTGTTAAATGACCTTTCTGAAAAATCCTTGGCAAAAATCGTAAGTGTAGGCGAAATCCTTTCTTCTTTTATTATAACTGAAGCGATTAAACTAAAAAATATCAGTTGTAAGCTATTAGATAGTCGAATGTTGATCAAAACTGATAGCCATTACAGTAAGGCTGCCATTCATTATGCTCAAACCTATAAAAATATTGCGGAAGCAGTGAATGCATCAGATAAAAGAGTAATCGTCATGCCGGGATTTATTGCATCGGATGAAAAGAATAATGCCACAACGCTTGGCAGAGGTGGTTCTGATTTTACAGCCGCGATCGCAGCAAATGCTGTTAATGCGGAACTTTTAGAGATATGGACCGATGTAAGTGGTATGTTCACCGCAAACCCGCAATTGGTCAAACAAGCAAAACCTATTGAACAGATTACCTATCAGGAAGCAATGGAACTTTCACATTTTGGCGCAAAGGTTATCTATCCGCCAACCATACAGCCCGCCATGGATAAGAAAATACCTATTTTGATCAAGAACACCATGGCACCAGATGACCGAGGAACCTTGATCGCTGAAAAGATTGTAGCTGGCAAAAATATGGTTAAAGGTATCAGTCATATAGAACAAATTTCTTTGCTTACATTGCAAGGAAACGGAATGGTGGGTGTACCTGGAATCTCCAAAAGACTATTTGGCGCTCTGTCACAACAAAATATCAATGTCAAATTTATCACACAAGCGTCCAGTGAGCATTCCATCTCTTTTGCCATCGATGAAGAAGAAGCAGAAAATGCTAAAATTGCTGTAGACAAAGCTTTTGAATACGAAATATTTCTGCGCAAAATTAATCCGGTAACCGTTGAAAACGATCTGGCTATTATTGCTTTGGTTGGCGATAATATGAAATCGCATCAGGGCATAAGCGGCAAAATGTTTAGCAGTTTAGGCAATAACAACGTGAATATTGTAGCCATTGCCCAAGGTTCAACCGAAAAAAATATTTCCGCCGTCATTGCAAAAAAAGATGCAAAAAAAGCATTGAACTCATTGCATACCACCTTTTTCGAAAACCAATTAAAGCAAATAAATCTGTTTATTGTGGGTGTGGGAAATGTGGGGAGCAAATTATTGGAGCAGATCAAACAACAGCAATCGTATCTGGTCGATAAATTGCACTTGGAAATGAAAGTGGTTGGCCTTGCCAACTCTAAAAAAATGATCTTTAATGAAGAAGGGATCGATTTAGAAAATTGGAAAGACCAATTGCAAAACTCAAAAATGACCTCAAATTTGGATGAGTTTTACAACCATGTGATCAATCTAAATGTAAGGAACAGCGTTTTTGTGGATAACACGGCAAATGACATGGTACCCTCTTATTATGAAAAGTACTTGCGAAAAAGTATTGCCGTTGTAGCCTGCAACAAAGTAGCGAGCTCTTCTGATTATGCAAATTACCATCAGCTTAAAGAACTTTCCAAAGAATACAATGCCCCCTATTTATTTGAAACAAATGTGGGAGCTGGTCTGCCCATCATTGATAACCTGAAGAACATGGTCAATTCGGGTGATGAAATTAAAGAAATTAAGGCAGTTCTCTCGGGTAGTTTAAATTTCATTTTTAATAATTTTGATGAAAACAATAGTTTTTACGAGGTTGTCAAAAAAGCAGGTGACGAAGGCTATACCGAACCTGATCCTAGAATAGATCTCAGCGGAGTGGATGTGATGCGCAAAATCCTAATTCTTGTGAGAGAAAGTGGAATTCAAATGGAATTATCTGATATTGAAAATGAAAGCTTTTTACCCGAAGCTTCCCGAGAAGCCAAAAGTGTTGATGCTTTTATGAAAAGTCTTAAGACTGAAGCTGCGCATTTTAATGCCCTGAGAGAAGCTGCCGGAAAAAATAACTCCAAATTAAAGTTCGTAGCATCGTTCAACAGAGGAAAAGCAAAAGTAAAATTAGAACAGATCCCACAGGATCATCCCTTTTATAATCTCGACGGAAAAGATAACATAGTCTTGTTCTACACCAACAGATATGCCGATCAACCTCTGATAATAAAAGGCGCCGGTGCGGGAAGTGAGGTCACTGCTTCCGGTATATTTGGTGACATCATCAGAACTATCAATAAATAAAATAGGATGAACAGCATAACCATTTTTTCACCAGCTACGGTAGCCAATATTTCTTGTGGTTTTGATGTCCTGGGCTGTTGTTTAGATGGAATTGGTGATTACATGACCATTTCGAAAACTGCTGAAAAAGGAGTCAGGATCACAAAGATTACCGGTATGGATTTGCCCTTGGAGACAGAGAAAAATGTAGCCGGTGTAGCATCTTTGGCTTTGTTAAATGGTTTAAAAACACCTGTTGATTTTGGATTTGAAATGGAAATAGTAAAACAAATCAAACCGGGTAGCGGAATTGGCAGCAGTGCTGCAAGTGCTGCAGGAGCCGTATTCGCCTTAAATCAATTATTAGATAAGCCTTTTAATGAATTTGAATTAATTGATTTTGCCAGAGAAGGTGAAAGGCTGGCTTGTGGTTTTCCCATCACTGATAACGTCGCTCCCGCTCTATTAGGAGGTTTTACCTTGGTGAAACACGATGAACCTCAAAAAGTATTGAAATTACCTGTATTGAAAGATCTTTTTGCCGTTATCTTGCATCCCCAGATTGAAATTAGAACATCAGAAGCCAGAGCCATTTTACCAAAACAGGTCGATCTGGATCTGGCCGTAAAACAATGGGCAAATGTTGGATCCTTTGTCCATGCTTTGCACACGCAAGATGTACAACTTTTTGCCGCATCTTTGCAAGACCATATTGTTGAGCCCTTCCGCTCAAAACTGATTCCGGGATTTGACGAAGTAAAACATTCAGCCATCAAAAATGGCGCCCTCGGAAGTGGAATTTCCGGTTCAGGACCTTCAATATTTTCTTTTTGTAAAGGAATTCAATCTGCAGAAAATGTGAAAGATAGCATACAAACATTATATCGTTCCAAAAATATTCCCTTTCAGATCTATATTTCCAAAATTAATCCGGAAGGTATTCAAATAGTTGAATCAAATTAAGCATGAAATATTATAGTTTAAACCGTCAGTCCTCGGATGTTACTTTTGAAAAAGCTGTAGTCAATGGCATTGCACCGGATAAAGGTTTGTATTTTCCAAAAGAGATCAAAAGGCTGCCTACGGAGTTTTTTAAAACCATTCAAGACCATTCAAATGAAGAAATAGCTTACCAATTGATCAAGCAGTTTGTAGGCGAGGAAATTCCTGAAAATGACCTGAGGAAAATTATTGAAGATACGCTGTGTTTTGATTTTCCCTTGGTGCATGTAAAAGAAAATACCTGTTCCTTAGAACTATTCCATGGCCCTACCATGGCTTTTAAAGATGTTGGCGGTAGGTTCATGGCGAGATGTCTATCTTATTTTAAACGAAATGACAAAAAGGAAGTTACCGTATTAGTAGCGACCTCAGGAGATACAGGAGGTGCAGTAGCAAGCGGGTTTTTAGGTGTCGAAGGCGTTAATGTCGTAATTCTGTATCCCAGTAAAAAAGTGAGTGAAGTACAGGAAAAACAACTTACAACCCTGGGTCAGAACATCAAAGCGCTCGAGGTAGAGGGTACTTTTGATGATTGTCAGGCCATGGTTAAAAATGCCTTTATTGACAAGGATATCACCTCAAAAATTCAGTTGACATCGGCCAATTCTATTAATGTTGCCCGTTGGTTACCACAGATGTTCTATTTCGCTTATGCCTACAAACAATTGAAGAATAGAGATAAAAAATTGGCCGTGGCAGTTCCAAGCGGGAATTTCGGTAATATTTGCGCAGGGTTGATGGCTCAAGAACTAGGTTTGCCAATTGATCAGTTTATCGCCGCGAATAACGCCAATGACGCAGTAACTAACTATTTACTTTCTGGAAATTATCATTCCAGACCATCTGTTCAGACCATTTCAAATGCCATGGATGTCGGTGATCCGAGTAATTTTATACGGATTCAAGAATTATACCAAAACGATTTTGAACTGATAAAGGAACATTTGGTTGCTTATGCTTTTAATGACGAGGAAACCAAAGCAGCCATGGACCGCGTATACAAAAAATATAATTATATTTTAGACCCCCACGGTGCAGTTGGTTATTTAGGATTGGATGCCTTTTTAAAAGACAAGTCGGGATGGCAGGGAATTTTTCTGGAAACGGCTCATCCGGTTAAATTTTTAGATGTCGTAGAGCCTGTAATTCAAAAGAAAATTGACTATCCCGAACAAATTTTAGAGGTAATAGATAAAGAAAAGAAAGCGGTTTTTATAAGCAGCTATAAGGAGCTAAAGTCATTTCTGCTAAAGTAGAGGCCTTTCCTTATGGCCTACTTTTATTAGGTGTAAAATTTTATCTTGCGATCTTCAAATCAAAAATTTATGAGGTTTCGAAAGTGTGTATGGACATTTTTATTTCTGGCATCTTTCCTTTTAGGTACAGCACAGGATTATACAGCACAAGATACGCTTCGCGGTTCTATAACACCTGAAAGGGTGTGGTGGGATTTGCTGCATTACGATCTAAAGTTAAAGATAGATCCTTTGGAAAAGTTTATTTCGGGGAGTAACATAATTAAATACAGGGTATTAGAAAAAGGCTCTACATTACAAATAGATTTGCAAGATCCTTTGCAGATAACCAAAGTTTTACAACACAACGAACCTTTAACATACACAAAAAAAGGATTTGCTTATTACATTGACCTGCCGGAGGCGCCTGAAATTGGTTCCGAAGGCAACTTGGAGATCTTTTATGAAGGAGTACCTGTTGAAAGTAAGAATCCTCCATGGAGCGGAGGCTTTACTTGGGAAAAAGATGAAAATGGCAATGATTTTATTGCCACTACCTGCCAGGGAATCGGAGCGAGCATTTGGTGGCCGAACAAAGACCATATGTACGATGAACCTGATCTTGGTGTGAGATTATCCATTACTTGTCCTGAAAATTTAATGGAGGTTTCTAACGGGAGGCTGCGAGAGATCATTGACAATAAAGACCAGACCAAAACTTTTGTCTGGGAGGTAGTGAATCCAATTAATAATTATGGGATCAATGTAAATATTGGTGATTATGTTCATTTTGATGAAAAATATCAGGGCTTAAAAGGGCCGTTGGATTGCGATTATTATGTGCTAAGTGATAATTTGGAAAAGGCCAAAGAACAATTTAGACAAGTGCAATTGATGTTAGAAGCCTTTGAATTTTGGTTTGGCCCCTACCCATTTTATGAAGACGGTTTTAAATTAGTTGAGGTACCTTATTTGGGAATGGAACACCAAAGTTCTGTAACCTATGGCAACGGATTTAAAAATGGTTATTTGGGCAAAGACCTCAGCAGATCAGGATGGGGTTTGAAATTTGATTTTATCATTATTCATGAATCCGGACATGAATGGTTCGCCAATAATATTACTTATAAAGACATTGCCGATATGTGGATTCATGAAGGGTTTACTGCCTATAGTGAAACCTTGTTTGTCGATTATCATTTCGGAAATGAGGCAGGGAACGATTATATCATAGGCACAAGGCAAAATATTCGCAATGACAGGCCAATTATCGGTGATTATGGTGTAAATAACGAAGGTTCTGGCGATATGTACCCTAAAGCAGCCAACATGCTGCATCTTATCCGACAAGTGATCAATGATGATGAACAGTTCAGACAAATTCTTATCGGTTTAAACAAAGATTTTTATCACCAGACCGTATCAACGGAGCAAATAGAAAATTACATTTCTGAAAAAAGTAAAATCGATTTTTCAAAAGTATTCGATCAATATTTAAGAACAATAAAAGTACCGGTTTTTGAATACAAGCTGGAAGAAAACCGGATCAGTTTTCGATGGACGAATGTGGTAGATGATTTTTCGATTCCTCTAAAAGTTAATTTGAATGGAGCTCAAGTCTGGATCAAACCAACCACAGAATGGCAGGATTTAAATAACAAAACGATCATTGAAACTTTTGAAGTCGACAGAAATTTTTATGTCATTCGAAATGAGATCGATCAATCCAATGATGGTAATTGATACCTTGAGAAAATGCTTTCCTCCTTCATCAATTCTTCTATTTCTTCGGATTTTCTCGGCGCAAGTGCAGAATAGTTAATAGGTCCTGCTTTGGTAATTAAAACATCGTCTTCAATGCGAACAGCAATACCCCAATACTTTGGATCACAAGCGCTTCCTTTTGGGATATAAATACCGGGTTCTACTGTGATGATCATATGCTCCTTAAAACTTTCTCGGTTATTCAGATCATGAACGTCCAAACCAATATGGTGTGACGTGCCATGTGGAAAATAAGTTCTTCCTTCTTTTACGTCTTTAATGATCCCTAAATCGAGTAGGCCTTGATTGATAATATCTCTGGCAATTGAATCTATCATTTTGGCATTATTACCTATGACCGCAGCCTTTATCCCTGCTTCTTGCGCCTCATAGACCAGATCGTATATCTCCTTTTGTGCTTGGTTAAATTTACCGTTTGCAGGAATAGTTCTTGTCACATCCGCTGTATAACCATGGTACTCCGCTCCCAGATCCATTAAGACCAGTTCATTACCAACATTCAAGAGATCATTATCAATATAATGCAGAACACATCCATTGTTGCCCGCTCCTATTATGGAGGGATATCCCTCAAATTCGGCACCGTATTTTCGAAATACAAATTCATGAATACCCTGAATTTCCATTTCAGACATGTCTTCATGCATCGCTTTCATAACTTCGATCTGCCCCAAACAAGAGATCTCAACGGCTTTTTTTATAAGCACCAGTTCTTCTTCAGTCTTTACTTCTCTCAAATCGGCCATTAAAGTTTTCAAGGTTTTTTTATCAAGATTCGTTTTTAAAGTTGTTTGATGATCAAAACCGGAACTGGCAGAAAAAGTATTTAGATCAATTTTACTTTTGAATTGCTCGATCAAAGTATATAGATTGGCCTTTTCAGCCCTGGTATCTCGCACATCATTTCTGAAAGGCTCAAACATCACTTTATCAAAAGTTGAAAAATCAATGGGTGTATGGATAAATTCCTCTCCATTATAGACGGCCGAAAGACCTAATTCTTTTGAAACGCCCTCTACACCGAGCCTTTTCCCATTATAGAGTTCTGCCCTTTCATTTCTTTTCTGCACATAAATAAGCTCATTTACTTTTTCACCTTGAACAACCTGCTCCTCAGAAAAAATAAGCAAGACGGAATGTGGTTCTTTGTATCCTGTCAGGTAATAAAAATTCGGATCCTGATGATAGACGAAATCCACATCATTTGACCTGTTCCTGACAGGATTTGCAAAAAATACGGCGACACTGTTCTTCGGCATTATTTTTCTTAGCGCCTCTCTTCTTTCTTTGTGAAACTCAGGTTTTAAAAAATCGTCAGGCCTATTGTTTTGCGCAAACGAATAAGAGAAAACAATAAAAAAAATACCTATAAACAAATAGTTACCTATCTTAATTATAAATGAATTGAGTCTCATAAAGAGGTTTTATTTGAATTATTTTCAATTGGATTAAGAGTATTCTGTAAATTTGCAAAATAAATTGAACTAAAATGAAAAAAATTCAGCTAAATCATATCCATGAATCACTTGGTGCCAAAATGGTGCCATTTGCAGGTTACCTGATGCCTGTGCAATACGAAGGTGTTAATGCAGAACATGAAACCGTTAGGAACGGTGTGGGGGTTTTTGATGTTTCGCACATGGGCGAATTTTTAGTTGAAGGTAAAAATGCTTTGGACCTGGTTCAATTTGTCACTTCAAACGATGCTTCTAAACTGCAGATTGGAGATGCGCAATACAGCTGTATGCCAAACGATAATGGTGGAATTGTTGACGACTTGATCGTTTATCGAGTAAAAGAAGAAACTTATCTTTTAGTGGTCAATGCGGCTAATATTGAAAAAGACTGGGATTGGATTAGTAAAATGAATCGTTTTGGCGCTGAAATGAAAAACATATCTGACAATTATTCTTTATTGGCCATCCAAGGACCTAAAGCTATTGAATCCATGCAGGCACTGACTTCTGTCGATCTCGCTTCCATTCCTTTTTATAAATTTAAAATAGCAGATTTTGCCGGAATTGATCATGTGATCATTTCGGCTACAGGCTACACAGGTAGTGGTGGATTTGAGATCTATTGTAAGAACGAGGAAGTAGAGCAAGTTTGGAATAAGGTTTTTGAAGCGGGAAAAGATTTTGAAATTAAGCCAATAGGTTTAGCTGCCAGAGACACTTTGCGTCTGGAAATGGGTTATTGTTTATACGGCAATGATATTGATGATACTACTTCGCCCATTGAAGCTGGTTTGGGTTGGATCACAAAATTCACCAAAGACTTTGTAAATTCAGCATCACTGAAAGATCAAAAGGAAAATGGAGTAACTAAAAAATTAGTGGCCTTCGAATTATTAGAAAGAGGGATCCCCAGAAAAGATTATGAAATCGCAGATGCTGATGACCGGGTCATTGGAAAAGTTACTTCAGGCACCATGAGTCCCAGCCTTAAAAAAGGAATTGGCATGGGATATGTTAAAGCTGAAAATGCAAAAATTGGAGAAACGATCTTTGTAAAAATAAGAAATAACAATATTCCGGCACAAATAGTAAAACTTCCTTTTTACAAAGGTTAAAAATTGAGTTCGTTGAAATATATCTGGAAAATTTAATTTTCCAATTCTCCGTTCCTTAGAGAATCATAAAATACTGCTTTTGCTGGTGTCCTTGCTCTTGCTTGTCTTTAGTCCGGCTTTCCTCGATGAAAATGTGCGGTGGATGAAAACTATTTCAGCACTACCTTAATTTTAATTGTGACAGCGACTTATTTTATCATTCACAAAAATAAAATTTTAAGATGTATCAGTTAAGTCACTTTCGCTGATCATTTTGAATATTTTAATAAAGAAGCCTTTGTTTTTTTATCACAATTGGGAATCTCCATCCTGATACTGGCAGCTTTTACCTATGTCTTAAAAGAGGCAATGACATCATAAGGTGAGTCTGTGAATTTATTGCTGGCCTCCGTAACAGGCTATATTATAGTGGGATTAATTTGAGGATTTTTATGCGAAGGATTAGATTTTCTCAACCCTGATTCATTTACCCATTCCGGCGGATTGGAATTAAAATTATACCACTTGATCTATTTCAGCTTTGTCTCAGTAACCACACTTGGCTGCGTTGATATAACTCCGATAACTGAAAAAGCACAGGCACTTTCCTTGCTGCTCGCTCTTTCCGGCCAGCTTTTTCTGACGATCATCATGGCGCTCAATATGGCAAAATTCATTCATGGAAGTTCCACAAAGAATAATGGCTGATCTTTTATAGATTCAGATGAAAATCCGGATTGAATTGATCTCTTTTTTTCCCCTTCATATTTTTAAAGAAATGATGAAAGTGTTGAAAATCTGTCTTTTCATCACCGGTTAGGGTATAGGGCTCTGCCACCACAACCTCTTTCTTTTCATAATTAAATGCGCACATGACAATGGGAATATTAGCTCCTTTGGCTACGTAATAAAATCCGGTTTTCCATTTACTGACAGCTTTTCTCGTACCTTCCGGCGATAAAGTGAGCACGAACCGTTCACTTTCATTGAATAGTTTGATGATGGCTTCTACCCTGCTCTCACTTTTACTTCTATCTACCGGCGTACCTCCTAATGCCCTGAACAAAAATCCAAACGGAGGTTTAAACAAAGTGTGTTTAGCAATATAATTGGCGCCTAGTTTTTCGCTGTAGTTTACAAATACACCCACAGGAAAGTCTACCCAGCTTGTATGCGGCGCTACTATGATGATGTACTTTTTGAGTTCTGTAGGAAATCTGTTCACAACCTTCCAGCCCATCACCTTTTCTAACATAAATTTGGAAAGACTTTGCATATCTAATAAACGTTTGTTGACATAATTTTGTAATATAGTATCTCGATAGAAACAACTAAAATATCGATAATTTTCTTACCATGATCGAAGATGACACCTTTCTCTATTTTATTTTGATTTTTCTCGTAGGAATTCTGCTCACTTATTTAATTTTTAAGGTTAGAACAGATAGGAAAATTACTTTTCAACAATCTTCAATTGAATCACTGAAAGACCTTGAACAAAAACTATTGTTAAATGTCAAGGAGCTCACAGATACAACTGAACGAGGAGAGAAATAAGAACGAATCTTTGATCATTGACCTGACAAAAACCAATACCCAATTGGATTATGCCCGGCAAAAAATGCATGAGCAGATGAAAGATATCGAGCATTTACAACAAAAATTCAAGGATGAATTCGAGGTATTGGCAAATAAAATTCTGGAAGAAAAAACTAAAAAATACACCCAAACGAACAAAGATAATTTAACTCAAATTCTGGATCCTCTCAAAGAAAAGATCAAGAGTTTTGAATCAAAGGTGGAAAATATTCATCGTGACACCATCGACAGACAATCCGCTTTAAAAGAACAAATTTCCGGATTAATGCGACTCAATGAAAAAATGAGTACAGAAGCCCTCAACCTGACCAAAGCGCTCAAAGGAGATCAAAAAAAACAAGGTGACTGGGGAGAATTTCAACTCGAAACACTTTTAGAAAGATCCGGCTTGAAAAAGGATATTCATTTTAGCGCTCAGACCGGGCAAAAGGATGATGAAGGATTGATCAAAAGACCGGATTTCATCATACACCTGCCCGAAAATAAGTGTATGATCATCGACGCAAAAGTGTCGTTGAAAGGCTATGAAATGTATTACAATTCCAATTCTCCCGAAGAAGAGAATGAAGGTCTAAAAAAACTAATGCTCAGTATTAAAAATCATATCAAAAATTTAAATCAGAAGAAATATGAAGCGCTATACGGAGTTCAAAGTCCTGATTTTGTATTGATGTACATACCCGTCGAACCTGCTTTGATGGTGGCACTTAAAAATGATAAAAATATATTTTTGGAAGCCCTGCATAAGAATGTAGTCTTGGTTTCTACCTCTACACTTTTGGCAACCCTGTCTACTGTAGCGTCTATTTGGAAACAGGAAGATCAAAAACAAAATGTGATCGAAATTGCGAAACATGCAGGAAGTCTTTATGATAAATTCGAAGGATTTATTCAAGACATGATCAAAATTGGGAACCAACTCGATGCATCTAAAAATAGTTATGATAACGCCATGAATAAACTTTCTACAGGAAAAGGAAATATCGTTGGCCGAATAGATCAATTAAAAAAATTAGGTGCGAATGCACAAAAATCACTACCGGAAAATTTAGTCAAAAAAGCATTAAATAAATAGGATGGTCCTGGAATCTACATATCGGCCTGATCTCGTTTTTAAAAATGGTCATTTCAATACGATTTACAGAACACTTGTACACCAATTAAGGCTCGATTATGAAAGAGAACGAATTGATACTCCTGATGGTGATTTTTTGGATCTCGACTGGATACGGAGAGGAAATCAGGACCTGGTTCTAATTATTCATGGATTGGAAGGAAGTGCCGGATCAAAGTATGTTATTTCACTGGGGCATAAAGCAATAGAACAAAATTTTGATGTTCTGGCAATGAACCTGAGGGGTTGCAGCGGGGAGATAAATCGCTTATACAAATCATACCACAGCGGTGAGACCCGGGATTTGGAACATGTACTAAATCATATGAGTATTTCAACAAAGTATAAGCATATTTTTTTAGTGGGCTATAGCCTTGGCGGGAATCAGACCCTCAAATTTTTAGGTGAAACTCAAAAGAATAATGTGGTAACCAAAGCGGTAGCCATTTCGGTTCCCTGCGATTTACAAGCTTCGTCCGAAGAAATAATGAAACCGAAAAATTTTATTTACCTGTATCGATTTCTGAATACTTTAAAACCTAAGCTGATCAAAAAAAATGAACTGTTTAATTTGCAAATGGATCCGGAGAAAATCGATCTAATAAAAAATTTTACAGATTTTGATAATATGTATACCGCTCCGGCCCACGGATTCAAAAATGCCCTTGATTATTACAAGCGATCCAGCAGCAAACCATTTATTCCCTATATCAAAAAGAATACACTGATCATTTCTGCTTTAGATGACCCGTTTTTAAGCAAATCCTGTTTCCCGTTTGAAGAAGCTGAGAACAATCACTACGTTCATCTGGAAACACCCAATTTTGGTGGACATGTGGGTTTTAATGCTGTGCTGAATTACAAAAAGGATTTTTGGCTTGAAAATAGAATTCTTGAATTTTTCAGATCTGCTTAAGCTGTTTTTTGAGGTATAGGATAGTTGAGATTATTTATATTTGTCCAAAATTCTAAATTTGATCATTCGTTATATTTTTATTTTTTTATTCCTTTTTTCGACTGCTGTTTTCGGGCAGTCATTGCGGAATTATTCCAACGAATTTCTGAATTTGGGAGTCGATGCCGCCTCTTTTGGTATGGGCAAAGCAGTGATTGCTTCTTCCTCTGATGTCAACGCTGTTTATTGGAATCCTGCCGGGCTGGCAAACACGCAGGATATAGAAGGATCTTTGATGCATGCAGAATATTTCCAGGGTATTGGAAAATATGATTTTGCGGCATATGCTCAACCCATAGACGGGGTGAGCGCTATTGGAGTTTCTTTGATCCGCTTTGGCGTGGATGATATTCTTAATACAACTGAATTGATCGACAGCCAGGGCAATATCAATTATGATAACATCAGCCTTTTTTCTGCCGCAGATTATGCGCTGACCTTAGGCTATGCGAGAAAACTTATTTTGTCCGGTATCAGTCTGGGAGTCAATGGGAAAGTCGTTCACCGACAAATTGGCGATTTTGCCTCTTCTTGGGGTTTTGGACTGGACGCAGGGATGCAATACCAAACAAAAACCGATTGGAAATTTGGTTTGATGATACGCGATATTACCACCACATTCAATGCCTGGTCTATTGATCAGGATGAATTTGCTAAAGTGCAATCTGCAATTCCCGGAGCAAACGAACAAAAACCTGAAACCATAGAATTGACAAAACCCAAGGCGCAATTGGGGGTGGCCAAAAAATTTGAATTGTTTAGAGATTTTAGCTTGTTGACAGAATTCGATCTAAATATGCGGTTCTATGAAACCAACGACCTCATTTCGACCTCATTCTTAAGTGTGGATCCGGCTTTTGGCTTTCAAATAGATTATATAAACATGGTTTTTTTGCGCGCTGGTGTAAATAATTTTCAGCAACAATTAGAATTTGACCAAAGCGATTCAGTTATTTTTGAGCCAAATGTTGGCATAGGCTTCAGGTATTCTGGTATCCAGATCGACTATGCACTGGCTAATATTGCCGGTTTAAATGGAACCTTGTTTTCAAATATATTTTCATTAAAGTTTGATTTAAGTTACTTTCGTTAAATGCAAAGAAAAATATTCCTCATCATTTGTTTGAGTTGGTGCTTGTCTTCATTCTCCCAATCCGACCTGCTTTCTGATGAAGCAGAAATAAGTGTGATCACCTGCGGCCCGGGATCAGAATTGTATTCTACTTTTGGCCATAGTGCCTTCAGAATTCTCGATCCTAAACGCAATTTAGATAAGGTCTATAATTATGGGACATTTAATTTTGAAACGCCTAATTTCTATGCAAAATTTGTTAGGGGGAAATTGTTGTATGAACTCCGGGCCTATTCTTTTAGCCATTTTTTGAGAAGTTATCAGGAAGAAAATCGTTGGGTAAAAGAACAAATATTAAACCTCGATCAACAACAAAAACAATCGATCTATGATTTTCTTGAAGAGAATGAAAAGCCGGAGAACAGAGGCTATCAATATGATTTCTTTTATGACAATTGTTCTACTAAAATGTATCAGGTTTTAGAAAAAACTTTAAAAGATGAGTTGTTATTTGACGATCATTATGAGCCAAATGATTTCACGCATAGAGAATTGATTCAACAATATTTAGCTAATTTAAAATGGAGCGATTTTGGTATTGACCTGGCTTTGGGTTCTGTTATTGACCGCGAAATCTCAACAAAGCAATATATGTTTTTACCGGATTATGTTTTAAAAGGCTTGGACCATGTTAAGATCAAATCTGAAAACATAGATATTCCATTGGTCCGGCAAACAAAAGTTTTACTTCAAAGTAAACCGGAGGTACAAAAAAAATCTCCTTTTACACCTACAGTGGTTTTTAGTTTACTAACCTTATTAGTCGTATTTCTAACTTATAAAGACTATAAGAACAGTACCAGGAACAAAACCTTAGATTTGTTCATTTTTTCAATAACCGGTATTTTGGGTATTCTTTTGTTGTTGTTATGGTTTGCCACAGATCATACGGCTACAGCGAATAACTTCAATATTCTTTGGGCTTTCGCACCAAATTTATTTTTTATTTTCTTCCAAAATAAGAACAAAAAATTGAGTAGCTATTACCTTCTGACATTACTTATTTGTCTTGATCTGTTGGTTGTGTTTTGGCTAACTAAAGTACAGGTATTTTCAATTGCCCTAATTCCAATTTTAGTGGCACTTTATACGAGATATGCTTATTTGTGGTTTTATTATAGGAAGAATGAGACCAAAAATTGAAACAAAAAAAAGACCTCTTTCAAAGAGGTCTTTTCATATGCTGCAAATTTTTTTCTATCTCAAAGAATCGTAAATAGCTTTCATTTCCTTGTACTTGCTATCCATCTCTGTGTTTTCGTATAAACTCATCAAAGTTCTAACGATATCCATATCATTAGGTTTGATAGCATTTGCTTTCTCATAAATTGGAATAACTTCTTTGTATAAATCTACTTGTTTAGCTTTAATTTCATCGTATTTCTTAAAGTTACTCAAGTTTTGGTTCATCTGCTCCACCAATTCTTTATCAGCATCCAACATGGCAGAACCCAAGTTGATATAAGCATCTGTATAATTTGGATCTAATTCAATCGCCTTTTTATAATATCCTTTGGCTTTTTCCATATCTCCTTGTTCTGCGCTGATCACACCTAAATTATAATAAAGAACATGATTAGTTGGGTCTAGTGCGATTGCTTCTTCCATCAGTCTGGCAAATTCTTCTTTTTGCCCTAATTTGATATGCAAGTTAGCCTCAGTTAAAATTAAACCTACATCTTTTGGATCCATCTTTCTCGCGTCTTGCACTGCGGCGATCGCTTTTTCAGCATCGCCTTGCTCAACATAGGTAAATGCGATATTTTTTATAATGGTAGGTCTTTTAGACTCTGTATTTGAGATTTTGAAATCTGTATAGTTCTTAGATTTTTTCATCAGATCCATTTCTGCTTTAGAAGCAAAAACTTCTCTTTCTTTTGTATCGGTATTCATCGCAGAATATTCCGTTGTAATACCTGTATAACCCAAATCTTTAAGATTCGTAAAGTATTCTAAGGCCAAATCATAATCTTTGTCTAAATAGGCTGCATTCGCGGCATATTCCAAAAACACCGTATCTTTTGGACTTAAAGCAAATACTTCATGAAGTTCTTTTTTAGATTTGGTGTAATCCCCATTTTGATAATCGGCAATACCTTTTGCAGAAATATCAGATACTAAAGTATTCAGTTCAGTCGCAGCCAAATCAGTATACTTAGATCCTTTGAGATTACTTTCAATTGAAACAAGGTCGCTATAAGCCTGTGCTGTCTTATCATAATAATCAGCATTGGTTTTTGACAAACCACCATAGGTCATAAACTGGAGATAATAAAAATTGGCTTTGGTTTTATCATCCATAGACCCCACCATGCCTTCTAATTGCTCAATTGCAGTTTTTGCTGAAGCATAATCGCTCGATTTGATTGCTTTATCAGCTGCTTTCAATTCATTCTTTTGGGCAAACGTTGCTAATGAAATCATCATCATTACCAACATCATAATTGTTTTTTTCATTTGATTTAATTATAGATTTTAACTTTAATAGTTTAATACCGGCGCAAAATTACTATTTTGAATTATTCAACGGTATGATTTTCATCATTATTTGCATCATGATCACCGTTTTTTTCTATTATTTCGTCGTCTACCACTTCATCTTCGTGGATTACTTTTGCAACTGCCGCAATTTCGTCGTTATCTTTTATATTGATCAACTTAACTCCTTGAGTTGCTCTGCCCATTACCCGAAGATCGGAAACGGCCATCCGAATCGTTAAACCGGATCTGTTGATGATCATCAAATCGTCATTGTCGGTTACATTCTTGATGGAGACCAGTTTACCTGTTTTATCAGTAATATTGATGGTCTTTACACCCTTACCGCCCCTATTAGTGATGCGGTAGTCATCCAGACTGGATCTTTTACCGTATCCTTTTTCAGAAACCACTAAGATATTGTCATCTTCATTTGAGATAGAAACCATGCCCACTACTTCATCATTCTTTCCGGCCAAAGTAATACCTCTCACACCGGAAGCATTTCTTCCCATAGGCCTTGTTTTGTTTTCTTCAAAACGAATGGCCTTACCGGATTTAACAGCGATCATGATCTGACTATTGCCATCGGTTAATTTTGCCTCTAACAATTCATCTCCGTCCTTAATGGTGATGGCATTTATTCCGTTAGCTCTGGGTCTCGAATACTGCTCCAAAGTAGTTTTCTTTGTGATCCCTTTCTTCGTTACCATGATGACATAATTATTATTGACGTAATCCTCGTCTTTCAAATCCTGTGTCACCACAAACGCTTTGATCTTATCATCACTTTCCAAATTGATCAAATTCTGAATGGCTCTTCCTTTTGAGGTCTTATTTCCTTCAGGAATTTCATAGACGCGCATCCAGAATACTTTTCCATTCTGGGTAAAGAACAGCATGTACTGGTGGTTCGTTGCGATGAACAAATGTTCCAGGAAATCCTCTGATCTGGTGGCTACTCCCTTTTGCCCTCTTCCACCTCTGTTTTGAACTTTATACTCTGTCAGATCGGTTCTTTTGATGTATCCGGCGTGAGAAATAGTGACTACCACATTATTGTCCGGAATAATGTCTTCTATGCTTAAATCTCCTCCGGAATACTCAATATTGGTTCTTCTTTCATCTCCATATTTCTGCTTGATCTCGAGCAATTCGTCTTTTATGATCGACATTCTTCTTTCCTTGCTGCCGAGAATGTCTCTCAGATCAGCAATAAGTTTAATAATATCATCATATTCTGAGCGCAATTTCTCTTGCTCCAGACCGGTCAATTGTCTCAATCTCATTTCGACAATGGCTCGAGCCTGTTTGTCAGACAGTTTAAAGCGCTCCATCAATTTTTCTCTGGCTTCCTCTGCATTGCTGGAAGCTTTGATCAGTTCGATCACTTCATCAATATTATCTGATGCGATGATTAAACCTTCCAGGATATGTGCTCTGTCTTCTGCTTTAGCCAATTCAAATTGAGTACGTCTCACAACTACCTCATGTCGGTGCTCAACAAAATGAACGATGAGATCTTTAAGGTTCAATAACTGAGGCCTTCCTTTTACAAGTGCAATGTTATTAACACTAAATGAGGTTTGTAAGGCGGTGTATTTAAATAATTTATTTAATACGATATTGGGTATAGCATCCTTCTTGAGTACATAGACTAACCTTCTACCCTGTCTGCTGGTTTCGTCTCGCACATTGGCGATCCCTTCTATCTTTTTATCATTGATCAGATCCGCTGTCTTTTTTAATAATTCAGATCCATTTACCTGATAAGGTAATTCAGTCACAATGATACACTCTCTTCCATTTACTTCTTCAAAATGTGATTTTGCCCTGATCACAACTCTCCCGCGTCCGGTCATAAATGCGTCTTTTACACCTTCATAACCGTAAATTGTTCCACCGGTCGGGAAATCCGGGGCTTTGATGTACTCCATTAAACCGGCAACATCTATGGCATTGTCATCAATATACGCAACAGTTCCGTCAATTACTTCCGATAAATTATGAGGAGCCATATTGGTGGCCATACCTACCGCGATACCCGAAGCACCGTTGACTAATAAACTGGGTACCCTTGTGGGCAAAACAGTTGGCTCATTTAATGTATCGTCAAAATTCAATCTGTGATCTACAGTATCTTTGTCAATATCTGCCAGCATCTCTTCCGAGATCTTTTTCATTCTCACCTCAGTATATCGCATCGCAGCAGGACTGTCACCATCCGGTGAACCAAAGTTTCCTTGCCCATCTACCATTTCATAGCGCATACTCCAATCCTGAGCCATTCTCACCATGGCATCATAAACAGAGGTGTCGCCATGTGGATGGTACTTACCTAAAACTTCCCCAACAACCCTGGCCGATTTCTTGTGCGCACCTGTGGCTTTGATCCCTAATTCGTGCATTCCAAATAAAACTCTTCTATGAACAGGTTTTAAACCATCTCGCACATCCGGTAATGCTCTTGAAACTATAACAGACATTGAATAATCAATGTAGGCCGACTTCATTTCTTCCTCTATATTGATAGGGATTATCTTATCGTTTTCCTCCATACTTCAATTTTGAATTTTTTATTTTTTTACAAAGGAGCAATATACAATTAATCTATATTTTATAAGGCTTGGAGGCCCATTTTATTCCCATAATTTATCAACAAATAAGTGCAGGTATTTACTTGTTGTTAAGAAGGTTACCGATTTGTTAATAGCTCGGCACAAGTTTTGTGAGGAATTAACCGAAAAAACTACTAAATTTACATCATTAATACCTTAAAAATGGACGATAATTTTTCACCGAAAGTAAAGGATGTCATCGCGTACAGCAAGGAAGAAGCGCTTCGCTTGGGACATGATTTTATTGGTACAGAACATTTGATGTTAGGATTGTTGCGCAAAGCAAATGGAGAAGCATACGATATTTTGAGCTCATTCGATATAAATTTTTCGAATTTAAGAAGGAAAATTGAAGCGTTACACCCTGTAACGAATATTGAAAATATTGATAATAAAAAAAGTTTGCACCTTACAAAACAAGCTGAAAAAGCACTAAAAAGTACTTTTTTGGAGGCTAAGTTGTTCAAGAGTGACAGCATCAGTACTGCTCATTTATTGTTGTGCATTCTTCGCAATGAAAATGATCCCACGACAAAAATTTTGAACAATTTTGATATTTTCTACGACGATGTAAAAGAAGTTTTTCAGGAAATGTATATAGATTCAGAAAAAAGCGAGACGCCAAGAGCTGAAATACCTCAGGAAGATTTTAATGAGCCAAAAAAGAACCCGTTTGAAGGATCTGCCAAAGGTAAAGTTGATAAAAAAACGAAAACACCGGTTTTAGATAACTTCGGAAGAGACCTCACTTACCTGGCAGAAATTGGCAAGTTGGACCCTGTAGTGGGAAGAAAGAATGAAATTGAAAGAATTTCACAAATTCTCAGCAGACGGAAAAAGAATAACCCCATATTAATTGGTGAACCGGGTGTAGGGAAATCAGCTATAGCAGAAGGATTGGCCTTGAGAATTATCCAAAGAAGAGTTTCACGAATTTTATTCAATAAGAGAATTGTTCAGTTAGACCTGGCGAGTTTAGTGGCAGGTACAAAATACCGCGGTCAGTTCGAAGAAAGAATGAAGGCCCTGATGAATGAACTTGAAAAAAATGATGATATCATTTTATTCATCGATGAAATTCATACCATTGTTGGTGCCGGAGGAGCCACCGGATCTCTGGATGCATCCAATATGTTCAAACCGGCTCTTGCCAGAGGTGAAATTCAATGTATTGGTGCGACCACCTTAGACGAATACAGACAACATATTGAAAAGGATGGTGCATTAGAAAGAAGATTTCAAAAAGTGATGGTTGAACCCACTTCTATTGAAGAGACCATTGAAATCTTGCACAATATCAAAAACAAATACGAAGATCACCACAGTGTAACTTTTACAGATGAGGCCATTAAAGCCTGCGTCACCTTGACGAGCAGGTATATGACCGACAGATATTTACCGGATAAGGCGATCGATGCATTGGATGAAGCCGGTTCAAGAATTCATATTACCAATATCGTTGTTCCGAAACAGATTCTGGAGTTAGAAAAAAAGCTGGAAGAAGTAACAGAATTGAAGAACTCTGTGGTGAAAAGCCAGAAATATGAAGAAGCAGCTAAATTAAGAGACGACGAAAAACGTCTCGAGAAGGAACTCGAGATAGCGCAACAGGATTGGGAGCTTCAGTCAAAATTGCAAAGAGAAATTGTGACGGAAGACAATGTAGCGGAAGTGGTCAGTATGATGACGGGAATTCCCGTGAATAGAATTGCAGAGGCTGAAAGTAAAAGACTCAAAGACCTTCCACAATCGATCAAAGGAAAGATCATTGGTCAGGATGAAGCAGTTGCCAAAGTGGTCAAATCCATTCAAAGAAATCGCGTAGGATTGAAAGATCCGAACAAACCTATAGGTTCCTTTATTTTTTTAGGACAAACCGGTGTTGGTAAAACACAATTGGCGAAAGTATTGGCGCAAGAATTATTTGACACGCAAGATGCCTTGGTGAGGATAGACATGAGTGAATACATGGAAAAATTTGCGATTTCCAGGTTAATTGGAGCTCCTCCGGGCTATGTTGGTTACGAAGAAGGTGGTCAGCTTACTGAAAAGATAAGAAGAAAACCCTACGCAGTAGTGCTTCTCGATGAAATAGAAAAAGCACATCCGGATGTTTTTAACATGATGCTGCAAATATTGGATGATGGGTATATCACAGATAGTTTGGGCAGAAAGGTCGACTTCAGACACACCGTCATCATTATGACCTCTAATATTGGTTCTAGGCAATTGAAAGATTTTGGTCAGGGCGTAGGTTTCGGAACTGCTTCTAAAAAATCTCAAGTCGATGCAAATGCGAAAAGCGTCATAGAAAATGCACTTAAAAAGTCGTTTGCCCCTGAATTTTTGAATAGAATTGATGACATCATTGTGTTCAATCCTTTAGAAAAAGAAGATATTGACAAGATCATCAATATTGAATTGGCAAAATTATTGGAACGTATTGTGGGATTGGGTTATAAAATTGAGCTAACAGATAAGGCAAGAAATTTTATCGCGGAAAAAGGTTTCGACAAACAATACGGTGCAAGACCTTTAAAAAGGGCCATTCAGAAGTATGTTGAAGACCCATTGGCCGAAGAGATCGTCAATTCTTCCCTGGAAGAAAATGATGAAATTTTCATGGATTACAAAGAAGGAAGTGATCAATTAAAAATTGAGATCAAAAAAAAGAAGAAATCAACCGATAAAAAGGCCGATAAAGAATAATGACTAAAAGATCCATCTGAAAATGATGGATTTTTTATTTCACTAAACAATTCATTAAACCATGAATTTATTCCATTTGTTCGATATTTTAGGAACAGCAGCTTTTGCAATTTCTGGAGCCTCTTTTGCGATGGAAAAAAAAATGGATCCCTTTGGCGTACTGATCATTGGTTTCGTGACAGCTATCGGTGGGGGTACTTTAAGAGATATTTTAGTAGGTCAGGAACCAGTGAGCTGGATGACCAATATGCCTTATATCTATACCATCATCATTTCTGTCATTCTTGCCATTATTTTTAGGAAAAAGATTGGAAGGCTGAGTAAATCCCTCTTTTTGTTCGACACCATCGGTTTGGGGATCTTTACAATTACCGGAACAGAAATTGGCATGCAGCATAATTTTAATCCGATAATTTCAATCTCTTTAGGAATGATGTCGGCTACATTCGGGGGCGTGATAAGAGATACCCTCTGCAATGAAATCCCATTGATCTTTCATAAAGAAATTTATGCCACGGCATGTATCGTGGGTGCCATAACTTATTTGATCATTCAACCTTTAAATTTACCGATCGAGGTCAATTTTATCATTACCATCGGAATTGTTATCACCATAAGAATGCTGGCGGTTGTATTTAAATGGAGTTTACCTGGTTTCTACAAACAATAAAACCGCACTTTTAGCGCGGTTCTAGGTTAATTGTTCATAGTAATTTTAAAGCTTGGTCAATCCCTCTTCTACAATTTTGACCATTTCAGCTTTATTTGAATATTGAGAGGCTTGCTTAACACCCAATACCTGATTCAATACTTGGCGTGCCATTTGATCTGCTCCATAATCTTTATACTTTATACCCATATCCACAAAACTATCGACTAAATTTTGAGTCGCTTCAACATTAGAACTGCTGACGACCCATTGGAAACCTTCTTTGTAAATGTTTTGTGTCTGCTTATCATCAGTGAAAAACATTCCTTCGATCAGGTTTTCCGCTACAAAAGGCATTTGTTCGTCATTTTTGATCTGAATATAGATTGGAATCAAGGCCTCCTTCAAATATTTTCGATTTTTATCATTGACAACACGCTCTAAACTAGCCAAACCGAGTTGAGGATCTTGAGCAAAAAGTGCCGCAAGCGCAGCGCTCTGGACCGAATAGGACTGACTTTTTAATGCTTCGTTGTATAAGCTGTTATATTTTTCATCTTTGGTAATCGATAATTTTTCAATGGCTGCAGCTCGCACTAGGGTTTTAGGATCTTCTTGTGCCAATTTTTCAATACTTTTGATAGCTTCACCGGCGTCAGATCTCGATATATCAATTTTGTTGATGGCCAAAATTCTCAGACCGTAATAAGGGTCTTGTAAGGCTTTGCTCAAAGTTGTTAACGCAATTTTATCAGCCTGATGCTCACCTAAATGGTCTATAGCCTCTCTCCTGTCTTCATATTTTGCAGCATGAAGATATTGATGCACATAATTTTCCGTTGTCTTCGAGTCAGTTATTTCGGCTAACAAGATGCGGTCAGAATCTACATTCACCAAATCGGGTCTCTTGTTGTATTTAAAAGAAAATGCCTGTTCTTTTTTATCTATCCAAACTGGGTATGTTTTTGGTTTACCCCCCTCATAAACTTGAATCGTTAAAGGGAATTCAAAGATCTCACTTTGGGTTTGTTTAATACTGACAGCCACCAATTTACTTTGATCATTATAATCGTACTTCACTTCTAATTTTGGATGACCATGATTAAAATACCACTGGTTAAAGAACCAGTTCAGATCTTTCCCGCTCACTTTCTCCATGGCCAACCTCAATTGATGGGCCTCCCCTGTGCCATAGGCATGATCGGTCAGGTACTGTTTTATACCGGCTCTAAATGCATCATCTCCCAGATAGTTCCTCAACATATGCAAAATAGTTCCTCCCTTATTATAAGAAACAGCATCGAACATATCTTCTCTGCTTTCATATTGAAATCGAACCAGATCCTTTAATTCGTTTCCTCCTGCCAAATAACCCTGTATTTCATCATGTCTGTGGGCATCTGCCTCATCTTTGCCATACTTATGCTCGATCCATAAATACTCACCGTAATTCGCAAAGGATTCATTTACGGTTAAATTACTCCAACTCTCGGCAGTTACATAATCTCCAAACCAATGGTGAAATAATTCATGAGCGATCACATATTCCCATGAATTCTCATCGATCAATTGCCCTGGCACCTGCTGGGCGTTTTCGGCATGAAGTACAGCCGTTGTATTCTCCATGGCGCCGCTTACATAATCTCTGGCCACCATTTGAGCATATTTTGGCCACATATAATCTAATCCTGTATAACTCGAATAGAAGTCTATCATTTCAGGAGTTAAACCGAAAATATCTTTCGCATAAGCTTCAAATGCCGGTTCAACGTAATAATCTACATCAATATTTTTCCATTTATCCTTTACGATACTATATTCACCCACTCCCATAAAAAATAAATAGGGCGCATGTTTTTGCTCCAGTTTCCAATAGTCAGTTCTCGTTCCGTCACTATTCTTTGTTTGCTCAACCAATAAACCATTAGAAAGTGTCACGTAATTCTCCGGCACTCTCATATAGATCTCCTGACTTGTTTTTTGATTTGGGCTATCAATAGTAGGGAACCAGCAACTGCTCGATTCGGTCTCGCCTTGTGTCCAGATCTGGGTTGGTTTTTCAGCATCTTTTTGCTCAGGATCAATAAAATATAAACCTTTGGCATCGCTGATCGCTGCACTTCCTTCTTGCTTTACTTCTTCTGGTCTGGCCGTATACTTGATATAAATGGTATACTCGATACCTTTTAAGTAGGTCCTACCCAAATTTACTACCAACTTATTATCCTTATAATCGTATGTCAATGCTTTCCCATTTTGTGATACCTCATGGATGAGCATAGATTTGGCGTCTAAGGTCAAGGTAGAAGTAGGATAAAAATGGGGTGTAAGTGTGAGCCATGCTTCACCTAGCAGGTGTCTTTTAGCAAAATCAAAACTTACGTTTAATTTGGTATGTACCAGATTGTTTACTTTTTCTCTCTCTCCGCGATAACTTACACCAAGATCTTCAACTTCCTGAGCATTCATTTGTATTAGGCTCAAAAAGAGGGCAATAATTCCTATTTTAAAATTCATCTTTTATCTGTTAAATTGAACGGTAGCAAATATAAAATTTTATGTAAATATCTTAGCTGCAATTTGTTCAAATAAAAAAAGGCCCCAAACCGATCAGATTTGAGGCCCCGCAAAACACATTTTACCTATTTAACAAATCCTTCTATTTGCGAAAATATAGGATTGTCTTTATCCATTTGATCAAAATCCTTTAATAAGGCCATTATTTTATGAGGCTCCATATGTTCGCCCAAAACCCTTGCCAAACCAAAACCTGTATCATCATTTGACGCGAAAACTACAAATTCATCAACCGTTTCCTCATCACCTTTATAAACTACTCTGATCTGTGTTCCTTGGTGATTGGCCCTCATCAATTCATTTAAATTTTTGTTCTTGAGTACCTTCAATACCTCTGCTTTTTCCCCCTCAAAATCAGCTTGATTCTCCTGGGTTAATTTGAACATCAATAAATTGACCTTTTTAATAGATCTTAAGGTTTGGATATTTTCCTCACTGGCTCCATCCTTAAGCGTAACAATGCTGGTGGGTACATCTAAACTCAAAAAATGCTTATTTTCTTGTTTACTTACAAAATACTTTTGTAAACTTGGTCCGCTGCTACATGCGCCGAGAACCAGCGATACCATAGCTAAAATGATATATTTCTTTTTCATCTCTTAGTTTTTACTGGCTTTTTCTAAATGCTCTCCTCCTGGTAAATCCATTTTTTCCGTGAGCTTCGAGATCTGCTTAAGATCTATGTTCCCTGTAAGAGAGATGATAACTGATTCCCCTGAATCCACATCTCCACTTTTGACGAACATGAACAGTTCTTTTACAAAATCTTCATTTTTCCCTTGCTTCACATAAATATTGACCCGGTCATCTCCGTCTTTTACCCGCATGAGCTCTTCCAGATTGGCCGTCTTCAAATATTTATCGACCTCACCGGACATTTGAGAGGCAACACTTTTGTCTTCAGTAGCAAAAACCTTTAAAGTTTCTATATTCTTGATGAGATCTAAATATTCTTCATCAGATTCTGAACCAATTTTACTCATTAATGAGAATGCTTTTTGATTCACGATGACCGAAGTCACCCCTTCAATGTCCTCGAATTTGTCGAATTGAGATTGTGCAAATACCGCTGTACTCAATCCTACCGAGAACAATACGTAAAATAAAATTGACTTTTTCATATTCTTTGTGTTTAAATTTTTATTCATTTTTAAATACCTTATTCTGTGTTTCTTCGTAATAATTTAATTGTGCTATGGCTCGATTCCCTTTATTCAGATTTTGAGAAATTAATTGTAAGGCTTCCTGAGTTTTGGCGAAAGCTTCTCTGGCAGCTAATTCTTGATTGTGCTGGTATTGCTGATAAGAAAAAACACTGACCATCAGTAAGAAAGAAGCGGCAATCGAAATAAATTTCATATTGAACTTGCGTTCTTTGGGTAACTCGATCTTTTTAATTGACCTAACCTTAGGTTCTTCTTTAAAATAGTGAAAATAGGATCTGTACTCAGATAAATGCTCGGCAATATCCTCTCCGGAAAAATATTCTTTTAATCGTCTTTCTTCCGCCAAAGTCGTTTCAGCTTCAAAATATTTCTCTAGTAATTTTTCTATGTTACCTGATTCCATAGGATTCTTTTTTTAAAAATTTCTCTCTTAATGTTTTTCTTGCCCTGGACAAATTCACCCGAATTGCCGTTGCTTCCATCTGCAAAATTTCTTCTATTTCATAAAATTCATAATTCTCTACATCTCTTAATTGTACGATCATTCTTTGTTTTTCAGGCAATTCATTCATTAATTGCTTCATCATATTTGCCTGGTCCTTCCATTCTAAATCTCCTTGAACCGAATCGTCGCCGGAATAATTACTGTGAACCAATGATAAATTTGACGCCCTTTTCGATTTTAACTGATCTAAACAATAATTCTTTGTCATCGTCATCGCATAAGCTTCGATATTTTTGTATTCACCTAGATTAGACTTTGATTTCCATAGCTTTAAATACAACTCTTGCGTGGCATCTTCAGCCTCATCAGTCGAAACTAACAACCGTTTCGCCAAACGATACACCTTATCTTTAAAAGGCATTACTTTATTTAAAAATTCCTTTTGGTTCATTGTAATGATTTCCAAATCTATCGACTTATACCTTATCGACGAATATGTGTCAAAAATGTTACATGGCACAATTTATGCTAAACTTTTTTTTAAATTTGACAACTTAAAAAATAATATATGAGGAGTAATAGTACACTTTGGGCTGGATTTTTTTTATTAACGACCGGATTGTTCTTGACAAGTTGTGGAGGTGACGATAATGATCCCACAGTAGTAGAACCGCCTATTGCAGAAAAAAACACAGATATTCAGGATTTTATTTGGCAGGGTATGAATGAAATTTACTATTGGCAAGGCGATGTTCCAAATTTGGCTGATAATAAATTTTCAACCCAGGCAACTTACAAGACATTTCTGGAATCTATTGATGATCCCACGGATTTTTTTAACAGTCTGATTTATCAACCTGGCGTGATAGATAGATTCAGTTGGATAGTAGATGATTATATTGAATTGGAAAATTCTTTTCAAGGGATCTCTACGACCGACGGACTTAAATTTGGCGTAGCTGCTTATGGTGCTGAAGGCGTGTTTGGATTTGTGAGGTATATTTTGCCCGGATCTGATGCCAGTAATAAAGAGATCAAAAGAGGTGACCTGTTTACCCATGTAAATGGGGTAGCCTTAAATCGATCGAATTATATAGAATTGCTCTACGAGTCAAATAGTGACAAACACACGCTGAGTTTGGCAAAATTAGAGAACAATACGATCGTACCTACCGGAGTTGATGTTGAACTGAATAAATCTGTTCTTACAGAAAATCCGGTTTATGTTTCGAAATCCTTTCTTATTGATGGAAAAAAAATTGGTTATATCATGTATAACCGTTTTAATGATGATTTTGACGATGAAATCAATGCGGCATTTGGCGATTTAAAGGCGGAAGGAATTACAGATCTTGTACTGGACTTCAGATACAATCCTGGAGGTTCGGTCAATACGGCAGTGTCAATATCAAGTATGATCACCGGACAGTTTAAAGGAGAAATTTTACTGAAAGAAAAGTGGAATAGAAAATACCAGAGTTATTTTGAAGCCAATAGTCCTGATTATTTGATATCAAAATTTAATGATAAATTACAAAATGGCAATCTCATCAATAGTTTGGAATTGACCAATTTATATATCTTAACTACAAGAAATACAGCCTCTGCCAGTGAATTGATCATTAACGGACTTAAACCTTATATCAATGTTAAATTGATAGGAGAAACAACTTATGGCAAATCGGTCGCTTCAGTGACACTCTATGATTCCAATAATTTTGGGAGAGAAGGTGCCAATCCCGATCATAAATACGCCATGCAGCCCATTGTCTTAGAAACCAGAAACAAATTAGATCAAAATGATATCGATGGTTTTGATCCAGATCTAGAACTTTCTGAGGATATTGCCAATATGGGGGTTTTAGGTGATCCTGAGGAGCCCTTATTGCAAGCGGCAATTAATATGATCACCGGAAGAGCCCTGAAATTGGATGCACAAAAAATTAAATTTGAGAGTAATCTGATCGATGCTGAAGTCATTCCAAATTACCGCAATGATATGTACTTGAAGTTAGATACAGAGGAATTGTCTAAGCATTTTTCAAGGATACCATTATCAGTAGAATAAATTATGCGGATCGATAAATATTTATGGTGTATCCGCTTTTACAAAACCAGAACCATCGCTACGGAGGCATGTAAAAAAAATCATGTTCGTATCGATGGTTCTCCTTTAAAACCTTCCAAAGATGTTTTTGGTGGTGAAAAATTATCTATCCGTCATAACCAGATCAATTATATCATAGAGGTTTTGGAACTACCTCAAAACCGGGTTGGTGCAAAAATTGTCGATCTATATCGAAAAGATCTCACTCCGGCTTCAGCTTTTGAAAATAAAGAGACACTTAAGTTGGCACAAGACTATTACAGAAAAAAAGGAGTGGGTAGGCCTACTAAAAAAGACAGAAGAGATTTAGAAGATTTTATAGAAGATAATGGATCTGAATGAGATAAAAGATTTTTGGGAATCAAAATATCGCAATGGTCAAACCGGTTGGGATATCGGTGCTATCTCACAGCCGCTCAAAGATTATATTGACCAGCTGAAGAATAAGAACATCGATATATTAATACCGGGTGCCGGAAGAGCTTACGAAGCGGAATACCTCCTCGACCGGGGTTTTTTAAATGTAAATGTACTTGATATCGCAGAAGAACCGCTGGATGAGCTAAAAAAACGTGTTCCTCATTTTCAAAAGGAGCAATTGCATTGTGAAAATTTTTTTTCGCATACCAAACAATACGATCTGATCCTCGAACAAACCTTTTTTTGCGCTATAGATCCTGTTTTAAGGGAAAATTATGTAAAAAAGTCCCATGCCCTCTTGAAAAGCAATGGGAAAATGGCAGGTTTATTATTTGATTTCCCGCTAACTGAAGAAGGTCCGCCTTTTGGTGGTTCTTTAGAACACTATATGGATCTCTTTGAACCCTACTTCCATTTAAATGTCTTGGACAGGAGTTATAATTCTATTAAACCGAGATTGGGAAGAGAACTTTTTTTTATCTTTGAGAAGAAAAATTAAGCACTTCTATGTCGAGATCAGTCATACTTACTAGCGAAGAAATAACCTTTAAAATTAGACGAATCGCCTATCAGATCTATGAATCGAACATAGAGGAAAAGGAAGTCATCATAGCGGGAATAAGCGATAACGGTTTTTTACTGGCAAAAAAAATTGCGAAAGTACTCCAGGACATATCACCTATGGATATTGTTCTTTGCGATGTGGTGGTGAATAAAAAGAACCCATTAGATGAAATTAGAACCAGTTTAAAACCTGGTCAGTATGAAAATAAGTCGGTTGTCCTGGTCGATGACGTACTCAACTCCGGTGCTTCTTTGATTTATGCGGTTCGACACTTTTTAAATGTGCCACTGAAAAAATTCAAAACAGCGGTTTTGGTGAATCGCAATCATAAAAAGTATCCCGTAAAAGCCGATTTCAAAGGAATTTCATTATCTACATCTATTCAGGAGCATATAACCGTTGAATTTAGTAAAAACAGTGCAATCGCCTATTTAGATTAAAAGGCTGATTTCTTTGACGATCTCTTCCACCGATTTTTGATCTATGGCAACAGTATAATTGGATTGCTCATAAAAATGACGTCTTTCAAACAGGTGCTTAGCAACAAATTCTGTAAGATTTTCTTTATCTAATAAGGCTATAAGAGGTCTTTTATGTTGCTCATTTTCTAATCTCGAGACTAAAGTGGGGATAGATCCTCTTAAATACACACTTTTACTGTGGTCCAGAATTAGTTTCATATTATGTCCATAACATGGCGTTCCTCCCCCTAAAGCTAATACTAAATGATCCTTTTCCTTGAGAATTTTCTCTAAATAAAAACTTTCCTTCCTTCTAAAGTAGATCTCCCCCTTTTCCTTAAAAATATCTGATATACTTCTAGCCTCCTGATCTGCAATGTAATCATCCAAATCTAAAGCCTCAAGATCTCGACTTTTTGCCAGTTCTTGCGATACAGTCGATTTACCGCAGCCCATATATCCTATCAATGTGATGATGCCCATGTTTAAATGATTGTTAATTTATTTGGCTAATAATTTGATTTTTAGTGTCCTAATTTCCTGTGCAAATATCTCTAAAAATTAATTAAAATAATTCTTGTGAAATAAAATAATGATGGTATATTTGCAACCGAATTTATAAAGACCTGGTAGCTCAGTTGGTAGAGCACATCCCTTTTAAGGATGGGGTCCTGGGTTCGAGCCCCAGCCAGGTCACGTTCTTTAAAAAATGATCCGCTTTCAAAGCGGATTTTTTTTATCTTATCACTGCGCACGTGGCGAAATTGGTAGACGCGCCAGCTTGAGGGGCTGGTGTTCGCTTTAGAACGTGCTGGTTCGAGTCCAGTCGTGCGCACAATAATGCTCTCTTAGTGTTATTTACATTATGATGTGTAAAAACAGGTGTAAACTACAATTTTACCTCTTCGCTTTTAATAAAAATTTCACTATTTTTTGCTATTTAATTAGTATCATTGCGACATGATTAAAAAAATTGTGCTTACTTTTTCACTTCTCTTTTCTATGGGCCTAAGTGCTCAGGAAAATGAAATGACCAAAGACACAATTACGAAATTAAAGGGTAGAGTGATCAGTGTTCATGATAATGAACCGCTTCAAAGTGCCCATATCCTGAATCTCAATACCGTTGTTGGAACCATCACAAATTATGATGGAAAATTCGAAATAACAGCAACGCCAAATGACACACTTTTTATTTCCTATATTGGTTACCAATCCGTAAAATTAAAAGTTACCCGCGATATACTTAAGGGAAACGAATTGGAAATAGCCATCCACGAAAAAACAGTTGTCATCGACGAAGTGACGGTCAAGGCACATAAATTGATCGGTGTATTGGTCGTAGATGCGAAAAATGTACCCGAAGATAAATACTCGAGAATATATATCAACGGACTTCCCCAAGCCTATGAAATGGGCGCAGGAAGAAGCAGCTATACAGGTGCATTGGGGGCTATTTTTAATCCGGCCGACTTCTGGTATAATAAATTAGGGAAAAAACCTAAAGAACTTAAGCGTCTTAAGAAATTAAAAGAAGGCGATGAGGTTCGAAATATGATGGAACAAAAATTCAACCGGGAAGTCATCATGGATTACCTGGATATGAGCCGAAAAGAATTAAATGATCTGTTGACAGAATGTAATTATTCTCAAAGTTTTATCGAAAGAGCAAGTGATCTGCAGATCATTGAAGCTTTTTTAGAGTGCTATGAAAACCACAACGCACTCAAAAAAGGGCAGGTAAAACAAGAGAGAATTCAATTGCGTGATACCCTGTAAAAAAAGCCCCAAAAAGTATCGATTCCTTGAGGCTTTATCTTTTTATTAAATTTTTGACTAATTGATCAGGTGAGCATTCCGCCGTCTACATGCATGGTTTGCCCTGTTATATAAGCCGACATTTCACTGGCCAGGAACACACAGGCATTTGCAACATCTTGTGGCTTCCCTCCTCTTTTCAGAGGTATTGCATTACGCCATTCTTGGACCTGCTTTTCATCTAATTTATCCGTCATTTCTGTCTCGATAAATCCTGGTGCGATCGCATTACATCGAATATTTCTGGATCCTAGTTCTAAAGCGACAGATTTCGTAAACCCTAAAATACCTGCCTTAGATGCTGCGTAATTGGTCTGGCCGGCATTGCCTTTTACCCCTACTACGGAACTCATATTGATAATAGATCCGCTCCTCTGTTTCATCATAGGACGAATCACGGCCTTGGTAAGATTAAATACCGATTTTAAGTTGACTTCGATAACTTTATCAAAGTCTTCTTCAGATATTCGCATCAATAAATTGTCCTTGGTAATACCGGCATTATTGACCAATATATCAATACTTCCAAATTCCTTGATCACTTCATCAACCAGGCTTTGCGCAGCCTCAAATTGAGCTGCATTAGATTGATAACCCTTCGCTTTGACCCCAAAAGAAGACAATTCTTTTTCGAGCTCGTTTGCCGCTTCTGCCGAAGAATTATAAGTAAAAGCAACATTTGCTCCTTGTTTGGCAAATTCAATGGCAATTCCCCTGCCAATTCCCCTGGAAGCTCCTGTGATCAGTGCTATTTTATTTTCGAGTAATTTCATGATGAGTAAAGATTAAGTTTCAAAGATAATAAAATGAATAAGATGGTTCTCATAAAAAAGCGCCTCAAACCTTAGTTTGAGACGCTTCTTATCTAAAAAAAACTAAACTTTTTTATTGCTTTAAATCGGTTTGCTTATAATTGAACAAATAATCTATGTCCATTTCTTTTACTTGACCTAATTTGGACAAAGCCTTCATGTCCATATCCTTTTTATTTCCAATGACAACCGTTGTGTAATCTCCTCCTTTAATATTTTCATCAAAGAAACTTTTAAGATCGGCCATTTCCATTTTTTGAACATCTGTGTAGACATCCTTTCTAATATCATAATCAATTCCTCGTTTCTTCAAGTTTTCATAATTCCAGAAAATATTGGACTTAGTAATTCTTTGCGCTGCAATCTTTTTCAAAGTCGATTCTTTAGCTTGCTCAAATTGCTCTCCCGCTTCCGGCATATCATTCATCAAATCCATCATAGCATCAACCGCTTCCGGTAATTTATTTGCCTGAGTCCCTACATAGGCATAGACATAATCGTCTTCACCTGCCTTTCTGGCCATGCTATAAGAAGAAAAAGCGCTATAAGCCAAAGATTTAGATTCTCTGATTTCCTGAAATACAATAGAGGATAGCCCACTTCCGAAATACGTATTAAACAACTGAGCTTCTGCCATTTTTTCTTTGTTGAATGTATCTCCTTTTGAAACCAAAACCATTTCAGATTGAACCATATCATAATCTACAAAATATACTTGATCTCCCGTTTCTTGTGCGACATAAGTTTCTGGCTCAGGATAAGATTTTAATGGAGCTTCAACTTGATGATTTTCGCTTAAAGCGAGAAGCGCGGCATCCAGGTCGTTTCCGTAATAAAACAGGCGTTGCTCATAGTTCTTTAGATCTTTTACGATTTGAACCAATTCCTTAGGATCTATTTTTGCCAATTCATCTGCCGTATAAATATTTCGCAAACGAGAATGATCTCCGTACTTAGCATATTCAAACAAACCATCCCAAAGAATATTATCTTTCTGAGTTTTACCGTCTTCTCTGGATTTTAATATCCTTGCCACATATTTATCGTAACTCTCCTGATCTGCGATGGCATTGTTCCATAGATCCTCCAGCAAAACCAATCCCTTGGGCAAATTTTCTTTTAAGCCGCTTAAACTGACATAGGTCTGATCACTTCCGGTATTGACATTGTAATTGATCCCTAATTTATAAAACTCCTTTTTCAGGTTTTCCGGGCTAAATTTCTCCGTACCCAAAAAGTCTAAATAACCGGCAGCTAAAGAGATCTTTTTGTTGTGATCACTTCCCATATCAAAAATAAAATTCATTTGAAAAAGATCGTTCACCTTATTCTCTATACTGGCAACTTCAATGTTGTTAGAGATCTTTGTATACTTAATTTCCTTTTCAAAATCGACGAAAACCGGGGTGATTTCTGCAGGCTCTATTTTGTTAAAGGCCATCAAATATTCAGATTGTTTATCTCTGTTCAAATTGACAGGAGTTATCCCGGGATTTTCTACTTTCGCAATGTTTTCATCTGTTCCCTGTCTTTTGTAGGTCACCACATAATTATCTTTATAAAAATCATTGGCAAAAGCGACCAATTCCTCTTTGCTCACCTGTTTCATTTCATCCAGCTCTTTAACAATATCAGCCCAGTTCTGGTGATGAATAAAAGAGTTAAAATACGCATTTGCTAAAGCTGTACTGGATTCAAATTCTTTTAACTGACTCAATTTTAAGTCATTTACCACAGCTTCTATCATCCAATCATCAAAATCTCCGCTTTTTATTTTGTCTAAGGTCGATAACATCAATGCCTTAACCGTATCTAAGCTCTGGCCGGCTAAAGGATAACCATCCAGGAAATGAACACCATAATCATTTTGAAAAAGTGTAAATGACGAGGCGTTTTGAACCTTTTGCTGCTGATTTAGATCTAAGTCGAATAATCCGGCCTGACTATTGGCCAGGATCATATCCACCAATTTCACCATTTTTGCTTCTTTGCTGCCAATTTTATCGGTTCTGAAAGCAACATAGACAGATTCATTGGTGGGCCCAAATACTTCTTTCACAACAGGTGCAGTCAGAGGCGCTTCTTTGGGCAGTTCAGGATGTTCTACACTTTTGTTTTCCCATTTTCCAAAAGTATTATTGACTATATCAATGGTTTCCTCAAAATCTAAATCTCCAACTAGAACCAGTCCCATATTACTGGGTACATAATATTTTTCAAAATAATTGTGAATGGCGACCAGGGAAGGATTTTTCAAATGATCTGAGGTTCCTATGGTCGTTTGCTGTCCGTATGGATGTGTTGGAAATAAACCTTCTAAGGTAGTAGCGAATTTTTTTCTGAAATCGTTATCCTGACCGCGATTGAATTCCTCATAAACTGCTTCTAGTTCTGTGTGAAATAATCGCAAAACAAGCTCCTCGAAACGATCGCTTTCCAATTTGGCCCATTTCTCAAATTCATTTTCCGGAATTTTATTGTGGTAAACGGTTTCTTCAAACCAGGTGTGAGCATTGGTCCCTTGGGCACCCATAGCTCCAACCATTTTGTCGTATTCATTAGCGATCGAAAAATTTGACGCCACTAATGAAACCTGATCTATTTGACGGTAGATCTCCTTCTTTTTTTCCGGATCATTTTCGGCTTTGTGTAATTCGTAAAGCTTGCTGATCGAATCGAGTAAAACCTTTTCCGAAGTCCAGTCTTGTGTGCCAAATTCACTGGTTCCTTTAAAGAGCATATGCTCAAGATAATGCGCTAATCCCGTACTTTCTTTGGGATCGTAATTTGAACCTGCCCGAACTGCCATATAGGTCTGAATTTTGGGTTCATCTTCATTCTTACTGAGATAAACCGTCAAACCGTTCTCTAAGGTATAAAGCCTTAATCCGGTTGGATCTCCGTCAAAATAAGTATAGTTATAACCTTTGCTGTCCGTAGCAGATTTAACTTGGTAAGGATCCTGCTCAATTGCCTTCTTACAGCTAACGAACGAAATAGCTAATAGAAGGATCAAATAATAAATGTTTTTCATAGTATATATTTAGTGATAATAAAAAAGTCTGCCTAAAGTAATCATAAGCAGACTCTTGTAAAAATATTTTGCAATTATTTAACTATCCGATCACCTCGGCAACTTTTTTACCAATTTCTGCAGGTGATTCAACTACGTGAACACCATTCTCTCTTAGGATGGCCATTTTTGCCTGGGCTGTATCATCTTTCCCTCCTACAATGGCGCCTGCATGGCCCATGGTTCTTCCGGCAGGTGCTGTTTGCCCGGCTATAAAGCCTACAACCGGCTTTCTGTTTCCATCTGCTTTGATCCATTTGGCAGCATCTGCTTCTAATTGACCGCCAATTTCACCGATCATGACGATAACTTCTGTTTCATCATCATTCATCAACAATTCAACGGCTTCCTTCGTTGTAGTCCCAATAATAGGATCTCCGCCAATCCCGATCGCCGTGGTAATTCCTAAGCCTTGTTTAACGACTTGATCAGCTGCTTCATAGGTCAGCGTTCCCGATTTTGAAACGATACCTACTTTACCCTTTTTAAATACAAATCCCGGCATGATACCTACTTTGGCCTCTCCCGGAGTAATCACACCCGGACAGTTCGGGCCGATCAATCTGCAATCGCGCTGATCTATATAGGCTTTCACTTTTACCATATCTCCAACAGGGATCCCTTCCGTAATACAAATGATGACCTTGATCCCGGCCTCTGCAGCTTCCATGATGGCATCTCCCGCAAATGCAGGTGGAACAAAAATAATGGATGTATCCGCTCCGGCTATTTCCACCGCTTCAGCAACTGTATTAAACACAGGTCTGTCTAAATGTGATTGACCTCCTTTTCCCGGAGTAACCCCTCCAACGACGTTGGAACCGTATTCTATCATCTGTGAAGCGTGAAAAGTTCCTTCACTTCCGGTAAATCCTTGTACTATAATTTTCGAATCTTTATTGACTAAAACGCTCATGCTATATGTATTTCTGTTGAATTAATTTTTGCACTACAAAAGTAACCTAATGTTCTTATTTTATAAAGTTATTTTCAATTTTTCTAATAATTGAGGTAAGGATTTCAGTACTGCCATTTCTCTTAATTTTTCTCTGACTTCCCCTACTGGAACTCCATAATAAACTTTCCCTCCTTGCAATGATTTCGAGACACCAGATTTCGCCTGTAATACAGCTTTTGCTCCAATAGTCACGGCACTGGCGATCCCTACCTGACCCCAGATGGTCACTTCATCCTCTATGACACAGCAACCGGCAATACCTACCTGAGCGGCCACTAAACATTTTTTTCCGAGAACAGTATCATGGCCTATCTGCACCTGACAGTCTATTTTTGTCCCTTCTCCAATGGTCGTATCTCCGGTAACACCCCTGTCTATCGTGCACGCTGCGCCTATATCCACATGATCCTCGATCACTACCCTACCACAGGAAATGAGCTGATCAAATCCTTCAGGTCGTTTTTTGTAATAAAAAGCATCTCCTCCTAGCACAGATCCGGCATGTATCGTAACATGATTCCCAATAACCGTATGATCGTATAAAGTTACGTTAGGATGAATCACACAATTCTCCCCGATGACCACATGATTTCCCACAAATACATTGGGCTGGATGACAGAACTTTTCCCAATTCTCGCTGTTTCAGCTATGCTTGAACTGGCTCTTTGAAAAGGTCTGAAATAATTACTCAACTTATTGAAATCCCTGAAAGGATCATCAGAAATTAATAGCGCTTTTCCTTCCGGGCATTCCACTTCTTTGTTGATCAGAACGATCGTGGCTGCAGACTGCAGAGCCTTGTCATAATATTTGGGATGATCTACAAATACGATATCACCGGGCACCACAACATGAATTTCATTCATCCCTGTAACGGGAAATTTTTCATCTCCAATATATTGACAATCAATTATTTGAGAAATTTCTTCTAAAGTATACGTTCTGTTGAATTTCAAAATGCCAAAATTGAAAATTTATTCCTTAACGCGCTCGACATAAGAGCTGTTACTCGTATCAATTTTTACCTTATCACCTTCATTGATGAATAAGGGCACATTGATACTTGCCCCTGTTTCCACCGTAGCCGGTTTGGTGGCATTGGTGGCCGTATTTCCTTTCAGACCCGGTTCGGTATGGGTAATCTCCAATACCACATGGGTCGGCATATCTACAGATAAAGGAGCTTCATCTTCCGCCCTTACTATGATGGAAACAATTTCTCCTTCTTTCAAAAGGTCCGGTGTATCCAGAATATCCTTATTTAAAGTAATTTGATGGTAATCATCGGTATTCATAAAATGAAAAATATCTCCCTCGGGATACAAAAATTGATATTTTCTTGTTTCCACCCTCACTTCTTCGATCTTATGTCCTGCAGAAAAAGTATTGTCCAATACTTTACCCGTGGTAAGGCTCTTTAATTTTGTTCGCACAAAAGCCGGTCCTTTACCGGGTTTTACATGCAAGAATTCAACGATCTTATACGTGTCATTATTATAAATAATGCATAATCCCTTCCTGATATCTGATGTAGATGCCATATTTGTCTTTTAATTAATAATTACTTGAATATCCTTTCATAATACCGCGCTGAGAGTTTCTGATAAAAGTGATCACCTCATCTCTTTCCGGTGTAGCATCCATTTCTGCTTCTATGATCCTTAGCGCCTGCGTGGTATTGTTATTTTTTTGATAAAGTATGCGATATATATTTTGGATCTCTCTGATCTTTTCAGTCGAAAATTCTCTTCTCCTCAACCCAATTGAATTGATCCCTATATAGGATAAGGGTTCTTTTGCTGCTTTGGTAAAAGGGGGTACATCCTTTCTGACCAGGGAACCTCCGGAGATCATCGCATGCTTACCGATATGAATGAACTGGTGTACACCGGCCAGACCCCCAATAATCGCATAATCTCCAATTTCGACATGCCCCGCCAAGGTCACCCCATTCACAATGATCACATGATCACCGATGATACAATCATGAGCGACGTGGGCAGTGGCCATGATCAAACAATCATTTCCGATTACTGTTTTACCAAAGGCCTTTGTACCTCTGTTGATGGTTGCACATTCCCTTACGGTCGTATTATCACCTATGATAGCCAGAGAATCTTCGTTTTCAAATTTGAGATCCTGTGGAATAGCTGAAATGACTGCACCCGGGAAGATCCTACAGTTTTTGCCTATTCGGGCGCCTTCCATGATGGTTACATTTGACCCGATCCATGTACCATCACCTATGATCACATTGTTGTGTATAGTTGTAAATGGTTCTATCACTACGTTCCGCGCAATTTTTGCGCCCGGATGCACATAGGCTAATGGTTGATTCATGTTTAATTATGTTTTAATTATTCCTCTTGTTTTTTGACGATCTGAGCCATTAATTCAGCTTCAACCACTAACTTATTATTTGCATAACCATAGGCCTGCATATGACATATTCCTCTTCTTATCGGACTGATAAGATCGGCCTTAAAGATCAATGTATCTCCCGGAAGTACTTTTTGTTTGAACTTGACATTGTTCATCTTCATAAAATAAGTGAGGTAATTGTCGGGGTCCGGCACCGTACTTAATACCAGGATCCCTCCGCACTGAGCCATGGCTTCAACTTGCAAAACTCCTGGCATCACGGGTGCTCCCGGAAAATGACCTACAAAAAACGACTCATTCATGGTCACATTTTTCATACCCACCACATGCGTGTCGGAAAGTTCAATGATGCGATCGATCAACAAAAATGGCGGACGATGGGGTAATATTTTCATGATGTCATGAATATCCATCAAGGGTGGTTGATTCAGATCAAACTGCGGTACATTGTTACGCTTTTCTATTTTGATGATCTTATTTAATTTCTTGGCAAAATTTGTATTGATCTTATGCCCGGGCTTATTGGCGATCACCTTACCTTTCAAACGCACGCCTACCAATGCCAGATCTCCGATCACGTCCAATAATTTATGGCGTGCAGCTTCGTTGGGCCAGTGCAGGGTGAGGTTGTCTAAAATTCCATTTGGCTTGATCTTTACAGAATCCTTTTTAAATGCTTTGCTCAACTTTTTCATGGTCTCATCAGAAAGCGGCTTATCTACATAGACAATAGCATTATTCAAATCCCCTCCTTTGATCAAATTATTGTCGAGCAACGTTTCTATTTCATGCAAAAAACTAAAAGTTCTGGCATTCGCTATTTCACTTTTGAAATCCTTGATATTCTTTAAAGTGGCATTTTGTGTCCCTAAGATCTTTGTTCCAAAATCTACCATCGTGGTAATTTCGTACTTATCAGAAGGCATGATCATGATCTCGCTTCCCGTATCCTCATCTTTAAAAGAGATGACCTCTTTTACCTCGAAAACCTCTCTTTCAGCACTTTGCTCAATAGAACCGGCCTTTTCTAATGCCTCTACAAAATACTTGGAAGATCCATCCATAATCGGTGGTTCAGGGGCACTCAGCTCAATGATGATATTATCAATTTCCTCTCCGATGATAGCGGCTAATACATGTTCTGACGTATTGATGACAACACCGTTCTTCTCTAAGTTGGTACCTCTTTGGGTATCTGTCACATAGCAGGCCAATGCTTCAATGGTAGGATGACCCTCCAAATCAGTTCTTACAAAATTGATACCTGTATTTTCGGGAGCCGGTTTAAAGGTTAATTTCACCTCCTTACCGGTGTGTAAACCTACGCCGGTTAATTCAATTTCATTTTTTATGGTACGCTGTAAATTACTCATTGTATCATTTATTTTCAGAAAAATTATTTTTCTCCAGATCGTTCAATCGCTGAACGATTTTGGGTAAGTTTTTAAAATGGACATAGGATTTATTGAACTCTCCATAAGGTAAGGAAGGACTGCCCTGTACCATGACGTCATCAGCCAGATTTCTTCCGATTCCTGATTGTGCCTGGATTTTTACTCTATCGCCAATCACAATATGACCAACAATACCTACTTGGCCGCCAATCTGACAATGCTTGCCAATCTTTGTAGAACCCGCAATACCGCTTTGGGCTGCAATAACCGTGTGCTCACCTACTTCCACATTATGTGCAATTTGTATCTGATTGTCTAATTTGACTCCTTTTTTTATGAGGGTCGAACCCAGGGTGGCTCTATCTATGGTAGTTCCCGATCCGATATCGACATAATCTTCAATGATCACATTACCTATCTGTGGTATTTTTTGATACGCTCCTGATTCGTCAGGGGTAAATCCAAAACCGTCACAACCAATGATCACACCACTATGAACCACACAATGTTTCCCTATTTGGGATTCGGAATAGATTTTAGCACCTGCAAAAATGATGGTGTTATCTCCAATTTTTACGTTACTGCCAATAAATACGTTCGGATAAATTTTTACATTGTTTCCTATAACGGAATTCTCACCAATATAAGCGAATGCGCCTACATAGAGATTGTCGCCCATTTTGGCAGAAGAATGGATGAAATTTGGTTCTTCAAAACCACTTCTGTTCAGTTTGACCTGGTTGTAATATTCTAATAATTTTGAAAAGGCCTTGTAAGAGTCCTCAACTTTGATCAAGGTGATCTTCAATTCCTTTTCAGGCTCAAAACTCTTGTTGACAATGGCCACAGAAGCCTGTGTCGTATAAATATAGGGTTCGTATTTTGGATTGGACAAAAAGGTCAAAGACCCTTTTCCTCCACCTTCAATTTTAGCGAGTTCAAAGACTTCTTCCTCAGGATTTCCAACTACGATACCATCGAGTAGTTCAGAGATTTGTGCTGCCGTAAATTTCATTGCTGCAAAAGTAAGAAAAATAATGTTGAGTGTCGGTTCATTTATTTGGGATAACAAATATAGTATTTGCTTATCGAATCTGAAAAAGAGCTCGTCTGAAATTGATCTGAAGCTTTTGCCAGATCCAATAATTTTCCTTGCTTACTGAGTAATTGAATGTTTTTCAGTTCAGTATCATAAACCTTTAATTTGATCTCTCCGGTAAAAACAAAGTAATTGAGATCCTTTTCATCGATCGTTTTACGTTTCAAAAACTTGACTTGTCTTGCCTGTAAATAATCTGAAGGAATGGGCTCTGAAAACATTTCAATCTTAGGCAATGTTCTGTTCAATAGTGATTTACAAAGTGAAGACAACACCATATCAGGGTCATTTGACCACAATTTTAAGGCCGATAGCACATCATTATCGTCTAATAGCGAAAACATATGTAGTGAAATATCATCCATTTCAGCTTTTTCTCTTTGACCTTTGATAAAATAGTCAAGTGGAGCTGAACATGCCAATGCTTTTCCTTCATCAATCAATTGTTTTGCCCTTTTTAGAACATTGACCAAAACATGTTCGGCGGCCACTCCGGTTTTATGTAAATACGCCATCCAATACATCATTCGCCTTGCCAAAATGAATTTTTCAGCCGAATAAATTCCTTTCTCTTCCAAAACTAACTGATCATCATGAACGGTCATCATGCTGATCAATCGGTCTGAGTTGATATTTCCTTCAGCTACCCCTGTATAAAAACTATCTCGTTTTAAATAGTCCAGTCGGTCCATATCTAATTGTCCGGAAACCAACTGATGCATAAATTTCCTGTGGTAGCGATTTGTAAATATGTCAATGGCCAGATCCAATTTCCCATCGAACTCAACATTTAAAAGGTTCATAAAATGCAAAGAAATCTCTTCATGGTCTGTACCGACGATCGAATTTTCCAAGGCATGAGAAAAGGGACCATGTCCGATATCGTGCAATAAAATGCTGATCAACAACCCTTCCTCCTCTTGTTTTGAAATTTTTATTCCTTTTAAACGCAGGGTGTCGATCCCTTTTTGCATGAGAAACAAACAGCCCAGGGCATGATGAAAACGGGTATGATGTGCTCCCGGGTATACCAAATAAGACAAACCCATTTGCGAAATTCGTCTTAAGCGCTGAAAGTAAGGATGCTGAATAATTTTATAAACAAGCTTGTTGTGAACATGCACAAAACCATAGATTGGATCATTAAATATTTTAATTTTTTTCACAATGTTTAACTTGTTTTTTCGTACTTTGCCCATTGGTTTTTGGCACTTCCTTAAATGATAATAACCACAAAAATAAACGATTAATTTAATTTCTATTAGACAAGCAATGAGTTTAGCAAAAATATTATGGGTAGATGATGAAATTCAGAATTTGAAACCTCATATTTTGTTTTTAGAAAAAAAAGACTACGAAGTGAAGCCCTGCACAAATGGTGCAGATGCCATTCAATATGTACAGGCCGAAAATTTCGATATCGTTTTTCTGGATGAGAACATGCCGGGTCTGTCGGGTTTGGAAACTTTATCTGAGATCAAAGCAAAACTCCCTAACCTTCCCATCATCATGATTACAAAAAGTGAGGAGGAATATATCATGGAGGAAGCCATTGGCTCTAAAATTGCCGACTATCTCATTAAACCCGTCAATCCCAACCAGATCTTATTGAGTTTAAAAAAGAATTTAGATACGTCCAGGTTGGTTTCGCAAAAGACCACCTCGAATTACCAGCAGGAATTTAGAAAGATTGCCATGGACTTATCCATGGTGAATACCTATGAAGATTGGATAGATCTGTATAGAAAATTGGTGCATTGGGAAATTCAACTCGAATCTATTGCAGATCCGGGAATGGCAGAAATTCTGGAAAGTCAAAAAACCGAAGCCAATTCGCAATTCTTTAAGTTCATCAAAAAGAATTACGCCGACTGGTTCGCGGGAAATGACAAACCTATCTTATCGCATACTTTGTTCAAAGAAGTGGTCGTTCCTCATTTAAGTCAGGATCGAAACACCTTGATGATCGTTATCGATAATTTGAGGTATGATCAATTGAGAGTGCTCGAACCTATTATATACGAGTATTTCAAGACCATTGAAGAAATTCCCTTCTATAGTATTTTACCTACAGCAACCCAATATGCGAGGAACGCCATATTTTCTGGTTTGACACCTTTGGATATGGAAAGAAAATATCCTAATTACTGGAAGAATGATACAGATGAAGGGGGTAAAAATTTATATGAAAGTGAATTCTTGGCGGAACAGATCAAAAGACTGAATTTAAAGATCAAGCATGAATTCTATAAGATCATCAGCTTGAGCGATGGCAAAGACCTCGTCAATAATTTTGCAAAGATCAAAGAGAATGATTTGACCGTTTTGGTGTATAATTTCGTCGATATGCTCTCTCATTCGAGAACAGAAATGGAAATGATCAAAGAATTGGCCAGTGACGACAGAGCCTACCGCTCGCTTACCTTGAGCTGGTTTAAGAATTCTCCTTTATTGGAAATTATTCAAAAGGCCAGACAGGCCGGATTAAAGCTCATCATTACCACAGATCACGGAACGATCAATACAAAAAGGCCTTCTAAAGTAATTGGCGACAAGAACATCAGCGCTAACCTGCGTTATAAAACAGGCAAAAGTTTGAGCTTTAACGACAAAGAAGTCTATGAAGTAAAAAACCCTAAAGAGATATTTTTACCTTCCATATACATGAGTAGCTCATTTATATTTGCCAAAGAAGATTATTTCTTTGCTTACCCGAACAACTACAACCATTTTGTAAAATATTACAAGAACACCTATCAGCACGGTGGAATATCGCTGGAAGAAATGATCATCCCTTGCCTTATTTTGGAACCAAAATAGGATAAACTAAGCGTGAACTTAATAAGTAATCCTTCCAAAAACCTATTACCTTATCAAGGCATTGTATGGGATTATGGCAAGGTGCTTTCCCCGGAAGCATGCGAGAATTATTTTGCTGAACTTTTTAAAAAAATGCCTTGGGAAGCCGACGAATTAATGATGTTCGGCAGAAGGATCATCACAAAAAGAAAAACAGCCTGGATCGGTGACCAGGGAATAAGGTATACTTATTCCCACCGGACAAAAATTCCCACACCTTGGTCTCCTCCTTTAATTGAAATAAAGACCAAAATTGAAAAGATCACTTCCGCTCAGTTCAATGCATGTCTTTTGAATTTGTACCACAACGGACAAGAAGCCATGGGCTGGCATAGTGATGATGAAAAAGAATTGGGAAATGATCCTCTTATCGCATCTTTGAGTTTAGGTACAGCCAGGAAATTTAGCTTTCGCCATAAAACCACCAAAGAAAAAGTATCTCTAGAACTGGTGGATGGTCAATTACTCTTGATGAAAGGGGAAACCCAAAAATACTGGTCACATAGTCTCCATAGATCAGCAAAGATCCATGAGCCTCGAATTAATCTGACCTTCAGGTATATCCATCCATCTTAAATTTTTAGTTCAGACTAATTTTGTTCCTCCTTTTTCAGGATGTTCCACACTTTAATTTCGTCCTCAGGTTTCACACCCTCCTTAACTTCCACAAAGATCCCGTCGCTAACGCCCAGCTCTACATCTTTTCTTTCAAAAGTATTATCACCCGACTTTATTTCAACAAATGGCTTTTTGGTTTCACTGTCATATTGAACCAGGGCCTCTTTAATAGCCAGAACACTATCCACTTTGGCTAAAATAATAGAAGCATTCGCACTTAATCCGGCTCTGATAAAAGTATCTGCACTCTTGGTCAGTGTTCCTTTGATCTCAAATTGAACGGCCCCGTTCTCCAGTACCCCTTTAGGAGCGATATAATCTAAAACGGCCTCAAAAATAGCATTATCTATGGCCCCAACCGTAATTTCCAAAGGTAATCCCTCCTTGATCTTTCCTACTTCAGATTCGTCTACTTTACCTTCAAAGATCATCTTATTCACGTCGGCTAAAGAAGCAATGGTCGTACCCTCATTAAAATTATTGCTCTCGATCACCTGATTTCCCACTTCAACAGGTACATCCAAAACCATACCGCTAACGGTCGATTTGATCAAAGTATTGGCCGAATTTCCCAATCCCTTGGTAGAACCTGTTTTAACGATATCGTAATTTTCATTTGCTGCTCTATAACCTTGCACGGCTTGCTTGTAAGTTACCTCTGCCCTTTCCAATTCTTGTTTGGAAATTACTCCTGAGTCGAACAATTTCTTCTGACGATTGTAATTTCTTTCCTCATCGTCCAAGGCTATTTTTGCTGTATTGATATTGTTCTTGGCATTATTTAAGGCAGACAGATTAGGAATGATTCTAATTTTAGCAATAAGGTCATTTGCCTTCAATACATCTCCTCCTTCCACGTAAACTTCTTCAATGACACCTGAAATATTTGGTTTGATCTGTACTTCCTCCAAAGGTAAGATACTACCTGTAGCTACGGTTTTGCGAACGATATTTTGTTTACTGGGTTTTTCGATTTCATAGACCACGGGATCCTCCGCATTTTTCGAATAGAGGTAATATAAAGCTCCGCTAAAGGAAAGCAAAATGACAATTAAAATAATAATGGTCGTTGTTTTTTTCATGGTTAAATAATTATTCAGTTCTTAATGCTTCTACTGGTTTAATTTTGATGGCACTATTAGCAGGAACGAAACCAGCCAAAAGTCCGGAAAATATTAAAATACTCAAGGCGGTAAAAATGACACCTAAACTTACACTCGGATTCATGAACATATCCACCGGGCCCACACTTTCGAGCAATGTGTTTACCAGAAAAATGACCAGGGCTCCAAAAGCGATGCCGGCCATACCGGAGATCAATGTCAGTACCAGTGATTCCGTTAAGATCTGACCTTTGATATTCCAGGGAGATGCACCTATCGCTCTGCGAATGCCAATTTCCTTGGTTCTTTCCTTGACTACGATCAGCATGATATTACTGATTCCGATGACACCCGATAGGAGGACCAGGATCCCCACGAAATACGCGATGACTTTTAAAGCTGTAAACAGACTTTCTACTCGCTGAAATTGTTCAAAGAGATCAAAATAGCCTATAGCCCTTGTATCCTCAGGATGAATTTTGTGATTCTTTTTTAACAGCGCTACGATCTGTTCTTTAATATCCGTTATGGGAACTTGATCATTGGCTGTAATCGCCATCCACCCAACATTGTCTGCCTGGTTAAAGGCCTGAGAAAAGGTCGTAAAAGGAACAAAGATCTGCTTTTGAGCTTCTTCGGCATCTCCACCTGAACTTTTCTTTTTATAAACACCAACGACCATAAAATTGACACCGTTGATTTTTATATAGGTACCCAAAGGATCTTCACCTCTATCATAAAGGCCTGTTCTTACACTTTCCCCGATCACGGCTACTTTCCTTTTATCATTGATATCACTGTAACTGATAAAGCGCCCTCCAATGATATCCATGGGTTCTTGTTCTATAATCTCCGGATAATCTCCATACACATTATAGGCCCCGGTCTTTAGTCCTCTGATGACATTATTACTGCCGTTAAAACCGTTTAACTGATTTCTGGGAGAAATAAAGCGCAAGTCTTTAAAATTTTCCCTGAGATCTTCTACATCGCGCAGTTTGTAATTAAATTGTCTTCCTTTAGGCATTCCTAAATATGGTCTCGTCGCAGTCCGAGTCCATATGAACATCGTGTTTGTGGCGATATCGCCAAAATCAGATTTGATTCCATTTTCTAAGCCTTTCCCTGCCGACAACAATAAAATAAGGATAAAGATGCCCCAAAAAACGCCAAAAGCGGTGAGCAATGTTCGAAACCAGTTGGTGGTTAAGGTTTCTAATATTTCGTTCCAACGATCTCTGTTAAACATCATTCGTGTTTTAAAGCTTCAATGGGTTTAATATGGGCTGCTTTGTAGGCAGGTATAAAACCCGCTAAAGTTCCGGCTATGATCAAGACAAAGACCATGGTCATCGCCATAGAAAAATCTACACTCGGATTGCTCACATAATCTACCTCTATATTAGGTCCTACAATTTCTAACAAAGCCATACCCAAGATCAAACCCGCAAAACCCGCCAAAGCAGTGACAAAAATAGATTCGTGCAGGATCATATTAATAATAGACCAGGGTTTAGCACCGATCGCCTTGCGAATACCAATTTCCTTTGTTCTTTCCTTGACAACAATTAACATGATATTGCTCACCCCTGCCACACCGGCTATGATGGTGCAAATACCCACGAACCAAAAGAATAGCGCCATATTGTCGGTTAGGGTATAAAATCGTTTTGCTTCATCCAGTGCATTATTCACACCAATGGCTCGATCGTCATCAGGAGCGATCGTATGTGCTTCCTTCAAATAGCTTTTAAGATCAGAAACGAACTGATTCGACGCTTCTACAGTTTCGTCATAACTTCCTCTCGGAGCTACAGTAAATGACATCGACCCCACTCTATCGGCTCCGTTAAAAGTAGTCTGAAGGGTGCTGATGGGAACAAAAATTCTGTTTTCTTCCCTCTCTCCTCCAAAATCAGAATACACACCGATGATCTGAAAGTTGATTCCACCGATTTGAAGATACTCGTTCACCGGGTTTTCTACATCTTTCATTAATTCATTCCGAATTTTTTGACTGATGACGATCACCTTTAATTTTTTATCAATATCATCTTCGTTAATGAATCTTCCGGAAAGCATTTGGCTATTCTCTACTTGTTGCATGTTAGGATGTACGCCTACTACACCATAACTACCTGATTCTGACTTGTAAGTAGCAGATAGTCCGCCGCGCCACATGTTAGCCGACTTATATTCGATATCTTCTTTAAAGACTTTTGTAGCATAGTCAAAATTTTCATTGGTCAACTCGATCCTTCTGCCTGGATTCAGCCCTTTGTATTCCTTCGTAGTTACTTCACTCCAAACCCATACAACGTTGGTCGCATCGGCCTGAAATTCTTTGCGGATCCCGTTTTGCATTCCTTCGCTAAAACCCAAAAGTATAACGAGGATAAATATACCCGAAGCCACAGATAAACTGGTCAAAAAAGTACGCAGCTTATTCTTGTGCAGGGTTTCAAAAAGTTCTCGCCAATTATCAAGGTTAAACATGGGGTATTGTATTTTATACTTATCTACTTAGACAGTAAAATGTCATATTTGTTACAGTCCTTTCGAAAGTATTTATTTTCCGACCTATTTGTTTTAAAGCACCGGGAACATAAAAACTGATTTTATATTTTTCAGGAATTGTGTATAATTAATCTAAAAAATTAAAGATTTCATGCTGACTAAATAAAATAAAATGCACAATTTTACACTCTTAAAAACCGACAAGATGAAAAAACACAATTTCAGCGCAGGCCCTAGTATACTTCCCCAAGTTGTATTGGAACAGGCATCAAAAGCGATTTTAAATTTTAACAACCTCGATCTATCCTTAATAGAAATATCTCATAGAAGTGCAGATTTTGTGGCCGTAATGGAAAAAGCCCAAAAACTGACCTTGGAATTATTAGGCTTGGAAAATAAAGGTTATTCGGTGCTCTTTTTGCAAGGAGGGGCTAGTTTGCAATTTTTGATGGTACCGTATAATTTGATGAAAGTGAACGGAAAAGGTGCTTATATAGATACAGGCGTGTGGAGTGCTAAGGCGATCAAAGAGGCGAAACTTTTAGGCGACGTGGAGGTCATCGCTTCTTCCAAAGATCAAAATTACAACTATATCCCAAAGAAGTATAAAGTTCCCTCAGAAGCTGATTATCTGCACTGTACGAGTAACAATACCATTTTTGGAACCCAGATAAAAGATTTCCCAAGAACGGATATGCCTTTGGTCTGTGACATGAGTTCAGATATTTTTTCTCGTGTGTTAGATTTTTCTCAATTTGATCTGATCTATGCCGGTGCACAGAAAAATATGGGTCCGGCTGGTACTACTTTAGTGGTGGTCAAAGACGAAATTTTGGGTAAAACGGGAAGAACGATTCCAAGTATGCTGGACTATAGTGTACACATCAATAGTGAAAGCATGTACAACACACCGTCCGTATTTGCGGTCTATGTCTCGATGCTGACCTTACAATGGTTAAAGGATATGGGTGGTATTGCTGCCATGGAGAAAATAAACAATGCCAAAGCAAAATTGCTCTATGATGAAATAGATCATAACCCTAATTTTAAAGGGACCGCTGCCCTTGAAGACAGATCTCACATGAACGTCACTTTCCTGATCGAGGATGCGGAAAAAGCGACAAAATTTGACGCTCTTTGCAAGGCGGCAGGCATTTCAGGAATCAAAGGACACAGATCTGTTGGGGGGTATAGAGCGAGTATTTATAATGCGATGCCTATAGAAAGTGTTCAGGTGCTCGTCGACATGATGAAAAAAATATAAGTTTAAATTCAAAACATACATAAATGAAAGTTTTAGCAAATGATGGTTTGGCCAAATCGGGTGTTGTGGCACTTGAAAAAGCTGGTGCGGAAGTAATTTTAAAAACCGTAGCTCAGGAACAACTCGCTAACTTTATCAATGAAAATAAAGTAGATGTATTGTTGGTACGATCTGCCACTACGGTAAGAAAAGATTTGATCGATGCATGTAAAGGCTTAAAAATTATCGGACGCGGAGGTGTGGGTATGGACAATATCGATGTCGATTATGCCAAAAGTAAAGGGATAAAGGTCATCAATACTCCTGCTGCTTCTTCTCACTCTGTCGCAGAATTGGTATTTGCTCATTTGTTCGGTATGGTACGCTTTTTACACGACTCAAATCAAAACATGCCCTTAGAAGGAGATACTAAATTCAAAGAACTCAAAAAAGCTTATGCAAAAGGCGTTGAATTAAAAGGAAAAACCCTGGGTGTTCTAGGCTTTGGCAGAATCGGACAGGCAACGGCTAAAGTGGGCTTAGGTGTTGGGATGAAAGTTGTGGCTTATGATCCATTTATCGATAGCGCGCATCTCACCCTGGAATTCTTCGACGGACAATCTGTGAGTTTTACCATCGACACAATTTCTAAACAGGAAGTGTTGGAACAGGCTGATTTTATTACACTCCACGTTCCTGCACAAAAAGAATATGTGATCTCTGACAAAGAATTTGATCTCATGAAAAAAGGTGCCGGTATCGTCAATGCCGCACGGGGCGGAGTGATCGATGAAGTGGCCCTGGTCAAAGCCATAGAAGAAGGTAAAATTTCAAATGCCGCTTTAGACGTATTTGAGAATGAACCGACACCGGAAATTCAATTATTGATGAATAAGCATATTTCCCTGACGCCCCACATCGGTGCTGCGACCTTGGAAGCTCAAGACAGGATCGGGGAAGAATTAGCCGCTCAGATCATAGAAATATTAGGCTAGCACAATTTTTTTTTAGAAATAGAGATGATATTCCATATGGTTTATAATCTCTATTTTTGTTTCATAGAATTACCCTATGGCTATTGTAAAACCCTTTCGGGCCGTCAGACCCACAAGAGACAAAGCATCTCTGGTTACCACGCGATCTTACGAACTTTATGACACAAAGGAACGCAGTGCCATTTTGAGATATAATCCCTTTTCGTTTTTACATATCCTTGAACCGGGCTTTAAGTTTAATAAAGTGGTCAAAGGAATGGAGCGTTTTAAATTGGTCAATAACAGATTTTTGGAATTCAAAGAAAATGAAATATTTCTCAAGGAAGAAGACCCTGTTTTTTATTTGCATGAAAAAAGTTTTGGGGATCAAATTTTCTGGGGAATTATTGCAGTATGTTCGGTTGAGGATTATGAAGGATCGGTGATAAAAAAACATGAAAATACCCTGGCCGAAAGAGAAAAACTCTTTGGTCAATACCTGGAAATTGCGGGATTTAATGCCGAGCCCGTGCTCATAACCTACCCCGACCAAATAGAAATTGACAACTTATACAATAGATACAGCGCTGAACGGCCTGAATATGAGTTTACCACCAATAAGAAAAGAAAACACCAATTATGGGTCATCAATGATCCTGCAGATATTGAATTGATCGAAAAAACTTTTGACGACATCCCTTTTTTGTATATCGCCGATGGTCACCACAGAAGCGCCTCTTCTCATTATTTAAAGAACCTGTTGAAAAACAAAAATTCAGCGCATACAGGCGATGAATTCTATAATTATTTTATGACTTACCTGATTCCCGAATCTAATTTACACATCTCCTCCTTTGATCGTTTCATAAAAAAATTACCCATTTCTAAAGAGGATTTTTTGGTGCAGTTGGACGCCTATTTCAGAATTGAAATTTTGGGCAGTACCTTGTACAGACCTTCAAAAAAACATCATTTTAGCATGTACCTGGATGGGGACTATTACAAGTTATATCTCAGGAATGAAAAGTATGTGATCGAAAATGCCCTGGACGATCTCGATGCACAGGTGCTTTATAATACCATCCTAAAACCCATTTTAAATATAGACGATCTGAGTTCCGATAAGAATATAGTCTATATGGCTGAAAAAGAAAATGTGAATCAGTTAAAGACAGTGGTCGATGAAAAAAAGTACGCCATGGGTTTCGGACTATTTCCCGTAACAACAGAACAACTCAAAGCTGTCGCCGACGCAAAATTGATCATGCCTCCCAAAAGCACCTATATTCAGCCTAAATTAAGAAGTGGACTAACTATTTATGAATTAACAGAATAAATATGTTTATCAAAGAAAAACTTGAAGTATTAAGAACTGACATTCCAAACCATGTCACCCTGGTAGCCGTGAGCAAAACAAAGCCCATTGCCGATATTCAGGAAGCCTACGAGGCCGGACAAAAGATCTTCGGAGAAAATAAGGTACAGGAAATGGTGCAGAAATTTGAGGCACTTCCAAAAGACATTCAGTGGCATATGATCGGTCATGTGCAAAAGAATAAGATCAAATACATGGCCTCTTTTGTTGAATTAATTCACGGGGTTGATTCTTGGAGTACTTTGTTAGAAATTGATAAACAGGCTAAAAAACACAACCGGGTGATCCATTGCTTGCTTCAGGCTAAAATTGCCAAAGAAGAAACAAAATTTGGCCTGTCCTTTTCAGAAATTGAAACTTTAGTCCATTCGGATGCCTTACAAGAGCTCAGTCATGTAAAAATTTGCGGATTGATGGGTATGGCGAGTTTTGTGGAGGATGAAAATGTGATCCGAGATGAGTTTCATCGTTTAAAAGGCTTGTTCGACAAGTTGAGATCAGATAAAAGGATGGTTCCGAATATTGATTTAAAATTTCTTTCCATGGGAATGAGCGCTGATTACCCCCTGGCCATTGAGGAAGGGAGTAACATGATTCGCGTAGGTTCGGCCATTTTTGGGGAAAGAAACTATCTCGCCGACTAATTCATATCCTCGATGAAGAAAATGATGCTTGTTGTTTACTTCTTCTCTCTGCTACACCTGTCTGCCCAGGAAGATCATACTTTTTTTGAGCCAATTACGGAAGAGTTGGGTTATAGGCTCATCGATTCCACTGAGCAGAATACTTTGATCTGTTTTGGGGGATGGAGTACGCAAAAAGCCTGGGTAGAGAATTGGGCATGGGAATTGCAAAATGCCAGACCTTCTTTAAAGTTAAGAGCGATTTATGCGGTCAAAGGACCTGAGGACGTATTCTATAAAAATAATGAAATCCCTTTAGATAGTCTTTACAAACATTTGATTGAAAGTGAGATAAATACGAAGATCTTCGTTTTAGCGCATTCCAGTGGCAGCTTTGTGGCACATAAATTCTTCCATACCCTCATGGAGAAAAACGCATTGTTTCTTCTAAATAAAATTGATTATTACAACCTGGACGGAGCTATGGGTTCTGAAACCCCGAAAACCACCATCACTTCAAAAATTGCCGAGCAGCTTAATGCCGTTTATGCGGTTTATGCAACCGAGGAAATGTCAAATTTACAGTCGCCAAACGCGGAGGAAATGAAAAAAATGGTCTTACTTTTTCCTGAAAAGGCTGCCAGTATAGAGTTGAGATCTGATAATTCGGGTTGTTTGGACACTTGGTGTGTTCATGAACTCCTGATCAACGCTTTTCCGCATAACAAAAATGGATTTGATCTGGAAAAAGATTATTTACACATCGATGAAGAACATCCGGTCACCACTCAATTCCTTCGGGATTAATGCATGATCTTAAAAAGTAATTGTTTTAAGATATCTCCGTGGGAAGACTGACCCGCATTGACACCCTTGCTCTGCAGATCTGCTTCTCTTAAATGAGAAATGACCTGTGCCACTTTTCTCATCGGATAATTCCGGGCGGCTAATTCAATATCTTTTAAGCCATAAGGGTTCATCCCTAAAGCTTTAGAGGCATTGATCCTTCCCTTATCTTTTAATCCGTGGTACATCAACAGCTGAGTAAAAAAAGAATTGAGCAAAGAAATGGTCATCACAATGGGATTGCTTTTAGGATTTTGTGAGAAATACTGAATGATTTGATTCGCTTTGAACACGTTCTTCTCTACGATAGCCCTTTTCAATTCGAAATTATTAAAATCCTTACTGATACCGATGTTTTCCTCTATGTGATGGGCATTGATCTGGGTTGATGCCGGAACGATTAACATCAGCTTTTCCAATTCATTGCTGATCTTTGCCAGATCGGCCCCTAAAAACTCTACCAACATCTGAGCGGCTTTCGCCTGAATGGTATAGTTCTTTTCATTGAGTACATAGTCGATCCAATCGGGAACCTGATTATCATACAACTTCTTACTCTCAAATAAAACCCCGTGCTTCCCAATGATCTTGGCGAGTTTCTTCCTTTTATCGAGTGTTTTGTACTTATAACAGATCACTAAAACCGTACTGGGTTGAGGATGCTCGGCATAGCCGGCCAGGTCTTCAATAGTTCTCGATAGATGTTGGGCCTCTTTTACGATCACTACTTGCCTTTCTGCCATCATAGGATAACGTTTGGCATTAGAGACAATGTCATCCACACTGACATCCCTGCCGTAAAGCACGAGCTGGTTAAACCCTTTTTCTTCTTCTTTCAACACATCTTTCTCAATAATAGCCGTGATCCGGTCGATATAGTAAGGCTCCTCTCCCATCAAAAAATAAATGGGCTTGATATCACCTTTTAAAATATCTTCTTGTATTTGTTTTACCCGATTCATGTTTATGATTAATTTAGCCTTTTCTTTGTTTAAAAAAGTAGACGATAAATGGTCGAATTGAATTTCCCAACCTATTCCTTCAGGCTCAAAAGTAAAGAAAATAAAGTGTTTATTTTTGACATCCTCAGAAAAAAAGAGGTCGTATTGACTCCGGAGGAATGGGTGAGGCAACATGTTGTGCACTGGCTGATCAGGGATAAAAACTATCCGGCATCTATCATTGCCATTGAGAAACAACTACAGCTCAATAAAACGACGAAACGAACCGATATTCTGCTTTTTGACAAGCAGGGTATGCCGGATGTGATCGTAGAGTGCAAAGCACCCCATATACCCATCACTCAGGCTTCATTTGACCAGATAGCCCGCTACAATTTACAGTTAAAGGCAAAGGTACTGATGGTCACGAACGGATTGCAGCATTATTACTGTGCCATTGACCATGTAAAGGAAACGTACATCTTTCTTCCTGAACTCCCAACCTTATCAAAAATAAATAGGTGAAAAGAGTAAAATTCTGTGCTTTTATTTTAAGTTTGCAACCTTTATAGAAGCACAGGATATTGAAAATAGCGGTAGTCATACTTAACTGGAATGGAGAAAAATTATTAGAAAAATTCTTGCCTTCCATTGTGCTTCACAGCAAAGATAAAGCGAACATCTATGTGGCCGACAATGCCTCTACGGATGGTTCCATCGAATTTCTTAAAAGGAACTATCCCCGGATAAAGATCGTACAGAACAGTTCAAATGGGGGCTATGCCAAAGGGTATAATGACGCATTAAAGAGAATTGACGAAGAAATTTATGCACTGGTAAATTCAGATATTGAGGTGACCGAGGGCTGGCTGGATCCCATTATTAAAGAGTTTGAAAGATCCTCGAATACGGCCGTCATACAGCCTAAACTTTTGGATTTTAAAGACAAAACTAAATTTGAATATGCAGGGGCTGCGGGTGGTTTTGTCGATTTTTTCGGCTATCCTTATTGCAAGGGAAGAGTTTTTAATCATTTAGAACATGATCAGCAACAGTATAATGATACTTATCCTGTTTTTTGGGGAAGCGGTGCCTGTTTGTTCATCAGGTCTGAAGTCTACCATAAACTCAAAGGTTTAGACGAGAATTATTTCTCACATCAGGAAGAGATAGACCTGTGCTGGCGCATACAGAACGAAGGGTATGATATTTTTTACGTAGGCTCTTCAACCGTATATCATGTTGGTGGGGCCACCTTACAAGAATCGAACCCTCGAAAAACTTTTTTAAATTTTAGAAATAGTTTGTTTACGATAGCCAAGAATGTGCCGAAGCGTTATGTGGTCCTGGTTATTTTAGCCCGTCTGATCCTCGATGGCGTTGCTGCGCTCAAATTTATCTTTGAATTGCGACCCATACATTCCTGGGCAATTTTAAGAGCGCATTTCAGCTTTTATTGGTTTTTACCCAAAATGCTGCGAAAAAGAAAATACATCTCTTTTAAACAGACCAGGTATTTCGATTGTTTCAGCATTGTCTGGCAACATTTTGTCCTTGGGAAAAAAACCTATCCCGAACTTCATCAAGGACTAATGACAAAGGATGCCTGAGGCAAGGATAAAATCTAAAGGATAAAGGATGCCTTAGGCAAGGACAAAGTTCAAATGAAAAAGGATAAAGTTTGGAAAACCCTGGCCTCAAATTAAAATGTATTGAGATCGAAATCAAGGCATAGTAAGACCGGGAAGATTTGAGTGTAGACGAGAATATCACCCGGCCGCACTTAGCCTTGATGATGATTGAATTCATTTTAATTTGCAGCCTTGCCTTTTTGTTTCTTTTGTGGCAAGACAAAAGAAAAGTATATATTTCCGACTAACAGGAGGAAATCGAAGATTCAGCGAAGCTAAATCGAAAATTCAGCGAAGCTAAATCGAAGATTCGACGAAGTCAATTGAAATTCAGCGAAGCTAAATTCCCGCTATGCAAAAAATTCCAATAAAGCAATAATCAAATAAGAGTATATTAAAAATCAAGCTTGAATACCGACAAATCTAAGAATTTCAGAGGAATGATAGTAAAAAATTACATGAAACAAGAGAACGCAATGGCAGCAATCACTTCGAACAGACTTGATTTTTTGATTACGATTTTGGTCAAGAAATTACGAAGCACTCAGACTTAAATAAGTAAATATTAATGAGAAAAAATATAAAGAACAATTTCCGACTAACAGGAGGAAATTGAAAATTCAGCGAAGCTAAATCAAGATTCGACGAAGCTAAATTGAAGATTCAGCGAAGCTAAATCCCTCGCCCAACTTTAAATTTAAAATAAAATACTTTAAATTTCAGATATCTTAATTACCGGGACTTTGGATACCAATTTTTCCCTTAAACAACTTATTTAAAAATACCTCAAAACCATTTTAGCCAGACTATATTGGTCTGCCAACCCACTAGACAATGGTGGTATAAAAAAAAGACCATCAATCCGATGGCCTTATATATTTTGAATTAACTTCTCCTACGCAAACAAGAATTACTTCATGCTAAATCCTACAAGTTCTATTCAGAGAAAACAGCCTACTTTTATCTTTGCTCTTTGCTCTTTTCTCTTTATCTTTTTTATTCCTTTGAACTTTCTCCTTTATCCCTTATCCTTTATTCCTTTATCCCTTATCCTTTATCCCTTATCCTTTAACCCTTGTCCTTTATCCTTTATCTCCTTATCCTTTATCCCTTATCCTTTATCCTTTATCCCTTGTCCTTTATCCCTTATCCCTTGTCCTTTATCCTTGCCTACCGCAGGCAGGCTTTGTCCTTCTAACCCAAAACCTCCTGAACCTTATCCGCAGCTTCTTTAAACTCGACCACAGAAATAACGTTCAATCCGCTTTTATCGATTAATTCCTTGGCTTCAATGGCATTGGTACCTTGTAATCGAACAATAATAGGCACTTTGATCTCATCACCCATATTTTTATAGGCATCGACAATTCCCTGAGCCACGCGATCACAACGAACAATTCCTCCAAAAATATTGACCAAAATAGCTTTAACAGCAGGATCTTTTAAAATTATTCTAAAACCTGTCTCTACCCTCTCCGCATCCGCCGTTCCACCGACATCTAAAAAGTTAGCAGGCTCACCTCCTGATTGCTTGATCAGGTCCATCGTCGACATCGCCAATCCGGCTCCATTTACCATACAACCCACATTACCATCGAGATCGACATAATTTAAACCTGCTGCATTGGCTTCTACCTCAATAGGGCTCTCCTCTCTTAGATCTCTTAGATCGACATAATCCTTATGTCTGAAAAGTGCATTGTTATCAAGCGTTACTTTAGCATCAACCGCCAGGATCTTATCATCCGAAGTTTTTAACACAGGGTTGATTTCAAATAAAGTGGCATCCGATTTTACATAAGCTTCATATAAAGAAGTAACGAATTTGGTCATTTCTTTAAATGCTTTCCCGCTTAAACCTAAATTAAAGGCAATTTTTCTAGCTTGAAAAGGCAATAGTCCGGCTGCCGGATCTACTTCTTCTAAAAAGATCAAATGTGGCGTTTCTTCTGCAACAGTTTCAATATCCATACCTCCTTCAGTAGAGTACATGATCATATTTCTACCGGCACCTCTGTTCAGTAAAACCGACATGTAATATTCTTCTGGTTCAGAATCTCCGGGATAATATACATCCTCAGCGATCAACACCTGATGAACTTTTTTGCCTTCTGCAGAGGTTTGAGGAGTTTTCAACATCATACCGATGATACTCTTCGAAATGCTTTCTACTTCCGCTAAATTTTTGGCGAGTTTTACTCCACCTCCTTTTCCTCTTCCTCCGGCATGGATCTGAGCTTTGATCACCCACCAGCCAGTTCCGGTTTCTGCGCTTAATTGTTTAGCCGCATCAACGGCACTTTTATGATTGTCAGCAACGATTCCTCTTTGGACTCTTACGCCAAAACTGCTCAAAATTTCTTTTCCTTGATACTCGTGTAAATTCATTACGAATGATTTTTATTTGAAACGATACAAAAGTAAGGATTTAATTAAAAAACTACGATACACTGATCCTTTTTTATCTCTAAAATAATCTGTTTTTCACTGTGGGTTTAACACAATTTTAGGAGAATTCAGTTAAAGTTTTCAGAATTTCGCAAATGTATATGACAAGCTCAACTTTGATGAAATTTGCACCACTATTTCTCTTTCTTTTAATCTTTTCATTTGCATTTTCTCAAGATGGTCCTTCAGCTAAAAAATTACTCAGTGCCACCCGAACCGAAGAAGTTATAAAAGTAGATGGTATTTTAGATGAATCTGCCTGGCAAACCGCCCAAATTGCAAAGGATTTTGTGATGTTACAACCGGGAAACGGCGACAAAGAACCTGAAGATCAAAGAACAGAAGTCAAAATACTCTATGATGATCAGGGGATTTATGTGGGAGCTTATTTATATGAGGCCAAGCCCGAGAATATTTTAAGACAACTCTCTGAACGAGATAATCTGGGCAATACAGATTTTTTTGCTGTGGTGATCAACCCGAGTAACGACGGACAAAATGAATTTGAATTTTTTGTCAGTGCGGCTGGTGTTCAATTGGATGCCCAGGTATCTCTCGCCAATGGGGAAGATTTTAGTTGGAATGAGGTATGGTTTAGCGAAGCGAAGATCAATGAAGACGGCTGGGTAGTAGAAATGAAAATACCATTTGCGGCACTTCGCATGCCTAAACAGGAAGAACAGATTTGGGGACTTAATTTTCACCGCCGTATAGAAAGCAAAAGGGAACAATATACCTGGAATTTTGTCGACAGAACAAAAGGAAATATGTCTCAATATGCGGGTATTTTAAATGGAATTAAAAACATTGACCCGCCTATACGACTGAGTTTTTTTCCTTTCACTTCCTTCATTGCTTCAGATTTTGATGGAACCACAGATATTAACCTGGCTTTTGGAATGGATATCAAATATGGCATCACAGATAATTTTACTTTGATCGCAACCCTTATCCCTGATTTCAGTCAGGCGGGATTCGACAATATCGCGCTCAACCTGGGTCCTTTCGAACAGGTCTTTGCGGAACAAAGGCAGTTTTTTATAGAAGGCGCCGATATTTTAAATAAAGGGGATCTGTTCTTCTCCCGAAGAATTGGAAATCGACCGGTAGGAAATGACGAGATTGAGGAGTTTGTGGAAGAAAATCCTGCATATGAAATACTTGACAACCCAACTCAGGTAGATGTGCTCAATGCAGTGAAAGTAACCGGCAGGACAAAAAAAGGTTTAGGAATAGCGGTATTGAATGCGGTGACAGAGGAAACGGATGCCGTTATCCGGGATACCCTTACCGGTGAAAAGGAAAAAATAGTCACTGAACCCCTCACCAATTATAATGTCTTTGTCATCGATCAGGAATTTAATAAAAATTCCTCTGTCGGTTTGGCAAATACCAATGTAACGCGTTCCGGAAATTTTAGAGATGCCAATGTCACTTCCCTTTTTTACAATATAGCAAACAAAGGAAACACCTATGTGGTCTATGGAGATGGCAGCATGAGCAATGTGTCTGAAGACGGACAAACCACAACCGGATATGCAGGGAACATCGCTTATGAAAAAACGGAAGGTAAATTTCGTTATGAGTTGCGCAATCGATTTATGGATGCTAACTACGACAAGAATGATCTGGGATTTAACAGAAACAATAATTTTATAGATTTTTTAGGCGAAGTGAGTTATCGCATATTTGAGCCCACTAAAAAGTTCAATAATTATCGCATCAGGTTGTTTGGCGGGCATTTTCGAAGATTTGACCCCAATGTAACGGTGAGCAACTATTTTGAATTGAATGCTTTTTTTATAACGGTCGATCAGTTTGCTTTTGGTGGTGAAATTGGCGGAAATATAGGTGATAGAGTGGATTATTTTGAACCGAGAACCGAAGGACGTTATTGGGTAAGAGATCCCAGAACACGCATGAACGGTTTTATCTCTACAGATTTCAGAAAGAAATTTGCGCTGGAAGCCAGGGCAGATTTTGCCTATTACCGCGGTGAAGGTGGCCACGAACATGAAATTGGCATTTATCCCCAATATAGGTTTAGCGACAAATTTTTTATGCAATTCGGTATTAGCAGAGAATTGGCCATCGACGAGCTTGGATATGTGACCACACTGGAAGACGGGAGCATTATCTTTGGAGAAAGAGAGCGAAAGGAATTGGAGAATGTGCTTACGGCCAAATACAATTTCAATGATAGGTCTGCCTTATCTTTGGCTTTGAGGAACTACTGGTCGCCGGTAAAATACAATGATCAATATTACGAATTGCAGGCTGATGGTTCTTTGGAAAAATCTGATTATTCTGAAGATAACGACCTCAATTTTCACTCCTGGAATTTTGATCTTCGCTATGTCTGGGTCTTTTCCAGAGGAAGCGAATTGGTGGCTTTATACCGCAATTCTTTATTGGATTTTGAAAATGACAGAGGTCAATCCGAAGATAATTATTTCGGCAATGTCTCTAATTTATTCGATCAACCCTTCGGACATAGTTTTTCCGTGAAACTTGTCTATTTCCTCGATTACAACAAGGTCCGCACCTGGGTACAATAGCCTGCCTTCGGCAAGGATAAAGGATGCATTAAGCAAGGATAAATTTTAAAGGACAAAGGATAAAGTTCACATTAAGCAAGGATAAATTTTTCCAAATTAAAATTAAAACGGTCAACGTTATTTATAATTTAGGCATCGAGATCTAATATCTAAAATCTCATATCTCATATCTTGAGCTTCACCGCATAACTGCATAACCGTATAACCAGCCCCAGACAAGGATAAATTTTAAAGGACAAAGGATAAAGTTCAGGGAAGTTCAAAATAAAACCCTGGCCTCAAATTACAAAAGGAAAACAATAAAATATCAGAGTTTGTTAAAAATCAAGCTTAAATCCTGCTATAACCAAATAACGTATCACGAATCTCAAGACAAGGATAAATTCTAAAGGATAAATTTAAAATTAAACTAAAACTCCGGCCTCAAATTAAAATGTATTGAGATCGAAATCAAGGCATAGTAAGACCGGGAAGATTTGAGTGCAGACGAGAATATCACCCGGCCGCACTTAGCCTTGATGAAGAGTGAAGTGCTTTTTTATTTGCAGCCTTGATTTTTTGCCTACTTTTTTATCAAGACAAAGAAGTAGAAAGAATCATTTCCGACTAACAGGAGGACATCGAAGATTCAGCGTAGCTAAATTGAAAATTCGACGAAGTCAAACGAAATTCAGCGTAAGTTAAATCGCATCTCTGCAAGAAAAACCAAAATTCAAATTCCAAATCTCAAGGGAAAACAATAAAATACAGAGGTTGTTAAAAATCAAGCATAAATCCTACTAAACCTAATAACTTCAAGAATGTAATAGCCGCGCCTAATAAATTTTATCAAACTAAAACCCCGGCCTCAAATTAAAATGTATTGAGATCGAAATCAAGGCATAGTAAGACCGGGAAGATTTGAGTGAAGACGAGAATATCACCCGGCCGCACTTAGCCTTGATGATGATTGAATTCATTTTAATTTGTAGCCTTGCCTTTTTGTTTCTTTTGTGGCAAGACAAAAGAAAAGTATATATTTCCGACTAACAGGAGGAAATCTAAGATTCGACGAAGTCACATCAAAGATTCAGCGAAGCAGGGTGAGGTATCTCATTATTCTTTTCCCTTTTTTCTTTGAACTTTATTCTTCAAACATATTTTTCCGTAATTTGCCTCACCAGTACAAAACAATGATCACAGCAAAGAACATCCATAAAAATTACGGCGAAGTAGAGGTTTTAAAGGGAGTAGATCTCCATATAGAACAAGGGGAAATAGTGGCCATCGTTGGCCCCAGCGGAGCAGGTAAAACAACACTTTTACAAATTCTGGGTACATTGGACAAACCGACAAAAGTTGATGAGCTGAGTATCAATCAAACCGATCTGACGCGTTTGGAGGACAAGGCTATTTCTAAATTCAGAAATAAACACATCGGTTTTGTCTTTCAATTTCATCAGTTACTTCCCGAATTTACGGCCTTGGAAAATGTCTGTATACCGGCTTTTATTGCCAACAGACCGCGAAAGGAGGTTGAAAAAGAAGCCAAAGAATTGTTAGATTTTTTAGGTCTGTCTCATCGTTATGAACATAAGCCCGCTGAATTATCGGGCGGGGAACAGCAAAGAGTAGCCATTGCCAGAGCACTGATCAATCAACCCGATGTGATCTTTGCCGATGAACCCAGTGGAAATCTGGATACCCAAACCGCACAGAATTTGTACAAACTGATCTTTGAGCTCCGTGAAAAATTTGGTCAAACCTTTGTGATCGTTTCGCATAATCCTGAACTGGCTAATTTAGCCGACAGGACCCTGACCATGAAAGACGGGAAAATTACATGACCTTCCACAAGGATAAAGCCTGCCTGCCGCAGACAGGGACAAAGAATAAATACAATAGATATAAAAAAGTAATAGACACTCCTTGTACATGTTGATAAAATTCTGTCAATTCGAGTAAATTTTACGATTGAAATGAGTGAAATTTGTATCGAGAATAAGAATTTTAGCCGAGAAATAAGTTCTCGATACGATTTTTTATCAAAAAATCACTCGAACTGACATTCTTAAAACGATTATAATTTATGATACACAAGGGGTTATTTGATTTAAGTTTTGTCGGAAAACAGTGAATTGTATAAAGTAATATGTGAAGATGTGATCTTAACACTGACTGAAAATCTGGCCTCAAATAAAAAGATCCATGATTCGATCACGCCATCACTATTTCACTATTTCACTATTTCACTATTTCACTGTTTCACTGTATAACCGTATAACCGTATAACTGTATAACTGTATAACCGTATAACCGTATAACTGTATAACCGTATAACCGTATAACCGTATAACCGTATAACCGCATAACCGTATAACCATATAACCAAATATTCAAAATCATGCCCATCGGAATCATCAGCGCTATGCCGGAAGAGATCGATGCCGTGGTCAAAACAATGACCACACATCAAACTCAGGTAAAAGGGATGCGCACCTATCACATTGGAGAATTAGTTGGTAAAAAAGTCGTCTTGGTTTTTTCCCGATGGGGTAAAGTAGCTGCAGCGACTACAGCCACACAAATGATCGAAGATTTCGATCTTTCTGAGATCCTGTTTACCGGTGTAGCCGGTGCGTTGGATGAAGATCTTGACATCGGAGATATAGTAGTTGGCAAGAGAATGTTTCAGCACGATCTGGATGGCTCACCTATTGTCAAAAGGTATGAAGTCCCCTTGTTGGGTAAAACCTTTTTTGAAACAGATCCGGAAAGAAGTATAAAATTGGTTCAGGCTTGCAAAGCCTTTTTAGAAGAAAAATTTGAGCGGGTTGTCGACAAAAACACCGCCGATCGATTTGGGATAAAAGAACCTAAGATCATCGAAGGAGATATCGCCAGCGGAGATCAGTTTATCTCAGAAACACCAGAGATCAAAAAAATTAGAGCCGGATTAAAATCTGTGGTTTGCACCGAAATGGAAGGCGCTGCCGTGGCCCAGGTCTGCTATGAATACGGTATGCCTTTTTCCATCTTCAGAACCATCTCCGACAAAGCCAATGACAATGCCCATATAGATTTCCCTGCTTTTGCCCAAGAAATCGCCAGCCAATACGCCTTGGAAATATTGAAGAATTATTTATTGAAAAGTTAAACTGTGATTTAGTAGGCAAATAACCGTCTCCCACTCTTAGGAGTTAGCCTCAGGCAGAAGTGGCAATTATTTTTAGGTAAACTATCTCCCCCCTTTTGCGCCAGTGTAGGCAAAGAGGCCCGTTAAAAATTTCTGAAGCCTTGGAGGAAATTTAGGGGTTCTTTGCCGGTTTTCTTCGTATTTAACGAAGAAAAACACCTCGCAAAAGTTCCCTTTCTTTTGGTTCGTTTTCTTTGGGAAAGCAAAGAAAATGAACATAATTACATTTCCGACTATACAGGAGGAAATCAGATACCTCGAACCCAATCAATCCTCCTATCAAACTACTAAATAAGATTAACTAAAAAGTTAAAACCTCTTTAACAATAGCAACTACTCTCTCAAAATCCTCTTCCCTTAAATTCGACCCACTCGGCAAACACAAACCTCTTTCAAAAAGATCCTCAGAAACGCCATTCGTATATTTGGGGAATGCCTCGAACACGGGTTGCATATGCATAGGTTTCCAAAGCGGCCTGGATTCAATACTCTCTTTTTCCAAAGCTAATCTGATCTTTTCCCTCGTTGTAAAACTGTCAGTTAAAATGGTCGTTAACCACCGATTCGCATAAAACCCTTGTGGTTCTTCCACAAATGCAACAGGTAAACCGGCAAAAGCCTTTTGATAAAACTCAAAATTCCTTCTGCGCGCCACTACCCTGTCTTTGAGCACTTCCATTTGTCCCCGACCTATCCCTGCGACGATATTACTCATCCGATAGTTGTACCCAATTTCAGAATGCTGGTAATGCGGCGCTTCGTCTCTGGCCTGGGTAGCTAAAAAAGTTGCTTTTTTACAATAGTCAGGGTGATTAGATATCAAGGCTCCACCCCCTGAGGTAGTGATGATCTTATTTCCGTTAAACGAGAAAACACCCAGCTCGCCAAAAGTTCCCATATGTTTGTTTTCATAAAAAGCACCCATGGCCTCGGCAGCATCTTCGATCAATGGTATCTCATATTTTTCAGAGATCGCTATGATTTCTTTCATCTTAGCGGGCATCCCATACAGGTGAACCAACAAAATAGCCTTGGGCTTTTTCCCTTTTGCAATTCTATCCTTGATCGCAGCTTCCAACAATTCAGGATCCATATTCCAGGTTTCCCGCTCAGAATCTATAAAGACAGGAACTGCTTTTTGGTAGCGAATAGGATTGGCTGTAGCAGAAAAAGTAAAAGAAGAACACAACACTTCATCATCTTGCTCAATCCCGAGTAAAATCAACGCCAGATGTATCGCTGCAGAACCCGAACTCAGTGCAGAACAGGCCTTAGCACCCGTAAAATCACAAATATCTTTTTCCAGTCCGTTCACATTCGGACCAAGGGGCGCTACCCAGTTGGTATCAAACGCCTCTTTGACATATTTTTGCTCTTCACCGGTCAAATGCGGGGAAGAAAGCCAAATCTTGTTTTTCATAACGATTGTCATTCCCGCTTTCGCGGGAATCTTTTTCTAATTTCACGAATGTTTGTCAAACCCATTCCTCCGCCAAATCCCTCCACTCGGGGTTATCCTTCTCGATTAATTCAATTTTCCAATCCCGATTCCATTTCTTCAATTGCTTCTCCCTTAAGATTGCTTCTTTGACGTATAAAAATGATTCCAAATATACGAGTTTGTCAACATTATATCTGCTGGTAAATCCTTTTACCATTTTTTTCTTATGCTCCAAAACTCTGCGATTGATATTATTGGTCACGCCGATATACAATACACCGTTTTTTTTGCTTGCTAATATGTAAACGTAAAAAGTAGTCAAGGTATTGATCATGCTCGCTATACAATTCAGGAGATTCCCGCTTTCGCGGTAATGACGGCGTTGTAAAAATAGACTGACTTTAATTGTCATTAGCTCCGCTGAATCTTCGATTTCCCGCGAAAGCGCGAATCTTATTATATTTTCACCAAACCCTCCACTTCCACTCCGCCAAAACCTCATGCAACCAACTATCCATCAATTGAATGGATTGCACATTAGGCAAACTAAACCCATAGGAACTATGACGTCCATGTTTCACTTTGTAATTTGTTGGCGCCGCAATAGGATTAAATCCCGCAGCTTGAAACATTTTTATAGCCCTGGGCATATGGCTTGCATCAGTAACCACAATTGGAATGAATGTATCTCCAAATCTCGCTTTAAACGCTTGTACCTCTTCCCAGGTATTCGAAGGTGTTTCCAACATATCTATTTTTTCTTTGGGTACACCCAATTCTATAGCGGCTCTTCGTGCCACGGAAGCCTGGCTTTCAGTATTTTTATGTGCAAAGGCAGACGTAATTAAAAGTGACTTCGGTAATTGCTCGAAAATTTGAATTCCTTCAATCAATCTTCCCAGTGTTCGCAGATCGAGTTGGGCTGTGGCAGAAAGATTGGGATCAGGTGTATAGCCGGCTCCTAAAACATGGATCCCGTACATTTTTGTGGTATCGAGTTGCTTATGATTAATTACCTTATAATTTGATTCCAACTTCTCCACCAACTTTTTAGGGATATAACTTGTACTACAAATTAGAAAAATAAGTAATCCAATAACTGCTGACCATTTGAACAACCTTCTTTTTTGGTACCAATAGCTTATAAAACAAAAAATAGCCCAAAGGCTAAAAAAAGTGGAAAGGTTAAGAATTGATTTGAACGACTCGAGCATTGAGAATTAAGTAAACAGTATAAAGTTGATTCATATTTCTATTATTTTAATGATAAAAACTACTTGGCAATAATTTTTTCTACATGAATTATCATCAAAATGAGTATTGGCAATTTCATAGTTAAAGCATCAAAATTGATGCTAGTGTAAGTAAATTGACAGTCGAATAGTAATTATTATTATTTTCTCATCTTAATTTAATAATTATCTTGCGCTTGACTTTAAAATTTATTTTAAAAGGTCAATCATAAAATTAAAATTATAGATGTCTAATGGTAAATAACATTAAAAAGAAGATACACAAGTCCTTAAAAAAAATAGACAACTTCATTTACATCAATTTAAAGTCTCAAAAAAAAGAATCCATCTACTTTTACACCCTTCATAAATGCGCAAGCACTTTATTCAGTTCATATATTTTAAAAAATATTGAGGGGCTAAAAAATAAAGATTATGCTCTTTTTTTAATGAGAAAAGCAAATGACTATGATAAACCCCTAAAATTTTATCAAAATGGATTTATTTATGGACCAATTAGACTTTCTGCTTACGGGAGTCTAGTAAAACGTCTTCTGGTTGAACCAACCTCGAAAGATAATTTCATTAAATCCAGACCTGCAATTTTTTTTGTTAGAGATCCCAGAGATATTTTGATTTCAAAATATTATTCATTTGGATTTACACATAGCATAAGTCCAATAAAAGAAAAAAAAGAGGAGCTTCTGAATATTCGAAAAGAGATCCAGTCGAAAACAATTGATGAATACGTGCTTGACGAAGCTGATAATCAAATTAAAGACTTTAAAAATATTTCCCGACTCTCAGTAATTTGTCAAAAAAGCGTTATACTAAAATATGAGGATATGATTGAAAACTTTGATCAGTTTATAGTTCAATTAAAGTCCTTTGTTGACCTAAAAGATGATATTGTTCAAAATATATATTTAAAATCTCGACCAAAAAAAAGTGTGGATGGCAATGAGCACAGACGCTCTGGAAGTATAAGGCAATTTGAACAAGAGCTAAAAAAAGAGACAATCGAAAAGCTTAATTTAAAATTGCAGAAAACCTTAAAAGCTTATGATTATAGAATATAGATCTTTTCTATTTTAAAAAGCAGTTAAAATAGAAATATAAAATTATCTGGTTATCTAATAAAATAGGTTTAATTTAAAATTTCATTAATTCTTTTAGCGAGATAATTGGTGTATTTTAACGCCCCGGCCTCATTCAAATGTCCAATATCGAAAGAATACTCTGTCATATATATTTCCTTTAATGCCTCATACTTTGGAGGACCAATTTTATGTCTATCGGGAATATAATTAAAAACAGGGTAAACCTCTTTATAATCATCCAATGTCAAACGAGGTGGTAAAATATAAATTAAATGTATTCCCCTTTCCTTAGATTTTAAAATTAGTGTTTCTAAGGACTTAAATGTGCTTCAACAGGGTATAAATTTCTAAAATTCGTTTTCTCTAAAGTCCTAATTGCATCAATTCTTTCTTGAATTTGAAGTGTATCTTTATGATACTTATCAAATCTTTCACTATACATTTTTTTCCGCTTACCAACTAATTCTTCATTAACACAAAAATATCCATTGTCTCCTTTTGAAAAAGATTTAATTTTTTTAAAAGAAAGAAAATCTGAAAAATCAAGATAGCGATGAATAAAACTATTGAATAAACTATATTTTAAAATGAATTTATTTTCATTAAAATAATTCTTTGAATTGACGTATTTAATTCCGTAAAACAGAATTGGCAAAGTATTCCAATAGCTGCCCCAAGTTGTATTGACAGTTGATTTATCCAAAATTACCAGACTTTGAATCTCTACAAAAGCATATTTTATGTTAGAACCATTGAGGCTATTCAGAAATTTTTCATATTGATAATACGCCTCAGGATTATGTGTTGCAGGAGTGCCAAAGTTATAAGTATCAATTTGAATTGGATCAACTATTGTATCTAAAACGCTTGGAATTATATGTCGATACATTCTACTTGAACCAAAAATTACCGAATTATAGTTGCTTAAATTTTTATTGTAATAAAGCAATTTAGACTGATACAATTCATTACCCCAATAATATGGTTTCATTTCAGTTCTGATAATAAGAAAAATGACTAAAAAAAAAGTGAATTTAAAAAATTTCAATAAAAACTTATTCATTACTTAAAATTGAAAATAGATAAATTCTTGTTGGTTACCACCAAGCCAAAAAATCAATATTACTAAGGCATAATAAAAGCTATATCTAATGGTGCTTGGCCATTTCGCGCTAAATTTTTCGATAGCAAATTTGCCTTCCCGGCCAAACCACTCAATCAAAACAAAAAAAATCATAATAAAAATAATGGAATAACCAATCTTCCCTTGAATGAGTCTAATGGATTGTGAATAGCTCGTGATGTCCAAAAAGCCGATAAGCATATTCCTTATAAAGGAATATGCGGTTTGTAGAGAATTCGCTCTAAAAAAGATCCATGCGAAGACTGTTAGAGTAAATGTTGATAAAATGGCCAGACCATCTCTTATGGAGGGTAAATATCTTCCCTCTGCGACTATATTTATATTGCTCCTGTTTGAATTTGTTATCATCAAGGGCAAAAAATAGAGAGCATTTAAAGCTCCCCAAATGATAAAAGTCCAATTGGCTCCATGCCAAAAGCCACTGACAATAAAAATGATAAAAACATTCCTGATCTGTTTCCATTTGGAGCCTCTGCTCCCTCCCAAAGGAATATACAGATAATCCCTGAACCAGGTAGACAATGAAATGTGCCACCTGCGCCAAAACTCTGCAATATCTCTCGAAAAATAGGGAAAAGCAAAGTTTTGCATCAGGTTAAAGCCAAACAATCTCGACGTACCAATGGCTATATCCGAATATCCCGAAAAATCCCCATAGATCTGAAAAGCAAAAAAAACAGCTCCTAAAAATAAAGTACTACCCGAATAATCTTCATAATTGTTAAAAATCAGATTAGCGTACTCTGCACAATTGTCAGCAATGACGATCTTTTTAAACAAACCCCATAAGATTTGACGCATCCCGTCAACAGCTTTGGGATAAGAAAAAACACGTTTTTTATAAAACTGGGGTAAAAGATTACTGGCTCTTTCGATAGGACCGGCTACCAATTGTGGGAAAAAACTTACAAAAGCTGAAAAGGCAATAAAATCCTCGGTAGGTTCTAATTTTCTTTTGTAAACATCTATCGTATAACTCAATGTCTGGAAAGTATAAAAACTGATCCCTACAGGCAAAACGATGTTTAGCCTTGAAACATCCATACTTCTTCCCATAAAGGTAAAAGCAGTAACAAAATTATCCAGAAAGAAATTATAATATTTAAAAAAGCCAAGAAATCCTAAATTAACTCGATACTCGTCCATAGTAATGCTTTTCTTTTACTTTCATTTTCCTGATTTGACAATAAAATACCGATAGAATAATCTACGATGGTACTGAACAAGATCAAGGTTAAAAATCGCCAGTCCCACCAACCGTAAAAGACATAACTCGCTGCAACGATTAAGAAGTTCTGAAGTTTTAAATTCTTATTCGTGACGAACCAATAGAGTATAAAAACAATTGGTAAAAATATCGCAAAATCAATGGTGTTAAAAAGCATAAGCCTAAATAAAATAAAAAAGCATAATTAATTAAGCAACATGATTACCACAGGTTATATCCAATGATTTGAGTTCATTGGCAAATTGCCGAACATATTCTCTTTTTTTGATACCGTCAATATATCCTTCCATTGTTCATTTTTTCCTGCCCTTAAAAATTTTGCCTTGCCTAAATCATTATTTTTTATAGCCTTCTCTTTAACTTTTTTAAAACTCTGATTTTCAATGGATTTCCTGATCTCATTTTCCTTTTTTCCAATCCCCAAAAATTGCACTATTCTTTTGCCTTCGAGCTCTGGATTGTCTAACAAAGATTCGTATTGGATTTTTAATACGGATGGTTCCTTTAAATAAGGTGCTAAATGTTCTCTCCAAGAGATTCTACACCAATGATGTACAATGGGATTTCCGTATAAAACAGCTTGGTTCATTCTTTTATTGATCAACCAATTTCCTGTTAACTGCCGTACCATTTTATTTAACCTCCCTTTAAAGGACCTATTAAATCGTTGAATGCCCTTAAGGTTACGGGCATTCTTTAATTTAAAAAAATCACCTGCTTTTTTAAAATAAGTTCTGCCACTGATGGCAACATCCCTTGGATCTCTAATAATATAAATAATTTTGGCTGACTCTTGATCGTTTTCCGTTAGCTCATTCCATTGATGGTGGCTTTTATAAATCTCGAAATCTCCCTTTCTTTCTTCTCCTTCTACGGCAATTTCTTTGTGATCAGAATAAAGAAAACCCCTCACCGGTGAATCTGATAATTCAGCAGTTAACCTTGCCAACCAGGTATTACCACTTTTAGGATAACCGGTTATAATAATTTTTTTTACCATATAAATCCTGAAATGATCTTATTTATTATAAAAATTTCATCTTTTAATTGGAAGTAATTCTTTTTTTGGAAAGGGTGAATAAGCATTAGTATAATTTAAATTTAAAATGATCGAATACTTTTTGAACCTTGTCTTTGGTCTTTTTATCTAATTTCTCAAAGTTTTTATGTAACTGCTCCTGCGGATCATTCTTAAATTGCTTTTTAAAATCTGTGGTACTTACCTTTCTAAAATTGATTTGCTCTAAAAACGAGTTTTTATCAACCCTAAAACCAAGTTGATCGATGATTCTTGCCATTTCTTTTTTCGGATCTAACAAGAGATCCGAATAATAAACAATGATCACATTGTCAAATAGACTTAATTGATCAATCGTAGACACATTATTTAAACACCAATTGGCAATTTTCTGTTCTAACTTTGTTTCTAAACTAATTATATAGTCAATGTTTTCTTTGTACCGCTCATTATTGATTTGATCTGGAATTTTTTCTGTGATAAAGCTTTTGTCATTCTTCTTAAAAGCCTCTAATTGTGACAGACAAGTATCAATAGGATGTCTTAATAAAAAAATTGACGGGTATTTTAATGTAAAGTTTGTCATGAGAAATGGAAAAAGCAAATTAGCCCTGACAAACTTCGTAATGACCGTATCTGCCCTGAGAAGATTTATAATAGTTAAGTATTTTCTCGTATAAGGACTTGAGATTTTATAGGTCAAAATTTGATGCATGAGTTCCAAATAGGCCTCATTCCTGTCATCCGTAGGAATATAAGGGATCCAACCAAAATTATATTTTTTGGGAACGACTCCGCTATCATCATGCAAGGGTTCCCAATTAATACATGTCTCGGGTAAATGCGCCAGCATCTCCATCAGCCAGGTACTCCCACCTCTGGCTTCACTGAATATTAAGATAGAATCCTCAACTTTAAAGTGTTTCAAATTTAGCAAATTTTGTAAAAGGACTTGCCTTACTTTTCTTTGTAACGTATTTATCAAAATTTCTACTTTTTAAGACCAAAACCATGATGAATAACCATCGCTGTTTAAATATAAGTTAGATAAGCTTTTAAATTAACAGTTTATTTTAGACAAGAATAATTCACATGAAAAATTATAAATGCTAATTTGAACCTAGGCATACGCAAAATATTTTTTAAAATTCAAAAATGGTTTTTCGAGATATTGATAACTAATCGTTGCGATAAGTATCGTTGCCAATGAAACGATCAAAAAGTCCAGTAGAACTATTCCTGTTTTAACATAATGATTGAGAAAATCGATCACTAAAATATGCCATACATAAATACCATAACTTATCTTACCTAGGTATTGCACAGATCTTAAGGTTAAGAATTTATTAAACAGCATGTTCTCTGAGCTGACAATGACCCATCCAATCAATCCAAAATACAATATCCCAAAAGCATTGTGTTTAAATAGATTTAAATAAAAATAATCGAAAGTATTCACAACGGCTACTAATACAAATCCTAAAATGAGAATTGATCCGTAGAAACGTAAATATTTCGATGTTAAGTATCCATTGCGTTCAAGTAGAGCAAGTATACAGCCCAATACGAGTTGATCAATTCGGGTAAAAGTAAAAACATTGATTTCATAACCTTCCTTCAACATAAAAAATCGCACAAACAGGGTAAAAAAATAGAGTACTAGAGAAAAGATAAACAAGGCATGCTTATTTTTTTTATAAAATAGGTAAACAATTCCGGGCCAGATCAAATAAAAATGCTCCTCTACAGCTAAAGACCAATAGTGTCCTGGTCCGCTGTAATCCCAATGAAAAGTCCTGGCAAAATTTTGAAGATATACCCAAAAAGGCAATTGGTTTGAAAATGGGGTATGGCATCTTTGTTCAAAAACAAAACCGGTAGAACATAATAACAGGCCAAAGCAAAATAATACAAGGGAAAAATTCTCAATGTTCTTCGTATATAAAAGGTTTTAAAATAGCTGGAACTTTCAACGGATTGTAATAATATTCGCGTGATGACAAAACCCGACAAAACAAAAAATAAAGAAACACCTGTGTTTCCCAAAGCGGTAATTTTCAATAAAAATGCGTGATTCCCCAAATTGGATGGGGTAAAAAAGTGTGCAATCACTACGCCAAATGCCGCAAGAGCTCTCAGCCCATCGAGGTTATAATAGTATTTAATTTTGGAATTCATTAAGGAGTTAAAACGGATAGTAGTTTAGATGTTTTTTTATTAAGATTTATAGTCAAACACCTTAACCTAAAGAGATCTGAAATTGATAAAATATGAAGGAAATTACTGAGTAAGAGGTTAAGGATACTATTTCAAAAGATTATCCTCTTTCATCAAAATAGGTAAACTGTCTACATCCCTTAAAAAGATAAGGTCTTTTTCAAATTCATACATGGTATAGGTCAAATTAAAAGTCGGATCTTTATCCAATAATCGAATAGTATCTTCTGCAAAATTGGCTCCGGCAGCAGCATACATTTGGTTAAAGGCTACATGACGTACATTGACTTCTGTGATCAAGGGTTTCCCATATTCATCTTCCTTAAGATCCACCGTAAAAAATCCGTGCTTTTTTGTACCTGTTTGTTCGAAAATAAAATCCATGGCCCTGATACATTCCTGTACCACAAAAGGTTCATTCAATAAACGACCAAAAGAGGTGTTTCCGGTAATACCTGATGGGGCAACTTTAGCCATGATATAATTCACGCGCTCTCCTACTGCCGCACGCATTAATTTTCCTTCAAAATATAACAGTTTACAGGCCAAATTTCTGCCGGGTAAATATTTACTCGCTAAAAAAACTTCTATACCTGGATTGATCTTGATCCAGTTTCTTAGATCAGCCTCACTAAAGATGCGCAGAGAACCTAACCCACTTGTCCCTGAGGAACTTCTTACCCAAAATCCGGTACCCAATTGCTCAAAAATAGTCGGATAGATCTTCCATGATCTCTATGAAAACTCAACCGATTTGGGAACGATATCCTGGTCTTTTAAAAGCTCGGTCATTTTCGATTTATCTACAAACAATTCCGACAAAGCCAGATCCGGAAACAATACTTTACAGGGCAGATCTCCTGCTTCCTGCCTCCTGCTCCATTCGATCACTTCCAATTCAGGATTGATCACAGCGATGTCAATTTTCTCGTCTTTGACGATCTTTTCAATGACAGTCCAATAATTTTGATCACTGGCTTTGGGAACGAGATAGGATTGATCAAATAACTCTTTTTGATACAAACCAATAGCCAACGGATTGATATCCGTTCCAATAATTCGATAGGGTTTATATTGACTGTATTTTTTTAAGGCAATGGCAAAACTCCTGGGGGTTGGCCCCCCTACGCCTGTGATCAGTATATTCATTTTTTAGTTTTCAAATAAACTTCCTTATGCTTATCTAATAATGGTTTTAAACCTTTTTTTACGGGCAACTGCCACAATAGTTTACACCAGTCATGGTTTGCCTCAATAAGTTCCGGCCCTTCATCCGTAATGGCCACATCCCATCCAATTGAGCGGTTTTGCGGGTGCAATAAGGCGGCATCTTTAACCATCTGAAGGCTTTCTTTCCAAAAGGGAACCTGAAATCCAACAATTTTTATTCCGGTAATGGGATGATTGTATTCATCCTCTTTTGTAATATCACTATAAACCCCGGGTCCGTTGACAATTCCGGTATGCTCATCAATTGGCGCTGCTATATTTCCCGCCGCCAGATTGTCCACAGAAGAGTTGATCGTGATGCGCAATCGTGCACCCAGGATCTCTACTTCATCTTCTTGATCTAATTGGGTGATGATTCGAATAGTATTTAATCCCGAAGGAGATAATTGTTGCAATGCGCTATGTTGTTGAACAAAATCTTCAACAAAATCATTCCCTGTTTCCTGAAGTCTTTTGAGTAAAGATTCGGGTGTAAAATCACTGTACAGACCTCACTTCAACCCCTATACCACATTGCCCTCGTGAATTTTTGAGTACTATTTTTCCACTTTTATTTCCTAATACCAATTGAGTAACCTTCTCATCTACCGCCTCTTTCAAAGAAAAATAATGATGACGGACAAAAGGTGCATAGGCTTTTAAAAAAGCAATTTTGTCTTCCAGAACAGACCTGCTATTTTGGGGATTCATCAATAACTGATACTCGTACATAGTCCCGGTTCCCGCAAATGATTCCTTTTCATGTTGACTGAGTTCATAAAAGTGAAACAGGAAATATTCCAAAGGGGAAATATTGTATGTCAGCGATTCTGTTAAGCTATTTTTCCAAAGTGCAGTTTTACTGATCTTATGTTTCTGAGAAACAAAATTCAAAAATTTTTGAAATTTTTGCCAATCCATTTCTTTCAAATAATAGCCCAGATAAATAATCTTTTCATCAATTTTTCCCGTTAAAAGGTTGCATAGGTCGTTCATTACTTTGGTTAATTCCTTCTCTTCTTATCACTTTTAAAAAGGTTAGCCAATATATTTTAAGATCCAGTAAAAAAGAAACATGGTCCACATAAAAAACATCCAGTTCAAATTTTTTAGTCCAGGAGATGCTGTTCCTTCCGTTCACCTGCGCCCAGCCCGTAATTCCGGGTCTTACTTCATGTCTTCTTTTTTGTTCCTCCGAAAATAAGGGAATATATTTAAATAAAAGAGGTCTTGGTCCTACTAAACTCATATCACCCAAAACAACATTAAACAACTGAGGTAATTCATCCAAAGACCATTTTCTAACAAATTTCCCAAAGTTGTGATTCGATCATTGTCAGGCAATAAATTACCTTGCTCATCTCTGGCATCGGTCATCGTTTTAAATTTGATAATAGAAAAAGCCTTTTCATCCTTCCCGGGCCGGATCTGAAAAAAGAAAGGATTCCATTTATTCTGAACCATAAGCAAAATGCTTAATACTAAAAGAATTGGACTGATCACAACAAGAATCCCCAAACTGATGACAATATCTAATATTCTTTTAAAGAAGTCTTTGTACATATACCAAGTCAAAAGTTAGGCAAAAGGCAAAAGTTAACCTAGTTCAATAATACTTTCTTTTTTGACCCTATTTTCCTAAGATATTTTATTGGTCTGATTACACAATCTTCCCGATAATAGATCTATTATTCTTTTAATGAATTTGAAATATCGAATCATATAATTAAAGGAAAAGTAAAGTCAACCAATACCTTCTACTTCTTTTGTTTCGCCTTTTCTAAAGTTTATAATTTTGATATAAATAATTTTCAATATCCTTCTATTATTTATAATTTTCTGACAATCCTTTATAGCATACCAATTTTGATTCTCTCATTTTCTAAAAGGTAATTCGAATTTTATTATGAAATCCTTTGAGAATCTTTCTGTCATTCAATAATTTGCATCCCGCCGAAGATGAACTTTTGATAAGTTGGTTTTTTATGACTTTAAACTCTGCCGTGTCATATTTCTTAAAAATTTAATAACTCTAACAAATTTAATAGCCTTGACGATAATTCGTTTCTCTCTTCCACTTATTACTTATTAACAAAAATCCAATAACCTTTGTTTCTTTGATTTGGGACTTTTGCCTTTAAACTTTTGCCTTTAAACTTTTCAAATTATCTTCCAAAATCAAATCCCCCAACTCATCCGCACTCATAAACTCCACCTCAGGCCACTTCTGAACAATTTTTTTAAGCAATTGTTTTAGATCTCCCAATCCTTTTGCTCTGTTTTTGGGATCAATATGTCCGCAAAAATTTACCCGATGTGAAGAAATATTCGCTGGTTTACCCCAAAAAAAAGCTGTCTCAACTTGCTTTAAAGAAAAACCAACCCAATCAAAACCTCTGTCATCGGTTGGCTCAAAAACAACATTTCGAACTAAGTCTTGTAATTTTATTTTTAGTATAACCCAAAAAATTAAATTCACGTTTATATTTATCATTACCCATATGTCGATTATGAAAAAGATTTATCCAGATGTTTAATGCCAAAGGAACTCATTTGTTTTTCTATTTCTAAAGGTAACTGACCGGCTGGTGGAGTAAATGCTGTTGCATGAAAACCAAAAACATCTTTAAATGCTGTTAATCCTGAAAGTATTATTTCGGAAATTTGGATTGTTGTTCTGTTTTAAAAGAAAATGCAGCTGAAATCCTCAGTGGGCATATTCTTGAGCAGCAAAACTAGTTAATGACCTATTTATCAGGTTATCTATTAAATCGATCTTTTTTTTAACGTAACACTCTAAATATTTCTAAGTTCAAATGTTCTCTACCATGGAATTGAGGTTTAAGAAAATTTTCTTTCATTCCTTCTTGCCATAATTCCCATGTGCCCCGATAAGCCTTTGATTGGAATTCTAATTTTTCAAAAGTTGGTAACACTCATACTTGTATTCATTATATTCCCTTCTTTGGCCATCAACTCAAAATTGATATTACAAGGTATTGAGTAGGCGGTAATAATTGGATAGCGATTGATGTTCCTAATTGATTTCAAAACTTCAAATAATTGCTCAAGATCTTCCTTTGTTTCAAGTGTATCAAAGACATCAAATCTTTTAATAGCTTTAATGCCTAATTTGTCTAAATTTCTACGTGCCTGCCGGGAATTCAATCTTACATTACCAAAATCGTCAATAGAAAGAACAACGATTTTTCGCTTGGTCCTCCAGCCTTGGATATTTTTAATATGGTTCAAAACTTTTTGCTTCATACTACTTCAAAAGAGCATTAAAATTATATCTAATTAATCTGACTTTTTTCTATCTCATTCAATAAGAATTTCATAGGTACAAAATCAAACTTAGACAGCAATAGATCCAGTTTAGTATATACTTGTCTGCGGTTTACCCAATTAGATCTTAGTTTAATATTTTTTTTTATTCCTGTCTTTTTGAGCTCTTTAAAATAATAATGTGGATATTTAAACGTATCCAATTCATAAGGATGGATATACAATATAACGGGTTGCTTTCCACTTTCTATTTTAAATGCTTTTTCCAAAAAAGGATAAGGCAGTAATCTTAAATAACTTCCACCACTAAAAGGTATCTTTTTTGTTAAAATTGATGTTGTATTGATGGGAATTTCCCATAAAGACTTACCGGATGAGGTATAAATTTTTGAAATAGATGCATCATAGCCTTCCCAACCATAGTGAAAAGATTTTACTGGCATAATACTGCTATCATATAAAAACCCGCATTCTTCAATGACATCGAAAGCCCATTTTTGATTTGGCCCAATTGAAAAGGCAGGAGCCCTATGCCCGAAAATAGGATTACCTGATCTATCTTCCAATATTTTTTTTGCTCTGGATAATTCACTTTTTGCTTGGTTAGGAGTCATTTTATCGAAACGCAAATGATCATAACCATGCACACCTATCTCATGACCCATATGGGCAATATCTTTAATAAGTTCTGGAAATTTTTCTGCCACTTGACCCAAAATAAAAAATGTTCCTTTTGTGTCTCTTTTATCAAGAAGATCTAAAATTATTCTCGTACATCTGTCTACTTGGTTTGTTTGAGGTATGGGTTTATCGAAAAAGTCTCTCATGGCCAAACTAATTCCATCTTCCACATCTACGGAAAAAGCACAATGATTTGATAGTTTTACCTTAACCATCTTCTATAAAATCTTTTCAGATTCTTTTTATTTATTTCTGTAGGCTTTAAAACTGAATGTCGCTTTAATTGGTACAAATAAAAATTTAATTCCCTTGTGATATGATTTTTACCGCTTTTATCACATTCTATGGATGAATATTTAATTTGCTTGGGCCAAATTTCTTCACAAACATATTTATACAATAAACGATCCAATTCATTTTTTTCAGTAATAAAATCAGCGTGTTTTAAAAAGATCTCCTGAACTTTCTCTTTTTCGGAAAGACTTGAATTCGTCCTTTGGAGAGAGATAAAAAAATCTTGTAAGTCGAAGTGGTTTTTGAAAGAACATATTGATTCCTCAAATTTTTCGGTAACACCTATCCAATCCATTTTTTGATGAATTATTTCAATTGCCTTATCCAAATTTTCTTCACCCGCGAGAAACTTAACCTGATAGTTAGATGTGTTAAGTCTTCTTTCCCATTCCAGAATTGATTTACCCGGATTATTTCTATAATAGGAATCCCAATTTAACGAATGTAAATAATGGGATACAAAACGCTTTTCTGGATTTCTGACAAAAGTGATCCATCTCATGTTTTTTTCAGCTTCATCAAAATCGATATAAGGTCTGACTGGGTGACCGGAAATGACTTGAATTTTACCTTTAAACGAATTATCATATGTTGCCAGATTTTCACTATTCAAAGCTGGATTATCCAAATTCAGTCCTCCGGATACATTTAACATCGTATTTCCGAAATGCCAGATCAACATTTTAGTAAAGGATGTTCCCGCAGTTTTCATCATGTGTGCAAATACAATCATATTTTTTTATATTACTTTTCTTTGATTTGATCACCGGAAACCATAAATACTTTTTCTGACAATTCCATCACAGAACTATCCGATTCGCTGTCTGTGTAAAAACGCTCAATTTTATCGATTCCTAAATTTAAGAGGGCTGATTTTTTTTTTGTTTTGTACATATTCCTTTCCAGACCCGTTACTTTATTTTCTTTATATGACAACTTCGAAGCAACGATCCATTCCGTAGGAAGTAAAATACCAATATATTCTTCAAATGAAGCAGTCACGATCATGCGATTCTGCTGAGGTGTTTCTAAATAATTGCCTTTATATATTTTGTTGAATTCAATTTTTCGAACATATCTTTTGGCAATTTGATCTATCTCATTTCTTGATTTACCTTTAAGAAAAAGTGCAATGCCAATTTCTTTTAGAAGATCGTTGCTGATTAAACCAGCTTTATATAAAACGGCAGAAAAGATTAAAGCAATTCTTTTAACAGGGAAAAAGATGTTTTTACCATCTGCTTCTCTATAAAATCCATATAAAGTGTCATGATAGGTCAAGGTCTTATCGAAATCAAAAACAACCAAGGTTTATTTTTTTTAGAAAGCGTCTTATAGAACTGAAGTTAAATGTAAAATACAAAAGATAAGCACAAGATCTATAAAAGGAACTATATGTCCAATTGATATAACAAGTATTTTTAAGATCTAATCTCAAAAAAGTTTTTAAATTGATATTTCCTTTAACCATGGCCAAGAGATCAAAAGGAAAAAGCCATCGGATATAAGAATTCGTTTTTAATTTCTTTACGTTAATATTTTCGCCTATCAATAAATAAATATATTTTTTTAATAATTCCGACTGCGAAAATGCAGACAACAAAATAGACCCCCAGATACGCGGATTTAATTCGATGATTTTCCATTGTTGACTAGGTTCGTCAAACATAAACTCTATCATCGCCAACCCTGTCCAATTCATTTTCTTTAAAAGTTCCTGACCAATAGCATAAATTTCCTCACTCTCCACAATCTTGGAGTATACCGAAACACCACCTTCAGGGGGAAAGGTCCGAAGTCGTTGATGTTGGTAGGAAGCCAAAACCTTACCTTCAAAGCATAAAAAAAATGCTCCAGTGACCTGTTTATTACAGATTACTTTTTCTTGAATAATAAAGCCTTCAAGGGAAAGATTGTTTAGGTATTCTAAATCCTGAGCAGTCTCAAAATATCGTATTCCAACTGAACCTTGACCCGACCTTGGTTTGAGTAAAACCGGTCTAAAGTTTTTCTTCAACAATTCTAATTCATTCGATGAGAATGATTTAGGAACAGGTAAATTCGAACTTTCACAAAATTGTTGAAATTTGCCCTTATCAGCACATAAATCAAAAAATTTCTCCTCTGGCAAAAGATACTTGATCCGCTTTGGTTTATGCTTTTTAAGATATTGATAAAAATACTTTGTTGGTTTTTCGGAAACTGGTAAATAGATGAATTCATTCTCCTTGAATTGATGCAATAAAATGGAAAAATCATTTTCAAACTGATTATATGTCTCGGATCGTAACAAATGGACTTTTTTACCAAAGATCATGGGCAGTTGTATCCTAATGTCCTTTCTGGAAGTAAGAATACTAGAAAAACCATAATATCTTTCAACAATATTGACCACATCAAATCCCTTTCGGGAATCGACATCAGTAATAATAATTCGAGTGAAATTATCCTTTTTTAACATTGCAATTTGTCGAGACATCCTTTAAAAACCCTACTAATTCACCATAGACATTTTCCACATCACCGTACTTTTCAGTAAAATGAAGTGCATTATTTTTGTGTGTTCTTAATAATTCTGGGTCGTTTAGATATTGCTCAATATTTCTGACCAATTGATCCCCGTTTTGAGCTTCATTATTTAATCCCAATTGAAACTCATCGATCATAGTTGCCATTTCACTCTGTAATGAATTGAGTAAGGGAAGCCCGGCACTCATATAATTAAAAAATTTATAGGTAATCGTTTGCGTTAAATTATTTTTGTGCTGGATCAATCCTAGGTCGGCCAGACCATATTGTTTGATAAGTTCGTCTTTAGAAACATAACCTAAATATTCAATATTATGAACTTTTTCTTTGGCCTCTTCTATGAGCGCTAATTGTGATCCATTACCGGTAAAAACAAACTTAGTTTGACCCGGATATTTTTCATTTAACAACTTTGCGGCGTAAAGGATAGTTGGAATATCATAAGAACTCGCCAGACTTCCGGCATAGATCATTTGAAGAGGTCGTAAAGAATCAGATCTAGCCACATTTTTTTTTAATACCCTCTGTACTTCTTTAAAACTGATAGCCAAAAAAAAGGCCCGAGTAACTTTATCTGGATCATGGAATGGCTTTGCCCAATTCAAATAACCATTTGAAATCGCTGTGATGGCCGCTGCTTTTTGAAAGGAATTTTTTAATTTAACGTAAAAGGGAGCTAAAAAAACTTTGGCAATTGGTTTAAGGCTGTTGGGCACATCTTTAATAAATGAATCCGGCCATGGATCAATGATATCGAGCACAACGGGAACTTTATTTTCTTTGCCCCAATTAGTAACAAGATCGGCTGTACTCAGTGGCGGCATACTCATAAATACAATGTCTGGCTTTTCCCTTTTATTCATTTCATGAATCAACTTTTTTGCAAAATCCAAATGAGCGATAAACCTTTTTGGCTCCATGTTTTTTTTATAACCCATGGAATGGATCAATACAACCTCATACTGATCATTCTCAAGATGCACATAGGTTTCTTTAAAACGATGTGACTTAGTTGTATGCCTAAATGTGCTCGTAAAATGAGTTACTTTGTGTCCTAACCGATTCGCTGATTTAGCTATTTCAATAAACCTGGGATATATAGGTTCGTCTAAAGGAACAGGGTCGAAAAGTGAAACTAGCCATATGTTCATCTTATCTAAGAATCCCTTTTGGGAAATTTTTAATTTTATATAGTTTCAATTTAAATTCTTTCATTCCCATACATCTTACATAAATCCAAATATTTTTCTGCCCTCTTTTCGGCAGAATCAAATTTCTTCAACCTTTTATTCCTCGTTCAATCAAGTCGATTTTTAGATGAGGATCTAAAACCATCATCTCAATCATATCGGCCGCCGCTTTTTCATTTTTTGCTTGATAATAATAAGCAGCATTACCGCAAATACTTTTAGCAAAACCAAGATCCGTGGTAATGATCGGTTTTTCCATCACCATAGCCTCAGGATATGAGGCTGAAAAACATTCGGCAAGTGTAGGTAAAAACATCAAATCACATTCCTTATATAAGGCGGGGCAGGCTTCCGGAGGTATTGGTCCAACATTGATCACAGACTCATGCGCTTCAAGTCTGTTCTTAAAATCTTTATCCTTTAAGGTCAGGACAAATTTCACGCCTTGTATACCCCTGTTCTCTAATTCCTTGACAACTTTAGGTATGATTTCAAGATCTTTATGCGGGTAATAGGCGCTGATCGTTAACAGTCGGATTTCACCCGGTTTTTTCGGAGGTAATTTATTGGAATATTCAAGAGGTTGCTTGTAATATCCGCTAAACGTATTGGTTACCGTATGAACCTTTTCCGTTTTCAATGCTTTTTTTACACGTTTGTTAACATCATCTGTTTGAACAACAAAGGCTGTGGCATCCCTTTTAAAGAAATAATAATGGATCCTTTTTTTAACCGCTAGTTTAATTTTCTTCTTCCTTGAAAGCCCCTGCACATAAGGTGATTCAGGATAGATGTACAAGGGCAAATTGAAACCTATGATTTGAGGAGCCTTCGAATGAAAATAACTGGGACCTGAAGTGGAGATAATACAATCGGGTTGTATCTTTTTTTCCAATTTCGCGAGCTGCTTTTGAATTTTTGGAATAATCTTCATATTGATAACACCAAAGTTAAATTCATAAAAGAAAAAGTTTGGTGGGAAAGTCTCTTTCTTTAAAGAAGCCTGAATCCCGGGTCCTACCCAAATATGATATTCATGTTCCGGAAATTTTTTACATTCTTCTACAAAAGAAAGAGCCACCTGCACCGCACCCCCAAACCTTTGATGAGCAGTATTGATGACCAACCTCATAGATTTTCAGTTATAAAATTGTAATATAAATTACCAACTTTTTCAACAGTATATTTTTCCATTTCCATATGGGCCTGACCGCCAAACTTCTTTCTTAAAGTTTCTGATTCCATTAACTTGATCAGGTTCGTCTTAAATAGTTCTTTCTGATGCAATGGAATGAGGAAGCCGTTTTTCTGGTCTTGGATCATATCTGATGGTCCTGCAACACAATCATAGGCAATAACGGCCAATCCGGCTTTCATAGCTTCTCCTAAAGCATTGGGAAATCCTTCCGAACTGGAAGTAAAGGCGAATATTTTACTCTTTGCGTAGTATTTATCTACTTCAAAAGATTCCCCTGTCAGTAAAATTTTTTTTTCCATCCCCAAATCTTGGATCAAATGCTGATAAGTTTCCATCAAAGTCATGCTTTTGGCATTTCCACCTACGATAACCAATTTCCAATCAGCAGGGTTGATCTCTGCAAATATCCTGATCAGTGCATCAAAATGTTTTGTAGGGATCAATCGGCCAACGCTCAGTACATTATTTTCCTTTTTATCTTCCTGATATGCCTTTATTTTTCGTATAGGATTCCCGATAACGGTAACATTTTTATTCCAGCCATTCTCAAGACATATCCGAGCAGCTTCTCGTGTTTGTGCTATATATCCCGTTGACATTGGATATAGCTTTTCTCTCAAAAAATGATGCAATATCCCTAAGTTTTTATTGGGTTGACTTCGATCTGATATAAATGTCGAATACCTTAGTCCTATTAAGGACAGTAAAGTAAGATTGTTCCAATATTCTCCAAAGGACAAAATAGTATCTGGATTAATTTGTCTAACTCGCTTACGCAAGAAGAATAGTGTTTTTAAAGTATCGAAAGTTCTTCGTTGATCATTAAAAATAAACTGGGGCTTATGGATATGTAACCCATCCGGTAACTCATACGCAACTTCTCTCTTTTTTCCAATAAAGATAATATGCACTTCCGCACCTTTATCTTCATAAAAATATGTAGCTAAAAGCGACATGACACGTTCCATTCCACCAAGACCCAAAGAATGAATTATAAGGCATACTTTAGTTGAACTTATTTACACTAAAATTTATTTATACAAAAAATTTAAACACAGTGTTTCATTTAGTTTTTATCAATATACTTACTTAAGCAGATTTACTCCAAAACCAAAATATTTTATCTACATATTTAGCAAACTGCAATTGATTTTTTGACAATCTTGAATATCGGAATCCTACATTCTTATCAATTTTCAAATCCTTTTTTAATCTTATAATATTACCCGCCAACATATGATCTGCTGAAAATGGATGACTTAAGTTTATCCCCTCAGACAATAAAGAAATTTGCTCAATACTCTTGAGATTATGTATATAATTTTTATAAGTTAATTTGCTACTTTTAACTCCAATGCAAAATATTTCCGTCAATAAATTCGAAAAAATCCAGTCAAAAACTGTTTTTAACGTTCGACGAGGTGGACTATCCTTCTCAATACCTAACCTTATATTCTTTTTTGAACTCTTCTTTGCAGAATTTAAAACACCTTTGAATTCGCGAATTAAATGAATGACCTGTAAATCATTATTTTTTTGAAGAACTGCAATTCTAGTAGGAGCCTTAGAAGAGTCAATAATAATATTTGCTCCCGAATGTAGGTGAATCGCATCAAACAATGATTGCGTAGAATTTACATAATCAACAAAATGTCGACTTGGATAAATTTTATTCCACAAAGTTCTCAAACTTGTTTTATTTCTTTCGTAGCGTAAACGCAATTCGCAATAGGCTTCATATGAGATTTGGCTCCCAGCTAACCATGTATTAATAACTCCTTGCCAAAATTCACAATCCTTAATTTTCCTACCGCATGAACAGTATTCGTCAAAAATAGTGTCTCTTGTTATAAAATTAAGCTCTCCTGCACTAAATATTTTTTCTGAACTACCTAATATAATATCTAAAAGTGTGGAACCTGAATGCCCATCACCTGCTATATAAATAATTTTGTAACTCACTTCATTGAATAGTTTTCTATTAATTCTTTGATCATCCAACTCTTGAGGATTGAATTTTCCCTCAAACCAGTTTAGTTCATCATCCCAGTATCCTGGACAAGAATCATAGGCTTCGACAGCAAAACCATAGCTGATCTCTACAATCAAAGGACAACCTGATTCATCAAATACAAAATCATAGGCCAAACATTGTGCATTTAACTTTTTATTGGTATCAAAGGCTATTTTTATGCAACGTTCATCGAATTCTTTTTTATCAAATAAAAGATTACCGCTTCCCGAAGCCCTAAAATCTCCTTTCCTAACCAGTCGTTTTAATGCGAAGGCTCTTTTTCCAATGACTATTACCCTTAAATCAAATTTATTGTCCGGTATAAAATCTTGGAAATAGATATATCCTCTTTCATATCCAATAGTTTTCGAATACTCTGGCTCTTTATAAAATCTAAGAATCCCCTTAAAAAGATCATAAAAACCAGTTTTCCCTAGACGATATTTTCGCCATCTTTCCTTCAAATTAGTCCACGATTCATATTGTCGAAAACCTGTCCCAAATGCTTTATTAATTAACTTTACTGCATCGTATTTAGTGTGTACTAATTTGACATTGGCAGAACCTGATCCTCCTCTTAATTTAAAAACTTTTGGAAATTTCGTAGATTGTGCCCATTCTAGGGCTCGCTCTTATGATAAAATACATAGGAAGGAACAAGCCTTGCATCAATAGCTTCAAGTAAATATTTTTGACCTATTTTATCATCAAAATGCCAAGCTGTATTAAAATTTGGAAAAACTTTAGTCCCAGTTTGTTCTAGAGAAAAAAGCAAGGATTTAGCAAAAATTATGTCTTTATGATGAGAATGTGAATGATGCCAAAAAAAAATATCGACATCTTTAAGGTCTTCCGTTATGCTGCTTGAATAAGCATCTACTAATTTCACCTGAATTTTGTTTTTTTCACAAAAACGAATCCATCTTTCGCTAAAAGATCCCGCTCTGTTATGAATGGCAACTTTAATCATTGAAATAGCTTAATAGTTCATCTGAAGAGCAAAACGTGACGTCAGGCCATTTATTCAAAACAGATTGAATCAGGTCTTTTAATTGTTTCAAATTTTTATCCCTATTTTTTTTATTCATACCACTGACATAATTAACACGGTGAGTTGAAATAATAGCAGGACTTTTCCACTTAAATGCATTTTCAATTTCGAACAGTGTTTTATTTACCCAATCTAAATTTGGTTTACTGAATGGTTCAAAATTCACATTGCGAATTGTGTAAATTTGATCCCATCTATTTCTTTGTCCAGTATAATGTCTTTTTACCTCTGGTTTTCCTTGCTGCTTGGGACTGGTTACAATATGCCCTCTTTGGCCTTGTAGCATTTTCACTCCTAAAGTTGAAGTAAAAGATTCGATTTCAAGCGGCCAAACAAAATTGCACGCGATAAATTAGTAGAACGAAAGCCAAAAGTGTTTTCAAATATTTTAAGCCCTTCTTCTGTTCTATACTTTAGATCAATTAATTCCCTTTCATTTTCTACTCTATATGCTGCTAAATAATGTTTTTGGTACTTGGATGAAGTATTAGTTTTCAACCCAAAAAAATTCTGATCAAATGCATACAAAACATCAGGATAACCTTTTCTCAGATCCTTCAACCACAATGGACTGTTGATATGTTCTCTGGCATGAAATTAAGGTTAAATGAGTCCTGAGTAGAGACTCCTTTAAACCATATGGATTGAAGATCATCGCCATAGTAATTTTTATAGGAGTCAAAAAAATGTTCAAAATAAAAATGTTCAAAATGGTTCTTTTTAATTTTTTCAAAATCTGGATTTGCCAATACAGTATTTAAAGTGAATATTGGGTTGTTTCCCATATCGTCTTTAAAGCCATCCAACATATCAAACAAAGCCTCTAAATCACTTCTATTTTCTAATATGTCGAGTCGGTCATAATCAGATAGGTCAACTCTTATTCCATATTTTATAAGCTTATTGAAAGCGTTAGTTGAAGGCATTCTAATACTCCCCCAGTCGTCACTTTCAAAAACGATCAATTTATCCTTAATCCTTTTACTCCTGAAATTGCTGTAATTCAATTTTATCTTTTCTAGCATATATAATTAGGACAAGAAAAAAATTTAATTTTATGGGTGATTTAGTTATTTTTTAAGCTTTTAAATAAATCAAGCCAAATTAGTCCCACTCGTTCAATTGTAAATCTTTCAGCATTTCTAATCGCACGTAATTGCATTTTCTTTAGTACTTCTGTATTATTCGCTAAATCAACTATTTTACTTGACATATCGTCCAAATCAAATGCCGGGCTAAGATGTGCGTCCATTTTATCATTTACAATCCAGGAAAGTGCATTGTACGAATCAAAAGCAAATGGAACACAGCCGTGACTTTGAGCTTCAATAATCGTATTCGGAAATCCTTCAAAAGCTGAGGGCATCATAAAAAATGGAGCTTCATCAAAAAATTTCTCAGGCTTTTGATAACCCACTAATTTCACTGAAGGTATTTTATTTCTTTCAATTTCTTTTTTAATTTGATCTAAGTAATCTCCCGATCCAACAATTACAAATTCCCAATCATTTAATTCTGGATGTATTTTTTCCCATAAAGGCAGTAATAAATCTGAGCGTTTTTGATGAATATTAATTCTTCCAACATGCAAAAGAATTTTTTTCTTTTCTTTTACGGATTTCACCACTTCGGGTATTGAATTTGGTATTGCAACAACTTTACTTTGTTTATAATTATTGACAAAATAAGAAAGTTCTGTTTCGTTAGGAGGTGCCAATAAAACAAATTTATCATGTCTGTTTAATATGATTTTTAAATCGCGCCGATGCTTAATATAATGTCTTTTTTGAACCAGGAATAGCCCAAGTGGATTATCCAATAATGCAAAAATTGTTGAAGGTAATACACGTTCCATTACATCTCTGGCGTTACTTTTAAAATTAAACAAAGAATTTCTCAAACATCCCAAAAGGATAAAATTTAATCTCAGTTTGTTCTTATATAGGGATTTTGAGAGGCCTGGTTCTTTACATATGGCATTTGATTTACTACAAAATCAGGCGTATTTTATTTAAAACATCTTCTAATGTTTTTAAATATTCTTATTCTTGACCCCCCCTGGCTCGGGTGCATAAAAAAGTCTTCCAAAACTCGCCTTGAGGTGCCCTGAATCTGCAGTTGAATAATACGAAACATCAAACCCCTGCTTGTAAAATATTTACCTAATTTATAAGTACTCCTTTGAACACCCCCGGCATTCGGATTAAACGAAGGTGTTAATATGAAAAGGGTTTTAAATGTTTTCAAAAAAACAAATATTAATAATTAAATAAAAAAACCAATAAAATCTCTTATGGAAAAATTAATTGCTGAAGAAATCCATGGAATAAATGGTAAGGCTATCATATAAAAGCTGATATAATATCTATACATATCAGCAATCTTGAACAATATAAATGGGACATATAATAATGCGGCTATAAAAAATATGAACGAATACAATGGATTTGAATTTGTGACAAATCCCCTTTTTAACAACAAAGAACTGATGCGATCACGAAAACAGTGGCTATTAAGCTTGATCTTGAACTTAAAGCAAAAAGAAATGGAGTTAAATTGGAGAGTGCTTTCATTAATATGCCCACGGAAAAAAGACTCGCTTCTATATTATTCATATGAAAAAAATAAATTCCACCAAAAATAATAGTCAGAGTAAGAATATAAAATGGATAATTATTAATTCCTTCCTTTTGCAACACAACATGGAATGATTGATTTTTTTTAATTCGATTTTGATTGAAGCTTTCAACAATTTTCAACGTAATAGGCACTTGATCGGTTTTCACCAACCTCTGTTTGCTCCAAACTTCCCAGAATCTCATTCGTAGGTAAATTGACAAAAATAGAGAGGCAAAAAATTAGGATATAAACTAACTTAAATTTTTTACCTAAAAAAGCTATAATCCATACAGGTATCGCCATAATGAAATAGCCTAAATGGATAAAGGGCGGAACAAATATTAAGAGTAAATATTTTATTTTTTTCGTTTCAAAATAAGAATAGGCTGCATAAAACAAGACCCATAATCCTGTCCAACCCTAACCGTATTGATACCTTCTACACTTTTTGACAATACAAATACAATTGAAAAAGCAAAAAACAAGAAGGACTTCTGGTAACCCGGAAGGATATGTAAAACCTTTAACATAGAAGAGGTATAAAAGTAACCATAGATAAAAGATACAATTACAAAAAATAACCAAGGCATTTGCAGAATGGCTCCAACAAAATAAGAAAAATGAATATAGATACCCCCTTTGTACCGTCTACAGTTTTGAAGGTTAAGATATTGATAGTTTCACTCAAAAACTCTGAAAAACTGAGATCTGAATAGTGTTCTGTTACGTTCTTGAGGTGCCGATATCCATCGTTTCCTGGAGAAATTGTAATTGTTGAACCGTAAAATGTTATCGCTAAAATTAGGATCCATTTTTGAACTTCTCCGTTTTTAATTTTTAAACCATTGATAACCGTTAAAATGGGAGAAATCAACATCAAAAAAAAACTATATACCAGATATCTAGTCATTAAAATCTTTTTATTTTAAGGATTGCCTTTCTATATTCTTCGGGCAGGCTATTCACAATTTTTCTTCGCCATCCAATGAACAGTCCCATGCTGCTCGAAAAAAACACCATTCGTTTCAGTAGCAATTCCATTTGCTTACTGTTTAATAGGAGAGCAGGCAATTCTTGCATAGGTGCGGGAGTAAAACCTTTTGATCCTATTTTCAAATACTCATTTTGAGGCAAGAATCGGTTAAACTCATCTACCAACTCTGATAAAGCTCCAGATCACAACAAAATATTTGAGTAAAAAAATCTTCCAAATTCTGATCTTTTGCTTTTTGATCAATAGATATACTTTTTAGATCACGCACAAAATAATCCGTTACACCGGGATATAATCTATTTACTTCATTCATGACCAGCACTTCACTCAGCGTGACAGACTCATTAACCGCAGGTCTTCCGGAAAAATTAGGTTCATCTATCTGTAACCAATCCTGAAAAAAAGCTTTTTGTAAAGACTCACTTTTTTTATAAAACTTTCGGAATGTCCAGACCAAATCGATATTTTTCTATCCTTCTTTCAGCAAGGGCCCGCAGTAATTGAGGAGTTTCATAGACTTCTTTGACCCAAGTTTCATAATCCGGAATTTTTCCTGACTTTGCCCTGTGCTTATAGGTAGACAAAGCATGTTCGGTAAGATCCCTAAAAAATCCCATGGCATGGATCTCAGTGTAGCCTGAATCCTTGGTAACCTTTTCTAAAAATTCTAGCGTGTCCTTTTTCGCTAATTGATGTACCAGTGCTTCTGCAGAGAGTAATACACGATCACATTGCTTCTTTTCAGCTGCCTCTATCCATTGCCTCAACAATCGCTGTAATCCTTTTTCATTTTTGACCTTCAGTACTTCTTCAAGACCATCGGCATTTCCGGGAGAAATGAGTCCCTGAAGCATCTTTTTATCTTGCAAAGAATTTGGAAAATAGATCCCCTTATCTAAAAGATAGGTCCTGGAATTAGCCAGAACATATTGAAGATAAGAGCTACCAGCCTTATAAATACCAAAATGGATAAAAAGTTTCACGATTCAGCACCTAATTTTTCAACATTTTTCCAAAATCCTGTCATGCGGTCAAAAAAAGTAGGAACTTGTTTCTCGAACAATCCATAAATAGAATAGGCCTTATGCCCAAATACATGTGCGTACTCCAAAGCGGCTGTTAAAGTCCCTACCACATGACAATTTTTGGAACAGAGTAGAAAACTCTCGAAGATCATGTTATCCGGCATGATCTTTACTTCCAAACCTGCTTCATTTAGAATTCGCACCAATGGAATGTCCTCAGGAGATTTGATTCCCGGTCTCAACTTCACATATACCTTTTCTTCTAAAATATTCCTTTTTTTTCAATATGTTAATAGCCTTTTTTATCGCCTGATGATAATAATTCTCATCTAATCCCGTATACCTCCCATTGGATCCATCCAGCCAGACCACCTCGTTCTCAAGCACATAATTTCCTGCAAGTGCTAGCATATTGGCATCTTGCTTTTCAGGTTTTACCAGCACTCTTTTGGCATTAGGTACATTATAAAAAGCATTGTTTGAAAATGCATAGAATTGGATCTTTTCCATAAAGGCATAGGCCGAATAAATGTAAGGAAGACCCAATAACCGCAAATTATAGCCTCTTAACACACGTACTACACTCTTCCTGTCCAATCCTAAATGACGAAATCCTGTATCCCGTTCATGCCAGGTAATATCAGTCAGGTCATCAAATTCCTGGTAAGCCGAATTACCTTCCTCTATAAAGTGAAATTGGCGACAATCCTTATGGGTGACTAAAATGCGCTGGTAATACGACATCAGATCAATATAGGCTGTAAAAGGTACTCCTTGTGTTATATAAGAAATATACTTGTCATAATGTTTAGGTATATTAAATGTCTTAACCTTTTTCCAAAAACTTTTATTTTGATCCGCAAAGGATGGGTAAACTGGATAATCATTCAAAGGAACCTTATAATTGCTGCTGATAATGATCACATCTTGCTTTGCTAATTCGAGATGCTTGATCACTGCATAGGAAACCAGAAATGTTAAGGGTGAATGAACTGTAAAAATGTGCTTCAATTCAATTGAATTTTTTTAGTGGAAAGGGATTCTACTTTTTTATTATTATACCCCATAAATTCTAAACCATTATCTTTGGCTGCTTCGAAATCATTAATGGAATCGCCGATTAAAATACATGAAGAGGGAGCATAATCATATTCTTTTATTAATTCCCTCACCCACTGTGTTTTTGGTTTAGGAGATCCGTGTATACTTTTAAAATAATGATCAATGCCCATTGATCGACATAAATACCTCAATTCTCCTTGATCTGATCCCGAAACCACATGCATAGGGATTTTTTGACCGTATCTTTGAACAAAATCCATCGTTTCTTTGATCAACAGATTTGGGTCGGTAAGCAATTGCTTCATGAGTATAGAAAAACGTTCAGCCCAGACCAAAACGGCTTCATCATTAATAGATTCCCCTCTGATCTCCTCAAAAAAATAGCGAAATTTTACATAGCGTGATAGTCCGCCATTTTGTTGGTGGAATAACATCAAAGCATCCACTTGATCTTTTGGAAATTCCTTCAAAACTTCCAAAAATCCGAGATCCCGCACTTTATTCGAATTCATCAGAACCCCATCGAAATCCCAAAAAATGGCTTGTAACTTATTTTTTCTCAAGACAATATTATTTTATAAGCTATTTAAAATAGCCATAATTTATTCCTTTACTCATTGGTATATCAACGTGTCCCCAAAAAATCTTATTTTTTTCACTGTAATATGTTAAAAGATTCTCTCTTTCTTCTTCATTTAGAAAGGGTATAATTACATCCTGTTGAATGAATAATCTATTTGTCATTTTTTGAGATAATTTTATTGGGTCAGGTGCATAACTTAGCAATGACTTTAATATTGACATTCTGGGTTTAAAAACTTTCACCTTCACTCCTATATCATTTTTTTGACGAGATCTAAATTCTTGCTGGTTTAGTTGTTCTATGGGAAGAAGTCCTTTGTAGTCCAATGCTTTTTTTAAGGTATCATAGTAATCATTAGATCCAGACCTGAGATCTTCATAAATTATAAAATAAATATTTTCTTTAGAAATAAATTTTGTTAGGTTTTCTAGAACCTGATTGTAATCATATACTTTAAATTTATCTACATTATTAAAGAATAAAAAATTAAATGAATCAAAATTACTAATATCTGTAATTTTGTTTAGGTAAATAATTTTCTGAATAAATTGAGAATAAATAAGATCCGGTTGATTTCTCAAAGAAATAAGAACCCTAATAGTAATCTTTTTGGACCATTTACTTATATAATGATCTAAAAAATCTGAGTATTTTACCTTTGAACCATGCTGTAGCTCATTATAATAGGCAGGTAGTGTAAATTTTTCATCTGAAAGAACATTTAATCTGTCCTCAACCAGATAATTGGTAATATCAAAGTTATTATTAGCATCTAAATACGAATTTCTTATTTCCTTCGCTATAAAAGTGCCATGAAGTTTTTCTTTTTTAAAACGAACACAACCTAAATAATTGATAATACCTCTTTTATGAAGAGAAACAAATATATTTTCCTGTAATGAGGTAGTTGCGGTTTTAGGTAATCCTATGTGAATCAATAATTCAGCCATGCACTAACCAATTGGTCCAGTATTTCCATTTAAAACCTATTTAAATTTTTGATTTTTTCAATCACTTTCTAAACATCTTCCGGTGTATCCACGGCAATTGACTCCTTAGATAAAGGGATCATCCGTACCTCATAGCCCATTTCAAGAAACCTTAAAATTTCTAGATCTTCCATTTCTTCCAGTTCAGTCTTTTGCTTCGATCCGGAAAATGCTTGCAGAGCCTTTTTGGGAAATGCATAAACACAAACCTGTTTCCATGATTTGATAAATTCATTTTTCTTATTACCGGGAATCGGAGATCTGGACATATACAACAACCTTCCATCGGGTCTGCAAACTACTTTGGGAATAGTGAGGCTTCTGTAACTTTCTTCATCCTCTATAGGGGCATATCCGTTAATGATCTCGCCGGAATATTTTTCTATAGCTTGTTCAACGGCCAGAATATCCCCGGGATTGATCAAAGGCTCATCCCCCTGTACATTGATATAATAATCTGCTTCAATTTGCTCGGCAACTTCGGCCACTCTGTCAGTGCCGGTCAGACAATCAGGGGAAGTCATCAGCACCTGCATCCCTCTTTCTTCACAATGAATCCTGATCGCATCATCATCTGTGGCCACATATACCCTTTCTTTCTCTATCGCTTTAATACATTGCTCATAGGTTCGTTGAACCAGCGATTTGCCCAAAATATCTACCAAGGGTTTTCCTGGCAATCGGGTGGATTTCATTCGTGCCGGAATAACAACAATACTATTCATTTTCATCTGATCTGTTTTTTGCCCATTCGACCATTTTTTCCAAACCTTCTTCCAAACTAAACTTAGGAGACCATCCGGTTTCATCAGCCATTTTATGACTATCCCCATAGATACCGAACTGATCACCCGGTGTATTTCCTTCAAATTTTACTTCAATCTCACCTCCAACTTTTTCACAGATCAATTCGACCAATTCTGCCACAGTGGTTCTAATTCCTGTAGAAACATTCCAAACGGAATATTTCCCCGGTAAAATGTGTGATTCCGCCTTTAAAAAAGAATCTACAATATCATCTATATAGACAAAATCTCTAAAACGCTCGGGTGATCCTTTCACATGGATCCTTTTATCCCTGAGTGCCTGTGCCAAAAAAATGCTCACCATCCCTTGCCTCAAATTTTCCAGATTCTGACCTGGGCCATATGTATTCCATAACCTGAGAGAGCAGGTTGCAATACCAAAACTTCTGTAAACCCTTAAATAATGCTCACTGGCCACTTTACCAATACCATAAAAGGACTCTGGAATGGTGGAATGAGTTTCATCAATAGCTTGATCAGCTACTTGTCCATAAACCGACATACTGGAAGCATAGATCAACTTCTTACAACCTGTAATCCTGCAAAGTTGCAATAATTGGAGAGTCGACTGCGTATTAGTCTGTAGATCATAAACAGGGTCATCAAAACTGATCTCACCCGAACTTTGACCGGCTATATGATAGATGCAATCGAATGTTTCATTTTTTAATTTGTCCAGAATTTCTTGATCCTGACAATCTCCTTCAAAAAATCTGACACCTTTCGGTATATTAGAAAGATATCCCGTAGAAAGATTATCGATGGTGCTAACCTGGTGACCTTGCCTAACCAATGCTTCTGCCAGCTTCGACCCTATAAAACCTGCCGCTCCGGTAACTAAATAATTTCCCATCAAATAAGTGAATAGATAGAACCTTGTTCCATGTTTTTATATTGGGTGGGTGTTAGACTAACGCAATTGAGTCCAAGTTTGTTTGCCTGACTAAAAAGAAATTCATTTTCCATAAAGAATTCCTGTTCCTTTTGTCCCATACTCCCACCGCTATAACCATCATAACCGATCAGATATAAATTTTTAACACCCATCTCTATAGCCGTTTGTAAGGCCAGGGAGGTATGCGTATCTTTAAATTGTGGCGTAAAGGAAACTTCACTTAATTCAAAAGCCCTGTTTTCCAAAAGGGAAGGAATATAGGTCCCCATTTTTCTTGGAAATGGAGGTAAAACACATTTGCCCTTTACTTTGGAAGTATCGCCAAATACCTGCTCCATCCGATGACCTTCGTTACCGACCAGGCAAAAGAACTGATCATTGTCTATATGTTCAAAACTCATGGCATTTCTCGAACTCGCATGAATCACAACAAGATCCTGTTGATTGGACAAAAACTGATGAACGGCTTCTGAGCTATTAACAACACTGGGTCCGCCCCCCACGATCAAGGCCGACTGATACTTTTTTTCTTTTCCCACATCAAATTTGGGCAACTGACGGTTATCGTCTAATCCTTTGGACTGATTTGCCAAAGCCCGAATGATGCTGTTAAAGGAATAAAAACGTTTGGACACCCATTCCATCACCTGCTTTTGAGGCAATGAATTGGCACCCGAGACCATATAGGGCAAATTGGTACCCCAGTCGTATTGTCTTTGCAAGGCGCTAAACTCATCAACTACTTTGCTTAAGGGATTAAAGTCAAAATCTACTTGCCCTTGGGCATTGAGTACCGTGAGCAACAATTCTGTTTTGAGATTTCCTGCCCCACGACCCATTCCGGTAACCGTGGCATCTACTATGTCTACCCCATTTTCCAATGCCGTCAAGGTATTGATCAATCCTAGCTCCAGGTTATTATGTCCGTGAAAACCCAGCGGAACATCAGTTTGAGATTTCACCAGGTCAATGGTTTGCCTTACATCTTCCGGATAAACGCCCCCAAAAGAATCGACCATATAAAAATAGTCCACTAAACCATTTACCTCCTTGATCTGACTCAAAAATCTCTTCCTTTCAGCCCATGTCGACATGTACATGACATTAAATCCAACCTCAAAACCCAAAGCTTTAACTTCTTCGGCCAGATCGAGTGCTCGTAAAAAATTGTTTGGGTCTACTGCTACCCTAACCATATCGACTAGACCATCACAAGGTTCCAATAGTGCTCTGCCTGTAGCTCTGCTCACGTCTTTTTCATTCAACATCACAACAAGCTTTTTTTGACTGAGGTTTTTGATCTTTTCTAATACGGGAATCGGACAATAAAAATATTCCCCTAAATAACCCGGTAACGCCTGGGAACGATAACCTATTTCCAGATAGTCAACAGGTAGATCGTTGAATGCAGTGAAATAGGTTTTTACCGTTTCTTTGTCAAAATCCCACTGGGTATAATATCCACCGTCACGTAGCGTACAATCAAGAATTTTCATACTTTTTCTTTTGATAAATGATCATTAAAGGTAGAGATACTTTTCCATTTTATAGAGATCAATTCCCCTCTTTTTGGCAAATTCTCTATTCGAATGTGTAAAATAATCCCTGACCATTTTTTTCTGGGTATCACTTAAATTTGGTATTTCAACCGGGTTAAATTTCATCAACATTTTTTTTTCAATATTGAGATAAAAAGAAGACCTCATGTAGTATCTTTTTTCCAATATTTTATCCAAGTCCTTTTTAAACAATTTTTTACCGATCATTCCCGTAGAACTTAACGTCCAGTAACCGGATTTGATCGAGTCTTTCGATTTATCTTTTTTTCTATAATGCCTATCCAACTTAAAATTTGAAAAAGCCATCTCAGGCAATTGTAAAATTTCGAATAATTCCGAAAAAAAAAGATCTTTGTCATGGACAAAGTCTTCAAAAAACATAATTCGAGATTTCGCATGAAAAGTCTTCTCCCATAAATTAATGTTGTAATCAAAATCATATAAAGAAAGATGATCTTTAATATCTCTTCCCAAATAATGGGTTGAATTGTTTAGAAAATCATCAAAGGAATATTCCCCGAAAAAAGATCTCACAAAACGGAATTTTTGTACATAGGAAGAAAACAGTAAATCGGCCTGGTTGCGAATAGTAATAGTTACTCGATATTTTCTCCTAGATCTTTTTAATTTGTCAGGGAATTCAAAATGATCAACAATACTTGCCAAATTGGGCATGATGATACAAACCGTGAAATGTAAGGTCTTCATCCGATATGACATTTAAAATATCAGGTTTCAATACCTGATGATCATTTTTTAAAGGTTCTTCTAAAATAAAATACTTTCGTATTTGACAAACCCATTCAACGCCATTAAATGCAGATTTACCGGTTCTGGTATGACTACTTTTTACGGTTCGCCCCAAAAAATTAATTTTACCTAGTTCGTGAAGTTCTACAAAAATTTCTTCTTGCAGTGTTGTTGTTCCGGTTTTGGGATATCCAATATGAATTAATAATTTTTTCAATGATTAGTTATCCAATGTCATTTTTTGAATATAATTCTGAATCATGCTCTCCAAAATTAATTTTTGTTAGTCATTATTATAAGGTTGGAGACATTTAAATAGAATTAAAGGTGTTATTGACTAAAATGGTTACATCCACATGTTCACCGATTAGTCTTTTAAATTTTTCTGGAAAAGCTTTATGGTCTATAATATTCCCAAATTGAGCATAATGGTACAATCCATGAAATGTAAGATCTTCATCCGATATGACATTTAACATGTCAGGTTTCAATACCTGATGATCATCTTTTAGTGGCTCATCTAAAACAAAATATTTTCGTATTTGACGAACCCAGTCAACGCCATTAAATGCAGATTTACCTGTTCTTGTATGACTACTTTTTACGGTTCGCCCTAAAAAATTAATTTTACCTAGTTCATGAAGTTTTACAAAAACTTCTTCTTGCAGTGTTGTTGTTCCCGTTTTCGGATAACCGATATGTAATAAGACCCTTTTCAAAACTATATCTTCCTAATTTGAAATAATTTTCTTTCGGGCTAAAATCATAAAATAATACAAACCAAAATAAATTGGTGAGATATTGTAATATTTAGCGAATTTCTTAATTCTCGTATCGGGTAGATCGATCAGGTCTATTTTCGCATAACCATGTTTTCTCAAAAGTTTTAAATTGGTCCAAAATATTTTGGGACTATTTAAGCTTACCCCTTTCATGATGGGCAATAAACTAAATTTTGTGATCATGCCGTTTATCAGCTTCAGCTCATCCCTTGGAAGGGAAACTTCTGATTTAAACCTTTTCAAATCATCTGCGGCAAGTAAATAACCCATAAAGGCTTTCTTGGAAAATACAGTAGCGGATCTTGTTGCGGATCCCGGTCTTTGATAGATCTGATAGAAATTCTTATTTTCAAAACCTACCCGTTTTGCTAACGAAAATACTTTTCTCAAGAAAACACCGTCCTCTATGTGCATGACACCAACCGGATAAAATATCTTGTTTTCTTGAAGAAACGCTCTTTTGTAAAAGTATCCAACCGAGGAATTATAAGTTTTCACTACACTATCTTTGACCCGAAACGCTTCAATTCCAGTAAAAACTTGTTTATCTATATGACTATATCCTAGAATTGCATCGACCTTACCATTGACATCTATGGAAGACCGGCCGGTTAGGAGCAGATCTAAATGATCTTTTTTTGCCCTTGCATATAGTTCAAGCAATAAATTTGGCTCAACATAATCATCAGGATCAATAAAAACAACATATTCCCCTTGTGCCTGTTTCAACCCACTATTCCTGGCAGCAGACACCCCTGCATTTTCCTGATCGATCAGTATAAGATTTGAAAACTCCTTTTGCAAGGACAATACAATATCCCTGCTTTTGTCAGGTGATCCGTCATTGACGACAATGATCTCAAAATCCTCTGAAGTCATTTCCCTATCAAAAATA
>CAWIJU010000003.1:0-845000 GCA_963836505.1 uncultured Flavobacteriaceae bacterium
AAGGATAAAGGATAAAGTTTAAAGGATAAAGTTCAATGGACAATGAAAATGTTGAATGTTGAAGGATGAGTGTTAAATGGGTTATGCGGTTTATACGGTGCCATAAGATAAAGTTAAAGTATAAAGTACAATGGATAAAGTTTAAAGCCTGCTAAACCAAATAAATTGAAGAATCTCAAAACCGTGCCTCATAAATTTTCTGGATCTAAAACTGGCCTCAAATAAAAAATGCAGCGATCAAAATCAGGCATAGTAAGACCGGGAAGATTCGAGTGTAGACGAGAATATCACCCGGCCGCACTTAGCCTTGATAAAGAGTGAAGTGCTTTTTAATTTGCAGCCTTGATCTTTTTGATTCGTTTTTGGATCAAGCCAAAAATGAATAGAAGATTCATTTCCGACTACCAGGAGGAAATCAAAGATTCGACGAAGTCACATCGCAGATTCGACGTAGTCAAATCAAAGATTCAGCGGAGCTAAATTGAAAATTCAGCGTAGCTAATTCAAAGTCTCATGCTTGTTAAAAATAAAACTACTGTTTAAATAACCATCCTCGGCCAAGCCTGCCATAGCGATAAAAAACTAACCAGCTTCAGTCAATTGATCTTATAAAGCATTAACTTAGTTACCATATTAGGAGTTGTGCGTCACTTAAAAAATACTTCACAATAATTATAATTTAACCTCAATATATTTAAATTATGATAACATTAAAACTCACTTTAATTGGTTTCCTTTTCATAACTACACTAGCAAGTGGCCAATCTACTGATGAAATAGAAATCAGAAGATTAGAAAAGCATTGGACGGAATTACTTGATAAGGGAGATACAACTTCATTATTAAAGATCTGGTCGAAAGAATATGTGGTAAACAATCCGAATGGAAAAATTGTGACACCGAAAGAAATTGTTGCAATCATGAAAAGTGGACATGTATTCCCAAGTGTTGAAAGAATTATTGAAAAAATAACATTCAATCAAGATATTGCAATTGTAATGGGCAAGGAATTACAACAACCAGCAAGCATGACCACCAACAAAAAAGAATGGATACCGAGGAGATTTACAAATGTATGGATCAAATCCGAAAAAGGTTGGCAATTGACTGCTAGGCAATCATCACAAATAGTTGATAAATAGAATTATACGGAAAAAAGCGAACGCACAACACAGCCTATAAACAAGATAAATAACTAATTATGAAAACAGCATTTTTCCTACTATTAATTGTGTTAATCACATTCTCGTGTACTGAGAAAGGGTAAAAAAGAAACTATGGTATCTTCTGAGTTGTCATTAGACTCCATCCGTTCCATCGCCAAGGAAGCCTATATCTACGGTTACCCCATGGTGGACGGCTACCGCATCCAATACGGCTACTTCATTGACAAGACCGACCCCGAATACAAGGGACAATGGAATGAAGTCCACAACATCCCTCGCGTTTACACCCCGGAGGACAAGGCCGTCCAGACGCCCAATTCCGACACACCGTATTCCTTTGTCGGTGCAGACCTCCGGACCGAACCGCTCGTTCTGACGGTCCCGGAAATTCCAGAAGGTCGCTATTATTCGATTCAGTTCATCGACGCCTATACGTTCAACTTTGCTTATGCCGGCAGCCGAACCACCGGTAACGAAGCGGGTAGCATCATGCTGGCTGGCCCGAATTGGAAGGGCGAGAAACCGCAGGGAATCAAGGAGGTCATCCAGTCCGAGACCGAGATAAACACCCTTATCTTCCGCACCCAGCTTTTCGATCCGACCGACCTCGACAACGTGAAGAGAATCCAGTCGGAGTACAAGGTGCAGCCCTTGAGCCAGTTCCTTGGCCAGCCCGCGCCCACCCCCGCACCGACCATCGACTTCATCAAGCCAATCAGCCAGGAAGAGCAGAAAAGCTCTCTCGAGGTGTTCAATATCCTGAATTTCGTACTGCAATTCAGTCCGACTGTTCCTTCCGAAAAGGAACTCATGGAGAGGTTCGCCAAGATTGGCATCGGCGCCGGAAAGACCTTTGATCCCACGAAGCTTTCCCCTGAAATAAAGAAAGCCTTCGAGGAAGGCATAGCCGAGGCCTGGAAAGAATTTGCGGACGGCGCGAAGCTATTGGCGGAAGGTAAAATTACCGCCGGCGATGTCTTCGGCACCCGCGCATCCATGAAAAACAATTACTTCTATCGCTGGCTCGCAACCATTGGCATCTGGGGAAATTCAAAACAGGAAGCGATGTACCCTATTTATTTTACTGATGCTAGCGGCGAAAAGCTCAACGGCGCTAACCGTTATACACTGCATTTCCCGAAGGGCCAACTGCCACCCGCGCATGCGTTCTGGTCGCTCACCATGTATGAACTGCCGCAGAGTTTGCTCGTCGCGAATCCGATCAACCGCTACCTCATCAATTCGCCGATGTTGCCGGACATGAAAATGGATGCCGATGGCGGTCTCACGCTCTACATCCAGCAAGAGTCACCCGGCAAGGAGCTGGAGTCCAATTGGCTTCCTGCACCCAAGGGGCCATTCTCAGCTTACCTGCGCATCTATTGGCCGAAAGAAGAGGTGCTGCAAGGCAAGTGGACCGCGCCACAATTGAACCGGATGCCATAAATCAATAGGGAGCAGGAACCTTGACAATGAATCTGACAAGCTAACAACTTATTACCTGACCGATTCTAAAAAGAACAGCCTTGAATAAGGTAAAAAAATAAACTCAAAAAAGGTAAAAAATGAAACTAATAAAATTCAAAACACTGTCAATGATTACAATAATTGGAGTAATCGCTGCATGCAATCAACCACAGTCAAAGGATACACTAGTAGCCAATAACGCTGTTTCACTTACTGATGCTACATTGCAAGGCGATGAATTGATAAAAACCAATTTTGGTGATATTCAATTGAATCAAAGTTATATTACTAAAGAATCTATCGCTAAACTGAATGATCAATTGAGTTTACAAAGAGCTATTGAAGTGTATCAATGGTCGCTTCCGGTAACGACTTTTCAAATGTGGTACAATGCGCATTCTGAAGTCTATGGCGGAGCAGATTTGGATTTTGTGGAGTACAAATCATTCAATGAAAAAGTAGGCATTCTTACTGCTAACGCTACTACTCCTTATGTGATCAGTTGGGCAGATCTTTCTAAAACGGGGCCTGTGGTTATTGATTATCCTGCTGGTGCTTCTGCCGGAGGGAGTAGTGGATTTTTACCAACTTTCCTTGGGCGATTTAGGATTAATGGGCGCTGATAAGGGAAAAGGTGGCAAATACCTTATCCTTCCAAATGGATATGATGCTTCAAAACTAAATACCAAAGGGTACTTTGTTATCAACTGTACAACCAATAAAATAATGATTGGCACACGGTTTCTGTCCACTGATGAAGCGGAAATCAAAAAGATGAAAGAGAATTTTCTTGTTGGCAAATATGGAGAGATTTCAAAGCCGGCAAAATTCATTTCCAATACCGACAAGCGATTTGAGGGGATGCCTTTCAGGGGCTTAAAGTATTTTGAATTGGTGCATCAGTTTATTCAAAATGAGCCACAGAAGGAAGAAGATAAAATTTTCTATACCTACTTAAAATATCTGGGTATTGAAAATGGCCAACCCTTTAATCCTTCAGAAAAACTAAAAACGATTCTAACGGAAGGAGCCAATTTGGGTGAACTGATGTGTAAAGCTAACCAAATAGAACCGCGTCAAGATGAGCCATATTATGAAAATAGCAGTTGGTACAGAGAGTTAACTAATTTCCCGTTAACCAAAACCAGTAAGTCGAATTATTTTTTAGATGAAAGTACTCAGTATTATTATGAAGCTGTAACCGTAACAGCAGGCATGCAATCTAATACGCCCGGACCAGGTACGACAAGTTATTTAAGCACCAAGAAAGATAAAGACGGCAACTTCTTGCTTGGGTCAAATACATACAAGATCCATTTACCGGCAGGCATTCCGGCTTCTAATTTCTGGGCCTTGACTTTATACAGCGAAAACACCCGCTGTTTTATCGACAATAAAAATGCAAAGGATAAACTAAGGGCTACTAGTGTCGATTCGAGAGATAAGAATCTGATCATAAACCCAGATGGCAGTGTGGACTTGTACATCGGTCCAAAAGCACCCCAAGGCAAAGAAAGTAATTGGCTACAAACCAATGTAGGTGAAGGATGGTTTCCCTTGATTCAGAACTTACGGCACCGAGCAAGCCTACTTTGATAAAATATGGAAGCCTGGGGAATTTGAATTGATGGAATAACATCATACAACATTTTGCATTAGTAATGGCAGGGATGAAGCTCCCCTAAGGCAAGTATAAGGGGTGCCTGGAAGGCAAGGATAAGGGATAAAGTTTAAAGGATAAAGTTCAATGGACAATGAAAAGGTTGAATGATGAAGGATGAGTGTTAAATTGGTTATGCAGTGATGCGGTTATACAGTTAGGCAGTTATACGGTGACTAAAAGGAGGGGACGTCGTTGTGATAAAATTTATTCTAAAACTTCTCCTCCTTTTAGGAGGAGTACCCGAAGGGGGAGGTGGTTAAAAAATTCATTTTATCAATATAACCACCCCGGCTTGCAGCCAGCCCCTGCCTACCGGCAGGCAGGCTCCTAAAAGGAGGGGAAGTAATTTAACCCGGCCTCAAATTAAAATTAACAGAGATCAAAATCAATAGTTAGCAAGACTGGGAAGCTCCGAAGTGTATACGAGGAGATCACCCAGCCGCGCTTAGTATTGATGAAGGTTGAGTTAATTTTAATTTGCAGCCTTGACTTTTTGTTTCTTTTGTGTCAAGACAAAAGAATAAAAGAGTCATTTCCGACTAACAGGAGGAAATCGAAGATTCGACGAAGTCACATCGCAGATTGGACGTAGTCACATCATAGATTCAGCGTAGCTAAATTGAAAATTCGACGAAGTCACATCGCAGATTCAGCGTAGCTAAATCTCACATAGCGACAAATTCCAAAAAACATTGACCAAAACAATAACTGCATAACCACCTGACTGGTAGTCAAGCCTGCTAAAGCATTACTTTAGTAACCAAAATCTAGTTAAGGTCATTTTACGAAAATGACCATCAAAAAAGATTTTTGATTAACTTAGCAATATGAAATCGTTGGATGAAATAAAATCTGCATTGGAGAAGAATAAAAGTCGCCTATTCTATTCATATCCAATTAAATCACTTGCCATTTTTGGATCTTTTGCAAGAAATGAAGAGAATAGAGATAGTGATTTGGATATCATGGTTGAGTTCAATGACAAAATCGGACTTCGATTTATAGACTTGGCCAATGAACTGGAAAGAATGGTTGGACTAAAAGTGGACTTGGTTTCCAAAAAAGGAATCAAGCAAAGATATCTCCAATCCATAGAAGAGGATTTGATCTATGTCTAAGCGCGACAACAACTATTGCTTTTGGATATGCTCGATGGTGCTGAAAAAATTCAAAAATATACCGATGGTTTGGACTACGACGACTTTATCAGCAACGACTTAATTATAGATGCTGTTGCTTGAAATTTTGAGATCATTGGAGAAGCTGCCAAAAGTCAAATAGAATGGATTCGGATTACAGGGTTTCGAAACAGAATTATCCATGAATATTTCGGTATTGACTATGAAATAATGTAGACAATCATTGTGGAAAATATGAGCGAATTAATTTCTGACCTTAAAGAGCTGACTGATTAAACTGGGCGAACAATATATACCGTTCATTGGAGCTGATTTAATAAGTAGGAAGTTTTGAAGGATAAGCGTAATCTAATTAGTAGGAAAAACCATAAATTTACATTGAACCTTTAGCCATATTTCAGGACTATACATAAATCAAACTATTGAAATGAAAAGAATATCGACCACAATACTTCTATTTATCCTGTTTTTCACTTTATCGTCACATGAACTATTTCTTAAGTCTGACTCCTATTTTCTTGATAAGTATAGCCAATCGGAACTATATCTTTATAACGGTACATTTGATCAAAGTGAAAATGTGATAACGAGAGATCGAATTATCAATCCACAGATAATCGGTCCTGATTACAATTTCAAACCTACAACTGATGACTTCTACGACAGAGGTAAAGCCACCTATTTGAAATATAAAACTGGACGCGCGGGAACCTACGTAGCAGGAATTTCAACAAAACCAAGTGTCATCGAACTAAGTGGGAAGGATTTTATGGATTACTTGGAGCATGAGGGATTGACCGAGATAATTTCAGACAGAAAAAACAGAGGAATCACTAACACCTCTGCAAATGAAAAATACTCCAAACATGTAAAAGCAATTCTTCAAGTTGATGAAAATAGAACGGATAACTTTTCAATTGAACTTCATTACCCGATAGAATTTATCCCACTGAAAAATCCTTATAAATTATCAATTGGCGATGAAATATCATTCAAGCTTTTATATTTGGGAAAGCCGCTTGGCCATCAAACAGTACATATTAGCTCACGGATAAACACGGATGCAAAAGAAGGTAAAGAAACTGCTTTGCGAACTAATGAAAAGGGAGAGGTAAGCTTTACTATCAGCAATGAAGGACGTTGGTATATCGCAACCATACATATGCTTGAAAGTAATGAGGAGGATTTCGACTATGAATCAAATTGGGCAACTCTTACTTTTGAAGTAAAATAGATCAATAACAATTTATATAAGCTATTAAAACGGCTCCTATTCAATACCCTTTTGCTTCATCCCGAGTACTCGTGACCAACCGCAAACTTATGAAAGGACCGAACGCCAGGAAAAGGTTCGGCGAACCTTTTTTATCTAGGGGCAAGCTGGAGCGATGTATTTAATACAAAAAATCATGATCAAATTCTTTAGACATATCAGACAAATTTTTTCTACCGACAGGCGGGCAGGAAAAAGGTAAAAAGGTTAATGTTTAAATGGCCAATTATGAGATTCCTCACCCTACTTCGCAGGGATTCGGAATGACAAGGGGTATGAACAGGGATAAAATTCAAAGGATAAAGTTTAAAGGATAAGGGATAAAGTTCAAAGGACAAAGGATAAAGGATAAAGTTTAAAGGATAAAGTTCAATGGACAATGAAAAGGTTGAATGATGAAGGATGAGTGTTAAATTGGTTAGGCGGTTATACGGTGATACGGTTATACAGTTAGGCTGTTATACGGTGCCCTGCGGGCAGGAAAAAGTAAAAAGGATAAAGTTTAAAGCCTGCTAAACCAAATAAATTGAAGAATCTCAAAACCGTGCCTCATAAATTTTATGAATCAAAACCCGGCCTCAAATAAAAATAAATAAAGAATTCAATTTCAAATCTTTCTTCGCGAATAGTGAATTAAAATTCGGATTCAGGTAAATGAAATTTACCGCGACATTTTAAGAACGGTTTAGCGCAGCTAAAATTCCTTCGAAGAAAGGCTCCTTTTTTTGGTTCTTTTTTTGGGAATGCAAAACAAAGAGAATAAGAATAGAGATCCATTTCCGACTAACAGGAGGAAATTGAAAATTCGACGTAGTCACATCGAAGATTCGACGTAGTCACATCGAAGATTCGACGAAGTCACATCGAAGATTCAGCGGAGCTAAATTGAAAATTCAGCGTAGCTAATTCAAAGTCTCATGCTTGTTAAAAATAAAACTACTGTTTAAATAACCATCCCCGGCCAAGCCTCCCCTAGCGTTAAAAAATAACCAGCTCCAGTCATTTAATCTCAGAAAGCATTATTTTAGTAACTAAAATAAGAGTTAGCACCATAAATTCAAAGTCATGCCAGAAGTTACCGCAGCAAAAAATGAGCAAATTGCGAAAATGAACTTTGGATCAATTTATCCACATTACCTGAATAAAATAGAAAAGCACGGTAGAACCAAAGAAGAACTCGACCGAGTTATTTTGTGGTTAACAGGTTATGATCAGAATAAGTTAGTATCCTTTATTGCAGGCAATGGAACTTTTGAAGATTTCTTTAAGGGAGCCAAAGTCCATCAAAATGCGCACATGATCAAAGGGGTGGTATGCGGTTATCGTATTGAAGAAATACCTGAGGAATTTGCTTTGTATCGCGATTGCAGACGAATGGAAAAACTGATTGATGAATTGGCCAAAGGGCGAAAAATGGAGAAAATTTTACGGGAAGACAAAAAGTAGAAACTGGTGCTAACAAAACTTTTACTGCATTCAAATGCAGTATAGCCAGAACGTTGTCAGCAATATAATCAAAAGAGTATATGAATTTTAAGTCTTTTTTTCACTATATCAGTTACTTGCAATATCCACTAATGTTGGTCGGACTATTTTTCGTTTTGAAACCATATGTGCAAGGAATGGAACAATTAAAACAAAATCCTGATTTAATTTTCCAAAGCCTGAATAGTGCTTTGATCTTTATGGGACTAAGCATTAGTTTTTCTTCATTACAAGACACTACCAAAACACAAAATAAGGTTTCAAAAAAGATCTGGCAGGACCCTGTAAAAGGAAAAATTATGATCATGCTTATGTCGTTCATGATTCTATTTTTTCTAATTTCTGGATTGATTGGATACTACAAGATGGAATTTGGAATATTAAAAGATTTATCAATTGGTATCATCGTTTTAGGTTTAGGAATGTTTGGACTTTTAAAGGCGGCAATTGAAATGTTTGAGAATCATAGAATAGACAAAAACCCTTCTGCCAAAGAACTGAGTTAAAAAACTAACCCGTTCCAGCATTTGATCTTATATAGCACTATTTTAGTAACTATAAACGACCTATAAACAAGCTAAAAACCACTATTAACACATTGTTTATTCACTTAAAGATATAACTATTTGTGAATACGTCTATAAAAGAGTATATTTGTTCAAAATCATAACCTATGTACAAGAGGACATTATTCTCCATATTACATAATAAAATTGGTTCAGGAAAAGCAATTATATTGGTTGGTCCACGTCAAGTGGGAAAGACTACACTTATAAGAAGCTTGATTGAAGGTAAAAAATATCTCTTTTTAGATGCAGATGATCCAACTGTAAGAAGTATATTAAATAATCCTAATACAGAACAGATAAGAAGTATTATTGGTTCAAATAAGATTGTATTTATTGATGAAGCACAAAGAATCAGTGGAATTGGTTTAACTCTTAAAATTATTACTGATCAATTTAAAGATGTACAATTATTTGTTAGTGGTTCTTCATCATTTGATTTAACAAGAGAACTAAATGAACCATTGACAGGTAGAAAATGGGAGTATGAATTATTTCCGATTAGCTGGGAAGAATTTCAGGACAAACATGGTTACTTAATAGCAGAGCAACAAGTCGAAAATAGATTATTATATGGTTTTTACCCGGATGTGTTAAATAATCCAGGGGAAGAAAAAGAAATTTTAAAACAGCTAGTCAACAGTTATTTGTACAGAGATATTCTTTCATACTCTAATATCAGAAAACCAGAAGTCCTAGAAAAATTGGTTCAGGCTTTAGCTCTACAAATTGGAAGTGAAGTAAATTATAATGAACTGTCACAAATTGTTGGAGTAGATAAAAACACAGTAGCTAACTATATTGATATTCTTGAAAAAGGTTATGTGATATTTAGATTAGATAGCTTTAGTAGAAATTTAAGGAATGAAATAAAGAAGAATAAAAAAGTATACTTCTATGACAATGGTGTAAGGAATATGGTTTTAGGAAATTTCAATTCTTTAGAACTTAGACAAGATACTGGATCCCTTTGGGAAAATTTTCTGATATCAGAAAGATTAAAGCAAAATATTTATAAAAATAAACTTTCAAAAATGTACTTCTGGAGAACCAAACAGCAACAAGAAGTAGATTTAGTTGAGGAAGAAAATGGAGCTATTACTGGATTCGAATTCAAATGGAATGCAAAGAAAAAAATAAAACTACCAAAGACATTTGTGAAGGAATACAATGCTAAAGAAGTTATAATTGATAGAACTAATTTTAGAACATTCATTGCAGAATAGCCTGCCAGTTTACAACAAAGAACTGAGTTAAAAAACTATCCAGCTCCAGCATTTGATCTTATAAAGCATTATTTTAGTAACCATATAACGAATTGTGCCTCATTGTGGAAAAGATGAAAACAAAGATATTTGAACTATGATATTTGACTTAACAGATATTGACATAAAAAGAATCTTATTGATTCACCATTTGGTTGTAATTGGACTAAAATTACAATTTCGGTTTTATGGGAAAAGTGAGTATAACGAAAAAAGAAATTAAACGACTTAAAGAAAAGGCAAAGTAACGATGATTTGGCATTTTAAGACTTGCACAGTATTTGTCTATAGATCATACAAGATATTCTTTTCTTAAGTTTTTTATTAAAATTTCAAAATTAATTATCCGAATGGTGCTAAAACTAATCAAAATTATAGCAAACAAATTCAAGGTATCTTTCTTTGATTTGTTACCAATCATAGGTGTAATATCCTTTTTTCAAATAGTGGTCTTGCAACAACCTTTCCCTAACTTGACTGAAGTACTTGTTGGTTTATTTTTGGTTACTTTAGGACTTATGATGTTTGTTGAGGGCTTGGAAATAGGTTTATTCCCTATAGGAGAGAATTTATCGTATGATTTGGCAAAAAAAGGAAGTTTATTTTGGTTATTATTGTTTTCATTTCTTTTAGGTTTCTCTACAACAGTTGCTGAACCAGCTTTAATTGCTGTGGCCAAAGAAGCAGCAGAGATTGCGGTGCAATCAGATTTAATACCATCAGAAATCGAATCAACTTATGCTTTGGGTTTGCGTTTATCGGTGGCTTTTGCGGTAGGTTTAGCCATTCTAATAGGAATTTTACGCATACTCAAGGGTTGGTCAATTTCTTACTTAATTATAGGCGGCTACATTATTGTAGTGGTAATGACTTTGTTTGCCCCCAAGGAAATCATAGGAATTGCTTATGATGCAGGAGGAGTTACCACCTCCACGATAACCGTGCCATTGGTTACCGCTTTAGGGGTAGGTTTGGCTAGTGTTATTGAGGGGAGAAGCCCACTCACAGATGGGTTTGGATTGATAGCGTTTGCATCTCTTTTACCCATGATATTTGTAATGGCTTATGGAATGGTAATTTTTTAACTAACAAGTATGTTGAAAGAACTTGGAATTACTTTTTTGTACACTTTGAGAGATGTTGCACCTATTGTAACTCTGATTGCTGTATTCCAAATTTTTGTGATTAAAAAATCCATCCCGAACCTAAAAAAGGTTGTTTTTGGAGTAGTATTGGTGATTTTCGGACTTACTTTTTTCTTAATGGGTTTAGAAAAAGCCTTGTTTCCTCTCGGAGAAATGATGGCTTTGCAACTTTCTAATCCTGAATTTGTATTGCAAAGTTATTCAGGTTCTTTAACCGATTGGCAAGCCTATTATTGGGTCTATATTTTTGCGTTTTTTATTGGTTTTTCTACCACCATAGCAGAACCGTCTCTTTATGCTGTGGCTATAAAGGCCAATGAAGTTTCCGGTGGGACAATCAGTGTTTGGCATTTACGCATTATAGTTGCATTAGGCGTTGCTTTTGCCTTAGTAACAGGAACCTACCGTATAGTAGTTGGCGATTCCTTAGGCACTTATATTATGATAGGATATATCATTGTAATAATTCAAACTATTTTTGTAAAAAAAGATATAGTAGCATTGGCATATGATTCTGGAGGTGTTACCACATCAACAGTAACTGTCCCTATAGTTGCTGCTTTGGGGCTTGGATTAGCCTCTGTGGTTCCGGGAAGAAACCCAGCTTTAGATGGTTTCGGGCTTATTGCTTTCGCCAGTGTTTTTCCTATGATCACCGTATTGGGTTATGCACAAATAATAGAAATAAAAAAATATTTAAGTAAAAAATAGAAAATTATGAGATTTGATTTAATAGTGGCTTTTGTAAGCCATGAGATAACAGAAAAAGTAGTTAATACTGCTAAAGAGGCAGGTGCTACAGGAGATGTAATTATTCAAGGTAAAGGTTCGGGTATGGAAGCCACTAGTTTCTTAGGACTGAAAATACAAGATAAAACAAATATTGTTCTTCTTGTAGTAGAAGAACATCACACCAAGTATATAATAGATAAGGTTTCTGCAGATTGTAAGATTGAAGAACCTGGCAACGGTATTTTGATATCCTTAAAAATTGATAAGGTGGCAGGGTTGTCAAAACAGATAAAGAAAATCAGAGAAAATTTAAGTAATGAACAATTATAATATTACTACTATGGAATCATTTAAAAAAGCAAAAGATATTGCGAATAAAAAATTATTTTATATTGATGGTCTAGCAAGTGTAAAAGATGCTATAGAAATCATGAAAAGAGAGAACTTACAGGCACTCTTCATAAAAAAAAGAGACATTGCAGATGCCAATGGAATTATTACTATAGCAGATATAATTAAGGGCGTGATTATTCCAAACAAAACATTAGAGGAAGTAAGTGTCTATGAAATCATGACCAAGCCTGTTTTTTCCATACCATCTAGATTAAATGTTAAGTATGTACCTAAGTTGATGCATAATTATAGTGTGAGAATTGCACCAGTTGAGGAAAATGGAGAATACATTGGTGTTATTGATTATTCTCAATTTTTATTCTCCGTGCTAGAGGATTGAATTAAGTGACATGTATTAAACCAAAACATTGAAGGCACAACAAAGAACTGAGTTAAAAAACAAGTCTTTTTAGGCTAATTTTGAGATAAAGTTTTCATCATCTGGTCTTCCTGATTTTGCGAAAGTGAAAGCCTTAATTGTTTATTTGCAACAGCTATCAAGGCTAATTTTTTTTCTCTTTCCTTTGTTTACAATACGCTCGTAAATTTTTCTGCACACCTTGTTGTGTTTACAAGCCTTAGGCTAGCAGGCAGGCGCAACAGCTCAAAGCCGCGTCCGCTACAGTCAAATTTCCCCATCCTTTACTTTCTATAAAATACCTTGCACTAGACTTACATTTACCCTTCAAATCACTTCTTTTGTACTTAAAATTCAAGTTTTTGCTAAAATAAAACTACAAATTTGCATATTGTTGTCGTGTTTACTATATTTACGGCAACAATTTACCGACAGGGAATTATATGAAGAATGAACCAGACCCTTGTAAGCCCGAAGAAGATTTAGGCTTTTTACTATGGCAAATAACCATGACTTGGCAAAGAAAGTTGAATAGAGCTTTGGATGAAATTGATTTAACGCACACTCAATTTGCTATCCTGTCAGCACTAAGGTCCTTGCTTAAAGAATCCAATGATGTAACTCAAAAAGCTATTGCAGAACGCAGTAATACCGATACGATGATGGTTTCTAAGGTACTTCGAACTCTTGAAAAAAAAGGTTTCGTAGAAAGAAAGGAACACAAAACAGATACCAGAGCAAAATGCGTATTTCTTACACAAAAAGGAATAAACACTTTTCAGGAGGCCTTTAAGATCGCTTGGGCAGCTAATCAAGATTTTTTTAATAAACTATCTGATAAAGAAAACTTTGTCAAAGAATTACAAAGAATAATCCGAATGGATGAAATAGTTGCAAAATAATGGATATGGAATTTCGAACAAGTCAAAAAAACAAGAAAAAAATGAATAAGTCAATCGTCATCTTTTTAGGACTTTTACTATGGGTCAGTTGTAATCAGCCCAAGAAAGAAGAAACAAAAAATTCAAATGAAGAAACAAAAAATTCAAATTTTGAATTAGTAAAGCAAAAATCTCAGGTATTACTTGAAAAAGAGGGTCAAACATTTAGGGATTTAAACGGAAATGAACAATTAGACATTTACGAAGATGTCAATCAACCGATCGAAGCGAGAATTGATGATCTATTGAGCCAAATGACTTTAGAAGAAAAGGCGGGTATGATGTTCATCAATGGAGCACCTGTTAGCAAAGATGCGAAACCAGACGGCCGTGAAGGTCTTGAAGGTCCTGCGGCACGAATGGCTTCCATCGTCAAAAATATGGACAGTTTAAAAATGACGCATTTTAACATTTGGGATATTCCTGCCGACCCAAATATTTTCGCAAAATGGTACAATAATGTTCAGCAAGTTGCCGAAAAGACAAGATTAGGTATTCCTATTACCATTGCATCTGACCCTCGTCATCACCTTGGCCAAAACGTAATTGGAATGGCTTCCGATGGTTTTAGTCAGTTTTGTGAAATGCCCGGCTTTGCGGCCATTGGCGATGAAGACTTAGTGGCAGAATTTGCGGACATAGTTCGCCAGGAATACCTGGCTATCGGCATTAGAGAGGCATTGCACCCGCAGATTGATCTAGCCACCGAACCTCGTTGGGCAAGGATTAGTGGAAACTTTAGCGAAGATGCAGCGTTAACAGCTCGATTGGTCAAACCTTACATTCGTGGCTTACAAGGCGAACAACTCAGTAATGGTGTAGCCTGTATGACGAAGCACTTCCCGGGAGGTGGTCCTCAAAAAGAAGGACTGGACCCACATTTTTCATTTCAAAAAGGACAGATCTACCCGGGGGATAATTTTGACTATCACCTGATTCCATTTGAGGCTGCGTTTGAAGCTGGCACGGCTGCCATCATGCCTTATTATGGTGTTCCAACCGACCAAACAGATGAAAATGTGGCGATGTCTTACAACAAAACGATCATTACAACTTTGCTCAGAGAAAAATACAAATACGATGGTGTCGTTTGTACCGATTGGGGCTTGATCACCGACCTGCCAATGGGTCCGGGTGTGGTTTGGAAAGCAAGGGCCTGGGGAGTAGAAAATTTGAGTGCAGCAGACCGGGCCCTGAAAATAATAGAAGCAGGTTGTGACCAATTTGGTGGAGAAAACAGACCAGAATTAATTATGCAATTAGTCGAAGAAGGTAAATTAGCTGAAAATAGAATTAATATTTCCATTAAGCGTTTATTAAAACAAAAGTTTGAGTTGGGCTTATTCGACAATCCTTTTGTGGACGAAACTAAAGTTGATGAAGTGATTGGTACAGCCGCGTCCAGAGCTTTGGGAGAAAAAACTCAAAAAATCTCAATGACTCTTTTGAAAAATGATAGATCAACATTGCCTTTACCACAAAAGAAACTAAAAATATATATTGAAAACCTAGATAGTACAATTGTTGCCAACTATGCCAAAATTGTGACAACACCGGAAGAAGCAGACTTCGCGATCATCAGGCTAAATACACCATGGTCTCCGGCGGAAACTAATGTTCCATTTGCAAAATCCTTTCATCACGGTGATCTGGATTTTAAAGGGGATGAAAAGCAGCACATTTTAAAGTTATTAAGAACGGTGCCTACTGTAGTCGATATTTATTTAGACAGACCTGCGGTAATTCCGGAAATAACGAATTCAGCTGCAGCGGTAATTGCCAATTACGGTGCAAGTGATAAATCAGTTTGTGAAGTGCTTTTTGGAAATACCGCACCTCAAGGAAAATTACCTTTTGAGTTGCCATCCTCTATGCAGGCAGTAAAAAACCAAAAAACTGATGTGCCATATGACAGCGAAAATCCATTATTTGAATTTGGGTTTGGATTAGAGTATGAAAAGAATTAAAAACTAACTTTAGCAATTACTTATAGCCGAGACAGCAGTAACAAGTAAAAAATCTAACCAATGGGAAAATTAAAACTTCAAATTCAACTTTCTATTGATGGGTACATTTCTGGTCCTAATGGAGAAATGGATTGGATGATTTGGAACTGGGACGAAGAATTGAAAAAATTCGTTGTTAAAATAACTGAATCGACCGATACGATTGTATTAGGCAGAAAACTTGCTCAGGGTTTTATTCCACATTGGAACTCGAATACAGCATTAGAAGGAGCTGAAAAAATAAATAAATCCAAAAAAATTGTATTCACGAAAACATTGGAAAACGCTGAATGGGAAAATACTGAATTGGAAAGAGGGAACTTAACAGAAAAAATATCTAATTTAAAAAAGAGCAACCGAAAAGATCTGATTGCTTATGGTGGTGGCGAATTTGTTTCCTCATTAATTAAAGAGAATTTGATCGATGAGTTCTATTTTTTTATCAACCCTTCGATTTTGGGTAAAGGCATGACGATCTTCGAATCTGTAGCATATAAAACTGATTTGACATTAGAAAGTGCTAAAACTTATGATTGCGGAATTACTGTGCTAAGCTATAAACTTTGATAAAAAGCCAGTTTACAATCCCTGGCTACTTCGCTAAATCAAATAACTTCCTTTTGCAAACATAGGATGACAAGGGGTATGAACAAGGATAAAGTTTAAAGCCTGCCTGCCGGCAGGCAGGGATAAAGTTTAAAGGATAAATACAGATTTAATCCTCGGCCTCAAATTAAAATTAACAGAGATCAAAATCAATAGTTAGCAAGACTGGGAAGCTCCGAAGTGTATACGAGGAGATCACCCAGCCGAGCTTAGTATTGATGAAGGTTGAGTTAATTTTAATTTGCAGCCTTGACTTTTTTGGTTCGTTTTTTGTCAAGACAAAAATGAATATGATAATTTCCGACTAACAGGAGGAAATCGTAGATTCAGCGAAGCTAAATTGAAAATTCGACGAAGTCACATCGCAGATTCAGCGAAGCTAAATCGAAAATTCGGCATGATAGATCAGGGCTAAGTCAGATTAAGTGTATAAATCCAATTATGAGATTCCTCACCCTACTTCGCAGCGATTACGAATGACAAGGGCCATGATGCAAGGAGATAAAGCTACCTCGATGGCAAGGATAAAGGATAAAGTAAAACAAGTATAAAGTAATTACGATTTGAGAAAAGATTGAATTATGAAGGATGAATTTAAATTGGTTATGCGGTGATGTGGTGAAAGCAGGCCTGTATGCCTATCGGCAGGCTCCTAAAAGGAGGGGATGTACGTTGTGATTAAATTTATTCTGAAACCTCCTCCATTTTAAGACGAAGCTACAACCGAAAAGGGGAGGTAGTTAAAAAATTTATTAATCGAATTTAAACACTCGGCTTGTAGCAACTCGTCCAAAATGAGGGAAGGATTCATCTAAAATTTATGGTGCCAATTATGAGATTCCTCACCCTACTTCGAGGGATTACGAATGACAAGGGGTATGAACAAGGATAAAATTTAAAGCTGTTTGGGTAGGTAGGGATAAAGTTAAATGCTTAGGCTAAAGACACAGGTGGTCTCATAATTAAGGCATAGTACTATTAGTGTCAATACTACGTCTAATTATTGGAGGAGGTATTATATAAGATTTATAAATTTCAATATTTTACTATAATTAATTCAAGTAGGTAATTTAATATTGACTAAAGTATATTTGAAAAATAGTGTTAATTATTCGAAAAAGGAAATTAGTATTTCTCACATTTGCAATGTTACTATTTATACAGAAATTATTCAAAAACTAATGACAATAATGTGTCCTATAAACAATGGCTAGCACGTTGTTTCAAATCAAATTTATCACTAAATATGGGAATTTAAGCTGATAAGGAATATTTTATAGTAAAAAGTCGCCACTGCTAATACACGTGACGTTACTCAATCCCTAGTAAAAAACCCTTTTTAGTAAAACCGACACCCCAAAACTCACCACTGCCCCCACCGCAGCCATCACCACCGTAAAAACCAGATCATCCAAGGTGATATTAAAAAAGGCGGAACACAATGTTCCGCCTAAAAATCCGGCCTTGCTATGCGGATCACTTATCATACGATCCCTCGTCATCTACATCCGCTACAACCGCCTGGCTCACCGTGGTGGCTACCGTGCCGGCAACGGTCAGGTACCCGGCAATCGTCAGTACAATAGCCGGTAAACTGATGGGTGCAGCCAGAATCGCTCCTCCTGTTGCGGCCAAAGCAATGCCGATATTTCTGAGTGTTCTAAAAAATTTTGGGGTGGGTTTGCTATATCTTTCTGTTAAGTTCATAATTTCCTTGTTTTATGGTTAATAATAATTGCTCATTTGCTCTTTTTTGGCTTTTTACAATGATCATCAGCACCTCCATCGCTCTTCTTGATAAAATCCCTCTGCCTGGGCCTGTCAACGCACTCACCGGAGCGATACAGCCTCTGAGTTCTTTAATCGCGATATTCGCAGGGTGAAACAGGATCATGCTTCTGCCAAATACTTTGGTCACGTGTAAATGACTCCCGTATCGTTTGTTCTGTCTGATGTTAAGGGTATAGGTACCTTCCGGAATACAGGATTCGCCAACTCGGTTTTCTCGCCACGGAAGTTCTATCGTATTACAAATAAATTTTCCGTTACAAAAGAGGGTGCCATTCACACCCTCTTCATCGTAACTTCTGTACAATACCAGTTCCATCTAGATCGCATCAATACCCACAATGGCCAATACATTATACGCACCGTTCTTGAGCGAGTATTGTACCCCGTTGATCTCCTGAAAGAACTCGAGCATCAACAAGTAAAACTTGTTTCCTGTTCCTGTTGGAGCAGCTGCCGGAGTCAGCGTAGCCGAGGTGGCCACATTCTCCACAGGTAAATTCACTTTGGGGCTGTATTGGATATCGCTGATCCCGGTTTCAAAGTTCAGATCCAAAAAGCCTGCCTGTAAACTCACATGCGTGGCACCCGCCGCAGCTGTGATGTCGCTGTCGGTATTCAAACTCGCCATAGCGATCTCTCCTGTTGCGGTGTCAAGGGTATACGGGTGCAAAAAGGACAGTACCCAATAATGCCCGGTCGTTAAAATTAAACTCTTTGAGCAGCGCTTTTGCGGCATCGTTTGTCAAACCGATCGATACTTTTCTGTCCCCCCGGGCAGAAGTCACATCGTAGTTTTTTACTTTGCTCATCACTTGCGTCAATCTGCTGGTAACACGGCTATCGCCTGCATTTTGCAACATGTTTCTCACAGCTACTCTGAGCAGTTTACCCGCATACGCCGACTGACCAAATTCTGCACCATTTTCACGCGTTCTAACAAACGCCGGGTCATTTTGGATCCTGTTCTTCGTAATACCTCCTTTGGTTCTCACCAGGTAACCATCTTTACCTTTATAAAAACTTAGGTCATCCAGTTTACCGGTTATTTTCAAAATTCCATTTTGTCTTGCCATATCTTATCATTTTTAACAATTAAACTTTTTTTTAAATAAAGATAATATGGCAGCTAAGTATTTGAAAGTCAATGGTTCCGCTTAGGTATCTTCACGCCAATTTAGCCGAAAAACACCCATGACAAAAAATGAAATGCAGTAATTTCATCCCATCATTAATTCGCTATCTCATCCTCATAGATAAAGTATGGATAGTGTATGGATAAAGTATGGATAGTGTATGAAAACAAACTCAAAAAATTCAAAAATCAATATGGAAAGAATCTGCTTATACCCAAAAGACATTCAGGTACTGACAGGCAAGAGTGAAAGATATGCCAGAAAACTCTTTTCTAACATCAAAGTTTCTCTCAAAAAAGAAAAGCATCAACTGCTCACCATAGAAGAATTTTGCACTTACATGGGTCTCCCCAGACAAGAGGTAATCGATAAGATCCGATAAAGAATGAGTTGAGCAAATCCGGACAAGGTCAGATCCTGTAAGTCACAAAAAAAGAAAAATAAGTAAAATAAATTGTTTACCCTTTACAACCAGAGGGATTACCTGAGGTGGACCCTAATAACTCCAGTACTGCAAATAGATCTGCAAATCGCTCAGCGCGATTTCACAGCTTTTCATAAAAACCTAAAGGCTGCCGCGCGATTCCTATCGCGTGGTTATTGAATGCTGCATTGCTGAGATATTTCCCTCCCGCGCAAAATGAAATTTAGTGAAGTTGATATCTTTCGCTTGATATCCAATAGTTGTGCACTAACCTTTAAGTAAGTGTAAAAACTAACCGGCTTCAGTTATTTGATCTAATAAAGCATTATTTTAGTAACCATATTACGAGTTGTGAGTAGCTGCTTTTTAATGCTTCTGATTTTTATAATAATAGCATCAATAATTCCTGTTCCAATAAAATTTTATAAAAAGGATAATCTACCTACTTACGAAATTGAACAAATTGATAAAAAAGAGGAGGAAGAAGATAAAGAAAATGAATATCAAGCGTTTTCTTAAGATTAAAAACGTACTACAAGCCGTGTATAATTCATTGCTAGTTATAGCCTACTTACGAAAGTCCTCGCGGACTTTCTATCTGTGATTTATTTGCTAAATTAGTTGCTTAAACACGCAACGAAATCATACACAAACACGTTGTGTGGCATACAAACAGACTGCATCACAATAAAATAACATGGATTTAATAGACATACAGAGACAAATTGACCAAGTGATGAACGAGCAGAACAAAAGGCCGATTCCTGAGTTTGAAGGATATTCACCTTTTGAGATGCATAAGATTTTACATTTTACTTTCTCAATTGATAGTCCCTTGAAATTACAAAAACTATCCGATACAGATTATAATAAAATACCGATACTTAACCAGATAAAGTATTTAACTGATTTGATTGACAAAAACGGAGAGATTAAGCTAACAAACAAGGGATTTTTACCAACAAAGATTGTATCAGACCTATATAGTCAAGGATTCCTAAAAGATGAACATATTGAAAATGGGATTTCAAAATTGTACAGGGAGACTGATTCAATGACTGTAAATCTTACACGGATTCTAATAGAACTTGTAGGCTTGACTAAAAAACGAAATGGAAAAATAAGCTTGACAAAGTCATCCCAAAAGATACTTGGGGATAATGAGGCATTGTTGCGACAAATATTTTTAACCTTTACAAACAAGTTTAATTGGGCATACTATGATGGATACGGTGAAAATCAAATCGGACAACTTGGATACGGATTTTCATTAATTCTTCTTTCAAAATATGGACAAACTAAACGATTAGATTCTTATTATGCTGAGAAATATTTCAGAGCATATCCAAAACTTTTAGATTCGCTTGAACCGACTTATGGTACTTTAGAAAAATACGCTTCAAGGTGCTATTCTATTCGGATTTTTGACAGGTTTTTGGATTATTTTGGACTGATAAGAATCGAAGAAGAAAAAAAGGGACTTGATTCAATAAAACACATTATTAAGACAGATATATTTGATAGGTTAATAAATGTACGACCACACAACACGCAATATACGTAAGCCGGGGAATGTGGGTCATTTTAAGTTTTGTACATTTACTCAAAATCGTAGCGGTGTGATAAGTTGGAGCTTCGAAATCCCGCACTACGCATAGCCGAGACCGTCAGACTGTCTCAAAACCTCAAATTTTGTTTTTCATATTCTGGGAGCCATCTTTGGAAAAAGTCAAATACTCAATTCTTGACGGCCAAAAACGAGTTTTGAGACAGACTGACGTTGTGAGTAATGCTGACCCAAAAAACACTTAATTAATTTATCTAACTTTATTCTCGTTTATCTTTTTTAAGTCTTGCATCAATAGGTAATTCAATAAACTCAATTACCTCTACTTTCCCATATTCTTTATATAAAGGATTTAAGATAATATTTGATTCTAATCCAACAATCGTAGATGGCACTCGTAATGCAAAAACATTTCGGTCTTTTGCTAAATCTGTAAAAATTTCTGTTGTTTTAGAAGAATATGGGTATTGATTCCATCTTTCTGGAAGCTCTTTTAATTCTTCTATTACAAACTCATCTGGAAACATGATTTTCGCAATTAATATTTTTTTCGGCAAATAAGCAATATTTTCAGAGTGAACATAATACTCTAATAAGGCTAACGAAATATTTTCTGAACAATAAACAGCTTGTGTTCCAACTTTATTCCATCTCCCACCAACCTTTTCAGCCCCTATTCCAGAAAGTGTTAAATCTTTATATTTTACATTTGCAACTCGATAGACGATCATTAACTATAAACATTGTGTTGAATTCTAATGATTTCATTTTCTACCATTTCAAAACCAAAACTACTATCAAGTAGTTCAAATGGGATTTTATTACCAAGAGTCCTTGATGGGGTCATTAACCATTTCTTAAAGTCTTCTTTAGAATCAAAAACCTCATAACCCATTCCAAATAATCTCGCCAATTCATAGATTCGCTCTGAAGTTTCTTTTCCATAAACAGTTTTCTTTTGCATACTACTTATAGATGCCGGAAGTATATGCTCAAACTCTTTTTCAGTAGAACCGGTAAAATGTATTAATTGCTTCCAATCTGTCTTTTTCACACCTTCTCTGATACGACCTATTAATTCCATTTTAAATCCTGGAGCATCTTTAGAGTTAACAACTACCCACGAAGGTGAGAATTTAGCAGGACTAACTGGATTCCTTTCTTTTCTAGTAACCCTCGTTGATACTGCGCCTTTCTTTTTATTTGAATCTTCAGATTTTACTTTTACACTCATAATTGTATTTTTACACTTATACAATTGTAAATATACAATAATATTTTTAATTTAAAAATTAATTGAAAATGAATTTCTTGAATAAAATAAAAACTACTGCCAAAACAGTGTATGATTAATTGCATTGGTCGTAGCTTATTTGGAAAATTCATTCGGAATTTTCTAGCGTTCGTTTTTGTTTACTAAATTAGTTGCTGAAACACCTGCCTGGCCGGCAGGCGCGACTAACCATACACGAACACCTTAGGTGAAATAAGGTTATAACCTATGAGAAGACAATATCATTTAGTGCCAACTGAAAAAGGTTTTAATGCATGGGATGTTGATAATCTAATAGAATTAACAAAGAATTTTGAAATTATTGAAGTAGAGGTTATGGAATTAATTGAAACAAATAAATATCACTGGTATCAAGGTGATAATTTACCGACAGTAAAGTCGATCTTTGAACATATGAAACTCGTTGAAGAATGTTCTTTAGAATTTCCAATAATAATATCTGCGGAAGGTAAGATTATGGATGGAATGCATAGAGTAGGAAAAGCATATATAAACAACATTAAGCATATAAAAGCTTTTAAATTTAAGATTACTCCTGAAGCGGATTATTATAATGTTAATCCGGATGACTTATGCTATGACCGGTAATATTCGTATATCATATATACAGGCAACGTTCATAAAAAATCGCTCAAGTAAACTTGGCGGTGTAAGGAGGGATTACCTGAGGTGGACCCTAATAACTCCAGTACGGCAAATAGATCTGCAAATCGCTCAGCGCGATTTTACAGCTTTTCATAAAAACATCCCCCACTACCGCGCAAAATGAAATTTAGTGAAGTTGATATCTTTCGCTTGGTATTCAATAGTTCTGCGCAAACCTTTAAGTGAGCGTAAAAACTAACCGGCTTCAGTTATTTGATCTAATAAAGCATTATTTTAGAAACCATATTACGAGTTATAATACATTTAAAATAAAAAAAAACGAAAATTTAAAGACGAAAAAAATTGTACACTATTATAAACTTCGTTATTTCATTTGGTGCCATGCAAGGCCTTATTATTGGTATTTTTCTTTTAATAAAAGGGTATAAATCGAAACAAGAAAATTTTTATTTGGCCCTCATACTAATTGGATTTGCAGCAATTTTAGGAAGAGTTGTAATACTAGGCTTCTATGAAAATCATTCATGGGTCTTTATCAATCTTAATTTCATTTTATTGATTTCTCCTGCATTCTACTTTTTTGCAAAAGAATCTTCAAGAAGCACTAAGAATCCTCTGAAATTTAATTACCTGTATTATCTACCCTTTCTTATAATAAATTTAGGGTACCTATTATTTCATGTTTCTTTTAAAAATTCAGTCCATTACCAGACCTATCTGATTAACATTATCAAAGTTAACGATGGTTTTAGCATTGTCTATTTTTCAATATACCTGTATCTGACTTATAAAATTATTAGAGAGCATAAGTCTACTTATGCTGAGGGACTTTACCCATTATTAAAAAAACTAATATTCATTTTTATTGGTTTTTTTGTTATTTGGTTAGTCTACATTTTGGCAGAATTAGTGTATTTCCACTATCGTATGGATCTTGTATATTATTATCCAATGATGCTAATATTAGCCCTGATCCTTTATTATATAAGTTTACAAGTTGTTATAAATGATCGATTTCTCTTTGACATTAAGGAAATTACAAAAAGGAAAACATTTATTTTAGATGAGGCAGAAAGCAAAAATTTATTAGATCAATTGACTCTTTTTATGAATGAGGAAAAACCCTTTTTAGATGGTGATATATCTCTTATTTCTCTTGCCGGTTCTTTAGATATAAATCCAAAAGTCTTATCCTATGTGATCAATGAACAGATAAATAAGAATTTTAACCAGTACATTAATGATTGGAGAATTGAAGAAGTAAAGAAGCGGTTAAATGATAAATCATATGATCATTTTAAAATGTTGAGTATTGCTTTTGATTGCGGTTTTAATTCTAAATCAACGTTTAATCTTGCTTTCAAAAAAGCAACAGGACTATCTCCCTCTGAATATAGAAAGCGCTAACAACCAAAATTTCCTAAATCTTCTTTTGAGACCACTATTCTAAATATTTCGTGTCCTAAATCTTCTTTTAAGGCATTTAATCCATCTCTGTATGATAATTTTGCCACTAAACAATTAAAAAATGAACTTGTCACGAACAATAATTGGTATCTGCCTAATAGTGCTTATAGGCTGTAAAAATGCCAGTCCAACCTTCATTGTGAACAACGGATTACTTGTTGAAAATGTAACTATTATATCTGCCACTAAGGATGGGATAATTGAAAAGTATATTGGACATGTATTGCTCGATAATGAGACGATCCTTTATGGTGGAACACAAAAACCAAGCGTAACAGGTAATGTAAAAATTATTAATGGTGAGGGGAAATTTATACTTCCTGGGTTAATAGATAGTCATGTTCATTTAGCAAATGTAGCCGGTATGACCTGGCAAAACCAAAGAGATCATCCTGAATTAGCCAAAAGCTATTTCAATCAGCTTCCTAAAAGTTATCTTTATTATGGCTATACAACGCTAATCGATGTCAATAACTATGCACCAGATATTGTACAAAAAATCAAAAATCATGTTATCAGACCTGATATTTATACCTGTGGGCAGCAAGTTCAGGTAATGGATGATTTTATGATGGAAATGGAAGAATTACCACTTAAAGACAGACTTGAATACCCATTTTTGTTTGATAAATACAATGAAAACATACACATCCCAGATTCAATTAACCTTGAGTTACATTCACCACGGGCAATTGTAAGTGCTATTGTAAGAGAACAGCAAGGTATTGGTGTTAAAATAGTTTATGAAGATGAATCATCTGGTTTTCCTCAAAGCTGGGAGTTACCAAGCTTAAATTTAATGAGGGATTTGGTTGCACAGGCACAGAAGGAAGGAATCCCTATTATAATGCATGCCACTTCCTATGACGCACAAAAATTCGGTCTTGAAGCTGGAATAGACATATTTGCACATTCTATGTGGAATTGGTATAGTAATCCTGAGCAATTTTTAGATACAGAATTCACTAAAGAACATCAAGGCCTACTGAAGGAAATAGCAACTAGAAAGATTGGATACCAACTAACATTTAGAACCATATATGGTGAAGTTGATTTATTTAAAGATAATTTCAACACAGACCCAGCACTCGCAGCTATATATCCTGAAGCCTATTTAAACTGGCTAAACACAGAAGAAGGGAATTGGGGTAAACAAAAAATAATAAACCGAGCCAAAATTATAAAAGTGATTAATCCAACGCTATTTAATTTCCTGAGAATTCAATTTGAAAGTGATGAAGCTATGTTCGTAGGAATCCAGCAAGTGTTTATACAAAGAATGAACACAGTGGCTAAATATCTTGTAGACAATGATGCTCATTTACTTTTTGGAACAGATGGAGTTGCAATGAATATGGCTACCAATCCTCCAGGTTATAATGGCTTTTTAGAAATGCAGCATTGGTTAAATGCTGGTGTTTCATTAGAAAAAATATTTATGGCAGCTACTTATAACAATGCAAAAGCATTTCATATAGGCGACAAATATGGAACTATCGAAAAAGGTAAAATCGCAAACTTAGTATTGTTAGACGAAGATCCGTTACAAAATATATCCGCCTATGACCAGATAAATTCTGTTATCGTAAGAGGTAAAAATCATCCTAGAAATACACTTTCAGCAAATCAAAGTAATCCTAATTAGATCATAATTAAATGATAAGAAAATATAAAGAAATAGAAATCCCGATTCTTGTAAATATATGGGAACGAGCATCAAAAGTTGCCCATCCTTTTTTAGATGACGAATTTTCACAAATGGTAAAAAAAGCGATGAGCGAAATATATTTACCTGATTCAGATACTTGGGTATATGAAGAATCCAATACAATCATGGGTTTTATATCAATGATAGAAAATGAAATTGCAGGGCTATTTGTAAACCCAAAAAGTCATTCAAAAGGAATTGGAACATCATTAGTCAATCATATAAAACAATTTCATAAAGAATTGGAAGTAGAAGTCTTTGAACAAAATAAAATTGGAAAGCCATTTTATGAAAAATTCGGGTTTATAGTTATCAATGAATATGTCCATGAGCAGACCAACCAAAAGGTATTAAGATTAAAACAGCATCCAACAAAAAGTAGGTATATAACAATAAATAAGCGCCAGTTTTAAGGGCGTTTATTCAAAATTTGAAAAAGAATATAAAACACAAGCATTTAAAAATTTACCTATGGATAGAGTAATTATCATATTCCTAATGTTTGGAATGTTTTCTTGTAGTTCCAATTCGGAAATTAAAAAAGATGAAAAGACAGGGAACTTTAGGGGGATATTTAAACACGGTAACTTTTCCGATAAGATACTATTCGAAATAGAAAGAGATTCTGTAAGTTTCAATGTTTTCTTTACAAGTTTAGAGCAAAATGCCAATCGAATTCCCTTTCAAAATGTTGAAGCAAACGGAGATTCAATAAATTTTAAGTTACAAAGCGATTTTTATACATACTCTTTTAAAAACAAATGGATTGATAATTATAGCAAACTTCAAGGGGCACTTACTGTTGACACTATTACAACCCTGTACACATTAGAGAAGGAACCTTTAAATAATAGCAAGGCTTCAAAAAATGAAGAGGTTAGTTTTGAATCCAATGGATTACTTTTAAATGGAACTATTTGGTATCCTAATAAGCAATGAAGGAAAAGCTCTTATAATTGTGACATCTTCTGGAAATGCAGACCGAAGTGCTTCACGTGCAGAAGCCATACTATTTGCACAAATGGGATTTACTACATTTCATTATGATAAAAGAGGTACTGGAAATTCTGAAGGTAATTGGAAAAGTGCATCTATTGAGGAACTTTCAGGAGATGATATCACGGCTATTAAATATTTCTCTCAGAAGACTGGAATTCCACTTAAAGAAATAGGGATAAAAGGAAGTAGTCAGGGAGCTGCTAAAATACCATACATTTTAAGTGAATTAGAGAATTTGAAATATGGGATCGTTGTAAGTTGTCCCGGAGTTACCTTACTAGAAAGTGATTTGAATTATTGGAAGAATAGCAATGCAGATATAATCGGAAAAGAAATTGATGCTGCAACTAATTTTCAACGAAAGGTTTTTGGATTTATAGCAGGTAAACTATCCAGAAAAGATCTAGAAAAGGCACTAGATAATGCAAAAACTAACTCATGGTTTACCAATATATGGGTGCCAAATCTGGATGAAGTACTAACAGATAAAAAACTTCTGTATAGCCCAATACCCTACTTCGAAATATCAAAGCAACCGATCTTGATTTTGCAAGGAACAAAGGATGAAATAATACCTTCAAATAGTGATCAAATTATTTCAGAGGCACTAACAAAAGCGAACAATGACAATTTTAAAACCGTTTTATTAGAAGGCGCCTCTCATTCAATGTACAATATTGGGGAAAGTGATTTTCCTTATTGGTCTAAATTGCATCCAGCATATTTGACAACAATAGAAAACTGGATAAATAATGTTTATAAAGAATAGGCGATATACTGACAAAATCGAGGCTTTAAGCTTTTATAAAAACCTATTCTTAGAAGAAATATTGAGGGATTTTAAGTAATCGCTCATACAACTACTGAATAAAAACGTTTTACAACAACACCTACAATTAATTGCGGTCGGATTTTCCTTTCGGAAAATCCACGCATATTTAGTATGCTTAGTCTTCGGACCGAAATACTATCGGATTTCAAACCTCAACCAATTATAGCCAGACCGTTCATAAAAAAATCGCTCAAGTAAACTTGGCGGTGTAAGGAGGGATTACCTGCGGTGGGCACTAGTAAATCCAGTACTGCAAATAAATCTGCAAATCGCTTAGCGCGATTTTACAGCTTTTCATAAAAACATCCCCCCGTACCGCGCAAAATGAAATTTAGTGAAGTTGATATCTTTCGCTTGGTATTCAATAGTTCTGCGCTAACCTTTAAGTGAGTGTAAAAACTAACCGGCTTCAGTTATTTGATCTAATAAAGCACTATTTTAGTAACCATATTACGAGTTGCGGTGCATGCAAGCAAAGAGAACACATTGAATGAAAGACACTGAGATTTAAAGAAATCATAAAATCTATAAGACACGAAAACAGACTGACAATTAACCAATGAACTTCTAGTACTACTTTTTACTATGAACAACATTTGCGGATGGAATTTATCAATCAAGACAATTTCGATTGTTACTACCATTAGCCGGACTTGCATCATCTGGACTATAATTGGATTAATCGGAAACATTCGATTTTATATTTTCTGACAATTTTAATAGCAGTTTGGTCAATTTGATTATTGCTGAACAGGTGAAGTAAGGATATATTTAGGTGCTATTTAATTTTAAAAATCACAGTTTTATTAGAAATTTTGCTTCTAGCCATATATAGCATTTATCGAAAATTATTACGAATTACAACACTCTATTTTCTTTTTACAAGACCTAGACAAGCGATATTTGGTTCTATTCAATTGCAGTAACATTTTTCCTGATTGACTATTTTTCATTTTCGCAATTATGGACTGTACGGAATACAGACTATTACATGGATACATATTTCTTGGATCCTATATTACATTGGGTTGGAGTATTTCATACATTGAATTGTAAACATTCACTGATTCTAGACATTTGTACATTGAGACGAATCAAAGAATTTAAAGTACTAATTTTAAAACTCGTAGAATTTATATCAGTAATCTAATTTCTTAAAAACACAAGGATTTCAAATGAATTTCAGATTAACAGACATTAAAATCGATATACAGTTAAAGCAATTAAGTGACTAAATTCAAAAATCAGTGACTTGTTAACGAAAGATACTAAACTGAAAATAAAGGCTTTTTAATCCATACTTCGTGATACAAGAATAACGCCGTTCATTAAAAATGTTTAAATAAATTGGCGTGCAATAGTGATAAAATGGGGTTTTGGCTCGTATTAACTTTTGCTTACCGAAAATATAATGCTTCAAAATCGCTACTATTCATATACACAACCGTTCATAAAAAAATCGCTCAAGTAAACTTGGCGGTGTAATGAGGGATTACCTGCGGTGGGCCCTAATAAATCCAGTACTGCAAATAGATCTGCAAATCGCTCAGCGCGATTTTACAGCTTTTCATAAAAACATCCCCCGTACCGCGCAAAATGAAATTTAGCGAAGTTGATATCTTTCGCTTGATATCCAATTGTTCTGCGCTAACCTTGAAGTGAGTGTAAAAACTAACCGGCTTCAGTCATTTGATCTAATAAAGCACTATTTTAGTAACCATATTACGAGTTGGCACTTATTTGAGAAAAACTATGAATAACAAAAAAACTTATATTTTTTTATTAATAACCATTATTTGGTCTTGGACTTTTTGGTTAATTGGTTTAAATCTTCTTGTGAATGGAATTAATCAAGAATCAATTGGAAAATTTTTAATATTCTTTTTCACTGGTGTTTATGGACCTTCAATTAGTGCTATTGTAACAACTATTATCTTTGAAGGATTTGAAGGTCTATCGAATTTACTGAAGAAATTATTTATTTGGAACGTTCCCTTTAAAAACTATTTATACATTATTATTTTGCCGATAATTTTTGTCATTATTGGGATTGGACTTTATAACATATTCATTGGAGATATTGGGAGTTTTGACCTAATGGCTTTTCTTTCGATTCCGACTATATTGTGGGCTGGATTTTATGCTGGGCCATTAGGAGAGGAACTAGGTTGGAGAGGTTTTTTATTACCCGAATTACAAAAAAAACATACAAACTTAAAAAGTGCAATCATAATTGGTGTTATATGGTTTATTTGGCATATTCCACTTTGGTGGGCGCCATTTGGTACTTTAGTTAGCGGAGAATCAATTTCTTTTTTACCTGTAATAACGTATTTTCTAATGCTAATCTGTTTATCAATAATAATCACTTGGTTAGTAATTAATTCAAAAGGAAGTGTTCTAGTTGCACTCTTATTTCACTTATCCATTAATGCAGGAATAGCCTTGTTGTTTTTTCCTGAATTAAATGTGGATTTTAAGAAAGTACATTTATTATCTAGTATTGGCATGCTACTATTTACTAGTATATTGATTGCAAAAAATAAATTAAAATCAAGTGCCAACAATGATGTCTATAAGTAATTGTTGGTTCTCGCCTACTTTGGAAATTCCTACGAAATTTCCAACTTGGTGTGTACCTGCCTGCCTACCGGCAGGTTTGCGAAATTTAGTGCTAAACCACGCAACTACTCATAGCCAAACTGTTGTGTGTAATTACAACCGATATGAAACAAATAATTCTGATATCAATAATTTCACTAACTCATATCACTTGTTCAGATGTAGATAATAATGGTATTGAGAGAATCGTAGATGAATATTATGAAATATATAGTAAACGACAAAGCATTGATAAATTCTTAGGTTTTTATGACAACGAAATAGAATTTGAAGACATAATTAATGGAGATAAAATTAAGGGAAAGACTGATTTGAGAAAATTTTTGAACTGGGAAAATCCAGATTTTATAATGCTTGAAGGCAATATTCTAAAGATCACCGAAAAGATTATCGATGGAAACAAAGCTGTTATAAAAGGCTATTTTACCAAATTTCAATGGGGTCAAATTGAATTCGGACCAATGCATTTTACAACAATCCTTGTTTTTAACGGTTCTGGCAAAATAATCAAGCAAGTGGATTGGATTAACTACCCATCTGACCTTGTTAATTACAATGAAAGAAAGAATTCAAACAAATGGATAAAATATTCTCCACCTAAAGTATTTAAGAAATGATAGAAGGAGACGGTAAAATAGAAATTGAATTTTTGGACCACGTTGCAATTAGAGTTGCTGATTTGGAAGCATCCGCAAAATGGTATCAAAAAGTATTGGGACTCAAACGATACCAATTACCGGAATGGGGAGACTTTCCAATATTCTTACTTTCTGGGAAGACTGGTATCGCATTGTTTCCTGCAAATACAAGAGACACTAAACTTGAACCAACTTCAAGAAATGTGAAAATCGACCATTTTGCATTTAATGTGACTAACGAAAATTTTGAAAAAGCCAAAAAAAGATATGTCGAATTGAACTTAGCATTTGATATTCAAGACCATCATTACTTTGATTCAATTTACACGAAAGACCCAGATGGACTTACAGTTGAGCTAACCACAATTAAAGTAAATGAACAAGATTTTTATAAATAATATCTACACACAACAACACCTATACTTAATGCCCCGCGGGACACTGCACATAGCCTAACCGTTCATAAAAAATCGCTCAAGTAAACTTGGCGGTGTAAGGAGGGATTACCTGCGGTGGGCCCTAATAACTCCAGTACTGCAAATAGATCTGCAAATCGCTTAGCGCGATTTCACAGCTTTTCATAAAAAAAATCGCTCAAGTAAACTTGGCGGTGTAAGGAGGGATTACCTGCGGTGGGCCCTAATAACTCCAGTACTGCAAATAAATCTGCAAATCGCTTAGCGCGATTTTACAGCTTTTCATAAAAAAAATCGCTCAAGTAAACTTGGCGGTGTAAGGAGGGATTACCTGCGGTGGGCCCTAATAACTCCAGTACTGCAAATAAATCTGCAAATCGCTTAGCGCGATTTTACAGCTTTTCATAAAAAAAATCGCTCAAGTAAACTTGGCGGTGTAAGGAGGGATTACCTGCGGTGGGCCCTAATAACTCCAGTACTGCAAATAAATCTGCAAATCGCTTAGCGCGATTTTACAGCTTTTCATAAAAAAAATCGCTCAAGTAAACTTGGCGATTTTTTTCATTCAAATCTGATGAACAGATTTTATTTGATCGTGGAGATGGAGGGACTCGAACCCTCGTCCAAACAAGCAACCCAATTACTTTCTACATGCTTAGTTTTTATTTGATTTTCTACCGGTGGCCGACTAAAAACATTCTACCACAAGCCTAGCTTCGTAGAGTTTCAAAATACAAAAGAAGCCATTGTATTTCTAGGTTTACTTTCACGATGCCTCTATACAGATTGCCGTATACCAGGGCCCTCTAGAGACATTTAGCTTTTCCGCCTGGCGGAACGAGGCTCATCCTACTGTGAATTCAGATTAAGCAGCTAAAGCGTAGTTATCTTCGCCGTTTATAGTTGTGAAATCGCGTTTTACGAGATCTATTTCATGACTCGACATGCTTATAATCCGACTGATCTTGCAGTCAAAACCGGTCATCCCCATAATTGTAAAGAACTTAGCCGACAAAGGTATAAAAATCTCCTGCATTAATTTGAATATCTTGTCAAAACCAAATACTTTTGAGCAAATACTGTACCAATTCACTATACCCGATCATTTATGAAGTTTGCCATCATCAAAGAAAGAAAAAATCCTCCGGATAAAAGAGCCGTTCTATCCCCTAAAGCAGCGGCAACGCTGCAAAAAATGTTCCCGCAGGCAAAAGTAATTGTAGAAAGTGATGGTAATAGAACTTTTTCGGATGAGGAATACCGCCAGGCGGGAGTGCAAGTAACCCAAAACGTGGAAGATTGCGATGTCTTCCTGGGCGTGAAAGAGGTGCCGGTGGAAGCCCTGATCCCAAATAAAAAATATTTCTTCTTTTCACATACCATCAAAAAACAACCCTATAACAGAAAATTACTAAAAGCTGTCCTTGAAAAAAATGTTGAATTGTTCGACCATGAAGTGATCACCTACCCCAATGGTGTCAGAGTGGTGGCTTTCGGACGATATGCAGGCATCGTAGGGGCCTATAACAGCCTCAGAACCTTAGGTTTAAAATTCAGTTCTTTTGTCTTGCCCAGAGCAAATACGCTAAAAGATCAGGCGGAATTGGTTGCCGAACTCAATAAAATTACCTTCCCTAAAGTAAAGATCGTGTTAACAGGGAAAGGCAGAGTGGGAAATGCGGCAAAAGAAATACTGAAAGCGGCACACATCAGAGAAGTGAGTCCGGAAGATTTTCTGAGTAAAGATGATGACGAAGCCGTTTTTACCCAGATCGATGTGCTGGATTACAACAAACGCAAAGACAGAAGAGTCTTAAACATGCAGGACTTTTTTGATCACCCTGAAGCGTATGATAGCGATTTTATGAAGTTCGCCAAAGTGAGCGACGTTTTTATAGCCGGACATTTTTACGGTGATGGTGCTCCTTATTTATTTACACGGGAAGATGCCAAAAGACCTGATTTTAAGATCAAAGTAGTGGGCGATATCAGTTGCGATATTGACGGACCTGTTGCTTCCACCTTGCGCGCCTGTACCATTGCTGATCCCAATTATGGCTATGACCCCGTCTCTGAAACGGAAGTCGATTTTATGCAACCCGGGGCCATCGCCGTCATGGCTGTCGATACCCTCCCCTCTGAACTCCCCAGAGATGCTTCTGAAGGTTTTGGGGAGAGTTTTTTACAGGAAGTAATTCCGGCGTTTTTTAACGGAGACAAAGACGGGATCCTCCAAAGAGCTCAAATGACAAAAAACGGAAAACTCACAGAAAGATTTACCTATTTACAGGGCTATGTGGATGGAATAAATTAAATGATTGCCTCAAAATAGTTTTTCGAACTCTTTATAAACCCAATAAAATTGGGTTTTTTCATTTCTGCACAAATAATTTTTTACTTTTTCTACTAAAAAATATTAACCGCGATTTGTTAATAAGAATCTCCATGTTAAAAAAAATACAAAATGAATTGTCCTAATTTTAAGCATCTAAAAAAACCCAAAAATTTATTTGAGAATGACTGAAGAGAAAGTACAGCTGGACACATTTACTTATGAAGAAGTTTTAGAGGCCTCAATGGCCTATTTTAATGGTGATGAATTAGCTGCCACCACCTGGATCAACAAATATGCCATCAAAGATCATCAAGGTAATTTTTCAGAAAAAAGTCCGGATGACATGCATCGAAGAATGGCCAAAGAATTCGGGAGAATTGAATCTAAATACGCACAACAAACCTATAATACAGAGCTGCTTTCCACTTATGGTAAGAACAGGAAGGAATTAAAAGAGCAGGATATTTACCAACTGTTTAAAGATTTTAAATATGTCATTCCGCAAGGTAGTGTGATGTATGGTTTAGGAAATAAAAAAGTAATCGCTTCTTTGTCTAATTGTATCGTCATTCCGCCTACCTACGATTCTTATGGCGGAGTTTTTCAAACCGATCAGCAAATGGCGCAATTGTTCAAAAGACGATGCGGAGTGGGTGTAGATATCTCACAGCTGAGACCGAAGAACGCAGAGGTGTCTAATGCAGCCGGAACGACCACCGGAGCGGTTTCTTTTATGCACCGCTTTTCTAATACCACGCGTGAAGTAGCGCAAAATGGGAGAAGAGGTGCTTTGATGCTGACCATGGACATCGCTCATCCGGATATAGAAGATTTTATCACCGTAAAACAAGACCTTACCAAGGTGACCGGTGCAAATATTTCCATACGCCTGTCAGATGAATTCATGAAAGCTGTAGAAAGTGATGGCGACTATACCCTGCGCTGGCCCATTGATTCCAAAACCCCCAAATACACCAAGACCATACGTGCGAAAGAACTGTGGAATACCATTATCAAAAGTGCGCATAACACCGCCGAACCCGGATTGATCTTTTGGGATAGACAGCATTACTATTCTACCTCTTCCATGTACCCCGGATTCAAAAATTCCTCTACCAACCCCTGTTCGGAAATTGCCATGCAAGGCGGTGACAGCTGCAGATTGATCGCCATCAATCTGTACAATTTTGTAGAAAAACCTTTTACCGCAAAAGCCAAATTCAACTTCAAAAAATTCTATGAGATCGTTTATGAATCTCAAAGATTGATGGATGACCTGGTAGATCTGGAATTGGAAGCAGTAGACAGAATTCTGGATAAAATTGCCAATGATCCTGAACCTGATTTTATCAAACAAACAGAAGTAGAAACCTGGAAATTGTTGCAGGAGACCGGTAAAAAAGGAAGAAGAACCGGTTTGGGCTTTACCGCTTTAGGTGATGCCATAGCTGCGCTGGGAGTTAAGTTCGACAGTGAAGAAGCCTTAAAAATAGCGGAAGAGATCATGCGCACTAAATTGGCAGGTGAATTTGACAGCAGCATCGATATGGCTGTTGAAAGAGGTTCCTTTGAGGTGTTTAACAGAAATATAGAAGACAAATCGGAGTTCGTACAAATGATGAAGGTAGAATTCCCGGAACTCTATCAGCGAATGATGGAATACGGCAGAAGAAATATCTCTATCAGCACGGTTGCACCGACGGGCTCTTTGAGCATGCTCGCTCAGGTATCCTCAGGTATTGAGCCGGTATTTTTACTCTCGTATAAACGGAGAAGGAAGATCAATTCAGCCAACCAAAATGCCTCTGTGGATTTTGTGGATGATCTGGGTGATGCTTTTGAAGAATTTACGGTTTATCACCAAAAATTAAAAACCTGGATGGAAGTGACCGGTGAAACCGATGAGACCAAAAGTCCTTATTACGGCGCTACTGCCCCTGAGATCAACTGGGAAAAAAGAGTGGAATTACAGGCCATGGTACAAAAATATACGACCCATTCCATCAGTTCTACCATCAACCTGGCCAATGATGTAACCGAAGAATTAGTAGGCGATATTTATCTGGAGTCTTGGAGACAAGGTCTGAAAGGGATCACCGTTTACCGCGATGGATCGAGAAGCGGGATCCTTGTATCGAACAAAGACGAGAAAAAAACGGAAGAAAAACCGACTGCCTATAAAGACACGGCATTCCCTAAACGACCTAAAAAAATTGAGGCTGTGGTAATCCGCTTTCACAATGAATCGGAAAAATGGCTGGCTGTAGTTGGCTTGATCAATAACAGACCCTACGAGATCTTTACAGGAAAAATGAAAGATTCCTTCAACTTACCTCAATGGGTGGAAAAAGGTTGGGTGATAAAAAAACGCACCGGCGACAGAAATGCCCGCTATGATTTCCAATATGTAGACAAAGAAGGTTATAAAACCACCATAGAAGGCTTGTCGAGATCTTTCGATAAAGAATACTGGAATTATGCCAAATTGATCTCCGGGGTATTACGCCATGGAATGCCAATGCCTTATGTGGTCGATCTGATTCAAAATTTGAATCTTTATGATGAACATATCAATACATGGAAAAATGGTGTGTCCAGGGCTTTAAAAAGATTTGTGCCGGAAGGTGCAGAAGCGGCAGATAAAAAATGTCAGGAATGTGGTGATCCTGAAGGGTTAATTTATGCCGAAGGTTGTTTGACCTGCAAAAGTTGCGGACATTCAAAGTGTGGATAAGAAGAAGTTGATTTTAAATTAAAGTGTTTCATGTTTAAGGCACCCGCTAACGTTTTTAGTGGGTGTTTTTTTAAGCCAGATCTTCTGAATCTATGTCTTTTAGATTGAGCTGTAAGCTGGTATGGCCATTAAAATGATTTTCTTCCAGTGTAAATACGGCATCAAAAGGTTTCCCATTGCAAATCACAGGATATTTAGGCCCCAATCCGAAACCTATGGCGCTAAAGGTTTGACCTTCTCCTCCACCGATGATATTCACTTTTAAATGTTTCTCGTCGGCACCTACTTTTCTGCCAAATCCATTATCTCTGACGCCATTCACTAAGAAAACCGGCTTCATGTTCATCGGTCCAAAAGGACCAAATTGTTTTAAGACCCTGTAAAATTTAGGGGTGATCTCAGAAAGATCTATTTCCGTATCGATCAGAATTTGAGGTGTCAGGGAGTTTTCGGGAATTGAATTTTTGACGACTTCTTCAAATTTCCTTTTAAAATCATCATAATTTTCGGGTAACAGGGTGAGCCCGGCCGCATATTTATGTCCGCCAAATTGTTCGATGTAGTCGGCGCATTCTTCAAGGGCGTTGTACACATCAAAACCGGAAACTGAGCGGGCCGAAGCGGCCAGTTTACCATTGCTCGAGGTAAAAACCAGCGTAGGCCTGTAATAATTCTCGATCAGGCGAGAAGCGACGATTCCAATGACCCCTTTGTGCCAATGTTCGGCATAGACCACCGTAGAAAATTGATCTTCTTCTTTTAGTTCGACGATCTGTGCCAGGGCTTCTTTTTCAATTTCCTGTTCAACAGTCCGTCTCTCCTGGTTGTTTAGTTCAATTTTTGAAGCGTATTGTTGCGCATTGTCCCTGTCTCTTTCCGTCAAGATCTCAACGGCATATCGGCCGTGCTTCATTCTGCCGGCCGCATTGATCCTGGGTGCCAGCGTAAAGACCAGATCGGTGATGGTATATTCAGATTTGGGAGCACTTTGGAGCATCGCTTCAATTCCGGGACGCGGGTTCTGGTTGATCATTTTCAAACCGTATGTCGCCAGGATCCTGTTTTCTCCGGTAAGCGGAACAATATCTGCGGCAATAGCGATGGCCACCAGGTCTAAATAGCCATAAAGCGCTTCTGGAGCACCTCCTCTTACATGGTGTAATGCCTGGATCAACTTGAATCCAACCCCGCAACCGCAAAGTTCATCATAGGGATATGAACAATCGTTTTGCTTGGGATCTAAAACCGCAACGGCATCCGGGATGTGTTCACCGGGCCTGTGGTGATCGCAGATTACAAAATCGATCCCTTTTTCCCGGGCATACAACACTTTATCGATGGCCTTGATCCCGCAATCTAAAGCGATGATCAGAGAGATCTCATTGTCTGAGGCAAAATCGATCCCTTGAAACGAAATGCCATATCCCTCCTCGTATCGATCGGGAATATAGGTGGCCACCTTGGGATAGAATTCACGCAGGTAAGAATAGACCAATGAAACCGCGGTGGTTCCGTCTACGTCATAATCACCATAGATCAGGATCGCCTCCTCCTTTTCAATGGCCATCTCTATCCTGTCCACTGCCTTTTGCATATCCTTCATCAAAAAAGGATCGTGCAGATCATCGAGGCTGGGTCTGAAAAACTTCTTGGCTTTGTCAAAATCATCAACTCCCCTCATCACAAGCAATTTCGCAAGGATTTGATCAATACCCAGTTCCCGAGACAGTTGCTCTATTTTCTCCTTTTCCGGTGATGGTTTAAAAATCCATTTCATAAAAAATGTGTCGTTACCTGACTATTGATGACAAGTGTTAAAAAGGTTAACATCCTTTTTGCAAATTTAAGATCTTATGACTGCTGATGAATTCTTTCTATTTATAAAAATTCATTTGATCGATATATTTCCATACTTTTTCGGGTAACATGGGGCGTATATCTTTTTTCTCCTTGATCGCATTGCGGATAAAGGTGGAGGAAATTTCTATGATCGGTGAATCCACAAAGGTGTATTTTCCCTGATACTTTTCAAAAGTAGCTTTCTTTTCTTCGAAAATCCTGGGATAGACGTAAATATTGTAATTCTCCAGCAGTAGCTCGTAATTTTTCCACTTGTGAAAAGATTGTAGATTGTCTTCTCCCATGATCAAACAAAAGGTTTCCCCGGGATATTTTTCCTGCAAATAGGCCAGGGTATTTATGGTATAATTGGGTTGAGGAAGACCAAATTCTATGTTAGAGGGTTTGAGTTTAGGAAACTCTTCTGTGGCTTCTTCTACCATTCTGTACCTGTGCAGATCGGCCAATAAGGTGTCTTTCTTTTTGAGCGGGTTATGGGGTGTAACCACAAACCAGACCTCATCCAGGTCTGAATATTCTGCCATGTAATTCCCAATGATCATGTGACCTATATGGATGGGATTAAAGGTGCCAAAAAAAAGTCCGATCTTCATCTTATTACGACTCGTTCTTTATAAAATCTGCTACTATTTTCTCCGCTTCTTTTTTAGCGCTTTCCAAATTGTCATTGACCAATACGTAATCAAATTTCTTCAGAAAATTCCAATTCTTTACTGGCCTTTGCCAAACGCTCTTTGATCTTTTCTTCTGAATCTGTCTTTCTGTTGCGCAACCTGCTTTCCATCACCTCTAAACTAGGGGGTTGCACGAATACGGCCAGCGTATTTTCGGGAAATTTCTCTTTGATGCGCAAACCGCCCACGACATCGATGTCAAAAATAGCCACTTTCCCGTTTTGCCAAATTCTGTTTACCTCAGATAAAAGGGTCCCGTAAAAATTATCGGTGTAGACCTCTTCCCACTCTAAAAAATCTTTGTTCTTGATGTGTTCCTGAAACTTTTCTTTGGAAATAAAATAATAGTCCTTCCCGTCAATTTCTTGTCCGCGTCTGGGTCTTGAAGTAGCCGAAATAGAAAATTGAAGTCCGAGTTTTTCCTGATCTAACAAATGGTGTACGAGGGTAGTTTTACCCGAGCCTGAGGGTGCAGAAAAAACAATGAGTTTCCCTTTTTTTGTCATGCTATAAAATATTCAGCAATTGCTCTTTTATTTTTTCCAGCTCGTCTTTCATTTGAACCACCAAATTTTGCATGGGAGCGAAATTTGCTTTTGATCCTATGGTATTGATCTCTCTGCCGATTTCTTGTGAAATGAAACCCAGTTTTTTTCCGTTAGAAAGTTGGGTTTTCATCTCTTTTTTAAAATAATCCAAATGGTTGGTCAACCTGGTCTTTTCCTCAGTAATATCGAGCTTTTCCAGGTAATAGATCAATTCCTGTTCAAACCGATTTTCATCTACCGTAAGGGTCAATTCAGAAATGGCTTTGAGCAATCTTTCTCTGACCAGAACCAAGCGCTCTTCGTCTAAGGTCATCACCTGATCGAGCAATTTTTCTATGGTCTCTATTCTCAGGATCAAATCGTCTTCAAGGAATTTTCCTTCTTCCAGTCTGAATTCAGTCAATAATCTGACAGCCTCTTCGATCGTTGCCGTGACGCCATCCCACTCTTCCTTGTCCAGTTCTTCTCTTTCCGTTTTTAGTACATCCGGCAGACGCATGGCGATCGACAAATAATCTTCCTCTATTCCGTCATTGATCTGCCTGAGTTGTGCCATATAATTCCTGACCAATAATTCATTGATCCGATTGCTCTGCTCTTCTTCGGTTTGTTCTATATAAATGCTCAGGTCAATTTTTCCCCTTTCCAGTGATTTGGATAATAGCCGGCGGATATCACCCTCCTTCTCCCGATATAGCGAAGGGATCCTGGTATTAACATCGAGGTTCTTACTGTTCAATGATTTTACTTCGACAGTTACTTTTTTGGAAGGCAATTGTAAGATCGACTTGCCAAAACCAGTCATGGAATAGATCATAAAGAAAATTTAATTTGCGCAAAGTTAATCAATTTCAGGCTTTTGAGATCAGCGCAAAGGTTAAGCAGTTTCTCCCGCTTTTATTTTTGGTTTTGAGGTGACCAAATAAACTCCCGTAAAGATTAAAATGGCGGCCATTATTTTAACCGTGTTCAAGGAATCACTCCCTACAAGTATGGCATATATACTGGCGATAAGGGGCTGTAAATAAATAAAAATGCTGAGGGTAGTTGCTTTGAGTTCGCGGAGGGCAAACATGTTGAACATGTAGGTCAGAAATGTCGTAATCACCACAATATACCCCATCCCTATCCAGGCGCTTTCGGGAAGCTCTTGCCAGCTAACCTCTTTGAGTTCGGCAAAACCAAAGGGAAGTACCAGAAAAAATCCGAAGAGATAGATCCATTTGGCAAAAGTAAGGGGGTGGTATTTCTGTGTGAGATTTCTGATGATAATCAAATATAAAGCATAAGAAGCCGCATTGACAAAGACCAGCAAATTACCGATCATGCCCGTTTTATCTATCTCCAGTTTTTGCCCGTATAAAATGAGCAACAATGTTCCGCTTAAACCGATAAAAATACCGATAATTTTGAGCGGTGTTGTCTTTTCCTTGAGGATCAGGGCTGAAAAACTCAAGACCAAAACCGGAGTGATGACCATGATCACAGCAGCACTGATGGGAGTGGTCATGCTCAGACCTTTGAAAAAGGTAAGCATGTTGAGCGCACAGCCAAACAAAGCAGCCATAAATATCCTGATAAAATCTCTGCTTTGAATTTTTTCTTTTTTAATGGTCATGCCAACGAGCCAAAAAAGGAGGCCCGCCACAGATACCCTCAGTAAGATAAACCCGAAGGGCTTGATATAAGCAGGCATGACATCTTTGGCAACGGTAAAGGCCACACCGTAAAAAAGTGAGGCTAAAAAGGCAAAAACAAAGGCAATTTTTCTGGCATTCAAGGCACACAAATTAAAAAACAAAAGTAACCTTTATAAAACAAGAACCACGGAAAAATCCGTGGTTCGATCTTTTTTGAAGTACTGAAATTTATTTACCTGCAGCGTACCTTTTAGATACTTCCGCCCAGTTGATCACGTTATAAAAGGCACTGATATAATCAGGACGTCTGTTTTGATAGTTTAAATAATAAGCGTGTTCCCACACATCCAATCCCAGAATAGGAGTTCCTGTACAACCGATACCCGGCATCAATGGATTGTCTTGATTGGCAGTAGAACAAACTTCAACCTTTCCTCCCTTGTGCACGCATAACCAAGCCCAACCAGATCCAAATCTGGTCGCAGCGGCCTTAGAGAAAGTATCTTTAAAAGCGTCAAAGCTTCCAAAAGCATCATCAATGGCTTTCGCCAATTCTCCTGTGGGTGTTCCTCCACCCTTGGGCGACATCACCGTCCAAAAAAGATTATGGTTGTAAAAACCGCCTCCGTTGTTTCTGACGGCCATATGATTCATATCGAGCCCGGAAAGAATTTCCTCAATCGATTTTCCTTCAAGATCTGTTCCTGCGATGGCGTTGTTTAAGTTTGTTGTATATCCGTTATGATGCTTTGTATGATGGATCTCCATAGTTCTCGCATCAATGTGAGGCTCAAGCGCATCGTATGCGTAGGGTAATTTTGGCAACTGAAATGACATAATTGATAGTTTTAGTGGTTATTCTTTTTATTTACCCAAAGATACACAGAATTCTGCGGTTTTTTTCCTAATGCCATAGATTCTGTGTATAGGCAGATAAGTATTAATTATTTAGGTTTGATGCTAATCTGAGTTGATGCAATGCATTCGCCACATCGTTATAGCTTACTGTCTTCCCTTTAAATTGATCGACGAGAAGATTCTTTTCGTGCACATTGGCCTCCAGTTGATTGAGTATATTATTCATGTGCATTTTCATATGACCTTCTTGAATGCCGGTTGTTGTCAATGCTTTCAGTGCGGCAAAATTTTGTGCCAAACCGGCTACAGCTACAATTTGCATGAGTTCTTCTGCCGAGGGCTGATGAAGCATCTCTAAGGATAGTTTTGCCAAAGGATGCAATTTTGTCAATCCGCCAACCGTACCTAAGGCCAAAGGAATTTCTATCCAAAAATGAAAGACATCGCCCTCAATTTTCGCATGAGTCAAACTTCTGTATCGGCCGTCTCTTGAGGCATAGGCATGGACGCCTGCTGCGACAGCCCTAAAATCATTACCTGTAGCCAAAACCACCGCGTCAATTCCGTTCATGATCCCTTTATTGTGTGTAACAGCGCGGTAAGGTTCTACCTCTGCGATCTGAACGGCCTGAACAAATTTATTCGCATAGAACCGTGGGTGCTCCTCAAAAAAATCTTCTATGTTACAGCTCACTTCTGCGCGAACCAGACATTCCGGGACATAATTGGATAAAATACTCATGACGATCTGTATCTCATCGTTTTTAAAGGTATCCGCAATTTTTTCCAGGCATGAGTTGATAAAATTGGCCCCCATGCTGTCTTTGGTCTCAAAGGTGACGTATAATTGATAATAATCCTTTAATTCTGAGGTTTTGTCAATGAGCGCTATATCCAAAATTCCGCCACCCCGCTTTCGCATGTTTTCAGTAATATAGGCTGTTTCTTCAAATAATTTAGGTTTGATCTTATCGAAAGTTCTTTGCAATTGCTCTTTTTCTCCTTCATACATAAAATGAACATGTCCTACTTTTGTGGTAGAAAGTACTTTGGCCTGAAAGCCACCGCGGACACTCCAAAATTTAGCCACTAGAGAGGCGGCTGCTACCACCGAACTTTCTTCAATGCTCATGGGGATGGTATAAGTTTTCCCGTTAATGATGAAGTTGGGTGCAATGGCATAAGGAACATAGAAATTTGAAATGGTGTTTTCTATGAATTCATCGTGCAAAGACTGGAGCTTTTCATCCGTATTCCAATATTGTTTGAGAACTTTTATCCCCTCTTCTCTTTGTTGAAAGAAGTTTTCCGCCAGCCATTCTATTTTTTGCTGCTTATTGAACTTCGAAAAACCGGCAATTAATTTTGTCATTACTACAGAAAATAAATGAAATACAAAGATAATGCATCAGCTTTGTTAAAGTAATTAAAAGATGATAAAATGCAGCGAACAATCCATTATTTTTCCGTAAAATTGGCAAATTATTGAAGATAGTTTTATGTCAATGAGAAAATTTACGATCCTTTTTCTGCTCGTGCTTTCATGGGCTCAGGCACAGCAAAAAATTACCTTAGAAAATATTTTTACCGAAGACACTTTTCTGGAGAACAGCCTGGAAGCCTTTCATCCTATGCGAAATGGAGACTTTTTTACCTTGCTCAATTATAACAACAATGTTGTCTCCCTGGACAAATATGATTACGCTACCCTTACCCGAACAGAAACCATTGTTTCGAGCGCAGATCTGGGTCTATCCTCATTTGACAGTTATTCTTTTGATCAGGCTGAAACCAAGGTCATTATAGGAACAAATACCGAAAGTATTTTCCGTCATTCTGAACTGGCAGATTTTTATGTGTATGATAGGGTGACCAAGAAATTCGAAAAAATAAGTGAACATAAGATTCAGGAACCTACTTTTTCTCCGGACGGAAAGAAGGTAGCTTATGCTTTTGAAAACAATTTATTCATCAAAGATCTGGAAAGCGGAAAAACTGCTCAAATTACTGAGGATGGAAAAAAGAATAAGATCATTAACGGGATCACCGATTGGGTCTATGAAGAGGAGTTCTCATTTGTCAGGGCTTTTGATTGGAATGGAAATTCCGATAAAATAGCCTTTATCCGATTTGATGAAACTGAGGTCCCTGTGTTTTCAATGGATATGTACGGCGATGAACTTTATCCGGGTCAGTCGGTTTTTAAATATCCCAAAGCAGGGGAAAATAATTCAATCGTAAGTTTACATGTGTACGATCTCTCATCCGATCAGCTGAAAAAAGTAGCACTGGGAAAGGATCAACAATATTATATCCCAAGGATACAGTGGACAAGTGAACCCAATACGCTTGCTGTGACTACCTTAAACAGGCATCAAAACAACCTCAATTTAATTTTTGTAGAGGGCAGTTCATTGCAATCCAAAGTGGTTTTAAATGAAAAAGACGCTGCTTATGTAGACATCAATGATCAACTTACTTTTTTACCTGACAACAGTTTTATTTGGATGAGTGAAAGAGATGGATTTTATCATTTGTATCATTACAACAAGGAGGGCAGGCTGAACAATCAGATCACCAAAGGAAATTGGGAAGTCACTACTTATTACGGTTTTGACGAAAGAACGAACACGGTTTTTTATCAATCAACCGAAGAAGGATCTGTGAACAGAAGTGTTTATGCGATGCATATCAACGGTAAAGACAAAAAGAAACTGAGCGAGAGGATTGGAACAAACGAGGCTTTTTTCAGCAATAGTTACAATTATTTTGTCAATGAGTTCTCCAATACGACTTCTGCAACCTCTTATACTTTAAACGAAGGTCATTCGGGAAAAATAATAGGGACCATTCTGGACAATACCGAGCTGCAGAAAAGCCTGGCTAATTATCACATTCCGCAAAAAGAGTTGTCGGAGTTGAAAACAAAAAATGGGACATTTAATATGTGGATCATGAAACCCTTAGATTTTGATCCTTCTAAAAAATATCCTTTGCTGATGTATCAATATTCAGGACCCGGTTCTCAGTCCGTGAGCAATTCCTGGTACAATTACAGAGATTATTATCATGCGATGCTGGTTCAACAAGGATTTATCGTGGCTGTTGTAGATGGCCGTGGTACAGGATTCAAAGGCCGAGATTTCAAAAAAATGACCTATAAGGAATTAGGGAAATATGAAATTGCCGATCAGATAGAAGCCGCTATGGAATTGGGGAAATTAAATTATATCGATCAAAACAGAATTGGAATTTGGGGCTGGAGTTATGGTGGTTATATGAGTTCTTTGGCCATTACCAAAGGTGCCGATGTGTTTAAAATGGCCATTGCGGTGGCACCTGTTACTTCCTGGCGTTTTTACGATTCTGTCTATACAGAGCGCTATATGCAGACACCTCAGGAAAACGCCAAGGGTTACGACCAGAATTCACCGCTCAATTTTGCCCATTTGCTAAAAGGAGATTATTTATTGATCCATGGTTCAGGAGACGACAATGTCCATGTTCAGAATTCCATGCGCATGGTAAATGCTTTGGTGCAAGAAAATAAGGATTTCGATTTCTTTATTTACCCCGATCGTTCCCATGGTATCAATGAGGGCGATAACACACGATTACATTTGTTTGAAAAAATGACTAAATTTATCCATGAATCACTCGGAAAATCCGAAATTGTTTCGCCAACAAACCCTTAAAATAGCTTAAAAATGCAAGATGCTAATGCAATGGCTCCTGAACAACAAGAAATTTTTGGTCATCCAAAAGGTCTTTTTATCCTATTCTTTACTGAAATGTGGGAACGCTTTTCCTATTACGGGATGCGCGCCATATTGGTCTTATATCTGGTTCAAAAAACGACTGATGCCAATCCGGGTTTAGGATGGACAAATGGCGAGGCGCTCGCATTGTATGGATGGTATACGATGCTTGTGTATTTGGCCTCAATCCCAGGGGGTTGGATTGCCGATAAATACTTAGGACAAAAAAAATCCGTGCTTTACGGGGGTATCTTACTTGTAGCCGGTCACGGCATCTTAGCAGTACAGGCCATGTGGGCTTTTTACACCGGATTGGTTCTTATTATCTTAGGTGTTGGTATGCTCAAGCCCAATATATCTACCATGGTTGGGGGCCTCTATCCAAAAGGAGATATCAGAAGGGATAAAGGATTTACGATCTTCTATATCGGTATCAACCTCGGCGCCTTTTTGTCGAGTTTAATTGTGGGTTATGTCGGTGAAGTGCACGGTTGGCACTATGGTTTTGGGCTCGCCGGAATTGGAATGGCCCTGGGCTTGTTCCAATATCTGTATGGACAAAAATACCTCAAAAATGTAGGTAATTTTATTGGCGTATCAAAAGATCCGGAAGAACAGGCCGCGCTGAAAAGACCTCTCACTAAAATTGAAAAAGACCGACTTATTGTTCTCTTTATTTCATTCCTGCTGGTCATTGTGTTCTGGGGTGCTTTTGAACAAGCCGGGGGTTTAATGAACATCTATGCAAAAGAAAAAACAGATCGGGTTCTTTTTGGATTCGAAATTCCCGCCTCTACTTTTCAATCACTCAACGCTTTTTTCATCATTATTTTGGGGACGGTAGTTGCTGCCTATTGGGCGAACAGAAAGTTAAATGGGAAAAGGGCTTCTTCTATTTTTAAAATGATCATTGGACTTATTATCATGGGGCTGGGTTTCTTTTTTATGTCGGCAGCCTCCACACAATTCGAAGCAAATGGTTCTTCAGCGATGTATTGGCTGGTACTGGCCTATTTATTTCATACCATAGGAGAATTATCTTTATCTCCTGTTGCCCTATCCTTTATAACGAAATTAGCGCCTTTAAAATACGCCTCAATTATGATGGGTATTTATTTTGCCACAACAGGCCTGGGCAATAAAGTGGCAGGTTTACTGGGAGAGTCAGCTTCAGAACTGGGAGAATTTACAGTCTTCACAGGAATCGCTGTTTTTTGCGTCTTGTTTGGTCTTTTGGTGATGCTATTTGTAAACAAACTGGAAGCGCTGACCCACGGGGCTGAAGACAACGAGCATGTGGTGACAGACAAAGAAAAACAAGAATTAAGTTCACATTAATATAGTTGCCTCAAAGGTTTTGCCTCTGAGGTTTTTTTATGAATCAGAAATAAAAATTTATGAGTACAGATGTTGAAAGTTTATTTAAAGACAAGGTAATAGGACACCCTGCAGGTCTATTTATTTTATTTTTTACAGAAATGTGGGAGCGTTTTAGCTACTATGGCATGCGCGCACTTTTGGTCATGTTTTTTACCGCCGCCTTAATGGATGGAGGCTGGGGCTGGCCAAGAGAACATGCTTTTGCTATTTTTGGTACCTATACTTCTCTTGTTTATCTTTCAACCCTTTTGGGTGGATACTTTGCTGATAAGATCATTGGATTCAGATGGGCTGTGGTGGTTGGTGCCTTGCTCATGACGCTCGGCCATGCGAGTATGGCTTTGGAATCTCCCTTTTTTATCTATACCGGTTTAACCCTTTTGGTATTCGGATCAGGCTTTTTCAAACCCAATATGACTTCGATTATTTCTGAGATGTACAAAGAAAAACCGGAAAAGAAAGATGGTGCTTATACCATTTTCTATATGGGCGTCAACGCAGGTGCATTTTTAGGAATCCTTTTATGCGGTTATTTAGGCGAAAAAGTAGGTTGGAGCTGGGGTTTTGGATTGGCCGGTATCTTTATGTTTTTTGGCCTATTACAATTCTGGTTTGCGCAAAACATTTTTGGTGACATCGGTAAAAAGCCTGTGAAAGTTGAAAAAGATGATCAAACAGCTTTGACAACTGTCGATGAAAATGGGGATAAACTCAATCCTTTTACCAACTTTCAGCTGGTGTTGATCTTTGTCGCAGCAGCTCTTGGCCTTGCCTGGATCTTAAATGATCCGGTTTCAAAAATTTCTGAAGGTGCCTATAATTTATTCGATTTTTCATTGTTTGGATTGGACGGCCCTAATTTTATTATTCTTTTTGCCCTGGCGCTGTTTATTTTCTTGCTTTTTATCAGAATCCCCAAATACAGCAAAGTGACCAGAGATAGAATGCTCGCCGTCATCTTCTTTGCCTTTATCACCATTTTCTTTTGGGCCATCTTCGAACAAGCACCGGGTTCCTTGACCATTTTTGCCCGTGATTATACCCAACGTGTGCTGGAAGGTAGTTCTGGTTTTACTTTTAAAATAGTCAACTCATTGATGACCATCATTCCACTCGGTATTATCACCTGGGTTTTGCTGCAATTGTTCAAAAAGACCTTTAAAAAATATGCGCTTTCTAACATCATTTTATCCTTCAGTTTTGTCATTATTTGGGCCATAGCCATTTGGATGTTGAGCGAAGAATTTAAGAAAGATGTAGCCGAAGTACCGGCGTCTTGGTTTGGTGTTTTAAATTCATTGTTCATAATCACCCTCGCTCCTTTATTTTCCAGGTGGTGGGAAAGTAAGTACAATCCGAATGCCAACATGAAATATGCCATTGGTATGATCTTATTGGGCTTGGGTATGGCATGGGTAGCCATTGGCTCTGCTTCGATCCCTGCGGGAGCTAAAACGGCTTCTGTAAGCATGATCTGGCTTATTTTGGTCTATTTATTCCATACCATGGGAGAACTTTGTGTTTCTCCGGTGGCTTTATCGTATGTGAGTAAGTTGGTTCCGGGAAGAATGATTGCGATGATGTTCGGTATTTGGTATTTGGCTGTTGCGATCGGTATGAAAATGGCCGGTATTTTTGGTGAGACTTCAGAAGCCATTGCCCAGGAAAAAGGTCTGAGTCATTTCTTTTGGATACTCACCGCAATTGCCATTGGTTTAGGGGTGCTTTCTGCAGCGCTTTATCCTGTGATAAAAAAGTTAATGCATGGGGTGAGGTAAGTAATCTTTGTTACTCAATCCGATCAAAAAAACCTTTGAAACACAATAATTTGGTAATTTTGGCATTCTTATTGTTCCGATGGATCTAAAATATGTTTGAAATGAAGAATTGGATTTTTGTGGTTTTGTTATTTTTGTTTTTGGGCGTCAAAGCTCAGGAATATAAAATCAATTGGATGACTTTACCTGAAGCCCTAGAAGCGCAAAAAAGCAATCCGAAGAAAATAATGATGGACGTGTACACGACTTGGTGCGGTCCTTGTATCATGTTGGATAAGAATACTTTCCAAAATAAAGATGTGAGCAGCTTTGTCAATGAGAACTTTTATGCGGTTAAATTCAATGCCGAGGGAAATGAGCCTTTGAAATACCAAGATCAGGCTTTTAGCAATCCCGATTTTAATCCGGCCAGCACAGGCAGAAATGCCCAACACCAGTTAGCACAAGCCTTACAGATTACGGCTTATCCGACCATCTATTTCTTTGACGAGCAAGGTTTACCCATCATGCCCATTCCGGGTTACCACACCCCACAGCAACTAGAGTTGTACCTCAAACTTTTTCTAAATGACGATCATAAAAAGATACAGACCAAGGAAGAATGGGAAAGCTATCAAAATGTATTTCAATCTGAATTTGAAGGATAGTTTTGATTGAATCTTTTTCAGGTGTCATCGAATGTGTAAAATTGACTTACTTTTGCACAAATTATTCTTGTGAACTACTTATCTGTTGAAAATATTTCCAAATCTTTTGGAGAACGTGTCCTTTTTGAAAACCTGTCTTTTGGCATCAATAAAGACCAGAAAATTGCGCTGGTAGCCAAGAATGGGACAGGCAAAACAACTTTATTAAATATCGTGGCAGGCATCGATGAACCTGACGCCGGGAATGTAGTCTCCAGGAACGGGTTAAAGATCGCTTATTTATCGCAAAAAGATGCTTTGGATACAGCTTTGACCATTGAGGAGACCATATTAGCGGCAGAGAATGAAACGCTCAGAATTATTGCCCAATACGAACACGCACTTGAAAATCCAAATGACGCAGAAGCCTATCAAAAAGCTTTTGAACTGATGGAACTTCACCAGGCCTGGGATTATGAAACCACCTACAAACAGATCCTTTTCAAACTCGGTCTGTCGGATATTCATCAATTGATCAAAAACCTGTCAGGTGGTCAGAAAAAGCGCCTGGCGCTGGCCATTGCTTTGCTCAACCAGCCTGATCTGCTCATTTTGGATGAGCCTACCAATCACTTAGATCTGGAAATGATCGAATGGTTGGAAAAATACCTCCACAAAGAGAATATGACCTTGTTCATGGTGACGCACGACCGATATTTTCTCGAACGTGTCTGTAATGATATCATCGAATTAGAGAACGGGCAATTATACCGCTACAAAGGGAATTATTCCTATTTCTTGCAAAAGAAAGAGGAGCGTGAAATGAATGAGCAAACGACGGTAGAAAAGGCCAAAAGTTTGTTCAAAGATGAATTGGAGTGGATGCGCAGACAACCCAAAGCGCGAACCACCAAGTCCAAATCGAGAATTGACGATTTTTACAAGATCAAAGAAGTTGCTTCCCAGAGAAGAAAAGACCACAGGGTGCAATTGGAGATCAACATGGAACGACTGGGTTCCAAGAATGTGGAGTTGCACAAAGTTTCTAAATCTTTTGGAGATCTGGTCGTTTTAGACAAATACGATTATAACTTTTTGCGCGGTGAAAGGATCGGTATCATCGGAAAGAACGGGACCGGTAAATCTACTTTTTTAAATATCATTACCGGGCAGGTTCCGGTCGATTCCGGAAAGGTGTCCATCGGAGAAACGGTTAAGTTTGGTTATTACCGCCAGGCGGGTCTGGAAGTGATCCCTGGAGAAAAAGTGATCGAGGTCATCCAAAAATTTGGTGAATATATTCCATTGACCAAAGGCAGAAAAATAAGTGCCGGACAACTTCTGGAGCGTTTTTTATTCGACAGAAAGAAACAATACGATTATGTAGAGAAACTCTCCGGAGGGGAGATCAAAAGGTTGTTCTTATGTACGGTTCTGATACAAAATCCAAACTTTCTGATCTTAGATGAGCCTACCAATGATCTGGACATCGTAACCCTGCAAGTATTGGAAGATTTCTTGCTCGATTTCCCCGGGAACCTTTTGGTGGTTTCTCACGACAGGTATTTTATGGATAAAATTGTGGATCATTTATTTGTCTTTGAAGGAAATGGAAATGTGCTCGATTTTCCCGGCAATTATTCTGATTATCGCGCCTATGAAGATTCCAGTCCTTCGGAAAGCACCTCATCCAAATCAACAGAAAAGACAGCAGAAAAAAAGCCCGGTATGTCTTATTCAGATAAAAAAGAATTCGGCCGACTGGAAAATGAGATGGCGAAACTGGAAAAACAAAAAAAGGAAATTGAAAACCTTTTTGAAGAAAACAAAGTACCGGAAAATGAGATTGCTGCAAAATCAGTTTTACTTCAAAAGATCATGGAGGAACTCGAGCTCAAAGAGGATCGTTGGTTGGAACTATCTTTGAGGCTGGAAGATTAATTTTCTACAAAAAATACTTGCTCTGGTTTTAAAACAGGCCGATTCGTTAAACGCAAATAGACCTGAGCTACCGCCAGCGTATCTCTTTCGCAATATTTTACTATTCTAGGTAAATCACGATCTTCGTAATAGACCTTTGCCACCTGAGAGCCGTCAATATCTTCTTTTGGGGAAGGAATTCCCAAAATATTTGTGAGTAAATTGAGGGAGGTATAATGTTTAAAATCGCCAAATTTCCACATCTCCATGGTGTCGAGATGTGAGACTTCCCATGGTTTCTTGCCGAACAACTGAAGCTTTTCGGGTAGTTCAATGGCATGAATGATCATTCGTCTGGCGATAAATGGAAAATCGAATTCTTTCCCATTGTGTGCACAAAGCAAATGCTCCGGTTTAGAAAAATAGGTGTCGAGGAGGTGTTTGAAATCAACTAAAATTTGTCGTTCATCCCCTCCGAAAAAAGACTTGATCCTCAGGGCAGGACGATCGGCATGCAGATCGAAAAAACCGACAGAGATACAAATGATCTTACCGAATTCCGCCCATATTCCGGCTCGTTCATAAAACTCTTCGGCACTTGTGTCTTCTTTTCTCTGATAGGCTGTTTTCTTTGAGAAGAGTTCCTGTTTAAGCGCATCTAATTCCTCAAAATTTTGCGTTTCAGGGACGGTCTCAATATCTAAAAACAAAATGTTCTTTATGTTCATGCGGCTCACTTTTTAATTTAATGCATCACACCTCAAAAGTAAACATAAAAAAGGCTACCCAATTCTCGACAAAAAATCGGATAGCCAGGAAAAGAAATAAAAATTATCTTTTAGAACTTATACGCGTAACCCAGAGTAATACCTCTACCGGGATTCAACCTTGAAAAGATCTGATCTTGCGCTTTGAAGGATTGGTATTTACTTTCCAATTCATCGTCCAAAATATTTTTTATGCCGAAATTGATACTGGAATTTAATTCTTTCCCAAAAGACTTGGTCAGGTTAAAATTTAAACTGTGGAATGGCATGGTGTACACATCAGGCACATCTCCTGTTCCAACCACTTCAAGCGTTTCGCCTTGCATATTGTAAAACAAACCTGCCTGCCATCCGTTATCATCGTCTCCATAACTAAATCCGAGGTTCACCAAATAAGGAGATTGACCTTGCAGTTCTCTGGTATCTTCTAATTTTTCGCCATCTCTTAAGCTCAATCGTCTTGCTTCCAATTCTTCTTCACTCATTTCCAACTCAGATTTGATGAGAGAGACATTCATACTGAAGTTAAGAGCTTCCCAAGCTTCTCCGAAAAAGCTAAAATCTTTTCTCACCTCAAACTCGGCACCATAAACAATGGCATTACCAAGGTTCTTTGGTTGTAATTGGTCTGTGGCTGACAAGAAATAGGTCAATTCTATGGGGTCTGTAAAGCTCTTGAAGAAACCACTTACAGCGAACATTTGGGTATTGGTACCAAATCTTTCATACCGCAGATCCATGTTATCTACATAGGTTGGTTGAAGATTGATATTTCCATTAAATGTTAAGCTTGAAAGCGGGTCAAAAATTTGAACGATTGAGGCTTCTTTAAATGAAGGTCTTGCCGTTGTTCTGGCATAGGACATTCTCAAATTCGTATTATCGGTAACACCGTATATTAAGTTCAACGAAGGGAAAAAATCTGCTTTGTCTAACACTTTCTGGTTGTCGTAAACTACATCGCCAAAATTGTTTTGACCGGTGTAGTAGTGATCGAATTTTTCGAATCTCACTCCCAAAATTGATTTCAATTTTTCGGTAATCTGAAATTCTTCAGAAATAAAGGCTGCTGCTACCGTTTGTGTTGCTTCATAGGTGTTGGCAGGTTCAAAATTTCCTTCTAAATAAGATCCTGTTCCTGATTTGACCGTCCAAATGTTCTCTGTTTCTAATAGAGCATCTGCATTCCCTTCAAATTCTTGTCCGGCGCCACCTTGCAATCTAATTCTGTAATTATCAATGCTAAAGTCTCTGTTCTTAAAAGTATAGGCTCCTCCAAAGATCAATTTGGCTTGTTTGTTAAATAAGGTATGTCTTTTTTGCACATTCACATTTCCAACCGCATTGATCTCTTCCAGATTTCTCCAGATTCTCGAAGGGTTTCCCGCAGAACTTGGGCTGATACTATAAATTTCGGTATCGGGCTCATATCTGAATGGTGTAACACGCACGTCTTTGTCATCGATTCTTGAATAGGTTGGAGACAGTTTCCACTCTGTTACCCATGATCCATCGTCATTCGAATGTTTTCCTGTAAGTAAGGCATTGGTAATTTGACTTTGCTTGTATTCAATATTGTCTTTAAAAACCTCAACAGCATCTGCAAAAAGGATTTCCTGCTTCAAATAACCGGCAGTTGACAATCCATTCTGGATATGCATAAAATTTAATTTATACTTGCTTTTTGGTGTTTTTAAGGTGAGTCCTGCCAAGCCACTCCAAAGTATATTATTCCTTCCCACGTCTCCTATTTGACCCGTGGCTAATTCGAGCTCGTTCACAGATTTATCTGCTGATTTCCTGTAAAAACCATTTTCGAAATTTTCATAGAAAATATATTGTTCACGGTAAGAAAAAGAAGCCAAATAACCCAATTTTTTATCGCCGCCGATATCGAACTGATTGCCGGCAGTAAAACCAAAATTGGTATCCATATAGCTGTCTTTCCTTTTGGCCTTCATTTCCGGATTGAATTGTTCTGTAATTACAGTTAACAATGGGTTCTTATCTGATGGTGTTGGAATGTATTGCTGACGACTTATAGGCAAGGTTCTTAAACCACTGTCATAACCGAATTTGTCTCCGTTACTTCCTTGTGAGCTCAAAAAATTTGAATTAAAACTCATGTTCGGATTGTATTGAATTCCAAGAGAAACACTGTATTCTTCGCTATTTGGCAATTCTTTGGTGATAATATTTACCATACCACCTGTAAAATCCGCTGGAAGGTCAGCGGTAGAAGATTTGACAACCTGAACATTATCCAAAACGTTTGTTGGAAAAATATCCATTTGTACCGTGTTTCTATCCGGATCTAAACCGGGAATATCAACACCGTTTAAAATAGACTTGGTATATCTATCTCCTAAACCTCTAACGTACACATATTTTCCACCCTGAACCGATACTCCGGGTACGTTTCTTACCGCCGATGCTAGATTGCTGGCACCTACTTTTTTAAAGCTTTGTGCCGACATACCGTCGAGCAGGTTCACCGAACGCCTTTGAACGTCTAACATAGATGCTTCTGTATTTTCTTGAGTTTTCACAGAAACAACCACTTCTTCTAATTGATTTGATAAAGGACCCAAGGAAGTGTTCAACTCTGTAACTTTTCCCGGGTTAATGACCACGTCAGTCACTTCAATGGTTTCATATCCAATGAATGAGAAAACAATGATATAATTTCCGGGCTCCAGCGTAAGCTCGTAGGCTCCTTCAAAATCTGTCGTAGTACCATTATTGGTTCCTTTTACAATGACATTGGCAAAAGGTAGTACGTCATTGAATTCTTTGTCTTGTATGACCCCAAGCAAGGTTCCTTTTTGGGCAAAAATTGCCCCAGTGATCAGCATGAATGCCAATACAATTGTCGATTTGAACTTCATTATTTTATTTCTTTTCTTAATTTTTATTCCATTCCTAAAAAAAAGATCAGTACTTATGATCATAAGTACTGATCTATAAAATCTTACTTCTTAGTAGCCATTCACTAGGTTGGCATAGGTCCAGTCGAATACAGTTAAGTTAGCACCAACGGTTTGATCTCCTGCAGTGACAGCCGCTGCATTATCTCCAAAACCAGAAACCGATACATTTTCTGCTTTATTTGCGAAAATCGTTTTAACGTCTGTTACACCTGTAGGCAATACAATTTGCCAAGTACCAAAAGAAAGTTTCCCGTTGTTGAAGTTTGTCGCTACTCCATCATTGTCTAATTCTACATCTGAAACATCTTTGAATCCGTAGGCATATACGTTATTTGAAGCTCCCATCGCGCGATCTCGATAGTCTGCATATTCTCCTTCTGGCGTAATTGAATTTCCTTGTAATGTTATATTATTTAAGCTAAAACCTGCTTCATACGCACCCTCTGGACCGTCAATTTCTAAACCGTGGTCTGAGATAGCCCCAAGAATCACGAATGAGTTAGAAATTGTTCCTGCATAGGCCTGGTCAATATCTAGAGCATCGTCTCCAACGGCATAAACCAAAAGGTTTTTAGCATCTACAGTTCCGCCAAAAAATTCAACACCGTCATCAAAATTGGCAACAACTTCTATGTTTTCAATCACCGTTCCCCTTCCAACAGCACCAAGAGTAAGTCCGTTGATCTCATTTCCTTCTCCAATATCAGTACCACCATGTCTGATAGAAATATATTTCATGGTACCTGAATTGTCGTTATCATCATCTCCTCCGTATAGACCAAAAGAATCACTTGCGGGAATTCCTTCAATCTGAACTTCAGTAACATCCCCTTTAAAAGAACCTTTGGCTTTTCCTAAAACCATCAATCCACCCCATAGACCATTGTCATCAATGGTTAAATTTGATCCAGCTAGTTGCCCAATTTCGATATTATCTTTGATCGAGGTCATGATAATGGGTTTCTCGGCTGTTCCTTGCGCATCAATTTTTCCTCCTCTGGCAATGATCAAGGCGGAAGCCAAGGATCCTTGCCCTTCTTTTCCTTTGATAATGGTTCCAGCTTCTATAGTTAGAGTAGCTCCATTGTCTACCACAACTTTACCGTTCAAAATGTAGATATTATCGCTGGTCCAAGTTGTGTTTGAGGTAATCAAACCACTTACGTTTTCTACTCCTGTACAAGGCCCGCAGCTCCCGCCACAATCAATTCCTGTTTCGTCTCCATTTTGGACACCGTCGTTACAGGTTGGCAGCACAACGATTGGATCAGGTGAGTCACTTCCGCAACTCATCAAACTTAATGTCAGAATTCCTAAGACAATTAAAATAGATTTTTTCATTTTTAGATTTTGTTAATTATTACGCTGCAAAATTGGTGTGACAGTGTTAAGTGGTTGTTAACCCTGATTTATGATTGTATAAAGATTAGAATGAATAAAAGCGAAAAGGTTAATAAATGGTTAACTGGGTATATCTGCGCTTTTTTTAATTATTTTTGAAGAAAATTCCTCTATAATGGATAGTGAAAATATTAGAATTTTATTAGTGGATGATGAGCCTGATATACTCGAGCTAGTGGGATATCATCTCAAAAAAGAAGGTTTTAAGGTAAAAACCGCCCACAATGGATTTGAGGCGCTCGATATCGCAGATGATTTTATGCCACATCTCATCTTGTTAGACATCATGATGCCAGAAATGGACGGGATGGAAACTTGTGAAAAAATTCGTTCTTCGGAAACTTTGAAAAATGTGCTGATCGTTTTCTTTACCGCCCGCGGTGAAGATTATTCTCAAGTGGCAGGTTTCGATGCCGGAGCAGATGATTATATTACCAAACCGATCAAACCAAGAGTCTTAGTAAGTAAAGTAAAAGCCTTGCTCAGAAGATTGGGAACTTCTGTAGAAAATGCAGAGGATGTATTGGAATTCAATGATTTTACCATTTTTAAAAATGAGTATTATGTTTTAAAAAATGGGGAGCAAATCGTATTACCTAAAAAAGAATTCGAACTGCTGGTGCTGTTAGCGAGCTCTCCTAATAAAGTGTTGAACAGAGAGTATATTTTACGAAATGTTTGGGGTCATGATGTGGTAGTAGGTGGCCGTACTATTGACGTACATATCAGAAAACTGCGAGAAAAAATTGGCGACCGCTACATAGATACCATTAAAGGGGTAGGTTATAAATTCATAGACTAGTTGTGAAATTCAATTCGGCCCACAAAATAGCCATTAGGGTTGCCACCCTGACTACAATTTTACTGTCTGTCCTATTTATTGCTTTCCTTTCTTCCTACGAGTGGAACTATACCTTTTTGTTGATGCCACTGGGCACTTTTATCATTGCCTATTTCACTTCCAAATTAGCTTTCAGGTCTTATTTGAAAAAAGAGGTACAAAGTATCTTAGGTGCCGATATCTTTAAAAATGAAATGGACATCTCCAAAGATCTGAATGATCTGGATTTTGAGAAACTCATCATAAATATCAAGCATTTTGTAGATAAAAAAATGGTAGAAATTGAAAAACTGCATACGCGTGATGATTTTAGAAAGGAATTTTTAGGAAATGTTTCTCATGAGCTCAAGACACCCATATTCACTGCCCAGGGCTATATACTTACGCTTTTGGGCGAATCTATGGACGATGAAGAATTGAAGCAAAAATATCTGGACAGGGCCAACAAAAGTATAGAACGGCTGAGCGCCATCGTCAAAGACCTGGACATGATCTCTAAACTGGAAACCGGTGGAACCAAGCTTGAAGAAAGTACCTTTAATATCGTGGGATTGGTCAATGATGTTTTTGAAATTTTGGAAATCAAAGCAGCCAAAAGAAAGATCACCCTTACTTTCGATAAAATATACGAGTATCCTTTGTATGCAAAAGGCGATTTTGAAAAGATACAGCAAGTACTGATTAACCTCATTACAAACTCCATCAACTACGGTAAATTGGGTGGAAACACAATTGTAAGTATCAGTTCGTATGATAAGCAAAAATATATAGTCAAGGTAAAGGATGATGGAATTGGGATAGACAAAAAACATCTGCCCAGGTTATTTGAGCGCTTTTATAGAGTTGACAAGAGTCGTTCCCGCGAGCACGGTGGCTCCGGACTAGGTTTAGCCATTGTAAAACACACGATCGAAGCACATGATCAGGAACTTTTTGTAGAGAGTGAATTAGGTAAAGGTTCGACCTTCTCTTTTACCTTAAAAAAGGTGGTTTAAATATTTCCAATGTTAAGTTATTGTTAAGCGTTTGTTTATTTTATGTAAATATTTTTATATTTACCTCAGTTAAACACTAATGATATGAGAAACAATGTATTGATATTGGCTTTATGTTTGCTTTTTGCAGGTATAGGATACGCACAAAAAGTAGAACCTAAATATGAAAAACTAGATGACCTGGTAAAAGTTTCCTATTTTTATGACAATGGAGATGTAAAGGAAATTGGATATTTTAAAGAAAATAAATTACACGGTCAGTGGGTTTCCTTTAATGAGGAGGGAGAAAAAGTAACCGTTGCGAATTATGAGAACGGGAAAAAAGTAGGAACATGGTATGTCGTAACCAATGATTCAGTAAAAGAATTGGTATACGACGCGAATAAACTGGTAAGTGTTAAAGATATAAATACAACAGAAATTACATTTATTTAGTCTGTACACTACCTGTTGAAAACATCAAACAAAATTTTTTCAGAATTTTTGTTTGATGTTTTTTTTATGGGAAAACCTTGGCTATCAGATGACTCTTTTAGCTTATTAAGGTTAAAATTCTTCTGAAATGAAAAATTAGCAATTCCTTGTTTTCTCATGTGATTTGCCAAAAAAACTTGCTCCAATTGCCCGGGTGTGGGTACAAAAAAAGCTCTTGACCGCAATGCGTTCAAATCCATGAGGGTGGTATAACCGGAACGAGAAATAACTAATTCGCTTCTCAAAATGGCCGCTTCCAGTTCCTCTTTCAACATAAAGTTCACAATCTCAATTGAATTGAATAATTCGCTTTTTTGTTCTTGCTCTACAACTCCCTGCACGATTAGCACTTTACCGTCGAACCCTTCAAAGTTAACCAGCATGTTTTTTTCAAAAATAGATCTTTGTGGTTCGGGTCCTGAAATTAAGACGAGTACATCATACACTTTTACAAATGGTTTGTAACTAAACCTGCTTATCGGTTGTATATATCTTGTTTTGATCTTTTTTGGTGGTGGAAAGGATAATCGGCCTGCCAAATTATCTTGTCCTTCATAATCCGGCACCCAGCATTCATTAAAATTAGAAATTATTCTATGATGAACTTTTGAAGCCATTGCAGTAAAAATACCGAAAGGCACATTGAGTTGGTGGGTGATATAAACGGAAGGTATTTTATGAGAATAGACCCCAAACCGATTGTCGGATATAATTCCGTCGAGCTTGAGCTCATCAACTAATTCATTGGCTAATTTCTGCTCCCGCGCAGCCACTCTCTGTATCTTTTGAGACTGAACCAGTAAGCCAAGTGCCAATAGGTTTCCTTTTTTCGTGTATCTAATGTTATAGGATGGCAGTTCAAGTGAGTGAAGCTGAGGAAACTCTTTTTTGAGCAACTCAAGGGCTTGTCCATCGCTGGCCAAAACAGGTTCAAAATCTTGCTCTAACAAGGATTCTATAATAGGAATACACCTTGTAGCATGACCCAGCCCCCAATTTAAAGGTGCCACTAAAATTCTTTTCATGACACTGTTTTTAGTTTAATTTAAAGATCGAAGCCTATATCTTTTCTGAAATACATTTGATCAAAACATATTTTCTCGATACTTTGATAAGATCTTTTTAAAGCTTCATTTTTATCCTTTCCAAAGGAAGTCAAGGCTAAAACCCTGCCTCCGGTGGTCACGATTTTATTCTGGTTCAACCCAGTTCCGGCATGGAAAACAATAGATTCCTTTACCTGTTCTATACCGTGAATTTCTTTCCCCTTTTCATAGGCTTCAGGGTAGCCCCCTGATACGACCATTACCGTTGTAGCTGTCTCCGGATTTATCTCCAATTTAACCTTGTCCAATTCTTTTTTTGCAGCACTTTTTAACAGATCGATAAAATCATTTTTAATTCTAGGAATCACTACTTCTGTTTCCGGATCGCCCATTCTCACATTGTACTCAATTACTTTTGGCTCGCCTTTGACTTTGATCAAACCGATAAAAATAAACCCTACATAAGGAATGCCGTCTATTTTTAAACCTTCTACCGTTGGCTTTATAATTCTTTCTTCTACCTTTTTAAGGAAAGTTTCATCTGCAAAAGGAACGGGTGAAATAGCGCCCATACCACCGGTATTCAATCCCTTATCTCCTTCCCCAATTCTTTTATAATCTTTGGCATTGGGCAGAACCAAATAGTTCTCACCATCTGTAAATACGAATGAGCTCATTTCAATTCCATCCAAAAATTCTTCGATGACCACTTTCGCACTGGCTTTTCCAAACTTTTGATTGGCGAGCATTTCTTTGAGCTCTCGCTTGGCCTCCTTGAGATTATCCAATATCAAAACCCCTTTTCCCGCAGCTAGACCGTCTGCTTTAAGCACAAATGGTGGACTTAAAGTTTCGAGAAAATCATAGCCTTTCTCAAGTGTCTCAGGAGTAAAACTCTCATATTTTGCAGTTGGGATCTTGTGTCTGTACATAAATTCTTTCGCAAACTCTTTACTGCCCTCTAATTGTGCGGCATATTTTTGCGGGCCAATGACGGGAACCATTTTTAGAAGTGTATCGTTTAGAAAAAAATCGTGAATGCCATTTACGAGCGGATCTTCCGGCCCAACCAACACGAGTTGAATTTGATTTCCTAAAACAACTTCTTTAACTTTTTCAAAATCGTTCGGATCAATCTTTAAATTTTGCCCGTAAGAGGAGGTCCCCGCATTTCCGGGTGCTATAAAAAGTTTCCCTAATTTTTTACTTTGTGCTATTTTCCAGGCAAAAGTGCATTCTCTTCCTCCCGAACCTAAAATTAAAACATTCATTTTATCCTTTTTAATAGGCCTTCATATCTCCTCGAAATACATGAAGTACAGTTCGTAACATAATTTTTACATCGAGAAAGAATGACCAATTTTCTATATAAAAAATATCGAATCGCACGCGATTTGACATATCGGTATTTTTTATTATTTCACCCCTGAAACCACTTGTTTGCGCTAAACCTGTAATACCGGGTTTTACCATATGTCGGACCATGAATTTGTCAACGATCTTGGCATATTTCTGCGTTTGACTTATCATGTGTGGCCTTGGTCCAACGATACTCATTTCTCCTTTTAAAACATTGATAAATTGAGGAAGCTCATCTATGCTCGTTCTTCTTAGAATCCTTCCGATCTTTGTAATCCGGTCATCATTTTTGGTGGCGGGCTCTAATTCAGACATTTCGTTCATGTACATGGAACGAAACTTATAGCAGATAAATTGATTCCCTTTATATCCGTCCCTTTTTTGCTTAAAGAACAAAGGGCCCTCTGATTCCAATTTAATGAACAAGTACAATAGAGGAACCATCCAAGACAATACAAAAATGATGATCAACAAAGAGAAAAATACGTCGAATAAGCGTTTGAAAAGCTGATTTACCGGATTGTCAAAGGGAATTTTCCGAAGGGACAGGACAGGAATATAATCATAGTATTCCACCTCCATCTTGGTCGTGTATATTTTGTCCGAATCCGGCAAAAACTTCAAAACCCTTAAGTTGTTATCGGCAAAATGGATAAGCTTTTCTATTTGGTTTTTACTCAGGTCACTGATAGAACAAATTATTTCATCCACTTCATTTTTCAACATATAATCAAAAGATGAATCTATTTCTCCGAGGTAATTCTTAAAAGCCAATTTGGTATCATTGAAAAAACCCAAAACTTGATACCCCATTTCCGGATGTCCCAGCAAATACGTATTAAAATTCAAGATGTTTTCACTGCTACCCATCAATACCACTTTTCTGTAATTACCTCCTCTTGCTCTATATTTTTGCAATGCTGCAAAATAAAAACTTCGAAAGGCAGCGATGCCCAACAGAATCGAAAGCAGGGCTCTGAGGTGCAATTCTAAAATTATTTCTTTAGAGCTAAGTGTAAAAAAAGTGAGATATGCCATGCCAAACAATAAAAATTGAAAGATGATCAATTTATACACTTCGAACACGCGATTATGTCTCTTAAAATTATAAAACCCTGTGAAATAAGCACTTGTCAACCAACTCAAATTAACAAATACATAAAATCCCCAGCCGAACATTTTTTCAAAAAACAAAAAAAGAATCCCATTGACAATCAATAAATTGCCCAGAAGAGCAATTGGCGCTATATATATGGAATATCGTTTTTTCAAAATTCGATCAGTTGCCGGTTCTTTGAAGAGGTTGTAAATAGAGCAGGCAATAAATGGTCACAAAAAAAACCATTCCCCACTGTCGCCACATCAAAGATTCAGTTATGCAAATTAAGGTGATTAATAGAATAAAGACAAAAAATAGGGGGCTTTTCTCAGCTAGTGCCCGTCTGAAGCCTCTGAATAGAAAAAATATGATCAAAACCAGGCCAACTATTCCCAGATCAGCCATGGTTTGGAGGTATTGATTGTGGAAATTATAGGTATAAAAACCAGGGTAAAGATCGTATTCCTTATACTTTTCGGTCAATTTTTCCTGTGAGGCCAAAAATCCGTATCCCAAAAAATATTTTCTATCTTTCTCTAATAGCTCATAAAAACATTTCGCCTGAAACAACCTCAATCCGGAACCCGTCCAATGGTAAACCTGTCCGAATTGATCAGCTGTTAAAACTTCGCCGACATCGGTTCTTTCAATTTCTTCAAGAACTCTTTGTTTGATTTGATCTGAGGAGAAATTCTTCCAAAATAATAACAGGATCAAGGGAATGATCAAAACAAGGAGGTAATATTTCTTTGTTCTGAGTTGATCAAGGACGATGAGCAGAAAAGTTGCTGTAATCAATATTTTTGAAGACAGCAAAACCAATATAAAAAGCAGGAATCCCAACAGAATTAAGTTCTGCCATTTTTTAAACGGTTGCTGGAAATACAGAAAGAAAAAAGAAAAGGAGACAAACAGCGACAAATAAATTGCACTCATCCCAAATAAGGGTTCACTCAAGTTATGGTAAAAAAAATGCGATGAACTTTTTGTTTTAAACACCTCAAAAACTGCATAGGTCAAACAAAAAAGGGAAGAAAAAATTATCCCCAGAGAAAAATAAGTCAATATTTTTTCCGTCCATTTTGCATAGTTCTGATCGACAATTTGAATTGACATTGGCAAAAGTAAAAATGGCATTAATTTTCTGAATGCTTTCAGGGATTCCTGTTGATCATCAGACCAAAAGTAGGAAAGGCAAGCCCAAACATAAAAGAAGACAAAGCTCCAAAAAGTACTGCTCATTTTAAATTGGTATCCAGCTCTTATCCAATGAACCAATGCCAGAACAGACAATAGTATAATTCCTAAACTGTTTACATTATGTTTAAGGGGTAGTGTGATCAGCACCAACGAAACAGCTCCTGTGGAAATGGAAAATAAATTCTTTTGTGTTAAGACTTTTTGCACGCTGTTTCAAAAAGATTTAAATAAGCCTGATGAATTTTTTCAAGACTGTATTGCTCTTTAACTTTTTGCAGATTGTTTTTGACAAAATGAAGATAATTCTTTTTTTCAACAGTGATGCTGTAATCTGCTACCTCCTCAACATTTTTAAAATAAAAACCATCGTCATTTAAGACCGCTCTGTTAAAAGGGTTATGGTGTGCAATGACCAAGGCTTGAGAGGCCATGGCCTCAACCAATGAGGGGTTAGTGCCACCAACTGAATGACCATGAAAGTAGGATCGCGCATAAAACCTTAGGTTGTTCAGATCTTCCTGTATATAATTTTGTCCGAGAAAACGAATATGAGGGTTAGACCTGAATTTATTGATCAAATACCTCCCGAAAGAATTGCCTTCAGCATCGCCAATCACTAAAAAAGGTTTTTTCAAACCACTTTTGACATATCCGTCTAAGATCATTTCTAAATTATTCTCCTTTTCCATTCTTGCGATCAGCATGCTGTAGCCATAAGGTGCTACGTCGTACTTTTCGAGAAGCGATTCCTCAGGATCATCAAATGCCACTGCCCCATAGGCGATAAAAACAGGGTCGATCTTGTACTTGTTTTGCAAATATTTCTTTATTTCCGGGGAATCTGCAATACATATATCGCTACTTTTTACGGCTAAAAACTCGGCTACTTTCAAGAATTTTCTTACAAAATAATTGTATTTGACTCTTTGCCATTCCAAGCCGTCCATGTTACTTAATACGACCGGTTCTTTGGGAAGCAAAAACCACCAGATCGTATTGCTTGTATATCCCAGTTGAAGTAAAATATCAAATCCTGCGGTTCTTGCATGTCTCAGGCAATGAAAATCGTAGACAAATTGTCCTGAGGGGCCTAAATAATAAGGTTCAGGTTTAAAGACTAAATCGACACCCTTAAATTTTTTTTCTTTATAGGTCTGATGATCCGGGCAATAAACGGTAACAGCATGTCCCATTTCCACCAAATAAACAGACAGAAATTCCGCAAATTGTTCGAAACCGCCATATTTGTTTGGAATTCCTTTAGTGCCCAGTATGCCTATTTTCATCTAAGATTATTCATTTTTCTGAATGTCTGAAGGTGGAACAAAAAGCCTCCTAAAAAGAACATATAAAACTCATGTTCATTATAAATTCCAGTAGTAATAAGAGAAGAAAAAATAAAAAACAGACCTATTCCCGCAATCAAATTCTGAGTATTTTTTCTAAAGACCGAATCACTTTTGTTATAAGATTGCAAATATAGAAAGCTCAGTAAAATGAGATAAGAAATTAAAGCGAAAATTCCCGTTTTATATAAAACATAGATGTAGCCATTGTGTATATGCGGAATGTATCTCATTCCTTCTTCGTTGACCGGTGCTACAAATCCGAGGTCTATCAGTGATCCGAACCCTTTGCCCGCAATATAGTTCTTAGGATCTTCATTTAATTCACCGATAGCCCTTTGCGCTTCGTAAGCTCGCCAATGATCCCATAATTCTGCATGGTTCTTTTCATTGATCTCTTTTGACGGCAAAAAAATCTCAGCAGGTGCTATCTTAATTTTGTACAAAAATGATTGAATTCCGGGTTGATCTCTTTTTATCTCCGTGCTGAATAAATACGCATAAAAAACAGCCACAGCCATACATAAAACCACAAAATAGCTGAATCCCCGTTTGGTTAATTTCGCTAAGCCTGTAAAAGCTAAAACGAACAAAATCAATCCCACGAACATCATTCTTGAAAAATAGAGTGTAAAGGAAATGCCGATCAGGAATAAGGCCAAATGTTTAAAATAGGTATTTTTGAACACATCAAAAAAAGGATTTTTAAAGGAGGAGATCAATATCGCCAAAGCAAATAACTCCAGTAGATTATCGATCCCATTTTTTCTGATGATTTCAACAGTTGCTTCGGAAACGTCTATTTGAATTAAAATTTTTGCCGTATGAATGATCGAAAATCCTAATGCCACGATGACCATACTTCTCAAAAGAAACTGCATATCGTTTATTCTCTTGATCAATCCATAACCAAGTAATAGTCCCAATACAGGCTTTAAGAAAAAAAGTAAATCCTTTATTCGATCGTACATAGTTGTTTGGTTAAAAATAGAAGTCAACAGGCCAATAAGAACGATTCCCAGCAGTATCAAAATCATTTGTACTGCGGTTTTCGACACATGAACTTTTGGGACAAAAACAAACGGAAATCCCAGTGCAAACAAGGTTAAATGCACCTCAAAACTTGTAAAAGCAGTGAGCAGGGTCAGATAAACTATCCACAATATCTTATAAAAGTTGAATTGCATCAATTCTTTCGTTGTTTTAAAAGGATCTCTGAAAACTTTTCCGCAATTTCATGCCAGCTGAATCGCTTTTCTATCTCACTGCTTATCATTTTTAAATCATTCTGAGAGCGAGCTTTAGCGAAAGTTGTAAAGGCTTTTTGAAACTCGTTCTCATCGAATACATCACAAAAATAAGGTTTAAAAAAATCGTATTCCTCCATCGCTGTACCATTGGCGCATAAAACAGGAATTCTGCATGCCCCTGCCTCTAATGGCGGAATCCCAAAACCCTCTGCAATGGAAGGATAAATAAATCCCTCCGCACCTCGATAAATATTCGATAATTTTTGATCGTCAATGCCAGATATAAAATGTACACTTTCTTTTTGTTTATCTGTTAATGAGGAAAGAAAATTATCCAATTCTTTATATGCTAGAGACTTACTCCCAACAAACACAAGCTGAATCTCAGTCTGATCCCATTTATGATCGAAGAAAGTTTTTAAAAGAAGGGCTTGATTTTTCCGAGGTTCAATTCGGCTCACCATTAAAAAATAATTCTTTAAACCAAATTCTCGCTTGACCTCGGATTGGACTTCCGAACGGTTGTAAGCCAAAAAATAGCGTGCTGATATGCCATTTGGAACTACCTTAATTTTGTCCTTATCTATTCCAAAATGATTGGCAATTGCATTTCTTGAATATTCTGAAACTGTGAGTAAAATATCACAGGTATTCGCACTTCTTTTAAATAATAGCTTCCTGACAAGTCGGTATTTAAAAGGAAAGTATTGCGGGTAATCAATAAAGAGCACATCGTGGATCGTGTTGATATACACGCATTTTTTGCGCTTTTTTAAGGGAATTACATATTGAAAATGGGCAAAATCAAATTTATATTGCTCAATAAGCTTTGGAATTTCGTAAAGCATCCTGTTCACTCTGGATAAGTCCTTATAAATGATCCAATGAACATTTTCTAATGTTTTGAATTCCTCCAGTTCAACTTGTTCTATACATCCAAAATAAAAATCAATATCAGGATTTTGACGAGTTACAGCAGTATATAGTCCTTTTAAATAGGTAACTGTTCCTTGGGGCTCTTTGCTCAGCAAATAAGCATCAACGAATACCTTTAAACCTTTTCTTGACTGCATAATTAATGTTTAAACATGTTTTCGCTAATTTGTATGCTGCGCTGCTAAAAAACTTTTTAGCATAGATTTCAAATCCTTTTAAGAGCAAATTTTCTCGTGTTTTATCAAACCCCACAAAATGGACAAAACTTAAAGAAGGTAAAAAAAGAATTTCTTTATTCGATAAAGATAATTTTTTACAAAAATCTACATCTTCCACATACATAAAATAGGCCTCATCCAATCCGCCAACTTTTTGATAAGCTTCCCTTTTTGTGAGCAAAAAAGCACCTGTTAGCCAATCTACGCGGCGAGGTACTTCAGGGTTTTTAAAATCACCCGACAAAAACTCTTCCCTTTTTTCCCGAAAGGAGGATAGCTTGATCAATTGCCAAGGTTTAGGAAATCTGCCAACAGAAAGGGTGTAATTTTTATCTCCATCCACCATTTTTATTCCGATGGCCCCCGCATTTAAATGATGATCGGCTAAGTCCAAAAGGGGCTGAAGGTTGTCGAGTAAAATGGTATCGTGATTTAATAATAAGACGTATTCCCCCTTAGCTCGATGTACGGCTAAATTATTTGCCTTTGCAAAACCCAGGTTTTCCTTATGCTGAAGAATCTTGACTCGTTTAAATTCTTTGGCAATTTCAATTGTATCATCAGCAGAATTATTATCAGAAATCCAAATTTCACAGGAAATTGAATTGCAGCATTGTTCTATCGAGCTCAGGCAATCTTTGATGTATCGACTGCTGTTAAAAGTTACAATGATGATAGAAAGTTTAACGTGGTTCATTTAACCAAATGTATAAAATCCTAATTTTTTCTTGATCAAATAAATACTCGATATATTGAGCACGGCAGTGGTAATCAAACTTGCCATAGCCGCTCCGTTTATGCCATATGCAGGGATAAAAATAAAGTTTAAGATCACATTCAGAAATATACAGACAAAAGATAAGTTTCTCATGATCACTTGTTGATCAGTCATGTTTAATATTTGGTCTACATTGCCAGAAAGCGCATTGATCAAAACACCTGTACTCAAAATTATTAAGGCTGTTCTACCTTCTAAAAATTCCGATCCGAAGAGATTTAACAGCTCTTCATTAAACAAAATAATTCCTAATACAAGTGGTAATGTACACAGAGCGATCAGTCTGGTAGCCCCCTGAACATAATTCTTTAGTTGATCCTTTTGGTCTTGTTGATGATAAAGGGCTATTTTGGGGGCAATAATGACATTGAAAACGATAATGGCCAGCAAACCGAGCGATGCTATTTTAAAGGCGACATTATAAACACCAACCTCCTGCATAGGTCTAAAATAGCCGAGCATAAAAACATCTGTCCAATTGAGTAAAAAAAGAACGGCATTACTCATCATCATCGGCAAAGAAATTTGGATCAATTTATTTAAGTGAAATTTTCCTGCCGAAGCATTCCTAAAAGATCTAATATGTATCAATTCCATTAAGCATATGATCGAAATGGAGATCCCAAAAGCGAGAATTGTTCTCTCCTGACCTTCATAGAACCAATCAAGCACATAGAAGAAAATAATAAAAAATAAGGGCGGCCACAAAAACAAGAATCCATTGTATCGATTAAACATCGAGCGCCCTCTGAAATATCCCAAAAGGACTTCGTGAAACATTAATGGCAAAACAAAGAAAGCGGCGATCTGAAAAAAGGAATTTAGCTCCGTGTCCTTAAAAAAAAAGGAAGCTAGTAGTGGTCCCAAAAAATACAAACCAAGAGATAGTAATAATCCCGCCAAGAAGTTCACTTTCAATATAGACCTGAAAAAATCTGTTTTAGGCCTTTTGTCAAAATGTTCTTTATCGCTTAAAAGCCTGACCAAAGCACTGGGAAATCCAAAGGTAAAGATGATTGTGATAAGATTTAAAACCGTCAGTACAATGGAGTATCTTCCGAATACTTCCGGTCCGTAATTATGCGTTATCAGCAGCATGACGACATACGACAGAGCCAAGCCGATTATCTTAAAAAAAAAGGTTTTCCCACCCTGAAAAAAAAATGATCGAATTTCTTTGCCTTCAAACAGGCCCTTAACTATTTCGATTGCTTTTATAGTGATTGAGGTATTTATTTAGGGTGTTTAACAAAATGAAAGTCAGTGCAATCAGGGCAAACAAAACGGCAAACCTGGCTGTATTCTTTTGTTTTAGATCATTGTCAATGGCCCCTTCTGCGTCAAAATCAGAAACAATATTAACCACTGAGGCCTTTTCAATCATATCGTCATTTAACCAAGCCATTTGTTTGCTTATTTGATTGGTCAGATCGAAAAGCGGCAGATCCTTGTTCACATTTTCTGTCTGCTTTGACTCAATCGAAAAAGTAGCCTGATCCATATTTTTTTGTGCATTTAACAGATCCACTTTTTTATATAAGTTCCTCAAAGAATCGATCTGTGCCAAATTATCCTGTAAAATTAATTTTCTCGACATCAACTCATCCATCCTAATATTTCTAATCTTTTCAAAATAGTCTGTTGTAACCAGACTGGTCAAGGGTTTAGAAATTTTTGAAAAGATAGACTTAGAAGTAGCTCTTACCTTGATCTCATGGTATCTGTAATCATTTTCGCTAAATCTCTTAGCGAAATCATCAAAACTTGTTTGACCGGTAATTAAGGTGTCTGTGGTGCGCAAAAATCGTTCATATTCCAATCTGAGATTTTTGCTTTTTTCATGAATTTCTGAATTAATTGAAGTTATGGTTTGGGCTTCTTCATTTGAAATCTGTAACAGTTTTGCCAGTACATCGCTGTTTTTCTGCTGAACAAGCTCATCTAAATAATTCACTTGCTTATTCAATTGAGCTCCACTTCCGTAATTAGTTTCTAAAATCATTTCAGAAACATAGATTTTGGGTTTAGAAAGATCGATCATTAATCCAACTAAAAAGCCCACTAAGGCAGCAACCAAAATTTTAAGGCCTTGTTTTCTGAGAAATAAAATAAGAAGGATGACGCCGTGAAAAAGCTTTTCAAAAAAATCACCAATCCAGCGAAAGAAATTTTTAATCCCCTTCCCAATAGAAGTAAAAAGATTGCCTAAATCAACCTCTTCTTCAGGATCATATTTTTCTTTTGAACTCATATCTTCTGAACAAATATAAACGAATAGAATTGATTAGAGAATCTGCTCCAATATTTTTTGCGTAATAAGGTAGGTTGGTTTTACTCCTGTTGTTCCTAAACCTCCTGATGCTAGTGTACTTCCTGTTTCCAATGGATTATCTGATGCGTAATAAGCATACCTCACATCTACTCTTTTGTTGATGTTTCCTCTTATTCTCGAAGCAGCCTGAATGGCCTTTTGATAATGTGCCCCCTCCATTTCTAGTCCGATGACCTTCCAGGAAGAGTTATAAAAAAATTCCAACAAGTCTTTATTTTGCAAAGAAGTTCCCAAGACAGTGACCATTGTTCCTTTATAAACGTCTATGCCATGGCCAATTAAATCTTCTTTTCTCAGTTTGTTCTTAAACGGATAATTATCTGCCGTTCCTTCAAAAACATGTGCGGTGGGAATCATAATATCTCCTTTACCCCCTTCTAAAATTCCTGCTTTTCCCATGATCGAAACCGAGTGCACGTCTAAATACTTGAGCACCCCGTTCTCATATTGATAGGGTTTCAACAATTCATCTAAAGTTTCATAGGCTTGCTCACCAAAGGCATAATCCATGACAATGATCACCGGTTTGTTGTCTTCACTTTTAGAAGAAACAAAATTGGTCTTTCTCAAATCCAATTTAGCCGTATCGATTATCTGTACATCGATATTGGTTCCGGACGTATCATCAACAAAAACAAGTCCGTTCTTAGCTGCATACTTTTTGATCTTTTCTTGAAGGGCTATATTTTCAGGTTTGCTCAATTTTTCGAAAATAGCTCCATTTTCCATGGTTTCAAACTCATTTGGCAATGCCATAGAAATGTATAAAGTGTTTAATACACTGTGCATGTTAGCACTTATAATGTGTAATTCTCTATGCAATAAATTATTCTTTTTGAGCTGATCTTTTATATTTTTAGCCCAAATATCTCCGTAGATATGGTGACCGATTCGCTCCCTCAAAATCGGGCTAAAATTGATCACATGTTTCTTGTCTTCAAGCAATTCTTTCAAGGCCAGATTGCCCATCCAATAGACAATTTCGAAGAACCGATTGGGGGATTCTTTTGTTTGAAATTTTTGATAAAAAATTTGAATCTCGCTAAATGTGCGGCCCATCAATACTGAGAGGTAGGAAAAAATGACTTCTTTTTCATTTTGGCTTAAATCTTTATGATTCAGGATAGCGTCTTCTAAAACCTTCCATTCTCTGCTCAAACTCCCCTCTTCGTTGAGTAAAATTCTTTTCGCCAGTTTTTCTGCTTCAATATATAGAAAGGTAAGGTGAGTGAGCACATCATAAATATCCGATCTACCCCTTGTGATCTCAATATTCATTTGATTTTTATCAATTCGGAAGCAGTTTCGTCTTCTTTTTGAGGGAATAATCGCTTTAAAATGGGAATTAGAAAGTCCTTCCTCTGCTGTTAATTGAATAAATTGACATTCTGCGATTCCTTCTGGAAGTCTATCGATGACATATAATAGGCCGTTGAGTTCAGATTTTTCTTCAGAGATAGATCCATAGATTTCAGGACGTAGGGTAAGTAGCGCTTCTCTTAAAGTTTTACCCGAAACTCCCATCGGCTTGTAAAATCCTCTATTGAACAAGTGACGCATGGTAATGTACATCCTTTCAATTGCATTTGAGGATTCCTGTGATTTGGTACGTTTGATATCGTTCATTAAGGTTTTAGTATTTTATTATAACGATCAAGATCCTTCAATAAGATAACCGCTTCGAGTATATAGGGACTGTTATACAAATGATTTTGGTAGGTGCCTTTATCAAAATAATAACGCCTGACGATCTCATCTGAAAGCTCTTGCATAATTTGATCTTTATTTTTTTCGAGTTCCTGTAATTTCTTCTTTTGAATTTTGAGATTCAGGTTCTTTATTTCCGGAGAGATAAAATCTTTATAATCCTCCTTTTCTGACGCTTCTATACCTGCATCAAAAATCTTTTCAGACTGTGTTTTGTATTTCGAGGCATTTTCGGAAACAAATTTCACAAAATCGTTGTAATCGGCAGAGCTCAGTTTAAAGTCTTCGGGTTTCGCTATGTTAGGATGAGCGTAATAATACTTATTGACATAGGAAAAAATGAGGTCAGACTCCAGCAGTGCTTCTGTAGAAAGTGTTTCTTTTTGCTTATTCAATTTTATATCCGGTTCAATTCCCCCTCCATCATAAACAGTACGTCCGTTCTTGGTTTTAAAAGAATTTCTCTTTTCTTCTGAGAATTTTGGAACCTCTCTCCCCGACCGATGTGAATAATCTAACTCTTGAATATTTCTGCCGCTGGGTGTATAATATTTTGAGATGGTGATCTTTAATTTTGTTCCATAGGACAAATCCAGATACCTCTGAACCAAGCCTTTCCCAAAAGACCGATCGCCTATGACCACGGCACGGTCCAGATCTTGTAAAGAACCCGCTACAATTTCTGAAGCAGATGCAGAATTTTTGTCGATCAGCACAACCATAGGAATTTCAGTATCTATGGGTTCATTCTTTGTGCGGTAGGTCTCACTCAATTTCGCCAGTTTCCCTTTGGTCGTCACAACAACTTCACCTTTGGGTATAAAAAAATTGGTGATATCAACGGCCTCATTTAACAAGCCACCGGGGTTACCTCTTAAATCTAGAATAAGTTTGTCCATCCCAGAATCTTTCAATTCATTGTAAGCGCTTTTTATAGCTTTTGAACCTTTCGTATTAAATCGGTTAAATGCGATATATCCTATTTTTTCATCGATCATTTGATAATGTGGGACAGGATCTGCTTCAATTTTTGTTCGTTCAACATGAAACTCTATCTTTTTATTCTGCCTTTGAATTTGCAAATCAATGGTAGAGCCCTCAGCGCCTTGCATCAAAGTGGAAATTTCTTGAATATTTCCTTCCTTTACTTCTATCCCATTTACTTTAAGAATCTCATCTCCCACTTTTATGCCTGCTTTTTCTGCGGGTAGGTCTTTATACAGCTCATAAATGTAAAACTTGTCGTCTATGAACTTCGTACTTGCTCCTATCCCACTAAAATCACCTGTCGCATTTATTTTTGCATCTTCAACCCCTTGTTCATCGTAAAATTTTGTGTAGGGATCAAGCTCCTCAAGCATATTGTCGATGGCCGCTTCGGTCAATTCTGCCGGATTGATCTCGTCTATATAGTTCATGTTTAGCTCTTTGAACAAAGTAGCGTATATTTCTAATTGCTTGGCAATTTCAAAATAGTCTGTTTTAAAGGCTAAAAAAGAAAAAACCGTTCCTAATAAAGCTAAGATGACTAATCCTTTTTTAAAGTAGATTTTCATGATTTTCTATATTTTGGGGATAAAATTATTTCTTTACAGTTGAGGCTGTTCTTAGTTTTTCTCCTAACTTTTCTATCAATTGTTCCATATTTGTTTGCAGCAACTCCATTTTTTCTTCCTTTTTACCCACATACATTAACATCATTACATATTTTTTATTATCTAAATAGCTGTAAATCTCATGTTTATTCAATCTGAACAGTTCTCTCATCATTCGCTTCAACCTGTTTCTAACTACTGCTTTTTTAAAATTTCTTTTTGAAGCAGTAACTGCTATTTTGATCAGGTTGTTCTCAGGAAAACTGCTCTCCATATAGATTAGTTTTAATGGGAAAACTGAAATCGATGCGCCTTCTGAAAAAAGTTTAGTGATCTCCTTTTCATTCTTTAATCTTTCCGATTTGGTAAAAGTATATCGCATCGGAACAAAATTAGACAAATAAAATTAAGTTTTTCTCCTCTTTTTTATCTGAATTATCCCCCTGGTGATGTACATTTGTCTTTATTAAAATTTTATCCAAAATGGCACAAGATTTATTCCAAGCACCCGATTACTATTTGTTAGATGATTTATTGACAGATGAACACAAACTTGTGCGCGAAGCGGCAAGAGAATGGGTAAAAAGAGAGGTAAGTCCTATTATTGAGGATGCGGCACAAAAAGCAGAATTTCCAACACATATCATCAATGGTCTTGCTGAAATTGGTGCCTTTGGACCTTATATTCCTGTAGAATACGGGGGTGCTGGTTTAGATCAAATTTCTTATGGATTGATCATGCAAGAGATCGAAAGAGGAGATTCTGGCGTGCGATCGACAGCTTCGGTTCAATCTTCTTTGGTCATGTATCCCATCTGGAAATACGGCAGTGAAGAACAAAAGCAAAAATACTTACCAAAATTGGCCAGTGGTGAAATGATGGGCTGTTTTGGACTTACAGAACCTAACCACGGTTCTAATCCTGGTGGAATGGAAACCAAATTCAAAGATATGGGCGACCATTATTTATTGAATGGTGCCAAACTTTGGATCTCAAATTCTCCCTTCGCAGATATCGCAGTGGTATGGGCAAAAAATGAAGAAGGAAGAATCCACGGCTTGATCGTGGAACGAGGAATGGCCGGTTTTTCTACTCCAGAAACCCATCACAAATGGTCTTTACGAGCGTCAGCTACAGGGGAACTAATTTTTGAAGACGTAAAAGTTCCCAAAGAAAATATATTGCCGGGTAGATCCGGCTTAGGAGCTCCGCTAAGTTGTCTAGATTCTGCTCGTTACGGGATTGCCTGGGGAGCAATAGGTGCAGCTATGGATTGCTACGATACTGCGCTGCGATATGCCAAAGAAAGAATTCAATTCGGAAAACCCATTGCGGCTTTTCAGTTGCAACAAAAAAAATTAGCCGAAATGATCACCGAAATAACCAAGGCGCAATTACTGACCTGGAGATTAGGTGTTTTACGAGATGAGGGAAAAGCAAGCTCTGCACAAATTTCTATGGCAAAGCGAAACAATGTAGAAATGGCGCTTACTATTGCCCGGGAAGCCCGTCAAATTTTGGGTGCAATGGGAATTACAGGTGATTATTCCATTATGCGGCATATGATGAATTTAGAATCTGTGATAACCTACGAGGGTACGCATGATATCCACTTGCTCATTACAGGTTTAGACATTACCGGAATCGCTGCATTTCAATAAAAAATGTCTAAATAAAATTTTTAGTCTTTAGACCTAAAGTTATTTTATTGATTTATACCTATTTTTACAATAACTGTAAAGGAATCTAAATGTCAAAGTTATTTATTGGAAGAAAAGATTTTGCAGATTTTCCAGAATTTGGCTTGGAAAACATTGCTGTAAAAACAGATACCGGAGCCTATTCTTCCTCCATACACTGTCATCATATTGAAGAAATTGTAAAAGATGGCGAAAAAGCAATTCAGTTCAGATTGTTAGATCCCAATCACGAGGAGTACAATGAAAAACTATTTTGTACCAGGAAGTATGCGATCAAAACGATCAAGAACTCGTTTGGAGGAACAGAGGATCGCTACATTATCACAACAAACATCATTTTATTTGGAAATTTATATCCCATCAAATTATCCTTGAGTGAAAGAGGAGAAATGAAATACCCTGTTCTATTAGGCCGTGAGCTTCTCAATAAAAATTTTAATGTAGACACAGATAGAACTAATCTATCATTCAAAAAAAAACAAAAGAGCAAATAAAAGTACAATGAAAATAGCGATACTTTCAAGAAATCCCAAACTTTATTCTACCAAAAGATTAGTAGAGGCTGCAGAAAAAAAAGGTCATGAAGCCGTGGTAATCGATCATTTAAAATGCAATATAGAGATCGAAAAAAGAAAACCAAAAATCTACTATATAGATCATTATCTGGAAGGTTTTGATGCTGTCATTCCCAGAATTGGCGCATCAGTAACATTTTACGGTACAGCTGTTGTTCGTCAATTTGAAATGATGAAGGTCTTTACTGCTGTTGAATCTGTTGCTTTGGTAAGATCACGCGATAAGCTGCGGAGTTTGCAAATTCTATCACGCGCCAGTGTTGGAATGCCTAAAACAGTTTTTACGAATTATTCGAAAGATGTGGATCATTTGGTAGATGCCGTTGGCGGTACTCCATTGGTCTTAAAGCTTTTAGAAGGTACACAGGGGCTAGGGGTTGTTTTGGCCGAATCAAAAAATGCAGCCAAATCAATTATTGAGGCTTTTAACGGATTGCAGGCCAGGGTGGTTGTTCAGGAATTTATAGAAGAATCCGGAGGAGCAGATATCAGGGCTTTTGTGGTTGACGGAGTTGTGGTTGGTGCAATGAAAAGGCAAGGAAAAGAAGGTGAGTTTAGATCAAATCTGCACCGCGGAGGTACAGCAAGTGTAGTTGAGCTTACAGATGAAGAGGAAATTACAGCCGTAAAAGCCGCGAGGGCCTTAGGTTTGGGGGTAGCCGGTGTTGATATGGTTCAATCACACAGAGGTCCGTTGGTGTTGGAAGTTAATTCCTCTCCCGGTCTGGAGGGAATAGAGCGAGCTACCGGCAAAAACATCGCCAGAGAAATTATTAAATTCGTTGAAAGACATGTATAGATTTCTATGAAATTATTAGGTACTGAAATCAAACCTGGTGATAGCAAGATCATTGAACTTGAAGTAGCCAAATTACATACAAGAAATAACTTATACGTTCCTATCATTGTTGAACGAGCTGTCAAAAAAGGTCCCGTTCTTTTGCTCATTGGAGGTATCCATGGCGATGAGGTCAACGGCGTGGCCATTATCAGGAAAATGATCAAATACGGGTTGAATAAACCAAGTGCAGGTACGGTCATTTGCATTCCTGTTTTCAATATTTTTGGTTATTTGAATCAGACGAGGCAATTTCCCGATGGCAGAGATCTAAACCGCGTTTTTCCGGGTTCACCGAATGGATCTCTTGCCAGTCAATTTGCAAATCAGTTTGTCAAGGAAATTGGACCCATTGTAGATTATGTCATCGATTTTCATACCGGAAGTGCAGAGCGCGATAATGTGCCTCAGGTTAGGTGTGTTCTTTCAGAAGAGAAATCATTTGAATTGGCCAAAATCTTTGGCGCACCATTAATTGTTCATAGTAATTATATCAATAAATCCATTCGGGAAGCTTTATACAAATTGGGTAAAATAACGCTTCTTTTTGAGGGTGGTAAATCGAAAAGCATTGATCCGAAAGTAGTAGATTGCGGTGTAAATGGGGTAAGAAATGTGATGGCTTTTCTCAAAATGAATCCTGATATAAAAGCCTTACAAAAAAGTGAAGTGATTGTGAAAAAATCGCATTGGATTAGAGCCAAGCACTCCGGAATGCTTCACTTAAAAGTGACAAACGGTGGTTTTGTCAAGAAAAATGAAGTCTTAGCAAATATTACAGACCCATTTGGCGAATTTGAAAAACGCGTAAAGGCAACCAATAATGGTTTTGTAATCTGTGTGAATACTTCTCCGATCGTAAACAGAGGCGATGCTCTTTTTCATCTAAGTACTGAACATACCCATATTACTTAGGTAAGGTCTCTTTCTTTTTGAAAACAGCATACACAGGAAAATGGTCGCTATAGCCTCCAATGTATCTGCTGCCATTGTAGGTTCTCAAGGGACTTCCTTTGCTTCTGCCATTTTTTTCTATCAGGAACTCCGGATTGAAAATTTGTGCAAATTCAAAGGTGAATTTTTCTTTCTTTAATAGGTTCTCAGTAAACATGATCTGGTCAAATAAATGCCATTTTCCTAAATGTATTAAACTCCCTAATCCCTTTTTTTGCATGTCGAGCATCGGATTGATCAGGTTATTCTGAATGACCAGTTGTTTAATGGATTGGTTCTTTGGACTATCATTAAAATCACCAATAACAAATATGACGGCATCCTCTGTTTCATTGTAAATCTGGTTTATGATCTCCTTGACCTTCTTTGCACCAGACATTCTCTTATTTTCGGTAAAACTTTTTCCATTGCTTCTGGAGGGCCAATGATTTACAATAACATATATTTTCTCGCCAAATAAATTTCCACAAATCAACAAAATATCCCTTGTATAATCTCTTGCTTGTCCCTGATCATATATCATTAAAGGAAATACCTCTGAGTAATTTAATTCGAAAAAAGTCTTTCTGTATACAAACGCGACATCAACACCGCGCTCATCAGGAGATTCATAATGGACAAAATCATAGTTGTAATTAGATAATTCTTTCTGGTTGATGAGATCGAGTAAGACCTTGTCATTCTCTACTTCCGCCAGACCTATAAACAAGGGCGGATTGGCTCCCTCATCTGCCCCAATACCAGCGATGACCTTGGCAATATGATCTAATTTTAATTGGTACCTTTCTGCATTCCATTCCAATTTTCCCTCTGGTGTAAAATCTTCGTCCAAAGTAAATTCAGTATGTTCGGCATCAAATAAATTTTCAACATTATAAAAGGCAATTGAGAAATGTTCTTGGGTATTCAAAGCTGGATATTAATATTAATTTGCCAATGTACAAATTTTTGTTTCTGTGAAGGGAAATGGAATGGACTTTGTAAATTTGTTCCATGATAGAAAAAAAGCAAACGGATATAGAAAATGTTGTTCTGGTAGGCATAATCACCAAAGAACAAAATGAAGAAAAGGCTGAGGAGTACTTAGACGAGCTTGAATTTCTAACATTTACTGCAGGTGGTGAAACCAAAAAACGTTTTGTTCAAAGGCTTGAGTATCCGGATCCAAAAACTTTTATTGGTTCGGGGAAACTGAACGAAGTGAGGACATATATAGAAGAAAACGATATCAACACAGCTATATTTGACGATGAGCTAAGCCCTGCACAATTGCGGAATATAGAAAAAGTACTAACCATAAAGGTACTTGACAGAACTAATCTTATTCTCGATATTTTCGCTCAGAGGGCCCAGACTTCATATGCCCGAACGCAAGTAGAATTAGCCCAATGTCAATATTTACTGCCCAGACTTACCAGGATGTGGACGCACCTTGAAAGACAAAAAGGGGGAATCGGATTGAGAGGTCCCGGTGAAACTGAAATTGAAACTGACAGAAGGATCATTCGAGACAAAATTTCACTTTTGAAAGAAAAGTTGAAGACCATTGATAAACAAATGGCCGTTCAAAGAAAAAATCGAGGGAAACTGGTACGCGTTGCCCTGGTGGGTTATACGAATGTGGGGAAATCGACACTGATGAACGTCATTAGTAAAAGCGATGTATTTGCCGAAAATAAGTTGTTTGCCACACTGGATACAACCGTGAGAAAGGTAGTGATTAAGAATATTCCTTTTTTGCTTACAGATACGGTTGGTTTTATCAGAAAATTGCCCACTCAGCTGGTTGAATCTTTCAAATCGACTTTAGATGAGGTAAGGGAAGCCGATTTACTTTTACATGTTGTAGATATTTCTCATAAGAATTTTGAAGATCATATTCATTCTGTAAATACCATCTTACAAGAGATAAAAAGTGCAGATAAACCTGTGATCATGGTCTTTAATAAAATTGACGCCTACCATCCGGAAACCATAGATGAGGACGATTTGATCACCGAAAAGACAAAAGCACATTTTACATTAGAAGAATGGGAGCGTACCTGGATGAAAAAAATGAATGGTCACTGCATCTTTATTTCAGCCTTAAACCAAGAGAATATGGAAGAGTTCAGACAATTGGTTTATGAAGAAGTTAAAAAAATTCACATCACCCGTTTTCCTTACAACGACTTTCTTTACGAAGAATACGACTTAGAAAACTAATTTTTTTTCTTCCTGCTCGATTGTTGTATCGCCGTATTTTTGAGTCCGAGGTTTTTGGCTCTGACATCCCAAAGATTCTTTGCAAAAGACTGCATGTCTTCTATATCATCAATTTCATCAATGATTTCAAAGCCTAAAAGAGTCTCAATAATATCTTCCTGAGTAACAATTCCGCTTACGGAACCGTATTCATCTACGATCAGAGAAATATGCTCATTATTTGTGGTCAATTTTTCAAATAGCTCAGGTATGGGAGTATTTCTGTCATAGACCAAAATATCCCTTTTGATACTTGCTAAAGGTTCCTCTCCCTTGCCTTGAATCATGGCATTTAACATCTCATCTTTCAAAAAATATCCTGTGATGTCATCTGTTGATTTATTGTACACCGGAACACGACTGTGGTTCAGGTGTCCATATTTTTCATAAAAATCTGAGATCTTTACATTTTCTGAAGCGCTTTGCAAAACTGTTCTGGGAGTCATAATTTGTTTTGCCTTAACCTGCTCAAAATTGATGAGATTCTTAATGATGGCACTTTCTTTGGTGTCAAATACACCCTGATCTTGAGCGATATCTGTCATTGCGGCGAGTTCTTCCTTACTCATGACAATATGCTCTGATTTACCGATTAGCCTTGTCGTTTGTTTTAACAACCATAAAATCCCTGTGTACTTTAAAGGAAACATTAAAATTTTGATGGCAACCGCCGAAAACCCTGCCAATTGTTTCCAAAGGGTTGCACCGATTGTTTTAGGGATAATTTCTGATACAACTAAAATCAAAATAGTCATGATCGCAGAAACTATACCTACAGCATTATTTCCAGAGCCAAAGGTCTTTTCTGCCTGAACTCCTACCAAGATCGCTCCTACCGTATGGGCAACGGTATTTATGGTGAGTATGGTAATTAAAGGTTCATCGATATCCTCTTTCAACTTCTCAAGTACAGTTGCATAGTTTTTACCTTCATTTTTTTTAACCGCAATAAAGGTTGGGGTAACGCTTAATAAAACCGCTTCAAGAACTGAACATAAGAATGAGAAAAAAATAGAAACGGTGGCATAAATGATCAACAAGGTCATTTGATAAGATTTTAGCTAAATTAAGAAATATGCCTTAATCTAATGTATTACTTGTCATTATTTCAAATTATAAGTCAACCCAAATAACCAATATGACTGCAGTTTATTGTCTGCATCAGGTAATTCGAGCGCCGGATTATCCGTTTTCTGATAATTAAACGCTTCTTGTTTGTTTTTTCTCAAGCCCAGATCGAAACCTAAAGCCTAGGTTCTTCCACACATTATAATTCACAGAATTGGTCCAGGTATAATTTGAATAATCAGCATCTTCATAACTCAGGAAGACAGATAGATTAGATTTAATGTTGAGCGCTCCTATCTTTTTGTTGTAATCAGCTACAATTTTAGCTCCTAAACTCGATTGATAATCAACTCCAGAGCTGCTAAAAACAAAGTTGTAGTTAAGTGGGTGAATGACCACTACTAATTCGCTGATTGGAGTCCATGTTCCCCCAACACCCAAATCTAAGAATCCCGGGTCGTTAAAATTGTTGACCAGGGTTGTTCTGTATTCCCCAAATGCCGAAACAGCAAAACTCTTGGTCAGTTTATACCCATAAAGTGAGGAAAGATTTAAAACATCGGTTGCCACCTCATAATCTTCACTGTCATTTGGATCGTCTTTATCATCGCTTTTAACCCAGCTGATATTGAGGTTCATGGCATTTTTCCAAAAGTATCTGTCTTCAATCTTGTCTGCAGAGGCATTTATATTAAAACCGAAATTTCCTACTGACGAATTTGGAGATTCTTTACCATACCAATTTGTAAATCCTGATAGACTTCCGCCGACGGTACCGAAGGCGTTAAATCGCCATCCCGGTAAAGCATCGATTTGGCCTTGAATGGCCTCAGTACGTTTTTTTAATACATCTAATGAATCTTGTGCAGCGGCTTTTAAGCCTAATAATTCATCTTTGGTTTGTGCGCTTGAAGCGAATGTAATGAACAAGGCAATAAAAAACATGGGAATTCTTTTCATTATAAAAAAAATTAGGTTGATTGTGAGTTAATTAATTTTGCTTTTTTTTAAATAAGGGCACATTTGAACATGCCTCTCCATACATTAGGGATTTCACCACCGGTTTGAGTTTCTGAATGAGTAAGGTGTAGGCTGAATCAGGAATAGGTTTTTCCGAGCAACCTTTAATGATAACAGGTTTATCATTATATTCATCAAGAGAAAAATTCGCAATGACTTCAGAAAAAATGACCGATTCTAATAAGTTTAAGTCGCCTACTACGATCTTCTTCGCAAATGGTTCCAAAAAGGTTGACATCAGCAGATAGGCCCAGGATGGAATAATCGCATCGACAGAACACGCGATGGCAACAAAAGCATTTTTATAATTCTCCCAGCTATGTTCATTCAATTTAGCCCTGAAATCCTTTTCGATTAAAATCTGCTCTTCAAAAAGCCAATCTTTCAAATCAATTTGAATTCTTTTTCCTTCCGGATAAACATCTTCTAAATCTATGGTAACCAAAGCACTATTGGCAACTCTGTTTAAAATCTCTTCCGCCATTCTGAAATATTATAAGAACCCTAACTCTAATTTGGCTTCTTCACTCATCATATCTTGGGTCCATGGAGGGTCAAAAGTTATTTCGACCTCTGCATTTCTAACCTCGTCTATCGATCTTACTTTTTCCTCTACTTCGACCGGAAGGGTTTCTGCCACCGGACAATTTGGTGAAGTTAAGGTCATTAAAATTTTTACGTCGTTCTTTTCATTTACAAAAACATCATAAATCAAGCCCAATTCATATATGTCGACCGGAATTTCGGGATCAAAAATAGACTTTAGCTTATCAACTATTTTTTCGCCCAACAGATCTGTGTTCACCTCGCTCATTTTCTTCTTTTAAAATGATTCTAAATAAGTGCAAATATACAATAATTAGGATAATTTAGCTTGATAGGCCAAGGCGTATAATTTGAATTGTTTGATCATAGAGACAAGTCCGTTCGCCCGTGTTGGAGATAAGTGTTCTTTTAAACCGATCTGATCGACAAAGAAAAGATCGTTATTTAAAATGTCTTGTGGAGTTTGATCTGAATATATTCTGAGCAAAAGAGCGACAATACCTTTCGTCAAAATCGCATCACTATCTGCATAAAAATGAACTTTATCACCTCGCATCTCTGAGTGCAGCCAAACTTTCGACTGACATCCTTTGATAAGGTTTTCGCTTCCCTTAAACGCTTCATTCATTTCTGGCAGAGATTTACCCAATTCAATCATGTAATCGTATCTTTCCATCCAATCTTCAAAAGATTCGAACTCGTCAATTATCTCTTCCTGAATTTCTTTAATTGTCATAATATTAGCTCTTCGTTGCGGTCGTTCGGTTCAAGAAATCCCAATTAAACTATGGTTTTACCTGATACTATGAACAAATTCTTATTAATAAGTGTTACTTTTGCAAAAGTAATCAATTAGCTTTTAATGAGTAAGCTTTTAATCGTTGGAACAGTTGCTTTTGATGCAATTGAAACCCCTTTTGGGAAGACAGAAAAAATTATTGGTGGTGCGGCTACCTATCTATCTCTTGCGGCGTCTCAGTTTAAGGTAGATACTTGTATTGTTTCTGTTATTGGAAATGATTTTCCTCCGGAATATTTGGAGTTTTTGCAAAGTCGAAATATTGATACCTCGGGAATTGAGATTGTACCGGGAGGAAAAACCTTTTTCTGGAGCGGAAAATACCGCAATGACCTCAATACAAGAGACACTTTAGCGACAGAACTCAATGTTTTGGCTGACTTTCAGCCAAAAGTACCCAATACATTTTTAAACCCCGATTTTTTGATGTTAGGTAATTTACATCCTTCTGTTCAAATGTCTGTTATACAACAGATCCCAATAAGGCCAAAACTGGTCGTTCTGGATACCATGAATTATTGGATGGATAACGCCTGGGATGAACTGATGGATGTGTTGAAAAAGGTGGATGTGATCACTATAAATGATGAAGAAGCGCGGCAATTAAGTGGTCAATATTCACTTGTAAAGGCCGCACAAAGGATTTCTGCCATGGGTCCGAAATACGTGGTGATAAAAAAGGGAGAACACGGCGCTTTGCTTTTTTACGACGGTAAAGTGTTTTTTGCTCCTGCCTTACCACTGGAGGAAGTATTTGATCCTACAGGGGCTGGTGATACATTTGCCGGAGGATTTATCGGTTATTTGGCAGGGACACATGATGTCGGATTTGAAAACATGAAAAGAGCCGTTATTTATGGTTCGAACTTAGCCTCTTTTAGTGTAGAAAAATTTGGAACCAAGCGCATGGAATACCTCACGAAAGAAGAAATCAACAAAAGATTGCAAGAATTTAAGCAACTGACCCAATTTGATATTGAATTAAACTAATGACTATTTTATTTATTTATGAGTGATGCCATAAAACATGAATGCGGAATTGCGATGGTTCGGCTATTAAAACCTCTTTCTTATTACAAAGAAAAGTACGGTTCGGCTTATTACGGAATCAATAAAATGTATTTATTGATGGAGAAGCAACACAACCGTGGCCAAGATGGAGCAGGTTTTGCAAGCATAAAATTCGATGTAGAGCCGGGGACGAGATTTATGAGCAGAATTCGGTCGAATGATGCACAGCCCATTCAGGATATCTTTACAAAGATCACCGAAAGACTAAATGGCGTTTTAGAAGAAAATCCTGACAAAACTGATGATCTAAACTGGCAAATGAATAATATGCCTTATTTGGGAAATGTTTATTTAGGTCATGTGCGTTACGGAACTTTTGGCAAAAACAGTATTGAAAGCGTTCATCCATTTTTGAGGCAAAACAATTGGCAGCACAAAAACTTAATCGTAGCAGGTAATTTTAACATGACCAACTCGATGGAGTTGCTCAACGAGCTAATCGCCCTCGGTCAGCATCCAAAAGAGAATACTGATACGGTTACGATTATGGAAAAAATTGGTCACTTTTTGGATGATGAAGTGCAACAGTTATATGACCAATTTAAAGAAAAGGGAATCACAAAAAAAGATGCCTCTCCATTGATTGCGCAGCATATTGACATTCAAAACATCCTAAAAAGAGCATCAAAAAATTGGGATGGTGGTTATGCCATGGCCGGATTATTAGGTCACGGGGATGCTTTTGTTTTTAGAGATCCCAATGGAATCAGACCTGCATTTTATTATAAAGATGATGAGGTGGTAGTGGTAGCTTCAGAACGACCCGTCATTCAAACTGTGTTCAATGTTCCTATTGATCAGGTAAATGAATTGACCAGAGGTGCCGCCTTAATTATCAAGAAAAATGGATCCTTATCTGTTGATGAAATAAAAGCGCCTTTAGAAAATAAGGCCTGCTCTTTTGAACGCATTTATTTTTCAAGGGGTTCTGATGCCGACATTTATCAGGAAAGAAAGAAGTTAGGTAAATATATCTTCCCGAAAGTATTAGAAACGATAGATAACGATATAGAAAACACGGTCTTCTCTTATATTCCAAATACGGCTGAGACATCATTTTATGGTCTTTCAGAAGCGGCAGAAGATTATCTCAACTCAGAGAAGTTAAAGGTAATTCTCGCAGGGAAAAGAACCATTTCTGCTGAAAATTTGACTGCGCTTCTGTCAGTGAGACCAAGAATTGAAAAAATAGCCATTAAAGATGCTAAATTAAGAACATTCATTTCTGATGGTAATAGCCGTAATGACTTGGTAGCGCATGTTTACGATGTGACCTATGGCGTTATAAAACCGAATGATAATTTGGTCATTATTGATGATAGCATAGTTCGAGGAACTACTTTGAAGCAAAGTATTATCAGGATCATGAATAGGTTGAATCCAAAAAGATTGATCGTCGTATCCTCTGCGCCACAGATCAGATATCCCGATTGCTATGGCATAGATATGGCCAATTTGGATGAATTTATAGCCTTTAAGGCTACTTTAGAACTTTTAAAAGACACGAATCAATACGATATTATTGAACGCGTTTACGAAAAGTGTAAGGCCAATATAAAAAATCCTATTCAAGAAAATTATGTAAAAGAAGTTTATGCTCCTTTTACCCCTGACGAAATTTCAAATAAGATCGCCCAATTATTAAAAACAGATGAAATTGAAACCGATGTGCGTATCATCTTTCAATCCATTTCTAATCTGCATAAGGCTTGTCCGAATCACCCCGGGGATTGGTATTTCACGGGAGATTATCCTACACCAGGAGGAATGCGCGTTGTTAACAGGGCTTTTATGAATTTCTATGAAGGCAAAAAAGAAAGAGCTTATTAAAACAAATTGAAAATGAAAAAAATTATTCCGTTCCTGATGATCGCCATGCTTGCCAATGCCTGTAAAGTAAATTCGGGCGGTACAGAAAAAGCTCCTTTTAAATTTAACAAAAAGACTGTTCAGGAGTATGTAATCCCCTATGAAGGTAAAAAAGGAATTACATTACATTTTCAGGGAGAATTGATACATCCGAATGTGTATTTTGAATCTGTTTTTTTTAAAGACAAAGAGATCAAATTATCTCCGATATTTAGTGGAAATAACTTTGAATTTACAGCAGATTACGCTATCGGGTACGAGGATAAGGATGACCGCCAAATGATCAATACCGCTCGGGGCGAATACGGCAACAAACCTCCTGTAAAATCTGAGAATCCTTTTGATTTAAAAGATGATGAAGCCGTTATTTTATACAATGTAAAAGGGAAGCAGAGTTATTACAAAGTAAGTGACATGCAAATGTTGGAGAAAAAAGAAATAAAATAGTCAGAAAGCGAAACTGATTCCCGCGCTACCGTTATTCCCTAATTCTGCAAAGACACCAAAGTTTTCTGAAAAGAAGTACCTTGCTCCTATAAACGCTGTAAAGCCCACATCACCCCTTTCCAAATATCCAATTTCAACACCGGGATATAGGTCGAAACACGAATCGTAATCCATTATCTTTCCAAAATGAAAAGCTGTTCTCCCAAAAAGATAGTATTCGCTGTCTGAGTCAAAATAATACGAGCCCCCAAATCCAAGTGAAAACATATCGTGTATACCGTAATCAAAAGTTGCTTTTATGCCCTCTCCATATCCATATATATCATATCCGACATTAAGCTTTTTATCTCCTTTCCCGTCAAAAGATTGAGAATGTAAAGATATAGATACAACGAAAAGAACAATAAATAGATATAATTTTTTCATAGCCCAAAAATTAATATTCATTGATAATAATAAAACGTTAATATTGCGCTTTTCTTATGTTTAAGAAGAAGTTTATTTTAAAAAAAATTGCAAACTAAAAATTAAATCTTACTTTTGTACCGAATTTTAATTCACAAATTTTTTGAGCCGACTATTTTAGTTTTTTTCTCCCCAAAAAGAGCTCAAAAATTTAAGAAAATTTTAATATTACCCCCGTTTTTTGGCATGAATGTTGACATATGGTTGATGATTCTGCTCATGATTAAACCGAGAAAACTGGTTTGATCATAGAACAACAAAAAGAAAATAAATTCGTTCTATACAAAGAAGTTAAAACGAATTCAAAATAAGGTTTGGTTAGTTGATTTTGGTTGATTTATTTCAACCAATCGCCGCCCCGAGTTCTCGGGGCGGTTTTTTTATTAAAAGTCAAATTTAATTCCTTGTGCCAGTGGCAATGCAGTTCCGTAATTTACGGTACTGGTTTGTCTTCTCATATATACTTTCCATGCATCTGAACCAGATTCTCTTCCACCTCCTGTTTCCTTTTCTCCACCAAAAGCACCGCCAATTTCTGCCCCTGAAGTCCCAACATTTACATTAGCGATCCCGCAATCAGAACCTGCACTGGAAACGAAAATCTCTGCTTCTCGAACATTTAAGGTAAAACAACAGGAAGATAGACCTTGTGGAACATCATTCTGAATGGCAATTGCATCGTAAATATCCCCTGAGTATTTGATCAAATAGACAATAGGCGCGAAGGTTTCCTCCTGCACTATGCTGTAATGATTTTCGGCTTCAGCAATACATGGCATCACGTAATTTCCAGACTCGAATCCTTTTCCAGTCAATTTTTGACCGCCGAATAAAACTTTACCCCCCTCTTCTTGTACACGCTTTACAGCATTTAAAAAATTATTCACAGATCCTTCGTCAATTAAAGGTCCTACTAAATATTTTTCATCCAATGGGCTTCCAACCCTGTCTTTGATCTTATGATATGCATTAACCAATTTTTCCTTCACTTCCTCATAAATACTTTCGTGAATAATTATCCTTCGGGTTGAGGTACAACGCTGACCGGCAGTACCGACAGTACCAAATACCGTTGAGCCCAAGGCCATAGGAATATCCGCATTTGGTGTTATTATGACCGCATTATTTCCTCCTAACTCCAATATCGTTTTACCCAATCTTTTGCCAACTATTTCCCCTACTCTTTTCCCGACTGCGGAAGAACCGGTTACCGACATCAAAGGAATTCTGTGATCGTTCAAAAATTGATCCCCCATGACAGAAGATTTTGCTACAATTAAATTGAATACGCCCTCGGGAACATCATTGTCTTTTAAAACTTTTTGAATTAATTTTTGTGTGGCAATCGCAGATAAAGGTGTTTTGGACGATGGTTTCCATATAACAACATCTCCGGCTATTGCTGCCAATGCTGTATTCCAGGCCCAAACTGCCACTGGAAAATTAAATGAGGTTACAATACCTACTACACCTAGTGGTTGATATTGTTCAAAAAGTCTGTGATCTACTCGTTCTGATTGTAAAGAAACGCCATTAATCAGTCTCGATTGTCCTACAGCAAAATCACAGATATCGATCATTTCCTGAACTTCTCCTTTACCTTCCTGGTAAATTTTACCCATTTCATAGCTCACCAAAGCACCGAGATCATCTTTGTGCTTGCGAAGTTCTAATCCTATTTGTCTAACTACTTCTCCTCTTATTGGGGCAGGGACCTTTCTCCAAACAACAAATGCCTTTTGAGCCCTTGCAATGAGCTTCTCGTAATCATCCCACTTTGCGTTTTTTACCTTTCCAATCAATGAGCCGTCAATTGGAGAGTAAGACGCCGTCATATCGCCTCCCGTGTCAAACCATTTTGTTCCGGATGAAACTCCTTGATTGACTTGATCAATCCCTAAATTCTTTAAGACCTGCTTAATATCAATTGCCATAATATATTTTTTATTGTGAATTTATAACTACTAAATCTCAGCTAATTTAAGCGTAAATATTGTCTTATGATAATATTTAAGAACCAAAAAAAGCCGGACAAAAAGCCGGCTTTTTTATGTGTTTCCAGGATAGAGATTAAAAACGATAATTAACTCCGGAGTAAACCCCAAAATAATAGGGTTGAAAATTACCAGAGCTGTTTGAGAAAGTATTAAACTGGTACTTTAGCATTGGTGTAACGTTTAAAAACCAATCCTGCGTTATTTTATAATCGATGTCAAAACCTAAATTCCCACTAAAATTAAAAGAATTTAAGTTATTTGCCTCTCCTATTTTTGTTTCATTGAGATTAGGTAAAACGAATGAAACCTGATTGTCCGTTAAAATATAGGTACTGAAACCTCCTACCAAGTTAAGACCTACTTTGCTTTCAAACAAGTTGTATTTCATTTCTAAAGGAATTTCCAGGTACTCAAAAGACTGGTTCAATTCTCCTTCTATATCCGTTTTACCGGCAACTGTTGAAGATTCAATATTGGGTCTTGAATTTTGAGAAGATGACAGATAAATAGCTGAATTCTTCGCATTTATGTTATTGTTCGGATATTTCGAAGAGGCAATTGAAAGATTGACATCTTTGGTGTTATAGCCTAACTCTAAACGATTCAAACCCGACTGAATATTGATCTTATCCGTTAACTGGTAATTTACCTTTACTCCATATGAAAACGCTTCATCAGAGCTTATTGCGTTATTCCTCAAGTTTTCACTGATCGGTGAACCCTGTTGCAATGAGTTCAGATAAACAGGAGCTATAGTCGGGCCAACAGACCACTTTTTACCAGATTCTGATTTGATGTTGACTTTCTCATTTGATGATATCGCAGATTCAATGCTCGTTTGAAGAGATATGCGACTACTGTTTAGAGATGATTTATCGGTAATTTTTTCACGATCTTCCTTCAAATCCTTGTTCGCGATAACATTGCCCTCCTCATCTGCAAATTTGAAATCATTCTTTTTTGCTTCAGCGACCACCGGGACTTCCATTTTGACAACCTTCCCTTCTTGGACTGTTTTGTTAACATCATCGGTTATAGCAGTGGTTATATTTTGTTCGGCAAGGCTATTTTGATCTATAACCGGCGTGACATTGGTATTGCTTTTACTATTTTGAATAGTACCGCTATTATTTAATAAAGTATCCTTTTTCCATGGCTTAAAATAGCCTAAACCCAAAGAAAAGAACAATAAGGCAGCTACTGCTACACCACTTAATTTTCTAAAAAATGGCACAACTTTATTCCTCGACCTGCCCTGTAAATGCATTTCAATATTATTCCAAACCCTGTCAGGGGGAAAAACTTCCATTTCTTTGAAGTTTTCCTGAAAAAGTCTGTCTATGTTCTTATACTCCTTCATTTCTAAAATAATCCAGCATTTCTTTTTTGCTGACTCAATTCAACTTTTTCTTTTAAGATCAATCTGGCACGAGATAAGTTCGATTTAGAAGTTCCTTCTGCAATACCCATGAGCTTTGAAATTTCCTTGTGAGAAAAACCATCTAAAACATATAGGTTAAACACCATTCTATATCTTTCCGGCAACTCCTGGACGATTCCTAACAAAAAGTCCAGAGAAATTTCATCTTCCACTACTTCAACATCTACCTCGTCAGGCAAATTATACTCTACTAAATTCAAAACGCTTTTTTGACGATAACTTTGCAAGGTCGTATTAATTACAATCCTTTTCATCCAACCCTCAAAGGAGCCTTTGAACTTAAATTGATCTATTTTTTCAAATATTGTTATAAATGCATCCTGAAGGTTATCTTCTGCTTCTTGGGTATTTCTAGAATATTTGAGACTAATGGCAAACATCTTACCCGCAAACAACTGATAGACCTCAGATTGGGCCTTTATATCTCTATTTTTACATTTAAGTATGAGTTTCTTTAAACCCATGTTCAACTTTATTGTTTACATTAACCACCGGTACTATGACTTCTTCGTAAATCGAATCGCCATTTTCATCTTCTCCCTGCCACAGTCTGAAAATATAATCTTCAGTTTGAATTGCATGTACCCTAAAAACATAATCAAATAAGACATCTTCGGATGAACAACTATTTTCATCTACAAAAGTTCCAACGATTGCCACATTTCTGGCATCCTGATCGTATTGATAGATCAAATCCGGATACAGGAAACAATCATTTGAAACCTTGTATTGAACAGAGACCTCATAAACATAACCGAACTCAAAAAATTCAGGAAAATCTGAACTTTCTATCGGTACCAGTTCATAGTAATAATCATCTCCGTCACTACAACAGGTGGTTAAAATTACAATAAAAAATAATACAATTAATCTTTTCATTATTTTCGAATGACATTGATTGCATTATTTTAGATGCTAAAACAACAATTGGGTTGCGTAATTTGACCTACTTTTGCTCATGAAATGAATTTAAATTATTCTTCTTTTTTTAAAATTGAATCCGTTGAAGAATTTGAAAAAATCGCCCTTGAGGTTTTCAAATTTCAATCAGGGCACAGCCCTGTTTACCATCGTTTTGTAAAATTATTGAAGATCAATCCTTCCAAGGTACATTCAATTTCTCAAATACCCTTTTTGCCCATTACTTTTTTTAAGACTGAAAAAATTATCCGGTCCTCTCAAAGTGAAGAGATTGTTTTTACCAGCAGCGGCACAACAGGAACGGAGCAAAGCAGGCATTTTGTGAGCGATACAAAACTATATACAGACAGTTTCCGATACGGTTTTAATTACTTTTATGGATCTCCCTCAAATTACACCTTTCTGGCACTTTTACCGGGTTATATAGAAAGGTCAGGCTCTTCATTGATTTTTATGATGAATGAGCTCGTTCGACTTTCGGGCAAATCAGAAAGCGGTTTTTATTTAAAAGACCTCGATAAACTTGCAAAAACTATCCAGGAGCTTGAAGCAAAGAAGAGAAAAACCATACTGGTTGGCGTTTCTTTTGCCTTGTTAGATTTTATCGAAAAATACCAAATGAACCTCGAACATACTATCGTTATGGAGACCGGGGGAATGAAAGGGAAAAGAAAAGAATTAGTGCGAGAGGAATTGCATGAACTCCTTAAAAAAGGTTTTGGTATAAACCGGATACATTCGGAATATGGCATGACAGAGCTCCTGTCTCAGGCTTATTCAAAGGGTGAAGGGAGATTCTTTTGTCCGCCATGGATGAAAGTGACAATCAGAGACGCGGAAGATCCCTTAAGTTTGTTGTCGAATGGAAAATCCGGTGGCATTAACGTAATCGACCTGGCAAACTTAAATTCATGCAGTTTCATTGCAACCCAGGACCTAGGAAAAATCTATGAAGACGGTTCTTTTGAAGTGCTCGGAAGATTTGACCACTCCGATATTCGAGGTTGCAATTTAATGGTCTTATGACCTCACTCTGAGTAAAAAATAATTGCGTTTTCCTCTTTGTAAAAGCACAAATTGATCGTCAATTAAATCATTTTTTGTCAAGCGAAAATCTTCCTTTACTTTTTCTTTATTCACCGAAATCGAATTTTCTTTCAATGCTCTTCTGGCCTCTCCATTAGACTTTAGAAAGCCTGACTTTTCATTTAGCGCATCGACGATATCAATACCGTTCTCGACGTCACTCAAAGAAATCTCTGCTTGGGGAACCCCTTCAAAAACATCTAAAAAGGTCTGCTCATCTAATTTTCTCAAATCGCTGGCAGTGGAATTTCCAAATAAGATCGATGAAGCCAAAATGGCATTTTCAAGCGCTTGCTCTCCGTGAGTCATTCGGGTTACTTCTTCACCCACTTTTTTCTGTAATATCCTTACATGTGGGGCTTGTTTGTGCTCTGCTATGAGTCCCTCAACGGTTTCTCTATCTAAAAAGGTAAATATCTTGATGTATTTTTCGGCATCTTCATCGCTAGCATTTATCCAATATTGATAAAACTTATAAGGTGAGGTTCTCACCGGATCCAGCCATACATTCCCGCCTTCCGTTTTACCAAATTTTGTTCCATCTGCTTTGGTGACCAAAGGGCTCGTAAGTGCAAAAGCCTTGCCCTGTAATTTTCTTCTGATCAATTCTGTTCCCGTGGTAATATTTCCCCATTGATCACTCCCTCCGATCTGTAATTTACAATTCTTGTGTTCAAAAAGATATAGAAAATCATATCCCTGAACCAATTGATAGGTAAATTCCGTAAAACTCATCCCCTCTTTGGCATCCGGATTTAAACGGTTCTTGACCGAATCCTTAGACATCATATAGTTTACGGTGATATGTTTTCCTATATCTCTGGCAAATTCTAAAAAAGTCAAGTGCTTCATCCAATCGTAATTGTTTACCAATTCGGCACGATTGTTTTGATTTCCAGAGAAATCTATAAATCTTTCGAGCGTTTTTTTAACCCCTGCTATGTTTTTTGTTAAAGTCTCTTCATCCAATAGATTCCGCTCGGAAGATTTGCCGGAGGGATCTCCAATCATCCCGGTAGCGCCCCCAACCAATGCAATGGGTTTATGGCCAGATCTTTGAAAGTGCATTAACAGCATAATTTGAACCAGACTTCCAATATGCAGTGTATCTGCCGTTGGGTCGAATCCAATATAGGCTGTAGTCATTTCCTTTTGTAACTGTTCTTCTGTCCCGGGCATGATATCGTGTATCAAACCTCTCCATTGCAATTCTTCAACAAAACTATTTGCCATACTTTCAAATTTTGGGCAAAGATAAAAAAGAATGTCAACTGACTCCCTAAAAACTGTTTTCAAAAATTGACAGAAAAAGAATCCTGAATAATCTTTATGGAATTCTTAATTTACAACTGGGATTATTTATTTTTACCTCATGATTTTAGTTACGGGTGGAACAGGATTTTTAGGAGCACATTTACTTTATCATCTCTCTTTACAGGAAACTGAGATTACGGCAATCTACCGCCATAAGTCCAAACTAGAGGAGGTAAAACGAGTTTTTCATTATTACACGCCAAATAGCGATCTTAATTATGACAAAATTATGTGGGTTCACGCCGATATTACTGTTTCTGAGGAATTAATAAATGTTTTTAAGAATATCGATGTTGTTTATCATTGCGCGGCCCTTGTATCTTTTTCATCAAGTGATTACCAGGAAATGAGAAAGATAAATATTGAAGGAACGAGAAATATTGTGAACATTTCCATCCAAAATAAGGTAAAAAAATTATGTTTCGTGAGTTCCATTGCTACGCTTGAATACACTTATGGTCATGATTTTATTGACGAACAATGTTTTTGGACGACCAACAAGAATAAAAGTGATTATGCCATTACCAAGAGAGCTGCAGAAATGGAGGTTTGGCGTGGAAGTCAGGAAGGAGTAGATTGCATTGTTGTAAATCCAGGCGTCATCATTGGACCGGGTTTCTGGCAAAACGGAACGGGAAATTTATTTGCAAAAATTAAAGCAGGGATGAAGTATTACAGTACCGGTTGTACAGGTTTTGTGGATGTTCGGGACGTCTCAAATGCAATGATTGCGCTTACGAAAAGCGGTATTGTGAACGAAGGTTATGTACTAGTCGCAGAAAACAGGTCGTTTAAAGACCTGTTTAAATTGATTAGTGTCGCCGTCAAAGCCAAAGAACCCACAAAAGAAATTGGAAAAAGGAGCTTAGAAATTGCCTGGAGATTGGCTTGGTTAAAAAGTCTTTTTACCAATTCAAGACCAGCATTGACAAAAAGTTCGGCCAGAGCTGGCTATGGCGAAAAGAAATATTCGTCCCAAAAAATAAAGCATTCAATGAATTATACATTTTTACCCTTGGAAGAAACCATTGCTTTTACAGGAAAATTATTTTTAGAGGATCACAAATTATCATAATTATTCGTAATCATCCTCAAATTGGGGCTTTGACTCTTCATCGCCTCTTATTGAATCCAATTCGAACCTAACTAACTCTCGATCTTCCTCCAGCCTCGTTTTTACCCGTTCTAATATTTTACTGTATTCATCAACCTGAGAGGTATAGTAATCATTACTTATGGAAAATCGAACGCTGTCTATTTGGTACTTTTGACTGACGAAATACATGTAATTGATGTTTTTTTCTTTATTTACATTTTCCACACTTACTGCTCCGTTAGCCACATACATATCATAAAGTAAATCTTCCATGACATCAGGGGGAATTAAATTCTCCGGTTTTTCAATATGCGTTTTGCCCTCGCAAGCCAAAACAAAAATGAGTAAAAGAAATGCTAATCTGTAAATTTTCATCTGTCAAATTTGAGTCTTTTCCCCCGTGGTTCGGGAAGTACATTTTTACCATCGAACACTAAATGTCCGTTTACCAAAGTATGGGTGATCTTGCTGTGAAATACCTTGCCTTCAAATGGAGACCAACCGCACTTATACAAAAGACTTTCTTTGGTCACTTTTTGCTCTTTATTTAGATCGACCAGAACTAAATCGGCAAAGTATCCTTCTCTTATGTAACCTCTGTTATACACTTTGAAAAGAATTGCCGGATTATGGCACATTTTTTCTACAATTTTTTCAAGACTTATCTTTCCTTCCCTGTAAAATTCTAGCATGGCCAGTAAAGCGTGCTGCACAAGCGGACCTCCACTCGGTGCCTTTGTATAAAACTGGTTCTTTTCTTCAATGGTATGCGGTGCGTGGTCTGTGGCTATGACGTCTATTCTGTCATCTAAAAGTGCTTTCCACAAACCTTCTTTATCACGCTGAGTTTTTACTGCAGGATTCCATTTTATGTAAGTCCCTTTTTCAGCGTAGTCTCTATCGTCAAAAGATAAGTGATGAATACAAACCTCTGCGGTTATCATTTTTTGCTCAAGCGGGATATCATTTCTGAAAAGGTTTGTTTCTTTGGCCGTACTCAGGTGAAATACGTGTAATCTCGCGCCTGTTTTTCTGGCTAAAGCAATGGCCTTAGATGATGACAAGTAGCAAGCTTCTTCACTTCTAATGATGGGATGTCGGTTTATGGGAATATCTTCTCCGTAAGTTTTAAGATCTGCTTCAAAATTTTTCTTGATCGTATCTTCGTCCTCACAATGAACAGCTATGACCATATTGGTAGATGAAAATATTTTTTCGAGTACTTCTTCATCATTGACCAACATATTTCCCGTTGAAGAGCCTAAAAATAATTTGATAGCCGCTACATTCTTAGGGTCTGTTTTGATCAATTCTTCTAAATTGTCATTGGTGCCTCCAAACATAAAAGAATAATTAGCAAAGGCCCTTCCATCTGCCATCTCAAATTTTTCTTTTAGGTCTTTTTGTGTTATTGTTTGAGGATTTGTATTGGGCATTTCTATAAAAGAAGTAATCCCTCCCGCCACGGCCGCTCTGGATTCTGAAGAAATATCAGCTTTATGGGTAAGACCGGGTTCTCTAAAATGTACCTGATCATCGATGATACCGGGAAGCAAATATTGACCTTTCGCATCGATGATACTCGTGCTTTCTGGCACATCATCAATTAAATCTGAAATTCTGTCAATATACTCCCCAACTATTAATACATCCTTCTGCTGGATCTTACCTTCATTTACTAAGCGGGCGTTTTTTATTAAAATTGTTTTCATCTACTCTATTTTGGAAGACCCTTTAAACGCATTGAAATTATTCCAAAAATGGCTTCTGTAATAATTGTCTTGCTCATTTTTGATTCTCCTTCGGTACGATCGGTAAAAATAACTGAGACTTCTTTTAAATTAAAACCGTGTTTCCAGGCCTTGTATTTCATTTCAATTTGAAAGGCATAACCAACAAATCTTATTTTATCTAATTTAATTGTTTCCAACACTTTCCTTTTGTAACAGACAAATCCGGCCGTTGTATCGTGAATTGGAATCCCGGTAACGATCTTGACGTACCTCGAGGCAAAATAGGAAAGTAAAACCCTTTTCATGGGCCAGTTCACCACATTTACACCTTTGGAATATCTCGATCCAATTGAAAGATCCGCACCATTTAGGGCACAAGCGTCATATAGCCTTTCCAGATCTTCAGGATTATGGGAAAAATCGGCATCCATTTCAATAATAAAATCATATCCTCTTTCTAGTGCCCATTTAAACCCATGAATATAGGCGGCACCCAGACCATTCTTTTCTTTTCTTACTTCTAAACAAAGACTTTTGGGAAATTCGTGTTGCAATTCTCTGACGATTTCAGCAGTACCGTCAGGCGAACTGTCGTCTACAATAAGTATGTCGAAAGCTTTTTTTTGCGAAAATGTGGCACGAATAATTTTTTCAATATTCTCCTTTTCGTTGAAGGTAGGTATAATTACAAGCGTATCTTGCATGTGATGATTTTGTGACTAGCAAAGTTAAGATTTTTTATTTCTAAATTTGTGTTAATAAAGCAGCTATATGAAATATCTAAAAAGGCCTGAGGTCCAATTTTTTCTAATGATTTTATTCTTTTTTGTCCTCAATTTTTCACAAGGTCATTTTACCAGGCTTTTTGAAGATGAAGCCTATTATTATATCTGGTCTAAAGATTTGGCTTTTGGTTATTTTGATCATCCTCCTCTTGTTGCTTTATGGGTAAAATTAAGCAGTTTCTTCTTTCAAAATGAACTTGGTGTAAGGTTCTTTTCGATCATTAGCTTCACCATCTTATTGATCTTTATTTGGAAATTAATCGAACATCCTAAAAAAAGTGAATTCGTCTGGCTCTATTTTATGCTTATTTTTTCCGTGGCTTTTCTACAGGCCTTTGGTTTTATAACTACTCCCGACACCCCACTACTGTTGTTCGCCGCCGTATTCTTTTATTTTTATAAGCGCTTTTTGGCAAAGGAAAACTGGTTTTCTATTTTAGGCTTAGGACTTGCAATGGCAGGAATGCTCTACAGTAAATATCACGGACTTTTAGTGATTGTTTTTGTCGTATTCTCCAACTTTAAATTATGGAAGAATTATCGGTTTTGGATAGCTTCCTTTATCGCTTTTATCGTATTTGTACCTCATCTATTCTGGCAATACCAAAACGACTTTCCTTCTATACGCTATCATTTACTTGAAAGAGCTAAAAAGCCTTATAGCATAGATAAAACCTTACTGCATTTTGTCAATCAAATCGCAATTGTCGGTTTGACTTTTCCTGTTATTTACGCTGCGTTTTTTAAACAAAAAGCGAGAAACTCTTTCGAAAGAGCTTTGAAATTTGTCTGGTTCGGCTTCTTTTTCTTTTTTCTTTACAGCACCTTAAATACAACCCCTCAGGCACAATGGACAATAGTTGGTTTAATTCCTTTAGTTGTGATCGCTTTTCCTTTTTTTATTGACAATGAAAAGTGGAGAAAATGGTTGTTTATCCTTTTCGGATTGAACTTTGTCGTGATTATTTCTGTTCGTATCTTATTGATGAATCCATCACTTTCACCCTTAGAATTAGAACCTCAATGGTCGAATAATTGGGTAGAAAAACTGAAGCAAAAAACGGAGGGAAAACCCTTGGTTTTTGTCAACTCATATCGTGGAGCATCCGTTTATAATTTTTACACGGGTATTCAAACACATTCTTACAGTACATTGAAAGGCAGAAAAAGCCAGTATGATTTAAATGATTTCGAAGAAAATATGCAGCGCCAAAACGTCTATGCCGCAGGTACTTTGATAGAGGGTATTCCAGTTGCAAAAAGAAATAAATCCAGCGATAAGTGGATAAATATAATCCCAATAGAAAATTATAGAAGTTTTGAGAAACTGCCATGTGCAATTTTGGAACCTACATTTCAAGTACATGAAAATGAACTTTTTGACTTTTCGTTTACAGTAAAAAATTCATACTCCGACACAATTGATTGGAGTAATACAGTGTTTTACGGTGTTTTTCAAGGAGAAAAAAACAAAATACTGACAAAAGTTCCTTTAAAAATTGAATCTTTGCCACAGTTAAAACCCGACGAAATAATTACTTTAAAAGCCAGTTTTATTGTACCTGAAATTTTGGAAAAAGAAGAACTCACTTTTAGAGTGGGTCTTGGATTTTACGATTTGCCGGAAGGATTTCAAGGAAATAAAGTACCTGTTGAGTTTATAAATAAATGATCGGAGTAGAAGAAAGAATGGTTTTTTCCCCAGATTGGGTAACGATCTTATTTTTGATCGTCGTACTTCTATTGGCTGCAATCAAGTATAATTTTAACGACAGATTATCGGCTATGATGTCTTTGATCTATTCCGAAAAGTATTTTACGGAATATGCCAAAACGAAACCGGTTCTGTTTAATGGCTACAATATTCTTTTCTTTTTCGTTTTCTTTATTACGTTTTCTTTACTCATTTATTATGGTTTAAATGCATTTCTAAATCCTGTATTTCTTATCGATCTCACATATTTTGGCAAAATTTTACTCGGACTTTTTATTTTCTTGATTTTTAGAATAGCAACCGGTGCACTATTGTCTATCGTTTTTGAGGTAAAGGAGGACTATATGCTGTTCTCATTGGTGAAAATCAGTAATTTGTATTTCATAAGTATCTTTACCTTACCTATATTGCTTTTAGTTGCCTATGCCAATACAAAGTATTATAAAATCTTAATTGGGCTTGCGATAGGCTTTGCGCTTATATTGTTTTTAGTTCGGTACTTCAGGGCTTTACAGAATGATCGTATCAACTTTACTAGTATTTTCTATTTATTTTTGTATCTTTGCGCGCTGGAAATAGCACCATTTATATTGGTATATAAATTAATTGTTAGTTAACGGAAAAGACTATGAAAATTAAAAGTATTCTTGTTTCCCAACCAGCTCCGACCAAACAGTCTCCTTACCACGATCTTTCTGAAAAACAAAAGGTAAAAATTGATTTCAGATCGTTTATTCATGTTGAGGGAGAGTCTGCAAGAAGCGTAAGGGAACAAAAAATTGATTTTTCAAAATTTACAGCAATAATTTTTACAAGTCGAAATGCAGTGGATAATTTTTTCAGATTAGCTGAAGAAATGCGATGTAAAATCTCTGACGATCTACGTTATTTTTGTCAATCCGAAGCCATTGCTTATTATCTTCAAAAGTATGTTGTTTATAGAAAACGGAAGATCTATGTTGGGAAAAATCATTTTGAAGAACTAGTTCCTTTGATCAAAAAACATAAAGATGAAAAGTTCATGCTGCCTTCATCTGATAAATTAAAAACCACGATTCCGCCAATTTTAAATGAACTTGGCATTGATTGGACACAAGCGGTTTTGTACAGAACTGTGATTAGTGATCTAAGTGATCTCGAAAACGTTTTCTATGACATCTTGGTGTTTTTCAGTCCGACGGGAATAGAATCATTGTTTAAAAATTTTCCAAATTTTAAGCAAAATACAACGAAAATTGCTGTTTTTGGAAACTCAACCGTCAAAGCGGCAGAAGAAGCTGGTTTAAAAATTGATATTGCCGCTCCAACGAAAGAAACGCCTTCCATGACCATGGCTTTAGAAAAATACATCAAAGAAATGAACAAATAATTCAACATTATTCAGAATAAAAAAAGCCCGATTTTATATAAATCGGGCTTTTTTGTTTTGTTCTTTCTTAGCTTCCGGAAATAACTTCTTTAATTTTTATTTCTAATTCTTCTGCCAATTCCGGATTATCAGCGATCAAAGATTTTACCGCATCTCTTCCTTGACCCAATTTAGTATCGCCATAACTAAACCATGAGCCACTTTTGTTGATTATTCCATAATCTACTCCAAGGTCTAAAATTTCACCCACTTTTGAAATTCCCTGGCCATACATAATATCAAATTCAGCTGTTTGGAAAGGTGGAGCTACTTTATTCTTAACTATCTTCACTTTAGTTCTGTTACCAATGACCTTATCACCATCCTTTATTTGCGTACTTCTTCTAATATCTACTCTAACGGATGAATAAAACTTAAGTGCATTTCCTCCCGTTGTTGTTTCCGGATTACCAAACATGATTCCAATTTTTTCTCTTAATTGGTTGATGAAAATTACAGTACAGTGGGTTTTGCTGATACTTGCGGTCAGTTTTCTCAAAGCTTGCGACATGAGTCTGGCTTGCAAGCCCATTTTAGAATCTCCCATTTCACCTTCTATCTCACTTTTTGGTGTGAGAGCGGCAACAGAGTCGATAATCATAATATCAATGGCACCAGAACTTATCAAATTATCTGCAATTTCCAAAGCCTGCTCTCCATAATCCGGTTGAGAAATGATCAAATTGTCGATATCAACGCCCAAATTCTGTGCGTAATACCTGTCAAAGGCGTGCTCTGCGTCTATAAATGCCGCAATCCCGCCTGCCTTTTGGGCTTCCGCCATGGCATGAATTGCCAATGTTGTTTTACCTGAAGACTCCGGACCATAAATTTCGATGATTCTTCCTTTGGGATATCCTCCTATCCCTAAAGCCAGATCAATTCCAAGTGAACCCGATGCAATCGCAGCGACATCATTAGGAGCTACATCTCCCATTTTCATGACAGAACCTTTTCCGTATGTTTTATCCAATTTATCCAAAGTAAGCTGAAGCGCTTTTAATTTTGCTTCCTTTTCCTTATCGTTTGCCATAATTTTATTTTGCATTTGATTTTGGCTAAAGTACAAAAAGTATCTCGACCAAATTTTTGTTTCACTTTACAAAAATGCTAAAAATATTAGCAGAACCTTGCTCAAATTATGAGCAAAACGGAAAATCTTTTAATTTCGATTTATCCCTTAAATTTGTCATAAATTATCTCTCTTTGGATATAAAATCAATCGCATCAGATTATATAAATGGTGACATAAAAAATGTTAAACCGCTAGTCGGTGGAGATATAAATCAAGCATTTTTGATTGCCGCAGAAAATGAAAATTATGTGATCAAGGTGAATTCTTCAAGTTTATATCCCAAAATGTTCCACAGCGAAAGTGAGGGGCTTTCATTACTCAATTCAACAGGAGCCAATGTCCCGGAAGTGATCAAGGTATTTAATAAGGCCGGTTATCAATATATCCTGATGAAATTTATTCAAAAAGAGCCCTCGGGAAATGATTTTTGGACCAATTTGGGAATTTCACTGGCGCGCATCCACTTAAAAAGTGAAACTGCTTTTGGACTAAAATTCGATAATTTTATCGGCTCTATACCTCAAAAAAACAGCTTGAAGGAAAATTGGTCGGATTTTTTTATTGAACACCGACTAAAGCCTTTGGTAAAAAAAAGTTACGATCTACAATTATTAAAAAACTCTCATCTGGGTCATTTTCAGGGACTTTTTAAACAATTGGACCAGTTGATCCCAAAAGAAAAACCATCCCTTCTACACGGGGATTTCTGGTCTGGAAATATGATTTGCGGACCACATCAAAACCCCTATTTTATTGATCCTGCAGTGTATTTTGGTCATCGTGAAATGGACATTTCCATGTCTTTTTTGTTTGGTGGCTTCGATGTAAATTACCTTACATCATATCGGGAAATTTATCCTCTAGAGCCTGATTGGCATGCAAGAATTGATCTTCATAACCTGTATCCAAGATTGGTGCATCTGGTATTATTCGGCAGTAGTTATTTACCGGGCATAGAAAAAGTAATTCGGAAATTTTAGATTAGATAAACAAGGCCTTTAATTCAGTTGCATCTTGTGGGTCCATCTTTTTGGCCAAAACCAAACTCAATTGCTTTCTTCTCAATGCACCATTAAACCGTTCCTTTTCCAAATCGGTTTCGGGTATAATTGACGGAACGCTTACAGGAGATCCCATATCATTCACCGCAACAAAAGTATAAATACCTTCATTTACTTTGGATTTTTCTCCGGTTTCTCTGTCTTCAATCCAAACATCAACAAAAATCTCCATAGAACTGTTAAAAGCTCTGGAGACCTTAGCTTCAATAGTAAGTACACTTCCTACCGGAACCGCTTTTGTAAAAGCCACATGATTTACTGAAGCTGTTACCACAATTCTTTTGCAATGTCTTCTTGCGGCAATACTGGAAGCCCTATCCATTCTCGCCAATAATTCACCTCCAAATAAATTGTCTAAGGGATTTGTTTCTCCTGGTAATACAAGATCAGTTAAAATAGTTAATGACTCTTTTGGAGTTTTGGGTTGGACAGACATAATGTTTATTTTGTTTACTACAAAAATAGCAAATGTGAAGTAGAAAAGCTTTATAACTCCTGGTACAAAATCCAGGCGTCCTTTTCCTCGTTCCTTTGAATTTGTTCCAATTGAATTTCAGATTCTTCGCGAGTTTTAAAACTGTCAAAAGAAACAATGGTTAGCCCCCATTTATTTACCCCTAAAATTCTGGCATTGAAGCCCTCTGCCTTTAACTGCTCAACCCTGACATTCGCATTTTCAGGGTACCTGAAGGCCCCGGCAATCACATGGTAATTCTTTTTTTGTGCAGTAATTTCCACTTTTATAGCTGGAAGTGGTTTTGAAATTTCAAAGGTTGCCTTTTCAATTTTTTGCTCCAAAGCATTTTGCTCCGTTTCAATTATCGTGGCCATTTGATTTTCTTGGTAATCTCGATACAACTTACCTCCAAATCCGATCGCAGAAATTCCGATGATAAATGCAGCAGCATATTTTAAATAATTCGGTGCTTTTTTACTTTCCGGCGTAAATGTAATTGGCGCTTTTTGTTCGAGCTCGACTACTTGCTTCTTTAATTCTTCTCTTTTTACTTCCCGGCAAGTAAAATCTGACAGGCCAAAAGATGAGGTTAGGAAATTTACTTTATCGCTGGGTTCAAAGATAAGCTTATCGTTAACTTCAGAAATGGTTCCGATAGCATCAATATCAATATCTTGTGTTTTTAATTTCTTCTTCCACTCTTCAATTTCAAATTTGATGTAATTCAGGGCACATTCATACTTCATGTTGTCTGTAGAAGCAATATAGTTTGCCAACAGACCATCATTATCTGTCAATTGCGAATTAAAACTTATTTGCTTGTAAGGCGGATAAAATGTATTAGAAAAAGCATCTATTCTTGCCGATTTTTGATTCGTGACAAACCCTCCGAAAGTAGGAATAATTACACAGTCATATCTGTATAATAAATCGGAAATGTAGTTTGCAAGTTTCAAGGGCTCCAGGGATTCTATGAAAACAAAGCTAAAAAAAAAGATTTTTTGTTAACCTTTTACCCTTCTTTTTTATTAACAATGTATTGTTAACTGAACACTAGTCATTTAGATGAATAATATAGAGAAAATGTACCTGCTAGCCTTGCAAAAAGCGAATGGAATTGGCGATATCACAGCAAAAAAGCTGCTGCAAACCTGCGGAAGTGCGGAAGCAATTTTTAAAGAAAAACCTGCACGGCTAGAAAAAATTTATGGAATTGGAAAAACAACTCTTGCGGGATTAAAAGATCAATCTTTACTTAGGGATTCAGAAAAAGAGTTCAATTTTTGCATTAAAAACCAGATTGAAATTCGCAGTTTTTTAGATAAAAATTATCCTGAAAAGTTAAAGCATTGTCCTGATGGTCCCATTCTCCTATTTTTAAAAGGGAATGTACAATTCGAAGAAAAAAAGATCATCAGCATCATCGGAACACGAATGATGACGAATTACGGAAAATCTTTTTTGCAAGAATTTATGGCCGACATAAAACAATACGATCCCCTGATCGTAAGCGGTCTTGCTTATGGCGTAGACGTTCATGCGCACAAATTGGCCATGAAGCACAGTTTACAAACAGTGGCAGTTTTAGCTCATGGTTTAGATACTATTTATCCTAAGGTCCATCAAAAATACGCTTTACAATTACAAGAAAACGGCGGGGTACTTTCTGACTTTTGGTCAAAAACAAATCCGGATCGCGAAAATTTTATCAAGAGAAATCGCATCGTTGCGGGAATTTCAGAAGCCTCGATTGTGATAGAATCTGCTAAAAAAGGAGGTTCTCTCATTACGGCTGATATCGCGAACTCTTATAATCGCGATGTGTTCGCCGTCCCGGGCAGATCAAAGGATATTTTCAGTCAGGGTTGTAATGACCTTATCAAATACAACAAAGCCGCCCTGTTGACCTCTGTCAAAGATTTGGAATATTTTTTAAACTGGAAGCTTCAACATGTCCCGCCTAAAACGATACAAAAAAAACTATTTATAGAGCTGTCCGATACGGAACACATCATCTGTAAGTTTTTACAAGAAAATGGCAAACAATCTATAGATCTTATCTCGCTTCATTGCCAAATACCTGTTTTTAAAGCAGCCCCCGTTTTACTTGATCTGGAACTCAAAGGTGCCGTAAGGCCTCTCCCAGGAAAGATGTTTGAAGCCATCTAAATGGCTTAGGGTATATTGCTCCCCACCATTGATCACTGCCTCCGGAATAAAATAATAATCGACCTCGTTGACCGAAACATTCAAGTTATGGCCTGCCCTGCTTGGCGCCAAGTACATAATCAATTGTTCGATTTCCAGATTTTCTTTCTGAAGTAGTTGTGGAAGTTTTCCGTTAACAAAAAAACTTGTTTTTCCTAAATTCCGGTTTGAGCTGATGAAGTAGCGGTGAAAAGCAGGTAAATAAACCCTGTAATAACCAATCTAACTTTAGCTTTCATCATTTTGTTCTTTAGTTTTAACCTTTGATCTAAAATAAAGTCTATTTAGTTCTTAAATGGTCAATAATTTCATGTTTAAATTTATTGTCGTCTGACAAAACTTCAAAAAAATCATTGACATACCTCAGGGTATCCTCATAACTTTTTTTGTCCTCAAATTGCTTTTCCATAGAATTGATCAGCTCTATAATGTCCATTTTATGCGTTAAATAATTTTGGCGAACTCCTTCAATAACTGATAGATCTCTTTTAAACCCCCTGTATAGCCTCTCTCTGACAGAATACAGATCTAATTGTTCATCTCCGATTTGAGAAACGACAGCGTAGGAGGTATTGACAATGCCCGACATGTCGAAATCATATGGAACCGGAATTACTTTTTTATCACTAAATAAGAGTTTTTCGTTATGTTGTACCGCAGTAGAAAAATCAGTATTTCCTATTAAATATTGGAAAAACGAGTTTTGAACAGAAGAAAGGGCGTCCATGGCCAAAGGGTGGAAATTTCTGTCTAACATTTGTCCGTCATATCTCTCTGCCATGTCATCAGGATCTTCAATTAAAATTCCTTTCAAATCGTGTTCTTTTATTTTGTTTCCTCTCTCCTCAGCAAAATCAATAGAAACTAACCTTGCCTTAAAATGATAATCCCCTACTATTTCATAAACTTTATAGGCCAAATATTCTTTTATGATATAATCATTTTTATTTTTTTCTAATTGGCAGGGCATAACCAACTTTAAACTTCTGCTTCCTTTGAATAAAGTTTCTTTCGCATCACTTTTACTCATTTTCATTTTTACCGGAGGAAAATAACAATTCTTTAACCGGTAATTTCCCCTGGTCCTTAACTCTGCCGGAATGGTGTTCCAAACCCCAGCTTCCTCAGAATAAGAGAGTTCTGTTTGAATGAAAGTACTGTCTTTCGTTTTTTCTTTGATATTCTTATGAGAATAGCTTAATTTTAGAGGAAGTATTTCCTGACTCCTAAAAAGTTTTGCGGCCTTTTTTTCTTCCGTACTCGTCGTATCTTGCCCGTAGGAAGCAAAAGTCAATGCGAGAAAAATTAGGATGGTAAGTGTGCTTGACCTATTCACGATTTGTGGATGTTTATTGTTATCATTGTAAATTAATTATTTTTTATGAATAAATTCCTCACGATAATCAATTATAGAACCGCAATAGCATTGTCAATGGCAATTTTTATGCTGTTCTTTTCCTTTACTTACAATATTTCCTACAACATCGATCTGACTCTGTTAAGTATAGCCATTATTTTCCCTTTGGTCTTTAACATCAGGGGGTCGTTTCGCCGAAGAGAAAAGGCCTTAGAACATTTAAGTCAATTTAGAGGCGCACTTAAAACAATAAGTTATTACTTTCAAAGTGCTCCAAAACTTACAGAATTAGAACAAACGGAAGTGACCTCCAAACTCAAGCTAATAAGTGAAAGTGTTGTTTCTCATTTGGGAAGAAACGACTACGATACATCAGATGTAGATGAAAAAATAAATCAAATATCCGCTTACACTATTTCCAAAGATACATTAATTTCGAGAGGATTAAAAGATAAAATCTTTCGCATGCTTAATACCCTGCACGAAGCTATAGAAAACGTACACGCGATTCATGTGCACAGAACTCCTGTGAGCTTAAAGGCTTATTGTGAATACTTTATCTATGCTTTTCCAATTATTTATGTGCCGGCTATTATTTATAAAGTTGGTCTTGAATCTCCTAAATGGATCACGGTTTTAGTGGTTCTGTTTAGTCAATTTATTCTTATTTCTTTATATAATATTCAAGACGATTTAGAATACCCTTTCGATAATATCGGTCTAGATGATATTAATCTCAGCCAGTTTAAATTGGATCGCTAATTTATTTTTTCTACAGAAATGCTCAATCTAAGACTTACAAAACATCAATTCTTTATCGCTTTTTTGGTCATCTTGTTCGTTGTATTAGGTTTTCGACCTCATAATTTAAATCTATCTGACATGTTTGATCAAACGAAAGATGATTTTACCGGAACCCAAAGTTTATTTATCGAGAATGACAATGGTCTTCAAATTAATTGGATTACCAAGAATAAAGACGTCGGTGTATATGAATTAAAAGATTCGAACGACCGTCTTTTATTTAAGGGAGAGACTTCGGAAAATCAGGTTCACAAAGTGCAAATAAGCGACTTAAAAAAAGAGGACTTTACACTGACTTTCGGAGGAAAAAATGAGGGTCTCCATGAAATTAGAATCAGGCCTAATCCGGATTTAGAGCCCTCTGTTTTTAAGAGGGTAGATTCTGTGTATGTTTTAGGAGATATCCACGGCAGATATACCCTATTGAACGATCTACTTCAAAAAGCAAAAGTCATAGACGAAAAAAATCACTGGATCGCCGGGTCAGCGCACCTGGTTTTTTTGGGTGATCTTTTTGATCGTGGAGATGAGGTGACCAAATTACTTTGGTTCATTTATGAACTCGAAGACCAAGCAAAAAAAGCGGGGGGAAAGGTGCATTTGGTTTTAGGAAATCACGAAATTATGAGCATGACCGGAGATTTGCGTTATGTTTCAAAAAAAGAAAACATCATTGCCTCCGTGTATCGCAAAAAATATGATGAATTATTTCACCCTAAAAAATCGGTCCTTGGCAGATGGCTGGTATCCAAGCCTTCCGTGATCAAGATCAATAAAAATATTTTTGCCCATGGCGGTATCATCGATCTTGGCACACCTTCAATTGAAGACTATAACAAATCTGTTCATACACAAATGCAAGATCCCATTTTTCTGGAACTGCTCAATGAAACGCCTGATAGTTCCAAATACGATCCTAAAAAATGGTACGAGATGCAGAACTTTTTTTACAATCAGCAAGGTCCATATTGGTTTAGAGGATATGTGTTAAGTGATACGCTCGGCGATGTCCTCAATACGATGTTGAAAAAATACAACTCTGATATTCACGTGGTTGCTCATACAACTGTTCCAACCATTCGAACAGGATATGAAGGAAAATTGATTGCTACTGACCTGGATGAAGCAGCAACAGAGGTTCTGCTGATGATCCAAGAAAAGAAAAATCTCCAAAAATTTAAGATCAATCTACAAGGAGAACAAATCGAAATTGAATGACCTATTTTTTTAAACTTAATTTGACTTCAAGAAAACATATTCAATAGCGACTAAATTTTCAACCCAATTAGAACCAATCCTTTTTTCTTTGTTGAAAAAGAGATTGTTTTAAAACTATGTCTGTTACAAAAAATAAAGGTTTATCATTTCAATCCATTAACAAACTCGCTATTCCTGCCATTATTTCGGGTATCGCAGAGCCTTTACTCTCTATTACAGATACCGCCATCATTGGAAACTTACCTCTCAATGCAACGGAAGGTCTGGCCGCAGTGGGTATAGCCGGCTCATTTATTTCGGCCATCGTTTGGATTCTGGCACAAACCCGCTCTGCGATTTCAGCGATTGTTGCGAGATTTTTTGGGGCAGAAGATCTCAAATCCATAGAATTTCTACCTTCTCAAATCATCTTTATCAATATCTTATTAAGCCTTTTTATTTACGCCTTAACGGTTGGGTTTGCCTCCGAGATATTTCACCTTTATCAGGCAAAAGGTCTTATCCATGAATTCTCCGTATCCTACTACAAAATCAGGGCTATGGGCATTCCCTTAACGCTTTTTGTTTTTAGCATTTTTGGCGTATTTCGAGGTCTACAAAACACTTATTGGCCCATGGTCATCAGCATTGTCGGTGCAGTGCTTAACGTTGGTCTCGATTTTTTATTGATCTTCGGTTTTCGGGATCTTATTCCGGCAATGGGAATTGAAGGTGCCGCTTACGCGAGTTTACTGGCACAATTGGTCATGGCAATCATGTCTGCTTACTTGTTGCTTACCAAAACACCCTTTAGACTGATCCTGAATTTCAATTTTCATCCGGAGATCAAACGAATTCTCAGTTTGAGTTTTAACTTGATCATACGCGCATTGAGTTTAAACTTTGCGCTTTATTTGGCGAATGCCTATGCCACAGGATATGGAAATGCCCATATTGCCGCTCAAACCATTGCTTTTCAAATCTGGCTGTTCTTCGCCTTTTTTATTGATGGTTATTCCAGTGTAGGAAATATTATGTCGGGTAAATTTTTAGGTCAACAGAAACCTGAAACTATAACTGAATTGAGTAAAACTTTGCTCAGGTACACCATTCTTATCACTTTGATAATTGGTTGCTTGTGTTTTATTTTTTACAAAAATATTGGTCTGGTTTTTAGCAAAGATCCCGAAGTTTTAAGTCTTTTTTATCAGATTTTCTGGCTAGTGATCTTGATGCAGCCCATCAACGCCATCGCATTCGTATTCGATGGCATTTTTAAAGGAATGGCCGAGGCAGTTACCTTGCGAAATACGCTTCTCGTAGCTACATTTATTGGGTTTACCCCTACCCTTTTACTCACTGATCATTTCGGACTGGAGCTCTACGGAATTTGGATCGCCTTTTGGGTGTGGATGATTTTAAGAGGAGGTATTTTGATCGTTATTTACAATAAGAAATACCTAAATTTTTTTAAAATGATTTCTTAGTCATTAATCATTTTGACTATTTTCCAAGTAGTTAAACCGTTCTTTTAACAAAATATCAACCACTTCAACTTTCCGACCCTGAACATATAAGTGGTCTATAGAACTAGTTTTACAATAAGTTATAAAATCATCGATTTTTTCTTTAGGAATATTGAGTGTTTCCACAAAAAAGGGATCGCCAAATTCCTTCCGGATATCTTCAGGTGCTTTTTGTAATTTCAGCTTATACTGATATTCAATTTCTTTACCCTTGCTTTTATCATCATCTTTAAACAACTTGCCCACATACGAAACCAAATTCAAAAGATTACCCCCGCTCATAACAAAATAAGGGCTATTTGGGTCATCAAAACGCATCTTAGAAAAGTCTAAGGCCTCTCTATTTACTTTAAATACTGAATCTGGAGCCTTTTCGACATCCACGCTCAATCTACCAAGCAATTGATGCTGTCTAAGACTTATTTCCTCAAGATGCTCGGTAAAAGCAGTCAAATTAATATCAATAGTTCTCTTCTCCAGTATTTTTTCTGTAATGTTGACTTGAACATTATTTACATTGATAGCCGAAAAAAATAGGGTGTCGTTTAATGCAACACCAATCATAAATTCACCTTTTTGATCCGAAGTAGTTCCTCTTCTTGAAGTCAGATTTATGACATGAATGTTTTCGGTCAAAACACTATCAACAAATATTTTTCCTGTAATTTCTGCGGATAATTTCTCTTGGCCCAGTAAAAGAGAGGGCAAACAAAATAAACCGATTAAAATTATGGTTCTTAGACAGAATTTTTGTCGGCTTTCTAAATCAACTAATTGAGAGGTTTGAAGTATCATTCGGGTTTTGCTTGAACAAGTATATGAATTCGTTGTCGGCACCGAATAAAGTTTAAGAGTTTTTAACTTCTTTTGCCTGTTTTTAACTAAAGTGGCATACTGATTATAACAAAGATTAAAAAATTTCCCTTTTTTCAAAATACATCACAATGGCTTCTTTCATTAAAACCGATTGTTCCCCCGGCTTTAGATACGGTAATTCGTCTAAGACCTTAAAGTGCGGCCAGCCTTCTTCATCAAAATAGTCGAATTCATAATAGCCAAAGGGTTCTAGTAAGGTGCATACCGCAATATGCATGATATCCAGCTTTTCGTCTTTTTTAAATTTCCTGTTTCCCTGCCCTAGTTCTTGCACGCCTATCAAATAAATAATGGCGTCGACATCCAGCGTTTCACCTCCACCAAACAATGTTGAAATCTTTGCCTGAATTTCTTCCCACTGCAGTTTTATTTTTTCGTCTCTCACCTCAAATTTTTTATCTGCCAAAAATAAGTATATCAGCCCGATTATCATTACAATTCTCAAAATCTATCCAAGCAGAATTGCTTACTTTTGTAATTCTCAAAATAAAGATCATTATGTACGGGAAGCTCAAAGCACATCTTTCAGAAGAACTGGCCTCCATTGAGGATGCAGGATTGTATAAAAAAGAACGCATTATTACAAGTTCACAAGACGCGATCATAAAAATCTCTTCAGGAGAAGAAGTAATTAATTTTTGTGCCAATAATTACCTCGGCCTTTCGAATCATCCCGAGGTGATTCAGGCAGCAAAAGATACCATGGATACACATGGATTTGGTATGTCATCTGTCAGATTTATCTGTGGAACACAGGATATTCACAAAGAATTGGAGCAGCGCATAGCGCGTTTTTACAAGACGGAAGACACTATTTTATATGCGGCAGCTTTTGACGCAAATGGAGGTGTTTTTGAACCTCTTTTATCTTCAGAAGATGCCATCATTTCCGATGCGTTAAATCACGCTTCGATCATTGATGGTGTTCGTTTGTGTAAAGCAGCCAGATATCGTTATGAAAATAATGATATGGCAGACCTTGAAAAACAATTGATCGATGCCAATGCAAAAAATGCCAGATTCAAAATTATCGTGACAGATGGTGTTTTTTCGATGGATGGAATTGTCGCTCAATTGGATAAAATTTGTGATTTAGCCGAGAAATACGATGCCCTGGTGATGGTGGACGAATGTCATGCCGCCGGTTTTATCGGAAAAACTGGTAGGGGAACCGTTGAATTAAAAAATGTGATGGAACGGGTTGATATTGTAACAGGTACACTTGGAAAAGCCTTGGGCGGTGCCATGGGGGGTTATACCACAGGAAAAAAAGAAATCATAGAAATTTTGAGACAACGCTCCCGTCCTTATTTGTTCTCTAATTCACTCGCACCTGCCATCGTAGGGGCCTCGATAAAAGTTTTTGACCTGATCGAGAACAACACAAGTTTAAGAGATAAATTGGAAGAAAACACCAAATATTTCCGAAGCAAAATGGAAGCAGCCGGATTTGATCTGGTTGGGGCAGATGCCGCTATAGTTCCGGTCATGCTTTACGATGCTAAATTAGCTCAGACCATGGCCAATGACTTGTTAAAAGAAGGGATTTACGTGATCGGATTCTTTTTTCCTGTTGTGCCTAAAGAAAAAGCCAGAATTCGCGTTCAGCTGAGTGCAGCCCACAGTAAAGAACATATCGATAAAGCAGTAGCTGCTTTTATTAAAGTAGGAAAAAATTTGAACGTTATTTGAAATTGGTCATGCAAAAGAAAGTAGTTAGGATCACCAAACATTTTGATTTCGAATCGGCTCATGCCTTGTATGGCTATGATGGAAAATGTAAAAATATTCATGGGCACAGTTATCACTTGTACGTCACTGTCATCGGGACACCTATTGATGACCTAAACCATGTAAAGAACGGTATGGTTTTAGATTTTGGCGACCTAAAAAAAATTGTCAAAGATGAAATTGTTGATGTTTTTGATCACGCTACTATTTTAAATCAAAACTCTCCGCACGCAGATCTGGCAAAAGATCTGGAAGGTCATGCGCATAGACTGGTGATGGTACCCTACCAACCTACCAGTGAAAACATGCTTTTCGATTTTGCCGAAAGGATTAAAAAACAATTACCTCAAAATGTTTCCTTACATTCGTTAAAACTATTTGAAACAGCAAATTCTTATGCGGAATGGTTTGCTGCAGACCAAGTTGAATAATCAGATGAATTTAAGTAACGCCAAAAAAATTTATTTCGCCTCAGATCAGCATTTCGGAGTGCCATCCGCAGAGAAAAGCAAATTGAGGGAAAAGAAGTTTATTCAATGGCTCGATGAGATCAAAATAGACGCCGATGTGATCTTTCTTTTGGGCGATCTTTTTGATTTTTGGTTCGAATATCAAAAAGTAATTCCAAAAGGATTTGTTAGGGTTTTGGGTAAACTGGCAGAGCTAAGAGACAAGGGAATTCCAATTATTTTCTTTGTAGGAAACCACGACCTCTGGATGGAAGATTATTTTGAAACTGAACTTGATATCCCCGTTTTCAGAACACCTCAGGAATATACTTTTCAAGGGAAACATTTCCTGATAGGTCATGGGGATGGACTAGGTCCGGGGGACAAAGGTTATAAAAGGATGAAAAAAGTATTTACCAATCCTTTTTCAAAATGGTTGTTCCGTTGGTTTCACCCGGATTTAGGCGTAAAATTAGCCCAATACTTATCTACACAAAATAAACTCATTTCAGGCGATGAAGATGTAAAGTTCTTGGGAGAAGAGAACGAATGGCTGGTGCAATACGCCAAGAAAAAATTGGAAACGAAACATTTTGATTACTTCATTTTTGGCCACAGACATCTGCCTATGGAAATAAAAATTGGTAAAAGTCTTTACATCAATACCGGAGATTGGATCAGTCATTTTACGTATGCAGAGTTCGATGGAGAAAAATTGTCACTAAAAAAATATCTCTGAGATGGCGAAAGTAAAATCGAGCTTCTTTTGTCAGAATTGTGGTGCTCAATTCCCAAAATGGGCAGGTAAGTGCACCTCCTGTAATGAGTGGAACACCATCGTAGAAGAAATTATTCAAAAAGAGGAAAAAAGAAACTGGAAATCTTCAAATACAGCGAAAAGAATAAATAAGGCTGTTCAAATCAACGAGATTTCTACGCTTCAAGAAGATAGAATTCACACTAATAACAATGAGCTCAACCGAGTCTTAGGTGGTGGTTTGGTTCAAGGATCCGTAGTTCTGTTAGGAGGAGAACCCGGAATCGGGAAATCTACCCTTTTATTGCAGATCGCTTTATTGATGAAACAGAAAGTTTTATATGTTTCAGGCGAAGAAAGTCAGTCACAAATAAAACTAAGGGCTGAACGGTTAAAAGGCGTCAATCCCAATTGTTTGATTTTAACTGAAACCAAAACGCAACATATATTTAAATCTATTGAAGATATCATCCCTGATGTTCTGGTCATCGATTCCATTCAAACGCTTCACACCGAATTTATAGATGCCTCACCAGGAAGTATTTCTCAGATTCGGGAAACAACAGCAGAACTCATCAAATTTGCCAAAGAAACCAATACTCCTGTCGTGCTTATCGGGCATATTACCAAAGAAGGAACCATCGCCGGTCCAAAAATTCTGGAACACATGGTAGATGTGGTTTTACAATTTGAAGGGGACAGGAATCACACTTATAGAATTTTGAGGGCGCAAAAAAACAGATTTGGATCTACGGCAGAATTGGGAATTTATGAAATGCAAAGTACAGGCTTGAGAGAGGTGAGTAATCCTTCTGAAGTTTTGATCTCTGAAAAGGATACCGATTTAACGGGAACTTCCATTGCCGCTACCTTAGAAGGAATGCGTCCTTTGATGATAGAAGTGCAGGCTTTAGTGAGCACAGCGGTTTATGGAACTCCGCAAAGATCTTCAACAGGGTATAATTTAAAAAGATTAAATATGCTGCTCGCCGTACTCGAAAAAAGAGCGGGGTTCAGGTTAGGGGCGAAAGATGTTTTTCTCAATATAGCCGGCGGACTTAACGTAGAAGATCCTGCCATAGATCTCGCTGTTGTCTGCGCTATCCTATCCTCTAACGAGGATATCGCTATCCCACAAAATTACTGTTTTGCTGCAGAGGTTGGCCTATCCGGAGAAGTAAGAGCCGTTAACCGAGTAGAACAAAGAATCATTGAAGCTGAAAAATTGGGTTTTGAAAAAATCATCCTTTCTAAATTCAATAAAATTCCGTCGAAAAATCACAAAATTGAATTGATAAGGGTTTCCAAGATCGAGGACGTGGTAAAAGTACTTTTTTAGTAATCTGTCTATTTGTCAAAAGTTTAACTTTGGCTTGATATTCGCCAAATTCAAATTATGAGTAAAAAGAAAGTATCGTATAAATGGGCATTTAAAGAATTTATTTGGCCCAGAAAAGGAATTGTATTCATCGGGTTGATCTTGATCATTTTTAAGAGTTTGTCTGGACTGGTCTTACCTTATGCCAGTAAAAACTTAATTGATGAGGTCATTCCGAACAGGGATATGAAAGCTTTAACCCTTTTGCTCACTGCCGTATGTTTTGCCATTTTAATTCAGGCAGTGACATCATTTTTATTGACAAAAATTCTTAGCGTAGAAGCTCAGCATCTCATTTCAAAACTCAGAGCTCAAGTACAAAAAAAATTGCTCAAATTACCGGTAAGTTTTTTCGACAATCAAAAATCAGGAGCCTTGGTTTCCAGAGTTATGACAGATGTTGAAGGAGTCAGAAATTTAGTTGGTACCGGCTTGGTTCAACTCATAGGAGGATCAATTACAGCGATTATCTCTTTGGTTATCTTACTCAAAATCAACGCAACCATGACCTTTTTTGTGTTGGTTCCCGTTACACTTTTCGCTTTCATCGCACTTAAAGCTTTTGGAAAAATTCGTCCGATTTTTAGAGAAAGAGGAAAAATTAATGCGGAAGTAACCGGAAGATTAACGGAAACGTTAAATGGCATTCGGGTCATTAAAGGGTTTAATGCTGAAAACCAAGAAAGTAAAACATTTGAAGAAGGTGTGGAAAAGCTCTTTTTAAACGTGAAAAAAAGTTTGACCGCAACCGCGCTGATCACAAGTTCATCGGCATTTTTATTGGGATTGGCTTCTGCAGGGATCATGGGAATTGGCGGTTATTTTATCATGAATGACAGTATGACTTATGGCGAATTCGTTTCATTTACGCTCTTTTTAGGTTTTATGATCGCACCCATTGTGCAAATGAGTAACATTGGTTCCCAGCTCACTGAAGCGATGGCCGGTCTAGACCGAACACAGGAATTGATGGAAATGGCAGAAGAACAAGATGTTGAAAAAAGAAATATCGTCTTACAGGAAATAAAAGGAGATCTGACGTACGAGGATGTGAGCTTCTCTTATGAAAAAGGAAAAGAAGTGTTGCATCATATTTCTTTTGGAGCGCCAGCAGGAAGCGTAACTGCATTGGTGGGTTCGTCCGGTTCTGGAAAATCGACCATTGCTGGATTAGCGGCTACCTATTTGAATCCGAATAGTGGATTAATCACCATCGACGGTATTGACCTAACAAAAGTAGATTTATCGAGCTATAGAAGTCAATTAGGGGTAGTTCTCCAAGACGATTTTTTGTTTGAAGGCACTATTCGTGAGAATATTTTATTTCCAAGACCTGAAGCCACAGAAGAACAATTATTAAATGCGGTTAAAGGGGCCTATGTAAACGAATTTACAGAGCGCTTTGATGAAGGTCTAGATACGGTCATTGGTGAAAGAGGTGTAAAACTCTCTGGCGGACAACGACAGAGAATTTCGATTGCGAGGGCTATTTTAGCGAATCCAAAGGTCATTATTCTCGATGAAGCTACATCGAATTTGGATACCGAAAGTGAGTTGTTTATTCAAAAAAGTTTACAGGCTCTTATGCAAAACAGAACTACTTTGGTCATTGCTCACCGCTTGAGTACCATTAAACAGGCCGATCAAATTCTGGTGATCGAAAACGGAAATATAGCCGAAAGAGGGAATCATGATGAACTCATTGAGAAAAAAGGGAGATATTATGATCTATATACTTATCAGAGTAAAATTTAAATTTTTCCATCCCTTGTCTTTCTTTTTCTTTATCAAAAATTCAAAGGACTGATTAATATCATTTGAACAGTCTAAATAAAGAGCTAGCTTTGTTTTTAACAAACAAATAGATTCATTATGAAAGCTTTGTTTTTACCAATTTTGATGTGTTTTATTTCTCTAACTGCTTTTTCTCAAGAAAAAAATCAAAAAATCGTACCTGTTGGGGATCTCTTTCAAGTAACCATTTACTATAATAACGGAAATATCATGCAAAAAGGTTTTTTGAATAAGGACAGTAAACTGCATGCTTCCTGGGAGAGTTTTTTTGAAAACGGCGATAGAAAATGTGTGGCTACGTACGACAATGGTATAAAAGTTGGCATCTGGTATTATTGGGATCTGGATGGAAAAAAGACAAAAGTAACCTATAAAGACAACAAGGTAATTTCTACACAAGAAGTTGTTTTAGATAAAGAACCAGATTTACACCGCTAATTTATTGCTTCTTTTTCTTGATAAGACTGATACAGACTGGGTAATGGTCACTAAAACCATTCGAAAAACGGTTGTTTACAAAACTTCTTTTTGGATATCCTCTATACTTTCCCGAGAGATTTGACAAATAGGGCGGGTTATAAATTTCTGCTTTAAAGAAAAATAGTTTATCTGCATTTTTCTTAATCGGTAAAAAAGAATCACTGACCAATAATTGATCGAACAAGTGCAGTTGGTCCCAATGCGCTAATGTATTGAACCCTTTTTTGTACAGCTTTTCATAAGGATTAAAAAAATCTTCCATTCCAACTTCCTCCATCGTGCCTTTTGAGTTGAGCACTTCTTTTATACCCTTATCGGTTGGATTATCATTAAAATCCCCCATCACTACAATTTTAGCTTCAGGTTTTTCTGCTTGAATTTCTTTTATTTTACCCTTTAAGACATAAGCTGCTTTGATGCGTTTGCTTTCACTAACTTCTTCTCCTCCCCTTCTGGATGGCCAGTGGTTAACAAAAATGTGAATTTCTTCATCATCCAAAATTCCTGAAATATAAAGAATGTCGCGGGTAAAAATGCGCATGCCAGATTCATCCCAAATTTTAACTTCAATGGCCTCCTGAAAAATTGGTTTAAAAATTTCTTTCTGATAGAGTAAAGCCACATCAATACCGCGAAGGTCCGGCGAATCGAACTGAATGAAATCATACTGAAAAGGAGATAGTTTTGGTGCATCAACAAGGTCCTTAAGCACTGTTGCATTTTCAATTTCGGCCAAACCGATAATCACCGGAGGATTTGATCTTCCAATTTCAGAAATGACCTGAGAGATATTTTTTAATTTTCTCCGATAATCCCTTCCGTTAAATCTTTGTATTCCCTGTGGAGTAAAATCTTCATCATAGGTATTGACATCGTCTATCGTATCATACAAGTTTTCGACATTATAAAAGGCAACCCTATACATATTGTAATGCTCGAGCTGAGAAAAACAGAGACAGGACAACATAAAAAACAATAAAAAAAGAACTTTTCTCATACTTTAATACGGTTTTTGTTTTGGTGAAATAATGATAAAAAGGTCAACATTTAAAAAAATTAAAATTGATGTTGACCTATCGGCCCCCTCCTGCATTAAAAATTGTCAACTAACCAATTTCTTTTCAGAATGAAAGCATCTTATCTGTTCTTTTTTATTTGGCTTTGTTACCAGGCATCTGGCCAAAACACGGTTGTTTTTGGTGAAATATGGAGTGAAAATCATGAAAACCTTTCCGAAGTTGAAGTTTATTTTAATCAAAATAATTTTACAATTTCAGGAACAGATGGTCGGTTTTACTTGCCGTTAAGATCTGGTCAATTTTATTCTATTTACGCAGAGGCATTTGGTTTCAATAGAAAAAAAATGGAATTTTTCGCAGAGATAGGACAAGATAGTCTCGACCTCGGAGTCATTGTTCTAAAAAAGAAGGATGAACTTTTAGAATTGATGGATTTGGAGGAAATAATGGTTGAAGATGAAAATGATTCTCAAATTACCGGCTCCTTAAACAGCAGTCAGGATCTTTTTTCCAAAACTGTTGCCTTTCAATTCAGCTCAGCATTTTATAGACCCAGAAATCTGAGTGGCGATCAAACCACCGTTTTATTTAACGGTAATGAAATGAACAAAATATGGAACGGCAGAGCTAATTGGAATCAATGGGGAGGGTTAAATGATGTGACTCGTTATCAAGTTTTTTACGCTAACTCTTCTCCAAATCCATTTTTATTTGCTGCTAACGGAGGAACCATTTTTATCAGTTCAAAACCCTCAGATTATCGCAAAGGAGTAAAATCATCCTATGCCCTCGCCAACAGAACTTATAATCAGCGTGGCTTATTATCTTATCACACTGGAATACTCAAAAATGATTGGATCGTCATGGGTGCTTTGGGTATTCGAGAAGGTGAAAATGGTTATAAAGAAGGAACTCCATATGCTTCACAGTCGTTTTTTTTATCCGTTGAAAAGCTTTTATCCGACTATCATAGCCTCTATTTTACGGGGTTTTTGGTCAACACAAATAGAGGGAAAGTGGCTCCAGTAACAGAGGAAGTATTCGAATTAAAAAATGATCGGTACAACGCTTATTGGGGCTCTCAAAATAATAAAATTAGAAATGCACGCATGCAGTCTGTGGCAGAGCCAACTATGATGCTCAATCACGATTGGCGGATCAATGCAAAAACTCAATTAAATTCTTCATTGAGTTATCAGTTTGGTAAAAATGGACATAGCAGACTTGATTATAATGGAAATTCTACAGAATTAGACGGAAACGGAGAACCTTTCTTGACCGGAGGCGGAACCAATCCGGACCCGACTTATTACCAAAAATTGCCCAGTTATTTTTTGAGATTTCCGGAGAATCCGGATTATACAAAAGCATACTTGGCAGAACAAAGTTTTAACAAAAATGGTCAGATCAATTGGAACGAAATGTACGAGGCCAATATAAATTCGGCTCAACCGCAATCTATTTATGCTCTTTATGAAGACAGAAACGACGATCAATTTTTTCAATTGAACTCCAACCTGAGCATTCAACCCAAAAAGTACTGGTATATGAACGCCTCATTGAGATTGAACTATTTAATTTCAGACAACTATGCCAAGGTGATTGATTTATTGGGCGGTAATGGTTACCTCGATGTATACAGCTATTCTGACAACCTTGAGGAAGCTCAAAATGATCTTCGACACCCAAACAGAATTGTACAAAAAGGAGATTCTTTTAAATATCATTTTAAACTTTACAGCACAGTTGCAGAAGGCTTTGGGCAAATAGAATACAAAAAAGACAAACTGGAATTCTATGCAGGTTTGAACCTAAAACAGCACAATTTTTATAGAGAAGGTTTATATGAAAATGGCAGATACCCCGGTGATGAGTCTTTCGGAAAAAGTGAGAAGTTACATTTTTTCGGATATGGCCTGAAAACAGGTATGACATTCAAATTGACCGGAAGACATTTATTATCTTCAAATATCCTGTTCTTGAACGATACCCCTTTGCTTCAAAACGCCTTCACGAATATGAGAGAAAATAACCAAACTATAGCAAATATTAAAAATCCTTTTTATTACAGTGCTGACCTGAATTACCTTTTGAGATTACCAAAACTCAACGCAAAAATTAGTGGCTATTTGATAGGTCAAGAGAAAGGAAGCTCCATAAAATTCTATTATGCCGATGGTTTGACCCTCATAGAAGAAGATCAAAGAAATGCCTTTGTTCAGGAAATTATGACGAATATTTCAACTCAAAACTTCGGTTTGGAAACAGCTGTGAGCTATTCTATTTGGAATGGGTTAGTGTTGAATGCAGTTGCCGCAATTGGCAAGTCTATTTATGCTAAACCTGCACATATTTCTCTTGCTTCTGATGATTTTAAAGATCCGGTAGATTTTGGTAAAACATTTATTAAAAACTATCGTTTGTCCAATGGCCCCCAACACGTCTATTCATTAGGTTTCAGCTATAATAGTTCTAATTTCTGGTGGTTCAATTTCGCGGCTAATTATTTCGACGAAAATTATATCTCGATAGCGCCTTTGTTAAGAACCACAAATTTTTTGACCGATATAGATGGTCTTTCAGTTAATCATTTTGACCTAGAAACAGCAAAATCTCTATTAAAACAAAAAAAAATTAATCCATACTACACGATTAATGTAAGCCTTGGTAAATCCTGGCGAATTGAAAAGCATACCATCGGTACCTTTTTAATTGCCTCCAACCTTTCAAATTCTATCTATCAAACCGGTGGTTTTGAACAATCCAGAAATGCCAATTATCAGACCCTATTACAAGATCACCAAAGAGAAAAGCCACTGTTTTCTCCCAAATATTGGTATGGAAATGGTCAAAATTATTTTGTCTCTATTTATTGGAAAATATAAAACCAAAGCTCATGAAAAAACTCATTTATTTTTTTGTTTTCTTGTTGTTGAATTCCTGCGAAACTGAGGAATTTTCACTACCTGTTCCGGATGATACCGAGACAACTATTGTTTCAAATACCGAAATTAATGTGATTAAAAATATTCTTTTACAATCTGGTGATATATACTATCAATTTTCTCCGGAGGATAATGCTGTCATTGAAGGGTATGTTATTTCAAGTGATGAAACCGGTAACTTTTACAAAAGTTTAATTATTCAGGATAAAATGGAAAATCCAACTTGTGGAATAGAAATACTTTTGGATAAAAACGATTTGTTTACATTGTATAACCCCGGAAGAAAGGTCTATATAAAACTAGCCGGATTGACCGTAAGTCAAAACAACGGAAACTTTATCTTAGGCTTTTTAAACCTAAATGAGGTGGTAAGTATTCCTGAAGGTTTAATTCATAAATATTTGATCCGTTCCCTGCAAACTGAAGTAGTTCAACCAAACAAAATAGATATCAATGAATTTGATAAACTGCATATAAACACCTTGGTTCAATTGAATAATGTCCAATTTCAACGTGATGAGTTGGGCAAAAGTTATGCCGGTGAAATTTTTGATCAATATTCAGGTGAAAGAGAAATTGTGCAATGTGACGGTGATCTTTCTGCTTTCGTAAGCACAAGTAGTTATGCCAATTTTAGAACTCATATCATTCCAAGTGGATCTGGAACTATTTCAGGAATCCTGAGAAAAGATTATTACGGAGAAAAATATGTTCTCGTTGTCAACAATCTTTCCCACATCAATTTAAGCAGTGAAAATAGGTGTGATCCTGGTTTTTATAATTGTCCGGAACCAGGTGAAAGTAATAAAAATATGGTGTTCTTCGAAAATTTTGAAGAGATCAAAAATGCCAAAGAGCTGACAGAAAAAGGTTGGATGAATGAAAATATCTATTTAGGAAATGAAAAGTTCGAACGAAAAGTGAGTGAGGGAAATGCATTCATGCGCATTTCTGCCTATGATTCGGGAGAAAATTCTCTTGAGGCCTGGTTGGTCAGTCCGAAAATAAATGTAAGAGATAAAGTAAACAGTCAATTATCATTTCAAACACGTGCAAACTTTGACAATGGCAAACTGTTGACCGTTTGGATATCAACTGATTTTGAAGGAACGATTAAATCCGCTACCTGGGAACTATTAGATGTAAAATTATCTGAAGGTCCAAGAGGAGGAAATAACCTGAATTTCATTTCCTCAGGTCAAATTTCTCTTAAGTGCCTAGAAAAATCTTTTGTCATAGGGTTTAAATATCTCGGATCAGATCCTTCTAGAACCACAACCTATGACATAGATCAGTTTTTAATTAGCTCTGAATAGTTATTTTTAAGCCCTTAAATCTCACATTCTTGTTTAAATATGTGATTATACTTTTTATTTCGGTCATCTCACTCAGATGCGATACGAACGATTGTGAGAATACGCTCTGTTTTACACCTCCAAATCCATTTCAGTTCGAAATTCTCGATAAGAACACTGGTGAAAACTTATATACCTTGGGTGAATTATCTCTAAATGATTTAAAAATTTATGAAACTGGATCTGGTCTCCCAAGAGAGTTTAGTTTAATCGAAGAATATGGATTCAACATTATCTCTATTCATTCTATCGGATGGAAAACTGAAAAAGTGGAACTGACCCTTGAGTTGTCAAAAGACTTACTGTTTACGCTTTATGTGGATGCTAAAAGAACAAATGAAAACTGTTGTTCTTTTACAGTATATAATGAAATCACTATACAACCATTTGATTATGAGTTAAATATATCTAATGGCATCTATCAAATATATATTCCCTAATTTTCTTTAATCATGTATATGTGCGGAATTCCGTCTTCTATATACCCCTCTCCTACTTGTTGAAAACCATGGAATTCATAAAAATTCCTGAGATATGTTTGAGCACCAATTTTAATTTTGTTCGTCGCAAACTCAGTCTCAATATTTTTGATAGATCTATCTATTAATTCATTACCTAGATTCTTTCCGCGAAAATCTTTATCTACCACTACCCTTCCAATCGCCGCATAATTGTAATAATCACCGGGTGCAAATAAACGTGTGTACGCAACAATTTTTAATGGATTTGCTTGGGCAACAGCGAAGAAATGTAAGGCCTGTTTATCTTTATCATCCAATTCAGGATAAGGACAATTTTGTTCTACCACAAAAATATTGATACGTAATTTGAGAATCTCGTGAAATTCATTCACGCTCAATTCATCAAATTTTCTTAAAATCCACTCCATAATTAATCTTGAATAATAAAATCTTTTTGATCGTCCCTATCATATTCTGGTTGTAAAAAAGAATGATGAATATCAAACTTATCTGCTAATATTTGTTCTACTTTCTTACAGATCAAATCAAATTCAGAAAGTAAAATATCATCTTTAAATTCTATATGTGCTTCAAAATGCAGATCGCTATCGTTCAATTGCCAAATATGCACATGATGGATATTTCTAATTTTATCAATTTTAATCAATTCTTCCTGAATATCTTCAATTCTTATATTTTTAGGAGCAAATAGCATGAGAATTTGAAGTGAATCTTTAAAAATATGCCAACTCATAAATAATAAATATACCGAAATAACAATGGTCAGAATTCCATCTAACCAATAAATTTGGTAATATTTCATTAAAATTCCACCTATTAAAACAACTACTGAGGTAAGCATATCACTTAGTAAATGAAGATACGCGGCCTTCATATTTAAATTGTGATGCGCATCATTTTTAAGTAACAGAACGCTGATACCGTTTGCAATTATGGCTAAAAATGCCAACCATATCACCAGATCACTTTCTAATTCAGGAGGGTCTTGCAACCTTTTTACCGCTTCAATACCTAAAAAAACCGCAATGATAATAAGAGAAGAGGAATTGATAAATGCCGCGATAATTTCAGCTCTTTTGTAGCCAAACGTTTGATGTGTGGTTTGTGTCTTTTTATTGGTTAATACGTTTGCTACATAACTGATAATTAACGAGATAACATCAGAAAAATTATGAACAGCATCAGAAATCAAGGCTAAACTTCCCGAGATAATTCCTCCAATAAATTGAGCTAAAGTAATGGTTACATTCAGCACTATGGAGATAAAAAGCTTCTTTCCTGAAAGTACATGTGAATGATTATGCGAATGTCCCATACCTCAAACTATTACGACAGAGGTATCTTTTGAATTCTTTTAAGATGTCTGCCTCCCTCAAAATCAGTATTTAAAAAAATATCTACAAATTTTAAGGCCTGTTCTTCCGTTACAAATCTAGCAGGTATGCTCAATATATTTGCGTCGTTATGTTGTCTGGCTAGTTCTGTTATTTCTTCATTCCAAACCAATGCCGCTCTAATTTTAGCATGGTGATTTGCGGTGATGGCAGCACCATTGCCACTTCCGCATATAATAATTCCATAGTCAGCCTTTCCCGATTCTACCGCTTCAGCAACAGGATGAATTGTATCTGCATAATCCATGCTATCTTCTGTATCGGTACCGAAATTAATAACTTCAATTCCTTTTTTTTCCAGTTCTTTAATAATTTTAAACTTATATTTTGTGCCGGCATGGTCGTTACCAATAGCTATTTTCATGACTTAAATTTTTACAAAATTACATTTTTAGGATTTATAAACACAAAAATATTGAGATGTTGATAGCTATTTAAAATTGATTACTAATCAAGTAGTTAGTATGTTACCAAATTGTTAATATAATTTAAGTTTTATATTAAAACATTATTTTGTTTTCTCGTAAAAATTTATAAACCAGTTTTAATTCGTATCAATCAATAAAAACTTTTATCAATTTATAGATCAGTTATTAACAAAATTTGAAGTGCTTATTAAAAATTTTTTCATGGTTTTTTATGAGTAAAATAATGGTTTTTGGTTATAAACAACATGTCAATAACTTATTTAATCTTACGTGAAATCAAACTATTAGCTTTTTAAAAGATGTTCATTAGTTTTGATAAATCAACTTTCCAAATAAAAAGTGATAAACTTAATATACAAATCAACAAGCTATCATAAACATAATTTGTTTTTAAATCTCTTTTTATAAAAAAATCATAATGATATATATTGTTGATAAGATCCTAATTCAAACTTGTTTGGTTTGTTGAAGAATGATGGCAGAAACGGAATCCTTTGAGGCAGATTTACAGTCTATTTTTCGGAAAGAATGATCTATACTGATTTTAGTAGCAACAATGCCAATTAAAAAAAGGATTAAACCAATGAGTATTATTTTAAAAAAAAGCTTCATAAGGGGTATTGATTAGCTATATGTACAAAGACGAAAGAAACTTTAAAATGTTACAAAAAAGTTAAATTTTATCGGTTTTGTTTCGTCAAATTGTTTACCACCTCTTAAAATTTAACAATTCATTTTGTTGTACATTTACTGAATAATTACATTATTTAATGAGTAAAAAGCGCAAAATAGGTCCAAAGGGAAATAAGAATATATCTAAAACAGTTTTACAGGTCTTTATCAATAATCCTTCTAAATCTTTAAATTACAAGCAAATAGCTTCTAAGCTTGATCTCAATGATACGAAGAGTAGGAATGAAGTTATACAAGCTATTGCAGAACTTAAAGCCATGAGCAAGATTGAAGAAGTAGAGAGAGGTAAATTTAGGGTTGTTCCGGAAAGTGATTATTACACAGGTAGAATTGAAATTACTGCCAATGGAAATGGATATGTCATTTGTGAAGAACTAGAGCATGATATTTATATTCCTTCCAGAAATATAAATAAAGCCTTAAATAATGATCTGGTTAAAGTTTACGTATACAGTCGGAAAAAGAATAGAAAGCAGGAAGGTGATGTTATAGAGATCATCAAAAGAGCTAAGACTGAATTTGTAGGGGTTATAGAAATACATGAAAATTTTGCTTTTGTCGTTCCGGATGATGCAAAAATGTATTGTGATATTTTTATTGCAAAAGAAAATGTAGTTGAAGTTGACGATGGAGATAAGGTTTTGGCGAGTATTATTGATTGGCCTGAAAAGTCTAAAAATCCTTTTGGTAAGATCGTCCAGGTGTTAGGAAAACCAGGAGACCATGATACAGAAATGCATTCTATTTTATTGGAATACGGATTACCTTATAAATTTCCGGATGAAGTAGAAAGATTTGCCGCTAAGATACCCATAGAAATTACAGATGATGAAATAAGTAAAAGACAGGATTTTAGAGAAATTCTTACTTTTACTATTGATCCTAAAGATGCAAAAGACTTTGATGATGCTTTATCATTTGAAGTTTTAAAAAATGGAAATTTTAGAATAGGAATTCATATTGCAGATGTATCACACTACGTCAAAGAAAAAACACTTTTAGATGAAGAAGCTTATCAAAGGGGAACTTCTGTTTATTTAGTGGACAGGGTTGTTCCAATGCTGCCGGAAATTTTATCTAATAATGTTTGCTCACTTCGACCGAACGAAGAAAAGTTGACCTTTTCTGCTGTATTTGAAATGGATGCTAAGGCACATATTATCAATCAGTGGTTTGGTAGAACGGTTATTTTATCTGATCATAGATTTACCTATGAAGAGGCGCAAGAAATAATTGAAAATTCAAGTCAGCTTGATAAAGAAAATTTGATTAATGCAGTTTTAGAATTAGATAAGCTGGCAAAAATTTTACGTGGTCAAAGAATGAAACACGGAGCTATTTCTTTTGATAAAACAGAAGTTAAATTTGATCTTGATGATAATTTTGAGCCTGTTGGTGTTTATATAAAAGAATCAAAGGACGCCAACAAATTGATAGAAGAATTTATGCTGTTAGCCAATAAAAAGGTCGCTGAATTTATTGGTCAGAAAGGTGGTTCTCCTACAAAAAAAACCTTCGTTTACAGAGTTCACGATGAACCAAATATAGATAAGCTGTTTGCTTTAAATGGAATAATTCACAAATTTGGTTATAGTATAGATATGCGTAATAAAAAAGGAATCACGCAGTCTTTAAATAAATTACTTTCAGATGTTCATGGTAAAAGTGAATCGAATATGATAGAAACTTTAACCATCAGATCCATGAGTAAAGCGGAATATACAACTGAAAATATAGGGCATTACGGATTGGCTTTTGATTATTATACGCATTTCACCTCGCCTATTAGGCGTTATCCGGATGTTATGGTACATAGATTGTTGCAACATTATTTAGATGGAGGAAAGTCACCTGATCAGGAAATGTATGAAGTGCATTGCCAGCATTCCTCAGATAGAGAACTTATGGCCACAAGAGCTGAAAGAGATTCTATCAAATATATGCAGGTAAAATATATGTTGGATCACAATAATCAGGAATTTGAAGGTGTTATTTCTGGTGTAACAGAATGGGGATTGTATATTGAAATTATTGAGAATAAGTGTGAAGGTTTAGTTAGAATTAAAGATATACAAAGTGATTTTTATATATTTGATGAAAAACAATACGCTTTGGTTGGCCAAAGCACAAAAAAGATATACCAGTTGGGAGACCTCGTTCAGGTCAAGGTAAAAAATGCAGACCTAGAGAAGAAGCAATTGGATTTTTATTTAATTGAGTAATTAAAAAATGATGTTTAAACATATATTCATATTGGTTTTCATGCTGTTTTATCAAACTTTGATGGCTCAGAATGAAATTACAAGTAATTTAGGGGATTTTAATGAGTTAAAATCCTATCGAGGATTGACTGTAAAACTCGTTAAAAGTGATGAGCAAAAAATTGTGATTAAAGGTGAAAAGGCCAGTGATGTAATTGTAAAGAACATTAATGGGGTTTTAAAAATCACCATGTCCATTATTGAGACCTTTTCTGCAGAACAAGCAAATGTGACTGTTTATTACAAGAATTTGGACATTTTAGATGCTAATGAAGGTTCTAAAATTACTTCGGAAAAAGTTTTTGAACAGAATAAATTAACAGTAAAATCACAAGAAGGAGGTATTATTGAAGTTGAAATTAAGACAGAATTTCTCGATGTAAAAGCAATTACAGGTGGTATTGTAAAACTGAAGGGTTCTTCTACTAATCAAAATGTAATTGTAAATTCAGGTGGAAATTATTACGGGGATCATTTGGTGACAGAATATACCAATGTTTCTGCCTCCACAGGTTCAAATTGTATAGTAAATGCTACAAAAATGATCGATGCCAATGCAAAGATCGGCGCAACAATTACAGTCAAAGGAGATCCAAAAGAGGTCAAGAAAGCAGAATCACTTGGCGGTTACGTACGATTTTAAGTTTTTATTTGCAATTAATTATTAACTTTGCTTCAAAATGTTACAAACATGTTACAGTTAATTTTTTTAGGATTTGTTGGTCCTTGGCAATGGATAATTATTGGTCTAGCCATTCTGTTGCTTTTTGGAGGTAAAAAATTACCGGAGTTAATGAAGGGTCTCGGAACGGGTATAAAAGAATTTAAAGATGCCACAAATGCCGATGACGAAAAAGAAAAGAGTAAAAAAGCAGATTGATTAACAAGATAAAAACCTAAAATAATTTATTTTAGGTTTTTTTGTTTGGACTATTTTTTTCGATATCCGCTATCTTATTCGCAGCTAAAAGTGATGCCGTCATATCATTGAGCATTGTACTTGCTACATTCGGATTATTAGGCAATAAGATTAAATTACTGTTATTTTCTGTTCCAATGGCCTGTAAGGTATCGTAATGTTGAGTAATTACGATCAGTGCTGAGGCTTCCTGGGGGTTTATTCCGGCCTTATTTAAAGTATCTACACTCTCTTCTAAACCACGTGCAATTTCTCTCCTTTGATCGGCAATTCCTTTTCCCTGAAGTCTTTTACTTTCTGCTTCAGCTTTAGCTCTTTCAACAATTAAAATTCTTTGGGCATCTCCTTCATGTTGAGCAGCAATTTTTTCTCTTTCGGCAGCATTAATTCTGTTCATCGCTTCTTTTACGGAACCATCTGGATCAATATCTGTAACAAGAGCTTTTATAATGTCATAACCATAGGCGAGCATGGCGTCATTTAATTCTCTTTTAATAGCCAGTGCTATATCGTCTTTTTTTTCAAAAACATCATCCAATATCATTTTTGGAACCTCGGCACGCACCAGATCAAAGACATAGGCCGTAATTTGTTCTTTTGGATTTTGCAATTCGTAAAATGCCTCATATACTTTATTTTTTAGAATCTGGTATTGAACAGAAATCTTTAAATGAACGAAAACATCATCTTTGGTTTTAGTTTCAATAATGACATCCAGCTGTTGAATCTTTAAACTAACTTTTGCGGCAATCCTGTCGATCAAAGGTATCTTGAACTGCAATCCGGCTGTTCTAACGCTTTGAAATTTTCCAAAACGTTCGATAATTACAGCAGTTTGCTGTTTAACAATAAAAGCAGCAAAAAAGATTAAAAGAATGATTATGACAATAGAAAAAGGAAGAACGGAAAACATAATTTACAGGTTTAAAGTATAAATTTACAAATTTAAAATACGTTTACCTATTTTTATATTTTGTTATATATTTAAAAAAAATAATCATGAAAAAATTTTTAACCATCAGTCTTATTGTCGGAATATTGACCTTATTGGGATATTTTTTATTCGTTTATTACGTGCCTTACAGCGAAGGATATAGATCTGGCGAGTTGGTTAAAATTTCGAGCCGGGGAGTTATTTTTAAAACATGGGAAGGCAGATTGAGTCAAGGCGTTTCCGAATCGCAACACTTTGATTTTTCTGTGGAAGAAAAGGAAAAAGTTGTTCTGGAGCAATTGAAAGCTTTACAAGGTCAACATGTAAGACTTACCTACATAGAGAGATTTGGCACTTTTCCTTGGATGGGAGATACAAAATATTACATTACTTCAGTTGAAAAAACGATGAAAGAATGAGTAAAGGATTCAAAACCACTGTAGAATCTGATATCATTTTGACCGAATTAATGCTCCCTTCCTACGCTAATTTCAGCGGTAAGATACATGGAGGTTTTATTTTATCCCTTATGGATAAGGCAGCATTTGCCTGTGCTTCAAAATTTTCCGAAGAATATTGTGTTACCGCCTCTGTTAACAGGGTAGATTTTTTAAACCCGATCGAAGTAGGAGAATTAGTAACCCTTAAAGCCAGAGTGAATTATGTAGGAAGTTCATCGATGGTCATTGGCATCAAAGTAGTTTCACAAAACATAAGGACCGGTGTAAAAAAGCATTGTAATTCGTCCTATTTTTCAATGGTTGCCATGGATGAAAATGGTAAAAAAACAAAAGTACCCGGTTTAACTTTATCTACAAAAGACGATGTAAGAAGATTTTTAAGATCGATCAAACACATCAAAATGAGAAATGAAAGAAAATTTGAGTTTAGCGAAGACAGTTTTGTTCCGGAAAACCATGATTTTGAAAGAATCTTAAAAGACTACAATATTCAGTTGAAGAAAAAGGATTAGTTCCTAACTCAATTTTTGAATCGCATTTTTAATTCTCTGAATTGTTTCTGCTTTTCCAATAATTTCCATGATATCAAAAAGATGAGCTCCTTTTAACTCGCCAACCAGCGAAAGTCTTAATGGCTGCATTATTTTACCGAAACCAATATCTTTCTTTTCAATCCATGTTTTAACTTCATTCTCGAGTGTTTCTGAATCGAAATTCTGACAGTTTTGAAGCAAAACGATCAATTCATTCATTAAGCCTGATGTGTCTTCTTTCCAATTTTTTTTCGCTGCTTTTTCATCGTAAGAAGAGGGAGCAGTAAAAAAGTATTCGCTCAGACCTTCGAGATCTTTTACAAAAATTGCTCTTTCTTTGAGAGAACTAACAATTTTAAGTAATTTATCATCGGCTAGACTTTTATTTTTACTTCCTAATAGTTCTTTAAATTCGGCCGCAATTTGCTCATTCGGAGCATTTTTAAGATACTGTTGCTGGAACCATTTGGTTTTTTCAGGATCGAACTTGGCACCTGATTTATTAACTCTTGACAGGTCAAAGGCATTGATAAGTTCTGTTAAGTTGAATAACTCTTTTTCAGTTCCCGGATTCCAACCTAGCAGAGCCAGCATATTGACAAAAGCATCTTTAAAATAACCATCTTCTTTGTAACCTCTCGAAACTTCACCGGTATCTTCGTTGGTATATGCCAAAGGAAAAACAGGAAAACCTTCTTTATCTCCATCTCTTTTGCTTAGTTTTCCCTTCCCGTTAGGTTTTAAGATCAGTGGCAAATGGGCAAATTTCGGAGCTTCCCAGCCAAAAGCACTATACAACAATTCGTGTAATGCCAAACTCGGCAACCATTCCTCTCCTCTTATCACATGGGTTATTTCCATCAAATGATCGTCCACAATATTGGCTAAATGGTAGGTAGGCATACCATCAGATTTATATAACACTTTGTCATCCAATGTGTTGGTATCTATGTTTATTTGTCCTCGAATCAAGTCGTGAAGTGTAATGATTTTATTCTCCGGGGTTTTAAATCTGATGACGTATTTATCCCCTTTTTCCAATTTGCTTTTTACCTCCTCAGGAGATAAATTCAATGAATTATTTAATGTTTTTCTATTGTGAAAATTATAGATGAATGTTTCGCCCTTTTGTTCAGATAAGGACCTAAGTGTATCTAGTTCTTCAGCGGTATCAAAGGCGTAATATGCATGACCGTTTTGAAGGAGCTTCTCAGCGTATTTTTTATAGATTTCCTTTCTTTCAGATTGTCTGTAAGGGCCAAATTTTCCTTCTTTTCCAGGACCTTCGTCAAATGGAATCCCAGCCCAGTTTAATGAATCGATAATATATTTTTCTGCATTTTCAATATACCTGTTTTGATCTGTATCTTCAATTCTTAAGACAAACGTTCCATTGTGTTTTTTGGCAAATAAATAGTTAAAAAGGGCTGTTCTTACTCCTCCAATATGTAGGGGTCCGGTAGGACTTGGTGCAAATCTCACTCTTACAGGATGATTCATTTGGTTCAAATTTTGTACAAAGATAATCGCTTAAAAGAGAAAAGAGAAATTAGTCGTATTTTTATCCAAATGGAAACAGGGATTTGTTGATGAGCCATATCATTGAAATAGAAAAGAAGTTAACACAGTTCATTAGAAAGTTTCACGTGAACGAGATAATCAAAGGAATTATTTTATTTGCGGCTTTTGGCTTGTTATATTTTTTGGCGACCTTACTCTTGGAACATTTTCTTTGGCTACAGCCACCATTTAGGTCTATTTTGTTTTGGAGTTTTGTAACAGTTGAATTAGTATTACTAATCCATTTCCTTATTTTTCCGCTTTTTAGATTATTTGGCTTAAGAAATGGTATTTCAAGAGAAGAAGCATCCGATATAATTGGGAAATATTTTCATGAAATAGACGATAAGTTATTGAACATAGTTCAACTGCAAAATGAAAGGCCAACAGAATTGGTTTTGGCAAGTATCGAACAAAAAGCGGCTCAAATAAGGCCTTTTTCTTTTAAAAATGCCATTCATTTTAAGTCGAATACCGTTTATCTAAAATTTTTAGTAGTACCCATATTAGTATTTATCGCGGCTTATTTTATGGGAAGGAAAGAACTTTTTTCAAATAGTTTTAACCGCGTAGTTCACTACAATAGGGCCTACCAGCCACCCGCACCATTTTATTTCGTGCTCAATGAAACGAATTTAGAAGTAATTAAAGGCAAAAATCTTGAGGTTTTTATTGAGCCTGTTGGAGAATTGTTGCCAGATGAAGTACACATTAAATTTGAGGGGCAATCCTACATTATGAAAAATGTTGATCAAAGATTTTCTTTCAAATTTGACAATGTTGAAAAGTCATTTTCCTTTTTTGCCGAGGCAAATGGGGTAAGGTCTCAGAATTTTTCTGTTCATACCATAGAAACACCCAGTATTGTTGATTTTTCAATGGAACTACACTTTCCTAAATATTTAAGGCGTAAGGATGAAGTTATCAGTAATTCGGGCAATGTAAAATTGCCGGAAGGGACTGAGGTAGTATGGAAGGTACAAACAGTTTCTGCTGAAGAGATTACATTTTCTGATTTAAAGACTGAATCGGCATTTAATAGAATATCAAAGGATTATTTTGAATATGACAGAACGATAAAAAGTGATTTGAGCTACCAGGTTTATTCCTCAAATAAAAATTTAAAAGCCTATGAAAGATTGAACTTTGAAGTTGATGTTATTCCGGATGAGTTTCCAAAAATAGAAGTGAGGTCAGATATAGACTCTGTAAGCAGGGGAGATGCTAATTTTTTAGGATTACTCACTGATGATCACGGTTTATCTGGCCTGGAGTTTTGGTATAAAAAGGTGGAAGATTCTATTTACACAAAAAGAACTATTGGGATCGAAAAGGATGTATTCATTGATTTCTTCTATGCATTTCCCAATGGTATTGAATTGGAAGCGGACTCCAATTATGAGGTCTTTTTTGTGGCTTTCGACAATGATGGAGTGAATGGAAGGAAATCAACACGATCGAAGGTTTTTTATTATCGTCAGAAAACGGAGGAAGAATTACGACAAGAAATTTATAAAGAACAGCAGGTGAATATCGATCAATTCAAGTCGAATAATACACAGATAAAACAGCTCAACATGGATCTAAAAGAGTTGAATAAATCACTTCAGTCTGAGGATGGGTTTAATTGGAACAAAGAAAAGGAACTGGAAGAATATTTAGATAAGCAGAATGAACATCAAAAATTACTAGATAGAAATACGGAAAAATTAAAGCAGAACCTGGATGAAATTGAGAATGAAGGTTTTTTAGAGGAACAAAAGGAACAAATTAAGAAAAGACTTGAGGAAATGGGAGATCTCGATAAGAAGAAAAGAATGTTGGAAGACCTTAAGATTTTGGCGGAAAAACTTCAGAAAGAAGGGCTGTTAGATCAACTGGATAAGCTGAATGAGATGAATGAACAACAGGAAAAGTCCCTCGAAAGAATACTTGAATTAACAAAACAGTTTTATGTAGACAGGAAAATGGATCAATTGCAAAAATCCTTGGAAAAGTTAGCAAAGGAACAAGAAGATATTTTAAATAGCGAGGATGGAAATACGAAAGAAAATCAGCAAGAAATAAATAAGGATTTTGAAGATGTCAAGGATCAGATGGAAAAATTGAAAGAGGAGAATATGGATTTGGCAAAACCCAGGAACATTCCGGTAGAAAAGGATGAAATGAAGTCCATTTCTGATGATCTGCAACAAGCACTCGATAAGTTAGAAAAGGAGCAACAGGAATGGCAAGATGCCAAACCTGAACAAAAGAAAGCTTCACGAAAAATGAAAGAATTAGCTGAAAAGTTGAAATTGAGCATGGAAGGTATGCAGATGGAGCAATTGCAAGAGAATATTGACGACTTGGAAAGAATACTGAATAACTTACTCGTATTTTCATATGACCAGGAAGATTTAATGGATGATTTTAAATCGAGTAATACGCTGCGTTCGGATTATCCTGAAAAAATAAAAAAGCAATATGTACTCAAGGAAAATTTTGAACATATTGACGATAGTTTGTATGCGCTTTCATTAAGGGTGGTTCAAATTAGTTCCAAGATCCAGGAGAATTTATCAGAAGCACATTATAACTTAGAGAAGTCATTAGAGAATCTTGCTGAGAACAGAGTTAATCAGGGTGTCTCTAATCAACAGTATACCATGACGGCGGCGAATGATCTGGCCGATTTACTCAGTAATGTACTCGATAATTTGCAACAACAAAGTCAATCACAGGGAACAGGTAAGGGTAAGGAGGGTGAGCCAATTAGTTTACCCGATATCATAAAAAGGCAGCAGGAGCTTTTAGATGAAATGAATGGAGATTTACCTAAGGACCAGGGAGAAGGTATTGGAGAGTCAGAAGGTTTAAGCGGGAAACAATTTGAAATATACAGGAAACAGGTTAAACTAAGACAGCAATTGGAAAGGTTGTTAGAGGAAAATGGTTTAAATGAGAACGACTATAAGCAAATGAAATCGGAATTTGATAAGTTAGAAAGTATGTTGCTAAATGAAGGTTTAAGTAAAGAGAGTATCGATCAAATGGAAGTTTTAAAGCACGAACTTTTAAAACTGGAAAATGCTGAGATAGATCAAGGTACAGAGGAGCAACGTCAATCAAAAGAGAATACTACAACCTATTTTAACGAAAGTAAGGAAAGTCTGAATAGTGAGTATCGAAGTAAGATACGGGAGGAATTTTTAATAAGAAGAAGCCTACCTTTGCAACAGTTTTATCAAGAAAGGGTGAATTATTATTTTAATAATGAAAAAAGATGATCAGATTTTTTGAAGAAGGGAAGTATAAATTGGCACATAAAAAACTGATAAAGAGATGGTTACATGGAGTGGTTGCGAATGAAGGAAAATTATTACAAGATATGAATATTGTCTTTTGTACTGATGAGGAACTCTTGGAAAAGAACATTAAATATTTAAAACACAATACATTAACTGACATCATTACCTTTGATTATTCGCATGAGGACACTACTTCCGGTGAGATATTTATTTCTATTGACAGGATTAAGGATAATGCTTTAACATTGGATGTGGATTTTTTTGAAGAATTATGTCGAGTCATGGTACACGGTGTATTACACCTTGTTGGTTATAAGGATAAGTCAAAGTCCGAGCAATTGGAGATGCGCAAAAAAGAAGATTATTATCTATCTTTGCGAAATTTTTAAGTAGTAATTGTTTCACGTGGAACATAAACATGTATTATGCAACTGAATGGTTTTATTTACGATGTGATTGTGGTCGGAGGAGGTCATGCGGGAAGTGAGGCTGCTGCGGCTGCTGCAAACATGGGCGCAAGGACACTGCTAATCACTATGAACTTGCAGAACATTGCTCAAATGAGCTGTAACCCGGCTATGGGTGGTATTGCGAAAGGACAAATCGTAAGAGAGATCGATGCCTTAGGAGGGTATAGTGGTGTTATTACCGATAAGACGGCTATTCAGTTTAAAATGTTGAATAAATCAAAGGGGCCTGCCATGTGGAGCCCTCGCGCACAAAGTGACCGAATGCGTTTTGCAGAAGCATGGCGTTTACAGTTAGAAAGTTTGCCAAATTTAGATATGTATCAGGAATCTGTAAACGGGCTATTGATAGAAGATGATCATATAGTTGGTGTAAAGACTACCTTAGGTTTGGAAATTAAAGCTCGGTCGGTGGTAATAACGGCGGGCACTTTTCTGAATGGACAAATTCACATTGGCAACCAAACATTTGGAGGGGGAAGAGCTGGTGAAAATTCTTCAAAGGGTATAACTGAGGATCTGGTTAAGTTTGGATTTGAATCTGGCCGCATGAAAACAGGTACGCCACCCAGGGTCGATGGGCGCTCATTGGATTACAGTAAAATGATTGAACAGCCGGGTGATGTTGTGCCATATAAATTTTCGTATTTACCTGCTATTAAACCTTTGACAGAGCAAAGGTCCTGTTATATGACCTATACATCTGCTTCTGTGCATGAAGTTTTAAGGGAAGGCTTTGAAGATTCACCTATGTTTTCAGGAAGAATTCAAGGGGTTGGACCAAGATATTGCCCTTCGATTGAAGATAAGATTGATCGTTTTGCTACTAAGGAGAGACATCAGATTTTTGTAGAACCGGAAGGTTGGGATACCTATGAAGTCTATGTCAATGGTTTTTCCACCAGTTTGCCTTATGAGGTGCAGTCAAAAGCTTTAAAATTAATTGAAGGTTTTGAAAATGTGAATATACTTAGGTTTGGCTATGCCATAGAGTACGATTATTTTCCACCAACCCAATTGAAACACACGCTTGAAACCAAGCTCATAGAAAATTTATATTTTGCCGGACAGATAAACGGAACTACCGGATATGAAGAAGCAGCAGCGCAAGGTTTAATGGCAGGGATCAATGCAGTGTTAAAACTTCAGCAGCGAGATAGTTTTATCCTTCAAAGAGATGAGGCTTATATTGGGGTTTTGATCGATGATCTAATCACTAAAGGAACAGAAGAGCCGTACAGAATGTTTACATCCAGGGCTGAATACCGCACTTTATTGCGCCAGGACAATGCAGATATTCGATTAACACCCATGAGTTATGCCATTGGTTTAGCTTCGAAGGAGAGGTACAAAAGGGTGCTACAAAAACAGGAAAACACAGATATACTGATCAATTTTTTACAGCAAACAAGTATTAAACCTCAGGAAGTAAACACACTGTTGGCTGAAGTAGAATCTGCACCTATTCAACAGTCGATGAAGATGTACAAAATTGCGGCCAGACCACAATTGTCATTTAAGGATGTCGAGTCTTTTCCTAAGGTAAAGGATTTTATAGAGGAACATGGGTTTGATGAAGAAGTGCTCGAGCAAGCAGAGATACATATCAAATACGCAGGATATATAGAGAAGGAAAAGAATAATGCAGATAAACTAAGTCGTCTGGAGAATATAAAGATTCCCGATAACTTTGATTACCATCGAATAAAATCAATGTCTTTTGAGGCGCGGGAAAAGCTTTCTAAAATCAGACCAATTTCCATTTCACAAGCCGCCAGAATCTCAGGTGTTTCTCCCAGTGATATTTCTATTTTGTTGGTTTATATGGGTCGCTAATAGAAGAATGTTTCACGTGAAACATGAATAGACTAATGTTTATGAAAAAAGAAGATTTGCAGTCAGTTTTGGGCCATGATCAATTAGAGATATATTTAGAAAGTAAAGATTATTCAGTATCAAAGGAGCCCTTTACTTTGATGCTGGACAAACAGTCTGATTTGCTAATTACGCATCCGAAACCCCTTCCTTCTCAATTGCCAAAATATTACGAAAGTGATGCGTATATCTCCCATACCGATGGTAACCAAACCATTATTGAAAGAGTTTATCAAATAGTAAAAGGGATAGCCATTAAGAATAAAGTTAGGTTAGTGGGTAATTGGATTCAGGAAGAAGAACTTCTGTTAGATGTTGGTTGTGGAACTGGAGATTTTTTGAAAGCTTGTGTTGCAAATAAATGGAATGGCTTGGGAATAGAGCCAAATAACGCTGCCAAAAATTTAGCCATACAGAAATTGGGACTGGAAGGAGCTTCGGCCATTTTTTCCAACTTAGAGGAACTTTTAGAAAAGAATAATTCAAAGCAATTAAAAGGTAAATTTTCAGTCATAACACTTTGGCACGTTTTAGAACATGTTCCTGAACCGCTCGATTATCTAAAGAAATTAAAAGATCTTCTCAAACCAAACGGAAGAATCATTTTGGCTTTACCAAATTATAAAAGTCATGATGCTGTTCATTACGGAAATTTTTGGGCAGCATATGATTTACCGAGACACTTGTTTCATTTTTCCAAAAAATCTGTTTCTTTTTTTGCCGGCAAAGCAAACATGAAAGTTGAAAATGTTTTGCCAATGCCTTTTGATGCCTTTTATGTAAGTTTATTATCGGAAAAATACGCGAAGGGAAAAACAAACTATTTCGCGGCTTTATACCGCGGAATAGTATCTAATAGAAAAGCGAAATCTTCGGGAGAGTATTCTTCTCTTATTTACATCCTTAAAACGGAGCAAAACTCAATTTAAGGAGCTATGCGCGCTTTTTCCAATAAAACTAAGCAAATCTATGTTTGTTTAAAAAAAGTCTTTTATAACCTCTTAAAACAATCCAAAAACTATAAGGAAATATTATTGAATTTTTTTATTAATAAGGATTGTTTATGTGCTAAATGATGCGTTAAAAATGAAAAAAATGGATTTTATGTATTTTGCATAATTCAATTTTTTACATTTGCCACCTAAACTAAAATTAATTATAATGAGAAAATTATTGGGTGTTATTATACTGCTTGTTTTCATGACTTCTTGTAATGAGCAAAAAATTGCCTTTGTTGATTTTGAAAAAGTAGTGAAAGAATACAATGGCTCAATCGAAGCTGAAAAGGAAATGAAAGCTGAATCAGATCAATTATCCGCAGGATTAGATCAAATGGCTAGCGAGTTTCAATCGAATGTTCAGAGCTACCAACAAAAAATGGAAGGACTTTCTGCTACGGCCAGATCTGAACAAGAGCAAGTTTTGATGCAACAACAACAGCGTTTGCAGCAGCAGCAGCAAATGGCACAACAGCAACTACAGGCCAAAGGTCAAGAGAAAATGGATCAAATTAACGGCGAAATTGAAGCTTATATTAAAGAATACGCGCAGAAAAATGGTTATGCCTTTGTCTTAGGAACTAGCGATATGACCAATACTGTATTATTTGGAGATGAGAAGTTTGATTTAACAGATGAAGTTATTGAAAGTCTAAACAAGCTTTCAGGTCTAACGGAAACCACTGTTGAGGAGGTGAGTGAAGAACCTGTGGAGGAACCAGAAAATAATAATTAATATACTGATAAACAGTTATTTAATATATTAGTAACAAAATAGAAGTAAACTGAGCCGGGCAATGCGCCCGGCTTTTTTTGTTTTTTAGAATTTATTATTGGTTCGCATACTTATTCTCTAAAATCAACGTTATTAACATACTGTTGATTACTTTTTTTCTCCCCTGTTTTTGTTTTAATGGATTGTTTATAAAATTTATTTAGAGATATAAAGTATTAATATAGAAATGTTTAACAAGATTTTGGTTATGAAAAAGTTTATTCTATCACTTCTAATTTGTTTTGGATATGTAGCGCTTAGCGCACAATCAAACGGGAATTATCAAATTAAATTTTTAGAGGTAAATAGAGATAATTCTGATTATGCGGTGGCGTTATTAGATGAAAATAAAATTGTATTTACATCGGAAGGAAATGCAGATTCTGAAAAAGGAAATAGAAACCCGCGAAAAAAACTTTATGTTGGGGATATGGATTTCGATGGTGAAATTCTAAACGTGACCAAAGTAAACAGAGACGATTCTAATAAATTTAACACTACAGGTGTGTCATACACCAAAGATCAGAAGACAGTCTACTTTAGCAGAAACAGACATGCCAGAAGTAAGTCACAGCAGAAAAAATCCAAAAATCAACGAATGGAAATTTTTCGAGCCAAGGTAGATGAAAATGGAAAATGGAGAGATATAGAGAAATTACCTTTTAATGATAAGCAAAGCTCTACGGGATATCCTGCTCTTAGTCCTGATGGGAAAAAATTATTCTTTGTATCTGATAGATTGCCTTCTCAGGGAGGGAATGATATTTTTGTGGTAGAGATAAAGAACGAGACAGATTTTGGCGTTCCTCAAAATTTAGGTAAGACGATCAACACCTCGGGCAATGAAACAACGCCATTTATAAATTCGAACAATATCATGTACTTCGCCAGCGATGGTCACGAAACTAAGGGGGGCTTGGATATTTTTGCAGCAGAAGTTTTTGATAATCACGTTTCGGAAGTTTACCATTTGGAGGAGCCTATCAATAGTTTAAATGATGACTTTGCCTATATCATTAACGACCAAACAAATACCGGATATTTTACTTCTAATCGTTTGCAAGGAAATGAAAATAACGATTTATATGCGTTCAATTTAGAAAAAGACAAATCTTTGGAAGACTGTTTTATTACTGTTGAAGGTTTAGTAAAAGATAAAAACACACAAGCATTACTTAAAAACGCAAATGTTGAATTATTTGATCTGAATAATAAATTGATCGAATCTATTCAAACAACTGATGATGGTTTCTATTCATTTAAGGTTCCTTGCAGTGAAGAGTATAATTTAGTCGGAAACTCTGCCAATTACAAAGAGCAAAAACAAAGAATTGAAATCCTTGAAAATAATTACCACAAGATTTTACATTCTAACTTGAATATGACCAAATTGATGAAAAATGAAGTAGACGAAAGTAAGGATCTATCTAAAATATTAAACTTGGCACCGATTTATTTCGACTTTGACAAAGTTACAATCAGATCAGATGCACGTTCGGAACTGGATAAGATTGTGAAGATCATGAAAGAGTATCCTGAAATTACAGTCGAAGCAAATGCGCATACAGATTCTTGGGGTCCTGCGGCATACAACAAAGTATTATCTGAGAAAAGAGCTCAATCTACCATAGATTACATTATTTCTCAGGGAATCGATCCTTCAAGAATCAAAGGAAAAGGTTATGGTGAAGAGAGGTTATTGAATGACTGTGAAGATCCTGGAAGCTGTTCAAGAGCAGAAAATCAGCTCAACAGAAGAACTGAGTTTATCATTACAAGCTCGGCCACCAGCATCCGACTTGATATTCACAAGAAAGTCAATAAAGATGTAGCTGAAATAAAACCGTCAAAAGGGATTGAAACTTCCGGTAAATCGGTGGCAAAGGTTAAAGTGAACAAAGGGATCGAGAAAACCGAGGTGAAGAGATCACCAAAAAAAGTGATTGCAGAGGCTTCAGTTGCAAAAATCATGATTGAACCGGAAAAGGCGAACCTCAGGAACAGAGAATCAAAAAATAACTGTTAAAAAGCAAAAAAAGCAGCCCTTCTCGTAAATGAAAAGGATGTAGCTGATATAGGGAATTCAAGAACAGAAATGGCATCGATTGATCCAAATATCAAACCGAGTTTGGTCGAACCAAATGAAGTAGAAACAGTCCTTGATGAGAATGTTGAAATTCTGAGCGAAAAATGGGTCATTGCAAAAGAAGAAGAACAGCCAAAATCATATGGTAATATCACCGTTTCAAATGCCACAGCTGAACCGAATAAATCAAAGAATAAAGCTTTGAATCATATAGAAAATGAAAAGTTAAAAATTGATGAAAAACTGAAGGTGCTCGAGCAGAAATATGATGAAGTGCTAGCTAATAATCCGAGTAAAAAGCAATCCTATTTCGATGAAAAAGAAAAGATCAGTGCTCTGAGAAATGAAGTAAGCGAAGCAAATGATATTGGATATTCAAACATCATTCAATACAACAACCAGATCATTTCATTCAATAAAACTTACCAGCGTTTGCAAGGAGCGGAGAATAAAAAGATTTCCACGGAAAATGAGAATATCATCGTTATTTCAGAAACAGTTCCTACAAAAAAGGATGATAAAAGCAATGTAACTGTCTTTATGGAAGAGCAGAAGGAATTGACCATTGAAAAATTAAATGAAATAGAGAAAAAGTTTGTGCATGCAAAAAATATGAAGCCGGAATACGCAGAGAACTGCTTAGAAGAAATAAATAAAATAGATGAGTTTAGGAAGGAAGTACGAAGCAATACTGCTCCAAACTGGGATCATATAGTAGCGTATAAAAAAACCATCAATACTTTTCATAAGAGTTATAAAGATCTGATGCTAGAGGCTAATGGTGGAATTTCTGCAAGAAATGCCAGATTCAAAGACAATTCTGTGGCAACTACTAGAATACCCTAGATCAAATAATTTAAAAATATAAACGCAAAACCAAGATTATTAAGTCGTCCCAAGAAAATGGGAAAATTGTGCTATTGAAAAAGAGTTGGTTTTATTTTGGTGACCCCGAGCGATATGTTCGGGGTTTTTTGTTTTAAAAAATAAGCAGCTTTCATCGAATATAATATCTTTGAAAAAAATATAAGATTGGTTCATCTGAGGTTTTTTATTTATTTAAGCATTTTACTTTTTCCTGCATTCGTTTTTTCCCAACAAGATTTTAGTAATCTCTGGGAAGACCATTATTCTTATAATAATGTGAAGGATTTTGTATTACAGGAAGACAGAATTTTTGCAGCAGCAGATAATGCGGCTTTTATTTATAACGAAAATTCAAGATCAATCAAAAAATTCTCTTCGGTATTTGGTTTGTCGGGTAAAACAACCACTTCAATTATTTTCAGCGAAATGGCCGAAAGTTTTGTTTTGGGTTATGATACGGGTTTGATAGAAATTGTAGATAGCAATGGAAATATTCGATTAGCCAACGACATTGAGCGCCTGGATATTTCGGGACAAAAGCAAATCAACCACATCGATAAATACGAAGATCTGCTTTATTTATCCACGCCTTTTGGCATTGTGGAATACAATATGGAAAGTCTTCGTTTTGGTGACACGTTTTACATAGGAGCGGGTTCGGTACCTGTTTTTATTAATGAAACAACGGTTTATAATAAGACCATTCTTGCCGCTACTGCAGAGGGAATCTACTCAGCAAATGTTGAGGATCCAAACCTGATAGACTTCAATAATTGGCAACAGCCAACAGGAGAATTACTTGGAAACTTTTCTTCGATCTGCGTTTTTAACAACAGGCTTTTTACCGCAAGGGGAAATATGCTTTATGAAATGCTGGACAATAGGTTAATTCCTGTCGAAACATTTAGTGAAAATATCATCGAACTAAACTCCTCAGACCAATTTCTCAGTGTTACGCTGAATAGGGTTGCCATTGTTTTAGGCAGGGATCTTCAAATATTGGACAAAGCTGGAAATGGAAATGGTTTTCGTTTTAGTTTGAACACTTCCTTTGCCCAAAACGATGAAATTTATTTAGGCACAAAGGAATTTGGGATTCTCAAAAAGAAGTTTTTTTCGGGAGTTTATGAGGAAATTCATCCCGAAGGACCTTCTTCAAATCAAGTTTTTTCGATTAAAGCTCAGAATGGAAATTTATGGGTTGTTTATGGCGGCTATGATGCGGCTTTTACTCCTCTGAACAAACAATCCGGTTTTAGTCATTATAAAGAATCTGAAAATAATTGGATCAACCGCAATTTCGACCCTTCCTTTCCGGCTTTGGATTTAGTAAACGTCACCCTCGATCCGGATAATGAAGAAAGGGCCTATATCAGTTCTTGGAATAGTGGAATAATGGTTGTCGAAAATGATGTGCCTCAACTTATTTGGAATGAGACAAATAGTGGCTTGGAGGATCTTTATCCGCCTGGCAGTCCAAATACCAGTATCAGAATTAACGGAACTGCTTTTGACGATTCTGGTAATTTTTGGGTCGCGAATGCCTGGATTCCCACAAGATTAAAAAAATTAGAGACAAATGGCAGTTGGAAGGCCATTGATTTGAGCTCAGTTATTACCAATGAGGCTTTTGGCTTAACTGAACTTGTCATAGATCGAAGTAACAATATTTGGATAGGCTCCAGAAGAAATGGCGCCTTGGTTTATCAGGAAAATGGCGATTTAAAAAAAGCCCTGATCACCGAAAGTTCTAAAGGCGCTTTACCTGATCTCAATGTGATTAGTCTTGCCGTTGACAGAAATAATCGTATTTGGTTAGGCACAAGAAAGGGATTAGCCGTTTTTTCTGATCCTTCAAGTTTGTTTAAAGAGGAAATTTACACTGCCGAACCCATTATTGTTGAAGATGATGGCATTCCTAAACGCTTGCTTGGAGATCAGCCTGTCAATGCGATCGCAATTGACGGAGCAGATAATAAATGGTTTGGAACAGATACGGGTGGCGTTTTAAGTACAAATGGATCAGGACAAGAAACATTATTTAATTTTAATAAAGATAATTCACCGCTCCCCTCAAATAGAATTTTAAAAATATCCATAGACAATTCATCAGGTAAGGTATATTTTGCCACAGACAAAGGGATTGTGGCTTTTAAAAACAATGTTTCTCCTTATGGGGAAACTTTGGCTGAGGTTTATGCTTATCCAAATCCCGCAAAAAGCGAACACGAAACAGTAACCATTGACGGCAGAAATGGAACACATTTACCCAGAGGAACGAATGTGAAAATTTTAGATGTAGCCGGTCGGCTTGTCTTTGAAACAAACGTGATCGAAAGCCAATCGGCCAATGGAGGTAAAGTAGTTTGGAATAAAAAAAATCTTGCCGGAAGGCAGGTAGCTTCAGGAGTTTATGTTGTTTTATTAACCTTGCCCGACACATCTGAAACTTCAATGACCAAAATTGCCATTATCAATTGATATGACCTCTAAAACAAAAGCCATTGTAATTTCAACAGTCAAGTTTGGTGATAGTGACCTGATCGTAAAATGCTTTACACCCAATGGTTTGAGATCCTACCTGCTTAGGCGCATTTATTCGAGCAAGAACAAGCAGATTTCAATTGCGCATTTTCAAGCCCTAAATTTGTTAGAAATTTCAGGAAGTGACAAAAAAAACGGTCAATTAAATGCAGTAAAGGAAGTAAATATCGATGTAGTCTATCACAGTATTCCTGGTGATATTTACAAACAAAGCATGGCTATATTTATTGCAGAAGTTCTATCCTCTGTGATTTGGGAGGAAAGCGATAGCAAGGATTTATTCCATTTTTTACACACTGCTTTTCAATGGTTAGATGAACATGAAAAAACAGCAAATTTTCACCTCGTTTTTCTTCTGAAATTAACTCAGTACCTGGGATTTTATCCTGAAACCAAAAACAGCGAGCTTCAATATTTTAATTTACAGGATGGAATTTTCACAAACACCTATCGGCAAGACACTTGCATCGATGGAAATATTTTAAATGTTTTTAAAACCTTAATCGGCATAAATTTTGATACAATGGAAGAGTTAAAATTAAGTGCTAATTCCCGTCAAATAATTTTAGAAGTTTTAATGAAATATTATCAGATCCATCTAACTGGTTTTCGAAAACCTAAATCATTAGAAATCTTCAAAGAGTTGTTTCACTAATATGAAAAATCGTTTAACTTTTCTATTATTTTTTGCAGGTCAATTGATGATTGCGCAACAGTGCTTTGTTTTTGATAAGGACAATGGGTTTCCCATCGAAAATGTGTCAATTACCAACGAAATGAATGATAAGGTAGTCATGACAGATAAAAATGGCAGAGCGGATTTATCTTCGTTTTCTGAAATGGATATTTTGTTTTTTACCCACATTACTTATGTCGAATTAGAGGTTTTAAAAAAACATATCGTCAATACAGATTTAAAGGTCTTTATGCAATTCAAGGCAGAATCTCTGGATGAAGTTTTTTTATCGGTAACCAAGAATTCTGAGAGCCGTTCCAGGATTGCGGAACAAGTAGCTGTTTTTTCTATGAAAGATATTCAAAGGTTTTCGCCTCAAAACTCTGCAGATATGCTGAGCGATATTCCCGGTATTAGAGTACAGAGAACTCAGTTTGGAGGAGGAAGTCCCGTCTTAAGAGGAATGGAATCGAATAGAGTTTTATTAGTTGTCGACGGCGTGCGCATGAATAACGCTATTTATCGCAAAGGTCACCTTCAGAACTCTATCACAGTTTCACCGAATATCTTAGAAAGAACTGAAGTTATTTTTGGCCCGTCTTCGGTAATTTATGGGTCGGATGCATTAGGTGGGGTTGTTCATTATTACACCAGAAAACCGAGAATTAGTGAAACTCAAAGAACCAATGTCGATTTTATGACGAGGTACAGCTCAGTAAATAATGAGTTTACGTCCTATGGTGGCATCGAACTTCAATTTCCTAAATTCGCATCATTTACCGCAATTAGTTATAGTAATTTTAGTGATTTAAGGATGGGTAAAAACAGAAGACACGGATTTGAAGATTGGGGGAAACAATATTTTTATTCTGACAATACCGATCATTTTTACAATCCAAATCCTGTAGTAAATGACAATCCTGGTATACAGAGAAATATTGGCTATGAACAAGTAGACATTTTACAGAAAGTTACTTTACCTGTATCAAAAAACACGGATATTTTGTTCAATTTACAATATAGCACCTCTTCAGATATACCCCGATATGATAAATTAAACGAGTATGGTGGCGACGAATTAAAATATGCAGAATGGCATTATGGCCCGCAAAACAGATTTTTATTATCTACCCAATTATTGCTAAATCCAAACAGATCCTTTATGAAAACCGGGGCGATCACCCTGGCATATCAGGATATTGAAGAATCCAATGCCGAACGGAGATTTTCCAATTTAGACAGAAGCTCCGAATTGGACAATATAGATGTTTTTAGTATTAATGCAGATTTTAGTACACCCCTCAATAATGAATCGAAACGCGTATTTTCTTATGGTGCAGAACTTACCTACAACGATGTTACTTCTACATCCCTAGGAGAAACTTTAGAGGTAGAGGGCAATAAAATTACCGGCGTGTCCGGGTATTACAATACTCCTACAAGGTACCCCGATGGGGGAAGCAATTATACCAGTATGGCGACTTATGTAGATTTTAGACAAGATTTAACTCCCCAGTCTACCCTTAATACAGGAGTGAGATTAACACATACAGACCTTAATGCCAAGTGGATAGATTCAACTTTTTTTGATTTGCCCTATGATAAAGTGCAACTCCGGAATACGGCAGTAACGCTTACTGCAGGCTACATTTATAAACCTACTTCTGATTGGCAGATTAACGGGGTCTTTTCTTCGGGCTTCAGATCTCCCAATATTGATGACATCGGAAAAGTGAGAGAAAAGAGAGGCAAAGTGTCTGTTCCAAACACTAATCTGCGACCGGAATATGCCTATAATTTCGAATTGGGGATCAACAAATATTTCTTGAACCGTAATTATTATTTGAGCTTAACAACTTATTATACCTTATTGGACGATTATATTTACAGAGCTCCTTATGAGATCAACGGAAGCAGCACTATTATCTATGAAGGGGAGGAATTGGAAATGACCGCCAATGTGAATATGGACAAGGCCTATGTTGTTGGAAGCACATTATTATTCAGGGGTAACTTTACCAGAACCTTGACAGCAAATGCCTCAGTGACGATTACCAAAGGAAAATCTTTTGATACAGGTGAGCCGATGTCTTCTATCCCGCCAATTTTTGGTAATGTCGGGTTGGATTATAACAAGAACAGATGGGATTCCGGTTTGTATTTCAGATTTAATGGAAGAAAAAAACTGAGTGACTATAATTTAGAAGAGGGAATAGACAATGTAGAAGAAACACCGTTTATAGAGGAAACTCAAATGTATTATGGCACGCCCTCCTGGATGACACTGGATTACTATTTGAGATACAGAATAACCAATCAAATACACCTGCAAGCAGGAGTAGATAATATTTTTGACGAGCATTATAAGGAATTTGCATCCGGCATAAGTGCACCCGGAAGAAATTATGCTTTAACGGTTTCGGCGAGTTTTTAATTGGTTTAGCAGACTCTTTGATGTATTCCATTGAGATCATTAAAATTGATACTTTTGTATCAATAATCCACGAATACTTTGTTAGAGCAATTTACAGACCATCTTCGATCAAAATTTCCAGAACTTATTGGAACAAAGAATTTGCTCGCAATTTCGGGGGGCATGGACAGTGTTGTTTTGGCTGATTTACTCAAAAAAAACCAGATTGATTTTTCCTTTGTCCATTGTAATTTTCAATTGCGAGGAAGCGAATCTGAAAAAGATGAAGCTTTTGTAAAAGAACTGGCCAAAAAAAATAGCCTTTCCTGTTTTACTCAAAAATTTGATACAGACCGATACGCAAAAGAAAACCGACTTTCTACACAGATGGCTGCCAGAGAATTGCGTTATAACTGGTTTAAAAGCCTGATAGAAACAAAGAAATTTGATTATTTGCTCACGGCTCATCATGCGGATGACGAATTGGAAACTTTTTTCATTCATTTTTTAAGAGGAAGCGGTTTGGATGGGTTTTTAGGTATTCCTTCCAAAAATGAATATATCAGAAGGCCATTGCTCCCTTTTAGTAGAAAGGATATGGAAGATTATGCCGTGCATAACCAGTTGATCTGGAGAGAAGATGCCTCAAATGCAGAGATAAAATACGAAAGAAATAAAATTAGACATCTCATTATTCCAGAGTTGCTTAAAATGCAACCCCAATTACATAAAGTATTTACTATTACCCAAAATAATTTAAGGCAAAGCCGATCATTGATAGATCAGTTCATCGAAAAAGCCAAGGGACAAATTTGTCATTATGACGAGAACAATTCATTGAAAATCAATTTGGAGCAACTGGCAAATTTTTCTGATTCCAAAGCCGTTCTATATGAAATTTTAAAGGATTATGGTTTTACAGATTGGAAGAGCATTGAAGAATTGAGAACTGCTCCAACGGGGAAAAAGATCTTTTCGAAAAATTACATTTTATTGAAGAACAGAGAAGAATTAATGATGTATCCAATCAAGAAAGCAGATTCGGAAAGTGAAATTTTGATCGAGAGCCTGCTTGTTTACCATGTGGTTGGCAACAAAGTATTAAGAAGCGAGAAGTTGACAAATGGTTTGCAACTGGTTGCTGATCTCAATAAGAATCAGATCATTCTGGATGCTGATAAGTTAAAGTTACCTTTGTCTGTAAGAAAATGGCAAAAGGGCGACTATTTTTATCCAATTGGTTTAAATGGTTCTAAAAAGTTGAGTAAGTTTTTTAAAGACCTCAAACTTTCTATCCCCGAAAAGGAAAATATTTGGTTACTTTGCTCCGATAATAGAATTGTTTGGGTCATAGGACATAGAATGGATGACCGATTTAAGATCGACCCGAACACAAAAAATTGTTTAAAATTTGACATCAGCGATGGTTAGGAAACCCCTTATTTTTATTTTATTATTTATTTCTTTTTTTACCCTTCAAGCACAAATTTTTGATCCGGTTAAATGGGAAACTTCTGTTGAAAAAATTACTGAGAACGAGTTTAACCTAATTCTCAAGGCCAATATAGAATCAAATTGGCATTTGTATGCTCAAAAAATTCCTGACAACGGACCAATTCCTACTACTATCAGTTTTGAGTCTGTTGGGAAAGATTTTGAATTAGTTGGAGAAACAAAGGAAGGGGAAGGTCACGAGGCCTTTGACGAGGTCTTTGAAATGGACATTAAATATTTTGAAGGCGAAGCTGTTTTTGTTCAAAAAGTGAGGCTATTGAACAAAGAAACATCCGTTATTATGGGATCTGTTGAATTTATGGTCTGTAATGATAAAAATTGTTTACCGCCGACATCTGAAGAGATCAAATTTCAACTAAACGAAAAGTCCGAGATTTCGACTTTTACAACGAGTGAGAACAGTAAGGTCATCAGTGGAGTCTCAAAATCAGAACCTGAAGTAAAAGGCAATGTAAAAAAGCAGATAAAATCAAACAATCTGCAAAAGTCTAATAAAAGTTTGTGGAGCTTGTTCTTTCTGTCATTTATTGCAGGATTTGCGGCTTTATTGACGCCTTGTGTATTTCCAATGATTCCTATGACGGTCAGCTTTTTTACCAAGCAGAGCAAAAACAGGGCTTCAGGTATCAGAAACGCAATTATTTACGGCATCTCAATTATCGTGTTATACGTAGGCTTGGGAACGATTATTACGGCTATTTTTGGTGCAGATTCTCTCAATGCGCTGTCAACCAATGTTTGGTTTAACATTATTTTCTTTCTTTTACTGGTCGTTTTTGCCATCTCTTTTTTAGGAGCTTTCGAGATTACCTTACCGAGTTCCTGGGGAACAAAAGTTGATTCCCAGGCAGACAGGGGTGGTTTTGTAGGTATCTTTTTTATGGCATTGGCTTTAGCGATCGTCTCATTTTCTTGTACGGGGCCTATTGTTGGAACGGCCTTGGTAGCTGCAGCGGCACAGGGAGGAATTGCCCCCGTGATCAGTATGTTCGGTTTTTCTCTGGCTATCGCATTGCCTTTTGCACTATTTGCCGCTTTCCCGGGCTGGTTAAACTCTCTGCCAAAATCGGGCGGCTGGTTGAATACGGTAAAAGTTGTTTTAGGATTTTTAGAACTGGCTTTGGCCTTCAAATTTTTATCAAATGCAGATTTGGTCTTACAAGCCCATTGGTTAGAGCGCGAGGTTTTCTTAGCCATTTGGATTGCGATTTTCGGCTCTTTAGCCTTATATTTATTTGGAAGAATAAAATTACCTCATGATTCAGATCAAAACCATATTTCAGTAGGGCGATTTTTAGTTGGATTGATCGTCTTGACCTTTACCATCTATATGATTCCTGGCTTATGGGGTGCTCCCCTTAAGCTCATCAGCGGCTTTCCACCTCCTATGCAATACAGTGAATCACCCAATGGGATCGGAACCGGCTCAGTGGCGTCGGAATTAGGGGACGATTTACCGGAGAGCGCACATATAGGTCCGCACGGAATCATTGCCTTTTTAGACTATGAAGAAGGTTTGGCCTACGCCAAAAAAGTAAATAAACCTGCGATGATCGATTTTACAGGGCATGCCTGTGTAAATTGCAGAAAAATGGAAGAAAAAGTATGGTCAGATCCCGAAGTTCTGAACGTTTTAAAGAATGATCTGGTTTTAATTTCTCTTTATGTAGATGATAAACGGGAATTACCTGAGAATGAGCAATACGAATCTGAGATTACGAATAAAAGAATTGAGACCATAGGAAATAAGTGGAGTGAGTTTCAGATAAAAAAGTATGGCGCTAATGCGCAGCCATATTATGTTTTAATAGACCATAATGGAGAAAATTTAAACGAATACACTGCCTATAATCCCGATATCGAAGAGTATTTGGCCTGGTTGAAAGAAGGTATAAGTAATTTTAAATCAAATTGATTTCTGGCGTGTTATAATGATGAAGAGAATTGTATTCCTTTTTCTATTATGTTCATTTGCACTAGGGGCACAAAACAATCTTCCCTTCAAAAATGGAGAATCATTGACTTATCAGGTTTCTTATGGTATGGTTAATGCAGGGATTGCTCATCTCGAATTGAAGAAAGAATCTCTCCAGGGCAAAAACTATCTTCATATTGTTGGAACGGGTGTTACAACGGGAATTGCCGATTTCTTTTTTAAAGTAGAGGATAGATACGAATCCTATTTTGACCCGGAAACACTTAGGCCCTATAGATTTATTAGGAAAATCAAAGAAGGGGGTCATACCAAAGACAAAGAAATTTATTTTGACTTTATGAAGGAGGAAGCTAAAGTCATCAATCATAAAAAGAAGATAACGGAATACTTCCCTATAGAAAAGGATATTTTGGATATGCTTTTTTCTGCCTATTATTTCAGGGCCATGGATTTTACTACATTAAAAGAAAATGATGTCATAGACCTAAAAATGTTCTATGACGAAACCACCTATCCCTTTCAGCTGAAAGTATTAGGAAGAGAATTGGTAAAAACAAAATTTGGTAAGATCAGCTGTCTAAAAGTCATTCCTTTGGTAGAAAGGGGAAGAATTTTTAAAGAAAGAGAAAGTTTAACACTGTGGTTTTCTGATGATGAAAACAAAATTCCGATCAAATTAAAAGCATCAATACTAGTGGGTAGTATTGACATGGAGTTGGAAAATTACAGCGGTTTGGCCCATCCTCGAAGTACTATTTTTAACTAAATTATAAGTCTAAATGTGTATAAATTAATTAGTTTTGCACAAAATACTTGGGGAAGTTGAAAAAGATAATTATTACGAGTTTTGCCTTACTGGCACTTTTCTCCTGTAAAAACGGACAGGAAGAAACCAAAGAGATGGTAGAATTGGTTGAGGAGGCAGAGCCTGAAATTATAGAGGAATTCGGCTACATTCTCAACGATTTTAAAGTGATAAAAGACACGATTCGTTCAGGGGAGACCTTTGGAGAAATTTTATACAGAAACCATGTCGACCACCCCGAAATCTTTAAAATTGCGGAAATGGCCAGGGATACTTTTGATATCCGAAAATTGGTAGCCGGAAAGCCATATACCATTTTAGCTAAAAAAGATTCTACAGAAAAGGCACAAGTATTTATTTACGAACCTAATAAGATAGAATACCTCATTGTTGACTTTCGAGATAGCGTTCATACCCAGTTTGGCAGAAAGGAAGTGAAGATTGTGACAAAAACAGCCTCTGGCGTGATCAATTCATCTCTCTCAGAAGCAATGGAAGCGCAAGGGTTAAATTATATTTTAGCGCATGAAATGTCTGACATTTACGCATGGACGATCGATTTTTTTCACTTGCAAAAAGGGGATAAGTTTAAATTGATCTACGAAGAAAAATATATTCAAGATACGATTCCAGTGGGGATAGGGGTTATAAAGGCCGCTTTTTTTGAACACAAAGAAAAGCCGATCTATGCGTTTAATTTTGTGACAGACTCGACTAAAAACACCAACGATTATTATGATGATCAGGCTAAAACACTTAGAAGACAATTTCTGAAAGCCCCATTGCAGTTTAGCAGAATTTCTTCCAGGTATAATCCAAACAGGAGAATCAAATATTATGGGTATAAATTAAAGCCACATTTGGGAACGGATTTCGCTGCGCCAAAAGGCACGCCCATTTTAAGTACGGCAAACGGAACGGTCATCGCATCGACCTATAACCCTGCAAACGGGAATTATGTCAAGATCAAGCATAATGCCACCTACACCACTCAATATTTGCACATGAGCAAGCGAAAAGTTAAAAAAGGAGATTTTGTCAAGCAAGGAGATGTGATCGGATATATTGGTATGACTGGCAACACTTCTGGTCCGCACGTGTGTTACCGCTTTTGGAAAAATGGTAAACAAGTAGATCCGCTTCGCGAAAAGTTGCCATCAGCCGAACCTATTAAAGAAAGTATCAAAGACCAATACCTTAGCTATATAAAACCTATAAAATCAGCCTTAGACCAAATCCCGGTACCTGCCGAGGAAATGGCAATGATGAATGAATAAAACCGCATAAATGTCACTTAAAAATATCAACCCAACTCATACAAAATCTTGGAAATCTTTAGAAGCACATTACCAATTGGTAAAAGATGTGCCTATGAAAACCCTTTTTCAACAAGACAAGGAGCGCAAAGAAAAACTTTCTGCTTCCTTTGAAGAAATAGACCTTGATTTTTCTAAAAACAGGATAGATGATAAAACATTGGAATTACTTTTGAATTTGGCCAAAGAGGTCGATCTAAAGGATGCCATGGAGAAATATTTTTCCGGAGATAAAATCAATACTACTGAAAACAGAGCTGTACTGCACACTGCCCTTCGAAATCAAAAGAACGATCAAATTTTTGTAGACGGTTCCGATGTCATGCCCGAAGTGAAAAGTACGCTGGCAAAAATCAAATCTTTTTCTGAAAAAATAATCGATGGAGAGCTAAAAGGCTATACCGGAAAGAAATTTACGGACATTGTCAATATAGGTATTGGAGGCTCAGATCTGGGACCCAGAATGGTCGTAGAAGGCCTTCAGTTTTACAAAAACCATTTGAATACGCATTTTGTTTCGAACATTGACGGAGATCATGTGTACGAAACACTTAAAAAGCTTGATCCTGAAACGACCTTATTTGTCATTGTATCTAAGACATTCACCACACAGGAAACACTCACAAATGCAGAAACCATTCAGGCATGGTTCCTGAAAAAGGCACAAAAGAGCGATATCAAACACAATTTTGTGGCCGTATCTACTAATCTTCAAAAGGTGAAAGATTTTGGTATTGCCGAAGAAAATATTTTTACCATGTGGGATTGGGTAGGAGGAAGGTATTCTTTGTGGAGCGCCGTTGGGCTTTCCATTAGTTTATCTATTGGCTTTGATCAATTTCAAAATTTTTTGAAAGGCGGATTTGCCATGGATGAGCACTTTAGAACAGCTTCTTACGACCAAAATTTGCCTGTTTTATTGGCGCTAATCACTATTTGGTACAATAATTTTTGTGGTTCAGCATCTGAAGTCGTTATTCCATATACCCAATACCTGGAGAATTTTGCTCCATTTCTGCAGCAATTGTCGATGGAAAGCAATGGTAAATCAGTTGACAGAGGAGGTAATCCGGTCACTTACCAAACGGGAAATGTGATTTGGGGAAACACCGGTACTAATGTGCAGCACGCTTTTATGCAATTGTTGCATCAAGGGACAAAAATAATTCCGGTTGATTTTATTGGTTTTAAGGAATCATTATTTGGAAATGCAGACCATCATAAAAAATTGATGGCAAATTTTTATGCGCAGGCAGAGGCACTTTATGCCGGCAAGACCAAAGACGAAGTATATTTGGATATGAAACTCCAGAATCAATTGGATAAAGTAGAGCAATTATTACCTTTCAAAGTTTTCGAAGGTAATAAGCCTTCCAATACAATTTTAGTGAAAAAACTTACTCCTTATAATTTAGGTGCACTCATTGCTATGTATGAGCACAAGACTTTTGTACAAGGTGTGATCTGGAATATTTTCAGTTTTGACCAGTTCGGTGTGGAACTAGGTAAAGATTTAGCCAATAAGTTATTGAAGGATAAATAGTTAAATAATGTTAACTGTTTCTTAACACAATTGCCCATTATTTTAACAGAATAATGGGTTTTTATTGTAATTTTGCGCCGTAAAATATTAACTCAAAACAAATTTTATGAAAAATTTTCCAAAATTTTTGGGACTCATTTTGTTTTTTACTGGTTCGGTTCTTTTTGCGCAGACAAAAATCTCAGGAAAAGTAAATGACGAGAACGGTTCGCTTCCCGGAGCAAATGTTGTGGTAAAGGGTACGACGAACGGTACAACGACAGATTTTGACGGTAACTTTTCTCTTGAGGTTAACAATGGGAAAGGAGTTTTAGAAATCTCATTTGTAGGATTGGCAAATAAGTCAGTCTCTTTCAATGCTGCTGGCCAGTCAATTGATTTAGGCACGATCTTATTGAGTGCTGATGACAATGTGTTGCAGGAAGTAGTAGTGGTAGGTACAGGAGTTATTGACTTGGCAGAGGGTAGAGAAACACCTATAGCCGTATCTACAATTAAAATTAAAGAAATTCAAACCAAGATCGGTGCACAAGATATCACCGCATCAATGGTGAACACACCCTCTGTTTATGTAGCCGGTCAGGCAGGAGGTTTTGGTGATTCCAGAATTGCCGTGCGTGGTTTCGGTCAGGATAATACGGCATTCTTATTAAACGGACAGCCTATTAACGGAATGGAAGACGGATTGATGTACTGGTCTAACTGGTCTGGTATGGCTGATATCGCAAATGGTATTCAGATTCAAAGAGGTTTGGGGTCATCAAAATTAGCGATCTCCTCTGTAGGAGGTACTGTTAACTTTGTGACCAAAGCCACAGAACAAAGAGAAGGAGGCTTTTTTCAAACCGGTATTGCCAACGACAGTTATTTCAAGAATACACTGGGCTACAGTACAGGAAGACTTGATAATGGCTGGGGGGTAACAGCGATGTTAACACACTGGCAGGGAGATGGATATAATGATGGTACCAAAGGACAGGGTCAGAATTATTTTCTTTCTATTGGATATAAATTAAGCGAAAGCCACAATTTTAACTTTTTGATCACTGGTGCACCACAATGGCACGATCAAAACTTCACAAAATCAATTTCGACTTATTTAGAGTATGGGAAAAAGTATAATAACAACTGGGGTACTTTAAACGGAAAATATGAAACAGAAAGAAGAAATTTCTATCATAAACCTGTGGCCAACTTGAACTGGGACTGGAAAATTGACGAAACTTCTAACTTGTCAACAGTGCTCTACGCCTCTTGGGGTAGAGGGGGTGGAACCGGAAACTATGGTTCAAGAGTTAGAACGGAAGATGGTCTTGTAGATTTTGATGCCATTGTAGCGAATAATAATGCCGCAGGAGGAGAAGGAATGTTCGGAAATGGAACTTATTTAGTAAGAGCCTCCATGAACAACCACAACTGGTATGGTTTAGTTTCTAACTATGAAAAAGAGTTGAATGAAAATTTAACCCTAAATGTTGGAGCTGACCTCAGAACTTACTATGGAACGCATTTTAGGCAAGTTGAAAATTTCTTAGAATTAAATAGTTGGACTGAGAGCAGAAGATTGAGAGATGATTCACATCAAACTGTAACTGATCCTGTGTTCAATACGGTAACTGAATCCTTCGCCGCTAATCCATGGACAGCCACTTTCAACACCATGCCAGAAGATCAAAGGATTGATTACGACAATAGCGAGCGCATTTCTTATGGAGGTGTCTTTGGTCAGTTGGAATATGCCAACGAGATTTTCTCAGCGTTTTTCCAAGGTGCTGTTTCAACACAAAGCCACCAGAGATTTGACAGATATGATTATTTGCCTGAATATGAAGATTCAGAAAAAGTTAATAATGTTGGATATAATGTAAAAGCGGGAGGTAGCTTTAGGATAAATGACCAGAACCAAGTGTATGTAAATACCGGTTATTATTCTCGTCAGCCTTACCATGACAATATCTATTTAAACTTCACAAACGAAATTAACCCCTTAACTGAAAACGAAAAAATATTTGGTCTTGAAGCGGGGTATTCATTTAGAAGCAGAATTTTTAATGCCAATGTAAACCTTTATAGAACCTCATGGAAAGATAGAGTAACTACAAACACAAGATTCACTCAGGGTGAGGAAACTATTGGTGGAATTGTTGTTCCTGAAGGAACTCAAATTTTCATTACGAATGAAGGTGTCGAGCAATTACACTCCGGTATTGAATTAGATTTTGGTGTTAGACCAATTGAGAATTTAAATGTGAGAGGATTTTTATCTGTTGGAAATTGGGAGTACAAAGGAGAAGTATTTACGACAATTCGCGATGAAGACCGTAATATTTTGGATCGTGATGGACAAGATGTTGATGGTGGTAAAGTGGGAGATGCTGCACAATTTACAGCTGGTTTAGGATTGAACTACCAAATAATTCCAAGATTATCTGTTGATTTTGACTGGAGATATTACGATAATCTTTACGCAACAGTGAGTGCCAGAAAAGAAAATCTTGAATTGCCATCGTATAACTTAGCTGATTTTGGTGTTTCTTACAGATTGCCATTAGGAAGTTCGGGTAAAAAATCTTTAGATTTTAGAGTGAACATAAACAACGTTTTTGATACAGAATATATATCAGAATTGAGATCAGCTAATTTTGCTGAAGCAGGCGATGAAACCTATAAGGGAATCAATGTATCTAACCAAGGTTATTTTGGTTGGGGAAGAACATGGAACGCCTCTGCAAGGTTCAACTTCTAAAATTCGTATTATAAAAGTGGAAAAACCCATTTACCAAGTGAATGGGTTTTTTTATTTGTATTAATTGTTAAATTTGCTTCCAACAAAAAAATTTATAACTCATGTTAAAAATGTTGCACTCTGTTTGGGCCTATATCGCTTTAATCGTTTTAATTATCGCTGTTATCAATGCTGCCATCGGCTTTTTTTCTAAAAAGAACTTTCGAGAAAAGGACCTTCGCATACCCTTATTTACCCTTATTGTTTATCATATTCAATTGATATTGGGTTTGATCGCCTATTTTGCCTCAACTCAATTCGCCTATTTAAAATTAAATGGAATGGGTGCATCAATGGCTGAGCCTGAAATTAGAATGATGGTTGTAGAACATCCCTTAATGATGATATTGGCCATTGTATTGATTACCATGGGTTTTTCAAAACACAAAAAACAAACTACCGATTTAGGTAAATTTAAGACAATACTTATTTATTACGGAATTGCCCTTTTATTTGTTTTGAGCAGGATACCCTGGAATCAATGGTTTTAATTTCTTAAGGTAGAATTTAGAATGTCATTTTTAGTCAAGCTTATTTCCTATCCCTTAAGTATCTTACATTACTTTTTTTTCGGATTGATCTTAGTGATTTTTTGGCCGATTCAATGGATTTGTCTCAAATTAGGAGGATATCGAGGGCACAAAAAGTCTGTGGATGTCATGAGTTTTTTCTTAGTGGGGACCTTATATTTGTTGGGAACAAGGGTAACTTTTAGGAATGAGCAAAATTTACCACTGGATGTACCACTGATCTTTGCCTCTAACCATCAGAGTATGCACGATATACCTGCCCTGGGCTTCTTTTTGCGTAAATATCATCCAAAATTTGTTTCAAAAATTGAATTAGGCAGGGGCATCCCCAGTATTTCTTTTAATTTGAGACATGGAGGTTCTGTCCTCATCGACAGGAAAGATGCAAAACAATCTCTAAGTGCATTGATGAATTTTGGAAAATACCTGGAAGACAATAAAAGATCGGCGGTTATTTTTCCTGAGGGGACAAGAAGTAGAGATGGGGTTCCGAAACGATTTTCTGAAAATGGATTAAAAATGATGATAAAGAAGGCCCCTTCATCATACGTTGTGCCGATTACCATCAATAATTCATGGAGAATCGTACGATTTGGAAATTTTCCACTCGGGGTTTTCGATCACTTGACATTTGATGTGCATGAACCAATTAAATCAGACAGTATGCCTTTTGAAGAACTTTTTCAAAAAGTAGAAAAGGCGGTAAAAGAGTCGATCATTGTTAATTGAGTTTTATTTCAAAATCATCTCGGTCTTCTAAAAATGAAAATCTTTTACGCGTTGTTATAAGATGTTTTTTCTCTAAAGTAACAGACTTTATCCCTTCTACATTCTCTGGAAATGACAACAAGTTAGTACCAAAAGCATTGTAAACAGCAGAATGCCCAGTGTAAATTAATTCATTATCGTCTACACCGACCCTGTTTAATCCAATGGTATAGCATAGGTTTTCTATACTGCGCGCTTTTAAGAGCGTATCCCATGCGTTAATCCGCGCATTGGGCCAATTGGCCACAAAGAGCAAAATATCGTATGCTGAGTCGTTTCTGGCCCAAACAGGGAAACGCAGATCATAGCAGATCAAAGGGCAAATTTTAAATCCTTTGTAATCAAATGTGATACGATATTTACCTTTTTCAAAAACAGTGTGTTCACCTGCATAAGAAAATAAATGTCGCTTGTCGTAAAACAAGGTGTTTCCATCAGGAAAGGCAACAATTAATCGATTGTAGTACTTTTCATTATCTTTGATTAAAACAGACCCTATGATCAATGCATTTCTCTGGTTTGCTTTTGTGAGCATCCATTGTACAGTTTGGCCATCCATGGTTTCGGCCAGATGATTGGCTTTCATGCTAAAACCGGTACTGAACAATTCAGGCAAAAGGATCATATCTGTTTGCTCGCTGATCGAATCTATTTTTTGATTAAAATGAATTCGATTTTCTTCTAATTGTTCCCAATGGATATCTGTTTGGACAAGGGTTACTTTGAGTGTGTCATTTTTCATGGTCAGAGGTTTCTGAGTATTTCGGCTGCCTTTTCCAGCGTATCATTTTTCTTGGCAAAACAAAAACGAAGTAATTTTAAGTCCTTTTTAGGGCTGTAAAAAACAGAAATGGGTATAGCGGCAATTTTGTGTTTGATGGTCAAAAGTTCAGCAAATGCTTCGTCGTTCATATCGCTTATGTTGTCATATTGAAGCAACTGAAAATAGGTGCCCTTTGAAGGGGTAAATCTGAACTTTGAATCTTGTATGAGAGATAAAAAATAGTCTCTTTTTTGTTGATAAAACTCGGGTACCGACAAATAATTCATCGGAGTTTTTAAATATTCAGCTAAAGCTCTCTGAACAGGATGGTTAACACTAAACACAATGAATTGATGGATCTTTCTGAATTCGTGCATCAGGATATGGGGTGCAGCGCAATAACCCATTTTCCAACCCGTGTTATGAAATGTTTTTCCAAAAGAACCAACTACAAATGCTCGGCTCGCTAAAGAAGGAAAACGAGAAACACTGTAATGAATTTCTCGATCAAAGATGATATGTTCATATACCTCATCACTCAAGATCAAGATATCTGTTCCTTCTACGAATTGTTCTAATTTTTTCATATCCCCTAAACTCAGGATCGCTCCGGTCGGGTTATGCGGAGAATTGATAAGGATCATTTTTGTTTTTTCATTCTTTACAGCCTCTACTTCTTCCCAGGGAATACTGTAATCGGGTAAACTTAAAGCTATTTCTCTAACCACTCCACCCTGCGCCAGAATACTAGGGGCATAACTGTCATAGGCCGGAGCAAAAATGATGACTTCATCACCGGGAAAAATGAAGGTCGATAAAATGGTATAAATGGCTTGAGTAGCTCCTGAAGTGACTGTAATCTCAGTGTCCGGGGTGTAATGGTACTGATGAAGACTTTCAATTTTTTGCGAAATCCCTTCCCTCAACGCTATCAAACCGGGCATGGGTGCGTATTGGTTATACCCCTCCTTCATTGCCTTTGTCACCAAATTGATCAATTCAGGGGAAGAGGGAAAGTCCGGAAAACCCTGAGATAGATTGATGGCATTTTCTTCCGCTGCCAACTTGCTCATTTTGGCAAAAATACTCGTGGGTATATCGGGAAGTTTGCTGCGCATAAATTGAATGTAACAACTCTTTTAGAAGTTTAACTGGTAATTTTCAGAGAGCTCATCATCATCCGTAAAAGTAACGCCGAGATCTTCTATAAGCCCATCGTTCAAGTCATAAACCCAACCGTGAATAGCTAAAAATTTACCTTTTTGCCAGGCATTTTGTACGATGCTGGTTTTGGCTAAGTCGAAAACTTGTTCTTTTACATTGAGTTCCACAAAACGGTTAAATTTCTTCTTTTCGTCTTTGATGGCGTCGAGGTCCTTTTGATGAAATCGATAAACATCTTTTAAATGCCTGATCCAGTTATCGATGATACCGTATGAATGGTTACCCATGGCAGCCTTTACGCCTCCGCAGCCGTAATGGCCACAAACGATTATGTGTTGTACCTCCAAAACATTAACCGCGTAATCTAGCACAGAAAGCATATTCATATCCGTATGAATGACCATATTTGCGATGTTGCGATGAACGAAAACTTCACCGGCTTGCGCACCGATGATTTCATTGGCAGGTACGCGCGAATCAGCACAACCTATCCATAATAAAGGAGGTTTTTGCCCTTCGGCAAGTCTTTTAAAAAAATCAGGGTCGAGGTTTAATTTATCTTGAACCCATTTTTTATTGTTGTCTAATAAGGACTGATAAAAATCTGTTGACATATCTTTTTTTTATAAATATAAGGCAAAAAGATGTGTCTTTAAAAACAAAAAACCGTTAAGTAGGCTTAACGGTTATATTTATGATAGGAAGTAATTTAAATACTTGCTTTTAAATACTCCCTGTTCATTCGGGCGATGTTGTCCAAAGAAATACTCTTCGGACACTCTACTTCACAGGCGCCCGTGTTGGTACAATTTCCAAAACCTTCTTCGTCCATTTGTCTGACCATATTTAGAACCCTGTCTGCGGCCTCTACTTTTCCTTGTGGGAGTAGGGCAAATTGAGACACCTTAGCAGAAACAAATAACATGGCGCTGGAGTTCTTACATGAAGCGACACAAGCTCCACAACCAATACAAGCTGCCGCATCCATAGATAAATCGGCATCTCGTTTTGGGATAAGAATGGCGTTCGCATCTTGGGTATTACCTGAGGTGTTCACAGAAATATAACCCCCCGCCTGCTGAATTCTTTCAAAAGCTGAGCGATCAACGATTAAGTCTTTGATGACCGGAAAAGCTTTTGCTCTAAAAGGTTCAATATAGATCGTATCTCCATCATTGAACATTCTCATGTGTAATTGGCAGGTTGTTACACCGCGATCCGGGCCATGCGCTTCACCGTTGATGTACATAGAACAAGTTCCGCAAATTCCTTCTCTACAGTCATGGTCAAAGGCAACCGGATCTTCGCCTTTCGCCACGAGACTTTCGTTAAGGATGTCCATCATTTCTAAAAATGACATGTGACCCTCTATATCGGAGATTTTATAGTCGACCAATTTGCCCTTATCCTGGGCATTTTTTTGTCTCCAAATTTTTAATGTAAGATTCATCTTTCCAAATAGTTTAAATTCAGACAATAAGTCTAAGTGTTTATTTATAAGACCTTGTTTTAAGTTCAATGTCTTTAAATTCGAGCTTTTCTTTATGTAAAATGGCTTCGCTTGGTTTTCCTGTGTATTCCCAGGCAGCGACATATGCGAAATTTTTATCGTCTCTCAAGGCTTCTCCTTCAGGAGTTTGATATTCTTCTCTAAAATGTCCACCACAAGACTCATTTCTTTCTAAGGCATCTTTAGCAAACAATTCTCCTAATTCCAAGAAATCTGCCACTCTTCCCGCTTTTTCGAGTTCTGGATTGAGCTCGTTGATTCCGCCGGGAACTTTAACATTTTTCCAGAAATCAGCTCTGATCTCTTGTATTTCTTTGATGGCCTCTTTTAAACCTTTTTCGGTTCTTGCCATGCCAACTTTATCCCACATCACTTTACCTAATTTTTTGTGGTAATAATCAACAGAGTGGGTTCCTTTATTATTAACAAAAAACTCTAATTGTTTTTTGGTTTCTTTTTCTGCTTCTTCAAACTCAGGTCCGTCGGTTGGGATGGCTCCTGTTCTGATATCTTTAGACAGATAATCACCAATCGTATAAGGCAATACAAAATAACCATCCGCTAATCCTTGCATTAAGGCCGAAGCGCCTAAACGGTTGGCTCCGTGATCAGAGAAATTCGCTTCTCCAATACAATACAAACCTTCTACGGTCGTCATCAAGTTATAATCTACCCAAACACCTCCCATCGTATAATGGGTAGCAGGATAGATCATCATGGGCGTTTTATAAGGGTTTTCATCAACGATCTTTTCATACATCTGAAACAAGTTACCGTATTTTTCTTCGATGATCTTTTCTCCTAACTCAATAACTTTTTCTTTTGATGCTTTATCTATACCCTGAATTTTGGCTTGGGTTCTTCCGTATCGTTCAATAGCTGAAGCAAAATCGAGGTAAACAGCTTCTCCCGTTTTATTCACGCCAAATCCGGCATCGCATCTTTCTTTTGCCGCTCTTGATGCCACATCACGAGGGACTAGGTTTCCAAAAGCAGGATATCTTCTCTCCAGGAAATAATCTCTGTCTTCTTCAGGCAATTGTGTAGGTTTTAATTTCCCTTCACGTATGGCTTTCGCATCTTCTAATTTCTTTGGCACCCAGATTCTACCATCGTTACGCAAAGATTCAGACATCAATGTTAATTTCGATTGATAATCTCCACTTCTGGGAATACAGGTCGGGTGAATTTGCGTAAAGCAAGGATTGGCAAAAAATGCCCCTTTTTTATGGATCTTCCAAGCGGCAGTTACGTTTGAACCCATGGCGTTAGTAGATAAGAAGTAAACATTGCCATACCCGCCAGTGGCTATCACAACGGCATGAGCAGAATGTCTTTCCAATTCTCCGGTCACTAGATCTCTGGCAATAATTCCTCTCGCTTTCCCGTCAATTTTAACGACATCTAACATCTCATGTCGGTTGTACATAGTAATTTTTCCTCTCGCGATCTGTCGGTTCATCGCCGAATAAGCCCCTAATAAAAGTTGTTGCCCGGTTTGTCCTTTGGCGTAAAATGTTCTTGAAACCAATACACCACCAAAAGATCGATTATCTAATAAACCGCCGTAATCTCTGGCAAAAGGCACTCCCTGAGCTACACATTGATCGATAATATTGGTTGAAACTTCTGCTAATCGGTAGACGTTTGCTTCTCTGGATCTATAATCTCCCCCTTTAACGGTATCGTAAAACAATCGATAATCAGAATCACCATCTCCCATGTAATTCTTTGACGCATTGATTCCTCCTTGTGCGGCAATAGAATGTGCTCTTCTCGGAGAATCTTGGTAAGCAAAGGCTTTTACATTATATCCTAACTCAGCCAAAGTTGCAGCGGCAGAACCTCCGGCTAATCCGGTACCCACAACGATAATATCGATATTTCTTTTGTTAGCGGGATTGACGAGTTCGATTTTGTTTTTATAGTTTGTCCATTTGTCTTTGATAGGACCTTCTGGAACTTTAGAGTCTAATTTCATAACGGTTGTTTAATTAGCAAAATAAAAATAGATGGCGATGACAGAGAAACCTAAAGCAATAAAATAGCTGTAGGCAACACCAAGATTTTTAACACACTTTAAATATTTGGGTGTTCTGGCACCTACACTGGTAAAAGACGATTGGAAACCATGACTTAGGTGGATACCCAACATGATAAAAGAGATGACATAGAGAACTACGTAAATTGGGTTTTTAAAAAGTTGAGTTACTAATTCATAGTCATCCGGAACATGACCAAATTTGATCTCTACGAAGAAATCCTTGATGTGCAAGATCAAAAACAACAAAATAATAACACCTGTAACGATCATGTTTCTGGATGCCCAGCCTGCATTTGCGGCCGGATTATTTTTGACATATTTAATGGGTCTTGAAGCCTTGTTTTTCAATTCTAGTTTTATGCCCATCACAATATGGATAATGAAACCAGCCGCCAAGACATATTGCATGACTTGAATTAAAGGATTGTGCCCCATAAAATGCGATGCCGCGTTAAAAGTTTCTTGTCCGGCAAACAGCGTTAAATTAACACCTAAATGCACCAATAAGAAAATGATCAAGAATAAGCCCGATAATGCCATCACGACTTTCCTGCCTAACGATGAAGATAAAAATCCACTCATTTTTAGTATAAATTTTGAAAGTACAAATATAAAATTTGATTCATGGATTATCAACAATTAAAAATATTTAAACGAAACACCTTGTAATTTAGATTTATTTTAAATAAGGTATTTTTTTCTTTTCTTTGCCCAAACAGAAAGGTTTCAGGACATTTTTTAGATTTGTATATTTACCCTGTAAAACGAGTTCATGACCGAACAACAAAAACATGAATTGACCCCCGAAAAATGGGTGAAATTACATGCTGATTTTCTATATCAATACGCCGTGAAGAGGGTGAGTAACCACGAAATGGCAAAAGATCTGGTACAAGATACTTTTTTCTCTGGCCTCAAAGGAATAGATGGTTTTCGGGGTCAGGCTGCAGAGCGAACTTGGCTGGTATCGATTTTGAAACGAAAGATCATAGATTATTACAGAAAAATAAACTCTGCCAAGGGAAAGAGAGAAGTCAATATGAGTTTTTTTGATGATGGTGAAAATCAAGGTGCTTGGATCGAAGCACAGGCACCTAAAACTTGGGATAATTTTGCCGATAAAGAGATTGAAAATACTGAACTGGGAGAAGTCTTGAATGACTGTATCAGTAAACTACCCGAAAAATACAGAATTGTTTTTTTGCTAAAAACGGAAAGTCACTACGAATCTGAAGATATTTGTAATGAACTGGGCATCAGTTCGTCCAATCTTTGGGTGATCATTCACCGTGCGAGGGTGCAGCTCAGAAAATGCTTAGAAACGAATTGGTTTAAAAAATAAATGGAATAGCAATGTTTAAAAGATTCATTATTTCCTGCGACGAGGCAACGACTATTTGTGATAAAAACCAATATGGAGAAGCCACCATTTTTGAAAAGATCAAGCTGAGTTTGCACATTTTTGTTTGTGGCTTTTGTAAAAAATATACTGAGCAAAACTCATTAATGACCCGTTTTTTTGATTCTTATTTAGAAAATCCATGCAGTGGAAATAAATTGGATATTGTTGAAAAGGAAGAATTAGAGCAAAATCTTATTAAAGAAATCAAAGAATCGAAAAAATCGGGAGAATAATTCTATCCTGAGCCTCAGTTTCACATTTTCACTACTTTTGAATAAGGAGTCAAATTTATGCATGAGTTTCTGAGTTTAAATAGCGTTTTTATTGTTCTATATTATTTTACCGTAAGCGTTCTTGTCATTCTCATTATTTTGGAGCATAGAAATCCGGGCAAAGCTTTTGCATACATATTTTTGTTGCTTTTGTTCCCTGTAGTTGGTTTGGTGTTATATTTTATTTTTGGTTTCCACTACCAAAAAAAAGTACTCTATAAACGACTTCGGAATTACCATAACGATTTTCTGAAAAATATTCAATTAAAAAGGAATTTACCGAAAAAGGAATTTGAGGGAACACTGGAAAAATTGTCAGATCTGTTTTACAACCTGGACCAGGTACAATTTTCTGAAAGGAACGAGGTGCAGATCTTGTTTAACGGTGAAAGTAAGTTTCCAGTAGTCTTAGAAGAACTCTCCAAGGCTAAAAAATTTATTTATCTGGATTATTATATCATCAACGATGATCATATTGGTAATCAAGTTTTTGACCTTCTTCTAAAAAAAGTCAAAGAAGGGGTAATTGTGAAAGTCTTGTACGATGATGTTGGAAGCAGCTTTAGCAGAAAAAGAAAGGAGGAATTGCGATCTGCAGGAATTGAAATACACTCCTATATGCCCGTCTTGTTTAGTCAGTTCGCTCATAAAGCAAATTATCGGAATCACAGAAAAATGATGCTCATTGACGGATTTACGGGGTTTTTAGGAGGGATTAATATTTCTGATAAATATATCAATAATGGTTCCGATAAAGGTTTCTGGCGAGATACTCATGTGATGATCAAAGGCGAGGCGACAACAGAAATGCAATTTTTGTTTATCAATGATTGGTTTTATGCTACAGGTAAAAAGGTGAGCCCTGCGCTGGATATAGACTTTTCAGGTATTAAGGAAAAAAACTATGCCTGTGTTTTAGGAAGCGAGTACGGCTCTAATTTTGAAACCATCATGGAAGCATTTCTCGGTTTGATCAGCCTTGCGAAAAAGGAAATTATCATTACGACACCCTATTTTGTTCCTCCCGTAACTATTTTACAATTGCTAAAAATTAAGGCTAAGTGTGGCGTAAAGGTCAAATTATTGCTTCCGAGAAAACCGGATATCAAAACTGCATTTTTCGCTTCTCATTCGTATATTTCAGAAATGATTGAAAGCGGAGTTGAGGTTTATGCTTATACCAAGGGAATGATGCACGCAAAAACGATGGTCATAGACAATAAAATTTGTACCATAGGATCTACGAATTTTGACCATAGAAGCTTTAGTTTAAATTCAGAGGTAAATGCATTTTTTATAAATCGAAACCTCTCGAAAAAACTTGTTGAACAATTTAATAAGGATATCAGGGATGCCTATTTGATCGATCTGGCTTCATTAAAGAATAGACCTTGGTATAAAAAGGGAATTAGTGCGGCTGCCAGATTATTGGCGCCAATATTATAATTTGATGATATGGAATTTATAAGCGAAAAATTAGAGGAATACCTAGTGCAACACAGCGAAGATGAACCGGAGTTGTTAAGTGAATTGAATAAAGAGACCTGGCAGAAGGTGTTGGCGCCACGAATGTTGAGCGGTCATTACCAGGGAAGAATACTTTCCATGTTGTCAAAAATGATCAATCCGAAAAGTATATTGGAAATTGGAACCTATACAGGGTATTCCGCACTTTGCTTAGCAGAAGGTTTAACTGAGAATGGGATTTTACACACCATAGACAAAAATGAAGAATTAGCAGATTTTCAGCAATTATTTTTTGATAGATCACCTTATAAAAATCAAATTGTAAAACATATTGGTAATGCCATTGAAATTATTCCTTCTCTTGAGGAGAATTTTGACCTGGTATTTATTGATGCCGATAAGGGTAATTATTCAAATTACTTTGATTTGGTCATTGATAAAATGAATCCGGGAGGAATGATCGTATCAGACAATGTGCTATGGAGTGGTAAAGTGCTGGAAAAAGTAGAAGAGCATGATGTGGATACAGAACAAATACTCCTGTTCAATAAAAAAGTCAAAGAAGATAAAAGGGTAGAAACTATTTTATTACCCATTCGCGACGGACTCTCACTCTGTCGGGTGAAATAGCCTATAGACCTGTTACAAAAGAGGCAATTTTTTAGGTAAAATGTTTACCACCTTACCGTGTTTGCATCAACACATAAAAGGATTTGGTAAAATTCGATTATATACCCACCTGGTTGACCCTGTTTCTAATGCTGGGAATTTTATCCGGAAAGGAATTTGACTTTTCACCAACTGTTTTATTTTCAGCTTCAATCTTTTTATTGATTGGCCAGGGATTGTTTTTGTTTAAAAGCCACCAAAAGATGGGTAGAAACAATTGCTTTTTGCTTTTTTCCCTATCCACTTTTTTTGTCATTGGATTGAATTCCTATTCCATACAACAAGTGGAAAATCAGCATAGACATTACAAGAAATGTAGATCATTGGGAGATTCTTCATTTGTTCTTTTAGAAATAGAAAAGGAATTGAAACCCTCTCAGGACTACCATAAATACGTAGCTTTTGTTCGTCAGATGAACTATGCAGCCGCGAGAGGGAAGGTCTTGATGTACTTCTCAAAAGAAAACCATTCCTTGGCACCGGGAGATCGTTTTTTAACGAGGTCAGCATTTATACCTATCCGTCCTTCCCTGAACCCTCATGATTTTGACTATCAAAAGTACATGCAAAATGAACAGATAAGTGAACAGGTTTTTATCACTAAAAATAATTCAATTGAGTTTTTGCCAAACAATAATTTTGCCAGAAGGGCTTTTGCGATAAGGGAAAAAATCTCGGATTCATTGTTAGAAAAAACTTTTCAAACATCCCTTTTACCCTTGGTTCAAACACTGTTTTTGGGTCAAAGACAAGACCTGTCCCCAGGTGTTTTCAATGAATTTCGACGAGCGGGAGTAGTTCACCTTTTGGCCATTTCCGGATTGCATATCAGCATATTAATCGGCTTTTTATTTATGGTTTTTAAACCTTTGACCGGTATAAAAAATGGAAACGAACTTCAATTGCTCTTCGTTCTTTTGTTTTTATGGTTATATGTCTTTTTGGTGGGTTATTCAGCTTCTGTAGTAAGGGCCGGAACTATGTTTACAGCAATTTCTATCGGGTTATACAGCAAAAAAATGATCAATGTGCAGAGCTCCCTTATCGCCTCCTTATTTTTATTGCTTCTTATCAACCCGAACTACCTATGGCAAGTGGGTTTTCAGATGAGTTATCTGGCAGTTTTTTTCATCGTTGGATTTTATCCTTTATGTAGAATTAGAACAAATTTTAAGATCATTACTTATTTTGTCGGTTTGATTGCGGTAACCCTCATCGCCCAGATTGGAGTATTACCTCTGAGTTTATATTATTTTCATCAGGCTTCAGCGCTCTTTTTAGTCTCAGGATTGTTTTTACTACCCTCTATTGGGGTGATTTTAAGTATTGGCTTTTCAACTATTTTTCTCTCTGTTTTTAATCTTGCACCTGTATTTCTTGTCAAATTATTCAACATTTCCATCAGTATTTTCTATCAGTCGGTCCAACTTATTTCTTCTTTTAAAACCTTTGAAATAGATGCGATCTATTTGACAAGACCTTCCGTTTTTCTTTTATATGTAATGCTCTTTTCTTTTTTTGCCAGCCTGAAGCATAGAAATGCCATAAGTATATGGATGACCCTTACCATTGTGATTATTTTACAGCTTCATTTAATTCATCAAAAATGGGAAACAGGGCGTAAAAATCAATTTGTCGTTTTTCATCAATACAAAGAGACCATCCTGCTTGACCAACAAGGAGATAGGGTTACAATTTACCGATCCAATCCGGATAAAGAGTACAAAACAGCGGTTCAAAATTTTGTGGATGCCAATCATATAAGGGAAATAGAGAAAAAAATTTTAACCCCCTGTATTTTAAAGATCGATGATCGATCTCTATTAGTGGTCACACGGAATTTTCATTTCGAAAAAGTTGATTATAGACCTGACTTCTTATTGATGTCGAACTCGCCTAAATTAAATTTTGAAAAATTGGTCGATCATTTTCAGCCTGAGACAATCTTGGTCGATGGATCAAACTATCGGTATTTGATCGAAAAATGGCAGAACACAGCTAAATCAAAAGGTGTAGTTTTTCACTATACCGGTGAGGATGGAGCCTTTGTTTATGGCTACTAAATCCCTGAACTGCTACAATTTTGTTTATATTTGCTCGTTTCATAACAATAAAAATTAAGCGTAAATGAAGATCATTGTCCCCATGGCCGGAATAGGCTCGCGATTAAGACCACACACACTCACCATTCCCAAACCTTTGACGATAATTGCCGGAAAACCAATTGTTCAGCGTTTGGTTGAGGATATCGTAAAAGTTGTAGAACAATCAGTAGAAGAAATTGCCTTTGTCATTGGTCCAACCTTCCCCATAGATACCGAAGCCAAATTGATGGAAATCGCCAAAAATTTGGGTGCAAAAGGAAGTGTTTTTATTCAGGAAGAAGCTTTGGGCACGGCGCACGCCATTCAATGTGCTAAGGACTCATTAAGCGGACCCTGTGTTGTGGCTTTCGCCGACACACTTTTTAAAGCGGATTTTAAAATAGATGCTGCTGCTGATGGCTCAGTTTGGGTAAAGCAAGTTGAAAATCCAAGCGCCTATGGTGTGGTAAAATTAAAAGACAATATCATAACTGATTTTATTGAGAAGCCCACAGAATTTGTATCTAATCTCGCCATCATAGGTATTTATTATTTTAAAAAAGGGGAAATATTAAGGGATGAAATTCAGTATTTGCTCGATAATGATATAAGAGAAAAAGGGGAGTATCAGCTCACCAATGCACTTGAAAACATGAAGCAAAAAGGGCTGAAATTTGTCCCGGGTGAGGTTTCGGCATGGATGGATTGCGGTAATAAAGAGATTACGGTAGAGACCAACAACAGAATCTTGCAATATGCCAAATCAGAGGGTGAAAATCTGGTTGCTAAAGATGTAGTTCTGGAAAATTCTAAAATTGTTGAACCTTGTTATATTGGCAAAAATGTAGTGCTTAAGGACACCGTTATCGGTCCGAATGTGTCATTGGGAGAAGGGTCAAAAATATACGATTCTGCGATCAGTAATTCTTTGATCCAGAGCAACGTTGTAATTAAAAACGCGAGTTTGGATCATGCAATGATTGGAAATCACGTTCATTTTGATGGTAATTTTACAACTGTTAGCATCGGGGATTATTCCATTTTGAATTAAATTGATGAAAAAGGTCCTTGTTTTTTCTTTTCTGCTGTTCGTTCTTTTTGTGGAGGCACAAGAAGACGAAGCCATGCGCTTGAAAATGCAAGAAGAACAACAAATAATAAGTTTTGATACTTTCTTTTTTGAAGCTTTAAAGCAAAAAACCATCGGCAATTTTGACAAAGCCATTTATGCGCTTGAAGAATGTCAGGATATAGATGCTAAAAATCTGGCTGTTTTTTTCGAGTTTTCGAAAAATTATTTTGAGCTGAACAAATACACCGAAGCCGAATATTATGCTACTCAGGCCCTGGAGTTGGAGCCCAAGAACATTTATGTTCTCAGGCATTTAAAGGAAATTAATTTAAGACAAAACGACTTTGAAGGAGCTGTCGTAGCGCAAAGTCTCATTGTGGAGCAATATCCGGAAGAAGAATCAGAGTTAATTTTTATTTTTTTACGGGCCGGAAAAATAGATGAAGCGAAAAGCGTATTGATAAAATTAGATGCTGAAGACAAACTGCCGGATTCATTTGCGAGTATCAAACAATCATTGTTGCAGGATAAAACAGAGGCCTTTTTAGAGCATGGGGCCGAAAAGCCATTGCCTTTGTCTACTTTAGAACAATTGCGAGTTACCTTTAGAGAAGAGAAGACGTATGCGGCTATGAATGCTATTTTGGAAAATGAACTAAAAACAAAGCAATACTTGGATCTTTTAGAAGACAGTACAACCGCCATCGAATTTTTTCCTGCTCAACCCTATGTCTACCTTATGAATGGCCTGGCTTTAAATAGTTTGCGCAAATATCAGGAAGCCATATCAGTACTGGAATTGGGTTTTGATATGATCGTTGAAGATCCTGAAATGGAATCAAAATTTTATGAACAATTCAGTTTAGCGTACAAAGCACTGGGCGATAAAAAGAAAGCAGCAGAATATTATCAAAAAATGTTAGATAGCCATGCGCTTCAGAATCCATAACTACAAGGGCTTTTATTTAGCCATCTCAGTGGCGATTCTTTTGTTGCAATCTTGTAAAAGCACGAAAACTGCAAGCACAAACGTGGCCTATTTACCAGCTGTGGAAGTAATTAAAAAACATTACTTTGAGGATGAAAAATTCAACATCAAAGCAGACTTGCTGATCAAATACGAAAGGGGTTCAGATTTAATTTCTTTGAATGGGTCTCTGAGGATGGCAAAAGACAGTATCATTTGGATCAGTATTTCAAAACTTGGATTTCCCGTTGGAAAATTGATGGTCACCGAAAACCGGGTGATCTTCTATGAAAAAGTGAATAAATCATTTTTTGAAGGAGATTTTGAATTGTTGAACAACTGGTTGGGTATAGAAATGAATTACCAAATGTTTCAAAATTTATTTCTGGGTGCGGCTTTGGTCGATCTAAGGGATGAGAAATACGAAGTGTCAATAAATGAGCATAATTATTTGTTAGTTCCTAAAAAGAAAAATCCTATTTTTGAGGCGTTATTTTGGTTAGATCCTGTAAATTTTAAAATCAGTAAAGAACAGTTCTATATTGATCAGCATCAAGGACTGCAAATACGATATGAAGGATTCGAAAAAGAAGAAAACTTCATTTTTCCGAAAGGATTTACGGTCAACACCAATAGCAAAAATAAAAAGACGATCATTGAAGTGGATTTTAAAGACGTTGAATTAATTGATAATTTAAGATTTCCCATTTCAATTCCTGATAATTATAAGCTAATCAAATTGCAATGAGTACAGCAAAAATAAGCCTGGATCCTTCATCTCGCCTTACTCATTCTTTACCCCAATCTTTTCTTTTGTTCATTTCTTTTTTGTTGCTGATCTTGTCATCGACAAGTTCTTTTGCACAGAGCAAATCTGAGCTCGAAAAACAACGAAAAAAACTTCAAAAAGAGATCAAAGAGATCAATGAATTACTGTTTAAATCAAAGGCTGAAGAAAAAAGTTTATTAGTAGAATTGAACGATCTGAATAAAAGAATAAGTGTTCGAGACCAACTCATCAGAACCATCGATAAAGAAATTAATGAGTTGAATGGTGAAATTTCTTCAAACGAAAAACAGATAGCCCAACTGGAAAAGCACTTGAATTTACTCAAAGATGAATACGCAGATATGGTCGTTCAGTCGTATAAGAGCAGAACCAAGCAAAGCAGGTTGATGTTTTTGTTTTCGTCTGAAAGTTTTATGCAAGCTTTTAAGAGGTTTGAATACATGAATCAATTTGCCAATTACCAAAAACAGCAGGGGGAAGAGATTATGGCTGAAACGGTCAAATTAAACAACCTCACAGATTTATTAAAAGACACGAAACGAGAAAAGGAATTACTTGTACTGGTCAATAAAAAAGAAAGTGACAGCATCAGAAAGGAAAAGAGCGAACAGGAAGGTTTGGTAAACTCCATCAAAAAGAAAGAGAAAAAATATATCACAGAAATTAAAAAGAAGCAAAAGGAAGAGGCCAGAATTGAAAGGGAAATTGAAAAGGTAATTCGGGAGGCCATTGCCAGCTCAAATAAAAAATCAAATGCGGATGTTAAAAGTTCTGGTTTTTCATTAACCCCCGAAGCCCAGAAACTTGAAACCAGCTTTGTGGCCAATAAGGGGAAATTGCCGGCACCTGTAGAAAGAGGGGTTGTGGTCAGGCATTTTGGCAAACAACCTCACCCTACAATTAAAGGCATTACCATTGAGAGCAATGGCGTATTCTTTGCCACAGAAAGAGGGGCTAACGCCAGGGTCATTTTTGATGGGAAAGTGCTGGCTATTCAGGTGTTACCCGGAAATTTAAAGGCAGTTTTGGTACAGCACGGGAATTACATTTCTGTGTATAAAAACCTGGATAATGTTCTGGTGAACAAAGGAGATCAGGTGAGGACCAAACAACAAATTGGAACCATACATACAGATGCTACATCGGGACAAACCATTCTGGCTTTTGTGCTTTTTAAAGAGGTCAAGCGCGAAAATCCCGAAGAATGGGTCTATAAAATTTAACAAGTTCATATTTCATGGCTAAAAGGACAAATACATGATATGATTTGGATTGGCATGTGTTGCTGAAATTTGATAATCGTAGCTGCCAACTTTCCTGAAATTGTTTTTTGTATAAAACTTGATGGCTCTGTGATTTTCTATCCATACGGCGAGCCAGATTCCTCTTTGATGATCCTCCTGGGCTATTTTACGATTAAAATGGAGTAATTCTGCAGCCAACCCTTTTCCGTAGAATGCTTTTAGCAAATAAAAACGCTCCAATTTAGCGATAGGTTGCTCATCTATATTTTCATTGGGTATACTAAAAACAATTTTTGAATAGCCTGCTAACTTGTTTGCATCATAAATAAGATAATATTGATTTTCGGGATTTTTTAATTCTTGTAAAAATGCATTTCTATTAAAATACTTCGCCATATAGCCCTCTATGTCTTCTTCAGGAGCGCTTGTCCCATGCGCATCAAAAAAAGATATCCTGGCAATTTCGGTTAATTGATTACAATCGTCAACGGTTGCACGAAGAATATGATTCATAGAAACAAGCTTTTGATTGGCTTTAACTATAAAAGCAAAAGTACAGTATGATATTCTTACTGTACTTTTTTTTAAGAAGGAATTCTATTTCTATTCCTTGTGCTTACAAAGCCCTACAATGGTGTGAAACACGTCGTGTAGGCTCTCTAATGAGGCGGTAACCACCTCATCATCGCTCTCTTTTTCAATTAGTTTTTGAAGCTCGAGACTGCCTTTGTACAAGTTTTCTTCTGCAGCCATAATTTCTGGCGTATTGAACTCTGCTGGAGCCGGTTTATTTTTAAGGGAATGTGCTTTTTCAACCATTTCGTCAATTCTTTCTTTGATAGGGTCTAAATTTCCCTCTTCGCTTGGATGGTAAGTCTCTTGCATCACCTTATGGAAGCTATCTAATTCGGGCCATTTGTCAAAAATACTTTGTGCTTGCTGTTTTTGAATAAAAAATAAACTAAAACACAAAGCGATCAATGCGAGATTTTTTTTCATAATATTGGGTTTTTTCTTTCTTTATTTGAGGATAGAGTTTTTACTAAACGACCGTAAATTTAGTCGCTATTTTTGATATTTTCACAAAAAAATAAATTGATTTTTAAAATTAATTTCCGCTATTTTGCGGACTTTTATTTTAATAGATTTGTACCTTTTAAATCAAAATCATGAACAAAATATTTTTTGCTATGCTCATCGGATGCCTCTCTGTGTTATCAGGTCAGCAAATAAAATCTCCTTCAGAATTTTTTGGAGTTCCACTGGGAGAGGAATTTCACTTACATCACCAGGTAATCGATTATTATCACTATTTGGCGGACGTTGCCCCCGATAGAGTAAAGCTTACTCAATACGGGGCAAGCTATGAAAAAAGGCCTCTAATTTTGGTTTATGTTTCTTCAGCATCGAACCTTTCAAACCTGGAAAGTATCAGAACAGAGCATGTAAAGAATGTAACAGGCAATTCAAAAGCCGATAAAGCGATAGCTTGGTTGAGTTACAATGTACATGGAAATGAGAGCGTTAGTACCGAGTCTTCTATGTTAACCATTTACAAGTTACTTACAGATAAATCAGACTACCTGAATAATACGGTTGTGATCATGGATCCTTGTATCAATCCGGATGGAAGAGATCGCTATGTCACCTGGTATAACCAGAACAAAAACCAACCGTTCAATGTCGATCCCCATAGTATGGAACATCACGAGGGATGGCTTACAGGCAGACCAAATCACTATATGTTCGATTTGAACCGGGATTGGGCCTGGCTTACCCAAGTTGAAAGTCAGCAAAGAATTAAACAATACAACTTATGGTTACCACATATTCATGTCGATTTTCATGAACAAGGTGTGGATGATCCCTATTATTTTGCACCGGCTGCAGAACCTTATAACGAAGTAATTTCAGATTTCCAAAGAAACTTCCAAATGGAAATAGGTAAAAATCACGCTCGTTATTTTGATGAAAAAGGATGGCTGTATTTTACCAAAGAAGTGTTTGACCTGTTATATCCCAGTTATGGAGACACCTATCCTACCTATAATGGAAGTGTCGGGATGACCTATGAGCAAGGAGGTAGTGGACGGGCCGGTTTGGGTGTCATTACTGCTAACAAGGACACCTTAACCCTAAAGGATAGAATTGCACATCATACGACAACGGGTTTATCTACCGTAGAAATGGCCTCGAAAAATGCAGAAAGACTAAATCTGGAATTCAGAAAGTTCTATACGGATAAAGAAGCAAAGTTTAAGAACTATATCCTGTCAGGAGAGGGCGATAAAATTGATCTATTGGCAGATTTGTTAGATAAACACGAGATTAAATATGTAAAGACCAACGAAGAGATCATCGGAAAGGGATTGAACTTTGAAACAGGTAAAACGGTTAGTTTTAAACAGAAAGGGGACCAGATCGTCATTCCTTCTGAGCAAACTAAACAAAAGCTGATAAAAGTTTTGTTCGAACCCAATGCGAAGTTAACAGATTCGGTGACCTACGACATTACAGCCTGGTCATTGCCTTATGCGTATGGTTTAAATGCCTTTGCTTCTGAAAAACCAATTACAGTAAAAGCGTCTTCGGCTACAACCTTCAAAAACAATGTGTTGACAGCAGGGGCTTATGCTTATATCGCCGATTGGAATAGCATGAAAGACGCTCGTTTCTTAAGCGAATTGTTAAAAGAAAAAATTAAAGTTCGTTATTCCAATGAACCTTTTACCATAGAAGGAGAAAGTTTCCACCGAGGAAGCTTGATCGTAACGAAGCTCGACAATGGCTCGCAAGATGTCATGGCTAAATTGGAGGAAATATCGAACAAACACAATGTTCCATTAAAATCAGTGAAAACAGGTTTCGTTGATAAGGGAAAGGATTTTGGTTCAGATGCTGTCAAAATGATTAAGCCGACGAAAGTCGCTATTTTAAGAGGCGGACCTACGAGCACGCTCAGTTTTGGCGAAATTTGGCATTATTTTGAACAACAACTGGGCTATCCGGTAAGTGTTTTGGATGCTGACTATATCAATCGTGTAGACCTGTCGGCCTATGATGTACTTGTGCTTCCTGATGGCAGATACAGTAGCTTTATGGAGGATAAAATGCTCGGTTCCCTTAAAGATTGGGTTGGTAACGGCGGAAGATTGATCGCAGTTAGCGGAGCGGTAAAAGGCCTGGAAGGGGAAAAAGGATTTGGAATAAAATCTAAGAAAAGCAAAAAAGACAGTACTTCGGTGCTGCTTCCTTATGCGGCAAAGCAACGTGAAGGAATGAAAAAGGCGATAACCGGTGCTATTTTTAAAATTGATGTAGATCCTACACATCCATTGGCATATGGATATGATTCCAACTATTATAGCCTAAAGACCAACGAGGATACTTATGACTTTTTAAAGAGTGGTAACGTGGGTTATATACAGAAAGAAACTAAGCCTCTATCCGGCTTTGCAGGTAGTAAGATACAGAAGGATCTGGAAAACACCTTGGTATTTGGTGTAGAGGATTACAAAAGAGGCTCGGTTGTCTACCTCGTTGACAACCCTTTATTCAGAGGCTTTTGGGAAAATGGTAAACTTCTATTTGCCAATGCCATTTTTATGGTACCCTGATAAAAAAAGGCGATCATATGATCGCCTTTTTTTTTAAAATTGATGGTTCAAATTAATTCTTTACCAATAAATTTTCTTTTCTGATTTTCAGTGAAGACAAGACGTTGATCGCTTCATCGACATAGATGTCTTTATTGAGATTTTTATGCCAAATGTCCCTTTTCTTTCCTAAGATCGAATCGTTTTCTATAGCTGCCAATTCGTATTCGGGAGAATAAAACTCAAGTTCATTTTCGTAATCATTGAGTTTTTCAAATAATTTAGCTTCATTCTCACGGGTGGTAATCTCTTTTTTGTAATCATCAAAATTGAGGTGAACAAAATTGTCATCTCTTCCGGCTTTCAACCATTTCGCATTCTCATCTATCAATTTAAAATTTTCATTCTCAAGAATTCTCTGTTTACTCTCGTTGATAACCGTATTAAAATTTTCGTAGTAATTTAAAGGCACGTAATCAGCAGGCTCAACTTTATCCCATTCTAATGGATTTTTTTCATCTCTTTCCCCAATTTCCATATACGAATAACGATCAGGCATGGCTATATCAGAAGCTACTCCTTTGATCTGTGTAGATCCGCCATTAATTCTGTAAAATTTTTGGATAGTCATTTTTAAAGCCCCTAAATCATCCTCATACTTGTAATAATTGTTTAATGGCAAAAGGTTTTGCACAGTCCCTTTACCAAAAGTTTGCGTACTTCCGAGTATAACGGCTCTATTGTAATCTTGCATAGCGGCAGCAAAAATTTCAGATGCAGAAGCAGACAATTCATTCACCAAAACCACCAAAGGTCCGTCGTATTGAACTTTTCTATCGGTATCAGATTTTACCACAGGTTTTTCGTCTCTGTATTTCACCTGAACTACCGGACCTTCTTTGATGAATAAACCGGCAATTTCTATGGCCGTTTTTAAGGAACCTCCACCGTTATTTCTCAGGTCCAATAAAATACCATTTACGTTTTCCTTTTTTAAACGCTCAATTTCGAGTTCCATATCAGTCGTGGAATTGCGATAATCCTTTTCATTGAAATCGATATAGAATTTGGGTAATTCGATTAAACCGTATTTTTTGTCACCTTTTTTAATGATGGTTGATTTGGCAAAAGTTTCGTCTATCTCTACAATATCTCTCACAATAGATACCACTTTTAAAGAGCCATCAATTTTGAGTACGGTGAGTTTCACCTCTGTACCTTTTTTCCCTTTGATGAATTCGATGGCATCATCTAAACGCATGCCAATGATATCGATCGGTTCACCATCTCCTTCCGCTACTTTCAAAATGGCATCCCCAACTTCCAATTCTCCGCCTCTCCAAGCCGGACCGCCGGAAATTAATTCGTCAACCGTTGTGTAATCATCTTTTTTTCTCAATCTCGCACCAATACCTTCCAATTTACCTGCCATACTGATGTCAAATCGTTTCTTATCTTTTGGAGCAAAATAACTCGTATGAGGATCAAATCCTAAGGTGATGCTGTTGATATAAATAGAGAACCAATCTGTTCTTTCGAGATCTCCCATAAAATCGAAAAAATCATCCATACTTTTTAAAGTACCTTCTCTGGCTTCAATTTCCAGACTGGCAATTGAATTTTTTTTGTAAGTACTATCTTTTTTAAATCGACTCTCATCCAATTCAATCTTGTCGTAAAGCCTTGTAAGTGCCGTAACTTTTAATTGATCACGCCAGGTTTGAATGAGTTCTGCTTCATTTGACGGATGAGGTTTAGTTTCATAATCTGTAGAAAAAGTCTCCCCTTTATTTTTGTTGAAATCAAATGGTTGAGCTAAAATTTCTTTGTAGTACTTTTTTGATTCATCTAATCTCAAATTATATCTCTCATAAACCAAATTGAAAAAAGTGAGGTCTTCATTTTTTATTTGATCATCAATAAGGTATTTATATTGAGCAAATTCATCAATATCAGATTGGAAAAACAGACGTTTTGAAGGATCTAAATTATTGAGAAACTCATCGAAAACCTTTTCAGAGAACTCGTCGTTTATCTGAATCGGCTCATAATGTCCTTTCGTAAGTGCATACCTGATTAAGGAAAGTAGTATTTTTTCCTTTTCTGGATCTTCATCATTCTTAACTTGGAAACCAAGCATTAAGCCTCCTAAAATAACTAAGAGGAAAATATATTTTAATTTGCTTAACATAAACAAGGTTTGTTAAATTTCTTGTCCGACATAAATACTAATAACTTTGGCAAGTTAATAAAAATAAAGATGGGATTTTCAAATGAGATAATCGCATCACACAGACAATATTAGCCAAAATCGTGCCCAACCGCTCACAATAAAATGTTAAAGCTATTTTGATCAAGCATTTTTTAAAATAATGTACTTTTGTGTCAAGGAAAAAATTCATGCAAAAAAAACCACTTATTTTAGTCACTAATGACGATGGTATTACCGCTCCGGGTATTCGCACCTTAATTGAGGTGATGAATGAAATTGGAGAGGTAGTCGTCTTAGCTCCCGATAGTCCACAAAGTGGAATGGGTCATGCTATAACTCTCGATTCGACAATTTATTGTGAAAATATTTCGACCGATCAAGTTCCTCAAAACGAATTTCGTTGCTCCGGTACACCTGCCGACTGTATAAAGATGGCGGTAAGTGAAATTTTGGAAAGAAAACCGGATCTATGTGTGTCGGGGATAAATCATGGCAATAATTCCTCGATCAATGTCATCTATTCCGGTACCATGAGTGCAGCAATTGAAGCGGGAATTGAAGGTATACCGGCCATTGGCTTTTCTTTGCTCGATTTTGCCTGGAACGCAGATTTTGAACCTCTAAAACCCGTTGTCAAAAAAATAGCTCAGGAAGTGCTCAAGAACGGCCTGCCCGATGGAGTTGTATTGAATGTAAATTTTCCAAAGATTAAAGAATTTGAAGGAGTAAGAATTTGCAGACAGGCAAGGGCCAATTGGGTAGAAGAGTTTGATAAAAGAGTAAATCCACAAGGAAAGGAATATTATTGGCTGACCGGAAAATTTGTGAATTTGGATCAGGGTGAAGATACTGATGTCTGGGCATTGCAAAACGGTTATGTATCTATAGTTCCGGTCCATTTCGACCTCACAGCACATCACACTATAGCAGAATTAAATCAATGGGATCTCACATAAAAAAAGAAGTTTTTATTGGCTTTACGATCGGATTACTTGCCGTGATCTTTAGCCTTTACCTATATATCGAATTCGTTTCGGAGTACAATTTTAATACGACTCTTAAGATGATAAGAGAAGGTGATTTATACGGTAAAGTTTTAGGTTTAGCGGCCATACCTAATTTGTTCGTATTTTTTATTTTCATCAAAAAGAAACAAGATTACCGGGCCAGGGGAGTATTGATGGCCTGCTTTTTGATTGCTTTTCTGGTTTTGATCGCCCAATTTATTTAAGGCTAAAAAATTTTTGACATAAATGAAATATTACATCATTGCAGGTGAAGCTTCAGGAGATTTACATGGCGCAAACTTGATGAAGGCATTGCTAAAGGAAGATCCAACTGCGGAATTTCGTTTTTGGGGAGGAAGCCTGATGGAAGCTGTTGGAGGGACCAAAGTTAAAGATTACCACGATCTGGCGTTTATGGGTTTTGTAGAGGTGCTTATGAATCTTGGTACAATTTTGAGTAATATTAAATTTTGCAAGAAGGATATTCTTTCATTCAAACCGGATTTGATCATTTTTATTGATTATCCGGGATTTAATTTAAGGATAGCAGCATTTGCAAAAAAGGAAAAAATACCTACTCATTACTATATTTCTCCTCAAATTTGGGCATGGAAAGAGAATAGGATCCATCAGATAAAACGAGATGTAGACCACATGTATGTCATACTTCCTTTTGAAAAGGATTTTTATGAAACAAAACACCAATTTCCGGTGCACTATGTAGGCCATCCTTTGTTGGACGCCATTGCCAATAGGCCATTGGTAAATCCTAAAAAATTTCGCGCTGAGCACAATTTAAATGAAAAACCGATCATTGCGCTTCTGCCCGGCAGTCGTAAGCAAGAGATCAAAAAAATTCTGAGTGTCATGCTCGAGATGACCGATGAATTTCCAGATTATCAATTTGTTGTGGCAGGTGCACCAAGCCAGGATTTGTCATTTTATCGATCGATCATAGCAGATGAGAGGGTTAAAATTATTCAAAACAGGACCTACGATTTACTTTCGGTATCCTATGCAGCTTTGGTCACTTCTGGAACAGCAACTTTGGAGACGGCATTGTTTAAAATACCAGAGGTGGTTTGCTATAAAGGAAACCAATTGTCTTATGAAATAGGAAAACGCCTGGTGAAGAACATCAAATATATTTCATTGGTCAACTTAATTTTGGACAGAGCAAGTATTACCGAATTGATTCAAAATGACTATAACAAAAAGAAACTAAAGTTGGCTTTGGAAAAGATTTTAAACTGCGATCAACGGACTAAAATTTTTGAAGATTACTATGAACTTGAAAAAGTTTTAGGAGGTCACGGGGCAAGTAAAAAAACCGCAAAGCTAATCCTTAGCGCAAGTCTGAAAGAAGGATAGAATTTAAAAAATTAACCTTTATTTATTCGCATAAGCCCTCGAGCATTTCTTCAATATCACCGGGAGTACTCATGATTTTCATAAATGTGCCCATAGTCAGGTCCGGCCAATGTAAAGCAATTCGATACCGTCCGTGAAGCATTGTCGCTTGATTCCCTTGAAGTATAATTTCGTAAGGCATAGCCGCTAAATGCTCTTCACCAATAATGGGTAAAAAATGTGCCTCACCTTTATTTTTATCGTGCAGACCCACGCCAAAAACCGCCACCTTTTCGCCCGAAAAGATCAATTTATAAACCATTTTAGTGCTGCCTTTTTCTTTTGCCAGATTGCTGCTTATTTTTTCGACTCCTTCTTCAAAAGAATCAAATGATTTTAGTTTTACCGGATCTGTGAAGTAAGGCATCATGATCTTGTATTGATATTTTCTGAGATCTTTTACAGATACAGCACCTCCAAAAGGCTTATTGAGACTGCCTAAACTACTTAATGCAGAGGTGACGTCTTGGGAAATATTTTTGAGTTGAGCTTCGTATGTAGGATAATCAGCTCTCAAATAGGCATTAAAGAGATAGTCAGGATTTAAATAACTGATGGTGGTTCCACTGGCATTAGATTTTAATCCAACTTTCAATGCAGAAGCAAGGGCCCCGCGATCAGATACTTTTAAAGTTACTTGTTGAAGGTCTGCTCTGGTAAAAACAACAACTTTTAAATTTGGTTTACCCCCCGGATTATACACACCAATCACATCAAAACCTTTTGCTTGCAGGTTTTCACTTACTTTTTTAGTGGCTTGAGAAATATGCTCGGAATAATCACCTACTTCAACATAAGGAGATAATGCTTGAGCATAAGTATTTGAGATAAAAAACAGGCTTGCGACTAAGGATAGGAAATATGATCTTTTCATTACTGAATATTTAATGTTGTAAAATTAAATGGTATAGATACAAAAAATACTAACATTTATCATGTTAAATTCAGGCTTAGGCATTCTCATTTAGAAAAGGTTTGTCTAATATTTTTAAACTGACCTTATAAAAAAGCACACCGGTCAATAAGCCAAAGACGGCCCCGGCAATAATATCCAATGGGAAATGAACACCGATATAGATTCTGCTGTAGGCGAAAAAAAGAGGCCAAATAATAAAAAGCCGGGCGTAACGAATCTTATGGCGCAGTGTTAAATAAATAAATGTGGTCACCGCTGTTGATGTTCCGGCATGAGCAGAAAAAAAACTAAAGCTTTTATTGTTCTTGAGAATTCTAATAAATGTATTTATTTCCGGATCTCGATTAGGCCTTAATCTTCCTACCGAATATTTGATCAAATTGGCAAATTGATCTGAGAAGGTAATCATTAGAGCTACTAAAAGAACAAGGGCGATGGTTTTTTTTAATCCGAAAAACTTATAAATGAGATAGAGAAAAAAGATAAAAAGAGGAATCCAGCTCAGCCTATTTGTTAAGACCATCCAAAAACCGTCCCAGTTTTCGTTTCCTAAACCATTCAAATAAATAAACAGATTTTTATCGGCATCTATTAATTTTTCTAAGAAATTCATTTACAAATTTCGTTTGATCGGACCGGTAATGTCGTCTATATTATCTTGAACTTTATCTTTGATTTTGCTCACCTCTTTGGTGATATCACGCGTAAATTGAGTATCGATTTTCTTTTCAATGCCACTTTCTACGATTTCTTTTTTTACCTCGTTGGTAGCATTTTTTAATTGTTGCATGCCCTTACCCAAACCCCTGGCAATTTCCGGAATTTTCTCAGAACCAAATAACATCACCACAATGATCAAAATCACAAAAATTTCGGCACCACTGATAAATAGATACATACAAGTAAATTTTAGTACAAAGATATAATATTTGAGCTACGTGCTGCGAGATTGATTATTTTTTGATGAGCATTCTTTTAATTTCATTTAGCTTCATCAAAGCCTCAATGGGAGTGAGGGTGTCTATATTGGTGCGCATGATTTCATCTTTGATTTCTTCCAATAAAGGATCATCTAACTGAAATATACTCAATTGCAAATCATCTTTTTTGTGTTGTTTTAGCTTTTCTTGAACGTCTTCAGAGGCATGGCTCTTTTCTAACCGCAACAAAATCTTATTGGCTTTAAAAACAACTTCGTTTGGCATACCGGCCAGCTTCGCAACGTGAATCCCAAAACTGTGTTTAGACCCTCCCGGGACTAACTTTCGGAGAAAAATGACATTATCTTTAAGTTCTTTCACAGAAACATTGAAGTTTTTAATTCGTTCAAAAGATTCAGACATATCATTTAACTCATGGTAATGGGTAGCGAATAATGTCTTAGGTTTTGCAGGATGATTGTGCAGGTACTCGGCAATGGCCCATGCAATCGAAATTCCGTCATAAGTGCTTGTTCCGCGCCCGATTTCGTCTAGTAATACTAAACTCCGCTCTGAAAGATTATTCAAGATACTGGCCGTTTCGTTCATTTCTACCATGAAAGTAGATTCCCCCATCGAAATATTATCACTGGCACCTACCCGGGTAAAAATCTTATCTACAAGACCAATTTTCGCATGTTGAGCAGGGATATAACTTCCCATCTGAGCCAGAATGACAATAAGTGCAGTCTGTCTTAAAATCGCTGATTTACCACTCATGTTCGGACCGGTAATCATAATGATCTGTTGTTGGTTCCGATTTAAAACCAGGTCATTGGCAATATAAGCTTCACCCGGAGGTAATTGTTTTTCTATGACAGGATGACGTCCGTTTTTAATGTCGAGATCCGTACTTTCATCTAAAACAGGTTTAACGAAATTATAATTGATCGCGTTTTGAGCAAAAGCGCAAAGGCAGTCCAAGCTCGCAATTTGTGCGGCATTTTTTTGAATGGGCTGAATAAATTGCAGCAGATAGTCGATCAATTGCTCAAAAATTTGTTGTTCGAGCACTGCGATCTTTTCTTGAGCGCCTAATATTTTCGATTCGTAATGTTTGAGTTCTTCCGTGATATAACGCTCAGCAGAAACCAAAGTTTGTTTTCTGATCCACTCTTCGGGGACCTTGTCTTTATGTGTATTGCGCACTTCAATGTAATAGCCAAAAACATTGTTAAAGGCAATTTTTAAAGAAGAAATTCCGGTTCTTTCAATTTCTCTTTCAACCATTTGCTCCAAATAGGATTTCCCGGAGGAGGAGAGTTCGCGTAACTCATCTAATTCCTCAGAAACACCTGTAGCAATGCTGTTCCCTTTATTGATATTTACCGGTGCGTTCTCATTTAATGTTTGACCAATTTTTTGGCTTAGTTCCGAACATGGATCTAATTTTTTGGCGAGATCAACTAACGCTGCTGTCCCGCTATTTGAGGTGATCTCCTTGATGGGTGAGATGGCCAAAAGTGAGTTTTTCAGCACCACAACTTCTCTCGGACTTATTTTACCGGCAGCGACTTTCGAAATTAAGCGCTCCAGATCGCTCATCGATTTAATATGAGCTAAAATTTGCTCAAAATCTCCTTCGTGCTCAATCAAATATTTAACGATATGTTGCCTTTCTCGAATTTCGTTTAAATCTTTTAGTGGAAGAGAAAGCCAGCGGCGCAAGAGCCTTCCTCCCATTGGGGAAACCGTTTGGTCAATGATGTCCAAAAGTGAAATACCATCCGCGGCATTCGAAACATGTAATTCTAAATTGCGCAGCGTAAAACGATCCATCCAAACATATTTATCTTGATGAATTTGTTTGATCTGAGAAATATGAGAGACCTGATTGTGCTGTGTTTCTGAGAGATAAAATAAAATGGCTCCTGACGCGGTAATTCCTTCTTCCAGTTCTTCTATACCAAACCCTTTTAACGATTTAACACCAAAATGTTTACAAAGACTTTCAAGTGCAAATTCGTATTGAAAAACCCAGTCATCTAAGTAAAAAGTATAAAAATTAGCTTTGAATTGAGAAAACTTTTGCTTGAACTGTTTTTGCACTAAAACCTCACTGGGCTTAAAATTTTGCAATAGTTTATCAATGTACTCTTCATTGCCCTGCGCCGTTAAAAACTCACCCGTGGAAATATCTAAAAAAGATACTCCGATTTGTTTTTTTCCAAAATGAACAGAGGCCAGAAAATTGTTATTTTTAGATTGGAGCACCTCATCATTCATAGCTACGCCGGGAGTTACAAGTTCTGTCACACCTCTTTTTACAATGGTCTTGGTCATTTTTGGATCTTCCAACTGATCGCAAATAGCCACACGTAAACCGGCTTTGACCAATTTTGGCAAGTACGAATTTAAAGAATGATGTGGAAAGCCTGCCAAATGTGTTTCAGACTCACTTCCGGCACCTCTTTTTGTAAGTACGATTCCCAAAATTTTTGAAGCTTGTACGGCATCTTCTCCAAAAGTTTCGTAAAAATCGCCCACTCTGAACAACAACATCGCATCAGGATACTTCCTCTTGATCCTGTTGTATTGTTGCATTAAAGGAGTTACTTTTTTTGCCAAAAGATGATGCTTTTTTAATGAAAAAATTGCCGCTCCTGCAAATATAAAATTATTGCTGCGATATGGGCTTTACCAAAGAAAAAAGATAGCCGTGATGGCGTCCTTTTTACTTATTGTTACAGGGAAATGATTAATTTCGTCAACGAAAATCAAGTTTGATCAAATGAGGAAATTACGAAACAGTGAATTGGGGCGTTTGGATTTGGAGCAATTTAAAGAGGCGAAGAAAATACCTCTCATGATTATTTTAGATAATATAAGGAGCTTGAACAATATAGGTTCAGTTTTTAGAACAGCCGACGCCTTTTTGATAGAAAAAGTTTACTTATGTGGGATTACAGCACAGCCCCCTCATAAGGAAATACATAAAACGGCTTTGGGCGCAACCGAATCGGTTGCCTGGGAATATAGAGAGGATGTGATAGACCTCATTCATGAACTTCAAAATGAGGGAATCACTGTCGCGGCCATCGAACAAGCGGAAAACAGCATATATTTAAATGACTTTAGAGCAGAGGGGCTTAAGAAATTAGCAGTAATTTTTGGAAATGAAGTAAAAGGAGTTCAACAGGAGGCCGTCTCCGGCAGTGATTTATGCCTTGAAATCCCTCAGTATGGAACAAAACACTCGCTTAATATTTCTGTGAGTTGCGGAGTAGTTTTATGGGACCTTTATCAAAAATTAAAGATGGAAGAATGAATGATTTTAGCTTTTTTGTGCAGAGAGGACTCTTTCATGTACTGGATAAAAACGCCTATGACCATATATTATTTCTAATAGCGCTTGTGGTTATCTATCAATTTAAAGATTGGAAAAAGATATTGGCCATGGTTACCGCTTTTACCATAGGTCACACCCTAACCCTGACTTTGGCTGTTTATCAAATTTTCAGACTTAAAACCGAATGGATAGAGTTTTTGATTCCGCTTACTATTTTTTTAACGGCCATCGTCAATGTGTTATTTATCAAGAGAAATTTAAAAGCTAAAGGCCTCTCCATCAATGTGTTTTTTGCTTTTTTCTTCGGATTGATCCACGGGATGGGCTTTTCAGGATATTTTGAGCTCATTATTGGAAAAACGAAAAATAAAGTTTTACCCTTGTTGGAGTTCGCAATGGGAATAGAATTGGCACAAATAATAATTGTTTTGGTTGTGCTCTTGTGCAGCTTGATTATTCAAAATATATTTAAAGTCTCAAAAAGAGATTGGATTTTAGTCATTTCATCTATTGTGGCAGGAATGACTGTCCCTATGCTAATAGAAAGGGTTTTTTGGTAAAAGTTTAACAAAATATGGATAGAGATTTAGCGAAATTTGTCCAAATTGAGGCAGAGCTTATAGGCAATGAATAAGATAAAGCAAAAAAAATATGACACCGCTTACATGAGAATGGCCAGCGAATGGGCTAAATTATCTTATTGCAAACGTCGTCAGGTTGGTGCGATTATTGTTAAAGATAAAATGATCATTTCTGATGGATACAATGGCACACCAAGTGGTTTTGAAAATAATTGTGAGGATGATGAGGGGTATACAAAATGGCATGTGCTCCATGCAGAAGCCAATGCCATTTTGAAAGTAGCCAGGTCTACCCAATCATGTAAAGAGGCAACTTTGTATATTACTATGTCTCCTTGTAAAGAATGTAGTAAGCTCATTCATCAATCAGGAATTACCAGAGTAGTCTATAAAACTGCTTATAAAGATACGTCAGGACTTGAATTTTTAGACAGAGCCAATGTAGAATTGGTACATTTGGAAGATGAATAACAAAACGAAAATATTATTACCCATTTATATAGCCGTAGCTGTTGTGCTTGGTATTTTTATTGGAACAACCTTAGATTACAAAAAGGAAACCGTTCTTTTATTTGGTGGTAATTCTCAGGAAAAGAAGATCAAAAGGTTAATTGACTTTATTCAGTACGACTATGTCGATGACGTTGATACAGATAGTCTTTTAGACCATACGATCATGGATATGCTCGGGAAACTAGATCCGCATAGCACTTATATTCCTCCTCAAGATTTGCAATCGATTACAGAAACCATGGAGGGAAAATTTGTGGGGATTGGTGTCCAGTTTAATATGTTAAATGACTCCTTAACTGTGATAAAAGTGCTCAAGAACGGTCCAAGTGAAAGGGCTGGTTTAAAAGCAGGTGACAGAATATTAACCGCAAATAATGACACTTTGTATGGCAAGAAGCTGAACAATAGCTACATTATCAAAACGCTGAAAGGAGAACCTGACTCTAAGGTGGATATAACGGTCTACCGAAAAATGGAAAATCAAGAATTGCCATTTACCATTATCCGCGGTGATGTTCCTATTGAAAGTGTGGATGCGGCCTATATGCTAAACGACGAGCTGGGCTATATCAAAATAAACAAGTTTGCTGCGTCTACTTATGATGAGTTTAAAGTTGCTTTGGATAATTTACTGGATCGTGGAATGAAAGAACTGGTCTTAGACTTAAGACAGAATCCAGGCGGATTTTTACAAGTAGCGACTAAAATTATTGACGAATTTTTAGAGGATGGAAAATTAATTGTTTTTACTAAAAACAAACGTCAGAAGGTTGATAAGACCTTCGCAACTGCAAAGGGAGATTTTGAAGATGGTCAGGTATATGTGCTCATTGACGGGGCATCGGCATCGGCAAGCGAAATTGTTGCCGGAGCTTTACAAGACAATGACAAAGGAACCATTTTAGGAAGAAGGTCTTTTGGAAAAGGCTTGGTACAGCAGGAAATGGAATTGGGTGACGGTTCTGCCGTTAGATTAACGGTGTCGAGGTATTATACGCCAACAGGTCGATCTATTCAAAAACCTTATAGTGACGATGTGGAAGATTATTATGTGGAATACGAAAACCGTTATAACGAAGGAGAGCTGTTGAACAGAGATAGCATCAAGGTTAACGACACTTTAAAATACGTGACGCCAAAAGGCAAAGTTGTTTACGGTGGAGGAGGAATTATTCCGGATGTTTTTGTGCCATTGGACACGACACAATACATTGATCGAATTCACTATTCACGATTAAATACCTTTGTTTTTGATTATGTAGATAACAACAGAGAAAAATTTGAAGGAATTACTTTTGATGAATTTGACAAGAATTTTGATCTCGATCAAAAGATCTATGATGAATATGCGGAAGGATTAAAGGACAGCTTTCACTACAAAGATTTAAAGGCCGATGAAAATATGGTTCGACTTTATCTCAAAGCACTGTTCGCGCAACAGTTATTCGATTCAAATGCTTTTTATAAATTGATGAATCGAGAAGATGAAATGCTGAAAAAAGTAATGGATCTGGAAAAAAATGGTATTCCTATCAATCAATAGCATCATGGATCATGGTGTGTTTACCACCGTTCCATTCTGTTAAGATATCTGTTGCCACTGCTGCACCGCTGCCGCAGGCAATGGCAAACTGACTTCTATGCCCGGCTAATACACCTGCCACATACAAATCCTTTTTCACCAAATGATCGGTATTGGTTAATTGAATACGCTCTTTTACAGCTTCAATTTTTTGATGAGGAATGATATAGCTTTTCATTCCTTCGAGTTGGTTTAAATTAGAGGGGCCGATGGCAATGACAACCTTCTTGGCTCGATAACTATTCTTATTGGTCTTTACCTCAAAAACACTTTCATTTTCTTGAAGTTCAAGTACTTTTTCTTTGGTGATCTGCTCAATTTCGGGATAATACTTAGCTAATTGCTCGGCTCCTTTTTGTAAAATATCCATTCCTTTTAAACCTGGTTCTAGACCCAGGGCATTGTAAAAAATAGCCCTGTCTAAAGCTGAAGCGCGTTGATGTAAAATAATCCCAACTTTTTTGTCTTTACCAAATGGTTTATTTTGAGCTGATCCTAAAACCAAGGCACAAGACATCCCGGCCGCTCCGCCCCCTAAGATCAAAACATCATATATTGTGCTCATAAGGATTAAATTAAGGTAAACTATTGAATAATCCCATTGCATTGGAAGCGAACAACTTCACGGCAATGGCCAATAAAATTACACCAAAAATTTTTCTCAGTACACTAATTCCACCCTTGCCCAGGAAATGTTCTATTTTTTTTGAAGATTTTAAGACGGCATATACAAAGATCATGTTGATGACTATCGCAATAATGATATTGATGGTTTCGAATTCTGCTTTGATCGAAAGCAGCGTAGTCATCGTACCGGCTCCGGCGATGAGTGGAAACGCGATGGGAACAATACTCGCAGTTTCCGGGTTTTCTTCTTTGTATAATTGGATTCCCAAAATCATTTCCAGTGCGAGAAACAGAATCACCAAAGACCCCGCAACGGCAAAAGAATTGACATCGATACCGATCAACTTTAAAATTTCCTCTCCAACGAACAAAAATGTGATCATAATGATCACCGCTACAATGGAAGCTTTTTCAGATTGAATATGGCCTACCTTTTGGCGTAAACTGAGAATTACCGGAATGCTTCCAATAATATCGATCACTGCAAACAGAACCATTGATGCGGTAAGTATTTCCTTGAAGTCTAGTAACATAATAAAATGTTTAATTTTTTTTGAGCGTGCAAAGATAGTCAATAATTCTACTTCAAAATCAATTATTTTTCTGATAAAATTGGGGTAAATTTGCAAACTAATAAAAGTATACATGTTTCAAATAGAAAAGACTTTAGTTTCAGAGAATTTGATTGAAAAGCAATTTCTTTGCAACTTAAGTGCCTGTAAAGGAGCTTGTTGTGTGCAGGGTGAGGCGGGAGCGCCTGTGGAAGATAAGGAAAGGGAAATTTTAGAAAATATTTATCCGATCGTTAAACCTCTGCTCAGGAGCCAAGGCCGGGAAACGATAGCGCAACAGGGCACTTATATAAAGAACAGTGAAGGTGAATTTGAAACGCCACTTATTGAAGGGGGCGAATGCGCTTATGTCATTTTTGACGACAAGAATACAGCTTTATGCGGTATTGAAAAGGCCTACAATCAGGGATTGATCGATTTTAAAAAACCCATTTCTTGTCATTTGTACCCAGTTAGAATTCAGGAGTTTTCCGAGTTTATGGCTGTAAATTACAGTCATTGGGATATCTGTGATGACGCTTGTGCCCTGGGTAAAAGTCTTGGCTTACCCGTCTATAAATTCTTAAAGGAAGCTTTGATCAGAAAGTTTGGCGAAACATGGTATGAGGAACTAGACTTGGTGGCTACACAATATGATCGCGATAAATCATAGTACAACTTTTAAAATTCGAAAAAGATTTGTTTATTTGACTGAGAAATGTTAAATATATCATAAAATCTATTGAAAAATTTTTACGCAACTACCTTACTTTATTTTCTTTTCTTTTTACCCGTCCAAGCACAAAATATTGGGGCTGAACTTGTTGATCAGACCAATAAAAAAATAGATGCGCTCAATCGGGAAGGACATTTTGATAAGGCTTATCAAATGGCAACCGACCTGCTTCAAAAATTGAAACAAACTCATTCTGCTGATGATCTGTTAGCAAAAACCTACTACACGTTGAGCAATGTAGAAATAAGTCTGGGCGAATATGAAAATGCTATTGTTACCGCCCATAGATCCCTGGCTCTTTTTAAAAAGGTAAATGACAGTCTTAAAATTGCTTCCGCTTTTAATAGGATAGGGGTTGGCTATTACTTTTTGTACGATTACGACAGCACCCAATATTATTACAAGAGATCCTATGACTTAAAGAAAAAATTGGGTGCAGATTCGAATGAAATGGCAGTTTCTGCCTATAATTTAGCGATTGCCTATGAAGACTTGAGCAAAGTAGATGAGGCGCTTTCTCTTTATTTGGAAGCCGAAGAATACCTGCTTAAAAATCCTGAAAGGCTTTCCTTTTTATCCGATGTTTATATCGGACTGGCGCATTTGTATAACTATAACCAGGAAATTACTAAAGCGGAGTTCTATGCGGAGAAAGCGATGGATGTAGGAATAAAATCCTATGGAGAATTTAATCCGAACATGACCTTTGTCTATACGAATTACGCTAATATTCTATCCGTAAAGGGCAAGTATAAAAAGGCCATCGAAATGCTTGAAAGAGCCTTGGAGATCAGGAAAAACACTTACGGAATAAACCACAAGTGGACAAGTGAAGCACACTACGATCTCGCTCGGGTTTTGATGAAGGATGAACAAAGTGAAAAAGCGGAAATACACCTATTGGAAGCCATCGAAATTGCAAAAAACACAAAGAACCTTCCAAATTTGGCCATGGCGGAGAACACCTTGGCAAAGTTGTATGTCAGAGAGGAAATAAAACCGGAAAGAGTTATTCCCTTGCTGGAGAATTCCACAAAAATTAATAGAGAGATTTACGGAGACACCTATTTGCAGATTGCAGAGAATTATATTTACCTGGCATCCTTCGCAAAAAATAATAAAAATGAAAAATTGTTCCGCAGTGCTCTGGAGGAAGTTTATAAAAATGTGAATTACGAGAAGAAGAACCTCAATTATGTATATACTCCTTTTGAGATTTTAGAGGCTTTAACTTTAGAGGGAGAATGGTTATTGGATCGATTTGAGGAAAATGGAAGAATTGAGCTTTTACATCAGCATATGGAACTTTTAGAAGAACAGATCAGGTTGATCGATTTTGCCAAAAATAATTATTCTTCGGAGCATGCAAAGATCATGGTGGCTAACGATTATCACAAAGTTTTTGAAGGCGGAATTAAAACTTGTTGGTTACTTTATGAAAGCACAGGAGATATAAAGTATGCCAATAAGGCTTTTTCTTTATCCGATAGAAATAGAAATCATCTTTTGCTACAGGGTTTTACCCAAGAAAAATTGTGGAGATCCTATGGGGTTCCGGATGAACTTTTAGAACTCGAGCAAATCCTCAAAAGAGAGTTAAGCGCTATGAATATGGCCATTTACGATTTGAGAACGAAAGAGGTAGAAAGAGAAGATTTAGGGAATCTGCTGTCGGAAAGATTAAAGTTGAATCGCCGTTTAGACAGTTTGCAAAAGAAGATACAAGAGGATTACTTAAAAAAAGCAAAACTGCCCAACCAGGAGTTAACCCTTGATTTTGTAGCGGACCATCTTCCTGAAGATACTCAATTGATCAGCTACTTTTTAGGGGAGGAAGATGTTTTTACCTTTCTGGTAAGCAGAAACAGAATAGATTTTGTTAAGAATGCGGAGGCGGAAAAGATCAGTAAAACAGTAGAAGATTTTCAACTGAGCTTATTAGAAAAGGAAAATTTAAATGAAGTGGGTAAAAGCCTTTATCAGTCTCTTTTAAAGGGGAAAATGGATGAAAAGGCCGAGTATCTGGTCATCATTCCCGATAGGGAATTAAATTATATTCCCTTTGAGGCGCTGGTAGATCAGGATAATGATTATTTGGTGCAACATTTCAATATAAGCTATGCAAGTTCAGTGAGGCTGTTCTTAGAAGTGAACAGACCCGAATTTACCTACGAGCTGTCCAATTATTGGATAGGCTATGCGCCGGATTTTAAGGATGATAGATCAATTTCATCTAGTACGACAGAAGTAGAAAGAATTGGAAACCTGATGAGCGGAGATATTTTTAATGGAAAAGATTGTTCCAAAGAGAATTTTTTTAAACACAGTCATGATTACTCCATACAGCATTTAGCAACCCATGGAGAACTGGATTCTTTAGATTATACCATGAATAAACTGAACTTCATCGATTCTAAATTGACTTCATCAGAAATTTCAGTTGCAGGGATCAAGGCAAATTTGGCGGTGCTAAGCGCTTGTTTTACAGGCTTTGGGGTGATCGAAAAAGGAGAAGGGGTTATGAGTTTGGCCAGGGCTTTTCATCTTTCCGGTGTACCTTCAGTGGTGATGAGTCTTTGGAAAGTTCCCGATAGAGAAACAGAAGAATTGATGGTCCGGTTTTACGGCGAATTAAAAAAAGGGAAGAATAAATCCTTAGCGCTGCGCAAGGCTAAATTGACATACCTGGACAACAACAGAGATGCAACATTGGCGCATCCCTATTTTTGGGCTGGTTTTGTAGTCAACGGAAATACCGAACCTTTGCCCCAACCTTTTGAAATAAGCGGGTATCTTCTGGGTGGACTTGTTCTGGCTCTGACCTTACTTCTGCTTTATTTTAAAAACAGAAATTGAGCTAAGAATCCAATTTATCCAGTATGGCTTTCGCTTCTTCTTTTTTATAATCACAGTGCCGGATTATTGACAATAACCAAGAATTGAGAAATGGCTTTCTCAATCTGACCATCGCCTAAGTAGGCAAGCCCCAAATACCAGTTGGCTTTTGCATTCCATTGAAATTTGGCATCCTTGTCATCAGGTTTCGTGGCAAGTGGCAATAAAAGCTCAATGGCCTCTGTATTTTTGTCGAGCGCCAAATAGGAGATGCCTTTGTAAAACTGAATGTATTCCTGGTCTTTTGGCACGACTGAGTTGAACAAATTGATGGCTTTGTAATAAGCGCCATTTTCATAAGCTGAAAAGGCTTTGGCCTCGAGATCTTCGGTTTGGACACCCCTTTCAATGGGTTTTACAACATTGCGATAAGCTTCAAAATTAGTGGCAAATAAATAGTCGGGTTGCTGTATTTTGTAGTTGTGATAAACGGTATACCCCAATCCCATCAGGAGTGCAACAGAAGCCGCTAACATCCATTTTTTTAAGGGTTTACTCTTTTTATCTTGATAGCTTTTTTCCAACTCATGCAGTCCTGATGCTATATCTGCTCTTTCCTGTCTTTCTAAGGCCTTTTTCAGGTCTTTTTGAAACAAAAACTCTTCTTTAAAATCGGGATCTTTTTGTAATAATTTTTCGAACAGAACAGCTTCTTCTCCGCTCAGCGAATTCGAAAAATATTTTTCGATCAATTCTTCTTGCTCCGGGTTCATGACATAAGATCTTTTAGTTGCTTGAGACAACGTGATTTTTGACTTTTTAATACGTTTTTACTGCTGTAATTCAACATTTTAGTTATTTCATCCAAGGTATAGCCTCGCATAAAAGATAATTTCAATATGGCCTTGCATCGTTTTCCAAGTTTTTCTAATACTTTTTCAAGCCGCAGTACTCTCATTGATGGTTCTTCGATGTAAATGTCAACATCTAAAACTTCATCAGTCTCTTCAATTAACACATTTTTAACATTTAGACTTCGTTTCTCCTCTCTGAAATGCTCCCTGATTTTATTCTTTCCTATAGAAAATAAATAAGTTTTTATAGAACAAGATAACTTTGTAAGGCGATCGGTATAAATATTATCCCGAAAGGCCATGATGGAATCGTGATAAATATCTTTTGCATCATCTTCAAGGACACCCATTCCGGCAGCATAATGTAGAAATGCACTTCTATGATCCGAATAAACTTTTTGCAGGGGGACAGGATTTCCTTCCTTTATGCTCTTTATGATCTCCTCAGAATCAGATGAATTCATTCAATAGTTAACCTAATTTCCCTTTTTGATTGGGATCATCAAAATTGATTTAATTTTTTTAAAAAACAAACGATTATTTCACTAATTTTTTTGGGAGTCCTTGTGTGCAAAACGGAACACTTCAGAGAGCTCCAGCTTTGACTTCAGGCAGTATAATTTTGATCGATCAGGTAAGACTTATACAAACCTTTAAAGGAAACCTCAATCCACAATATTGGGGTTTTTCATCAGTTTAAATTTGTCCATGGGCATTTGAACAAAATTTTCAATGAGCTCTTCAATATCTCCTTCAACCACAGAAAGATCTTCTCGTATAAGCTGAATGATATTGTCTAAACTAACAAAGTAATCTTCAAAATTATCCATGGTTAAAGGCTCTTTGATGGCCGCATAATCAAAAGAAAGGTAATTGCGATGTTTGTTAAAGAAGTCTACAAAATGTTCAATTTGTTTTTTCGTCATACTTCTGGCGTAAAGACAGCCATAAATTTTTAGCTGACAGATGAATTGTGAAAAACCGGAAACTAATACGGCACTGGCAACCAAGGCAGCTTCACCAATTTTGTTCTCTATGCTTTGGATCTCTTCCTTGTCGATAATATTGTCATCATCCATTTTAAAAATGGATTTTAAAATGGATTGATAGAGTTCAATTTTTTTATCGAACAGACGTTTTGAGAATTCACTTTCTTTTTCATCTCTCGATTGAATTTTCATCACCACCATCATTGCGGCAACCGTAAAGGAGGCTCCTAAAGTAGCGGCGAGTATTTCTATGGTAAAATCATTCACTCCATACCCAAAAAAAGCATGCAAAAATAAAAAGGCAAAGACCGCGAAAATAGCGGCAAACAGTACAATTCTGTTGTCTTTTTTTTGTTTAAGTCTGTCTTTCATATTTTATTATTTTAGAAGATCATATTCAAAAAGCAATTGCTTCCACCGGTCGCTTTCTTTTAAAAGCAAGATTTTATGATTGATAACCTCTTTATGTGTGCCGGGAAGGAATTTTGAAGCTCCAAAAGCATACATAGATTCATTAAACTGAATATTTAACAAAGTCCAGTTTTCATTTTTTTCATTCTTGATGGTGTATTGCAAAAGGGGTTCATCATAAGCTACTATATCAATTTCATTCTCCCTAAAACCCTGGACCAATTCTTCGAAAGATTCAAAAGTGCTTATATTGGTAAAAAAATTATTCCTCAACCATTTTTCTGTAGCAGAATCTTGAACAGTCCCTATATGGCTCGAACGAAAACTGTGAATATCTTCCGAAGAATAAGCCAGTTTATTTACGGTCAAGGATGTTGTAATACTGGCCGTAATACCAGAGATTAGCATGATTCCGGCAAACATCCATATGAGACCCACGATCCTTCCTCCCACGGTTTTGGGTGATTTATCGCCATACCCAACTGTGGTCATCGTTACAGCAGACCACCACAAGCCATGCCAGATCCCACTCCTGCCTTCTCCAAATTCTTCAGGATTCTTTTTTCTTTCAAAGAACCAAACCAAAAAACCAAAAAGCAGCAACAATAAGAAAAGAGTTAACAATATTTTCATAAAAGACCAGCTAAAAACTGACTTAAAAATTCCCAAGAATTTGTTCTTGCTGGAGATTTTATGAACCATGAATGTCGAGTTAGCCACATAATACGGAAAGGAAAATTGCATATAGGCATTTCTTTCGCTGGTTATTGTCAACGGCGAAATAACCAAATCTATTTCACCCGTTCTTAAACCGATCAACAAGCTGTCCAGGGGTTGCTCTTTGTATACATATTGTCTGTTGTTGGTTTTTATCAATTCTTCCCACATCCAATAGCTCACCCCTTCCAGCGTACCATTATTTTTATACAAAAAAGGGGGATTGATACTATAACCAATTACCATCGTATCTTTGGATTTAACGATTGAATTTTCCTGAGAAAATCCGAGTTGTAGGCAGAATAAAATTAAAAGGAATAAATGGTACTTGAACATCTTCAAAAAAATTAGTAAAACAAAAACAAGGAAATCATATAGATACTTAACAAAAGGATCGGCCAATAGCTCAACTTAAAGATCAAATTTTCTTTGTACTCCAAAATAGGATATTTATTTGTCTTCAAATAGAGTAATACAGCAGAAGACATGATGACCAACATAAAATACATCACAAAATAGAAAGTTTCCAAATAGGTCAAACCGGGTGTTTCTATATGTGATCTCAATTGAATATGCGATAACAACAAAACAAAAAAGAACCCACCTGCAGCCTGGATAATACTTAAAGAGCTTCCCTCTTTCGCATTTCCCTCCTTCTGATTTACCGTAAAGGGAAGAAGGAAAATTAGCATAGCGACGATAAAAATAGGTACCACATAGGTAATGACAGAACTAATAATGATATTTTTGATCAATACATTATAAGTCAATACCGAGGTCTCTTTTAATCCTGTAAATTCTGGATTTCCAAGATCAGACCTGAAATTCTGTTCGTTAAAGGAAAAAAAGGAAGCGAGGATCTTAGATTCAGGCATATAGATATCATCACTGATACCGGGTTTTAAAAAGGGATCTGTAAAATCATAGGCTGCCAGGTCAGGAGTCAGAATCACATGTTCATCCATGTTGGGATACATCAGTTGCAGATCCAGTTTTTTGGTGTTCAGCGGAAATTTCAAATAGTTAAAATCAAATTGGATGGTAGCATTGAAGTCATATCGATACAAGGTAAAATCCTGTATTTTCTTCTTCAGAACCGGTCTGATTCTCACAGAAATTCCTGTGGCAGAAGCCTGCGGGAATACAAAGTTGTATTCATTGTCCGTTTCAAATCCATCGGGTATCTTTTGCCAGATCTTTCCTTGAATCGCTACGTCATAAGCATTCTTGAAGTCGATATCATAGAGAAAAACACCTGTCGGAATTTCGATGAATGAACTGTTCGGATTGAGTTGCTGCAGGTCATTGTTCTTTTTATTGACATAATTGATGATACTGTTTTCACCCAGAACTTTCGGTTCCATGTGAAAACTGGTATTGGCGTCATGTGAAATTGAAATGACCCAAATAAAAATGATATTTAATAAAAGGACGACAGAGGTTAAATTTGAAAACTTCCAGAGACGATTTGTATGGCCTTCCCAAATTTTAAACCAAATAAGCATAATCAGAATAAGGCAAATACTCAAAAAAACAGACAGCAGGATGACTTTCCGATTACCTGCCTGGCTGTAATTAATACTGTCTTGTTGAGGCAGAACCAGGATCACATACCCAATTGTTCTTCAGATGTGAATAAAAGTATTGAGCCTCTTCCCTTGCTATTTCATTGTAAGAACTCAGAGTACCCTCATTATTTGCAATTATTTCTTGAAAATCAGGGTTTCTCTCTACTGATTGCCTGAATTTTTCGGGGTTCGTCAGCAGTTGCGTACTGGGATGACTGATCAAATCTAACTCCTTGGTTGTGATGATCGCAAAACCGCTCTTTCCCATGGTAATCTGGTGGAGATAATTGTTGATGTAAATAGATGCTATTGTAAAGGACACCACCCCGGCCATTGATCGGTCGCCATTTTCATCGATTTTATAAAAGGGAACTCCGTAATCAATAATTAACTCTTTGGCTACCTGACCCATATAAGGCTTGCTCCAATTTCCTTGTTTCTTTTTGATCACTTCCGTATACCAATGGGCGGTTTCAAGTGAATCGTTTGTATAATCGTAGGCTTCTTCAATATATTCTATCTCGTTTGACATTTTACTGAAAAACGGAGAATACAACACCTTTGAATCATCTAACATTTCCGGTTCAAAAGCAGCAGTGATACCGATGCAAAAATCGGATTTCTCCGCCGCATCCTTAACTAATTCTTCGATCTCACTTTTGGAATATTCTCTTTGAGAAAGTAACTCAGCAAAGGCTTTAGTCCTGTTTTCAATGGTATCAATGGCTGCGTCCAATCTAACCTTTACATCCTCTTTTTTAATTTTTCCATTTTCAAACGCCCTGTTTTTTTGATTTTTGTCGTATTGCCAATAATCAAAAGCAGCATAGAGAAAGAGACCGGAAAACAGGATCAATAAAAAAAGATAGAAAGATTGTTTTTTGAACATACAAAGTGATTTAGTTGATAAATTTAATAAATGTAAAATTTATAAGCTCCTGGCAATCCATATTTTCTTAAATCATTACTTTTACTTCAGGCGCACATTAAAAAATATGAGTTCATGAAAAAGGCCATTCTTTGTCTTCTTTTTATTTCTACTTGTTCAATTGCACAAATCAGCCTCCCTGATATATTGGGTGATCATATGGTTTTACAACAAAGAGCAACCGTAAAAATTTGGGGTTGGGGAACCCCTTTAGAAAAAGTAAAATTACAAACGAGCTGGGACCAAAAGACCTATGAAACAGAAACCAATAACCTGGCGAAATGGCAAATTGACATACAAACTCCGGCTGCCGGAGGGCCTTTTCAAATTAAATTGAACGGATATAATGAAGTGCTTCTCGACGATATCCTGATTGGCGAAGTATGGTTAGCATCGGGACAGTCGAATATGGAATGGTCTGCTAACTCCGGTATCGACGAGGCAGCAAAACATATCGGAGATGCGAGAAACGAAGAAGTACGCTTTTTTGAGGTCGTAAAAAGATCCTCAAAGAGTGAACAGGAAAACCTGAGTGGGAAATGGCAGGTTTGCAGCCCCGAGAGCATGCAAAATTTTAGCGCTGTTGCTTATTTTTTTGGAGATAAATTACAAAAGGAATTAAAGATTCCGTTTGGACTTATACAATCCGCATGGGGAGGGACTCCTGCAGAATCCTGGATGTCTGAAAAGGCCTTTGACCTCGATCCGGAACTTTCAGAAGTGGCCAAAATGCTGCCCGATCAACCCTGGGGTCCGCAAAAACCTCAGCTCATCTATAACGCCATGATCGCTCCCCTCATCCATTTTAATATAGCGGGTGTCATCTGGTACCAGGGGGAGAGCAATACCTCCAATGCTGCCCATTACGCGCACGTTTTTAGCGCTTTAATTAAAGATTGGAGAGAGCAATGGCAAAAGGACTTCCCATTTTATTATGTCCAAATTGCGCCCTATGATTATGGAGAAGGGGAAAGCGGTGTGGTGGTGAGAAATGAACAGAGAAAGGTATCCTTAGATATGGCTAATACCGCGATGGTAGTGGTGAGCGATATCGGAAACACCAAAGACATCCATCCAAAGAACAAAAATGACGTTGGATGGAGATTGGCAGACCAGGCTTTGGCCAAACATTATCAATTCATAGATAAAACGGTTGATGGCCCGGTTCTGGATAAAATTGAAAAAGAAAAGAACAGACTTGTTTTGACCTTTAAAAATGCTGAGGGGTTGAGTTTTACAAACACAGAGGATCAATTTGAAGTAGCAAGTCATGACGGTATTTTTCGAAAGGTCAAGGCGACAATAAAAGGAGAAGCCATTTATCTGAGCACAAAAGGGACGGAAGATCCGCAAAAAATAAGATTCGCCTGGGGAAATATCGTCCTGTCGAATTTGACCAATGAAACAGGTTTGCCGGCTTCGAGTTTTCAGGAGGATTTATAAAATGACCGGATGCATCATTTTCATGCAGGCTCGCGAATTGTGGTAAGGAGCTTTCCAAAAACCCAGTTTATACTCGGACACCTTTGGTTCGTTCAGGCCATTTACACTCCAGAACCATTCTCCGTTCTTTTTGTCGATGAGGTTCTCTTTGGTAAAACGCCAGATCTTTGAGGCCAAAAACAGGTAACTTTCATTTTGTGAAATTTCATAGGCATAATGTAAACCGACAATGGCTTCAGCCTGCGGCCACCAATGTTTATCGGAATCCAGCTCTTTGGTCCTAACATTGTATTCATAGTGAACGCCCCCATTTCTATCTATTCCCTCTGCTGCAAACGTTTCTGCTATGATAAGCGCTAATTTTTTTGACTCACTGAGCAGTTCTGCATGGTCTATTACTTTAGCGGCCTCAATGATGAGCCAGGCGGCTTCAATATCGTGACCGTACGAAATGATATCGCCCTTTGCCTGCCATTTTTCATCAAAGAAAAGTTGAAAATGATTTGTTTTGGCATCAAAAAAATTTTTTCAGAAAAAGGGTGATGATTTCTTCCAGACGACCTTTTAAAAAGCCTGAGGGTGCTACTTCATACAGTGCGGTATACGCTTCTAAAATATGTAAATGCGTATTCATCGTTTTAGCTTCATTGGCATCCTTCGCGCTCAGTCGCATATCAGAAACAGGACGCCAATCTCTGCTAAATGCCTCAGCATATCCTAAATACCGCTGATCATAAGCGTATTTTTCGATGAGTTCAGAGATTTCATGAGCCCATTGAAGTGCTTTGTTATTCTTTTCTAACTTGGCATAGGCAGAAAGCGCGTAAATCATAAAAGCCTGTGCGTAAACCTGTTTTCTGGCATTTAATTTTTCCCCTCGAAAATCTAATTCCCAAAAAACACCTCCAAATTCCGGATCTCTGAAGAAAGTGTACAAATAATCAAATGCACGCGCGCAAATGGAATCGAAATGATTTGTTTTTAAAAAATTTCCGGCAGCGGCAAACGACCAGAGTATCCTCGAATTTAATATAATTCCTTTTGGGCTTTTTTCAACAAGGGTATTGTTAAAATCGCGTTCTCCAACAAATCCGCCATAGTGGTGATCGATGGAAAAATCTTGCCAGTAGCTGAGAATTTGACTGAGTTCAGCGCCCATTTCTTTGGCGAGTTGTTCTTGTATTGGATGCATCAATAAAGACCCTTGTTTTTTTCAATTAATGTAAGGATGTTTTCCACCGAACCGGAGGAGCTGAACTTGTCTTCAGGGGTATGGATCACATAGTCCACCAAACGGTATACATCAGAAACAGCCACGTGCATCCTTGTATCGGAGGAAGCGTAGTAGATAAAAACTTTGCCATCATCGTCTTTGATCCATCCATTGCAAAAAAGCACATTAGAAACATCCCCAAGGGTTTCTTGGTAATTTGGCGCCATGAAATAACCGGCGGGATGATGGATCACTTTGGTCAGATCATTTAAATCTGTCATGAACATATACAAGGTATAACGCAATCCGGCAGCGGTATTCCTCACGCCATGGGCCAGGTGCAGCCAGCCCTTTTCTGTTTTGATAGGTGCAGGACCCTGTCCGTTCTTCAATTCGTAAACCGTATGGTACTTCTTGTTTTGAATGATCTTTTCTTCCTTGACAATGGGTTTTTCCATCTTGTCTACATAGCCAAAACCGATGCCTCCTCCTGCTCCGATATCTATAAATCCGTCTTGTGGTCGGGTATAAAGGGCATATTTTCCATTGACAAATTCGGGATGCAAAACAACATTTCTCTGCTGCCCTGTGTTAGAAACCAGATCGGGAAGTCTTTCCCAATGAAGCAGATCTTTTGTTCTCACAATTCCTGCATTGGCAATGGCAGCACTTGTGTCTCCAACAGGTGCTTTGGGATCTTTTCTTTCGGTACAAAAAATGCCGTAGATCCAACCGTCTTCGTGTTGTGTTAAACGCATGTCGTATACATTGGTATCCGGATTTCCTTTTATTTGAGGAATCACAACAGGCTTTTCCCAGAATTCAAAATGATCGACACCATTTGGACTTTCTGCAAGGGCAAAAAAAGATTTTCTGTCTGCACCTTCCACCCTGACTGCCAAAACGTATTTGTCTTTCCATTTGATGGCTCCTGAATTAAATACGGCATTTACGCCAATTCTCTCCATCATAAATGGATTGGTCTGTTCGTTCAGGTCATAACGCCACGCCAGGGGGATATGATCAGCGGTTAAAATGGGATTTTTATAACGGTTAAAAATTCCATGACCACTTAAAGGTTTGTTCTTTAATTGAAGTAATTTTTTGTGCTCGTCTTTTGTATGGATAAAATGATTTATTTTCATGTTTTATGGTTTAATGGGGTGATTCATTGACTCGATAAATCAAATTAATCGACAGGATCTTTGAGGGTATTCCACCAGTACTTTTTGAGTAAGAAAGAACAAACCAATAGGACGAGTAACAAAACAACAAAAGGAGTTCCTTGTCTGAAAACCAGATACATAGGTAGTAAGACCAATACGGTTTGCGCAATGGTACCCACGAACACGTTCAGCATGTCTCTCTTAAAGTCTTTGTTCTTTTTCAGATGAGGGTTTTCTTCCCACAATTTTTCCTCTATGGGTTTCCAAAAACCCCAGGGGCGCACATTTTTGTAGAATGTTTTTAAGACATTTTCATCGGTGGGCGGGGCAGAATAAGTACCCAGCCAACAACCTAAAATGGAGGAAACCAACAGAATAGGAAAGTAGTAAAGATCTAAGGTATCTGTAAAGACCAATGGCAGGATCAGCGCAGGGACCATGCCTGCCACCATTCCCCAGAAAAAGCCTTGTCCGTTAAACCTCCACCAGTGCCATTTTAAAATATTGGCCACCACATAACTGCCGAACAATGCCGAAACAAGCCATTGTAAAATGGAGTTTACATCCTGTACAAAAAAGCCCAGTACGATACTCACGGTTACAACCAAAAGTCCGGAACCGTAGTTCATCCATTTAATTTGTGTGGCCGTAGCTTCGGTTTTTTTGTTATTCAGGTAAATATCATTAATAATATAAGCCTGAGCTGCGTTGAGCGTTCCCGCAAAAGTCGACATAAAGGCGGCTAATAATCCTGCTAAAAGCAGACCTAATAAACCAACAGGGACAAATACTTTGATCGCCGAGGGTAAGATCAACTCAAAGTCAATATTGCCGGCAGGAGTCAGAAGGTCTAACTTTTCATAATACACCAAGGCCAATGCCGCAAAACCGGCGATCATTAAATAGCGAATAGGCATTAACACCACGGAAACGAAACCACTCATTTTTGAGGCTTCCTCCGGCGATTTGGTCGAGAGAATTTTTTGCATATCGTAATTCGGTGCAGGACCTGCCAAACTCACCAAAATACCTTTAAAGACCATCAACATAAAGAAAATAGAAAACAATTCGTATCCATCAGACCTTATCTTATCATTGACTTGCGGAATAACCTGGGTCCAATCCATGTTGAGCTCCCATCCAAAGAAGGGGCTCATCCATCCTTCAGGAACACTTAGGGTGTTTTCGCCTATGGCCACAAAGCCCAAATAGGCAATGACCACTGAAGCGATGGTCATGATGGTAAACTGAATGACATCGGCCCAAACAATACCCGACATTCCCCCAAGTAAGGAATAAAATATGGCAAAAAGGGTAAAGATGATACCGTAGAGATGAGGGACGTATTCCGGGTTTACTGCAAATGGTACATAGGCACTTACGCTTTCCCAAGGGATAAATATTTCAACAAATTTTCCTAAGCCGATAAAGCCATAGGCTAAAAATCCCAGACAACTCAAAAGGGCAAAAAGAACAACAATGGTGTGAGACATTTTTCCGCCTTTTCCTTTTCCAAATCTTGTACCGATCCATTCGGCCCCTGTTGTGACATTTGATCTTCTCAACCATTTACTCAAATAAACCATCAGGAAGATCTGGTTAAAAACAGGCCACAACCATGGTATCCAGGCACTTTTGATTCCGTAGACAAACAGCAGAGTAACCAGCCAGATCGTACCGGATATATCGAACATCCCTGAGGCGTTGGACAGGCCCAGCATGTACCAGGGGATAGATTTTCCGCCGAGTAAATAATCGTCTTTACTCCTTTGTGCTCTTTTTCTTAGAACGAGCCCAATGACCACGATAGAGATGAGATAAGCTAAGATGATGAGTAGGTCAGCGGTGTGTAGAAATTTCACGTTTTATTCATTTAATGGATTAATATCTTCTAAGAACAGTGTTTTGGGGAATTGCTCAAATTTTTGAAAATCTTTTTCCTGGGCATGCCCGGGATAGGGTACATAATGATGCTCGGTACTAAAGTTTCTCCAAAAAAGCACCCAGGATATACCTGAATTTTCGATGGCCGGAAATAACACTTCTGAATACCAATTTTCAGTTGGAATCTGCTCCAAGCCCGTTTCTGTAAAAGCGAAAAGTTTATTTTTTTGGTCTGCGATGGATTTGACAAGAGCCAGGTCATTTTTTACAGACCGCATATACTCCTCGGCTTGGTTAAAATCGTAAATGTCTATCCCAAGGATGTCAACAAAATCATCACCGGGATAATAGTCGAGGTAATGGTCATCAGGGTTTAATTTGTTGGGAGAGTAGGCGTAGAGTAAATGGTGAATGTCATACTTTTCTGTTAAAGCTGTAAAAGTTTCTTTCCACAGCTGTATATAGGCTTCATGGCTACAATTAGGATCTCCCCACCAAAACCAGGAACCGTTCATTTCGTGAAAAGGTCTGAAAATAATAGGAATAGGTTTGTCGTCATACTGAAGGGACTTTAAAAATTCAGCCACCCTTGAGAGCCAAATGTCGTATTTTTCCTTTTCTTTTCCGCCATTCAGGATGTGTGATACGGCGGGAGTCTGGTCCCACGAATCTCCTTGTGTAACAGGATGATCTGCATGCCAGCTGATCGTGATGACACCTCCTTTGGCATAGGCATCTATAATTAATTTTCTCATACGCTCAAATGGAACCTCATCTAAATTATAAGATTCTCCATTTTCAATGCCACCGATATCAAAACCATACAGTGACGGAAATTTTCCTGAGATCTTAAAAACATCTCCACTGATCTGATCCGGATGATCCGAGGCGTTCCAGCCTACGCCATAGGCAGCGGCATCTTGGTGTCCGATAAGAAATCCTTTTTCAGTTGTTTGTTGAAGAAATTGATATAACTCTTTCGCTTCTATGCTCAAATTTTTGTCGGCGAAATGGGCTGTCTGCCCGAAGGCCCCGAGAAAAGTAAGACAACATAACAGATGAAAGAAAACCATCTTTTTGTTGACAAGTTTGCGATGCGGATCATTGAAAACTTTTTTCATTTCAATAGGTATAAGTCAGCATTTTGCGTTTCCAAACTTCTCCGTGAGGTGCGGGAGTATACTCCCAATCTTCAATCAACCTTGGTGCCCAGCTCGTATCGAAGACCCAAATCACATAAGAAATATTTTTCTTGTCAGCATAATTTGTAATGGCCTCAACGTAACTCGCATCGCTTATCACAGGAATATGGGCCCCTTCGTAATCCGGAGCACAATAACCGATTTCTGTAAGGATAACCGGATAATTGTCTTTTACGTAGCCCCAATCCTTTGTCCATTGTTCAGCTCTTGCATCGTTATTTTTTTGAGGATATGGATGACTTACATAAGCAACTCCTTTATCCTTTATGGGATGATCTTTTATTTCTGTTAACGAATAGGCCCAATCAAATCCCGCTACCAAAGGGATACCCTTTCCCCCGTTTTGTCTGAGCAGAAAGATCATTTTTTCATTCAAGTGTTTCCACTCTTCCCAGGAAAGTTTACCGTATTGATCATTATTAGTGGTGGGTTCATTGAAAAGCTCGTAAAAAGCGACAGTTGGATTATCGCCATATTTCTGACCAATGACCTGCCAAAAATCAAAAGTCTCTTTTTTGGTCGTGTTGTACATTTCATGCTGAAACATTTCTGTCTGTAAATTTCCAATGCTGTGCCAATCGATAATGACATATAATCCTAATTCTTCTGCCCAGGCAATTCCCTGATCCAAAAGTGCTAAGTAGTCATGTACTCCTCTTTTTTGCCAGGCACTGGGATGGACAGGAAATCGAACAATATTTGCATTCCAACTTTTTATGGCTTCGAAATAAGCTTTGTTCCAATGACCCTCTCTTTCGAGTTTGTCCGGATCACTGGTGTTTAGCCCTCTAAACACTATTTTCTCGCCTTTTGTGTTCACGAATTCATTATGTAACACAGAAATTCGATCTAATTTTTGCTGAGAAAAAAGAGAAAAAGCAGAGAGGAAAAGGAGTAAAAACGGAGTTGAAATTTTCATAACTTTTTATTTCTATGACGAACGAAGTTAAAGAACTTCTGCATCAAAAAAGCATACGATTTTCAAAAACACTAATCTAATTTTATCACATTTTTACCGATCGGCAAACCAAGGAACAAAAAAAGGCCCAAAAACAAATTTGAGCCTTTCGTACTAACTTGAACTAATTAAATTAATGGAATTTACTTTTGTATTTTTGAAGTGTCTATTTCTAAATAAGTTCCTTTAAAATCTTGATTTAGGACAGACATCACAATTTTATTTCCGTTCTCATTTGGTTTTACCTCTATACTTGCTTTTCCATTTGCCATTGAGATAGTTTCACTTCCTGTGGGTGTGCCTTGATTTTTGATGGTTTCACCGCCCGACAAACACTGGAAATAAACTTTCTTTTCGTAATCCAAACAGCGCAAACCATTTTTATCTATGGCTTCGGCTGTAACCAGAAAATTACCATTGCTCAACATCAAATAACTGAGGGTCAGATTTTTTGCCGGTTCATTTTTTTGATAGCGATAATTCACCTCGATCTCATCCTTAAATTCTCTACCTGATTTATCCTTACCAATGGCGATTAAAGTATTTTGTCCCTTTTTAAAAAGTACATCCCAATTTAAACCGCTTGCAGGGAAGTGCTGAATATCTTTTTGCTTGGTACCCAACGATTTGCCGTTCAGAAAAAATTCTACTTCTTCACAGTTGCTAAATACCGATATATTGCGTTTTACATCTTCTGGACCCTGTCTATCGGTCCAGGTGTGTGATTCTATATACACAAAAGGTTCATTAGACCAGTAGCTTTTGAAAACATAATAGGCGTCCTTTGGATTTCCGTTCCTGTCTGTTAATCCCTTTTGATTCATGTAGGGAATATCGTTTTCCGGTCTAAGTGGTGTGCCAAAATCTTTAAAGGCCCATTGTATATTTCCGACAAAATCGGGATCTGATTCAGAAATTCGCAAATGCCAATCGAAAAGATCAACGATATAATTCTCACTCCAGTCACCAATTTTAGCAACATTATCTACCTGAGTCTGAACAATTTCTTCCTCCCAACCTTCAGACTTAATCACACCCTCTCCGGTAACCGGATTTTCACTATGCCTACCCACATGACTTGAGCCGCCATATTCTGCATGGATAAAATGTTTGTATTCTTTTTTATAGGTGTCTATGGCTTTTTGATAGCTTTTATAACTGCCTGAATACCAACCCGACCAAATAGAGGGTGAAAAGACATCTACAATATCAGCTCCTTCGTAATACTTCCTTACAGCAGTTTTTCTGTAAGGGTCAAGACGGTGGGCAATTTCGTTTAATTCGGTTAAAAAAGGATTGATCAATTCGGGTTTATCACCGTTTTCGAATTCCGGTAACCAATACATTTCATTGCCTAATGACCAAATGATGATACTCGGGTGATTATAGTTTTGTTCTATCATTTCGATTAAAAGGCGCTTCGTATTTTCTTTCCAAGGTTCATTTCCAACACCTCCTCTACACCAGGGCAATTCATCCCAAACCAACAATCCGAGTTCATCGCATGCTTTGTATACCTCAGGATCTTGAGGATAATGTGCCAGGCGCACAAAATTCGCTCCCATCGATTTGATAGAGCGCAAATCGGCGAAATGCTCTGCATTGCTCATGGCAGCTCCTGTTCCGGCGTGCTCTTCATGTCGATGTGTACCCCGTACGATTAATCTTTTCCCATTTAAAAAGAATGGACCGTGGTCTTTAAATTCAAACCATCGGAATCCGAACTTTTCCTCCTTTTTATCTATGAGTTTCCCATTTTCTGTTAAAAGCATTGTGACCTTATATAAATGCGGTGTTTCTGTATCCCATAGCATGGGTGAGGGGATGGGTTTAAAATTAATTACTGGACTTGCTCCAGAGACAGAAATAGTTTTTTGGGATACCTTTTTTCCATTTGGATCGTAAAGTATTCCCTGTAATTTCAAATCTTTAGAATTTAAATTCTCAATTTGAGCATTGATGTTAAGTAAACCTTTACTTTTTGACACACTAGGGGTATTGATTTTTATTTTCCCAAGATGTTGAAGGGGTTCGGTAATCAAATAAACATCACGAGTAATTCCACCGTAGATAAAAAAGTCACTCTGTTGTGAAGGAATAATTTCAGGATGATAACCATTATCAACCCTCACCAAAATCGTATTTTCTCCTTTTGCAATAAATTTTGATAGATCTATTTTAAAACCTACATAGCCACCGATATGTTTTCCTGCAAACTGTCCATTGACATAAATTTCTGATACAATATTGGCAGACTCGAAGTAGATTTGATACAAATGTTCGGGACTTATTTCATCAAAAGTGATGGTTTTTTTATACCAACTTGCACTTCTTCTATAGCCCGGTTGCTGATCTACAACATCTTCGGCATTCCACGTATGAGGTAAGTCAATAGATTCCCAAGTAAGATTATCGGTTGCATTTAACTTTTTTAGATCATTCTCCGCATACTCCCAACCTTCATTAATATTGACAATAGTTCTAGTTTCCTCATTTTTTTGACCATAGACAGATAGATTAAAAATGAGTAACAAGGTAATAAGCCCCTTACACCTATAAGGGAGAAAGTAATTGAAAAGGAAATTCATCTTATAAGTCTTTTTTTCTGATTAAAGCCTCTAAAAAATAATAATCGGCATAAACAATGGGTTCATCTATTTCGTCGTTTTTAGGCCAGTTTCCCGTACTGTGATTGAGTATAAAAGGACCTTTTATACTACCATCCAGTAGATAGCTTTCGGAATTAAGTGATGCCAAGACCTTATCAGCATACTTCAAATAATCCGGATTTTTTGTAATACTGTATAACTCTAATAGAGCGGAAGCAACAATTGCCCCGGCTGATGCATCTCTGGGAGCATCAGGAATGGCAGGGTCGTTAAAGTCCCAGTAAGGAATGCCATCCTCGGGTAAATTAGGGTGTTCCAGAAAGAACTTCGTCGTTGCCTCAGCCTGAGCTAGGAAATCCGCATTTTTTGTGTAGCGATAGGCCATTGTGAAACCGTAAATAGCCCAACTTTGACCTCTTGCCCATGAAGATTCTTTGCTGTATCCCTGATGAGTGTATTGATCATTGATTTCACCGGTAATTGGATCATAATCTACGACATGAAAAATACTGTTGTCCGGCCTTACGTGATTCTTTAAAGTAGTTTTGGCATGTTGCACTGCGATTTTGTGATAAGTACTGTCACCTGATAATTGAGTCGCTACAAATAGCAATTCTAAATTCATCATATTATCAACGATAACAGGAAAATCCCAAATATCTTTGTTAAAATCCCAAGACCTTATTGACCCCACCTTTTCATTAAATCGGGTACTCAATGTTTTTGCACTTTCTAGGATCACATTTTTATATGCTTCGCTTTGGAGAATTTTATATCCCTCGCCAAAGCTGCAATAAATTTTAAAACCCATGTCATGTGTTCCATCGTTGGACTTTTGATCTTCCATGAAGGAAGTCCATTCCATCGCTTTCTTTTTAAAATCCTCGTTTTGGTTTAATTGATAGATCAACCATAAATTACCGGGGTAAAAACCACTCGTCCAATCTTTGGAGGGTACCTTGTGAATTTCTTGAGGTTCTAAAGACATACTTCTAGGAAACCCAGCAGCATCTGCGGGGTAATCCAATAAGTATTGAAATCGATCTTCTAAAATAGTTTTAGATTCAGTTTCAGTTGTGGTCTGATCAGATTTTCCCTCGGGCTTACAACATATAAAAGCCATTGTAAACCCAAGGAAAATAAGTATATGATTCAATTTAATCATGAAACTAGTCTAAAATTAGTATCCGGGATTCTGTGGTTCCAAATTTGGATTCCTGACCAATTCATCGGCTGGTAAAGGCAATAAATAATCTCTAGCTGGGTCAAAATTAGGTTGAGGTTCTAAACCATCAGGACCAAAAACCTTATCGCCTAATTTACGCCTTGCGATATCGTACCATCTTCCGTGTTCAAAAGCCATTTCCCATTTTCTTTCTTCCAAAACCATGTCTCTGAATTCACCTTGAGACAAACCTGGAGTAACATCTTCTGGGAAAGCAGTCATAACCCCTGCTCTGTTTCTCGCTCTCGCTCTCACTCTGTTGACCAAAGCAGCAGCTTCGGCTGATCCGGGCTCAATTTCATTCAATGCTTCAGCGGCGATCAACAACACTTCTGCATAACGCATCATGGCATAATTAGTGCTCGACGCTCTGTAATTTCCGTCTTGGGCCATGCCCGGGAATCTTGTGTATTTGGCAATGTAAGCACTAGGAATATTTCTTGGATCATAATCCGGGAATTTGGTAAACGGTTGTGGGCCATCTTTAAAAACAGCTACTGTATCTAAACTAACTGCTTTTCTGTAATCTCTGCCATCCCAGGTATTATATACATTGATATTGGGTACAGCAACTGACCATCCACCGCCGTAATCATCAATTGCTGCGCGAATTCCGGTTAAGGCACCTTGATAGTCCCGGCCATTGTCCCCATTACTAAATCCGTTATAATCTAAACTAAATAAGGATTCATTTAAACTATTTTGCTTATCTGCATTAAACAAATCTTGATAATCTGCTGCTAAACCAAAGTTAAATCTTGCCTCATTTGAGATGACAAAATTTGCTTCTTCATAAGCTTTTGCATAATTACCAATAGTGAGATATACTGAAGATAAAAATGCTGCAGCGGTACCTTTGGAAGGCTTAGATCTATTAGGTTGTTGATCTGGCAACCATTGTTTGGCAAACTCTAGATCTGCAATAATGTTGTTGTATACTTCCGCTGCCGGTGTTTTTGATATTTGAAGTGCTTCTTCAATATTATCAGCTGGCTTGTCTAAGTAAGGGATATCTCCAAATAATCTTACCAAATGAAAATAAGTAAAGGCACGAACAAATCTCGCTTGCGCTGCGGCAGGGTTTAATTGCTCTTCAGGAGTATTTCCTGCAATTAATTCTGCACCTGCAATGGCTTCGTTGGCCGCTGCAATGGCTTGGTAAGATCTTGGCCAAAAGGAGGTGATCATTCCATTATCTGCTAAAACGGTGAAGAAATTATGGTCTTTACGTCTGGCAGGGGTTCCTGCATCACCAATACCGACCATATCACTTCTGAACATAATCGGCATACTGAAAGTTTTCTACCCCACCAGTTTTCGTGTTGTAAATGCCCAATAGCTCCATTTACGGCTGTTTCAACATCCTTAGGAGACTGAAAGAATCCCTCAGGAGATAGAAGGCCCACGGGCTTCTCTTCTAAATCTGAGCATGCTAGTATCGATAAGGCTAGCACTGCAAATAAATATTTTATACTTTTCATTTTTACTATTTTTTAATTAAAATTATCTTTTAATCATCATATTAAACAGTTAGACTATTATATGAGTTTTAAAATTTAACGCTTAGGCTAAAAGTTACCGATTTGAAGTTTGGATAATTACCATAGTCAAATCCTAAGTTCGTATTACTTGTTTGATTTGTATCTGCTCTGTAACTCACCTCAGGATCTGTAGGATAGTCTGTAAAAGTCAATAGATTTTGACCACTGATAGATACTCTTAGGTTTTCAATACCTGCTTTTTCGGTAAAAGTATAAGGTACGTTATAACCCAAGGCCAAGTTTTTAAGCCTGATATAACTTCCGTCATAGATAAATCTATCAGTGATTCTTTTAGCTCTTACTTTGGCAGAAGGCACATCAGTATCTGTATTGTTAGGCGTCCAAACGTCAATTGCTTCTTTTGTAGCATTGTCTCCACCAGAGGCAGCTTCTAATAAATTAAAATTAAAAATCTCACCACCATAGGCTCCTTGGAAGAATATATTTAGGTCAAAATCTTTGTATCTCAATGTATTGTTGAAACCTGCTGTCCAATCTTGATTAGGATCTCCAATAATAGTTCTATCATTTGTGTCAATTTTACCGTCATCATTTAAATCGGAAAAAAGTTCTCCACCGGAGCGGAATCATCAGAAAAACTAGCTGTTCCTGCCGGTAGATCGCCACCTTGGTTAACACCTCTGTATTGGTATCCCCAGAATTGCCCTACTGCTTCACCTTCCCTTAATACATGTGTTTCGTCTTGAAGGAAGTGACCCGGAGAGGCATCTAGAAAAATATCATCACCATTGACAAGTTGTTTGATTTCATTTCTGTTTCTCGCCCAGTTAAAATCTGCTGTCCATGAGAAATCCTCAGTTGAGATGATCCTTGCGTTTAAAGCGATCTCGAAACCACTGTTGTTGATCTCACCGATGTTTTTTAAAGAAGTAGAATTTAGGAATCCTACATATTCAGGAGCCGAAGTATCCCCGAGAATAACATCTTTTGTATCGATGTTATAGTAATCTACAGAAAGAGTTAATCTGTCCAACCAAAAACCAAAATCTAAACCAATGTTACCTTGATAAGAAGTCTCCCATTTCAAATCTGGATTGGCAAGTTGTTCAGGCACTACCGCATTGGCTTGGTTATCGCCAATTACTGAATAAATATCGGAATAGCTCGCAAGTGATTGATAAGGCGCGATAGATGGGTTACCTGTAAGACCGTAACTCAATCTAAGCTTTAAGTTTGAAAGGGTATTATTGTCTTTTAAAAAGTCCTCATTTGAGATTCTCCAAGCAAATGCACCTGAAGGGAAGAAAGCATATTTTTCATTTTTCGCAAAATTCGAAGAACCATCTTGTCTCGCTGTAAAGGTAAATAAGAATCTATCGTCATAGTCATAATTCAATCTTCCAAATAAAGAAACGATTTCAGTCTCTGACAAAGATGAACTTGGTGTAAGAATAGTAGAACCACCTGCTAAATTGCGGTAGGATACACTGTTACTTATAAATCCTTGAGCTCCTGCAGCATTTCTTTCCGTTGTAATTTTTTGGTAAGAATAACCTACTAATGCAGTTAAATTTCCTTTGCCAATTTCTCTTACATAAGTAAGGTAATTTTCACTTAATACATCTGTGCCTCTTACATTATCGATATTTGCAATTCCACCTTGAACGCCTGCCGAAGTAGGCAAGGTAGAAGGGGCAAAACGCCCTCTTGTACCGTTGGTTGTGCTGAACCCAAAAGTTGTTTTAAAGGTTAGATCTTTAATGATTTCATAGGCTGCATAAAAATTAGCTCTATATCTATCTGTTTTAGTCTCATCTGTGCGCATAGTTGCAACGGCATAAGGGTTGTCAACTTCATCACCGATGGTTTTTGTAGTTACATTTCCATTTTCGTCATAAATAGGAAGATCCGGATTAAAACGATAAGCCAATGAAACGACATCCCCAGTTCCAAAACCACCGGTACCGGCTTGAGTTTGAACACCATCTTTTTCTTGATGACTTCCAAATACGTTTAATCCCACTTTAAATTTATCTGAAATTTTTGCATCTACGTTACTTAAGATAGATATACGGTTAAAGCCAGAATTGACCACAACACCTTTTTGATCGAAATAATTCCCGGAAATATAGTAGTTGATATTTTCTGTACCTCCTGAAAAAGCCAATTGATAGTCTTGTGTATTACCATTGCGGTAAATTTCATCCTGCCAATCCGTATTGGCCGGACCCTGAACATAAGCCGGATTAATTTGCTTATAATAAGTAGCAAATTCATCTGCATTGAGCATTTTTAATTCATCAGATACGTTTTGAGATGAATAGGTTGATCTAAATTCAACGTTCATTTTTCCTGCACGACCTTTTTTTGTCGTTACCATGATCACCCCATTAGCACCTCTAGAACCGTAAATAGCTGTAGCGGAAGCATCTTTAAGAATTTCAATAGATTCAATATCTCCCGCTTGCGGCATAGTAGCGCCTACAAAGCCATCTACTACAATGAGTGCAGAACTACTGGCACTGATAGAAGTATTACCCCTAATTGTTACATCCAGTGGAGCACCTGGTTCTCCACCATTTTTTGTCTGTACGGCAACACCCGCTGCACGACCTTGTAAGGCCTGCTCGGCATTTAGAACTGGGAATGCATTTAATTCTTCCGATTTTACAGAAGAAACAGAACCTGTAATATCACTTTTTTTCACAGAACCATAACCTACAACTACAACTTCGTCTAATTGATTTGCATCTGCTTGCAGGGTTACGTCGATCTCATTTCTTGTTCCTACCGGGATTTCTTGTGCTACAAATCCAACATAACTGAATTGCAGAATCGCACTGTTGTCTGGAACAGTGATGGTGTAAGCACCATCGAAATCCGTCGATGTTCCCGTCATTGTTCCTTTTACAGAAATATTTACACCTGGTAAAGGCAATCCATCATCCCCAGATAATACCTTCCCGGAAACACTTCTGTCCTGAGCATGAAGTATACCGCCCACCAAAAGCAGCAGTAATACTAAATAACTCTTTACTGATTTCATTTTTTTTGATATCATATAATTAAGATTAAAGTTATTAACTAAAATAAACGATCAAAAGAGCGAGTATTACGATAAGAATCACGTAAACGATTTCGATAGTGCTTATTTTAATTTTGTTTAAGTTCACCTAACAAATGTAGAAAGGAGGAAGGTTCTAAAAATCCAAATTTGGGTAGTCAATCATCCATATTGAGGTGAAATCAGGCTTTAGAGACCTTTTCTTCAAGGGTTTCTATAAAAGATTGATGGAATTTTTGTTGGTATTGTGAAGGTGTCATCCCATATTTTCTTTGAAAACATTTACTAAAGTATTTTGGATTTTTAAATCCTACTTTATAGCTGATTTGGGAGATGTTGATCTTGTCTTGTTCCAACAATTGAGCAGCTCGTTTTAAACGCATCTCGTGAATAAATTCATTGGGAGTGAAATTTGTCCATGCCTTTATTTTAGTGAATAACATTGTTCGGCTAACGCCCAATTCTATGCAGAAAAATGGAATGTCAAAAAGTTCATTTTCTATATTTTCATCGACAATTTGAATAGCTTTTCGGAGTAGTTTTTCGTCTAGTGATGATACCGTGATCTCACTTGGAGACAAGTTATCTTCATTGGCGAACTTTTGCCTTAAACGCGATGAGGCCGCCAATAAGTTTTTTATTTTTAATCGAAACTCTTTGATATTAAACGGTTTAGAAATATATTCGTCTGCACCGCTCTCCAGACCTTCAAAACGATAGATTAACGAAGTCCTTGAGGTGAGTAAGATCACCGGTATATGACTTGTTTTTAAATTTTCCTTGATTTTAGCGCATAATTCGGTGCCTACCATTTCAGGCATAATGACATCACTCACAACTAAATCGGGCATGTGTTTAAGGGTTTGCGTCAGTGCTACTTTTCCGTTCTCTGCCTCGAGAATGTGATAATCCTTATTAAGCAAAGTTTTAATAAAGGTGCGCAGCGGTTTATTGTCTTCCACAAGCAGTATAGTAGCCGATTTTTCGTTATCCTCAAAAACTTCCAATTCATCTTCCATCATTTGAATCGGTAAATCTAATTGAGATTCATATTGGCTCAGATCATCACTAATTTTAAAATCTTTTAGTATCTCATTTTCGTTGAGGTGATCTTTACCAAAAGGAAGAGTTACCCTAAAAATAGTTCCTTTGGCAGCTTTGTTTTTAACTTCTATACTTCCTTTGTGCAGTTCAACCATACTTTTTGCAATGGCTAAACCAATTCCGGTTCCTTTGTTGTAATTTTTTTGTGGTTCGTTATGGATGGGAATTTCAAAAAAGCGATCAAAAATTTTATCTAAGTATGGCTCAGCAACGCCCACCCCTGAATCTTCTACTTCAATAACAAGGTTCTCTTCTTTTCTCAACAATCTAATTATTATTTCACCACCCTCTGGGGTATATCGAAAAGCGTTTGAAATAAGGTTAAAAAATACCCTTTCCAGCTTTCCTCTGTCGTAATAGATGAGAATAGGATCGTCACTGCTTTCGAATGTGTAAGTGTAATTTCCGTTTTTGGCAAACTCACTGAAGGAGAAATAGATCTCCTTTAAGAATTTGACGATATTTCCTTCTGCTGTTTGAAGAGTGAGCTGATTGCTCTCCATTTTTCTAAAATCCATCAACCGGTTGATCAGTTGAAGCAAATGATTGGCATTATTTTCAATGACCAATAACTTTTTATACATTTTATTACTCCCTTTATAGTCCAGTAAAATTTGTTGAAGCGGACCTAAAATCAAGGTAAGCGGTGTTCTGAACTCATGAGAAATATTCGTAAAAAACTGCAATTTTGCTTGGTTTATTTCTTCATTTCGCACATTTTCGGTATGTTCTAGGTCCAGTTTGTGCTTCAATGTAGCCTTGGATTTCAAGAATAGAATCAATCCGATCAAGGCACTTCCCAAGAGCAGGGCATATAATGAAAAGGCCCACCAACTGCGCCAGGGAGCAGGTTTTACTGCAATTTCCAAACGTGTAGGTTCTACATTCCAAATGCCGTCATTATTCGCCCCTTTTAATTCAAAAATATATTGACCGGGATTTTGAATAGTATAACTTACTTTGTTATTTGAAGTTGTGGTCCAATCTTCTTCCAAACCCTTTAAACGATAGGTGTATAAATTGTTTTGTGGATTGACAAAATTTGGTATGGCAAACTCAATCGTAAAATTCGCATTGTCGTAGTCAAGGGTGATTTTTTTTGTTTGGGCAAGAGAATGAATTAAAATACCCTCCTTAACATTTGGTTTGACCGATTCATTTTTGATGATTAAATCTGTCAAAATTACTTGTGGCACATATGAATTGACAACAAGTTTTTCCGGATCGAAATAAGTGACTCCAGTGGGTGTCCCGAAAAACAATTTTTTTTTGTTTAAATTTAGTGCGGCATTCTCCTTAAATTCGTTACTAGCCAAACCGTCTTTTTGATCGTATATAACTATATCCTTTTCGACAGAATTATATTTAAAAATCCCCTGATTCGTACTCAACCATAAATTTTGATGCATGTCTTCTAAAATGGCATTAATGGTGGTAATTTTTTCAGTATTTGGAAGTTCTTCCTTTTCAAAAGACTCATTGACCAATTTATACAAACCGAGTGCTTTGGTTCCTACCCAAATTTGACGATTGCTATCTTCAAATATCGTTTGAATATCAATACCTGAATTAATGTCATCCTGATAGAAAAAATGAGTAAATCCCGGATCCTGTTCATATATTTGATCTAAAGAGATTAAATTTAATCCGCTTTGGGTCCCAATCCATAATCGATTTTTTGAATCGATGAACACTGTGCGAACGCGGTTATTAGTTAGGGCATTTGGAGAACTAGGATCACTCTTAAATTTTTTTATTTGTTTAGAATTTGGCTTGTAATGTATAAGTCCTTCGCCAAAAGTACCTAAAAAATAGGAGTCATCATTTTCACTATTGATACTATAAACTCCTGTGCTGCGCAACAAATTTTTCAAGTCGACAGATAATAAATTTGGATCTAATTTTCTGTTTTTCAGATCTAATACGGAAACACCTTCTGTAAAAGTACCTATCCAAAGCTTGTTGTTAGAGAGGTATAAAGACTTGATATTATGATCGTTTAACCCCTTTAACTGTTCATTAATGCTAAAGTCTGTTTTGTTTGATTGGGTATTATAAACAGTAATTCCTCCTCCTTCGGTTCCAAAATATACCAGCTCATCTTGAGCTACAATAGAACTGACTACATGATAACTCAAACCATTTTGCCCTTGATTTTCTTGTAAATTGATAAAATTAGTATTGGCCTTGTCCCAAAGATTTACACCTCCATAATATGATCCTAACCAAACACTCCCCTTTTTATCAGAAAAAATGGACTTAATTTTGGTCAGCGCTGCCAAATCGGGATTATGATAGGAATTAAAAATAGGTTGAAAAGCAGCGTTTAGTACAACCACACCCTGATAAGAACCAATCCATAAATTGTTTTCTGCATCAAAGTTAAGAGACCTGATATCCTTGTCTAAAAAAGAGTATTCCGAAAGACTATTCCATGATTTTAGTGTTTTATTTTGGTGATTCAATTCAAACAAACCTTTCGTTTTCGTCGCAATCCAATAATTCTGTCCTCTGTCTTGAATGATATCTTGGACAAAAACTTTTTCAAGATCTAATCCATCGATATAAAAAGGTATTTTTTCAAAATATACTTCGCCATTTTGACTAATTACTGCTCTGCACAAACCACTCGCAGTACCAATCATTACTTCGCCATTTTTTCCTTCGAGAATTTTTACGATATAATTATCCGGCAACGAATTTTCCGAATTCGCCGAGTGAAGATAATTTTTAAAAGATTTATTAACAGGATCAAAAATGGACAATCCTTTAGCTGTTCCAACCCAAATCTGATCATCTATTTCTGCAATTGTCCAGACGGTGTTATTACTCAAAGAGTTATTTTCTGTAGAGTGAAAATAATTAGAAAACTGCTCTAATTTCGGATCATAAACATTCAACCCATTGTAGGTTCCTATCCATAAATTACCGTCTCGATCCTCCTCGATGGCCAAAATATCACTATTGCTGAGGTGTAAACTATCGCCGGGTGAATTTTTATAGGTAGTAAATTTTGTTCCGTCAAATTTGTTAAGACCATCTCGAGTACCAAACCACATGAGGCCTGATTGGTCCTGGTGAATGGTAATCACAGAGCTTTGAGAAAGACCGTTTTCTGTATTGAATTGCACAAAACGATACTCCCCTTGGGCGTAATTGACCATGGAAACAAATAACAAAGTCCATAGGATAATGAAAGTTTTTTTCCCCATTCAAAATTTTTACGCAGTAAATGTATAAATCACGATGATAATATTGAGATTTTAATTATTTTTTTGGCGTTGATTGAGTTGGTAGGCATATAATGAGGGAATATTTATCGTTTGATTGATAAATTCTAAATAAGCATCAGGACCATAATCCACAAGGTAAGATTTATTTCCATGAACGCCAATAATTCTTGCAAAAGGACCGTCTTTCATTCCGTTTAGTGTAATTGGCTTATCGCTTATCCATTCGTTTTCAACAATCACTTCAATATTCCAAAACGTTGAGAAAGCACCATGAGATGGTTTCCAATACCCAGCTCCTCCGCCATCAAAAAGCGGATAGGTCCCTGTATCATCTATTTCTAAATGACCTTAATATTGTCAAATAGATTCTGATGATTGGCCCCTGAATGCTGATCCAATAAGGGCTTGATAAATACTTCACAATTCTGATATACATTTTTGGTAGAAAAAGTATTAAAACTTAAAGGGTGAACGGCCTCTTGGTATACGGATATGTTTTTCGCCAAGACATTGTGAACCCCAGCCATGGCTACCGTATAATGTGCCATGTTCTCACCAGTTGAAGTGATTCTATCGATGGTAACATTGGCAATTTCTTCTGTCAATACACCGCTGTCAGCATTGTGAATCGCGATATTTTTAACCCATCCGTTGAAGACTCTGGTCAGGAATATACCGTTGTAACCTTGTTCAACGTGATGTGCAATTCTAGGGGAAACAGGAAAAGTAATTTTAATATTTTCTATACCTACTTCTTTTAAATGTTTCCATTCCACTAATTGTGCCTTGTACTCAGGTGAAATGTCCAAAGTGAGCGGTGTTCGAATTGTTACTTCGTTCTGTTTGATATCGGCAATTTCAACCTGTTGTTTGACCAAGGCCATTTCAGGATAATTCCAGTGATGTGAACCAATTTTTACATCTGTGTTTTGGTACATTTCCTTGATAATTTTTCCGTTCTCTCCTTCTTTATTATAGAGTTCCAGTTGCAGGACATCGCCTATTTTTAATTTTGTCGCATCCCCGACAACAAATTTATTTTCTCCTCGATTACCAGTGAGTACCTTCGCCAAAATAACGACAGGTTGCTCATACTTGGGGAGGTAAGATTTGATTCTTTCTCCGGGATAATTCGTCCAAATAATCCCGCCAGACCATGCGTATTGTGAAAATGGTAAATCGATATTGTTCTCCTTTTCGATTTGTCTCTTGTCGAGCTCGATTAAATACTCTCTTAATTCTCGTAAAATGTCGGGATCTTTAAAATACATCATGGGTCTCGGACAAAAAATTTCGGTTCCTTTTTCATCAGACCCTGCCCCTCTTAAAACAAAGTTACTTCGCTCTATGTACAAAACTTCACTCAGAATAATTTTCCCGGCGGGAAGTTCTAAAATTACATTTCCGGAAACTTGCTTTATCGCTTTAATAGCAGAGAGCAAGGCTTTAGAATCGTCTAGTTTATCGTTTGCAATGACACCAAAATCCGTGGCATAGAATATTTTTCCAACCTCAGATTCGATTGCTTTTTCCCCGTTCCAATATCCGGCGTAGCTAAAATCTGGCAAATAATTTTTCTGTCGGATTTCTTTTCCGGCGATAATTTCCGGAATACCTGTTTGACCGGATCCGCTGCAGTGTAAACAAAATTAATAAGAAGCGTATATAAATAAGGAAAATGCATGAGCCATTGGTTTAGAATAAGGCTAAATTTAATCAGATATGGGTTATTTGGCGTCCTAAACTAAGGGTGCAATTGTACAAATCCTCTTTTTTTGGTTCTTTTTGAATTCTCTTACTTTAAGACCACTGTTTATATCTTTATCCGTAAATTCATCATAAAATAGTTTAAAAAAATCTTTTATCAAATTGCAGTCTATGGAAAAAAGTAATCAAGAAAAAGTAGTCGTATTTGACTGGTGCAGGCGGAGTTTTATGCGGAGCCTTGGCCAAGGCTTATGGTGCAGAAGGATATAAAGTGGCAGTTGTTGACCTGAAAAAAGAGGCGGCTGATCAGATCGCGGAAGAGATCAATAGAACGGGTGGAAGGGCAATTGGCGTTGTTGCCAATGTGTTGGAGCAAAAATCGCTCGAGACTTGTAAAGAAGAGATCAATGAGAGATTGGGTCCTTGCGATATTTTGGTCAATGGTGCCGGAGGTAACCATCCTTTGGGAACAACTTCTAATCCGTTTTTTAAAGCGGAAGATTTGGATAATACCACCGAAGGGTTTAAAACCTTTTTTGACTTAAATGTGGAAGGGATCAAATTCGTATTCAATCTGAATTTTATAGGCACATTATTGCCAACTCAGGTTTTCGCCAAAGACATGATTGGCAGACCTGGCTGTAGTATTTTGAATATTTCTAGCATGAATGCATTTACACCACTTACCAAAATTCCGGCCTATAGTGGTGCAAAAGCAGCAGTTTCTAATTTCACCCAATGGTTGGCGGTGCATTTTGCCAAAGAAGGGATTAGAGTAAATGCTTTAGCACCCGGCTTCTTTTTAACGGAGCAAAACAGAACTTTGTTAACGGATGAAAAAGGAGATCTGACAGCAAGGGGAAATACCATCATCGAACAAACACCGATGGGAAGGTTCGGTAAACCCGAAGATTTAATTTCGACCACTTTGTGGCTGTCCGGCGAAGGGGCATCCTTTGTCACAGGAATTGTAGTACCCATTGATGGAGGATTTAGTGCATTTAGTGGAGTTTAATCGTATTAGTTATGTTGACTTTAGAAAAAACCTGGAGATGGTATGGGCCCAAAGACCCAGTTTCTCTATCTGACATTAAACAAGCTGGAGCCACGGGAGTTGTTTCAGCACTTCATCACATTCCTAATGGTACGGTATGGCCGATAGAAGAAATCAAAAAAAGAAAACTGGAAATTGAAAGAGCAGGGTTGACTTGGTCGGTCGTTGAAAGTGTTCCCATTCATGAAAATATCAAAACCAGATCAGGAAATTTTAAGACCTATATAGAGAATTACAAACAAACCTTAGTCAATTTAGGTGAGTGTGGAATTGATATTGTCTGCTATAATTTTATGCCTGTATTGGATTGGACGCGCACCAATCTGAATTATGAAGTCGAAGATGGTTCGAAGGCTTTTCGCTTTGATGTGACGGATTTCACTGTTTTTGAAGTGCTTTTACTAAAAAGACCGGGGGCCGAGGAAAATTATTCTCCAATCCAAATTGCTGCCGCAAAAGCGAGATTGTCTGTGATGACAGATGCAGAAAAGGATCAGTTGATCAAAAATATTATTGCCGGATTACCAGGAGCAGAAGAAGGGTATACCCTGGATGAATTCAATGCCATTTTAGCAACTTATGATAAAGTGGGAGCGGCTGAGCTCAAACAAAATCTCATCTATTTTTTATCAGCAAATCATACCATCGGCAGAAAAAGCAGGTGTGTTGATGTGTATTCACCCCGATGATCCCCCCTATCCTATTTTAGGTTTGCCTAGGGTTGTGAGTACTGAGCAGGATATACTAGACCTGTATCAGGCCGTTGATAGTCCTAATAATGGATTGACTTTTTGCACAGGTTCTTTTGGTGTAAGACCAGATAATGATCTGCCTGGAATGGTTAAGAGACTGGGTTCACGCATTCATTTTATTCACTTGAGAAGTACCCAAAGAGATGAGGCTGGAAATTTTTATGAAGCCAATCATTTAGAAGGAGATGTAGACATGTACGGCGTAATGAAAGCGCTGGTATTAGAGCAGGAAAAAAGGGCTGCACATGGCAGATCGGATCTAAGAATGCCGATGAGACCTGACCACGGACATCAAATGATGGATGATCTGAATAAAAAAACGAATCCTGGATATTCAGGGATTGGCCGCTTAAGAGGCTTGGCAGAACTGCGTGGATTGGAATTAGGGATCAGAAAAAGTTTAACTTAAAAGTAAAAATGCTTAAATTAAACAATAATCAGAATCAATGAGACAATGCAACAATTACGAAACGCGATATGCTTCAAGTCCTGAAGCGGTAAAAGCGATACGACACTAGAGTCAATTGAGAGAAGGAGTTTTTAATAGATAACTTAATGGAAATCGGATAAAATAAACCTGGACCTATTCGCATTACGACCGATATATGGCAGGTTCGGCAGTTCCTGTTAAAGCCATTAACATTGGAAACGATCGATCCACTTAAAAGCCAAATACTTTTTAGAGAGAAGAGAAATAGGTATTATCAATGTTGGTGGAAATGGAACCGTTGAAGTAAATGGGCAGGAGTTACAAATTAAATCAAAAGATGCCTTGTACATTGGTCAGTGGCAATGAAAAAGTAGTTTTTAAAAGTGATGACGCCAAAAATCCTGCAAAATATTATTTGAATGCGGCACCGGCACATAAAAATTTTCCAACCAAAAAAGTAAGTTTAAAAGAGGCAAATAAATTAGAATTAGGTTCTTTGGAAACAGCTAATCACAGAACGGTCAATCAAATGATCATCGGAGGCATAGTAGACAACTTGCCAATTGCAAATGGGAATGACTGAATTAAAAACAGGAAGTGTTTGGAATACCATGCCGGCCCATGTACACGATAGAAGAATGGAAATTTATTTTTATTTGGATATCCCAGAGAATCAAGCAGTATGTCATTTTATGGGGCAACCCCAAGAAACAAGACATATTTGGATGCAAAACCATCAGGCAGTAATCTCACCACCTTGGTCTATCCACTGTGGATCGGGTACTTCGAATTACTCCTTTATCTGGGGAATGGCAGGAGAGAATTTAGACTATGGTGATATGGATGTTGCGAAGATCACAGAACTAAGATAAAAATAACTAAGGAAAATAGAGATGTCAATTAATTTATTTGATTTAACAGGAAAAACAGCCCTTATTACAGGAGGAGTTCACGGATTGGGAATGGCCATGGCCAAGGGTATCGGGCAAGCCGGTGCTAAAATTGTCGTAAACGAGCGTTCCTCTCAAGAGAAAGTGGATGAAGCAGTCGCGGAATACAGATCTGTGGGCATAGACGCTTACGGGTATATTTTTGATGTAACCGATGAACAAGCTGTGATTGCGGCGATTAAAAAAATAGAGTCAGAAGTTGGACCTATAGATATTTTAGTGAACAATGCCGGGATCATCAAAAGAATACCCATGGTCGATATGGAAGTGGATGATTTTGAAGCGGTGATCAAAGTAGATCTGATCGGACCCTTTATTGTTTCAAAAAATGTAGTAAAAGGAATGATCGAACGAGGAGGGGGTAAGATCATCAATATTTATTCGATGATGAGTGAATTAGGAAGAGACTCCGTGAGTGCTTATGCAGCGGCAAAGGGAGGCTTAAAAATGTTGACCAAGAATATGGCAACGGAATGGGCGAAATTTAACGTGCAAACCAACGGAATTGGTCCTGGCTATTTTGCTACGAGTCAAACAGCTCCAATACGCGTAAACGGGCATCCGTTCAATGATTTCATCATCAGCAGAACCCCTGCGGGTAGATGGGGAGAACCTGAAGATCTGGCCGGAGCGGCTATTTTTTTAAGTTCAAAAGCCAGTGACTTTGTCAACGGACATGTCTTATATGTCGATGGCGGAATATTGGCAACCATAGGAAAACCTTCTAATGAGTAATCGCATGAAAACCTTGAACGTTTATCTTTTTTTTATTGTTTCACTTTTGCTGGTGGCCTGTGCGCAAAATAGCAGAAGCCGATAAGATCCATTACCGTAATCAATCCGATCGATATTTCGCGAACATTTGAAACCGTTGAGTTAAACAGGGCAGATTTGAATGTGGATGAACAAATCCAATTAGACCAAATTGCAGTGAGGGATTCGGAAGGGAAATTTTTTAGTTACTCAAACCATAGATTTAGATGGGGATACGCTGGCAGATCAATTACTTTTTCAAATTGACTTTAGCTCCAAATGAAAGTAAGACCTTTGAATTGATGCACAACGCTGCTTTAGTTCAGAACGATTCTGTCACATGGTGTTATTCCAGATTTGTCCCTGAAAGAACAGATGATTATACATGGGAAAACAACAGGGTAGCCTTCAGAACCTATGGTCCGGTCGCTCAAAAAATGATTGAAGAAAATATTAAAGGAGGAACTTTATCTAGCGGAATTGACGCTTGGTTAAAAAGAGTAGAATATCCGATCATCAATAAATGGTACGCCAACAATGACAAAGAACAGGGGGCCTATCACAAGGATACCGGTGAGGGATTGGATAATTTTCATGTCGGTGTAAGCAGAGGTGTGGGCGGTATCGCAAAAAAGGTGGATAGTACCTATTATTTCTCTAAAAATTTTATTTCCTGGAAAACAATCGCTACTGGCCCTATTCGCACAAGTTTTGTCCTTACTTATGCTGATTGGGATGCGGCTGGTCATCCTGTATCAGAACAAAAAATGATCTCTCTGGATTACGGAAGTAACCTCTCTAAATTTGAAATTAGTTTAAAAGGGGTAGACACTATTTCAGCTGGATTGACGCTGCATGAAAAAATGGGTCAAATTGGGACTAATACTGAAGAAGGTTGGATCAGTTATTGGGAATCTTTGGATGATTCCGAATTGGGCACCGGTGTTGTAGTTCCAAATGGGGCGATGGTAAATTTCGATCATTACCTTACCGAGAAGAAGGATGAAAGCAATTTGTTCGCACACATCAAATTGGACAACCATAAAGTCATTTATTACGCCGGATTTGGTTGGAAAAAGAGTGGACAGTTTGAGTCAAAGGAAGCCTGGGAGATTTATCTGAGTCAATTTGCGAAAAGAATTAACAATCCTCTTGAAATTAAAATATTTTAAGAAATGACTTTTATTCACGACGATTTTTTATTGACAAATAAGTTTGCGAAACAGCTATATGACGACTATGCGAAAGATTTGCCAATCATAGATTACCATTGTCACCTACCTCCGGAAGATATTGCGAAGGACAGAAATTTTGAAAACATTACTCAAATTTGGTTAAACGGCGATCACTATAAATGGCGCGCCTTAAGGACATTAGGAGTCAACGAAAAATACCTGACCGGAGATGCGTCTGATACCGATAAATTTTTAAATTGGGCTAAATCTGTGCCTTATACCATGAGAAATCCATTGTACCATTGGACACATTTGGAGCTTTCGAGATACTTTGGCATAACTGATTTGTTAAATGAAAGATCGGCACCGGCCATTTATGAGAAAGCGAATGAACTTTTGATTAGTCCAGAATATTCCACAAAGCGATTAATCGAAAAAATGAAGGTGGAAGTGATTTGCACTACAGATGACCCGATAGATGATTTAGAAAGTCATCAAAAAATTGCCAAAAGCGGATTTAAAACAAAAGTAAATCCATCTTTTCGTCCGGATAGATCTATCGCTATTAATCAGGCTAATTATAATGAGTATATCGACCAACTATCAAAAAAAGCGAAGCTTGAAATAGATTCCTTCCGGGATCTTTGTCAGGTGTTAAAAGATAGAGTCGATTTTTTTAATAAAAACGGATGTAAGGTATCAGACCATGGATTAAGCAGCATTTCTTTTACTGAGTTTACTGAATCAGAGGTTGACCTGATTTTTAGAAAAAGAAGAAAAGGAGAATTGCTGAGTAATGAAGAAGATAAGAAATTTCAAACGGCGCTACTACTGTTTTTAGGAGAAACCTATCATGAATATGGATGGACTACAGCAATACCATTTAGGACCTCTGAGAAACAATAACAGCAGAATGTTACAATTGTTAGGTCCGGATACGGGTTGGGATTCTATGGGAGATGAACGACAGGCTGAGGGCTTGTCTAAGTTCCTGGACAAATTAGACAGTCAGAATAAACTCACAAAGACGATATTATACAATTTGAATCCGGCTTTTAATGAAGTTTTTGCCACCATGATCGGTAATTTTAATGATGGATCGTTAAAGGGAAAGGTACAATGGGGTTCAGGATGGTGGTTTTTAGATCAAAAAGACGGGATGACCAAGCAGATCAATACCTTGTCTAATATGGGATTGATCAGTTGTTTTGTCGGGATGCTGACAGATTCGAGAAGCTTTATGTCGTACCCTCGTCACGAATATTTTAGAAGGATACTGTGTAACATTTTCGGTTCAGAAATAGAGAGTGGAGAGTTACCGAATGATATGCAGTGGATTGGTAAAATAGTATCTGATATATGTTATTACAACGCAAAAGAATATTTTAAATTCTAAAAAACAAAGAATAAGAATGAAAAAAGTAGTCACCTTTGGAGAGATCATGTTGCGATTATCTCCACAAGGATTTTTAAGATTTTCCCAAGCGAACAGCTTTGATGTTGTTTATGGAGGCGGTGAGTCAAATGTAGCGGTGAGTTTGGCGAATTATGGTGTACCTGTGGATTTTGTCACGCGATTACCCAAGAATGATATAGGGGAATGTGCGATGATGGAAATGCGCAAGAGAGGTGTTGGTGTGGATCATATTGTTTACGGAGGAGATCGATTGGGGATTTATTTCTTGAAACAGGAGCGGTGAGCCGTGGATCCAAAGTAGTTTACGACAGGTCACATTCGGCGATGTCTGAGATAGAGCCGGGAATGATCGACTGGGATAAAGTATTTGAAGGGGCTACATGGTTTCACTGGACCGGGATTACACCGGCCATATCACAAGGAGCAGCAGACGCTTGTTTGGAAGCGGTAAAAGCAGCCTCTGCCAAAGGGATCACTATTTCAACAGATTTGAATTACCGAGCAAAATTGTGGAAATACGGAGGAGACAGAGAAAAGATCATGACAGAACTCACTTCCTATTGCGATGTGATCTTAGGCAATGAAGAAGATGCAGAAAAGCATTTTAACATTCATCCTGAAGGTTTGGATGTGACAAAACACGGACATGATGTCAAAGCAGAAGCCTTTTTATCGGTTTGTGAGCAAATGATGAAGAAATTCCCCCGGGCAAAGAAAGTAATTACCACTTTGAGAGGATCGATTTCAGCATCTCATAACACCTGGGCAGGTGTATTGTATGATGGCAAGAAGATGTACGAAACACGCCAGTACCAAATTACAGATATCGTAGATAGAGTAGGAGGAGGAGATAGCTTTATGGGCGGATTGATCTACGGGTTATTACAATACCCGGAAGATGATCAGAATGCTTTAGACTTTGCAGTAGCAGCCTCTTGTTTGAAACACACGATCAAAGGAGATGCGAACCTGGTCACTGTTGACGAAGTAGAAAAACTGATGGGCGGAGACGCTTCAGGAAGAGTAGCGAGATAAAATTAAACAAATGGCAAAATACACAAGATTAGAAGTAGCACAAGTGATGAAGGACACGGGGATGGTTCCTTTGTTTTTTCACAGTGATATAGAATTGGGGAAGAAGGTACTCAAAGCCTGTTATGATGGCGGAGCGAGACTGATGGAATTTACCAGTCGTGGGGATTTTGCGTTTGAAGTGTTCGGCGCACTCAACAAATATGCCTTAAAGGAATTACCGGGAATGGTCATGGGTGTGGGTTCTGTGACGGATGCGGCGGCAGCCTCTTTATATATGCAATTAGGCGCAAACTTTATTGTGACACCGGTATTGAGAGAAGATATAGCGATAGTTTGTAACCGAAGGAAAGTATTGTGGTCTCCGGGCTGTGGAACTTTGACTGAGATAGCCAAAGCAGAAGAGTTGGGATGTGAGATCGTCAAGTTGTTTCCCGGCGATATCTACGGACCACAATTTGTGAAAGGGATCAAAGGGCCACAACCGTGGACGAGCATTATGCCAACGGGCGGTGTATCACCGGACGAAGCCAATTTAAAAGGATGGTTCGATGCAGGAGTAACTTGTGTGGGTATGGGTTCACAATTGATCTCGAAAGACATATTGGCAAACGGAGATTTTGATAAGCTGGAACAAAAAGTAAAAGAGGCCTTGGCCATTATCAAAGCAGTTAGAAAATAACGCAATCAAAATAACTAAATTAAAATAGTTCATTATGGGGGATACTAATCAAAACATAGGCACTTATCGATATAGGATTTTAGCCTTATTAATGTTCGCTACGACGATCAATTATTTCGATCGAAGTATCATTGGTGTCATGGCGCCAACGCTGGAAAAGTTGTTTGGTTGGACCAATACAGATTATGCGAATATCATGGTTTCCTTCAAAATAGCCTATGCCATAGGATTGCTATATATGGGAGGACTGATCGATCGATTGGGTACCAAGAAAGGTTACACGGTATCCATTGCGATATGGAGTATTTTTGGGATGTTGCACGCTTTGGTGCGTCCTGGCTTTAGTGTGATTGGCTTTGCTGCCGCGCGATTTGGCTTGGGTTTTGGAGAAGCCGGGAACTTTCCTGCCGCGATCAAAACAACAGCAGAATGGTTTCCAAAGAAGGACAGGGCATTTGCGACGGGACTTTTCAATGCGGCTACCAGTATAGGCGCAATAGCGGCACCCTTTGTGGTAGGCTGGATCGTACATGAGGATGGCAAGAATTGGCAGATTCCATTTTTGATCACCGGCGCTTTGAGTTCATTATGGGTGTATCTGTGGTTTAGAATGTATAAGAAACCGGAAGTACATCCGAAAGTCACAAAAGAAGAGCTGGCCTATATACAGAGTGATTCGGTGGTAGAAAATGAAGAGAAACTTCCATGGAAAAGTGTGTTAGACAAACGACAAACCTGGGCATTTGCTCTGGCAAAAGTAACTGATGCGGTTTGGTGGTTCTATTTATTCTGGGGAGCTAAGTTTTTAGCGGTCACCTTTGATGTGAATATCAAGAACATAGCACTTCCGTTTTTTGTGATCTATATTTTGGCAGATGCGGGCAGTATATTTGGAGGATATCTCTCAGGGGCATTTATGCGAAAAGGATGGCCGATCAATAAGGCAAGAAAAATCACATTGTTGATCTGTGCCTTGATCATCTTACCGGTGAGCTATGTGGCGATTACCGAAAACAAGTGGGTGGCCATCATTTTGATAGGGATCGCAGCGGGAGGTCACCAGGCCTGGTCGGCGAATATTTTCACTTTGGTATCGGATGTATTTCCTAAAAAAGCGACGGCTTCTGTGGTAGGTATAGGGGGTATGGTTGGTGCTGTAGCCGGTATCATCGCGGATAAAGCCCTGGGATCTGTCTTGGATACGGCAGGAAACAGCGGGTATTTCTGGGCATTCTTGATAGCGGGATCCTGTTACCTGATCATCCTGGGACTGGTGCATTTACTTATGCCTAATATGACACCACTGGATGAAAATTTAAATCCTGTAGAAGAGACAGGAGCATAGATCAAGAAGAAATATTTTAAGAAAACGAAACTCGTTTATTTCTTATCCGGGTTGGAACAATTGAATAGAAGGAACTTGTCTCTTAAGGCAGGTTCTTTTTTTACAGGTATAACCATGAATTTTTGTACTTGTCCTGCTCTTCTCCCCTATTTTTCGCGACCCTGTCTTCCGCAGAACCTACTGATCAGATCTCGATTTAAAAGTGAGGAGAGCGCACGGAGATTGCACGGAGATTGCACGGAGAGTGCACAGAAAGCGCACTGAGATTGCACAGAAAGCGCACTGAGAGTGCATTGTACTATGCCATATAGATGCGCTTTAATATAAGTTTTCGCCCCATGTTATATTATTTATGACAGAATTATCTATGATTATGCGAAGTGTTTTCTGTAATTGAACACTTGTTAAAAAGAGTTTACTTATTTTTAGAATAAAAAAATGAAACTGATCAGATTTGGAAAGTTTAACGAAGAAAAACCCGGCCTGCAGCTCGATCAAAAGAGAGTTGATCTATCCGCTTTTGGGGAAGACTATGACGAAGATTTTTTTGCTTCGGGAGGCATAGCAAGATTGAAGAAGTGGTTTGAGATCAATGGATCAGATTGTCCTGAAATCGATGAAAATGAAAGGCTGGGCTGCCCCGTCAAAAGGCCGTCAAAGATTATTTGCGTAGGCTTAAATTATGCAAATCACGCTGCGGAAAGTGGCATGAATTTGCCCAAAGAACCTGTTCTTTTTTTCAAATCGACAACAGCCATTGTAGGGCCTGACGATGATTTGGTGCTACCCAAGGGAAGTACCAAAACGGATTGGGAAGTCGAACTGGCCGTGGTCATCGGAAAAAGGGCATCCTATGTAAAAAAAGAAAATGTATTCGATTATATCGCCGGCTATGTTTTACACAATGACTACAGTGAAAGGGAATATCAGTTGGAAAGGGGAGGTCAGTGGGTAAAAGGGAAAAGTTGTGATACTTTTGCACCAATAGGACCCTTTTTGGTGACTAAAGAAGAGATTATAGATCCGAATAAACTCGACTTATGGTTAAAAGTGAATGGTAAAATGATGCAGAATGGCAATACTTCCGATTTTGTTTTTAACGTAGAAACCGTAGTGAGTTATATCAGTGAGTTCATGACCTTGTTGCCGGGAGATATCATTTCTACGGGAACACCTTCAGGTGTAGGCCTGGGATTAAAGCCGCCCGCCTATTTAAAGCCGGGAGATATAGTGGAGCTAGGGATCAGCGGGCTGGGAAGTGCTACCCAACACGTGAAAGCCTTTGAGGAATAGGTTGGGGAAAACTTCTCGATTTTTTCAAAAAAAATGACCACCTGAAGTAGAGGTGGTCGTTTGGTTAGCTGTTTATCACGGGGGGATAGATAAACTTTCTAGCTTAATGGAGTGTAAATGTAAGATGATAAGATTAACGAATTGTGAAATGTGCATTACCCTTTTGTCAATTCGTTCACTCAATACGAATTTCAAAAGTTTTTTCACGGTCAGGTACCTTATTTTCCCAACTTCTCTTGTACTGAAATGTGATCCGCTGCTTTCCTTTTTTGAGCGCTGTAAAGGTCCAGATTTCTTTCCCTGCGGTTCCCACAAGGGCATGGGGAGGCAGCACATACTGCACCTGTATTGAATCGATCAAAGGGTTTTCATCGGGGACATAATGCCAGCTGAAACCGCTGCTGTGGTTGGAAGGTAATTCCAGGTTAAAGCGTTCGCCTTCCTGTACTGTTTTGCTTAGGGGTTCCATATTTTGTGAAATAGCACTTGCAGATATGATAAGTAGAACAAAAAATAGCCTGAAGGTGAAGGGATGAAAATCTGAGCGCATTACCGGATTTTTTATTAAAAAAGAAAACTTTTAAAGTTCTGTCACTACTTCTGCAAGCACCGCCTCACTCGACGAATCACCTGCATATTTTTTGAGCAACCGTTCAATTTTCCTGTCTAATTTTTCTTCAATTCCTTTCGAACGTCCTTTTTTCTTGAAAACCAATGCTCCTTCCTGATCTACGATCACATGTATGGGGAATACCTTCATCATGGATGTCTGGAACTTGTTGAACACCTCATGATTCAGGGGTTGTGGTAATTGTTCGTAATGGTTACTATGTTCACCGATGACTTTTTTGGCATCTGAGTTGACCTTGTCGGATACCGCAACAAATCTTACTTTTTTACCTTGATACTTGCCAGCCAGTGCGTCGAGTTTTACTATTTCGTCGGTTTCATTGACATCAAAGATGCTATAGATGATAATACCGCTATCAGGGGCCTTCTCTTGGGCCGGCAGGGCAGCTGTAATAAAAAGGAAGAACAGCACAGAATAGGGGAGCTTTAATTTCATTTGAAATGGTTCTTTAAGTAAGCCGAACAAACAGCTTTTCTATATAGACGCCTAAAAGGCTCAAACATTACATTTTTTTTTCATCAAAGTCATCATCATTGCAAGAAAAGGATACAAGTAACAAGAAGACCATGGCAAATTGGGTCAATAGATTTTTTCACACAAAGTTAATTTTTGAAAAGCTAATCTAGTTTACTTGGCCATTACAAGCCTCTCTTATTCTTTTCATTTCCTTGGAATAGATTTAAGCTTTCATGTCTCAGGATTTTTGTTCGTACCGGGCTTTATTCTCTTCGCTTATCAATGGATATAGACCAATGATCGAATCCCCTTTTCTCACTCTTTCCAGAACCCAGTCTTCATAGGTTGTCATGGCTTCGCATGCCTCTACCAGTTCTTCAACCATTTCTTTGGGGATGACCATTACCCCGTCTTCGTCTCCCACGATCACATCTCCTGGGAAGACGGCTACATCCCCACAAGCGATGGGAACATTGATGTCCAGAGCCTGGTGTAAAGTGAGGTTGGTCGGTGCAGAAGGCCTTTGATGATAAGCGGGAAATGGCAATTGGCCGATTTCTTCTGAATCTCTGAAACCACCATCGGTGACAATTCCGGCAACGCCCCTCATCATTAGGCGGGTTACCAGGATGGATCCGGCAGAGGCGGCTCTTGCGTCCTTTCTGCTATCGATGACCAATACCGCTCCTTCAGGACAGGTCTCTACCGCAACTCTTTGCGGATGTTTGGGGTCCTGGAATACGGATATAGGATTGAGGTCTTCTCTGGCAGGGATATAGCGAAGGGTAAAGGCTTCACCCACCAATTTGCCTTTTCCGGACTTGACCGGAAATACATTTTGTATGGCTTGATTTCTCAATCCATTTTTAAACAGATAAGTAGCAATGGTCGCTGTACTTATTTTGTGAAGCTTTACTCTGGTTGCCGGACTCAAAGAAGATATATTCATGGTCAAACGAATTCTCAATAAAAAGAATAGATATACGAACAAATATACATATATTTGGTAAACCAATTTGGTTTACCAAATAAACATTTGTTCGGAATTGAATACAAGAAGGGATTTTCTTAAAAAAACAACGATACCATTGCTGGCATTACCCTTGGTCTCTTTTCCATCTGGTGTGATAAAATTTGCCGATAGTAATCCGAAACTTTCAGTACATATATTTTCAAAACATCTGCAATTTTTAGACTATGATGAGACGGGTGAAATGGCTGCCGAAATGGGATTTAATGGAGTGGATTTAACGATAAGACCTAATGGTCATGTTCTTCCGGAACAAGTGAAAAATGAATTGCCGAAAGCAGTTGACGCCATCAGAAAAGCCGGTTCTAACTGCGACTTAATTACAACAAGTATTGAGAGCATAAACAATCCATTGGATGTAGATATACTGGAAACAGCCTCTCAATCAGGCATCACCTATTACAGAACCAATTGGTTTAAATATCCAAATGAGAAACCAATGCTCGAAGCTTTGGAAGGATATCAGGAGGAAATTAGAAAACTGGGCAGTCTGAATCAAGAACTCGGTCTCATTGGTTGTTATCAAAATCATGCAGGGAAAAATGTTGGAGCTTCTTATTGGGAAGTAAAAAAGATTTTGGAAACCGTTGACCCTTCTTATTTTGGAGCCCAATACGATATTCGACATGCGATGGTTGAAGGTGCGTTTTCATGGGAAAATGGATTTAAACTTTTATATCCACATATTAAGGTTATCGTATTAAAAGATTACAAATGGGGAAAAATAAGGGGGAAATGGGAAGCTATTAATGTACCTATCGGAGAAGGGATGGTCGATTTTGACAAGTACTTTAAATTACTAAAGAGCTATCATTTAAATCCACCCGTTTCCTTGCATTTGGAATACGATTTAGGTGGTGCCGAAAAGGGAAATAAACAAATATCAATTGATAAAAAAATAGTTTTTGATGCTATGAAAAGAGACCTAAAGAAGGTCCACCAATTGTGGCAGAATGCCTAATCCAAATAAAATATGAACAACCCATGAATAACATCTTAATTGTCTTTTGCTTAATCATTTTATCAGCCTGTGAAAGATCAGCAGATTCAAATACTGTAAAAGTTTCTGACCTAAACCAATTAAATGAGGCCATAAAAAACAGTATGCCGGGAGATGACATCGTTTTGACAAATGGAATTTGGAAAGATGTACAAATTGAATTTTATGGTAAGGGCACCAAAGAAAAACCAATAGTTTTGAGAGCCGAAACCAATGGTGAAGTGACCATAGAGGGAAAATCTAATTTGAAATTAGGGGGTGAGTTTTTGGAAGTAAAAGGCTTATATTTTAAAAATGGATATACACCATCAAATTCAGTCATACAATTTAAAATTAATAATGATTCTATCGCAAACCATTGCAGAGTTACCAATTGTGTGATAGAAGAATTTACACAACCAGACCGCGATGTAAGCGACCATTGGATTGAACTTTGGGGAAGAAACAATCGTTTAGATCATTGTTATCTAGCAGGAAAATCCAACTTCGGACCAACGATAAGGGTTTTTTTAAAAGGCAATGAGCATATTTTTAATCACCATCAAATTACTAATAATTATTTTGGACCAAGACCAAGAAAAGGGGGCCCTCACGGTGAAACAATACAAATTGGAGCTAGCGACACCTCAATGACACCATCTTATGTTATTGTTTCAAATAACCTTTTTGACCGTTGCAATGGAGAAGTGGAAGTGATTTCAAGTAAATCAAATTTTAATGAGTTCTCACACAATGTATTTTACCAAAGTGAAGGTTCTTTAGTGCTTCGTCATGGGAATTATGCAAAAATTGATGGCAATATTTTTATTGGAAATGATAATTCTAAATTCATTGGTGGCATTCGGGTCATCAACACCGGGCATTGGATAACCAATAATTATTTCTTTAAATTAAAGGGAGAAGCATTTAGAAGTCCGCTTGCCATCATGAACGGTATTCCTAAATCACCTTTAAACCGATACAACCAAGTAACTGATGTGGTGGTCGCTTACAATTCCTTTATTGATTGTAAATCACCTTGGCAATTTAGTGTTGGGTCCAATTTGAGTCAAAGTGATGTTTTGCCACCTTCTGAGATTCGTTCTGCTCGGCCTGAACGAGTTGTTGTGGCAAACAATTTAATTTATAATGATATTGCAGATACGACTCCCATTGTAAATTATGACGAAGTAGATGGTGTAAATTTTAAAAATAACATGATTAATCACGAGAACCATAGTGAAGTTAAACCTGAAGGTTTGCTAATACGGGATTATTCAGTTGAAAAAGTATCAAATTATCTAGTGATTCCTTCAGAAAACATAAATGATACCTATTCCGGTTTTGATTTTGAATCAATTGGCAAAGATTTGTTTGGAACCAATAGAACTTCAAATAGTAATAGTATTGGAGCAATTGTAAATCCGGTAAAAGAAGGGATGACTTTAATGGATAGATCCAAATACGGGCCCGATTGGTTTTCAACTGAACCTGTTAAAACAGAAGCAAAGAGAATAGAAGTTTCTACTTCTGAAGAACTTTTAAATCAAATTAAGTTGGCCAATTCAGGCGATATGATTTCACTTAAAAGTGGTGTTTATAACTTAGAGACAAGTCTATCCATCGATAAAGAAATTTCAATAGTTTCGAGCGATAAAAATAATAAGGCCAAATTGGTGTTTACTTCGGAAAGAACAGCTTTTGAATTACATCCCAAAGGAAATTTAAAAGTGAATGCAGTCATTTTGAGTGGAATCAACACACAAAACGCTTTTACCACGCTAGACAAATACATGTCCAAAGCCTATAATATCTGGCTCGATGGTGTTGAGATCAGCAATTTTAAAAGTGTGCTTGAAGTATCCAAAGGCTCTTTCGCCGATACTATTTCGGTGTCAAATTCGGTTATAAAAAATTGCGAACGCGGGTTTATGCTCAATAAAGAAACAAATGACGGAGGAGATTACAATGCTGAATTCTTAACAATTGCGAATACCACATTTGATAGCATCCAAGAAGCGGTTATTGATTATTATCGCGGTGGTTACGACGAATCGACGATCGGAGGAAATTTAAATCTTCTAAACAATAGGATCACGAATTCCGGCTAGACTGAAAAGGACGAAATTTTAATAAAAAATAGAGGTATTGTCAATGTGGAATTTAAGAACAATACATTTAAAAACAATCCCGTAAAACTTATCGCTATTCTTTGGGGTGAAAAAGGGCAGGAGCCTGGAGAAAATACTATATTAAATTCGGGTAAAATTGAAGTGGTTCAAAATTTGGAACTTAAATTAATGTATTGAGATCGCTACAAATGAATTGGCTGAGACGTATTTTTTTGGTGTTGTATTTGGGTTTTTCACCAAGCATTTATGCACAAGAAATTCCTTCAAACAAGATAATTGATTTAGATAAACTCGCTCATTATTTAAAACCTGAGGTTCAGGATGATTTGGGCGGTTCAAATAGGATTTCAGAGGCTGTGTTGGCCCAATATTTTAGGGAGAAATTTTCTGAGCGTTACTTTTACGACTGGAAATCTTTTGACAGTCGATTTGAATCTTATCATACCATTTATCCGGAAGTTAAAAGCGGACATATCGAAAATGCTTTGGACCATCTTGCAAAGTTTTCGGACTCTACACAATGGAAATTGCCTTTTAATTACCTTTTTGGAGAACCTGTAAATGCTTATGCTATAAGGCATTTAGCGCGACAACATAAAATGGTGGATATCGCGTTTTATTACCATTATCAAAATAAAGATCCCAGATTTTTAAACTATTTTAAAAATCAACTAAAATCTCTAAATGCTGCTTTAGCTGTTGAAAAGTATGAAAAGATTGAAGATGGAAATGGGGTTTATGAAGCCTTCCGGTCAGGTTATCGCATTTTAAATTGGCTGCAAATTCACAACATATTTTTGGGAGAAAAGGAATATTCAGATGAAGACCAACTTTTAACCATTGCCACACTATTGCAGCATGCTTCAAACTTGTATGAAACCAATACAGAATTTGTCCCGGGAAATCATCAAACCAGAGGATTGTCTGCTTTGGCCATGGTTTCTATTTTATTAAGAGATTTTAAAGATGCGGATAAATGGTATGAACATGCTATGAAACTGCTGGAAGAACATTTATCAAAAGAGATCAATGATGATGGCTTCCAATTCGAACGAACAGTTCATTATCATATCAGTGATATTGGCAATTATTATTATGTCTATCAATTAGCGAAAACAAGTAACTTGGAAGTGAGTCAGTTCTGGGAAGACAAGTTAAAATCACTGTTTACCACACTAGTGAAAATAGCATACCCTGACAAATCGGCTCCTGTATTGTCTGATGATACAGATGACCCCTGGGCAGAAAAAAATGATATTTCCGGGGCATTGACATTGGGTTATTTGCTTTTCGGTGATGCCCAAATGGGCTACTTTGCAAATAATCATGTAGAAGAAAAAATGTATTGGTATTTGAGCGATTCCCAATTAAAAATGCTCAATAATATTGAAACAAAAAAACCCGAATATCAGTCTTTAAATTTTCCAACGACCGGTTATTATATCATGAGAGATGGTTGGAATCCAACGGATCATATGATGATTATTTCTGCGGGATTGGACGATTTAAAACCAGACCATCAACATGGTGACATGCTAGGAATACAAGCCATGGCAAATGGAAAGGTTGTTTTGCCAAATTACCAAGTGAGATATTATTTAAAGGATTTAGAGTTATTCAAAAATTCCATGACCAAAAATGTAGCTTTGGTCGATGATGAGTTACAGGGGAAACAATATACGTCTAATCAAGGAGGAAGTGGTTTTGGAAAATTCAAAGAATTGCCAAATCCAAAAGTTATTTCATGGGTAACAAATGATGATTTTGACGTATTTGTTGGTACTCATGACGGTTTCGAAAAGCTGGGAGTTGATTACTCCCGCCAGGTAATCAACATCAAAAATGATTTTTGGATTGTAAAAGATAATTTCAAATCAGAGAAACCCCATACCTACAAACAGATCTGGCAAGGGCATTTTAGTTTAGAAAATGCGCCAAATTTGATAAGAACAACCTTTGATGACGGGTCAGGACTGGATATTTATCAGCTGAACCAAATTGATGAAGTTAAAACCGGGGGCCGACGAGGGAAACAGTGGTCTGTATTGTCAAAAACAGGACAAGAAAATTTTAGCTTTGTCACCATCGTCTTCCCATTCGAAACATTCGATAAGCGAATAGAAGAAGAAAATCCAAACCCACCATTGAAAGGATGGAAAATCAACGACGCTAAATGGAAAAGTGATCAGGCAGAGTCACTATCTCTGTCGAAGGGGGAATTAGCCATTTTCTTTTCGGTAAGAACATTGCAATTCGAAGGAACGATAATAGAATTTGAAGAAGTTGTTGATGTGTTGGTCGATTCATCAAAGGGTCAGCCGAAGATACAGTTGTTGAACAGTGCAAATGGACATTTTAAGATCATCAAAAAGGAATAAGATTGTTTCTGAATGGACCTTAACAGAATACCCTATGACGCGTTTAAGCAGGTTGTTAAACTTTTTTACTGCCTGTACAAGTCCAGATTCACCAGCAAATCTTATCCGGTGACCAAGTGATTTTTTTGAGGCTCCCGTTTATCGGCAAATAGCGGTTCCTCAGCTAAGATTTCATCGAACTTACTCGAAATAACGAATAAAACTCAAATGGCAAACCAAAAGAAAGAATCCCTGTTCAAAAGAATTATCGCAATCGTATTAAGTTTTGGTCCGGGAATATTTGCCATTGGTTATACCATAGGAACGGGTAGTGTGACCTCCATGATTGTTGCGGGAAGTACTTATGGAATGCAACTGCTTTGGGTACTTTTATTGAGTTGCCTGTTTTCCGGTGTACTCATGTTTGCCTATGGGAATTATGCCCTGATTTCTGGCGAAACGGCGCTTTACGGATTTAAGAAGCATATTAAAGGAGGAAAGATCTTAGCCATTCTAATTATCATTGGAATATCTTTTGGACAATGGAATTCTTTGATGGGGATCCTTGGGATTTCTGCCAATATTATTTTTGAATTGCTGGCCATTTATTTTGAACAATTGGCTCCTTATAAATACGAAACCGTTCTTGTTATTGCCATTTTGATCATAGGGATATTCTATGCGCTAATGCTGGTAGGAAAATATTCATTCTTTGAAAAGATCCTGGTCATATTCGTGACGATCATGGGATTGTCTTTTATCATTTCCTTGTTCTTTGTGCATCCCCTTCCTATTGAAGTTGTTCAAGGCTTAGTCCCATCAGTACCTAAAGTTCCGGGAGGACAAATGATGGTGGCCGCTTTTGTAGGAACAACTATGGCGGCAGCTACTTTTTTATCGAGACCACTTTTTGTAAAAGGAAAAGGTTGGACGATCAAGGACTTAGACCAACAAAAAAAGGATGCCATCACCGCAGCCATTTTGGTATTTATGATTAGTGGATCTGTTATGGCTGTTGCATGCGGTGCCTTATTCCATCAAGGTATGCCGGTTACTCGGGTCTTGGATATGGCGAATACGCTTGAGCCTGTTGCCGGAAAGTTTGCAGTTACGATCTTTTTCTTTGGAACCTTAAGCGCTGGCTTGTCATCAATATTCCCTTGTCTTTTGATCGCTCCATTGTTATTGGCCGATTATCAATCAGGTGAATTAGACACCAATTCTAAGCAGTTCAGAATGATAACTTTTATCGCATGTCTTGTTGCATTAATTGTTCCCATATTTGGAGCCAACCCAATTGAAATGCAAATACTGTCTCAAGTGTTTAATGTTTTTGTTTTGCCCATTGTTGTTCTTGGGATTATTTTAATGGTCAACAATAAAAAAGTAATGAAGGGTTATAAGACCAGTCTTTGGGTTAATATCGGATTATTTGCAGCACTCTTTTTCTCATGTGTAATTTCTTATAATGGTATTTTAGCTTTGATGGATTATTTTAATTGAAGTTATTTATCAATGTTAATATAACATCGCTACAGATCAATTTTTCATAGAATTATTTGTTTCCTGAATAAATAGCCATATATTTGGTAAACCAAATTGGTTAACCAATTATAATGAACAATCCAAAAAGATCTATTATCGGGCTTTGCCTAACAACAATTCTCCTTATTTCATGTAAAGACCAAGCTGAAAATGGAATGTTTGTTAAAAATATTTCGGAATTTAATCATGCGGTTTCTCAAGCAAAACCGGGAGATGTCATCACTTTGGCCAACGGGGTTTGGAATGATGTAGAACTTATTTTTGAAGGAAAAGGGACCGAAGATCTTCCTATCAAGCTAACTGTTGAGGAAAAGGGGAAAGTAACTTTGGAAGGTGCGTCCAATCTTCAAATTGCCGGTGATTATTTAATCGTGGAAGGGCTAGTTTTTAAAAACGGGTTTACACCTACTCATGCTGTCATTTCATTCAGGAAGAACAAAGATGAGATGGCAAATCATTGTCGATTAACTGAATGTGTGATAGATAACTACAACAATCCGGAACGTCAGGTGCAAGATTATTGGGTCGCCATTTATGGGAAAAATAACCGAATCGATCACAACCATTTAACCGGTAAAAAGAACCTGGGTGTAACGATGATCGTCGGTTTGGATACTGAAGAGAGCCGGGAGAACCACCATAAAATTGATCACAACTATTTTGGACACAGACCCACCTATGGGAATAATGGAGGAGAAACGTTGAGAATAGGAACCAGTCACCAGTCCTTAGAAAATTCAAATACCCTGGTAGAGTCGAACTATTTTGACAGATGCAACGGCGAACATGAGATCATCTCCAACAAATCTTGTCAAAACACTTTTAGATACAATACTTTTTTTGAATGTACAGGAACATTGACCTTGCGTCATGGCAATGAAACATTGGTTGATGGGAATGTGTTTATGGGTAACGGAAAACCTAGTACCGGCGGAGTTCGGATCATTAATGAAACCCAAACGGTTGTCAATAATTACCATATTGGATTAACCGGTTACCGGTTTAGGGGGGCCTTGGTCCTGATGAATGGTGTGCCGGACTCTCCTCCTCATCGCTATGTACCGGTGATCAATTCAAAGGTAAAGCACAATACCTTTATCAACTGCGATCATATTCAACTATGTGCTGGTAGTGATGCAGAGAGAAGTCAGCCACCCGCGACTTCTGAGATCTCAGAAAATATTTTTTACCATGAAACTAAGCGTAATTTGTTTACGGTTTACGATGATATCAGTGGGATTACATTTGAAAATAACTTAACGAGTAAAAACATAGAAACAGGGATTGAGAGAGGTTTTGAGAGAATCGAATTTGAACTCGCGAAAAATGAACTGGGCTTTTTGGTTCCGGTTTCAGATAAAATAAAGGTTGACATACATCCGAATATTGCTACCAAAGAAAATACCGGAATCGATTGGTATGCAAAAACGGATCTAAGGGAAACACTTAATTCCGGTAAAACAATTCCCGTAGAACCCGGAATTAATACGCTGTTCGATGCTGCTCAAAAAGCTGATCCCGGAGATATGCTCGAATTGAAGTCCGGAGGAGAATATATATTGACTAAAGTAGTCCGTTTAATTCATCCCTTATCTTTTAAAACTTCCGGAACTGGAAAAGCGATCATCTTATTTGAGAGAATGATGGCATTTGAAATTCAGAATGGAGGCAGTTTGTCTTTGGAAAATATAATATTTGACGGGGCCAGATCTCCTGATTATGCGGGTAATTCGGTCATTAGCACAAGTAAAAACGCCATGATAGAAAACTATAAATTGTTTATAGAGAATTGTGAATTTACTGACTTAACCGTTAACCATTCATTTGATGTGTTGAGAGTTGCTAAAGGTACATTTGCAGATACTATAAGTATTCAAAATTCGATATTTAAAAATATTACAGGTCATATTGCCGCATTAGATACAGAAACCGATGATATAGGCGCTTATAACGTCGAGTATTTTATGATGAAAAACAACGTGTTTTCCGATATTCAAGGCACTGCTTTAAGCTTATATAGAGGAGGAACAGACGAAAGTACTTTTGGTCCATTTTTAGAAATTGACCATAATGTTTTTGAGAATATTGGTCATGGTAAAAAGAATAAGTATAAAGCCGCCATATCATTGCATGGTGTTCAGGTAAACGATATAAATAACAATATCTTCAATCATACTTTGCCCATTAAAATGCATTTGGTGGTAGGCGAGCCTATAGTAAATGTTTTAAATAATGATTTTTATAATGCGGAAAAAATAGAAGTTACAGGAGATCAGAAATATAATTTTAATAACCTTTGGAATTTAAACCCAAATTTTAAAGAGGGAACTTATAAATTATCAGAAAATTCACCTCTAAAAGGAAAAGGTACAGATGGGTTGGATTTGGGCGTAATTTCTAACAAATAATGATGATAAAAAAAATAAACATAAATTCGGTTTTGCTACTTGTGATTGTCTTGTCAACTACTTTTTCTTGTCAGAAGAAAACTAGTTCTGAAGTAGAATCAATAGCCAACGAGAGCGGACATCCAGGTTTAATTTTGACCAAACAAGGGATTAAAGATATTCGATCTAATTTAGGGAACATACCCATTTTTGACGAATCCTTAGAAGCGACAAAATCAGAAGTTGATGCAGAAATTGAACTCGGTATTCAGGTGCCCATCCCAAAAGATTATTCCGGGGGTTATACCCATGAAAGGCACAAAAGAAATTATTTAATTATGCAAAAAGCAGGGGTGCTTTATCAAATTTTAGAAGAGGAAAAATATGCGAAGTATATCAAGGACATGTTGTTTACTTATATGGAATTGTATCCAACCCTGCCTGTTCATCCGCAAACGAGGTCCTATGCACGAGGGAAAATTTTCTGGCAGTGTTTAAACGATTCCAATTGGTTGGTATACACAAGTCAGGCCTTTGATTGTATCTATGATTACCTGTCAGAAGAAGAGCGAAATAAATTGGAAACAGAACTGTTCCGACCATTTGCAGATTATATTTCCATAGGGAATCCTCAATTCTTCAATCGTGTACATAATCACAGTACCTGGGGAAATGTTGCTGTAGGAATGATCGCTTTAGTGATGGAAGATGACAGTTTATTGCAAAGGGCATTATACGGTATTAAAGATATAAAGCTTGATCCCAATGAAAAAGATAATGATGGGGGCTATATTAATAAGGATGGAAAGATCGGTTTCTTTGCAAATCTGGATGAGCCATTTTCTCCAGACGGTTACTTTACCGAAGGGCCTTATTATCATCGTTATGCTTCGTATCCTTTTTTAATTTTTGCTCAAGCCCTTCAAAATAAAAAACCCGAATTAAAGGTGTTCCAATATAAAGACAGCGTATTAATAAAGAGTGTGAATGCATTAATCAATCTTTCAGATGTGGATGGGGATTTCTTTTTGCTAAATGATGCCCAAAAGGGGATGTCTTATTATTCGAGGTCTTTGGTTTCTGCTGTGGATATTGCCTATTGCTTTGGAGGGAATAATCCTGCACTATTGAGTATCGCGGAAAAGCAAGGGAATGTAACGCTCGATGATGCCGGATTATCTGTTGCACTTGGTTTAAAGGATGGCAAGTCTAAACCGTTTATTAAAAATTCTATTGAGTTATCTGATGGAGCTAATGGAGATGAGGGAGCAGTAGGTATTCTGAGAAATGGGGATTTTGAATTGGTTTTTAAATACACAGCCCACGGATTAAGTCACGGACATTTTGATAAATTATCGTATGCATTGTTTGATGAAGGAGATGAAGTAGTTCAGGATTACGGATTGGCTCGTTTTGTGAATATTGAACAAAAAGGAGGAGGAAATTATTTAAAAGAGAACAAATCCTGGGCGAAACAGACGATAGCCCATAATACATTAGTTCAGAATGAGTCATCGCATTTTGAAGGGAAATACGACATAGCAAGTATGTATCATTCGGAAAGGTACTTGTTCAGCGCAGCGGACAAAGATTTACAAGTAGCGAGCGCCAAGGAAGTAAATGCGTATCCGGGAACCAAATTGCATAGAACCATGGTGGTGATCAAGGATCCAGATTACAAAAATCCATATCTATTGGATATTATGCATGTTGAATCTGATAACACAAATCAATACGATCTTCCTTTCTATTATTTAGGACAGATCATGCAAACCAATTTTAACTATACCAAATTCGATAGACCTGAAATTATGGGAAATGCAAATGGATATCAACATCTATATAAAGAAGCAGAGGCATTTTCTAAAGGAGAAAACATCAAACTCAATTGGTTGTTAAATGATAAATTCTATTCGTATACGGCGGTTACGTCTAAAAACGATGAAGTTATTTTTGGAAGAATTGGAGCGAATGATCCAGATTATAATTTAAGAAATGAACCCACTTTGATTTTGAGGAAGAAAAACTCAAAAAACACAGTTTTTGTATCAATTATAGAGTCTCATGGAACTTACAGTCCGGTTTCAGAATTTGCTGTGAATGCCTATAGCCATATCAAGAATATTCAAGTACTTATCGATTCGTCAGCGTACACGGCAATTCAAATTGATACAGAAAACGAAAAGTCAAAAGTCTTTATTATTTCAAACGAAAATAATGATAAAGATGCAGCGCATAAATTATTAATTAAGAATAAAGAATATACCTGGAAAGGTCCTTATGAATTAACAGAGAACAAATAATTGTGAACCTTCCATAACAAGAACTTGATACGCAAGGGAATGATTATCTGGAAGCGACATATGACCTTTAAAAACAATAAATAATAAACATATGAAACGATTCAGTGAAAAGTACATCATCACAAAAGAAATGGAATGGGAAGAGCTTGGTGGAGGAGTATCAAGAAAGTTCTTAGGTTACGATAACCAAATCATGATGGTAAAAGTGAAATTTGAGAAAGGAGCATTAGGTGCCCCACATCAACATTTTCACACGCAAGCTACCTATTGTGTTTCAGGTAAGTTTGAATTTGAAATTAATGGAGAAAAGAAAATGGTAGAAGCAGGAGATGGCGTGTATATTGAACCTAATTTAGTACATAGTGCAATTTGTTTGGAAGAAGGGATACTCATTGACACATTTAGTCCTGTGAGAGAAGATTTCTTAAGTGGTGGTGCGGTATCATATTTTGGAGATAAAAAGTAATAGGAAGAAACTGCTCATCCTATTTGAGCGTATTTTATGCTATAAAATCGCAAAAACTAAAAAAAATGTTAAGAAAGTTTTTTTTATTGGTAAAATAGTATACATTTGGTAAACCAAACTGGTAAACCAATGTGGAAAACCAATCAAAAACAAAATCATATGAATAAAAAAAGGACAGGTGCCCGCCTGTCCTAATCAATGAGTTACTTCTTGTAGAGGGAAGTTCTCTTTTACATGCATTTATTTTAAAAAACATGTACTGCAAAGATAATCAATTTTATTTAGTTGTAAATGTTGTTAGGGTAAGTGCTTAATTATCAAAGCTTCAATACGGTAGATTGTATTTGGGGCGAATTTATTTAACATATTTTGAACTAAATTGAATTAATTATGAAATTAAAAACGAAACTAATGCTCTTAGGGATATTGCTAGTCAATATTTCTTTATTTGCTCAGGATAGTTTCATCGTTTCGGGGAATGTAAAAACGGCGGTAGACGATCAGCCGATACCTGGGGTGAATGTTATTATCGTGAATTCTACACAAGGTGTCACAACAGATTTTGACGGAAACTACAGCCTTGAAGTTAAGAATGGGGATGTACTGCAGTTTTCCTATATAGGTTATACTGGTCAGACAGTTATTGTGGACGGTCAAAGAACAATTAACATCGTTCTTCAAGAGGATGCCAACCAATTAGATGAGGTTGTTGTTATTGGATACGGTACAGTGAAGAAGAGCCATTTAACAGGTGCTATTTCAAAAGTAGAAAACAAGAATTTAGATCAAATCGCAGCTGCCAGGGCAGATGATGCTTTAATCGGTCAAGTATCAGGGGTTAATATTCAAGCAACGAATGCAGAAGCCGGTGGAGCACCTACTATAACTATTAGAGGTGTTGGTTCTATAACGGCTGACTCTGGACCAGCAGTAGTTGTTGACGGGATCATAGTAAGTTCAGACTATCTTGGAAATATTAACATGAATGATGTTGAATCTTTTGAAGTTTTAAAGGATGCGGCATCAGCGGCCATTTACGGTAGTGAGGGATCTAATGGTGTAATTTTGATCACCACAAAGAGCGGTAAGGAAGGAAGAACTCAGGTGAGTTATGAAACATATACTGGGTATAAACAGGCACATGGAAGTGAAGACTATGAAAAGAACACAGTAAAATGGGCAAAATTTGAAGAAGAGGATTCGGGATCAATTTCTGAAGAAACACAATATGCTTTGTTATTGGTTGAAACTTTAGGTGTAGACAGAGATTGGCAAGAAGTTTTCTTTGATGGTGGGCTCATCACAAGTCATGCCTTATCTGCAAGAGGGGGCACAGAAAACACGAAGTTCAGTTCATCTTTAAGATATCTTCATGATGAAGGAGTTGTGATCACAGATGACTACAAGTTTTATTACGGAAATGTGAAGGTAGATACCAAATTAGGTAAAAAGATAAGATTTGGTATTAGTGCTACGCCTTCCTATTCCAAAAAAAGACAGTTGCCAACATCTATCCATAACCCAACGAGACAATCGCCTTGGTTGCCCATCTACCACACGGAAGAGTCGCTTCAGTTTATCAATAGATCTACCTATCCGAATGTAGGTGTAGGAGACTATTTTTACGAAAATCACTTGAGAAATTTGGATCTGAACGGAGACGGAAGCGGAGTAAGACCTCGTACATCAGGAGATTCAAACCCCTATGCACAATACGTGGAAAGAGAACATTACGAATATGAAATGGACCTGCTGGGCTCTACCTATTTAAGTTGGGAAATTTTAGACGGACTTGTGGCCAGAACATCTCTTGGGGTTACTTTGGAAGAAAGAAAGAGAACCCGATGGGATGGCACAAAACATCACGCTGCCGGAGCCAGTAGAGCCCAATACAATTTACAAAATAGGTTCAGTTCCAGATGGATTTCAGATAATACTTTGAGCTATACCAAAGAATTTGGTGATCATGAAGTAAATGCTGTAGTAGGTGTAACAGTGCAGCAGAGAGAAAGGGAGAACAGCAGTGTAACCGGAAATGGATATACGAATGATTTATTGAAAAATTTAGAAGGTGCCACAGCCATTGCCTCATTTGAAGAAGTTAACACCAAACTACACAAGGTTGGGTATTTTGCTAGGATCAATTATGCATTTTCAGACAAATACCTTGTGTCTGCTTCTTTCAGAAGAGATGGTAGTTCGGTTTTTGGCTATGATACCAAATGGGGTAATTTCCCGGCGTTTTCTGTTGGTTGGAATGTGGCCAGAGAAAATTTCTTAAAAAATAGTAATGTCATCTCCAACTTAAAGCTAAGATTCAGTTATGGTCTAACAGGAGCCGAGAACTTTAACGTAGGTAGCGATGTTGTCAATTCATGGCCATACTTAGCCTTGTTACAAGGCTCTAACGCCATCGTCGACAATAATATTACAACAGGTGTTTCTTCACTGAACATTGCCAATTCACTCTTACAATGGGAGGCTTCAGAGGAGATAAATCCCGGTGTTGATTTCGGATTTTTCAGTAATAGAATTACAGGTTCTTTGGATTATTATCAAAGAACCAGTGACCAATTGCTCCTGGAAAACCCGGTTTCCTATGTCAGCGGTTTTTCAAGTGGTATCGTGAATTTGGGCGAAGTAAAAAACAGTGGATTTGAATTGGAGTTGAGAACCAAAAATGTGACCGGTGAGAAATTTTCTTGGAATTCGACCGTTATCGCCTCCACCAATAAAAATGAACTAGTGAGTTTTGGAGAATCGAATGGTGCCCTGATTGAAGATACCTATGGTAGAAATTCACAGTGGATCAACTTGATTGGAAATCCTATTTCATCGTTCTATGGTTATGTAGTAGACAAGGAATTACCAAGATCTTATGTCGATAAACCTTATAAGAGAATTAATGGAGGAGTTCAAGATATCATCGTTAAAGATTTAAATGGCGATGGTTTGATCACGGAGGAAGACAAAGCCATTTTAGGAGATCCTTATCCGGCATTAATTTGGAGTTTTACCAATGAATTTAGATTTGGTGCCTTTGATTTTTCGTTCATGTTACAAGGAAGTCAGGGAGGTCAGATCAAGAATATCGGGGATGAATATTTTTATAACTGGTTTGGAAACGCAACCCGAAGTGGCGGTGCTCAGGAAGCCGTTGATAACGGTCTTGTACCTCATCCTTCATTTATTCAACCAAAAGTTCAGACCAGTGAGGTAGTGCAAAGCTCAGACTACTTTTCATTGCGAAATGTGAACCTTGGATTTAATTTTCCAAATGATTTCAATGCTAAAGTGGGAATAGAAAGCCTTAGAATTTATGCTTCAGGGTTAAACTTGCTCTACATTACGGCTGATGATTACCACGGCTTCAATCCTGAACATGTTGATACGCCTAATCCAAGAGCTTATGGCGAGCAAAGAGCAGGTACACCGATCTATTCAACTATATCCTTAGGTCTTAACGTCAATTTCTAAAAATATAAATATTCGAATCATGAAAATCATAAAATATATAATATTGGCTTTTGCAGGAACTGTTTTTATGTCCTGTGATACTGATGAGTTTTTAAACCCACTGCCAGACACTGTCGTTGTTGAAGATAATTATTTTCAGTCTGATGCAGATGTCCTGACGGGTATCATAGGGATATATGACGCTATACAAGGGGTCAATGAAAATACAACCACGAGTATTGCCAGAGCAAATCGAGGAGTACAGTTTGAACACCTATTAACAGAGCATCGTTCTGATAATACAAGAAATGCAACCCTGGAAGGGTCAAAGTCGGATTTTCACAGGTATGTGGTAGATGCGAACAGTGTTGAATCTGAGGATTACTATCAATCGATGTATGAAGTTATTTTCAGGGCGAACAATATGCTTAATTTTATTGACATCGCAGACGATGGTAACCAGGCAAAATATGCGGGGGAGGCGAAGTTTTTGAGAGCCTATGCCTATTTTAATTTGGTTAGATTGTATAGCGATGTGCCAATGGTGACAACAGTCGTTGGACCCACAGATAATGAAGCGCTTTTTACAAGAATAGCAGAAGCTCAGATCTATGAGCAGATCGTTGCAGATTTAAAAGAGGCTGTAAGTACCCTTGACAACACACATAAGGCCAGGGCTTCAAAAGCAGCGGCACAGGGTCTGTTGGCAAAAGTGTATTTAACCCAACCAAATCGAAATTATTCAGGAGCACAACAATTGTGTGAAGAAATAGTAAATGGGGGAGGATTTAGCTTATTGGATAATTTCAGCGATATCTATTATAATGAATTAAATGCGGAGATCATTTTTGCCATTCAATATGAATTTGGAAATGCGCAAGAAAGTCAAAGCTTTTCGGCTGAATTTACATCAGCATTCCGTCAAGGACGAGAGGATGGTCAAAATATTGTCAATGAAAATCTTATCGCAGATTTTGCAACTTATGGCGGAAATAGAGGGGCACAATCTTACATTACTTTTGGCACTTCTAATGAAGTGATTAAGTTTCTTCCTGAAGGATCTGATATAACGATTTCACCACCATCTTATGGCGGAAATGCCCGTAACGCAGGGAATGATTTTATTGTTTTGCGATATGCTGATGTATTGTTGATGCATGCCGAGGCGATCTTAGCAGGTGCCACTGAAACGGCAAGTGGAGCTGCAATAGATTCATATATGGCAGTCAGAGAAAGAGCAGGCTTTGATCCACAGTCCGATCGCCCTTCAATTCTTACCAAAGATGCGCTATTGGCAGAAAGACGTGTTGAATTGGCATTCGAGAATCAGCGTTGGTTCGATCTGCAAAGATTTGGTGTGGCAGATGCCGTTTTGAGTGCACATGCGGCTGAAATGGGATATGGCGACTATACCTCCAGAGCTTTATTATTGCCTATTCCCGCAAGAGAAATAAATTTAAGCGGTGGGCGATTAACACAAAACCCAGGTTACTAATATTTAAAAACAGAAATCATGAAAAATAAATTAAATATTTACCGTAAAACAACCCTGTTGATTTTGAGCATAGTAGTAGGTGGTTTTATGGCAAGTTGTGAAGATTACTTTGAGTTTGATTTGCCTGAGGCGGGTTCAAAGCCTGATACGGCTTTGCCTTCTGCTGACTTTTCTTATATGCCGGATGCAAATGATTATAAAACAGTCTTATTCACGGACCTGTCCATAGAATCTACCAAGTATCTTTGGGATTTTGGAGGTGGAGTAAGCTCAACACAACAAGACCCTTCGCATACTTTTCCGGGAGAAGGAGTTTACCCTGTCACACTTACTGTAAGTGATGCAAATGGCGCTTCAGATTCGAAAACAGTGGATGTTGTAGTTGAGGATATATTTGTACCTCTCACACCTGAAATTTTGAATGGAGATTTTGAACAGGGAAGTGCGGATTGGAGTATCAGTTCATTTACCGGAGGCACCACTAGTCCTTTTAATACCAGTAGTGATGGTTCTTGGTTAAAATACGACGGGACAGATAATGGAGCCAAAACAGGTGGAGCAAAATGGACGAAGTCAACTTCTGCAGGAGCCTATTTAAGCTCTGATACGAGATATGCTTACCAGGCAATCGTAGTTTCACCAAATGTTGACTATATATTGGAATATGAATATGCTATAAAAACTCCGGACGAACAATCCGGCGAAGCACCGGACGGAAACAGAATCATTGGAGAAATACTGGACGGTCACTTTAGTGATGGGGCAGATGCGGTGGCCAGTACTCCTTTGGTAACTTACGTAGGATCGGAAGTGAAAGGTAAAGTTATATTTACCACAGTTAAGATTCCCTTTACTTCTAATTCGACAGGAGAAGTTGCCATTTGGATATCAGCAGTCACAGATGTAGATGCTTATGTCGATAATGTGAAAGTATATCCGGCTGAATAGTGGATGGGGCTTTAAAAATGGCCCTATCAATGAAATTAAACCGGCATGATGACCATGAGGTTAGTAAGTAATCTCATGGCAGAGCCGGAAGAGTTGATTTTTAGATAGAATTGTTAGAATAATTGAGTAGTAGTTAGCTTTTTTATGATCTATTTTAGAAAATATATTTTGATCACTTTTTTAAGTTTGCTGGTAACCCATATTATGGTTTCACAGCAAAATGATGACTTTGCGATTTCTTCAAAAGTAGAGAAATCGAAAAACGAGAAAAAGCAGAAAAAGTATAAATTGCCTAAAATAGATCTCAATCATTGGAAGGTTACAATTCCGGTGGGGAATCCCACCGAAATTGGCCCTCCTGAGATTTTGAACTACGCAAACAATGAAGAGCTCAAACCATTTATGTATAATGATTCTTCATCAGGAGCTATCGTTTTTTATGCCTATCCAAATACCTCCACAGCGAATTCTTCCTATTCTAGATCTGAATTGAGAGAACAAATGGTTCCGGGTGATAACAATACCAATTGGACCTTTGCCCAAGGGGGAAGAATAAAGGGAAAACTGGCGATGGGTGAAGTGACCAAAGGGATGGATGGTAAATACCACAAGGTAATTATCATGCAGATCCACGGCAGGTTGACAAATGAACAGAGGGATTTGATCGGGCAAAAAGACAACAATGCGCCACCGATGCTAAAGATCTATTGGCAGGATGGCAAAGTAAGGGTGAAAACGAAGGTGTTAAAGAATCCATCTTTAACAGGGAATGCATTATTGTATGAAGAGGCCTGGACAGATGATGAAGGCTATACTTTTAAACAAGAGGTGGGTTTCAGACCATTTACCCTTGAAGTAAAAGTTGAATCGGGTAAAATGGTGGTGTCATTGAACAACCAGGAATTCGCCACTTATGATGATGTACACATAAAAAAATGGGGAATCTTTGAAAATTATTTCAAAGCAGGAAATTATTTCCAAACCAAAGACAAAGATGCACACGCTGCAGTAAAGTATTACGAATTAGAAGTGAGTCATTAGATGGATACATTCTGTCATTAAGAGTTATATGTTGAAAGCAATTATATGTTCTTTAGTTATTGGTGTTTTACTCATCAATTGTGGGGGAAATAATGATGATCCTATGGGTCCAATTCAAGTGGTTGAAGAAGAAGTTGTAGAAGAAATTGATTATAAATTACCTCAGATTGATCTGAGTAATTGGAAGGTGACTCTACCCATTGGTAACCCTACAGAGGTAGCGCCACCCGAAATACTGGATTATGCCAAGAATGAGGTGTTAAAGCCATTTTTTTACAATGACTCGGTAGAAGGAGCCTTGGTGTTTTATACCTATCCCAGTGCTTCTACAGCAAATTCCTCTTATTCAAGAACAGAATTAAGAGAACAGATAACACCGGGAAGTAATAGCGACAATTGGACCTTCTCACAAGGAGGAAAAATGAAAGGAACACTGGCAGTACCCGATATTTCAAAAGATGCGAATGGAAATTTTCATAGAACCATAGTGATGCAGATACACGGGAGATTGACAGATGAGCAAAGAGATTTGATAGATGCACCTGATCATAATGCACCGCCTATTTTAAAAATATATTGGGTGGAAGGCAAAGTAAGAGTAAAAAGTAAACTCATCAAAGATGAAGATGCTTCTTTGAAAGAATTTTTATCGGTAAGTGCATGGGATGATGATGATGGTTTTACTTTTTCAGAATCAGTAGGTAATGAACCGTTTACAATAGAAATTATTGCGAGTAAAGGGAGGATGGAAGTAATTCTCAACGAGAAAGATTCTTGGATAAAGGAAGATATTTCCTTAGAAAAATGGGAAGTTTTCGAAAATTATTTTAAAGCAGGAAACTACCTGGCCTCAAAAGAGGAGGATGCATTTGCCTATGTAAAATATTACAGTCTAAATGTTAGTCATTAAAAATTGTGTTGAAATGTACCTCAAAGAAATAGATTATAATTAATTTTTTGTGAAAATTGGCTGGCCTTTTTCCTTAAAGGCCAGTTGATTTAAAAATTTCTTATTCTAATAAAATTCTTAATTTTAAGGATTAAATTGGTTTACCAAAAGGAAACGACAAATTATGAGGATAGAAATATTAACAAAGATCGATAACAAAGATGTTCAGAATTCGATCATTGCGAACATCAGGGATTTAATCAACCAAAAGAACCTGGAACCGGGTGACAAATTGCCATCCGAAAGAATGTTATCTGAAAGATTCGGGGTAAGTAGAAACAACATTCGTGAGGCTATTCAAAAACTGGAATTCTATGGTTTATTAAAGTCCATTCCACAAAGCGGTACTTTTGTTGCAAACATCGGAATTATTGCTTTAAATGGGATGATTGATGAAATACTCCGTTTAGAAGATCCGGATTTTAGATCGTTAGTAGAAACGAGAATTTTACTAGAACTAAAAACAGTGCGCCTTGCGGCCATGAGAAGATCTGAAAATCAATTAAGAGCCATAAAAAAAGCGTTAGATGATTATTCAGACAAAGTATTGCAAGGAAAAGATGCCATGCAGGAAGATTTATTGTTTCATCTAAAGATAGCTGAGGCAAGCGGGAATAGTACTTTGAATACCTTGATGTTAATGATCACACCTGAGATTATCACGAATTTTGAAAAACATCATGTCTGCGATAAAAAATTGGCAGTTAGAGCAATAGAAGAACACACAAATATATATGACGCCATAGAAAAGCAGAATCCTCAATTGGCAAAAGTAAGAATGAAGTTACATTTTGAGGCCTTGTACAATTATTGTTATCATACAAAATAATTCGGGTTGTAAATATTCCATGCTCGGGGAATAGATTCAAGCCGCAAAAATGAACAAAAAGAGGGAAGTTAACTTAAAAACAAATCTTCAGGTCAATCATTCCGACCCCGAAGCTGATCAGCATTTTGTCTTTTAGGTTATCATTAAAAAGCGACATAATCCGTTATGCGCTATAAAATTTTAATAACAAAATAAAAAAGATGAAATTAAAGGGTTTAAGATGGTGGATCATTGGATTGATTTTCGTAGCTACGGTCATCAACTATATAGACAGAAGTGCTCTGGGAATTATGTGGGGAAACGAAGATCTGGATGGATCGATTTCTAATTCACTAGGGCTTACAAAGAATGATTACGGGAATATTCTCAATATTTTCATGGTGGCCTATGCCCTTGGTCAACTTTTTTCGGGTAAATTATTCGACAAAGTTGGAACAAGATTGGGCTATGTAATAAGTATTGGTGTTTGGGGTCTTTCTTCCTTTATGCATTCAACCGTCCGCGGATTTTTATCCATCAGTTTTTGGAGATCTACTTTAGGACTTTCAGAAGCCGGAAACTGGCCGGGAGGCGTAAAAAGTAATGCCGAGTGGTTTCCCATCAAAGAAAGGGCCATTGCGCAGGGATTATTTAATGCAGGAGCCTCCGTAGGATCTGTCATTGCTCCGCCGTTAATTGCCTCTCTTTATGTGGCTTATGGATGGAGAGTAACTTTTATGATCATCGGTTCTTTTGGGATCATGTGGATAATACCTTGGTTATTGATCAACAAAGCTGGACCAAAAAAGCATCCCTGGATAACTTCTGAAGAGCAAAAATTTATTTTAGAAGGGCAGAGCAAGGCAGATAGAGAGGCCACAGAAGATACAAAGGGAAAAAGTTTAAAAGAAATTCTTTCTCACAGAGAATCTTGGGCGATTGTAGTGGGAAGATTTTTCCTAGAACCCATTTGGTGGTTGTTTGTGGGATGGATGCCAATTTATCTTTTTGATGTTTATGGCTTTAACGTAAAAGAAGTAGGCATGTTTACCTGGGTTCCTTATGTAGGAGCTGCCTTGGGAAGCATTGCCGGAGGATATGTATCGGGGAAAATTATTGCGAGCACAAACTCTATCGATAAGGGCAGAAAAACCACTATACTTATTGGAGGAATCATCATGGTACTGGGATTGATAGCCACTGTGGTTTTTGCCAATACACCCGAGCGCTTCGTGTCTATTGTGTTTATGGTATTATTTGGGTTTCAATTTGCCATTGGTAATGTACAAACTTTGCCCAGTGATCTGTTTAATGGAAAATCAGTGGGTTCTTTGGCAGGATTGGGCGGAATGATCGGCGTATTTTCTGTGATCATCATGAACTTTTTAGTTCCCAGAATTGCAGAGGTATCCTATACCCCTATTTTTATTGCCATTGCGATTTTTGTTCCGCTTGGTGTAGGTGCCATTTATTTCTTCGCCAGGGAAATTAAATCAGTAGAGAAAATAGAAGAATAAAAAAAGAATTATACAATTTAAAAAAATAAAGTGATGAGTAATTTAAAGGGTAAAGTAGCGGTAATTACTGGAGCTACAGGTGGAATTGGTTTCGAGGTAGCAAAAAGATTAGGTAAAGACGGATTTACCGTAGTTTTAAATGGTATTGAAGATGAAATTGGTGCTGAAAAAGTAGCAGAACTTACTGCAGCTGGAATCACTGCTGAGTATTATGGATTTGACATGACAAATGACAAAGCTGTTACTGAAAATGTTACTAAAATAGGTGAAAAATACGGAAAAATTGATGTGCTTGTAAACAATGCTGGTGGTATTGGTGTAAGAGCTAGATTTGAGGAAATGACAACTGAACAATACAAATTTGTGATGGCTTTAAACCTCGATTCAGTATTTTTTGCTTCAAGAGCTGCCATTCCTTTCCTTAAAAAAGGCGAAAACCCTACAATCATTAACTATACTTCAAATGCAGCATGGAATGGTGCAGGACCTGGAGCTGGAATTTATGCAGTGTCTAAAGGTGGAGTACAATCTATAACTAGAGCTTTAGCTAAAGATTTAGCTGAATATGGCATTAGAGTAAATGCAGTATCTCCAGGTACGATCGATACGCCATTTCACGCTCAGATTAAAGCAACTAAACCAGAAGTTTTTGCTTCTTGGGCAAACAGTGTTTTATTAGGAAGATTAGGTCAACCAGAAGAAGTTGCTTCTGTTGTTTCTTTTTTAGCAAGTGATGATGCCTCATTTATTACGGCAGAAACAATTCAAATTGGAGGCGGACAAGCCCTTGGCATATAAGTTTTATAAAATACGTAAGTTAAAAATGAGTAGATTAAAAGGTAAGGTAGCTGTAGTAACCGGCGGTGGGCGTGATATAGGTCGTGCTGTTTGTGTTAAACTGGCTAAAGAAGGTGCTAAAGTTGTCATGAATTATTTCGATAGCGAAGCAGACAGAGATATTACCATGGCGGCCATTAAAGCTGTTGGTGGTGAAGCGATCGCGGTTTATGCAGACGTGACCAAGCGCGAAGATATAAATAACCTGGTAGCCAAGACCAAGGAAGCTTTTGGAGAAAAGGTAGATGTTTTAGTCAATGTTGCCGGAGGTTTATTTGCCAGAAAAACCATTGAAGAATTAGACGAGAAATTTTATGACCTCGTCATGAATGTCAACTTCAAGTCTACAGTTTTTGTCACTCAGGCCTTTAAACCACTAATGGGAAAAGGAGCTTCCATTGTAAACTTTGCCTCTCAGGCAGGTCGCGATGGAGGTGGTCCCGGTTCAGTGATCTATGCTTCATCTAAAGGAGCTGTGATGACCTTGACAAGAAATTGGGCTAAGGAATTTGGTCCACAAGGAATTAGAATTAATGCCGTTTGTCCGGGAATGATTGCCACTAAATTTCATGATGATTTTACCAAAGATCAGGTAAGGGTAAACGTAGCCAATGCGACACCGTTAAGACGTGAAGGAACCGCTGAGGAGGTTGCAGACTTGGTAGCCTATTTAGCAAGTGATGAATCATCCTTCTTAACAGGAAATAACATCGACATCAATGGCGGTTTGGCGTTTAGCTAATCTAGAAAACGTAAAATTGAAATAGTGAGATGTAGTCCGGGACTTAAGTCTCGATTATTTGTACTATTTCAACCCTATTATTGAATAATTAGGAGTCTTGTTATACTTATTTTTACTCCTGTTAATGAAGTGATTAAATAATATTTGTGTTCTAAAAAAATAATAATAAATGAAAAAAGTAGTCACCTTTGGAGAGATCATGTTGCGATTATCTCCACAAGGATTTTTAAGATTTTCCCAAGCGAACAGCTTTGATGTTGTTTATGGAGGCGGTGAGTCAAATGTAGCGGTGAGTTTGGCGAATTATGGTGTACCTGTGGATTTTGTCACGCGATTACCCAAGAATGATATAGGGGAATGTGCGATGATGGAAATGCGCAAGCGAGGTGTTGGTGTGGATCATATTGTTTACGGAGGAGATCGATTGGGGATTTACTTTCTTGAAACAGGAGCGGTGAGCCGTGGATCCAAAGTAGTTTACGACAGGTCACATTCGGCGATGTCTGAGATAGAGCCGGGAATGATCGACTGGGATAAAGTATTTGAAGGGGCCACATGGTTTCACTGGACCGGGATTACACCGGCCATATCACAAGGAGCAGCAGACGCTTGTTTGGAAGCGGTAAAAGCAGCCTCTGCCAAAGGGATCACTATTTCAACAGATTTGAATTACCGAGCAAAATTGTGGAAATACGGAGGAGACAGAGAAAAGATCATGACAGAACTCACTTCCTATTGCGATGTGATCTTGGGCAATGAAGAAGATGCAGAAAAGCATTTTAACATTCATCCTGAAGGTTTGGATGTGACAAAACACGGACATGATGTCAAAGCAGAAGCCTTTTTATCGGTTTGTGAGCAAATGATGAAGAAATTCCCCCGGGCAAAGAAAGTAATTACCACTTTGAGAGGATCGATTTCAGCATCTCATAACACCTGGGCAGGTGTATTGTATGATGGCAAGAAGATGTACGAAACACGCCAGTACCAAATTACAGATATCGTAGATAGAGTAGGAGGAGGAGATAGCTTTATGGGCGGATTGATCTACGGGTTGTTACAATACCCGGAAGATGATCAGAATGCTTTAGACTTTGCAGTAGCAGCCTCTTGTTTGAAACACACGATCAAAGGAGATGCGAACCTGGTCACTGTTGACGAAGTAGAAAAACTGATGGGCGGAGACGCTTCAGGTAGAGTAGCTAGATAAAATTAAACAAAATGTCAGATCAGAAATCCATATTGATTCTTTGCGGTGGCGGTCCGGCCCCGGGCATCAACTCGGTCATCAGTACTGTAGCCAAATCATTTTTAAACGATGGCTATAGGGTATTGGGTGTTCATGAGGGATTTAAAGGCTTGTTCAGCGATACACCCGAGCTCAAAGAACTGGATTTTTATCACGCTGACAGAATTTTTAGTCGTGGAGGTTCTACCTTGATCATGAGCCGTTTCAAGCCTAAGAATGAGAAATTGAACACAAAATTGTTTTCAGAGAATAATGTGAGATTGTTGGTCAGTATAGGTGGTGATGACACCGCCTCTACTGCCAACAGAATTACAGATTATTTACACAAAGAAAACATCCATATCTCTAATATTCATGTTCCTAAGACCATCGACAACGATCTACCGTTACCAGATCGAAATCCGACATTTGGATTTCACTCGGCAAAAGATGAGGGCGTGAGAATTGGAAATACCATTTATGAAGATGCCAGAACCAGTCAGAATTGGTTTGTGATGTCGGCTATGGGAAGATCTGCTGGGCATTTAGCCTTTGGGATCGCCACGAGTTGTCATTTTCCGATGATGATCATTCCTGAGATGTTCGATAAAACCGGAATTACTTTGGATAAGGTCATCAGTTTAGTGATCTCTTCCATCATCAAAAGAAAAATTTTAAACGTCAATTATGGGGTAGCGCTGATCAGTGAAGGTGTTTTTCACTTTATGCCCAAAGAAGAATTGGATAAAATTGGCATAGAATTCACCTATGATTCACACGGACATCCGGAATTGGGCAATGTGTCTAAATCACATATTTTTAATGTGCTGGTACAAGAGAGGCTAAACGAACTGGGGATCAACATCAAAACCAGGCCTGTAGAACTGGGATATGAACTCAGGTGTTGCAGACCGATAGGCTTCGATCTTACCCTTTGTACTTTATTGGGGATAGGTGTAAAAAAGTTATTCGATGAAGGCATAAGTGGCTGTATGGTTACGGCTAACTCTAAAGGAGATGTCAGTCCGATCTATCTGTCAGAGCTGCAGAATGAAGAAGGAAAGATTCCTCCTCGTTTGGTGGATATCAATTCCCAAATAGCAAAACTCTGCTTTCAAAATATGCATTACCTTACAGAAAAGGATTATCATTTAGCAAAAGCATACCTCAGCAATCCGGCCGACTATGATTTTGACAAAATATTAAATAAATAAAATGGCAAAATACACAAGATTAGAAGTAGCACAAGTGATGAAGGACACGGGGATGGTTCCTTTGTTTTTTCACAGTGATATAGAATTGGGGAAGAAGGTACTCAAAGCCTGTTATGATGGCGGAGCGAGACTGATGGAATTTACCAGTCGTGGGGATTTTGCGTTTGAAGTGTTCGGCGCACTCAACAAATATGCCTTAAAGGAATTACCGGGAATGGTCATGGGTGTGGGTTCTGTGACGGATGCGGCGGCAGCCTCTTTATATATGCAATTAGGCGCAAACTTTATTGTGACACCGGTATTGAGAGAAGATATAGCGATAGTTTGTAACCGAAGGAAAGTATTGTGGTCTCCGGGCTGTGGAACTTTGACTGAGATAGCCAAAGCAGAAGAGTTGGGATGTGAGATCGTCAAGTTGTTTCCCGGCGATATCTACGGACCACAATTTGTGAAAGGGATCAAAGGGCCACAACCGTGGACGAGCATTATGCCAACGGGCGGTGTATCACCGGACGAAGCCAATTTAAAAGGATGGTTCGATGCAGGAGTAACTTGTGTGGGTATGGGTTCACAATTGATCTCGAAAGACATATTGGCAAACGGAGATTTTGATAAGCTGGAACAAAAAGTAAAAGAGGCCTTGGCCATTATCAAAGCAGTTAGAAAATAAAAAACAATTGCCCATGTTTTGGAGCAATGTTTATATAAAGCGGAAAAAGCAATTTAGCCTTTTCCGCTTTATTGATTTAAGAAGTTAGGATTTGAGCCCTTAATCACCCTGAAGATCCTAACATTCTTTGACTTCTAACTTTTTTAATAAAAAGAATAATGAACACAATTTTAAGGCCGATACCGGTAAAAAAAAGAAGTTGCCCAAGCGGAATAACGTCGGCTTTGCGCAAATAAATGCCTGTGAAGAACAGCGCTAATCCTATAAAAAGAAAGAGCAGTTCATAGCCTGGTTTATATTCTCCTGTCTGTGCTTTTCTAATGATATAGAAGGTTTTTAGTAATACACCACAAATCATTAAAGCAATGGGTAAAACCGCGAGCCCAGTTGTCTTTTTTAAGACAATACCCAATACCAACAAAATAATGCCGGTAAAAAGTGTTTTTTTTGTTCCTACGATCTCTTTTAAATCCATCGTATAAATTTATAAAATAAAGGGCATTTGATCGATGGAGATCCAGAATAAAAATTTTACAAAGAGATAGAAGAATTGCTCGTTCCAGAAATTAGCTAAAAAACAGGAATCTTATTTTTTAGCTAAAAGAAATAAGGCGCTTGTATGATTTTAACCTTCTGAAAAGATATATTTGTCGAGTAAAACACATTTTATTTTATTAAAACAGTTTAAATCCCATGAAATATTTAATTCTATTTTTGTTCGTCTTTTGTTATCATTTATCCTTAACGGCCCAAAACGTTTCAAATGAGAGGACTGGGCAGGGTAGATTCAGATACCTTGAAATTAAAGGGCATACTGGTGGTCATCTGTATACAGGTAATTCTTTGGAGGAAGCATTAGAAAATGGTTATGGTGCAATGGAAATTCGTTACGGATGGCAAGGCAGTGATCCGGATCATTGGACAAATGCTTATGGATATGCTTCCTATGGTCTAGGCTGGTATTCCGGGTATATAGGTGATCCTGATATTTTTGGAAATCCAAATGCCCTGTTTGCCTTTATCAATTTCCCTTTGAGCAGCAGCGACAAAAGAAATGTGTTTCAGGTTAGTCCCGCCATAGGCTTGGCTTATAACCTCATTCCTTACGATGAGGAAAGTAATCCTGCCAATGATGCCATCGGCGCTAAATTTGCCTTTTATATTCATCTGGGTTTAGGTGCAGAATATCGCCTTACGAGAGAAACGGATTTACTTTATGGGGTAGATGTTACCCATTTTAGCAACGGAAGAACCTTTACACCCAATTACGGACTGAACATGTTTGGAATCAATGTAGGATTGAGGTATTTGTATAATGCAGACCAGAAAAAAATAGATAATGATCCCTATACCAACAATTTGTTGCAAGCCCGATTTAAAAGGCCTAAAAGTGAAAAATTATCCCGTTTGAATACAAGTCAGATAGAAGTATTTTTGGCTGGAGGTACTGTTCAAAATGAAGAAGATAGAGGAACTTCAACCCGTTATTATACCTTTTCCGGAGCACTTGACTATCAATATAAATTAAACAAAATGCATGGTTTTACGGCCGGTTTCGATTTGTTTTATGATGAGAGTCTGGTATCGGAATACCCTGATTCTTCAGACCGTTTTCTTACAGGAGCACACTTGGGATATGACTTTATGTTCGGAAAATTTGCACTTCGCGTTCAGGGTGGGGCCTATTTAGGGGATGACAAGGGCAAAGACAAGACCTATGTTCGTGCCGCACTGCGTTACCATCTTACGGATTGGTTATTTGCACAAGCCGGTTTAAAAACTAAAAATGGTTCAAGAGCAGATTGGGCAGAGTTTGGCCTGGGGTTTATACCCTTTAACTTCTGATTCAAAGGACTTTTAGATGAATTCATCTCAGTAAAAAATTATCTCATATCCATGTCAAAATCAGTATATTTATAAAAAATATCACTAATTCTAACACCATGAAAAAACAAAATTATTCTAATCACGCTAGACTATTACCCGGGTTTCACGGGATTACATTTTTAGGATTAATTGCATTGCTTATCGGATCTATTGTCAATGTAGTGAAATCATCTCATGAAAATTTATATTCGGCCTCTTTATTGGTCCTGACTTCTGTTTTGTTGATTTTATTGGCATTTTATGCCAGAGGTTTTGCCCTAAAGGCTCAAGACAGGGCTATTAGAGCAGAAGAAAACATGAGACATTTTATGCTTACACAAAAAGTCTTGCCCAAAGAATTGACCATCCGTCAGATCATCGGTCTGCGTTTTGCATCTGATGAAGAATACTTGGCTTTGATACAAAAGGCCATCAAAGAAAATTTGTCAGAAAAAGAGATCAAAAAAGCGATTAAAAACTGGAAAGGCGACTATTACAGGGTGTAATACAAGCAAATTTTAGCAGATGAGAAAACAGATCATCACTTTTACTCTATGCCTCTTTTGCGTTGTATCTATAAGTTCTCAAGAAAAACTGTTGGGGATCTTACCCTTGAGCAATGGGAAAGTAACTTATTCGGGCGAAGAACTGGTTACAGGAGCCAATACAGCACAATTACAACAGCGTGCCGCGAACTGGTTTCAATCAGAACTTAAAGATGAAATGAGGAGTATTTCAAAAGAAACTGAAAATCAAGTATTAGGAAAGGGCAAATACAAAATACGGGCCAGAGGTGTTGGTTTGGTGGGCTATGATATGGAGATTTTATACAGTATAAAAATTGATTTGAAATTGAATGGATATGCGTATTTGATCAATGAAGTGATTGGCACTACAGAAGGTAAATTTGATCTCATCAAAAAACCGATTGAAAGTTGGAACGATGATTTTCAAAACGAAGAAAGACAAAATAATAAAAACCAAAAAGTTTATCCACAGGTAGATGAAGGTATGAAAAAGGTAATAGAAAGTCTAAAAAATGTGATGAACGGACAATAAAGAAAAATTGTAAATAAATATAGAATTGGAAACGTCAATTAAGTCGATCAGACCTTTTGTCGGCGCAAAAAATATTGGATATTTCAAGGTCATTTTACAAAGATTTTGGCTTTGAAGAAGTGGCCCTTTCTCCGAATTTATTTTATTTCAGATCTGACGGTTTTGGTTTCTACCTGCAAGATGCCTATGTAAAAGATTGGGTAGATAACAGTATGTTGTTTTTAGAAGTAGAAAACCTCGAGCATCACCTTAAAACGATAAAAGACTTAGCACTGGATAAAAAATATGACGGGGTACGCGTTTCAGAAATTCATTATAAAGATTGGGGAAAAGAATATTTTGTCCATGACCCATCCGGTATCCTTTGGCATATTGGAACGTTTCATAAATGACTTATTCTCCCTTAAAGAGAAGCTAATTCTGTAAAAATAAATTGTGAATGCTACCATTTTTCAAGGCCTAATAATTTTTTCCCCAAGTCATTCAATACGGCCCTTTCATATTTGATCTGCTCCCATTTTCGAGGATCGCCGGGAAAGGCATAACCCTCAGGTGCAATTCGGTTCTTCCAAGAATTAATTCGCCAGGTTTTTAAATCGTCATCGTCTTCCAAGGCGGGCATCATCGAAATATATTGTGCGATACGAACTTTGTTTCCACTCGTATTAGGCCTAATGCCATGTGGTTGTAAACTATTAAATATCAGCAGATCGCCGGCTTCCATTTTTACCTTAACTAAATCAAATCCTTCAATATTAGGTTGAAAACGGTCTCTGTCCTCGGGCTGTGTCAATTTCCAGGTATCATAAGTCTTGAATAGATCAGGAACGCATTGAAATCCTCCTACACTTTCATTCGTTTGGTCGGATAAGGCCAGCACGCCTTGTACATTGACAGGTTTGGTTTCAGGGTCGTAATCCCAGTGTATAAAGCCCTTGTATTCATGGCCCGGGCGGATGGGGAAATTTAAATTAGCACGGTCAATACTAACCCATAACTTATCGGTTCCCCAGATATCCGTAAACACATCATAAATTTTTTGTGTCATTCTATTATTCCATAAATGCTGATGGTTGTATACTTCTACCATTCCGGTATTGACTAGCTCTTTCATTTGCATTTCAGCCCTTGGTGCAGTGTACCAGGTATCCATATTATCCGGGTCTTTTTCTTCAAATTCCCATAAAAAATCGGCCGTTGCTTTTACCTGTTCTTTTGGGATAACATTTTTTATGACGATGTACCCGTTACTGCTCCAAAAACGCCAGTCTTCCTCACTTAACACACGTAGTGCTCTGCCACTACTTCGGTCGTTTAGTTTTAATCCACTGCTCTTAGAAACAGATGGATTTCCAGGAATGTCATGGTGATCATAATTGTTCTGCATGGTTAAGGCTTTTTATTTATTGTAAAAATTTTCAGGTATTTAGGTCGACTCAGGTGCAATGGAATAAAAAGTTAATAAATATAGAGGTATCACAAATTTAGGCGGTAAATAGCTCTAATGATAAATTTACTATGATTTATCGAATTGAGATAAAAAATAGAAAATTATAAATTATCTTGTCTTTCATCATTCAAATAAGAACAACCTAGCAGAAAAAAGATGAATAAAAAAAACAATGCGAATAAGGCTGATCTGCCACCTATGGGAGCCCAGGATTTCTCTGAAATTGAAGACTGGCCCGGGTATTTCAATGCGGTTCTGGGAAAAGGGGCACGAGATACGCTTATAAGGGCGCTGGATTTTTTTGAGCAGGAAAAATTTGATAAGGGATTTGCAGTCGATCTAGCCGCTGGTGAAGGACGCGATTCACTTGAATTACTCAGAAGAAACTGGCGGGTCTTGGCCACGGACAATCATCCCGAAGCTTTCACTTATTTATGGGCAAGGGTTCCCGAACCTTGGAAAGCCCAACTGACGACCAGCGAGGTGAACTTTTGCGACACTGAAATACCTGAGTGCGACCTGGTGAATGCTAGTTTTGCCCTGCCTTTTTGTGAGCCAGAACATTTTGAAGTGCTTTGGAAAAAAATAGTGACCTCTATCAGACCTGGAGGTAGGTTTGCAGGTCAGTTTTTTGGTGATAGAGATACCTGGGCATCTATTCCCAATCGTTCGCACCACTCTCGTGAAGAAGTTTTACAATTGCTGGAAGGCTTTACCGTTGAAATGATGAGGGAAGAAGAACGCGATGATCCTCCCGAACTCAGGAAACCAAAACATTGGCAAATATTTCATATTGTGGCTAAGAAACATGAATAGTTGTAGGTGACAAATCAACCGAACATGAGGACCTAATAAATGGAAATGAACTTCTGAATATAAAGAATGACTAGAATAAATAAAAAAAATGAAATTTAGAAAAGTAGAAAAAGATGATTTAAATATTCTAGCTGAATTATTTGACTCGTATAGAGTTTTTTATAAAAAGAATTCCGACATAGAAAAAGCAAAAATATTTTTATCTCAAAGATTAAATAAGAAAGATTCTGAAATTTTTGTGGCAGAAACTTTAGATAATAGACTTGTCGGTTTTGTTCAACTTTATCCTTTATTTTCTTCTACTCGAATGAAAAAATTATGGCTTTTAAATGATTTATTTGTTGAACCAAAATTTAGAAATAAAGGAATTTCCATAGGTTTAATTGAAAAAGCTAAGCAATTGGTTATAGAAACTGATGCCTGTGGTATGTTTTTAGAAACTGAAAAATCAAATTTTATAGGGAATAAGTTATACCCGAAAACTAATTTTGTGCTAAATGAAGGTTCTAATTTCTATGAGTGGAGTAATAATGAAGAAATGACTTGATACAATAATGGCACCGATCAATAACAATTGCGAGTTTCTATGAGAATTTTTTATTGATTATTGCTTCATTTTATATTGTCCTACTTTGGTTGATCTGTCCACCCCAATGATCGTTATTTTAGTTAGAATAATTAAATACATTAAATTTGTGTGGGATCATGACATACCGCTGGGTCAGAGATTTAGTTTAGATCAAATTATTTTAACACATACTACAATTGTACTATTTTTAATCATCTAAATCGACTAAGTGTTTCCAAATTTTAACATATACAGCACACCTTTAATGTTTTTATCCTTGCAAGGATTAATCTTTGGTATGCTTTTATTAAGGCGTTATATTCAAAAAGGGATCTTGTCTGATTTGTTTTTGTTTTTTATTTTAATCATTACTTGTTATCAAGAAACCTGCTATACACTTGGTTTTATGGGTTGGTATGATACTTTTAGAAATACCAAGATCAATTATTTTTTAATTCCCATGTCCATCGCAATTGCGCCTTTGATTTATTTTTATGTCAAATCGATTACAACTTCCAAATTTGTCTTCAAAAAAAGTGATTGGTGGCATTTCTTGCCAACTTTTATTTTGATTAGTTATCGATTTTCTATTTATGGCTACGATTTTTTTCAACCTGGATTTCATGAAACACAAAATGGTCATTTAAAAGTTACTCTCGATGAACAGCTGGTTATGCCCTTTGTTCAAGTTTTTAGTACAGGTCAGATGCTATTGTATTTGGCATTTACCTTTCAATTATTCTACAACTACAAAAAAAAGATCAATGAATATTTTTCCAATACTTACCAGTTAGAACTGAACTGGTTGTTCAGCTTTTTAGTGGTTTTCAGTTTATTATTTTTATATGGAACAATCCAGTACATGGTTTCCACAGTCATTACTGATTTGAATTATACGCAAAGATGGTGGCTGATGTTTTTTACTGGTTTGGCGATTATTTACGTGGGTATCAAAGGATATTTCACAGATACGACCAAATTAAAAAAATTAGATTTTAGTTTTTCCCCGCATCCCAATACCATACCGGATACTGAGGAAAAACAAAACCACACCCCAGTTTCTTCCAAAGATATCGACACCGTTAGAAGGCTGATGGAAATCGAAAAATCTTATCTAAATCCAGAATTGAATCTGTCTGACTTGGCCAGGCAAGCCAACATGTCAAGGGCTCAACTTTCTGAGGTCATTAATACTGGTTTTCATAAGAATTTTAATGATTTTGTGAATATGTATCGTGTAGAAGCCTTTAAGACATTGATCAAAGAAGATAAACAAAAACAGCTTTCTCTCTTAGGTATAGCATATGAATGCGGCTTCAACAGCAAAGCCACTTTTAATAGAGTCTTTAAAAAATTGACTGACAATTCGCCTTCAGAGTACCTTCAATCCCAGATAAAATAAGGCGTCTCAAATCGTATTTAAGACCTCTTTTTACTATTTAAGTCTTTCAAAAAACAGAAGTGTTGCAACTTTGCTCCAACAAACGCAAACACATTTGAACCATGAAATTCTTATACCTACTAACCAAGCCGATCATACAAGGTCACTGGATGGCCGATCTCATATTTGCCTTGATACGTTTTGTCTGTGGCGCGTTGCTCGCCCTGGATTTTGGAGCTTCTAAATTTGGAATGCCTTGGACAGATGTAAGTCAAAATCTCAACTTATTTGAAGTAGCAGCCTGGTTTCCAGAGGATGTGGCAGCATATGGAGGTATTTTCGCACTCTTCCCTGTCTTTTTTGCCTGGATGGGAGCTTTTGGTGAAGCTGTTGGAGGACTTTTACTCGCCCTGGGCTTGCAAACTCGTATAGCTTCCTTTTTGATTATGTGTACCATGATGGTTGCCATTTTTATGCAAAAATGGGGTCAAGGTACATGGGCTATGTTGCCTGCCATGGGCTTTTTGTGGGTCACTATATACCATCTATATTTTGGTTCTGGTCGCTTTGGTCTAGACAATATGATCTGCAAACATTTCAAAACAATTTAAATTTAAAAACGAAACAAAATGAAACAACTAAGAACACGCTTGATTTTAATAAGCTTATTATTTTTTAACACGATAAGTTCACAAGTAACTATATCACCTGAAGACTTTAAGATATTGAATAACACTTCATGGGAAGGTACGCTTACCTATCTCGATTATCAGAGCAACGAACTTGTGCCTGTTTCTACAACCATGCAGATAAAGATAACAGAAAAAGAAATCGAACAAAACATTCAATATACTTGGGAACCGAACAAAAATGTGTTGGCCAAAACAAAAATTCGAAAAAATGGAACCTATTTAGGTAAGCAAAAAGTATTAGCTAAAACGATAAGAGAAGATGGAAGTCTGCTATTGATAACGAGTGCTGAAGGAAAGGATGACAATAAGAAAGCAAAGCTGTTTTTTACCTATGAATTTGGTACGAACTACTATAAAGTTACCAAAGAAGTACAGTTTGAGGGTTCTGCAGAACGTTTTTTGAGAAATACTTATGATTATACAATTCGATAAATTATGAAAGCAACAGAACAATCGATTATTGCCCTAGTCTTTTTGTTTACCATTGGTTGTGTACAAAAAACACATCAAAAAATTATACACTTTAAACTTGATATGACCGCATTTCAAAATCCAGTAGATGTAGGGGTAAGAGGTGAATTTGGTATAAAAGGATGGGAAGAAACCATTTATTTTACAGACGAGAATAATGATGGTATTTTTGAAGGAACCGTTAAATTTCAAACTGCTAAAAATGCATTGGCCTTCAAATTTGTTGAACATGGCGATCAGTTCGAACTTGAAGGGCAAGATAATAGATCTATTTCGTTTGAATATAAACCCGAGACAATATTGTACGAGGCAGTATTCAATAATCACCAAACAAAAAAGTAATTACCGCTAGAAGAGGTACGGGAAATGAGTCGGCTACTTTTCAATAGGCAAGAACAGACAATAATGGGATAGGCCCTTTAACCTTTACTCCATTATCTCGGTAATATTTATAAATAAACGCTTACTTTTATTGAGATATAGTCTGACATTGACTATGCCAGTTTTACATGTTGATAAAAGATCTAGTATAATGAAAAAGTTAATTCTTGTAATTCTCTTTAGTTGTTGGCTTGCTTTAGGCATCGCCCAAACAAACTACTTTCCTGATACCAATTGGGAGCAAAAATCACCAGCAGAAATGAAGATGAACACGAAATGGTTGGATAGTGCCGTGACCTTTGCTTTAAACAGCGAAAATAAGGTTGAAAGAGATCTGCGCATAGCTATTTTAAAATCGTTTGCCAGAGAGCCTGACTTTAAAATTGCGGGTCCGACAAAAGAAAGAGGCGGTCCGGCAGGTCTGATCATCAAGAATGGTTATATCGTTGCCAAATGGGGAGACATTCACCGCGTTGATATGACCTTTAGCGTAACCAAAAGTTTTCTGTCAACAACAGCCGGTTTGGCGGTAGATGATAAACTGATCTCAAGTGTGAAGGATAGTGTAAAAAATTATGTTTGGGATGGTACTTTTGATGGGCGGCATAATTCCAGGATAACATGGGAACACTTATTGACCCAGTCTTCCGATTGGAGCGGCACCCTTTTTGGCATACAAGATTGGGCAGATAGACCCCCAAAAGAAGGAGGTATTGATGACTGGAAGAACAGACAACTTAGCGAGCCGGGGACTGTATTTGAATACAATGACGTACGCGTAAATCTTTTGGCTTATGCCCTGCTTGCAGGTGTGGAGAAAACCCTTACCGGTTGTACTTAAAGAAAAGATCATGGATCCAATTGGTGCTTCCCCCACCTGGCGTTGGTATGGCTATGAAAACTCCTTCGTCAATATGGACGGGATCATGATGCAATCTGTAAGTGGCGGAGGTCACCATGGAGGAGGAATTTTTATCAGTGCCATTGACCAGGCCAGGTTTGGTCTGTTATTTCTGCGCAAGGGGAAATGGAAGAACGAGCAGCTATTATCAGAAAAATGGGTCAACGAAGCACACTTGCCTTCTGCGGCAAAATCAGATTATGGATATATGTGGTGGATAAATACCCATGAAAGATGGAAAGAAGTGTCGTCTGATCTGTATTTTGCAGCCGGTTTTGGCGGTAATTATATTGTCATAGATCAGGCGAATGATTTAGTTATTGTGACCAGATGGATGGATGACGCTAAAATGGGTGAGTTTATGAAATTGGTCGAGCAATCACTTGTCAAAGTGTCTAAGAACTGAAAAACAATCGGAAGTATCTGTTTTGCTCAATACAAGAAATAGATGAAAGAGGGAAAAGTGTTTTGCGATAAGAGCTCATTTTTGCAGCAATCCACATTTGTTATGTAAACTAAACCTATATAGACCAAAAGCATGAAGACCATAGACAATTATTTAGACGATCATTATATCCACCGCAGTAATTGGCTGCGGGCCGCCGTACTCGGAGCAAATGATGGCATTCTGTCTACCTCTAGTCTCGCCATTGGTATGGCAGCTGCCAGCGATCAAAGGGAAACCATTGTGCTGGCGACAATAGCGGGCTTGGTGGCCGGTGCATTATCCATGGCTGCCGGAGAATACGTTTCTGTAAGCTCACAAACCGATGTGGAGGAGGCGGATATTTTAAGAGAGAAAAAAGAGTTAAAGGAAACACCGGAAATTGAATTGGACCTATTGGCTCAGATCTATGAAAAAAGAGGGCTTAAAAAACAAACTGCTTTGACTGTTGCAAGAGAATTGACGGAACACGATGCCCTGGGAGCACATTTGAGAGATGAATTGGGCCTCAATGAAATTAGCCAGGCAAAACCTTTGCAAGCAGCTTTGGCATCCGGGGCAGCTTTTACGGTTGGGGGTATATTACCGCTTATTGTAACACTCTTTTTACCTTTGGCTAGCATGGAATATACGCTTTATATTTTTGCCCTTGTTTTCCTGGTCATCCTAGGGGCGCTGGCAGCGAAAACAGGGGGTTCCAGTATCAAAAAAGCCATCATTCGCATTACATTTTGGGGAACTGCCGCCATGGGACTCACAGCCTTGGTGGGGTATCTGTTTCAGGTGAACATAGTGTAAAGCAAATGCGCAACCCAAGGTGATGACTGCAAAAAAAAGTGAACATGACCCGGATGCCTGAGTGCCCTCCTAAAACTGATTGCTCAGAACAAAGTGTGAAACAATGACACAACAACAAGTACAATTTGATTATGTAATAGCCGGATCGGGATGTGCAGGATTGAGCCTCTTATACAGGATTCTCAAAGACCCGGTTTTAAGCACTAAGCATATCTTAGTGATTGATAAAAACGAAAAAAATACGAACGACAGAACCTGGTGTTTTTGGGAAAAAGGAAATGGAGTTTTTGACCCCGTCGTTTCTCACCAATGGAAAACTCTGGAATTTCTGACAACTGATTTTAAGCAGCAATACGACCTGAAACAGTATCGTTATAAAATGATCAAAGGAATTGATTTTTATGACTATGTTTTGACTTTGGCAAAAAATTTTGAAAATGTCACTTTTAAAAAGGAAAATATTCAGAAAATACGAACAGAAGGGGATTGTGCCTATGTGGAAACAGAAAATACCCAATATATAGCAGAATATGTTTTTAATTCTACCGGTTTGTTCCATCCGGAAATGAACCCGGAAAATTCGCTTTTGCAACATTTTGAAGGATGGGTGATCAAAACGGATAAGCCCATTTTCAATGAGGAAATAGGTACACTGATGGACTTCAGGCTAACTCAAAAGCACGGTATAACCTTTATGTACATCCTGCCTACTTCCGCTCACGAGGCACTGATCGAATATACCTTGTTCAGTGAAAAATTATTGGATAAAGAAGCCTATAAAACAGCGCTAGAAAACTATATCAATGACTATCTCAAACTTGAACAGTATGAAATCCTTCATAAAGAGTTTGGGGTCATTCCCATGTCATTAAAAAAATTTTTGAGAACCCCGGATGCAAATCAAAGAATCGTAAATATCGGCACAGCGGGCGGATTTACAAAAGCGAGCAGTGGTTATACCTTTCAATTCATTCAAAGGAATGCTGAACTCATTGTAGATAATTTGCGTAAAGGCAAAGCTCCTAATCCCAAAACAACTTTTAGAGAGTCCATGTTTCAATGGTATGACCGTACCATGTTAGAAGTTATACTATCAGGAAAAATGGAGGGAAAAGAAATTTTCTCTACCCTGTTCCAAAAATGTTCCATTCAAACGATTCTGGCCTTTTTAGGAAATGAAAGCTCCTTGTTGGATGACATAAAAATAATGAAAAGCCTGCCGACTAAACCCTTTATTAAAGCCGGATTAAAACAACTCCTTTAAGGAAATCACTTTGTGAGAAACGTCAATACTGTGCTAAATCGAAGATTCAGCTAATTTTTTCGCGTGGTATCCAACTGTTCTTCTCTAACCTGTATTTGAGTTAAAAACAAACCGCCTTCAATATTTTTTACAGATAAAAAATTAATTTAGTAACCATATAAGGAGTTGTAGCCAATTTTACAAATAATCAAAATTCGACTTAAATTAGCCCTTTGTAACTTAGAAAAAGTCTCATATGGAACAGAAGGTGGACATTAAAAATTTTATATCAAATTTTCCCGAATTTCTAAAAACGGAGCAAAATCTAGCACCGTGGGAATTGACAAGCAACCTGAATAAAATAATTGAAAAAATAATTCCTCAACTCGGAACGGATTTTAAAATTGCGGACGGAATAGCTATTCATAAATCCGTTACCATAGAAAATGGGGTAACCATTAAGAGACCGTTTATAGCAATGGAAAATTGTCATATTGGAGCAAATTCATATTTTAGAGAAGGCGTATTTCTGGACAAATCCGTAAAAATCGGACCTTCTTCAGAAATTAAAAGCAGTATAATTTGTTCGAAAACCGCAGTTGCTCATCTAAACTACATCGGGAATAGTATTATTGGGCAAAATGTGAATTTTGAGGCTGGCTCGATTGCTGCGAACCATTACAACGAGAGAGAAAATAAAAGAATCTGGATTCAGCACAATAACGAATCCATTGATACAGGAGTCGAAAAATTTGGTGCTTTAGTCGGAGATAATTCCAAAATTGGTGCCAACGGAGTTTTATCTCCAGGAACTGTATTGATCAAAAATTCCATTGTAAAAAGACTTGAATTAGTTGACCAACAACAAAAGAATTTATAATTAAAAATCCGTTAAAATTTATACTCAAACGTGATAGAAAACCCCCGTACCGCGCGAAATCGCAGATTCGACGTAGTCACATCGCAGATTCGACGTAGTCACATCGCAGATTCGACGTAGTCACATCGCAGATTCGAGCGTAGTCAAATCGCAGATTCAGCCGAGCTAATTTTTTCGCTTAGTATCCAACAGTACTTTACTAACCTCTAACTGAGTCAAAAAACGAATCAGCTACAATATTTTTAACAGATAAAAACCTAATTTAGTAACTATATAACAAGTTGTGCTTCATTATGACCAACCAATAACCAATGATAAAATTCTTTAGAAAAATTCGTCAAAACTTACTTATTGAAAACAAAATTGGAAAGTATTTGAAATATGCTATTGGAGAAATTATACTCGTAGTTATCGGAATACTATTTGCATTGTCGATTAATAATTGGAATGAGTCAAGAAAAGACTCGATAAGCGAATTAATGTTTAAAGGATTTAAGACAAGAGTTCTCGAAAAACACCAAAGTATTTAAAGAGCATCATCAATTCAAAATAAATACGACCTTAAAATGGGTTGCCTTTATATCCAAAATCTCAGATCCTAATTTGACAGAATCAAACTAACATTTAGACCCACTGCAATTGGAGTTAGGACTTATAACCCATCAAAAAGCATTTTAAATTCCATTTTATCAACAGGGAAAATTGACAAAGTAGAAAATGATTCCTTAAAATATTTTCTTACAGATTGGAATGACATACTCTTAGATTATATGGAAGATGAAGCAAGACATCTTGATTTCTGGGATAAAGAAATAACCGTTTTAGAAAGGAAGTTAATACCTTATCGCTATTATAATGTGGATTCCATTGATACACTTAAAAATGATTTCAAAAGTGAAATTGAAACAAATAAATTGTTTTTAGAAGCCTATAGCAGTTTAGAATATCAAAATTTATTTTAAGAAATGTTATTTTTTACAAGAAAATGTTAGAAACGGGGAACATATCTTGAAGACTTACAAATTAATCAATCAATTATTAGAAGAAGAAGTAAAACTGAAAGAATAACGAAAGCACAACAATGGCTATAAGTAATTGCTTGTTCTCGCCTACTTCTGAAAATCCTCGCGGATTTTCAGTTTGGTGTGTACTTGCAAAGTTAAGTGCTAACCCACGCAACTACTCATAGCCGAGACCGTCAGACTGTCTCAAAACTCTATGCTATTTCAAGGTATTTTTGTATCTTGAAGTATGGAATATCAACAAGGACAAGATCGAAGCCAGTTAACCTTATACACTACCTGTTTGGATGATATGGTTCCGATAGATAACACCGTTAGACTTATCGAACAATTTGTAGAATCTTTAGCGCTTAATGAAATTGGTTTTGAGGCAATAGCTAGTCAAGGGCGACCTCCTTATGCTCCTGCCGATTTGTTGAAACTTTATATTTATGGGTATATGAACAGGATTCGATCTTCACGACAACTAGAAAAAGAATGTCACAGAAATCTTGAAGAGATTTGGTTGTTAAAAAACTTAAAACCAGATCATAATACCATCGCCCGATTTCGTAAAGAAAATGATAGAGCCATCAAAAATGTATTTCGTAAAAGCGTAGAAATTGCCAAGAATTTCAACCTCATTGGTGGCGTATTGATCGCTGGAGATTCTACAAAATTGAGAGCGCAGAACAGCAAGAAAAACAACTATAATCAAAAGAAAATTCAACGACATTTAGAATATATAGATAAAAAGCTTGAACAACACAATGAGATCCTTGCCAAAGCTGATGGTGATCAGAAGAAAGAAGTAGAAATAGAAATAACCCACCAAAAAGAACGTCGTAAAAAATATGAGCAAATAGCCCAACAACTCAAAGAAGACAAGAGCTGTGAAAGTCCACAAATATCTACCTCCGATCCCGATAGCCGCCATCAGAATTGTAGGAGTCATTACAGAAGTATGTTTACCGCCAAACTACAATCGATGACAAAAACAAACTTCTCATAGATTATAAACTAACCAATCAAAACGATAAAAAAGCCATGGGGATGATGTTCAAAAAGCAAAATCAATTTTAAGAACCAACCAATTTAATGCGCTTTATGACAAAGGCTACCATACAGGAAGTGAATTTAGTATAGCAGACCAACTGGGGATTAAAACACTTGTTGCTATTCCGGCTATAGGACGTTCTAGCCAGGCGCCAAATCCTCATTACAATGTAGAGAATTTCGATTATCATACACAATTAGATGCCTACATATGCCCTGAAGGGCATTATTTCCATTCCAACAAAACGCTTTATAAAGCTAGAAACTACACTTTTAAACAATACAAAACAAGAGCCTGTAAAGATTGTAGGGTGCGCAACGAATGCACCACCTCCAAAATAAATGGAAAGATTATGCAACGTAGTGAATATACAGAAAACATACAAAGAAATGCAAAACGAATAGCTACAAATGAAAAACTTTATAAAAAACGACAGGCTCTGGTAGAACATCCTTTTGGAACAATCAAACGTCAATGGGGTTTTGATCATATCATGACCAAAAGAGGACTCCAAGCTGCTTCGGCAGATTTTGGCCTGATAGCACTTGTTTATAACCTTAAAAGGATTTTCAACCTAAAGAAAACAATTAGATACGCCTTTTCTCAAATTAAAAGAGAGGCATATCATTACATAGCCAGTATTTTAAGCGATTTTAGCGTTTTTCAGCCCAAATTTACAAGTCGTAAAATATCTTCGAATTATACCTTAGTTTTTAAATTATTTTTAATGAATGTTTCGTAGTTTTGAGACAGACTGCCGTTAGCCACAATAAAAGCAAAATGAAAAAAATAATTCTTTTTTGTGTTATCAATTTAATTCTAATCAATCTTAATGCTCAAGACTTGATTATCAAAGGTGGATTCTATTTTGATGTCCTCAAAAAGGAAATGGTCAAGAATGATAGAATTCTAATAATCTCTGGCAAGTTTTTATCTATTGGTGGTGTCAAGGACATCGATAATATTCCTGTAATATATCTTGAAGATTCAGATTACATATTACCTGGTATTATTGATGTGCACGCTCATTATAAAGTACATATTTCTGGTAAGGAAAGAACAGATACCGCCTCTTTACCTAAAATCTATTTGGCAAATGGAGTTACGACTACCTTTACAGCAGGGGAAATAGAACCCGAAAAAATAATCACTTTAAAAAAACAGATCAATCAAAATCAAAGACAAGGTCCTAGAATATTTAATGCAGGTCCCTATTTTGGTTACGATGGTAATTCAGTAAATAATTATTGGAAGAAAGGCTATAGCCAAAAGGAAATAGAAGAGCTAGTCGATACATGGGCAGATAAAGGAATCCATGGAATTAAGGTAAAAAATGTTACCCCTTTCGAGCTGAAAATAATTATTCAAAGAGCACACTTGCATGGTCTTACAGTAACAGGACATTTGGATTCCGGTTTTGATGGAACGGTAAATTCTGATGATGCTATCAATATGGGTATTGATAGAGTAGAGCATTTCTTAGGTGGTTCTACATTGGCCGATTCAATCAGCGCCTACAATACACTAGCCAAAGCAAATCCCTTTGACATTAGATTTGATAGCATCATTAATAAATTTATACAAAACCAAATATTTTATAGCCCAACTATCAGTACTTATGGTATGGTGGGTAACTCAGAAGATAAGGCATTAAGTGATTGGATTGACCAACTCAAATTCTTTACTAGTTACGCCAGTAAAATTATTGAAAATCAACCTTCAGGTTTGCCATTTCACCTAATGATGAATAATATCTATGAATACAAAAAACATGAAATTAAACGATTTTATGATGCTGGAGGCAAAGACCTCATTGTATTGGGCACTGATAGACAATTAAGAAACGGAGATATTGGTGGATTTGGGGTACATAAGGAGATGAGCGTTTTATCAGATTGCGGTATACCGAACAATGACATTCTTAATATTGCAAGTATAAATGGAGCAAATGCATTAGGTGTAGGGAATTCTTTAGGTTCTATTGAAGTAAGTAAATGGGCCGATCTCTATATTGTTAAAGGAAATCCAATCGAAGATATTGGAAACACAAAAAATGTACATACTGTAATAAAAAATGGTGAAATATATGACCCAAAAGCATTATTAGATTCTGTAGTAAGGAAATTAGGACCTGATAATAGTGAAGGCTGGTAAATGAATACTGTGGCTAACAAAGATGTCCTATGAAAAGCACTAGCCAAGACCGTTATTCCCTAGAAAAAAACCTTTTTAACACCACCGACACCCCAAAACTTACTACAGCTCCCACCGCAGCCATCACCACTGTAAAAACCAGATCATCCAGGGTGATATTAAAAAAGGCGGAACACAATGTTCCGCCTAAAAATCCGGCCTTGCTATGCGGATCACTTATCATACGATCCCTCGTCATCTACATCCGCTACAACCGCCTGGCTCACCGTGGTGGCTACCGTGCCGGCAACGGTCAGGTACCCGGCAATCGTCAGTACAATAGCCGGTAAACTGATGGGTGCAGCCAGAATCGCTCCTCCTGTTGCGGCCAAAGCAATGCCGATATTTCTGAGTGTTCTAAAAAATTTTGGGGTGGGTTTGCTATATCTTTCTGTTAAGTTCATAATTTCCTTGTTTTATGGTTAATAATAATTGCTCATTTGCTCTTTTTTGGCTTTTGACAATGATCATCAGCACCTCCATCGCCCTTCTGGATAAGATCCCTCTGCCTGGGCCTGTCAACGCACTCACCGGAGCGATACAGCCTCTGAGTTCTTTAATCGCGATATTCGCAGGGTGAAACAGGATCATGCTTCTGCCAAATACTTTGGTCACGTGTAAATGACTCCCGTATCGTTTGTTCTGTCTGATGTTAAGGGTATAGGTACCTTCCGGAATACAGGATTCGCCAACTCGGTTCTCTCGCCACGGAAGTTCTATCGTATTACAAATAAATTTTCCGTTACAAAAGAGGGTGCCATTCACACCCTCTTCATCGTAACTTCTGTACAATACCAGTTCCATCTAGATCGCATCAATACCCACAATGGCCAATACATTATACGCACCGTTCTTGAGCGAGTATTGTACCCCGTTGATCTCCTGAAAGAACTCGAGCATCAACAAGTAAAACTTGTTTCCTGTTCCTGTTGGAGCAGCTGCCGGAGTCAGCGTAGCCGAGGTGGCCACATTCTCCACAGGTAAATTCACTTTGGGGCTGTATTGGATATCGCTGATCCCGGTTTCAAAGTTCAGATCCAAAAAGCCTGCCTGTAAACTCACATGCGTGGCACCCGCCGCAGCTGTGATGTCGCTGTCGGTATTCAAACTCGCCATAGCGATCTCTCCTGTTGCGGTGTCAAGGGTATAGGGTGCAAAAAGGACAGTACCCAACAATGCCCGGTCGTTAAAATTAAACCCATTGAGCAGCGCTTTTGCGGCATCGTCTGCCAAACCGATCGATACTTTTCTGTCCCCCCGGGCAGAAGCCACATCGTAGTTCTTTACTTTGCTCATCACTTTCGTCAATCTGCTGGTAACATGGCTATCGCCTGCATTTTGCAACATGTTTCTCACAGCTACCTGAGCAGTTTACCCGCATAGCCGACTGACCAAATTCGCACCATTTTCCGTTCTAACAAACGCCGGGTCATTTTGGATCCTGTTCTTCGTAATACCTCCTTTGGTGCTCACCAGGTAACCATCTTTACCTTTATAAAAACTTTGGTTATCCAGTTTATCGGTTATTTTCAAAATTCCATTTTATCTTGCCATATCTTATCATTTTTAACAATTAAACTTTTTTTAAAATAAAGATAATATGGCAGCTAAGTATTTGAAAGTCAATGGTTAAGTTAAGGTATCTTCCCGCCAATTTAGCCGAAAAACACCCATGACAAAAAATGAAATGCAGTAATTTCATCCCATCATTAATTCGCTATCTCATCCTCATAGATAAAGTATGGATAAAGTATGGATAAAGTATGGATAGTGTATGGATAGTGTATGGATAAAGTATGGATAGTGTATGAAAACAAACTCAAAAAATTCAAAGATCAATATGGAAAGAATCTGCTTATACCCAAAAGACATTCAGGTACTGACAGGCAAGAGTGAAAGATATGCCAGAAAACTCTTTTCTAACATCAAAGTTTCTCTCAACAAAGAAAAGCATCAACTGCTCACCATAGGAGAATTTTGCAGCTACATGGGTCTCCCCAGGCAAGAGGTAATCGATAAGATTCAGTGAGAAACAAGCTATGACAACAAGTAAATGCTGTAGATACTTTGGGAATAGAGGGGAAATAAAAAACCGTAAACAATTGTATATTAAATCATTTACGGTTTATTCAAGTGGAGCTAACGGGAGTCGAACCCGTGACCTCTTGACTGCCAGTCAAGCACTCTAGCCAGCTGAGCTATAGCCCCAAACGGAAACGCAAATTAAGCGATTCCTTTTAATATAAGCAAAGGAATTGTCGCTTCAAAATCAATTTTTTTAACACGGTCCTGCTCCCAAAGTTTGGCAAAAAACCCGCGCTTTCTCCTGATCACACAAAGCATATCGGGTGCTTCTTCGTGAAGATATTCCAGAACCCCTTGAAAAACAGTGGCATTACGCGTCGAAATTCGCTCCTTAATGATGCTTTCTAATGTTTCGTTCAACTCATTGTCCTGCTCATTAAATTGAGGTGTTTTTACCTGTAATAGGTTAATTTCCGTGTTGAACTTTTTTTGGATAGTCAACAAAGGGTCTAAAGTGCTGATAGATTTTAATGAACCTGACTTTAATGTCATTAGAATTTTATGAATTTCACCAAATTTCGACTTTTTGGGAACCACAATAATAGGGGTCGCCGTGTCTTTAATCAATGCGCCGGTTATCCTTCCAATAAAATAGGTGTCGTCAGAATCGTCATTTTTAGCAGAAGAGATGATCAGATCGATTTGGTAATTTTCGATGATCATTTTTAAACTGTCCAATACATCATATCCTTTTAAAGCCGCTGTATATATTTCAACTCCTTGCGCATCTACCTTGTCTAAATATTCCTGCAGAATTTTATTCGATTCATCCAGCATGAGCTGATCGATATTTAAAAAAGAACCCGATACCCTGGTACTTGAGAAAACATGCACCAAATAGATCTTGGCATCAAAACATTTGGCAAAATCTATGGCGTAATTCAATGTATTTAAGGCACTTTTTCTATGTCCGATAGGAACGAGAATATTTTTCATAAAAGCTGTTTAGAAGAATTAGTATCTGTAATATTCAGGTTTAAACGGACCACTTACTTCAACGCCTATATATTTGGCCTGGTCTTCACTTAATTCATCTAATTCTACACCAATTTTCTCCAAATGTAAACGAGCAACTTTTTCGTCCAGATGTTTAGGTAACATATAAACTTTATTTTCGTAGTGTTCGCCATTTTTCCAGAGTTCGATCTGAGCGAGTGTCTGATTGGTAAACGAGTTACTCATCACAAAACTGGGATGCCCCGTGGCACAACCTAAATTCACTAATCTCCCTTCTGCCAACAACAAGATGTCTTTTCCGTTGATCGTGTATTTATCCACCTGAGGCTTAATTTCCACCTTGGTAGATCCGTGATGCTTATTCAACCAGGCCACATCAATTTCATTGTCAAAATGCCCGATATTACAAACAATGGCTTTGTCTTTTAATCTTTCAAAGTGTTTTCCCACAACAATATCCTTATTACCTGTTGTCGTGATGACGATATCTGCTTTGTCGATTACATTGTCCATTTTTTTCACTTCAAAACCTTCCATGGCGGCTTGCAAGGCGCATATGGGATCGATCTCTGTAACGATCACCCTGGCTCCCGTTCCTTTGAACGAAGCAGCTGTTCCTTTTCCCACATCACCATATCCGGCAACCACAACAACCTTACCGGCTAACATGATATCCGTGGCTCTTCTGATCGCATCGACAGCACTTTCTCTACAACCATATTTATTGTCAAATTTCGATTTAGTCACTGAATCGTTTACATTGATGACAGGAAGAGGTAAAGTTCCATCTTTCATTCTGTCGTATAAACGGTGAACACCGGTAGTAGTTTCCTCCGAAATTCCCTTGATTCCTTTTACCAGCTCAGGGTATCGATCCAGAACCATATTGGTCAAATCTCCTCCATCGTCTAAGATCATGTTCAAAGGCTTTTGCTCTTCACCAAAAAATAAGGTTTGTTCTATACACCAATCAAATTCTTCTTCATTCATTCCTTTCCAGGCATATACCTGAATTCCTTTTGCCGCAATGGCAGCAGCAGCGTGATCCTGCGTAGAAAATATATTGCAGGAACTCCAGGTAACTTCTGCGCCTAATTCAACTAAAGTTTCAATTAATACGGCAGTTTGGATGGTCATGTGTAAACAACCCGCAATTCTCGCTCCTTTTAATGGTTTTTCATGCTTATATTCCTCACGCAAACTCATCAAACCCGGCATCTCGGCCTCTGCAAGCTCAATTTCTTTTCTTCCCCAGTCTGCTAAACCGATGTCTTTTACTTTAAAATTTACATATGTTGATGTATCTGAAGCCATAATCTTTATATTTGTTTTTCTTTTGCAAAAATACAAAATACCTTTGATTAAATAAATGCCAATATATCGTTCAATAAAACCTAACGAACACACGGCTGTATATGTGTGGAAGATTGAAGAAACCCTGGCGGACCTGCTCTTAGACACTCCTTTGAAAGAAAATAGCAAAGCGAGAATGCAAAATATGCGCAGTCAGGTGCACCAAATGGGCTTTTTGAGTGTCCGACATTTATTAAAAGCGGCCGGTTATTCTGATTTCGATCTGTATTACAATGAACACGGAAAACCCTTTTTACAGGATGGAAAATATATATCGATCACCCATAGCCACAATTTTTCGGGTATCATCGTGAGTAAGCACGAAGTGGGTATTGATATAGAGAAGAACCGTCCGAAAATTGTGAACATTCAGGATAAATTTGTGAATACGGAAGTTGATTCACTTTCTGATGAAGATCTTGTCAAACAGCTCACAGTAGTGTGGGGAGCCAAGGAAGCCATGTATAAAATGTATCCCTTTGGTGGAATGAGTTTTAAACAACATATTGCGATCGATCCTTTTTTGTTTGATGATAAAAGATCAAAAGGAAGAGTTGAATTTGGAGAATGGAAACGCAAATTTTCCATTTTTTTCGATTTTTTTGTGGAAGATTTCACCCTGGTCTACGCAATGCCTGAATGATGAAGATGGAGAAAATATACGATAAGCTATTAGAAGCGAAAAAAAAAGGAGAGAATTTACTCGCCATTTTGCTCGATCCCGATAAAATCTCTTTGGAAGAGGTTCCTGATTTGATAAAACAAATCCAATCGGCAGAGGTAGATCTGATATTGGTAGGAGGGAGCACGGTTGAATTGGGCCTTACGGAAAAGTTGATTGGGCGAATTAAGGTTTTATCGCGAATTCCAGTCGTTCTTTTCCCCGGAGATTACACCCAAATTACGGAGAATGCCGATGCCATTTTATTTCTTTCCCTTTTATCCGGCAGAAATCCTGAGTATTTGATTGAGCAGCAGTTAAAAGCCGTTCCAATGCTCGAAAAATGTGACTTTGAAATTATTCCCACAGGATATATTTTAATCGATGGAGGTCGTGAATCTGCTGTGCAAAGAGTAAGTGAGACCTTACCTATTCCTCAAGATCAAATAGAGAAAATTGTGCACACGGCAAAAGCGGCGATGTACCTCGGAAAACAATTGATCTACCTAGAAGCCGGGAGTGGAGCCATCAATTCTGTAGATAACAATATCATCAAGCAGGTAAGTGAGCAGGTGCAAATTCCCATTATTGTGGGAGGAGGAATCAAGAACAAGACCCAACTTTTAGAAGCTTATGAAAATGGAGCTGATATTGTGGTGATTGGGACGGCATTTGAGAAAGACCATTCTGTATTGCACGAATTAATTCTTAAAAAAGATGAAAGTTTCCATTGATATTTCTATGTATCCTTTACACAAGGATTTTGAGCAACCCATCATTGAATTTATCAAAAAGCTCCGTAATTCAAATTTTCTTGTCGAAGAAAATGGTTTGAGCACACAAATTTTTGGCGAATACTTAGAAGTGATGGATTTTATCAATCAGCATATACACCAAGCGCTTTTAGACGAAAAAAATTGTGTTTTTGTTTTAAAAATTGTTACCGAAGACCGCAGTCATCATGCTCCAACTTATTGATTCTCTTTTTGAACAATACGCAGGTTATGAAACCGTAGATATCATTCTTGAAATAATTGCAGTTATTTTTGGTTTTTTATCTGTATGGTATTCCAAACAGAATAAAATATGGGTATTCCCAACCGGAATGATCAGTACAGCCATTTTCGTGTATCTCTTGTACAAATGGGATCTGCTTGGGGATATGCTCATCAATGGTTATTATTTCATCATGAGTGTGTACGGTTGGTATATCTGGACAAGAAAAGTAGACACAACCCATGTTACACCAATTTCAAGAACAACAACAAAAGAAAAAAGATGGTCTGCAATTATTTTTGTACTCACCTTAATTTTTGTTTTTGTTGTCTATAAAGTCAATGATAAATGGCATAGCTGGCCGGCTTATGTCGATACCATTACTACGGCAATCTTTTTCGTAGGGATGTGGTTGATGGCAAAAAGAAAATTAGAGAATTGGATCTTTTGGATCATTGGAGATTTAATTTCTGTTCCACTTTATCTATATAAAGGTTTTGCATTTACCAGTTTTCAGTATTTTGTTTTTACCTTTATCGCTGTTCTCGGATATCTGGCATGGAAAAAAGACTTAAACAAAACCCCGCAAATATTGTGAAAGTGGTTCTCTTCGGACCAGAATCTACAGGAAAAACGACCTTGTCAGAGTTGCTTGCCATCCATTATAATACAGTTTGGGCACCTGAATTTGCCCGAGATTATTTACAAAATAAGTGGAACAATGAAAGAAAGACCTGTGAGGCGAGTGACTTAATTCCCATTGCGATTGGACAGATGGAATTAGAAAATAAATTGGCGAAAAAGGCGGATAAGGTGCTGATTTGTGATACAGATCTTTTGGAAACAATGGTTTATTCTGAAGAATACTATGGTGGATTTGTGAATCCGGACCTTGAAGAAGCGGCGATCGAGAACAGTTATGATCTTTATTTATTGACCTATATAGATACGCCTTGGGAAGCCGATGATCTGCGGGATAGACCTGAACAGCGAGAAGAAATGTTTCGGGCTTTTGAAAATGCCCTGAAAAAATACGATCGGCCCTATATTAAATTGACGGGAAATGTCAAAAAAAGACTATCAGCTGCGATAAAGGCCATCGATGAAATTTTAGATCAAAGGCAAGATCTCGACCAATATTCACGTCATATTCATTAAAAAATGGATAAAGATATCATTTTGAAGGAACTGAATTACAGCGCTGTTCGTGCCGGAGGCCCGGGAGGTCAGCACGTTAATAAAGTGGCGACCAAAGTAGTGCTGACCTTTGATTTGAGTAATTCCTCCGGTTTGACCGACGAAGAAAAAGCCATGCTTCAACATACCTTAAAGAATAAACTTTCAAAAGAAGGTTTGTTAATTCTAACAAGTTATGACAGTCGAAGTCAATACAAAAACAAAGAAGTGGTCACCCTCAAATTGTTTAAACTCTTGCAACGTGGTTTGATGAAACCAAAAGAGAGAAGAGCTACAAAACCAACAAGATCTTCCGTGTTAAATCGATTGGAAGCAAAAAAGAAAAAAGCTCAGATCAAACATTTGAGAAAAAAATTAGATTGAACAAATTTATTTTTTGAGTGAATTTCTTTCGTACTTTTGCCAGGTAATTTTTTGAGGGGTGCTGAAACAAATTTCGGCTGAGATAATACCCAATGAACCTGAACAGGTAATGCTGTTAAGGGAATATTCTCTCCGCGCCACCAAGGCAACACCCTTTTAAATTTTAGGAATACATAAAATTTTAAAGGTAAATCATGAAAAAAATACTCATTTGTTTGTTTTTGCTTCAAGCTACGGCCTGGGCACAAGACATTTCTGTTTTAAAAGATACGGTGCAACTGGAAGAGGTAGTTGTAAAGGCTGTCAGGGTCGATGAAAAAGCACCATTTGCACAATCTACCATCACTAAAAAAGAAATTGAAAAGCGAAATTTGGGGCAAGATGTACCTATTTTAATGAATTTTTTACCCTCGGTCGTTACCACTTCTGATGCCGGTGCCGGAGTGGGCTATACCGGAATTCGCGTTCGAGGTAGCGATGCTACCCGGGTTAACGTAACGATCAATGGAATTCCTTATAACGACGCAGAATCTCAAGGCACATTCTGGGTAAATATCTCTGACTTTGCCTCTTCTGTGGAGGATTTGCAATTGCAACGCGGAGTGGGTACTTCAACCAATGGATCCGGTGCTTTTGGTGCCAGTTTAAACCTCCTGACCGAGTCTATATCTAAGGAGGCAAACGCAGAAATCAATAGCAGTTTTGGCTCGTTCAATACCTTTAAAAACAATGTAAAATTTAGTACCGGACTCATGGGAGATCATTTTGAATTATCGGGAAGACTTTCGGTGATCACTTCGGATGGGTATATCGACAGGGCAAGTTCAGATCTGAAATCTTATTTTCTTCAGGGTGCTTATAAGGACGATCATACATTGATAAAGGCGCTGACATTTGGCGGGCATGAAATTACTTATCAGGCCTGGTACGGGATAGATGTGGAAACACTGAAAACGGATAGAACTTTTAATTTTGCTGGCATCTATACCGATGATAAGGGTAATACCCAGTTTTACGACAATGAAGTTGATAATTATCAACAAGACCATTTTCAATTGCATTGGACCGAAAAGTTGAATAATTACTGGTCGACTAATATTGGTTTAAATTATACTAAAGGGAAAGGATATTTTGAACAGTACAGAGAAGATGAATCTTTAGAGGACTACGATATTGATCCAATCGAAATTGGTGATGAGACGATTGAAATAACAGATCTGATAAGAAGAAGGTGGTTAGACAATGATTTTTATGTGATGAATGCCACAGGAAATTATAAAAATTCCAGGATAGATCTCATATTTGGCGGCTCCTATAGCCTTTATGACGGAGATCATTTTGGCGAAGTTATTTGGGCCCGTTTTGCCGGAGATTCTGAAATTAGAGATCGATATTACCAAGGAAATGGTACCAAACAAGATTTTAGTGTCTTTGCAAAAGCTACATTTAAACTTAATGAGCATTGGGCGGTTTATGGCGACCTACAAGAACGCTTTGTCGATTATAAAACAACAGGCTTGACTTCTGATCGAGTACCTCTGGAAGTAGACGAAAATTATACTTTTTTTAATCCTAAATTCGGGTTGACCTACGATATAGACAAAGTGCAAAATATTTATTTTTCGTATGCCAGAGCTAATCGTGAACCGAACAGAAATGATTTTGAAAATGGAGTAGAAGAACCGGAAAAATTAAATGATTTTGAACTGGGATGGAGATTAAATAAGCCTAATACACAAATAAATGCCAATATTTATTACATGGCTTATGAGGATCAGCTGGTTTTAACCGGAGAGTTGGATGATGTCGGTAATCCCATTCGAACAAATTCAGGAGAAAGTTATAGACTGGGTCTGGAATTAGATGCCAGATTGAGATTTTTGGACCATTGGACGCTAATTCCTAGTATAACCTTGAGCAGTAATAAAAATATTGATTTTGTGACAACTATTGATGGAGAAATTACTGATTTAGGAAAAACAGATATTGCGTTTTCACCGGCTGTTGTGGCGTCCAATATGTTACTCTATCAACCAAATGAGCAGTGGTATTTTGGACTACTATCCAAATTTGTAGGAGAACAGTACATGGGAAATATTGATAGCGATGGATCTAAATTGGACAGTTATTTTATCAATGATCTGAATATAGGATATACAATCAATGATCTTTGGATATTTAAGTCCGTTGACTTTAATCTTCTCGTCAATAATATTTTTAATAAAAAATATGTTTCGAACGGTTATTTTTACACCTATGATGATACCTGGAGTAATCCCGGAGAAACCATTACGATAGAAGGTGCGGGATATTATCCTCAAGCTGAGATCAACTTTTTAGCCGGGTTGAGTGTAAGATTTTAAAAAGTATAAAGATTTATACCTCGATACCTTTCATCATTTTATTCCAATAAATATAAGGCAGAATATATTTTTTTAGAACCCAAAGTCGCCAATGTTCTTTTGAAGAATCATCGACAAACAATCTGGCTTTTATTTTAGGATCTGGCTTAAATTCTTTGCTGTAATCAAATTCGGCCAGAACCATTTTACCATATCCTGTCACAAGCGGACAAGATGAATAACCGTCATATTCTTTGTTCCCCAGTTGTTTTGCCTGAATCATACCTAATAGGTTAGCCACAACAACCGGAACTTGTTTCCTGATCGCTGCTCCGGTTTTAGCTGTGGGCAGCTGTGCAGCATCACCCAAACCAAAAATATTTGGAAAATTTGTGTGTTGAAGAGTTTTATCATTTACAGATAACCAACCATCGGCAGTCGCTAAGGGCGAATTGGCAATAAATTTTGGTGCTGCTTGGGGAGGTGCCAGGTGCATCATATCAAAATAGATTCCGTATAAATTACCCTCAATTTCTGTTTTTACATTTTTGTAATTGTACTGAATTTCTTTATCCAAGGTCTTGGTATCATCATCAGACATGATCACGCAACCGCCGGCACTTAAATCTTTGTCTATTTCATACCAGGCAATTTTTTTTTGAGGATCTACTTTCACAAGTTTATGAAAAAAGCGAACATTGATGTCTTTTCTGTCCACAACCTCCATAAGGGTTTTTGCAATGGGTTTTACAGCAAAAATCACTCCACCCGGAAGGGCAAAAATAATGTCTGTTTTATCTCTTACACCGCTCTTTTTAAAATGCTCATCAGCCAGATACATGATCTTCTGAGGAGCACCACCACATTTAATAGGGGTGGTAGGCATGGTAAAAAGCGCCGTACCTCCTTTAAAATTTTGAAGTACTTCCCAGGTGTGTTTGGGATCGGTGTAATTGCTGCAAACAATTCCTTTTTCCATTGCTTCAGTTAAACCGGGGACTAATTCTGGAGCCATACGCAGACCCGGACAGACAACCAGAAAATCATAGCTAAGTTCGCTGCCTTCAGCGGTAATCACCTTATTTTGATCCGGCACAAAAGTATCAGCATGTTCTTTAATCCACGTCACACCATCAGGGATAAGGGAGCTCATGTCTCTTTCCGTCTTTTCAAAATCATAGGTGTTGGCACCTACCAATGTCCAAGCGGGTTGATAATAATGTTTTTCAGAAGGTTCGACCAATCCTATTTGAACATTTTTATTTTTTCTTTTCAATTGTGAAGCTACCATTATACCGGCGGTTCCACCTCCAATGATCAAGACTTGATGATGCGCAGACATAGATTTTATTTTTTTATTTTACAGGTATTGATTCCAAATAAGGAAAACAAAGGACAAACCCCTGTTACGGCGGTGACGACCATAATTAAGGCAACTATATAAAGCAGATAGTTCCATGGACTTGCAAGGGCTCCGGTATAAGCAAAGTAAAGTGCGACTACCGCCAATACATAGCGGATGATCTTATCGGTACTACCAACATTTTTAGTCATTTTTTATAAAATTTAGTTAAACATATGAATCTAAGATAGAAATAAGCTGATTGGCCTGCATTACCCCTGATTGCCTCCAGGAAGGTTTGCCCTCTTTGAAAAGAATCATCGTGGGTACTCCCCTAATGCCAAATTTTTGGGCTACAGCCGGATTTTGATCGATATCAATTTTTACAATCTTGAGTTTATCCTTGTAATGATCTTTAACCTCCTTTAAAATTGGCGCCATCATTTTACATGGACCACACCAGTCTGCCTTAAAATCGACCAGCACAGGTATTTTTTGGTTGATTATATCGTTAAAACTAGACATTTTAGGCCTCTTTACTCATTCTTCCACTTGCGCAACTCACAAAAGATTTTGCCTTATGCAGTATCGTATTCGATTCATCTATGGCCGGATAACCCATATGAGAAAGTTTTTCTTTGACACTTTTTACGATACTTTCATCTCCAGTATTTATTGTAACCAGGGATTTTTCCAAATCTACCTCTACATCCAGTTGATCATTCAAACTCAGAAGACCTTTTTTGATGGAATTGGCGCAGCCACCACATTTTAAATTGAGTATTTCAATTGATGTTGTCATGTATTTTTTCTTTAAAGGTTACCTTCCAAACCCCACGGAGATCACCTGCCTGAAATCCTGTGGCGAGGTCTGTTGGATATAAGTTTTTTATCAATGAATCAGTTCGCTTATACACTTCTTTTCCTACTACTCCATGACAAGTTAAACATTTTTCCTGAGTTAAAATAGGGGCATAATATTTTACAAAAGTATCATTGCCATCAAGTATAGGTTTTAGTTCTTTTTTCTGCTCGACATCCTCAATGAAACTATTGATGATGGCCAAATCTTCTGGTGTGGCCCGGTTGATAGGATTTCTGTTTTTATGCGATATTCTCTGCACATCTGCATGGTAATTGCTCGCTATATTTTCTGTAATGAGGATGGCATTTTCATTGCAAAAAGTCAGGGCATGTTCTAAGCCGCCTTCAGCTAATTTTTGTGTAAGCTGGGTAGTTAATTCTTTTCCAACTGTTTGGGCAATTTTCGTACCTAATTCTTGATAGGCTTTGGTTTCTTTTTTGGATAGTTTATTTTGACAACCTAATAAGAGCAATAGGAACAATAAAATAAAGACTACTCTTTTCATTTACATTATTTTTCTAAAGGTAAGTTAGCTCTCTGCCATGAAATAATTCCTCCATTGAGGTCGTAAACTTGTTTAAATCCATTTTCTACAAGAATTTTAGCCGCTTTGTTACTTCTGGATCCAATTTTACAATACACATAAACTTTCTCGTTTTTGTTGAGTTGTGCTATTTTCTCTTGGAAATTTGAATCAGACACATTGATGTTGATCGCATTTTTAATATGTCCGTTTTCATATTCGCCTGGAGTCCTGACATCGATGATCACTGAATTTTCAGTGGCTAGTCTAAATTCATCAACGTTAATTTTTTGTATTCCTGCATTTTTCCCTTTGGAATTATCACCGTTTTGTCCGCAGCTTATGAGAACAAAGAATATAAATAATAAAAAAGGAATTAATTTTAGTGATTTCATGAGATAGATTTTGACTCATAAATTTAATAAAAAAGGAGGTACAAACCTCCTTTTTTTGACATCTAAAAAACAATTTACTATAACAGTGTGGTTGGACAAACATATTCTGAAACAGGAACATCGGTTTCCTTTATTTCTTTGAAACCTCCTCTTACATCGAATACATTTTTCACACCATTTGCTTTAAATATGGAAGCGGCAATTAAAGATCTATAGCCAGACGCACAGTGTAATACATAGGTTTTGTCCGGATTAATTTCCGCAAAATTTTGATGGATGAAATCGAGTGGGAAATTATCAACTCCAATGACGTGTTCTGACAAATATTCCGACTCTTTCCTCACATCCAATGGGTTTTCTATAGTTCCGTCTGCAACTTGTTTTGCAAAAGCAATAGGCGATAAAGATCCAATCTTATCAATTTCGTATCCGTGATCAGCCCAATTTACCATTCCACCGAATAAATAGCCCAAAGTGTTATCATAACCAACTCTGGAAAAACGGGTCACGATTTCATTTACCCTGTTTTCATCATCAGCGATAAAAATAATTTTTTGGTTGATATCTCTTATTAAAGCTCCTACCCATGGGGCAAAACTTCCATCTAAACCAATATACCAGGCTCCTGGTACAGTTCCAGTTTCGGTATAGGCCTCTTTTGTTCTGGTATCTACTACCAAGATGTCTTTTTGCTCACTCATTTCTTTAAAGGTAGGCGGATCTAAAGGAGTTGTTCCTTTGTGTAGAACCTCATCAATACTCGTATTGATAGATTTGTTCATGCGTACGTTATTTGGAAAATATTGTGGCGGTGGTTTTAATCCGGTGGTTACTTCTTTGATGAATTCTTCTTTGGTCATGTCCGCTCTTAGCGCATAATTTGTTTTCTTTTGATTTTTAAGCGTATCAAAAGTCTCAGAACTCATGTTTTTCCCACAAGCCGAACCGGCACCGTGATTAGGATAAACGATAATATCATCCGGCAAAGTCATAATTTTATTTCGAAGAGAATCGAATAAATGACCTGCGAGATCCTTTTCAGTCATATCAGATTTTACTGCCAGATCAGGTCTGCCCACATCACCAATAAATAAACAATCACCTGTAAATACATAGGGCATTTTTCCATTTTTATCTATCAAAACATAAGAAGAAGATTCCATGGTATGCCCGGGTGTATGCAGCAACCGTAATTTAATATCTCCAATTTTAAATTCTTCTCCATCTTTACCATTATAGATCTCATATTCTGCTTTTGCATTTGGACCAAAAACAATGGTTGCTCCCGTTTTTTGAGCCAAGTCATATTGTCCTGAGACAAAATCTGCATGGAAATGGGTTAAAAAGATATATTTTATTTCTGCCTTATCGGCTTCAGCCATTCTAAGGTAAGGGTCAGTTTCTCTGAGTGGATCAATAATAGCGGCTTCTCCATTGGATTCAATGTAATAAGCCATCTCTGCTAGGCATCCTGTAAATAATTGTTCTACTTTCATATTTTGTGATTTTTGTTCATTAACTCAATTCTTTCAAAATTAACGAATTAGAGTTGATGTCTTTGTAACAGATGTTACCAAACTTATCGATTGATCTGCTTAATGAATTCCTGATAGGAATACTGCAGGGGCTTGCTCAAGGTGTGCTTAGAATAACTGTCCAATGCTTCCTGAACATTCATAAAACAATGATCGTATCTGATTTTTTTCATTAACCCTGATTTGGCCAAGGTATCTCTAACAGGACCTTTGATTCCGGTTAAAGCAATGATAATTCCTTTATTACTGAAAAAATCATGGATCTCTTCCAAGGCATAAATGGCACTGCTATCCAGATCATTTACACTTTCAAAAACCAGTACAATTAATTTGAGCTTATTTCCTTTTTCTTCTGCAAAGGCCTGAACCTTTTCTTTAAAAAAAGTAGTATTGACAAAATATAACTGAGCATCTAAGCGCACAATAAGAATATCCTCATATACTTCCAATTGGTTAAAACGATCTACATTTCTGTAAAAGTTTGTGTTTGGCACACGACCCAACACCGCAATATGAGGTTTGGTCGATTTATAGATCAGCGTTCCTAAAGAAATGACAATGCCTGCTAAAATCCCTTCTTTTATGCCGAAAAAAATTGTCGTCAAAAGAGTGATGGTTAACAATACGAGATCTCTTTTGCTAAATACCAATAATTTACTTGGCAATTTAAAATCTAACAATCCATAGGCCGCTACGATAATGATTGCTGCCAGCACTGCTATTGGCAGATAGTAAAAAACAGGTGTGATAAAAAGCAAAGTAAGTCCAATTAAGATCGATGCAAATAATCCTGCTAATGGGGTCTTTGCACCAGCCTGATCATTTACCGCTGTTCTTGCCATACCGGCTGTTGCGGGATAAGTTTGAAAAAATGAGCCTATCATGTTGGCAAAACCTAAGGCCGCAAGTTCCTGGTTGGGTTTTACCTTGTAATTATTGTGTTTGGTTTCCATTGTTTTCGCAACAGAGATGGCTTCCATAAAACCAATCAGGGCAAGGGTAAGGGCTAAAGTGCTCAACTCCTTAAAATTGGATTGATTGAGTTGCGGAATTTTAAAGCTCGGTAATCCTTCAGGGATGTTTCCTATGACATGGACTCCTGTTGTATTGAGTTGAAACGCAAAAGCCAGAAGAGTTCCCAAAACAACCACTATGAGCGCACCCGGTAATTTGGGTGCATATTTTTTTAAGAGGATCAATATGAGCATCGATGAAATTCCAATAAGGGCTGTTATCCAATGGATATCTTTTAGGGCATAAATAAAATCGAAGAATAAATCCTGAATATGATTGTTTCTTTTCATATCCAAACCCAATAAATTTCCGATCTGATTAGAGGCAATAATCACTGCGGAGCCACTTGTAAAACCACTGATGACTGGTCTGGAAAGAAAATTGACCACAAAACCCATCCTAAAAAGTCCGAAAATGAGCTGAAAAGCACCTACAAAAAATGCCAAAGCTATGGCAAAAGCCACAAAATGTTCTGAACCTATGGCAGCCAATGTACTTAAACCCGCTCCAACAATGAGAGAATCCATTGCGGCCGGACCAATAGACATTTGTCTTGAAGTACCAAAAAGGGTATAAACTGCGGGAGGAATCAAAGCAGTATACAGCCCATAAATAGGAGGTAGACCGGCAATCATCGCATAGGCTATTCCTTGTGGTATGAGCATTACACCCACAGTTAAACCTGCGAGTATATCATTTTTGAACCACGATTTTTGATAGGATTTTCCCCAGTCGAGAAAAGGAAATACAGAATTAAGCTTCATTGTAATGGAATTCCGTAGCAAAAGTAATACTTTCTCTAAAGAATTTTAACTCAATCATTTGCACATTCATGAAAAATTCGAACGGTACAATTTTCACAAATATTTTTATCCAGCGTTTTGTAGATCTCTGCAATGGCTGTTTTTTTGTCAATAAAGAAATTTGCCTGGCCGATATGGTCCTTAAAACCTCCTTTTGTCAAGACATCCTGACTCACAATTTTTAGTCCGCTAAAATAGATATTCCCTCCTCTCGCTCTCCATTTTTTCACTTCATGCTCTAACCAAGTGGCACCGGCCAAGTCTATAAAATTGATGCCCTTGGCTATGACAAGGATATTTTTAACTTCATTTTTTTGATAAAGGTTGTTGAAAAAATCTGAGATTACTTCCAAAGCGCCAAAGTAAATTGACCCATCTATTCTGACAATTTTTAATTGAGGACATTCTTTTGTATTAGGGTCTCTGATGGTATTAATAAAAAGATGATCCTTATTAAGTCCCATGATCGCAATATTGGGTTTTGCAGTTCGCTCTAAATAGAAAAACAAGGATAAGGCAATACCTCCTAAAAGAGCTGTTTCCAATTCAAAAAATAATGTTCCGAAAAGGGTCGTGGCTAAAACAAATATTTCGCGACGGCTTGTTTTAAAAACTTGTTTTATATGTTCAAAATCGATCAAATTATAACCTACTAACAGAATAATTCCACCCATCACGGGAGTAGCCAAATAAGCGGCGTAACCAGAGAATAGTAGAAGAACAATGACTAAAAAAAGACTGGCGAAAATAGCGGCCATAGGGGTTTTTGCTCCCGCCTGATAATTTACGCCCGAACGCGTAAACGATCCCGAACCGGCATAACTTGAAAAGAAACTCCCCACAATATTTGATAACCCCTGACCGAGAAACTCTTGATTGCTGTCTATTCTTTGATGTGATTTTAAAGTAATAGATCTCGCAATGGCGACAGCTTCAATTAAACCTAATAAAGCTAATGTTAGTGCTCCTGAACTTAGTGTTCTTACTTTTTCCAAAGAAATTTCCGGGATCCTAAATTGGGGAAATTTACCTGTAATTTCACCGATCGTATCAATTCCTTTTGATTCGCCTCCTAAAAAATAGGCCAATATACTGCCTAAAATCATGGCGATGAGCATGGAATATCGCGAGATCATCTTGATTTTTTTGATGAGTAAGGCTAAGACCAATGTGCTTATCGCAACAAAAAAAACATACCAGTTCGTTTCTCTGATATGAGTTGCGATATAAGCTAGGATTTCATAGAACGACGAACCTTGAGGTACCGGCAAACCAAATATATGTTTTAGTTGTTTAAATGCGATCAAAATTCCCGCTCCGGCTGTAAACCCCAAAATCACAGAATGAGAAACAAAGTTTACAAGTTTTCCCATATTTGCCAGACCCATTGACAATTGAAAAACCCCTGTCATAAAGGTCAGGACCAAGGTGAGCCCAACATAGGATTCCAGCTCGGTCGTAGGGTCTGCAAATTTAGAAATAGTTGCAAAAACCACAATCGACATAGCCGTAGTAGGCCCTGAAATAAGGTGGTGGGAGGAGCCAAAAAGAGCCGCAATTATGGGGACGATCATGGCTGTATAAAACCCGTATTGAGGAGGTAAACCAGCAATAATAGCAAAGGCAACTGCTTGGGGAATAACAATGATAGTACCTGTTATTCCGGCAATCAAGTCATCTTTCCAATGTTTTTTGGCAATAGGAATCCAATTTAAAAAAGGAAAGATTTTATCAAGGGTCATTTTAGCTGTTCAGTTCGAGCGTTTTATTTTTAATTTTCGTCAATTTTAAAGGTTGATTCATCCGGTCTGAATGCCCGCTTAAACCACAAAGGTCTTCTCAGACCATCCGGTCCTGGTGCCGGGCGAGTCATGGCAAGCCATTCTTTGTAAACGGCATGAGCTTTGTCGGTATCCACGAAAATATCCCCGTAATTTTCTCCGGGTCCGGGAACTTCAATTCTTACTCGCTGATGCCAGGTGTGCATTCCACTGATAGGATCAGGATGAACTGCATGTGTTATATTTTGATGTACACCGCCATCTTTCCAGAAAATTCGCTTGGAATCTTTGTCGTCAGACAAGAAAGGTTTGATTCCCGACATCGTTGTCATTTTCCATTTTCCCGATTGAACCTGCTCCATTTTAACGGTGTTGACAGCCCATCTGTTTCCCTCTTGGTCTTGTTCTCTTTTCCAGCGACCAATATGGTGCGAACATGCTACAACTCCTGGTTTCATGGACTGTGTTACCCATACTTTATCAATAAAATAACCAATATCAGTTACCATTTTAACAAGATCACCAGTTTTGAGTTTGTATTTAGCAGCATCTTCCGGGTGCATCCAAATCGGGTTTCTATTGGAAATTTCTACTAACCATTTCGCATTACCTGATCTTGAGTGAATTAAAGTAGGTAAACGGAAGGTAGGTACAAGAACGTATTCATTTTTGGATTTGTCTAAAACATCATTATGAATATGACTTTTGATATAACTAGGCAGAGAATATTCGGGCCATTTCCAGTCGACCATTGTTTGCGAATAAAACTCATTTTTACGCGAGGGTGTTGGGAAACCAACAACTGCTTGGCCCTCAATCATTACCCCTATAGGTTTGCCGTTTTTGCTTATGACTTGAGTTTTAGGATCTACTTTTGAGTCTTTCAACTGTTCTGAAGTGAGAGGGGTTTCATTCTTTTTATAGGATTGGCCCTTTTCGATTTCAAAAGCACCGTATTTCGCCATGTATTCGAACTCTGTCAAACCTTCTTTTTTGGCGACTTCAGGTAATCCTTTTACTCTTTCAAAAATGTATTGGTAGTACTCTTCAATGGTAATTTTTTCTCCTTTTCTGTAGGGTGATTCAACATGTTTTCGAATTCCCATACTTCCATCCGGGTCAATTCTCCAAGTCAGTTCTATCCAAAATTCGTCTTCTTCCCATACCTCGCCTGGGTTTGCTTCATAAGTATATTGAACTTTTTTACCATTTCTTCTGGCTGCTTCTCTTAATACAGGCTGTCTGAATGCCACCCAAGTTCCACCATGTGTAGCATAGCTGTTGATATCATGTCGTTCAGAGGCCAGCCCCATGGGGAGGACCAGATCGGCAAAATAAGCGGTTTCATTCCATGTTGGCGTAAGGGCTGTATGCAAACCAAAAAGATTTTCATCCATCAAAGTTTCCATCCAACTAAATCCGTCGGGATAGGTCCATATAGGATTAAAAACACGCGTAAAATAAACATCCATTTTACCTCTTCCTTCTTTTAAGAAATGAGGTAATAAAAAACTCATTTCAAAAAAGGCTAAAGGATATTCTTTGGGAAAATGAAGCTCATTCCATTTTTTCTGAGGTTTAGCGGGGTTGGGTACTTCGGGATGGAATTTATTCCAAGAGTTAGGAGAAGTTCCCCCTTTGGTTCCCACAGACCCTGTTAACACTTGTAAAAAGTGTAAAGAACGAGAAACGGCCCAGCCACCGAGATTGGAGGCTCCGGCACTTCGCCAGTTATGCGAAGCAAATCTCTCTCCCGCTTCACCTATTTTTACCGCTACTTCTCTGATCATTTCTGCCTTAACGCCAGATTCTTTTTCTGCGAACTCAGGTGTGAATTCTTTGTATGTATCGATCATGGCAGCGATGTAATTCTCGAAAGTAACGTCCATTTCAGGATGTAAAGCTTCCAAATACTGTTGCCAATTTGTCCAGTTTTCCAAGTATTTTCTATTGTACAGACCCTTTTCAAGAATAATCAGAGCCATGGCTAACAATACCGCTGCCTCAGTTCCAGGGTATGATGGCATCCAATAATCACTCATGGAAGCCGTATTTGACAATCGAGGGTCCATGGTAGCCAATTTAGCTCCTTTCATTTTGCCCTCAATAATTCTCTGTGCGTGCGGATTAAAATAATGGCCTGATTCCAAATGTGCAGAGATCAATAAAATGAATTTTGCCTCTGAGTGATCTGGCGAAGGTCTGTCGTATCCATACCATAGATTATACCCAAATCGAGCTCCGGATGAGCAAACGTTGGTGTGTGAATTATGTCCATCAATTCCCCAGCTAGGCAATACCCATTCCATAAATCCCTCATGTCCGGGTCGGCCAACATGATAGGCAATTTCGTTATGTCTATCCTCTTTCAGGGCTTTTCTGATTCTTGTGGCAATGGTATCCAAAGCTTCATCCCAAGTAATTCTTTCCCATTGACCATCACCTCTTTTTCCTTTCCTCTTGAGCGGATATAATATTCGATCCGGATCTGTAATTTGATTAATTGTAGCCGGACCTTTGGCACAATTTCTTCCCCTGCTACCAGGATGGTAAGGATTTCCTTCAAATTTTTTAACCTCTCCTGATTCTTTGTCGATAAAGGCGGTTAATCCACAGGCACTTTCACAATTAAAGCAAGTTGTGGGAACGATCTGATAATTTATTTTTTCTTTTCGAGGCCAAACTTCAGGATTGTACTCCGTCCAATCATCCCATTTTTCAGGAGGTGGAAAGTTGGCATACATTTGCGCGACTTCTTCATCTGAAAACGACATCATATCTTTTTCAGGTGTTTGATAGCCCATTTTGTGCAGATCAGGGATCAATCCAATTTTTTCTGCTATACTCTCTATAAAAGAAGGTTTTTTGTAGCCCATAACTAAGTTTTTATAAATATGATTTATGCTAGAGGAATTCTTTGTGGGGCTTCAACCCATATTTTTTCTGTGATATAAATTCCGATAAGAGATAATGCAGCGGCAATTGCTGTGAACCAAATATTTCCTGAAAAAATGAGGATGAGAACCGGAATTATATTCCCAATAATCACTGTACCTAACCAGAATTTATTTTTATACTTTCCTTTTGTAATCATCTGAACAGTTGTTTTGGCAGCCGTGGTTGGATGCGTAATTTTGATTTCTGTAAAAATGGTAAACAAATTCAATAAGGTAGAGAATAAAAGAGTTGAGGTAAGCAAATACTGCCAATTGTAGGCTCCTGTAATTAAAGAGATCAACACAAAAACTGCCGATCCTGCCATTAAGCTGTGAATGAGCATATGGAATGGAAGTGCAGGCGATTGCCAAAAATCTCTTCCTTTTGCCTGTGCGAATAAAAAGGCGGTATAAATAGCCAATACAACTGCAAAAAATGCCGTTACCCATAGCAATGGTTTTTCTGGAATAGACCAGTCAAATAATGTTGCAACACCCCAAAGTGTCACTAAAAGCCCAAAAATGGAAATGGTATAACCACCTTTTACAAGCCAGGATTTCCATTGAGGTCTAAATAATACATTCAAAAAACGATCAGGTCTGTCGAGGTCCATTACTAAAAATAAACCCGTAAGTCCTAAAAAGACCAATGAAATTCCTGCCGACCATAATTTGGTTTCTTTTGAAAGATCATAACCCATTAAAACAGCAATAAACGGAACTAAAAATGCACCTGCTGAAATAGCTTTGGTCATCACATAGGCCGAAACTTCCCAACCCCAAAGGATACCTTTGTCTGGAGTATCATATACGCGTCGGGCAGTTCCATTTAATACATCAATATAATTAGGATTTTCAGCATCTTTCCTTTGGTAAGCCGCTTGCAACTCATTGTCTATACTCATTTGCAATAGATTCACTTCGTCATTTGTATTGATCATTTTTTCTGCTGCTTTCGCAAAATGACCCACTCCACGAGCTTGAGAGTTCCATAAGCCAGGACCTGATCTATCAGTACTTTCAGGATTTAAACTTTGATAATCTCCATCGATATAAAATAAATTAGGTTTTGTGCCTTTTTCGGGTTTACGAACAATGACTTGCTCTCTTGCTAAAAGTTGAGAAATCTCTGTATTAAAATTTTCCATGTCACCGGCGATAATGGCGTGTTCCGGACAAACCTCCACACAAGCCGGCGCTCTTCCCACTTCTACTCTATGCGCGCAATAATTACATTTTGCAGCCGTATTATTATCAGGATCGATATAAAGAGCGTCATACGGACAGGCCTGCATACAAGATTTACATCCGATACAGCGATTGTTGTCAAAATCAACAATACCATCATCCCTTACAAAAAGGGCTTCTACAGGACAGATTTCTACACAAGGAGCATCCGTGCAATGATTACATCGCATTACAGAAAAGATTCTTCGGGTATTCGGAAACTCTCCTTTTTCAACCTGTTTTACATAAGTTCTATTAACACCAACCGGAACGTTGTGTTCACTTTTACATGCCGTAGTGCAGGCATGACAACCGATACATTTTCGATTGTCTATAATAAAGCCAAATTTCATTCTAAGCTTTTGTTTTAGAGTTCATTGAGGAAAGTAAAATAAGGTTAATTGAAGCCATATCTCCACAAAGAGCTGTTTTACTCAAATTTATTAAATTTAGGAAGTTACTATGTAACAATAGTTACCATCATTGAAACATTTTTATAAGGTAGTCAATTATTTACTGAGTTTGAATTAGAAAAGGCTAAAAAATTTAAAATGAGTCTAAATAGCGAGCAAGCTACTGCCGATTGTTTGGCATTGTTTTTTATCTTTGTGAAAAACGAAAAGTGAAGGTAAAAACGCTTTTTTTTGGCATAGCACGAGATATTGTTGGAGAAAATGAACTTTTGATCGATCTGGACGGCACCAAAACCATTCTGGATTTAGAAATGCTGCTGATCAATCGATATCCGAATTTATCTGACATCAAGAATTTTGCATTTGCGGTAAACGAAGTCTATGTAGACAGAGATCATTCCATACAACAAAATGACCTGATTGCAATTTTACCACCAGTTAGCGGAGGATAAATGAAAGAAAACATTTACATCAAGATTTCCGAGCAACCTTTAAACATGCAAGTATGTTACGAATTTGTACACGATGATTCTTGCGGAGGAATTGCTCTGTTTGTTGGCACCGTAAGAAATAATACCGAAGAAAAGGATGTTCAGCAACTCGACTTCTCTACCTATGAACCTATGGCCATTAAAGAGATGAACAAAATTGCTGCGCAGGCCCTGAGCGAATATCCTATCAAAAAAATAGCGATTCACCATGCCAAAGGCATGCTTAAAATTGGAGAAATTCCCGTTATCATTGCTGTATCATCTGCACATAGAGAAGCGGCTTTTGAAGCTTGTCAATTCGCCATCAATCAATTGAAAGAAACTGTACCGATTTGGAAGAAGGAATATTTTTCTGACGGAGAGGTATGGGTAAACGCACATCCATAAAATTAATACCATGAAAATCAAACTTTTATTATTCTTGTTACCTTCTTTTCTCTTTGCCCAACTAGAAGAAAAGAGTTTTACCGGTAAGATCGTGAAGGAAGTTTCAATGAACTACGTGATCGATTATCCTGATAATTATAAAAAAATCAAACAGAAATGGCCATTGATTATTTTTTTACATGGTTCTGGAGAGCGCGGAAATGACACTTCTTTGTTAAGTGTTCATGGTCCCTTAAAATACATAGCGGAGGGTAATTCTCTAGATGCGGTTGTTGTAGCGCCTCAGTGTGAGGCAAATGGAAAATGGGATGCAGATGAACTATATGCCTTATTAGAGGAAGTGGTAAAGAATAATAATATTGACATCAGAAAGGTATACCTGACCGGCTTGAGTATGGGCGGCTTCGGAACTTGGGATTTCGCGATACAATATCCAAAATTATTTGCTGCAGTTGCCCCAATTTGCGCTCCTATCAATTTTGATTTTCCTAGACGAGCTTTTGTTTTAAAAGATAAGCCCATTTGGGTCTTTCACGGTGCAAAAGATATGGTTGTGCCAGTTTCAAGTTCTGAAAGAATGGTAGAAGCAATCAAGGCTGCCGGTGGAAATCCAAAATTTACTGTCGATCCGGAAGCCGAACACGACAGTTGGACTAAACCTTATAGCGATCCGGAATTTTATGCCTGGCTTTTAGCCCAAGAACAAGATTTAAGCAAAATGAATTAAACAATTTTCATTTTCTTTAGCAGGAATGAAGCGTTCATGTTCTGACAAATGCCCGGTTTTATTTTGTAATCAAAATAAAGTTCATCATTCATTATTTCTGCATCAAAGTAGAAATTTTGGACATTTTCTACTGATTCTGAAAGACTACAAATACTTAAATCGTGTGTGGCTATAAGTCCTGTAGAACCCGATTGAGCTAATCTGCTTAAGAATTTTTGAGAACCTAAGGCTTTATCATGACTGTTTGTTCCTTTGAGAATTTCATCTAAAATGACGAAATACGGTTGGTTTTCAAGCTCATCGACAATAAATTTAAGTCGTTTGAGCTCCGAGAAAAAATAGGATTCTTCATTCGAAAGCGAATCAGCAGTGCGCATGCTTGTTATCAAAGCAATGGGTTTGTAAAGAAATTCTTTTGCACAAACGGGCAACCCGCAATTGGCCATTAGTATGGATAGGCCGATTGTCCTTAAAAAAGTACTTTTTCCTGCCATATTCGCCCCGGTAATGATAAAAAATTCTTGAGGTCTGATCTTAAATTCATTGTCGACCCTCTTTGTCAACTTGATCATCGGGTGCCCAATTTGGGTGGCATGTATGCAGAAAGTTTCTGACGAGAGGGTAGGAAAGGTAAAATGAGGATGGTTAAAGGCAAAATTTCCCAAACTCGCTTGAGCATCGAAAAAAGAAAGTGTTTCGAACCAACTTTCAACTTCCTGTCGGTTTTCTTTTAACCATAGTTCCATTTTTAAGACAAGAGAAATATCTCTCAAAAAAAGGGCATTGCCAATAACACCAATGAATAAGTTGTTTCTCTGATCGAATTTATCTAGTAAACGGGAAAACTGAAATAGTTTTTTAGAGGCTTTTACATCATTTTGGCAGAGTTCTTTTTGTTTATTTCGCAATTGAACAGAATCGAAAGATTCATTTTCTATACTTTTTATAAGTTGCTCAAATTGCGAAATTGTGCTGTATGCTTTTTCTGCATGCCCTGCAAAGTTCTGAATTTTCTTTACCCATATCATGGTAATTCCCAGACCGACAAAAAACCATAAAGTCAAGATGGAAAATGGTAGAAAAGAAAATTGTATAAGTGCTATGACAGCCAGAGAAATAGCTGAAAAAGCGATTGGCAATAATCGAAATTTTTGGTTTAAAAACGGCTTGTGGTTATTGATCCATTGCAAAATAGATTTTTCACTTGTTTCGGTTTTTACGAGTTTAGCAGTCGCAGTAAAATCTTGTCGCCAATCGGGCTTTTGAGATAGTTCCTTTATGGATTCTTGTTTTTCTTTTATCCCAGAAAGGTTATTAGATGACAAGGTCTCGGCTAATTTCTTTTTACCTGATTCCGTCGCTGTCCTATTTAAGTAGGCGAAAAAAGAATTTTCCCCAAAGAGATCTAAATCATAGCTGAAAGGATGATTGGGTGAAAGAAATTCTTCTCCCGGATCGCAATGACTAAAATTGCCCTGGGCGATCTCTATTTCTAATTGATTCAGATGGATCAACTCGATGGTTTTTTTATGATCTTTTTGATATTTGTTGTACAAAAAGACCAAATAAATAAAAAGACTAAAAAACAAAAGAACAATGGAAATACTGAGGATAACTTGCTCAAAAAAAATGTAGAACAAAACAGCGCCCAATAGGAAAACGAGTAGCCTCAATGTTCCGATCCAACGAATTGTGCTTTTTAGTTTTGCAGCTTTGTCTTGAAAAAAAATAAGTCGTTTGTGATAAAAATCGGAAGGATTTTCCATGCTAAAAATTTTCAATTCCCTTTTCTAAACTAAAGATTTTTACATGGGGATATTTCGCTTTTAATTGACTCGTGGCTGAATAACTATTGATTCCTTTACGGCAAACCAAAACATATTCTTTTGAAGAATCGAGCTCTATGAGCGCTGGATTAAATGTATGAAAAGGAATAGTTTCATTTACTTCAAAAGGAAGTTTGAGGTAGGGATCTTCAATCACAGAAATCACATGAAATTGCTCCTTTTTTGTTTCAAAACTTTCTTTGTTTATGAGCCATTCTTTGAGCTGTACTTCACAACGAAAATCTACATATTGATTTTCATTCCAAAGTGTTTCAATTGCCTTTCGATCTATTTTAGCTTCGCCTTTTATTTTTAACTGCTGATTATTGAGGCTATTGTAAACCAATAATTGATTGATAAGTGGTTGACCCAATTCACCTAAAACTTTGATAACTTCATTGGCTTGTAATAGACCTATCAATCCCACAATAGAATTTAAGGTGCCAACTTCGGCGCAATTAGGAATTTGATCTTTTGGAGGCTCGGGAAAAAAATCCCTCAAATTTGCTGAATTACCTTCAGGAGTTTTTAAGTTAAAGGTAGCTACATAACCATCAAATTTATATAAAGAGCCATAAATTAAAGGTTTATCTAAAAGTATAGCAAGGTCATTGAGCAAATATTTTGTGGCCAGACTATCGGTACAATCCACAATTAGATCAATTGCTTCAAGTGTTTTAATCGCATTTTCTTTGTTCAATGCCAGTGTTTTTGGAATGACATTGATCAAAGGATTGATCATTCGCAGGTGATTGGCCAAAACAAATGCTTTTGGTTTTCCAATATCTTCAGTTTTAAAAAAAACCTGTCGATGTAAATTGGAAACATCTACTTTATCAAAATCTATCAAATGAATTGTTCCAATTCCCGAAGCAGCCAGGTAACTCGCCACCGGATTTCCCAATCCGCCACAACCGACAATGGCTATTTCTGCCTGTGAAAGTTTTAGCTGACCTTTTTCTCCAAATTCAGGTAAAATAATTTGCCTTTGGTATAGGTTTTTTTGGCTAATCTCCATTTTTTAAGTCAAAGATTTTTCAATTTCTTCTTTCACTTTAAGGTATTCGTCAGGCGTATTCACATTGGTGATGAATCTATTATCAATGTCAATTATTTCCACCTCATTATTGATCAAGACCTTTCGTGGGCAACTCACGCCCAAAGCCAAATATTGCAACAAAATTGGATAGGCTTTAGGTTCCCATAAAGTAATTAAAGGCTCAGGAAAATCCTTATCTATGCCTCTAAAAGCTGTGCCAATTTTTTTTGGATTTCGCTTTTGAAGTAATAAATCAAGAACACTTTTATCAATAAAAGGCAAATCTGTTGCGACCACTAGCCAAGCCTTGTTTGGGTCCTTCTGAAAAGCAGAACAAATGGCTCCAAAAGGGCCTAAACCTGTAAAAGTATCTTGAATACAATCGAAACCTGGAATAGTTTGTCCGTTTCTCGTAGAAAAGTAAACCGGAAAATGTGAATCTTTGAAGAGGGTATGTAAAAATTCTTGTTGAGGTTTTCCGTGAAATTCTAGCTGGGCTTTATCTTTTCCCATTCTTTCGCTCTTTCCTCCCACCAATATAAGTCCGTTTACAGAGGGTATTTCCTGCAAAATCATATTTTCGATATGGGATGAGATCTCATCAATTTGTCCAATCAGGTATTGATTTAAATTTTGCAGGTATGGATGTTCTTCTAACAAGAAATCAAAAACGTCTGTATTTTCTGTTCTGATGATAAATTGAACATTTGTCAGCTGGGCAGATCTTTTTTTTATGGAGGCTTCTTTTTTAGGATCGATCATCAAAATCTGTTGTTCTGCCTCAAAATGATTGCCGTTTACGAATAAAAGATCATAAGCAGAAAAAAGGATTTTGTCATTATATCGATTTGACTTCTGATTTACATGAGTATGAAAATCACCTGAGTTATGAAATGTAAAGGTGTCTAAATGTGGTGCTTCTACCTCTTCTTTATGAGATGCATCCAGATAGCCCAATTTGTATTTTCGACTTAGTTTCTCACTGATCTTCATCGAAAGGCGATAGATATTCTCACAGTTTGAACCTAAAAGGGCAACTTCATTTACACCATAATTCCCTCCTTTTTTTCTGGTAAGAGTAATGTGTTTTCTATGATTCTTCATTTTCATTTTCTTTTAGACGATAATCAGATTTACCTCCTGTTTTCTTGAGTAATTTGATCTCTTTGATCACCATTTTTTGCGACAGTGCTTTACACATATCGTATACAGTAAGTGCAGAAATACTTACCCCGTGAAGTGCTTCCATTTCAATACCAGTTTTTCCTTCTGTATGAACGGTACAAAAAATTTTTATATGAGCTTCATCAGTCACTTCAATATTAATTTCCACTCCGTTAATCGGCAAAGGGTGACACATCGGAATAACATCCCAAGTTTTCTTGACAGCTTGAATACCGGCAATGATGGCAGTTTGAAAAACAGGTCCTTTTTTTGTTTTGAGTTCTTCTCCTTTAAAGTGGGAAATAATTTCTTCGCCTAAAAACATAAGTGCATAGGCAGTAGCTTTTCTTTTAGAAATAGATTTCTCACCAACATTAACCATTTTTGGCTGGTTATTTTTATCGATATGTGAAAAAGAATCGGACATAATTTTAAGAATAGATACTCCAAAAAGGAGCTTTTGGCTTATAAATTCAAATTTAAAGATATGATCGGTAATAATATATCGGAAATACCTCTCCTTTTCTGAAATCATTCCGACCCATAGGTAATTCTAAGAATGCATTGCATGCACTAAGATTAGCCAGATCACCAGAGCCCTGTCCGGCAATTGGTCTGGCATAGATTTTTCCGTTTTTGCTTTCGGTAATCACTTGCAAGAAATACACCAAATTTGGTTCAAAGGTGAAGTTCTCATCTAAAATTGCAGTTTGTTCAGCCAATTTAATTCCCAATGAACCAAAAAGCCAAGGGCGAAAATATTTGACACAACACATAAAAGTAGAAACAGGATTTCCGGGAAAGGCAAAGAAGGTCTTAGTCTCTTTTTTCCCAAACCAAAAAGGTTTTCCGGGTCTTTGGTTTACCCGGTGAAACTTTTTTTCTACGCCCAGTTCTTCCAGAACTTCAGGTAAAAAATCGTATTTACCTTTACTTACGGCTCCGCTAAAAATACAAACGTCGAATTGCTGAATAATTTTTTCAATGGATGCATTCAACAATTGTTTATCGTCATTGATGTGAAAAGTTTCTGCAACAATTCCCCAATTCCTCAATTGGGCAGAAAGTGCGTGAACATTACTTCTTCTAATTTGAAAAGCAAGTGGTTCATGATCTATTTCTACCAATTCATCACCTGTCGATACAATGGCAACTTTCGGATTTTTAGCAACTTTTATTGAAGACTTACCCACAGTTGCCAGAACATTTATTTCGGCAGGGGAAATAATCGTATTTGATGAAATAAGTAAATCCTGCTTTTTTTTGTCTTTTCCTTGAAAATGAACATTTTGATTTCGCTTAACATTGATAGTTGTAAGCTTTGCAATTCCATCATTTATATCAACGAGTTCATATGGAATAACCGTATCTGTATTTTTAGGTAAAACAGCACCGGTCATTACTTCGAGACAGTTTTCTTTATGGGCTAACTTTTTTTGAGCCGAACCAGCGGGCTGAATCCCTTCTATTAAAAATTCCTTCTGACCTTTTTCAAATGCCTCAAAATTGATGGCTATTCCATCCATGCTCACTCTGTTAAAGGGTGGGAAATCTCGATCTGCAAAAATATTTTCATTTAAAGCTCTGCCTAAAGATTCAGAAAGTTGAACATTTTCTGAGCCAAATTCTTCGGTATGATTCAAAACAATATCCATGGCTTCTTGAACGGAAATGTTTTCTCTAGAAAAATTACAGGTAATCGTCATAAATTCACTTTTATCCTCCAATGGTAGACATACTTTCGGAGACTTTCTCTGATTTTCTGTTCTTTTCTGCCACAAAACCATTTTCAGGTTTTTTCAGAATGGTATCTTGAAAGATCTTTTTTATGTCATCATCACTTGCCCCTGCCCTGATAAAATCTCTCAAGTTAAAAACCCCGTCGTCGAATAAACAGTTTTTAAATAAACCTGTTGCTGTCAATCTAATTCGATTGCAATCACTGCAAATGGTTCTTGTAAAAGCAGGAATTATTCCAAAGCTACCCAGAGAATTAACTAGTTTAAAATTTTTGGAAGTACCATTCATTTCATCCGGTAATTTCTCAAAATCAGAAAAATTATTTTTGATATGATTAAAAATATGCGTGTAATCCCAGGTTTCTTCTGTCGCTCTTTGACCCTTCCCATTGAAAGGCATTTCCTCGATAAATCTTACAGCAATGGGTTGTTCTTTTGAAAGCCTTACAAAATCAATAATTTCATCCGTATTTACGCCGCTTTGGACTACGACATTCAGCTTTAATTTGATATTGCTATTTACCAATTGATAAAATGTCTCCATTGTTTGATCGAAAAGATCACGTCTTGTAATGGTTTTAAATCGGTCTTTTTTAAGCGTGTCTAAACTTAAATTGACGGAATGAATGCCTAATTCTTCGAGCTTAGGAATGTATTTTGAAATTAACACACCATTGGTGGTAATACTGATTTGTTTCAGTTTTTCATTAAATGCCAAAGATTCTAAAAGGCTGATAAAATCTTTTCTCACAAAAGGCTCCCCACCGGTCAATCTCACCTTGTCAACACCGAGTTCGCTCAAAACGCGAATAATGCGGTATATCTCTTTAAAAGTTAGTAAATCTTTTCTATCAACAATATCAATTCCATGGGCAGGCATACAATACTGACATCGCAAATTACAACGATCTGTTACAGCCAATCTTAGGTAATTTATGTTTCTGCCAAAAGAATCCTGTAGCATTTTTTAATATTTAGTTGGGAGCACTCAAAGATAGATAAATCTCACTTATGGATTAGTGTGGTAGTTTATGTTTAATGGAGTGGTATAGGAAAGTTCCTAAAACGGCACCGAGGAGTACAACTAAGATAGACAAAACACCTTTGCCTAATAAGATAAACATGGGGCCTGGACATGCACCTCCTAGTGCCCAACCTAAACCAAAAATAATTCCACCTAATAAATTTCTGGGAATCCCTTTTTTCTTTTCTTCTACCAAAATATTCTGATGGGTAATAGACTTTAATTTTTGACTTTTGAATCCTCTAATGATGAAAAAGCCAATAACAACGGCTGATCCGATTACTCCGTACATATGAAAAGACTGGAGTTTGAACATTTCGTAAATTCTATACCAGGAAATAACTTCTGCTTTGCTTAGAACGATTCCAAAAATTACACCTACTAAAATAAATTTTAAATATTTCATCTGAATCGGTTTAAAAGATTAATGGAAGGATAAGCCAAGTCATAATTAAACCACCAATAAAGAATCCGGCAACGGCAATAAAGGACTCAGTTGCCAAGCTACTCAAACCGACAATTCCATGTCCGGAAGTACAGCCTCCTGCATAGCGAGAACCAAAGCCAACCAACAATCCGGCCACTAGTAAAATACTAAAACCTTTCAATGATAATAAGGCATTTAATCCATAAATCTCATCAGGTAGGTAAGTCTGTCCGGCATTTTCAAAGCCTATACTCGACAAACTCTCTATTGTTTTAGGATTTAGTGCAATATTTTCATCAGGTGTCATGTATTGATGAGCAATAAAACCACCGATGATCAAACCAAGGACAAATGCCAAATTCCAAATATTCTTTTTCCAATCGAATTTGAAAAAATCCACTAATTTTCCGGCGCCGGCCATAGTGCATAATGTTTCCAAATTCGAGGACACCCCAAATTTTTTATCGAAGAAAAACATGAGATACATGCACAGGGCAATCATAGGGCCGGCAACGTACCATGGCCATGGTTCTAGTAAGAAATTCATATTCAATAGCTTAAACACATAAAATTAGAAGAAATTCTTGCTTTAACAGTAACAATTGTTACACTAAAAATCAATTACATCAATTTTGTTGCGGTATAATTTAATTTTCCCTTCATTTTCAAGATGTTTCAAAAGCCTTGAAACAACTACTCTAGAAGTGTGTAGGTCTGAGGCAATATCCTGATGGGTGATATTTAACTCAGTATTCCTCATTATTTTTACTTTATCGGTGAGAAATTTAAAGATACGGTCCTCCATTTTCATAAAGGCAAGTGTATCAATAGCCTCAAACATTTCGTTTATTCTGATATTGTAACTGTCGAAGATAAAAGTTCTCCAGGATTTATATTTTACCATCCATTCCTCCAATTTATCCACAGGAATAAAGATAACTTCAGAATCTTTTTCAGCAATTCCTCTCACCTGGCTTTTCATCGTTCCCAAACAACTTCCAAATGAAACAGTACAAGTATCACCTCTTTCTAAAAAGTAGAGTACTATTTCTTCTCCGTGTTTATCTTCTCGGCTTATTTTTATGGCGCCATTGATCAAAAGAGGGATTTTATCAAATTTATCATTGATATCAATGAGTAATTCATTTTCCTTGATTTTCTTAAAAACACCTACCTCGGCAATTTCATCAATGAGTTCTTCTTCAAACGCTATATGGAAAAAATCACTTAGTTTTTCTTTTAATTCGGTTTTATTCATTTTGTAAATTTAGGCATTATGACTGATGTTTTCTTTTAAATATTTCACAATTATAGCAGTTGCACCTGTGTGCTCCTCTACATATTTCCTTGCTTTTTCTCCTTTACTTAAACGTAGATTTTGATCGTTTCTCAAGTTGGATAAAGTGTAATTTGTTGTTTTTTGATCTGTAATGACCTGACAAGCTCCTAATTGCACGAGCTCTTTGGCTTCTTCAAATTTATCGAAGTTGGGCCCGATCAGGATGGGAATCCCAAAAGCTGCTGGTTCTAAAACATTATGTAAACCGCTGGTTCCAAAACCGCCTCCAACGTATGCCACATCCGCATAGCTGTAAATTTTTGTAAGAATACCTACTGTATCGACAACGAAAACCTGTGCCGTTTCTAGATTTTTTTGATCTGAAAACAGAACTATTTCTTTTTTAACAACTTTTTTAATTTCATCAGTAGTTTGAGATGTTACATTGTGTGGAGCGATAATGAATTTTTCGTTTTCAGTTGATTGATGATTGATATAGGAGATCAATAGGGCTTCGCCCTCAGGCCATGTGCTTCCTGCGACCACCGTAAATTTATTTTGTTTGAACTGTTCTATAAAACTCAAGGAGTTGTCTTGTTTGGAAATGTCAGAAACTCGGTCAAATCTTGTATCACCACTAACGGTAACATTTTCAAATCCAAGAGTTTTTAAGAGGTTTTCTGAGGCGGTGTTTTGTACGAAAAAATGAGAAAAAGTTTCCAAGGACTTTTTCATCCAAGCGCCATAATTTTTAAAAAATAGTTGATCCTGCCTAAAAATTCCGCTGACCAAAATCGTATTTATTTTCTGTCTTTTGAGCTCTCCTAAAAAATTGGGCCAAAATTCATATTTGACAAAAATGGCCATTTCCGGATGAGTAAGTTCAATAAACCTTTTGGCATTTGAAAAAGTATCAATTGGTAAATAGCAAATCACGTCCGCCAAGGGATAACTTTTTCTCACTTCATAACCCGAAGGCGAAAAAAATGTAAGGACAATTTTATGTTGTGGAAATGAATTTTTCACTTCTTCAAGTATGGGTCTTCCTTGTTCAAATTCTCCCAAAGACGCACAATGAAACCAAATCACCCGATCTTCTTTGTCAATTTTTGTAGAGATCAAGTCAAAAGTCTTTTTCCTCCCTTCAACAAAAAGCTTCATTTTAGGCGAAAAAAAACCTGAAAGGGGAAGCAATTTTTGGGTGAGTTCGGAAGTTATGTTGTAAATCAAATTCATTTCTTTGCGAAAATATAAATTTAGTCTTTGAGGGCGCAAAATATTTGTATTTTTGTTCGTTATAGAACCTCAAATTAACAAGTTCTCTATGAAAAAATTACAAATGGTTGACTTACAAAGTCAATATGAAAAAATACAAGCCCAAATTGATGAGGCGGTTATAGAAGTGATTCGTTCAGCTGCATTTATCAATGGCCCTCAAGTTAAGAATTTCCAAACTTCCCTTGAAAAATATTTAGATGTAAAACATGTCATTCCCTGCGCGAATGGAACAGACGCTCTTCAAATAGCGATGATGGGTCTGGGATTAGAACAAGGCGATGAGGTGATAACAGTCGATTTTACCTTCGCGGCCACGGTTGAAGTTATCGCGTTATTAAAATTAACACCGGTTTTGATCGATGTTGAAAAAGACACTTTCAATCTCGATATAGATGCGCTTAAAAAGGCGATCACACCAAAAACAAAGGCAATTGTTCCCGTTCATTTATTTGGTTTGTGTGCCAATATGGAAGCCATCATGGAAGTGGCAAAAGCACATAATCTATACGTAATAGAAGATACTGCTCAGGGAATTGGGGCCGATTTTACTTTTAGTGATGGTACCAAGAAGAAAGTAGGAACGATTGGTGATGTGGGAACAACCTCATTTTTCCCATCCAAAAATTTGGGTTGTTATGGCGATGGCGGCGCTATCATGACGAATAATGACGAACTGGCGCATGTGCTTAGAGGAATTGTCAATCACGGCATGTACCAAAGATATTATCACGATGTGGTCGGAGTCAATTCTAGGCTAGATTCTTTGCAGGCGGCTATTTTAGATATTAAGTTGCCTCATCTGGAAGATTATAATAAAAAAAGAAGAGAAGCTGCTCGTTATTATAACAAAGGGTTTAAGAATAATCCAAATATTATTACGCCAACCACAAAAAAATGTGGAGAGATTTGTGACACTTGTGATTGCCACGTGTTTCACCAATACACGCTGCAGATTACAAATGGGAAAAGGGATGCTCTGCACCAACACTTAAATGAGCTGCAGATACCTAATGCAATTTATTATCCGGTTGCACTTCATAAGCAAAAGGCCTATGAGGATGATCGTTATAAAGAATCAGATTTTGTAGTAACAAATGAGCTTGTAAAAACGGTTATTTCTTTGCCCATGCATACCGAATTAGAAAAAGAACAGCAAGACTTCATCATCAAAACCATTTTAGATTTTGTCGGAGCGTAAACAAAAAATATTGGTTACCGGTGGACTTGGATTCATAGGTTCTCATACAGTCGTAGCACTACAAGAAAAAGGGTTTGAAGTCATTATTATTGATGATTTGTCCAATTCTCGTTTAGAGGTTTTGGACGGAATCTGTTCTATTTCTGGAGTTCTACCCACTTTTTATCAAATAGACCTGAGAGACAAACGAAAACTGAACCAAGTATTCAAGGATCATAAAATTAATGGAGTAATTCATTTCGCTGCCTCAAAAGCGGTTGGAGAAAGTGTAGAAAAGCCACTTTTATATTACGGTAATAATTTGATTTCACTCATCAATCTTCTGGAAGAAATGATTGAGCATAAGTCGGAAAATATCATATTTAGTTCTTCTTGTACGGTTTATGGACAGGCTGATCAATTGCCCATTACGGAAAGTGCTCCAACCAAACCGGCAGAGTCTCCTTATGGAAATACCAAACAAATTGGAGAAGAAATTTTAAGAGATGTAGCTAAAGTAGAGGCGATAAATGTAATCGCTCTGCGCTATTTCAATCCAATTGGCGCCCATAAAACGGCTAGAATAGGTGAATTACCCTTGGGAGTTCCTCAGAATTTAATTCCTTTTGTAACCCAAACTGCAGCAGGAATAAGAAAAGAATTATCTGTTTTTGGCGATGATTACCCCACACCTGATGGTACGGCTATTAGAGATTATATTCACGTGGTAGATCTGGCAGAGGCACATGTGGCGGCATTGGGGAGGCTATTAGAAAGAAAGAATAAATCAAAATTCGAAACTTTTAATGTAGGAACGGGGAAAGGAAGTTCAGTTCTGGACGTAATTCGTGCATTTGAAAAGGTTTCCGGCAAAAAATTAAACTATAAAATTGTAGGCAGAAGGGAAGGGGATATTACCGCCGCTTATGCGGATACTTCTTTGGTCAATAATGAGTTGGGTTGGACATCCAAACTAACTTTAGAAGATGCCCTGGATTCAGCCTGGAAATGGCAACAAAAACAAGTATAAATGTACAGCAAGAAAATACTTATTACAGGAGGAGCAGGGTTTATAGGATCTCATGTAGTACGGTTATTTGTCAATAAATATCCTGATTATAAGATCGTTAATTTAGATGCCTTGACCTATGCGGGAAATTTAGAGAATATAAAAGATATTGAAAATAGGCCTAATTATCAATTTGTAAAAGGAAATATAAAGGATATTCAATTTATAAACTCCCTTTTCGAAGAGAATCAATTTGATGCTGTCATTCATTTGGCAGCGGAAAGTCATGTTGATCGCTCAATAACTCATCCGAATGAGTTTATAGAGACCAATGTATTAGGCACTGCGAATTTGCTGAATGCAGCCCGAGATAGTTGGAAAAATGACCATAAAGATAAATTGTTCTACCACGTTTCTACAGATGAGGTATATGGGTCTTTAGGTAAAGAAGGATTATTTACTGAAGAAACTCCCTATGATCCGCAATCACCTTATTCAGCGTCAAAAGCAGCTTCCGATCATCTGGTTCGGGCATATGGTAACACCTACGATTTGCCTTTTGTGATCAGTAATTGTTCTAATAACTATGGATCTTATCAATTTCCTGAAAAACTTATTCCACTTTTCATCAATAATATCCAACAAGGAAAGTCATTACCTGTTTATGGAGATGGAAATTATACGAGAGATTGGTTGTTTGTGGAAGATCACGCCCATGCCATTGATATCATTTTCCATAGTAAAAAGTTTGGGGAAACCTATAATATTGGAGGTTTTAACGAATGGACAAACTTAAATTTGATTCATTTGCTGTGTAAACTGATGGATGAAAAGCTTAAGAAAGCAGAGGGTACATCAGCTAGGCTCATTACTTTTGTAAAAGACAGAGCAGGTCATGACAGGCGTTATGCCATAGACGCGACCAAATTAAATCGCGAATTAGGCTGGAAACCCAGTGTGACTTTTGAGCAAGGTTTATCTAAAACACTGGATTGGTATTTAGGGAATGAAAAATGGCTTAAAAGCGTCACCTCAGGAGATTATCAATTGTATTACAAAAAAATGTACGAATAAAAAAAGGGCTCAAAAGCCCTTTTTTTATTCGTTGTTTTAGAAAACATTATGACTTTCATTTTGTTTAGACGGCTCTTTTTTGTAAATTTAAGGTTCACTTGCGACAAGAAAATGTAGCAATTCTATTAATTCCATCATTAAAATTTTTCCCCATGAAAAAAGTTGGTATTTGGATTGATCAAAAAGCGGCCAACGTCATTAGTATTGACGAAAACCAGGAGCAAACAGAAACTATTTATTCAGAAATAGATAATCGAGAAAGAATTCCCGGAGAAGGAAAGCAGTTCGGTAGATTTGGCGACCAATATTTGGTCAAAGAAAAAAAACAAACCAATCAGTTTAATCAACAACTCAAAAAATATTTGAGCTCTGTTGTTGATGCAGTAAAAGACAGTGATCAAATTTTGGTATTTGGTCCGGCACAAACAAAAAAAGAGCTAGAGAAATTAATGCTCGAAAAACCCGATTTATCATCAAAATTAGCTGCAGTAATTTCTGCCGAACAAATGACTGACAACCAAAAAGTGGCCTATGTTCGCGATTATTTTAAAAAAATAAAATAATTAGAGATCAAATACGTCGTCACCTCTTAAATTCGCTTAGAATAATAGCTGTGGCTGTTGCCACATTGAGGCTTTCTGTCGATTGGTTATGGCCAAATTGAGGAATAGTAATCTTGGTTTGAATCAGTTTGGCTATTTCAGGAGAAATTCCATTGGCTTCATTGCCCAGTACGATGACGGCTTCTTTCTCTAAATCCCTATGGTAGATGTTTTGTCCTTCTAAAAAAGTTCCATAAATAGGTCTTTTCTCAGTTACTAAATATTCTTCCAGATCTTCGTAGTTGATGGAGACCCTGGCAATTGAACCCATGCTGGCTTGAACCACCTTAGGATTATAGCAGTCGACTGTGTTTTTTGAACACACCAGTTCCTTGATGTCAAACCAATCACAAAGCCGAATAATCGTACCTAAATTCCCCGGATCATTTATTTCATCTAAGATCAAAGTAATTTTTTCTCTGGTTAGTTTGGCTTTTTTAGGAATCATAAAAATACCCAATACGTCATTCGGAGACTTTAAATTACTTATTTTCTTGAGGTCAGATGCTGAAATTTGAATGGCTTTTGGATGATGAAAATCATTTAAAAAAGTTTCTGTAGCAAAAATATGGTATACTTGAAAATTGGCTTTTATAAGCTCCTTTACGCTTTTGATTCCTTCAGCCACAAAGAGATTAAATTCATTTCTATACTTCTTTTGTTTAAGTTGATTTAATAATTTGAGCTGCTTATTGCTTACCATGTAAATAGTATTATTTTTGATGTGAACTAAAAAACGGAATAATTGCCTCCATCGATTACAAAAATAGTATTCTTTGCGCTATTTTTTGTTGTGATTACTGCATGTAATTCAACAAAATATGTGACCGGTGAGGACTCCCTTCTCCGCGACAATACCATTGTGGTTGATGAAAAGAAGTCGCGTGAATCTGAATTGTACAATTATATTATTCAAAGACCTAATTCTTATATTTTTGGCGTACCGGTTGCATTAGCTATCTATAACCTGGGAAATCCAAATTTTGAACAGAGTTTGTCTGAGTGGTCAGTTAATCATCCGAAGAAATATGAGTTTTTTAAAAATGTTTTTTCAGAAAAGCAAACACAACTTGTTTTTAATACAGAAAAAGGGTTTAACGATTGGTTTTTAAAAAAAGGACGCCCACCAGAAATATATAATAGTTTAAAAGCAGAAAGATCTGCTCAATCATTAAAGAGTTATTTTTTTACACAAGGCTATTTTGATGCTGATGTAACCTTTTTGGAAGACTATTCGAAAGAGAAACAGGTGAGTGTAGAGTATCAGGTAACAAAAAACGAAAGATATAAAATTGATACATTACTCACTGAAATTGCCTCACCAATTCTCGATTCAATTTATAAGCTAAACATTAAGGGATCCTTAGTAAAACAGGGAAACCCCTTTCTTTTCAATTCTTTTGAAGAAGAAAAAGAAAGATTGGACAAACTTTTCAAGAACTCGGGGATCTACCGCTTTAATGCCAGTACCATTGGTTATTATTCCGATTCGTTAAATGAACCTAAAAATAAAAAAGTAGTACTCAAAATACCGGAAAGAATTGTTTCAGAAGGAGATAGTGTATTTATTAAGCCCTATAAAATTCAGAAGTATAACAAGGTAAATGTTTATGTTGATTTTGATAAAAATGCAAATAAAAATCAGGCAAAAGATTCTGTTTTTTTAGCCAATGTGGGTTATTTTTCACCAAATAAACTGCAGTACAAACCACACAGATTGGATGATGCCTTTTTTCTTTATCCGGATAGCATTTTTAGAACAGACGATATTAATTTTACCTTGAGTAACTTGCGGAAATTACAGAATTTTAGACCGGCGATAGGCGTGAGTATTACAGAGAATGAGGATGAATCTCTTGATGCCGATGTTTATCTGCAATCCCTAAAAAAGTACGCGCTGAAGTTCGATTTGGATGCGACTACTTCAAATACAAAACCTTTCGGGATTCTTGGAAAGTTTTCTTTTTTAGATAGAAACATTTTTCACGGATTGGAATTGTTTGAATTGTCTTTTCAGGGCTCTTTTTTGAATGTGTCATATGACCCAACAAACAGTTCACGCTTCTTTAATGCCTGGGAGTTTATTACGAAGGCCTCACTTACCATACCGAGAATTTTCTTTCCTTTCAATACAGAAAATATTATTTCAAAAGAAATGTCGCCAGTAACTGTTTTTGATCTTTCTGCCGGGACTCAAAAGAATATTGGTCTTGATCGATTAACGGCAACCGCAGGACTGAGTTATGCATGGCGGGGAAATAAAAATCTGGGACACAAATTAGATCTTTATAATTTTCAGCTGATAAAAAATCAAAATATTGAAAATTACTTTCAGGTTTATAACTCAGAATATGAGAAAGTTAATCTGGTGCATTTGGATATAAAGGGGACTGAGTTAAACAATAATTATGACGACATAAACCTATTCATTGACGAAATATTAGACCCAGGAAATGGTTATGAACAAACGAACCCCGGAGATTTTAATATTATTTCTGATGTTGAAGAGAGGAAAATTATATTGACTGAAAATGTGCTAGTCCCCACCATTTCCTATGCGATTAATTACAATACAAAAGAAGATCTTTCGGATAAAGATTTTTATTTTTTATCTGCCAGGGTGGTCGCCTCCGGCAATGTTACCACGGCGATTTCATATAAATCGAATGAATACGGTCAAAAATTAATGTTTGGCTTGCCAATTGCTCAATACTTTAAGACGGAATTTGAATTTAAACGATATTGGAATACCTATGGAAGTAATGTATTTGTAGCCAGATTTCTAGTTGGAGCTGCAATACCTTATGGCAATTCTATATCAGTTCCCTTTAGCCGCAGCTACACGGCTGGGGGGTCAAATGACAATAGAGCCTGGCAAACTTATGATCTCGGACCCGGAGGGGAATTGAATTTCTTGGAATATAACGTCGGGACCTTTAAAATTGCAACAAATTTTGAATATCGATTTAAGTTACTCGATAAAATCTATAGCGCGCTTTTTGTTGATGCAGGAAATATTTGGGATATCACCAATTCGAATCTTACCCGAGAAGAAGGAAAGTTTACAGGATTTTCATCTCTAAAATATACGGCAATAGGGTCCGGAGCGGGAATAAGGTATGATTTTGGATTTTTGATATTTAGATTTGATGTGGGCTTTAAAACCTATGAGCCCTATCTTCCTAATGAAAAACGCTGGTTTACAAATTACAATTTTGGTAATGCCGTTTATAATATAGGTATCAATTACCCATTTTAAATCTTTTTTATTTACTATTTTTGTCCTTCGAAAAACTCTTAAACCTACAATATGTCTCATAAATTTAAACCTGGAGTCCTAACGGGAGATGATGTTCAGGCAATGTTTAAACTTGCAAAAGAGAAAAAATTTGCAATGCCAGCAGCAAATGTCATCAGTTCCAGTACAATAAATGCAGTTTTAGAAACTTCAAAAGAATTGAATGCTCCTGCTATTATACAATTTTCTAATGGTGGAGCTCAATTTAATGCAGGAAAAGGATTGAACAACGATAATCAAGCAGCAGCTATTGCCGGCGCTATCGCCGGAGCAAAACATGTTCATTTGTTAGCTGAGGCCTACAAAGTACCTGTAATTTTGCACACAGACCATTGCGCAAAGAAATTGTTGCCTTGGATTGATGGTTTGCTGGATGCAGGGGAAGTATTTTTTAAAGAAACGGGTAAGCCCTTGTTCAGTTCTCATATGATCGATCTTTCTGAAGAACCCTTAAAAGAGAATATTGAGATTTGCAAGAAATACCTTAAGCGAATGAGTAAAATGGGTATGACACTTGAAATTGAATTAGGAATAACCGGAGGAGAGGAAGATGGTGTTGATAATTCTGATGTAGATGCTTCAAAATTGTATACTCAACCGGAGGAAGTGGCTTTTGCCTATGAAGAGTTAAATAAAGTGAGCAATAGATTTACCATTGCTGCGGCTTTTGGTAATGTGCACGGAGTGTACAAACCTGGAAATGTAAAATTGACTCCAAAGATATTAGACAACTCTCAAAAATATATAGAAAAAAATTATAACACCGGGAAAAATCCTGTTGATTTTGTTTTCCATGGAGGATCTGGTTCTTCCGTTGAAGAGATTAGAGAAGCGATTGGATATGGTGTGATAAAAATGAATATAGATACCGATTTGCAGTATGCCTATTTAGCTGGAGTACGAGATTATATTCAGGGTAAAAAAGATTATTTGCAAGGACAAATAGGAAACCCGGAAGGTGAAGATTCTCCAAACAAGAAATATTATGATCCCAGAGTCTGGATTCGTCAAGGTGAAATAGTTTTTAAAGAAAGACTGGCCCAGGCATTTAAAGACCTGAACAATATCAATACATTGTAAAATGTTATAAAAGCAGAGGATTTATGTATAAATTCTCTGTTTTTTATCTACTTCCCCCGCCCAAGAAAACTAAACAAATGCTATTATGAGTAATTGGTTTCAAAGAAAGATAAAGGGTATTCAAACACCTACAGAGAAAAAGATGGATGTACCCAAAGGGTTGTGGTACAAATCACCAAGCGGGAAAGTGATCGATTCAGATGAACTGAAAGAGAATTTATATGTAAGTCCTGAAGATGGATACCATGTAAGAATTGGGAGTGAGCAATATTTTGAGATCTTTTTTGACAACAATAAGTTCAAGGAGCTCGATCCCAAGATCACGTCAAAGGATCCTTTAAAGTTTGTAGACACAAAGAAGTATACCGAACGTTTAAAAGAAGCACAGGAAAAAACGAATTTAAAAGATGCTGTGCGCACCGCTGTTGGGAAATCATACGGAAAAGACCTTGTGATTGCTGCAATGGATTTTGCTTTTATTGGAGGGTCTATGGGAAGTGTGGTTGGTGAAAAAATTGCCCGAGCGATAGATTATTCCATCAAACATAAAACTCCTTTTTTGATGATATCAAAATCTGGGGGAGCCAGAATGCAGGAGGCGTCTTACTCTTTAATGCAATTGGTTAAAACTTCGGTTAAACTGGCTCAGTTAGCAGAAACCAAGATTCCTTATATCTCTTTGTGTACCGATCCCACTACGGGCGGAACAACAGCATCTTATGCGATGTTAGGTGATATAAACATTGCAGAACCAGATGCACTGATCGGTTTTGCCGGACCTAGAATTGTAAAAGATACGACAGGAAAAGATTTACCTGAGGGATTCCAAAAATCTGAGTTTTTATTGGAGCATGGCTTTTTAGATAAAATTATTGAAAGAAAGGATCTTAAACGAATGGTTAATTTGTATATCGATCTCATTCAAAATAAACCGATTAGAAAGTAAAAAAAAGAGGCTGATTTTTCAGCCTCTTTTTTTGTCTTATTTTCTCAACTTGATTTGATAAAGTTTTCCATTTGCCTCGATCGTAGCTAGATCATCACAATCTCCATCTCCGTAATCCAGAATTAACTTTTTCCCTTTTCTCTGAATTTCAACAATACCTTTGTTGACGTATTGACATGCGTATTCTTTTCTTAAAGGTTCAATGATCTTTCCGGTTTGTGACATACCATCTGGATGTGTAATACTCCAGTTTCCGGTAATCATAAAAGCATCATCATCAAATGTTCTGGTGGCATAACCTTCGATCCACTCTCTTTTGTGGTTTCCTATTGCCTCAACTGAATACCCATCGTCATTGGTTATTTTAAGGTCTCTAATGATCACGGCTTCCGGATTTCCATATTCGTTTAATCTAATTCTGTCAACATTGGTCAGACCTTCAACTTTATAACCATTGAAATAAAAGTTTTCATAGGTATGTTTTACATTAATGGATGCTGTCGTCAAATCATACGTAAAAACGGAAATCACTTTTCCTTTCAGCTGGTCGCCGGTAAAGGAAGAGCAACCCTCACCAAAATCGAGAACAAGTGTTTTTAAATTTCCTTTCATTTCTGACGAAATCATTACACATTCAGGATACATATAAGTTTTGGAAATTTCAGCTTTTTGAGCAACAGATAAGTCTTCTGAGACATAGATTTCTTCAAGTAAGGATGAAACTCCTTCTGATACCATTTCGGCATCAATTTGAATTCTTGCAATTTGTTCGAAATCTGACTGGGCAGAAGCTTCAAGGTCTTCATCGTCGTCATTACAACTCAACACAAGGTTGGCTCCTATCATTAAATACATCGCATATTTAACGAAATTGATTAAATTTTTTCGTTTCATTATAATTTTTTTAGCAATTTGTACTTTAAATAAACGTTTCGTTTATCTGAGGAGACTCTTTATTAAACGGGAAAGCATTTTTAATATTGTCAATCTAAATAATAATTTTATCTTTGCCGCCTGATATCATTATATCAAAGTCAGTACATAAAAATGATTAAGTAAATTAATGTTAGCATGTATTTAACAGCAGAAAAAAAGAAAGAGATTTTCAAGAAGCACGGAAAATCAGAAAATGACACAGGGACTTCAGAAGCACAGATTGCTTTGTTCACTTACAGAATTAGCCATTTAACAGAACACTTAAAGAATAATCGCAAGGATTTTAACACCCAGCGTTCTTTGGTAAAACTAGTTGGTAAAAGAAGAGACCTTTTAGACTATTTAATGAAAGTAGATATTGAAAGATATCGTAATATCGTTAAAGAATTAGGTTTAAGAAAATAATTTTCAAGAGAGGCTTTGTGCCTCTCTTTTTGTCTGCACTCAGTAGTAATTCATTGGCAAACTTCAAACAACACAACTACTTTAGTTTAAAATGAATTAGTAATGCCTTTACAGGCAATTTAACAAAATGAGTTTATGATACCACAAACTTTTAAAGAAACCATTACTTTGGAAGATGGCAGAACCATTTCCATTGAAACTGGTAAATTAGCCAAACAAGCCCATGGCTCTGTTGTTGTAAGAATGGGAGATGCCATGTTATTATGTACAGTAGTTTCTTCCTACAATCCAACAACTGCAGATTTTTTCCCATTAACAGTAGATTACCGTGAAAAGTTTGCTGCTGCCGGAAGATATCCGGGAGGATTTTTCAAAAGAGAAGCAAGACCAAGTGATGGTGAAGTATTGACAATGAGAATTGTTGATAGAGTATTGCGCCCTTTGTTCCCATCTGATTACAGATTTGAAACACAGGTAATGATTCAATTGATGTCGCATGATGATGACGTTATGCCTGATGCCCTTGCCGGATTAGCAGCTTCTGCTGCCATTCAGGTTTCTGATATTCCTTTCGAATGCCCGATTTCTGAGGTAAGAGTGGCTAGAATTGACGGTGAATTTATATTAAATCCAAGTCAAAAACAATTAGAACTCTCTGATATTGATATGGTTATCGGTGCCTCAGAAGATTCTGTAATGATGGTAGAAGGGGAACTGAAGGAAATATCCGAAGAAGAAATGGTTGAAGCCATTCGTTTCGGACATGAAGCTATCAAATTACAATGTCAGGCACAAATCAAATTAGCTGAGGCCTTTGGTAAAAAAGAAAAAAGAGCTTATGAGGCTGCGGAATCTAATGAAGATCTAGCTGCAAGAATAAAGGATCTGGCCTATGAAAAGATCTATGCAATCGCTAAGGCAGGAAGTAGTAAAAGAGAGCGTTCTGAAGCTTTCGAAGCTGTAAAAGAAGAAGTTTTAGCTTCTTTTACGGAAGAAGAATTAGAAGAAATGGGAGGGTTGATAAAAAACTATTACCATAAAATCGAGAAAGAAGCAGTAAGAGAACTTACTCTTGCAGAAGGTTTACGCCTCGATGGCAGAAAAACGACCGAAATAAGACCAATTTGGTGTGAGGTCGACTATCTACCTTCTACACATGGCTCGTCAATTTTTACAAGAGGTGAAACACAAGCTTTGGCAACTGTTACACTTGGTACTTCCAGAGAAGCTAATCAAATTGACATGCCTACTTTTCAGGGTGAAGAAAAATTCTATTTGCATTATAACTTCCCTCCGTTTTCTACCGGAGAAGCTTATCCTTTAAGAGGAACTTCAAGAAGAGAAATTGGACACGGAAATTTAGCGCAAAGAGCATTAACGAATATGATTCCTGCGGATTGTCCTTATACGATCAGAGTTGTATCAGAGGTTCTAGAATCTAATGGTTCATCTTCTATGGCAACTGTTTGTGCGGGAACCATGGCACTAATGGATGCCGGTATCCAAATGAAGAAACCGGTATCGGGTATTGCGATGGGTTTGATATCTGATGGAGAACGCTTTGCCGTATTATCTGATATTTTAGGCGATGAAGATCATTTAGGTGATATGGATTTTAAAGTTACCGGAACAGAAGATGGTATTACTGCTTGTCAGATGGATATCAAGATCAAAGGTATGCCTTATGAAATTTTGATCAAGGCCCTTCACCAGGCACGTGCAGGTCGTTTGCATATATTAGAAAAATTAGTAGAAACAATTGCTAAACCTAATGCCGATGTAAAAGCACATTCACCAAAAATTATTACGAGAGTAATTCCCGGAAGTTTTATCGGTGCATTGATTGGTCCTGGTGGTAAAGTAATTCAAGAGCTACAAAAAGCTACCGGAACGACTATCGTAATCAATGAAGTAGATGAGCAAGGTGTTGTTGAAATTTTAGGTACAAAACAAGAAGGGATCGATGCGGTTTTGGCTAAGATCGATTCATTAATGTTTAAGCCTGAAGTAGGGAAAACTTACGAGGTAAAAGTGATCAAAATGTTGGATTTTGGTGCAGTGGTAGAATATACTGAAGCACCTGGTAATGAAGTTCTTTTACACGTAAGTGAATTGGCATGGGAAAGAACCGAAAATGTATCTGATGTTGTAAAACTTGGAGATGTTTTTGAAGTAAAACATTTTGGGATCGATCCTAGAACGAGAAAAGAAAAAGTTTCACGAAAAGCTTTGTTACCAAAACCTGAAGGTTTTGTGGAAAGACCTCCAAGAGATAATAACAGAGATCGCGACAGAAATAATAGAGGTGGAAACCGAGATAATAGAAATCGCGATAATCGAAGAGACAATAAAAGAGAAGATCAATAGGAATAAAATTTTCTTAAAATTTGTAAAGGGCCTGGTATTTGATATCAGGCCTTTTCTATGAATAAACCAACGAAATAATTTTCAGTTTTTCGCGTTTTGGTAGACCATTATCCACAAAAAGTGACAAAATTCTGAGAATTATTTAATGTTTTGTAACATTAAGAGTAAAAATTACGTATACCTATATACACCACGAAAAATTTCAATCTAATACTTAAATGTAATTCATGAGACAACTTAAAATTACCAAGCAGGTAACCAATAGAGAAACTGCGTCTTTAGATAAATATCTTCAAGAAATAGGAAAAGTTGATCTAATTACTGCCGATGAGGAAGTAGAATTAGCTCAAAAAATTAAAGCCGGCGATCAGTTTGCTCTTGAAAAATTGACGAAAGCGAATTTGCGTTTCGTAGTATCTGTGGCTAAACAATACCAGAATCAAGGACTTACTTTACCTGACTTGATCAACGAAGGTAATCTCGGTTTGATCAAAGCAGCGAAAAGGTTCGATGAAACGAGAGGATTTAAATTTATCTCTTACGCCGTTTGGTGGATAAGACAATCGATTCTTCAGGCGCTTGCAGAACAATCAAGAATTGTGAGATTGCCATTGAATAAAATTGGATCTATCAATAAGATCAATAAAACATATGCCAGGTTAGAGCAAGAAAACGAAAGAGTTCCTTCTGCAGAAGAAATTGCGAAAGAATTAGATATGACGGTTTCTGATGTAAAAGAATCAATGAAAAACTCCGGAAGACACGTATCAATGGATGCACCGTTAATTGAAGGAGAAGATTCAAATTTATACGATGTATTGGATTATGGAGAATCACCAAACCCTGACGGATCTTTGTTGCACGAATCATTACAAGTTGAAATTTTACGAGCCTTAGAAACACTTACTCCGCGCGAGGCAGATGTGGTAAAATTATATTTTGGCTTAGGTGATCAGCACCCAATGACCCTTGAAGAAATCGGTGAAACATTTGATTTGACCAGAGAAAGAGTAAGACAGATTAAGGAGAAGGCGATCAGAAGATTAAAACATACTTCACGCAGTAAAATTTTGCGCACCTATTTGGGTTAATTCCAATATAATAATAAATAAGAGCTCATGTTTTTCATGGGCTCTTTTGTTTTTGTACTTTTGCCAAAAAATTAGACATGAGTACAATCATAGCACCTTCCTTATTAGCGGCAGATTTTGCCAATTTACAAAGAGATATTGAAATGGTGAACGAAAGTGAAGCAGATTGGTTTCATCTCGATATCATGGATGGAGTTTTTGTTCCCAATATATCTTATGGAATGCCCATTATTCAGGCTATTAAAAAGCATGCTAAAAAAACATTAGATGTACATTTGATGATTGTGCAACCTGAGAGATACATCGAAACCTTTGCAAAGTTAGGTTCGGATATTTTAACTGTTCATTACGAAGCTTGTCCGCATTTACACAGTACAATTCAATCGATAAAAGCGAATGGGATGAAGGCAGGAGTTTCTTTAAATCCTCATACTCCGATCAATGTTTTAGAGGATATAATTCAAGATTTAGACCTGGTTTTGGTCATGAGTGTCAATCCTGGTTTTGGCGGTCAGAAATTTATTGAGAACACGTATAAAAAAGTGAGTGAATTGAGATCCTTGATCAATAAAAGTGGTTCAAAAGCTTTAATCGAGGTTGACGGTGGAGTAAACGACCAAAACATTGTGGGCCTCAAAAAAGCTGGCGTTGATGCTTTTGTTGCGGGTAGTTTTGTTTTTAATCACAAAAACCCGAAAGAGATTATTTCAAAATTGAAAAATGTTTAGAAACTGTTGACCACAGCTCTTATCGCGACTAATTTTTTTAATAAATCTTCTAAATAATTTAAGTTGAGCATATTAGCTCCGTCGGATTTAGCAATCGACGGATCGTGATGCGTTTCTATAAAAATACCATCAACCCCAACGGCAATTCCTGCTTTTGCGATAGTTTCTATCAATTCAGGCTTTCCGCCAGTAACTCCGCTGCTTTGATTAGGTTGTTGTAAAGAATGTGTTACGTCTAAAACAGTAGGAGCAAATTGTTGCATAACAGGAATTCCTCTAAAATCTACGATCATATCCTGATATCCAAACATGGTACCTCTGTCAGTGATTACAGCAAGTTCATTTCCACTATCCTTTACTTTTTGAACAGCGTGTTTCATTGATTCCGGACTCATAAATTGTCCTTTTTTTAAATTCACCACTTTACCTGTTTTTGCTGCAGCAACAACCAGATCCGTTTGTCTGACTAAAAAAGCGGGAATTTGTAAAACATCTACGTATTGAGCCGCATTTTCTGCGTCTCTCACATCATGAATATCTGTAACCGTTGGAATACCAAAGTTTTTTCCTACTTTTTCTAAAATTTTCAAGGCTTTTTCATCGCCAATGCCAGAAAAACTGTCTATTCTGGAACGGTTTGCTTTTTTAAAACTTCCCTTAAACACATAGGGAATTTTCAATTGATCAGTAATCGAAACAATTTTTTCGGCAATGCGTAAAGCCATTTCTTCACCTTCGATGGCACAAGGTCCGGCCAAAAGAAAGAAATTACCACTATCTGTATTTTTAATTTTTGGTATTTGATTGATTTGCATAATTTTTACTGTTTGAGATAAAGTTAGTTAGAAAATAGAAATATCCCATTGCACTCTAAACATGTGCTCAGAATTACCTTCAGGATTAAATTCGTTAAATTTTAAATAAGAATAATCCGCTGTAAGTTTATTTCTATGTCCTTTGAAGAACCAGTTTACACCAAAAGTGTACTCATAGTTATTATCACCATCCAGATCAATATTTGGATCATAAAAGGCTTGTCTTGCAAAAATTTCCATGGGTTTCGGAAATTTTGGGAAGAGGTAATGAAAGAAATAGCCCACCTGAAAATAATTTCCGATAAGTGTAGTTTCTTCTACATTCACTCTATCTTCAATTTTTTTGTAATGTAATTCCTGATCAAAGCTTAAACCTCTGTATTTGAAAGCCGTTTCGAACAAAGCTTGGTCTACTTTGTATTGCCCGTCTATTCCAGGCTCAAAGCCGAATAGTTGTCCGCCTCCACTAGTTGAGAATCGAGTAAATCTCGATGTATTTGTTACCCCTGCGATGGCAATTGACGACACAAGATTCTCATGAAATTCGAGATCTGAGCCTGAAAAACCAAGAACTTTACCATTTGGATTCCATTGGGTTCTAACCATATACATCAGGTTCTCATCATCTCCAAGACCAGCCCCCCGACCACTACCGGCCAAGATTTCAACCCAATAATTAAAATTAGCTGCACCACCCCCATCAAGATTTCCATATAGGGAAACTCCCTGCTGTCTGTCTATGGTAAATACTCTATTGATCAAAGATCGTTCTAGACCTGTTTGTGCGCCGGAAGAAATAACTCTTTCGCGTGAATATCTGGCTTTCCATTGGCCCACGCGAAGTTTCAGATAGGGCAATTTTTCGATTTCAGCTCTGAAATCAAGTAAATTACCTCCACGAACGTCTTGTTCCAGATAGAATTTATAATAGGGTTTCAATACATAACCCCCCATTTTTATACGAGCCCTGCTGATTCCTAAGAAAATTTCCTCATCGCTAAACTCATTCTCAGAGCTCGGAAAATTACTGTGAGGAAATGAAGCTCTGAACTGACCTCTAAAATCAATTTGAAGTACATAGGTATCATCTAACAGATGAAATTCAAAACCTTTTCCTTTGGTTATATAAAAGTCTTTCTTTTCCTTTTGACTAAAAAGATGAATGGGTAAAATAAGTAATAGAAATAGTAAAAAAGTATTTTTAAGCATAATTAATTGGTTAACTCTTGAAATAAAGATTCCAGATTTTTAATTTTACGAGAAAGATGTAAAATCTTAAAACCATTTTCTTTTGCAAAATCAAAAATCACTTCACGCATATCTATTTCTGTATCAAAAGTGAGTAACCAATTATTGTTATAAATATTTTCAACCTGAAGATTTTTGTCGATCTTTTCTAAGATGTTATTTTCTATGTTGGTATTGAATTCCACTTCGATGATTTGCTTTTGATCCCCTAGCAATTCTTTTAAATTTTTGTCGGCTACGATTTCACCTTTATTAATAATTATTACACGGTCGCACATCGCTTCTACCTCTTGCATAATGTGAGTTGAAAGTAATATTGTTTTTTCCTTTCCTATTTTTTTGATGAGATCTCTTATGCCTACCAATTGGTTAGGATCTAAGCCTGTAGTAGGTTCATCTAAAATGAGCACTTGCGGATCGTGTAAGATGGCAGCCGCTAATCCAACACGTTGTCTATACCCTTTAGAGAGTTGTCCTATTTTTTTAGAGGATTCAGGGGTAATCCCTACTAGATCGATCACTTCTTCAATCCTAGATTTAGATACCTGGTGAATATCCGCATGAAATGCCAGGTATTCTCTAACATACATCTCCAGATACATTGGGTTATGCTCAGGCAGGTAACCAACATTTTTTTTTGCTTCTAGCGAATGGGTTTGCACATTCAAGCCATTTACAAAGACCTGACCCTCGGTTGGATCGATATAAGAAGTGATAATTTTCATGGTGGTAGATTTACCGGCGCCATTAGGACCCAAGAATCCCACAATCTCTCCGGATTCAACCTTAAAGTTCAAATTACTGATTGCTTTTTGTTTATTGTAGTATTTGGAAGTATTCACTACATCGATAGACATCCTCATGAAAATTTGATTTTGCAAAGTAACAAAATCTTTTACTTAAATAGCTCGCAATTTTGGCGACATACTATTTTGCATAAAAAATGCACGTGAGATGAAGATAGTATAATGAAAATAAATAATTACAAGGAAATTGATAATAAAATGCAAAAAACAGTTGTAATTATAAAATATATTTTTAGCTTTGCGCTCTCATAACAATGATATGACATCACAAAACAATAGCTTTACTCGTTTCTATTTTTACTTTTATTTTCAAAAATAAGAGCGAGACCTAGTATTGTTGTAAAAATAAAGTGTAAAATAATATAAAAGTCTCGAAATATTTCGAGATTTTTTTTTGGAAAAAATTAGCATGAAAGTAGCTATTCAAGGGATAAAGGGTTCATTTCACGATATTGTGGCCAGAGAGTTTTTTGGAGATTCCATCGATGTGGTTGAATGTATGACTTTTGGTGAATTACCCATTTTGTTGAAAGATAATAAAGTTGATAGCGCAGTGATGGCCATTGAGAACTCTATAGCCGGGGCTATTTTGCCAAACTATGCACTTATTGATGAGTATGACCTATCTATTGAAGGAGAGTTATATCTCACTATTCACCATCATTTATTGGGTTTAAGGGGGCAAACGATTCATGATATCAAGGAAGTTTGGTCTCATCCCATGGCCTTATTACAATGCAATAAGTTTTTTAGGGCCTATCCTAACATTAAACTCATTGAAGAAAAAGATACCGCTGAAGTTGCACAAAGAATTCAGAAACAGCAAATAAAAGGTGTTGCCGCAATTGCGAGTAAATATGCAGCAGAATTATACGATCTTGAAATTTTAGAGGATGATATTCAGACCATTAAAAAAAATGGAACGAGATTTTTTATTTTAAAGAGATCTTTAGACAGCCCAGATCATGAAAGCAAGTATGAGGGGATAAAAAATAAGGCTTCGTTAAAATTTATTACCAAACACAAAACTGGTAGTTTAGCTGAGGTTCTAGATATTTTTGCCAAGCACGAAATTAGTTTGACTAAAATTCAATCGATGCCTATTATCGATAAACAGTGGACCTATGCCTTTTTTATTGATCTTTTAATTGATGACTACAAATTGTACGAAAATGCAGTCCATTTGATCAGGAAGAAAGTAGTCGATCTAAAAATTTTCGGCGAATACCAACAAAATAGAAAAAATGATGATTGAGGTAGCAAATAGATTAAAGTACGTTGAAGAATACTATTTTTCAAAAAAGCTCAGGGAGGTTCGAGGATTGATCGCTGAAGGCAGACCAATTATAAATTTGGGGATCGGTAGCCCGGATATGAATCCGCCAAAAAGTGTGCTCGAGGCAATCAGTGAAGCATCTTTTCAGGAAAATGTGCATGGTTATCAGAGCTATCAAGGTTTACCGGAGTTGAGAAAGGCTATGGTATCTTTTTATCAAAAAAATTTCAATGTCGATCTAAATTTTATCGATGAGGTTTTGCCTCTAATGGGTTCTAAAGAAGGAATTTTACATATTTCAATGGCGTTTTTGAATGAAGGAGATGCGGTGCTAATTCCCAATCCGGGTTATCCAACCTATGCTTCCGTGACGAATTTGGTCCAAGCCAGACCAATCTTTTATGATCTTAAGGAAGAGAATCATTGGGAGCCCGACTTAGAGGCCATTGAAAAAATGGATCTATCAAAAGTAAAACTGATGTGGATCAATTATCCGCATATGCCTACTGGAGCAGCGGGATCTGATGAATTATTTAGACGATTGCTCAGTTTTGCTAAAAAGCATCAAATTTTATTGATCAATGATAACCCTTATAGTTTTGTTTTAAATCAAAACCCTAAAAGTATTTTGCAATTTGAAGGGGCAAAAGAAGTAGCGATTGAATTGAATTCTCTGAGCAAAACATACAACATAGCAGGTTGGCGTGTGGGCATGGTTGTGGGAAACAAAGAAATTTTGACAAGCATTTTGCAAGTAAAAAGTAATATGGATTCAGGGATGTACTTCGGAATTCAGCAAGGTGCTATTGCGGCACTAAATCTGCCTGGATCATGGACTACTGATATGAACTCTACTTATGAAAAAAGGCGGGAGCTCATTTGGAAGATTTGCGATCGTTTAAACTGTTCATACGATAAAAATAGTACCGGGATGTTCGTATGGGCAAAGGTTCCAAAGGGTAAAAGTGAAAATGAACTAACTGATCACCTTTTATACAAGCACGATGTTTTTATTACACCCGGGACCGTATTTGGATCTAATGGTAAAGGGTATGTAAGATTTTCACTATGTCTGAAGGAAGAAAAAATTAAAGAGGTTTTAACTAGAATATCATGAAGAATGTAGCGGTTATAGGATTGGGGTTGATTGGTGGATCTTTGGCCCTCGAGCTTAAAAAAAGTACTTGGGCAACCATTTATGGAATAGATAAAAATGCGGAGCACCTTCAAAAAGCCATAGACCTTGGAATTATTTTTGAAAAGGCTGATCTGGAGAAGGTTAAAGAGGTCGATACAGTTATATTGGCTGCACCGGTCAATGTAATTCCTGAACTGGCAGTGCAGGTTTTGGATAGAATTGGTGATGATACTTTGGTTTTTGATGTAGGTTCAACTAAAACTTTAGTTTGTGATGCCGTTAAAAATCATCCAAGAAGAAAGAATTTTGTTGCACTTCACCCCATTGCCGGAACAGAATTTTCCGGACCTGAAGCGGCTATCTATGATTTGTTTAAGGATAAGGTCAATATAATTTGTGAGCAACATTTTTCAGATCCTGCTATTTTGGAAAAGGCAGTAAAATTGTTTGTATTACTCAAAATGAGAAATGTTTTCATGGATTCACCCATACAGCATGATAAGCATATCGCCTATGTTTCTCATTTATCGCATATCAGTTCATTTATGCTGGGTAAAACAGTTCTAGAAATAGAAAATGACGAAAAGAATATTTTTGATATGGCGGGTAGTGGATTTGCCTCTACCGTCAGGTTGGCAAAAAGTAATCCAAATACATGGACGCCGATTTTGTTACAGAATAAAGAATATGTGTTAAAATCATTGGAAGAATATATCAAGAATCTGAATCAGTTTAAAGAAGTTTTGTCTAAAAACTCTGAGGAGGAAGTTTATCAAATAATGCAAAATACGAATAGAATAAAAGGTGTATTAGCCGGAATTAAAAATAATTAAAAGAATGGAACAAGTAAATTTTATGACATGGTTAGAGAATATGGGTTTAAACCATCCTCTATTGATCGCAGGACCATGCAGTGCAGAAACAGAGGAGCAGGTGATGGAAGTGGCTCATGCGCTTAAAAGAACTGATGCAACAGTTTTTAGAGCTGGTATTTGGAAACCCAGGACCAGACCGGGTAGTTTTGAAGGTCAGGGAGGGAAAGCTTTGGCCTGGCTTCAAAGAGTTAAAAAAGAGACGGGCTTATTGACCGCCGTGGAGGTTGGAAATGCACAACATGCGAAATTAGCTTTAGAATTTGATATAGATATTATTTGGATAGGAGCCCGAACTACTGTAAACCCATTCGCCGTTCAGGAAATCGCGGATGCCTTGCAAGGAACAGAGAAGGTTGTCTTGGTAAAAAACCCAATTAACCCTGATTTGGAATTGTGGATAGGGGCTATTGAACGTTTACATAAATCTGGCATTAAAAATTTGGGGGCTATTCACAGAGGTTTTTCTACCTTCAGAAAATCGAATTACCGAAACATACCCAACTGGCAGATCCCTATCGATCTAAAAACGAAGTATCCGACCTTGCCAATTATTAATGACCCATCGCATATTTGTGGAGAGAGAGAAGGTATCTTTGATGTTTCCCAAACAGCATTAGATCTGAAATTTGACGGTTTGATGATTGAAACCCACTGCCATCCGGATGAAGCGTGGAGTGATGCCAAGCAACAGATCACGCCGGAACGATTAGTAGAAATTACAGAAGGTCTCCGGGTAAGAAAAGATACTTTTGAAAAAGAAGAATATTTGGTAAAACTAGACGCTTTGAGAAAGGAGATCAATGCAATCGATGCACAATTAATCGAAGTATTGTCTAACAGAATGAATATTGTAGAGAATATTGGTCGGGTAAAAAAACAAGGAAACGTTGCCATTTTGCAAAACACTCGCTGGCAGGAGATTTTGAAAAAAGTGTTAGACGACGGGCAATCTCATGGATTGAACAAGGATTTTGTCGAAAGTGTGTTTAAAGCAATTCACCAAGAATCTATCGATCATCAGAGGAAAATAATAGACGCTTAAGTCTTTTCAAAGTAAATTACTAAATCCTGCTTATCTTTGGGCAGGATTTTTTTTATGATAAAACCCAAACATATTCTTGTACTTCGCTTCTCGGCTATGGGTGATGTTGCCATGACTGTCCCCGTTCTAAAATCACTTATTCTTCAGAATAAAGGGATTAAAGTAACTGTAGTTTCGAGACCATTTTTAAAGCCTCTTTTTTCACATCTAGAAAATGTAAATTTTATGGGTGTTGATATCGACAAAGAATACAAAGGGGTTTTTGGAATTTGGAAATTGGCGGCAGAACTAAAATCCTTGAAATTTGACGCAATCGCAGATTTGCACAATGTACTGAGAACTAAAATATTGAGAACTTTTTTAAGTTCGATCAAATTAATTGAAGTAATTGATAAAGGAAGAAAAGAAAAAAAAGCACTAACACGAACTAAAAATAAGATTTTTACACCGCTAAAATCTACCCATGAAAGATATGCCGACGTATTTAGAAAACTGGGTTTTGAGATTGAATTAACTCATCATGGACTTTTATCTAAAAGACCTTTGCCCAAAGATTTTGAGTTTAAATCAGAAAAGGCAAAAAAAATTGGGATAGCCCCTTTCGCTCAGTATTCATATAAAATGTACCCCCTGGATTTGATGGAAAAAGTGATAGAATTACTTTTAAAGGAACCTCAAATGGAGATTTACTTTTTTGGTGGAGGAAAAAAGGAAAAAGAACAAATAAATCTTCTGCTTGAAAAATTTCCGATAACAAACTCGTGCGCGGGAAAATATAACTTAGAGGAAGAGTTGAAAATAATTTCAAACTTAGATGCCATGATCGCAATGGATTCTGCCAATGCACATTTGGCAAGTATATTTGGCGTAAAAACGATTACGTTGTGGGGAGCAACTCATCCTTTTGCAGGTTTTTTTCCATTTCTTCAGCCTCTCTCGAATGGTTTAACTCCTGATCTGCATAAATACCCTAACTTACCATGTTCCATCTATGGCAATAAAACCTGTGAGGGGTACGAGGAAGCAATGCGAACCATTTTACCTGATTCAGTGGTGGAGGTCGTAAAAAAAACGCTCCGATAAAAATCGGAGCGAATTGATTATAATTCCGGAATTCTTAATACTTGTCCAGGGTAAATTTTGTCTGGATCTGAAAGCGGTGGTTTGTTAGCTTCGAAAATAATATTGTATTTCATTGCATCCCCGTAATACTTTTTAGCGATTTTACTTAGAGATTCTCCACTGGCAACCGTGTGCATTTTGGCTTCTGGTGCCGGTGCAGCTGTTACCATTTTGTCTTCTACCTTGGCTATCCCTTTGGTATTTCCAACGGTAAGCATTACTTTTTCTCGGGTTGCCTGATCTGCTGCTGTTCCATAAATTTTTGCGGTGTCGCCTACAATTTCAATATCCAAATCTTTAACATCAAATCCGTAAGATTGAATGGTATTCATCATTGTAGCTGCATTTGCTTTGTTTTCTGCAGTCGTGTCAATTGCTTTGTCTCCAGAATCTTTTAAGAAAGAAAAAAGTCCCATAATAATTGTTATTTTAGTGATTATGATTAGTGAAGGGTAAATTTACGAAATATTGACCAATTCCAATTTAAGTCTTCATTGATTGTTTTATCTTTATTTAAAATTATTACAGTGAAGATTCATATTCAAGACAAAACGAATTCTGTTCTAAATAACTTTATTGCTGAATTGAGAAATATTCATATTCAAAAGGATGCCATGAGATTTCGCAGAAATTTAGAAAGGGTAGGTGAGATCTTGTCTTATGAAATGAGTAAACATTTGAATTATACCCCGAAAAAAATAGAAACCCCCCTAGGTACAAAAGAAGTTCTTTTACCTTCGGATGAGTTGGTTCTGGGCTCTGTATTGCGTGCGGGATTGCCGCTACATTTAGGTGTTTTGAACTATTTTGACAGCATAGAAAATGCATTTATATCAGCTTACAGATCTCATAAACCCAATGGAGACTTTGATATTGTAGTAGAATATTTGGCCGCGCCAAACCTCAATAACAAAATTCTAATTTTAGTTGATCCAATGCTGGCTACGGGTAAATCCTTAGTAAGTGTTTATGAAGCATTATTATCACATGGTAAGCCGAAAGAAGTTCATTTGATTTCAGTGATAGGCTCAAAGGCAGGAGTAGACCATGTAAATCACATATTTCCGGAGAACACCCATTTATGGATAGCTACAGTTGATGAGGATCTCAATAGCAGAGGCTATATTGTGCCGGGTTTAGGTGATGCAGGAGATCTGGCTTTTGGACTTAAACTTTAGTAAATCATATAATTAGCCAAAGCCAATCCCAGAAAAACATACATCACTATTTCTTTGAACCAGTTGTCCTGATTTATTTGAATATAGGTGGCGAAAATAATTGAAAAGGGGAAAAAATAGAACAAGAATTCTGATCCATTCTTTGCAGGTGCTATAACGCCAATAATTAAAGCAAGAACAAGATGTAATATCAAAAGCTTGTATGAAGCTTTATATTTTTGTTTAGCATTTCTTGACTTCATAAAGGTTGGATAAATCGCCCAAATCGAAAAAACCAGTATGACTGAAATAGGGATAAGTAAGTTAAAGCTGTTGTAATTCAAAAAATTAAAACTTAATTTAAAATTGAATAGCTCCGGAAATGCTTGCCCTTTGTCGTGATAAACCAAATAGGTATAATACAGAAACAAAGGAGTTATAAACCCTATAAGTAGCATAAAATAATAGTTCCACTTTAATCTTTTAAATAAGATGAGCGCTGCAGTGGCTAAAATTAGAAAAACAATACTCCAATTATAAAAAATAAAAGCCACTCCAATCCAAAGGCCACTATCAAAAATTTTACTTGCCGTATCTAAACTAGAATGCAGGCTATATATTCTTCTGTAGGAGAAAAAGAGAAAAAAGTTGCTCAACATTAAATTCATATTGGTGAGACTCTCCGGAAAAATGGCAAACAATAATATAAATATGTATAAACCGTATGTATTGTTCTTTGTTAATCTATTTTTAGTAGTTAAAAAGTTATGGAAGAACAAAAGGAGAAAAAATAGACCTAAATTGAATCCAATTCCGGGAAGAGAGTAAGCCCTATTTTCTATAAAAACTTGAACGGCAATCGTAACTGAAAATATAAGCAGCCCTGACAATAGGAGTACCAAAAAATTAATTGGTTTAGATTGATTAAAAAAATTGGCAATCATTTTGTTATTTTATATTTTTGCGGTTCAGTTCTCAGAAGCAAATAGTTCTGCAAATTGAAATAAATCGAAACGAAAGTAAAAAACTTTATAATATAAGCCCCTCTGGGGTGGGTAAAATTTTAAATTTTATGATTCCAACTAATATATTTCGACTGATTGGTGAATTTTGCACGAATGTTTTATTTAAACCATATGATCTATTCAGGTCTATAGAAGGTTGGTGGCCATCGAATGTTGTTAACTTTGTGTTGATCAGTATTATTTCAATTTTGTTTATTTATTGGCTAGGACAGTTGCAGAGATTCAGAAAAGCAGGAGTAGAATAGCTAAAACAGTTTGAATTGGGAAGTAAGAATAAACTCAAACGATTTAAGGAGAACGAAGGATTTCCCAATGTAATTCAACCTACCAGAGAAGAGGTTTTAAACAATTTTGAGTATAAAGGAAATTGGAATTCTCTTTTCAAAAACAATAATCCCATTGTCTTAGAATTAGGATGTGGTAAAGGCGAATACTCCATCGCTTTGGCAAAAAAGTATCCGGAAAAGAATTTTATTGGAATTGATATCAAAGGTGCCAGATTTTGGCGTGGTGCAAAAACAGCTATAGAAGAAAAAATTGAGAATGTTCTTTTTTTGAGAACCCAGATCGAACTGCTCGCTTCTATATTTGAAGAAAATGAGGTGTCTGAGATCTGGATCACTTTTCCCGATCCTCAAATCAAATATCGCAGAACAAAACATCGTTTGGTCAATCCCAACTTTTTGAAAATGTATCAAAATGTGTTGAACGAGAATGGTATCGTTCATTTAAAAACTGACAGTGAATTTTTACACGGCTATTTGCTAGGTGTTTTACAAGAAGGAAATCACCATATCGATTATGCACACCATGACGTATATAACACGACATGTGCTCCGGAGGAGGTTACTTCTGTGCAGACATTTTACGAAAAGCAATATTTAGATCAGCAAAAGCGTATCACCTATGTCCGATTTAAGACCAATTATGGAAGTTAAATGTCGAATGAAGATTCATTTTTTGAGAAAGTGTACAAAGTGGTCCGGGAAATACCGGCTGGGAGAGTGACTTCGTATGGTGCCATTGCAAATTATTTAGGAATGCCAAGTTCTGCAAGGGTTGTAGGCTGGGCAATGAATCATGCGCATGAAGATTTTTCAATACCTGCTCATAGAGTAGTAAACAGGAATGGACTGTTAACCGGTAAACATCATTTTGAAGGATCTAACTTAATGGCGCAGTTACTAATGAGCGAAGGAATACCAATACGAGAAAATGCAATTGTGGATTTTTCTGATTTTTTCTGGGACCCTAATATTGAATTGAATAAACCCATATGATTGGTAATCAAACATTTTTCAAAAAAAAAATTGTATTAGATTTTTCTTTTTATATTTGCATATCTTTGCTTAAACTGAATACAATCAAACCATGAAGAAACATTTACCCAAACTGTTAATCTTTTTTATTTTATTCTCAGCTAATCAAATGTTTGCTCAATCTAATTTTAGTCATGAAGCTGGGATTAGTTTTGGTGTTACTTCATTTCAAACAGATTTTGGTGAAAGATATGATTTTCCAAGTGCAAATGCTTCGAACTTGGGGTTTAGCCTTGTGTATTACCTCAATTTTTTTGGCAGGGAGTACAACTGGAGATCTGGATCGACCTACTTTTCTGAACACTTTAAATTAAAGGCAGAATTCTTATATACCAACAAAACCAATATCAAGCATGAGCCTTGGGTCGGTTTATCTGAAGAATCTCCAACATATGCTAAACTCGATGCAATGAGAGGTAACATCAGGTTCTTCAATGTGGGAACACAATTGGAATACTACTTTTTTAGCTTAGACGATTATTCGGTTTATTTTGGTCAACAAAATCAATTGAATCCTTACATAAGTGCCGGAGTACATTTTGCTTCATTCGATCCTAAAGTTACGTCGACCTTAAATCCATATGGTCCTGGCGAAATTGGTACTGCAGAAGGAGATGTTGAACCTTATGATTATTTACTTGGTAATTCAGCAGGAACGTCTAAAGAATGGAAATGGACCAGAGAAGCCGTGCACAACGATGCCGGTACCGCATTTGGTGTTTCAGTTGGTGGTGGAGTACGTTATAGCATGCAATACTTTTCGATGGTCTTAGACGCTCGCTGGCAACACTTTTTCTCGGATAAGGTGGATGGTCTTGATGCTCCGGATGATCCCGGAAATAAGTATAACGATACCATGATCTATGTTAATTTAGGTGTGGTTTATACTTTTAACAGGTACTAATCTATAGCTCGAATAGATTGATCAAGGTCTTCGATCAGGTCATCACAATCTTCAATTCCAACACTTAATCTTAATAGGTTTTCAGTAATACCTAAAAGGTTTCTTTGTTTCTCATTTAAAGAGGCATGGGTCATTGTTGCCGGATGCCCAACAAGAGATTCAACTCCTCCTAAGGATTCAGCCAGTTTAAATAATTTCAGGTTTTTCAAAAATATGTTGATATTTTTGAGATTTCCTTTAAGCTTAAACGATAATATACCTCCGAAATCGGACATTTGATTTACGGCTATTTCATGACCGTCAAAATCTTTAAAACCTGGCCAATATACCTTTTCAATATTTTTGTTGTTTTGCAGAAATTCTGCAATTTTTCTTGTGTTTTCTGAATGTCTCTGCATCCTCACGTGTAGCGTTTTTATTCCCCTCAAAACCAAGAACGAATCCATTGGACCTGCAATTGCTCCGCATGTATTCTGAATAAAGAATAATTTTTTTGATATTTCAGCATCTGAAGTAATGATAGCCCCTAAGACAACATCCGAATGTCCCCCCAGATACTTCGTCGCAGAATGCACTACAATATCAGCGCCAAGATCTAAGGGTCTTTGTAAATAAGGGGTGGCAAAAGTATTGTCAACAGCCAATATTAAATGATTCTTTTTGGCAACCTCTACCATCTTTGAGATATCAATTATTTGCAACAATGGATTCGTAGGTGTTTCCAGCCATAGCAATTTTGTATTGGGATTGATCAAGTTACATAGCTCGGTTACATCCGTAAAATTGGCGTAATGAAATTTAATACCAAATGATTTCCATATTTGCTCGAATAATCTATAGGTACCACCATATAGGTTTGTATTGGCAATTACTTCTTCCCCGGGTTTTAAAAGTCGTATAACGGCATCAATGGCTGCCATACCTGAACCAAAGGCCAGGGCAAATTTACCGTTTTCGATGCTTGCTAAAGCATTTTCTAATGCTGTTCGGGTAGGATTTGAAGTTCTCGCATAACTAAATTCACCATGATGTTCAAGAGACTTTTGTTCGAAAGTGGAAGTTTGGTAAATAGGCGTCATAACCGCACCGGTTCCGGGGTCTGACCTCTGATTACCATGAATGGTCTTTGTATTAAAGTTCATTATACCAGTTTAATTAAAGAAAGAATCACTCCCAAATGAATGCCCTCATGGAAAGCATTGAACTGCAAAGCATCCTCAACCGTATTTAAGACCACTCCCGTACTTGTTGGATACGATTGATAAGCTTTAAAAAGGCCGGAATTGTAATCTTCTTTGGTTTGATCAACAGTAGCTATTAAATTTTCTTTTATGTATCTTATCTGATCAAATGAAAAGGGCTCAAGTGGTTTGGTTCCCTTACTTAAAAGGGGAACTATGCTCTCATCTATTTTTAAGGGTAAACCAGAAAGCTTATAAACTAATAATTGTTCGGTGACAAGCACATGGCCCATATTCCATATAAGGGAATTATTAAATCCTTTAGGGATAATGTTCAATCGTTCCTGATTGAAGTTATCTAAAATAGAATTCAATTTGTTTCTGTTAAAAAGGGTTGCTTCAAATATTTTATCCATACAAAAGAAGTTTTGATAAAAATACCTATTTTCGAGAAAACCTTGTAGATGAAAAAAATATATTACTTAAAGACCTGTGACACCTGTAAGCGAATCTTGAGAAAAATAGATCTGAATGGGTTTGAATTACAAGATATCAAATCAAAACCGATTACAGTTTCTGAGCTTGAATACCTTTATAAATTATCCGGGAGTTACGAAGAACTCTTCAGTAAATTGGCCAAAAAATATAAAGAACTCGACCTGAAAAATCATCAACTTTCAGAAGCAGATATAAAAAGTTTTATTCTCGAAGAATATACTTTTCTAAAGAGGCCTGTCATAGTTGATGGAGATCAAATTTTTATTGGGAGCGGGAAGAAGAATTTAGAAAGACTTTATGGTCAATTAGGAATCGAATAAAGAGATATCTTTGTTATATGCTCAGAAAGATATTCATAGGGATTTCTATATTTTCAATACTAGCTTTGGCCGGTCTGTATTTTCTTAGAAAGCATGCTGAAAATAGGCTCGAAAAGGCACTGATAGAAAATGGTTCTGGATTGTATGTGAGAGATATTAAAGATATCTCCATCAATCTTTGGAATGAAACACTGACATTTTCAGGTTTGAGTGTTATTCCTGATGCAGAAGCTAAGAACTTGCTGATTCAAGATTCTTTGGGCAAAGGTACTTTGGTTCATTTAGAATTAGGACAGGCAATCGTAAAATATATCAATGTCAAAGAATTACTTTTATCCAGAAAGATAGAAATTAACCAGATTGAGATTGATAACCTAAGTATAAAAGTGTTTAAAAACACGAGTTTCAAGGATAGTACAAATAAACATCTACCCTTAGATTCTTTGCAGTTAAATAGGCTAAATGGCATAAGCGTAAGTGATATCGTTGTTAAAGACTTGGATTACCAAGTATTTGATGTAAAAAACAATGATACTTTATTTGAACTCGATTCACTTAGTTTTCGATTTAACGGAATAGCACTTGTTAAAAGACCGGATAATTTGTTTAGATTAAAGTCTACTGCAGATAAGTTTTTATTGGAAAAACTGTCATTAACCTTTCCGCTTGAACATTATAAATTAGCGTGTAACAAAGTAGAATTAAATTTTGTCGATCGCGCTATTTTAATCGATTCAATTAATTACAGTCCGACAATAGACAGACAAGAACTCGCAGATACTTATACATACAATAAAGAAGTCAACACAATAGCCTTAAGCAACCTGGATCTTTATGGAATAGATTTTTTGCAAGTGATAGCTTATCAGGAGTTTTTTTTAGATAGTCTGGCCATCAGAGGAGCAGATTTTAGTATTTATAAAGATAAGCGAAAGCCTTTTGATAAAAGTGTTTATAAAACTCTTCCTCATATTTCGCTCAAAAAACTTCCTGTATTGTTAAATATTCCAAAAGTAAGTATAGAAAATTCCAGTTTAGCTTATGAAGAACGGAATCCAAATCACGACCTGCTGATGAAAGTGCATTTTCAGGAAATTAATGGAATGATAGAAAATGTGACTTCAGTACCGAAATTCAAGAAAGATCCAATGACTGTGAATGTCAGAGCTATGTTGATGAATCATGCTAAACTTGATGTTAAGATGAATTTCAATTTAACCGATAAAAACGATGATCTTAGTTTTGCAGGAACGCTCGGCCCCTCTAATTTTAAATATTACGATGAGGTTTTATTTCCATTGTTTGGCTTGAAAATATTTAGTGGGCATTTAAATAAATTATCATTTAGCGCAGTGGCAAATAATAATGGATCTTATGGTACAATGACCATGTTGTATCATGATTTGGAAGCGACGGTTTATAAAAAGGAAATATTAGAAGAAGAAAAGGCATTAACTTGGCTCGTAAATCAGATTGTTCACAAAAGTAATCCAAATAAAAAAGGTCAAATCAGAACTGCTAAATTAGCATATACACGAGAGACCTATAAAGGTATCGGCAGTTTATTTTGGAAAACCCTACAGCCTGGAATTTTACATACCCTTGCTCCGGAAGCGCTATCAGTTGTTGATAAGCTAAAGGAAAGTAAACAAAAAAAAGCAGCTAAGAAAGCGGCAAAAAAGAATCAGAAATAAGTTCTATTTTTTATACAACATAGGATTTAGCTCTTCATCGTTGTACATTTTCATTTGTTTATACACTTTCATGTACTTTTTACCTGAAGCGATGTCTTGAAGTAAGTCGTCAATCGCACTGGACAGGTCTTCTCGCTGTAACTCTAAAATTTCCAATTTTTTCTGACAAGCTAATTTATGTGATTCACTGGCACCCTCTCTATTTGCTTCTTCCGCCATATGATAAATCTTTAAGGCCAGAATAGAAAGTCTGTCAATGGCCCAAGCAGGACTTTCCGTATTAATAGTGGCATTTTCGGCGACTTTTACTTGTTTATATCTATCCAGAAAATAGCTGTCGATATATTCTACCATATCCGTTCTGTCTTGATTGGAAGCATCAATTTTTCTTTTTAGCTTAAGGGCAGATACAGGATCGATATCGGGTATGCGAATGATGTCTTCATAGTGCCATTGAACCGTATCTATCCAGCATTTTCTGTAAAGTAAATGTTCCAATACATCCTCCTTTGGAAAAGGGTTCTCAAAAGGCTGGTCTACATCGTCTAAACGATGGTATTTTTCTATGACATTGTCAAATAACTGATTATACTGTCTTGCGTTCATTTTTAAATAAATTTACGATCAATCAAAACCATTAAACGATCTTCTAACTCCTCTTTACCTTTCCAGTTATATTTTGGTTTTACATTGTATTGAATGTATTGAATGGCTTCATCTTTGGTTTTACACTCATTCAGAAAATGTAAAACTTTATTAAAATCGGACTGGCTAAAATTAAAAAGATTATTGACAAAGGCGATCCTGTCATTGAGTCCAACTTGAATAGAATTGCTCGACAACTTTTCATGTAAGGAAAGTTGCTTTAATTTTTCTGGCTTCGCTTCTAATAATTTTTCGGCATCATCAATAGAGTAGGTGTCTTTAAACTCTTCTTTGAGCGTGTAATCCTCTATGACATCATCAAATTTCGGCACAAAAAAAGGTTCTTCCATATCGTTATCTTCCTCTTCTTTTACCACTTTTTCTTGCTCCACTTTTTTATCGATGGCCTCTTGAAGATTTTCTTTCAAAGATTCAAAATCTACTAAGGTTTCAGTGTTTTCTTCTGCAATAGGTTCAGAAAGGTCCATAGACACCTCTTCTTTTCTAACTGACTCAGCTTGAAATAATAATATGACCATTGATTCATATAATTCAAGTGCTTTTTGCCTCAATTCTTCGTATTGTTCAAGTTTTACGAGCCTTTTGAGTTCATCAATCCTTTTCTCCAGATGTATTTTTTTGTCTTCTTCCATGAATCAGGAATCGTAAGCGATCAGTTTTCCCTTACAAATTTAAATTATTCTGTAAACAAACAACCTACATTTTTCATTACATTTGTCACTCAATTTGATTAAATTTAATTTGTTCCTACAAATATTGGGCAAAAATTGGATCAATCCGGAAATTTACTAGATGTTTCTTGAAAATACCATAAACCAACATGAACACTTTGGCTGGATCGAAGTGATTTGCGGTTCCATGTTCTCAGGAAAAACCGAAGAGTTGATCAGAAGGTTAAGACGAGCTCAATTTGCTAAGCAAAAGGTAGAGATTTTTAAACCAACAGTAGATAGCAGATATGCGGATGATATGGTGGTAAGCCATGATGAGAACGAAATTCGATGTACACCTGTGCCGGCTTCAACGAACATTTTATTATTGGCCACAGATATTGATGTGGTCGGCATTGACGAAGCACAATTTTTCGATGATGAAATTGTCAATGTATGTAATCAACTGGCGAACCGCGGAGTTCGTGTCATCGTTGCCGGATTAGATATGGATTTTAAAGGCAATCCTTTTGGCCCGATGCCGGCGCTTATGGCTACGGCAGAGTATGTTACGAAAGTCCATGCCATTTGCACTAAAACGGGTAATTTGGCCCATTATAGCCATCGAAAAGTTTCCGGTGACAATCTGGTCATGTTAGGTCAGGTACATGAATATGAACCTTTGAGCAGGGCTGCTTATTACAAAATCATCCAGGAAGAGCAAAAAAAGAAAAAGGAAGCAACCCAATGGCAAAATAAACCCCATGAACAATAGTCCGACTGTTCTTGAAATTCATACCAAGGCAATTAAGCACAACCTTCAGTTTTTTCAATCTAAACTTCAAGATCACACTAAAACTTTGGTGGTGATCAAAGCATTTTCTTATGGAAGTGATGCCATTGAAATAGCAAAAATTCTGGCTGACGAGGGCATAGATTACTTAGCAGTTTCGTATGCATCAGAAGGAATTGAGCTAAGAAATGCAGGTATCAGTTTACCTATTCTGGTTTTACACGCGCAGGTAGAGAATTTTGAAAACATCATTTCACACAATTTAGAACCGACCCTATACAGCCAAAGAAGTCTGGAGTTATTTTTGGAGAAAAGTCTGAATTTGGAGAAGCCCTATCCCATTCATATAAAAATCAATTCAGGAATGAATCGATTGGGATTTAAAAAAGAAGAAAAGGAAACGCTAACTTCGATGTTGATATCGGCAAAAAAACAGATCAAAATAAATTCGATATTTTCTCATTTGGCTTCAAGCGAGGATAAGGACTCAAAAGAATTTACCCTATCTCAAATAACTTATTTCAATGATTTCAGTGAAGAAATTGTAAAAGATTTGGGATATAGACCCTTAAAACATATGTGTAATTCTTCTGGCATCTTAGCATATCCTGAAGCTCATTTTGATATGGTACGACTGGGGATTGGTCTATATGGATTTGCAAACATTCCCGAGGAAACAAAAAAACTTAAAAATACGCATCGTCTAACAACTAAAATTTCTCAAATTCAACAAATAGAGAAGGGCGAATCGGTAGGATACAATCAAAGTTTTTTGGCAGCAAGGCCGAGTAGAATTGCAACATTACCTTTGGGTTATGCCGATGGTTTAAAAAGGCTATGGAGCAATTCGAATGTTGAGGTAAATGTTCATAAGAAATCCGCACCTATCGTTGGTAAGATTTGCATGTGCATTGCGATGATTGACGTTACCGATATAGATTGTCAGGAAGGAGATGAAGTGGTCATTTTTGAAACACAAGAGCAGATTCTAGAACTGGCAAATAAAGCAGGAACAATACCTTATGAAATACTTACGTCAATTTCTCAAAGGGTGCGAAGAGAATTGAAATAATTTTTAACTTGCATTAAAATAAATCAATAACCATGCTAAAAGAATTCAAAGAATTTGCCCTAAAAGGGAATTTGCTCGATATCGCCGTAGGTTTTGTGATGGGAGCAGCGTTTAACACAGTGGTAAAAACATTTACAACTGGTATTGTTTCTCCGTTAATAGGTCTTCTATTTAAAGCTGATTTTAAAGATTTAAAGTGGGTTTTAAGAGACGGAGTAGTGAACGAAGAAGGGATCGCCGAGGGTGAGCTCATTTTGGAGTATGGCACTTTTCTGACTTCTGTCCTCGATTTTATAATTGTGGCTTTCGTCATGTTTATGATGGTCAAACTTTTTAATGCCATGAGGAGAAAAGAAGAAGAAGCTCCAGCTGCACCTGCCGGGCCAAGTCAGGAGGAGTTATTAACAGAAATAAGAGATTTACTCGCGAAGAAATAAATTCATTCAAAAAATCCCGTGGAAAGCGGGATTTTTTTAAACCTTTTTACTCATAAAAACTTCAGCAATGGAAGGAGTATTAGTTGTTTTGCTCTGGAGCACAAATTCGTCACCACTTTTTACAAATCCAGTTTTTAAAACTTTAAAATAAACACCACTTTTGGTTGTTTCCCAAAATTGTTTGATGACCTTCACATCATTAAACCTGATGCCCAGTTTTACACAAGGCTCACGGGGTTTGGTCACTTCTAAGATCGTTTCACCGAGCGAATAGACATCTCCGACAAAAATACTTTCCTCCCAAAGATCATTTACGGTAAGATTTTCGCCAAAAAGGCCATAAGTAAAATCCAGTTTTGGATATAAATTTTTCCAAAAAGGATAATGATTTTCACCATAGGCATAGACGGCCTGTTCAATTCCTCCGTGAAATTTTCTATCGATAACATCATCTTTTTCCACATGATCTTGCCCCAGAAAAACAGGCTCCTCTACAGGGTATTTATAAATACCTGTTTCATACGTTTTATGTTTCCAAGTCACACTTTTTCGTTTTCCAAGATTTACTGAAACGACTCTCATTTTTTTGTTTTTAGTTGATCAGCAATTTTCCGATCATTAGATAATCTTGCGACTTTATTTTGTCCGCCCAATTTACCGATCGACTTCATATAATCTTGAAATCCGTTCTTTTCTACCTGACTTATGACCAGAGGCCTCAAGATATTTCCTACCCGCAAATCAAAATAGTAGGAATTTTGTTTTTGCAATGCTTCATCAATTTTTAGGACGAATTCCTCTAGATTTTGAGGTACTTGTTCAAACTCTATGAACCATTCGTGATAGGGCAGACCTGCATCTGGCGCATTTACTTGGGGTGCAACTGTAAATTCGTTTATTTTTACGGAAGTATTTGTGCATGCCTCCTGCAGAGCTTGTTCAACTTCTTTGGCGATCACGTGTTCACCAAAAGCTGAAATAAAATGCTTGATTCTTCCTGTAACAATGACTCTATAGGGTCTCAATGAGGTAAAGGCTATGGTATCTCCAACATTATAGCCCCACAAACCGGCATTGGTGGAAACGATCATGACATAATTTACACTTAATTTTACTTCAGAAAGTGTAAGTCTTGGTGGATTTGGGTCATAAAACTGATCTGCGGGAATGAATTCATAAAAAATACCGGAGTTCAGTAAAAGAAGCATTCCTTGATTTGGATTGTTTGTTGGATTTGGTAAATCTTGATAAGCAAAAAAACCTTCAGATGCCGGAAATAATTCAATAGAATCTACTTTTCTACCGATTAGATTTTCCATTTTTTTACGATAAGGCTCGTAATTTACACCTCCAAAAACAAACAATTTGAAATTTGGAAAGATCTCACCAACCTTTTCTTTCTTTACCTCGATCAGCCTTTCAAAATACATCTGTACCCAAGAGGGTATCCCGCTGATTAAGCGCATATCTTCTTTTAAAGTTTCCTGAACAATGGTATCCACTTTGGTTTCCCAGTCATCAATACAATTGGTTTCCCAACTCGGCAGTCTGTTTTTTTGCAAGTAACCAGGAACAAAATGGGCTACGATCCCAGACAATCGCCCAATTTTGATTCCGTTCTTTTCATCTAACTCCGGACTACCTTGTAAAAAGATCATCTTACCATCTACAAACTGAGCATTTCCCGTATGATAAATATAGAGCAACAGAGCTTCCTTTGCAGCTTCCACATGATAAGGCATAGATTCTTTTGTGATCGGAATATATTTTGTACCAGAAGTTGTACCGGAAGTTTTAGCAAAATAAATAGGTTTTTCGGGCCATAAAACATCAGCTTCACCATTTTTTACCCTTTCTACATATTTTTTAAGATCTTCATAATCTCTTATAGGAACTCGCTTAATAAAATCGTCATGCGTTTTGATTTCCTCAAAATGATGATCCTTGCCAAAAGCAGTATGCCTGGCTTGTGAAATAAGCTGAGCAAATACTTTCTCCTGGGTTCTAATGGGATCATTTGCCCATCGGTAGGTTTTTTTTGCAATTCGATTGGCATAAATTTTTGCAAAAAAAGATTTGATTGGCATAGTTCATCTATTTAAAATTATTCAAAATCGATATAATTTTCCGGATTTACTGTATAACCGCCTTCCCAAAGTTCAAAGTGTAAATGAGTTGCTGTTGAAAGATCTCCTGTTGAACCGGCAATGGCAACGGCCTCTCCCGCTTTGACTAAATCACCTTGGTTTTTCAATATGGTCGAATTGTGTTTGTACACAGAAAGAATGCCGTTAACATGCTCAATAATAATCACGTATCCGGTATCTGCTGTAAAACCTTTAAAAATAACCGTACCATCCGCGATGGATTTTACCGGGGTGTCTTTATCCAAGGCAATATCTACGGCAAAATGCTTTTCTTTAGGATTGTATCGATCTGTTATCCTGCCTTTTACGGGAGAAGTAAAAACAATATCTGTTCTTTTCGTCGCTGCCTCAAAAACATTAAAACGCTCTTCGCGTTCAATCTCTGCTCTAAAGGCAGAGTCTAATTCACTAGGTGCCAGATCAACTTCATCCATACTTGAAACTAGTATCATGGAATCATTGTTGAATTCATTTGGGGCAATTTCTCCTTTTAATACTTGTTGTACATTTTGGATGAACAAATTATTGTAATCCAGCATATACGAAAGTGAGTCGACTTTATAATTCAAGATGGCTGCATCTTTTTTCAGCTTTGAAGAGGAATATCCGGGGATATATTCTTTTAAGGGAGTAAAGGCAATGAGAGTCGTTGTCAGAAGGATAAGAAAAATGGAAAATAAACTGCCAAAAACAAAAGCACTAAGACGGTTTAATCTGAATGAAAAGCGCTCTTCAAACGTGTCCTCGTTTAATACCACAAAGCGGTATTTAAACGTAAGTTTCTCTTTTAGTTTACTCTTTGACTTCGGTTTATCCATGTAAAAGATCTAAGAAAAGCAAATATAGTATTTTTTTGACCTGAGCCTTGCTCTTATACCACACTACAAAAAGTGTTCCTAATCGAAGGAAATTTTTCTTTTTACCACAATGGCATCATTTAACACAAAAGGTTTTGGGATCATTTCTTCGGTTCTTTTACCAAAATTTGAGGTCAATGCCTTTAATCCTTCATTTTCGTATAAAGTCATAGCTAGCTTCCAACAATAAAAGTCCGGCTTTTTCATTCTTTGGGATAGAAAAAGATATTTCTACGAATTCACCGGGTTCAGAAAAGTAATAGCTCAAAACATGAGGTCTTTTTTCAGTGTCAAAAATAAAATCATTCGAATTTTTAAGCTTTTCGCCATTCAAGGAGAACTCTTTAAAATGCATGCTATTTTCACTTAAAATTTCAATTCGGTTTAATTTCCGCAAAGGTGTAATGCGAAATGCGATTTCTTTTAACTCACCAATAATCGTATCCTTTAAAACCTGAATTTCAGATTGAGGAAAATGGATAAAATCTGTTTCGTGATATAACGAAAGTGAAGTGCCGTATTTACTCGGAGAAAAGTCTTCAAATAGATTTCCAGAGATCGGATCTTCAGTCAGATATTGCGAAGTGTATTCATCAGGTTTTTGCTCATAACTGGCAAAGTAGGCCTTATTTGTGCTCACATCGGCAATATAAACCACACTATTCGGTTTTTTTCTCTCTTCATTCCATTTTGAGGTAAATCCTGCTGAGATCAATGCTAAAATGCCAATTAACAAGAATAACTTTGTAAACTCTTTCCTGTTCTTAAAAGATGCAATAATGGGTAGCATTAATCCAAAAACAAGTACGACGAAGACACCGCTGATCACCGTCATTTTCAGGCCTAAACCCGAGGGAAACATTTGAATCAATGGTGAAAACACAATTAATACAGGTAAGAATAACAGGGTGTAAAAGAATACCTGCTTAGGTTGATTCTCCTTTGAAAGCAACAACAACGTTAACACAATCAGGGCCAAATAAACCGGTAAAATAAAAAAGCCGGCACCGGGTAAATAAATAGCTATGAGAAAATTTATGACGAGCCAAATAAAAATAGGTGCAATAACTAAATTGGAAATGGGGTGATTTTGTATGGACTTTTTATAAAACAGCAAACAAATGGCTACGGTAAATGATAAAAAAGCCGTGACATAGTAATACCCATTATAGGTAAATCCATGCAAATTATCATGGTACTGAGGATATAACTTTAAAATCAGTTTCCAACCAAAATAAGTCAATAAGCCCGCAAGAATCAGGGACGATAGAAATGGTACAAACCCTTTTATAACAGAGGGTATGCTTAATTTTTTTCTTTTGAAACCTAAAAAAATCAGGATAAAGAACCAGACAGACGCCAAGATAGTCATTGGCAAAACCCAGGTAAAGGGGTAATTGATCAGATCTAATCCGGGAAAATTAACATAGACCAGATCTTGGGCAGCATCTAAATTCGTGATATCTGCCTCAGCAAAATAAGGCAACATTTGGGTTAAATAAGCACCTTGATGCGCCAAGGTTTTTTGGTCTAATCGATCATACGAATCCATTTCAGTATGGTAGTCGAAGTGATCATCTATAAAAGCGAGATTATAGCCCTGGATGTTATTTTCTTCTCTAAAAACAGTTAAATCCATATCGTTGGGCAACAATTTATAGATGCTGTACAACAGAGAATTCGCCACTGCTTTTTTGGGTTTAGTTTCATTAAATGCTTTGATGAGTTGTTCATTACCACCATTCGTTTCTAAAAGCATAAAACTGGGACCTCCACTACCTCTTGCTTCAAAATTGATGGCAAGTCTTACCTCCTTGGCCCAGGGATGGTGTTTTATAAAAGCATTCGCGCCTAACAAACCCAACTCCTCTGCATCAGAAATCAGAATAATGATGTCGTTTTTTGGTCTCTTCCCTTGTTCCAAATAAACCCTAATACCTTCTAAAATTGTGGCGACCCCACTTGCAGCATCACTGGCGCCCAAAGAAGAATGTGGAGCAGAATCGTAATGGGAGAGCAGAACTAAGGCGTTTCCCGGTTCAGTTCCCTCAATTTTTGCTAGAATATTTTTAGTGTTGGCGCCGGCTCTCCACTTTCTGTTGATCGCGATTTGATCTTGAATCTCGACGCTAAGACCGAGTTTTTCCAGTTCTTCAACGATGTAATCCCGAACTTCGGCATGTGCTTTTGATCCAACATAGTGCGGCTTTTCACTCATTTTTTTCACATGAACCAGCGCTCTTTCTGTTGAAAATTGATCCGGAGGAACATGATCGCCTTGCAGATTTGGCCTTAGATTCGAAATAGTCCAAAAAATGGTAAAAACAATAAGTAAAAAAGAAATAGTTGGAATATAGGATTTTTGATTCTGCATTAAATTCTGATTCATGATTGACCTATAAATGTAACAAAAAAAGCAATGACCTTAGTCTTTTACTATATTGATATTGTTCCATGTCAAACCCTTATCATTAAAAACTTGATCCGGCATATCTTCACCGGAATCAAATTTTTTGGCAGGATCAATTGGGCCTCCTTCTTGGTTAAATTCCATGACTGAAAATACCTGACCTATATTGATATCTGCCTCTTCGTTTTTCTCAAAGGATTTTCTTTTTTCTAATCTAACTTTGGCATCCCACCGAAATAATTTAGGAAACCATTGGTCATCATATTTTTGATAAGTAACGGTCTTGGTAAAACGGGGATTGGCTATTTTGAGTCCGACAGCAAAAAGAATGGGTTTAACCAGAAAAGGAATAGAAAATTTTCCTTTCTGCTCCACATGAACTATGGCATATGAATCTTTACTAATGAGAATAGTACCGGAGTCTCTGATATAATCTATGGTTTTTTTGGCTTTATACTCGATGGTCATCAAAGGCTCTCCGTTAAGGACGGTTTCTTCACCAAAAGCATATTCGTATTTGTTATAATGTTTAGGATTCAAAAAGTTGACGTCATTATCGTGATATATGTCGATATCGAGTACACTTTCGGGTCCGCCAAAATCCATTTTAAATGAATCTTCATCCCAATCGTCATCCCATTCTTCACCTTTTTTTAAGGCTTTTTTCTTACTTTTTTCTCGCTTTTTATCTAACCATTCCCGCATAAACTTAAATTGCTGCGGGTTTTCTTCCGGTCTGTATAGCAGCAACTGATGCTCACTTTTGGCGCTGTCTTGAAATGATTTGTAATACGTTTCAAAAACCCCTTCATGTTTATTGATGACAGCCTTATTTTCAGTAAATTTTTCTCTGTAATACGCTGTGGTTGAAAATGGTGTTTGAGGCGCATTCAGTGCCATATTTTCTTTGGCCAGCTTGATATAATCGAGGGGAGAAAGTTTTGTCAGCAAAACTTCATCCAAGACATTATTGGCTTCGGTCAAAGTAATATGCAAAACATCCTTGATGCTTTTGACGGGAATTTCATAATTATTAAAACCGATATAGCTGATGACCAAAGTATCCGATTTTACGCTTTCCGGGATATACATGTCAAACTCTCCGTTTTCATTACTGATCGTTCCTAATCTGCTTTTTTTTAAAGTGATGGAGGCAAAAGGAAGCGATTCATTATTTTTTTCGTCTTTTATCGTTCCCTCAATGGAAAAATACTGCGCGTGTACAGTAAAAACAAAAAGGAATAAAATAGAAGAAAATAATAAACGGAGTGACATATAATTTTTATCGTAAGACGAAAGGGTACCAAAAATGTTACAAGGAATACTTATTGCTCATCAAAGAGTTTGTCGATTTTACGTTTACTGGGAAACCAGATCCACATCCCTAAAATTCCAAGAAAAAAAATTAATAATGTCCCTCGTATTTTATCCATTTGAGAGGTTGGCATCTTGGTCCATAAAAACCAGATGAAATAAGCAATGACCAATAAATTTAGCCACACCAAAGACTGGTACATAGGATTGTCAATGCCAATTTCAGGGTAATTTTGTGCCACTACATAGAAGATCAAAGAAATGTAGATGGCGGTATGAAAAATTAGCAAACGCTTCAGGTTTTTGAGGTCGTATTTAAGTTTTTCTATGTCGAATGAATTTTGGTTCATGTTATTTTTAAATCAGCTCAAAAGTATGTAAAAAGGTTTTGATACCAAATTCCGGACAAGAATAAACACTGTTTGACAAGTAAATTAAAAATGACTTCGCGATTTCGTAGATACTTGATCTAAATAGACAGCCTCAACTTTTGGTGTAATTTAAATTTTTGGGCAATATTTTTTAACTGAGGCATCGAACTTGGCGATATGAATGTCTGAAGTACGTAGGAAAGCGATCATTGAGTCATGATCAGGATTAAATTTTATTCTCTTTTGATCAAAAGGTAAAAATCGTTTTCCAGTTTTAAATAACCCTGGTCATACACATAGTAATATATATTACCATTCTTAGTCGTATAAATGGAGGTGAACAAATTAAAATCAAATTGAAGATCATTCAATTTTGATTTTGGCAGCGTTGTTTTACCGGAAACATTTAATTCACTCAGAATTTTATAATTCTTTCTCAAGTGGTTATTGGTATTTCTTATAAGATTTTTTGCATCGCGATTTACTTTGTTATTAAAGGCATTTCTGCAATAATCGCTACAAAATTTTTTGTCACTTCTACCCAAAATAGGTTCGCCGCATTCGGCACAAGTTTTAGCTTCCATATCAGTCTGGTAATAAAGTATAATGGCCATGAATACAGCGCCATTGGTTATTTTCTTTTACAAATATTCTTGTCGATTTCCCTTTTGATGTAAAAACTTGCCCGGAAGTCAACCCTTTATCAGACCAATAATAGGTCATCCAGGCCACATCCCCTTTTACAGTAACTTTAGGATCGATCATTTCTGTATGAATATCAGAAGAATTTTGCAACCAATTTTTAATGCTTTCAACTTCAGCAGTTTTTCCCTCCAGTAAAATGGCATCCGTTTCTCCGAATTGTGTAAAATCCGGATGGATGTATCGCGCATATCTGTCCGGATCATTTTTTTCAATGGCATCCCACATTTCTATCAGTGTTTTTTTTATTTCTTGAACTTCAGATTGGGCCATGATCGATAAAGGAATCAACAAAAAAAAGGTGGTGAAAAGTGGTTTCATTTTTTTAGGGATATTAAAGAAGAAAGATTTAAGATATTTTTAATCGTTAGGAGGTTCGACAATAAAATAGGTAAGGTACTCAGTATGATTTTATTTTATTCGGTCTTTAGAAGAAATAAAACAGGAATACTCAATCTTTTGGCCCAAGAGATTTCTGAGTGACTTTCGCCTTCAAAGAAAAGGGTTTCCCAATAATCGCTGCTGTAACCTTTGCTGACCATGATCTTGTCTATTTTTTTCTGATAGGGTTCATAGAAGGAATCTCCCGTTAAATTACCATAATCAAAGTAAATCTTTTTCGTATTTGCCTCCGGCAAGTTTTGTTCTAAATAGTCTCTAAATTTACTGGAAACCTCGCTATCGGTCTTCTCGTCAATTAATTCGTAACTGGCTAATGGTGAATGGGTAGAAAGACAGGCAACTCCGCCAAAAATGTGCGGATATTCAGAGAGCCCATAAATGGAAATGAGTCCACCCATACTACTTCCCATCATAAAAGTGTTCTCTGCCTCGGGTTTTGTCGGGTAATTATTATCGATAAATGGTTTAAGTTCATTGACGATAAATTCGAGGTATTTATCTGCTGAGGGCTCGCCTTTGATCTGTTGCTCTAAGATCTTCGTTTTAGTGGGTTCGGGAATACGGTCTATTATTTTTTGAGGAAAATAATCTGCATAACGCTTTTCAGGGACGTTCCATATTCCAACGATCATACAGTCTTTAATTTTACCTTCCTTTAATAATTTGCCAAAGGTATCATCGGCCTCCCAGGCTGTTTTATTCCATGTTTTTGAAGGGTCAAAAAGCATTTGTCCATCGTGCATATAAACAACCGCATAACTTTTGGTCTTGTCAAAATTTTCGGGAAGCCAGACATCAATATTTCTGGGTTCTACCAGTTTCGTATCAAAATTTGTGATCCTTTCAACACTGCCATAAGACAGCGCAGGCAAGTCTTGTGCTTCACAGATTAAAACAGACAAGCTAAAAATTAGCAATAGAAAATTTTTCATAAGCTTTTAATTAAAATGATACTTTTTAAAACTCAAAATTTATGGAGATGATCTGTTTAGTAATTCAGTTCCTAAGTTAGCAAATTCATCGGAACATCACAGTTGGTTGGTGGGTCGAAAACAAGTCTGAAAATAACGGAGCGATCTTGTGTTTACCATTTCTTGAGCCGGTGCGTTCAAATAATTACCAATAACCGATGTGCACGAAGATTCTTTTACCAAGGAAGTTTCAGACCTTCTATTTCGGCATGATATAAGGATTCTAGCTTTCCGATGAGACTTTGTGGTAGGGTGATATTTGTACTTTTGACATTGTTTATTAGCTGTTCGATAGTTGTATTACCGGGAATAACTGTGGAAACAGCGTCATAAGCTAAGCAAAATGCTATGGCCATCTGGGCCAGGTTTTCTTCTGATCCAACCAGGGTTTTAATCTTGTTCACCAGATTAGCTCGGGTTTTTATATCCTCTGGAGACCATCTGCTTCTTATATCATGAAATCTGCTTTCGGCATTGTATTTACCGCTTAACCACCCGGAATCAAGAGGAATTTTTACGATGATCCCGACTTCCTTTTTTTTGGCCATTTCAAATCCACGTGAGCTATCTTGATGAAGGATATTAAAAAAGGCCTCGATCACTTTTGAATTTGTCGTATCCATTAACAGCTTCATATCGTCATAGGTATCCAAGGAAGCACCGTAAGCTTTTATTTTACCTTCATCAATTAACTTTTCCAGTATCTCGTAATGGTCATTTTTATTACCATCAAGATATGCAGAAGGTGGGTTGTGAATAATAAGTGAATCCACATGTTCTACCTGAAGTCTTTTTAAACTGCCTTCTAAAGATTCTCTGATATAACCAGAATGAAAGTTTAAGGTACCTGTATGGGTATGTCCGAATTTTGTATTGATGACAATTTTATCTCTGTCTTGGTTCTGAAGTGCTTTTCCCAATCTAATTTCACCGGTGCCATGGCCATAATTCGGAGCTGTATCAAAGAAATTGATACCAAAATCTAAAGATTTGTGAACAAGTTTGACCGCTTCAATTTCCGTCATACTTTTCCAACCGGAATTTTGTCCTAATTGCCAAGCTCCAAGACCAATTTCGGAGATATTGATCGAGTTGTTTATATATTTTCTGTAGTTCATTTATTGTAAATTCAATATAGTTTGTTATAGAGGCAAAGCACATACGAACAAATGTTTATTTCGATATCGCTGCTTATTTTTTTGTTTTAGTTCTTGTGTTTAAGATCATGCACCTTTTATGTTGGAAGGATCAGTTTCAACCTCCCTTTTTTTCTTGCGATGACTTATGATAAAAAGAATTCCCGCAATGATAAATGGCACTGTAATGACCAGAATGATCGCAAGACTGATCCAAACCGAATGATTCATTTTGTAATTATGTATAAAAATCAATGGGCTAAATCCGAGTCCGATTAAAATCAAGATGATACCCCCAATAAATTCCCGTTTCCAGGCAACGATTAAGACGGCCAGCAAAAGAAAGGAGGGTATGAGATGAATGAGAAAAGCGCCTATCTGTTGCCAAATAGTCAAGTCAGGACTAAAGGAATCCAGGGCAAATAAACTGATAAATAAAATAGCCAAGATAGTGATGATTCGGGGCACCCAGTGAAGAATTTCAATACCTCTCTTCATTGTATTAGTTTTGGAAATAAAGTTAACCTTTTTAAGAGCGTGTTTCTCATATGGGTTTCAGTTCTGAATTGATGTGTTTTAGCCCACAGTCTAATCTAAGAAGCAGTTTTAATAAAGCCTATTTGTTAGGGAGCTTTCACCTGCATTTTGACTTCTAAAAAGTTAAAAGCTTAGCCCATTTTAAAAGATACATGGTTAAGAATGTACCTGCAGTACTAACAAAAATGGAGCTTTGCCAGAAATAAAGTTTGTTTCCCCAAACATCTAACCACTGTTCACCGAAAGCTTTTCCCACATAAGACTTAAGAATTTTGGAAAAAAGAAGGTTAATGCTCAAGAAAATTACAACTGCTATGGCGATGATCCATGTTTTTTCCATTACTATAATTTTTACTTTATAAGGACAACTAGTTAACAATTGCTACGCCAAATTAAACCAGCCCTCAGATAACTACCAAATCTAGTATTAATGTACACTTTTTACGTATAATAATTGTACATAGGCGAGCGAAGATTTTTTTAATTAGTTATTTTATTCAATTTTAATTCCATTTCTAGCTGCTCAAGATTATTTTCAAGTCCGATTTTCTTGAAAAAATCATTTACGCTTTTCGACTTTTTATCTACATTAATTATTGAGATTGTTGTTCCGAATTTATTGGTCAAACTGTCAATTAAAGTTGATGCGATTCGTTTTTTTCTGTGGTCTTTATTCACAGCAATTTGTTGAACACGTCTGGTAGTTGGATTGTAAATAACATAACCAACCAATTCATTTTTAAAATAGGCCCCTAATGAAATAAGGTCAAGTTTTAACTTATTTAGGACATGATTTGAGTTTTGCCAGGTTGGAAGTATATCCCAAAAGGATTCCAACTGTTTCCAATGATAACTTTTTAATTCTTTTATTTCTATTTTTTTATTTGTCTTCATTATGTCGACATTTCCTTTATAACAGACCAATGCTCTTTTCATGTTGAATCCTGATTTTTCATAGGATTTAATAGCTGGAATATTTTTATCAATTACCTCGAGCATAATTCTATCAATTCCTTTTTCTTTTAAGCTTGGTAAAATGAAAAGATACATTTGCAGGGTTAATCCGATACCTCTTTTCTCAGGAATTACCCCTGTTCCTCCATTGTAGAGCAGTTTTTGATTATCGACAATATCAAATCCGTGCAAAATAAAAGCGATCAGATTTCCATTTTCAAAGACGCCGACAGACAGGTTAAGGTCAGTTTTATCAGCCGTCATTTTCAAAATTAATTGCTCTCTTGTCAATTTAAAAGGAATAAAATAGTCCGAAAATGATTTGTTAAATGCATTCAATATGTCATTGATGTCTGTTCCTTCTAAAGTTTTAAATTCCATTTTCTCAAATTTTCACAAAGGTTTGCCTTTCTTTTTATCGTAGGTCAGTGTCCAATTTCATTGAAAAATTCTTTCAGTTTATCTCGATCAAGTTTCCCTTCTGTCCGAACACTACTGCAAAGATCAAGTCCAAAAGGCTGAACAATTTGTATCGCTTGTTTTACATTTTCTTTGTTAAGTCCACCTGCAAGAAACAAAGGAATTGGAATTGATCTTCTTATTTCTCGGCTCAGTTCCCAATTGTGAGTTCTTCCTGTTCCGCCTAATTCTTTGACTGACAAATTTGGGTTTCCACTGTCCAGTAAAATGGCATCGACATACTTAGCTATTTCAATGGCTTCTGCTACTGAACCTTCGTCTATCACATGAATAACTTGCACCAATTTAACGTTTGGCAATTCGTTCCGAAGTAATTGATATGCTCTTTTTTCCAATTCGTCCACAATCTGAATTGTCGTTGTATTTACGCTTCTATAATGCCGAATTATATCTTGTGGTTTGGTTTCACTCGTTAACAAAAAAGTTGAAATTGGTGGTGGCACTGCTTTGGCAATGTGATAAATGAGTTCATCACTAATTATACCAGGCCCACTTGGCATATGACCAACCAAACCCAAGGCGGAAGCACCGTGTTCGATAGCCATTTTTGCTTCGTCAACGCTACTAATACAGCAAATCTTTACTCTTGGTTTTGTCATATGATGGCTATATTTTCAATCTCTTCTGTCATAGAAAAGAGGTTTAGTTTTTCGTCATATTCCGCGCTAAATGCAAAGGCTTTGTTTTCGAGAATATATTTATAAATATACCAATCCGTCTTTGGAGTCGGAACTTTTAATAAGTCATCAAAACTAATCCACATCAAAGTTCCTTCATTGCAAAAAGGGGGTTCGATAAAATCAATATCTGCGATATAAACATAACTTGTCCAGTTATATGCTGTCGGTGAGGTTTCTGTCAAAATTCCGCCATACTTCATGGGTTCAACTTTAATCCCCGTTTCTTCAAAAGTTTCGCGTATTGCCGATTTTAAAGGACTTTCAAAAGGGTCAAGTTTTCCGCCAACAGGCGTAAAACTGTCTTTGTTTGGCTCTTTAAGTCTTTTGAGCAACAGAAATTTGTCTTTATGTCTTAAAATACAAAGTGTCGCTGTTCTTTTAAGTCCTGTCGGTATTTTGTCCATTCTTTTAAATATTTAATTTTCTCTTTTCTAGTATTAGTTTAAGTCGTGCAATCTGAATTCTATGATTTCTCTGCAAAATAATTGGATAAAGGTTTCCGATGATATTGATCAAATTAGTGATGCAAAAAATGACTACATATCCTTTGAAAAGGATGTAGATGGAAACAATTAGAATAGCAATGAAGGATGTTAAATGACCAAATTCAGATTGCCTTGTCTGGGTTTCAAAGTTTTCAAGTCCGTTTTTAGTCCCATTAAAATACTTTTTCCTATTTCTCTCTTTGCCCCAAAAAAATTTTAGAAGGAGAAATTTAAAATGTTCCACTCCCAAAATTTTATACATAAATGACAGTTTTTCGGGATTCTTAATCTTGTAATAGGAGTTTGGTAAAATTCTGCTTGTCAAAAAGGCAAACCCTAATAATGCAAAAACCCCTGTGATAAATAAATTCAGGGCGAATGAGAAAGCTATGACGCCAATCCAAGTAAATTGAGTTGGATCAACAATGTCCAAAAACTTGAGCAACTCAACTGAGCGATAAGCCAGGAAAAGTGAGGCCAATGAAAGTAATAGCTTTTTTGTCATATTCAACTAAAGTTTGTCGCCAATATTACACATCAAAATCTTTGTCATTTCCAGTTGTTCGTATCATGGGTTTAAGCTTCCGCATACGTTTTGTGCTTTTCATTATTTTTCAATGTCATCGATTATTTCTTTAGCAAGTTTTATCGTGTTTGAATAGAACTCTAAAATTAATATGGATTGATAACGTCTATTCATGATATTAATTTCCAGCCTTTTATCAGAAATCACACTTTCTAAATCGATATTCTCTATGGTTCTTGGGTCGTCTATATAAAATTCAGCTTGTCTATGCCAAGGATTTGTTTTGTGTCTCGTCCTGAAATACGGCTACAGGTTAATAATTAAATTTATGTTCTCTTTTCACTCCTACTTTTTGAATAGCTATAACTTCGATTCAGCTCTGACCACAATTAATTATTCCCCTTGTTGTGTAGCGTTTTTATTCAGTTATTTTATTTTTTATTCTCGGGTTTATTTTAGTCAAATCTTCTGCAAAATTAAACTTGTCTTTCGGTGAAATTATAAGCTCATCAAACTTTCCATATTTGATTTCAATTCGGTCAAACGATGGTGCAGGTGAAGAGATTATACTTTTCGTTTTAGATATTTCTTTGATTTCATCAATATCAATCGGTTTAAATGAAAATATTCCACATTTTATCTTCAGTTTATTATTTTCAATCGTGTATTGAGTTTTCAAGAAAAGATGCACAATAAAAGCAAAAACTAATGAAAGAAATAATATTAATCCAATCATCTTTCCATTGAGTTCTCCATTAACGAAATCAGGAATCAAAGGTCCAAAAAACACCAAGAACACAAAAGTCAGTAGTCCGTATGATACTTTCGCCTGATATTTTTTTGTCATATTCTATTGCTCTTTAACGTTTGTAAATGCTACACCGGTATATATCAGCACTAAAATAACTATTTATCAGTTTAAAATTGGGGGATATCGTTACTTTTATGGCTTTTAAAAAAACTTTTTGTAGATAGCTCATAGTCTTTGTTTCCTTTGATTTTAAAGCATTTGTGCGGTTTAATGATTTCTGTAAACAGGTTAAGTTATTAAAAACATCTTGATCTATTGCTAAAAAGAACTTGATGTTTAAACAAAAAGATCTTGATCTTTTAGCTAAAAAGAACTTGATGTTCAAAACAAAAGAACTTGATATTTATCGCATTTAATCTTGATCTTTTTTATCTTTGTTAAGCACCTCTGCAACAAATAAAGCTAAACTCAACATTCAAATCAACCTGTTAAAAACATCGCTATGGCCGTTAAACTGAAAATGGTAACCAAACGAAACCCCCGGAATGTATCGGCACCGGTAAAATACCACGGCGTTGTGGTATCAAGAGGGAAAGTAAACCACCGAGATCTGGCTGAGCTGATCAGCAGCCAAAGCAGTATGACAGAAGGTGATGTGTTGGGTGTATTAAAAGCCTTGGAACTAAATATGATTGACATCCTTGAAAGTGGCCGAAGCGTAGAACTGGGTGAATTGGGAACTTTTAGTATTGGAGCCAGCACAACAGGGATAGAGTCCAAAGAAAAATTCAGCATCAGGCAGGTCAACAAAAGGAGGGTTTTATTCCGACCCGGTTACAGTTTTAAACGCATGCTCAAAAGACTCCGTTTTAGTGTGAGGTAAGCCACATTAAAAATTTGTTACCTGAAACCTTTGGTTGGTCTATTCTAAGGCAAAATGCCTTCCCTGCATTCATTGGATTAGTGGCCATTTCTTCTTTGTTTGATCATACCCCAGCTCTCTTCTGGACAATAAATAGTGACTGAAATTAATTACTTCCGATCAAAAATTACCCGTGTACAACCGTTTACATTCAATTACATACGAAAGTAAATGTTTAGTAACCGAATCGAGCTTCTCTTCTGTGCCATCTTTGCCCCATCAAAACTTTTTATAAACCAGTCTGTTCAATCAGGCGTAAAAATTTATCATATGAATAATTTAAGAAATCGTGTACAATTAATCGGACATTTAGGAAACAAACCTGAAATCAAAACTTTGGACTCAGGTAAAAAAATGGCTAAATTCTCTATGGCCACCAACGAGACTTACAAAAACAACAAAGGCGAAAAGGTAACAGATACCGAATGGCACAATGTGGTGGCCTGGAACAAAACAGCAGAGATCGCAGAAATGTTTTTAGACAAAGGCAAAGAAATCGCCATTGAAGGAAAACTTTCTACCCGTTCTTACGAAGACCAACAAGGCGTAAAGAGATACGTTACAGAAATTGTCTGTCAGGAGTTGTTGCTCTTGGGAAGTAAGTAAAAAAAGAGCCTTCGGGCTCTTTTTTATTTAATTTTTAAGCTGAGCTGAATTCTTTTACGGGCCTTATCTACTTCAAGCACTTTGACAATGACATGTTGGTGTAAATGCACAATTTCATTGGGGTCGCTCACAAATTTATCGGCCAATTGAGAGATGTGTACCAATCCGCTTTCTTTGATCCCTATATCTACAAAGCATCCAAAATTGGTGATATTATTGACAATGCCAGGTAATAACTGGCCCTCTCTTAGGTCATCAATAGATTTTATTTGCTCGTTAAAAGTAAAGATCTTTGCTTTTTCACGCGGATCTAGCCCCGGCTTTTCCAGTTCTTTGATAATATCCTGTAAAGTAGGTAAGCCAATGTCAGGACTTACATATTTTTGCAAATCGATGTTTTGCAAAACACTTGTATTTCCAATGAGTTCTTTTACTTCCACTTGAACATCTTTGCTCATTCTTTTTACCAAACCATAACTTTCCGGGTGCACAGACGAGTCATCAAGCGGGTTTTTACTGTTCTTTACCCTTAAAAAACCGGCACTTTGCTCAAATGCCTTATCGCCTAATCTGGGAACTTTTTTAAGTGCTTCTCGGTTGTCGAACGAACCATGCTCCGCGCGGTAATCCACAATTTTCTCGGCCAATTTGGGGCCTATCCCGGAGACATAGCTCAACAAGGGTTTACTGGCCGTATTTAAATTTACCCCTACTTTATTTACACAAAGTTCTACCACCTGGTCGAGTTTTTGCTTGAGTTTAGTTTGATCTACATCGTGTTGATACTGCCCTATGCCAATTGATTTCTGATCGATCTTCACCAATTCGGCCAAAGGATCTGCTAACCTGCGACCAATAGAAACGGCTCCGCGAACCGTTACATCATAATCGGGAAATTCTTCTCTCGCAATTTTGGAAGCCGAATAAACAGAAGCGCCGGCTTCACTTACCACAAAAACTTCGATGTCTTTTTGAAATTGAATTTTTTTGATAAAAGCTTCAGTTTCTCTAGAGGCAGTTCCGTTGCCTATAGCGATGGCTTCAATTTTATAAGCGTTTACCAAAGAAAGAATCTTTTTAGAAGCCAAAGATTTATCGTTTTGCGGAGGATGCGGGAAAATGGTTTCGTTGTGCAACAGATCACCTTGCTTGTTCAGACAAACCACTTTACAACCTGTTCTAAAACCGGGATCAATAGCCAAAATATTTTTCTCGCCCAAGGGAGATTCTAACAATAATTGAACGAGGTTTTTGGCAAACACTTCAATCGCCGCCTCATCGGCCTTTTCTTTGGCCTGCCCAAGTATTTCATTGGCTATGGAAGGAAACAATAGTCTTTTGTAAGCGTCACTCAGCGCCATTTTGATATGCCCTGCACTCTCCGAATTTTGTCTGATCAATCTGCGCTCAAATTTCTCGAGAATGTAGGCATTATCCAGATCGATCTTTACTTTGATAAAACCCTCTTTTTCTCCGCGTAACATGGCGAGCAAACGATGTGAAGGGCATTTTGAAATCGACTCAGAATTATCGAAATAATCTCTGTATTTCTGTGCCTGCTCATCCTCATTTTTTGCTTTGACCACTTTGGTCAAAAAAACGCCATTTCGGCTGAGCTGATTTCTGAGTTCATTTCTGAAATCCGTTCTTTCATTGATCCACTCGGCCATGATATGACGGGCACCTTCCAAAGCGTCTTCTACAGAACTCACTTCTTTATTCAAATATCTTTGACCTATTCCCTCAAGATTTGTCGCATTTTGACTCATGATGATCTTTGCCAAAGGCTCTAAACCATTTTGTCTGGCGATCTCTGCCTTGCTGTTCTTTTTTCGTTTAAAGGGAAGATAAAGGTCTTCCAGATCTGATAACTGCTCTGTGAGGAGTATGTTATTTTTGAGCTCATCGGTCAATAAATTTTGTTCTTCTATAGCCTTCAAAACTGCAATTTTGCGTTTTTCTAATTCTTCGAATTCAATTTTAAATTTCTGTATATCGGCAATCTGAACCTCGTCTAAGCTTCCGGTTCTTTCTTTTCTATATCTCGAAATAAAAGGAATGGTGCAATCTTCGTTGAGCAATTGAACGGTTTGCTCAATCCCTGCTTTGGGCAGCTGACTGCGCTTTTGAATAAAAGAAATTAGCTCCATGAAATACCTGTTAACTGATGGATTCTCCGTTTTTTACGTGATCCATTCCCGGCTCAATAAAAGTGAGTTTGCCCTCCGTATCTTCTGTCATCAAGATCATGCCATGGCTATCTACACCGCGAAGATTTCTGGGGGCGAGATTCACAAGTACAGTTACTTTTTGCCCAATGATTTCTTCAGGGTTAAAGTACTCAGCTATACCACTCACAATGGTGCGGATATCAATGCCTACATCCACTTTCAATTGCATCAACTTTTTGGTTTTGGGCATTTTTTCTGCCTCCAAAATTGTTCCAACGCGGATGTCTAATTTCGTAAAATCATCAAATTGAATGGTTTCTTTCTGAGGTTCTGCCGGCTCGTTTTCAGCCGAATTACTTTTTTTGGTCGCTTCTAATTTAGCCAGTTGTGCCTCAATTTGTACATCTTCAATTTTCTCAAAAAGCAATGTGCCTTTTTCAATTTTTGACCCTGATGCGAGTAATTCGTCATGTTCTGTGACGAAATTCCAAGCTTCATTGGACAATTGTAAAATCCCTTTTAGTTTAGTCGATGTAAAGGGTAAAAAAGGTTCTGATAAATAGGCCAATCCGGCTGCAATCTGAAGCGCGACATACATGATGGTCTGCACCCTGTCAGGATCTGTTTTAATTTGTTTCCATGGCTCTTCGTCTGCCAGATATTTGTTGCCTAACCTTGCCAAATTCATCAATTCTTGGGAAGCTTCTCTAAATCTGTATTTCTCGATCGAGCCGGCAATGATTTGCGGATATTTTTTAAGTTGCTCTAAAACTTCTCGATCAATTTGTGCGAATTGATTGGGTTGAGGAATTATCCCATCGTAATATTTGTTGGTGAGTACGACCACACGGTTGATGAAATTGCCAAAAATGGCTACTAATTCATTGTTATTTCTCGCCTGAAAATCTTTCCAGGTAAAGTCGTTGTCTTTGCTTTCGGGTGCATTGGCTGTTAAAGTATAACGCAAAACATCTTGCTGATTTGGGAATTCGAGCAAATATTCATGCAACCAGACCGCCCAATTCTTAGAGGTAGAAATTTTATCGCCTTCTAAATTTAAAAATTCGTTGGCAGGTACATTCTCCGGTAAAATATAATCTCCATGTGCCTTGAGCATAGCCGGAAAAATAATGCAATGAAAAACAATGTTATCTTTTCCTATAAAATGGACCATTTTAGTGTCTGCATCCTTCCAGAAAGGCTCCCAGTCTTTTCCTTTTTCCGCCGCCCACTCTTTGGTTGAACTGATATAACCGATAGGTGCATCAAACCAAACATACAATACTTTACCTTCGCCACCTTTAACAGGTACCGGAATTCCCCAGTCCAGATCGCGGGTTACCGCACGAGGTTTTAGTCCGTCATCTAACCAGGATTTTACCTGACCCAATACATTGGTCTTCCAGTCATTTTTGTGCTCTTCTAAGATCCACTGTTTTAACCAGTTTTCATAATCATTCAAGGGTAAATACCAATGTTTTGTTTCTTTTAAAGTAGGGGTATTCCCGGTAATGCTCGATTTCGGATTGATCAGATCTGTGGCATTATGACTGGTTCCGCACTTTTCGCATTGATCGCCATAACTTTCCGGATTACCGCATTTCGGACAAGTCCCCACCACAAATCGATCGGCCAAAAATTGATTGGCTTCTTTATCGTACAATTGTTGAGAGGTTTCCTCTATAAACTTATCTTGCTCGTATAAATGCTTAAAGAATTCAGAGGCCGTATCGTGATGAATTTTGGCTGAGGTACGAGAATAATTATCGAAACTGATGCCAAATTCCTCAAACGATCTCTTGATGATGGCATGGTATTTATCTACCACTTCCTGCGGAGTGATTCCCTCTTTTTTTGCTTTAAGCGTAATGGGAACGCCGTGTTCATCGGAACCACAAACAAAAGCAACCTCTTTGTTGTTCAGTCTTAAATATCTGGCATAAATATCTGCCGGAACGTAAACCCCTGCCAAATGTCCGATATGTACCGGACCATTAGTATAAGGTAAGGCGGCTGTGATGGTGTATCTTTTTGGATCGTTCATGAACATAAATTAAAGACCACAAAAGTAATAAAAACCACCAAACATCAATTCGGGCATACATTTTAAAAATTGTTTACATTTACCCTTATTTAAACTATTGGCATGAGATCTATTTTTGTTCTTTTTATTTTTTATCTTCTTGTTTTACCGACTGCAGTTTTTGCCCAGGATCAATCGGGTTATGCTACTTCAATCACTAGAGATTTTGTTAAACCGCCGTATTTAAAAAAAGGAGATACCATTATGATCTTGGCCCCTGCCGGGAGGATAAAGGACAAGAGTTCAGTAGACCAGGGAATTGAACTGGCCAATCATTGGGGGTTGGTCGTTTTTTTGGGAAATCACCTGTTCTCTCAAGACGATACATTTGCAGGAACAGATAGTGAACGGCTGGAAGATCTTCAAAATGCTTTAGATAACCCGAGCATAAAGGCCATTTGGTGCGCCAGAGGAGGTTATGGCGCCGTGAGGATTATTGATCAGTTAGATTTTACAAAATTTATGCAGAGTCCGAAATGGATTGTAGGTTATAGCGACATCACCGTATTACATAACAAATTGAACAATTTAGGTGTAGAATCGATTCATGCGCAAATGCCGCTCACACTTAAATTAAATGAACCCATTCAAAAGGAATCTATTGTCGCTTTGAAAAAGTCGCTTTTTGGTAAAAAATTGAGCTATACATTTGATGGGTTATCTAAAAATCGCAATGGAGAGGCTTCCGGGCAATTAGTGGGAGGAAATTTATCTATTGTTTACAGTATGTTATCTACGGATACAGATTTGAAGATGGACGGTAAAATATTGTTTATTGAAGATGTAGGAGAGGCCTTGTATCACATAGACAGAATGATGATCAGCTTGAAAAGAGCCGGATATTTTGAGCATTGTGCCGGTTTGATCGTAGGCGATTTTAGGCTGAAGAGCAACGAAGGAAACGAGTTTGGAGAAACATTGGAAGACATCGTCAACAGAGTTACCGAAGGAACTGATTTCCCGATACTATTTGATTTTCCTGCCGGACATATTGATGATAATAGAGCATTGATTTTTGGAGATATTGTCGACTTAAAAGTGACGGATAAAAAATCAAAACTGACATTTAAATAAAGATCAATTTGGCTTCGCATAACGAACTTGGCAAAGAAGGCGAATTAATGGCTGTCCAATATTTACTCAAAAATGGATATACCATTTTAGAGCAAAATTATAGGTTCAAAAAGGCGGAAATAGATATCATCGCACAGAAAGCAGAGGTTCTTTCGGTTGTAGAGGTTAAAACGCGATCGACAGATTTTTTTGGAGAGCCCTATGAGTTTGTCAAACCTAAACAGCAGAAATTAATTTACAAGGCCATAGACGAATATGTGATTCAGCATGATTTAGATGTACACGTAAGGTTTGATATCATCAGTATAGTCATCTCGCCTCAAAAAACAAGTATAGAACACCTTACCGACGCTTTTTTCCCCTTTTAATCAGCCCCAAAAAGACGCATGATTTCTTCTACATCATCCGGTTTGGCAATGATCGTTTTTTCATTATCCAGGACATAAAAACTGGGAACAGCAGAAATTCCATAAGATCTTACAAGCTTACTATCCCATTTTTCAGTTTCCATGATGTTGATGAATTCTGGAAATTTTTCAGTCATTTCATCATAAGAGGCAAACGAACTTTCATCCTCCAGACCAATAGCAATGACTTTCAGGTTATTGATCCCCAGGATATAATCGTGAAAAATGGGCATTTCTTCCTGGCAATGGGAACAAGTTGAACTAAAAAAAGCAATGACATAATAATCAAAGCCGTTTAATTCGCTCAATGATTTTTCAATTTCATTTTCTTTCCAAATAATTTCGGGAGCCTGAGAACCAACGGCTGTTTTCAATTCATTTTTGATTTTTGAAAGGAATGCTTTGTTTTGGTCTTCAGCCGGCAATTGTTCATATTTTTCTAAGACATTTTGAGCCATAACGGCATTGTCTCTTGCCAAATATTCGGTGATCAAATTTTGATAAAAACGAGCTTTTAAGGCATTATCATTTTGAATTTTAACTTCAATATCTCGAATAGCTTGCAATTGAAGGTCGTTAGCTGTTAAAGCATTTTCAGCTTGATTCAAATAAAAGACATAATCGATCATTCGATCGGATAAAAAAGTTGAATTTTTTAAGGTTTCATCCTTAAAATCTAAAGCGTCAAAAAAATGTTTTTTTGCCTCTGAAAGGTATTCATTCGGAATTTTAATTGGCGCAGGCGCATTGTATTGTGCGCTAGCTTTTATAAAATGATAGGCAAGTGTATTTTGAGAAAGATTTTCATATTTAGATTGTAACCCCTTTAATTCAGCCAAGTTCTTTTTGTATTCTTTTTCTAAATTCCCACCGATTTTTTTATCCTCATTACTAAAATAAGCGATTTGGATGGTGTCTAAACGTTTCTGTTTGGCATAAATTTCCGTGTAATAATTTCTGTAAATTTCATTTTCCCGAGAGGTAATATAGTCAATGCTTTGCATCGGAGAATTGGGGTCAAAATGAAAAGCAACATTTTCTTTGTTGTATAAAAACTCTACAAATTGTCGTTGTTCGATATCGTAATAGGCCCTAAGTATTCCGGGTTTTTCTGTTTCGGGAATTTTAAAATTGAATTCGCCATTATTTACTTCAGAATTGTTGAGGTAAACTTCTTCTCCATTTTCAATTTTAAACAATAAGATCCATGAAATATCTTCAGAGGGATCAATTTTTCCGGAAATAGAGTATTGAGCAAATCCTGTATAGCAGGAAAGTAAGACAACAATGAAAATCTTGTACATCGTGAAATTTTAGTTCAAAAATAAACTATTTTGACAGGATGAACAGCAAATTCATGAGGAAGCACAAATACAAATAAAACTTTTAGTCGTTTAAGAGTTCGGCAATATCATCTTCAGTCAGGTTGGTTTTTAGTCCTAGTAAAACAAAATCATCGTCAGATCTTACTTCAACTACTACCTCTTTTATTTTGTCTTTTTCTTCTAGGGTAAAGACATTTACTTTATCGTTGTCATCTTTTATTTTGACCATATCATCAAAAGAAGATTTAGAGATGAACTTATCAAATTTTTTACTCATGTTCTCAGAATTTTCCGAAAACACTAAAATACGAACATGCTTGGCTTTTTTTAATAAGGGCTTGATGTCTTCATATTCTTCATCGGATAAAAAAGAACTGATCAATGAACTGTTGAGTCCTAAACTGAAATCAGCCTCTTTCTGGTTGCTTTGGTAAAAATCGTTAAAGGAAGTTTGGGTTGCGCAAGAGCTCAATAAAATTAAAGCGAACAATAGTGAAAAAGTTTTCATGTGGTTGTTTTTTTAGAAGACGAACCACAATCGAAATTGTAACAAAAAAAAGCCCGAAAGATTTCTCTACCGGGCAAGGGAATTAATTGTTATTGAATAATTATAGCAATTCATTGGCTAAATTGGCCAATTCTGATCTCTCTCCTTTTTCTAATTTGATATGGGCAAATAGTGGATTTCCTTTTAACCTGTCTATCAGATAAGTCAAACCATTACTTTGTTCATCCATATAAGGCGTGTCAATTTGATTGATGTCACCGGTAAAGATAACTTTGGTTCCTTCTCCGGCTCTGGTAATAATGGTTTTTACTTCATGTGGCGTAAGATTCTGGGCCTCATCTATGATAAAAATGGAATTGGTCAAACTCCTCCCCCTGATAAAAGCAAGCGCAGTAATGGTTAAAGCACCCGATTCCTCCAGTTCTTTGAGGGCTTTACTCTTTTTTTCGTTTGTTTTGAACTGATTCTTGATAAAAGCTAAATTGTCCCAAAGCGGTTGCATATAAGGAGAAATTTTATCGTTTGCATCTCCGGGTAAATAGCCAATTTCACGATTGCTCAAAGGAATAATCGGTCTGAGCTAATATAATTTGATCATACTTGTTTTTTTGCTCCAGGGCTGAGGCCAATGCGAGTAAGGTTTTTCCCGTTCCCGCCACCCCCTGCAGGGCAACCAGTTTGATGTCATCGTTTAAAAGTGCATCTAGGCCAAAGGTTTGTTCTGCGTTTTTGGGTTTGATACCGTACACATATTGTTTTTCTACTTTCTGAATTTCATCCAGCTCTTTGTTGTAACGAGCCAGAACAGAATTAGTACAATTATTCAAAATATAATAGCCATTGGCTAACTTTTGCTCACCTAAAAGACCATTTTCTTTGATGGCATTTTTCTTATAGATCTTCTTAATGACTTCAGCATCAAAACCATCTATAACAGGAGAACTTTTTGAAACGGTCTGCATATTTTTTACTTTACCTGTTTCATAATCTTCCGCGGTCAAACCGATAGCTTTAGCTTTGATTCTTAAATTGATGTCTTTGGTCACTAAAATAACCTGTGCTCCTTTTTCTGTGCTGATCAATCCGGTAGCAGAATTGAGAATTTTATGGTCGTTTTTCTTGCTTGAATAAACTTTTTCTGCATCAACTTTTTGCTCGATATTGTCGAGAACCACTTTGAGTTTTCCTTTATTTTCTCCAATGCTGATCCACTTATTCAATCCGTGATCTCTTGAAAGTTTATCTAAAAAACGAATGACCTCTCTGGCTTCAAAATTTTTGGTGTCATTGCCAATCTTAAAATTGTCCAGTTCTTCCAAAACCGTAATGGGCAGGGCTATATCGTGTTCTTCAAAATTGGTGATTGCATTGTGATCGAATAATAAAACAGAAGTGTCAAGTACAAAAATCTTTCTTTTTGCAGTAGCTTTTTTCATACACTAAATTTTCTTGAAAAGTTAGCAAAAAAACGCTGCAAGCTCATTTGGCACATGTTAAAAGAAAGAAAACTTATCAACAAGTTGTTAAATGGTTTTTAACAGCTCTAATGCTTTTTGAATGCTTGTAATATGTATGAAGGTGATTATCAGGCGCAAGCCTTGTTTTGTTTCTTTTTCTTTCATCACGCAAATCTTTGGGTTCTGCTGAAGAAAATTTAAAATATCTGTAAACCTTTTAGTTTGGAAAAACGGACTTTGCTGGTCTGAGATAAAATACCCCAGCAGCCTTTTATTTTTGAGTACGATTTTTTCCATACCCAATTCTTTGGCCAGCCATTTAATTCTAACACTGTCTAAAAGATCGACGACCTGTTCGGGCATTTCTCCAAACCGATCTATCAAATTTTTTTGAAAGATCTGTAATTCTTCTTCGTCTTTTAGTTCATTTAACTCTTTGTATAAATTCAGACGTTCTGTGATCACATTGACATAATCATCGGGGATCAAAATTTCAAAATCAGAATCTATTTGCACATCTTTTACAAAATCTCTTGGCTTTTCGTCTTTGTAGAGTTCTTTAAATTCGTTGTGTTTTAATTCGTCAATGGCTTCATTTAAAATCTTTTGATAGGTCTCAAAACCGATATCATTGATAAAACCACTTTGTTCTCCTCCCAACAGATCGCCGGCACCTCTGATCTCCAGATCCTTCATGGCAATTTGAAATCCGCTTCCCAGATCGGAGTGCAATTCCAATGCCTGAATTCTCTTTTTCGCCTCGTCGGTCATCATATGATAAGGGGGAGTAATGAAATAGCAAAATGCTTTTTTGTTCGATCGTCCCACCCGACCTCTCATTTGATGCAGATCGCTTAAGCCAAAGTTGTTGGCATTATTGATGAAAATGGTGTTGGCATTGGGTACATCCAAACCACTTTCTATGATCGTAGTAGATACGAGTACGTCAAATTCATTATTGATAAAAGACAGCATCAATTGCTCCAGTTTTTTACCGTCCATCTGACCATGACCGATCCCAATTTTGACATCTGGTAATAATCGTTGCAACATGCCCGCAACTTCCTTGATGTTTTCAATTCGGTTGTGGATAAAGAAAACTTGACCTCCTCTTGAAACTTCGTACTGAATGGCATCTCTGATGGTTTCTTCGCTAAAGCGGATGACATGTGTTTCTATGGGATGCCGGTTCGGCGGAGGTGTATTGATGACCGAAAGATCTCTTGCCGCCATGAGCGAGAATTGCAAGGTTCTTGGAATGGGTGTGGCCGTTAAAGTAAGTGTATCTACATTTTCTTTGATCGTTTTTAGTTTGTCTTTTACGGCAACACCAAACTTTTGCTCTTCATCTATAATGAGTAGTCCGAGGTCTTTGAACTGCACATTTTTATTCACCAATTGATGGGTTCCAATCACCAGATCCACACTGCCATCCAATAAACCTTTGAGTGTTTCGTTTCTTTGCTTTGTCGACCTAAATCTGTTTAAATAATCCACTTTTACAGGGAAATCTTTAAGTCGTTCGCTAAAGGTTTTATAATGTTGAAAGGCCAATATGGTTGTTGGTACCAAAACGGCAACCTGCTTGCCATTGTCTATGGCTTTAAAAGCTGCACGTATGGCAACTTCCGTTTTGCCAAAACCCACATCTCCGCAAACCAGCCTATCCATCGGCTGATCATTCTCCATATCTTGTTTTACGTCTTGTGTGGCGCTTAACTGATCCGGGGTATCTTCATAAATAAAGCTCGCCTCGAGTTCGTGCTGCAAATAACTATCGGGATGAAAGGCGTAGCCCTTTTGTAGCTTTCTCTTGGCGTATAGCTGAATGAGGTCGAAGGCGATCTGTTTTACCCGGGTTTTGGTTTTTTCTTTGAGATTTTTCCAGGCATTCGAACCCAATTTATACACCCTGGGCACAGATCCGTCCTTGCCGTTGTATTTGCTTATTTTATGTAAAGAATGAATGCTGATGTACAGCACATCTCTATCTCCATAAATAAGTTTAATCGCTTCTTGTCTTTTTCCTTCTACTTCTATTTTCTGTAATCCTCCAAACTTCCCAATTCCGTGGTCGATATGCGTTACGTAGTCGCCGATATCCAGATTGGTCAATTCCTTTAAACTGATCGACTGCTTTTTATTAAAGCCCGTTTTTAACCTGAATTTATGATAGCGCTCAAATATTTGATGATCTGTATAACAGGCAATTTTTAAGTCGTGATCTACAAATCCTTGATAAAGAGGTAAGACAATGGTTTCGTAACTCAGATCGTGATCTACATCTTCAAAAATATCGTGAAAGCGCTGGGCTTGTTTTTCATTGTCACAAAATAAGTAATTGGTCAATCCAGCCTCAGTATTTTCTCTTAAATTACTGATGAGCAGGTCAAATTGTTTATTAAAAACCGGCTGTGCCTTGGTATGAAAATGGAATGTATGGGAATCTGTAAAAGTATAGGTAGTCTTGCCAAAAACAACCGTAGCAAACTGTTCGAGTTGTTTGAGAATGACCTTCCCTTCACAAAAAAGATCAGCCGGAGAGCTCAGTTTGATCAAGCTGTTTTCGTTCTTGAAAGTTTCCTCTGCTTTGGCGTAAAGAATGTCCAGATCTTTTTTTAACACATTGGGATCTTCAACAAAAACAACTGTTTTCTTGGCGATATACTTAATAAAACTCTCGCGTTTTTCTTCCAGCATTTTGTTTTCAACATTGGGCATAATGTTGATTTTTTTTTGTTTGTCAAGGGAAAGCTGCGTTTCAATATCAAAAGTTCGCAAACTGTCTACCTCATCGCCAAAAAATTCAATTCGATAGGGGTGATCATTGGAAAAAGAGAAAACATCAATGATCCCTCCGCGAACAGCAAAATCGCCCGGCTCACTGACAAAATCCACTCGATTAAATTTGTACTCAAACAGCATTTCATTCACAAACTCTAACGAAATTTTCTCACCTAAATGAAGATTTAAAGAATTTCGTGTAAGCTCGGCCTTTGTGATGACCTGCTCAAAAAGGGCGTCCGGATAGCTGACAATAATAGCCGGTTTCTTTTGGGAATTTATCCTGTTTAAAACCTCTGCACGCAATAAAATATTTGAATTATCTGTTTCTTCAATTTGGTAAGGTCGGCGATAAGAACCCGGATAGAACAATATGTTTTCTTCGCCCAGCAACTGTTCTAAGTCATTTAAATAATAGGCAGCCTCTTCTTTATCATTGCAAATAATCAAAAAGGGTTTATCGATTTTTTTAAAAAGTACGGATGTAAAAAAAGAAAAAGAAGAACCAATCAGTTGGGATAAAAAGACTTTTTCATGGTCTTTTTTGAGCAGTGCGGCAATCTGTTCGATATTTTCAGATTTTGTATAACGCTGAAGTAATGACTGTTTGCTCAAATTTTATTTTTTGGCAAATATAATTATATGTTGGTAAAGCGATTGAATTATGAAAAGATTAAGGTGAATTTGCTGATAATTTTTGTAAATTTGAGAGAATACAATACTTTTTGTCATGAGTATTTCTGACTTGTTTTCGAATTATTACAAAAAGAAAAATATTGCACATTTGGCTAATATTGTAAGGATTGCCAAATCTGATGAGAACATCAATCCAGAGGAGCTGCAATTATTAAGGAAAATAGCTAAGAAATATAATATTGAAGAGACGGAATATAAAGAAATTCTCAAGGCACCAGATGATTATCCAACACTGGGCTCTCTGGAAGAGGAGGAGCGCATAGAGCGTCTATACGACCTTATTATGATGGTCGATGCAGACCATCATCAATCCATTCAAGAGATCAGGATTTTAAAGAAAGTTGTTACAGGTCTTTCTTTTCCTTTAAAAAAGGTCGATGCCATTGTTGACTTAACGCTCAAAATAGACATTGAAAATTGCGATCTTGAAAAATTCAAACAAAAAATCTTAAGTCTTACACACTCAAAGTAAATAGAAGGAATTAACCTTTAGTAAAATCATTATTTCTATTTTTAGGTATGTCTAAAAAAATATTTAACTTTGTAAAAAAATAAATTGTGTATTCAGCTGCAGAAGAAAATTATCTCAAAACAATTTATAGCCTTCAAAGAGATTTTGGCAGTAAAATAAATACCAATTTAATCTCTTCCAAGATTCAGACAAAAGCCTCGTCTGTGACAGATATGCTCAAAAAGTTGGCCAACAAGAATTTAGTGATTTACGAAAAATACCAAGGCGTATTTTTAACCGAGAAAGGTAAGAAGGCAGCTTTAAAAGTTGTTCGGAAACACAGACTATGGGAGTATTTTTTAGTGGATAAGCTCAAGTACAATTGGGATGAAGTTCATGACATTGCTGAACAACTCGAGCATATAGACTCGGAAACTTTAATCGAGAAATTGGAAAAATTTTTGGGATATCCAAAGTTTGACCCCCATGGAGACCCTATTCCGGATAAGAACGGCCATGTCATTGAACGCGTATCTACTAATTTATTGGAACTGAATATTGGGGATATTGGAGTTTTAGATCAGGTAAAAGATACATCCGAAACCTTTTTGCAATATTTAGACAGAATAAATTTGGCTTTAGGTGACAAGATTGAAATTATCGACAAAGAACCTTTCGATAATTCGGTTCAAATAAAGCTTAGGAAATAAGGAACTATCTGTTTCTGAGTCTGTTGCAGAAAATATTTACCTTAAAAAAACGCCATCATGACTTATGACCCTTTCATAGCGCTCCTTATTTTTTTCCTTGGCTTTCTATTACTTTTTTTATTGTTTAAGCCGGGTACAGGTTGGTATTGGATAATTAACAAGAACACCGAACTACAAGAAAAAACGGTAAAAGAAGATATCTTAAAACAACTCTATCATTTCGAAAATTCAGGAAAAAGAGTCAGTATAGCGAGTTTATCCGGGGCTTTAAAATTAAAAGATAAGACCATTGTTGAAGCCATAGAAGACATGACGGATAGTGGTTTGTTAGAACAGGATGGAGAAATTTTAAAACTCACTGATGAGGGCAGGAGTTACTCCTTAAAAATTGTCCGGGTACATCGTTTGTACGAAAAATATCTGGCCGAAAAAACGGGGTATGACAAAAAAGAATGGCACGATAGGGCAGAAACGATGGAACATATATTAAATGCAAAAGAAACGGACAGATTATCCCTTGAACTAGGCTATCCGTTGTATGATCCGCATGGAGATCCAATTCCCTCGGAAACCGGAAAGATAAGCCCGGTTCAAGGGATAAATCTATCTAAACTACCCGTTAATTTTATTGGAAGGATCACTCATATTGAGGATGAACCTGAAGTGATTTATAAGCAAATTTTGGCTGAGAATATTCATCATGGTTCGCAGATCAGGGTTTTAGAAAGCAACTCGAAAAGAGTAGTTTTTTACGCGGAAGGTGAGGAGTATGTTTTGGCTCCGGTCGTGGCGGCAAACATAACGGTTGCTCCGGTAGAATCTGAGTTAGAAATAGATCGAGACGCTTACCGATTGAATAATTTAAAAGAAAACGAAAAGGCAGAAATTTTGGGAATTTCTAAGGAGAGCAGAGGGGAAAGCAGGCGCAGGTTACTGGATTTAGGTTTTGTAAAAGGGGCAAACATTGAAGTAGATCTTCCCGGACCTCTTCAAGACCCCAGAGCTTATCTGATCAAAGGAACTTCAATCGCCCTCCGCGATGATCAGGCTTCAAAAATTCTTATCAAAAAGATCTGAAATGGAAAAAAAAGTAACATCGGCTTGTGAAACTTGCGGACATTTTAATCCAAAAGGATTAAAAAGAATGGGAGTGAATACTGAGGAAAGCGATTTTGTCATTGCCTTAGCGGGAAATCCGAATACCGGGAAAAGTACAGTTTTCAATGCTTTGACCGGATTGAGACAGCATACCGGCAATTGGCCTGGAAAAACGGTGATTCGGGCAGAGGGTGGTTTTATATATGAGGAAAAGAAATTTAAACTGGTAGATCTTCCGGGAACCTATTCTTTATTGTCAACCTCGGAAGATGAAGAAGTAGCCAGGAATTTCATCCTTTTCGGTAAACCAAGTGTGACCGTAATTGTAGTGGATGCGAGTAGGTTAGAACGCAATCTGAATTTGGTTTTACAGATCCTCGAAATTACGGATAGGGCAGTGCTTTGCCTGAATTTGATCGATGAGGCCGAAAGAAATAAAATTGAAATCGATCAAAGGTCGCTTTCTCGAAGTCTGGGCATACCTGTCGTCCCAACAAGTGCCAGATTTAATCTGGGAATTAATGACCTTATTCAGACCATTTATGAAGTGGCCATGGGAACTATCGTCTGCCGTCCGCACAGAATAGAAAATGTACCACCCAAAATTAAATCGGCCGTGGATCAATTATCTGAGGAAATCGTAAAACAGTATCCGAATTTGCCTAATGCGAGATGGCTGGCTTTTAGGTTGCTTGAAGGAGATCAGCACATTATTAATGCTTTACAAACAGGCGAATTCGTTTAAAGAGAACTTTTATGCCAGAAAAAAATACAGATCAAATTATTAGTCTTGCAAAGGAATTGCGTTGGAAGATCGGAGAAGACTTTCACGATGATCTGGCCGAAGGGATCTATGCCGATGCCTCGAAGATCGCCAGTACGGCTGTACATTATCCCAATGAAAATAAGAACCTGACTTTTGATGCCAAGTTAGATAAGATCATCACCAGTAAAAGATGGGGCTTTCCGCTCATGTTTCTCATCCTGGCTGTTGTTCTATGGCTCACTATAGTAGGAGCTAATTATCCTTCCGCAATGCTTGCGGATTTATTCTTAGATAAAATTCATCCTCTGCTTAAAAATGGAGCTAATCATATAGGGATGCCCTGGTGGCTAAGTGGCTTTTTGATCGATGGTGTTTATTTGTCGGTGGCATGGGTCGTTTCGGTCATGCTGCCTCCCATGGCCATATTTTTTCCCCTTTTTACACTCCTTGAAGATTTTGGCTATCTGCCAAGAGTGGCATTCAACATGGATTATTTCTTTAAAAAATCTGGTGCACATGGCAAACAAGCCTTGACCATGAGTATGGGTTTTGGCTGTAATGCAGCAGGAGTTGTGGCAACAAGAATTATTGATAGTCCGCGTGAAAGACTCATTGCCATTATTACGAATAATTTTTCTTTGTGTAATGGAAGATGGCCAACCCAGATCTTAATTGCGACCATTTTTATTGGCGCTATTGTTCCCTCTTATTTATCCGGAATTGCCTCTGTGGGAGCAGTGATCGGAATTGCTATTCTGGGAATTTTCTTTATGTTCTTTAGCTCGTGGTTATTGTCGAGAACAGTTTTAAAAGGAGAAGTGTCTACTTTCAATTTAGAACTTCCTCCCTACAGACCTCCGCGTTTTTGGAAGACCATTTACACCTCTTTGATCGATAGAACGATCATTGTGTTATGGCGAGCGATTGTTTTTGCAGCTCCGGCAGGAGCAGTAATTTGGTTGATTTCAAATATACCCGTTGGAGACCAAAGTCTAGCCGCTTGGATCATCAATTCATTAGATGGGTTTGGCTGGTTGATTGGCTTAAACGGAGTGATTTTGTTGGCTTATATTGTCGCAATTCCCGCCAATGAAATTGTGATTCCAACTATTTTAATGCTTACTGTTTTGGTTACCGGCGTAAATGCAGGTGAGGGTGCAGGAGTAATGTTCGAATTAGATTCTGCCAATGAAACTGGAAATTTGCTAAGAGCTGGGGGTTGGACATTATTAACAGCTGTTAATTTGATGTTGTTCAGTTTGTTGCACAATCCATGCAGCACAACTATTTATACCATATACAAAGAAACCAAGAGCTGGAAATGGACGCTCCTGGCTACTTTATTACCTGTATTTTTAGGATTGATTGTTACTTTTTTAGTCGCGCAAATTTGGCGTTTGTTTTAATTTTTTACCTTTAAAACAATTCTGTACCTCGCTTTTCCTGACTCCAGATGCTCTAAAGCCTCATTTACTTTAGCAATGGGGAATTCTTCTGTGATAGGATAAATTTCATGCCTCATACAAAACTCTAACATTGTTTTTGTCAAGGCAGGACTACCTATTGGGCTTCCCCCAACAGTTTTTTGTCCCATTAGCAAGGTAAAAGCAGGAATTTGCAGAGGTTCTAATACGGCACCTACATTATGAAATCTTCCTTTTGGTCTAAGGACATTCAAATATTCAGACCAGTCTAATGTTACATTTGTGGTATTTAAGATAAAATCTAGTGTTCCCGTAATTTTTTTCATCTCCTCAGTATCTCTGGAATTGATCACATCATGAGCACCCATTTTCAGGATCTCCTTCTTTTTGTCAGGATTTGAGCTAAAAGCAATGACTTCACAACCCCATTTGTTCAAAAATTTAAGTGCCATATGCCCTAAACCTCCAATACCGATAACGCCTACCCTGTCGGTTGGTTTAACATCGGCAATCAAGATAGGATTAAAGACTGTGATTCCACCACATAAGAGCGGTCCTGTTTTACTAAGGTCAATTCCCTTTGGCAATGGAATGGCCCATGACCAATGGCATCTTACTTTTTCAGCAAATCCACCATGACGTCCTACGATGGTGCCCTGACCAGTTGAGCATAAATGATTATCACCCGTCATACATTGATCACAATGCATACAAGATTCGGCTAACCAGCCTAAGCCTACCAAGTCTCCCACTTTTAGGTTCTTGGTATTCTTGCCTAAAGCAATTACTTTACCTACGATCTCATGACCCGGTACAAAAGGATACTGCGTCATACCCCATTCATTGTTCAGCATACTGAGATCTGAATGGCAAATGCCACAATAGTGAACTTCTATTTCTACTTCTTCTTGTTTTAACTCTGGTAATTCGTATTGAATAGGAGATAATTTTCCTCCGGCTTCCTGAGCCGCATAACCTTTTATAGTTGACATAAGTTTTGGGTTTAGTGGATTGAACCCTAAATTTACGGAAAATTTTAATCAATATCCGTAATAATTATTTTCGATTAAAAGCCATATAAAGGTTAATTGTAGCTTTTAAAGAAGGGAAGTTATCGATTAGTCCATCGCTGACATGTTATTTATATTGGTATTGATCAGAACAGGAATAATCGATGCGATGACTAGTTTAGACTTTTCGTCCAGATCATTGTGCAACCAGACTTTTTGTTTATTTAACGGATAATTTTGAAGGGCAGCGATAATTTTTCCATTTTGAAAGAATTCATACCCATATAAAATTGGAAATGAAATACCTAAAACACTGTAGGTTTCATTATTTTCATTTTTGCTCACTTCTAATATGGCAATCTCCTCATTGTCGTATGAAATGAGTCCACCAAAATAATAATCTTCCATACTGGCGTCAAAAGGTGTAACGATGATACATTGCCATGCTTCATTGCCATTTGTATTTTCAAAATTGGCTACTGTCTGGTGCAAATTTTTAACAATTTCGTAGGTAGGGATTTCACCAACATGGACGTTAATATGATCATTTACTTGGATATCCACATTAGTTACTAATCGATAAAAAAAGGATTTTTCATCATCTAGTTCTAATTCGCCCTTTTCGCTAACTTGGGCATCGATCGTATTACCCCCTTCTTCGATGAGCGAGTAACTATAATTGTTTTTTGAAGAAGCTTTTACATCGCTTTTAAACAAATTATCAGATTGAGCAGATGAAATACCCATTTTGACTTTATCTGTGCTATAAGGGCCAAATTTAAATTTTAGAATATTACTTAGTGCTTTTCGCTTAATAGGCAATTCCTGGCTATTATTTTTTAAATCTTCATTTAACAGCATCGTTTTTTGGCCATAAATTTGCGTGCCCAAACAAACCACTATGAACAGAATAAGTGAGGGACAAATACTTTTAACCATGGTCTAATTTTTCGGGATTGAGGTCTAAAAACACATATCATCAATGAGTTGTAAAAAAGATGTATACAACTGAAATAATTATACTCCAATTTAGAGAAAAAAAGTAATAGGAAGATTAAAAGGATTTTAGGCCCAAACCGTATGCATGATTAGGTCGTAAAATACCTTTTTCAAGGATAAAAATATTCTTAACCGGATCGTTGATAAAATCGAGATGGCCATCGAGGTCTGCATATTCAATGTTGGGTCTGCTCAAGGCAAAATGTAATCCGGCAGAAATTCCCAAAGCACTTTCGTCTAAACAACCTACCATGACTTCAATTTTTCCGGATTTTGCTACGGAATTGATGTGCTTGGCTTCCTGAATCCCACCCACTTTCATCAATTTGATATTGATCATATTGATGATACTGTTCTTCGCTAAATGGAAGGCGTCGGCTAATGATTTGATACTTTCATCTGCCATGACAGGAATATCCACTTGCTTAGTGATCTTTGCCAGCTTTTTTCGTTTGTGCGTTTTTGTGGGTTGTTCTAAAATTTCGATGCCCACATGAGCGGTTTCTTTAACAAACTTGATGGTTTCTTTTTTGTTATAACCCTGATTTCCGTCAAAACGCAAGATTAGTTTAGGGTATTTTTGATGCACTTGATTGACCCTTTCGATATCTTCATCAACATTGAGTCCGCCTTTTATTTTGATGATAGTAAAACCTTGATCGACAAATTCTTTAACCTCATATAACGTCTCTTTGAGGGGTAAAATACCAACTGTGATACTCGTTGCAATTTCATGTCTAAAACCTCCCAAGAATTGATACAAGGGAACCTCGGCCTTTTTAGCAAAAAGATCAAACAGGGCCATATCTACCATGGCCAGAACGGAGGGACTTTTGGGAAGAAGAATTTTCAGTTCGGTGAGAATTTGGACATAATTCAGTGGGTTTTTGCCCGTTAAAAAAGGAATGATCAAAGTTTGTATGACCGCAGTGGTTTCCTCGGCACTTTCACCGGTAACTTCCTTATCCGGTGCAGCGCAACCAAGTCCTACAATTTTTCCGTCAGTTTCGATCTGTAAAAAGAAATTACTCGCACTCTTTATGGTTTCATAAGCAATTGTATAAGGATTTTTTAATTCTAAAGAATGATGTTCGAAGCTGACTTTGGTTATTTTCATATAAATGATTTAGTCCTTATTGATTTTTGATTTTAGCAGGGTGACTAATTCTTTTGCCCCATATTCGAGGACATCAAAACAAGGTAAACCGGTTTCTTCTGTCAGTTCTTGACAAGCCTCTTTGATTTCAGATTTTTCCATATTCTCATGATTCAAGGTGAGGGCTATGACTTGCCTTCCGGATATGACCTGTAATGCGTGAATTTGTTCCTGGATATCGTGTAATTTATAACCCGGAAAACCATCGTATTCAAGTCGTTTGGGTGCATGCTGTAAAATGATAAAGTCCGGTCTGCCGGCAGCCAAAATTTCAAACCCTCCCGGATAAGCAGGATTCATCAAACTACCCTGTCCTTCAATCACAATCACATCCGGTTTTGCCTCTTTCCAGGCAGATACCACGGCATGTTCTATTTCACCTGAAACAAAATCGTTGATACAACTGTCCATCACCATAGAATATTTTGCACCCTGTAACCAAGCTGTTTGTCCGGTTCCGATCATTTCGGCCTTCAAGCCCAGATCTCTAAATGCATGCACTAACAACCAAGAAGTAGTTCTTTTGCCAATGGCGGAGTCTGTGCCTAATACAGCTAATTTTAAACAGTTTACTTTTTCTATGTCTCCGGTAAAAAAATGGAGTTCATCTCTATCCGGAGTTTTGCGAATATCGCGCACCCGGCAACCATTTTCATTAGCTACTTTCATAATTTCTTCATCTTTTGTGAGAAAGTCGTGTAAGCCGGAGTCTACATTCAATCCTTTTTGTAAGGCCAGTTTAATTTCCGATTTATAGGATTTGGGTAATCTGCCACCATCAGGGGCCAGACCAACAACAAAATTTAATGGTTTTTTACCTTTTAGAATTAAGTCTTCATAGGCTAAGGTGAAATCTGAATAAATAGGAATATGTTTCTTTTTTCCATCCAGAACTTCACCGGCATCTTTTCCGGAGTATTTCGAATCAATTACGGCTATAACATCGTATCGCTCAGTAAATCGCACCAAACCATGTGCGGTTTTACCTTCCGGGGTGTTAAAAGCATTCTGACAAAACACGATGGCTTGTCCGTCTATACTATCTTTTTTCATGGTGTATTGTGAAAATAAGTTAATGTTTTGCGGTTAAAATAGCGACAATTTTTCCCGGATCTAAAGCCTCTTTTTCTTGCATTTTTAGCATCCCGATAAGTCCGGCCGTAGAAGCCGGCAATATTTTGTACCCTTCTTTTTTTAATAGAAAGGAGCTCATTTCTTTCATATTTTTATCAGAAATATTAAATGCCCTTCCTTCTGATTCACGGATGGCAAAAAGCGCTTCATCTCCGTCAAAACTGTGCCAATTAATTAGAGGTTCGTTGTATTTTGTTTCTTTGATCAATTTTGGATCCAGATCTATACATGCAGTTAAACCTTGGTTAAAGGATTGAATGATCGGATTTTTTTGGGTAGAAGAAGCTGCGATCATTTTTGGGATGATGGAGGTTCTTCCTCTCTTGTACAAACTCACAAACCCTCTGTAAATTCCGGCGATCAAGGTTCCATTTGAAACAGGGACTGCACAGTATTTTGGTGCATCTCCAAGATCTTCGTACAATTCATAGGCAATTTGCGAATAACTTTGAATTTGCAGTGGCGTATTACTTCCTCCGGGATTGGCATCGTACCACTCTTTTTCAAAGGCTACCAAACTACTTTTTACAACAGAATCTTCATAACTACCTTCACATCTCACTATTTCTGCATCCAAACTGGTCATTTCTTCTATTCTTTCGGTATGATAAGTTTCAGGAATGTAAATGATACATTTTATTCCTGCTAATTTAGCTGCAAGCGCCATTGCCACACCATAATTTCCACAAGTAGCCAGGGTAACGGTATCAAAACCCCTTCTCAGTGCATCATATATCTGGGCAAAAGCAATTCTATCTTTTTGAGTTCCGGTCGGATTGTCTCCTTCGTATTTGATATAAAATTGTCTGAAATTAAATTCCCTTTCAATGGCTCTTGATCTATTTAGGCCGGTATCTCCAACTTCTAAATTTATAATGTCTTCAAATGACTCTAATCTATCTACTAAAGATTTGCTGGGATCTTTTACAAAATCGCTTAATGCTAAAGCCTCTGACGAAACTTTATTGCTCGATGATTTTACAGAATCGCGAATATTCACTTTGTCTGAATTTATGTTAAGAATTAGGTGCTATTTGATTATTCTTTAAAAGATCTGTATTGTTGGATTTAAGATGTAAATCCATTTGAGTGAAAGGTATTTCAATATTATTTTCGACAAATTTTTTGTTGATAATTTTTCTGATATCACTTTTTACTTTTTCTATTCTAAAAATGTTTTCACTATAAAAGAGTAACTGAAAATCTAAAGAAGATGTGCCAAAATCGAGAAATCGCACATCGATCAATTCATTCTTTTTAACTTCAGGATGTGCTACGGCGCTTTCATTGAGGATTTTCATCACGAGGTCAACATCGCTACCATAGGCTACCCCCACATTTATCTTAAAACGTGTCCTTCTGGTTTGATGACTCCAATTAATGACCTTACTTGTGGTAATTAAAGAATTTGGAATGATAATAGAAATTTCATCTCTGTTTTGGCCTTTTGAAGTACGAAATCCAATCTCTTCAATTTTTACGATATCATCGTCTATGGTGAGAATATCGCCAACTTTGATAGATCGTTCGGAGAGTAAAATAATACCTGAGATCATGTCGTTAAAGGTTTGTTGCAAACCTAATCCAACACCTACCAAAAGTGCAGCAGAACCAGCTAAAAGAACAGTGATTTTTAAACCGATCGTTTCTAACATGAATGCAATGGAAATAACCCAAATGACATATTTTATGATTTGAAAAAGAGCATATAGATTGCCTTTTTCATGAGAATTTAATTTTTCTTTTCGGTATAGGGCCTTTTGAATGACCCATAAAATAAATTTGGTGAGTATAAAAATGAACAGAATAGAAACCAATGAATATACACGGATACTATACTCTCCAACATGGATTAATTCAAACTCTAGAAACTGTCTTATAGCATTCACTTTTTTGGTATTGAAAGAGTAAAATTAGATAATTTATTTTTCGATTATGTCTTTAATTGATATTATTCATCTACATATTTACACTCATATCCATTTTTTCTTTCTGAAATAAATAATCATGGAAATGATCAGGGTGAGCATTACACCGATCAAGACAAAATAGCCCCAGCGCCATTGCAGTTCGGGCATATTATCAAAATTCATTCCGTAGACACCTACCAAAAATGACAGCGGAATAAATATAGAAGAGACCACGGTTAGAATTTTCATGACTTGATTCATTCGGTGGCTTTGAATTGAGAAAAATAAATTGGAGGCCGATTCCAATCTGGAAGTTAGTCGGTCGCAAATGTCGATCAATGAAATCGAAAAATCCTTTAATTCTATATAGTATTTCATGTGTTTGGGCTGAATCAGTTTTGGTTTTTCCCGTTCTATTTTTAAAAAGATCTCTCGCAAAGAAATCAAAGCGCGTTTAATTTGATCGACCTTTACTTTATGGGTTTCTATTTCTCTCAATACATTTGGAGATGGATCCAGTTCCAAATCAAAAGAATTGATTTCAGATTCACTAATTTCTAATTTTTCAATATTTTTTTGGTAATCGTCTAAAATGGCTTCCAGCAGTAAACAAAGTAAATAGTCACAACTCCTTTCCCTAATAATACCTAATCCTTCCCTTATTCTTTCTCGGATATGGTTAAAATGATCACCTACTTTTTCCTGGAAGGTCACTACATAGTCTTCCCCTAAGACAAAACTAATTTGCTCATACTCCAGTTCTAAGGTATTATTGGCCATTAGGGAGGAAATTGAAAAATAATAATTGTTCTCAAATTCCTGGAATTTTGATACATGAGCAAAATCTAAGATACTATCGATGATCAGGTTGTGCATGTTCAGTTTGTCGCACACCGCTTTCACCAAATCAATTTCTTGAATACCATTTAGATTTAACCAATAACGATATTCCGGCTCAAGGAAATTTTTGAGCTCATCAGGATGTTTCAGACTGGTGATTTCTATATAATCTTCCTTCCTGTATTTAAAAAGTTGAAGCTCTGGCACAACGCCCAGATTTCGACCTACAAATTGCCTTTGACTAGGATTTTTTCTTTTTCTGTTTCTTTTGCTCATATACTGTTTACTAACCTGCTTGTTCGTATGCTTTTTTTATCCAATCCAAAATGTTCTTACTTACTTTTTCATCAGGTTCTAGTTCTATTTGATGACTGCACATGGTATTTTTTTTGCTAATTTCTTTTAAAATATCATCAGATGTAACATTTTTTAAATTCAGGCCAATTTCAAAGCGCGTTTTTGTAGCAGGGATAAGCATAGCGAATTGCTTTTTGCGCCTCAGGCTAACGTAACTATTTTTGGGTGCAATTTCTACGTCCCCGCCAAATTTGTTGATGGAACTAATCAATTCTTGGTAGATAGAAAAAAAATGTTCTTTGCCTTTGTATTGTTTGGCGATGAGGTCAGAATCCACCTGAGAACCTGCATCACTGCTTCGCGCTTTATGCGCTACCAAATTTGCAAACCCATGCGTAAAACCGTGATCCTTTTTAAGAAAATTCATGATCTCTCCGTGTTTGGCAAATTCATGTGCATGCACAATTTTAACCCATTCTTCAAGGCTTTTTCCTGTGTTTTTTTGAAGATTATCTATCATGGTTTGAGCGGCCTGATCCATTATAGGAGAATTTTAAAAAATGAATTTACACATTAAATTGAAGTGAATTTATCACCGCAAAAAATTAAATTTACCTAATTTTATCTGCCAATCAAAATTTAACCCGTGTATAGCCCTTCCTTTTTTAAAGTCTACAATGCCTCAGCCGGAAGTGGAAAAACCTATACGCTTGTAAAGGAGTATTTAAGAATTTTGCTGTCTAACCCAAATCCCAGAACATTTCAAACCATTTTATGCCTCACATTTACCAATAAGGCTGCAGCGGAAATGAAAGAGCGGGTATTGGGAGCGCTGCGCAACATGGCATCAAAAAAAGAGTCAGCCATCGCCAATGATTTGCAATTGGAATTGGAACTGCCCGGAGAGGAGTTGAATGAAAGAGCAAAAAATATTTTGAAGGAGATCATTGAGAATTATTCTTCATTCAATATTGTGACCATTGATACATTTACCTATCGATTGATTAGGTCTTTTGCCATTGAATTGGGTCTGACGACCAATTTTGAATTGGAACTTGATCAGAAAATCTGGTTAAATCTAGCCGTAAATGATGTCATTTCAAAAGTTGGAGAGAATCAAGAAATTACAAATTTGATCTTAGAATATACCTTAAATCAAGTTGAGGATGATAAATCATGGAATATTGCCGCTAATTTAAATGATATCGGTAGAATAAGTCATAACGAAAATCACGAACCGTTTTTGACTCATTTCGAAAGTAAATCAATTCAGGACTTTATTGTTTTTAAAAGGAAAATCCTTCAAAATCAGAAAAAGTTAAAGGAGCAGTTTAGATTAATTGGAGAGGAAGCTTTGCAGATCATTCATCAAAGCGGCCTTGAACAAGGTGTTTTTTACATGAATATTCTCCCAAAATTTTTTGAGCAGATAAGTACGGATTGCCAGGGGATAAATGCCGGTAAATTTGCAACAGTAAGCAACCGAGTGCAAAATCAAACAACAGTAAATAAGGGGGCTTATCAAATCATGTCTGGAATCATAAATGAGGTTTTACCCACTTTAGAAAAATTGTTCGACGAGGCAAGCCTCCTTTATCAACAGCAAAATTTGAATCAACTTTTGTTGAAAAGCATTACACCTCTTGCTGTCTTAAGTGAGATCAACAAGGCCCTGCAAGCCGTTAAGAAAGAGAATAATATTCAATTCTTATCAGAATTTAATCGGTTGATCAGTAAGCATTTAAAAGAGCAGCCTGCTGCTTTTATTTATGAAAAAATAGGGGAAAGATTTAAATATTTTTTTATCGATGAGATGCAGGACACCTCGGGGATGCAATGGGCTAATTTAGTTCCTTTAATTGATAATGCACTGTCATCGGGAAACTCCGGACTTTTATTGGTGGGTGATGCCAAACAATCTATCTATCGCTGGAGAGGAGGTCAGCCCGAACAATTTATAGATCTTTCCGGGGGTACAAGTGGTATACAAAACAGTAATTCAAATCCCTTTGCGATCCAAAAATCACTTCATCAACTAGAAAGAAATTACAGAAGTTTTGATGAGGTCATTCAGTTCAATAATTCGTATTTTACGTTTCTTTCAGCAATGTTTAGTAATGATATACATCAGGATCTTTATGAAATTGGGAATAAACAACTCATGAATGCAACTGAGGGTGGTTATGTTCGCATCGAGTTTTTAGAAGAAATAGAAAATGTTCAAATGCGAGACGAGACAGTTCCTGTTCAAATTGAAAGGATCATTCGAGAACTACAGGGCGATATTGAGCTTAATGAGATCTGTATTTTAGTTTCAAAAAATAAGCAGGCAGTTACTATTTCTGACTATCTGAATAAAGTGGGAATTGCTGTTTCCAGCGCAGAAAGTTTGCTTTTGAAGAACAATGGGAAGATTGATTTTATCATTGAATTTTTGAAGTATTTGAGCAATGAAAAAGACCAGCACGCAAAGTTTAATGTGCTTTATTTTTTGTTTGACCACTGGGAATTGAAAATAGATAAACATCATTTTATCAAAGAGTTAATTGCTATTGATGGTCCGGATTTTTATAAAAAATTAGAAAGTTATGGCCTGATTAATAGTGATTTTATCGGATTGAACCTCTCCTTTTACGATAAAGTTGAGCAAATTATTCGCAGCTTTTCACTAGCGAGAACCTCTGATGCCTACCTTCAGTTTTTTCTCGATCAAGTGTTGCAGTTTAGCCATAAAAAAGATCATTCAGTGATCCATTTTTTGGATTATTGGGAATTGAAAAAAGACGAATTATCTGTTGTTGCTCCTGAGAATAAGGATGCGGTCAATGTAATGACCATTCATAAATCTAAGGGACTGGAATTCAGAATAGTCATCGTGCCCTATGATTTGCAAATGCGAGATCGGAATGATAAAAAGTCGGCATGGCTCAAATTGAATAACACTACTTATACAGAAGATTTTGACCATTTTTACGTGGGATATGGATCTGTTTTGCAGCAAATTGGCAAAGAAGGAGAGGAGCTGGAGAAATTATTTCGCGAACAGGAACAATTAGACAATTTTAATCTGGCCTATGTGGCTTATACACGTGCGATTGAACAGTTGTACATTTTATGTGATAAACCCAAGAAGGAGGATATTGCCAAATCATCAGATTATTTAAAACATTTTTTAAAGGACAAGCATTGCTGGGACGATGATAAGAACACCTACGAATTTGGTGACAAGACACTTTCCAAACAAGTAAAAAAAGAATCGTCGAAAACGAATATACTACCTTCTTTTATAAGTACGCCCTGGCAGTCACATGACATTACAATTGCTCCATCTCCGAGCTTGTTCAAAGGTCAAAAAAGTGAAGCTCAACTCTACGGTGACCTTTTTCATGAAATTATGTCAAAAATAATTTCAGCAGATGATGTTGGGCAGGTATTGCAGAATTATTTGGAATATGGACTTATTACAATGGAGGAAGAAGAAAATTTGAAAAAAGTAATTTTCCAAATTATAGAAAATGAGCAATTAAAAAGTTATTTTGCAATAGGAAAGAAAGTGTACACAGAAAGAGAGTTATTGAATGATGAGAAAGAAATTTTGATTCCTGACCGATTGTTTTTTAATGGGAAAAAGGTTACGATCATTGATTACAAGACGGGGAAAAAAGATAAGAAGCATGAGGTGCAAATACAAAAATATGCCGATTGTTTGAACAAAATAGGATATGAGGTCCAAGATCAGATCCTTGTTTATGTGCAAAATGAATTAGAGGTCATTAATATTTAATGGAGAGTTTATGAATTTAATTGATTTAGTTTTAGCTGCGTTGCTGATTTTTGGCCTCATAAGAGGTTATTTTAAAGGTTTTATAGTGGAGGTTACTTCATTAGCCTCTTTGGTTGTCGGTATTTTTGTTGCCATGCATTTTTCACATTTCCTGGCAAACATCTTAAAAGGATTTGCAGATTGGACACCATCAGTAATTCAAGTCGTTTCGTTTGCAGGAACTTTTTTTATTGTGGTCATTTTAATCGAAATGGCCGGAAAATTGTTCACCAAACTGGCCAATTCTATTTTTTTAGGAGGTGTGAATAAAATACTCGGCGCAGTGTTTGGCTTGTTAAAAGTGGCCTTGATCGCCAGTGTGGTCTTAATTATTTTTGACGGTGTAAATCGCACTTTACCTTTTGTCGAAAAAGAAAAAATTGAATCTTCTATATTGTATAATCCGGTTAAGAATTTTGGCACATTCCTTTTTCCTAAGATCATCGCAGCCAAAGAAAATGTAGAAAAGAAATAATCCCTAATTTTGAAAAAATTTTAGCGCAACATGCCAAAACAAAAAAAAGAGTACAAAAGAATTACAACGCGATCATTGTTTGAAATGAAGGCTAACGGTGAAAAAATTGCCATGCTTACGGCATATGATTACACTATGGCCAAAATTGTCGATCATGCAGGAATTGATATTATTTTGGTTGGAGATTCTGCTTCCAATGTGATGGCGGGACATGAAACTACCTTGCCTATTACCTTGGATCAAATGATTTATCACGCATCTTCAGTGGTAAGGGCCATAGAAAGATGTTTGGTTTTGGTGGATTTGCCTTTTGGATCCTATCAGGGAAACTCCAGAAACGCACTTGAATCTGCCATTAGACTGATGAAAGAATCTGGTTGTCATGCCATTAAATTAGAGGGAGGAAAAGAAATTGCCGAATCAATTACCAGAATTCTGTCTGCCGGAATACCTGTGATGGGCCATTTAGGATTAACGCCACAATCTATCTATAAATTTGGATCTTACAGTGTTCGTGCCAAAGAAGAAGAAGAGGCACTGAAATTAAAGGAGGATGCCAAGTTATTGGAAGAGCTGGGCTGTTTCGGAATTGTTTTGGAAAAGGTTCCGGCTAAACTTGCCGCTGAAGTGGCAAAAAGTGTATCCATTCCTGTTATTGGGATTGGCGCGGGAGGTGAAGTTGACGGTCAGGTATTGGTTACACATGATATGTTGGGCATGACGCATGAATTTAGTCCGCGATTCTTGAGAAGATACCTCGATCTATACGATCAAATGACAAATGCTTTCGAAAATTATATCAAGGATGTGAAATCGAGAGATTTTCCAAACGAACAGGAACAATATTAACTTTATTTTTTCAGATTTGGTTTCACTGAAAATAAATTAAATACCATCTATTTTTCCCATCATTTATCTTTTTTAGGGCAATTCCTTTTAATCTTTGCAGAATTGCTTTGATTACTTGGTTTTCCGCTAATTTTTAACCAAAATTTAACAACAAAACTATCATCGAACCCTTAGATTTGTTGCCCTTAGTAAGTAAAATAGATTCTAAAAAAGAATTGTAAAATATATTCCATGGAAATGCAAAATACGAGTGTAGACATTAGAGCCATCAATGAGAAAATTGAAAGAGAAAGTGCTTTTGTAGATCTTCTTCATCTGGAAATGAACAAAGTAATTGTTGGACAAAAACATATGCTCGAACGATTGCTCATCGGTCTTCTAGGAAATGGTCATATTCTGTTAGAAGGGGTGCCAGGATTAGCCAAAACTTTGGCGATTAACACCTTGTCAAAAGCTGTAAAAGGCTCGTTTAGCAGAATACAATTTACACCAGATCTATTACCTGCGGATGTGATCGGAACAATGATCTACAACATGAAGGTAAATGATTTTTCTATTAAAAAAGGACCCATTTTTGCCAATTTCGTTTTAGCTGATGAGATCAACAGAGCACCGGCTAAAGTACAATCAGCATTATTGGAGGCTATGCAGGAACACCAGGTCACGATTGGAGATGAAACTTTCAAGTTACCTGAGCCATTTTTAGTCATGGCAACACAAAACCCTATTGAACAAGAAGGGACCTACCCCTTACCTGAAGCTCAGGTAGACCGTTTTATGTTGAAAACAGTTATTGATTATCCAAAGTTGGCCGATGAGCAAATCATTATGCGCAAAAATTTATTGGGTTCATTTGAAAAGATCAATCCTGTGGTTTCGTTAGAGCAAATTTTATCTGCGCGAAGTTCGGTTAGAGAGGTGTATATGGATGAAAAGATCGAAAAATATATCCTTGATTTGATCTTTGCTACTCGTTTCCCGGATGAATATCGTTTAGGAGAATTAGCACCACTTATCAGTTATGGAGCCTCTCCTAGAGGAAGTATCAATTTAGCAATGGCTGCTAAATGTTATGCATTTATCAAACGAAGAGGCTATGTGATACCGGAAGATGTTCGTGCGGTTGTACACGATGTGCTCAGACACAGAATTGGAGTGACCTATGAGGCAGAAGCCGAAAATATCACTTCCGTTGATCTTATTAATAAGATCATTAACCAGGTTGAAGTGCCTTAAACTAAAAAGTAGATCAGACTCAAAGCATTGATTCATCGAAATTAGATAAGTGGAAACCAAAGAAATTCTCAAAAAAGTTAGAAAAATAGAGATCAAGACAAGAAGATTGTCTGATCATATTTTTTCAGGCGAATACCACAGTTCGTTCAAAGGACGAGGTATGACTTTTTCTGAGGTACGCCAGTACCAATTTGGAGATGATATCCGATCTATCGATTGGAATGTAACAGCGCGCTACAACGAGCCATTTGTCAAAGTGTTTGAGGAAGAGCGGGAGCTCACCATGATGTTATTGGTAGATGTGAGTGCCTCTGAATATTTTGGAACCACGGATCTCTTTAAAAGAGATATCATTACGGAGATCAGCGCTACTTTGGCTTTTTCGGCGATTCAGAATAATGATAAGGTTGGTTTAATGCTCTTTTCTGACGAGGTAGAATTGTTTATTCCGCCAAAAAAAGGAAAGAGCCACGTGTTGAGAATCATCAGGGAGCTGATCGAATTTAAGCCAAGAAGCAAAAAAACAGATATAGCTCATGCTTTGCGTTATTTGTCGCAAGTGATGAAAAAGAAAGCAATCGTTTTTCTTCTTTCAGATTTTATGGACAAGGGCTATGAAAATCCACTTAAAATTGCTGCCAAAAAACACGACATAACCGGAATAAGGATTTTTGATCAATACGAAACAGAATTGCCAAAGTTAGGTATGGTACCCATGTTAGATGTGGAAACTGACGAAGTAGTTCTCGTAAATACAAATTTAAAGTCGGTAAGAAAAAGTTATAGAGCCAATTACCTGGAGCAGGTAAATTATTTTGAAAATACTTTTAGCAAAAGTGGGGCAGGGACAATTAGCTCAAGAGTAGATGAGAGTTATGTAAAAAAATTGTTGGGTTATTTTAAACGAAGAAATTAAATAGCTCAAAAATTGATATGAAAAGCAAAGAATCAAATAGCAAATACGATCGTTTTTTGACCTTCCCAAAAAGAGAAGTTTTTTGTGCAATGGCCTTCATATTTAGCTTTGTTTTTTTGGGGCAAGCGCAAGTAACAATTTCTGTTGACACCACAAAAATTAGAATTGGCGAGCAGATTGAATACAAAATATTTGTGGATAAAGACACGTTAAAAGACGTGGCTTTCCCTATCTTAAATTTAGATAGCCTCAAAAAACTCGAAGTCGTAGAATCTTTTAATGTCGATTCTGTCAACAACCAAATTTTTAGAAAATACACACTTACTTCTTTTGACAGTGGAAGATATATGTTACCCAGACAAGGGGTAATGGTCAATAATGTAGAAGTGTATACCGATTCGCTATTTATAGATGTAACCACAGTTGAGGTAGACACACTTAAGCAAAAACTTTTTCCTATCAAGTCAATTGAAGAGGAACCTTATGTTTTTGACGACTTTAAGGCATATTTGTGGTGGTTATTAGGCCTATTGCTGCTTGCAGGATTGATTTGGTACTTATTGAAACGCAAGAAAAAGATCGTAGAAGAAAAGAAGATTGAAATTCCTCCTTTTGAAGAGGCAAAACAAAGACTAAAAGAGCTCGACAGCAAAAATTTAGTGCAGCAGAACAGGGTAAAATTGTATTATGTGGAGTTAACCGATATTGTGAGGACATTTATCGAGAGAGAATTGAATATACCGGCTTTAGAATCGACTACCGATGAATTATTGGATATTGTCACTGATTTTAATGCATCGAGTAAGTTGGGCATACCCAATGAAACTATTTTCAAATTGAAAAAATTGTTGCAAGAAGCCGATTTGGTGAAATTTGCGAAATCCCACCCTATGGTGAATGAGATCGATTTGCATAGAAGAGATGCTGAAAACATCATAGAGATCATGCACCCAAAAGTAGAAGAAACAGAAAGAAAGGAGGAACATGGATCCTAATCTCGAGTTTTTGAATCCGGAATTTCTCTGGTTGCTTTTATTGATTCCTTTATTGGCAGTCTGGTTCTTTTTCACCAGAAAAAAGACCAATGCCGAATTAAAGATTTCGGGCACAAAAGGATTTGCTCAGAAGCACTGGTCAACAAAATTAAAACCGCTTTTGTATGTTTTGCGCTTAATAGCGCTATCTTCCTTGATCGTTGCTTTAGCGAGGCCGCGAGATGTGGAAGTGAGTAATAAGACCAAAACAACCCGAGGAATAGATATTGTTATGGCAATTGATGTTTCGGCGAGTATGTTGGCGAAAGATCTAAGGCCGAACCGTTTGGAGGCACTTAAGGTTGTTGCTTCCAGATTTGTTACGCAAAGACCAAATGACAGAATAGGGATTGTGGTTTATGCCGGAGAAAGTTTTACAAAAACACCAATTACCAGCGATAAAAGAATCGTATTAAATACCATTAGAGAAATTCAATGGGGTGAGATCGAAGATGGAACTGCCATTGGAATGGGGTTAGGTTCGGGAGTGAACAGATTAAAGGATTCTGAAGCCAAAAGTAAAGTGATCATTTTATTGACAGACGGAGTCAATAATTCAGGGTTTGTAGACCCAAAAACAGCGACAGAATTGGCCAAAGAATTAGGCATTAAAGTTTATACCATAGGTATTGGAACTAATGGGACAGCCCTATTTCCTGTGGCAAAAGATGCGAGCGGAAAATTGATCTTTAGAAATGCCCCAGTTGAAATTGATGAAGATTTGTTGAAATATATAGCAAAGGAAACTGATGGTCAGTATTTTAGAGCGACGGACAATGAAAAATTGGGTCAAATTTACGACGAGATCAATAAGCTCGAAAAAACGAAAATAGAAGAAATTAAATATTACAATTTTAATGAGAATTACCGGCCATTTGTGCTTTTGGCGGGGCTTTTGGTTTTTCTCGAAATGTTATTGCGGTACACCGTGTTTAGAAGTTTTATTTAGGAATTATGTATCAAATAGAAGATCCTAATTATATCGTTTATTTTTTCGGCATCATTATATTGGTGATGGTCTACCTTGTTTATATTTTATGGAGAAGAAAAATACAACGGTCCTTCTTTGACAAGAAATTGCTCAATAAATTAAGTCCGGACCGATCAGGATTTAAATCTTTTTTGAAATTATTGGTTGTTTGTATGGCTTTATTTTTTTTGGTGATAGCACTGATGAACCCAAAAGTTGGAACCCAATTAAAAACAGTAAAACGGCAAGGTGTTGATATCGTCTTCGCATTGGATGTATCTAAAAGTATGCTCGCAGAGGACATCGCTCCAAATCGCTTGGAAAAAGCGAAGCAGGTCATTGCCAAAGTGATTGATAAGTTAGGTGGAGATAGAGTCGGAATTATTATTTATGCCGGATCTGCTTATCCTTTATTGCCGATAACAACAGACCACGCCGCGGCAAAAATGTTCCTGCAAAATGCTGATCCGGATATGGTTTCTTCTCAGGGAACGGCCATCACAGAAGCCCTGGAACTGGCCAAAACTTTTTTTGATGATGAATCTCAAACCAATCGCTTTTTGTTTATCGTATCTGACGGGGAAGATCATGAAGAAAATGCAGATAAACTGGCAAAAGAAGTGCTCGATGCGGGGATCAAAACTTTTACAATTGGCGTAGGAACAACCAAAGGAGGCCCTATTCCGATAAAAAATAAGGGTAAGTTTCTGGGCTATAAAAAGGATAATCAGGATGAGGTGGTCATCACCCAAATGCATCCCGAAACTTTGGAAGAAATTGCTGCTAACGGAGATGGCACTTATCAAAACGGAAACAACACAAGCGCAACCATTGAGTATGTTGAGGATCTCTTGTTAAAAGCAGAAAAGAAAGAATTTGAGACGAAACAATTTTCAGATTATAAAGATCAATTTCAATGGTTCGTCGGTTTAGGTCTGCTATTGTTGGTGTTCGACAGTTTCTTGCTCAACAGAAAAACGGCCTGGATACAAAATCTGAATTTATTTAACGAAAAAAACAAAAATGAATAGGCTGATCTATCTTGCTTTTATCTTGCCGATGCTCATTTTTGCGCAGGAAGAACCTCAGAAAAAGGAGCAAAAAGAGCTTATTGCTGCGCCAACGACCAAGGAGGAGCGTGCTTTAGTGCGCAAGGGAAATGATTTATTTGCAAAGAAGAACTTTGTAGATGCAGAGGTTCAATACAAAAAAGCACTTTCGACCAACCCAAATTATCCTCGAGCAAATTACAATTTGGGGAATGCCATTTTTGAACAAAACAGATTTAAAGAAGCCATTCCGAATTATGAATTGGCAGTTAAAGTGAGTAAGGATAAAAATGAAAGATCCTTGGCTTTTCACAACATGGGCAACGCCTTTTTTGCTGAGAAGAATTATGGCGGTGCTGTGGAAGCCTATAAAAATGCTTTAAGAATGAATCCTAAGGATGAGGAAACGAGGTACAACTTAGCTCTCGCTCAAAAAATGCTGGAACAACAGCAAAACCAGGATGATCAGAATAAAGATAAAGACCAGGAAAAAGATCAGGATAATAAGCAGGATCAAAAAGAAGAGCAGGACAAGGACAAGCAAAATCAAGAGAATCAAGACGAAAATCAGGATCAGAATGATCAAAACCAAGATCAGGAAAACAAAGACCAACAGAATGATTCTAAGAACGATAAAGATCAAAAACAGCCTCCGCAACAACCTAAGCCTGACCAATTGTCTAAACAGCAAATGGAACAGTTGTTAGAGGCCATGAGTAACGAAGAAAATAAAACCCAACAAAAAGTAAATGCCAAAGAGGCGCGCGGACAAAAAGTGAAGAAAGAAAAAGATTGGTAAAGTATGAGGTTTAAAATTGTATACTTTTTTATTTTTTTGGTACAGATAAGTTTTGCACAGGTTTCCTTCAAAGCAAATGTATCTAAGACTACTTTGGGCTTAAATGAAAGGTTGCGTGTAGATTTTACCATAGACAAACAAGGAGCAGATGATTTTACACCACCTGATTTTGAAAATTTTACCGTTTTAGCCGGTCCGAGTCAGTCTACAAGTTTTTCATCGATCAATGGGAAAACATCATTCAAGCAGACTTATACCTACATCATACAGCCCAGGGCTAAAGGAAGTTATCTTCTTGGTTCTGCCTCAATTACTTATAAAGATGAGGTGGTCAAATCAAATGCGGTTCGGATTCAAGTAACAGATGCGATAGAGATTCCGGAGGATCCGAACGATCCGAGATTTTTAGCTTCTCAAAATATTCATTTAGTGGCGGAGATTTCCAATGATAACCCTTATGTGGGGGAGAGTATTTCTATTATTTATAAATTGTATGTCAACTTGAACAAGGTCAATGTTCAAAATACAAGAGAATTATCTGCACCAAGTTTTAACGGTTTTTGGAAGCAGAATATGGAAGTAAGCGCCTGGCAGGCAACTGATGGAACTTACAAGGGAGAACCCTATAAATATGTAGTGGTAAAAAAGGCATTACTCATTCCTCATAAGGCGGGACAGCTGGAAATAGATCCTTTGGAAATGGAAGTCATGGCAGGTGTGCCGATGGGGCGAAGAGATTTTTTTGGGAATATGATGTTTAACGACATCAATTTTGCGGCTTCCAGCGGTAGAAGAACGATTACCGTAAAAGATCTGCCGGAAGCGGGTAAACCTTTAAATTTTGGCGGTGCCGTTGGAAGTTTCCGATTTGATGTGAAAGCAAACGAAACTACTTTAAAAGCCAATGAATCTACTTCTATTAAAGTGGAATTGGTTGGAAAGGGAAACCTGAAATTAATAGAATTGCCCAAATTTAATGCCCCGGCAGGTTTGGAGATTTACGAGCCTGAGCACGAGGAAAAAATAAATACCTCTATGAGTGGGATGGAAGGAACCATATACGATCAGTATGCCATTGTACCTCAATTCAAGGGAAAATTCAAAATTCCGGAGGTGTCTTTTTCTTACTTTGATCCTCAACAGGAAAAGTATTTTACTTTGAATTCGGATGCTTTAATTATCAATGTGCCGGAAGGACAAAGTATGGACGGACAAGAGCAAGTAATCGCCAAACAGAATGTAGTAGGTAATGAGAGCAATATTCGTTTTATCAAGACAAAAGCCACCTTAAAACCGGCTCGAGATAAAACTGATTTTTATGGTTCACCTTTGTATTATGTACTTTTATTAACTCCTTTATTGGCTATCCCGGCAGGAATATTTTTAGGGAAAAAGAAAGAAGAACGAGATTCAGATTTGGTGGGTAATAAACGTAGAAAAGCCGACCGTTTGGCCAGGAAATATTTATCTGAAGCTAGGAAAAATATGGGCAAAAAAGAGGTGTTTTATGAATCTCTTGAAAGAGCCTTACACAATTATTTAAAAGCGAAATTGCAAGTAGAAACAGCCGATATCAGTTCTGAAAAAGTAGCTGAATTATTGAGCGAAAAGAAAGTGGATCAAGAAATTATTGATGATTTTAAAGCAGTTTTAGACGATTGTAATTACGCACGTTACACGCCTAGTTCTGATGTGCAGATCAAACAGGAGTTTGAAAAAGCCAAGTCGGTATTGGCAAAACTAGATCGGTCTTTATAAAATGGAAGCTAAGATGAATTTCTTTAAAACATACAAACAAAATTTACCGTTCATTCTTTTGGTTTTTTCTTTGTTTACTTCTGTGGCTCAGACGGTAGACAGTTTGTTTGTGCAAGCTAATAAATTGTATCAGCAGGAAAAATATACCGAAGCTCTGGGCTTGTATCAACGAATTGAAGAACAGGGCATCGTCTCTTCAGAATTGTTTTATAACCTCGGCAATGTGTATTACAAAAGCAACCAGGTTGCTCCTTCCATTTATTATTATGAAAAAGCTTTAAAGCTCAATCCTAATGATAGCGATGCTCTTTTTAATTTAGAGTTTGCCAATAGAATGACGCTGGATAATATTGAGCCTCTGCCAAAATCGCTGGGAGATAAATACAGAGAGAACATTGTTTTGGGGACTTCCTATAATACTTGGGCTACTTTGGCGGTTGTATTTGCTATCCTTTTTGCCATTTTATTTTTGCTCTATCATTTTTCGAGATATACCCACAAAAAGCGCTTCTTTTTTGTGAGCAGCAGTATTTGCGCTATTTTGGTTTTTGTAGCGGTTGCCTTTGCCTATCAAAATAAAACTCTTATAGATAAAATGCAGTACGCCATTGTTTTTGCAGCTAACGTAAACGTAAAAAATGCACCTACGCAAAACAGCGATATCAATTTCCAGCTGCACGAAGGAACCAAAGTACAGATCTTAGAATCTTTAGACAATTGGAAAAAAATCAAAATTGCAGACGGCAAAATCGGCTGGATGGATGAATCTGATTTAAAGGAATTGTAGGCATTTCGTAATTGATAAATTACTTTCTTGAGAGAATTCATTTTCTTATATTTACCTCTTATCCATTAAACTTAAGGACATGGCATTTAAATATTTTACGTCAGTTTTATTTATCACATTTTTCACCATTTTAGGCTTTTCTCAAAAAACCAGTTCTTTAGAAGGAAGATGGGATCTTGTTATAGAGAAAGACGGAAAACAATTACCTTCCTGGTTAGAGATTCGTCATTCTGGTCATAAAACTTTTGTAGGCAGATTTGTATATGCTTTTGGCAGTGCCAGACCCGTTGCCGAGGTCAAAATAGCAGATAACCGTTTTAGTTTTAGTATTCCGCCACAATGGGAAGAAGGAGATCGAAATATGGATTTTGAAGGAGAATTGGTTGGAGATCAATTAAAGGGTACGATGGTTTATACCGATGGAAAATCGTATCCATTTATGGGTAAAAGACAACCAGTTTTCCCTGCACCCGAAAAAATTGTTTGGGCTGAGCAAAAACCATTGTTTAACGGGAAAAATATAGATGGCTGGCATTTAGATGGTGACAAAAACAAATGGACTGTAGCCGATAGGATTTTGAGCAATGCAGGGGGGGGATCCAATTTAATCACAAATGAAAAGTTTGGTAATTTTAAGTTGAAGGCAGAGTTCAGGTATCCAAAAGGAAGTAACAGTGGTATTTATTTGCGAGGGAGATACGAGGTGCAAATTACAGATAACAAAGGTTTGGAACCTTCAGATATTTATTTCGGAGGTGTCTACGGCTTTTTAGAGCCAAACCAAATGGCCGCTAAAAATGCAGGTGAGTGGCAGACCTATGAAATTACATTAATCGGTGATCGGGTAACTATTGTCGCCAACGGTGAATCAGTCATTACAGACCAAACCATTCCCGGTATTACCGGAGGCGCCATTGATAGTGAAGAGGATCAACCGGGGCCAATTATGTTGCAAGGAGACCATGGTGCGGTAGAGTTTAGAAGCTTGGAAATTATCCCAATTCAATAAGAATTCTTTACATTTTAAAAACATGCGGCTTCCGTGCTTTCACCGATGCTCATTTATTTCATCATAGATGCTCATGCATTTTTTTTCGATGCAGCATAAAAAAGGCAAAAAATTAGGCTTTTAAACAAACGGGTAAAATTTCACCTTTTGCCAGTCGGTAGGTATCGATTTCTTTTTCGCTGAGTTGTGAAGAATAATCTACTTCATTTACTGTAAAACCCGCTTTTCTCAGTCGGTCAAAATAGTCGCGTCCATATACCCGAACATGGTCGTATTGGCCAAAATGTTTGGCTCTTTCTTCGGGAGATGTAATGCTAAAATCTTCAAAGGTTGTCTCTCTTTCTATTTCCTGAGGAATTTGAAAAATACCCATTCCGCCTGGCTTCATCACGCGGTATAATTCGCTCATCGCCTTGGCATCATCTTTAATATGTTCCAGAACATGGTTACATAAAATAAGGTCAAAAGTATTGTCATCAAAAGGCAGAGCTAAAATATCTGCTTTTACATCTACTTTAGGCGCATATAAATCGGCAGTGGTATAATCGAGATTTCTCATTTTTTTGAATAAAGGCAAAAAGCATTGTTCAGGCGCCATGTGAAGTACTTTTTTTGAAGAAGTAAAAAAATCCGTTTCGTTTTTGAGATACAACCACAGCAATCTATGCCTTTCTAAAGATAAAGTGCTAGGCGACAATACATTGGGTCGTTGGGTGCCATAGCCATAAGGTAAAAAAGTGCGAAAAGATTTACCGTCTATAGGATCGGTATACCTATTGCCCGATAGCCAAATGGATAAAGCGGGTCGAATGAGGTAACTCACCTTGATCAAATAAGGTCTCGGAATGGTATTTAAAATTTGAGAGAATAATTTCATGTAGCGCAGAAACGAACTATACCAATGCAGGGTTTTGTCTAAATGCCAATTCCTCGTCGCTTTCTATACCCAATGCTTCATGCACATATTTGAAGGTAGAAAGCAATTCAGGTTTTCCATCTACAATGGCTACATCGTGCTCAAAATGGGCACTTGCTTTTCCATCAGCTGTTAAAATGGTCCAACCATCATTTAGTTGGTTAATTTTATGGGTTCCTAGATTGATCATCGGCTCTATGGCAACCACCATTCCTTCTACAAATTTCTTCCCTCTGCCACGTCTCCCATAATTGGGCATTTCAGGATCTTCGTGCATTTTTTTACCTAAACCATGACCTACCAATTCTCTCACTACGCCATATCCGTGTTGTTCCACATAATTTTGAATAGCAAAACCAACATCACCAACTCGATTTCCGCTTCTGAATTCCCTGATGCCTACATACAAGCTCTCTTTGGTAATTTGCAACAATTTCTTTATTTCGGGGGCTACTTCGCCAACCTCAAAAGTATAAGCGTGGTCACCGTAAAATTTGTTTTTTAATGCGCCGCAATCAATAGAAATAATATCACCCTCTCGCAGAGGAACATCATTAGGAATTCCATGAACGATTTGTGCATTCGGACTCATGCAAAGCGTATTAGGAAAATTATACAATCCCAAAAAACCCGGAATCGCACCGTGATCACGAATAAATTCTTCTGCCAATTTGTCTAAGTGCAAGGTGCTTACACCCGGTTTTACTTCTGAAGCCAACATGCCAAGGGTTTTAGATACCACTAAAGCACTTTCGCGCATCAGCTCAATTTCTTCTCTTGTCTTAATTTTTATCATACCGCAGTGTAATTTGCCTGCAAAGATACTTCAAAAAATGAAAGTAGGAAAAAGGGCAATGCCAAGCTGTTTTGAACAGGTTCTACAACATATTTTTAGGGCTTAATAATTCGATTATATTTGTTGTACTAAATTTATTTTTGTGAAGAAATCGTTTATTTTATTGTGCCTTATTCAGGTCTTTTTTTCTTGTTCAGATAGGCGTTTGCAGAAAGAGTATCCCCAAATAGATATTCTAATTACTAATGCATTGATTCTAGACGGAGAAGGAAATAAACCGTTTAAAGGAGATATCTTTATTGTTGGCGATAAAATTGTCAAGATTTCCCAAAAGAAAATCAGACATGACCATGTTTTAAAAACCATTGATGCACAAGGAAAATTTCTAGCACCGGGTTTTATTGATCTGCATTCTCATGGCGATGCGCTTTCTACACCCGATTTTGAGAATTTTCTGGCTATGGGCGTGACTACAATTTCATTGGGGCAAGATGGGTTTTCGCCTAATTTCATTGATTTAAAAGATTGGAAAAACAAAGTAGACAGTACTGGAATCGCCCTAAATATTGCGATGTTCGTCGGACATGGCAGTTTGCGAGAACTTTCAGGCATCTATGAGAAAAAGAATCCGAGCAAAGAAGAAATAGCTAAAATGGGTGCTTTGCTCGAGAAAAACTTAGAAACTTGTTTCGGGATGAGTACTGGTTTAGAATATACACCCGGTTTGTATGCCGAAGAAAATGAATTGCTCGAATTGGCAAAAATCGTAGGTAAGAATGACAGATTGATCATGAGTCATATGCGGGATGAAGATGATGGTGCGCTGATCGAATCGATTGATGAATTATTAGCACAGGGTGAATTTTGCCGCGTTCATATCGCACACTTAAAATCTGTGTATGGGAAAGGTTCAGAACGAGCACATGAAATATTAGATCATTTGGCTAGTGCCAGAAACAGAGGAATTAATGTTACTGCTGATGTATATCCGTACACGGCTAGTTATACGGGTATTGCTATTTTGTTTCCTGATTGGTGCAAAACAAATGAGCAATTTGAAATAGCTAATAGAGAGAGGCGAGAGGAGCTGGAAAATTTTATAAGAGATAAAGTGAAAATCCGAAACGGACCGGAGGCCACGCTTTTGGGAACTGAACCCTACAAAGGAAAAACATTGTTAGATCTTGAGCAGGAACTGAAAAGACCTTTTGAGGAAATTCTTATAGATGATATTGGGCCAGAAGGAGCTTCAGCAGCCTATTTTGTGATGAATGATACTTTGCAAAATACCTTGATCAAAGATCCGAAAATCGGGATTAGCTCTGACGGAAGTAAAACGAGTTTTCACCCTCGTGGGCATGGAACTTTTGCGAAAATCATCGAAGAATTTGTGGTAAAAAGCAAGGTACTCACATTAGAAGAAGCAGTGAGAAAAATGACTTCCTATGCCGCAGATATTTTAAAAATTTCAGATAGAGGGAGAATAAAAGAAGGAATGAAAGCAGACCTAATCATCTTCGAACCAGGCAATGTAAAGGCAAATGCTACTTTTAGTGATCCATTTCAATTGTCAGAAGGTTTTGATCATGTGATTGTCAATGGGAAAATTTCTAGGGAAAATGATCAACTTAGTGAAGACAGATCTGGAAAAGTTTTGAAACCGGAATAGATAAATAATTTTAAGACTTAAGCCAACCGAACAAACCTTTTTTAACTTTTCTTTCAGGTGGTTTTTCTGTTTTTAGCAGGGTCTGGTATATTTCACCCCAACCGGGCAATCCGCCAACAGCGCGATCATCTATAAAGACGTCAGCATTGATTTTTCTACTCACTTTACTGTGAAATTTTTCTTCAGGGAAACTATTGTTTACTGCGTAAAATTCCAATCCGTTTTTTTTGCAAAAATCAACGGCTTCCTGGAGTTTTTCTCCGTGACGATAAGTCCATAAAATCAATCTATGTCCTTTTTTCTGAAGCTCCAAAAGCGTTTCAAAAGCAAAAATTCTGGCAGGACCTATTCCCGGATATTGATCTTCGACGATGGTACCATCAAAATCAACAGCAATAATTAAAGTGTTGCGAGGAATTGTTTTTAATTTGGGTTCAGACATGCAGCAAATCTAAGAATTTTTGAACTATCAATTTATACTAATAATGATTTCTGGGTCATCTGTTCAGGTTGCTCAATTTTTAACAAATCCAAAATGGTCGGAGCAATGTCTCCCAATACGCCATCTTTGATTCCCCCCTTATATTTTTTATCGACTAAAATTAATGGAACGGGATTGGTTGTATGAGCAGTATTGGGCGAGCCATCAGGGTTGATCATGGTCTCGCTATTCCCGTGATCTGCGATAATGATACTTGTATAATCGTTTTCCAGTGCAGTAGTAACTACTTCTTTTAAGCAGGTGTCAACGGTTTCAGCCGCTTTTATTGCTGCTTCCATGACCCCGGTATGCCCAACCATGTCTGTATTGGCAAAATTCAGACAAATAAAATCAGCTTCGCCCTTTTTTAACTCAGGTAAGATAGCCTCTTTGATATCATTTGCGCTCATTTCCGGCTGTAAATCGTAGGTAGCCACTTTTGGAGACGGACATAAAAGTCTTTTTTCTCCTATAAACTCTTTTTCCCTACCCCCCGAAAAGAAGAAGGTTACGTGAGGATATTTTTCAGTCTCTGCAATCCGTATTTGTTTTTTATGATTGGCTTCCAAAACCTCACCTAAAGTTTTTTCTAAATTGTCTTTTGGATAAATGACTTCAACATTTTTAAATGTTTTGTCATAATTGGTCATAGTCACATAATGAAGGGGCATTTTATGCATACCAAATTCTTGAAAATTTTCTTGTGACAGAACTCTCGTCAATTGTCTTCCTCGGTCTGTTCTAAAATTGAAGAAAATAATGACATCATCTTCCGATATTTTGGCAACCGGTTGATCCTTCTCATCAACCATAATAATAGGCTTGATAAATTCGTCAGTTACGCCTTCATCATAACTTTTTTGAATACTTTCTATTGCATTTTTTGAGTGCTCTCCAATCCCATTTACAACGGCATCATAGGCCATTTTTACTCTTGCCCAGCGCTGATCTCTATCCATGGCGTAATATCTGCCTACAATTGTCGCCAGTTTACCTGTGGTCTGTCCCATGAAATTTTCCATGTCCTGAATAAACCCTTTCCCCGATTTTGGGTCACAATCACGACCATCAGTAAAAGCATGGAGGTAAACATGATCAACACCTGCTTCTTTTGCAGCATTTAAAAGTCCTTTAGCATGATTCATATGCGAGTGAATTCCTCCATCTGAGATCAGACCGAGCATGTGAACGTTCTTACCATTCTTTTTGGCGTAATCAAGAGCATCGACCAATACTTTTTCTTTGGCAATAGATCCTGTTTCAACCGCTTTATTGATTTTTACAAAATCTTGAAATACGATACGTCCGGCACCCAGATTCATATGTCCGACTTCAGAATTTCCCATTTGTCCTTCCGGCAAACCCACGTTTAAACCATCTGTTCTAAGATTGGCATGCGGATATTTCTCAATCAAACCATCAAAAAATGGGGTATTGGCTTGATAAATAGCAGATACATTTGGGTCTTGGGTATTTCCCCAACCGTCAAGAATAATAAGGATAACTTTTTTAGACATCATGTTGTTGTTTATTCGGCTGCAAAGATACGCAAGAATAGCTAATTGACCACTATATTTCGAGGAAAGAAGTAGGTAAACTTGGTCAAGAACAACTTGAAGGGAAGATGAAAAAATTCATTTCTGAATTGGCTAAACCCATTAAAAGTGATAAGCTAGATTAGCGCCAAAATAATAATTCACCGGATCTCCGGGATAATAATATCTGGGTGAGTTATTGCCAAAAGCTGTCGCATTGATTTGCAACATGGAAGCGTATTTTTCATCAAAAAGGTTATTGATCCCGAAGAAAACATCAAGATTGAATTTTTTTAAAAAATTACCTTGATAACCGAGTTTTGCAGTTAACAATTGGTAAGAATCGGAAAAAACGGAATTGGCATCGTTCACGGGAATTTTATCTATGAATTGGTATTGCAAAGTGCTGTAAAATCCTGGTCCTGTCTGCACGTCTAAAATAGAATTAAATACTATAGGAGGTACTCCGGTCACCTGATTGCCCGAATAATCATTCCCCAGATCTTCAAATTCTTGAAAATAATAGTGATTATAACTAAATGAATTTCTGTGTTTGATTTGCCAAAATTCAGATTCAATCAGGCTGTAGTTAAGGTCAATTTCTAATCCGAGGAAATCAGTTTCACCGGCATTGATCCCGACAAACTCGTCATCACCCGTTCTTCTTGCCACAAGCTGGTCTTTTACTTTCATTTGATAGAGCGCTAAACTGTAATCTAATTTCAGATTTGAAAATGTACCTCTGGTTCCCATTTCAAAATTCCAACCGGTTTCAGGCTTGATATTTTGATTGATCTGCCCACCGGGCAAAAGAGTTTCTTCTAAAGTCGGCGGAGAAAATCCATGAGCAATCGCAGCGTAACCAATATGATTTGGAAGATATTCAAAAGTTAGGCCGAGTTTAGGGGAGAGGATATGACCAAAATTATAATCGCCTGATGCATCATTAGTTTCAGCGTTAAAATTGTCGTCAAGTGTATAAGAAGTGTAATTCCAATTCACACCAAAATGCACTTGCATTTTTGCAGTGAATAAAAATTTTGAATCGAAGAACACATTAAAAAACTGTCTGTTTTCTTCAAGATCAGATAGTTTTTCGCCACTTACACTTCCTGTTTCAGGAGGAAAATCGCGGTATAAATTTTCAAAGGTTTGGTAATCTTTTTTATCTTGAAACAACTCAAAACCTAATGTCCAGTCCAGATGTTTATCAAAAAGGGTATGACTGGATAGGTATTTGCTTCGCAAGCCAACAGATAGAGTTTTTTCTTCTAAAATGTTAAATGGACGGTCTTCGTCACTTTCTAAATAAGTTGAATAGAGACTGGTTTTAAGTGCAGCGTGATTATTGATATTGTAATTCCACGAAAGACCGAAAAGACCCTTTTGGTAATTCTCATTACCCTTGGCCGCTCCCCATGTAAAAGCCGCAGAACTCGGATCGTTCTTATAGGTATCGAAATCTAAAGAACTAGGGATATATGATTTTAAGTCGATATAATTACCGATAAAACTGAGTGTGTGTTTTTCACTTAAAAAATGATCTGAGGTGAGGTTAATAATTTGCTTGTCGAATTCATTATTATCCCGATAACCTTCACTTTGGGTATTTGAATATAGAATATTCATGCCACCATTTTTTAAAGGGAGATCCGATTGAAGACCATATTTTTTTAAACCAAAGGAACCCAGGGTAAATCGCAATTGTGGATTAAAATGATTGATGTTACCCTTCTTTGGAACCCAGTGGATGGTTCCGCCTAAACCCGCTCCATAAGTGCTGGAAGAAGGACCTTTGGTAATTTCTATCCTGGCAATCGCGTCCAATTCAAGGTCATCCATATTCGATTCTCCGGAGCCATTAGTTAGCGGAATATCTTGGTAATAAGCTCTGATCTTACTCGTGCCAAAGAGGGTTCTTGACCCAATACCGCGAATGGTAATTCGGTTTGTACTCAAGGTACCGTTTTGCATAAAAACACCAGAAACCGAGTTGAGAACTGGAGCAATGTTGATGTTGTTTTGAAGATAAATTTCATTTTGTTTCAAAACAGTAGCACCACCGGCATAATTCTTTAATGCTGAAGTAAAATTATTAGAGGTTAAGACTATTTCGTCTAAATTTTCTGATAAAGGAAATAGGTAAAATACCTCAAAAGATTTTGAAATAATGATGGTATCTGTCTTAAAACCTTCTTTGACAAGGGTATATTTTCCTATTTTCAAAAGGTTAAACTCTCCTTGAATATTGGTCTGAACAACTTCGTTTTGTTCAAAAGGAACAAGTTTTGCTTGGGGTAAGGGAACCAAACTTTCACCGTGAACGACTTTTCCGGAATATTGAGAATAACCAGAAAAGCCACATACAAATAATAAAAGTATTAAAGAGTGATATAGAAATTTACTACGGATTAACCACACCATTTTTGATTCCGTTTACTCCTTTTTCCAGATCAAATACAAATCCATTCACGATAGCATATTTGACAACATTATTTTGCATTAAAACAAAAGAAGGATTCTTTCCAATTTTTAGAGGAGATTCGGGCTGTTTTGAGTTTTTGAGGATCGCTATTTTATTAATGTCGACAATATTTACGGGATAAAAGGTATATCTATCCTCTTTTGGAATCTCACTCATGGCGATATTTGTATATCCTTTTTTCAAAAGTTCTTCAAAATTAAGGTTATCCAATTCCGCAGCTGTATTTAATATTTGCGGATAGGTTTCCCCCAATTTAAATTCCATGTTTTCTGCATCTATCGTTTGATAACCATAATAAGTAGATAGATCGCCAACTTCGGCAATAGCTCCTGAATAATAGTATTCGGTTTCTTCTTTGTTAGCCCGCTCATTGTGCACAAATCCAAGATCTACGGTGTAATTATCTCCCAGCAAAGGAAAGTTCACCTTTTCGATTTTTAGATCAAAAAGCTTTCTGTCGTTTTCCGGAATTTTTCCATACTCTTTTATATCTGCTTTATGGTAAGAACCATTGGCGATACTTTCCAAGGCACTTAAAATAGAGACAAAATTTAGTTTTCTGATAAATTGTTTTTCGGGGTCATTCTGAAATCCTCCAGATTCTATTAAAATGGCACTGGTCCCCCATTTTTGTATATTGTCTCCAAAGGCACGAGGCTCAAAAGAGTCATCATATCTACCTACTTGTCCCGGAGCATATTTTTGAATCACCTTATTCATATCTACGATGACTTTCATGGCATTTCCACGGACATCATTAATTGTTTTTTCATAATTATAGGCTGGTGCCAAAAAAGATATCGTAGCCGCTTTTTCTGTTCTTTCGGCATTGTAATACTTACTTTGATCGTGTAGGTTAAAACCAAAAACGGCATTCAAACTGTCTCTTGCACCTTTTAAGATACGCGATTCAGGAGATTGTAACCTCAGAGCGTCCCGATTAATGTCTACATCTAAGGCATTTCTTCTGGTAAATTTTTCAGCACCGTCAGGATTCAACATCGGAATAAAATGCAAATTGAGTTTAGTCAAAAGTTCCTTATTTGTTTTCAAATAATTAAAAATATCAAAGAGAGCCATGGTGGCTGTTGATTCATCTCCATGCATTTGGGACCATAACAAAACGGTGGTTTTTCCAGTGCCTACGCTTACCATAGAAATACTTCGACCCTCAATAGATTCCCCTAATTTTTTTACCGTAAAACCATTTTCTTTCTCAAGAGCTGACAGTAAAGGTTGAATATCGCTGTGTTTAAATCGTCTTTCTTTAATTGTTTTTTCTTGATATTGATCGTAATTTTTAAAAAAAACGTCACTATCATTTTGGGCAAAAATGAGGGTTGAAAGCAAAAGGGTCAGTGTACTCAATAAGTATTTCATTCGTTCAGTTTTCGGATGGGATGGGTTGCCAGTTGTATTTTTTTGTCGCTTCTCGGATGCTGGTGATGAAATCTTCACCGGGGTCAGTTTTTTCAGTTCTGTAACCGGCATCCTTTTCCAACCAAAGTGGGTGATTTTCAAATAGGGTATATTCGTAGTGTCCTATAACATAGTCAATGTCAGGATATTTTTCTTTTAAATAAGTGATCAATTGAATATTGGATTTCAATTGGGCCTTAGTTAGGGGCTTGCCTTCAGTACCTCCAACATTTTCTATACCGATGGCACAATGATTGAGACCAATGACATGGCGAGCCATATAATCTTCGGGCATTAAACGATAAACAGTTCCATCTTGATCGACCAGAAATTGAGAAGATACATTAAGTGCACCTGCACCTAAAATCTCAGGCCGAGAATTTGGTAATTTACTTTCTTCAAAAGCGTCAAAAGACTCATCGAGAGTTGGTATAGCTGTCCAGTGTACAACTACCATTTTGGGCTTGATGAGCGGACTTAGTTGTTTCAGATCGTAATGTTCATCCAGATATTGAAGGCTGAGATCAATTCTCTCCTGATCAAATCTAATGGGTTTATCAGTGATTTCGATTGATTTACAAGAAAAGAATAACAAAGCAGCAACTACGGATAATATAAAGCGCATATATTTTTTTAGCAATATTAAAGATTTTAAGGCATCTTTCTAGGGATTAGTCAAAATTATTGAGGACCTACATAGCCATTTGCTTCAATTGCTTCTTTTATTTCTTCTTTTCTATGAGGAGAACTCGGGTGCGTACTTGAAAATTCAGGCACCTGTTGTCCGCCCGAAGCTTCATCCAATATGGTCATTACATTAATGAATTCGTAAGGGTTATAGCCTGCATCGATCATAAATTTTACACCCAGACGATCGCTTTCCAGCTCATCTTCTCTGCCGTATTTCATATTAATTACATTCCCTATCATTGCGGCCATTTGCGCTCCGCCGGCATCTGTTCCGGCCATGACCCCTGTAATCACTCCCTGTGTGAGATTTTGTTTTGCTATTCGCTCAGCAGAATGTCTTCCAACCACATGACCAATTTCATGTCCGATAACACCTGCCAGTTGATCTTCGTTTTCCAATCTGCCAAATAAACCAGCCGTAATAAAAACCTGTCCGCCAGGTAAGGCGAAGGCATTTACTGTGTTGGGATCTCTCAATAAATGAAAATCATATCTGTAAGGCGTTTCTCTGGCAATAGAACTTTCAACGAGTCTGTTCCCTACGCGATCTACCATGGCTTGCGCTTCTTGGTCGGGATGTAATCCACCGTATTCTTGGGCCATTTGCGGAGCACTTTGTAATCCGATAGCGATCTCTTCCTCAGTACTCAGAGAAATGTGCTGTGTTTTTCCTGTATAGGGATTCTCCTCGGTTCTGGAGCAATATTTTAAGTATGAAAATAAAACAATGGCAAGCCCTATGAACAATCTTATTTTAAAATTATTGGAGGTTCTCATGTTGTATTATTGATTTGGGGGTTGTACTGCGCTAAAGATAAGAAATATTTAAGTTTTTTTTATAGGCATTAGGATTTTCATAAATACTTTAGTTTTCCAAAAAGACGTAAATTTACTAAGCTATATAAATTATTATGGAAAGTAAAATATTGTCCAAATTGCCCAATCATTTAAAAACATTTATAGTTGACCAGCAATATCATAATTATACGGCTCAAAATCATGCTGTTTGGCGTTATGTGATGAGAAACAACGTGGCATACCTGGATAAGGTGGCGCATAAATCTTATCTTGAAGGTCTTGAGAAGACGGGTATTTCAATAGATAAAATACCTAAGCTGGAGGATATGAATGCCATACTTTCCAAGATGGGATGGGCCGCAGTTACCGTTGATGGATTTATTCCTCCCAATTCTTTTATGGAATTTCAGGCCTACCATACACTAGTTATTGCAGCCGACATTAGAACGATCGAGCACATTACCTATACACCAGCGCCGGATATTATCCATGAGGCAGCAGGGCACGCACCGATAATTGCCAACCCCGAATATGCTGAATATTTAAGGCGTTTTGGTGAAATTGGAGCCAAAGCAATTTCTTCTGCAAAGGATGATGAATTATTTGAAGCCATCAGACATTTGTCGATCATCAAAGAAGATCCTAACACGCCCCATAAAGAAATTTTAGAAGCAGAAAATGGCATTGAAGAGATCTCAAAAACGATGGGTACCCCGAGTGAGATGGCTAAAATTAGAAATTTACATTGGTGGACAGTAGAATATGGTTTGATTGGCACTTTAGAACAACCAAAACTTTATGGGGCAGGTCTGCTTTCATCTATTGGAGAAAGTAAATGGTGTATGAGTGATCAGGTTAAAAAACTGCCTTACACGATTAAAACAGCTGATGTTGAATTTGATATAACAAAGCCACAACCTCAACTATTTGTCACTCCTGATTTTGCGCATTTGAGTTTTGTTTTAGAAGAATATGCCAATACAATGGCTTTGAGAAAAGGGGGATTGGAAGGTATTCATAAGTTAATTGACTCAAAAAATTTAGGAACCATTGAATTAAATACCGGACTACAGATCAGTGGTACTTTTTCAGATGTAATAGAAAATGAAGGAAAACCGATTTATTTTAAAACTTCCGGCCCAACAGCTCTTGCATTTAAGAACAAAGAAATCATCGGTCACGACAAAGAATACCATGCAGATGGTTTTGGTTCGCCGGTTGGTAAGCTTAAAGGTATCAATCTGGCCATTGAGGATATGTCGCCAACCGATCTAGAGGCTTATGGTATTTATGAAGGACGCAAGGTCGCTTTAGAATTTAAAGGAGGAATTACGGTAGAAGGACAGATCATCACAGGGAAAAGAAACCTTCAAGGAAAGATCATCTTGATCTCGTTCAAAAATTGTTGGGTAAAACAAGGTGAAAAGTTACTTTTTCATCCTGATTGGGGAATATATGATATGGCGGTCGGGGCAAAAGTGATTTCGGCCTTTGCCGGTGTAGCCGATCCTGGAAGTTTTGGATTAGTTTTTGAATCACCTAAAGAAAAGACTCATAAAATTCAATACCCAAAAAAAGAACAAAAATTACACCGTCTGTATCAAGAAGTAAGGGGTATAAGGGAGCTAAATAATTTAGATAAGCAATCAATTTTAGCGCTTGAAAATATATTCACCACCTTGAATGACGAATATCCCAACGATTGGTTATTACCACTTGAAATCTTTGAATTATTATTTAGTCAGGAAGAATCCTTAAAAAAACGGGTTTTAGCGCATTTGAAAAATCTAGCTCTAAAACCCGAATTTAAAAGTTTAATCGAAAGCGGACTTTCGTTGCTTAAATAGTTAGAGTTGTGTAACCCTTAAGGTATTTACCATACCTCTTGCCGAAACAGGCATAGAACTTAAGTTAATGACAAAATCATCTTTTTCTGCATAACCTTTTTCTAAAGAAATTTTATTTATTTCTTCAACTGTATCATCTGTGCTGATCAAACGATCATAATGATATGCTTTTACACCCCAAAGCAAATTCAGCATTGCTAAAATTCGCTTGTTATCAGAAAAGGCAAGAATGTTAGACTTAGGTCTCCAGGCCGAAATTTGAAAAGCAGTGTACCCACTATGTGTTAAGGTAGTGATGGCAGCAGCCTCGATTTTATCCGCGAGATAAGCCGCTTGTTGACAAATGGCTTTTGTAATAAATCGATCATTCATACATTCTACTGTCGAAACTGGATTTACGATCAGTTCCGAATGCTCTACACTTTGAATAATTCTTCGCATCACATTGATTACTTCCAAGGGGTATTTCCCTACAGAAGTTTCACCTGATAACATTACGGCATCAGCCCCATCCATAATGGAGTTGGCAACGTCATTCACTTCGGCTCTTGTAGGAACCTGACTTTCTATCATCGATTCCATCATCTGAGTAGCAATAATAACAGGAATTCTATTTTCCTTTGCTTTTTTTACCAGCTTTTTTTGAACGATAGGCACTTTATCCATTGGAATTTCAACACCCAGATCTCCTCTGGCAACCATCAACCCATCGCATTTTTTTACGATTGCATTGATATTGGCTACCGCTTCAGGTTTTTCTATTTTAGCAATCACCGGAATTCTATGTTCAGGAGATTCCTCCGCGATCAAATCGTGAATCAAATCCAGGTCAGATTCATTTCTGACAAATGATAAAGCGATCCAGTCAACTTCCAGTGAAATGGCAAAAGAGGCATCTTTTCTGTCTTTTTTGGTGAGTGCCGGAAGAGAAACCTTGGTATTTGGAAGATTTACACCTTTTTTGGATTTCAGGGTACCATTTCTTAAAACTTTGGTCTTTACTTCTTTTTTTCCATCCGTTTCCAATACCTCGAATAATAACTTACCATCATCGACCAATATATGCTCTCCGGGCTTAACATCTTTTGGAAATTTTTTGTAGGTCATAAAAGCTCTCTCCGAATTTCCTTCACACTTTTCTGTTGTAAAAGTAAAAATATCACCTTTTTTCAGATCAGAATTTGGGGCCATCACACCAACTCTTAATTTCGGGCCCTGCAAGTCTGCCAGTACTGCAACATTAAATCCTCGTCTTTCGTTTATTTCTCGGATAGTTTTAACATGTTGTGTGATCACATCGTAATCAGCATGGGAGAAGTTTATTCGAAAAACATTCACGCCGGCTACCATCATGTCTTCCATCATTTGTTCAGAATTAACCGCCGGCCCCAGTGTGGCAACGATCTTTGTTTTTTTGCGCATTCTCATATTCCTGTAGTTAGTTTTTGTTCTTATTGATAGATAAAATCGGGATTTGTCTCAAAAATCAAATTATCCCGGGACTTTAGATCATTTGGGTCTATTGTATATAGTGTAACGATCTGATTAATAGTTTTAATTTTATTAATTAGTTCTTTGGTTTCTTCGTAGGCCAACTGACTATCCATTTTAAGAAAAAAATCAACTTGTTTTTTTTCGGGAATCAGATAGGATTGAATAGGCGGATCATCAAAGAGATTTCCACTTTGGCTTATAGAGGTTTCTTTTGTAATATTTTTATTGGTTATTAAAGACCAGGTCATCATTTTATGCGTGTCATCAAAAATATAGATCGAAAAACTACTCTTTTCATTTTTTAAAAAGAGATCGAGATCTTCTTTATATTTTCTCAACTTCAATTCTAATTTATCATTTATTAAAAAGGCAAGTCTAAAATCTTCTAAGGGAGTATGAATACCCAATAAGGTATAGTCGTGGTCATACTCAAAATCGATTGATAAAATTTTCGACATATAATTCCTTTAAAGTGGAGATAAACTTCACAAAATTAACAATAGTTCAATACAAAACTTAATTTGAACCTATGTTAATTATAAATTTGTCACTGCTCTATTAAATGTTGTAGCTTATAAAAGGCGCGTTTAGATGCTATTTCTTCTGCCTTTTTCTTTGATGTAGCCCTGCCTTTTGAGACCATTTCATTGTCTATAAACAGTTTGACACTAAAATGTTTGAGCACGTCATTTCCGGTATCTTCGTAAACTTGGTACTTAATTTTCTTTTTATTTTTTTGGCACCATTCTATTAAAAGGCTTTTGTAACTCGTGATTTTTCCTTCTAACTTTTCAATATCAACATAGGGTTCTATGACGTTCCTATAAATAAATTTTTCACAAAAACTGTATCCTTTATCTAAATGGATAGCCCCGATAAATGCCTCGAACAAATTACCATATATGTTGTCGCCAAAATTTTGATTGGGAATGGTTGAATCTACAAATTTCTTTAATTCCAGATCTTTACCCAACTCATTTAAATGTTCTCTGCTCACAATTTTAGAGCGCATTTGGGTGAGTGTTCCCTCATCGGCATTAGGCATTTTTTTAAAAAGATAATTCGCGATCACGGACCCCAATACTGCATCTCCTAAAAATTCAAGTCTTTCATAATTGATCGCATGACCATTTTTATTAGTTTTCTTTAATGAACTATGCGTAAAAGCTTCTTTATAAAATTCTAGTTTTTTAGGGCGATAACCTAAAATATTCTTCATCAAAATAAAAAACTCTTCATCCTGTTCAGAATGAGAATTAGTTATTTTTTTGATGAAATTCATAGTCTTGAATTAGTCACTCAATTTCTTAAATAAGATACAGGCATTATGTCCCCCAAAACCGAAAGTATTACTCATGGCCATGTTAACTTCGCGTTTTTGCGCTTTGTTAAAGGTGAGGTTAAATTTAGGATCTATTTCGTCATCATCGGTAAAATGATTGATCGTTGGCGGAACAATTCCATTCTTTATAGCTAAAATAGAAGCGATTGCTTCTATAGCCCCTGCTGCGCCGAGCAAATGACCAGTCATTGATTTTGTAGAATTGATATTAAGCTTATACGCAGATTCGCCAAAAACATATTTTATTGCTTTTAATTCAGCAACATCACCCAGCGAAGTTGAAGTACCGTGCATATTTACAGCGTCTACTTCTTCTGGTCTTACACCTGCGTCCCTTAAACAATTTTCCATCACACTTTTTGCACCAAGTCCTTCAGGATGTGGTGCGGTGATATGGTGTGCATCAGCCGAAAGTCCACCACCTATAATTTCAGCATAAATTTTAGCTCCTCTAGCCTTTGCGTGTTCGTATTCTTCTAATACCAACGCTCCGGCTCCTTCGCCAAGAACAAAACCGTCACGGTCTTTATCAAAGGGTCGTGAGGCAGTTTTAGGATCATCATTTCTGGTAGAAAGGGCATGTAAAGCATTAAATCCTCCGATTCCCGCCATAGTTACCGCCGCTTCTGATCCACCTGTAATAAAGGCGTCACAATAACCCAAACGAATATAGTTCAACGCATCAATAATCGCATTTGCCGAAGAAGCGCAAGCGCTTACCGTAGCGAAATTAGGTCCTCTTAAACCATATTTGATAGAGATTTGCCCTGGAGCGATATCTGCAATCATTTTAGGGATAAAAAAAGGATTAAATCTAGGAGTTCCATCACCTTTTCCAAAATCGAGAACTTCGTTCTGAAAAGTTTCTAATCCACCAATACCTGCTCCCCAGATCACACCAACTCTACCTGTATCCATTTTGGTAAAATCCAAACCAGAATCTGCAATGGCCTCATCAGAAGCTACCATAGCATATTGGGTGAATCTATCCATCTTTCGGGCTTCCTTTCTGTCGATAAATTCTTCGACATTAAAGTTTTTTAATTCGCAGGCAAATTGTGTTTTAAAAAGTGTCGCGTCAAAGTATGTAATTGGTGCAGCGCCACTATGGCCATTGACAAGGCCATTCCAATAATCGTTTAGATTATTACCGATTGGGGTTAATGCACCCATTCCAGTTACAACTACTCTTTTTAACTCCATGAAGAATTAGAATTTTGGTTATAAAATTAGAAAACTACGGAATTTGACTTAAAAAGCCAAAATCCGTAGTTATTTTTATTTGTGGAAATTCTTATTTTTTTGCTCCCTCAATATAGCTTACAGCTTGACCTACAGTACTGATGTTCTCAGCTTGATCATCGGGAATCTGAATGTCAAATTCTTTTTCAAACTCCATAATTAACTCTACAGTATCCAATGAATCCGCTCCTAAATCATTTGTAAAGTTAGCCTCATTAGTAACCTCATTTTCGTCAACGCCTAATTTATCAACGATAATGGCTTTAACTCTTGATGCAATATCCGACATAATTGAAAGTTTTTAAATTAATATGACTGCAAAAATAATAACTTTCAAATTAATTACGCTCTTCATGCGCAAAAATTTGATAGTACAAGATAATTAAAAAGATTTAATTTTACACTTTAAATGAAATGAGGAGCTATTTTCTCATTTTCATAAGCTAATTTTAGAATGAAAAAAATAATCATCTTCGCTTCCGGATCTGGTTCGAACGCTGAAAACATAATGAATTACTTCAATAATTCAAAAGAAGTTGAGGTAACTTATGTAGTAACAAATAATGCCGAGGCATATGTAATTGAAAGAGCAAAAAAGTTTGATGTACCGGCAAAAATATTAGAGAAAGGAGAGTTGAGATCGGAAGAATTTCGAATATTTTTAAATAAAAATGCTGATTTTATAGTTTTAGCCGGATTTTTAATGAAAGTTCCTGATCAGATTGTAGCCGATTTTCCCTCTAAAATGGTAAATATACATCCCGCTTTACTGCCAAAATATGGAGGGAAAGGAATGTATGGGATGCATGTTCATAAAGCGGTGGTAGAAAATAAAGAAAAAATCTCTGGGATTACCATACATTATGTAAATGAACATTATGATGAAGGAGCGATTATTTTTCAACAAAGTATAGAAGTTAGTCCTCAAGATGAACCAGAAGATGTGGCCAATAAGATACATGATCTAGAGCAAGCTTATTTTCCCGGGATCATTGATGAATTGATCCAAAGAATATAGCATGGTTCATTTATACACAGATGGTGCATGCAGTGGTAATCCGGGTAAAGGAGGTTATGGATTAATTCTGGAATGGGTAGGAAAGCCATACCGGAAAGAATTCTCAGAGGGCTATAGACTTACAACCAATAATCGCATGGAGTTATTGGCTGTAATTATTGGTCTCGAAAAGTTGATCAATCAGGGAACGGAAATCAAAATTTTTTCTGATTCGAAATATGTGGTTGATGCTGTTCAAAAGAACTGGTTATTTGCTTGGGAAAAAAAATCTTTCAAGGATAAAAAGAACGAAGATCTTTGGAGAAGATTTTTAAAATGTTACCGAAAGCACAAAGTGTCTTTTGTATGGGTGAAAGGACATAACAACCACCCACAAAATGAAAGGTGCGATGAGTTGGCCGTAGAAGCTTCTCAAAAAAGCGATCTGAAAGTTGACAGGGGATACGAATTAGAATTAAACCGCAATTTATGACTCCGATCCCTCCAAGATAGCAAAATACAAATACTTTTTAACTTTCATTATTGTATTTCATCCAGTTCACAGACTAGAAGAATTTCATTAGAATTGTCAAAAAACGAAAGCTTGCCATCTTCTATTTTGTAATATGACACCTCGTTCAAACATTTTGTAAAGGCACTTTCAACGGTCATATCGGGACACATTTTTCTTGTCATGGCCATTCTCGAAAGGTCTATTTTAGGGGAATCCGATGAATTTGCCGGAGGTTGAAAAGAACCAAAATAGTTATTACAACCAGCAAATCCGGTAATTTTATTTTCTTTTTCGTCAATCACCATGGTAGGGTAGTTACTCAATTCCTGGACACCTTTTAAATAAGTTATTTTCCAGTTGTTATTGATACTGACCTGGGTTTCGGTTTTCCTTTTTCTCAATACTTCGACTAAGGAATATTTCAATGATGAACCATCAGCAGGAGGGTTTTTTATTTTTGTCACCTTTACTTTTATCAAATATTCATAACCTTCTTCGTAATCAAAGCCCTCAATACTGCCGTAAAAATTAGACCATGGATCTGTTTGTTTTTCTCGAATCAGCATACATTTTTGCGGAGCAACCCCAACACAATCCACTAAGTGATCTGCAACATAAAAAGTTTTTGTTTTTGCAGAGCTGTGGATGACGAAGGTCAAAGCGAATAATACAATTAAATTTTTCATAAGGTTGATTTAAATTAAGACAACATCATTTTAGCCTTTTTAACAGCTTCTACAAAGATATCAATTTCTTCTTTGGTGTTGTAAAAAGCAAAAGAAGCTCTTATAGTTCCTGGAATCTTATAAAAATCCATAATAGGTTGGGCACAATGATGGCCTGTTCTAACTGCGATCCCAAGCTTATCAACAATACTGCCGATATCATAGGGATGTATATTTTCTATATTAAAAGAAATCACACTGGCTTTATGCTTCTCGGGTCCATATATTTTCAATCCTTCAATCTCTTTTAGCTTTTTGGTTCCGTATTCAAGCAATTCATTTTCATAAGCCGCAATATTTTCCAGTCCGATGGAATTTAAGTAATCTATGGCAGCACCAAAGGCGATACCACCGGCAATATTTGGTGTTCCGGCTTCAAATTTGTGAGGTAAATCGGCATAAGTTGTTCTTTCAAAAGTCACTTCACTGATCATTTCACCTCCGCCCTGATAGGGTGGCAATTTATTCAACCAGGTTTCTTTGCCATACAAAATACCAATTCCGGTTGGCCCGCATAATTTATGCCCAGAACAAACATAAAAATCGCAATCCAGGGCTTGAACATCGGGCCTTAAATGCGGTGTCGCTTGTGCGCCATCAATCAGAACTGCTGCACCTGCCGCATGAGATAATTCTATGATCTCTTTGATGGGATTAATTGTACCCAGTGCATTTGATACATGATTAACAAAAACCAGTTTTGTTTTGCCAGAAAGCATCGATCTGAAAACATTCATTTCTAGTTCACCTTGTACATTCATCGGAATTACTTTTAGCTGAGCGCCTGTTCTTTCACAAAGCATTTGCCAGGGAACGATGTTGCTGTGGTGTTCTAGCGCAGAAACAATAATTTCGTCGTCAATGCCTAGTAGATTGGCAAATCCATGAGAGACCAGATTTATTCCATGTGTAGTACCCGAGGTAAAAATGATCTCGTAGGGTTTATTTGCATTGAAATGTTTTTGTAATTTTATTCGGGAATTTTCAAAAAGATCAGTAGCCTCCTGACTTAAAGTGTGTACTCCGCGATGAATATTCGCGTTGTGATTACTGTAATAATCAACCAAACAATCAATCACTTGTTGAGGTTTTTGAGAAGTGGCGGCGTTGTCAAAATAAACAAGGGGTTTGCCATTGACTTTCCTTTTTAAAATGGGAAAATCTTCTCTGATCTTTTCTATATCTAGCATATTTTCTTTAGAATGATTCTAAATGCAAAGATAAGAAAGATGATTCATCTCTATTTAAATTGACAAGAATTATTCCGATTTTTGTATGGTAGAAATTTTAATGAAATGAAACGAACCACAAAAAAAATTATCCTTTTAATTCTGTTGCTATTGGGTTTTGTCATAATCTCCTATTATCCAAGACTCACCATTGTAACTGGATTTAGTGCAAAAAGTGTAGCCAGCGGAATATTTTTTGCCGATCGATCCCAGGAATCAATTGAAAAAGGTGATAATGATTTTTCCCTTTTACCATTTTCGGAGAATCAAGTGAACGCAGCAGAGAGAACTGTTAGGTCTTCCATTATTGGTTTAAAAGATAGAAAAGCGATTTTTATGGATGGTTTAGGAGCAACTCTTTTACCTGAAAACCCAACCCGGGAAGGAAATAAACTTATACCAAAAAGAAATTTCATCAAACCGGATCTTCCTTTTCCTTTTGGGGATCTTCCTCAAAAGGATACGATTTTTGCTGAAATTGATCAAGTAAAACTTAAAACGGCCATAGATCATGCTTTCGATACGGGCGAAGAAAGAATTAAAGGGACGCGTTCTGTTATTGTTGTTTATAAGGATCAAATTATTGGTGAAAAATATGCAGACGGTTTTGATCATCTTACACCCATTTTAGGATGGTCAATGACAAAAAGTATAACGGCAACTATTTATGGCATTCTTCAGAAAAAGGGTATGGTCAGTATTGAGGATAAAACAGGTATTGAAGCATGGCAAAATGATTCGCGTTCTGAGATAACATATAATGATCTCTTACATATGAATAGTGGTTTAGAATGGGATGAAGACTACGCTGATATTTCAGATGTGACAAGTATGCTTTATGAGTCTGAGGAAATGGGAAAAGTTCAATTAGAAAAACCACAGATTGGGAAGATCAATGAATCTTGGAACTACTCATCAGGCACTTCTAACTTGTTAGCGGGTTTTTTGTTGCAGAAAGTTTTTAAAGACCGACAGGCATATCTGGATTTCTGGTATGCCGAATTAATAGATAAGATTGGAATGCATTCAGCTTTGATTGAAACTGATTTTGTGGGCAATTTTGTAGGATCTTCATATGCTTGGGCTACGACCAGGGATTGGGCTAAGTTTGGCCTACTTTATTTACACGATGGAAACTGGAATGGTGAACAAATTTTTGATCCTGCATGGTCAGAATATGTGGCAACGCCAACCAATGGATCAAACGGAAGATACGGCGCTCATTTTTGGCTGAACGCGGGCGGGCATTTTCCCGATGTGCCCAAAGACATGTATTCAGCAAATGGGTTTCAGGGTCAGACGGTTGCGATCATCCCTTCAAAGGATCTGGTTATCGTGAGAATGGGTTTGGTGGAAGACCCGGATTTTGATTTTAATGAGTTCCTTTCGGATATAATAAATTCTATTCATTAATTTATTCAACAATGAGTTTAAATTTAACTCCTGTAGACAGGATAAAAACCATATCAAAAAAAGATTTTTTGGCGAACTATGTGCGTCCTCAAAAACCTTTAGTGATTGAAAATCTTATCGAAGAATGGCCTGCTTTTACCAAATGGAATTTGGCCTATTTTAAAGAGCAAATGGGAGGTAAAACGGTTCCACTTTATGATGACCGTCCGGTAGACTATAACGATGGGTTTAATGAACCGCACGCAAAAATGTTGATGAGGGATTATATAGATCTATTGGAAAGTGAACCAACCCGATATAGAATATTTCTTTATAATATACTTAAAGAAGTTCCTGAATTACAAAGGGATTTCAATTTTCCGGAAATGGGATTACCCATTTTGAAATCGCTGCCCATGCTTTTTTTTGGAGGGAAAGATTCCTTCACTTTTATGCATTACGACATAGATCTGGCAAATATTTTACATTTTCATTTCCATGGAAGAAAGGAGTGTATTCTATTTCCTTATGAGGAAAAAAAATATTTATATAAAGTGCCAAATTCATTAATTACCCATGAATCTATCGATTTTTCCAATCCTGATTTTGAGAAATGGCCGGCATTAAAACGAGCCCACGGGTTTATAGCAGAACTCGAGCATGGGAATACTTTGTATATGCCGGAAGGTTATTGGCATTACATGAAATATATTACACCTGGTTTTTCAATGAGTATGCGTTCCTTAGCCAGAAATCCGAAAAATCTGGGCAGAGCTTTGTACAATGTTTTGGTCATGCGCAATTATGACAACCTCATGCGCAGATACAAAGGTCAGCAATGGATAGATTTCAAAAATAAAAAAGCCATTGAATCGACTAACCAAGTATTAAGTAAATAGTTTTGAACTATATCTGAAGATCTAGATTTACTTTCAGTTTTTTGGCAATTAATTTTGAGATTCTACTTTTTAGAGCCGGAATTTTAATTTTAGTAACAACATCATTTCCAAAGGCAAAAAGCAACATAGCTTTAGCTTCTTTTCTCGGAATTCCTCTGCTTTGCAAATAAAACAAGGCCTTTTCATCCAGTTGTCCAATGGTACAGCCATGTGAACATTTCACATCATCAGCAAAAATTTCCAACTGTGGTTTGGCATTAATAGTTGCTTTATCTCCGATGAGGACGTTATCATTTTGCTGGTAAGCATTCGTTTTCTGTGCCAGTCTGTCTACGTAAACTTTTCCATTAAAAACACCGGTAGACTGATCATCATAAATGCCTTTATACATTTCATGACTTTCACAATTTTCATTTTTGTGATGAACCAATGTGTGATTGTCTACGTGTTGTTTACCTTCAATTATCGTAATTCCATTGAGGTTTGAAGTAATCCTTTCGCCGTTATGCGTAAATTCTAAATTGTTTCTCGTCAACTTACCGCCAAAAGAAAAAGTATTTACGGAGGCTATACTGCTTTCTTTTTGTTGAACATAAGTATTATCTATTAAAGAAGCATTAAGATGATCATTTTGTAGTTTATAATAATCAACAATAGCACGTTTATTGGCAAAAATCTCCGTCACGGAATTGGTCAGCACCACATTATCAGAAAGGCTTTGGTGGCGCTCGATTATTTGCACATGAGCATTTTCTCCAACAACAACCAAATTTCGAGGCTGAAGCATCAATTCTTTTTCATTTCCGGTAGAGAAATAAATGATTTGAATTGGCTTTTCAACAACTGTATTTTTAGGAATATTGATAAAAGCGCCTTCTTTTGAAAAAGCCGTATTTAAACAAGCTAAACTTTGGTCTTTAGGAGCCGCCTTTCCAAAATAATGGTCGATGACCATTTTGTATTTGGGTTGTTTTAAAGCAGATGAAATGAGACAAATATCGCCTTCCTCATGAGTGGTTTGCGATAAAAATGAGCTGTATACACCGTCGATAAAAACGATTCGATAAGTATCGATTTCATGAAGAAAATATTGCTTCACGTCTTTAAATTCGATGACATTGTCCTGGTCAGGAAAGACACTGAAATTGTATTTTAGAAGATTGTTCAATGAAGTGTATTTCCATTCCTCATCCTTCTTGGTTGGAAAGCCGAGCTTTTCAAATTGAGCCATAGCCTCTGTACGCAATTCGTGAACGGCTGAATCCAGATCGATATTTCCTCGATTTTCGAAAGCCATAAATGAGGCGACAAGTTTATCTTTTAATTCCATTTTTCAATACTTAATAATTTGACAAAAAAGACCTTCCATTTATTTTACCCAGTCGTATCCTTTGGCCTCCAGTTCGTTTGCCAATTCTTTTTCACCTGATTTTACTATTTTTCCATCGTAAAGCACATGCACAAAATCCGGGATGATATAATCCAGTAAACGCTGGTAATGAGTAATGACGATGGTCGCATTTTCTGGAGTTTTTAATTTATTCACTCCGTTTGCCACAATTTTAAGTGCATCGATATCCAAACCAGAATCTGTTTCGTCTAAAATGGCCAATTTGGGTTCTAACATGGCCATTTGAAAAATTTCATTTCTCTTTTTCTCCCCACCAGAAAAGCCTTCATTAAGAGATCTGGATAAAAACTTCCGGTCCATTTCTAGTAATTCCGCCTTTTCTCTGATCAATTTAAGCATATCTGTGGCCGGTAGATCATCTAAACCATTGGCTTTTCTATTCGCATTAATAGCCGTTTTGATGAAGTTTGTTGTAGTCACTCCGGGAATCTCAACCGGATATTGAAAGGATAAAAATACACCTTTGTGTGCTCTTTCATCAGGAGATAGTTCTAATATGCTTTCCCCGTTAAATAGAATATCTCCCTCAAAAACTTCAAAGCTTTCATTTCCGGCAATCACCGCGGAAAGTGTGCTTTTCCCTGATCCGTTTGGACCCATAATGGCATGAACTTCGCCTGGGTTGATCGTTAAATCTATTCCTTTTAAAATTTCTTTATCACCGATTCCGGCATGTAAATTCTTTATTTCTAACATGTTATACGATTTCAATATTAATTATCCAACTGAACCTTCTAGAGATATTTCTAATAATTTCTGGGCTTCTACGGCAAATTCCATGGGAAGTTTGTTGAGTACCTCTTTGCTAAAACCATTTACAATCAAGGCAATGGCCTTTTCGGTATCAATGCCACGCTGGTTACAATAAAATAGTTGATCTTCACCAATCTTACTTGTAGTGGCTTCATGTTCTATATGGGCAGTCTTATTTTTTGCCTCGATATAAGGAAAAGTATGTGCACCGCAATTATTTCCCATTAAAAGGGAATCGCACTGTGAGAAATTTCTGGCATTTTCTGCTCTTGAATTAATCTGTACTAATCCGCGATAAGAATTCTGTGATTTTCCGGCCGAAATACCTTTGGAGATAATGGTACTTTTGGTGTTTTTACCTAAATGGATCATTTTGGTCCCTGTATCGGCTTGTTGAAAATGGTTGGTTACCGCAATGGAATAAAATTCTCCTACGGAGTTATCTCCTTTTAATATGCAACTTGGGTATTTCCAAGTAATAGCGCTTCCCGTTTCTACTTGTGTCCATGAAATTTTAGCATTGTCATGACAAATTCCTCGTTTGGTCACAAAATTATAGACACCACCTTTTCCTTCGTGATCTCCAGGAAACCAGTTCTGCACTGTAGAGTACTTGATCTCAGCATTATCTAAGGCGATCAACTCAACAACTGCAGCATGCAATTGATTTTCATCTCTTGAAGGAGCAGTGCAACCTTCCAAATAACTTACATAGCTACCTTTGTCGGCAACGACCAAGGTTCTTTCGAACTGCCCTGTTCCACCTTCATTTATTCTAAAATAGGTAGAAAGTTCCATCGGGCATTTTACGCCTTTTGGGATATAGCAAAAAGAACCATCAGTAAATACGGCAGAATTTAATGCAGCATAGAAATTATCTGTTTTAGGCACAACGGTGCCCATATATTTTTTGACCAATTCGGGATGTTTTTGAATTGCCTCCGAAATTGAGCAAAAAATAATTCCCTTTTCGGCCAAGGTTTCTTTGAACGTTGTGGCAACAGAGACAGAATCAACAACAATGTCCATGGCAACACCCGTCAGCTTTTTTTGTTCATCAATAGAAATCCCAAGCTTTTTAAATGTTTTGAGTAGTTCAGGGTCGACCTCATCTAAACTGTTTAATGTCTTCTTGGGTTTTGGTGCCGAAAAATAGCTAATCGCTTGAAAATCGGGTTTCTTGTAATTAATGTTCGCCCATTCCGGCTCTTCCATCGTTTGCCAGAAACGAAACGCATCCAAACGCCAGTCAGTCATCCAGGCTGGTTCGTTCTTTTTGGCAGAAATAGCTCTGATGACATCTTCATTTAGCCCTTTGGCGAAAGTTTCTGACTCAACGGCCGTATAGAAACCATATTCGTAATCTTTGGTTTCGAGTTCTTTTTTTAAATCGTCTTCGGTGTATTTATTCATATCTTAATGACTAAGATTTATATTTTTTGGTTTTAAAGAGAAAAACTCTCTCCACAACCACAAGTTCTTTGAGCATTCGGATTTTTAAATACAAATCCTGTTCCATTTAAACCACCAGAATAGTCTAGTGTTGTACCTACCAAATAAAGAAAGCTTTTTTTATCGACAATAATCTTCACTCCATTATCTTCAAAGACTTTATCCCCATCATGGGTCTGGTTGTCGAACTTTAGTTCGTAAGATAATCCTGAGCAACCACCGCTCTTCACACCTACACGCACAAAATCCTTTTTGGCGTCAAAACCATCTTCTTGCATCAGATCGATCACTTTTTTCTTTGCAATTTCTGTCACTTGTACCATAGTAAGTAGAATTATTCTAAATAAGTGCAAATATAAGGCAAAATCTACAATTGCGATAAATTTTAAAAAAAGTATGCTTATAGCACAATAAAAAATATTTATCGCTGACAAAAAGTTTATGCAATAAAGTAAAAATACGCTCGTTTCGGTTATTAACAATTTCAGAGGATTGTTAACAACTTTTTAAGAAGTCAGTTAAGTTTAACAAAATCAATTCAATAGAACGGCTTAGAAATATTGTTAACCATTTGAATAACAATAACATAGAAAAAATGAAAACCGTAAACCCTCAATCGGTTATTAGAATGAGAACAGATATACCTGTTACAACAAATAAGTTGTGGCGGGATATGTTGGTTTATGGAAGCAATAACAATTAACCAAAATTGTATGGACAATTTGACCCCCAAAAGTATGTTAAATAAAACCTTTATAATGAAAAGGAGAAAGACTAATTTAAACCGTAGATCGAGACAATTGTATTTGTTCTTGATACTTCTTTTTGGCTGGATTACCTTAAGTTTTGGGCAAGCCTTGAATGATTACAGGTCAATCGCTTCTGGTAACTGGACAGCTCTTAGTTCTTGGCAAAGGTTTGACGGGACATCATGGGTCGCCGCGACATCTTATCCAGGTCAGAATACCGGTACAAATAACGTGCTTATAAGAGCCGGACATACAATTACATTGAATGCCGATGTTAACAATTCCTTTACATCATTAACAATTGGAGATGAGACAGGTGCTACTGATATTTTAGCAATACCGGCAGATAGGTTCTTAAATACTCCTTTGGTTACTATAAAGAGCGATGGATTCATACAGTGGTTACCTAATCAAAACCATACATTTTCTTTGCCTTCAGGTTCTGAGATAGTCATCAGGGTTGGGGGTCGACTAGATACTACGGGTTCATGCAGTGCTAATAGAAGAATTGAAATTGGGTCCGTACTGATTGCTATTTGTAATCCTAATGCCAACAATGCTCCAAATGATTTTCAGGAGGTAATGGACGCAGGTGGAACTGCCAATTTGGTAGATACAGATGGTGATGGCGTGAAAAATTATATAGATCTTGACGATGATAATGATGGAATTTACGATACGGTCGAACTGGCGAATTGTAGTCCTTCAAGCCCTTTTATCACCCGGGAAATATTTTACGAGAATTTTGGTGTTGCAGAAGGGTCTAGTTACCCAATTTCCTATGCCAACTACATATATCAAGCTATTTCGGGAAGTTATACGCCTGGGCAGGATGTCAATGATGGAGAATACACCATTTATAATGACATCCAGGCAACAGCAAGCTGGGCTCCCCAATATTGGCAGTCAGTGGGAGACCATACCACAGGAACAGGGAATATGGGGATTTTTAATGCCAGTAACCCTGGCGGAGAATTTTACCGAAGAACCTTGTCTGTCGTTGATGTAGCAGTTCCTATTGATGTATCTTTTTGGGCATTGAATTTAGACAAGACCAGCGCACCAAACGCTGGATCAAGAATTTTACCAAATATCACAGTAAATTTTGTTCAGAATAGTGTGGTCGTTGGTACTTTTACCACGGGGAATATACCTCAATATCCGGATGGAAGTTCTTCGGCCTGGAGAAATTATCAATTTTCCTTTACCCCAACCACATCAGACCCGATTACCCTTGTTTTAGTAAATAACAGGAATTCTGGAGCAGGAAACGATCTGGCTCTGGATGATATTTTGGTAACTCAATCTTTTTGTGATCAAGACGGAGATGGAACTATAAATTCGCTGGAAATCGATAGTGATGGTGATGGTTGTACAGATGCCAATGAAGCTTATGGAGATCCTAATGCAGATGGTGAAGCAACTGATAATGACGGTTTGGGATATTACGGTACTGGTAATCCACCCCCAGTTAATGCCGATGGTACTGTAGCGGCAGCATCATACCAGACTCCTGAAGATGGAGATGGTAATTCAATTTATGATTATACCGAAGCGGGCACTTCGCCTGTAATAACAACACAACCTGTAAATCAAATCTTTTGTGAAAGTGGAACTGCTAATTTTAGCGTAGTTGCTGCTGGAAACAATACGTATCAGTGGCAAATTAGTACCAATGGGGGAACAACCTTTTCCAATATAGCCAATGGTGGGAACTACTCTGGTGCTACCACTGCTCAACCTATTGTTAGCAATGTCACTTCAGCCTATAACAATCATCAGTTTAGAGTAATTATTAATAGGTTAGGGTTTATTTGTGGTTCAACAACTTCAAATATGGCAAGTATTACGGTTAATGCTTTACCAACAGCGCCTACGGTAAGTAGTCCGGTAGAATATTGTATAGGCGATACTGCTTCGGCGCTTACAGCAACAGGAAGCAATTTATTATGGTATACAGCTGCCACAGGCGGAACAGGAAGTTCAACAGCACCGACACCAAGTACAGCTACAGCGGGTAATACCTCATATTGGGTAAGCCAGACCAATGGAAATGGATGTGAGAGTTCAAGAGCACAGATCGTAGTAACGGTTAATGCTTTACCAACAGCGCCTACGGTAAGTAGTCCGGTAGAATATTGTATAGGCGATACTGCTTCGGCGCTTACAGCAACAGGAAGCAATTTATTATGGTATACAGCTGCCACAGGCGGAACAGGAAGTTCAACAGCACCGACACCAAGTACAGCTACAGCGGGTAATACCTCATATTGGGTAAGCCAGACCAATGGAAATGGATGTGAGAGTTCAAGAGCACAGATCGTAGTAACGGTTAATGCTTTACCAACAGCGCCTACGGTAAGTAGTCCGGTAGAATATTGTATAGGCGATACTGCTTCGGCGCTTACAGCAACAGGAAGCAATTTATTATGGTATACAGCTGCCACAGGCGGAACAGGAAGTTCAACAGCACCGACACCAAGTACAGCTACAGCGGGTAATACCTCATATTGGGTAAGCCAGACCAATGGAAATGGATGTGAGAGTTCAAGAGCACAGATCGTAGTAACGGTTAATGCTTTACCAACAGCGCCTACGGTAAGTAGTCCGGTAGAATATTGTATAGGCGATACTGCTTCGGCGCTTACAGCAACAGGAAGCAATTTATTATGGTATACAGCTGCCACAGGCGGAACAGGAAGTTCAACAGCACCGACACCAAGTACAGCTACAGCGGGTAATACCTCATATTGGGTAAGCCAGACCAATGGAAATGGATGTGAGAGTTCAAGAGCACAGATCGTAGTAACGGTTAATGCTTTACCAACAGCGCCTACGGTAAGTAGTCCGGTAGAATATTGTATAGGCGATACTGCTTCGGCGCTTACAGCAACAGGAAGCAATTTATTATGGTATACAGCTGCCACAGGCGGAACAGGAAGTTCAACAGCACCGACACCAAGTACAGCTACAGCGGGTAATACCTCATATTGGGTAAGCCAGACCAATGGAAATGGATGTGAGAGTTCAAGAGCACAGATCGTAGTAACGGTTAATGCTTTACCAACAGCGCCTACGGTAAGTAGTCCGGTAGAATATTGTATAGGCGATACTGCTTCGGCGCTTACAGCAACAGGAAGCAATTTATTATGGTATACAGCTGCCACAGGCGGAACAGGAAGTTCAACAGCACCGACACCAAGTACAGCTACAGCGGGTAATACCTCATATTGGGTAAGCCAGACCAATGGAAATGGATGTGAGAGTTCAAGAGCACAGATCGTAGTAACGGTTAATGCTTTACCAACAATTGCTATAGCTACAGCAGCATCATGTTCTGCAGACTTGTTAACTTATAGTGTTAGTGTCAATGTTAGTTCTGGTTCAGTGACCAGTTCAGCAGGGGGCACGATTACTAATATAGGAAATACTTGGACAATTTCTGGAATAGGTTCAGGTATAAACACAAATTTGTTTGTAACTGACGGTAATAGTTGTTCAAATACCTTAGCCATAACTGCACCTGATTGCAGTTGCCCAGTTATTAATGCACCGATAAGCGGTGGAAACGAAACTGAGTGTAATTCGGGTCAAACTTTAACTGCTAATGCTACTGCAGGTACCGGAGAAGTTGTAGAGTGGTATAACTCGGCAACAGGAGGAAGCATTATAACACCAAGTTTGACGGGAGTAGGTACGATTACCTACTATGCTGAAGCAAGAAATACGCTTACCAACTGCGTAAGCTCGACAAGGACACCAGTTACCCTAACCATTAATGCGACACCGAGTGTACCTACTGTAGCGAGTGTTGTACAACCTACTTGTGATGTACAATCAGGAACGATCACTTTTGATACCCAAGCTGGAGTAGAGTACAGTATAGGAGGCGCCTTCCAGTCATCAGAGACTTTTGCAGGTGTAGCTCCAGGCACTTATACTTTAACAGTAAGAAGTACAGTAGACAATACATGTACGACAGATGCAGCGAGTACAGTAACGATCGATGCGGTACCTACGGCACCTTCAGCACCGGTAGCGAGTGCTACAGTTCAGCCTACCTGTGCTGTACCGACAGGAACCTTGGTAGTAAGTTCACCAACAGGTGCTAGTTTAGAGTACAGTGTAGATGGTACGAACTGGCAGTCAGGAACGACCTTTGCGGGATTAATCCCTGGAGACTATACGGTAATAGTGAGAAGTACGGTAGACACTACTTGTGAGACAAGTTCTGTATCACCGGTAACTATTGATGCAGTACCGGGTGCCCCAGTTGCACCGGTAGCGAGTGCTACAGTTCAGCCTACCTGCGCATTACCGACAGGAACGATAGAAGTAAGCAGCCCGACAGGCGCTAGTTTAGAATATAGTATAGATGGTACGAACTGGCAAGCAGGCACTACCTTTGCGGGATTAAACCCTGGAGGTTATACGGTAAGTGTAAGAGACACGAATGACACGACTTGTGTATCTACAGGATCATCGATTACGATCGATGCAGTACCGACCGCACCGAGTGTACCTACTGTAGCGAGTGTTGTACAACCTACTTGTGATGTACAATCAGGAACGATCACTTTTGATACCCAAGCTGGAGTAGAGTACAGTATAGGAGGCGCCTTCCAGTCATCAGAGACTTTTGCAGGTGTAGCTCCAGGCACTTATACTTTAACAGTAAGAAGTACAGTAGACAATACATGTACGACAGATGCAGCGAGTACAGTAACGATCGATGCGGTACCTACGGCACCTTCAGCACCGGTAGCGAGTGCTACAGTTCAGCCTACCTGTGCTGTACCGACAGGAACCTTGGTAGTAAGTTCACCAACAGGTGCTAGTTTAGAGTACAGTGTAGATGGTACGAACTGGCAGTCAGGAACGACCTTTGCGGGATTAATCCCTGGAGACTATACGGTAATAGTGAGAAGTACGGTAGACACTACTTGTGAGACAAGTTCTGTATCACCGGTAACTATTGATGCAGTACCGGGTGCCCCAGTTGCACCGGTAGCGAGTGCTACAGTTCAGCCTACCTGCGCATTACCGACAGGAACGATAGAAGTAAGCAGCCCGACAGGCGCTAGTTTAGAATATAGTATAGATGGTACGAACTGGCAAGCAGGCACTACCTTTGCGGGATTAAACCCTGGAGGTTATACGGTAAGTGTAAGAGACACGAATGACACGACTTGTGTATCTACAGGATCATCGATTACGATCGATGCAGTACCGACCGCACCGAGTGTACCTACTGTAGCGAGTGTTGTACAACCTACTTGTGATTTACAATGAGGAACGATCACTTTTGATACCCAAGCTGGAGTAGAGTACAGTATAGGAGGCGCCTTCCAGTCATCAGAGACTTTTGCAGGTGTAGCTCCAGGCACTTATACTTTAACAGTAAGAAGTACAGTAGACAATACATGTACGACAGATGCAGCGAGTACAGTAACGATCGATGCGGTACCTACGGCACCTTCAGCACCGGTAGCGAGTGCTACAGTTCAGCCTACCTGTGCTGTACCGACAGGAACCTTGGTAGTAAGTTCACCAACAGGTGCTAGTTTAGAGTACAGTGTAGATGGTACGAACTGGCAGTCAGGAACGACCTTTGCGGGATTAATCCCTGGAGACTATACGGTAATAGTGAGAAGTACGGTAGACACTACTTGTGAGACAAGTTCTGTATCACCGGTAACTATTGATGCAGTACCGGGTGCCCCAGTTGCACCGGTAGCGAGTGCTACAGTTCAGCCTACCTGCGCATTACCGACAGGAACGATAGAAGTAAGCAGCCCGACAGGCGCTAGTTTAGAATATAGTATAGATGGTACGAACTGGCAAGCAGGCACTACCTTTGCGGGATTAAACCCTGGAGGTTATACGGTAAGTGTAAGAGACACGAATGACACGACTTGTGTATCTACAGGATCATCGATTACGATCGATGCAGTACCGACCGCACCGAGTGTACCTACTGTAGCGAGTGTTGTACAACCTACTTGTGATGTACAATCAGGAACGATCACTTTTGATACCCAAGCTGGAGTAGAGTACAGTATAGGAGGCGCCTTCCAGTCATCAGAGACTTTTGCAGGTGTAGCTCCAGGCACTTATACTTTAACAGTAAGAAGTACAGTAGACAATACATGTACGACAGATGCAGCGAGTACAGTAACGATCGATGCGGTACCTACGGCACCTTCAGCACCGGTAGCGAGTGCTACAGTTCAGCCTACCTGTGCTGTACCGACAGGAACCTTGGTAGTAAGTTCACCAACAGGTGCTAGTTTAGAGTACAGTGTAGATGGTACGAACTGGCAGTCAGGAACGACCTTTGCGGGATTAATCCCTGGAGACTATACGGTAATAGTGAGAAGTACGGTAGACACTACTTGTGAGACAAGTTCTGTATCACCGGTAACTATTGATGCAGTACCGGGTGCCCCAGTTGCACCGGTAGCGAGTGCTACAGTTCAGCCTACCTGCGCATTACCGACAGGAACGATAGAAGTAAGCAGCCCGACAGGCGCTAGTTTAGAATATAGTATAGATGGTACGAACTGGCAAGCAGGCACTACCTTTGCGGGATTAAACCCTGGAGGTTATACGGTAAGTGTAAGAGACACGAATGACACGACTTGTGTATCTACAGGATCATCGATTACGATCGATGCAGTACCGACCGCACCGAGTGTACCTACTGTAGCGAGTGTTGTACAACCTACTTGTGATGTACAATCAGGAACGATCACTTTTGATACCCAAGCTGGAGTAGAGTACAGTATAGGAGGCGCCTTCCAGTCATCAGAGACTTTTGCAGGTGTAGCTCCAGGCACTTATACTTTAACAGTAAGAAGTACAGTAGACAATACATGTACGACAGATGCAGCGAGTACAGTAACGATCGATGCGGTACCTACGGCACCTTCAGCACCGGTAGCGAGTGCTACAGTTCAGCCTACCTGTGCTGTACCGACAGGAACCTTGGTAGTAAGTTCACCAACAGGTGCTAGTTTAGAGTACAGTGTAGATGGTACGAACTGGCAGTCAGGAACGACCTTTGCGGGATTAATCCCTGGAGACTATACGGTAATAGTGAGAAGTACGGTAGACACTACTTGTGAGACAAGTTCTGTATCACCGGTAACGATCGATGCAGTACCAACAGCACCAATTGTAATTGTAATTACAAATATTATAGCTACAGACCCAACCGTCGCATCATGTCCAATATTAAATAATGGTAGTATTGTGATTGATGCCACTGGATCTGATCTGGAATACAGTATTGATAATGGAGTAACTTATCAATCATCAAATATATTTAATGGCTTGATTGCTGGTGCTTATGAAGTTGTTATCAGAAATACTGTAACATCTTGTATAACTACAAATAATGTACCTGTTGTATTGACAGCACCGAGCTGTATCGCTGAGCTTTTAGTGACCAAAGAACAAACTGGCGGTCCGGCAACTGTTACAGTTGTTGGCGAAGTACTCGATTATACCATCACTTTGGTAAACAATGGCACTTTAAGTTTGACAAATATTTCAATTCAAGATGTATTGCCAAATGGTAACAATGGAGTTTTAGTTGGACCTTCGGGTGATAATGGTATCGCCAATGTAATGGAGGCTGGAGAAACTTGGGTTTATACCATAAGTTATACAGTAGAGTTGAATGATTTTGTCAAAGGAACTGATGTGATCAATACGGTAACGGTTGATGCTGATGAATTAACAGATCCTGTCACAGACAATGCGATTACTCTTATATCCAGTGCAGATCTTGAATTAACAATGTCAGTTGATAATTCAAATCCTCAGGTCGGTGCGTCAGTAGTGTTCAGTCTCGAATTGACCAACAACGGACCAAGCGACGCCAATGGGGTTATTGTATCTGATTTATTACCAAGTGGATATAGTTATGTAAGTGATAATTCAGGAGGAAATTACAACGCAGCTAACGGACTTTGGAACATCGGAAATGTTTCTTCTGGAAGTAATTCAACAATTCAAATTACTGCTGCGGTTAACCCAACCGGTAATTATGAGAATATTGCAGAAGTAAGTGCATCTGATCTTGTAGATCCAGATTCTACTCCGGCAAATAACAATCCTTCTGAAGATGATTGGGCAAGTGTTACAACTGCGCCAACAGCAGTATCAGATATTGAATTAACAATGGTGGTAGATAATAATTCACCGAATGTTGGATCGAATGTTGTCTATACGATTACTGTTCAAAATAATGGATTGAGTGAATCTACTGGTGTGACGGTTCAAGATCTTTTACCAGATGGATTGACATATGTTGGAGATGATGGTTCTGGTGCTTATAATGAAAGCACGGGTATATGGACATTGCCAACAATTCCGTCAGGGTCTTCATTTACAATCAATATTACAGCCAATGTGAATGTAACCGGAAACTATACGAATATAGCGGAAGTAGCTACGGCAGATCAATTAGATCCGGACTCAACTCCGGGCAACGGAAATTCTTCTGAAGATGACTATGCCGAGATTACATTAGATGCTCAAGCAGTTTCTGATCTGGAATTGACAATGACAGTAGATAATAATAATCCATTTGTTGGCGAGAATGTCATTTTCACTTTAAGTGTCAATAATAATGGCCCAAGTGATGCATCCGGAATTAATGTAGCAAGTCTCTTGCCAAGTGGTTTCACCTATATAAGTGATAATGCTGCAGGTAATTACAACGGAGTAACTGGATCATGGACAATTGGAAATCTAGCCAATTCAGCGATGACGGAAATTCAGATAGTTGCTCTGGTAAACGCTATCGGCAATTATGAAAATCAAGCAGAAATTGTGAGCTCAGATAATTTTGATCCTGATTCAACTCCCGGAAATGGTGTGGTGACGGAAGATGATTTTGCTTCAATTCTGGTAGAACCTGTACCGGTTTCAGACCTAAGTTTGACTCAAATGGTAAGTGATGCAAATCCAACAACGGGAGATACAATTACTTATACCATCACAGTTCAAAACGATGGTCCGAGTGATGCGACAGGCGTATCAGTTATCGACAGAATTCCAAGTGGTTTTGGTAACATTAGCGCTATTAGTAATGGAGGAAATCTAAGTGGAAATGATCTTACTTGGAATGGAATTACAATTCCGGCGGGTTCATCAGTAATCTTAACTTTTAGTGCAGAAGTATTAACAACAGGAACTTATGTAAACGAAACTGAAATTACAGCTAGTGATATTTTAGATCCAAATAGTGATCCAAATGCAAGTTTTGATGTTGATGATTTGAATGATGGCTTAGTTGATAATGATGAGTCGAGATTTGAAGATATCACTATCAATTACTTACCAATAGCAATAAATGACGACGTGATTGTTGTAGAAAATGTAACGGATCATAGAATTGATGTACTTCTTGATAATGGTAACGGAGCGGATGATTTTGGTGGAGATGGCCCAAGTACGAATGCAATTGTGTTAACTACTTTACCATCAAATGGTACAGCCACAATTGAAGATAACGGCACGCCAAATGATCCAACAGATGACTATGTGCTTTATACACCAAATGCAAATTTTGTAGGAATTGACTCGTTCACTTATACAATTGAAGATGGTCAAGGATTAATTGGGTCATCTGAAGGAGATAAATCTACTGCAACAGTGAGTATTGAAGTGATTGTAGATACAGACGGAGATTTAGTTGGAGATATCTATGATATAGATGATGATAATGACGGTATTTTGGATACGGTTGAAGGTTTATCTGATTTTGATTCGGATTCATATCCAAATAGTCTAGATATTGATGCTGATAATGACGGAATTCCAGATAATATCGAAGCTCAATCAACTACTGGATATATAAGACCATCGGGTAACGATGCAGATCGCAATGGTTTAGATGATAGTTATGAATCTACACCAGGTGCAGGTGAGGGAATTTCAGTTGTAAATTCTGATAACGACATTGATCCTGATTACGTAGATCAAGATTCTGATAATGACAGAGTACCGGATAATTTAGAAGGTCATGATTACAACCATGATAGTATGGCAGATGTATTGCCAACCGGAACTGATTCTGACCAAGACGGACTTGATGATGGTTATGAAGGAGCAGATATGAATGATGGATTTGTTGTCAACGGAATAATCAATAATCCTTTAACTGATCTGCCAAACACAGATAAAGATAACGAAGTGGATTATCGAGATACAGATGATGATAATGATGGAATTGCCACAATAGATGAAGATTTAGATGGAAATGGTAATCCAATAGATGATGATACTGATGGAGATTTAGTTGCCAACTATCTGGATATAGATGATGACAATGACGGAATCTTAACACTGGTTGAGGGTACAGATGACGTAGATAACGATTCCAGACCAAATTATTTAGATATAGATGCAGATGGAGATGGTATACCGGATAATATTGAGGCTCAAAATACGTTAGAGTATATTTTACCGTCGTTGATTGATAGTGATAATAATGGTTTGGATGATGCCTATGAAAGTAGTCCTGGATCTGGTACAGGTATTCAAGCAGTGGATACTGATAAAGATGGAGATATAGATATGTTCGATCTGGATAGTGATAACGACAATGTTCCGGATGCGACTGAGGGTCACGATTATGATCACAACGGGCTTGCAGATACATCCCCAAGCAATAGTGATCAGGATAATGACGGTTTGGATGATGGGTACGAAGGGTCAGATAGAAATGATGGATTTATACCCAATGATGAAATCTTTAACCCGTTGACCGATTTGCCAAACAGGGATGATGCTGATGATGTGGATTACAGAGATATAGACGATGATAATGATGGTATTAATACGGTTGAAGAGGATAGTAATGAAGATGGCGACCCGACCAATGACAATTGTGATGAAGACTATTGGCCAAATTACCTGGATGAGACACCTTGTAATATAGTGCCGAACGGATTCTCGCCAAATGGTGATGGAGTGAATGATACACTCGTTGTTCCAGCACTTTCTGAATATCCTGACTTTAAAATGGAAATTTATGACAGATGGGGTGGAAAAGTTTGGGAGTATCAAAGAAAAGGACAGGCAACACCAACATGGTGGGATGGTTACAGTCAAAACAGCTTAACCTTGAATAAAGGTGAACTAATGCCAGCAGGAACTTACTTCTATGTGATTGAGTTCAATAAAAATAACAGAAAGAGAGAAACCGGCTGGGTTTATTTAAACAAATAATAACAATAATAAATATGGAAGGGGGCTATAAAACCCTCTTCCAAAAATAATTCCCCTTATGAAAAGAATAAATTTAACTTTCGCATTTATAATATTCCTTACCGTTACTGCTGTATTTGGTCAGCAAGATCCTCAATACACGCAGTATATGTATAATATGAATGTGATCAACCCAGCCTATGCCGGATCTCGCGGGACATTAAGTCTGGGAATGTTGGGAAGAAAACAATGGACAGATATTGATGGCGCACCAAAAACCGCTACTTTTTCTGCTCATGCACCGGTCGCCAGGAATGTTGGTGGAGGGTTTTCAGTCATTGCAGATGAAATTGGTCCGGTAAAAGAGCAGAATGTTTATGCAGATGTGTCTTATACAATACAAACATCGGAAGAAGGTCGTTTAGCATTTGGTTTGAAAGGAGGAGTTACCTTCCAAAACATAGACTTGTTATCCATTATTTTGCCACAAGATCCCAATGATCCACTTTTTCAGGATAACATGAGTAATACCTATCCAAACTTTGGAGCCGGGGTTTATTACTATACAGATAAGTTCTATGTGAGCTTTTCTGTGCCCAATATCCTTAAATCCACTCATTTTGAGAAATCGAATGGGGTAATTACCAAGGCTTCAGAAGAAATGCATTATTTCTTTACAAGTGGATATGTTTTTCAATTGTCAGAATCTTTAAAGTTGAAGCCATCTGTCATGTTCAAAGGTGTATCAGGTGCTCCTGTATCAGTTGACATGAATGCCAACGTGCTTATTTATGACAGATTAGAATTAGGTGCCAGCTATCGATGGGATGACTCTGTTAGCGGATTGATCAATTTCTATATTACCAGAAGTTTTCAAATGGGCTATGCCTATGATTATAATGTATCCGATTTTAACTATGCTAATACCGGAGGTTCACACGAAATATTTCTTCTATATGATATAGACTTTAACAAAAAGAAACTAAAATCGCCTAGATTTTTCTAAATATTTAAAATTTAACTACTTTTGCTAAAATTCCCCAATATGAAAAGAAACATTACTTTAATTATTTTCTTATTCTCTTTTTTGTTTGTCTCCGCACAAACAACGCCAGGCGAATACTCTATAAAGAACCTGGACATCAATACAAAGTATTCTGATTTTGGAGCAGCTTTCTACGGAAATGATCGCGTAGTCTTCGCATCACCGACCGATGAAGTGAAGGTTGTTAGAAAACTTTGGAAGGAGAATGGACAACCTTTTTTGGACCTTTATACGGGTCTGATTACAGATGATAGACAAGTAATTGACAAAAAACAATTGCCAGGAGAAGTGAATACAAAATTCCATGAAGGTGGGGTTGTATTTTCGAAGGACCTGAACAAAGTTTATTTTACAGCAAACAACTATTTCCATAAGGAATTTTTAACAGATTCCTCAGGAATTAATACGCTTCAAATCTTTATGGCCTATAAAGATGTGAATGGTAAATGGATGGAGAAAGTAAAACTTCCATTTAATGATCAGCAATTTTCTTATGGGCATCCAGCCTTAAACTATGATGAAACAAAACTTTATTTTGTTTCAGATATGCCCGGAGGTCATGGAGAAACGGATATCTATTATGTAGATATTCGCGAAGATGGAACTTTTGGAGAACCTGTAAATATGGGTCCAAAAGTAAATTCCCAGGGCAAAGAAATGTTTCCTTTTGTAGGAAAAGATAATGTGCTCTATTTTACCTCTAACGGTCATCCGGGTTATGGAGAGTTAGATGTGTTTGCGAGTAAAATATATGATAATTCAGTTTCTGAACCTTTAAATTTAGGCAAGCCAATTAATAGTGAAGGAGATGATTTTTCATTTATCATCGATGATGTCAAGGACAGAGGATTTTTTAGTTCTAACCGAGATGAAGGTAAGGGAGACGATGATATTTATTCGTTTTTGGCTAAACCGGGTCTTTACATTCATTGTACTCAGCAGATTACCGGAGTGGTTAGATCAGAATCAACAGGTGAATTATTGCCAGGCGCTCTTGTTGAATTGAGAAATGCCGCTGGCGAAGTTATAGAGTCCACAACAGCAAGTGCTGCTGATGCACGCTACTTCCTGAACTCGGCAGTATGCGATTCATCTTTCGTGGTTGTTGGTTCTTACAAGGGATATTTAAATGATGAAAAGACAGTCAACACTGTTAATGATATAGATAATGAAGCACTTGTGGCCGACTTGAACTTGCCGGATCAATTTGTTTCTAATAAAGTAAATATCAAAACAATTTACTTCGATTTTGATAAGTTCAACATCCGTCCGGATGCAGCTAAAGAATTGGATAAAGTGGTGCAGGTAATGAACGAATACCCAGAATTGCTCATTGAGGCCGGTTCTCATACCGATTCTAGAGGTAAAGATAAATACAACCAAAAATTATCTGAAAAGAGAGCGAAATCTACGGTTGATTACATCGTTTCCAAAGGAATTGATGCAAGTCGCATCACTTACAAAGGTTATGGTGAGACTGAATTGGTCAACGATTGTGGAAATGACGCCAATTGTACGGAAGAACAGCATCAGTTAAACAGACGTACAGAGTTTAAAATTGCTAATGAAACTGGTTTTGAATTAGTGCCCCTGAATGAATAATTTATAGTATAAATTGTTAACATATTATCATTAAATAATAATAGGGCAAAAGACATTTGTAATAAAAATATTTATATTTGTCTTCATAGTAAAACTAACAGAAACAGGCAATTTTAAGCCAGATGACTCAAATTAATAATAAATTTGCATAAAATGATAGTGAGCTCACCTCAAATGGGGTGAGCTTTACTTTTACATATTTTAAGAAAAACGATATGAAAAAAAATTACCTAACCTCCCCCAATTCTAAACAAAATTTCAAGTCTAAATGGGGTGTATTGATCCTAATATTGATGTTTACATCAATTACATTGGGTCAAACGGCTGAAATAGTAACCACATCATCTGATAATAGTTGGATTGCAGGGTTTTCTAATACGGGAGGTCTTTCACTTTCCTGGCAAGCCGTGGGAGCTGGAATTACAACTCAGACTGGTACAGGAGATTTTCCAATTTTTGATTTTTCATCAAATACATCAAATCTTCCCATTACCGTTACAATTACAAGTCCAGATGGTTTTGTAAATACGACCGGAATAACTGCTCCTGCCAAGGATATAACTTCGGTTGATATTTCAAATCTTGTGAATCTAGAAGATTTGGAATTGCCAAATAACAGTTTAAATTCCATAGATATTTCAAACAACATAAATTTAAGAAAGATAAATGTTAGTACAAATTTATTAACAGCTGTTAATTTTAGTGCTAATCCTGCTCTAGAAGAAGTCTATGTTTATAACAATTCAATTAGCGCATTGAATTTCAATTCTAATCCTGCTCTTATTATTGTTGATGCAGCAAATAATCAACTTACATCCTTAAATATATCCAATAATACGAGTCTTGAAAATTTGGATCTTTCATCAAATGATTTAACATCATTAGACATATCGGCTAATCCCTCACTTTTAGTTCTCGATTTAGATTTTAATAAATTGACCACAGCATCAATTAATGTCATTTTAAACACAATTAATTCTTTTGGAACTAGTAATGGTGATTTAGGTTTACAAGGTAATCCCGGAACAATTACAAAGGATGGCATTGCGGCATATCAGAGTTTGCTTTCCAGAGGTTGGATTATCAGACCTCCGGTAACTTATGATTTTGGTGATGCACTGGATACCTATACAACCAGTTTAACTAGTGGTGGTCCACAGCATATAAATGGTGCTAGAGATATTAAATTAGGTTTAAGGGTGGATACCGAAGTTGATGCTTTCTTGAGTGCCTTAGGGGATGGTGACGACACAGATAACATTGCTGATGAAGACGCAGCGGTTTTAGCCGATTTTGATGGGTTGATCACTTCTACTGATAATTTTTCATTAGAAATAGATTATACTAATAATTATACAACGCCAGTTTCGATTTATGCATGGATAGATTTTGATATCAGTGGAACCTTTGATGCCGATGAGTTTACTTCCCTAACTGTTCCAACCGGTGGCTTTGGGACAGTCAATTTAATTTGGTCAAATTTAGTTGCGAATAGTGTTGATTTTGCTGCTGGAACAACCTTTGCTCGAATTAGAATAACCAGTGATATATTAGGAGCTACTGATGTAGGGGGTGTTGCCAGTGATGGAGAGGTGGAAGACTACGGGGGAATTGTGATAGAACTAGACACAGACAAAGATGGTATCATTGATACTGTAGATGTTGATGACGACAACGATGGGATTTTAGATACTGTTGAAGATAATGGATTGGTGGACAGAGATACAGATGGCGACGGTACGCCGGACAGAATTGACTTGGATGCCGATGGCGATGGTTGTTTTGATGTATTGGAAGCTGGATTTACTGATCCGGATAACGATGGTTACTTAGGTACTTCTCCGGTAGTCGTGGATGCAAATGGTCAGGTTACAGGACAAGGTGGATATACGCCACCTGTTGATCTAGATGGTAATATATCCCTGACTTTCAAGAGGCAGGTGTTGGAGCTTCTATAACAGCAGATCCAGTAAATCAGAATTTTGTTCTAGGAGGTAGTGCAACTTTTTCAAGTGCAGCTGTTGGAGATACTTTTCAGTGGGAAGTTAGTGCTGACGGAGGTGTAAATTGGACTGATATTGTCTATGATGCAGACCATGTTTTAACAATTACACCAGACGGTGCTGATCCTACCTTGAAAACTGTAGAATTGGCAATTTCTAATTTGTTGGCAGCGGAAAGTACCAACCTCTACAGACTTAAGGCAGATTATTTATCTTTTATTTGTGATACGAATCAGGCTATATCGACCGCCGCCGGATTTATTTTGGAGATTTCAAACGTTGATATTACAGACTTACTCTGTAATGGAGATACAAATGGTGCAATTGACATAACAGTGGTGGGAGGTGTTTTACCTTATACATTTGCTTGGAGTAACGGATCAGTAACAGAAGATCTTATCGATTTAGTCGCCGGAGATTATACAGTGACAATAACCGATGCAATTGGTACCGTGCTCAGCGAAACCTATACGGTAAGTCAACCTGCAGCTATTTTAATAGTGGAGAATATTACCAATGTAACTGCTGCAGGAGGTAGTGATGGCGCCATAGACCTGACAGTTTCAGGAGGAACGGCACCTTATACTTATGTATGGAGTAATGGTGAAGTAACTCAAGATATTTCAGGATTGTCGGTAGGAAATTATGATGTGACAATTACCGATGCGAATGGATGTATAGAATTAAGAACCTATAGTGTAACTGAACCTGGTCAATTAATTGTGACAGGTACCGTAACAGATGTATTGTGCAATGGAGAAGCTAATGGTTCAATAGATATTTCTGTTACCGGAGGTATTTTGCCATACACATTCTTATGGAGTAATGGTGCAACAACAGAGGATTTAGTAAATATTGTCGCGGGATCTTATTCCGTTACAGTTACTGATGCCAACGGTGTTTCCGTGACAGAGAATTATACGGTTGGTGAACCTTCAGCCCTCGTTATAACCGGAAATGTATCAGACGAATCTGCAGTAGGAGCAAGTGATGGCGCTATCGATGTTTCAGTTTCAGGAGGCACTGCACCTTATACCTATTTATGGAGTAACGGAGAAGTTACACAAGATATTTCAGGATTGGTAAAAGGTACTTATGTTCTTGTGGTTTCAGATTCTAATAATTGTAGCCAAACGATTTCATTCGTTGTCGATGGTCCGGGTGTATTATCGTTAACCGGAGTTGCGAAAGGAGTAACTTGTAATGGAGATACGGATGGTGAAATTGACATCACCGTAAGTGGTGGTGTTAGACCTTATAGTTTTGTTTGGAGTAATGGGGCAACAACAGAAGATATTAGTGGATTATCTCCAGGTGACTATACAGTTACGGCAACAGATGTCAATGGTGAAGCAATTACAGGTACATTTACAGTAATTAACCCTGACGCAATTGTTGTTGCAGGAGTCGTAACAGATGTTACTGCAGATGGAAGATCTGATGGTAAAATTGATTTAACTGTGAATGGAGGAGTTGCTCCTTACAGCTTCCTATGGAATACCGGAGCAACGACTGAAGATATCATCCAACTGCCTCAAGGAAATTATGAGGTGACTGTCACAGATTTTAATGGCTGTACCCAAACAGTTAGCTTTACTGTTGGCGGACCATCTACTTTGACTCTAACAGGAGCTGCAAGTGGAGTTAGCTGTAATGGCGATACAAACGGTACGATTGATATAACTGTTGGAGGAGGAGTTGCACCATATACTTTCGCATGGAGTAACGGAGCAACAAGTGAAGACCTGTCTGGCTTAGCGCCAGGAAATTACACCGTTACAGTTACAGATACAAATGGTGCAATAGTTTCAGGAACCTATACCATAAACAATCCGGATGCAATAAGTAGCTCAGCAACTATTACAAATGTTTCTTCAGCAGGAGCTTCAGATGGTAAGATTGATTTAACGGTAACAGGCGGTACTTCACCATATACCTACTTATGGAGCAATGGAGCGACAACTCAAAATATCTCAGATTTAGCATCTGGAGTTTATCAAGTGACTATTACCGATTCAAATGGCTGTACATTAATTGAAAGTTATACAATTGGAGAGGCGAATTTGTTGGTTGTTAAAACACAAACGGGTGGACCAAGTGCAGTTAGTAAAACAGGAGAAGTTTTAGATTATACCATCACTTTAGACAATACTGGATCGCTAAACATCACCAACGTTGATGTGGTGGATACGCTGCCGGATGGCTCACTTGGAAATCTTGTTGGACCTGCCGGAGATAATGGTGTTCAAGGCGTAATTGAACCGGGAGAGACATGGACCTTTACTATTAGTTATACGACAAAAGATGCTGATTTTACAGATATCAATAAAACTGAACTGGTCAATACGGTTACGGTAAATGTGTCTGAAATTTTGGGAGCAATTGTTGATACAGCGATTACACCAATCTTAGCATTAGATTTTGACAACGACGGTGTTCCGGATGCAGTGGATGTGGATGATGATAATGATGGAATTTTAGATACGGTCGAAAATGGCTCTATTGCAGACAGAGATACAGATAATGATGGTAATCCAGACAGAATAGACTTAGATGCTGACGGTGATAATTGTTTCGATGTATTGGAAGCAGGTTTCTCAGATCCTGATGGAGATGGTTATTTAGGGCTTAGTCCTGTGACCGTAGATGCCACCGGTAGAGTGACAAGTGCTCCTGGTTACGCGACACCAAATGATTTGAATAATAATGGTGTTTTCGATTTCCAAGAGGCAGGTGTTGAAGCAGTTATTACTTTGAATCCGGTAGATTTAGATTTTGAGCTAAACGGTTCTGCTAACTTTACATCTTCTGCCAATGCAGAGAGTTTCCAATGGCAGATCAGTACAGATGGCGTGAACTGGACCGACCTTTCTGACAATTCAAATTATAGTGGTACAAATTCACCTTCCCTAGTTATTACAGGAATGACGGTTGATTTCTACTATAATGAATACAGAGTTTTTGTAAAAAATGATTCTTTTGCTTGTGATAGCGGTTCTGCTTCAGAAGTAGCTGGATTTAATGAATTACCTGACTCTGATAATGACGGCGTACTTGACATCGTTGACCTTGATGACGATAATGATGGAATTACAGATCTTGTAGAGGGCGGAGATGTGCTTGATACAGACGGCGATGGAGTGCCTAACAGAATCGATCTGGATTCGGACGGTGATCTTTGCTTAGATGTAACCGAGGCTGGATTCATCGATGGCGATGGAGACGGCAGACTTGGAACTTCCCCAGTTACTGTGGACAGTGATGGTTTAGTAACAAGTAGTTCTGATGGTTACACCACACCAAATGATTTAGACAGCAATGGTGTATTTGACTTCCTACAACTTGGTTCTCCTTCGTCAATTTCTAACCAACCGGAAGATGTAGAAGTGGCACTTGGCTCCTCTGCAGAATTTGAAGTGTCTGCAAATGCAACCTTCTATCAATGGCAAATTAGCACAGATAAAGGAATGACATGGGTTGATTTGATGAATGATGAAGTGTATAGCGGTGTGACAACTGATAGATTGATCATAAATGTAGCTATTGGAAGATATGAGGGTTACTTGTATAGAGTAGTTCTTTCATCACCTGATTTTGCTTGCGACCCAAATCCTGAGCTGATCTCAAATGAAGCAGAGTTGATGTTCAATACGGTAGTTATACCTAATGGATTTTCACCAAATGGAGATGGCAGCAATGATGTATTCAGTATCCCAGGTTTAGCTCAGTCACCAAACTTTAAAATGGAAATCTTCGATCGTTGGGGTAATAGTGTATATAAATATGCTAACAATGGTAGTGGAAGTCCAAATTGGTGGAATGGTGAATCAACAGGTAATATGACGCTGAACAAGGGTGAAAGAGTACCGGCAGGAACCTATTTCTATTTGATAGATTATAACGACGGACAAAAATCTCCATCTAAAGGATGGGTATACGTGAATTATTAAAAAATGAATAGTGAAGGCCTTTTCGGCTTTCACTATTTTTAATGGATTCAAAAATCAAAAAAAATCAAAATCAATTAATAAGACATAAATTTTAGTTTGTTTTTTAAGCTTTAATAAACTAATCGACCATAAACGATTATCAAATGAAAAAAATTACTCTACTTTTTGTACTCGGTTTACTACTCTGTTATACTGATGTATTCGCTCAACAAGATCCGCACTACACACAATATATGTATAATATGAACGTTCTAAACCCAGCGTATGCCGGTTCAAGAGGTACGTTGAGTTTGGGTGCATTGGCTAGAACACAATGGACAGATGTTGAAGGAGCACCGAGAACATTGACATTTGACGTTCATGCGCCGATAGGAGAAAGATTAGGTGCGGGTTTTTCTGTCATTGCAGATGAAATAGGTCCGGTTAAAGAACAAAATGTTTATGCCGACCTTTCATATACGATCAGAACATCCGAAGTGGGTAGATTGGCATTTGGTTTAAAAGGAGGGGTAACACTCCAACAAATAGACCTTTTAGGAGTGATCTTACCTCAAGATTTTGACGATCCGATCTTTGATGAAAATGTAAATGAAACCTATCCTAACTTTGGTGCCGGTATATTCTATTACACTGAGAAGTTTTATGTGAGTTTTTCAGTGCCAAACATTTTAAAGTCCAAACATTTCGAAAGATCTAATGGAATTATTACAGAGGCATCTGAAGAAATGCACGGGTTTTTAACAAGTGGATATGTATTCGATTTATCTAATACAGTTAAGTTCAAACCGTCCGTAATGGTTAAAGGAGTTCTTGGAGCTCCGGTTTCCATTGATGCGAACGCTAACTTTTTGTTTTATGACCGTTTAGAGTTAGGAGCGAGTTACCGTTGGGATGATTCAGTAAGTGGATTAATCAATTTTGGAGTAACCCCTAGCTTCAGAATAGGTTATGCATACGATCATACAATTTCAAATTTTTCGGATGCAAATCCTGGAGGTTCACACGAAGTATTTTTGTTATATGATATAGACTTCTCTAAGAAAAATTTGAAGTCGCCTAGATTCTTCTAGGGTCATGCAATTGGCTCGACAAGTTCGGGCAGAAAAATTTTAAAAAAAGGGGGAAATGAAAAAATTATTTTTGTTCACGGCTTTTCTAGTCATTAGTTTCGCTTCTGCTCAAAATCAAGGAGCAGGTAAGTATTCAATTAAAACTTTAAATGTAAATAACAAATATTCCAATTTTGGAGCTGCCTTTTATGGTGATGATCAATTGGTTTTTGCCATGCCTAAAAAGGGAATCACTTTGGTCAATGATGTGTGGCAGCAAAATGGGCAAAGATTTTTAGAACTATATAGTGGCACAATTACGGAGGACCAGGAGTTAATAGATGTAAAAGCATTAAAAGGTGAAGTGAACACCCGTTTTCATGAAGCAGATGTTATCTTTACTAAAGACAAAAAAACGGTTTATTTTACTAGAAATAATTACTACAACAAGAAATTGGCGCAAGACGAAAAGTCTATGACGAATCTTGCCATGTTCAAAGCGACCGTGAATGATAGGGGCGAATGGGTTAATGTAATTCCAATGCCGTTTAATAGTGTAGATTACTCTGTGGGCCATCCTGCCCTTAGCTCAGACGAAAAAACACTTTATTTTGTTTCTGATATGCCGGGCTCACTCGGACAAACAGATATTTTTAAAGTAGAAATAAATGACAGTGGTTTTGGAAATCCTGAAAATATTGGGCCTCAATTCAATTCTTCGTCCAAAGAATTTTCTCCGTTTATAGATAACGATGTACTGTATTTTTCATCTGATAGAGCAGGAGGTTTTGGAAAATTGGACGTCTATGCGGCAAAGATCGAAGGGTTTACTTCATCGCCTCAACTACTTAGTGAGCCGATTAACTCAACAGCAGATGATTTTGCCTATATTATCAATTCTGAAACCAGAAGAGGATACTTCTCCTCAAATAGAGCAGGAGGTCAAGGTGATGATGATATCTATGCGTTTATTGAAGAAGAGCCTATTTCCTTTAAATGTAGACAGCTTATTTCAGGGGAAGTGAGAGATAAAAACACAACAGAAATCATCCAAGGTGCCAATATTTCTTTGCGAGATACAATCAATAATAAAACACAAACTGTAACTGTAGATGTCGACGGTACATTTACAATTCCCGTAGAATGTGAAACAACTTACGCCCTGGAAGGAAGTAAACCGGGATATACATCACAATCAAAACTTTTTACTACTTCGAATGAATCTGATAAGAATACAAAGCTTTTGATTTTATTAGGTACCGGAGATATTTTATTGGCAGATGATATCAAGCCTGAAGGTATGCCAGAGGTTCTTCCTGAAGAGATCGTTAAAGTGAGACCGAGTACTTATGTTGTAAATATTGATCCTATTTATTTCGAACTTAACTCTTCTTATTTAACAAAAGAAGCGAAAACAGAGTTGGATAAAGTTGTCGACTTAATGAATAGATACCCCGATATGATCATAGAATCCGGGTCACATACGGACTCTCGCGGTATCGAGGGATACAACATATGGTTGTCAGATCGTAGGGCTAAATCTACTGTAAGCTATATCATCAGTAATGGAATTGATCCAACAAGAATAACCGGTAAAGGTTATGGTGAAACACAGCTCATCAATGAGTGTTCTGATGGCGTGAGCTGTAGCGATGCACAGCATGCGATGAATAGACGAACGGAGTTTGTAATTATTAAGATGTAAGATACTAAAAGGCCAACTTTAACGTTGGCTTTTTAGTACTTGTTAAATTCTAAAAATTGCAGTATTCTGCTATTTATAATTTTAGTTCAGATGAAAAAAATATTCATTGTTTTATTATTAATTCACTTTTTACCTATACATGCTCAATTAACAGCACCGAGCTATTCTGTAAAAAATTTAAAAGCAAATTCAAAATATAGCGACTTTGGAACGGCTTTCTTTGGGAAGAACAAGATCGTATTTTCCTCTTCTAGAAATGATGGAATTTCAAACAGAAAATGGGAAGGGAATGATCAACCTTTTTTGAATCTATATATCGGTGATGTAACACCGGATGGCGAAATCGAAAAAGTGGGAAACTTTTCTCAAGCCGTAAACTCGAAATATCATGATGCTTTTGTGGCCTTTACACCAAATTTGGATGAAGTTTATTTTACTTCGAATAATTATTTACACGGGGAATTAAAATCTGAACATCTTAAAATATTTAAGGCAGAAATAGATAAATCTGGCAATTGGACAAATTTCAAAAGTTTGCCCTTTAACAGTGATTCTTATGATACAGGACAACCAATGTTGTCAGCAGATGGTAAAAAATTGTTCTTTATCTCAAATATGCCCGGTGGTATGGGGTCCACAGATATTTACGAAGTAGAAATAAATGAGGGCCATTACGGTAAACCGCGAAATTTAGGACCCACAGTAAATACAAAATATAAAGAATTTACGCCATTTGTTGATGGCGATGTGCTTTATTTTTCATCCAATAGGCCGGGAGGTGAGGGCGGTTTTGATATATATATGACTAAATTGGATGGCTCTATCACAGAACCTATCCATTTAGGAACGCCGATGAACAGCAAAGCGGATGATATCTCTTTTATGATAAATGGCGAAACACAAAAAGGTTACTTTTCCTCTAATCGTCCAAAAGGAAAGGGTGATGACGACATCTATTATTTCAAACAAGAAACGGTAAACCCAATCTGTGATCAAATCATAACTGGAACAATTGTGGATAATATAACGGGTTTGCCATTGCAAAATGCCTTCGCTACATTGTTTGACTCGGCTGGGAATAAAATAAGAAGAATTGAGACATTAGCTGATGGGAAATTTAAATTTCCAGTTTCTTGTGGTACTAATTACAAATTAGGAGGAGATAAATTTGGATATTTTGATTTAGAAAAGGAATTGGAAACCAGCGAAATAAATGCATTTAATAACGAAGTTACTTTGGAGTTAGAGGAAAAGGATATTATCGCAATTAGGAATAAAGAGTTGCTTAACATAGAATCTATCCAGTTTGAATTGAACAGGGCTGAAATTAGAGAGGAATCGAAAGATGAATTGGCGAAAGTTGCCAGGCTTCTCGATAAATATCCGAAAATGGTAGTTGAATTTGGTGCACACACCGATGCTCGTGGAGGAGATACCTATAATCTCCGTCTGACCCAGAGAAGAGCGGTAGAGACCGTAAACTATCTCATTTCTTTAGGAGCGGATCCAAAGCGTATTACAGGTAAGGGATATGGTGAAACCGAATTGATTAACGAGTGCAAGAACAATGTGAACTGTTCGGAAATTCAACACCAGGAAAATAGAAGGACAGAATTCTTGATCATTGTTAAATAGTTCTAAACGGTTAAATGTAAAGATAATGGCACCTTTTTTAAGGTGCTTTTTTTCGTTATAGGGATTAAATAAATCGATAAAATATGTACTTTTGCGGTTCAATTTACAGGAGGTAAGAGAATGAGCAAAATATTTCGAGAATACAAAGCATTTGATCTGGAAACGGTTTCAAAAGAAACCCTTAAATTCTGGGAAGAAAATAATGTTTTCGAAAAAAGTATTACTACAAGAGACGGAAAAACACCGTATATCTTTTTCGAAGGACCTCCTTCTGCAAATGGTTTACCCGGTATTCACCATGTTATGGCAAGAACGATCAAAGATCTTTTTTGTCGTTATAAAACCTTGCAAGGTTTTAAAGTTGAAAGAAAGGCGGGATGGGATACCCACGGCCTCCCAATTGAATTAGGCGTAGAAAAAGAATTGGGTATTACAAAGGAGGATATTGGAAAAAAAATATCCATAAGCGAATACAATGAAGCTTGTAAAAAAGCGGTCATGCGCTATAGTGATATCTGGGAAGATTTGACAAAAAAGATGGGATATTGGGTAGATATGGATGATCCATATATTACTTACGAACCCAAGTATATGGAAACGCTTTGGTGGTTGCTCAAAGAAATGTACAAAAAGGGTCTTCTTTATAAAGGATATACCATTCAGCCCTATTCGCCAAAAGCGGGTACAGGTCTGAGTTCACACGAATTAAACCAGCCCGGAACCTATCAGGATATTACGGATACAACAGTGGTTGCACAATTCAAAGCGAAGCATGATTCTTTGCCAAAATTCTTAAAAGAATTAAAAGAAGATATTTATTTTTTAGCTTGGACAACAACCCCATGGACTTTACCCTCAAATACTGCTTTAACAGTAGGTAAAAAGATAGAGTATGCTGTTGTGAAAACTTTCAACCAATATACTTTCCAACCTGTTATTGTCATTTTGGCTAAAAACCTGGTGACAAGTCAGTTTGATAAAAAATATGAAAAGGTTGACTCTGTGAAGGATTTAGCAACCTTTAATCCTGAAGATAAAAAAATACCTTATTGTATAATTTCTAATTGTAGTGGTAATGATTTGTTAGGTATTACCTATGAACAGTTGTTGCCCTATGCTTTGCCATATCAAAATCCGGAAAATGCTTTTAGAGTTATCGCCGGCGATTTTGTAACCACGGAAGATGGTACAGGAATCGTTCACACTGCTCCTACGTTTGGAGCTGATGATGCGTTGGTAGCAAAACAAGCTATCCCGGAAGTTCCGCCAATGTTGGTCCTGGATGATAACGATCAACCAGTTCCCTTGGTAGATTTACAGGGTAGATTTACTAAACATGTGCAAGAACACGCCGGTAAGTATGTAAAGAATGAATATTACGATGAAGGCGAAGCTCCGGAAAAATCTGTTGATGTAGAAATTGCGATCAGGTTAAAAGAAGAAAACAAGGCTTTTAAAGTTGAAAAATACAAACATAGCTATCCAAATTGTTGGAGAACTGATAAACCCATTTTGTATTATCCGTTAAATTCATGGTTTGTAAAAATCACGGAAGTTCGTGATAGAATGTACGAATTAAACAATGAAATTAACTGGAAACCTGCTTCAACAGGGGAGGGAAGATTTGGGAATTGGTTAAGAAATGCCAATGATTGGAATCTTTCCAGATCCCGTTTTTGGGGTACACCCTTACCAATTTGGAGGACGGAAGATGGACTGGAAGAATTACTAATTGGTTCTGTAGAAGAACTGAAAACTGAAATGAAAAAGTCGGTTATGGCAGGGTTTATGGAGGCCGATGTATTTCAAGATTTCGTTGTTGGAGATATGTCGGATGAAAACTACGCTAAAATTGATCTGCATAAGAATATAGTAGATCAAATTATCTTGGTTTCTCCCTCTGGTAAACCCATGACACGGGAAACTGATTTAATTGATGTTTGGTTCGATTCTGGCGCTATGCCTTACGCTCAATGGCATTATCCTTTTGAGCATAAAGAAAAAATTGATGAGGGATCCTTCTTTCCGGCAGATTTTATTGCAGAGGGAGTGGACCAGACAAGAGGTTGGTTCTATACACTGCATGCCATATCAACTGCTGTTTTCGACTCTATCGCTTATAAAAATGTAGTTTCTAATGGATTAGTTTTAGACAAAAATGGTAAAAAAATGTCTAAAAGATTAGGCAATGCCGTTGATCCTTTCGAGACGATGACAAATTTTGGTGCCGATGCAACACGTTGGTACCTAATTTCAAATGCAAATCCTTGGGATAATCTAAAATTTGATATTGAAGGAGTAGATGAGGTGCGTAGAAAATTCTTTGGAACCTTATATAATACCTATTCTTTCTTTTCCCTCTACGCAAATATTGATGGATTTACTTATTTAGAAAGTGATATTCCACAAAAAGATCGCCCTGAAATTGACCGTTGGATTTTATCAGAATTAAATACCTTGATCAAACGAGTAGAAAAATTCTATGATGATTACGAGCCCACTAAAGCAGCTCGTGAAATTCAGGAATTTGTGACAGAGAACTTGAGTAACTGGTATGTGCGCTTGTGTAGAAGAAGATTCTGGAAAGGTGAATACCAACAAGATAAGATTTCTGCCTACCAAACTCTTTTTACTTGTTTAGAACGAATTTCAATTCTTGCCGCTCCAATTGCCCCGTTTTACATGGACCAATTGTACAGAGACCTGACAGGAAATACGAAGAAGTCCAGTTTTGAATCGGTTCATTTAGCAGAATTTCCAAAATCGGACGAATCTTTGATCGATAGTGATTTGGAGAGAAAAATGCAAAAAGCTCAAAAAATATCCTCTTTGGTCCTATCATTGAGAAAAAAGGAGATGATAAAGGTTAGACAGCCGCTTAAAAGAATAATGATTCCTGTTTTAGACGATATCGACAGAAATGATATATTTGCCGTACGGGACTTGATCATGTCTGAAGTAAATGTAAAAGAAATTGAACTTTTAGATGACGCTTCTGAAATTATCGTCAAAAATATAAAGCCAAATTTCAAGGTTTTAGGCCCTAAATTTGGGAAAGACATGAAGTTGGTTGCGAGCGAATTGCAAAAATTAAATGGCGATGCCATCAAATCATTTGAACGAGATGGTAAAGTAACTGTTTATATCAACGGAAAGGAAAAAGAAGTGCTGTTAGACGAGGTTGAAATTTCTACACAAGATATTGCAGGCTGGCTTGTAGCAAACCAAGGCAATTTAACAGTGGCACTAGACGTTAATATAACAGAAGAACTAAAGAATGAGGGCATCGCGAGAGAATTAGTCAATAGAATTCAAAATCTCAGAAAAGAAAGCGGCCTGGAAGTAACGGATAAGATAAGGTTATTAATTAAAAGTGATGAGAACCTGGAGAACGCTGTAAAAAGCAATAAAGAGTATATCAAAAGCGAGACCTTAACAAAAGAATTAATTTTTCAAGAAGACCTTGAAAATGGAAATAATATAGAATTTGACGGCATAAGAACAATGCTACTAATAGATAAAATGCAGTAAAATGAATGAGCAAGCAGTTAGATACTCTGATGCGGATTTAGCCGAATTCAAAGTTATCATCTTAGAGAAAATCAGAAAAGCTGAAGAGGAGTTGGAATCATTTAGGACTTCATATAAAAATGATTCAAATAATGGTACTGACGATACTTCACCAACGTTTAAAGCCTTTGAAGAGGGATCTGAAACCATGTCAAAAGAGGCAAATGTACAATTGGCAATTCGTCAGGAAAAATTTATTCGTGATCTTAAAAATGCTTTGTTGAGAATTGAGAATAAGACCTATGGAATTTGCAGAGAAACAGGTAAACTAATTCAAAAAGAGAGATTGAAATTAGTCCCTCATGCAACCCTGAGCATTGAAGCAAAAAGAAAGCAAAATTAGAGTTATCGTACTTTTTATTGCTGGCCTTAACTTGTTTAATGTTTATAGTCAACAAAAAAATGTAAAGATAAAATCCTATTCCACGCAAGCGGAGATAATCATGATGCAATTTGACCTGATCGACCGGCTGGAGGTAAAGAGCCATGAGGGAGATATGATCAAAATTGTAGCAGAAGATGATTTTGGAGGCTATTTGAATTTTAAAGTAGAAGAAAAAGGAAAGACTTTTATCATAACTGAACAAGTTAACGATCTTAATGAGGAGTACAATGTATCAAAAATATGCGCTGTGCAACCTGTTTATACGGCCTATAAAATTGAATTGCCTAAGAACAGGCGGGTTGAATTGGTTGTTTCGGAAGGAAATATCGATATAATCAATTTCAACGGTCAGCTGATCGCAAAACTAGAAAAAGGTGAAATTAACCTTGAACCATTTGAAGGGATAGTTGATTTATTTCTAAATATTGGAAATATAAAGTGCGTTCTGAAGAACACAACAATTGAGGCCGAGACAAATTTAGGTCTAATTATTACTGATTTAGAATTTGAAAACGAAGTAAAAGCATCAAATAGTTTAGCAGGATTTTATCAAAATCAGAATAATAAATTAAAAATAAGATCCACCAACGGAAATATTCATTTAAAGTAGATTGAAATCACAAATTATGTCTTTAAAAAAATCACTGATAATTGTTTTTGCTGTTTTGGTAATTGATCAAATCAGTAAAATTTATATCAAGACACATTTTGTGTTAAGCGAAGAAATTAAAGTGTTGGGATGGGATTGGTTTAGAATTCATTTTTTGGAGAACAATGGAATGGCGTGGGGTAAAGAATTTGGAGGAGAATCAGGAAAATTATTTCTCACTTTATTTCGTTTGGTGGCAATCACAGGAATAGGTTATTGGTTGTATGAATCTATCCAAAAGAAAGGAAATAATTTATTGATCATTGCTATCTCATTAATTTTTGCCGGCGCTTTGGGAAATATCATCGACTCTGTTTTTTACGGGGTGATATTTGACGACAGTTATCAAAAGGTAGCGACTTTTTTTCCACCGGAAGGCGGCTATAGCAGTTTGTTTCATGGAAAAGTTGTGGACATGCTTTACTTCCCTGTAATTGACGCTAATTTACCGGAATGGATAAAGCCGATTAATTTCACCACACCAGAATGGTTGCCAATAATTGGAAACAAATACTATTCTTTTTTCGAAAGCAGACGTTTTACTTTTTTTGATCCGGTATTTAATATAGCCGATTCATCAATCAGTATAGGGGTATCTATTCTTATCTTATTTAACAAAAAAGTATTTCCTCACAAAAAACACTAAGAGAGTAAATTCATATCTTTTTTGAGTGCATCAATAAATACCATGAGATCATCAACTTCTACGTGATCCATTAAAACAATTTTGTACCATTGATTTTCCTCATTGTGCTTTTGAGGCACCAGATCGAATTGTTCAGCAGTTTCCTTTTTGATAAATTCTGATCGGATGGTAACTATATTCATCTTTTCTTCCCGGAAGTAGGGGATATTTAATTGATCTAGTTCATTACATAACCAATTTGTTCTCATTTGTAACAAACTTACTTTCTCATACCAACCATATGGACCATAAGTAAATAGGATCATCCAAAAGGCTACCGCATTGGCACCAGATCTGCTTCCAGACAAGGTCAAATCCATACCTTCTACGTATTCGGCTTCTTTGGTTAAAACATTTTCAATTAAACCTTTTCTACATAAAAAAACACCGGTACCGTAAGGAGCCTGTAACATTTTATGTCCGTCAATGGTAATCGAGCTAATTTTTGGATTGGAAAAGTTTATTACAGAATTTTGATTACTAAATGGATAAACAAATCCACCGTAGGCACCATCTATATGCAATCGGTAATTCAGATCTAATTCTTCTAGGAGATCTGAATAAACATCCGGATTATCGACAGATCCAAACATGGTTGTCGCCAAATTAGCTATCACAATAAAATATTTTTTCCCTTGACTTTTAGCCTTTAAAACAATTTCTCTGAGTTTTGCCTTGTCTATTTCGCGCGTCTCAAAAAAAACAGGAATCGAAAAAAGATCTACTTGCAATAAATTGGCGCCTTTTGGAATTGAGTAATGCGTATCCTCTGAAGCGATTATGGCAATCTCATCATTTGTTGCCCCATATGCTCGCTTAAATAAATTTCTAAAAATCCACATGGCTTCAATGTTGGCTTCTGTTCCACCTGTGGCAATATATCCGTCAAATTGCTCATCCTTACATTTAAAAACATCTACAGCCAAAACTTTTAAGACCATTCTTTCGATTTCTTGCGTACCTTTAAATGCTTTTTCCGAGGTGCCATAAGTATGGCAGCCAATATGATTCGGATTCGCAACAAAAGTTTGTAAAGTGGGTGCATCTTTTAAAAAAGGTGCGTCGCTGTAAAAAACCCTGTTATCTAATTTTGATGCAGGATAACCCAAAGAATTATCGTTCATGAAATCGACATTATCCGACAAGGCTTTTTCGATGACCTCTTTGCGTTCTTGTATAGAAAGTTTTTTCCAATATTTCATCGTATGAGATGTTGTTTTAAAGAAAATGTAAATATAAGGTTGAAATCGGGTGACAAATTTACGAATTAATAATATATCAATATCTGAATAGTTTAAATCATGCATAAAACAATTCTTTATTTGCTGCTGGTATTATTGGGCATATTAATCAGTCAGCTTTGGTTTACTAAAAAGGAGAATAACTTTCATAAAGAAGAGACCCAAGTTATTTTACACGGTATACAAAACATGAGTAAATTGATTGTTTCTGAAGGCACTTTTAGTGAAGTGTATAATTACGAAAATGCAAAAAAGTACTTTTACGATACTTTTGAGTTTAAAAAAAGTGCGATTGTTACGGTAAATGCGAAGGTTCAGGTTTCTTTTGATCTCAATAAATTGGAAGTAGAGGTAGATTCGGTAAAAAGAAAAATCATCCTCAAAAAAATACCACAAGAAGAAGTGAATATCATTCCGGATGTGAAGTATTTTGATCTTCAGCAGAGCACATTTAATTCGTTTACAAAAGAGGAGCTCAATCAGATAAACAAATCCAGTATAAGGAAAATAAAGGAAACGGCTGAAGTTACTTACCTCCAGTTAGACGCAAAAGAAAGATTGGTCGAAGAGCTGAAGAAAATTTATGAACTTTCCGCAATTTTAGGTTGGGAAGTGGTTGACGAAACAGAATCATCTTTTTTAGATAATTTTGTAACTCAAAAACCAAAGTTTTGAGTGTAGAGCTAAGTCTAAGATCATTACCTGAAATGCCCGGTGTTTATCAGTTTTATGATAAAAACAGAAAGATTTTATATGTAGGAAAGGCAAAAGATTTAAAAAAAAGAGTTTCGTCTTATTTTACAAAAGCACATGTAAATGGAAAGACGAGAGTTCTTGTTAAAAAGATAGCCCACATTGAACACATTGTTGTAAATACAGAGGCAGATGCTCTTTTATTGGAGAACAATCTTATCAAAAAATATCAACCACGTTATAATGTCTTGTTAAAAGACGATAAATCCTATCCCTGGATTTGCATAAAGAACGAATCGTTTCCAAGGGTTTTTTTAACCAGGAATTTAATAAAGGATGGATCAGAATACTACGGTCCATATACTTCGGTGCGAATTGCACGAGCTTTACTTTCTCTCATCAAAGAATTGTATACCATAAGAACTTGTACCTACAATCTTTCTCCTGAAAATATTAAAGAGAACAAGTTCAAAGTTTGCCTAGAATACCATCTTAAAAATTGCTTGGGACCTTGTGAAAATCTGCAAAAAGAAGATGATTATATTGTTGAAATAAAGGAAATCAGAAATATAATTAAAGGGAATTTTGGTTCTGCCATCAAGCAATTTCAAGAATTGATGTATAGTTTGGCGCAAAAAGCAGAGTTTGAAGAAGCACATAAGATCAAGGAAAAACTGGAATTACTGCAAAATTATCAGGCAAAATCAACGGTCGTTAGCCCATCGATAAGTGATGTGGATGTTTTTTCTATTATAAGTGATGAAGGTTTTGCCTATGTCAATTTTTTAAAAATAGTGCATGGAGCTATTATTCAGTCGCATACGCTGGAAATCAAAAAGAAACTTGACGAACCCGATGAAGATTTGTTGCCTTTAGCAATTGTTGAAATTAGACAGAAATTTAATTCCTTGACAAGGGAAATTTATGTCCCGTTTAAGCTTGATTTGGGCGAAGAGATTAAAGTAACAGTGCCAAAAACGGGTGATAAAAAGAAAATAGTGGATTTGTCTTTGAGAAATGCAAAATTCTACAGACAAGAGCAGTTTAAGCAAATTCAAATTGTTGATCCGGAAAGACATGTAAATAGGATCATGAAGCAAATGCAAAAAGATCTTAGGTTAAAAACAGAGCCGCGATACATAGAATGTTTTGATAACAGTAACATTCAAGGGACTAATCCTGTAGCGGCGTGTGTCGTTTTTAAAGATGGAAAACCCAGCAAGAAAGATTATAGACATTTTAACATTAAAACAGTAGAGGGTCCGGATGATTTTGCTTCAATGGAGGAGGTTGTTCATCGCAGATACAAAAGATTGATCGATGAAAATGAGCCATTGCCACAGCTAATAGTCATTGATGGAGGAAAAGGGCAGCTTTCATCCGCAGTAAAAAGTCTGGAAAGCTTAGGACTGAAAGGTCAGATTGCCATTTTGGGAATTGCTAAACGATTAGAAGAAATTTATTACCCAAATGATCCTGTACCTTTGTACTTAGATAAAAAATCTGAGACTCTAAAAGTTATTCAAATGCTTAGAAATGAGGCGCACAGATTTGGAATCACACATCATCGAAGTAAAAGAAGTAAAGAGGCAGTAAAAAATGAACTCGATCAAATAAATGGTATTGGAGAAAAAACACGGATTAAATTATTAAAGGATTTTAAATCCGTTAAACGAATCAAAGAACTAACTTTAGAAGATTTAATCGCTTCTATTGGAAATGATAAGGCACATAAAATTTATGGATATTTCCATCAATTACAATAGATTTGCATTCAGGACTTCATCTATGAAAAATTTATTTTTTTTGATCTTTTTCTTCTCCATTTCTTTATATGGCCAAAATACTGAGTCAAAAAAAGATATCAAAGTAGGATTGGTGCTGAGTGGTGGTGGGGCAAAAGGTTTTGCACATGTTGGTGCGCTTAAAATAATAGAAGAATCAGGTGTAAGAATAGATTACATTGCAGGTACAAGCATGGGCTCCATTATAGGTGGTTTATATGCAGCGGGCTATAGTGCAAAAGAATTGGATTCTATATTGCGATCTTATGACATACCTGAACTTTTACAGGACAAACTACCTAGAAGTGCCTCTAACTTCTATCAAAAAGAAAATGAAGGCAAATATTCTGTGATTCTGCCTATAAAGAAAGGAAAAATTGGATTACCCTCTTCTATTTCAAAGGGTCAAAGTATATTCGATCTCTTTTCTCGTTTGACGGAGAATGTCCACGAAATTGAAAATTTTGAAAACTTACCCATCCCTTTTTTCTGTATCGCGACCGATTTGGAAACCGGTGAGGAGGTTATTTTAGATAAGGGGTTCCTACCTGAAGCAATAAGGGCGAGTGGCTCTTTTCCATCGTTTTTGGCTCCGGTAGTTATTGACGGAAGAGTGCTGGTCGACGGTGGTCTAAGAGATAATTATCCCATAGAAAAGTTAAAGGAAAAAGGTGTTGATTATATCATCGGAGTGGATGTACAGGGCACCTTGCACAAAATTGAAGATTTGGATACGGCACCAGAAGTCTTGATGCAAATTGCAGGATATCAAATGTATCAGGATATTGAGAATAAAGTGGCTTTGACGGATGTGTATATTAAACCGGATATTTCTAATTATAATGATTTTTCTTTTGACAAGGCCATGGAATTGGTTGATGTTGGTGAAAAAGCCGCAAAAAATCATATCGCGGGTTTAGAATATTTAGCCTCCCAACAAACCGTGAAAAGACAGCGCAAATCGATTATTTCTACTGAAATTGACGATACTTTTTTTGTCAAAGAAATCACGTTTCGAGGTAATGAACATTACACGGATGAATATTGTCTTAAAAAGCTGGGCATCAGACCGGGGGAGTTTACAACTCATGATGATTTTTATGAAGGTGTCAATGCTTTAAGTGCCTCCAAAAATTTCAAAAGTATCACTTATAAATTTATGAAAGAGGATGGCGGTATAAAGATTGAATTTAATATTAGAGAAGAAACTGCCTCTAGTTTTGTAAAATTAGGTCTGCATTATGACGATTTGTACAAATCAGGAGTACTGATCAATTATACGAAGAAATATGCCTTTTTTAACAATGATTTTTTATCCGCAGATGTCGTGGTTGGCGATAATTTTAGATTCAATTTAGATTACTTTATTGATAATGGATTTAATTGGAGTTTTGGTGTAAATTCTCGTTACAATACATTTGAAAAAAGTTTTTTTGTTGAAAATGCGCCGCCGACAAGACAAGATGAATTATTTCAAGTGAAAGTTCCTGTACAGTATAATGACTTCACTACCAGACTTTATTTTCAAACTACCCTAAAGAATAAGGCAGCCTTGCGATTGGGAGTAGAAAATAAATTATTAAGCGTTTTCACCAATGAACTAGTTGAAGGTGAAAGCCAAAAACTCTACTTTGAAGACAATAATTATTTCAACCTTTTCGGACAGCTTACTTTTGATTCATATGATATTCAATTCTTTCCCAAAAAAGGTTTTTTCTTTAACGCTAATTACATTGTTTATTTGATCTCTAGTGATAAATACGACAACTTTAATTCTTTTTCCTTGCTATATGGTCGTTTGGGATATGCCTACACCTTTATAGACAGACTAACATTGCACCTTATTTCTGAAGGGGGAATTACCATTGGGTCTTCAAACAACCAAATTTTTGACTATTTTTTAGGTGGAAACAATGAGAATTTTGTAAACACGTTCGTTCCTTTTTACGGATATGAAATTGCCGATTTATCCGGACCAGGATTTCTAAGATCTGCACTTACAATTAGGTATGAACTGTTCAAGAATCAGTTTGTAAGTTTCACTGGTAATTTTGCCAGAACCAACGACGATCTTTGGAACAATGGAAAAATATTTCAAGACACCCGATCAGGCTACGCATTTGGTTATGGTATAAATACATTTCTGGGCCCGATACAATTGAAATATGCATGGAGCCCAGATAATAAAGAGAACTTTTGGTATTTTAACTTAGGCTATTGGTTCTAAGTTAATTCCGTTTCAAGATCGACCTTATTGGATGAAAATTTATTTTTCAGCCTTCTTTTTAATCTTGATCCTAAAAAGAATAAAACAGGAACTATGATCAGTGTTAAGAAGGTAGCTACAAATAATCCGTAAATAACCGTCCAGGCCAAAGGACCCCAGAACACCACATTATCTCCGCCAAAATAAATTTTCGGATCTAAATCTGAAAATAAAGAGAAGAAATCAATGTTAAATCCAATCGCCAATGGGATTAATCCAAAGATCGTTGTAATGGCAGTAAGTAATACTGGTCTTAGACGAGCTTTACCGGCTTTAACAATAATTTCTTTTAAACTTTCTTCTTCCAAGTAAGCATTATCTTCCATATTTTCTTCGTTAATTTTTCTATCTATCAGCAATTGGGCATAATCCAGTAATACTACTCCATTGTTTACCACAATCCCTGCTAAAGAAATAATTCCCATCATAGTCATCATGATAACAAATGGCTTTCCGGTAATCACTAATCCACCAAAAACCCCAATAAAACTTAAGAAAATAGCAAGCATGATAATGGCAGGTTTTGAAACCGAATTGAATTGGAATATGAGGATAAAGAAAATTAAAGCTAGGCCAGAGAAAAAGGCTCCCATTAAAAATGCCATTTGCTTATTTTGCTCCTCAATTTGACCAGTATAGTCAATTTTAATCCCTTTTGGCATTCCTTCAAAAGCTTTCATCTCATTTTGTATTTGTTTAACCGCAGCCGCCGCGTCGGTAAAACCAGGGGAAAGTGCCGAATAAAGTGTAACTACTCTTTTTACATCTTTGTGCTTGATAGCATTAAATCCTGAACTATTGCTTTGCTTGGCAACAGCCGAAACAGGAATTTCTCTAATTTTACCCGAGGCCATATCTCTGAAAGTGATCTTTTGATTAAATATAGCACTGGTATTGTATCGATTGTTTTCATCAAAACGGACGTAAATATCATAGCTTTCTCCACCTTCCTTATAAACACCTGCCTTACTGCCAAAAATTGAATTTCGAAGTTGCTGTCCTACCTGGCCAGCACTCACCCCTAGTTCTCCGGCCTTTTTCCGATCTACCAATACTTGCATCGTTGGTTTATCTTTATTTACATCGATTTTTAATTCATCGATGGCAGAAATATTTTTAGAGTTGATAAAATCTCTCATTTTTTCAGCGATAGTGATCAATTCCTGATAATCTTCTCCCTCAACTTCTATATTAATTGGCGGGCCAACCGGTGGTCCATTAGCGTCTTTTTCAACAGAAATTAGTACACCGGGATAAATACCAACAAGTGCCTTTTGCACTTTCTGCCTCAACAATTCACTATCCCTTCCATTTCTGTATTTAAACTCACGCATTGAAACGGTTACTTTCCCTTTATGCGGCATTTCAGAGGCTAAGCCCGCATCAGTTTGCGGATTTCCTGAGCCTTCTCCGACCTGTGATACCGCACTTTCTACCATGAAGTTATAATCCCCTTCTCTGTACATTCCATCATCTAGAACAGTATAGATTTTTTCTTCTATCTGTTTTGTGATGCTATTTGTTTTTTCAATATCAGTTCCCTCGGGATATTCGATATAAACAATAATTTGATTAGGCTTATTGTCCGGGAAAAATTCAACTTTTGTTCTTTGATTTCCCAAAGAAATACCAAAAGCCATAAACGAAATGATTAAAAGTCCTAATATACCAATGGTCAAAATATAGGGTCTCCAACCTGTAAGGGCCGCTCGCAACTGATTTTCATAAAAATTCTCAAACTTGGTTAGAATTTTGTCCTGGAAATAATTCGCCCATTTTCTTAAAAATAGTCTGTAAATCCATAAAAGAATGGATGTCACAATCATGACTGTACCGAGCCCTCTGTACGCACCTCCAAAAATGACAATTAACAAACCTATAGAAGACATGATAGCCGTAATTCTAATGATTTTTCGCCTTGGCATATCTACATCCTCCACAGTCATAAATTCAGACACCAATACAGAATTGAAGAAAATGGCCACAATTAATGATGAGCCCAAAACAACTGATAAGGTAATGGGTAAAAAAATCATAAACTCTCCCATTACTCCGGGCCAAAGACCCAGTGGGATAAAGGCAGCTACTGTTGTTGCCGTTGAAATGATGATCGGAAATGCTATTTCGCCGATCCCTTTTTTGGCAGCATCTATTCTGGTCATTCCTTCTTCATCCATAAGTCGATAAACATTTTCAACTACCACAATACCATTATCCACCAGCATGCCAAGCCCCATAATCAAACCGAAAAGGATCATTGTGTTCAGGGTATATCCAAGCATATTCAAAATCATAAGTGACATGAACATAGACATAGGTATCGCAAAACCAACAAATAGAGCATTTTTGAAGCCCAGGAAAAACATTAAAACAGTGACAACGAGTAAAACTCCAAAGATGATATTATTTACGAGGTCATCTACCTGACCGATGGTTACAGAAGATTGGTCGTTGGCAATTTGAACTCTCAGGTCTTTTGGGAACTCATTTTCTTTGGCATCATCTACGATAGTTCTGATTTTATCAGATGCCTCGACCATATTCTTGCCCGCACGTTTTTTTACGTCAAGCATAACTACCGGGTCACCAAATTCTCTGGCATAAGTAGTTCGGTCTTTATCTTTGAAAGTAATTGCGGCAACATCCCTAAGATATACAGGATTGTCGTTTTCTGATTTGATGACAAAATTGTTCAAGGCAGAAGGATCTTCAATTTCGCCTTCAATTCTAATCGTTCTTCTTTGTCCACTGGCGATAATATTCCCGGCAGACATCGTCACATTACCATTATTAATTGCACCGATCACATCGTCAAAACTAACTGTGGCAGCCATCATTTTATAAATATCTACGGCTACCTGTACTTCTTTTTCTTGTGCACCGCGAATGTCAACCTGTTTAATCTCACTGAGGTTTTCAATTTCATCCTGCAAATATTCACCGAACAACTTTAATTTATCAATAGGATAATCTCCTGAGATATTGATATTCATGATCGGCATTTCTTCTGACAAGCTCAAATTAAAGACAGAGGGTTCAATTTTTGCTCCGTTAAAAGTAGGCCAATCTTCATTAGCTGTTTCTGAATCAATTTCGTCCTTTACCTTTTGTAAGGCCTGATCTACGGTGATATTTTCATCGAATTCAACCACGATCATAGAAACATCTTCCTGGGAGGTTGAAGTAATTTCTACAACGTTACTTACGGTTTTAAGCTGATCTTCTAAAGGATCTGTAATTAGCTTTTCTATATCTTCAGCTGTATTTCCAGGGTAAATAGAGCTAACGTAGATCTTTGTTTCTTTGATTTCGGGAAAGCTTTCACGAGGCATACTGTAATAGGCCGATATTCCCATCATCAGAATAACAAAAATCAAAACATAAATGGTTGTTTTATTATGAATTGCCCATGAAGACAGGCCAAATTCTTTGTCTACAATTTTCTTTTTATCTGCCATAATTTATTGTTCCAAAATTTTAACGAGTTGACCTTCACGTACACTTCTGGCACCTTCCTTAATAATTTCATTTCCACTTTCTAAGCCACTCAATACTTCTATAAAATCTCCTTGAGTTTTACCGGTAGTGATGAAGACTTTTTCTGACTGTGCCTCATTTTTAGCATTTTTGTTTTTTACAACATAAATATATTGTTGTCCTTCCGCATTTTCTGTTATCAAGCTTTGTGGAATAAGGACTGCATTTTCACTGCTGTAATCATTAATTCTTAACCGTGCTGTTAAATTAGGTTTTATATGTTTTTCTGTATTTGGCACTTCAATTTCTACCTTAAAAGTTCTATTGGCAGGATTGATAAAATTACCCGCTTGCCGAACTTTAGTTTCCATACTTTTGCCTAAAGCCGGAAACTCTACGTCAACCCTTTTATTTTTGACAATATCATTAACATAACTTTCAGGAACATCTGCCTCTATGTACATATTCTTTAGATTTACTATTCTGATCAATGGCGATTGACCAGGAGAAACCAGACTTCCTTCATCGGTGATAATATCATCAATTACACCTGAGAATGGAGCAATGATTCTGGTTTTACTCAATTGAATTTTCATTTGCTCTAAAGCTTTCTTTTGCGCTTCGTAGCTTGATTTTGATTGAAGGTACTCCATTTCACTACCAATTTTTTGATTCCAAAGTCTTTCTTGTCTTTCAAAAGTAGTTTTGCTGAGATCAATTTGAATCTCCATTTGTGAAACTTGCTGTTCCATACCTCCATCATCAATGATGGCCAGTAACTGACCCTTATTGACTTCCTGACCTTCTTTGACGATTACTTTCTTCAAAATACCGGCAATTTCAGGATAAATGATTATGTTTTCATTGGTCTTAACGCTTCCTTGTAACTCAACAAAATGAGTAAAATGCTGCCTTTCAATAGTTAGAGTTGTAACCAATGGCAATTTTGCCGCTGTATCCAGTTCATGAATGGCCTCGTCAAGTAATTTGATCTGTTCAGAAATTTCGTTGTATGTAGTTTCTAAACTACTTCTTTTAGTTCTGATTTTGTCAAGATCACCAGACGAAATCACATCTTCTGTTGAAAGGTTAGCATTCTTTTCACAAGAACTTAGAACTAGTGCAAATGTTATTAGGAATAATAAATTTTTCATGGGGAGTTTTATAATTAGGTCGATCGTTCTCATTAGTAATTATTAAAATTGTTGAGTGCATTTTCCAATTCTACTTTTGATTGAATGATGCCAAAGATGGCTTGCAAATAGGATTGTTGCGTGTTAAATAGTTGGTTTTGAGCATTGGCCAGATTAAAACTTGAACTTAATCCTTCAAAAAATTTGATCTGTTCTTTGTTAGCAATTCTTTCTGCCAGCACTAGATTTTGCTTGGTTGTTTGAAATTGGTCTAAGGAAAATTGGTATTTATTTTTCGCGGAATCAACTTGCAATTGAAGTTTCTGAGCTGTTTCGTCAAGTGTTATTTGGGATTGCATCAAATTTATTTTTGCCTGTTGAGTTCGTGAAGATCTTTCAAGACTGCTAAAAATGGGCAGATTTAAACTCACACCGAATAGAGAAGAATTAAACCAATTTCCGTCATTCTCAAAGAAAATGTTATTGTCATTATTAGCAAATGTTGAATAGTTTACGAAGGCATTTAAAGAGGGCAATGCTTTGGATTTTTCGAACTTTACCATTAACTCATTAGTGGTTAGCTCATTATCTGCAATCTGATAATCAATATGATTTTTTAAATCGAACTGAGTCGTGAGCAAACCGAGGTCAGTACTTCTTAAACCTAAAGATTCCAGGCTTTCAGATAGTGTAACATCTTGATTTACTGGAATACCCAGTGTGATATTGAACATTTGCTTAGCAATGGATAAATACCTTACAGATTTATTAAGGTCATTTTCAATTTTTGACAAAGTAATTTGTTGTTGTTCCACATCTTGTTCCTCGGTAAAACCATTTTCAAAGATAATTTTCGTTTCATCTAAATTTTTTTGAAGAATTTTCTTGTTATTTTCAAGTATTTCAATAGTTTCTTCGGCAATTAATACATCACCATAGGCATTAATTACTGCTTCCCTAACAGATTGATTTGTTTTCTCTTTAGCGAGTGTCGAAATTTTTAAATAGGTTTTTGCCGATTGGAGTCCGACCAAGTAGGAGCCGTCAAATAGAAGCTGATTAAGTGTAAACGTCGCATTTAAATTTTGCTTAGTTCCGAAAATTACTTCTTCATATTCTCCTGGAGGGCCACCGACAATTTCACTTGGAAGTAAGGTTACACCTTGTTTTAAAAAGTTGGAGTAATCTATTTTTCCATCTATATGGGGAAGACCCATGGCAGTTGTTTCCCATTTTTTTTCTTCAGCTTCATCAATTTCCAGATCGGCTAATCTTACGGTGTAATTATTGCTCATGGCGTAAGAAATAGCCTCATCTAGCGAAAAGGAGTAAGCAACTTCTTGAGCTTGAATGCAGACCAACTGAAATAATAGTAGGAGGGTGATCATTTTTTTCATTGTTGTATATCAATTAAAGTTTGAAGTCCTTTTTCTGTAGTAATAGCGCGCAAATGATAATCCAAATAGGAATCTATTAAATAAGCAGATGTAAATTGTTCAGATGGGAAGAGCTCTACATTCTTGATACCGAGTATTCCGTTAAAATATAACCGACTTATAAAGTTTATATCCAGATCCTTTCTATAAAAACCCTGTTCTATTCCATTTTCTATATTTGTAATGACACAATTCTGGAGTAGTTCAAATTGTTTAGCTTTTATTGTATCAAAAATTTTAGGATAATATTTTTGCAATTGATACATGGGATATGTCTGCTCGTTGTACAACTGCCTCATAACATTCGTTTTGATTTCATAAATTTCCTGGATAGGGGAAAAGCCTTCCATACATATCTCATTGATGCCCTTCTCTATTTCGTAAAAAATATGAAGTGCCGTTTCAGAAACTAATTTTGTCTTTGTTTCAAAATAGGTATAGATGGTTTTTTTAGACATACCAAGTTCTGTGGCGATGTCATCCATTGTTACACTTTTGAATCCATATTTCAAAAATAATTCAGCCGACTTATGAATGATAGAATTTTTCATGGGCGCAAAGATAAGCAAAAGGAAACTTTAAAAACAAAAAAAGTTTCCTCAGTATTGTTAAGATAATATTATCTTTGGGAGGCTAAAAAATAATCTCTAAATCACCGGTCTTGGAAATTTTGTCTTATCAAAAAGCATTTGAAAACTATCTCGAGAACATAGTAAAAGAAAACCAAAATTTAAAACCAAACAATCTTTACGATCCTATCTGGTACATCATGAGCATCGGAGGAAAAAGACTGCGTCCGGTATTAACACTTATGGGTTGTGATGTTTTCAATGGAGAAGTCAAAAGAGCCTTACCAGCAGCAATGGCCGTCGAAATGTTTCATAATTTCACTTTGATTCATGATGATATCATGGATAATGCTGATTTGAGAAGAGGTCAGCCAACGGTCCATCTTAAATGGGATATAAATACAGGAATTCTTTCGGGCGATGCCTTAATGGTTTTAGCCTACCAATATTTTGAGTCATATGAAGGAGATTCATTCAAAAAAATCATTAAACTATTTAATGAAACAGCGATAAAAGTTTGCGAAGGTCAACAAATGGATATGGATTTTGAGCAAACCATTGGAGTAACACTTTCAGAATATTTTCAAATGATCTCACTTAAAACGGGAGTTTTGATCGGAAGTGCTTTAAAAATGGGTGCGATTGTTGCAAATGCGAACGATAAGAATGCTGATCTTATTTATGAATTCGGGTTGGCATTGGGTATAGCATTTCAGCTTCAAGATGATTTTCTAGACACTTTTGGGGATGAATCTTTTGGGAAAATGATTGGCGGTGATATTGTGGAAGGTAAGAAAACATTTTTGATGTTAAAAGCATTAGAAGCCTGTTCAGATGAAGAAAGAATTGAACTTTTGACTAATAATTTATCAGGTCAAAATGAGACTGAAAGAATTCTAAGGGTAAAAAAAATATTTGAGAAATATGAAGCAGATACTTTGTTAAAAAAGGAAATAGATCATTATACAGATAAGGCTTTTAAGCATTTATCGGAAATTGAATTACCTAAAGACAAAGAATCTATTTTAAAGGATTTTGGTCATTATTTAATGGGAAGGAAGATCTAATGAAGCCCGTTCAATTTTCAATAGATGAATTCATCGCAATCAATAATCTTGATTTAATAGAAAAAATAATTTCTCAATTAAACAAAGATTTTAATCTGTCCGGAAATGATTTTGAACTGGAAGCAGATTTGTCACCGCAACAGTTGATCGAATCATTAGGAAATTTTGTCAGAGATAGCCTCGAAAAAAATGTAGAGGGTTTAATGAATTTGTTATATAGAATTGATGTTCCTGAATCAGAAATGCGGGAAGCATTTAAAGAAATAAACCAACTCGATGAAAAGTTGGTTTATATTATTTTAAGTAAAGAGTATTTTAAAATTTATTTTAGAAATAGAAACTGATTACAGGAGTCCAGGCACTAGAATAGGGACTTTTTCCTTCGTCATAGAGGGCATCAAATTGAAAGCCAAAAGCAAAATGTCCAGATACAAATGAAGCTCCCAGATATAAGGCTGAATTCCAATAGCTGTCATCATATCTGGAATTCAGATACTTATAGCTTCTGTCAGTATATGTTTCTTGAAATTCAGCTGATAATTGTAAAAAAGGAATAGGCCTGTACAGCCCTGTTAAAGTTCCTCCAAAAGCATTATAGGAATAATCGTAACTGCGCGAATCATAACTGGAGTAATTATAGATTAAACCGGGACCAATCCAAAATTGAGGAGAAACATGATAATAGGCTCTGGGCGCTATTAATAGGTCGGTACCGCCGTTCCAAAATGAAAAACCAAAGTTTCCGCCGAAAGTCCAACTCGGCTCAAAAGGTCGAGTTTGTCGAATTACGGTGGTCTGCTGATCTTGATCATTACCGGATTGATACTGGTAATTAGGGTTGTTTGGAATAACCTTTTTCTGGCTGTACATTAACACAGAGGTCAACATAAAGAAAAGCGTAATAGCTATTTTAGATTGCATAAGATTTGATTTTAAAGGTTGATTTGTCAAAAATAATAAATTAATTTGTCCTTGTTCAAAATTAAAAAAAATAGTATTATTGCACACCAATTTTGGACCCATAGCTCAGTTGGTTAGAGCACCTGACTCATAATCAGGTGGTCCCTGGTTCGAGCCCAGGTGGGTCCACAAAATACTGAGATAAGACTCCTGTTTTAAATAGAAACAGGAGTTTTTTTATGTGGATGATTTTTAGCTTTGAATAGGTCAGAATAAAATTAAAGAAAGTTTAAAAAAGTAAGTTTCGGCGCTTGTCGACGAATACAAATGGCTAAAAAGATTTAATTTGTGAAAAAAAATAAAATCATTTAACAATAATAAAACGAATTAGCAGTTAAAATGTACATTGAATTACTTGAAAGTTTAATAATTTGGTTTTAACTTTGATTTCTCTAAAACTTAAGTTTTTGATTCAAGCGTTCAATATGAAAAAATTATATTTGAGTTGAAGTTGAGTTTTTTAAAAAACGTTTTTATATATTTGCACCGTAAATGTCTTAATTTCATTTACAGCTAACTGAATTTGTATGGAAAAAAAATACTTGAGAAGCATTGTCATCGTTTCCCTACTATTTATCGTTGACAGTGTCTTAGCCCAAGGTCCACCTCCGCCTCCACCACCAATTGATACTCCCATTTCAGGAGGAGTATTTGTTATGATGGTTGCCGGGATTGTTTATGCTATTAAAAATTTGTGGAATAAGAAAAACTAATTAGATCTTCATTAGTTTTGATACATATTTTCCAATCACATCAAATTCTAAATTGACTTTATCTCCAATCTTTAGTTGTCCGAAATTTGTATTTTCAATTGTGTAAGGAATTATTGCAACCGAAAACGAAGAGTCTTGAGAATTAACAACAGTCAAACTCACGCCGTTAACTGTAATCGAACCTTTCTCTATTGTAATATTGTCAAAGGTTTTATCGTAAGAAAAAGTAAACATTGTACTCCCATTTTGGTCTTCAATTTTTTCACAAGTGGCTACCTGATCTACATGACCTTGAACAATATGTCCGTCTAATCGAGCTCCTAAAATCATTGCTCGCTCTAAATTTAATTGACTACCCGGTTTTAATGAGCCCAAATTTGTTTTTAACATTGTTTCCTGTATAGCTGTTACAGTGTGTCGATTTCCAATTTGATTAACAACAGTAAGACAAATTCCATCATGTGCAAGGCTTTGATCGATCTTTAATTCATTCGAAATGGGGCTTTCCACAGTAATATGGAAATTCTGTTGTTCTTGCTCAATCTTTTTTACAATTCCCATTTCTTCTATTATACCCGTAAACATATCTTTTTGAATTTATAATGACTAAATTTGTCAATGTTTTAAAGAATCAAAGTTAAAGTATTTCTAAATTTACATGAAAGAATCAGATAAAATAATTGTTGGAATTTCTATAGGAGATGTGAATGGTATTGGCATTGAGGTTATCCTGAAAACTTTTGAAGATATAAGAGTTTTAGAATTTTGTACTCCGGTTATTTTTGGATCTACGAAAGTGATTAGTTATTACAAAAAAAATCTTAACAGCAATGTGGCCATTAATGGCATAGATAATTTAAATGGCATAATTCCGAATAAATTCAATGTATTGAATGTTTGGAAAGAAAACGTCGATATTGAAGCGGGTAAAGCCACTGAATTATCAGGGAAATACGCATTTAAATCGTTAGAAACTGCTACAAATGCTTTAAAAAGCGGAAATATAGATGTATTAGTTACAGCTCCCATCAATAAAGAAAATATTCAATCGGATGATTTTAATTTTAGTGGACATACAGAATATCTCGAGTCGAAATTAGAGGGAAAAAGTTTAATGATTTTAATGGCTGATTCCCTTAGGGTAGGATTAATCACAGGTCATGTCCCGTTGAAGGATGTGGTAAGTTTGATCACACCTGAACGAATTTTGGACAAGGTGTTGATTATGAATAAAACTCTCCAGCGTGATTTCAATATTCGAAAACCAAAAATTGCCATTCTTGGATTAAATCCACATTCAGGAGATAATGGATTAATTGGTAAAGAGGATGAAGAGATCCTTAAACCGACAATTGATAAATGTCGCCAGAAAAACTTGTTAGTTTTTGGGCCATATGCAGCAGATGGCTTTTTTGGTTCAGAAACATACAAACAATTCGATGGTATTTTAGCGATGTATCACGATCAAGGATTAGCTCCTTTTAAGACACTTTCTTTTGGAAAAGGAGTAAACTTTACTTCCGGCTTATCTAAAATAAGAACATCACCAGACCATGGAACAGCATATGATATTGCCGGCGAGAATAAAGCAAATCATCATTCATTTAGTGAAGCGTTGTTTTCAGCGATCAAAATTTTTAACAATAGATCTGAATTTGATGAGCTCCTTGAGAAGAGGATGGTATCTAAAGGTTCAAAATAAAAAAGAAAAAAACAGTTGATAAGTTTCGAAATAATAGATTATTTTATATCTTTGCGCGCTCAAAATGAATGAAGTGAGAGATCCGTTAAAAGAATATGATATTTCTTTTTCCGGTTTAAAACCAGGGAAACATCAGTTTATTTATAAAATTGATAAAGAGTTCTTTGAATTATTTAATTACGATGAGATTTTAGGCGGGAAGATTGAGGTCATTCTTGATTTTGTAAAAAAAAGTAATTTATTAGAGTTGATTTTTTTTACCAAGGGTGAATTACAAGTAGCCTGTGATGTCAGTAACGAACCCTATTTTGAAAATATTGAGAATGATTTTGAAATAGTAGTGAAGTTTGGACCTGAATTTAATGATGATGATGAAGATCTGTTGATATTGCCCTTTGATGAACATAAGTTAAACGTCGCGCAATATATTTATGAACTAATTGTGTTGGCCTTGCCAAATAAGAGGGTACATCCAGGAGTTCTTGATGGAACTTTGAAGTCAGAAATCGTAGATAAATTAAAAGAATTACAACCAAAGAAACAAAAAGAAGAGATAGACCCTAGATGGGCTGAATTAAAGAAGTTAATAACCAATAAAAAAACTTAGAGATGGCACATCCTAAAAGAAAAATATCAAAAACTAGAAGAGATAAAAGAAGAACGCATTACAAAGCAACAATGCCGCAAATTGCAAAAGATCCTTCTACAGGTGAAGCCCATTTGTACCACAGAGCTCATTGGCATGAGGGTAAACTTTATTATCGTGGGCAAGTATTGATAGATGCTTCTGAAAACGCAGCTTAATTCTGTATATTTCCAAACGGATAAAACCCTCAATTTTTGAGGGTTTTTTTGTGTTTTTGAGTCAATTTCATTAAAAAATCTTTTTTTTTGAACAATTTCTTTGATAAAATGCTTTACTTTGGTATCCTATTTTTTTAAGATTTTGTCTAGAAATTTGGTTGAAGATTCACCTAATAGAAAACTATTGTCATGACAAAAATTACTGCAGCGATTACAGCCGTAGGTAAATATTTACCAGAATATATTCTCACCAATGCCGAGTTAGAAACGATGGTGGAAACAAATGATGAATGGATTGTTTCACGAACGGGGATTAAAGAAAGAAGGATTTTAAAAGAGAAAGGAAAGGGCACTTCATTTTTAGCCATAAAGGCAGTTGAAGACATGTTAAAGAAAACTTCAACTAGACCTGAGGAAATCGAACTAGTCATTGTGGCAACTGCCACCCCAGATATGCAAGCAGCTTCAACTTCAGCTTTTGTTGCAGCAAAAATAGGAGCAGTAAATGCTTTCGCCTTCGATTTAGAGTCTGCATGTTCAAGTTTTTTATACGGAATGTCTGTTGCCGCGCGATACATTGAGTCTGGAAAATATTCAAAGGTATTGTTGATTGGCGCAGATATGAATTCATCGATGATTGATTATACGGATCGTACTACATGTATTATATTTGGAGATGGAGCTGGAGCGGTGTTATTTGAACCTAATGATGAAGGATTAGGTGTTTTAGATGAATATTTGCGCACTGACGGAAATGGAAGAGAATTTTTAAATGTCCCAGCGGGTGGTTCATATTTAACTACTACCGAAAAAACGGTCAAAGATAAATTGCATTTTGTTCGCCAAGACGGTCAAACTGTATTTAAAAATGCAGTTTTCAATATGGCAGATGTTTGTGAAAAAATATTAGACAGAAATAATTTGACCAATGAAGACATTCAATGGTTGGCAGCACATCAAGCAAATAAAAGAATTGTAGAAGCGACTGCTAGTAGAATGAAATTAGATCAATCTAAAGTGATGTTGAACATACAATATTATGGAAATACGACCTCTGCTACTTTACCATTATTACTTGCAGATTACGAAAATCAATTAAAAAAAGGTGATGTAATTATATTTGCCGCATTTGGTGGAGGATTCTCTTGGGGATCTATATACCTTAAATGGGCCTATAATAAATAAGTTAATCAATTAATTATGGAAATTAAAGAAATCCAAAACTTAATCAAGTTTGTTGCTAGATCCGGTGCCAGTGAAGTAAAGCTGGAAACCAAAGATTTCAAAATTACAATCAAAACAGGTAGCGAAAAGGGAGATATGGCTGAAATTCAGCATATTCCTGTAGTAGCTCCGATTGAGCCAGTTACTCAAGTTGTAACGCCTAATCAACCAGCTCCGGCTAAAGTGGAAACACCTGCGGCAGGGGGAGCTGAGAAATCAAAGTTCATTTCTATTAAATCACCGATCATTGGTACATTCTATAGAAAATCTTCACCCGAGTCACCACCGTTTGTTAAAGTTGGGGACAGGGTTTCTGTAGGTGATACTGTTTGTATCATTGAAGCGATGAAATTGTTTAATGAGGTTGAATCTGAGGTATCCGGTACTATTGTTGAAATTTTAGTAGATGATTCCTCGCCGGTAGAATTTGATCAACCATTATACTTGGTAGATCCATCGTAATTGAATTAAAAATCCGAATTAAAATAAATTTTTTCGAGGATGTTTAAGAAAATATTAATTGCCAACAGAGGTGAAATTGCACTTCGCGTTATTCGTACCTGTAGAGAAATGGGTATCAAATCAGTTGCGGTTTACTCGACGGCAGACAAGGAAAGTTTGCATGTTCGTTTTGCAGACGAAGCTGTTTGTATAGGTCCGCCTTCAAGCTCAGATTCCTATTTAAAGATGTCTAACATTATTTCTGCAGCGGAAATTACAAATGCTGATGCCATTCATCCTGGATATGGCTTTTTGTCAGAGAATGCTCGTTTTTCAAAAATTTGTGAAGAACACGGAATTAAATTCATAGGGGCTTCTCCTGAGATGATAAGTAAAATGGGCGATAAGGCAACAGCTAAAGAAACTATGAAAAAGGCAGGTGTGCCAACGATTCCTGGTTCCGATGGTATTTTGGAGTCGTACGAAATAGCAGAAAAAGTTGCCAAGGAAATTGGTTTTCCGGTGATGTTGAAGGCGACAGCTGGTGGAGGTGGTAAAGGAATGCGCGCTGTTTGGAAAATTGAAGATCTCAAGAATGCATGGAGTTCTGCTCGTACAGAAGCAAAAGCTGCTTTTGGTAATGACGGGATGTATATGGAAAAACTGATCGAAGAACCTCGTCATATTGAAATTCAGATTGTAGGAGATTCTACAGGAAGAGCTTGTCATTTATCTGAGAGAGATTGTTCTATCCAAAGAAGACATCAAAAACTGACCGAAGAAACTCCTTCTCCTTTTATGACGGATTCTTTAAGAAAAAAAATGGGTGAAGCAGCAGTAAAAGCGGCTGAGTTTATAAAATATGAAGGTGCAGGCACAATAGAATTTTTAGTAGATAAGCACAGAAAATTCTATTTTATGGAAATGAATACCCGAATCCAAGTTGAGCATCCTATTACGGAGCAAGTCATTGGAAATTTTGATTTAATTAGAGAGCAAATAAAAGTTGCGTATAATGTTCCTATTTTAGGAATTAATTATTTCCCAAATCAGCATTCTATAGAGTGCAGAATTAATGCGGAAGACCCTTATAACGGATTTAGACCTTCTCCTGGGAAGATCACAACTTTTCATGCACCTGGTGGCCATGGTGTAAGATTGGATACACATGTTTATGCTGGATATACCATACCGCCAAATTACGATTCGATGATTGCGAAGTTAATTGTAACTGCTCAAACCAGAGAAGAAGCAATATCTAAAATGAAAAGAGCTTTGGATGAATTTGTGATTGAAGGAATCAAGACGACAATTCCGTTCCACCGACAATTGATGGATGATCCAAATTATGTTTCCGGGAATTATACTACCAAGTTCATGGAAGATTTTGTCATGAAAAAGGAAGAATAATTTCAACATGAAATAATTTATAAAAAAAGGATAGGCGTTTGCTTATCCTTTTTTATTTTTATCAAATAAATCAAATGAAAAAAGAACAATATATCATTGACGGAATTGACAAGATTATTCTTAACCGTCTTATTAATGATGCGAGAACACCAATTCTGAGCATTGCGCGAGAAGTAGGTATCTCAGGTGCTGCCATTCATCAACGTTTAAGAAAACTTGAGGCTTCAGGCATTTTGGCAGGTTCTAAATTTGTTTTAAATCCTAAAGTTCTTGGCTACAAAACTTTGGCCTTTGTAGGGATATTTCTTGAAAGTTCTAGTAAATACAAAGATGCCGTCAATCGATTAAAGGAAATCGAAGAAGTAGTTGAAAGCCATTACACAACAGGGAATTACGCGATATTTGTAAAGATATCCTGTAAAGATAATGAGCACCTTATGCAGGTGCTCAATCATCGTATTCAAAATATTAAAGGTGTTTCGCGAACCGAAACTTTTATTTCGTTAGAGCAGCAAATTGATAGGCAAATAAAAATTTAATTAAGACCTGCTGTTGTAAATATTGAGGTAATAGAGTAAGGTGACCAAAGAACTTACCGCAGCTACAACATATGTTCTGGCCGCCCATTTTAATGAGTCTTTGGCGGCATCCTGCTCATTAGAAGTTAACATATTTTGATCATTTAGCCAAGCCAATGCTCTATTGCTTGCATCATACTCAACAGGTAAAGTTATAAAGCTGAACAAAACTGTTGCTGCAAAAAATATGATACCTAACAATAATAGGGATGGAAAAGTATTCACTGTAAAAATTCCTGCTATCAGTAAAAATGATGCGAATTTAGATGAAATGTTCACAGTAGGAACCAGTTTCGATCTCATTTGCAGCCATTTATAACTTTTAGCATGTTGCACCGCATGTCCACATTCATGCGCGGCTACAGCAGCGGCAGCAGCATTTCGCTGGTCGTAAACGGTTTCACTTAAATTGACCGTTTTGGTCACTGGATTATAATGATCTGTTAAGCTACCTCTCGTCGAGATAACTTTTACATCATGAATATGATTATCCAATAACATTTTTTCTGCAATTTCACGACCGCTTAAACCATTTGCTAAGTGCATGCGTGAATATTTTTTGATTTTACTTTTGAGCTGCATTTGAACTAACATACCCAGTCCACCAACTAAAAGAATTAAAATATAAGCTCCTGACATATCCCGATATTTTTATTTTAAATTTGAATATTTATATGCCAACTCTCATAGCACAAATTATTCCAAAATTATTAATATGACAAAAATACCGAAAATTTTAATTATTTACACAGGAGGTACAATTGGTATGGTAAAAGAAAGTAAAGACGGAGCCCTTCGTTCGTTTGATTTTTCTGAAATAAAGAAAAATATTCCGGAATTGAATTTACTTGACTGTCATATTGAATCGGTTTCTTTTGCAGAGCCTATTGACTCTTCAAATATGAGTAACCAATCTTGGGTTTCAATTGTAGATTTGATTGAAGAATATTACTCCAAAGTAGATGGATTCGTTGTTTTGACCGGAACAGATACAATGTCATATACGGCATCTGCAATTAGTTTTATGTTAGAAAATTTGGCGAAGCCTGTCATTTTTACCGGTTCGCAGTTGCCAATTGGTGATTTTAGGACAGATGCTAAGGAGAATTTAATCACCTCGATACAGATTGCCTCTGTTTTTGAAAATAACTCTCCTAAAATTCAAGAAGTGGGCTTGTATTTCGAATACAAGCTTTACAGAGCAAACAGAACAAAAAAAATAAGTGCAGATCAGTTCGATGCCTTTCAATCACCTAATTTTCCTCCTTTATGTGAAAGCGGCGTCCATTTAAGTTTCAACGAATCAGTGCTTATAAAAGTGAATAAGGATTTACCTTTGATTATCCGTAAAAATTTAGACGAGAATGTCGTAATTCTCAAACTTTTTCCGGGGATAACTAAAGCAGTTGTTAAAAATATACTTGAAATGCCGCAATTGAGAGGCGTTATTTTAGAAACTTACGGAGCGGGTAATGCTCCTACAAGTCAATGGTTTATTGAATTATTGGATCAAACTATCAGGAAAGAGATTCCAATCATTAATGTTACGCAATGCATTTCTGGGTCAGTTGTCATGGGATTTTATGAAACCAGCAGTAAATTAAGGGAGATAGGAATTATCAATGGCCGGGATATCACAACAGAATCGGCCATTGCCAAGTTAAAATATCTTTTGGGGCAAAAATTGGGATATCAAGAATTTAAAAATAATTTTGAGTCATCACTTCGAGGGGAAATGACAATATAGATTCTTTTTTTGAAATATAATTTTTTCACCTTAAGAATTTTTTGTTAATTGCCGCTTGATAAAAATCAATCGAGGAGAGGTGGCCGAGTGGCTTAAGGCGCACGCTTGGAAAGCGTGTTTATGAGAAATTGTAACAAGGGTTCGAATCCCTTTCTCTCCGCAGAAAGTATTTTTATAGATAAAATTTTATATCTTTAACCCGTTAACTAAATTTAAAAAACAAAGATTTAAACAATGAAAAAAGTATTTACAACCCTGGCAATATCAGGTATGATGATCTTAAGTTCGGTACAAAGCATCTATGCACAAGCAGAACCTGTAGTTGAAGACAAAACTTTCCACCAAGTATTAAAACAACGTTTTATTGAAGGTGGCCCATTTTTTATGGGAATTGTATTAGTGACCTTGATCTTAGGATTGGCCATTGCAATCGAAAGGATCATTTATTTGAACATGGCTTCATCCAATACCGATAAGCTAGTAAGCAGTGTAGAAGATGCATTGAGCAGTGGTGGAGTTGAGGCTGCTAAAGAAGTTTGTAGAAATACTAAAGGACCGGTTGCTTCTATTTTCTACCAAGGATTAGATAGAATGGACGAAGGAGTTGAAGCTGCTGAAAAAGCAGTTATCGCTTACGGTGGTGTTCAAATGGGATTACTAGAAAAAAATGTTTCATGGTTATCTTTGTTTATAGCTCTAGCACCAATGCTTGGTTTCATGGGAACTGTTATTGGTATGATTAGCGCATTTGACTCAATTGAGGCTGCCGGTGATATTTCTCCTTCTGTAGTTGCTGGAGGTATTAAAGTAGCTTTATTGACAACAGTTTTTGGTTTGGTTGTTGCAATTATTCTTCAAATTTTTTACAATTATATTATCGCAAAAATTGATAGTATAGTAAACGGTATGGAAGATGCCTCAATTAAATTGGTTGATCTATTGATCAGAAACAAAAAATAATATTTGTTATGAATAGCACTTTTTCAAAAATATTATCTCTGGTTGCAGGACTAATTGGCGTGCTAGCCATTTACTTTCTGACCAGGATAATAGTTGCAGGAGACGAAGCAATTAAGACTTCGGTTGATTTGCAAAGTAGCGTAGTTTCTCCTTTCATCGGATTTGCAAGAATAGTATTGATTATAACTACAGTATTAGCTGTTGTGTTTTCAATATGGAATTTGATAAAACATCCAAAGCTTCTAAAAAGAACTTTGTTAGCTTTAGCGGTACTAGGTGTTTTATTAGCAATTTCTTACGTATTGGCAGATGATGGAGCCGTTACAGATATGTATGGTAAAACAATAAAAGACGGAGAAGCAGGTAGCACATCTAAATGGGTTAGTACTGGAATTTGGTACACCGTTATTTTAGGGGCAATCGGTATATTTGGATTTTTATTCGATTTCGCAAAATCATTATTTAAAGGTTAAAATATGGCTAGGAGAGATTTACCGGAAATTAATGCGGGGTCTATGGCCGATATTGCGTTCTTATTGTTGATCTTTTTCTTAGTGACAACAACCATGGACGTCGATACAGGGATTTCAAGAAAGTTGCCAGAAAAGCAACCGCCCGATGCGCCTGAACCACCAAAATTAAAGGAGAAGAACGTATTTATTGTTACGGTAAACCGTAACAATGATATATTAATTGAAGGAGAGCATTTTATCCAAGTGGATAAATTAAGGGAAGAAGCTATTAAATTCATTGATAATGGCGGAGGTCTGGGTAATCCTATAGATGGTGCAGAACCAGCTGAATGTGATTGGTGTGAAGGTTCTAAAGATCCTGAATCTTCAGATCACCCGAATAAGGCAATTATCTCATTAGAAAGTGATAGAGGAACGTCATATGGTACCTATATCGCTGTGCAAAATGAGTTGGTTGGAGCTTATACGGTACTGAGAAACAGACTGGCGATGAAGCTTTACGGAAGATCATATGATGACTTATTGAAGGATTCGGAAAATGATCTTTCTAACGAGAGTTTAAAAGAGAAAGTTGAGAATATTAAAAAGAAATATCCTCAGATTATATCAGAAGCAGAACCATTTAAATAAATAATTATGTCTAAGTTTAAAAAGAAGAAAAAAGGAACACCCGGTATTTCGACCGCCTCTTTGCCTGACATTGTATTTATGTTGTTATTCTTTTTTATGGTTTCTACAGTAATGCGTGAAACCGAATTAAAAGTAAAGCAATCATTACCCTTTGCCACTGAGGTTAAAAAACTTGAACGAAAAAGTTTGGTGAGTTATATCTATGTTGGTAAAGTCGATGGACAGAATGGTGATAAAATTCAGTTGAACGATCGTCTTGCAGATGTTAACGACGTGAAATATTTTGTGTTTGCCGAGCGTGAAACACATCCTGAGGAAGAAATTCCATTGTTGACCACTTCTATAAAGGCAGATATTGAATCTAGTGTTGGTACAATTACCGACATAAAAGAAGAATTGAGGAATGTCGATGCTTTAAAGATCAATTACTCTACCAGAAAGGGAGATATTTCTAGAAATATGAAAAAATAAAAATTTAGTTAAAGGTTTACAAAGGCAATCAAATGTATATTTGATTGCCTTTTTTTGTATGTTTATTTATCAGTTATGAAAACTTGTTTTTACTTTATTTTTTTAATTGGATTTTACTCCTTCGCGCAAAATGATACAATTGCTGTAGAACAAGTTTTCGATAAGAAGTATTTGGAGGATCAACTTTATATTTCATTAAGTTATCAGCGATTGATTAATCTGCCAGACGAAATTGATCAGACCGGATTTTCTTATAGTTTTTCGGTTGGTTTTATTAAGGATATTCCATTGAATAAAAATCGAAATGTTGGTTTAGGTACTGGATTGGGATATAATTTGAATATACATTATTTTAGAGTAAAGAATATTGAAGATCCAGGAGAGGATAAGTCAAGGTCGAGTAATAAAGTTGTACTTAATATGTTGGAATTTCCAATTGAATTCAGAATACGAAACTCGAGCCCCTCTAAGTATCATTTTTGGAGGTTTTATCCCGGATTGAAATTTAATTATTCCTTTTATAACAGTTCAAATATCAAACAAAGTGAAAATTTTGACGTTTTCGATGTAATAGACATCAATGATTTCCAGTATGGGATTTCTTTAGCGGCCGGTTATAATAAATGGAACATATATTGCTACTACGGATTGAGTGATTTGTTCAATGAGTCTGAAAATTATATAAAGGCTATCAGTGTAAACGAAGTTAAAATTGGTATTATCTTTTATCCTCTATAAAGTATAAAATGCTATTAGTTGTGCGCATATTCCAATGAGCACACCTAAATAAACTTCAAAGGGCTTATGAGCTTTTAGAGCTAATCTTGCACTTGCCAGAAATCCAAAAAGAAGAACAAATAAAGCGATCAGCCATATCAGATTCATTTCATAATAAACACTCATTAACATCGCAAAACCTATTAAGGTCCCCATACCCATGGTGTGAATGCTTGCCTTGATGTTTGCAGAAAATAGCAAATAAATAAGTAAAAGCCCCATGCAACTTCCATAAAATGAAATACCTAATAGATCTACTCCACCTAGCGCATTGAGCATTTTACCTAACATAAATGTGAGTATTATTAAAAAAATGACTGGAAATTTGCGTTCCTGGATAGAGAATAATTCAAGACTTTCAATTAATCCAAAATGTTTTAAGGTATAAAGCAAAAGAAGAGGAAGTATATAAGTACTTACAAATATAATTGCAAGGATGATATATTCTTGTTTTTTAGGAATGTGGTTAGGCACTAAAATGAAATACAATAGGGTTCCAACCGTACTGTATAAGATAGGATGAAAAATATAGGAAATAAATTTGCTTACAGACAACATATTTACAATATCTGTTTTCGAAGTCTAGCAACAGGAATATCAAGTTGCTCTCTATATTTTGCCACTGTCCTTCTCGCAAGTAAATAGCCCTGTTCTTTTAATAAGGCTGATAATTTATCATCTGTAAGAGGATTTTTTTTATCTTCTTTTTCTATGACAGTTTCAAGAATTTTTTTAATTTCTTTGGTAGAAATATCCTCTCCTTTTTCATTTTTTAGAGATTCTGAAAAGAAGTCCTTCAATAATTTGGTGCCATAAGGAGTATCGACATATTTACTATTTGCTACTCTAGATACAGTCGAAACATCCATTCCTATTTTTTCGGCGATATCTTTTAAAACCATTGGTTTAAGATTTCTTTCGTCGCCGGTTAAAAAATATTCTTTTTGATGATTCATTATGGCATCCATCGTTAATAGCAACGTCTGCTGACGTTGTTTGATTGCATCAATAAACCATTTTGCGGCATCTAATTTTTGCTTGATAAATATAACAGCGTCTTTTTGTGATTTAGATTTATCTTTAGATTCAGAATAGCCCTGAAGCATATCGCTGTAATCTTTGGAAATTTTTAATTCGGGTGCATTTCTAGCATTTAGACTCAAATCTAATTCACCATCATTTATTCTGATGGTAAAATCAGGAACAATGTGTTCTACATTTGAATTTCCCCCACTGTAAGATCCGCCTGGTTTTGGGTTCAGCTTTTCAATTTCCCCCACAACATCCTTTAATTCTTCTCTACTTAAATTGTGTTTTTGAATCAGTTTATCATAATGCTTCTTTACAAAATTATCAAAGGAATTTTCCAAAATATCAATGGCAATAGTTCTCTCCTTACTCTCAGTTTTTTGTTTTAATTGTATAATAAGGCACTCTTTTAAGTTACGAGATCCTACTCCAGGGGGATCTAGTTGGTGTACAATGTGCAAGATTCTTTCGACCTCCTCTTCAGTGGTGTATAAATTTTCGGAAAAGGCCAGGTCATCCACAATATCCTCAATGGGCCTTCTTAAATATCCATTATCATCTATACTTCCAACAATAAACTCGGCTATTTGAGATTCTTGTTCATCTAATTGATACGTATTTAATTGATTTTTTAAAAATTGGTTAAAGCTGGTTCCTCCTGAATACGGGATTTGGTAGTCATCATTATCACTTGAAGAATTGTTCACCTGAAGTTTGTAGCTCGGGATTTCATCGTCACTGAGGTACTCATCAATATTGATTTCTGTCTCAATTTTTTCGCTATCTCTTTCTTCATAATCATTAGACGAATCCATCATTTCATACTCATCATTACTCTCTCTTCCACTTTCTAGAGCAGGATTCTCCTCAATTTCCTGTGACAATTTTTGTTCAAATGCCAATGTGGGCAACTGAATCAATTTCATCAATTGAATTTGTTGAGGGGATAACTTCTGTTGAAGTTTCTGCTGTAAGCTCTGTTTAAGCATAAATGAGGTTTGTGATATAAATTTACTTAAAAATATAATCAAATTAAGTCGTAATGACTTAATACTGATTATACTTTAACCAATATTTAACCCATTTCTATCGGTAAGATGCTTTCGCTGCGGAAAAGATTAAAATTCTGCGTTCTGGGGAGTTCTGGGAAATGGAATAACGTCTCTAATATTACCCATACCTGTGGCAAATTGAACTAATCGCTCAAATCCTAAACCAAAGCCTGAGTGAATGGCAGTTCCAAAACGTCGAGTATCCAGATACCACCAAAGTTCTTTTTCATCAATTCCAAGTACTTTTATTTTATCTAGCAGCACGTCTAAACGCTCTTCTCTCTGACTACCTCCTACAATTTCTCCAATTCCGGGAAAAAGGACATCCATCGCTCTTACGGTCTTGCCATCCTCATTCAAACGCATATAGAAGGCTTTTATATTGGCTGGATAATCAAATAGAATTACAGGACACTTAAAGTGACTTTCTACTAAAAAACGCTCATGTTCACTTTGCAGATCGACTCCCCATTCTGTGATGAGGTACTGAAATTTTTTCTTTTTATTTGGTTTGCTATTCTTTAAAATCTCAATTGCCTCAGTATAGCTTACTCTTTTGAAATTATTTTCGATGACAAAATTGAGTTTTTCTAAAAGTGACATTTCACTTCTCTGATTTGCCGGTTTATTTTTTTCTTCGTCCAGATTTCTTTGGTTGAGGAAATCCAGATCATCTTTGCAGTTTTCCAGGATATATTTTAAAACTGATTTGATAAAGTCTTCGGCCAAATCCATATTGGCATCCAGATTATTAAACGCAACTTCAGGTTCGATCATCCAAAATTCGGCAAGATGTCGGGAAGTATTTGAGTTTTCTGCTCTAAAAGTAGGGCCAAAAGTATAAACCTTACCTAAGGCCATGGCATAAGTTTCTGCTTCCAATTGACCAGAAACAGTTAGATTAGTTTCTTTTCCAAAAAAGTCTTCGCTAAAATCAACTTCGCCAGCATCATTTTTTGGAGGATTAATAGGATCTAAGGTACTCACTCTAAACATTTCTCCGGCCCCTTCAGCATCACTTCCGGTAATAATTGGCGTATGCACATTAAAAAAACCATTTTTTGTGAAGTACTGATGGATTGCAAATGACAAGGCAGATCTCAATCGCATGACTGCACCAAAAGTATTTGTTCTAATTCTTAAGTGAGCCTGTTCTCTGAGAAATTCAAAGCTGTGCTTTTTGGGTTGAATGGGATATTTATCAGGATTGGAATCGCCCAAAACTTCAATTTTAGAGACTTGTATTTCAACACTTTGACCAGATCCGACACTTTCTGCAAGCAACCCTGTAATAGAGAGTGCTGCTCCGGTGGTAATTCTTTTTATTATTGATGGGTCTGTCTTTTCAAAATCGATGACACATTGAATATTTTTAATGGTCGAACCATCATTTAAAGCAATAAATCGATTACTTCTGAAAGTTCTTACCCACCCATTGACCTTTACTTCGTGTAAATAATTCTCAGATACCAATAATTCTGCAATACTCATTCTGTTCATTTTATGAAATTATTTTCAATTTTAAAACGCGCAAAGATAAAATTTCAACTTTATTTTTTACCTTATCTAAGTGCTCTTTTCACTATTTTTTTATCAATCCCATGAGGTAGTTACCATATCCACTTTTTATTAATGGATTTGCAATTTCCTCTAATTCTGATTCAGAGATAAATCCTTTTCTAAACGCCACTTCTTCTATGCAACCGATCTTTAAACCTTGTCTTTCTTCGATTACTTGAACAAACTGTTGTGCCTGAATAAGGGAATCAAAAGTTCCTGTATCTAACCAGGCAGTTCCTCTGTTGAACACGCCAACTTTAAGTTTTCCTTTTTCTAAATAAGCTTTGTTGACATCTGTGATCTCGTATTCTCCTCTAGCCGATGGTTCTAGGTTTTCTGCTATTTTAACGACATCATTATCATAAAAATATAAGCCGGGAACAGCGAAATTAGATTTTGGTTTTAGTGGTTTTTCTTCAATGGAAAGTACATTATTATTTTCATCAAATTCCACGACACCATACCTTTCCGGATCTTTTACATGATAGGCAAATACAACACCACCCTGAGGTTCTGCTGCCTCTAACAGCCTCCTGTGCAAATCGGTTCCATAAAAAATATTATCGCCCAAGATAAGTGCAACTGAATCGTTTCCAATAAATTTTTTACCAATAACAAATGCCTGAGCTAAGCCATTAGGAACTTCTTGAACGGCATAACTGAATTTGCAACCCAATCGCGAACCATCGCCCAGAAGTCTTTCAAAAGAGGGAAGATCATGTGGAGTCGAAATAATTAGGATCTCCTTAATTCCCGCTAACATCAATACAGATAAGGGATAATAGATCATCGGTTTGTCGTAAATCGGCATGAGTTGTTTGCTGATGGCAAGTGTTAGCGGATGCAATCTGGTGCCGCTACCACCCGCTAAAATAATTCCTTTCATGGTTGTATATCATCGTTTAAACTATCGTCGTCATCTTCTTTTGGAAGGATGGCGATAGCAGGTTTTTTGAATGTTTTTTTATTGGCAATAGCTGATTCTAAAGACAAAAGTAACGAAGGTAATAGCAATAAATTTGCTCCCATTGCGAAGAGCAGTGTGATAGAGACTAATCCACCCAAGGCTTTAGTACCGCCAAAACTTGAAACGGTAAATACCAAAAAGCCAAAGAACAGGACAACAGATGTATAGAACATGCTCGTTCCTGTTTCCCTTAAAGCTCCGTAAACAGATTTTCTGACATTCCAATTATGACCAATGAGTTCCTGACGGTATTTGGCAAGAAAATGAATCGTATCGTCAACAGAAATACCAAAGGCAATACTGAAAACTAAAATTGTGGAAGGTTTAATGGGAACCCCTAAATAACCCATCACACCAGCAGTCATTAATAGTGGTAAAACATTAGGGATAAGCGAGATGATAATCATTTTATACGACCTAAACATCCAGGCCATCAAAAGAGAGATCAATAAAATAGCCAGAGATAAAGAAATGACAAGATTTTTTACCAAGTAATTAGTCCCCTTTAGAAATACCAATGCTTTTCCAGTCAAAGAAACTTCGTATTTTTCTTCAGGAAAATTCTTTTTTACTTTTTCCTCGAGACGATCCTCAATTTCTTCCATTTTATCGGTACCTATATCCCTCATAAATGTGGTCATCCGCGCATATTGACCCGTAGAATCAACAAAATTCTTAAGCATATCTGCCTGTCCCCCTGAATTTTTAGAGTAGGAAAGAATGAAACTTTGTTCTTGTTGAGATGGTAACTGATAATATTCCGGATTTCCGTTATAATAGGCCTGTTTGGCGTATTTCACAACGTTTAGCACTGAAACTGGTTTAGAAAGTTCAGGAATTTCATCGATCTCTTCTTCTAATTTACTCATGCGTTTGAGCGTGGAGAGATTCATCACACCTTTCTTTTTCTTTGTGTCAACTACGATTTCAAGCGGCATGATACCTCCGAATTCATCTTCGAAAAACTGTATATCTTTATAAAAGGTTTTTCCTTTTGGCATATCTTCGATCAAACTACCTGAGACCCGAATCAAATAAACGCCGATTAAACTAACGATGATAATGATGACCGTGGTGATATAAATTCCTATTCTATGATGCCTTACCATTTTTTCCATCCAGCTCACCACATTTTCCATCCAGGTTCTTTCTAAATGCTCTAAATGTTGTTCTTTAGGTTTATGCATGAAACTGTAAATAATGGGAATAATGAAAAGTGACAAGAAAAAAATTGCCATTATGTTGATGGAAGCGATGATACCAAATTCTTTGAGTAACTGACTTTTGGTAAAAATAAATGTCGCAAATCCAGAGGCAGTTGTAAGATTAGTCATTAAAGTCGCATTTCCTATTTTAGAAATAACCCTTTGTAATGATTTAGCCTGGTTACCGTGGTTTTTAACTTCCTGTTGATATTTATTAATTAAAAAAATGGCGTTGGGCACCCCGATAACAATGATCAGTGGTGGAATCAAAGCCATAAGCACAGAAATTTCGTATCGAAACCAACCTATGAACCCTAGTGCCCAAATAACACCGATACTCACAACAGTCATCGTAATAAAGGTTGCTCGGAAGGATCTAAAAAAAACGAAAAAGATAAGCGATGTAATACCAAGTGCTAAACCTACAAACATCCCAATTTCATCAATAATATTTTGGGCATTCATGGTCCTTATATAGGGCATTCCTGATACGCGTACATCAAGACCGGTATCTTTTTCAAACTTTTCAATGATAGGGTTAAGGTCGTCAAAAACAAATCGTTCTCGTATGGGAGTATTTACGATAGACTTATCCAGGTAAATTGCGGTTTGAAGTGTGCCGGTTTCTTTATTGTACAATAAATGGTCAAAAAAAGGTAAATCATGAAACAATTCGTGTCGAATTTTTTCAATATCGTCTTTGGTTTTGGGCTTTAAATTGTAAAGAGGCTCAATCGTAAACTTTTCGTTTTCTGTATCTTTTTTAAGTTTTTTAATATCAGCAACAGAAATAGTTAAATCAACTTGGCTAAAACTATCAAGGTGATGGGCTAAATCAATCCAAGCACTGAAATTTTCAACATCGAATAAGGATTCATCATTAACTGCTAAGAGTATAAGATTTCCTTCTTCACCAAAAATTTCTAAGAATTTATCGTAGCGGATATTCTCTTCATGGTCTGAGGGCAACAAGTTTGCCTCAGTATGCGAAAACTCTAAGTATTTAATTTTAGATGCCAGAAAAGCAGTGACGAGCAATAGAATAATTAGAATGGGTATTCTCTGCTTTAATATAAATCTCGAAACTCTTGCCCAAAAATTCATCAGTTTTGTACCTGGGTTATAGAGAAGGATGTTTGATTGTGGATGATTTTTCCATAACCCGGCAAAAGGTTATACCTTCATTATTTCCTCTTCTTTTATTTTTAAGTGTTCATCCACTATTCTACTAAATTTATCCGTAAGTTCTTGAACATCAACTTCTGCATTTTTTCTTAGATCTTCAGAAATATCTAGTTTTTTTAATTCATTATTAGCTTCTTTTCTATCGTTTCTAATACTAACTTTAGCAAGTTCACCTAAAGCTTTAGCCTGTTTGACTAATTCTTTTCTGCGTTCTTCTGTTAATACGGGAACATTAATAATGATACTTTCACCATTGTTCATCGGATTAAAACCTAAGTTCGCATTTTGAATTCCTTTTTCAATTTCTTGAATCATAGATTTTTCCCATGGCTGAACAGTTAAAGTATGTGCGTCCATCGTATTCACATTGGCAACTTGAGAAAGTGGCGTACTTGCACCGTAATAATTTACCATCACACTTTTAAGCATAATAGGCGAAGCTTTGCCCGCTCTTATATTTGTAAATTCATATTCAAGATGTGATATGGCTTTTGACATCTGTTCTTCTACGCTGTCTAAAACAAATTGAATTTCTTCATTCATGATATTAGAATTTTACTTTTTTACAAATCAACGATCGTTCCAACGTTTTCACCTGAAACAATTTTCGAAAGATTACCATGCTTGTTCATATCAAAAACAATAATGGGTAGTTCATTTTCTTCACTTAGGGTAAAAGCGGTCATGTCCATCACTTTCAACCCTTTTTCCAAAACTTCTTTAAAAGTTATTTCATTAAATTTAATGGCATTGCTATCTTTTTCAGGATCAGCCGTATAAACGCCATCAACACGAGTTCCTTTCAGAATAACATCGGCACCAATTTCTATGGCTCTCAAAACAGCGGCCGTATCTGTTGTAAAATAGGGGTTTCCGGTACCTGCTCCAAATATGACAACTCTGCCTTTTTCAAGATGTCTTACTGCTCTTCTTTTGATGAAGGGTTCTGCAATTTGCTCCATTTTTATTGCAGTCAGCAACCTAGTTTGCACACCGATTTCTTCTAAGCTACTTTGCAAGGCAAGACTATTGATTACAGTTGCCAGCATACCCATATAATCACCTTGGACCCTGTCCATTCCTTTACTTGCAGCCGCTAGTCCTCTAAAAATATTTCCTCCTCCAATGACAATGGCTACTTCTGTTCCTGAGTCTACTACTTCCTTGATTTCTTTTGCATAGTCAGAGATGCGCTTTCCGTCAATTCCATAATTCTGATCTCCCATTAAGGATTCACCGCTCAATTTTAATAAGACTCTTTTATATTTCATTATATGGACTAAAAATTGGTTTGACAAATATACTAATTTTTATGTCTAAGCCTTTGTCATTTGGCTCTTAGAAAAAAAAATCCCCGATAAAAACTTACCGGGGATTCCAATTTATTTAAATTTTATTAGCCTAGTGCGACGCGTTTGAAATCGACTACATTTACGTCTTTCCCTAGGGTTTTAACATATTGCGCAACGCTCATTTTATTATCTTTAATAAAATCTTGATTGATCAAGGTATTTTCTTTAAAGAATCTGTTTAATTTACCTTTTGCTATTTTGTCAAGCATTTCTTCAGGTTTGCCCTCAGCTCTTAATTGATCTTTTGCAATTTCAATTTCTTTGGCAATAATACTAGCATCAACACCATCTTCATTCAGAGCCAAAGGATTCATCGCAGCAACTTGCATAGCGATATCTTTTGCTACTTCTTCAGCACCATTTCCTTTAGCAGAAAGACCTACTAAAGAAGCAATTTTGTTACCTGCATGAATATAACTTGAAACATAAGGAGCGGTAATTTTTTGGAAACTTGGAATTTCAATTTTCTCTCCAATTACACCTGTTTGCTCTATTAATTTATCAGCAACAGTCATTCCATCTATTGAAGCACTCATTAAATCTTCTTTAGATTCGCAAGTTAATGCGATATCGGCAATTTTATTGGCTAAAGAAACGAAGCTTTCATTTTTACCTACAAAATCGGTTTCACAAGCCAAAACAATTGAAACACCTGAAGTATGATCTGCATTTACTTTTGCTATTGCAGCTCCTTCAGTAGATTCTCTGTCAGCTCTGTTGGCAGCAACTTTCTGACCTTTCTTTCTCAAGAATTCAATTGCTTTTTCAAAATCTCCATTCGATTCTACCAAGGCTTTTTTGCAGTCCATCATTCCTGCACCAGTAGTTTGTCTTAATTTGTTTACTTCTGCGGCGGTAATATTTGCCATAATTTTTTTGTTATTTGAAAAAGAAGCTTCACATACTGAAGCTTCTTTTTATGATTCAACCTTATTTAGTTATTCTGCACTAGTACTAACCTCTTCTTTGGTGTCTTTGCTTGATTTTCTTTCAGACAAACCTTCACCAATAGCATCAGTTAAATGAGATAATACTTTTTCAATAGATTTAGACGCGTCATCATTTGATGGGATAACAAAATCGATCGGTCTAGGATCTGAGTTTGTGTCAACCATCGCAAAAATTGGAATATTCAATTTTTGAGCTTCGGCAATTGCAATGTGCTCGCGCTTTACGTCAACCACCAAAAGAGCTCCAGGAATTCTGGTCATGTCTACAATAGAACCTAAGTTCTTTTCTAACTTCGCTCTTAAACGGTTAATCTGTAATTTTTCTCTTTTAGATAAAGCATCAAAAGATCCATCTTTTTTCATACGATCTATCTGACTCATTTTCTTAACAGCTTTTCTAATCGTTACGAAATTTGTCAACATACCACCCGGCCATCTTTCTGTGATGTAAGGCATATTAACAGACTCTGCTTTTGCAGCAACGATGTCTTTAGCTTGTTTTTTTGTTGCAACAAACAACACTTTTCTACCCGAAGCAGAAATTTTCTTTAAAGCTTTTGCAGCTTCGTCCATTTTTGCTCTGGTCTTGTAAAGGTCAATAATGTGAATTCCTTTACGTTCAGTGTGAATGTAGTTTGCCATGTTAGGATCCCATTTTCTGGTCAAGTGACCAAAATGTACCCCGGCATCAATTAAATCTTGAATTTCTACGTTTGCCATTTTGTGTTTAGTTTACGTTCCGTTTTAGTAGCAATAACGAAGTAGCGATATAATCGGTCTTCCTTATTTGGATGCTAGACTTGAAAAACGACAACAATGGTTTAAATAATTTATGAATATTGATATTAACGTTTTGAGAATTGGAATTTTTTTCTCGCTTTTTTCTGACCGAATTTCTTTCTTTCAACCATTCTTGGATCTCTTGTCAATAATCCTTCCGGTTTTAGAACTGCTTTATTCTCTTCATCCAAAGCAACCAATGCTCTTGAGATACCTAAACGAATCGCTTCAGCCTGACCTGTAACTCCTCCGCCAAAAACATTTACAGTTACATCAAAATTTTCCAGGTTATTGGTCAAGTTCAATGGCTGTAATACCTTGTAACGCAAAGTATCTGTTGTAAAATAGTTGTTAAATTCTCTTTCATTTACAGTAATGTTACCTTTACCTTTTGATAAGTAAACACGCGCTACGGCGGTTTTTCTTCTACCTATTTTATGAATAGTTTCCATATTACATTAAATCGTTTAGGTTAATAGATTTTGGGTTTTGTGCTTTTTGCATGTGCTCAGTTCCACTATACACATACAAATTTCTGAATAGATCAGCACCCAATTTGGTTTTTGGTAACATTCCTTTTACTGCTTTCTCCACCAATCTGGTTGGATCCTTTTTGTACATTTCTGATGCAGAAAGAGTTCTTTGTCCACCAGGAAAGCCAGTGTGGCGAATATAAGTTTTCGCATCCCACTTTTTTCCTGTTAAATTAATTTTATCAGCGTTGATAACCACAACATTATCTCCACAATCTACATGAGGAGTAAAGTCAGGTTTGTACTTACCTCTGATTAGCTTTGCTACCTTAGAGGCTAGACGACCCAACGTTTGACCGTCTGCATCAACCACAACCCACTCTTTGTTTACGGTGTTTTTGTTGGCTGACACTGTTTTGTAACTTAATGTATTCACAATTAAATTTTTTGTTAATATTAAACTTCCTTTTTCTCTTTTATTAAAAAGAGTGTGCAAAAGTACGATAAAATATGTATTTAACAAAAGGGATTTTTGGAATAAATATTTAAAGCGAGTTTAACTTGCAATAATTTGATTTCAAGAGCTTTATTTTGAAATTTTAATGCGCTTCCAACCAGTTTTTGCCTTCGCCCAAATCTACAGTTAGCGGAATAGAAAGTTGATAGGCACTCTCCATTTCTTTTTTTATGATGGGTTTAAGGATGCTTAATTCGTCTTTGTGAATATCAAACACCAATTCGTCATGGACCTGAAGTATCATTTTTGATCTATAATTCCCTTCTTCTAAAATTTTGTGCAAATTGATCATGGCAATTTTGATAATATCTGCAGCACTACCTTGAATGGGCGCATTCACCGCATTTCGTTCATCACCTGAGCGAACAACGGCATTTCTGGAGTTGATATTTTTTAAATATCTGCGCCTTCCTAAAATGGTTTCAACATATCCATTTTTTCTTGCAAAATCAATTTGTTGATCGATATAAGCTCTTAAAGTTGGATAAGTCTTGTAATAATTTTCAATTAATTCTTTAGATTCCCCTCTGCTCAAATCAGTTTGCTGACTTAAACCAAATGCTGAAACACCATAAATAATACCAAAATTTACCGTTTTGGCATAACTTCTCTGTTCACGGGTGACCTCTTCTAACGGTACATTAAACACTTTGGATGCTGTAGATTTATGAATATCTTCGCCTCGTTCAAACGCCGTTTTTAATTCGGTATCGTTGCTCAATTCTGCGATCAATCTCAATTCAATTTGAGAGTAATCTGCTGCTAACAAAACATAATCTTCATTTCTGGGGATAAAGGCTTTTCTAATTTCTTTTCCTCTTTCCGTTCTTATGGGAATATTTTGGAGGTTAGGGTTATTTGAACTCAATCGACCTGTGGCCGCTACTGCTTGACTATAGGTGGTGTGAATTCGTCCGGTTTTCTTATTTATTTCGTTGGGTAAAGAATCGACATAAGTGTTTTTTAATTTGACCAAACTTCTCCAGTCTAAAATATCTTTAACGATAGGGTGTTTTTCAGCGAGCTTAGATAAAACTTCCTCGCCGGTTCCATATTGTCCGGTTTTCGTTTTTTTTGGTTTATCAACCAATTTCAATTCTTCAAACAAGACAATACCAAGCTGTTTTGGAGAGGCCAAATTGAATTTGGTATTCGCCTGAGCAAAAATCTTTTTTTCCAGTTCTGTAATGTCCTTGGCCAATTCCTGTGATAAGCCGGATAATACATCTTTATTGATGTTGATCCCTTCCAATTCCATGCTTGCCAAAACATTGATCAATGGCGCTTCAATTTTTTTATAGAGATCGGATAGGTTGTTTTTTTCTAATTCAGGTTCAAAAACATGCATCAATTGTAATGTGATATCGGCATCTTCAACAGCGTACTCCGTTTGTTTTTCTAGATCTACATCACGCATATTTCCTTGATTCACGCCTTTTTTTCCGATGAGATTTTCAATCGGAACAGGTTGATAATTCAAATAGGTTTCGGCCAAGACATCCATGTTGTGGCGCATATCCGGGTTGATCAAATAATGGGCAATCATAGTATCGAAAATTTCACCCTGTACATCAATACTGTAATTGCGAAGCACTTTGATGTCGTATTTTAAATTTTGCCCCACCTTTAAAATAGAATCCTGTTCAAAAAAAGGACGATAGATTTCAATTATTTTTTGTGCTTCAGTCTGATCTTCAGGAAAAACAGCGTAATAACCCTTGTGCGATTCAAATGAAAAGGCTATACCTACCAGCTCGGCTGCAAATGTGTCTAAACTGGTGGTTTCAGTATCAAAACAAACGATATCTTGTGCAAGAAGTTTTTTGACTAAGATTTGATGGGCCTTAACGGAATTGATGGTTTGATAATGATGATCACGTTCTCCGATTTGTTCAAATCCCGAAGCCGGAAAATCTATAGAAGATTCGTTGGAAAAATTAGCAAACATATCCAATTGTTGGCTATTGTTCCCATCATTTGCAGGCATAATGTTTGAATTTGACTGAGAAGAATTTTCTCCTTGAGCGGAAGGTTTTGAGTTCCCATCGAAAGTCTGACTAATATTTTCAAACATACGTCTAAACTCAAGTTCTTGAAAAATTTGTTGAATTTTATCTAGGTCAGGAGGGTCCAGTTCAAAGTCTTTTTCATTAAAGATAACAGGGCAATCTACCATAATTGTGGCCAGTTTTTTTGAAAGCAAGCCCAAATCTGCATTTGCCTCAATATTTTCTTTCATTTTTCCTTTGAGCTCATGTGTATTTGCCAAAAGGTTTTCTAGGGTTCCGTATTCTTTTAGAAACTTTCTTGCAGTCTTATCGCCAACTCCGGGTAATCCCGGAATATTATCAATGGAATCACCCATCATGCCTAAATAATCTGTCACATTAATAGGTTCCTTGACATCATATTTTTCTCTGACAGCATTTACATCCCAAATTTCTATGCCATTACCCATTCTTGCCGGCCTGTATACAAAGGTTTTATCTGTTACTAATTGGGCAAAATCTTTATCAGGAGTAACCATGTAGGTAGTAAAACCAGCTTTTTCAGCCTGAACTGAAAGCGTCCCTATCAGATCATCCGCTTCGTATCCTTCTTTTTCTACAATGGGAATGTGCATGGCGTTTAAAATCTCATGAATATAAGGTACCGCAATTTTTATCGCTTCCGGTGTGGCATCTCTGTTTGCCTTATACTCCGGATAAATCTCATTTCTGTCAGATGATCCGCCTTTGTCGAAAGCAACCGCTAAATGATCGGGTCTTTCTCTTTTAATTACATCGAGGAGAGAATTCATAAATCCCATAATGGCTGATGTATCCATACCCTTAGAGTTTATTCTTGGATTTTTAATAAAAGCATAATAGCCTCGAAAGATCAATGCGTATGCATCTAAAAGAAAAAGTTTTTTGGAATCAGACATAGATTTTATTTAGGATTGTAAAAATAATCAAATTGAACGTTTTCTTAAGTTAATTGATTAAAGTTAAGTTAATTCATTGCTATTTTTATAAGTTGAAAAAAGCTAATTCATTAAAAATGTTATATTTGTGATAAGGTTTTCAAAAGGAAAATAATATGACAAAGTTTGGTGAACTCATCGAATCCCCCGTACCAACTTTAATTGATTTTTATTCTCAGCTCAACGATGAAAGCGATAGCACTCATTCTATTTTGCGTGATGTAGCAGCTGCCCTGGGCGACAAGGCGAGAGTTGTTAAAATTGATGTGGAAAAAAATGAAGCGCTGGCTAGCGCTTTAAGAATTAAAGGAAACCCTACATTCATTATCTATAAAAATGGTGAAATGAAGTGGCGGCAAACGGGCTTACAGGACGCTAATACATTGATTAGCCTGGTTGAACAATATACCTAGTTATCTTCGATAGCTTTAAATTGAAAGCCCTTTTCTGAAAAATAATGTAGAACTTTGGGTAGAACAAATTTTAATTTTGCTTCTGCTTTTAGGCTGTCATGAAAAACGATAATACTGCCTTTTTGCGTATTTTTAATGACGTTTTCAAGGCATTTTTCATCGGTAATAGAGGAGTCAAAATCTCCGCTAAGCACATCCCACATCACTATTTTTTTGTTCCACTTGGTCAGTTGAGACCTGCTCGCCATATTCAATTTGCCATAAGGTGGACGAAATAATCTGGTTTTTAGAGATAAATCCCCAAAAGCAGCATCAGATTCCCTTACATTCTTTAAATATTCATCCTTTGAGGTTTTCCATCCATTTAAATGATTAAAGGTATGATTGCCAATAGTATGTCCCAATTCTTTTAGGGCTTGAATGGTAGAGGGGAATTTCTTTACATTTTCTCCTACACAAAAAAAAGTAGCTTTTGCATCATACTTACTCAATAATTCCAGTACCCACCCAGTAATTTCAGGATGCGGACCATCATCAAAAGTTAGATAGATCTCTTTTTGGCTCCTGCTAAAATTCCAACAAAAATCAGGTAAAATTACCTTGGCAATTAACGGTGTTTTTACAGCATACCACACTATTCTTCCAACACTTTTTCTAACATAGAAACAGAAGCCATAAATTCTTCTTTTAACTTGGCGGTATATTCTTCACTATCAAATTCCTGGGTAGTGGCAATAATATAACGGTAAAGATCAAGATTGCCTTCAAGTTCACCAAAATTAGCACTGATCTCATCTGAACTCATGGCTCCGTAATAGTTTAGGGTTTCTTGTATATTACCTATTAAAAATTCGGAAATAAAACGAGCCTTCTCTCTTTTATCAATATTGTAATAAGATTCTATATAACCAATGACCAGTCGGTAATAGCCGTAACGATCAATTGGCATTTTTTCCATTGCCAGATCAAGGATTTCCTCAGCTTTAGCAAAATCACCTTCCAAGATCAATTCATCTGCCAACCTACCTAAACTATTTCTAAAAGAAATGGCGTTCTTTCGTGTTTCGGGATCTAAATAAATATCTCCATTAGAATTCCTCCAATCCCATTTCTGCACGTTATTATACATGGTCTCGCTATCGATTCTACCCATATTCATAAAATTTGCTCCCTCTAAAGGTGTTTTTATAGGAACAAATCTATAAGCTAACCCGTCTAGTTGCAGATAATCTTTCAACCAAATATATTCTTCAGCTGCCTGGGCTCCTCCTGTGAAATATAGTGGACGAGTCCAGTTGTTATTGGCCAATACATCTAACATGAGTATTCTGTTTTTGGTGAGCACATCGGCAATCGTGATATCGATATAAGGAACAATTAAATCTGCATCCTTCATAGGAACAATACCATTTTTAAGTACAGCATCTTTATCGACCAATAAGCGTAATTTATTGGTGGGATAAACTTTTTCAGGATGACCGTTTTCTTCAAAATCAACCATGGTTCTCATATCTTTACTTTGGATCCATTTCATGAATGATTGAATATCCATGATGGAATCTTTAAACTGAGGAAAGGGGTAGGGATAGTGGTATGCCACATCCAAAGAGCCTTCTTTATAGTCATCATGAGTAAGCTGCGACGGAATTGGTGGAGCCTTATAGGTTTTTCTTTTTTGTTGATCTATGTACCAATCTTTAGCGAATAAACTCGTATTGACCAATTTGATATCAGTTCTGTAGTCCTCTACTTCCTGCATATACCAAAGTGGAAAAGTATCGTTATCACCAATGGTAAACATAATGGCATTTTCCTGACAAGAATCTAAATAAGCCTTTGCATTATTTCGAGTAGAATACCTTCCGGAACGGTCGTGATCATCCCAATTTTCTTTTGCCATCAATGTAGGTACGGCCAATAAACTTAATCCGGTAATGCTAAAAGCCAACACTTTGGGATTTATTTTACCTTTGAACTGGTCGTACAGGGCGAGAACACCAAATCCGATCCACATGGCAAACACATAAAAAGAACCGACAACCGCATAATCTCTTTCTCTTGGTTCAAAAGGTTTCGGATTTGTATAAAAAATAATAGCGAGCCCGGTAAAGGCAAAGAACAAAAAGAGTGCATAAAAATCTCTTTTATCATTTTTGAGCTGATAAAACAAACCGATCAAACCTAAAATAAAAGGCAGAAAATAGTACTTATTCCTTCCTTTGTTCTCGAGTACATCTGCAGGAAGATCCTTTTGAGAACCCAATCGTATTTCGTCTATAAAAGTTATACCACTCATCCAATTACCATGGTTGTCTAAATTCCCTTGGATATCATCTTGTTTTCCAACAAAATTCCACATAAAATACCTGGCGTACATATAGCCAAATTGGTAATCGATCATGAAATAAATGTTCTCACCGAAAGTAGGTCTGCGATTGCTTTTTTGAGGAATTCCGGCGATTGCCTTGTAGTTTTGAACCACTCCGGGTGAAGGGTCAACCATTCTTGGAATTATCCCTTTATGCTTATCAGAATAATTGGGTATGGCATCTTTATAATTATTTACGATCACATATTTACCCTGTTTTTCGTCTTTTTCATATTTAGGCTTGGCATCTCTGTATGGATCTGATTTGTCTCTGTCTGCTCCGTTTTCAGAAAAATAAGATCCATAAAAAACGTTCGCATCCCCATATTGTTCGCGATTGTAATAAGCCAATAGCTCTCTGGCGCTCGAGGGATTATTTTCGTTGATGGTTGTATTGGCATTCGCGCGAATGGGCAACATGAGCCATGATGAAAATCCTATCATGATAAATAAGGTGCAAAGAATTGCCAGATTAGCGATAGGTTTATTTTTTTTGCGTGTTTGTTTCAATCCAAAATAGAAAAGTCCCGCCAAAATAATACTGGCAATAATGCTTCCGGAATTAAAAGGTAATCCAACCGTATTTACGAAAAACAATTCTAAAGCACTAAAATAGACGAGTGAAAAAGGAAATAAAAATTTAAAAACCAAAGCCAAGATTCCAACTGAAATTACATTCGCTAGAACAAACGATTTCCAATTAAAATGTTCTGTCTTTTTATTGATGTACATAAAAACAATAGCGGGAATTACTAGTAATGACAGGATATGAACCCCAAAAGAAAGACCCACAACAAAACTGATCAGCAACAACCATTTGTGCCCACCGGGATTATCCATTTCAGTTTCCCATCTCAGCCCTAACCAGAAAAGAAGTGCCATTAAAAAGGAAGACATAGCATATACTTCGGCCTCAACTGCACTGAACCAAAAACTGTCAGAAAAAGTATAGGCCAATGCACCTACTAAACCACTTCCCAAAATAGCAATGACATGTCCATCAGAAATTTCTTCGTTAAATTTCAAAACCATTTTTTTGGCGATAGCGGTGATCGTCCAGAACAAAAACAGAATGGTAAATGCAGAAGCTAGTGCCGACATGAAATTGACCATTTTTGCAATTTGCAAGGCATCATTGGTGAACATGGCAAAAAATGCGCCCATCATTTGAAAAAGAGGAGCCCCGGGAGGGTGACCTACTTCCAATTTAACTGATGTGGCGATATATTCTCCGCAATCCCAATAAGAAACGGTGGGTTCCAAAGTCAAGGTATAGGTAATTAAGGCGATGGCAAAGGCGATCCAACCCAGAAGGTTGTTGTATTTTTGATAGTGATTTGCAAGCATGAAAAATGATTAAATGTCGAGGCGAATTTACTAAAATATATCAAATGGAAATTAATAGAATAAAACCTTAGAAAAAATTTAATAAAAAACCGCAGAAACTTTTTTGCTAGAAAGAATCTTTGTTATAAATTTGCGCCTGCTTAAACGGAATAGTTCTTTTCAGGTATTTTGTTTAACATTGACCCATGGTGTAACGGTAGCACATCGGTTTTTGGTGCCGCTTGTCGGGGTTCGAATCCCTGTGGGTCAACCACTTAATAGCGTAAACAATTGCAATGCAATTGTTTACGCTTTTTTATTCCACAATTTTTTTCAACAGAGAGCAGGTCAGATTATATTTTTAAATCATTTGGTACTTCGAAGTTAATTATGACAATTTTGGATATCCCTTAAGAAGACTAAGGTAAAACGACGATCTTAATAGACTTGCTATATCAAGAAGGATATGTTTTAAAAATCATCATAGGTTAATTGCTTTTACACAAATGATTGAGAAATATTTTAAGGCCTGAGCATGATAAACTCTTCATATGTCATGACACGTCTTAAGCATAGCCAGAATATTCGTAAGTACTTGGTATACAATAAATTTAATTATTTTTAGTTCAATGGAAGTAGGTTTTCATCATTGTATGTAGTGCAAAGTATAATTCAAATAGACAGAGCTTGTCGTACGAAGTAAAAAAAATGAATTTTAAATTTGTATTGATCAAAAAGAAGAAAAATGAAGCTAATCAAAAATATGGTATTAACTACCCTTTCAATAGTTTACATTTTTGTGTTGATTACTTTTATGATCTACAGTGTCGTATGGATCATTAATCATTGAGCTAAAAAAAGGCCTTGTAAAAGGCCTATATCTTATAATTTGAAGGTAATCACCGGCTTTAACGCATGATTAGTGAGTTCAGCGCCAATACTGCCATTGAAGAGCTGAGACAAACCGCTTCTTCCATGGGTATTCAAAGCAATTAAATCGGCCTTGGCGTCATTGGAATAACTCAAAATTCCGTTCTCAATTGAAATATCATTGTAGATTACTGTTTTATAATCTTTTAAGTCAAAATCTTTGATGAAATTTTGCATCCTTTCTTCAATAGCTTTGGTTGTGTTGAAGTTATGAATGGTATTGACATAAAGAAAATGGAATTTCGCTCCAAAAAGATTCGCAAACTCAATGACCTTTGGGAAGGTTTTTTTGCTTTCTTTTTTGAAATCTGATGCAAAAACGATGTTTTTAATATCGAATTCCACGCCATTCGACTTCACAACAAGTACAGGTACCGTTGATCTTCTAACCACTTTTTCAGTGTTCGAACCGATGAACATTTCCTGCAAACCACTGGCACCTTGAGAACCCATAACGATCAAATCGATCTTGTGTTTTTTACTTTCATCAATAATACCGGCAAAAGCCATAGAGAATTGAATAGATTCGACCACTTTGATTCCCTTAAAAAAAGGTTTTTGAATAAAATTATCAAACTTCTCGTGGGCTTGTTTCATATAAAACAAAGCCTGGGGGCCCGTATTGATGCTGCTGATTTCGGCAGGATCGATAATATTAACCGGTAACTCGAGCATATGTAACAAAATTATTTCACTATCAGTTCTTTTAGCGATACTCGCAGCAACTTTTGCGGCGTATTCGGCTTCTTTAGAAAAATCGACGGGAACTAGTATTCTTTTCATAATAAATTTTTTAGTTGGACAGTTAAAGTTAAGAAATTGTACGGAATAAGTAATGATTTTTGTCAGAATCAAATGAATTACTATATTTGCACGGAATTTTAAGATGTAATGCGAGGGGATTTAAAATCCCCTCTTTTTATATATACAGAATGAATCCTGAAAAAGTTGTACATTTAGTTAATGAAGCTCTCGAAGAGAACCAGTCTCTTTTTTTATTAGACCTGGACATTTCTTCCTCAAATAAAATTACCGTGATTGTGGATGGTGATGCGGGAGTCCCTTTAAATGAGTGTATCAGGATCAGCAGGTTTGTTGAGAACAACTTAGACAGAGAAGAAGAAGATTACGCGTTAGAAGTTACTACTCCGGATATTACAGAACCCTTGAAATCTTTTCGCCAGTATAAGAAGAATATGGGCAGAACAATGAAAGTAAAGACAGAAGAAGGATCAATAGAAGGTGTGTTGCAAAAAGTTGAAGATGATTGTATTGTTATTCTTCAGACTTCCAGAGAACCTAAACCAATAGGGAAGGGTAAAATAACCGTAGAACGTGAAATCACAATTCCGTTAAAAGAGATTAAAGAAGCTAAAGTGAAAATAATTATTTAAATAATGATATGGAAAATATTGCGTTGATAGAGTCATTTTCTGAGTTCAAAGATGATAAAAGCATAGATAGAGTTACCCTGATGGCCATTTTAGAAGAGGTTTTTAGAGCCGCTTTAAAAAGAAAATATGGTTCAGATGATAATTTTGATATCATTATAAATCCTGATAAAGGGGATTTAGAGATTTGGAGAAACCGTATCGTTGTTGAGGATGACGGAGTGGAAGATGATAACGAAGAAATTTCTTTAACAGAAGCCAGAAAAATTGAACCTGATTTTGAGGTGGGTGAGGAAGTTTCTGAAGAAGTAAAATTAGTCGATTTAGGCAGAAGAGCTATTCTTTCTTTGCGTCAAAATTTAATTGCCAAAATTCACGAGCACGACAATACCAATACCTATAAGCAATACAAAGAACTTGAAGGTGAATTGTACAGTGCGGAGGTGCACCATGTTAGACACAATGCGGTCATTTTATTGGATGATAACGGCGTAGAATTGGTTTTGCCGAAAAGTGAGCAGATCAAATCTGATTATTTTAGAAAAGGTGAATCTGTGAGAGGGATTATTAAAGAAGTAGAATTAAGAGGTAATAAACCTGCCATTATTTTATCGAGAACTGCACCTGAATTTTTGGAAAAATTGTTTGAGCAGGAAATCCCGGAAGTATTCGATGGATTGATTACCATAGAAAGAGTGGCAAGAATACCTGGTGAAAAAGCGAAAGTTGCAGTAGATTCTTACGACGATAGAATAGATCCTGTTGGGGCCTGTGTGGGTATGAAAGGATCAAGAATTCACGGAATCGTGCGTGAATTAGGCAATGAGAACATCGATGTGATCAATTTCACAAAAAATGATTCAATTTTCATCGCCAGAGCTTTAAGCCCTGCTAAAGTTACTTCCATTGTCATCAATCCAGCAGTTGGAGAAGAAAAACCTAGAGTAGATGTATTCTTAAAACCTGAGGAGGTTTCAAAGGCAATTGGTAAAGGTGGGGTTAATATCCGTTTGGCCAGTATGTTAACAGGATATGAAATAGATGTACAACGTGATGATGTGGAGAATGTAGAGGATGTTTATCTTACTGAATTCTCTGATGAAATAGAGGATTGGGTAATTGAAGAATTTAAAAGAATTGGTTTAGACACCGCTAGAAGTGTTCTTGAACTCGATGTAGAAGATCTTGTAAAACGAACAGATTTAGAGGAAGAAACCATTCTTGATGTACAGCGAATTCTGAGAGAGGAATTCGAAGCATAGAAAAATAAATTAGGTCAAATATATATGAGTGATCAAAATACAATAAGATTAAACAAAGTTCTCCGGGAATTGAATATTTCTTTGGACAGAGCCGTGGAATTTCTTGCCAAAAAAGGCCATGAAGTGGATGCAAGACCAACCACAAAAATCTCTGAAGAAGTACATCAATTATTGGCTGATGAATTCGCTATTGATAAAAGTAAGAAGGAAACTTCAATAGAGATTGGCGAAGAGAAAAGAAAGGAGAAGGAGGAGTTAAGGAAGGAGTTCGAAAAGAGTCATCGAGAAGTTACACAAAGGAGTCAAGATATATTTAGACCTGGATCTGAAAAATTAGCAGGTCCGAAGATGGTTGGAAAAATTGATTTAGAACCCAAAACTGAAAGCAGTCCCGAGCCTGAAAAACCTGTTGAAAAAGAAGAGGTTAAAGAGCAACCGGTAGAAGCTGTCGAACCTGAATTGATCAAATCTGATGTCAAGGTTAATAAACCTAAAATGGTTGGTAAAATTGACTTAGAACCAAAGAAAAAAGCAGAAGTAGAAAAACCGGAAGATAAAAAAGTAGAAGAAGTAGTAGAGCCGGTAGAAAAGGAAGAATCAGAAGAATCAGAAACACACGTTACGCAATACCAGAAACTTACCGGCCCCGTCATTACTGACAAGATAGATCTTTCTCAGTTCAAAGACAGCAAAAAGGATAAGAAGAAAGAGGCTAAAGGTGAAAAAGGGAAGGAAAGTAACGATAAAAAAACCAAAAGGAAGAGGATATTTAAACCATCACCGGTTAAAATTACTCAGGTAGATAAAAATAAAGGTTCTGGCGACTTTAAAAAATCGAAGCACAAACCTGCGATCAAAGAAGAACCCAATGAAGAAGATGTACAAAAGCAAGTACGGGAAACCCTAGAAAAACTTCAAGGTAAATCTTCTAAAGGTAAAGGAGCGAGATACAGAAGAGAAAAAAGAGATGCTCACCGTCAGCAGACAGAAAAAGAACAGGAACAACAAGAAGCTGAAAGCAAAGTATTAAAAGTTACAGAATTTGTAACTGTGAATGAAATTGCAACGATGATGGAAGTGCCGGTTACACAGATCATCACTGCTTGTTTTTCTCTTGGTATCATGGTAACCATGAACCAAAGGTTAGATGCTGAAACTCTTTCTATCGTGGCCGATGAATTTGGATACGAAGTAGAATTTGTTGATGCAGAAGTTGAAGAATCAAGTGATTTAGAAGAGGATAAGCCGGAAGATCTAAAGCCGAGGTCACCTATCGTAACGGTGATGGGTCACGTAGACCACGGTAAAACTTCATTACTGGATTATATCCGTAAAGAAAATGTGATCGCGGGAGAATCAGGAGGAATTACCCAGCATATAGGTGCATATTCCGTAGATATAGGTAAAGATCAAAATATTACGTTTTTGGATACACCGGGTCACGAGGCATTTACAGCGATGCGAGCCAGAGGTACCCAATTAACGGATATAGCTGTGATTGTCATTTCTGCAGATGACTCGATCATGCCTCAAACAAAGGAGGCGATCAGCCACGCTCAGGCGGCAGGTGTACCTATTATTTTTGCAATAAATAAGATCGATAAGCCAAATGCGAATCCGGATAAAGTGAAGGAAGAGCTTGCCGGTATGAATTTATTGATTGAAGAATGGGGAGGAAAAATACAGTCCCAAGATATTTCAGCTTTAAAAGGTACGGGAGTTAAAGATCTTTTGGAAAAAATCTTATTGGAAGCGGAATTGTTAGAGCTTAAAGCTAATCCAGACAGAGTAGCAACTGGTTCGGTTGTAGAAGCACAATTAGATAAAGGAAAAGGTTATGTTACCACTATACTGGTTCAAAATGGAACTTTAAAAGTGGGAGACTTCATGTTGGCTGGAAAGCATTTCGGAAAGGTAAAAGCGATGCACGATGAAAGAGGAAATTTGATCGAAAGAGCCGGTCCGTCAACCCCTGTTTCGGTTTTAGGTCTCGATGGAGCACCGCAGGCGGGAGATAAGTTCCGTGTGTACGATGACGAAAGAGAAGCAAAACAAATTGCTGCAAAACGATCTCAGCTGCACAGAGAACAATCGATCAGAACGCAAAGACATATCACTCTTGATGAAATTGGAAGAAGAATAGCCTTAGGAGGATTCAAAGAATTGAACATTATCATAAAAGGTGATGTAGATGGTTCAGTGGAGGCCCTAACAGATTCTTTACAAAAATTATCGACAGAAGAAATTCAGGTCAATATCATCCACAAAGGTGTTGGAGCAATTACTGAATCAGATGTTTTATTGGCATCGGCTTCTGAAGCAATTATCATCGGATTTAATGTCAGACCATCTGTAAGTGCTAAGCATTTGGCTGAAAAAGAAGAGATCGATATCAGAAATTACTCTATCATTTACAACGCCATCAGCGATGTGAAAGATGCGATGGAAGGTATGTTATCTCCTGAAATTGTTGAAGAAATTACCGGAAATGCTGAAATTCGAATGACCTACAAAATTTCGAAAGTAGGAACCATTGCAGGTTGTATGGTATTGGATGGCAAAATTTACAGATCTTCTAAAATCAGAATTATTAGAGATAATGTGGTGATCTTTACAGGAGAATTGGCTTCATTGAAGAGATTCAAGGATGATGTAAAAGAAGTGTCAAAGGGTTACGACTGTGGTATACAGATCAAAAACTACAATGATATCGAGGAGCTCGATATTATCGAGGCTTACCAGGAAGTAGCGGTAAAGAAAAAATTGAAGTAATTTTAGTAGAAATACAAGAAAAAGGGTTGGATGAATTTCCAACCCTTTTTTTTTGAGGTTATTAAGAAATATTATTTTTATCTTGTCGGTTTAAAATTCTAGTATTTTATCATTATATATAATTTGTATTTTTCGACTTATCGAAAATTCATTTTCATAAAAACCTTAACTTTCATGAAACGACGAAATTTTATTCAATTATCAGGTCTGAGCATTGGAGCATTAATGGTGCCGGGCTCAATGATCGGTAACAGTATTTCTGAGCAGGCATTACTGGAACCGGGATTAGAATTGGCAGTAAAAAAGAAGTTGGCAGATGTAGCGCTGAATACCGCCAAGACCTTGGGAGCTTCTTATGCTGACGCGCGGATAGGCCGATATCTCAATCAATACGTTTTTACAAGAGAAGAAAAAGTGCAGAGCGTTAATAATACTGAATCTTTTGGTATTGGTATTCGTGTCATAGCAAACGGTACTTGGGGGTTTGCTTCTACAAATAGTGTCACAGAGGATGGTATTAAGAAAGCAACCGAACAAGCTGTTGCCATTGCGAAAGCGAATTCAAAGATACAAACAAGTCCTGTGGTATTAGCTCCTGAAACTGGTCATGGCGAAGTTTCGTGGAATACGCCTATCAAAAAGAACTTTAAAGAAGTGCCTGTTTCAGAAAAAGTTGATCTTTTGCTCAAAGCCAATTCAGCGGCAATGGCCAATGGAGCAAATTATGTCAATTCGGCCTTATTTATGGTGAATGAGCAAAAATATTTTGCTTCTACGGACGGATCCTACATAGATCAAGATATACACAGGATATGGCCTACTTTTACCGTAACCGCAATAGACAGGTCTACCTCTAAGTTTAAATCTCGCCAGGCATTAAGTGCCCCAATGGGTATGGGCTACGAATACATGGATGGTCTGGCATCTGAAAAGATCGAGGGTCCTGGGGATTTGATCTTGTACAGAAATAGCTATGATATCGTTGAGGATGCTGCGACAGCGGCTAAACAAGCCAAAATGATGCTCTCTGCAAAATCTGTTGACGCTGGAAAATACGACCTGGTTTTGGAGCCAAACCACTTAGGATTAACCATACATGAATCTGTTGGACACCCATTAGAACTGGATCGTGTACTTGGGTACGAGGCCAACTATGCGGGCACTAGTTTTGCTACTCTGGACAAATGGAAGGCTAAAAATTTCCAATATGGAAGTGAGATCGTTAATCTAGTTGCCGATAAAACTCAGCCAGGCTCATTAGGTGCTGTAGGTTATGACGACGAAGGAGTAAAAACCAAAAAATGGGATTTGGTAAGAAACGGTATTTTGGTCAATTATCAAGCGATTAGAGATCAAGTAAATATTTTGGGTCAGAACGAATCACATGGCTGTTGTTATGCTGAAAGCTGGAATGATGTGCAATTTCAGCGTATGCCAAATGTTTCTCTAGAACCGGGAAAGGAGAAATACTCCATCAAAGAGATGATCAAAGATGTAGAAAAGGGTATTTACATTGCCGGTAGGGGGTCTTATTCAATTGATCAGCAACGTTATAATTTTCAGTTCGGCGGAACTGTGTTCTATGAAATAAAAAATGGTGAAATTGCAGGTATGCTCGATGATGTGGCATACCAATCTAATACACAGGAGTTTTGGAATTCTTGCTCAAAGATTTGTGATGAAAGTGATTACAGAATGTTCGGGTCTTTCTTCGATGGCAAAGGACAACCCTCCCAAGTAAGTGCAGTTTCACATGGAAGTTCAACGGCTAGATTTAATGGTGTAAATGTAATTAATACCGGAAGGTCTATTTAATTTTAATTTATTTCAAAATAATATCAAAAATGGCAATATATTCAAAAGAAGAAGCAAGACAGATCATGGAAAGGGCTTTGAGCTTTTCTACGTCAGAATCTTGTGAAATAAATCTGAATGGGAATGAAAGCGGTAATATTCGTTATGCACGAAATTCTGTTTCTACTTCAGGACATAGATCCAATCAGACCATGGCTGTTCAGGCGAGCTTTGGGAATAAATCAGGAACAGCCACCATTGATGAATTCGATGATGAATCTTTAAAGAAAGTTGTAAAAAGAGCAGAAGAATTGGCTAAATTATCACCTGAGAATCCGGAGTTTGTAAAACCTTTAGGTCCGCAGACCTATAATGAATCCATAAGCTTTAATGAAAAAACAGCGAAAATTTCTCCTGAATACAGAGCCGAAGTAGCAGGAAAAAGTATTAGCGCAGCCAAAGCGAAAGATGTAACAGCCGCCGGTTTTTTTAATGATAATTCCGGGTTTAGCGCCATGCTGAATTCGAGCGGATTATTCGCTTATAATAAAAGTACCAATACTGATTTTACGGTAACCATGCGAAGTAACGATGGTACCGGTTCGGGTTGGGTGACCAGAGATTTTAATGATGTGTCTAAATTCGACGCTGAAGAAGCCTCCAGAGTGGCAATCGATAAAGCTCTAATGTCTAAAAATGCCAGGGCCATTGAACCCGGAAAATACACGGTTATTCTTGAACCTGCAGCATCCATTGGTTTACTGGAAAACTTAGCTCGTTCTTTTGATGCGAGAAGGGCAGACGAAGGCCGAAGCTTTATGTCAAAGGATGGTGGTTCTAAATTAGGGCAAAAAATAGTTGATGAACGGATAAATGCCTGGTCAGACCCGCTACACCCTGAAGTTCCCGGTGCTACATGGAATAGAGAGGGTCAACCGTTGAATAAGACCTCATGGATCGAAAATGGTGTGGTCAAGAATTTATCCTATAGTCGCTATTGGGCTCAACAAAAAGGTGTAGAAGCACTTCCATCTCCCAGTAATTTCATCATGCAGGGTGGCGATGCCTCTTTGGAAGATCTGATTAAGGACACAAAAAAGGGTATTTTGGTCACAAGACTTTGGTATATCAGAAGTGTTGACCCACAAACCCTGCTGTATACAGGACTTACAAGAGATGGGACTTTTTACATAGAAAACGGAAAGATCAAATATCCTGTGAAGAATTTCAGATTTAATGAAAGCCCAATTATCATGTTGAATAATCTTGAAGCATTGGGCCAACAAGTTAGAGTTGATGGAAGTTTAATTCCTTATATGAAGGTCAGAGATTTTACATTTACCAGTCTTTCAGACGCAGTCTAAAATGTAAAGTATACTTTCAAACTGGTTGTTAGGCTAATCCTTGCAGCCAGTTTTTATTTTAATTAAATTCGCAGCCCTCAGCCCGGGCTTTTAGTCAAAAAAAACCTAATCGATCAATAGATGAACAATGCTTTTTTCTTTACGAGACTGCAGTATGAGTCGGGCGATTGGGATGTTGATCAGCGAATGCCTTCAAATGTATTAAACTCATTGGTCGAATACACAACGCTGAAAGTTGAAACCGAAGAGAACATTATTCCGTTGAGTAGTGACGAAATTTTTAGTTGCCCTTTCTGCTATATTTCTGGGCATAAATTGGTACAATTCACTAAAAAAGAAAAGGAGAATTTCGAAAAATATATCAACAATGGTGGATTTGTTTTTGCTGATGATTGTAACCACGATATCGATGGTCTATTTGCCAAGTCTTTCGAAAGGCAAATGGAAGAAATATTTGGAAAGGACAGCTTAAATAAAATTACTAACAAACACGAGATCTATCACAGTTTTTTTTCTTTTGAAGATGGCCCACCTACTACCACCCAAGAATTGAATGGTTGGGGGGATGATCTAGTGCATGATTATTTAAAGGCTATAGAAATAAATGGAAGAATTGGAGTGTTGTACAGTAACAAAGATTACGGTTGTGAATGGGACTACGATTTTAGAAATAAGCGATGGTATAAAAACGATAATACGCGATTTGCGGTGAATATAGTGATGTACGCACTTACGTCATAAAAAACAAAATAGCATGCAGGAAGACTTAGTTTTGATTAAAAAGGAGTTAGCTAATTTAATGAAAAAGTTGGCTGATCTAAAATTAGAAATAGGAAAGGTCATTGTTGGTCAGACGGAAACAGTAGATCATTTGCTGATTACTTTTTTAGCGGGAGGCCATGCTCTTTTAGAGGGGGTTCCGGGACTGGCAAAAACATTAATGATAAAAACGCTTGCTCAAACCATAGATCTCAAATTCAAAAGAATTCAGTTTACACCTGATTTAATGCCCTCAGATATCATAGGGACAGAAATCCTGGAGGAAGACCATACTACCGGCAAGAAATTTTTTGAATTCAAAAGGGGTCCTATTTTCGCTAATATCATTTTAGCAGATGAGATAAATAGAACACCGCCAAAAACACAAGCAGCATTGCTCGAGGCCATGCAGGAATTTGAAGTTACCTTTTCAGGTGAAACCTTCGTTTTAGATAGACCATTCTTCATTTTAGCTACCCAGAATCCTATTGAACAATCGGGAACCTTTCCGCTCCCTGAGGCACAGCAGGATCGTTTTTTGTTTTATATCAAAATGAAATATCCAACTGAAGCAGAAGAAAATGATATTCTGAAATTCACCACCGGTTCGAAAAGGGATAAGGTAAAAGCGGTGATCTCGGGGGAAGAATTGATTCGATTACAAGAGCTTGTTCGAGAAGTACCTATTAGTGATGAGTTGGTCTCTTTGGTCAGTCAATTTGTGAGAATGACCAGGCCCGAAACAAGCAAGGATGAGTATATAAAAAAAATGGTCAGCTGGGGAGCCGGACCGCGTGCCGGACAAGCCATGATTCTTACCGCAAAGGCCAGAGCACTTCTCAGCGGTCGCCTATCTGTGACGCCGGAAGACATCAAAAGTGTCGCTTTGCCCGTTTTACGGCACAGGGTAATCGTAAATTTTAGGGCAGAAGCAGAAGGAATCACTTCTGATGAGGTGGTTCATCACCTTTTGAAAGGCGAATTGTTTTCAAAATATGAATCGTGAAAGAGAATTATCGAGAACTTTTTGAAGCTAAAATTGTAAAAAGCGTTGGTGGATTAGCTTTGATCGCCAAAGTCATTGTTGAGGGTTACTTATCCGGACTTAATAAAAGTCGGAAAATTGGCTATGGCATGGAATTTAGCCAATACAGAGGCTATGAACCGGGAGACGATCTGCGATTATTGGATTGGAAAATGCTGGCAAGATCCGGCAGGTATTACATAAAGCAATCTGACATCGACAGCAATATCGCCGTAAAGTTTGTTCTCGATGCCAGCAATTCAATGCGCCATGAAGAAGACGGTTTGTCTAAAATAGATTATGCGAGGATATTGATTGCCTCTCTCGCTTATTTGGCACAAAAGCAGGGCGATGCGATCGGATTTTTTGCCTATAATGAGCACAGCGCACATCATCTTTATCCCTCTTTAAAAAAGGCACACTTTGATCGTTTTTTACATGAATTATTGGAGGTTGAAAATTCCGGTATATGGAAATTGGATGAAGTGGAATCTGCCAATATCCACGACAGAAACCACAAAGAGCTGATCTTTTTTATTACTGATCTCTACGAATATCATGATGAGCTGAGCAATTTTATCAAATCGCTTAAAACGCCTAAGAATGAGGTCATCGTCGTTCAAATTATTGGTAACAAAGAACTCCGGTTTGACTATAAAGGGCTCATTTTCTTTGAAGATTTAGAAACAGGAACGAAGGTAAAAGTAGATACCAAATCAGTGAAAAAGGAATATATCAAAGAGATGACACAAAAAATTGAATCTGCAAAGACCTTTTTATTCAATTGTGGGGTAGATTTTAATCTCTTCAAACTGGAGGACAATGTAGAAGATGTTTTGTATCTGTTTTTGAAAAAAAGAAACAAATTGATCTAAGTGAACTTTTTAGCTCCCATATATTTTTGGACATTACTTGGGTTGATAATCCCCTTGCTCATTCATTTATGGAATCGGAAAAAAATTAATACGATCAAAATTGGTAGTATTCAATTGCTCAAGGAGTCAAATCCAAAACAAGCGAGAAGCTTCAGGTTAAATGAATGGGTTTTGCTTTTTTTAAGGATGCTCATGATAGGTGTTTTGACGTTTTTGTTAGTTGGGCCTGTCTTAAATAAACCGGTAAGTAAGGCAGAACTGACTGTAATTATCGAGCCCCGAATCCTTTTAAATAATGCATTTTCTTCCGTTTTAGATACATTCTCCTATGCTGAAATTAGATTGTTACAGCCTGGTTTACCTATTTATGAAAAAGAGGCTGAAATAGATGTTTATAGTCGACCAAATTATTGGCAATTAGCACAGGAAATGGAAGAGTTGGCAGCCGATAGTATCGTAGTTTTTACCAATGCGCTGACCCGGGGAATTAAAGGAATAAGACCATCATCATCGAGTAGAATAAATTGGGTACTCATACCTGCATCTAAAACAGATAAGCATTATTTGTCAGCCCAAAAAAAAGGAGATAGTATTCAGTTTCTCATTGCTCATTCAGAAAACCAACATTTGTCTATGACGAAAGAGAATATTTCACTTTCTAACAAACAAATGGAGATGAATAAAATGGGGGACAGTATTTTATTTTTGTTTGGTAGTCAGGAAAAACTCTCGTTAAAACCAGAAACTACCCTGGAAGTAGCAATCCTTTTTGAAGAAGAGACAGTCGGAATAATGCAGTTGTGCAAAGCTTCACTCGGGGCAATGGGCGAATACCTCAGTCAACCTATCAGGATCCAAAGTGTGAAAAATGAGGAGGAGTTGGATCAACTAAATTATGACCTCGTCATTTTCTTAAATGAAAGCCCAATTGATCTAGTCACCAAAAAAAAGCTCATTTATCAGCCTGATTCAACAGCGCGTCATTTCATTGAACCGGGCAGGGATAAAACTACTTTTTTGCTCACAAAACAGCTCAATACAAGCGAGGTCTTAAGCGCTCATTTTCCAGAAAAGTTGTGGAAAATTGTTTCAGACGATGAAGAATTATCGAGAAAGATTGATTTGGCGGATGAAAGACAAATGGACTTGTCTCTTTTGAAACCGAAAAAAATTGGAAAAGAATTCGAGTTAGGATCGGTTCAGAAAATGCCAATTTCTCCTTGGTTATGGATCCTTTTTATCATGATTTTTGTTGCAGAAAGAATACTGTCTAAAGTGAGAAGGCAATGAGAGAAAATGGAATTCATACAATAATTAAGCTCAGACGAAAATGGCAGATCATCAATTTTGCGGAAATATTTCTATTTGCATTAGGCCTTTCTTTATTGATCTTTTTTGTTTTCAAAAGCATGATCTGGGCGGCGGCCATATTTCTTATTTCCTCTATTATTTTTTCAGTAGTAAGAAAACCATGGAAAATTGGCACAGATCGAGTTTGTCGTTTGATAGATCATCAAATTGAGGAAACTGAGTACAGTTCTTCTCTTTTACTTAGAGAGAATCGAGACCTGACTTCTATCGCCCAATTACAAAAGGAGATCATCCATGACAAGCTCATAAGCCAGGTTGATAAGATCAAAATAGACAACAGGCTAGTTAGCGGTTTTCTATGGCTTTGTTCGTGTGGGATCTTAGGATATTCATTTAATTATTTTGTGCAAAGACCATTGAATCCGGATAAGTTATCCACGGAGCAGATAGTTCAGATCGATTCAGTTAATGCACTAAATAAAATGCCATATATCCAAAAGCAAGAAGTGATCATCGATTTTCCGGATTACAGTAGACAAAAAAATCGAAAAACAAATGATTTGAATATCAAAGCTATAGAAGGTTCTAAAATTACCTGGACCCTGCAATTCGATCAGGAAATTGACAGTCTTTTTATAGAAGTTTCAGGTGAAAAATTGAGTATAAATGGTAAAAACAGGAGTTATAATAAATCACTTATTTTGAATGTTTCCGGTTTCTATAACTTTAAGTATTTCAAACAAGGAGAAGTGGTTGTATCTGAAATATATTCATTGGAAGCTGTTATGGACAAAGCACCTAGAATTGAGATTTCCGGATTAGATTCGTTTAGATCCTTTGAAGTTTCAGATAAAAAGGAACTGACCCTCAGTGCAAAGATCACAGATGATTTTGGTGTTTCCGATGCCGAAATTATAGCAACTGTTACCAAAGGAAAGGGGGAATCGGTTAAATTTAGAGAAGAAAGATTGGGATTTGATAACAAGATCAAACGAGGAAATACAAATTTGGACCTGAGCAAAAAAATTGACTTGGATAAGTTAGGTCTATCATCAGGTGATGAACTTTACTTTTATATTCAGGCAAGAGATGTAAAAAGTCCTGAACCAAACTATGCCAGAAGTGAAACATTCTTTGCAGTAATAACAGATACTATCCGAGATGAGTTTGCTGTCGAGGCTAATCTGGGTGTAGATTTGATGCCTGATTATTTCCGCAGTCAGCGACAAATTATTATCGATACTGAGAAATTGATCAAACAGCGGAAATCTTTAAATAGAAAGGATTTTGAGTCTAAAAGCAATGAATTGGGATTCGACCAAAAATCGCTGCGTTTAAAATATGGAGAATTTATGGGCGATGAATCCGAAACTTTTGGAGCTGTGGTGGAAGACGAAGAACACGAAGAAGAGGAACACAATGCGCTAGAAGAATATACCCATGACCATGACGGTGCAAACGAGCAAAATTTAGTTCCTGACCACGAGCATGAAGAAGGGGAGGAAGAAGATCCTTTGGAAGCATTTGTTCATCATCACGACGATCCCGAAGAAGCAACTTTATTCACTCAGTCACTCAAAAGTATGTTGCGACAAGCGATGACTGAAATGTGGGATGCCGAATTGTATTTGCGATTATATGATCCGGAAAAGTCCCTTCCTTATCAATACAAAGCCTTAAGGTTAATCCAAGAAATTAAAAATAGCGCCAGGATATATGTTCATCGAATTGGTTTTGATCCCCCTCCCATAAAGGAAGAAAATAGGTTGTCGGGTGATTTGAAGGAAGTAAAGTCTTATTCAAAGACCGAAGATTTGAGCAGGGAAGAGGAAGATATTTTTATCAAAAAGGCTATCAATAGACTGGAAGAACTTCGGGTCCGTAACACAATTTTGACCGACAATGATAAAGTATTATTTGAAGAAGCGGGGAGGGAATTGGCACAAAAGGCTATTGACCATCCGGGCAAATATTTACATACACTTCAGGGTTTGAAAACCATGACAATTGAAAATGACATAGAAAAATCTCTTTTGACAGAGGTTCAGTCCGGACTATATGCAGCCCTGACAACAAGTAACCCCGAACTCGGCAGATCTGAGCGTTTTTCAAATGAAATTGATAGGCTATTGATGAAACAATTAAGTAAAAATGGGGAGTAGCTGGACATTTTCACATACCGAAAATTTATCCCTCATCATTTTTATGGGTTTACTTCTTTGGTGTTTGATGATCTGGAAAGAATGGCACTTGAGAGGAAAATCACTTTTCTTCATTCATGTCCTTATTTCTTTTTTGGCAATTTTATCTTTGGTGTTTATTTTTCTGAGGCCCGGAATTCAGAAAGAATCAGAACAAAAGTTGGCCTATGTTTTAACGGAAGGGTATCGGGATGAGGTCAGAGATAGTTTGTTAAAAGTGAATGGACAAATTGAGAAGATAAACTACGAGCCAAACAAAGATTTGCGAAATCTATTGGTGAATTTTGATCAGATCTTTGTCCTGGGTAAAGGATTTGAAACCTACGATCTATGGCAAATGGAAGGGTTAGAGATCAATTACTTGAATGATACTGATTTATCGGGTATAATTAAAATAAGTTATCCGTCAGAACTCTATATAGGAGAGCCATTGACTATTCTTGGGAAGTATGCAAAACCAAAAGAGGGTCATCGTTTATTTTTACTCAATTCTTCGGGAGTGAAATTAGATTCCTTAACACTTGACCCTCAATCGGGAGCTTTTGAATTTACTGCCGAACCAAAAGTGTCTGGCAATTTTTTATATGCTTTAGAAGAAAGAAATAGACAAGATTCAGTGATCTCCTCAGATCCAATTCCCATGATCATTAAAGAAAGCGAAAAGCTAAGAATCCTTGTGCTGAATCAATTTCCGACCTTTGAGACAAAATTCCTTAAAAATTATTTGGCTGAAAATGGTCATGAAATGATCCTGAGAACAGAGCTGACGCGAAACAAATATAAATTCGAGGCTCTAAATACACAAACAAAGTCCATCAACAGTTTGAGCAGAGATATTTTAAATGATTTTGACCTTTTAATCATAGATACCGGAACCTACGTAAATATGCGCAGGGCGGACAGGGAAGAACTGCTTTATGCCGTCGAAAACGGCTTAGGCCTGTTTGTTCAACCGGATATCAATCTTTTTACCCGATTGAACAAAGACTTTGAATTCAAGTTTAAAAATGATGGAATTACCAAAGTAGAGGGTATGACCCAAAAATCTACCCTGGAAAAATTTCCCTACAGTTTACAACAGGGATGGAAATCGGAAGTTCTTTTTCAGTTGGGTCAGCAGGAAGTATCTTTTTCAATTCCTCTTGGATCAGGGCAGGTTAGCACTTCAAATTTGGTGAACGTTTATCCCGTTTTACTGGAGGGAAACAGGGAAATATACGACTCCTTTTGGAGAAGTACGCTGGGTAAAATTGCCAGAAATAAATATGTTTCAGAGCTTGAACCCAAAAGTCTGTGGGGATACCAAGATCATCCATTTCCATTTGACCTGCGCACAAAGATCAATAAACCGGATGTGCTGGATTTCGATGGACATTTGATTCCATTAAAGCAAGATATTCATGTTCCAACAACCTGGAGCGGAATAACTTACCCAATGGAAATAGGATGGAATCAGTTAGCCGTTCGAAATGATTCTACCGGCACTTTCAAATTTTATGTAAGCGATACAAGTAATTGGAGGTCTTTAAGAAATTTCCAAACAACGCAAGAAAACGAGCGATTTTCTGATCGGCCAAAATTGGAAATGAAGCCGAAATTGATCGTAAAACCAATAAATCCTGTTTGGTTTTATCTCATTTTTTTATTTTGTATGGGCTATTTGTGGCTCTCCAATAAATTATTTGAGTAAATGTATCATCTTCGGAGGTCGTTTAATCCTCTCAATTTTTTCTGACGATATCGTCTTTGATCTGGACTTCTGTCACTTTTCCATATTTTTCTACGATCTTTTTTATTTCGGAGGATTTACCTACGATCACAAATTGAAGCTTATCTTTTGGAAAATAATCGGCAATGATCTTATTGGCTTTTGCCAAATCTAAATCATCTACATTTTTTTCAAAATGATTGATATAGCTTTCATCAAAATTATACCAAAACATTTCAGTCAATAATCCGGCGAGTTGCTCAGTTGTTTCATAATCCGGAGGAAATTGACCTTTTACATAATTCTTAGCTGAGGTTAATGATTGTTGATCCAAACCCTTGGTATGTAATTTGTTTAATACATCCAGCGCCATATCAATTGCTGCTTCAGAAGTTTCAAGCGCCGTAAAAGTACTTATGCCGAATGATCCTCCATTCTTTAAAGAACTAAATCCGCTGCGCGCACCGTAAGTCAGACCGCTATTGACCCTCAACGCATCGTTCAGCATGGAAGTAAATCTACCCCCAAACAGGGTGTTTACCACATCAATAGAAACAAGATCCGGGTTATTGCGACTTACCCCCAGGGAGCCAATGTAAAAGGTGGTTTCTTTAGCATCGTCCTTATTTACCAGTAAAACTCTGCTTTCTGAAGGTTTAGCAATAGGCTTTGAGGCGAGGTTTTGCGAGGATGAACCTGAATTTTTTGGCCAACCTGAAAAAAGTGCGGTAATCTGCTTCTGCATAGCAGCAGAAGAAAAATCACCAACAATACTGATGGCTGCTTCGTTAGGCATATAGTTGGCTTTATAGAAATTCTTGAGGTCATTCACCGTTAAATCGTTCACTGTTGGTTTGATACCTCCTGTACTATTGCCATAGACATGATCGCCAAACAAAAAATCATCAAAATAGGCGCGAATGACAGAACGCGGACTTTCTTTTTGTTGTTCCAATTGGACCAAGATCCTGCTCTTTTCTTTCTCAAATTCTTCGGCGTTAAATGAAGGTTCCAACAAGACCTCCTGGATGATAGGAAGCATTTTGTCTTTGTCTTTCGACGCAAATTTGGCTGATAATCGGGCGTATTCTTTAGAAGCGGAAGTATTAACACGAGCCCCGATAAAATCGATTTCCTCGTCTAACTGTGCTTTTGTAAAACTCTTTGTGCCATGTTTAAGCGCAGTGGCAGTAAAAGAGGCTAATCCGGCCTTGCTCCCGTCGTATATTGCCCCCGCAGGTAAGATGGCAGAAACACTTATCACAGGTACATCATGAAGTTCCATCAAATAAACGGTCAAGCCATTATCTAATTTGAAGCTTTTGTAATCAGGTAATTTATATCCCTGAGAAAACAGGTTCATCTGGACTGCCATTAACAGGCAAATTATGCTGAGTTGTTTGATTTGTTTCATACAATTAATCTTCTACGTTTTTCTTTAATACCCCTATGGTTCGGTTACTTTTGGTAAAATATTTTTTAGCTACCTGCTGTACATCTGCTGCTGAAACCTTATTGAAGTTTGCGGGTGCATCGAACATTTTTTTATAATCGCCAAAAAAGACCTCATAGGTGCCAATATTATTCGATTTTCCGTTGATGGTTTCCACCTGACCATAAAACTCCATCAACTTCTGATTTTTGATTTTTTGAAGTTCTTTTTCAGAAATACCTTCGGTCTTTATTTTTTCTAATTGTTCAAAAATGGCCTTTTCCAGATCTGTTTCTTTCACATCTGAATTTGTGACGGCATAGATATAAAAAAGATAGGGATCAAAACTTTCACCGAAATTGGAATAGATTTCTGTGGCCAATTGCTGGTGGTCTACTAAAGAGGCATATAATCTGGACGATCTGCCATTGGTCAGTATTGAACTTAAAATACTGAGGGCATAATAGTCTTCATTTTTAGCCTCGGGGGTATGATAGGCAATAGTTAAATATGGATTTGACACATCTTTTTGTACGGTTATCCGGCGTTCTCCCGTTTGCGGAGGTTCTTTAATTTTAACTTCGGGGGGTGCTGGCTGAGCAGGTATTTTTTCTAAATACTTTTGAGCGAGTTGCTTTACTTTATCAAATTTTAAAGCTCCCGAAACAACCACAACACAGTTGTTTGGGGCATAATAAGTCTTGAAGTATCGTTCCAGATCTTGTTGAGACCAGTTTTTCATGTCGTCTTCATAACCTATCACCGGCCAGTGATAAGGGTGTTCCTGAAAAGCAGTTGCATCTACAGATTGAATGATATTGCGCCAAGGAGAATTCTCAAGTCCCGTTCTTCGTTCACTCAGAACCACACCTCTCTCACTTTCCACTATTTCCGGATCTATACTCAGACTTGAAATTCGATCTGCCTCCAGATCAAAAATAATTTCTGCAGCTGAGGACGGAAACCAGTCAGTGTAAACGGTTACATCATTCGTTGTATAGGCATTATTGGCACCACCGTTAAATTCCATAGTCCTGTCAAATTCTTTCGGACCGTATTTTTTGGCGCCGTTAAACATCATGTGTTCAAAGAAATGTGACAAACCGGTTATACCCTGATACTCGTTTCGGCTTCCCACCCTGTAGAACAAATACATATTGGCATTCGGGATGGAAAAATCTTCGACCACGAGAAATTTCATTCCATTGGCAAGGGTGAAGGTTTTTACATCGTCGGCTTTCATTTGTGCAAATCCCGAAAAGCTCAGTAAGCACATGAGAACGAGTATTGTTTTGTTCATTGTTTTCATTTTTGGTGAATTGGAATTGTGTTGATCTTAAAAAAGACCTGTTTTATCAATCTTCTCAAATATAAGGAAGTTTACTGATTTAGTAAGGTCAAAAGAACAGGACCATTAAAGACCAAATTCGATAGCAATTTTATGTATTTTTGGGTTCTTTGCCAAAAATGAGAAAGAGTGTTGCTCAACGCTTTATGGCTAGAAAGGATTGGCAAAATAAATGAATTAATCGTTTTTAGCAATGATTCTGTAGTGATATGGATTTCTCCCGGGAGAATCTTTGCGTTGCTCAGGTAGTCTTTCAAATAAATTTGTGGAAAGCATCTTTTTTTGAAATCTGCTCCTATCTAGATTTTCCTCTAATATGGTTTGGTGGAGCTGATGAAGTTCGGGCATGGTAAATTCGTCAGGCAACAAATTAAAAGTGATCTGCTCTTGCTTCATATCTTCCTTTAGCCGATTTCGAGCGGTTAAAGCGATGGATCTGTGATCCATCCACATATTTGGAAGATCATTAAAACTAAACCAAGCAAATGCCTGATCTGTTTCGTTTAAAGCAGGGAAAGTTTTCTCAATATTTACTAAGGCGTAATAGGCCAGGGTGATAAATCTTGAATTGAGCCAGCAGTCATCGGTCCAGCTCAAACCTGATTTTTTATAAAATTCTTTCCACATTTGCTTAAATCTCCTGTCTTTGTCACCAAAAACTTCCAAAAATTTAAAGTGGGTATCTTGAAGAGAAGTCCTTTCTTTTAATACCCTTTTTACCGCGTTCTCAACCGACTCATCATTTAGAATAAAACCACCCGGGAGCAACCATTTATCATCAATTTGAAGTAAAAGACAGTTGAGTTCTTCAGCTCTGTAACCAATAATGACTATATCAATAGACAAATTTGGCAAAACAAATTCATTTCCCTTTTCTAAAAATTTTTTGAGGTCCATCGGTCTTAAAAAAATATGATTGTGACGTTCTGACACAAAATAATAATGATTACATTTGTGGCAAATCGTCACAAAAATAATGAAAATATGAAGAAGTACCGGAAAATAGCGTTAATCACAGTTGTTTCAATACTTGCGCTGGTGATTATTTTAGGTTTGGCAGGCTGGTTTTGGTTCAGATCAAATATCCTGGATTTTGAAGAGGATTATGCCGAAAAAATAAACACTAAGGAAATTACAGTAGATGGGTTTACCTTCAATGATCTCAATAATAACGGTCTTTTGGATGTATATGAAGATAAAAGGAGAACGACTGAAGAACGTGTGAATGACCTCCTTACACAAATGACAATAGAGGAGAAAATACATTTGTTAAAAGGTTCCGGAATGGCATCGGGGATAGGGATGGTAGAAACGGGCAGCGGAATTCCGGGTGCCGTTGGTACGATCGTACCGACCCCGAGATTAGGATTGCCAACGATCTATTTATCTGATGGTCCTGCAGGATTAAGAATCGAACCCAGGCGTGAAAATGAGGATCAGACCTACTATTGTACGGCTTTTCCAATTGCGACATTACTTTCTTCTACCTGGAATGTAGATTTGAATGAAAGTGTGGGAAATGCCATGGGGAATGAAGCGTTGGAATATGGAATAGACGTTATTTTAGGCCCGGGAGCCAATATCATGAGACATCCTTTTTGCGGAAGAAATTTTGAATATTATTCGGAAGATCCGCTTCTTACAGGAAATATGGGCGCTGCTATGGTGAATGGAATTGAATCAAATGGTGTTGGTACCTCAGTAAAGCATTTTGTAGCCAATAATCAGGAAAGTAATCGAAATTTTAACAATGTATTGGTTTCAGAAAGGGCTTTGCGTGAAATTTACCTCAAGGGTTTCGAAATTATCGTAAAAAAATCTCAACCCTGGACAGTCATGTCATCTTATAATTTGGTCAATGGCACATATGTTTCTCAAAGCAGAGAACTATTGACAAATGTGTTAAGAGGCGATTGGGGATTTGAAGGTCTGGTGATGACCGATTGGTTCGGAGGTCAGAATGCACCGGAACAGATCAGCGCCGGCAACGACTTGCTGGAGCCGGGAACAAAAATGCAATGGAAAGCTTTGAAAAGGGCCTTTGAGCATGGTGATCTAACCATTGAAGATGTGGATACATCAGTTAAGCGTATCTTAAAATTGATCTTGGAGAGTAAAAAAATGGAGTCTTACCCATTTAGTAACAAACCAGATTTAAAGGCTCATGCAGAGATCGCCAGGCAATCTGCTGCTGAAGGTATGATATTGCTGAAAAATGAACAGGCACTTCCTTTTCAGGATGTTAAGAACATAGCCCTTCTCGGTGTAACTTCCTATGATTTTATAGCCGGAGGAACTGGATCTGGCGATGTAAATGAGGCCTATACAGTTTCCTTGGGAGAGGGTTTAAAGAATGCGGGGTATGAGATAAATGACTTTGCACAAAAGGCATTTGATGAACACAAAGAGGTCAATAAAAAATTGTTTGTCAAACCTGAAGGTTTTTCTGCGATGATAGAACCCTATGATCCGCCTGAACTGATTTTGACCTCTGAACAATTGAAACAGATCGCAGCTTCTTCAGATATTGGAATTATTACCATTGGCAGAAATAGTGGCGAGGGAGCAGACAGGATTGAAAAGGATGACTTCCTTTTGTCTGAGGAAGAAAATAATATGATCACCAATACCTGTGAGGCATTTCATGAGCTTGGTAAAAAAGTAATTGTGGTATTAAATATTGGAGGTGTCATAGAAACAGCCTCATGGAAAAACAAACCGGATGCCATTTTACTGGCATGGCAAGGAGGCCAGGAAGGCGGAAATTCTGTGGCTGATATTTTACACGGAAAGGTTAATCCCAGTGGGAAATTACCTATGACATTTCCCAATCATTTAAATGACCATGCTTCAAATGCCAATTTCCCTTTAGATGGTGAACCTCTAAAGATATTAAAGATGCTTTTTAAAAAGGAATCGCCGGAGGAAAAGAAAGTTCGCAATAAAGATTTTACGCGCTATGATGAGGGAATTTATATTGGTTACAGACATTTTGATAAAGCGGAGTTAGAAGTTTCTTATCCATTTGGTTATGGACTCTCCTATACGAATTTTGAATTGTCAAATTTTGACTTAGCAGTTGAAGGAGATACCATAGATCTGAAAGTCAATGTCACAAATTTAGGCGATAGGAAGGGGAAAGAAGTGGTACAGATCTATGTTTCAAAACCAGATTCAAAGATCGATCGTCCGGTAAAAGAATTAAAAGCTTTTGCTAAAACCCCATATTTGGAACCCGGTGAAATGGTAGAATTGTTTTTGCAAATTCCTGTTTCAGACTTGCACTATTGGGACGAAACAACTTCAGGCTGGGCACTGGAAAAAGGAATTTATGAAATTCAGGCTGGAACTTCCTCGAGAAATATTCATAAATCCTTGGAAATCGAAATATAGTTCATAAAAAACCGCCCCAAAAATGGGGCGGTTTTAATGTATTCAACATTTGATTGAATTTAGGTTCAAGCATTCTAATTTTTATAGGTCATCAATCATTTTTTGTCAAAAAAGATCAGCATTCATCACTTTAACCCAGGCTTTGACAAAATCGTTTACAAATTTTTCTTTGTTGTCATCTTGCGCGTAGACCTCAGTATAGGCTCTAAGGATTGAGTTTGATCCAAAGACCAGGTCTACCCTTGTCGCTGTCCATTTTGTCGCTCCTGATTTTCTGTCTACAATGTTGTATAAATTATCAGACACCGGAATCCATTTGTATTTCATATCGGTAATATTGACAAAGAAGTCATTGCTGAGCACGCCCTGTCTTTCCGTAAAAACACCGTGTTTCGTTCCTCCATGATTTGTTCCTAAAACACGCATACCACCTATCAAAGCGGTCATTTCGGGGGCTGTTAGGCCCATGAGTTGTGTTCTGTCGAGAAGTAATTCTTCTGGTTTCACGACGTAGTCTTTTTTCTGCCAGTTTCTGTAACCATCATGAATGGGTTCGAGAACAGCAAAGGACTCAACATCAGTCATTTCCTGACTTGCATCTCCGCGGCCGTAGCTAAAAGGTACTTTTATTTTTACACCGGCTTCAAGCGCTGCTGCTTCAATGGCGGCAGTTCCTCCCAAGACAATTAAATCCGCAATGCTCACTTTCTTTTTTTGACCTGCTTGAATTTCGCTCAGTTTTTTAAGCACTTTTTCCAGTCGTTTAGGTTCATTTCCCTCCCAATTATTTTGGGGAGACAGGCGAATTCTGGCACCATTTGCACCTCCTCGGAAATCTGAGCAGCGGAATGTTCTGGCACTGTCCCAAGCCGTATTGATCAATTCTGTTCTTGTAAGACCACAACTTAGAATTTCTTTTTTTAATTTTTCTACGGTTGCCTTATTCAATTTGTAGTCGACTTTGGGGATTGGATCTTGCCAGATCAAATCTTCTTTTGGAACATCGGCACCCAGGTAACGACTTTTTGGCCCTAGATCGCGATGGGTCAGTTTAAACCAAGCTTTGGCAAACACTTTGGCAAAGTATTTTGGATCTTTATAGAACTGCTCAGAGATTTTTCTGTAGGCAGGATCCATTTTCATTGCCATGTCGGCATCTGTCATAATTGGATTTCGTCTAACTCCTTTGATATGCGCATCAAAGGGTTTGTCTTTTTCTTTGATGTTTATCGGTTCCCATTGCCAGGCTCCCGCCGGACTTTTTTTCAATTCCCAATCATAATTCAATAATAAATGAAAATAAGTATGATTCCATTGATCAGGTGTTGTGGTCCAGGCGCCTTCTAATCCACTGGAAACAGTATCTTCTGCATTGCCTTTTCCTTTGGGATTCATCCAACCAAAACCTTGAGTCTCCAGGTCAGCAGCTTCCGGTTTCGGACCTAAGATAGAAGCATCTCCATTCCCATGGGCCTTCCCTACCGTATGACCACCTGCCGTTAAAGCAACGGTTTCCTCATCATTCATGGCCATTCTTTTGAAGGTTTCGCGAACGTCTTTTGCCGTTCTGATAGGGTCAGGATTTCCGTCAACACCTTCAGGGTTCACGTAAATAAGTCCCATCATGACTGCAGCCAATGGATTTTCAAGTTCTCTTTCTCCTGAATATCTGCTTCCCTCACTGCCTGTTGGAGCCAACCAATCTTTTTCTGAGCCCCAATAAATATCCTTTTCAGGATGCCAGATATCTTCACGTCCTCCTGCAAATCCGTAAGTTTTAAATCCCATTGATTCATAGGCCATATTTCCTGCTAAGATGAATAGATCTGCCCAAGAAATTTTATTGCCATATTTTTTCTTGATCGGCCATAAAAGTCTTCTGGCTTTGTCGAGATTAACGTTGTCAGGCCAGCTATTAAGTGGTGCGAATCGTTGGTTTCCGGTATTACTTCCCCCGCGACCATCAGCAATACGGTATGTTCCCGCAGCATGCCATGCCATTCTGATCATCAATCCGCCATAATGACCCCAATCTGCTGGCCACCAGTCCTGGCTTTCGGTCATCAGATTTTTAAGGTCTTTTTTTAAAGACTTTAGATTAAGTTTTTTAAATTCTTTTGCGTAGTTAAAACTTTCTCCAAGAGGATTTGTTTTTGTATCGTGCTGATGTAAAATATCAAGATTAAGTGCATTGGGCCACCAGTTCATTATTGCTTTGCTCGTTTCTGTATTTGCGCCGTGCATCACAGGACATTTACCTTTTGTAGAATTGTTCATAATCTATATAATTTTCAATTTGTTGAGGTTATTAAATTAGTTTTTGAATTACCCTAAATTTAATCATTTCCCTGATTAAATCCAACCTATATATTAGGTATTGGATTTCAAATTTTTTCTCGGGGATAATTTCACCAGATCATTAAGAATCAATGTAAAAATGACTAAAGTAGATATGACTCCTTAAGTCTTTGTGTATAGTTATTTTTAGATGTAAAAAAGTATTTGGATGAAAACCAATGGAAGAGTCAACCAAAAAGGTTTTATCTTAAGCTATAAGAATAATTAGACGGTAATATTGGCTAGATCAAAAAAGTGAAGAATAAGGTTTTACTGAGGATTACCATCGGTTTTATCCCATTCATCCGGATCCATTTCCATAATTAAATTGGCTATTAAAGCAGTCCAACCTGTTTGATGCGAGGCGCCTAAACCTTTACCGTTATCGCCATCAAAAAACTCATAGAACAGATGTAAATCTTTAAAGTGTTCATCTTTTGAGAAATGTTCTCCTGGCGTCATCTGCATGGTAATGAAATTTACCCTGTGCATTGCTTTCAAACAGTTTGATCAATCTTTTTGATAATTTCATTGGCAATTTCCTTTAAATTAAGTTTATTGCCTGAGCCCGTCGGAAATTCATAGATATATTTATCGCCATAAAAGGAGTAATATTTCCTCAAAGACTGAATGATCATATAATTCAAGGGCATCCATATGGGTCCACGCCAATTGGAATTGCCACCAAACATATTTGAGCGACTTTCTCCTGGTTCATATTGAATTTGATAGTTCCCGTGGTGTTCAAAGACAAAAGGATTTTTTTCGTGATACTTTGAAAGGGAGCGGATGCCATAGTCAGAGAGAAACTCATTTTCATCTAACAAACGTTTGAGCAGATGTTCAAGTCTAAAACCCCGCATAATTGAAAAAAGATAATTGCCATCTTCATTGGTCTTATCCAAATTTGAAATCAAGGAGGCAAGATCAGGACGTGTTCTTATAATATCGTTTGCTCTAATTTTAAATTCTTTCAATTCTTCGAAGAGATCTTTATGCATAATTTCAACGGCAAACATCGGAATTACTCCCACCAAAGATCGAACTCTCAAACGATCTGTGGTACCACTGGACATTTCTACTACATCGTAATAAAAATTATCTTCATCGTCCCAAAGTGAAATATCCTTTTTCCCAATATGGTGCATAGCCCAGGCGATATTGAGGAAATGTCTGAAAAATTTAGCCGCGGCCTCTTCGTAGATTTTATTGGTCTTAGATAACTCTAAAGACATGCGCAACATGTTTAGCGCGAATATGGCCATCCAACTAGTGGCATCTGCCTGTTGCATTCTTGTAATACCCTCAGGCATATGATTGCGGTCAAAAACTCCAATATTATCTAAACCTAAGAATCCTCCTTCAAAAAGATCAGTTCCACTCTTGTCCTTTTGATTTACCCACCAGGTAAAATTGAGCAACAATTTTTGAAATGCTTTTTCCAAAAATTGAATATCTTCTTTACCGCTTTCATTTTTATCCTTTTCGTAAACACTCCAAACTGCCCAGGAATGTACAGGAGGATTTACATCGCTAAAATTCCATTCATAAGCCGGGATTTGCCCATTGGGATGCATATAATTTTCGCGCAGAACAAGCAGCAACTGTTCTTTGGCGAAATAAGGATCAATTTCAACAAAGGATACCATATGAAAAGCCAGATCCCAGGCCGCATACCAGGGATATTCCCATTTGTCAGGCATAGAAATAACATGTCGGTTGGTAAGGTGCTGCCAGCTAAAATTTCTCAGGTACGTCCTGTAGGGGGTAATTCCTCCCACCTCACCAAACAGCCATTTAAAAACATCGTAATAGTAAAATTGCTTTGTCCACAATAAGCCTGAAAAAGCACTTTTAACAATACTTCTATATGTTTCCGGGATGTCTTTATGGATGGTTTTTGAGTAAAAATCTTCACACTCCTCCATTCTTTGTTCGAACAAATGATCAAAATCTGTCCATGGATCTTTCAACGTTCTTTTACTCAGGCGAACCCTTATGCTCTTTTCTTCACCGGCTTTGAGTTTGAACTTGTGCCAAATAGCCACTTTTGATCCATGCTTCTCTGGATTTACGGTGGGCATTTTGTTTACCACATGATCGTTAATACCGTCTTTTACAAAATCTACATCATTCGGGGTATTATAGATTTTTTGATTATTTGTCTCGTTTTCACAAAATAATTGTTTGCCATTTTCATGGTATAAATAGTACCTGCCGTTTCTAATACTTCTGGATTGTACACAATCCTCTTTGATGGATTTCATATTAGGACGATTAAATCGCTTGTTGTGTTTCCAGAAATTTCGGAACCATAAATGCGGAAGCACATGAATGACAGCAGATTTAGCCCCTCTGTTCACGACGGTCATTTTCATCAAAATATCTTCAATATCGGCCTTTGCATATTCAATAAAACAATCAAAATAGGCATTATGTTTGAAGTTGTCTGTATCCAATAGTTCGTATTCATGCTCTTCCCTGCTGCGTCTGTTGTTATTAACCAGATCGGAATAGGGAAATTCAGTCTGAGGATACTTATAGAGGTATTTACAATAAGAATGAGTTGGTGAAGAAACCAGATGAAAATAAAGTTCCTTTACATCTTCGCCATGATTACCTTGATTGTTGGTAAGTCCAAATAAACGTTCTTTTAAAATAGGATCTTTTCCATTCCAAAATGCAGGAGCCAGGCACATGATCTCCCTCGAATCACAAAAACCTGCTATACCTTCTTCTCCCCATCTGTAGGCATTACTTCTGGCATTTTCATGGCTGACAAAATCCCAAGCTCCTCCGTGGATACTGTAATCTTCTCTAACTGTTCCCCACTGTCTTTCGGCTAAATAGGGTCCCCATTTTTTCCATTTGCTGTAGGTCTTAGATTCTGTAAGTCTTTCTGCTTCTGCAATTTTGTCGGTCATATTTTAAAGGAGTAATTGTTGATTTTCAAAGTGGGTTAAATTAAAAATAGGTTTTTTTAAATCTAATTAGTCCATTATAAACACTATCATTAATCTATAACTTAAAAATTATTATTATTTGTTTTGTCTATGTCTGCCATCCTATTTTCGGGGTCAATCTCTACTGATTTGACTTGTTTTTTGGTCTGAAAGGAATAAGAGGGATGCACCCAGGACCAACTTGGTAAAATAGTGGCATTTGTCGGTTTATGCCCCATCATCTCCTGTAAGGGAATATGATACAATTCTTTTTTACCATCGGTATACGTTACCAAAATATCTAAGGGCATAGGCATAGTGCCGATCTTTTCTAATCGAATGGTCTTATCCTGTATATCTTTTATCCCGTAGTCTATGGTGCTGGTAGTTTCTGTCCACAAATTCAAATACCAATCCAATTGCAGTCCTGATACTTTTTCTGCGGTTCTTTTAATATCATTGGGTTTAGGGTGCTTAAATTTAAAATCGGCATAATACTTTTTAAGGGTTTCGGCTAAATTCTCTTCGCCTATGATATAGGCTAACTGGGCCAAAAATACAGCCCCTTTGGAATAAGCCGCATTCGAATAGGCAAAATTATAATCAAACATATCAGCGTGTAAGGATTGAGGTTGCTCAACACCTGAAGCCACTAATCTGTAATACCCGTTGTAACTCCCTTCATTTGGATTTTCAAGTTTTTGATCTAAAATTTCATTTTCGGCCATGCTCGAAATATAACTCGTAAAACCTTCGTCCATCCATCCGTGTTTGAGCTCGTTGGTGGCTAATAAAAATTGAAACCAAGAATGGGCGAATTCGTGGGCAGTCACACCAATTAAACTTCCCAGATTTCTTCCGCCGGTAATAAAGGTACACATAGCATATTCCATCCCGCCATCTCCGGCCTGAATGACAGAATATTGCTTGTAAGGGTATTCCCCAAGGTGCTTATTGTAATATGCCAGAAGTTCAGCGGTTTTAGGCTGTAGTTTTTTCCAGTTTTCGTTTGTTTCCGGATTATTTTTATAGAAAAAATGCAATTCTACTCCATTTTCTCCTAAGATCATGTCGTGCACATACGCAGGGTCGGCTGCCCATGAAAAGTCGTGCACATTCGGTGCTTTAAAATGCCAGGTCAATTTATCGCTATTTGGCAATTTGAGTGCTTTGTTTTTATCTTCATAGCCATGGCCAACTTCTTGCGGATTTTGCAAATAGCCGGTGCCACCAACCACATAATCTTTATCTATATGAATGGTAACATCATAATCTCCCCAAACCCCGTAGAATTCTCTGGCAATGTATTGACTGATATGCCAACCTTCATCGTCATACTCTGCGAGTTTCGGATACCATTGTGCCATGGACAATGCAACACCTTCTCTGTTGTTTCTCCCGTTTCTTCTGATCTGCAAAGGGACTTGGGCATCAAACTCCATCTCAAATTTGGCTTTGTCACCTGGTCTCATACTTTCAACGAGCTTGACCTTTAAAATTGTGCCAATGACCTCATAATCCACCTTTTTGCCATTTTGAGTGAGTGAAATTACTCTTTGATACCCCATTTCATTAGGCTTCAGCTCAGCTATTCTGCTTTGATAAACAGGATTTTCTCTTGTGCCCAAGTTGTTTACCATTCTTCTATCGGGATCCGGAATATGTTGCAGGCGAATATCCATATCACTTCCCGGCTGAAAAGCATTCAGTTGGAGATGGTAATAGACTACATTTAAAATGTCCGGCGAATTGTTGGTATACAACAATTTTTGGTAACCTTTATATTGAAACTTTTCTACATCCATATCTATATCCATGGTGTAATCTGCGTGTTGCTGCCAATAAGTCCCTTCTTGAGCAAAGGAAACATGACAAAGCAACAGAAAGAATAAAAACTTTTTCATTTGATTTTTTTAACTAAAAAAAGAGAAACTACAAGACCCTAAGGATTTGTAGTTTCTCTCAATTAAAAGATAATTTATTATTTACCGTTTACCATTTGGTCGGCCATTTTCACGGCGCCGTAGGCATTTAGTACTCTACCTGAAGCAGAAAGATCTGCAAAAGGAACCTTTTTACCTTCGGCTTTTGGAAGAAGTACCTCGAGATCTATTTTGGTTCCGGAGTTCATCAGGATGTGTTTTACCTGACTTGCTGATAATTGAGGGTAATAAGCTCTGATCATTGCTGCCACACCAGCAACTTGAGGAGCCGCCATTGAAGTACCTTGTAATGGCTGATATTCGTTGTTTGGAACTGTAGAGTAGATCTCTAAACCTGGTGCAAAAAGATCGACATTTTTCTTTCCGTAATTAGAAAAGCTCGCAACCAGTTTATCATTGTAATTTCTTGTGCTAGCCCCTATCGTAATGACATTGTCTGTTATTTCATCCACTTTGTTAGGAGCATCAGTAGGGAAATTATCGCTCAAGTCGATATCTTTTCCATCATTCCCTGCAGCATGAACCAGTAATACATCTTTAGCTGCTGCATATTTAATGGCCTCATATACCCATTCCGCATCGGGTGAATAATATTTACCAAAACTCATATTGACTACTTTTGCACCCATATCTGCCATATAGCGAATAGCCAAAGCAATATCTTTGTCATACTCATCACCATCAGGAACTGCTCTAGCTGTAATCAATTTTACGTGGTTGGTTACACCGTTCATTCCTTTATTATTGTTTCTGGTAGCCAAAACGATACCGGCTACATGTGTCCCGTGCATTTCTTCTTCTACTGATCCAATAACCCAAGGATTGCCATAAGGCACGTCTTTGATATCATAAGGATCGTCTCCAGTTACACTTCTTCCGTCAAATTCCAGATTGTACTGATTGTTTACTTGCGCACCGTAATAATCCAGACCGCCATTGATTTGCTTTTTAACATCTTCTACTTTTGCACCAGATGAAACAACTTTCATTAACAAAGGATTTTGTTCGTCGGCAGGCAAAGTATTCAAATTCTCTATGGTATAACTATCGCCAAATTTAGCTTTTGCCGCAGCATCTGCTTCATTAATCATAGACATTAAGCCGGTGTAATACTGGTAGTTCTCATTGGCTTCGGCAATTCTTTTTTCGAAGTCATTTTTGATTTTCAGAAAATAGTCATAGGCTTCTTTGTCTTTCGCTGCTACTGAGGTGGGGTCAACACCATCGAATTTTTCGCTGTATCTTTTATACAAACGGGTCACTTCCAACTGCTCAGGTGTATCTGCACCTTTTGCACCTCCTAAAAAGTTCCATCCATTCACATCATCAACATAGCCGTTTTTGTCATCGTCTTTGTTGTTGTTAGGAATATCTTTGGCATTAACCCATATCTGATCTTTGAGGTCTTCATGGTTGATATCGATACCTGAATCTATAATTCCTACAATAACTGTATTTGCTTTTTTATCAGCCACAAAATCATAGGCTTTTGCCAAGCTCATGCCCGGAATGGTATCAGTTGCCAAATCGGCATGAGGCCATGCGTGAATTTCATCTTCAGACATGGTTCCCTTTTTCTCGGGCAAATTGATCACAACTTCGTCTCCTGCCGGAACCGGTATTTTAGATAAGTTATTGTTTGTAATAACCTTTGTAGAACTACATCCGGCGAGAAAAATAGTCAATCCTAGTCCGGCAATAAAATGGTTTATTCTCATATGATTTAAATTATTTTTATTAAGTTAGGTTTTGGTGAAAATATCATTAAACCTGTGTGTTTCTTGTAATCTTATTCCTTTTTCTGTTTCCTGAAGTGTACAAATTTCATTGACAGCATCGTGTTCTAAAAATAGAAAATATTCATTTTCCAATGCAGTTTTGAGAAATATTTCTTTCTCTGCCATGGTCAGGAGCGGTCTTGTGTCATAACCCATTACATAGGGTAGTGGAATATGGCCGATAGTTGGGAGAAGGTCTGCCATAAAAACCAATTTCTTTCCCTGATAATTAATGATAGGGATCATTTGCTTGTCTGTATGGCCATCGACAAATAAAATATCAAATCCCAAAGGGGAATTTTTTAGCATTCCATCTTTAGGGATCTCTACAAAATTAAGTTGACCGCTTTCTTCAATAGGCTTGATATTTTCCGGTAAAAAAGATGCTTTTTCTCTCGGATTTGGTTTTGTGGCCCACTGCCAATGATCTTTATTGCTCCAAAATTGTGCATTTTTAAAGGCAGGTTCGTAAGCAGTTCTATCTTTATTGAATTGAATACTGCCACCGCAATGGTCAAAATGTAAATGGGTCAGAAAAACATCGGTGATATCATCGCGATGAAACCCCTGTTTAGCCAATTGATTATCTAAAGTTTCTTCCCCATAAGGGTAATAATAGCTAAAGAATTTTTCAGATTGTTTATCTCCGGTACCATTGTCGATCAAAATTAATCTATCCCCATCTTCTATGAGCATGCAGCGCAGGCTCATATCAATTAAATTATTCGCATCTGCCGGATTGGTTTTTTGCCAGATCACTTTCGGTACAACACCAAACATGGCGCCACCATCTAATTTAAAAAAACCTGTTTGAATGGGGTAAATCTGCATCTGTGAAGTTAAACGTTTACAAAGATGCAAAATAATCAAATAATCAGTGTTAAAAAAAACAAAAAAACCTCATTCTAAAAGGATTAGAAATGAGGTTTTGGATGAGGCGACGAGCGGATTCGAACCGCTGTAGGAGCTTTTGCAGAGCCCAGCCTAGCCACTCGGCCACGACGCCAAAATCGGATGCAAATTTAATCAAAAATTTACTTTCCACAATGATTTATCTGCTAATTGTGCTCAATGACTAAAAAGTTGGTGGTTAGCCGTTCTTTATATCCTTTTTTATGGCTATCCACATAGTTGATATCATATTTGGTTTTTGATTTAACCACATATTTTTTTGAGATTTCTTTGGCCAAACTATCGTTCGAGAAAACACCAAAAGTGGTTTGCTTCGGCATTTGATCTAAAGATTCTATTTTTTTTGCCGGTTCACCTAATTCCCAGATCAATTCAGGAGCAATTTCTCCTATATGAAAAAGAGGTAAATTCTCCATAGCTGGATCGTTTCTCACTTCACTGATATTTTTGAATTGGTCGTTGTCATAAAAAAGTTGGGCAAGGGGAAATCCAAATAGCATAATGGCACACAAAAAAAGAACCACACTATAAAACGCACTTTCATAATTCTGTTTCACAAGTGTTTTGATCATATAAATCCCCAAGACAAAAAGAGCCATAGAGACCAAAACGAAAGGTAGGTAAAACCCGGCTAATTGATCTTTAAAAAACAAAAAACCTGCCACAGGGAAAGATATCCCAATGATACTGATCAATCCGAAACCGAAATTGGCCAACCATTTGTCTAACTTCATGATTCTTTTTCCTTTCACTACAAGAAATTCGATGTAAAAACTTGTGGTAAATGCCAAGGGAATTAAGACAGGTAACAGATAGCGGGATTTTTTTTCCGGAATTAAAGAAAGCAAGACAACGTCAATGGCTGTCCATAAAAAGAAAAAAGTATAGGCACGCATATCCGAAACTCGGCTGCGCATGTAAGGGAAAAGCAGGGCCATAAAGGCAAAAAAGGTCCAGATACCGGATTGGGTAAAGAAGCTCCAGTAATAATAAAAAGGCCTTACATTTCTATCGGCCCAAGCCGCTGTTTCTTTATCGGCAATGGCGTCAGCTGAAGAGCTATCCGTGAGGTAAATATAAAAACCCCAAGTCAATCCAACCGTTATAAAAAAGATCAAAAGCGGGAAGATCCCTTTCCATTTGTCGGCAAAACCGCGATAGCGATACACCATTCCATAGGCAATTAAGAAAGGCAAGAGCAAAGCGAAATGAGAGATAGGTCCTTTACTCATAAAAGAGAGTCCGAGAAAAACACCCGCCCAAATCCAATTTTTCCAAAGGTTCACTTCAGCTTGAAAAACCGAGACCAATTGATAAATTGCTAAAAGCATAAAGGCATGTGCGAAAATATCCCATTGTCCGTTCCTGCCTGAAAAAATGATATAAAAAGAGCTGGCTAAAATAAGCGCACTAAAAAAACTTTGTTTTGAGGTTTTTAAAAATTTGAGACCTAAAAAGAAGCTCGTGAGGATGATACAAATAACTGATAATACTGCCGGCAAGCGCAAACCAAATAAACTATCCAGTCCAAAAACTGATGCTGAAATGGCCGTTAACCACGTCGGAAGAGGCGGTTTTTCATATCTCGGTTCCAGATTCATGGTCGTGTGAATCCAGTTGCCGTTTAGGAGCATTTCTCTGGCTGTGATAAAGTTTCTCGCCTCCATGATATTGACGTAGATGACATCCAGATGACTAAAGAAGATCGCCCCACAGACCAATATGAGATAGAGCAAATACTTTTTATTCTGCTTCATGTTTACCTTTTTTGATGATCGACAAATTGCGGACATAGACAAAAGTACCGAACAGATGTCCGGTTAACAAAACAGGGTCTTTTCTCAAAATAGCATAGATCAAAATCAAACAAGAACCTGCCAGACTGAGCAACCAAAAACCCTTTGGTAGTTCTGATGACTTATTTTTTTCTGCATAGACCCATTGATAAATAAACCTAAGCGTAAAAACAAGCTGAGCAACCACTCCTAAAATAATCAACCAGGTGGGAATGCTTTCGTTTTTAAGTATCCTTTGCATATCGAATTGATTATTATTATAAGAATAGATCACAATAATTACGGGAAAAACAAATAAGAAGATTCTAAAAAACTGAGGCATTTTTTTCCAAAAACCCTGAATTTGCAAGTTTCTGATGTAGATGAAATAGGTGAGTACCTGACCGAGCATAATGGCAAAATCATCTCTAAACCAACCATATACAAAAAGTAAAAATGAGGCCAGCAGGCTGAGTTGCCAAAAAAGCAAGGGTGTTACTACTTTTTTTACTTTTTCACTTTGCAACCATTGGATAAGTAGTCTGGAAGAAAAGAGTATTTGAGCTAAGAAGCCAATGCTATAAATAATCCAGTCGTTCATAACCTATTTTAAAGAAGATGACTTTGCTTTTACATCGTAGTTGATGTACTTCTTTTTCATCCACAAATAAGCAAAGCAATCGACCAATGGCCCAAATAATCTGTTCCATAAATGATATTTGGCTTCACCGGCAATACGCGGAAAATGTCGTACAGGCACTTGTTTTATTTTACCGTTTTGTAAGAGGATCATCGCAGGTAAGAAGCGGTGCAGACCTTTGAACATAGGAATTTTTTTTGCCGCTTCGGTTTTCATCACTTTTAAAGGACAGCCTGTATCATCCATACCATCATTGGTAAATGCCCTGCGAATTCCGTTTGCGATGGTTGACGACATATTTTTTACCACAGAATCTTGTCGGTTAGAACGCACGCCCGTAACCAGATCGTATGCTTCAATATGCTCCAATAACAGGTCAAAATCTTCGGGTGTAGTTTGCAGATCAGAGTCGATATAACCCACATAATCGCTTTTGGCATACTCAATTCCCGCTTTGATTGCGGCACTTAGCCCTCGGTTTTCTTTAAATTCTATAAAACTAAAATGTGGATCATTGTTGCAAATAGTTTCAATTACCTCCTGACTTTTATCTGAAGATCCATCATTGACAAATAATACATTTGTTGCGAGTTCTGCCCCTTTGATGTATTGGGTTAAGACTTCACCTACACGAAATAAGTTGTCTTCTTCATTATACACTGGAACGATGATGGTAAAACTTTTTTTCACTGGGTCTGGATTTTTATCGGCTGCGTTCCATCTCAATGGTAACCATTTCTACATTACCACCTATAGGAGGGTTTAATTTAGACAATTTTATATTAGCTTTTACTACCAGATCAATTTCAAACAGAATTCTGTCGAGAATTCTGTTGGCTACAGTTTCGAGCAATTTGGCGCGGATGGCCATTTCTTCTTTTACAATTTTATTCAGATGGACATAATCAACTGTGTCGTGAAGATCGTCTGTAAGGGCTGAGTTTTTTAGATTGGCATATACCTTGAGATCCACTCGGTAATCCGATCCAATCTTTCCCTCTTCAATCATGCAGCCATGATAGGCATACACTTTGATATTTTTTAATCGAATAATTCCCAATTTATTAAGGTTTAGCTTGTTCTAGTAGTCGGCATCCTGGGGATATTTTGTCATAAATTCTTGGGCTTTCCTAACCATATTTTTACTGCCTACAAATATGGGAGCCCTCTGGTGCAATTCTGTAGGTTTGATTTCCATAATTCTTCTATAACCATCAATCGCTTCTCCTCCGGCTTGTTCAGCTAAAAAAGCCATAGGATTGCATTCGTACAGCAATCTCAATTTTCCCTGTGGAGCTTTTGCGCTGGTGGGATAAATATAAATGCCACCTTTGATCATATTTCTGTGAAAATCAGAAACTAATGATCCGATGTATCTCGCTGAATAAGGTCTGTCTTCTTTTTCTTCCTGACAATATTTGATAAAATCTTTCACCCCCTGTGGAAAGTGAACGTAATAACCTTCATTGATGGAGTATATATTTCCATTTTCAGGAAACCTCATATTTGGATGGGATAAATAAAATGTACCTAAAGCAGGATTTAAAGTAAAACCTTGAACGCCATGCCCCGTAGTATAGACCAACATTGTAGAAGTTCCATAAACCACATAGCCTGCAGCTACTTGAAGGTTTCCTGGTTGTAAAAAGTCATCTAATGTAACAGGTGTGCCTATGGGTGAAACTCTTCTGTAGACAGAAAAAATAGTTCCCACAGAAACGTTTACGTCAATATTGGATGATCCGTCTAAAGGATCGATCAATACGATATATTTATTGTCATGTGCTCTTTCCTTTCCTTCTATAATGACCATTTCATCCTCTTCCTCACTGGCAATTCCACAAACAATTTCCCTGTTCACCAAGGTGCGCATAAAGATTTCATTGGCGTAAACATCCAATTTTTGCTGATTTTCACCCTGAATATTTTTGCTCCCTACCGCGCCGACAATATCCACTAGACCGGCTTTGTTCACTTCGTGGTTCACAATTTTGGCGGCCAATTTAATAGAGCTGAGCAATCTGGAAAGTTCGCCGGAAGAATAAGGAAAATCCTTTTGATTATTGATGATATATTCTCCCAGAGTTTCGTGATTTTGCATAGAAATATTTTTAATTAAAATTTGGAGTTAATTGAGCTACAAATATGGCTATTTTTACACAAAAAAAATCAAAAGATGCAAGTAATTATAAGGAAAGCTATGAAATCGGATATGAAAGCTGTATTATCCTTGATCAATGATTTGGCTATTTTTGAAAAGGAACCTGATATGGTTGAAGTGACAGAAAATCAATTAGTTAAAGATGGTTTCGGCGAGCATCCCGCATTCGAAGCGCTGTTGGCCGAAGTGGACGGTTTTGTTGTAGGTATGGCACTATATTATGAACGCTACTCCACCTGGAAAGGAAAAACCATTCATCTGGAAGATCTAATCGTCAAAGATTCACATAGAAATCAAGGATTGGGAACACAATTGTACAACGAGGTATTAAAAACAGCTCAGGCCCGGGCTTATAAGAGGGTAGAATGGAATGTCCTGGATTGGAACAAGGTGGCGATTGATTTTTACGAATCCACCGGGGCAAAGATTTTAGAAAGCTGGCGTGTAGTTCAGATGGATAAAGCAGGTTTAGATCGATATTTGAAAAAACTATGAAAATCTTAAAATTCGGAGGAGCATCTGTCAAAAATGCGGAAGGAGTAAGAAATTTTGCAGAAGTAATCCAAAAAGTTGGTTTCACCAATGGCGTCATAGTGATTTCTGCCATGGGGAAAATGACTAATGCCTTTGAAGAAATTGTAAAGGCCATATTTGACCAACCTGAATTAGTGGAAGAAAAGGTCAATTTTACGAAAGTATTTCATCAGGAAATACTGAAAGATCTGTTTGGAGATCAAAGCTTATACCAAGAAGAAATTAATTCTTTTTATCAAGAATTAAGGAGGAAGATTGAATTATGCAAAGGTTACCTTTTTGATAAAGCCTATGATGAAATAGTATCACAAGCAGAAATTCTTTCGACTAAAATTTGCAGTTCTTGGTTAAAACATGTGGGCACAGAACATCTTTGGTTAGATGCGAGAGAGGTGATCAAAACAGATGGAAATCACAGGAAAGCAAAGGTAAATTGGGCCTTAACCCAGGTAGCTGTTCAAGAAAAAATTAAAAATTCCGGCTTTACACTTACCCAGGGTTTTATAGGCAGTGATACGAATCATTGTACCACAACGCTGGGTCGTGAGGGTTCTGATTATACGGCAGCTATTCTTGGATATTGTTTGGATGTAGCCGAGGTAGATGTATTTAAAGATGTTCCCGGGGTGATGAATGCAGACCCCAGATTTTTTGAGGATCCGGTTTTGCTCAATGAACTTTCTTTTGCAGAAGCCATTGAAATGTCATTTTACGGGGCAACCGTCATTCATCCCAAAACGATCCAACCCCTACAAAAAAAGAATATACCATTGATCGTCAAATCATTTATAGATCCGCAATTGCCGGGTACAAGGATCAGCAGATCGTTGATGTTAGAACCCATTACACCTATTTTTATCAGGAAGGAAAATCAGATCTTATTGTCAATTTCCGATAAAGAATTCGACTTTATAGCAGAGGAAGATCTGAGTGATATCTACGATCTGTTTCATCAAAATAAAATCAGCATCAATCTGATGCAACTTTCCGCGATTAGTTTTTCAGTTTGTTTTGTAGATATTTTTAATACCTTTCAGACCTTGTTCGAAGATCTGCAAAAAAAATACAAAGTGTTGTATAATAAGAATCTAACGCTTTATACTGTCAGACATTTTAATGAGAAGGTAGTAAGTGATCTCATAAAAGATAAAGAAGTTTTTCTCAAACAAATAAGTAGAGAAACAATTCAAATTTTAACTAAATAGCGACATGAGCTTAGTCACAGCAAAAGAAATTGCCAAGGTAATTCATACAGACAAGTATGGTATTTTTGGAACTTTTCTGGGCTATGCCATGATGAAAGTTCTGAGGATTTCCAGGCTCAATGAAATCTATAATAAGCACAAAGACAAAAGTGACCTCGATTTTTTAAACGGAATACTGGATGAGGTGCAGATCAAGTTCGAAGTTCCGGAAGAAGATTTAAAAAGAATTCCAAAAGATGGCGCATTTATTACCATATCTAATCACCCATTGGGCGGTATAGATGGAATTCTTTTGCTGAAATTATTGCTTGAAGTAAGGCCGGACTTTAAAATTATAGCCAATTTTCTGCTCAATAGAATTGAACCGCTTCAACCCTATATCATGCCGGTCAATCCGTTTGAAAACAGAAAAGATGCCAGCTCGAGTGTGACAGGAATTAAAAATGCCCTACAACATTTAAAAGATGGTAAAGGATTGGGTATTTTCCCGGCAGGTGAGGTTTCTACTTTTAGAGACGGAAAATTGGTGGTAGATAAACCCTGGGAAGTAGGTGCGATAAAACTCATTCAAAAAGCAAAAGTTCCGGTTATTCCCATATATTTTCATGCCAAGAACAGTCCTTTGTTCTACGGACTGTCTAAATTAAGCGACACCTTACGTACGGCTAAATTACCTTCAGAATTATTAACTCAAAAAGACAGGGTAATCAGAGTGCGTATTGGAAAGCCAATTAGTGTAGCAGAGCAGGAAAACCTTCATGGCATAGAAGATTTTCATCAATTTATGAGGTATAAGACCTATATGCTGGCTAAACCATTTGAGAAGGACCATCTTTTGGTCAATCCGGCAAATTTTAAGATCCCTAAAACACCAAAAAGGATCATTGATGAGGTAGACCAAAATCTGATTATTCGCGAAATAAAGAAACTTGAAGAAAAGGGAAGACTTGTTTTCAGAACAAATCCTTATGCCATTTATTTTGCAGGCGGGGAAGAGATCGAACATATTTTGCTCGAGATCGGACGGTTGCGAGAGATTACCTTTCGCGATGTCGGGGAAGGAACGAACAAGGCCATAGATCTTGATAAATATGATAAATACTACAAGCACCTGTTTTTATATGACGAAACTGCTCAAAAGATCGTAGGCGCTTATCGCATGGGTATGGGTGCGGAGATTTATGAAAAGTATGGCCTGGACGGGTTTTATATCAGTGAATTGTTTGGCCTGGAATCTGAAATGAGCGGGATGATGAGAGAGAGCATTGAAATGGGACGAGCTTTTGTCATCAAATCCTATCAGCAAAGACCGATGCCTTTATTTTTATTATGGAAAGGAATTGTGCATATTACCATTAAAAACCCTGAATATAAATTTCTCTTAGGTGGTGTAAGTATCAGTAATCAGTTTTCGAATTTTTCAAAATCACTGATGGTCGAGTTCATGAAATCCAATTATTACGATCCTTATTTGGCGCAATATGTGCATCCAAAAAAAGAATATAAGGTAAAATTAAAAGACGCTGATAAACACTTTGTATTTGATGCGGCTCAGGCCGACATGAATAAGTTTGATAAGATCATAGACGAACTGGAACCGGGCCATTTAAGGTTACCGGTATTGCTCAAGAAATATGTCAAACAAAACGCAAAGTTGATCGCTTTTAATGTAGATCCTGCATTTAATAATTCGGTAGATGGACTAATGTACATCCGAATTTCAGATTTGCCCGAAAGCACAGTAAGGCCTATTTTTGAGGATCTTCAGGAAGAACTCGAAGCGAAAGCCAAGGTTTTAGGTTTTATCAGTCCAAAGTAATAGGCACACCGTAGTAGAATTCTAACAACTTAACTCTAAAAATATATTCGTACTTGGCTCTTAAAAAGTCTGATTGCGCCTGGATCAACCTATTTTTAATTTGACTGTACTCAAAGGAATTAATAATCCCCACATTGTATTTCTCCTGTGCGTATCTAAAAGATTCTTCTTGTGCTGTAACCGATTTTTGAGCGGCTTCATAAAGCTTAAGCGCACCTCTGGCATCTGTATAAACCGTATTGATTGTGCGGTCTAAATCTAATTCAGCCTGGGTTAATTGAGCCATTTGTTGTTCTTTATTGATCTCAGCTCTTTTAATATTGTTGGATACCCTTAGGCCGTTCAGGATAGGTATTTGTAAGGTAAGTCCTAAACTGTACCCTTTATTTCTGTCAAATTGATCAGTAAAACCATTTGCATCACCTGTTATAGGTCGGAAGTTTGGCGAAATAACATTTTGTCCGGTCCCTTCAACCTGGCCTATGACTACGGTAGGGTTGTCCGGGTCAATTTCGCTTCCCACGATCCTATCCAAATTAGAATATCTGGAATTCCAGCTGTAATAACCTCCCAAGGTAGGATATCTCGCACCTTTGGCTATTTCGATGTCTTTTTCTGCGATATCAATATTGGCCTGTGCCACTTTAATTTCATTTCTGTTCTGAAGTGCTTTTTCGTAAATCTGTTCAACGGTATAATCGCCCAAATTTACCATGGGTAAGGTAGAAATTTCATCATCTGCAATATCGAAGTCGTCATAATTTCTCAACTGTAAAAGTTGTGCAAGACTAATAAGAGAAATTTTCACATTGTTTTCAGTCGTTACCAAGTTTTGCTCATCATTTGCGATGGTGGCCTGGATATCGTATAAATCTCCCTGCGGCAGGGTACCGGCTTCTACCAACTTATTGGTTCTGTTGAGTTGCTCTCTTGACACTTCTAATTGAGGTATCGCTACATTTCTTGCCTCTTTATTAAATAATACATCTAAATAAGCATTGATCACAAATAAAGCGATATCATCCTTGATCTTGTCTACCTGATAGCGATTGGCTAAGATCTCCATTTCTGCTCTCCTCAATTGATTGATATTTCTCAATCCATCAAAAAGTGTAATTCTAGAATCAATTCCTCCAAAAGTAGTTTGTGTAGTCTGGTTACGCAGAACACCGGTAGTAACATCTGTAGTAAGACCTGAGTTCCATGCGTGGTTTCCACTTAAATTCAAACTGGGAATAAAATTACCAATGGCATCTTTTTTATTTACTTCAGCCAAGTCAACGGATAATTCGTTTTGTTTAACCTGTATATTATTTTCCAGGGCATAATCTACACATTCTTGTAATGTCCATTTTTTTGAAGTGGTATCCTGAGCAAAAGAAAGTGAAGTAAATAGAATAAGAATAAGGAGCGATAAACGGGTCTTCATGTATAATTAATTTTGCTATTTGACGAGCAAATCAATTAAATGTTACAGTTTTTGAAAATTATTTGGCCCTGCTCTTGCGATAATTTCTGACAAACAGGAAAATACTAATGGCTACGATGAGGTAAGGAAATGCCATTAAATAGACAATCCCATTATTGATGCCTTCTGCCGTATCTCCCCCTCCGGATTCTACGACCGCTTTACACATGGCACATTGTGCCTTTATGGGGCTGTAAATAGATAGCCATAAAAGGAAAAAAAATAAGGATCTCTGTTGTTTGCGCGTCATTTCATTTAAACATAATAGGGTGAGATCATGATATAAACAATAACCCCGGTCACTGCTACATAGAGCCATAAAGGAAAAGCGATTCTGGCCAGCCTTTTGTGCTTATTGAAGTCCTGGTTCATACCGTGTAAAAAAGTAAATAATACAAAGGGTACAACGGCAACAGAGAGTAAAATGTGGCTGATCAAAATAAAGTAATAAAGGTATTTAAGGATTCCTTCCCCACCAAAGGCAGTTGACGTTGAGGTCATATGGTATAAAACATAGAGAATCAAAAAAAGTGCAGAAAGTACCAAAGCACTTTTCATTAATTTTTCGTGTAAACTTCGTTTGCCGTTTTTGATGGCCCAGACTGCCGTAACGAGTATGATCGCTGTAATTCCATTAATGGTAGCATAAATGGGAGGCAAAAAAACAGGTAATTCCACATCAAGCTTTACCTTGAACAATGCCGCTACGGCTAAAGGAATCGCGAAGGAGAGCGCAATAATTAAAGCGCGATAGTTTTTTTGAGCAGCCTTAGCCTTAACCATTCTTATTCTTTTAAAAGTTTAGCAATATCTTCTTTGAGCCATTGTACCTGAGTTTCATCGAGTCCGTCATAAAATTTGATCGGATTTTTACTGTCGCCCATTTCTACTATCCGCGATCTGATAAAACCGTTCTGATCTATCAGGGCGAACAAGCCTGAGTGTTCAAATCCACCCTCAGCGGCCTTATTTTCCCCCGCATATAATTTAAAACCCTGGTTTGAAAAGGTGTAAATAGCTTCTTGTTCTCCCGTTAAAAAATGCCAGTTTTTATGGCTGGCACCATGGTCATCGGCATATTTTTTAAGCACCTCAGGCGTATCTCTTTTTGGGTCAATACTGAAAGAGGCAATGCCAAATTCAGGGTTGCCGTAAAATTCTTTTTGTATTTTCAGCAAACTTGCATTCATTTTCGGACAAATCGTAGGGCAGGAGGTAAAGAAAAATTCGACTACATACACTTTTCCATCAAAATCCTGATCGCTAATCGATACGCCATTTTGGTTTGTAAATGAAAAAGGTGGTACTTGTTCAAATGTCATCAATTCTTCCTCACTGAATTTGTTCATTATTTTAGGAAGTGCGTAAATGCCAAAAACCAGGATCACAAGCGATACGATGATGTAAGCGTTTTTTTTCATCAGTTCATTTTTTCGAGAAAATTAGATTTCCCTTTGATTAGATTTTAGTGCCAGCCTGTATTCTGCCATCAACACTTTCATATCGTCAACCATTTTTTGATGGATGAGTGCCACTGTTTCTGCGTTGTATCCATAAAGCAAACCATCGGCCTCGTCTTCATCGTCATTTCTGCCCCTGAGGTCGCCATTTCTATCGATGATAAAGGCATAAGGTGTATAGCTTAGATAGTCTAAGGTAAAGGGTGTCTCAAGGCTTTTAAAAATATGGTCTATTTCTGATTTTTCCTTGAACACGAAATACCATTTTTTTATCTCTGACGTAGCGCTTAGTTCTTTTCTGAGTTGCGCTACTTTCTCCTCGGTGCCAACAGGCATCATGACAATGATTTGAAAATCTGGATAGCCGTAAAAATTCTTATAGATCTTTTCGTTGAGGTTAAGTGCATTGGTTTTGTAGTTCAGCACATCTTCGCCTAAAAAAGCCAAGACTGTAACATGACCCACAAATTCTCTGTGTTCAGTATCCTCAAATTTTTGCAAGGAGCTAATGTTCTCCGTCAATACCGGTAATTTCGTATAGGAGTGTGTTCCGGTAAGCAAAGAAAGGTAGAATAACAAAGGGCCAAAAAATAGGATACTCAGTATAATTTTACTTTTTTTATTGATTTTCTTTTGGCTCATCTGCGATAGGGAATCTAGTTTGCAAAAATAAAAAAAGCGTTTCGATTAATCAAAACGCTTTGTTCTTTTGTGTTTTTTATTTTATTGCCACTTTGTGATTGAATGCAATATATCTTGAAGAGCTCCTCCTTCGTATAATAAAAAGAAAGAAAGATAAAGGATCAAGAAAACAACAGGCCATACAATAGAACGTCTGAACCATGTCTTTTCATCGTTTAGGTGCATGAAATACCAGGCAATTCCGTAGGCTTTTACAAGCGTTAAAATGATAAAGATCCAGTTCAAAGGACTTGTGCCCAGGAAATAGGTTAAATATAAGCCTGCAGGCTTCAGTATCCCCAAGATCACTTCAACGATAGTGATTAAGGATAAAAACGCGAATACTTTCCAAATGAGTGCCGTATGTGAATGTGATTCAGAGTGTGACATTTTATAAATCGTTAATTAGATTAAATAGAAGAATGTAAATACAAATACCCAAACAAGGTCTACAAAGTGCCAATAAAGCCCAACTTTTTCAACCATTTCATAGTGACCTCTGTGTTGGTAAGTTCCGAGAATTACATTAAAAAAGATGATGATATTGATAACGATCCCCGAGAAAACGTGGAATCCGTGGAAACCCGTAATGAAAAAGAAGAAATCTGCAAAAAGTGTTTTTCCATATTCATTTACCCTTAGGTTTGCCCCTTTTACCACTTCTTTGGCGTTTGCTAAGTAAGCATTTGCCTGTTCTTTGGAAACGATGATTTTTTTCTTTGTGGCCGGATCAATTTTCTCAATACGCAAATTAATATTTGGATTTGCGGCAAAACCTTTTTTTACCTGCTCCATAGAGACCGGCGCTAAGGCTGGTTCACTCACAAACCATAAACCATTACTTCTTGTGTGTTGCACACGTTCTGTGGGAACATTGGCGGCAAAACTTTCTAAGGTAACCTGATGTCCGGTTTCATCGACGAACTGAACTACTTTCCCATCGTTTAACACGACTGCACCATAAGTTCCTCCAATGAAATTTTTCCACTCCCAAGCCTGAGAGCCCAAGAAGATCAAACCTCCTATAATGGTTAAAAACATATACAATCCTACTTTGGCCTGATTCATATGTTTTCCTGCATCTACAGCCAAAACCATCGTTACAGAAGAGAAGATCAAGACAAAGGTCATGAATGCCACATAATACATGGGGTAATGACCATGGATAAATGGAACGTGGGTAAATACCTCATCGGCAATTGGCCATGTTTCTAAGAATTTAAATCTCATCAAACCATAAGCCCCAATAAAACCTGAAAAGGTAAGTGCATCAGACATGATAAAAAACCACATCATCATTTTACCATAGCTGGCTCCAAAGGGTTCGGCTCCGCCTCCGTTCCAGGTTTTTCCTTTTGGTATATCAGCAACTGTTGCCTCCATATAAATTAATTAGTTTTAGGTATTTGTTAAATGTTGTCCATTTTCGTAAACAGCAAAAATAAAAAAATAAATCAATTTGCTCTTTCTTTTTTATTGATTCCGATTTTCTCGATAGATCAGTTGATATAGATAAAGAACATCACGAGGTAAATCCATAGTAAATCTACAAAATGCCAGAAGATCAAACCGAGTTCCAGGCCCAACTTGTTATCTGCTGTGTATTTTCCTCTTAAATGATTGATCAACACAACCACCAAAGCAATAATTCCTCCAAATATGTGCACCATATGCGCCATCGTGATCACGTACAGAAATGAGGTGGCTACGTTGCTTTCTTCTCCTGTAAAATATAAACCTGTATCGATGAGTTGATTAAAACCTTGAAATTGAAAAAAAACAAATCCAACGCCGAGAATCAGGGTCACCACTAAAAAAAGGGTTGTTCTTCCTCTGCTTGCAATAGATCTTTTAGCCAGGTAATACGTAAGACTGCTCAAAACGATCAACATAGTGCTGATATAAAAGGCTTGAGGGAGTTCAAAATTGACCCAATCCTCTCGTTTAGTACTAATCACATAGGCACTGGTCAATCCGGCAAACATCATGGTCATACTGATCATGGAGACCCATAGCATCTGCTTAAAGGTCTTTTCTTTTACTTTTGGTTCTAATCCCATTAATGTAAAAATTTATCGATGACAAAAATAACCTGTATAGCTGTGATATAGAGTACGCTGGATAACATGAGTTTTCTCGCTTCTATATCGGTCTGATATTTATGTAAACGCACACCATAATAGAGAATGACCAATCCCAATGCCAGGACTAATAGTGCTGAAATGGGCAAGAGATAAAGCTCTCCTGTGATGCGAAATACAGGAAAAATAGATACAATGATCATAAAAATGGTGTAAAAAATAATCAGCTTAGAGGCCTTTTTATTTTTCTCTCCGGTGGGCATCATATTAAAGCCTGCCTTTTTGTACTCGTCAAATTGCAACCAGCCTATGGCCCAGAAGTGTGGGAATTGCCAAAAAAATTGAATTAAAAAGAGCACGCCTGCTTCTATTCCAAATTTCCCTGTTGCTGCAACCCAACCCAGCATAAAGGGAATAGCACCCGGTAAAGCACCTATAAATACTGAGATAGGAGACAATGGCTTCATGGGAGTATATACACTTGTATAAAGAAATATCGAGATCGCCGCAAATAAGGCCGTTTTAGGATTGATGGTATATAGAATAATGATTCCTATCAGAGTTAATAGTACAGCAATGGTCAAGGCCAGAGAAACTGACATTCGCCCTGTGGGAACCGGTCGGTTCATGGTCCTTTTCATCAAAGCATCAGGTTCTCTTTCAATGACCTGATTGAATGCATTGGAGGCACCTACCATACAGTAGCCGCCAATGGCCAATAAAATCAACGTTTTGATCTGTATCTGATCTGCTGCCAGAAAGTATCCGGCCAAGGAAGAAACGACCACACTTACGGATAAACCGAATTTGGTCAACTGTTTCAGATCAGTTAAAGTTTGAGATAAAAAGAAGGTTTTGGTTGTTGTGCTCAAGGTTTTATCCACTACCAGTTTTTTTATGGGTGCAAATATAGGTATTAATTAAAGTTTGAGCGCAAAAATATTTTTCAAAAAAAGTAAGAAATGACTTTGCGATTTCTGAAAATGTATTAAATTTGCCCTCCATTACTGGAAATGGTAATGTAATTGCGAAAGTAGCTCAGGGGTAGAGCATCACCTTGCCAAGGTGAGGGTCGCGGGTTCAAATCCCGTCTTTCGCTCAAAACGTTCAAGATCATTTTTATTGAAAAGATTCTGAAAAGAATAATGAAGCGACCAGTCGCGCCTGCCTGCCGGTAGGCAGGGGTTCAAATCCCGTCTTTCGCTCAAAACATTCAAGATCTTTTTTTGAAATAAAAAGATAATTAAAGCGATGTATCGCACCTGACTACCTCAGGTAGGGAATTTATCCCTTTAACAAAAGCCTATCAATTTTGTACGATTGTGCAAAGGCTCGGATGGTGGAATTGGTAGACACGCTGGACTTAAAATCCAGTGGACAGAAATGTCCGTGCGGGTTCAAGTCCCGCTCCGAGTACAGATAAAAAAAGACCAGGTCAGTTGACCTGGTCTTTTGTTTTTGAGCGGTCCCGCAGAGCTCGCTCTTAAGGGAGCGTGAAAAAACAAATCATTCGGTGCGCGGAGCGAGCCGGTCTTTTTTCTGACTCTGTTCGGATGGGACTCAGCGGAGCTAATTCCCGGATACTCGCCGGAGGCAATTCCCGCATAGATCCTTCATGATTTTCAAGCAAACTGAGCTCGCTCTTAAGGGAGCGTGAAAAAACAAATCATTCGGTGCGCGGAGCGAACCGGTCTTTTTTCTGACTCTGTTCGGATGGGACTCAGCGGAGCTAATTCCCGGATACTCGCCGGAGGCAATTCCCGCATAGATCCTTCATGATTTTCAAGCAAACTGAGCTCGCTCTTAAGGGAGCGCGAAAAAATAAATCATTCGGTGCGCGGAGCGAGCCGGTCTTTTTTCTGACTCTGTTCGGACGGGACTCAGCGAAGCTAATTCCCGGCACTCGCCGGAGGCAATTCCCGCATAAATCCTTCATGATATTCAAGTAAACTGAGCTCGCTCTTAAGGGAGCGCGAAAAAATAAATCATTCGGTGCGCGGAGCGAGCCGGTCTTTTTTCTGACTCTGTTCGGATGGGACTCAGCTAAGCTAATTCCCGGATACTCACGGCTGCCGCGCGATTTGCATCGCGTGGCTCAACTCAAATCTAATTAAATTTTCAACTTTATTATCCAAAAAACGAATAAATATTATTAAATCTAAGCGGACTTTTCTACCGGCATCATTTAAACCTTGCTGTCAAATGTAATTTTTCTTGAAATGTCTCTGTATTTCGGAATTCAAATACCACGCGATACAATCGCGCGGCAGCTAAAATATCGCCAAGTCACAAACTTCATAAAAAATTGTTGGGTGTTTTTAAAAATCAAATTTCGTAGCGCAATCTGAAGGTGATGAACCTCGGTTGAATAAAAATTTGAGATTGTGATACAAAAAGATTGGTGGCTGTATTGGTAAGTTTTGAATCGATATCTAATAAGTTTGTGGCCACTACTTCATACTCCCATTTGGCATCTCTATTTTTTCTGTAGGCCAAGGATGCATTCCAGGTTTGAAAAGAACCGCTGTTCCCGCCTTCGAGGCTTTGGCGTGTATAGGTATAATCAGTCCTGAAAGTAACAGATTCCCAGATGTAGGCATCAAAATCTACAGAGGGCGCATGGGTAAAAAATGTGGTTTCATTTGTTCCCTGATTATTTGTGGCAATTCTATAATTGTATTTTAAACTGATATTGGGTGCTTTTTTGAAATTAGTGCGAATACCGGGCGTGTAACTTTGCGTAAATCCGGTGTTTTCCGATCTTCTTTCGTCTATAAACTGGTTTATTTTACTGTAATTTAAATTCACATTGACGGATGCGATCAGTTTTCCAAATGTCCGTTGGACACGTCCGAACATGGTGGTGCTTTCATCCGCAAAGCTGGAATTGAAAAAAGTACTGGTGTTGATCACATTTTCAAATGAAGTGATATTCCTGATCTGATCTATATTTCTTGAGTAAGCCAGACGTGCGAAAACATTGGTATAATTGAACAGATTAAAACTGGAATAGATCAAACTTAAATTATGTGATAGGGCATTTTGTAATTCGGGCTCTCCATATTGAATGCTGCTAAAATTATTCAACACCAAACCTTCGGCTAACTTGGTCACATCGGTAAATTGATTGCGCATGTCATACCTGAAGGTCAGACTTTCGCTATTTTTAAACTGAATTCTCGATTCAAAATCGGGCATGATCCTGATAAAATCATCTTTATATTCTTCGCCAAACTGGCTGTTCCTGTTTCCATAAGCATGGATAGAAAAGCCGGGGGTGATTGTAAATTTCCCTGTTTTTAATCGGTAATGAGCCCCCAGATAGATATCACTAAAGTTATATACGATATCGTTGCTTGCAAGACCATCATTAAAGGTTGGTGTAGGGAAAAACGTTGTGCCATCATCTAAGAACTGAAATAAAGTAGAGTTGAATTTTTGATGACTTACAATGGTGCCTAAAGTTAAGTTGAGGTTACTTTTAGGATTGATAATATAAAAGTAATCAAGTTTTGCGTCGAGTTGATTTGTTTTTATTCGTCTATCCTGAGCTAAGTTATAATCGTTCTGGTTTTCATCCAAACCCAAAGCATCGGCCGTAGATTGATAATTTTCTTTATTTTCAATGATGGCATTATAAAAAGGATCCTCATCTCTTAATAAATGCTGTACTTCCAGGGCGAAAATATTGTCTTCATTTAAAGTGTAATAATAATTGATGTTTTGATTGATGCTATATTGGGCCGTTTCGTCTAACTGATTCGTATTACCAACGACTGAGGAGAATAAATTTTGAACCTGGTCATCTTTTGAAATTCTAGTCAACATATCATAATCCAACTGATTGTTGACATTAGGCTTATAAGAAGCGCTCAGCTTTAATAAACCTTGATTAGAGCGTTCCCGGCTCGTTTGGTCTGTTGTTTCAATAGGTATGCCTAAGTCTGAATCAGTGTATTGGGTGATGCTGAGTTGTTTTGAGTCGACAAGCGTATTGTTGTAAATGGCAAATCCGCTGATGTCTAAAGCGCGATTTGGCGACCAGCTAAAATTGGTGGCGCCGAGTTTGTTTTCTACGGACAAAGCATTATTTTGACTGGTCAAAAAACTGAGATCATTATTGCCTAAATCCAAATCTGTGCCACTTGCTCTGCTGGGCTGTCTAAAACCACCTCCAAAATTTCGAAGATCTCTGGGTGTTAAAACTACTTCACCAATATTATTTATATCCCCAATAAAATTGAAGGTGAATTTTGGCGAATAATAAAAGATTTTGGGTTGAATTAAATAAAGTCCTTTGTCGGCACCGGAATATCCGCCACCCGCAGTCAGATTGCCAAACCAGAAATTTTCTTTTCCTTCCTTTAATTTGATGTTTAAGGCAAAATTATCACTGTTATTGGTCACGCCACTTAACTGCCCAACTTCAGCATAATTGCGCAATACCTGTATCTTATCTACCGCATTTGAAGGAATATTTTTTGTGGCAATTTTAGTATCTCCATCAAAAAAATCTTTGCCATTCACCATCAATTTGTTCACCACTTTTCCTTCGATTTCAATTTGCCCGTCTTCATTTATTTCAACTCCCGGGAGTTTTTCCAGTACATCTTCTAGTTTTCTCTCGGAACCATTTTTAAAAGAATCTGCATTATAAACGATGGTATCACCTTGAATCGTGACAGGCATTTCATAGGTAAGTTCTATTTCATCCAGGTTGACATCAGATGTTAAGGTAAAATCATTGTTGACATCAGATTCCTGCACAGAGATGATTTCTTCCAGACTTTTCATGCCAATATATGTCACTTGAAATTTATAGGTACTATTTTTCCCCAGATCGAGAGAATAACGGCCACTTTCATCAGTGATAGCATAGGCTGCCAGGGCGCTCGTTTCATTATTTATAGCAATTACATTGGCCAATTCCAGAGAATTACCCAAACTGTCTTTTACAACACCGCTAAATTTGATTTGGGAAAAAGTGAATTGGTAACAACAGAGCAAAAGGATTACGGCGAAATATGAATTTTTCATGCGAGCTGGTGAGTGAAGAAGGTTATTTGAATAATGATGGGATTAACTTCAACTACCTCTTTGTCTTCCGCGGTTATCTCTCATTTCCTGCATTTTTCCGGATATGATTTCCTGGTATTCTGTTTTTGAAACAATTTTGCCTTTTTCCGGAGCTTCAATTTTAGTTTTTTGTTCCGGGTTTAAAATAATTTTGGAACATAACATGGTGGTCTTACCAACGTTTACTTCTAAAATTAATCCCGGTAGTCCCCAATATTCCAAGGGCCCTTGACTCAAAGGAATTTGAGGGGTGTACCAGGCGGTTACTTCCGTCATTTTGATTTCCGGCTTACTCTCCGGTTCGTTGATGGAATCTGATTTTTGCTCATTATTTCTAAGGCTGTCCCATGAAAAGTCGTACCAGGCTAAGTCGGCTGAAGGAATTGAAGCAGTTGCTTTAAAACACATATATTGTCCGATTTGTTTTGTTTCAGTGCCCATTTTCCAATTAATGGCCAATAGATTGTCTTTAATTAAGAATTGTTTGCCATAAAACTCTTGTTCCTGAAACAGTGATTTGGTTTTGATATTTTTATATTGCTCACCCGGAGAGAAATTTTTACCCCAACTATCTGTTGCGCCGGATACGGCATCAATTTTTTCATCTTCTTTAAAAACAGATTCTTCTTTGTTAAAGGTCAAAATATAGGTTTTCTCTAATCTGTTCTTTAATCGCTCTTGGATTTGTTTTTTTTGAGCTTCGCTCATGGTAGCTCCAAAACTACCGAGCTCCATGGTAGATTTAGAAAAGTAATAGGCCTTACCCTGAAAATCTTGAGCAGCAGAGAATAAAGGTAAGACCATCAATAAGACCATCAGGCCTGTCGCGGAAAATGAAAGTTTTATCATCATCAATTTAATTTTGTTTAACAAATGTACTAAAAAGTTAAACAAGTAGTGCGATGATTTTGAATTATTTAACAAATGAAAATGGTATTGACATATATGAGCAGGTAAAATATCTATCCTAAACACTCAAAAATCACCATATCATCCAAGTACTCTATTTTACCGGCATCATCTGAAGCACTAAGGTCAAATTTAATTTTAATAAAATGTTTCTGCACTTCAAAATTCAAATCCCACGTGATACAACCCATAGGAAGTAGTATCTATGAATTTGCACCATGTTTACTGTATCCTACAGATAGTGATAAAGCATTTGAAAGGCCATGGTAAAAGCATTTGAATTGCATATACTAATTACTTTATTATACTTTAATCGTAGTGTCTCAGTGCTGTTTTAGTGCGCTCTCAGTGCACTCTCAGTGCACTCTCAGTGCAATCTCCGTGCGCTTTCAGTGCACTCTCCGTGCACTCTCATCAGTATTTGACTGTATTTTAATGTATACTTGATATCTATTAAAATGGGATCAATTCAATATAGATCATGAAGTTTCCCGGTGGATTTTCAACTATTCATGAGAAATTGTATCTTTAGAAAAATATTTATACCGTCATGAAAAAACTTCTTTCCCTATTCTTACTTGTAATTTTGTTTATTTCTTGTGAAGGTCCTGTTGGCCCTCCCGGCCCTCCAGGTATACCGGGTGAAGAAGTTATTTTTTTAGCAAGCGCCTTTGAAATTGAAGTTGATTTTACAGCTCAGAACGGGTATAGTATTGTTGAACCTTATGGATTTGAAGTGTTTCCATCGGATGTAACGCTTGTTTATATACAATGGGATTCAACCAATGGTCAACCCATCTGGCGTTTACTACCCCAAATTGTCGAATTTCAAGAAGGCCAATTACAATACAATTTTGATTTTACGCGAGATGATGTGAGTATTTTTTTAGACGGCACCATAGATTTTGGTTTGTTAGGGAGCGAATGGACGCAAAACCAGGTTTTTAGGGTAGTCGTCCTTCCTGCAGACAATGTGGATGCCGTGAACATTTCTAGCTTAGAGGCTGTTTCAAAAGCCGGGAATATTAGTTCTTTCGAAAGAAAATAGCTGAAAGTAACCAAATTTATTCAAGACGGACATTTATGAGTTCGATACCGTGTTTTTCTCGTAGTTCTGCTGCCGGAATTTCGGGACCTATAGAAAATTGTATGCTTTCTACTTTGCTCAGATCAAACGCAGATGTGAGCTGGTGATCTAAATAATAAGGCAAAAAAGTAGGATAGGGTCTGGGTAGGGTAACCGTTTTTACCGGTTTTAAGTCGGATAAATTTAGGTGATAGTCTTTAGTAATGGGGCTAATTTCAATGACTTTCCCATAGGCATGTCCGTCATTCATCACCAAGGCAATCTGCAATTTACATGGTTTTTCATGGAGTGATTTTCCGTAAAAGATTAGTTTTGTTTTAGTCGCAAAAGCAGCTGCGAGCGACTGGATCTTGTTTGACACAACATGTTTGAAGGAATAATCATACAAAGGTTTTGCCTCCGTGTTTTCAGGATCTTTCACAAATAAGGAATCCAAATTTATTTGGTAAGACGCAGTGCCGGATTCGTTGGGGACAAGCTTAAAAGTTTTCCTCCAGGGCGCAATGAGTAAATGGGCCTCTTGTTCTGCGTTAAAGATTTCAATCGGATATGACTCAGGAATTATTTTTGTTTCATAGAAGGATTTGTCAACAAAATCCCAGTCATAGGGTCGGCCTTTTTTTCCTGAGGGATAGGTATAAAAATCTTCGTCATTTTCCTGAACGAGTATATTGTACCTAAAATAACCCGAAGGAAGGGTGTCTGAAGGAATTTCAATTTCATAATCGAAAGCTCCGGTTTTTTCCATAGTGAATGTCATATATTGGTTATGTACATAACCGATAACTTCCATTTTCCTGGGAGCAGTAGGAGCAATAAATTGTGTCTTTATCCTAAGCGAAGAATTTTCAATGGCCACTTTTTGTGTTTTGTTTTGAAACCAGTTTTGATCTGTGTTCGCTTTAGGGGCATAAAAATCATTGAATTTAAAAGACTTGAATTTATCCGTGGCCTTATGGTTGTTCTTTTTATTCTTCGCGATCAGAAAATAGGTTCCGGGTTTAATTTTAAACTGACCGTTCGTAGTTTGGGTCTCATGATCATTTCCTTCGTTGATACCTTTGATAGAAAACTCTTTTCCTAAGTTGTCTAGTTGAATGCTCATGTGATTTTCATTCCATTGTAGCACAGTGACAATTTTTTCAAGACTGTTTTTGCCAAAGGGATCTTGTACGCGAACAGCATCCGGCATCACTTCCAATCGCCAAATACCCGTTTCCACTTTATCCAGAAAATAGGCTCCTTTCCCATCATATTGCACAATACCGGAATTTCCAAATCCTGCGATCTCGGTTAACTTCTTTTGGTTTTTTGGCAGGGATTGTGTGTGGTTGGTATAAAAGAATTTAGTATCAGAGCTGTATGCTGCCAGGTCATTTTGATAATCGATAACAAAACCATTGAAATGAAGATTGTTGGGGTATTGATCAAACTTTTGATAAAGAGGTATTTCATGAAATACTTCCGAGGAAATTTTTAAACTCAATGCTTTTTGCGGTGCATAAGCGAGATTCATGTAGTGTGTGTTGTATTCCGTATTATAAGGAGCCAAAAAAGTAGGGTCGTAGGCAAAGTGAGTGGCAATTTGGATTCCGGCAGTTCTAAAACTTCTCGCCATCGCGGGATAGATATAAGATTTATCTACATCAGCCGCGTCGAATTCATAGACGAGTTTGGCAGCTCCCTTAGCACTTAGTTCTTTTTCGAAAGGGATTCGGTATTCGTTTACATTGGGTAATAAATTCCCTGAAAGTTCTCTTTGGTAACCCAATCCGGTGGGGTACCATTGAAATGTTCCTCCCTGAATAGCTCCTGCCAAATAATCTTCTGCATATTGAATGGCATGACTCATATTGTAAAAAATGGGCTTTTTAGCACCTGTTTTTCGCATAGCATTCACCATTCGGCTCACAAAATTTCGAACTTCTTCAGGCTTTCCCCGGTGATGTGGTTCATTGCTCACTTCAAAAGCAATGACACTTGGGTCCTCTTTATAGGGAAGACCTGTGTAGGGATTCTTATGATTTAAAAATTGGTATAAATAGTTTTCCTGTGCTTGGATCGCTTCTTCATTGACCAAACATTGGTCTTTTCCGTAAAAATGAGAAAATCCGGGTGTTTCGCTATCTCTTTCAGGCCAACCATCTCCCCAAAAAGCAATGGGGGTGATCACGTAATTGATGTGGTGTTCCTTTAAGGTATAAAGCAAATAATCAAATGTATCCAGATATTCATTTTCCAAAAGATTGCCTTTTACATCGCTGATTTGGGTATCCCAAACATGCACCCGGTATAGATCAAAGCCCAGGCGTGAAAAATGATACACATCCTGATCAATAGCTTTTTTAGGGTCAATTCCCATTTTTTTGGCTTGACGGTAGGCATGGGCAAAAGGGACCGTATAATTGACGCCGAAACCATGCACTTCTTTCTTATTTTCTGCCCATCTCATCACCCCATTTTGATCTACATAAACATCTTTTTCTGGATGATTTTCCTGAGTAAATATGCTGTTTGACAATAGCAAAAAGTAAATAAATACAAGTGTTTTTAATTCATTTTTTTTGGGAAGGATATTTTGCATGGACATATATATTTCAAGTCTAAGTTATACTTTTTGGAACACTATTTTATGAATGCCGGGTATTTTTTAACCGCTAATTTCTATGAAAACACTTGTATATAAAAAATAATTGCGGCAATTTTAGACCTTATTAAAATTTTAAAAATGACCAAACCCTATCCGATAACCATAGTAGAATTAGAATCCACCACGCTTGCCGGAATTAAAATCAAAACGAATCTCCAAAAAAATGAAGCTGTAGCGCTTTGGAAAAAGTTTAAACCTCGAGTCAACGAAATTAGCCATAGAAAAGGCGATCGCTTTTATTCTGTGCAGCATTATATTGATTTTGATCCAATTCAATTTACTTCTGAAACTGTTTTTGACAGATGGGCCGCTGTAGAAGTAGAAAATGGAGATAAGCTACCCGTTGGCATGAAAAAACTTGTTATTCCCACCGGTATTTATGCTACTTTTGTTCACACAGGAACCGTGATGGATTTTTCTAAGGCCATGTATTATTTTTTCTCCGATTGGCTGCCAAATTCTGATTATGTTTTAGAAAATCACCCACATTTTGAGGTTTTTGATCATCGCTATTTGGGACCTCAAAACCCTGATTCCGTAGAAGAAGTTTTTATTCCGATTAAATTGAAAAATAAATAGTTGTTCATGAAAAGAGATTTTATCCTTTTGCTCCTTGTAATCATTACATTGCCGGCAGTTGCACAAAAGACCTTACAGGAGAGATTGGGTTATCCTAAAACAGCAAAATTACTGATCATTCATGCCGATGACCTGGGGATGGCGCATGCCGAAAATTCCGGGAGTATTTTGGCTATGGAAAAAGGTTCTGTAAATTCCGCCAGCATCATGGTGCCCTGCCCCTGGTTCTCTGAAATTGCGGACTACGCAAAAGATCACCCCAATAGTGATTTTGGAATTCATCTTACTTTAAATAGCGAGTGGAAACAGTATAAATGGCGACCGGTACTTGGGAGTGATGAGGTGAGGACATTAGTAGACAAAAGTGGTTTTTTTTATGCAGATCTCGAATCTGTTGATCTGAAAGCAAACGCTGCTGAGGTAGAAAATGAATTGGAGGCACAAATAGAACTCGCTTTGGCTCATGGTGTAGACCTGACCCATCTGGATACACATATGGGCGCCTTGGTACTCAATCCCGATCTGTTTTTGGTGTATAAGCGTCTCGGAAAGCGTTTTAAATTGCCCATTTTATTAACAAAAGGCGATCTGGATACCTACGGATTGCCGGCCTCCCTGCTGGATGATGAGGATATTGTGCTGGATCAGATCTATGTGGCATCACCTAAAGATTTTCAACAAGGGTTAGAGGCTTATTACTCGGATATTTTGAAAAACTTAGGCGAAGGAGTTCATACTATTTTAATGCATACCGCTCATCAGACAGAAGAACTCGAGGCTGTGACAATTGGTCACGAAGATTACGGTGCAAAATGGAGGCAACAGGATCTGGATTTTTTCACCAGTGAAAAATGTAAAGACCTGCTAAAAGAGCATCATATTCAGTTAATTACCTGGCGGGAAATTCGGGATAAACTTATTCGCTGATCGAAGTAAAGGCACTGTCAAAATCTCGCCAGAAATGTTTGTAAGATTTGCTCACCACTTCGGCATCCATAATTTTTAAAGGAACTTTCAAAGCTAATGGCGCAAAGGCCATGGCCATTCTGTGATCGTTATAAGTTTCGATAGAGATATTAGGAATGATTTCATGAGAAGGCCTTATATGCAGGCTTTTATCGGTTACGCTTATCTCTGCTCCCAATTTGCTGAGTTCATTTTTTAAAGCCTCCAACCGATCAGTTTCTTTGATCTTTAAAGTATGAAGTCCGGTGAGGTCGCAAGCAATCCCAAGTCCGAAACAAGTTACGGCAATGGTTTGGGCTATATCGGGTTGTTCAATGAGATCCAGTTTGATATTTCTTTGCTCAAACCCTTTTATTTTTTTAAGGTGAATACCGTTCTGGTAAAACAGGGTTTCCACACCTAATTCTTTGTAGATCTCTGTCAAGCGACTATCTCCTTGCAAGCTTTCTCGGTCATAGGCAGAAAGGCTTAATTCGCCAGTTTCTGACAAAGCTACCAAACTGTAAAAATAGGAGGCAGAACTCCAATCAGATTCTACCGTCAGCTTAAGAGGGTCAATTTGTTTTTTCGGAAAAACTTTAATGACCGGACCCTTCCAATCCACTCTGATGCCTAATTTTTGCAATAGAGTAACGGTCATCTGTAAATAGGGTGCCGAAGTAATTTCTCCTTCTAATTCTATTTCCAGACCTTTGGGAAGTGAGGGGGCCACGAGCAACAAAGCTGAAATGTATTGAGAACTCACATTTCCTTTCATCGTTACTTTCTCCTTTTGAATTTTTTTGCCCTGAATTTTTAGTGGAGGAAATCCCTCTTTATTTACATAGCTGATCTCTGCCCCGAGGTCTTGCAATGCATTCACTAAGATCTGAATGGGTCTTTCCTGCATTCTTGATGAGCCCGTCAGGATCACCTCCCTATCCGGATCAGTCGCAAAAAAAGCAGTCAGAAATCGCATGGCCGTTCCGGCGTGTCCTATGTCGATGGTTTCTTCATTCGAAGTCAAAGCATGTTGCAAATGTAGGGTATCATCAGAGTCTGATACATTTTCTAAAGTAATGTTTGGAAATAATTTTTGAAGGATCAATAACCTGTTCGATTCGCTTTTTGATCCTGAAATAATGATTTCGGTATTTTTGAGCGATTTATTTGTGTAATCAAGACTTAAATCCATATTTTAGAAACTTCATTTTTACTTACTTTTAACCCAAAAACCGTTAACCGTCGAAATTTATGAAAAAAATAATACTATTAGTTTGCTGTCTGCTTTTTACAGTGGCGCACAAAGTTAACGCACAAAAGAAATTAAACAAATATCCTGAACAAATTTATGAGGCCATACAATGGCGAAATATTGGTCCTTTTCGAGGAGGGCGCAGTGCCGCTGTGACGGGTGTTCCCGGGAAAGCGAATTTATTTTATATGGGTGCTACGGGAGGAGGCGTTTGGAGAACCACCGATGCAGGAAATTCCTGGGAGAATATTTCCGATGGTTTTTTTGGTGGTTCTGTCGGAGCAGTTTCTGTGAGTGAATGGGATCATAATGTGATCTATGTGGGTATGGGCGAAGTGACGGTTCGGGGAAATGTGTCTTCCGGTGACGGCATGTGGAAGTCTGTCGACGCTGGGAAAACATGGAATCATATGGGCTTGCCTAATTCAAGACATATTACCAGGGTGCGTATTCATCCCAAAAATGACGACATCGTTTATGCAGCTGTGTTAGGTGATTTGTATAAATCCTCTGAGGAGCGAGGGGTATATAAAAGTATTGATGGAGGGAAGACCTGGAAAAAAGTCTTGTTCGCCAATAAAGATGCAGGGGCGGTAGATCTGGTCATGGATCCGAACAACCCCAGAATTTTATTTGCCACCACCTGGAATGTGCGAAGAACACCCTATAGTTTGTCGAGTGGGGGTGAAGGTTCTGCTTTGTGGAAAAGTGTCGATGGGGGAGATACGTGGACCGATCTATCTGCAAATGAAGGTTTGCCCAAGGGAGTATGGGGTATTGCAGGCGTAGCGGTTTCTTACCAAAACTCAGACAATATCTGGGCCTTGATCGAAAATGAAAATGGGGGTGTGTATAGGTCCAATGATGGAGGTAAAACATGGAAATTGCTGAACAGTGAAAGAGATCTAAGACAAAGAGCCTGGTATTACACAAGAATATATGCCGATACCCAGGATGAAAGTATAGTGTATGTGATGAATGTAGATTACCATGTCTCTAAAGATGGCGGGAAAACCTTTGCCAGTTTTAATGCTCCCCATGGTGATCATCACGATTTATGGATCGCTCCTGAAGACAACCAAAGGATGATCATTGCAGATGACGGCGGTGCACAGGTGAGTTTTGATGCAGGAAAGAATTGGTCTACTTATGAAAATCAACCAACCGCCCAATTTTACAGGGTTGTGACAGATGATCATTTTCCTTATCGCATTTACGGGGCACAACAAGACAATTCAACAGTGAGAATTAGTCATAGATCAGACGGCAGGTATATAGGAGAAAGTGATTGGGAAGAGACGGCTGGAAGTGAAAGTGCTCATATTGCGGTAGATCCGACCAATAATGACATAGTTTATGGGGGTAGTTATGGCGGATTTTTAACCAGAATGGATCACAAAACCAAAGAAACAAGGGCTGTCAATGTTTGGCCGGATAACCCAATGGGACATGGTGCTGAAGATTTTAAATATCGCTTTCAATGGAATTTCCCCATCTTTTTCTCTCCCAACCAACCAAAAAAATTGTACGCAGCTTCAAATCATTTACATGTAACGACCAATGAAGGTCAGTCATGGCAAGTGATCAGTCCGGACCTTACCCGAAACGATCCGAAAACATTGAAATCTTCGGGAGGACCCATTACACAAGACAATACAGGTGTAGAGTATTACGGAACTATTTTCGCGGCAACGGAATCGCCTTATGAAAATGGTTTGCTGTGGACGGGTTCTGATGACGGACTGGTACATGTTTCTAAAAATGAGGGTAAGGATTGGGAGAATGTAACGCCCAAGAACATGCCGGAATGGATGATGATCAATTGTATAGAAGTTGATCCCTTCACGAAGGGAGGAGCCTATATCGCAGGCACAAAATATAAGTCAGGTGACTACAAACCCTATATCTATAAAACCGAAAATTACGGAAAAACGTGGAATCTCATCGTCAATGGTATTGGGGATGAAGATTTTACCAGGGCTTTAAGGGCAGATCCCAGGAGGAAGGGCTTATTGTATGCAGGAACAGAAAGAGGGGTGTATGTCAGTTTTGACAACGGTTTGAACTGGCAAAAGTTCCAGTTGAATTTGCCTATGGTTCCCATCACCGATCTGGCGATCAAAGAGGATCAGTTGATCGCTGCTACGCAGGGCAGATCCTTTTGGATGATCGATGATCTGACACCCTTGCATCAAACCCAACAAAGCATGGGCGATAGATCGATGGTTTTGTATCAGCCAAAAGATGCCTATCGTATGGGTGGAGGTCGAGGCAGTAAATCGAAAACTGCAGGAGAAAATCATTATGGAGGATTAGCGGTCTATTTTTATGTCAAAGACACAACTAAAAACGACACCCTGAGTTTGGCTTTTTATGATGCTAAAAAACAACTCATCAAGAAATATTCAACTCATGCTGATAAAAAGAAAAATGAAGAGGAGTTAAAAGTAAAACCGGGAAGTAATGTTTTTCACTGGGATCTAAAATATCCATCTGCAGAAAAAGTAGAAGGGATGATCTTGTGGTGGGCTTCTTTGAGCGGGCCAACGGCTTTGCCCGGAAAATACTCGGTCGTTTTGCAGAAAAACAAAGAGAAAGTCGAGCAGTCGTTTAACTTACTCAAAGACCCCAGAAGTAAAAGTACGGAGCAGGACCTTCAGCAGCAGTTTGATTTTATGATCGAGGTAAGAGATAAAATGACTGAAACACATTTAGCGTTGAAAAACGTGACCAAAGCCAAGGAACAGATCTCTAAACTGGAAGGAAGTTTAGAGGACAAAGAAAAATACAAAGAATTGTTGGCAGAGGCTGATAAAGTAAAAAAGGAAATGACAGAAATTGAGAATAATTTGTACCAAACCAAGAGCAAGAGCGGACAAGATCCTTTAAATTACCCTATCAAATTGAACAACAAACTCGGACATTTGAATTCGCTTACTTCGATGGGTGATTACAAACCAACAGATCAGGCGGTCGCTTTTAAAAACGAGGTGATCAGCGATATCGATCAAGAACTCAATAAGTTGTATAAAATATTCAATACAGATATCCCCACTTTAAATAAAAAAGTGAAAGACAGTAATATAGATCTGATCCAGTTGAATAAAAAATAGGCTATTTGATATTTCTCGAAGTCGTCCAGACAGCGTAAACCAAGGAGACCAGCAATTTAATGCCGAAGAAGTTCAGCCATTTACCATCGGTAAAATTTTCTTCGGCTACTTTCGCAAAATCGAAGCGAATCAGTGCTGAAAAACTATTGAATAACAGTGAAATAATGATCAGTATTCCGAAAAAAGTCAGGGCAACTTTGAATGTCAAAGGCCAAAACTGAGGATGTTTTATTTTTTCTGTAAAAGTCATGATTTTAGCTTTTCGTTATTGTGGTGACGATCGTGATCTCGTTTGGCTTTAAAATCCATTTTTTTATCAAAAGAGGCTTGAAGATCAATGCCTGTTTGATTTGCTAAACAGAGCAAAACAAATAGCACATCAGCCAATTCTTCGCCCAGGTCTTTAGATTTATCACTTTCTTTCTCACTTTGTTCCCCGTATCTTCTCGCAATAATTCTGGCTACTTCACCGACTTCTTCTGTTAATTGCGCCATATTGGTAAGTTCATTGAAATAACGAACTCCGTGCTGTTTGATCCAATTATCTACTTGAATTTGGGCATTTTTAATATCCATAAATAGGTTCTTTATGAAACAAATATAGAGAAATCGAGGCTTTTATTTTGTACTTGTCTTGAGCACTTTTAAGAAATCTTCCCGGGGGATCTCTCTTGCGCCTAAACTTTCAAGATGGGGGTTGTACACCTGACAGTCGAGGAGGGCATAATTTTCTTTTTGCAATAGGTCACATAGAAAAATAAAAGCCAGCTTAGACGTGTTGCTCACTTTGCTAAACATACTTTCTCCGGTAAAAACATGTCCCAGATCTATGCCGTAAAGCCCGCCGACCAATTCTCCTTTTTCCCATACTTCCACCGATTTGGCAAAACCCTTTTTATGTAATTCGATATAGGCTTGCTCCATTTCATCCGTGATCCATGTTCCACCCTGGTCAGGTCTGTAAATAGACTTGCAATGTTTGATGACCTCCTTAAAGTTTTTATTGAAGGTAAGTTCAAAGCGTTTACTGCGGATGAGCTGTTTCATGCTTTTACTCACTTTTAACTCATCAAAATAAAGTACCATCCGCTCCGGGGGGCAGTACCAAATAATGGGCTCACCGGGGTTGTACCAGGGAAAAATTCCATTTTGATAAGCAAAGATCAATCTCTCGGGAGAAAGATCTCCACCAATGGCCAATAAACCGCTTTGATCTGCTGCAGTTGGTGGTGGGAAGTAGATGTTTTTACCAAGTAGATACATATAAAAAAACTGCATAGAAATGATCTGTGCAGTTTTAGACTTTGATGTGTTGTGTTAACTTAAAACGGAAGATCATCCGGTTCTTCATCCTTGTAATTGTCGGCGGGCACAAAACTTTGGGCTTCCATGGGAGGAACTGAACTTTGTCCCGCTTGGGCTTTTTCAATTCTCCAGCCTTGAATAGAATTAAAATATTTGGCTTCTCCTTCGGGATTGATCCATTCTCTACCTCGCAAATTGATACTGATCTTTACCAAATCACCTTCAGCAAAACTGTTTAACAAATCGCATTTGTCTTGCGTGAATTCGACCAATAAGAATTGTGGATATTGTTCATCGGTTACGATGACTACTTCTCTTTTTCTAAATCCGTTATTGCCAAATGTTTTAGTGGCGTCGATCTTTTTAATTTTTCCGTTTATTTCCATAAGTTAAATCTCATTTATTAAAAGCACTTTAAGAGCGCTTTCAATGTCATTTTTTTCTAAAAACTCTTTGGCAAAAATATGTTTTTCTTTCGTTTTTAGCCCCTTGAATCGGGGATTCTCTTTCAAAAACTTATCAACATCGGGCTTGTTTGGCAGGTTTTCTGTGTTTCCGAGTTTGCCCAGATCATTGCCGTTGAGCCATTTGCTCAACCGCACATCTTCGGGCAAATTGTCTATCCCTATACCCAATTTAGAGACGGGTTTAGCTACGGTAAAAAAGCCGTCTTTGGCTCTGCAATACTCGTTGGCTCCTGCTCGCGCTACCAGATCCAAAGCGACCTGGTCTATTTCATTTTCATCATTTAAAACACTTTCATGAATGTGCATACAAAGTACCTCAGCAATCACCAAATTGCCAGCACCGCCTTCTTTTCCCAAGGCAACTACCTCGTTCACTTTGCATTCAAATTGAATGGGTGATTCGGCTACACGAAAAGGTTTGACCAGATCAGATTTGAGCATGGTTAAACCGGCTTTGATAAATTCATTGGTTCCTTCTGGGTATTCCACACTCGCCAAAGAGGTTTGTTGTACCAAATCATAATTGACCACATTGATAACAACTTCTTTGGTCTTTAAAATGTTTTCCAATGTGTGTTTGGTGGTATTGTCGCGAACCCTTCTCGCCGGAGAAAAGATCAGGATAGGAGGATTTGCGCTGAACACATTAAAAAAACTAAATGGAGATAAATTTGGACTTCCTTTCTCATCGATCGTGCTTGCAAAAGCAATGGGTCTGGGTGCCACTGAACTTAATAAATATTGGTGTAATTTAGGCGTCGAAATATTTTTAGGAAGAATTGTTAACAATTGTATTGATTTTTTAACAAAAGTAACTAATATTTGTAAATCAAATAATAACTATATCTTTTTAAAGTTGTAGGTATTAGAATTCTTAAGGCTATATATGAACTTCCCTGAAACCAAGACCATTATTCGGTGGGCACTTACGATTGCTTCTTTTTTGATTGTGGCCTTAATTCTGTGGAATACGAATCAGTTCTTTCAGAAATTTAAGAATGAGGAGCGACTTAAAATGGAGGTTTTAGCCATCGCTTACGAAAATTTCAATAATATAGACCTGGATGTCGACGTCAGTCTGGAAGAAAAGATCATTGCGAGCAACAGCAGTATCCCTATGATCGTCACTTATGACAACGGGGATATTTATCGCTGGGCCAATCTGGGAGTGGCTAATTCCAGTAAGTTTACTTCTTTACCCGAAAAAGATCGATTATACCTGCACAAGCAATTGCGTAAAATGCAAGCCGAGAACGAGCCTCTGGTTGTAAATTACAAACAAGACAATGTAAATGTTACCCAAAGAATTTATTACAGAGATTCTGATCTGCTCAATCGTTTGCAGTTTTATCCCTTGGGTTTGTTGCTGATTCTGCTTTTATTTGGAACTATTATTTATCTCGTTTTCCAGCAAAATAAAGTAGCTGAACAGAATAAACTCTGGGCGGGAATGGCCAAAGAAACAGCACATCAGATCGGAACACCACTTTCTTCTTTACTCGGATGGGTAGAACTTTTACGCCTGGAAAACACCAGTGAAGATATCGTCACAGAAATAGAAAAGGATGTAGACAGGCTCAATACCATCGCGGATAGATTCTCTAAGATCGGGTCTGTTCCAAAACTTGAACCAACCGATCTGGTTGAAGAAACTAAAAATGCTTTTGGCTATATTAAATCGCGCAGTTTCAAACAAATTACCTTTGAATTTAAGGATGAACATGGAGAACCCTTGATGGTTGATCTCAACCGGCAATTGTATAGTTGGGTGATCGAAAATCTGGTTAAAAATGCGATCGATGCCATGCAGGGTAAAGGGAATTTAACGGTCACTATTTCAAAAGAAAATAACCACGCACTGGTTCTGGTATCTGATACCGGTAAGGGAATTCTCAAACGCTTGCACAAAAAAATATTCGATCCGGGTTATACGACCAAGAAAAGAGGATGGGGTCTGGGCTTGTCGTTGACCAAAAGAATTATTGAGGACTATCACAATGGCAGAATTTACGTAAAGAATTCTGAGATTGGTAAGGGAACCACCTTTGCTATAGAGTTAAAGCTACTTACTTAATCATTAAAGTTCTGCGGCAATTCTTTTCGCCAATTTTTTAAAATCTTCTTCGCCCAATTTCACTTTTTTACCAAAAGTAGCATCACTCATTTCATTTAAAGGAATCAAATGTACGTGCACATGCGGAACCTCAAGCCCTATGACCGTCATGCCTACTCTTTTACAAGGCACTACTTTTTCTATGGCTCTGGCGATGTCATAGGAATAGTCCATCAGGCCCCTGTAGGTTTCTTTATCCAGTTCGAAGATCTTGTTCACTTCCTTTTTAGGCACCACCAGGGTGTGGCCAATCGCATTTGGATTGATATCCAGAAAGGCATAAAATTGATCGTTCTCGGCTATTTTATAACTCGGAATTTCTCCCTTGATGATCTTAGTGAAAATGCTGCTCATGATGTGGTGATTAAGATCTGGTAATTTCTAAAATTTCAAATTTCATGATGCCTTTAGGAGCTTGTACCTCCGCAATCTCACCAACTTTTTTGCCCAAAAGACCTTTCCCAATGGGAGAGTTTACAGATATTTTTCCTTCTGCCAAATTAGCGATAGCATCTGCGACCAAGGTGTAAGAAAACTCCATTTTATTGTCGAGATTCTTGATCTTAACCGTAGAGAGGGCCAATACTTTCGAGTTGTCCAGTTGGGATTCATCTATCAATCTCGCTTTTGACAATGTATTTTTAAGCTGGGCGATTTTATACTCTAAGTGAGACTGCTCTTCCTTCGCTGCGTGATATTCCGCATTTTCACTCAAATCCCCTTTATCACGCGCCTCTGCTATATCGTTTGTCACACGTGGCCGTTCCACATGTTCTAAATGTTCTAATTCGTCACGTAATTTTTTTAATCCCGCCGCAGTGTAATAAGAAACTTCACTCATAATTCGTCATTTTGAAAGGTGATATAAATACAAAAAATCCCAAATCCAATGTGTTGGAATGAGATTTCATCACAAATGTACGAATAATTTTTAAAATTAAAATATTTGTAACTTGCTGAGCTAATTGCTCTGCAAGCCTTATTTTTGTCAACTGATTGTAAAGTCTCACTTATGATAACCCGAAAAGTTTTTTTTGGATTTCTTTTTTTGATGATGGTGGCTTGTTCTGACAGCAACGATGATCCAAATCAGATTTTACCCAATATACCGGTAAATGAAACGGTATTTTTAAATAATCCTGAATATATCAATTTGCAGGTTGTAGGGGGTTGGGCCTATACCAACGGGGGTATTTCCGGTATAGTTGTGTATCGTTCAGGCATCAATAATTTTGTGGCATTCGAAAGAAGCGCACCGCATTTGGAACCTCAGGCTTGCTCGGTTATGGTCGTCAGAAATAGCATCATCATGCAATGCAGTTGCGATAAAAGTGAGTTCAGTATTTTAGATGGGGGTCCGTTAACGGATGGCATCAATGTGGCGGCCAGACAATACAGAACAGAATTACAGGGAGGTAATGTGTTGCGAATTACAAATTATTAAAAGAAAGAATTTTGAAAAATTATTTTTCATCTGATTTTAGATTAGGCGTTTTAGGAGGCGGGCAACTCGGCAGAATGTTGCTGACGGAAACTCAGAAATACGATGTGTTTACGGTCATGTTAGACCCTGCCAAAAACGCACCCTGCAGTGAAATTTGCAATGAATTTCACAGCGGAGATCTCATGGATTATACAACGGTTTACGAGTTTGGAAAAAAAGTGGATCTCCTTACGATAGAGATCGAGCATGTCAATATAGACGCCCTAAAACAATTGGAAAAAGAAGGTAAAAAAGTTTATCCTCAACCCAAAGTGCTGGAGATCATTCAAAATAAGGCCAGACAAAAACAATTCTATCAGGAGCATCAAATCCCGACGGCGCCTTTCCGGACATGTAAAAACGTGGGAGAATTGCAGGATTTGGACCTTCCTTTTGTCTGGAAATCGGCCCAATTCGGTTACGATGGAAATGGCGTGAAAGTGATTCGACAAAAAGAGGATCTGATCGGTCTGCAAGAAGGGGAATGTATCGCTGAGGAATTAATTCCCTTTAAAAACGAATTAGCCGTGATTGTGGCCAGAAATGAAAAGGGAGAGGTGAGGACCTACCCTGTTGTGGAAATGGAATTTCACCCTGTGGCCAATCAAGTTGAATATGTACTTTGTCCTGCAAGGATCCCGGAAAAGATAGCTCTTAAAGCCAGGGAGACTGCCATGAGAGTAGCAGAAGCTTTTGGACATATCGGTTTATTGGCGGTAGAAATGTTCCAGACAGAAAACGACGAAATATTGATCAATGAGGTGGCTCCGAGAACTCATAATAGCGGGCATTACAGTATCGAGGCATCTTACACGAGTCAGTTTGAGCAGCATTTGCGCGCAATCTTAAATTTGCCACTTGGGAAAACTGAGAGTAAAGTAGCAGGAGTAATGGTCAATTTGGTAGGAGCTGAAGGTTATTCCGGAGCGGTAGTATATGAAAATATGGAAAAGATCATGGAGATCGAGGGAGTTACCCCTCACATTTACGGAAAAAAAGAAACGCGACCGTTTAGAAAAATGGGACATGTAACGATAGTGAATGAAAATATGGAGGAGGCAAGGAGAGTGGCAGAGTTGGTGAAGAAAACGATCGTGGTAAAGAGTAACTGAATTCAGAATTTAGTAGTGAGTATTGAGTATTGAGATTTGAGAAATGTCTTGTGTGTCTTGTACTGAAATAGGTTGACCTAATTTTACCAGATTATGAAAGAAAATAAAAGATTCACGAATAGTACGTGTGTATTCTACAATTAAATAAATATATATCCCTCATTTCAAGTTTAACCGCTAAAATCTTATCGATGAAATATTCAGGTGTCTTAAGAAAAATGTCGACAGAAATAGGAAATCCCATTCAATATTATTTGGATATGGAAGCTGATTTTTTGGTGATGAATCAATTATTGGATAAAAAAATAGAGATCACTTTTCAGAAATACCAATGCCTGAGTTGCGGAGAGGATAAAAAGATCTTTCGCCAGGGATTTTGTTATGATTGTTTTTATAAAATGCCACAAGCCGGCGACTGGATCATGCGTCCGGAATTGAGTCAGGCGCATTTAGACATCGAGGACCGTGATCTGGAATTTGAAAAAAGTATGCAATTACAGCCACACGTAGTGTATTTAGCTAATTCGAGCAATGTAAAAGTGGGTGTAACCAGAAAGGCACAAATCCCAACGCGCTGGATAGACCAGGGAGCACATGAGGCGATAGAAATTGTAGAAGTACCAAATCGATATTTGGCCGGAATTACAGAAGTTGCCTTAAAGGAACATGTGTCAGATAAAACCAACTGGAGAAAAATGTTGACGAATGAGATTGAAGATCTCGATTTAAACGCAGAAAAAGAAAAGTTATCTCCATACATTCCTGAAGAAGTAAAACCCTATTTTAGAGAAATGCGCAGTAAAGAAGTAGAATTGGATTTTCCTGTTCTACAATATCCCAAAAAGATCAAAAGCTTAAATTTAGATAAAACACAAAACTACTCGGGTGTCTTAAAAGGGATCAAAGGACAATATTTGATCTTTGAAGATGGTACCGCTTTTAATGTTCGAAATTATGAGGGTTATGTAGTAGAGGTGGAGGTTTCGTAAGCTATTCCACTGTGCAATTTGAAGGGACTCTCAATAAAAGACCTAATATTTCGCATGAATTTCATTCATCAGATCATAGAGCAATAGTACTTGTTTTGAATCCTCATTGACTTTTTTCAAAATTTACGAATCGTTTGTGAGTTTATCCATAGCCAAATCGGTTATTAGATTCATTTCCCTATCAGAGAATTGTTGAGGATCTTCCTTATTTAAATATTTTTTTAATTGTTGTCATTTTCAACATAAAAAAATAAACAAAATCATACTTAAAGCATTGTGTTTTAAACAATAACCTGTATTTTCATGGTTGAAAAAGAATGTATGTCTTATTTTAAAAAGTCTCAACTTTTTATCCCATTAAACCAGCATTCCATTTGTCAAAAATGGTATCGAACAGTTGTGTGTTTTATGTTGATGACATTGTTAGGTCAAAGTCAAAGTCTTTGGGCAAAAAAAAGTTTGGCAGATGAAATTCTTCTGACCATCAGAACCACCTCTATGAACACAGAATGGAAACCTCAATCGGTTGTAAAAAGCGGTCAAGACCTTATTTGGAAAGCCTCTGCTCCCGGTATGATAGACCAGATCCAATCTGGCAATAGTCCTGTATTTGATTTGTCAGTTTTCAGAAGTCCCGGCTCAGAAGTATTTATTGAAGTAAGCAGTTCAGATGACACCGCTCTTTTAAAAGAACTAAAAATAAATTCTTTGAATATTACGGAAATCAATTTGATCAAATGTGAAGGTTTACAAGTTTTGTCTATTACGGATAATCAATTGAAGGCATTAGATATCAGTAATAATGTGGCATTAGCAGAGCTCTATTGCAGTTTTAACCAGTTAGGTGAATTGGCCCTTCAGAGTAATAGCGCTTTGACATTGCTCAGCTGTTTTAGCAATCAGATTCAAGAATTAAATTTCGAGTTCAATCTGGATTTAGAAAGTTTGTCTTGCAGCAGAAATTTGATCAAAACGCTTGATCTGTCAAAGAACACCAAGTTAAATTCATTGGAATGTGATGACAATGCATTGGAAAATCTGAACATAAAAAGCGGAAATAATCAAATCTTACAAACATTAAAAACCACAGGGAACAATCAACTTTTTTGTATACAAGTGGATAACCAAGAGGAGGCAGAATCCAAATGGACGGATATAGATTCATGGACAAAATTTAACATTGATTGCACCTTTACCAACGAAAATCCAATTGCTCAGCCTGATTTTTATACAACTGATGATGGAGTGCAATTAATTGTTTCACAGGACTTAGGCTTGTTGCAAAATGATACAGATCCCGATGGAGACATTTTAGCTGTTGAATTGGTTAGGACTGTTGATCATGGAGTACTTAATTTATTTGCTGATGGTTCTTTTGATTACCAACCCGATCGATTGTTTTATGGAGTAGATTCATTTAGTTATTTAGCTGCGGATGGAGAGTTGTTTTCTGAGGAAACTGCCGTAGAAATCGTTGTTAATTTGGTCAATGTTCCACCCATAGCAGAAGATGACAGTTATGAAACGGAAGAAGGGGCAGAGTTAACTATATCAAATGCAGAAGGACTTTTATTGAACGATAGTGATGAAGACAAGGACCCCTTAACCACCTCTTTGCTGGAAAATGTACAAAATGGCTCATTGGTATTGAATACTGACGGATCTTTTAGGTATACACCCAATGCACTTTTTAGTGGTGCAGACAGTTTTACCTACCTGGTCAATGACGGATTTATAAACTCCGAACCTGCACAGGTGACTATATGGGTAAAGGGGCAGGTAAAACTATTTATCCCTAACGCTTTCAGCCCTAACGGAGATGGTGTAAATGACTTTTTTAAACCGGTTTCCAAGGGTATTTCATTTCTTCAGTTGCAAGTTTTTGATACCTGGGGGAATCTCATTTATGATGAGCAAAATGAAGCATTACAAGGTTGGGATGGTCTTATCAAAGGGAAAGATGCGCAGAATGGAAATTATATGTACCGGATAAAAGCTGTCTCATTGGACGGTGAGAAAACCGAAAAAGAAGGTCTGTTTACCCTGATCAAATAAATATGCTGAAATACCTTTGTTTTTACATATCGTTATTAGTGAGTTCAGGTTTATGGGCACAAGATGCCATTTTTACTCAGTTTTATGCGGCACCAACTTTGCTGAATCCTGCTTTTACGGGTTCTACCGGGGGCTTAAGATTAGGAGCAGGATACAGAAACCAATGGTTGGGGATATCTTCCAACCTGAATTCGGTCTATGTCACGGCCGATAATTGGTTTGAAGGAATGAGAAGTGGGATCGGACTACAGGTCATCCATCAATCTGAAGAGCTGGGGGAATACAGTCTGTCTCAATTCCAGGGATCTTATGCCTTTCATGTACAAATTACAGATGAAATCAGTCTTTTTCCGGGGATTGGTTTTGGCTATTCTATCAGCCAAATCAATGCAGGTGGGTTTGCTGTTCGAAGATCAAATAGACCCCCGTTCCGGTTTAATTGATCCGGGTTCTCAAGATCCGGTCTTGACTAACCTTATTCAGGGTAGTCAGGGTTATTTCGATTTTTCTGCCGGGCTTGTTTTATACGCAGATAATTATTGGTTGGGGGCAGGTGTTAAACACCTCAATAAGCCCAATATCTCTTATCTGGAGGGTGAAGAATTGCCTTTACAACCGTTAATCACTTTTCAAGGGGGTTATCGGAAAAGCTGGTATAAGAATCAAGTTTACGGTGCTGATCCGACCTCTTTTTTATTTTTTACTTTTAATGCCTATCATCAGGAAATGTACAATCGATTTGATTTTGGCCTGGAATACGGGTTTTCTAAACTCACTTTTGGTATTCTGGCTTCTAATACCTTAGAGAAAATAGTTGAATCAAGCGATTATTTTTTGTCGGTTAATCCCAATATAGGCTTTAAAACAAAAAGCCTAAAAATAGGCTTGTCTTATGATGTCCCGGTTTCTGCTTTGGGCAATGTGGGTAATACTTTTGAAGTATCACTTCAGTTTTTTTCGCCAAGCACCTATGTCCGTAAACGGATGTGGCAAACCAAATATTAGTAAATAAAAAAAGGGCTTTCGCCCCTTTTTCTATTATTCCCAATCCGGCATGATCGCGTCTGACACGAGTTCCTCTCGATTGTATTGAGTACCATCTACGGTTCCGTCATCTCTAATGTTTTGGATAAATATATTCTTTTGAGAAACTCCATCGTTAGAAGTGTTTACAAAAATAACCTTGGCCTCATCCGGTGAAAAGCGTGGGTCGAGATCCAGACTTCCGTCTGTTTTATTCTCTGAAATATCTTTTCTCGTATTTGAGGGGAAATCATAGATGAACAAGCGCGTATTGAGTTGTCTATAGGAAGAACTTTCAAATCCTGAAATATCGTAGGTGTACAATAGAGTCTTTCCATCAACAGACAGATTAAGACCACCTGCCGCACCATTTACGCCGGTAAGTACATTGGTCTTCTTGTTACCATTCATGTCTATGGTATAGATAGAAACATTGTAGCCATTTGAATTATTTGTTTTCACTGCAATTGTACTGCCGTCGTAACTCCAATCGCATTCGCTGATAAAATTGCCATCTGTGGTTTGATGGATCAGTCTCAGTCCGCTACCATCTTTATTGATCTCATATAATTTATCAAAGTGCGGATAAATTAACTTAGAGCCATTCGAATTCCATGAAAAATCCATTTCTGACGGTTTGAAACCGGCAACCGGGGTTCGGGTCACTTTGAACAAATTACTTCCATCAGGATTAATAGTATAAATTTGTGTTTCAAAATTTTCATCTGTTCTTAAAAAGGCGATCAAATTGCTGGAACTGTTTTTACGAGGTCTCCAGCTGTTGAGGCTTGCTGATGTCAATGCAGATTCTGTTCCGTCATCATCGCGTGAGTAAATCACATTATTTCCGTTAGTCGATTTTACATACAAATAACGGCTATTCACCTGATCTGATGTGCTAAAAGATCTCACTTTGCTCCAGACAGGTGCATTGATGCTGTCATAAGCACTCACCTGCCAAAAATATTTGGTAGAGGTGGTAAGCTCTGTAAGTTGGAAGATCGTATCGGTGATATTTTCTTTTAAGATCTCATCATTATTCTTGTCATTTCTGATCTTTAGGGTAAAGGTCAATTGATCCTTATCAGGGTCTGAAGCACCCCAAACCAAATTGGTTGTCAGGGCAACGTCCTGTGCATTATCTTCCGGACTGATTAATTTGGGTTCATCAGGTGGGCGGTTGTTGGCGGTCTCAATTTTTAATTCGAAAACCACATTTACCTCAGAACCTACTTCAACCTGGGCAGGCTCATATCCGGTTAAAAAACCTTCTTTGGTGGCACTTACCGAATATTCCCCGATAGTTACATTTTCCATTTCAAAATTACCTTCTTCATCCGTAAAAACCGTATTACCTGAAGGGCTCAATTCAACTTTTGCATTTTCTACAGGAATGAAGCTGATATCTTCAACTACCTTTCCTTTGATCTTTCCTGTTCCTCCAAATTCAATGGTATCTTCCCCACAAGCCAGCAGCAATAAAAAACTGAACAGGAATGAGATGATATATGCTGAGTTTATTTTCATTTTTTTCATTGTTATCTCCCAAAATAAAAGTTAATTCCTAATCCGAAACGCCAAAAATAATCGTCTCTTTTTCCTTGAATTACCCCGTCGATATTATCGGAAAAAGTTAGGTTTTGTTCACCAAATAATTCAATGCCAATATTTTCAACCGGTAAATATTCCACCCCTGCACCATACTGAAATTTAAATTCTGCATTTTCGAAAGAAGTATTGGTAACGGTTCCTCCTCCCGCATAGATAAAGGGCGTTAAATTTTCATAGGGCAAAAAGATAAATTCTAAATTGCCATCCAGGGTAAGATCGTAATTGACTGGTGGTCCTGTTCTGTCCAGTTCCATAAAACCTGCTCCGAGATTAAGACTCCAATGCGGATTGTTAAACAAATATTTATAATTTCCATGAAAGCTGTAACCCAGATCATTATTTGAATAGTCGCCGTCCATTAAAGCGCCACCCATTTTAAGAGAAAGGCCATGTTTAGACCTTTGGTCTTCAAAAGTCCGGTTGTATAGTTTTGTTCGTTCTGCTTCTGCCAATTCGAGTTCATAGGCTTCCTTTATTTTTTGAACCGCAGGTTCACCCCCTTCAGGAACCCATAATCCATCAATAATTCCTTCAATGATCAAACCTTCTACGGCTTTATCAATCGCTTCTTTAACGGCTAATTGTTTGGGCTCATTTTGGGTCATTCCCACTTCGACCTCTAATAATTTTTTTACATCTACATACCTGAACATGCTGGCCGAAATGGCTTGAGATAAGATGGTTTTAGAAATATAAATGGTTTTTAAAATCTTTCCGTTTGAGGTAGATACCGCTCTTAAATAAACAGTAATTCGGTCTTCTCTATATTTACTCGAGGCACCTGTACCAAAATACCTTGCTCCGGCACCCCCGGTTCTGATATTTGAATCATATGAAATAACACCGCCTTCCAGAATAATTCCGGCAAAAAGGAGCGGAGGTAAAACGTCTGCTTCTGAGAGCTGTTGGTTTTGATTACTGTATTGAGTTCTCGTCGAACGAATAATTTGACGCTCATTTAACAAGTTGCTCACATTTTCTCGTTCGATAGGTGTAAACCATTTTGAATCTTCCAAAGATTTGAGCAGGATGGTAGTAGCACCTTGGGTAACTGCTGTACTCCAGCTCGTTCCGTTTTCTACCTGTTTGTATTGACCTGTCTGGTCTCTGAATTTATAGACACCTACCACGATAGGTTCTACAGGTTTTACATCTCCTAAAACCGTATTTTCCGGTGTTGTATTTTCTCCAATACGGGCCTGCTCTGTTAAGAATGGCTGCTTGATTCTTGCACCACAGGACCAAAGGAACAAGCACAAAAGAGAAGAATAAAGAATTTTCTTCATAGTTTACTAATTCGGAATAATAATTTGTGTTTGATCTCCGGTTTGTGTATCAAGAATATTGATGAGCAAACCATCGGTAGTGGGAGAGACTTCTAAAACAAGGCTACCAAACATATAAGTTCCTTCTGTCAGTTCACCGTCAGTGCCAAATTGATCTCGAAATAAATTCGAGGTGATCCGATTTAATAATTGACGGTTTAAACTTTCTGTAAAAGTATCAATATCAGATCTTTCAACCCGTGCACCACTATTTTCTGTATGTGAATTTTGTGCCTCTGCAGAACTCAATAGCCATTGGTAGTTAAAAGTATCTCCTCCAAAGGCGGGATTGACTGGTTTATAGACCATCTCTTGTGCAGTAAGTCCAATGGGTATGGTTAGATAGAAAAATAATAATAACTTTTTCATTTTTAGTATACTTTAGGAATTTCCTTTTTATTCTTACTGTATTCAATTACTTTGGCCATAGAATACTTTGCTGCTCCTTCAATGAACTCTTGGTCTGGCCTTGCCTGAAATTCTACTATGGTTTTATCTTCTATTTCAATAGAGATCAAACTTCCTCTTCCGGGAAATGGTTTTTCATTAATATGAATAATAAATGAAAAACTTGCCCCTTCTTGGAGATAGCGCTGGTAAAAATAATCATAAAAATCTTTTCCCATTTTTGTTTTGGTGTTTTCAACCACAAGACCATTTATTTCTATATCTATTTCACGCATAAAGGTGGTTTTAAGCAGGTCTACAACTTCATTGATTTTAAGAGAGTCTTGCGCAACTAACTTCTTTTGATCACGAATAAATAAAAATATCTTCAATTCTTGTTCTTCTTCTAAATTTACTTTTAGTTCTGTAATTGTTTTGTTTTCGTTGGGGAGTAAGGTAAATTCACCAAAACGATCATTTTTCTCAAATTTGGCATCTTGGGGTAGCTTTTTAAGGGTAAGAAGTTGGTAGGTGAGTTCGTTATTGTATATATGGCTATTGTTCTCAACTATTGCCTGAATATTTACAAAAATATCTTCACGGGTTATGTTTAAACGGGCTTTAATTGATTGTTCTTCCTGAGAAACTACGGGAAGGATAAATAAAAATATGAAGAAGTATAATAACCTTTTCAAATCATTTTAACTTAACGTGAGAAATTATTGATCACAATAGATTGAAAATTAGATTTCTGATTGATAATAAGCTTATCCATCAGTGAATTTTCTCCAAAAATGAGCAATGAGTTAAGGTTTCCTTGTTGGTTGACTTGTATGTTGGTTTGTTGGTTATTTTTAAAACGATAATTACCATAATCGTTTAAATTTCCGCTTTGTTGTATTTTTTCAATATCATCATTGCCATTAATACTGATGACGCGATTTGACGTACCGATTTGTGAAATTTCGATATAACTTTCCTGGGGAGATTGAGTCTGAAGGGCCGGAGTGTTTTGAGAAGATGTAATCTGCTGAAAATATTGATTAATCACCATGGTATTATCATCAATTTCCTGGGCCTTGATAGCCAAAGAAAAAGAAATAAAAGTAAACACAAAAAATATAGCTGATTTCATGACTTTTATTTAAATGATTAAAACAACTGGCAATATAGTGAAATTGCCAGTTGTTTGGTCTATTATTCAACTCAAAATTGAGAAAAATTAGTTGTTTTGAGTAATTACAGAATTATTGTTGTTTCCATATTGGGCAATACTCGATGAATTACCATCGCCTGTTTGAGTGCTGGTTCCCATATTGTAATCACCAATTTGGTCTGCAAAGAAATTATTCATATTTCCATCTACATCAATAAGTAAAGTGTTGTGGTCTCCATCGCTTGAGGCAGACCCATTAACTAACCCATTACTGTTACCATCAATATCAATATTAGTATAATTGTCTACTCCATCTTGGTAGATTGTGGCACTGTTCAAATCTCCATTTTCATCAATAAAGGCATTGTTTTCAGATCCATTCTGAGTGATCGTGGCATTATTATCATTACCATATTGACGTGTTCTTCCTTGATTATTAAATGGAGCACCGGGCCAACTGGTAGAATATCTCGCATTTGATCCATCGAAAATATCACCGCTTTGGGTAATAGAAGCGGTATTGCCACTATCTTGCTGATATGTTGATGCAACATGGTTTTGACCAGACTGATCTATTGTTGAACTTTGTCCTGTCCCATATTGGGTAATATTAGCGGTATTATTATCTCCATTATAAGAAAAAACACCAGTTATTCCAGCTTGTCTTACGGTGGCAGAACTATTTGATCCCCATTGGTGAATTTGGGTATTATCATCATACCCGGTTTGATCAACATCTGCAGTATTGTTAACAGAGCCGACTCCAGAATTATAATACGTATAATTTTCGTCACCCATCTGATCAACGGTCAATATATGACCTGTACCATGTTGTCCATTATTTAAATAACCATCATCACCTGCATCTATCTTATTACCCATGCCATCTTGCGCTAATGTGGCATTATTTGAATTACCATCTTGCAAAAGGTAGATTTGATTTTCGGAACCTGTTTGGTCGCTCGTTGCATTGTTCATGTTGCCTAATTGATTGAAATCGACATAAATATTTCGACCGTTACCAGTTTGACTTGCAGTATTTTCATTTCCAAGTTGGAAAATATCAGCACTATTACCATGGCTAGAACCCGATCCTGTAAAATCCTGACTAGCGGAATTTAAATCTCCTACTTGTTCAATAAGTATTCTTTCATTAGCATAGATCCCACCATAATAACCATTATTACTACCGGCTAATGTTTGATTTGCCGTATTTTCATTACCTGTCTGATAAATTTTGGCTGTATTTGTTGTAACTCCCGTTCCAGCTTGAGTAGCTGAGTTTTCGTTACCAACTTGTTCAGTATAGAAATAATCGGTATATCCACCCGTAATTGTTTGTGTAACATTGTTATCGTTACCTTCCTGCAAGGCTTCTACATCCTGTCCGCTATTAGAACCAGGAGCGTAGGTAGTTTGGGTAGATGTATTGTTATCTCCTAACTGGGTTATTTTTGCATCATTACCACCTTTGTTTCCACCACCCAATTCGTCCTGAAGTACGGTAGCCGTGTTACCTATCCCGTTTTGAATTACAGTAGCCATGTTCATATATGCAGGAGTATTTGCTGGTATTCCAGACTGATTTTGAGTTACAGTTGCTGTATTTGATCCTGTCTGATCAATGTTAGAAATCTGTTGATCACCCGTTTGGGTGGAAGTAGCTGTATTCTGAGCAAATCCGACTGCTCCGAACATTAGCGCTATTGCGCCGATTAAAAATTTTTTCATAATATGAGGGGGTTTGGTTAATTAATTTTGAATGATTGTTGATACATTGAAATTACCGGCTTGCATAACGGTGCCATTTCCTCCATTGGATTGTTGTATATGAGCGGTATTACTGTTTCCAATTTGATCGATATCTAGCATTGAGCCGCCTAAAGAGGTTGCCATTGGGTCTAGACCAATGCCCATTACTGTATTGCTATTTCCTTGTTGTAAAATATCTGCTGAACTACCACCATCTTGCGTTAGGTTTACAGCATTGCTATTTCCATTTTGTAACACTATAGCCCCATTAGAATCTCCGTTTTGAGTGACAAAAGCATCATTCAAATCACCTGTTTGGGTAATATCTACATTATTGAGATTTCCTGTTGAAGTTGAAGTAGCCTCGTTTTCATCACCTGTTTGGTAAATTCTACCAGTATTTTGGTTACCCTCCTGATAAAGCGTAGCTGTGTTGTCATCACCTACTATACTTATTCCAGGATCGTTGTTTATTGGGCCTGAAGAATTTGAGTTCACCTATTTGGTCAACATCAATGGTCATTTCCATTACCTACAATATTATTTCTAGATTTGTTTAAATTTCCTCCAATTTGATCAATCGCAAATACCATTATCGTCGCTTCCATCTGGAGGTGAACCTTCAATATTACCTCTAGCTAGATTATTGATTTCCATCTTTGATAACTTGTTAAGGTATTGTTATCTGAAAAAGTAGAAGCATTTAAATTCGATTTATTTTTGTTTCCATATGCCTCTTGAGATAATAGTATTGTCATTCCCTCTGGCTCTAGAAAATAAATTATTTTCATTTCCATTAGCAGTTTGATAAGCATAATTTTCATTTCCTCTTTGGTCTATTTCAAGTTTATTATCATCCCCGGTCGCATCTTGCATTAGAACAGTATTATAATTGCCTATTTGAGTGAGTTCGACCTCGTTATTACTTCCATCTACAAAGGAAGAGGCATAATTATTGTCTCCGTCCTGATCTTGAGTCGCTATATTATCATTGCCATTTATTTGCTCAATATAAGCTGTATTACCATCACCTTCCTGCGTTTGGGTAGCTTCGTTGGAGGCGGTGGCATCTGCATTGCCAGTCCCACTCTGGGTAATTGTCGCATCATTACCTGCTCCGGTCTGAGTTTGTGTGGCTTTATGGCCAAGATCTGCACCTGAATCACTAGTTTGAGTTATTGATGCAGTATTACCAGTTAGCCCAACTTGTGTTTGGGCCTGCGAGGCATCATTGTTATCCCCGGTCTGGGTTGTCGTCGCACTATTCTGAGCAAATCCAATTGCTCCAATCATTAGCACAACTGCGCTTAAAAGTATTTTTCTCATTTTTGAGGGGTTTTAAATTAATAGAAATTAATAGTTCAACATATAGTTTCATTTGCTCCGAAACTTTATAGTTTGGATTTTAAGGATTAAGAAATTATTTCATAGCAAATGAAGATTTACTCAAAATTAGTTTAAATAAATAAGGAAGGCAATACCCTTTGGGGGGTATTTTTTGAATTATTCAGGATTTATCAGGATGATAAGGTGAAATTAAATCTTTGATATACCGGAATTTAAGTATGCACTTACTGAATATAAGGTAGATTGTAGGTTATAGGGCACCTTTACTTTTTAAGAATAAGATCAAATGCTCTTTACTCTTGGAATCCGTTTTTTTGTAAATTTTTTTGCGATGTGATTCCACAGTGCCTTTACTGATGCACAATTGCTCGGCAATTTCAGCATTGGTATAATGTTTAGCGATCAAAAAAGCGATTTCAGATTCTCTTTTGGTTAGAGGCAAATCAGAATTTTCTATTAAATCTTGCTCAATTGTTTTTTTACAATAGTATTTTTCATCCACATTCCATTTTACGATAGGCGTTGAGTCCATAAATGAAATATCGGTATAACGCAACAAGACTTTTGTAGCTTTTCCATTTGGATCGACTTCACAAACAACGGTTTGACTGAGTATTTTGCAATATTTACCGTCATTTTTTTTGAACCGATAGACAATATTCAAGACGTTGGCATGCAATTGGAAACTTTTTTTGGGTAGACTTTGCGCCACATGTTTAATGAGTTTATGGACAATTTTCTTGTCTTCAGGATGATAGCATGAAAAAATAAATGAAAGATCGACATTTTTGTTATAACCTAAAAAATTGTCAAAACCCTTTTGGAAAATGACTTTGTTTTTTTCAAAATCAAAAATATAAAAACATTCGTTTTTTGCTGTGTTATAGGCTTCGTACGATTGGATTCCAAAACATCCCTTGATTTTCTCCTGATGGTAGATCTCGGAAATCTCATCGATAAATTTTCTTATGGAGGGTAAATAATTTTCCACTTAAAAGTTTTAATTGAGGGGTTAATTAAATGGGAATAACTTTTGCAATAAAATAAAAATAATTAACATAGCACTATTTTATTGATAATCATTAGGTTAATTAGCCCCAAAGTAAAACATACTTTAGTATGATTAATTTTAACAAAGTTAGGGATTGTTATTTTTTAATACAATACCATACATTGAGTATAGCGATACTCAATACTAGTTGATTTCTTCAATTGTAATGCTTTTTTAAGAATTTCAAGGCCTTGGTTTTAAGTCCAAAATACATTTAATCTTTATAAAGAACGTCTAAACGTTTTTGTCATCTCATCCAGATGTTTTGTTCAATTCTTCTAGTCGTTTTTTAAAGTCGTCTCAGATCATTTTCTTTATTATGCTGTTTAACAAGTAGAAATTTCATAAAAAAAGAGGCCCGCAGGCCTCTCATAAAAAATCCCTTTTTTTGAAGTCATTTAGAATCACCTCAATTTCGGGAAAATTGTTATGGTCTTAAATTACGGTAATTTCTAGATGTTAAACAATACCCTTAGAGGGGTATTTTATAGAATTTTATGAAAACATTGAGTAATTTAGACCTGAATTTTAGTCCTGAAATCTTTTTTCTTCGATGATTTCGTCTGCTGATAAAGCAAATAGTTCAATTTCCTCGCCCACTTCCAAGTTAAAATGTTTTCTGAATAAGTGAACAAAGAAATAGAGGAGTGGGGTGTCTGATAGAGCTACGAGTAATTTAAACAGAAATCCGTTGAGGAGCAGTATTCCGAACAAATCCCATTCAATTACGCCGAAAGAACAGAGTAAGAATAGCACTGAAAAAGTATCCAGGAATTGAGACGAGATAGTTGAAAAATTATTCCGCAACCATAAATGCTTTCCTTTGGTTTTGGTCTTCCAAAAATGATAAATTCTGATATCGACGTACTGTGCGATCAAATAGGCCATGGCAGAAGCGAAAACGGCTAAAGCAGATAAACCAAATACCTTGTGAAAAGTTTCATCGCCTACCGGCGACCATTCCGTTGCCGGAGCTGCATCAGAAACCATGATGATCATCAAAGAAAAAACGGATGCAAAAATACCTGCAGTTACAACCTGATTGGCGCGTTTCTTTCCATAGATTTCTGAGATCAGGTCCGTGACCAAAAAGGTGACCGGATAGGGTAGAATACCCACAGAGATCTCAAAATTGTACCAGCCTAAAAAATTCCAATTGAAGAATTTTTGAAAAATAAGATTGGAAACAACAAGTGAAGCAATAAAAACTGCAGCGAGCCCTAAATAGATAGAAAAGGCCAGGTTTCTTTTAGATTCGGTCATCGATTGTGTTTGTAGAACGAAAATAAGGAAAAAAGCACAGTTAAAACCGTCTTTTTAATCAGTTAAATGGATATAATGTGTTATCCGGACTATTTTTGAATTAAGTCTGCAGGATACGAAAAATGGTAAAGCCCAAACCATATTGGTTTGGGCTTTAAAGATTTGCCTGTTGACCGGCTGAAAAATAGTCGATTTTATAAGCCCACAGTAACCGTAGCATCAAGTGTGACCTCAACAACAAAATCCATGTCGGCGCCGTCGCAAAGGGCTTTACCTGAGTAGCGGGTTTGTATCTTCTTCCCATTTTTAAGGGCTTGTCCGATGCGGTTCAATTCTGCCACCTCATTCACCTGATATTGCATCATGTTTTGAGCGGATGTCTGTACAACAAATTGGTTTTGCAAAGAGAGCTGATTGGCACAATGGAATCCGGCTTCTACCTGTCCGTTGGGATCACCATTAAAATTCATGATCCTGTAAGTCAGGCTCTTAATTTTAACTGCTTTGATCTTGTTGAGGTAATCGTGAGTTTGGGCATTGTCGATGCTGATTTCTTTGGTATTATCAAAAGTAGCCCAGGTACCATCGGTTTGGTCAATGTGAACAGGAATTTCAATTTTTTCAGAGATCGAGAGGTCCTTTTCTAAAAGGTCGTCTACTGAATCTTCGCTGCAGGCATAAAAACCAAATCCAGCGAGGATAAGTACGAATGGAATGATATAATTTTTCATGGAATAAAGATTTAGGGGAATAGTATAAAATGGAAATCAATTAGGTCCAAGCTATAATTAGAAAAATGTAAAAATGTAAGGATTTGAATGTTGGCCCAAATGTGCCAACATTTACGAGGATAAGTCGAGGTGGTAATATGTTTCGAAAAAGGTTTTCATCAACAGAAAAGAGAGCTAAAATTTTAGTGCTCAAGTCATAAATTTACAAAAAATATGGCAATTTATTAATGTTTTTGAGTTTTAATTTTACGTTTTCTTCTATTATTTTACATAACAACGGTCATTTATGGTAAAATTCTGCTTGATCTTTGTTTTGACAATTCAATTCTCCCGGCTTCTATCTCCCTACTCCGATTTCTTTTCCTTAATTTTGTATTTTTAATTTAAATTGACATATGACAGCATATATTTTTCCCGGCCAGGGAGCACAATTTCCCGGAATGGGATCTGAGTTGTACGAGAAATCTTCTTTAGCCAAAGAATACTTTCATGAAGCCAATAAAATATTGGGTTTTGATATTACTGAAATCATGTTCAAAGGTTCTGCTGACGACCTGAAACAAACCCGTGTGACCCAACCTGCCATTTTTTTGCATTCGGTCATTTTAGCTAAAACCATGGGCGATCAGTTTAAGCCGGAAATGGTTGCCGGACATTCATTGGGAGAATTTTCAGCCCTGGTTGCAAATAAAACCCTGGATTTTACTTCGGCTTTAAAACTAGTGTTCCAAAGAGCATTGGCTATGCAAAGTGCCTGCGAATTACAAGCCTCCACAATGGCGGCCGTTCTCGGATTAGAAGACAGTATCGTAGAGCAGGTTTGTGCAGATACCCCTGGCGTGGTGGTCGCGGCAAATTACAATTGTCCGGGTCAATTAGTTATTTCCGGAGAAGTTGAGGCGGTAAATGCGGCTTGTGAAGGAATGAAAACGAAAGGGGCAAAGCGCGCTCTTGTCTTACCGGTAGGGGGTGGTTTTCATTCACCTATGATGGAGCCTGCCAGAGAAAAATTGGCCAAAGCGATCAAAGAAACTACTTTCCACCAACCTATTTGTCCGATCTATCAAAATGTAGCGGCTTCGGCTGTTATCGATCCTGCACAAATTAAGGAGAATTTAATAGCTCAATTAACGGCACCCGTAAAATGGACGCAAACCATCAAGCAAATGGTCGCTGACGGAGCAACTGAATTTATAGAAGTAGGACCCGGAAAGGTATTGCAAGGCTTAGTAAAAAAGATAGACAATACTGTTTCGGCAGAGAGTATTTCCTAAAAAATACGAAATGAGTTCAGGAACGATATTCACCAGTACAAATCAAAAAATCACTACCATTACTTTCGGGCATCCTGCGAGTAATGCTTTTCCTACAGATTTGCTCCGCAGATTGATAGACTCGATCAACAGGGTCTCTGAGAATAAGGAAATCAATATGATCATCTTAAAAAGTGAGGGTGAAAAAAGTTTTTGTGCAGGTGCTTTTTTTGATGAACTTTTAGCGATAGAGAACGAAGAACAAGGCACAGCTTTTTTTAAGGGTTTTGCCGATCTGATGAATGCCATGCGCCAATCGCCAAAAATAATTATGGCCAGGGTGCAGGGAAAAACTGTTGGAGGAGGAGTAGGCATTGCAGCTGCTGCGGATTATTGTTACGCCACTGAGGCGGCAGATATAAAGTTGTCAGAATTGAGCATAGGTTTGGGTCCCTTCGTGATTGCTCCGGCTGTGGAGAGAAAGATGGGGAAATCAGGCTTAACTCAGTTAACGCTTGCAGCACATGAATGGCAAACGGCCTATTGGGCAAAAGAAAAAGGTCTTTATGCTAAAGTTTTTGAAAACATACGAGAGATGGATCAGGAGATTGAATTGTTTTCCTCAAAAATTTCAGGGTATAGTACTGAAGGGCTGACCGCCTTAAAGGCTGTTCTCTGGAAAGGGACTGAGGATTGGGAAACACTTTTACCTGAATATGCGGCCCTGAACGGTAAATTAGTTCTCTCTGAGTTTACAAAAAATGCCTTGAAAAAATTCAAAAATAAATCATGAATTTACTTTTGCTACAAGTCGATATTGAGGAGAAAATGAAAAATGCTCCCGACAGTAATTATGAAATAGGCGTAGTGATCGGGACTTATTTACCTTTCGTTCTATTAGTAGCGCTGGCCTATGTCTTTTTTTATATGGCTAAAAAGCGGAGAGACAAGGAATCTGAGGGAGATTGAGTGCATATGAAGAAAGATATTGAAATCAAGGAGTTTACTGGCTTGTCATTGGTCGTGGTCTACACTTATAACGAGATTTACAAGTCGAATGATTGGCTGGCTTATTTGTTGAATGAAAGCAGCTTAGATTTGAGCATGGTCTTAATTGTGAGTAAGGGTTATGACGATGAAAGAGAAACTGCCCTTATGCGCCATAAAATTGAGGTTTTACCTGCCGGATCCTTCGCAAAAATTGAATTGCTGCAAGAAGAGGTATTGGAAATCAATAATGAATTTAGGGTTTCTTTCTTCGCCGAAAACACTTTGTTCGAAAAGAAATTTGTCATTCCTAAATCTACAGTGAAACAAGGTAAGCTCAGGATGATCAAAGCGATGAACAAAAGAGGGATCGCATTTAAATAAATTTGTTATCCTACAAGCTTAATTCAATAGATCGGTTAATCGCTGAAATTCTTTTTTGGGATCTTTATTCTCGTATAAAATCCTGTAAACAGTATCAATAATAGGTGTCTTGGCCCCGTTTTCCTGATTGATCTTATATGCGCTTTTGGTGGCGTAATAACCCTCTGCGATCATATTCATTTCGAGCATGGCAGATTTTACCGTGTAGCCTTTACCGATCATATTACCAAACATTCGGTTGCGACTAAAAATGGAATATCCGGTAACAAGCAGGTCGCCCAGATAAGCCGAATTATTAATGTTTCGCTTCATCTTGTGTACTTTTTTGATGAAACCTTTCATTTCCCTAATTGAATTTGAGATCAGTACTGCTTGAAAATTATCGCCATATCCCAAACCATGGGCCATTCCGGCTGCGATGGCGTAAATATTTTTTAAAACTGCTGCGTATTCTGTGCCTACGATATCATCAGAAACTTTTACATTGATGTAGCGGCTAGAAAGATATCTGCCTAAACAACTGGCTGTTTCTTTATCCTGACAAGCCAAAGTGATATAGGATAATTTCTCCATGGCCACTTCTTCTGCGTGACAAGGTCCGGTAATCACCCCTATATTCTCGTAAGGAATATCATACACTTTATGGAAGTATTCCCCTACGATCAGGCCAGTTTCAGGAACGATCCCTTTGATGGCCGAAAAGATGATCTTATTTTTAAGAGGTACTGTGATTTTTTCTAACTCACTTTTTAAAAAGGCGGAAGGAATAGCAAAAATTAACAGGTCTGCGTATTCCACCATTTCGTTGATGTCGTTGGAAAGTTTCAACTGATCAGTATCAAATTCAACTGAACTCAAATAGGTGGGATTGTGTCTGTTGCGTTTGATATGTTCGGTAATATACACACTGCGCATATACCAACCGATAGGGTCTACATTTTCCGACAACATTTTTACAATCGCAGTCGCCCAACTTCCTCCGCCAAAAACGGCGATTTTGTGATCACATTTCATATCATCCTTTAAGAAAAGCCAAAATTACTCAATTTTAACTAATCCAGAAAACTTAGGAATTAAAGATGAAATTTTATAGTTTTGTTATACTATCAACTAAAACTAAAACCGTACCATGGCAAAAAAAGATGACAATCAGAATCCGCTGGATAAAGACCCTGTAGAACAAGCAAAAGAAAGTCTTAAAAAAGTGGCAAATACCATCAAGGAAGAAGGAGAGAAAACGGCAAGAGCTACAAAGAAGTCTGCCGCTAAAACGACCGCTACTGCGAAAAAGACGATAACTAAGAAAGTAGAAAAGAAAATAGAGGAAATAGCTGATGAAACGGGCGAAGCTGCAGAAGATGTAATGGATGATTTGAAAAAGGCCGGAGAGAAACTCAAAAGTGGAGCTAAGAAAATTGCAGAGGACTTAGGTGTTGAAAGCGAAGATCTGAAAAAGGGTTTTAATGAAACTGCAGAGAAGGTCAAAAAGGAAGCCAAGGAGATTTTTGAAGGGCTGGATAAAAGTACCAAAGATTTTCAGGAAGAGGCTAAATCTACTGCCAATGAGTTTACAAAAGGAGCAAAAGATGCCTATGAAGATTTGGTGAAAAAGGAAAATAATAAGAAAATAATTGCCGGTATTTTGGCTATTCTTTTCGGTTCTTTGGGTGCACATAAGTTCATTTTAGGCTACAACAAAGAAGGACTCATTATGTTGGTTCTGACAGTTTTGGGTTCTTTCCTGCTCGGATTGGGAGGGCTGTTGATGGCCGCCATCGGATTTATCGAAGGAATTATTTATCTCACTAAAAGCGATGAAGATTTTTACAATACCTATCAGAAGAATAAAAAACCTTGGTTCTAATTTTAATTTATGGAGGTAGTAGATGAACAGGGCAGAGTAATCCCTCAACCCGCACAAGAGAATAAAAGAATCATTGCAGGTGTTTTCGCTATTTTATTAGGAGCACTTGGCATTCATAAATTTATTTTGGGATACAGTAAAGAGGGTTTGATCATGTTATTGGTAAGTATTTTAACCTGTGGGATCGGGGCTGGAATCATGAGTATTATCGGCTTGGTTGAAGGGATCGTTTACCTCACACAAACCGATGATGAGTTTTATAAAAACTATCAATTAAACAAAAAGGGATGGTTTTAGAATAATTCTTTATTGAAGTTTTACCCGCTAAAAATTAAGGAATCACGATAAATATAGGCGCAGGGATGAAAGTCTTTGTGGCCTTTTTTTTATTCTGTATTTTTGTCCTTAAAATTTAGACTTTGGGAATCATTTTAAATATAGAAACTGCAACAAAGAATTGCTCTGTAAGTTTAGCCAAGGAGGGAAGCGTTCTTGTAAATTTAGAACAACATGAAGAACAGTATTCCCATGCAGAAAAATTACATCTTTTAATTGAGGAAGTCTGTGAGAAAGCAGAAGTCTCTTTAAAAGAATTAGAGGCAGTAGCGGTTAGTAAAGGTCCCGGGTCTTACACCGGATTAAGAATAGGTGTTTCTGCGGCAAAAGGTCTTTGTTTTGCCTTAGACATCCCTTTAATTTCCGTTGGAACATTAGATGTTCTGGCGCATAGTGCAACAGCCAGGAAAAATGGCTTGATTGTTCCTTTGCTCGATGCAAGACGAATGGAAGTCTACAGTGCTGTATTTGACCATTCTTTTTTGCAAGTAAGAGAGACCAAGGCAGAAATTATATCAGAAGATTCATTTGAAGAGGAACTCTCAAGAGGCGAAGTTGTGTTTTTGGGTGATGGCGTAAAAAAAGTAAAGGAGATCCTGAATCATAAAAATGCTGTATTTATAGAAAACAGCTTTCCTTCGGCTAAAACGATGTCTTCCTTAAGTGAAGAAAAATTCAAGCAAAAAGATTTTGAAAACCTGGCCTATTTTGAACCGTTTTATTTAAAAGATTTTATTGCAGGCAGGCCAAAAAAGTTCTTTACTTAAGTGAATTATAATATTGGATAATTTTCATCAGATCTTCGGTTGATTTCGTATTTAGCTTTGCCTTTTTGATAAAATTTGATACTTCTTCCTCATGGTCTGAACACAAAATAAGTAGGTCTCTTTTGTTTTTAGGGTAGGCGAGCATAGTACTATTCTGATCATAATACAACTCACTTTCGTCTGAAAAGGAAGGCGGAAAGTCAATCTGAAACGAATTTGAAGCTTTTTTACCTTCTGTAAAAACCTTTGTTTTTCTTTCGTAAACACCTAAACCATGGCCCTCTGAAATCACGCTGAAATAGCCTTCTTTTTCGGTTCCTTTTTCGGTATAGGGTCTTAAAATATAACGTTTATTGGCTAAAAACACTTCCAGATCGCTTGACTTAATCATGGCGGAAATGTTTTCGCTTTGAACATCTTCTTTCACCTCGAATTCGTCGTTAAAAACATTATACCTGAGATTTGCATCAATTTTGATATTTTTTTCTCTAAAAAAAATTTGACCCGGTAAAAAATTTTCATTCGCGTAAGGTGATCCTTTCACTTTTGTCAGATCTAAAGTGTTATTTGAATTAAGTTGTCTTGTAATGGTGCCAAAAGCCTTGTATCCTTCACTTCTGCTACCTGTATTTTGTGCATCAACGGACAGAATATGCCCGATCAGCCCAAGGGTTATCACAAAATATAGATTGATTCTCATATGTATATAATATTACTGCTAAATTATTTCTGTTTTCCAATGATTGTATTTATCTGCTTCAGCGCCTTTTCAGTGTCTTGTTCAGGAAGTTGGCAGGCTCCATCTATACAAACAAAAATAGTCGTATTATTTGGATTGTATTTAGCTTCTAACAGGGGTAAATCGCTGTTTTTTGTGCTACCTACCAAGAGTTTATTCGGGATATAAGTCTGGTTGATCTCTTTTATTTTAGTTAAAGCATCCTTTCCCACCACAGCAATTTCATAAAACTCTTCCAAATAGTTGGTGTACAGCAAAAACCAATTTGCACTGGCACCCATATAACCCAGTCCCTGTTCTTTTACATTATTCAGCATGGCTGAAGCTGTTTCAAGATAATTCTTATTGTAAAAATAATGACCTAAAAGGAATAGATTGTTAGCCGTAATGGAATTTGATGAAGGGATGACATTATCTTCTATTTCTATTTTCCTGGTGATGAGGTCTTTGCTTTTTTGAGAAGTAAAATAGAACATTTTCGAGTTTTCGTCGAAGAATTGATCAAAGCAATAGTCTGTTAATTGTTTTGCGGTTCTCAACCAATTTTCATCTAAGGTTGCCTGATACAGACTGATAAAAGCCTCTGAAAGGGTGGCGTAATCTTCCAAATAAGCTTCAATGGAACTTTGTCCGTTTTTATAGTTTCGGTAAAGACTTCCATCTTCTTTCAATTGGTTAGTCACTAAAAAATGAGCATTTTTCAAAGCCATTTCTAAAAAGTGTTTTTCATTAAAGGCGGTATAGGCGTCTACATAACCTTTTAGCATTAAAGCGTTCCAGGAGGTTAGGGTTTTATCATCTAACCTTGGACGAGGTTTATCTTCCCTGGTTTGATAAAGAATATCCTTCCAAATATTGATCTTTTGAATTAAAACTTCCTTGTCTAAGCCATTTGTTTGGGCGAATTCTTCGACAGACTTCGTTTTAATTAAGTGGTAAGTATCGTTTTCCCATTTTCCGTTTAAGTTTACATTGAAGAAATCTGCGAAAAGGTCAAAATCGTCGCCCAGAACAGCTTGTAATTCTTCTTTTTTCCATACATAAAAGGCACCTTCTTCTAACTCACCCTGCTCGTTCAAGCTGTCGGCGTCCAACGAAGAATAAAAGGCTCCTGACTCATGGGAGAGTTCTCTTTCAACAAATTGTAAAGTTTCAAAAACCACATTCTTATACTGCTCGTTCGGATTGATTCTATAGGCATTTGCATATAAGCTAACCAGTTGCGCATTGTCATAAAGCATTTTTTCGAAGTGCGGAATATGCCAGCGATTATCAACAGAGTATCTCGCAAAACCCCCACCCACTTGATCGTAAATTCCTCCGTTTGCCATTTGTGTCAAGGAAGTGTTTACATAGTCCAGAATACTGTCATTTTTCGTTTGAAAACCGAAGCGCAGTAAAAATTCTAAATTTATAGGCATAGGAAACTTTGGAGCACCTTTACTGCCTCCTTTCTGGAGATCCAGATAAGGGTACCATTTGTCCAATCCTTTGTTGATTTCCGTTAGGGTATAATCAGCCGGAGATTCGTTGAGTGTAACCAAGGAGGACTGTTTAATCCCTTCAGTTAAATTAGCTGCATATTCTTTAAGTTTTTCCGGATCGACTTCGTATAGTTGGGCAACTTGTTCGATCGTTTTGATCCAGTTGTCTTTTGGAAAATAGGTTCCTCCCCAGACAGGTCTTCCATCGGGCAGGGCAATGGCGTTTAAAGGCCAGCCACCTCTTCCGGTCAGCAATTGTACCGCATTCATGTAAATTTGATCTACATCCGGTCTTTCCTCTCTGTCGACCTTAATGTTGATGAAATATTTGTTCATCACTTCGGCTACAGCTGTGTCTTCAAAACTTTCGTGTTCCATCACGTGGCACCAATGACAAGCCGCATACCCAATGGAAATGAGCATCAGTTTATTCTCTTTTTTGGCCAGTGCCAGCGTTTCTTCATTCCAGGGATGCCAATCTACAGGATTGTGTGCATGCTGCAACAAATAAGGACTTGTTTCATTGATTAAGTGGTTGGTATGTTCGTGTTCATTCATTTCTTGTTCAATTTTATTTTTACAACTCAGAAGACTTATCAGGATCATGAGTGAAAGTAAATACCTCCCCATTTTGTATTTTTTTCAAATATAGCACAAAAAAACCCCGACTAACGGGGTTTTAAACTAATAAAAGATCAATTTAATCTTTGACTTCAAAGGTGATTTTTACATTGACTCTAAATTGAGTGATCATGTTATCATCCACAACTGCACTCTGGGATTGGACAAAAGCAGATTTGATCCCTTTCACACTTTTAGAGGCATGTTTTATGGCATTTCTTGTTGCGTCTTCCCAACTTTCTGTTGAGTTGGCCATAATTTCGATTACTTTTAGTACTGACATAATAATAGGGGTTTAGTTAAAATTTAAAGTTACGAAAATTATACCGAAAATATAAATTCAACCTGTGCAAAAATTAAAGATACCATGTAAACTTTTAAGCAGATCATTAATTATTTTTTAGGATATTTAATGAAAACCTATTGACATTAATTTCTTTTTAACATTCCATAGAAAAATATTGAAATATGGCAAATGGGAGCATTAATTTATTAATCTTCAAGAGATTGAATTTTAGGGTTCACAAGAAAAAGTAAAGATTAATAGAACTTGAGGTTAAGGAAATGTTATATCTTTGAAGCCTTATGTTAAATTTGATAACATTTTGATAACATGAAAAGTGGTTATCTGTACTAATTTTGCATGAGTTTAACTAATTAATTAATAATGGAAAATATTTACGTTTTAATGCTTATCGCTTTGATCGGACTGGCAATTGTGGATTTGGTTGTCGGTGTGAGCAACGATGCTGTAAACTTTTTGAACTCTGCTATTGGCTCGAAGGTCGTATCGATGAAAACCATCATGATCGTGGCCAGTTTGGGGATTGGAATTGGGGCCATTTTCTCTAGTGGTATGATGGAAGTTGCCAGAAAAGGAATTTTTAATCCGGGAGAGTTCTACTTCGATGAGATCATGATCATTTTTATGGCGGTTATGGTCACTGATGTACTCTTGCTCGACTTTTTTAATACCTTGGGTATGCCAACTTCTACTACCGTTTCCATTGTCTTTGAATTATTAGGTGCAGCGGTAGCCATGGCTTTGATCAAAATTGCCATGTCAGACACCGAATCAGTGAGGGAATTAGGGAAGTACATCAATTCAGAAAAGGCATTACAGATTATCTCGGGAATTTTTCTGTCGGTGATCATATCCTTCACCGTAGGAGTCTTAGTGCAATATATTACCAGATTGTTTTTGACATTTAATTTTGAGCAAAAGCCAAAAATATACGGATCTATTTTTGGTGGAGTAGCCTTAACAGGGATTACTTATTTTATTATTCTAAAAGGGATAAAAGGAACTCCTTATGGTGACGAAATTGGACATATTTTAGATAGTCATGAAAATTTAATCGCAGTTGGCTCATTGGTTTTTTGGATAGGACTTTCTTACATTTTGACAAAGTTTATGAAGGTAAATATCTATAAAGTGATCATCACCGTAGGGACTTTTTCTTTGGCTTTGGCCTTTGCGGGAAATGATTTAGTGAACTTTATAGGAGTCCCTATGGCCGCATGGAATTCTTATAATGCCTGGGTGGGATCAGGAATTCCCGCCTCAGAATTTGACATGAGTGTTTTGGCAGGAAAGGTGCCAACACCCCAGTTGTTTTTATTTGTTTCAGGGGCTGTCATGGTTGTCACGCTTATTTTTTCTTCTAAAGCAAGAAAGGTTTCAGATACAGAAGTAAATTTAGCACGCCAAAGCGAAGGTCATGAAAAATTTCAACCTAATGAATTGTCGAGAGCGATCGTAAGAGGATCTGTTGGGATGTCATATGGTTTGGATAAGATTCTTCCTGCTTCATGGATTGAAAAAATTGATAGACGATTCGAAAAACCTGTTTTGGCTCTACCAAAGCACAAAATTTATGAATTGCCCGCTTTTGATGCCGTCAGAGCGAGTACCAATATCATGGTATCCGGTATTTTGATCGCTTTTGCTACTTCTTTAAAACTGCCTTTGTCAACTACCTACGTTACATTTATGGTGGCCATGGGTACCTCACTGGCTGATAGGGCCTGGGACAGAGAAAGTGCCGTTTATCGTGTTGCTGGGGTACTAAATGTGATAGGAGGCTGGTTTGTTACAGCCATCGTCGCCTTTTTAGTTGCAGGTGTTTTTACTTATTTGCTGCATTTAGGTGGAGGTGTGGCTTTGAGTCTGGTGCTGTTGCTTGTATGTATCTTATTATTTAGAAACTTTGTAAAACACAGAAATGAAGAAAAGGATAAAGCTGCAAAGCGCGTCATCCAGAGGGCTGAGTTAACCTCAGTAAAAGAGGTAGTCGAAGAAACTTCAGACCATATTTCTGAGGTGTTAAATCGAGTAGATAAGCTCTATACCAATGTAGTCAATGATCTTTCGCGTCATGATCTGAATAAATTGAAGAAAAACACCAAACACGTAAAGAAATTGAATGATGAGGTTGACGAATTGAAAGACGGAGCTTTTTATTTTATCAAATCTCTTGACGATGCTTCCGTAGAGGCCAGCAGATTTTATTTAATGGTGTTGAGGTATTTACAAGATATATCTCAATCAATTAGTTATATTTCTTCAGCAAGTTACAAGCACGTACATAATAATCATAAAGTATTGAAGAAAGGTCAGATCAAGGATTTGAAGGAGATTGATATTGAATTGTCATTTATGTTAAGGGAGATCAGTGAAATCTTTGAAAAGAGAAATTTTACTGAAATTGGGAAAGTCATAGAAGAAAGAAGAAACTTGGTCAATCATGTCACTGATATTATCGAAAGACAAGTAAACAGAATTCGTACTGAAGAATCTAGTCCGAAAAATACGACCTTGTACTTTGGTAATTTATTAGAAACAAAAGATTTGATACAAGCTGTCATGAGTTTGTTGGAGTTATATCAGGAGTTTGAACTCAATTTGAGGAAACAAAAATTATAATTTTTTAACCCCGGCAAAGTCCGGGGTTTTTTATTAGTATTTTTTAATTAAAGGGATGTAACTCTTATGACAGAGAGGTTTATTTTTTTTCTGTCAATTTGTACAACAATAAAAAGGGTATGTTTATTGTAAGAAAGAAATCGATTATTCATATTTAAATAAAAGAAATGACAGAATTATTGACAAAAGAGACTTTTTTAAAGAAAGTTTTTAATTACGAAGAAAATAAAGAATGGAAATTTGAAGGTGATAAGCCATGTATCATAGATTTTTATGCAGATTGGTGTGGCCCCTGTAAAATGGTTGCTCCGATTTTAGAAGAGCTCTCTGATGAATACGCCGGCAAAGTTGATATTTACAAGGTTGATACAGAAGTAGAGCAAGAATTGTCTGCAGCCTTTGGTATTAGAAGTATTCCTTCGATGCTTTTTTGCCCAATGAACGAACAGCCTCAGATGGCACAAGGCGCGCTACCCAAGCACAATTTAGAGGAAGTGATCAAAGATGTACTGAAAATTGAAAAATAGAAATAAAAACCCCCGTTTAATCGGGGGTTTTTATTAGATCAAATTATTCTTTAAAAGATATTCGGCAATTTGTATGGTGTTCGTTGCAGCACCTTTTCGAAGGTTATCGCTTACCACCCACATATTAATGGTATTGGGTTGTGATTCATCCAATCGGATTCTCCCAACAAAAACATCATCTTTGCCGTGAGCATATAAAGGCATCGGGTATTCTCCCTTTGCCGGATCGTCTTGCAATACAACACCGGGAGAATCACTCAATAATTTTTTGATATCCGCAACATTTACTTCCGAATTGAATTCGATGTTGATGCTTTCAGAATGTCCGCCAACCACGGGAATCCTAACTGCCGTTGCTGTTACCGCAATGGTATTATCATTCAAGATCTTTTTGGTTTCTCTCACCAATTTCATTTCCTCTTTGGTATAACCGTTTTCTTCAAAAACATCGCATTGAGGAATAGCATTTTTATGAATTTGATAAGCGTAGGCCATTTCACCTTGTTCACCTTTGAATTCGTTTTCTAACTGCTTGACCGCTTTTACTCCGGTTCCGGTAATCGATTGATAGGTTGAGATCACTAATCTCTTAATACCGTATTTTTTATGGAGAGGTGCCAAAGCTACTACCATTTGAATGGTAGAACAATTTGGATTTGCAATGATTTTGTCATCTTTGGTCAAAACGTTTGCGTTGATCTCAGGTACGACTAATTTTTTAGTCGGATCCATCCGCCAAGCGGAAGAATTATCAACAACTGTTGTACCTGCTTCGGCAAATTTAGGTGCCCATTCCAACGAAGTGCCTCCACCCGCCGAAAAAACAGCTACGTCCGGTTTTTGATCTACAGCTTCCTGTAAACCGATTACTGTATAATCTTTTCCTTTAAAGGGAATCTTTTTACCTACAGATCTTTCTGAGGCGACTAATAACAATTCATCAAAAGGAAAATTTCTTTCTTCTAAAACTTGCAACATCACATTGCCTACCATACCGGTAGCACCAACCACTGCTAATTTCATTTTTAATAAGATTTAAAATACCGGCCGCAAAGATGCTAATTATTTAGCATGTCTAATAAAGAAAAGTTCAAAATCCTACTCATTTGTTTAAAATAATTCAATAATTCTCCATAACTGTTAAAATTAAACAGGCGAAAATTTAGTTGGATTAATAATTGTAATTTTGCACTTTCCAAAAAAATATCATTTTTTAGGAACTCGAAACAAGATAAATACATGAAGAAGATAGAACTAATGGCTCCGGCCGGAAACTTTGAATCATTACAGGCAGCCTTGGATAACGGTGCAGACTCAGTATATTTTGGTGTAGAACAATTAAATATGCGGGCCAGAGCATCTATCAATTTTACTTTAGGGGATTTACCTGAAATTTCGCGAAGATGTAAAGAAAAAAATGTAAGGAGTTATCTCACCTTAAATACCATTATTTACGATCATGATTTGAGCATAGTAAAGACGCTTATCAATGCAGCAAAAAAAGCAGATATAACTGCGGTAATTGCCATGGATCAGGCTGTCATAGCTATCGCCAGACAGGTGGGGATGGAAGTGCATATTTCTACACAGATCAATATCACAAATATTGAGACCGTGCGGTTTTATGCCATGTTTGCTGATACGATAGTACTGAGTAGAGAACTCAGTTTGCGTCAAGTGAAGAAAATTACAAGTCAGATAGAAAAAGAAGGGATCAAAGGTCCGTCCGGAAAGTTGGTTGAAATCGAAATTTTCGGGCATGGAGCTTTGTGCATGGCGGTTTCCGGTAAATGTTATATGAGCTTACATGCCTATAATTCCAGTGCCAATAGAGGAGCCTGTAAACAAAATTGCAGAAAGAAATATACAGTCATTGATCAGGAGACCGGAGTGGAGATGGAACTCGATAACGAGTATATCATGTCGCCAAAAGATCTTTGTACCATTGATATTCTTGATCAGGTAGCTGATGCGGGGATCAGTGTATTGAAAATTGAAGGAAGAGGGAGAGCGCCGGAATATGTGGCCAAGGTAATAAAAACCTATAGAGAGGCGCTGGATCGTATTTCAAATGGTACGTATTCTAAAGATTTGGTTCCTGGTTGGATGGCAGAATTAGAAAAAGTGTACAATCGAGGATTCTGGAGCGGTTATTATTTGGGCCAGAAAATGGGTGAATGGAGTGACGGCCCGGGTTCGAGTGCAACACAAAAAAAGGTCTATATCGGAAAAGGAATGCATTTTTTCCCCAAGACAAATATTGCCGAGTTTAAATTGGAAGCCTACGATTTAAGTGTTGGAGATCAAATACTGATTACCGGACCCACTACCGGTGCTAAAGAAATGGATGTTACTGCCATGTTTGTAAATGATACACCGGGGGCACAGGCAAACAGAGGTGATTCTGTCACTTTTAAAACTGATTTTAGGGTAAGACCAAGCGATAAATTATATAAGATCGTAGCGGCCGACAAAGAACTGGAAAAGGTGGATTAATCGTTCAGCCAAAAAGTAATGGTTGCAAAAAGAATGATGGCTAAGATAACACCCAGTCCTACGACCCATACATTTTTATAATAATACTTGTGCAGTTTAATGTCTTTTCTGTAACTGAAGATCATGGCAATGATAAAGACAATTGCGAAAATGATCCCAAAGGTAATTTGTCCCTGACTAAACATCTTTTTTGTGGTAAAAATACTGCAAATTAATTGAAAAACAGACTTGAATTAATAGGAGATTCAACGAGTTACTTAAATTATAAACAGCCATTTTTTCCACTGGAGATATTATTTCAAGAGTTAAGATCTATGAAGAAATAATGGATCCTTAAATAATTAATTTCATGATTTGTTATTGTACGGTTGAAGTCGTATCGTTGTATTTCAAAATGAGTTATCCATGAAAAATAAAATAAGTGCAGTACAAGATTTTCACGAATCATTTGGATTAGGTGTCCGACATACACCCACGGCAAATTTAGCTCCAAAAATCTTGCAATTGAGGTATGAGCTGATGAAAGAGGAGAACGAAGAATACCTTGAAGCCGCCTTGAACAATGATTTGGTAGAAGTGGCAGATGCGTTAGGAGATATGCTCTATATCTTATGCGGAACGATTATAGAGCACGGAATGCAAGATAAGATCGAGGAAGTATTTGACGAAATCCAGCGGAGTAATATGAGCAAATTGGGAGAAAATGGGAAGCCCATCTATAGAGAAGACGGAAAAGTACTCAAAGGCCCAAATTATTTTAAACCGGATATTGCAGCAATTCTAAACAAATAAAAAAAGGCTCGAGAGCCTTTTTTTATTTAACTTCATATCTCCAACCAAATTTATCTTCCGCTCGGTTGTATTGAATATCGGTAATTCGCTTTTTGAATAGTTTCGCATAAGAATTTTCCAATTCCGGTATATCAAAAGACTGATCCTGATAACCGAAACCAGAGATGGGGGAAATAACAGCTGCAGTCCCGGCGCCAAACATTTCTTTTAATGAACCGTTTTTTGCTGCTTCAACAATTTCTTTCACACTAATTTTTCTCACTTCAATATCAATCCCTTCATCTTTTGCGATGTCTATGATACTTTTTCTAGTCACTCCATCTAAAATTCTATCACTCGTCGGTGCCGTCAACAAAGTATCATTGATACGGATAAAAATATTCATCGCTCCTGCCTCTTCTATGAACTCGTGTGAAGTATCATCTGTCCAAATCACCTGGTTAAATCCTTTTTCAACAGCGAGCTGGGTAGGGTAGAACTGTCCTGCATAATTTCCACCGGCTTTTGCAAAACCCACACCACCGTTGGCAGATCTAGAATAGGTTTGTTCTATCAAAACCTTTACTTTTCCTGCAAAATATGATCCTGAAGGTGAACAGGCAATGATAAAGGTATATTTATCTGCTGGTGAAGCATGTAAGCCATTTCCGGAAGCAAAAACAAATGGACGAATGTAAAGGGAACTCCCCTCCGATTGAGGAATCCAATCCCTGTCTATTTTGAGTAATTCTTTTAATCCTTCCATGAATATTTCTTCCGGCAATTCAGGAATCGCTAACCTTTTAGATGAAATATTCAATCTTTTTTGATTTTCCTGAGGTCTAAAAAGCCAAACTTTTCCTTCTTTGTCTTTATAGGCTTTCATTCCCTCAAAAACCGACTGACCGTAATGAAATATTTTAGATGACGGATCGAGACTTATATTTTGATAGGGAATTACTTTTGGATTTTGCCACTGTCCATCGCTGTATTCACAAATGAACATATGGTCTGTGTATACCTTGCCAAAAGGCAGGTTATTAAAATCTACTTTAGAAATTTTGGAGTTTTTTGTCTTTTCAACACTAATTAATGGCTTCATTTCTACTTGCATGGCATTATATTTTACTACAAAAGTACTTAATAATGGTTAAATTTGGATTTGTTTTAGACTGAATTTATCCCGAAATGGGCCTTAATTAGTTTCATGGAGAGAAAAGTGATCATTACACACGATGGAAGTTCGAGTATTTATTTACCGGAATGGGATGAACATTATCATTCCATTCACGGCGCAATTCAAGAAGCTTACCATGTTTTTATCAAGAATGGATTGTATTTGTTTAAAGATGAAAAAAAGATCGAACTATTGGAAATAGGTTTTGGTACCGGTTTAAATGCACTTATTACCCTGATCGAAGGAGAGAAATATAATTTATTCATCAATTATACCGGAATTGAGGCTTACCCTGTTTCTTTAGAAGAAATGAAACAATTGAACTATCTGTCTTTGCTGGATGCCAAGCATAAAGAGTTGGAATTCGTTAAAATGCATGAAGACAACTGGGAAGAAAAGTTAAGGATTTCGGATGCTTTTAATCTGACTAAAAAACAACAAAAATTTCAGGATATCCGTGAAAAAAACAAATATAATTTGATTTATTTTGACGCTTTTGGGGCCAGGGTACAGCCTGAATTGTGGACAGAAACAGTTTTTGTACAAATGTTTGAAGCTCTAGCAGAAGGAGGTGTTTTAGTAACCTATGCGGCGAAAGGAAGTGTAAGAAGAGCGATGCTGGCCAGCGGGTTTGAGGTAGAAAAATTACCCGGGCCTCCGGGAAAAAGGGAAATGTTAAGAGCGACTAAACCAAAAAAATAATATGATTTATGGTGGATACTAAATTTGTAAAAAGAAAAAGACCAAATAACAAAAGAATGTTGATCTTGTTACTAGTACTGGTATTGATCTTGATTTTGTTTTTTAATTTAGATAGAATTCTGGAAGGCTTTTTGACCATTCAAGAGTAGATCAGGGTTTGTTTTTTAGGATCTTGATGATTTTATGGCGGATAAAAATTGTTCGCCCAAGCATAATTCCCGCATTTAGCGCAAAAATAACGCTGTTAAATTTTGGAAAATGGACAAACTCATGGATGAGTTTTTCTTTAAAAATAAAGAGTAAAATGAGAAAGAACAGCAAAATTCCGCTGATGAGGTCAAATTCTTTGATGATCCTTTCACCGTCTTTATCCCAGGTCACTTTCTGAATTCTGCTCAATATTATTCCAATGGCGAATCCAATAAAAAAAGCCGCCACGGGATATTTGAAAGGGACTATTTCTGTGAATACCGCATTGATGGCAAGCGTCAGTGAAATGATGAACATGAACACAAAGAATCGCACTTTATTTCTAATTTTTTTATCGACTAAATCTCTGTTGTCACTCATTTTATGCGGGTTTAGTTACCTTTAAGCTGTAAACCATGGGTAATTTGCCTTCCATCCCTTTAATTTGATATTTGTTTTCGTCTATTTTTAAAGTGTTAGAAAAACAGTCGTAGGGAGAATAATCGTATTCCTGAAAGTCATCAATCACCAAATTTTTGCTTAAAAGTGCTCCGAAAACCTCAGAAAAAGGGTGGTTCCAGGTAACTGAATTCAATTCAATGGCCGCCCCATCAGTATAAGAATATTCTTCTTTTTCAACAATAGCCGCTCTATTGAAATAGGAATAAACGATCTTTTTAAAATGATCATCGAATACCCAAATCATCGGATGAAATTCTACAATTAAAAATGTACCGCCGGGCTTTAAAAAATGGTCAATGATCTCAGCCCATTTGTTGAGATCCGGCAACCAACCTATTGTTCCATAACTGGTAAAGATCAAATCAAATTGACCCTGTAAATTTTTATCCAGGTCGTAAATATCACTACAAACAAATTCAGGAAACAGTTGACACTGTTCACTCAAATCCCTGGCTTTTTCGATGGCCGGTTCAGAAAAATCTACTCCTGTTGCCTGAGCGCCTAACTTTTGAAGCGAAATAGTGTCTTGTCCGAAATGACATTGCAAGTGAAGCACTTTTTGTCCTTCCAAATCGCCTAATAGATCCATTTCAATTGGATTCAGAGAATGCTGCGATTTAAGAAAACCAGGATTGTCATAAAAGTTAGAATCGAAATGGACGGGTACTTTTTTATTCCACAAGGCCTTATTCACAGACAAGTATTTATCTACCCATTCTTTGATCATGCGACTTACCTGTAAATCGCCATATCCATATATGGATAGCCGCTCAGAAAATTCAGGAAAGATTTTTTTTAGATCCGTAGAATTTTTTGACAAGATCAATTCCTCCAGTACTTCCATGGGCTTCCCCTTATTCTCTTGCGGATCTTTTATGATTTCTGCCAGAATTACTTCTTTTAAAAAGGGGAATTTTAAGTGTAATTTCTTTTCGATCTCCAGTAATTTTTCAAAATTTTTAGTTTGATAGGCCTTCCAAAGTTGTGAAAAATTGGCCAAATCAGACCTGCTTAACGGAGTATTTGCCTCCAGAGATTGTTCCAGTTCTTGACTTGAAAGTGCCGCAAAACCATATTCGAGATTTTCTGCAAGTACGAGAGAAACATGCTGTTGACCGTTTTGATGGAGCAAATCACAGACAAACCAAAAGTTAGCCTGGCAAAATAGATCCTTTTCAAACCAACAATACACTTGTTCTTTGGGATTTAATTGGGAAATCCTTTCAAATTCTGATCTTGTCTTTGCTACATAGTCAGTTTTACTCGTGCCATAAGTTGAAAACAGAAAAGAAGCTCGGTTCTTATAAAATTCAGAAAGATTGTTGGCGGTTACATCACCTTCTATAAGACATTCTCTAGCCACTATTCTTTCTCCCTGTAATTCGCTTGGGAATTTACCTAATAGGCTATCTCCGTTGAGTATATGAATCATGATGGCTCTTTATTTGGTCGAGCACTAAGATAAGTTTAAAAAGGAAAATAAATTTTAGACATTTAACTTTTTCCAAATCAAATCTTTTAATAGGTCTAAATTGATTTGAGCCACAGAAGAGATAAAGAGGTGTGGAATTGTTCCAGGTAAAGTTTTTTCGATCTCTTTTTTCAATTCTTCATCGAGAAGATCGCATTTAGAAATAGCTAAAATCCTTTCTTTATCTAACAATTCCGGATTGTGTTTCTTGAGTTCATTGAGCAATATTTTGTATTCCTCATTGATATCCGGACTATCTGCAGCCACCATAAACAGCAACAAAGAATTTCTTTCAATGTGACGCAGAAAACGATGTCCAAGTCCTTTGCCTTCGGCAGCACCTTCTATGATACCGGGAATATCGGCCATGACAAAACTTTGAAAATCGCGGTATTTCACAATGCCTAAATTAGGTTTTAGGGTGGTAAAAGGATAATCAGCTATTTTTGGTTTTGCACTGGTGAGCACTGAAAGTAAGGTAGACTTTCCGGCATTTGGAAAACCGACTAAACCTACGTCGGCCAGAAGTTTAAGCTCCAATCTAAACCAGCCCTCTATACCGGGAATACCGGGTTGTTTGTACCTCGGAGTCTGGTTGGTAGAAGATTTAAAATGCCAGTTTCCCAATCCTCCCATACCTCCTTCAACCAATATAATTTCTTGTCCGTTTTCGGTAATTTCAAAGAGAATTTCATCCGTTTCTGCATCTCGCACGATCGTGCCTAAAGGAACGTCTATATATTGGTCTTCGCCTGATTTTCCGGTACTGCGATTTTTTGAACCGCTTTCTCCATGTTCGGCGCGGATGTGGGTTTTAAATTTTAAATGGATGAGTGTCCACATATTTTTATCTCCTCGAACGATGATATGTCCGCCTCTGCCACCATCACCTCCATCAGGACCTCCTTTGGCAACGTATTTTTCTCTGTGTAAATGAGATGAGCCGCTTCCTCCGTTTCCGGATGCAGCAAATATTTTTACATAATCAACAAAATTGCCTTCGGTCATTTGGGTGTTTTATTATAGTTGGTCGATTACCTTTTTTAATCTTGAGGTAATATCTTCAATCGATCCTACGCCGTTTATACCGAAATATTTTTGCTGTTTTTGGTAGAAATCTTGTAAAATGGCTGTTTTGGTCTGGTATTCTTTGAAACGATTTCTAATTTTCGCTTCGTCCTGATCATCAGATCTTCCGCTGGTCTTTCCTCTGAGTAAAATACGTTCAACAAGCAAATTTTCAGGTACTTCAAGAGCGATCATCGCTTTGATTCCACTGCCTTTTTTTGAAAGAAATTCATCCAGAGCCATGGCCTGCGATTCAGTTCTTGGAAATCCGTCAAAAATAAAACCATGAGCTTCCGGATTTTTCTCCACTTCGGCTTTGAGCATATCAATGGTCACCTGATCGGGCACTAAATCGCCGTTATCGATATAACTTTTCGCCAATTTACCTAGTTCTGTTTCAGCCTTGATGTTGTAACGAAAAACATCTCCAGTTGATATATGTACAAGTTTATAATGGTCTCTTAATAATTCTGCCTGCGTTCCTTTTCCTGCCCCTGGAGGGCCAAATAAAACGATGTTTTTCATTTTTACTTATCTATTTTTAATGTTGGTATACAAAAGTACGACATTGTTTTTAGTTGTCAGTTCCAAACTTTTGAAGGTCTTATTGATCAATTTGATAAACATCGCGCAAATTTCTGCCCAATCCGTCAAAATCTAATCCATAGCCCACAATAAATTTGTCCTCAATTTCAAGGCCGACATAATCGATGGGCAATTCTTTTTTGTAGGCTTCCGGTTTAAAGAATAAGGTAGCAATTTTTAGTTGTTTCAAGTTTTGTTCACTGAAGAGTCTATAGATTTCTTCGAGTGTAGTACCCGTATCAATGATATCTTCTAAGATAATAACTGTTTTATTGGTCAGATCTTCATTTATACCGATCAGTTTTTTGATGGTTCCGGTCGAATCAAGGCTCTTGTAAGAAGACAGTTTCACAAATGAAACATGACAAGGATGAGGATAACACCTAATAAAGTCTGAAACGAACATGAACGAACCATTTAAGATTCCCACAAATACCGGTTCTTCATCCGGTCCAAGATCGTCGGAGATACTTTTAGCTAAAAACTCATTTGTTTTGTCGATTTTTTCTCTTGAAACAAAAGGCTTGAATTTAAGGTTATGAATGGTAATTTGATCCATCTTTAAATTTTTTGCTAAGTTAAAAATAATTTATCCTCAAAAAGAAAAGCCTTTTTGACCGGAAAATCAAAAAGGCTTTATATAGTGATAAGGTAAATTTACCCTTTTATCTTTTTTGTGTCTTTGTTTTTTGTCGCGTCATACATAATAGGTGTCGCAACGAACAAAGAGGAATAGGTACCTACAATAACACCAACAATTAAGGCGAACATAAATCCTTTGATTGAATCTCCTCCAAAGAAGAAGATAGCCAGCAATACGATCAAAGTGGTCATCGAAGTATTTAAAGTCCTTCCAATTGTACTGTTTAAAGCGGTATTGACAATTTTATCAAAAGGCCAGCCGCTATGCGTCTTTGCAAATTCTCTAATTCTGTCAAAAATTACCACGGTGTCATTCAATGAATAACCTACTACCGTTAGTATGGCTGCAATGAATGATTGATCGATTTCCATATCAAAAGGTAAAACCTTGTAGAAAATAGAGAAAATAGCGAGTACAATTAAAACATCGTGGAATACTGCAGCAACCGCACCCAAACTATATTGCCATTTTCTGAAACGCAACAGGATATACAAGAATACCACAATAAGCGCACCGATAATGGCGAATATTGCCGCTTGCTTGATGTCGTCTGCAATGGTTGGACCTACTTTGATCGATTGAACTATACCAATATTTCCTTCGTTATCGGCACCTTTAAATTGGTCGTAACTGATATCTGCAGGTAAATAAGGTTTCAGATTGGTGTAAAGAAGATTTTGGATCTCATCATCAACACCCAGATCAGTATCATCGATTTTGAATTTTGTCGTAATTTTTAATTGGCTTGCATTTCCAAAAGTTTTCACCTCAGGAGAGCTGCCAAAAGCATCTTTTAAACTAGCCGCAACTTCAGGAGCACTTACAGCGTCAGAAAACCTCACCGTGTATGTTCTACCCCCTTTAAAATCAACACCATAATTTAAGCCGTTCGTCAAAAGCGATCCAATACCCAAAATGAGAATTGTACCTGATATGATGTAGGCCATTTTTCTTTTTTTCAAGAAATCGATATTGAAATTAGTAAACCAATTTTTCGTGATCGAAGTGTTGAAAGTAAGTTTATTTCCATTTCTTACATACCATTCTAACAACAGTCTTGTAATGAAAATAGCAGCAAATAATGAAGTTACGATACCGATCATTAAAGTAGTAGCAAAACCTTTAACCGGTCCTGTTCCAAAAATATAAAGAATGATACCTGTTAATAAGGTAGTAATATTCGCATCGAGAATTGAGGAGAGGGCATTGCTAAAACCATCATCGATGGCTTCTTTCTGGTGTTTTCCTAAGGCAAGCTCTTCTTTAATTCTTTCGTAGATCAACACGTTCGCATCTACTGCCATACCAATGGTCAATACGATACCGGCAATACCCGGTAATGTCAACACTGCACCGAAGGAGGCAAGTGTTCCGAAAATAAAAAGAATGTTGAGGACCAAAGCGATGTCTGAGAAAATTCCAGCCTTTCCGTAGTAGAAGATCATCCACAACAATACCAAAATCAAGGCGATGATAAAAGAAATTGACCCTGACTGAATGGCTTCCTTACCTAAAGAAGGACCTACTACATCTGATTGGATGATTCGCGCAGCAGCAGGTAATTTACCAGATTTAAGCGCATTGGCTAAATCTTGTGCCTCTTCAATAGAAAACTGTCCGGTAATGGAAGTCCTTCCACCTGTAATTGCATCATTTACCCGAGGCGCTGAGTAAACAAAATCATCTAATACGACCGCCACAAATTTTCCGACATTTTCAGATGTCATTTTTGCCCATTCTTTGGTTCCAATAGAATTCATAGACATGGTTACCTCAGGGTTGGCACCCAATTGATCAAAGACCTGTGCAGCATCTGAGATCACATCTCCTTGAATCGGGGCAATGTCATCTCTATTTGATTTTATCGCGTATAAATTAATTACTTCACTATTCTCAATAGGTTTGTGATCCCACAAGAATTTGGCGTATTTCATTTCTGAAGGCAATAGATTACGCACTTCTTTTTGAGATAAATAAGAGTTGATCTTTGCCGTATCTGAAACAGAAGCTGATCCAATAACAGAGCTCAATTGGTTAGCCGATTGAGGGATATTTGGCATCAAGATGGCAAACAGAGGATTCGCAGCTTTTGTATCTACAGAATCTTTTACCTCACCTAATAATTCATCAATTTCATTTTCAATTTTCGTAGAATCTGTTGTCTCACTTGTTTCTTCGACCAAAGAGGCTAAAACACTATTCGCGCTTATCATGAACTGAGACATTTCCTGATTGGTGTATACTTCCCAAAATTGAAGTTCAGCAGTACTTTGTAATAATTTTCTTACTCGGTCTATATCTTTTGCACCAGGTAATTCGATCAAAATTCTTCCTGTTTCACCAATTCTTTGAATACTCGGAGATGTTACCCCAAATCTATCAATACGACTTCTTAACACTTCGAAAGCAGTATTAATAGAACCTTCAACTTCTAATTTAAGAAGAGGCATTACCTCCTCATCAGTCATTTTAAAGTTGATCTTATCTTTTAATGATTTATTTCCAAAAATACTTGGATCTCCAAGCTTTACAGAGCCTTTACTGGCATTTTCAAAAGCTTCGAAGAATAGTGATAAATAATCCTTGTCACTATCTCTTTGGGCAGCGGTAGCCGCATTCAGCGCTTCATTAAATACAGGATTTGTCGATTTGTTTGAAAGTCCATACAAAATATCCCTGACAGAAACCTCTAGAATTGCATTGATTCCCCCTTTTAAGTCAAGACCAAGATTAATTTCTTTTTCTTTTAACTCGTTGTAGGTGTAGTCGGCAAAGCCTAAATTCAATACAGGAACATTTGCGACAGAATCTAAATAATTTCGCTGTAACTGGGCTTTTTCTTCTAAGCTATTAACTGCAGAATTTGTTTGTGCATAGGCTTCGGCATCTTTCTCCACATTTTTTGCAAAATATGTAAAGGACAGTTGGTAAATACAAACTAAACTAAACAAGATTGCAAAAGTTCTAATAAGACCTTTGTTTTGCATTATCACTAATTTTTAATCCATAAATTTTTTAAACGCGCAAATATACTGATTTAATTTAGGTTTGAAAGAAAAATCGCAACTGTTTCCGGCTCTGTTTTTCAGAAGGTTAAAAACCATTTTTTTTAGCTATTTTCGTACCTATAAAAGGTAATTAAAAGATGTTTACAGATATTGAAATAGCCCAGCAGAACCATATGCTGCCCATTAAGGATATTGCGAAGAGATTACATATTGAAGAGGATGATCTTGAACTATTTGGAAAGTACAAGGCAAAATTACCTCTTCATTTAATAGATCAGGATAAAGTGGATCAAAGCAATTTGGTATTGGTCACTGCTTTGACACCCACACCGGCCGGAGAAGGAAAAACAACCGTCTCTATAGGCTTGTCTGAGGGTTTGAACAGAATTGGAAAGCTTACTACCGTAGTATTAAGAGAACCATCTCTTGGGCCTGTTTTTGGAATAAAAGGTGGTGCTGCCGGTGGGGGATACGCTCAGGTGGTACCTATGGAGGATATCAATTTGCATTTTACCGGCGATTTTAATGCGGTTGAAAAAGCCAATAATTTGCTGGCGGCCTTGATCGACAATAATTTACAGTGTCCTTGCACCCTTAATTTAGACCCCAGAACAATTTTGTGGAAAAGGGTGATAGACATGAACGACAGGTCTTTGCGCAACATCATCATTGGACTTGGCGGTGCTCAGAACGGAATTCCGCGGGAAGATGGATTTAATATCACGCCGGCTTCTGAGGTAATGGCTATTTTGTGTATGGCGAAAGATCTGGAAGATCTGAAAAAGAGATTAGGAGATATTATCGTTGGATTTACCTTCGACAAAAAACCTGTTTTTGCAAGGGATTTAAAGGCAGAAGATGCCATGGCTATTTTATTAAAAGATGCGATCAAGCCCAATCTGGTTCAAACTTTAGAAAAAAATCCTGCGATTATTCACGGCGGACCCTTTGCCAATATTGCTCAGGGGACCAATACGATTTTAGCCACTAAAATGGGTATGTCTTTATCAGATTATGTGGTGACCGAAGCGGGTTTTGGAGCCGATTTGGGTGCAGAAAAATTCTTTGATATTAAATGTGTGGCTTCGGGATTAAGGCCAAAAGCCGTTGTTTTGGTTGTCACTATTAAAGCGCTAAGGCACCATGGAGGTGCAGAACCTGCTAGAATAAATGAACCCAATGTGGATTTTGTGAAGAAGGGTTTTGTGAATGTAGAAAAGCATATTGAAAATATCAGAAAATTCAATGTAGAACCGGTTGTGGCGATCAATGCGTATAGTAATGACACGTCAGAGGAAATAGGCATAGTAAAAGAGTATTGTGCAAAATTAGATATTCAGGCTGTTGTATTTGAGGGTTGGGCAAAAGGAGGTAAGGGTGCCGAAGATCTGGCAAGGGCGGTTGTGGATGTAGTAGAGAATAAACCATCGGATTTTAAACCCCTTTATGATTGGAACATGCCTGTAAAAGAAAAAATAGAAAAAATAGCCAAAGAAATATATGGGGCCAGCGGAGTGGATTACGACAAGAAAGCTAAACTCAATTTAAACAGAATAGAAAAATTAGGATTTCAAGATTTTGCCATTTGCATGGCCAAGACGCAAAAATCTTTTTCAGATAATGAGAGTTTAAGGGGAAGACCAGAAGATTTTGTCATTACGGTCAGAGAAATAGAGATTGCTTCCGGGGCGAAGTTCATCATACCTATACTAGGTGTTATGATGCGAATGCCCGGACTACCTGCGCAGCCGGCTAGTGAGAAAATGCAGATCGACAAAAATGGAAAAATCTCAGGTTTATCATAATAAAAAAGGGGCTTTTAAAGCCCCTTTTTTATAACTTCTTTATGAAGTCTACAACAATCCGTTTACAACACGAACTGCATCAGCACTTTCTTTTAAATTTGTTCTTTCGGCATCTGTTAAGTCGATCTCAACAATTTTTTCGATACCATTTTTTCCAATGATACAAGGAACTCCTATCGAGATGTCCTTTAGACCGTATTCTCCTTCTAAAAGAGCAGAACAAGGGAACATTTTTTTCTGATCACAAGCGATGGCTTGAACCATAGCTGAAACAGCTGCTCCCGGTGCATACCAAGCGCTGGTTCCTAACATTTTGGTCAATGTAGCGCCACCAACTTTCGTCGCTTCTTTTACTTCATTTAACCTTTCTTCAGATAAGAATTTTGTAACCGGTACACTATTTCTTACGGCCAATCTTGTTAAAGGAATCATTCCGGTATCGCTATGTCCGCCAATAACCATTCCATCTACATCTGAAGCAGGACAACCTAAGGCTTCTGCTAATCTGTACTTGAATCTTGCGCTGTCTAAGGCACCACCCATTCCAATAATTCTGTTTTTCGGAAGTCCGGTTGCTTTATGGGCTAAATAAGCCATGGTGTCCATCGGATTGCTCACTACAATGAGAATTACATTTGGTGAATATTTCAATAAGTTTTCGGCTACGGTTTTCACGATTCCTGCATTGATGCCGATTAACTCTTCACGAGTCATACCCGGTTTTCTTGGAATTCCACTTGTGATCACTGCAATATCGCTATTGGCAGTTTTTGTATAATCATTTGTGGCTCCAGATATTTGAGTATCAAATCCATTTAACGAGGCACACTGCATCAAATCCATCGCCTTTCCTTCAGCGAAATCTTCTTTGATATCTATGAGTACTACTTCAGAAGCGAAATCTTTAATGGCAATGTATTCAGCACAACTCGCGCCGACTGCTCCTGCTCCTACAACTGTTACTTTCATTTATTTTAATTTAAAATTACTATATATCTATGTTTGCGTAAACTGCATTCTTTTCTATGAACTCTCTTCTTGGTGGCACATCATCACCCATCAGCATGGAGAACACCCGATCTGCTTCTGTTCCATTTTCTATGGAAACCCGACGCATGGTCCTAAATTCAGGATTCATGGTTGTATCCCATAATTGTTCGGCATTCATCTCTCCAAGACCCTTATATCGCTGAATGGACGCGCCGCTGCCAAAAGCATCCAGCAGTTTGTCACGTTGTTTATCATTCCATGCATATTCTTTTTTTGCTCCTTTTTTTACTAAATAAAGTGGAGGAGCCGCGATATATATATTACCATTTTCTACCAATTCTCGCATATATCTGAAGAAGAAGGTAAGGATGAGGGTGGCGATGTGGCTACCATCTACATCCGCGTCGCACATGATCACAATTTTATGGTATCTCAATTTTGATAGGTTCAAGGCTCTTGGATCTTCTTCTGTTCCGATAGAAACACCTAATGCCGTATACATGTTTTTGATTTCTTCATTTTCAAAAACTTTATGCTGCATGGCTTTTTCCACATTCAAGATTTTACCTCTTAATGGAAGAATGGCTTGAAAATTTCTGTCCCGACCCTGTTTGGCTGTTCCACCTGCGGAATCTCCCTCGACCAGGAATATTTCACATTTTTCAGGATCACTCCAGGCACAATCGGATAGCTTACCCGGTAAACCACCACCATGCATGACGGTTTTTCGTTGAACCATCTCTCGCGCTTTGTTTGCCGCATGTCTTGCCTGAGCAGCAAGAATCACTTTTTGAACGATGATCTTTGCGTCATTTGGATTTTCTTCCAAATAATCTGTCAGCATTTCGCTTACCGCCTGACTTACGGCAGAGGTGACATCTCTATTTCCCAATTTTGTTTTGGTCTGACCCTCAAATTGAGGTTCAGCTACTTTTACCGAGATAATCGCAGTTAAACCTTCACGGAAGTCGTCACCGGAGATTTCAAATTTTAACTTACTTAATAAGCCTGACGTTTCTGCATATTTCTTTAAGGTATTTGTCAGTCCTCTTCTAAAACCGCTTAGGTGAGTTCCACCTTCATGCGTATTGATATTGTTTACGTAAGAGTGCAGATTTTCGTTGAACGAAGTGTTGTATACCATAGCAACTTCAACTGGAATACCATTTTTTTCACCTTCCATACTGATAACTTCAGCAGTGAGTTGTTCCCTGGTTGAATCGAGGTATCGAACGAATTCCTTCAGCCCTTCTTCACTATAAAATTCTTCATAAACAAAATTACCTTCATCGTCTTTATCTCTCTTATCAGTCAGTGTAATTTTTACACCCTGATTCAGATAAGATAATTCTCTTAACCTAGCGGCTAAAATATCATAACTAAATACGATGTCGGTTTGAAAAATAGTGTCATCAGCCCAGAAGGTTACTTCCGTACCGGTTTTGTCAGATTCTCCAATAACTTTTACGGGATAAAGTGCTTTTCCTTTTTCATATTCTTGTTGCCAAATTTTCCCTTCTCTTTCTACGGTTGCAGTTAGATGATTTGATAGTGCGTTTACACAAGAGACACCTACACCGTGTAAACCTCCAGAAACCTTATAAGAATCTTTATCAAATTTACCACCTGCACCGATCTTGGTCATGACCACCTGCAGAGCGGAAACACCCTCTTTTTTATGCATACCAACGGGTATACCACGACCATTATCTTTAACTGTAATAGAATTGTCCTCATTAATGATCACATCAATCCGAGAGCAATATCCCGCCATGGCCTCATCGATGGAGTTGTCCACTACTTCGTATACCAGATGGTGCAGGCCTCTTGAGCTCACATCACCGATATACATAGAGGGTCTCATCCTCACATGCTCCATTCCCTCCAGGGCTTGAATACTATCCGCTGAATATTGATCTTTTTTTGGTTCTTCGCTCATATTTTTTTTAATTATTTTCCTCTGAAATTTAGAAAGTACAAATATAACAAAACACAGTGTTTATAAGGGTTGATTTTAAGGTTAATCAGCTGAAGTTATTAACAAATGTTTGTAAAATTCCACCCTATTTTTTCCTATCAGATATTCTTCTTATTCCAATAAAAAATGCCCGCGGATACGAGCATTTTTTTAGCGCATAAAAAATCAACAGATTTGTCCTATGATCAGTTATATGTACAAATATGAATCTTAATTCTTATTTAAATCTAAAGAAAAAGACCTGACACTTAGAAGTATCAGGTCTTGGTGCAAATTAAAATAGCTTAATATTTCAATGTATTTGCTTTTTGTGTTCGTTCGTCATTTTATTCCCCTCAGATAAAAACAACTCCCTTGCACAATGATCACTTTTGTGATCTTATTTCAGTATCCTGTAAAATCGGACTTTGAACTTTCTGAAATAATAAATAATAACGTTATCAATTATTAACTGTAGCAAATGTATGTGGGAAATCTTAAGAGAATCTGAAGTTTTCTTCAGAATTTAAAAAAAGTTTCAAAAATAAATCGAAAAATAGTGTTTGCCCTCATTATAATTGTGTTTGATCTCCCATTCATGTACATCACAAATCTTTTTGACGATGGCTAAGCCCAGACCAAAAGAGTCTGATGATGAACTTTCTTTCTTAAAACGATCAAATAACATTTCCGAGGAAGTTTTAGTAGGTTTACCTGTATTGGCAACGGAGATAAACAATTCATTGGTTTGGATCTCTATGCTGCCGCCTTCGAAGTTGTGTTTTATGGCGTTGCTGATGAGGTTTGAAACCACCATTTCAAATAATAAGGGATTGGCATTTATTTTTGAATGAAGTGTAAGGTTCTTACTGAGGGTCAAATCCTTATTGATGATAAAATCTTCAAAAAGTTCTAACTGCTGATTTACTACTTCATTTATATTAATTTCTTTTTTCTGGCTGTACTGTTGATTTTCTATTTTAGACAGCATCAACAAGGTTTTATTTAATTTTGAGAGTCTTTTTGAAGCGCTGAATACGGTGCTGATCGTCTGTTTGTCTTCTATATTGAGATTTTCAGATTGCATTAAATATTCCAGTTTAGACTGTATGATGGCCAAAGGTGTTTGCATTTCATGCGATGCATTTTCTGTGAATTCCTTTAAATTTTGAAAATCTGTACTCAGTTTGTCTGTAAGTTTGTACAAGGATTGATTCAGCTCTTTGAATTCGTCAATTTGAGATTCTTCCAAAGCGATGGGTTCTGCATTTTCGAAAGAGTAATTCTTTAATTTGTCCAGATTTTTGTAAAATGGATTCCAGAACTTTTTTGCAACATAGGTATTGAGTACATAAACCGAAAGGATCAATAAAAAGACCACCACAGCAACTGAAATGGTTATACCGAGTATAAATTCGTGGTTTTTGACTTGAGAACTTCTTGTTACTATTTTATAAGTTTTGCCCTGAAGTGTTTCTATAGAGGTGAGTTGTCTGTATAGTTCATAATTCTCAACTCCACCAATGATCTGGTAAAGCATGGTATCCTTGAAATAGATGGTATCCTTTACAGGATAGTCTAATTCGTAATCATCTACCTCTAGAATTGGCAAAGGATAATCATATTTTAACCTTTGTGCGATGAGCTCCTTATCCCAAAGTAATTTTTCATCTTGCCTTTTGGCCATGACACTTTTTAGCACAAAAAAGATGGTGGTACTTGAAACCACAAAAATGATGGCGGAATAAATAAAATAGGTTTGTCTGGTTTTATTGAGCAGCTTCATTAATCACCAAATTTGTAGCCCAATCCATAAATAGTTTGAAGGTAATCCGGGCAACCCAAAAGGCTTAATTTTTTTCTTAAATTTCTCATGTGGGTATAAATAAAATCAAAATTATCTAACATATCCGCATTGTCTCCCCACAAATGTTCCGCAATACTTTCCTTGGTCAGCACTCGGCCTTTATTGGTGACAAAATACAGCAAAAGGTGATATTCCTTTTTTGTTAAATCGACTGGTTTATCTAGTACTTTTACCGATTTAGCTTCCGGATCTATTTCAATTTCATTAAAATTAATTTTCTTATCTCCGTCATAATGGCGTCTTCTGATAAGCGAATTTATTCTAGAGTTTAACTCTGCCAAATGAAATGGTTTTGTTATATAATCGTCGGCACCCAGATCGAGACCCTTTAACTTGTCATCCAGTGAATTTTTAGCTGAAACAATCAAAACACCCGTTCTAGGTTTATTTTTCTTGATGTATTTCAACAGATCCAGACCATTGCCTCCGGGTAAATTGATGTCCAAGATCACAACATCATAGTCATAAGTTACCAATTTATCTTCCGCACTCAGAAAATCTGTTGCATTTTCACAGATAAACTCAGCTTTCTGCAGGTAATTACAAGTTACCTGAACCAAATCCAATTCGTCCTCAACGACTAGTATTTTCATTGCTGTTAATCTTAAAAAAAGTATAATTACTTCCGAAGATGCAAGTTATTCAAATAATATTACTTGCCTTGCAAAGGGACTGTTAAAATTGAAATAGACTAAGGGAGAGGGATAAACAAAATACTAGAATAAAAGATCATATTTGTTTGGGTCTTTTTTGAACGTGTAACCCAAGGTCCATTCAATATAATCAGATCTTGTTTCTGTCACCTTTAAACTGACACCTGCGAACATCTTTTTTTGTCGGCCTACCAGGTATCTTACACCAAGCCTTTTATAAATAGCACTTTCTTCGTTTTCTTCATTTCTGTTCAGATAAACACCCACGTTCAAGGGCACATAGAGTCTGTCGGTCAATACCCATTCCCAAAGTCCAACAAAACCATAACTATATTGTTTTTTAAAGTCACTTTTATCTTCAGTTACCCTGTCTAATGATCCTGCCGTGTAGAAAAACTCAACACCTAATCCAAACCTGTATTTATAATTGAATTGGTGTAAAAAATTAGCGCTGAGTGTCGATTTGAAATAGGCTGCTTTTCCATATTCAAAATTTCGGTTGCCCACAGCACCAAAGATACTATACATATTAAACGGTATAAATTTGGAGACTTTTGACTTATCAACGGCTGGTCTTGCACCTTCAAAATCATAAGAAGCCATGACCGAAATGGGAAGTACATTAATACTCTTATTTGGTAGGCGAAGCCTTCCGTTCGAAAAGTGTTTGAAACCGGCGCCGGCTCCAACTTTCCAATGTGGCGTAATGTAGTATCTGATCTCTGTAGACAGCGCGATATACACATTTCTCCTCGTGCCGATAATTTCATTGTCGGGATTGTCGATCGGGTCGTAAAAGTTAAAATTTGTAGCTAGTCCCAGGCCTATGCTATAGATCCATTCCCAATTTTCGGGCATATGCATAACAGGAATATCTACAAAACCATCAATGGCATAAGGATTTCCAAAAGCTTCATCTTTAAAAGTACCGGCATAAAGTCCAACACCAAAAATGGGTGAACGATACAAAGTAGAATAAACATTGTTCTCTTGTCTTCTAAACCCTAAACGTATATCACTTCCATAGTATTCATAGATCCCTCTTTCTTCAAGGGCTGAAATTACACCGCCAAATTCAAATTTAGTTTGCAACTCCACACTGTGTAAAGCTTTGTCTTTCTCCTGATTTTTGCTTGAATCAACAAAAACTGTCTGACTAAAGGATCGTACATTAAAACTGAGAAGAACCAAAAGTGCGATAAGTTGGGCGCAGCTTAATTTTTTGTGTTTGAGTAGGGACAAATTGATAAGGCTTAGTTTTAATTGACCATATTTTTTGGTGGCGCAAGTTAAATAAAATAGAAATTAATTCCTCTATATTATTTACAACCGAACTGATAAGGTTTTATTGAAGAAAAAAATGAACCTGTTGATTGGTCGCTTGTACAATAACAATGAATAATATGCGTTTAGAGTATATATAACATCTCCAAAAAGTTATTCAGTTGCTATGAAAAAAACATATTTTGGTGTTATGATGATGATGCTATTGGTATGCAATCACATCACTGCACAACGATTTTCGCCCTTAGATAAAAACCCAACAGATATAGCCTATCTAAGAGCAAATAAGTTATCTAAGCCAATTATTAAAGTTGTTTATAGTCGTCCGTTAAAATCAGAAAATGTGGTTTTTGGGCAACAAATTCCATTTGAAGAAATTTGGCGAACAGGTGACAATGAGGCTACCGAAGTTAAATTTTTTACAGACATCAAATTTGGTGACGAACTGGTAAAGGCAGGTACATATGTGCTTCATACTATACCGGGTGAGAAAGAATGGACGATCATATTGAATAGCAATACCGATACCTGGGGTGCATTTTTTTATGATGAATCCCAAGATGTGGCCAGAATAAAAATACCCGTAAAGAAAGGAGAGCCCATCGATATTTTTTCTATTGCTTTTAACCAAAGTTACAATCGAAACTTTATGGTTTTGGCCTGGGATACGACTCGGGTCAATATTCCTGTGGAATCCTATTCTCCATTTTTGGCAGAGCTTTAAAAAATTGTTGAACTCATCTATATACTTATGAAGAATCTTTACTTGTTGTTTTTTGTATTGTTGAGTTTTATTTTCTCGACTAAGCTAGAAGCGCAGAACTTTCAATTGGTAGATAAAAGTCCGCATGATATTGTTTATTATCGCAAGACGAATTTAATGCCGCCTTTGGTTAAAGTACTTTACGGCAGGCCTCAAAAAAATGGCAGAGAGATATTCGGGAATCTTGTTCCTTATGGCGAAGTTTGGCGTGTTGGCGCGAATGAAACCACAGAAATTACTTTTTACGAGGATATTTTTTTTGGTGATCAGGAAGTAAAAAAAGGAACTTATACGCTCTATGCTATACCTGAGGCTGAAGAATGGACCATCATTTTAAGTTCTAATTTAGATACTTGGGGTACCTCTTCCTATCAAGAAAAATTTGATGTGGCCAGAGTAAAAACCAAAGTTCGCAAAGCGGAAGAAATCGAAGTATTCTCTATCGGATTTAAAGAAAAAGGAAAAACAATCCATATGATCTTTGGATGGGATACAACCAGAGTGATCGTACCTATTTCTTAACATCATAGACTAATTCTCCATTTACGTAAGTGGATAAAACTTTAGTTTCAGGAATCTTCTCAATTTCTTCATTCATAATATCTTGATCCAAGATCACAAAATCCGCTAATTTACCTCTTTCAATACTGCCTTTTTCTTTTTCTTCAAAATTAGCATAAGCCGCCCAGATGGTCATGCCTTTTAGCGTTTCTTCTCTGGTCAGCGCTTCTTTTGGATTGAAGCCATTTTCCGGAAAACCTTTTAGGTCCTGCCTCGAAACTGCCGCGTAAAATGTGAGCATAGGGTTGACCTGCTCTACCGGGAAATCTGTGCCCAAAGCTATTTTGCCATATTGTTTCAATAATTTTTGATAGGCATAGGCACCTTTGATACGTTCACTTCCAATTCTATCTTCTGCCCAATACATATCACTTGTAGCATGTGTAGGTTGAACAGAAGGAATGATATCTTTGTATAGGTCAAAATCTTCAGGTGAAACAATTTGAGCATGTTCTATTCGCCATCTTCTGTCGACCTCATCTTTTAAAACATCTCTGTAGGTTTTTAATAAAAATGTGTTAGCAGAGTCTCCAATCGCATGTGTATTCATTTGAAAATCAGAATCGGCAATTCTTTGAGCGATTTCTTTCGTTTTTTCAATACCGGTGACCAGAGCTCCATAATGATTTTCTCTGTCTGAATAAGGTGCTCTCATGGCTGCACCGCGAGATCCCAGAGCTCCGTCAGCATACACTTTAAATGAACGCACATTCAATCGGTCTGTTTTAATGATTCCATGATTGATAAAATGATCCAAATTTTCATCGCTCACAGAAACCATGGCGTAGACCCTCATTTTTAACTTTTCTACTTGTTGTAAACTATCTATTAAGTCGATGGCATATTTACTCAAACCGGCATCATCAACGGTTGTTAATCCCAGCGAAAAACACACTGTTTGAGCGTCTAATAAGGCATTGATGGCATTTTCTTTGGTTCTTCCAGGGATAATTTTATTCACTAATTCTTCGGCATTGTCGACTAAAACTCCTGTAATTTTTCCATTGACCTTTATTATTTCTCCGCCCACAACTTTTGAATCTTCATTGATACCGGCCAGGTCTAAGGCTTTTTGATTGACCAAAAGCGCATGTCCGTCAATTCTTCCTAAGGCAATGGGAGTGTCAGGAAAAAGCAGATCCAGCGTATCTTTTGTAGGGAATTCTTTCGTTTCCCAATCGTTTTGGTCCCAACCCCGACCCAAAATAAAGGCTCTGTTTTTTTCTTTTTGAAAATCGACAATTTTTTGAACGATTTCTATAAAACTTTTTGTGCCTACTAAATCGAGTTCTTGAAGGTCGAAGCCATAATTGTAAAAGTGGCAATGTGCGTCTATGAAGCCCGGGACGATGGTTTGGTTTTGCGCATCGATTATTTGATCACTTTTGTATTGTTTAGTGATCTCCTCATCTGTTCCCACAGCGAGAAACTTTCCATTGGCAATGGCGAAAGCCCGGGCTTTTCCAAATTCTTCATCTACCGTGTAAATGTTTCCATTAATGACAATTAATTCTGCGGTAACTTTTGAATCAGAACAAGAATAGCACAGGATGAGGAAGAACAGGATGAATAAATTTCTCATGATTTAATTTTTTGCTAAAATAAAATTATTAATTGACTGCCAATTTTATCTGATCAATTTCTTTTTTGGCCTGTTCGTAACCTAATTGGAAAGACTGTTCAATGGCTTTGGTGTCTAAAACGCCTATTTTATTTAAATTTTGCGGTTTAAATACATAGTGGCATTGATCAAATTTTTTAATGTCTTTGGCGTCTAATCCAATTTGATAGACTCTGTAAATAAGTTTTAAGGTCGTATCTATTTGTTTTTTGGAAATTTCTTCCATAGGATTTATAAAACTTCCAATTAAAAAATCGTTTGATCTTTTTAAAGGTTCAATAGGGAAATTATCTAAAAGTCCGCCGTCACAATATAGATTTCCGTTAATTTCGATCGGTGAAAAAACCGGAGGTAAGGCCGATGAGGCTATAAGAGGCCTGATCAATTCTCCTTCCGAAAAATACGTCAATTTTCCGCTGAGTAGGTTGGTTGCCGTTATATAGGTTGGAATTTTAAGTGCATCAAAAGTATCTTCAGGGAAAATTTTTTTAAAGGTTGAAATAAATTTTTCACTATCAATAATTCCAGGTTTAGAGAAGGTGTATAAAGAATACTTAAAAAGTGAAGTGTTTTTAAAAAAGTCGAGCATCTGTGTTGCCTCATAACCCTTTGCATACATCGCTGCAACCACAGCTCCTGCGCTGGTTCCGGCAATAGCATTTACTTTTATATTCTCCTCCTTTAGGCATTTGATCAAACCGATATGTGCCATAGATCTCACTCCCCCTCCCGATAAAATCAAACCTATTTTCCTATCCATAACAACCAGATGTTTTACTTTTTTCCGTTTAAAATTAGCTACAAATTTGCAGAAAGGAGAATTCTTTTGTCTTTTAGTTCTTTAAGAGTAAATTTGCAACTCGAAAAATTCGGACTTTCGTCAGGTAAAACCGAATCAACCGGATAAAAATCAAATTTTTGATGAAGTACAATTTTAATGAAATAGAGGCCAAATGGCAAAAATATTGGAAGGAAAATCAAACTTTTCAGGCAGATAATGAAAGTGATCAAACCAAGTTCTATGTGCTTGATATGTTTCCTTACCCAAGTGGTGCGGGATTGCATGTAGGTCATCCATTGGGTTATATCGCCAGTGATATTTATGCGAGGTATAAGCGCCATAAAGGATACAATGTGCTTCACCCGATGGGTTATGATTCCTTTGGTTTACCTGCTGAGCAATATGCCATCCAGACTGGTCAACATCCTGCAAAAACTACCGAAGAGAATATAAGAACCTATAGAAGACAATTAGATCAAATTGGATTCAGTTTTGATTGGAGTAGGGAAGTGCGTACTTCAGACCCTGATTATTACAAATGGACACAATGGATTTTTATTCAGTTGTTCAATTCGTATTATTGCAAAGATGCAGATCAGGCAAGACCCATTACAGAGTTAGAAGAAGTTTTTTCAGCAGAAGGAAATACGAAGATCAATGCGGCCTGTGACGATGAGGTTGAATTATTTGGGGCAGCAGATTGGAAGTCCTTTTCAAGTCGTCAAAAGCAAGAGATACTCGCGAAATATAGGCTTACCTATTTATCTGATACCGAAGTGAACTGGTGTCCGGCGTTAGGGACTGTGCTGGCGAATGATGAAATTGTGAACGGTGTTTCTGAAAGAGGAGGTCATGCAGTGGAACGCAAAAAAATGAAGCAATGGAGTATGCGCATCACGGCTTATGCACAAAGGTTGCTGGACGGTTTGGAGAAATTGGACTGGCCGCAGCCCTTAAAAGACTCACAGACCAATTGGATTGGTCGTTCAGAAGGGGCATCAGTCAGATTTATGGTTGATGGTTTTGATAAAAAAGAAGCGCTTATTGAAGTGTTTACCACCAGACCTGATACTATTTTTGGCGTTTCTTTTATGACCCTGGCTCCCGAGCATCCTTTGGTAGAAAAAATTACAACTTCCGGGCAAAAGGAAGCCATTAAAAACTATATCAAAGCAACTTCAAAAAAGAGTGAAAGAGACCGTATGTCGGATGTGAAAACCATCAGTGGAGAATTTACAGGAGCTTTTGCCTTACATCCTTTTACAGGAGATCGAATTCCCATTTGGATAGGAGATTATGTTTTAGCGAGTTATGGCACCGGTGCTGTTATGGCGGTTCCTTGTGGAGATCAGCGAGATTATGATTTTGCCAAATTTTTTAATCTACCCATTCCGAATATTTTTAAAAATGTAGATATTTCTGAAGGAGCATGTGAGGACAAAGAAGCGCTGATTGCCCATTCAGATTTCATCAATGATCTGCCGGGAAAAAAAGCTATTAAAGTGATCACAAAGGCAATGGAAGAGCGAAAGATCGGTAAAGGAAAAATAAATTACAGACTCCGGGATGCAGTCTTTTCAAGACAGAGATATTGGGGTGAGCCATTTCCGGTTTATTACAAGGATGAAATGCCTGTGATGATAGACACGACACATTTACCATTGCGTTTGCCGGAAGTAGAAAAATACTTACCCACTTCTGATGGAAAACCACCTTTGGGGAATGCACCTATATGGGCTTGGGACACCAATGAAAACAAGGTAGTTTCTAATGAAAGAATAGACCACAAAACGGTATTTCCATTAGAATTGAATACCATGCCGGGATGGGCCGGAAGTTCTTGGTATTTTAATCGTTATATGGATGCCGGGAATAAAGAAGCAATTTGCAAGTAAGGAAGCTTTGAGTTATTGGCAGGATGTAGATCTGTATATAGGAGGGAGTGAACACGCTACCGGGCACTTATTGTATTCGAGATTCTGGCAAAAATTCTTGTTCGACAGAGGGTTTTTACCGGTAGAGGAATATGCGAAAAAATTGATCAACCAAGGGATGATCCTGGGAACAAGTGCCTTTGTATATCGATTAGAGGGTGAGAATAAATTTATTTCTCATGGTTTACTCGGTGATCAAAAAGTGCAGCCTATCCATGCAGATGTGTCCATGGTGAATGCTTCCAATGAACTTGATCTGGAAGCCTTTAAAAAATGGAGACCTGAATTTGGAGAGGCTGAATTTGTTCTGGAGAAAGGGAAATACATCGTGGGCAGAGAGGTAGAGAAGATGTCGAAATCGAAATACAACGTCGTGAATCCGGATGATATCTGTGCGTATTACGGCGCTGATACTCTGAGAATGTACGAAATGTTTCTGGGACCTTTGGAGCAGGCTAAACCATGGAATACCGCCGGAATTACAGGGGTACATTCCTTTTTGAAAAAGCTGTGGCGCTTGTTTTTTAACGGAGAACAATTTGAAGTGTCTGAAGAAAAGGCAACAGCAGAGGAATTAAAAACACTGCATAAAACAATTAAAAAAGTAGATGAAGATATCGCTCATTTTTCGTTCAATACTTCTGTTAGTTCGTTTATGATCGCAGTGAATGAATTGACTGTATTAAAGTGTAACAAGCGGAGTATTTTAGAACCCCTCACGGTTTTATTGTCGCCTTATGCACCGCATATTGCAGAAGAATTATGGTCATTATTGGGGCATACAGGTTCAATTTCTGCCGTTCCATTTCCTATATGTGAGGAGAAATATTTGGTAGAGAGCACCAAGAATTATCCTATTTCGTTTAATGGGAAATTAAAATTTACCCTGGAATTACCTTTAGATCTCACGCCTAAAGAAATTGAAGAAAAGGTCTTGAACCATGAAAAGGCACAACAAATTCTGGAAGGAAGAACGCCTAAAAAAGTAATCGTGGTTCCGGGAAAGATTGTTAATGTTGTCGGCTAGGTTTTCTTTTTTTTCTAATTTAGTCGGATAAAAATAATCCAATATTTATAATACAGTTGCTATGATTATAGGTCTTCCGAAAGAAATTAAAAATAATGAAAATCGTGTAGCGTTAACACCTGCAGGAGTCTTTGAACTTATTCGAAATAATCACAAGGTTTATGTACAAGAGTCTGCCGGATTTAACAGCGGCTATGAAGATTTTGAATATGTAGAAGCCGGTGCTCAGTTATTGCCTGCTATTGAGGATATTTATGCGGTCAGTGAACTCATCGTAAAAGTCAAAGAACCCATTGAAAAAGAATATAGTTTGGTAAAAGAAGGCCAAATACTTTTTACCTATTTTCATTTTGCTTCTTCAATTGAGCTTACCAGAGCGATGATCAAAAGTAAAGCTATCTGCATTGCTTATGAAACTGTAGAAGATAAGAACGGAAATTTACCTTTACTTACTCCCATGTCTGAGGTTGCAGGAAGGATGGCAGTTCAACAAGGAGCAAGATATCTGGAAAAACCGGTAAAAGGAAAAGGGGTATTATTAGGGGGAGTTCCGGGTGTTCCACCTGGAAAGGTGCTTATTTTGGGAGGTGGAGTTGTTGGTGTGCAAGCGGCTAAGATGGCTGCCGGATTGGGAGCCATGGTAACCATCCTCGATGTCGATATGGATCGTTTGCGTTATATCAATGATGTAATGCCAAACCATGTGATCACAGAATTTTCTAATGAGTATAATATCAGAAAACACATTAAAACCTCTGATTTAATTATAGGAAGTGTCTTGATCAAAGGAGCTGAAGCACCAAAATTGATTACCAGGGATATGCTCAAAGAGATGCACCCTGGGACTGTAATCGTTGATGTTGCGGTAGATCAAGGTGGTTGTATAGAAACAACCCGACCTACCACACATGAAGATCCAATTTTCATCATTGATGATGTAGTCCACTATTGTGTAGCGAATATGCCCGGTGCCGTTCCCTATACCTCGACCAAAGCTTTGACAAATGTTACTCTGCCTTATGTTATAGCCATAGCCAATAAGGGATGGGAAAAGGCTTGTGAAGATAATAAAGGTTTAAAAAGAGGATTAAATATTTCTAAAGGGGAAGTGATCTATTCTGAAATTTCAAACCATTTTCAATTATAGGATATTTTAGTTCTTCTAATTTTTACGAATAATTTACCTAAATGAAGAGTTGATTATAATTATTGTAAACTTTCTTTGATTTTTAAAAATTGTTGTTAAATTTGCTGAAGTAAAAATGAAAAATCAATTTGTACATACTTGGTGGTGGTCTTTACAGAATTACAGTTCCGTGAAGTAGTACTTGTTGTAAAAAATATAACTAATTGGCTTGTCTTCACGACAAGCCTTTTTTTTTCGAAATATGACCTATCAACTTAAAACATCATTCAAAAAAATTCTTTCAGATACGATTACGCCTGTGAGTATTTATTTAAAGATACGCGATAATTTTCCCAACAGTATTTTACTGGAATCATCTGATTATCACGGAAATGAAAATAGTTTTTCCTACATCTGTTTCAACCCGGTCGCAAGTATTTCGATCAAAAACGGAAAAATTTTCCAGCATTTCCCGGACGGTAAGCATTATGTTATGGACATAGCCCCTGCCGTTGATGTTCCCATGGAGATCCATAATTTCAGTCAGAAGTTTGAAGCAGAAGATCAGAAATTCAAATTCATCAATAATGGTTTATTTGGCTATATCAGTTATGATGCAGTCCAGTTTTTTGAAGATATATCGATTACACCGAAAGAGAATAAATTGGAAATTCCCGAAATTTATTACGCGGTCTATCAAAATATCATCGCGATCAACCATTTCAAGAATGAAGCCTTTATTTTTTGTCATAGTCTTTCAGGAGCAAATAATACAGATGACATTCATCAATTGATCGAAAATAAAAACTTCGCCTCTTACAGTTATAAAAATGGTGAGGATGAAGAGTCTAATTTTACAGATGAGGAATATCTGGCGCTTGTGGAGCAAGCCAAAAAGCATTGTTTTCGAGGAGATGTTTTTCAGCTCGTATTATCTCGTCAGTTTTCACAGAGCTTTAAAGGTGATGAATTCAATGTCTATCGGGCACTGCGATCGATCAATCCTTCGCCTTACCTGTTTTATTTCGATTATGGAGATTTTAAAATCTTTGGTTCGTCACCCGAAGCACAATTAGTCGTAAAAAATGGGAAAGCAGAAATTCATCCGATTGCAGGAACATTCAGAAGAACCGGAAACGATGAGAAAGACCTCGAAGTGGCAAAAGAACTTGCTCGTGATGAAAAGGAGAATGCAGAACACGTGATGTTGGTCGATTTGGCCAGGAATGATTTGAGCAGAAATGGAGAGCATGTACATGTGGAAACCTATAAGGAAATTCAGTTTTTTTCTCATGTGATTCATTTGGTGTCAAAAGTGGTCGGAGAGAAATTTAAAGATGCCATCACCTATCAGGTAGTGGCTGACACTTTTCCAGCCGGTACCTTAACAGGAGCACCAAAACATAAGGCCATGCAGTTAATCGATCAATATGAAAAAACGAATCGCACATTTTACGGTGGCGCTATTGGTTTTATGGATTTTAACGGAAATTTTAATCATGCTATCATTATCCGTTCATTTCTGAGTAAAAATCACCACTTATTTTACCAGGCAGGTGCCGGAATTGTGGCTAAATCAAAGTCTGAAAATGAGTTGCAGGAAGTGTATAACAAATTAGGAGCCCTGAAATTAGCTTTAGAAATGGCCGAAAAAATATAATTCAGCAAAAGCGATGTCAAATAAAATATTAGTTATCGACAATTACGATTCTTTCACTTACAACCTGGTTCATTATTTGCAGGATTTAAATTGTGAAGTGGTGGTCAAACGAAACGATAAACTCAGTTTGGAAGATGTGGATGATTTTGAAAAAATACTTTTATCTCCCGGTCCGGGTATTCCTGATGAAGCAGGTTTGTTGAAAGCAATTATAGAGAAATATGCTCCTACAAAAAGTATTTTGGGAATTTGCCTTGGACAACAGGCTATTGCTGAGGTATTTGGGGGTAAATTGGAGAATTTGAATCATGTTTATCACGGTGTTTCTTCCCAGATTTTTCTGACGCAACCCGACGAGGTTTTATACAGAGGCCTTCCGAAAAATTTTGAGGTAGGAAGGTACCATTCCTGGGTGGTTTCCAAAAAGTTGCCAAAAGATTTGATCGTCACTTCTATTGATGAAAACGGAGAGGTTATGTCTATTAAACATGTAGTATACGATGTTCGTGCAGTGCAATATCATCCTGAATCTATTCTTACTGAGCACGGAAAAACGATCTTAAAAAACTGGATAGAACATTAGAAAATAAGTATGAAAGAAATTTTAAATCGATTAATTCAGCATGAACGCATCAGTAAAAATGAAGCGAAGGCAGTTTTGGTCAATATTTCAGAAGGAAAATATAACAACAGTCAAATCGCTTCATTTTTAACTGTTTATATGATGCGGAGTATTTCTGTGGAAGAGTTGGATGGTTTCAGAGAAGCACTTTTAGACCTGTGTTTACCTGTTGATCTTTCTGATTTTGAAACCATAGACCTTTGCGGAACCGGCGGAGATGGCAAGGATACGTTTAACATTTCCACTTTGTCTTCCTTTATTACGGCGGGGGCTGGTGTAAAAGTAGCTAAACATGGAAATTATGGTGTTTCTTCTAACTGTGGCTCGTCTAATGTACTCGAGTTTTTGGGAGTGAAATTTACAAATGAGGAAGCTGCCCTGCAAAAAGCAATCGATAAGGCGGGTATATGTTTTTTGCACGCACCCCTCTTTCATCCTGCGATGAAGAACGTAGGACCCATTAGAAGAGAATTGGGAGTAAAAACTTTTTTTAATATGCTCGGTCCCATGGTAAACCCTTCTTTTCCGCAGCATCAATTGGTGGGTGTTTTTAATTTGGAATTAGCTCGGATGTACAGCTACTTGTACCAAAACACAGATAAGAATTTTGCCATTTTACACGATTTGGCGGGCTATGACGAGATTTCATTATTAGGCCAAACCAAAATTATCAGCAATAAAGAGAATAAAATATTTTCTCCTGAAGAAATAGGTTTGCCAAGGCTTGAAGAACAAGATATCAAAGGAGGAAAAACAGTAGAGGAGAGCGCCGCGATTTTTAGTAAAATTTTATATGGAGAAGGGACTATCGGCACAGAATAATGTAGTATGCGCCAATGCAGGATTGGCTATTTCTGTGGCAAAAAAAATAAGTCATCAAGAGGGGTTTGAAATGGCCAGGCGATCGCTTCGAGATAAAAAAGCTTTGGAAGCTTTTAAAACTTTAGTCGCATTATCAAATTGAGCATTCATGAATATTCTAGATAAGATCATTCAAGACAAAAAATGGGAGGTTGAGGCAAAAAAAGCTTTGATTCAGCCTGAGTTTTATCAAAATTCGCCTTTGTTTACCAGAGAAACCTATTCTTTAGCGAATTCAGTCAGAACGGGGAGCGGAATTATCAGTGAGTTTAAGCGAAGGTCTCCATCCAAGCAGGTCATCAATCATCAGAATGGAGTGATCGAAGTTGCCAAAGGATATGAAATGGCAGGTGCCTCAGGGATTTCTGTTTTAACCGATACGAAATATTTTGGAGGAGCATTAGATGATTTGATTCAGGTGAGAAATACGGTTGAGCTCCCTGTTTTGCGCAAAGAATTCATTATAGATGCCTACCAAATTTATGAAGCACGTGCCTTTGGTGCTGATGCGATTTTGTTGATTGCTGCGGTCCTGAACGCTTCAGAAATAATGCATTTATCTGCTTTGGCTAAATCACTGGACATGGATGTGCTTTTGGAAGTGCACAATGAGGAAGAATTGAAAAAATCTCCACTGGAGTTTGTCGATTTAGTGGGTGTAAATAACAGAGACCTGAAGACATTTGAAGTAAGTATAGAAACGAGTAAAGCCTTGTCGACATTGATCCCCGACGATAAAGTGAAAGTTTCTGAAAGTGGAATTAGTGAGGTCTCTACCATTTTAGAATTAAAAAAGTACGGTTTTCAGGGTTTTTTGATCGGTGAGAATTTTATGAGAACAACAGATCCTGGTTTAGCGGCCATCGATTTTATTCAAGATTTATACCATGGTTAAATTGAAAGTTTGTGGAATGAAATACCGGGAAAATATCGAGGAATTATCTCGCTTATTGCCTGATTATATGGGCTTTATATTTTACCCTAAATCGAAAAGGTATTTTGACGGAGTTATTCCTCAATTGCCTCAAGCTATTAAAAGAACAGGCGTTTTTGTAAATGAGGATCCGGATCAAATAGTCGGTATTTCAGCAAAATACAAGCTTGATGCCCTACAGTTGCACGGAGATGAATCTGTTGAATACATCGAGGAATTAAAAGAAAAATTGGGAGCAAGGCCTGAAAAAAAGGTGGAGATCATTAAGGCTTTTGCCGTGGGAGATATTTTTGAGTTTGAGCAATTATACCCCTATCAAACCTGGATCGATTATTTTTTGTTCGACACTAAGGGGAAGGATAAAGGCGGAAATGGAATTTCCTTTGATTGGAATATACTCAAGGGATATGAGCTGAACACTCCCTACTTTTTAAGTGGGGGAATTGGAATGGAAAGTATAGATCAAATGAAAGACTTTTTGAGCCGGCCGAGTGCAAACTACTGCCATGTATTGGACTTAAACAGTAAGTTTGAAGAGATACCCGGCTTAAAGAACATAAGGTTAATTGAAGCGTTCAAAAAAGAGTTAAACGCATTGAAACTATAAATCAAATACGATGAGTTATCACGCAGACGAAAAAGGTTATTACGGAGAATTTGGTGGCAGTTATGTACCGGAAATGCTGTATCCGAATATGGAGGAACTTCAGCAAAACTACCTTGCCATCATGGCGGATCCGAATTTCATCAATGAATTTCAAGGCTTGTTAAAGGATTATGTCGGCCGACCTTCTCCCCTGTATTTTGCTGAAAGGTTATCCGATAAGTACAAAACCAAAATCTACTTGAAAAGAGAAGATTTGAATCATACCGGTGCCCACAAGATCAACAATACCATCGGACAAATTCTGGTGGCCAAACGCCTGGGCAAAAAAAGAATCATTGCAGAAACCGGCGCAGGTCAGCACGGAGTAGCTACGGCCACTGTTTGCGCATTGGCCGGACTTGATTGCACGGTGTATATGGGAGAAATAGATATCGCCCGTCAGGCACCCAATGTAGCCAGAATGAAAATGTTGGGAGCAAAAGTTGTTCCGGCTACTTCAGGCAGTAAAACATTGAAAGACGCTACTAATGAAGCCATTAGAGCATGGATCAACAATCCGGTCGATACACATTATATCATTGGTTCTGTGGTGGGATTTCATCCCTACCCGGACATGGTTGCCAGATTTCAATCGGTAATCTCGGAAGAAATAAAGTGGCAGTTAAAAGAACATGAAGGTACTGAGAATCCGGATTATGTGATTGCCTGTGTAGGAGGCGGCTCGAATGCAGCAGGCGCTTTTTACCATTATTTAGACAATGAAAAGGTGAAACTAATTGCCGTTGAAGCTGCCGGTAAGGGTGTAAACTCAGGAGAATCGGCTGCCACCTCTATTTTGGGAAAAATTGGTATTATCCATGGCAGTAAAACTATTCTGATGCAGACAGCCGATGGTCAGATCGTTGAGCCCTATTCTATTTCTGCGGGATTAGATTATCCCGGAGTTGGTCCGCAGCACGCTCATTTATTTCAGACAAGAAGGGCAATGTTTTTGAATGCCACAGACGATGAAGCCATGGAAGCGGGTTTAGAATTGAGCAAATTGGAGGGGATCATACCGGCCATAGAAACGGCTCATGCTTTGGCAGTTTTACCGAAAATGTCCTTTAAGTCGGATGATCTTGTCGTGATAAACTTGTCCGGCAGAGGGGATAAAGATCTCAATACCTATATCAAATACTTTAACTTAGCTTAAGTTTACCATGAATAGAATCAATCAAAAATTAAGAGAAGATAAAAAGCTTTTGTCCATTTATTTTTCGGCGGGATATCCCCAATTAAACGACACGGTCGAGATCATTGAAAAATTGCAGAATAATGGTGTCGATATGATCGAGATCGGACTGCCTTTTTCAGATCCCTTAGCGGATGGACCCACTATTCAGGAAAGTAGTACGCAGGCACTAAAAAATGGAATGACGAGTGATGTACTTTTTGATCAACTTAAACCGATTAGAAAAACGGTTCATATTCCTTTAGTGGTGATGGGTTATTTTAATCCTATTTTACAATATGGCGTAGAAAAGTTTTGTGAGAAATGCGCTGAAGTTGGAATTGACGGATTAATCATACCCGATCTGCCGGTGGATGTATTTCACGATCATTACGAAGAAATATTTTCTACATACGGCCTGATCAATGTATTTTTGATCACACCTCAAACAGGTGAAGAACGGATACGATTCATCGATAAGATTTCAAAAGGATTTATTTATATGGTGAGTTCGGCCAGCACTACCGGAGCGAAAACTTCTTTTGGAAATCTCCAAAACGACTATTTTAAGAGAATTGATTCCATGAAATTGAAAACTCCACAGATCGTTGGTTTTGGTATTTCAAACAAAGAAACTTTTGCTCAGGCAACTGCTTTTGCCAAGGGTGCCATTATTGGATCAGCTTTTGTAAAGAATCTGACAGAGAACGGTATCCAGGGTATCGATTCTTTTGTAGGTTCCCTGCGTTAAATTTAATTGGAGGTATAAAGAAATAACACTTTTGTTATCTTTATAAAAAAATTCAATGAACCTCAAATCGGTCTCACTTCGCACGCGTATTTTTATTTCGATGATTTTGTTGGTTGTCGTCGCTTCGATATTGATCGCTGCCATAACGATTTATCAGTACAACGAGCAGACCGAAGATTATCATCAAAAAAGATTAGAGCGTAAAGAGGAAGCCATAAAATCTGCGGTTACCTATGAGTTATATCACAGTGCTCAAAAACCCCTGGATACCACTTCAGCAGTCAGAATTATAAGTGAAAAGATCAATGAGATTTCAGATATCCATAACATTGATTTAAATATTTATAATTTGAAGGGAGAACTGATCGGAAGTTCTAACCGTATTAGTGAAGCAGCACGAAGTAAACAGTTAAATAAAGAGGTTCTGCAAAAAATCAGAAATAATCCCGGCAACAGAGAAGTTGTGTTTTTAGAACCTGAGAAGGATAAAAAGTTCAGGTCTTCCTATTCTTTTATATTTAATCCAAGTATGAAACCGGTAGGTATCATTGGTATACCTTATTATCAGGACAACTCTTTTCAGGATAAAGAATTAAAAGAGTTTTTAGGAAGACTGTTCATGGTTTATCTCATTATTTTATTTTTAGCAATTGTCATTGCCTATTTCTTATCGAATTATATTACGAAATCGATCCAATATGTCAGTGAGCGATTAAAAGCTACTGAATTAGGTACAAAAAATGAAAAAATAATTTTAAACGATACGAATGACGGTATCTATGCCTTGGTCAATTCGTATAATAGAATGGTAGATCAGTTGGAGGTGAGTGCGGTGAAACTGGCCGAAGTAGAGCGCAAACAGGCCTGGCGCGAAATGGCCAGGCAAGTGGCCCATGAAATTAAAAACCCGTTGACACCCATGCGCCTGACGATTCAAAGTTTTGAACATACTTTTGATCCTAAGGATCCCGATATCAAAACCAAAGTCTCCGAATTTTCAGAAAGCCTCATTCAACAAATAGATACCATGAGTGCCATTGCCAGTGCTTTTTCTAGTTTTGCCGAAATGCCCAAGCAAAACAAGGAAAGGTTGAATGTGGTGAGCGAGGTAAAAATTGCACTGGATATTTTCCATGAACCCTATATCCAATACCATCCGGACAAAGAGGAGATTTATGCAAATTTGGATAAAATTCAGTTGACGAGAATTGTGACAAATCTTGTAACGAATGCCATTCAGGCCTTGCACGATCAGAAAAACCCTTTTATAGATGTTCGGCTTATAGAAACGGGAGAACATGTGATCATTCAAATTGCAGACAATGGAGAAGGGATCTCGGATAGTGATGCACACCAAATTTTCGAACCAAAATTTACAACAAAAAGCAGTGGTATGGGATTAGGTCTCTCTATGGTCAAAAACATCATTGACGCGTATGGAGGTTCGATCACGTTTAACTCAGAAGTAAAGGAAGGAACAACCTTTATCGTTACTTTACCCAAAAATTAACACGATGGAATACAACAATCTTTTAGTAGAGAAAAAAGCCTATTTAGGATTAATAACAATTAACAGACCTCAAAAGCTCAATGCGCTTAACGCAGAGACCATACAAGAGTTACACAACGCAATTGACACCTTGCATAAAGATGAGGATATCAGAGTCTTGATTCTGACAGGTAGCGGAACAAAGGCTTTTGTTGCCGGAGCAGATATTGCTGAATTTGCTGATTTCGATGTGATAGAAGGTGCTAATTTAGCGAGAAAAGGTCAGGAGTTGCTATTCAATTTTATAGAAAATTTATCTACGCCGGTCATTGCAGCCATAAATGGTTTTGCCCTGGGGGGGGGATTAGAATTGGCGATGGCTTGCCATATGCGAGTGGCCAGTTCAAATGCAAAAATGGGTTTGCCTGAAGTAACTTTGGGCTTAATTCCCGGCTATGGAGGGACTCAAAGATTACCTCAATTGGTGGGTAAGGGAAAGGCCATGGAAATGATCATGTCTGCAAGTATGATAACTGCCGATCAGGCTTTGTCAAACCAATTGGTAAACCATGTGGTAGAACAGGAAAATCTTATCCCCTTTTGCGAAGAGATAGCGGATAAGATTTCGAATAATTCTTATTCGGCCATCGCATCTGCCATCAAGGCCGTCAATGCGGGATATAAGGATGGAGCCAATGGTTTTGAAACGGAAATCAGCGAGTTTGGTAAGTGTTTTGGTACAGAAGACTTTACCGAAGGGACAACAGCCTTTCTGGAAAAAAGAAAACCTAGCTTTTAAGAAAAATATGGGGCCATCGTGTAATTGATGAACCCATACTCATTAATCTTCCAGTCCACCTTTTCGGGTAGCATCTCTCGGTTCAGGCCAGGTCATCTGTTCCCCTGTTCTTGAATTCATGGGTAGTATTCTTTTTTCATTCGATGCTCTATCAGGGTCTTCACTTGCCATATAGGCTAAGATAGCTGTCAGGATGACGTTGCTTTTCACATCGTCAAAAATAATTTTATCATAGGTATCTCTGTTGGTATGCCAGGTGTAATTCCAATAAGACCAATTCAAGGAAGATAAGCTAAACGCAGGAGCCCCCGCCGCAACAAATGAAGCATTGTCAGATCCGCCGGAAGAGGGTATACCCGGGAATTCTGTTTCTATTTCGTCTTTGATATTTTTTGGGACAGGATATAACCACCGGCTCAGGTAGTCATAAGATTTTAGGAATCCAGCACCGGATATTTTTACAACTCTGCCGGTTCCGTTATCCTGATTAAATAAAGCTTGGACATTCTGAACTACTTCAGGATGATCTTTTACATAGGCTCGTGAGCCATTTAAACCTTGCTCTTCACTTCCCCAATGTCCAACTAAAATCGTTCTTTTTGGGTTTGGATAATATTTTTTCAAGATGCGCATGGTTTCCATCATGACAATGGTGCCCGTTCCATTATCCGTAGCTCCTGTTCCTCCGTCCCATGAATCAAAATGGGCCGACAGGATGATGTATTCATCCGGTTTTTCTGAGCCTTTGATCATCCCGATCGTATTGAATGTAGGTACAATCCCAAGTTCTTTTGATTCAGCAGTTATTTTAATCTGAGGTTTTCTTCCGCTTTCGGCCAATCTATATAGCATAGTATAATCTTCCAATTCCAAATCAATGGTAGGAATCTTTTTTGCTCTGGAACTAAATATCTTACTCACACCAAACCCTTTAGACCAATAGGAATCTACAAGGGCTAAAGCCCCTGCATTTTCCAGTACTTCGCTAATTGTTCTTTTAGTAAAGCCCATTTTACGCATATTTAGTTCCCATGCTTCTTCTTGTTCTTTTCTTTCCTTTTTCATTTTTTCAAAAGATTCCGGGGTCGCAAATTCTTCCCAATTATAATCAGGTCTGCCCGTTCTTTGGTTCATTCCGATCATGACTATTTTTCCTTTGACGTTAGGCAGCCATTTCTGAAAATCCATTGAATCTTTAACGGTTGGAAGTATGACCACTTCTGCTTTTACTCCATTCTTAGGGGTAGCTGCACTCCATGCCAGTTGTGTTCCATCTAGGGTTTGAATCCTGGGATAGACCATATCAATATGGGTAATTCCGCGTTGCCATCCTCTCCATTCGCCCCACTGTTCATTAATTGCCTCGATACCCCAACTTTGGTATTTTGCCACTGCCCAGTCATGAGCCTTTTTCATTTCAGGAGTACCCACTAAGCGAGGTCCGATTTCGTCCATCAATTCATGTCCGAGGATCTCCACCTGAGATCTTTCGTTTACTTCAGCGATCATACTTTCTATGATAGGATCTTTCTTTTGTGCATGTCAGTATTGCGCAAAAAAGCAAGAAGAATAGGAAAATTTTTTGTTTACTCATTGTTCGTTGTATTAAGGATAATTGTTCACTGCATTCCACTCCCTATAAAATTGCTCTAAAAAAACAAGCATAAATTGATGCCTTTCGTCTGCCATTTTTTTGCCGGTGGCTGTATTCATTTGGTCTTTTAATAAAAGTAATTTTTCATAGAAATGATTGATGGTAGGAGCTGTTGACTTTTTATATGCTTCCTTGGTCATGTTGAGAACAGGAGGAATATCAGGATTGTACATTTGCCTATTTTTAAACCCACCGTAATTAAAAGCTCTGGCTATACCTATGGCTCCGATGGCATCTAAACGATCGGCATCCTGCAAAATTTTCAATTCCAACGAAGTAAAACCCCTGTGGTTTTCATCCAGGCTATTTTTAAAAGAAATATTTTCAATAATGTTAACTACGTGATCGATGACTTCACAGGGCACTTTTAAGTCTTGCAGGAAGTGCTGTGCTTTTTTGGGTCCCAATGTCTCGTCTCCGTCATGGAATTTCGCATCTGCGATATCGTGAAGCAAAGCACCTAATTCTAAGATAAGATCATCCGCATTTTCTATGAGGGCTATTTGTTTTGCATTTTTCCGAACGCGGTCAATATGAAACCAATCATGTCCTGATTCTGCGTTTTCCAAAACCTTTTGAACAAAAAGCTCTGTTTGATTAATAATTTCGATCTTATCCATAAAAAAACCCCCAATGAATGGAGGTTAAATATAATTGAATTATTGGGTTCTTCAAATGATTAACAAAACTCTTCGTAAGCACCTGCCAAATTCGAAGCGATCATTTCAGCTGATCTGCCTTCAATATGGTGTCTTTCGAGCATGTGTACCAATTCACCATCTTTAAACAAGGCGATACAAGGTGAAGAAGGAGGAAATGGTACCATCATTTCTCTTGCTTTACTCGTAGACTCGGTATCAACACCTGCAAAAACGGTAGTTAAATGATCTGGAGTTTTTACATACTGCAAGGAGGCGATGGCTCCGGGTCTTGCTGTTCCTGCAGCACAGCCACAAACAGAATTCACCATAACCAAAGTAGTTCCTTTCTTGCTCAACACTTCTTCAACATCCTGTGCTGATTTTAACTCTTGGAAACCTGAATCAACCAATTGTTGACGCATAGGTTTTACTAATTCTTCTGGATACATATTTTAATTTTTTTAATCGATTTAAGAGTACAAATATAAGGCTTATTGCAAGAATGACGAAGTTTAATTAATTGTATGTATTTCTGAGTTTAGATGAAATAAAAAATAAAAAGAGAAGTTTATCTTTGCTGATGATGAAAGGATTCTCAAAATTCATACTTGCTTTTATCGGTTTTTTTGTCGCCGGTTCCATTGGAGGAATGTTGGGCTTTGGCTTGGGATATCTGTTTGATGTATATCTATGGGACCAATTCGCTCAATTTACCCAAAGCGATCATTCACATAAGAAAAGCATAGGATTTGAAATCAATGTGCTTTTTTTAGCAGCCGTTGTCATTAAAGTAGACGGAAATATCAACCAAAGAGAACTTCACTTTGTGCGCCATGCTTTTTTGAGCATGTACGGAAAGGAGAGAGCCAATAGTGCTTTTAGAATGTTTAAAAGTATCATTCAAAGTAAAAGTAAAATAAATACAAGGCAAGTATGCATCAATGTAAATGAGCATATGGAAATGACGGAACGGATCAATTTGTTGCGCTTTTTGTTCAATGTAGCCAAAGCAGATGGACAAGTGGGCGCCCATGAGGTAAATAAATTAAAATCAATTTCTAATTATCTGTATATCAGTACTTATGATTTTGAATCGGTAAAAAGATTGTTTTACCAAGAACAAAAAACCACTTCCAGAAATGACTATGCTATTTTGGGCTTGGATCCTACGGCCACAAATGAAGAAGTTAAATCGGCCTACAGGAAATTGGTCAAAAAATACCATCCTGATAAGATCAGAACTTTGACTAGCGCTCAAATCGAAGCCTCGGAAGAAAAATTCAGAGAGGTTCAAAAAGCCTATGAACAAATACAATTGGTGAGAGGTATCTAAAGACATGTAAAATAAACCCAGTTTCTTTTCGTTTAACACAGAACAAATTATTTCATAATGATCAAACAAATCAAACACTGGCCTTTAGGGATTGCCTTCCTTTTGGTTTTTATTATTTCCTGTACCTCTCCTCAAAAGATGTTGGATCAGGGCAATTATTATCAGGCGGTGATCATGTCGGTCGAAAAACTTAAAAGTAATCCGAATAACGAAAAGGCTATGGCCACGCTTAAGGCATCCTATCCCTATGCGGTAAATGATTTTATTGATAAACTCGAAAAAGAAGGGGTGCTCAACAGCCAGTTCAGGAATACGAATCAATTATATCTGTACGGACAATTGAACGACCTTTACGAAAAAATCGCTCAGAGTCCGGCTGCCATGAAAGCTGTAGATAATCCCAAAAAATATTACACCGAATACAACAAACTCCTGCCTTTGGCCGCGGAAGAGCAATATGCAGAGGGAGAGAGATTGCTGGGTTTAGGCGGTAGGGAAAACGCCAAATCAGCTTATGGATTTTATGAAAAGGCAGATCAGTTTGTGCCCGGTTACAAAAATGTAAATGAGCAGTTGAACATTTCATTTGAGCAAGCTTTACTTAAAGTCCATACGATTTTTGAACCCATACAGTCCAGAACCTATGAACTCAGTGCAGAAGCCTTTTATCAACAAGTGAAAAACACTTTACAAAGGATAGAACAAGAAAGATTCGTGCGCTTTATTTACAATGATGGAAAGACTACCAGACCCGACGTGGATATCAATCAGAACTTGGTCATTCGTTTTGAAGACTTTGTGGTAGGAGAAACCCACACCAGAGAAAAGGTAGAACAGGTATCCAGAGATTCAGTTAAAATAGGTGAGACCAAATTAGACAACGGAAGAGTGAAGGAGATCTACGGTACAGTTACTGCAGAATTGAGGAATTTTCATATCGAAGTAGGCTCAAGAGGCTTGGTTCATCTGAATATTGAAGACTTATATCTGAACAGAAATCTTGTCAATGAAGATTTACCTGGTCAATACGTGTGGTTTCACGATTGGGCAGAATACCAGGGAGATAAAAGGGCTTTAAACGATATGCAATGGAATTTGTGTCAGCAACGATATCGTCAACCCATACCTCCTCAACAAATGTTTGTAGAATTTACCAGACCTATATACGTACAGATAGATGAGCGATTAAGAAGGTTCTATGCGAATTATTGATCCGGGGTTTCAAAATTCGATCGGAAATAATAATAAAGGATAGATTGCCTTAAAAAGTCTGCTGTATTGCTTTTACCTTCTTTGGCGACCAAAAGATTCCTTTCTTCGGATTTTTTTTTTGCCAACCGGAAACACTCGGTTATTAGCTAGTTGCAGAATAGCTTTAACTTTTCCGTTTTTAAAAATCCAATATTTTCCGGCCTGTTCGCTACAAACAGCGGCAAAATCCTCACCTCGAAATTTACCAATGATGGCAAAATCGATATCCCATAAAAAAAGACTTCCTTGATTAAAAGTATCTTGAAGATCGTTCATAATAGCAATTTTTCGATCTTCAAAGTCATCCGGGGCCATTTTTTCTATGATCTTATTAATATCGGGATTGACAAACATGACAAATCTTGAAATCGTATCCTTTTGGTGCAAGATGATCCCCGTGGTACTGTCGTCCCACCAAACTTCTCTTTGGCTGTTTGAACCTAGTTCGGGCCCATAGGCATTGAATTCTTTGTAATGGATCCCTTTGGTAAGAATCTGAATTTCCCAGTTATAACTCGGAATGGAACAATTAATATGGCTAGTTAATACCCAGTCTACTTCATCGGTATCATCAATGGAAGTGTCTGTATACCCTCCAAAAAGGCCATTCAAGACCAAGGTTAATCCAACTCTGCCTATATCTTCGAGAACTTCACCTGCAGAATAGGTTGCTCTGCGCGGTTTATCCTGAGAAATGTATATTGATTCAATCCTTTCAGGTTTAAACTCAAATTTATTTTTATTAGCATTTTTTTGATAGATCGCAATGGAATCATACGATTTTTCTGACTGACCTAGAATTGGAAATGAAAAGAAAAGAAGCGCAAGAGAAAAAATGAAGGACTTGGTTTTCATGGCTGAGGGTGAAATTAGGGATAATAAATATAACTTATTTATCTATATAAATACAATTCGTTTAATTGAGCTGGGTAATTCACTTTTTAGTGCTCTTGACCTTTCTCTTTTATAAAGTCTTGTGGTCATTTACTACAGATTCATACTTTTTTATAAATCATGATCACGTAGAAAGTAATATAACATCCCAAGCCTAATATAATCCTGAGGTCTGTTTTCATTCCTTTTTGCCAATAGTAAGTATCTTTCCTCTGGCTTTTTTTGTCCGTAAAACGGTGGTTTAAAATTAAGTTTCAGAACAGCCTCGACTATGCCATTTTTGATGATATAATAATTGCCGGAATTTTCACTATTTAATATGGCAAATTTTTGATCTCTGAATAATCCAATTAGTGCATAGCTTATTTTAACATTGAATAAATCCTCTTCACCAAATGTCTTTAGTAAATCTTTGATTAAGGTGATTTTTGTTTCTTCAAAATTATTTTCGGAGATTTCTCCTACAATCTTATTCAGATCGGGATACCGGAATAAAGCAAAAATTGATATGGTATCTTGTCCTTCCAAGGCAATTCCCATGGCGGTATCATCCCAATTTATCTGTTTTCTGTTATCTGAATTAAACGATCCCAGGTTGTAAGTATAGGATTTACTATGAATTCCTCCTGTGAAAAATTGATATTCCCAATTTAGAGTTGGTTCGTCATTTGATAATTTGCCTTTTAGGAGCCATTCTACATCATCATCACCGCCAGTAGTGACATCGGTATCTAAAAGTTCACCAAGGAAGACGGACAAACTTATCCAGCCAATATCTTTAATGACTTGTGTTGCATGTCCTTTTGTTCTCTTGGGTTTATGGTTAGAAATTTGTAGTCCATTAAGAAATGCCGGTTCTATTTTAAACTTGTTCTTTGTTGCATCTGGTTGATGAAGTACAATAGAATCATACAATTTCTGTGTTTGTGCGTAATTATTGAGCGCAAGCATATAAACTAAAACAAGGGATATAACTAAATGTATTTTCATGATTGAGGGGCTCATAAATACGAATACTTCATTCCTCTAAACAGCATCAAACAAATTTGTTCAGATCTGTTGGACCTTCTAAAATAACTTTTTTGATTTGGGTCGTTCCATTTGTCTCCCGATGCAAATGCCATTTAATCAAAGAAATTTTAAATTGAACAATTTCTATGCCAACAATACAATCGGGATGAACACAAGAACCGTCATTAAATAGTGGAATTTCTCCCGGATCGGGAAAACGAGGCCTATGGGTATGTCCGCAAATGATCATTTGATTTTTATTTTTCAAGATCCATTTGTTCAGGTTCTTTTCGACTCTGATGAGGTTCTTGTAATTTTTTGCAGGACTCGTCGGATCATTGATCCCGAACCATTTTTGTAAGTACAGCCAAAAGTACCGCACAAAAAATCGATTGACTTTCCAGTGTACGTAATTCATATAATCCGCTTGATGTCCGTGAAAAGCTAAGATTGTTTTATTTGTCCCTTCTATTTCAAAAAGAAGACTTTCGAAATATTTTAGATTGAAGAAAATATCTTTATCTGAGATGTTTTTGGGCGTATGAATTAAATGCCACATTTTTTCAACCATTTTGGGATCTCTGAATTCCATATCGTGATTTCCCCAGATCAGATATAATTTGTTTTTATGATCGAACAATTTAAGGAGGTCAAAAGTGTCTTTATAGGTCTTATAAATGGGTGCAAAGGAGGTATTTTCCCATAATTCTATGCCATCGCCCAATTCCACATAGGTGTAATCCTCATCAAAATAATGCTTTAAGGCATGGTTATAAATGGCCATATTCTGGGCAAAATCATCGGCATAACTATTATCGCCTTTGTGCAAATCGCTAAAGAAAATAAATTTATCTTCTTTTTTTAAGGGTACTTTTTTCGCTTTTTTAAAAGCTTGACTGATGATATGCCCGATGATGGTTTGCAATACAAATTTTATTTTTCATAAAAATAGGATAATTATAGGGTTTTTCACTGAGCAAAATTCTGCCTAAATTTGCGGCATGTTAGAAAATAAAGAACAATCGAGGACCTCTTTATCTGAATTAGGAGAATTTGGATTAATAGAACATTTGACAAATCAAATAAAGATCAAGAACAAATCAACTGTAAAGGGGGTTGGAGACGATTGTGCCGTTGTGCAAAGTAAAGATCAAATTGTTGTTACAACAGATCTATTGGTTGAAGGGGTACACTTCGATTTGAGTTATGTACCGCTAAAACATTTGGGCTATAAATCCGTGATGGTCAATCTTTCTGATGTATACGCCATGAATGCTATGGCAAAGCAGATCACGGTATCCATCGCCGTCTCAAATCGATTCCCTTTGGAAGCGATAGAAGAATTGTATGCAGGAATTTATTTGGCTTGCGAAAAGTATGGAGTTGATTTGGTCGGTGGCGATACAACCTCATCTACCAAAGGTTTATTGATCAGTATAACAGCCATTGGCGAAGGAAAAAGGGAGGATTTAGTGTACAGAAGCGGTGCCAAAGTGAATGATCTGATCGTTGTGAGCGGTGATCTGGGTGCGGCTTATTTGGGTCTGCAGGTACTTGAACGAGAAAAGCAGGTTTTCCAGGTAAATCCCAATGCACAACCGGAATTAGAGAATTATACTTATTTGGTAGAGCGTCAGTTAAAACCTGAAGCCAGAAAAGATATGATAGAATTGCTCAAAAGTCTGGAAGTAAAACCTACGGCTATGATAGATATTTCTGATGGATTGTCTTCTGAAATTTTGCATATCTGCAAGCAATCCAAAACAGGTTGTGTGATCTATGAAGATAAAATTCCCTTAGACCCTCAGGTCATTTCCACTTGTGAAGAATTTAATCTGGACAGCACCACCATAGCGCTCAGCGGAGGAGAAGACTATGAGTTGTTATTTACTATTTCTCAGAAGGATTTTGATAAGATCAAAGGAAATCCAAATTTGACTGTAGTAGGCTACATCACGGATGAATCTCAGGATTGTACTTTGATGACCCGTGCAAACGAAAAAATCAAATTAATAGCCCGCGGTTGGAACGCTTTAAAAGAAGAGTAGTTTTATTCCAGCGCTTTAAAAGTGATGTTCCCGTCATAACTGATATTATCTCTTTGATTGCTAATAATGCTTAAAGTAGCTGTATTGTTTTTATATAAAGTCATTGTGCAATTAAATGATTCACTGCCGCTTCTCGTTGAGAATTTTAAAATAATTCTTTGTTTTTTATCGTTTATGTCTTTTGCTACTTCAGAATTTTTTTCGTCAAAACTTATCCCATTAGACGAATTATAACCCGCAATATTAGCTACTCCAAAATAGGGTAGGTAGGCTTCAATTTTTTCACTGCTGTAATTCAAAAAGTTAGGATTTTCATAGACGCTGATTCTTCTTCCCTTTTGTGTATTTGCCCAATTGGCAATAAACTGGAAATCGGAATTATTTACTTGATTTTTTAAATTTTCATAAGCTTTTTGCTCCGCTTCCTTTTTTTCTGCCTTTGTTTGTCCAAAAGCACTTAGCCCGATCAATAAAAACAAGGAAATAATAAAGTGTTTCATCGTATTATGATTTATAAATCTCTTTACAAAATTTGCTCAATCCATGTATAACGTCATGTGTATTTTCTATATGGCTCATGTGGCCGTCCCACAAAATTAAATTTTGAGCCTTGCTCGACCGAACTTGTTCTTCGAGGTTTACGACATCAATCGCAGGATCATTTTTACTGATCACAACCAAAACAGGGAAATCAGTTTGATAGAGAAAGCGGGATCTGTCTTCCCTTATTTTCATCCCTTCCAAGGCAGCGGCAATTCCCTGGGTGCTTGTCTTGAGAGCCTCCTGACTAACCTGGTCTATTTCCTTTTTTAAGCGTTGTCTGTTCTCTTCTGAAAACAGGTTAGGGATCGCTAATTTTACAAAGTTATTGTGTTGTCTTTTAACCGCAACAACAGCTCTGTCCCGATTTCTTTTCTTTTCTTCATCGTCCGGGAAAGGAGTAGAGTTGAGCAGGCAAATTCCCTTTACATTTTCAGGGAATAATTCAGCAAAGGCCAGCGCAATGTACCCCCCCATACTATGTCCTATGATCAGACTTTTTCTTATTTTTTCTTCCGACAAAACATGTTTGACCATTCTGGCCTGGTCTTCCATGGTATGGATATAACCGATATTTTCGGTTTGACCATGCCCCAAGAGATCGATACAAATGACTTTATATTTGAGCGAAAGCACCTTGGCAATTTCATCCCACATCCCCAAATTTTCCAAAAATCCATGTAAGCATACGACCGCTCTTCCTTTACCTGAAACTGTGTAGTGAACACCGATGTTTTTATAATTTGTGGTCATTATTCTTTTCCTTGCATCCATGCTTCTATGTCCTCTGCTTCAATGGGAATATTGGCCATTAAGTTTAAAGCTTCGCCTTTTTCCTGAACCACATAATCATCTTCTAAACGGATACCGAGATTTTCATCGGGGATATAAATTCCGGGCTCAACAGTAAACACCATACCGGGCTGCATGGGTTCAGTCAAGATACCGTAATCATGAGTATCTAAGCCCATATGGTGAGATGTGCCGTGCATAAAGTATTTTTTATATGCAGGCCAATCGGGATTTTCATTTTTGACATCTTCTTTGGTGATCAGTCCCAAACCGATCAGTTCTTCGGTCATTATTTTTCCTACTTCTACATGGTAATCGGCCCAAATTACTCCGGGTTTTAACATGTTAGCGGCAGCATTTTTAACACGTAATACAGCGTTGTACACGTCTTTTTGTCTCGGTGTAAATTTCCCTGAAACAGGAACACAACGGGTCATATCGCTTGCATATCTGGCGTAACCGGCTCCAACATCCATCAAAATGACATCGCCACTTTTGCAAACTTGGTTATTTTCTATATAGTGCAGTACACAGGCGTTAAAACCGGAACCAATAATTGGCGTATAGGCAAAACCATCGGAGCGATTTTTGATAAATTCATGAATAAATTCGGCCTCAATTTCGTACTCTGTCACATCAGGTTTAACAAATTGCAGCACTCTTTTAAAACCCTTTTCGGTAATATGACAAGCTTCTTGTATGAGCGCAATTTCTTCCGGCTCTTTTATCGAACGCAAACGCTGGATAATGGGCTGACAGCGCAAATAGTTATGTGCGGGATATTTTTCTTGAAGCCATTTTACAAATCTGGCTTCTCTAGTCTGGGTGGCAACATTAGCGCGGTAATGCTCATTGGTATTTACATAGACAAATTCTGCCTGGGTCATTAATTCAAACAGTACTTTTTCGAACTCATGAAGCCAATACACTTTTTTAATTCCCGAGGTTTCAAAGGCTTTTTCTTTGGTCAATTTTTCGCCTTCCCAAATCGCAATATGCTCATTGGTTTCTTTTAAAAAAAGGATTTCTCGATGCTCTTTTTTCGGACAATCAGGAAAAATGACCAATACACTTTCTTCCTGATCTACACCCGACAGATAGAAAATATCTCGGTGCTGGGCGAAAGGCAAAGTGCTGTCTGCACTAATCGGATAAATATCATTCGAATTAAAAATAGCCAAGGCATTTGGTTTCATTGCTTTGACAAATTTGGCTCTGTTCTTGATGAATAAATTATTGTCTATCGGGAGGTATTTCATGATTGAAAAAATAAAAGATTATGCACAAATTTAGTCAATATTCTCCGAACAAAACCTCGAATATCCTTTTCAAATCTTGATTTTCCCTCTAATTTTCAATAAAGATGCTGCTTATTTTGTCGCTGAATATAATTGAAGTATTTTTAATCCTTAAACCAATATTTCTTATTATATGACCATGCGAAACATTACTTTCTTTTTCATTGTTTTTTTGATCTCAGCAACTATCTCCGCCCAGGAGTCTATGGTAAAAAATCTAAAATTTGAATCCATTGGTCCGGCGATCATGAGTGGCAGGGTAGTCGACCTCGAAGTCAACCCCGATAATCCGACAGAGTTTTATGTGGGTTATGCCTCAGGAGGACTGTGGTATACTAGGAATAACGGTACTTCTTTTGAACCCGTGATGGATCATGCTGAAACCCAGAACATAGGAGATATTGCGGTTGATTGGCAAAATGGAACTATATGGGTCGGAACGGGTGAGGTAAATTCTTCGCGCTCTTCCTATGCAGGGATAGGGATTTTAAAAAGTACTGATAAAGGTAAGACCTGGCAAAATATGGGATTACCGGATTCACATCACATCAGCAGGATTTTACTGAACCCCAAAAACAGGGATGAAATAGTCGTTGCCGTGATCGGTCATCTCTATACACCCAATAAAGAAAGAGGTATTTTTAAAAGTCTGGATGGGGGAAAAACTTGGAAACATACTTTGTTTATCGATGAAGGAACAGGAATTATTGATATGGAAATGGATCCAAATAACTTCAATACACTTTATGCAGGAGCTTGGGAAAGAGAGCGCAAAGCATGGGATTTTAAAGGAAATGGAGAGAATTCCGGTATTTATAAAAGCACAGATGGTGGAGATTCATGGACAAAAATTTCTACTCAGGGCAGCGGATTTCCAACTGATTCCGGCGTAGGCAGAATAGGTTTAGCCGTTTATAGTGACCAAATTGTCTATGCGATAGTCGACAACCAGGGCAAAAGAGAAAAAGAGGAGGAAAAAAAGGACGAGGATGAACTGGTACAAAAAGATTTTGAAAAAATGGACAAGTCAGCATTCGCTGGTCTGGATAATAAAAAACTGGATGCCTATTTAAAAGACAATAATTTTCCTAAGAAATACAATGCTGATAAAGTAAAAAAAATGGTAGCGTCAGGTGAGATTTTGCCTGTTGAAATGAGCAATTATTTAAAAGATGCCAACGCAGATCTATTCGATATTCCGGTCATTGGTGCCGAAGTGTATAAAACTGTGGACGGAGGAAAAACATGGAAAAAGACCCATGACACCTATATAGACGACTTGTATTATTCTTATGGCTATTATTTCGGCAGGGTACATGTACATCCTAAAAAAGAGAATGAGATTTATATTTACGGAGTGCCTTTGCTGGCCTCTAAAGACGGTGGAAAAACGTTTAAAGCCATAGATGGAGATAATGTGCATGCCGATCACCACGACCTATGGATAAATCCTAATGCTGATGGACATCTGATCGATGGAAATGACGGTGGAGTAAATATTACTTATGATGATGGTAAAACCTGGATCAAGAATAACCAGCCGGAAGTAGGTCAATTCTATGCGGTTAATGTAGACAATCAAAAGCCTTATCATGTGTATGGAGGTTTGCAGGATAACGGAGTCTGGAAAGGACCTTCAACCTATGAAGCCTCAACCAGGTATCAACAATCTGGTAAATACCCCTACCAAAGTTTAATGGGGGGAGACGGTATGCAGGTTCAGATCGATCCGAGAGGTGATAGTATTTTGTATACCGGTTTTCAGTTTGGGTATTACTACCGCATCAATACTGAAACGGGGAAAAGAAAAATGGTCAAACCACAGCACGATCTCGGTGAGCCGCCTTTGCGTTTTAATTGGCAGACACCAATTTTATTGTCGCATCACAACAAAGATATTTTTTATGTTGGGAGCAATAAATTGTACAGATCGATGAACCGCGGAGATGATTTTGAAGCCATTTCAGAAGATTTGACCTTAGGAGGAAAATCCGGAAACGTTCCGTTTGGAACGATTTCTAGCATAGCAGAAAGCCCATTACAATTTGGTGTATTGGTTGTAGGAACTGATGATGGGTTGGTGCAGCTGAGTGAAAACGGAGGGGTGACCTGGAAGAAAATAAGCGATCAATTACCGCCCAATTTATGGGTTTCTCGTGTAGTTGCCTCTAGCTTTGATAAGGGGAGAATATTTGTTGCCCTAAACGGCTATAGAAATGACGATTTTAAGCCCTATTTGTTCGTATCAGATAATCTGGGTCAGACCTGGATATCAATTTCTATGGGTTTACCCCAGTCACCCATCAATGTAATTGCCGAGGATCCGAGCGATGAAAACGTGTTATATGTTGGAAATGACAAGGGTGTTCTCGTGTCATTTGACAAAGGAAAAAATTGGCAAAACCTAGAAACAGGCTTGCCCAAAGTGGCGGTGCATGATCTTGTGGTTCAGCCAACAGCCAAAGATTTGGTCATAGGAACACATGGAAGATCCATTTATAAAATGAATATCTCCGACCTACAGAAGTACAATAGCCTTAAAAGCAGTTCTATGGAAATATTGACTTTGAAAGACAGTAAGGCCAGTAAGTACTGGGGAGAAAAATATTCTGCCTGGGGAGAAGTGAATGAACCTAAAATGGAAATACCGGTATTTTCCAATAAAGAAACAGATGCCGATGTAGTGATCAAAACGGAAAACGGCATTGAAGTGGCCCGCCATCCGATGCATTTTGATACCGGATTTAATTACAAAACCTATGATCTCTCTTTTACTGAAAGCGGTTTAAAGAATTATGTAAAAAAGAATAAGGAGCAAACCATCAAAAAGAAAGAGAACGGAAAATATTATTTGCCAAAAGGGAAATACCTTCTTTCAATTGGCGACCAGCAAAAGGAGTTCAGTATTAAATAATTTATGGGCAATTTATAGAGATGAAGAGGAGGGGGCTGTTTTTGCTTTTGTGCTTTATTTGTTTCACTGACATACGAACAGGCTATGGTCAGCATGAGGTAAAGCGTTTCTTTGATCTCAGCGGGCCCGAGCAATTTTGGGTATTTACACATTTGTTTAAAGCCAAAAAAGGAATGTCGGTTACTGCCGAAGTATTGCGTATTACCGATTCTGTCAAAAGAACGAACAGTTTAGATCAGTATACAAGCGGAGGTAAAATAGACGCCTTTAAGCATAGTTTTTGGATGGCGAGGTTGAGCCAAAGTATAGGTGAGAGCGCCGCTTTGAGTCTAGGGAAGGCCCATGAAAAAGGTAATTTTCAGGATTTTAAAAAAGGCTTAAAAGAAGACGGAGAAATACCGGATCTACCGGCTTCTGAAATGGACGATTTCAATAACAAATTTGGCGCAGAACTGATCAAAGAGAACCCGGATCTCAGCAAGAAGGAAGTAATCAATACCTTGATCAGATCCATTGAGGAGGGTAAATTAAGGGTACTGAAAAGATCTCCTGAAGGAAGCTATCTCACTTGTAAAGGTGAACCTGTTGTCAATAGGGAGGATCAAATAGTTTGGGAAACTGAAAAATGCCTCGTTCCTTCCAACGAATAAATTTGCACTGAAAAACCTTTTTTGTACTTTTAAAATAGATAAAAGGTTGCAGCCCCTGGGGTACAGCGGATGCTTATCCGTGAGCAAATGGATGAGCATTCTGCACGGTCGATGCTCATCCAAATTTTTCTTATGCCATATAAAATTACGGCTATTTCAGCAGGTCATATTTTTTGAAAGGAGATAAGTTTGAACTTTCCACTAATTTCCGGTAGGCCGGCCATTCACTTTGATAGAACTGGTTGATCTCCTCAATAATCGGATCGATTTTTTTGTTGGCATTTTCGATGAGTACTCTTTCAGTTGCACCCGGATTTGATTGTAAATTGTTCACATAACTTCTCGCCTGATACAGATAGGAAATATTTGAGGGCTTTTCTGTAGCTGTGATGCCTTGTCTTTTATCCTCTTTACCCATCAGATCATCCATTAAGCCGTTAATTTGTTTGATGATGCTATCACTGGATTTTATCATATTTTCATAGACTTTTTTATCAATTTTATTCGCAGATCTCTTATAATCCTCCGCAATTTCTTTTGATTCGATCAGTCTTTCCGTCGCTCTTGAACACAAATCCATTTTTTGCTCAATTTCTTTTTGCAGCCCATATTTTTGTGCCAAAACCTCTTGGGAGATAGCTATTCTTGGGTCGTAAGCCACCGTGATCCAGGTAGAATCTTTTTGACCTTCATAGCTCAGCACCAGCCGGTATTTTCCGGGCAGCACTTCAACACCCCTGGGTTCATTTTTGCTTTTTGATTTTTCTCTTGAAGGAAATTGTACGCCTTTTTCCCGCATGCCCCAATACAGTCTGTGCAAACCGCTTTTTTCAGGAACGTCTTCTTTCAGCGTTCTGATCAATTCTTTCTTTTGGTTGTAGATCTGTAAAACCAAAGAATCTTTTTTCTCCTCCTTTTTCTCAGATCCTTCTGCACTCTCAGTGCCCTCTGCCGACTCTGTTTTTTCTTTTTTATTGATACTGTAGGTGATCATGGCACCGGATTCTCTATTTTCTCCGCTAAACACAGCATTGGCACCAAACCTCATTCCTGTGGGTTGTTGGTATTCTGCCAAATAGGCCGTTGGCGGTTCAAAGATGGCAATCGTTTTGTCTAGAACAGATTTCCCTTCTGTTGCGAGCTTTCTCAGAGGTCTGATGTCGTCTAACACATACATAGATCTTCCAAAAGTGGCAATATTTAGGTCGTGTTCTTTGGGATGAATGACCATGTCCATCGTCGGCACGCTCGGGAAATTTTCTGTCCATTTTGTCCAGTTTACCCCTTCGTCTATAGAAAAATACAAGCCAAATTCAGTCCCTAAAAAGAGTAGTTTCTTTTGTTCAGGATCCTGTACCAAAGAAAGTGTATAACCGAATTCCTCTGTTTTATTTGTCAATAAACTCTCCCAGGTCACCCCGTAATTTCTGGTTCGGAACAGGTAGGGTTTAAAATCGAATTGACGGTAATTGTTCACTACGGCATAGGCTTCACCGGGAATAAAAGGAGAGGGCTTTATCTGAGCAACCCAGCCATTCTTCGGATAAGGAATGTTTTTAGGCGTTACATTGGTCCAGCTTTTTCCGCCATCACGAGTGATTTGAATGTTACCATCATCTGTGCCCGCCCAGATCAAACCTCTTTGTAACTCACTCGGACTAATGGCTAAAACGGTACAATAATTTTCAGCACCTGTGGCATCCATGGTCAAGCCGCCACTTTCGTATTGTTTTTGTTTTTCCGGGTCATTGGTCGTGAGATCGGGAGAGATCACCTCCCATTCATGCCCCTGATTCGTCGATTTATGGACAAACTGACTGCCGAAATAGATGGTGTTGCTATCAAAAGGATCCATCGCAATGGCAGAATTCCAGTTAAATCTGAGAATGACATCCGGATCAGGGTGTGTAGGTTTAATTCCTTTTGCCAGTCCCGTTTCTCTATCGTAACGCCCCACATAACCTTCCTGGGACATGGCATAACCAAATCTATTGTCCTTAGGATCCGGGACCACATCAAAACCATCGCCGAACATCAATTCCTGCCAATAGCTGTTTCTAATGCCCTGGTCTTTTAAGACATAGGCCGGTCCGACCCAGGAACCATTGTCCTGCATCCCTCCGTATAAATGATAGGGGAAATCATTGTCTGCATTGATATGATAAAACTGCCCAACCGGTAAATTTTCTACAAAACGCCAGGTTTTACCCTGGTCTTTGGAAATGTTCAATCCGCCGTCATTGCCATCCATTAAAAATTTTGAATTTTCGGGATGTATCCAAAACGCGTGATGATCAGGATGAACACCCACACTGGTATTGTAAGCAGGCATAAGCTGTTCAAAAGTTTTACCTCCGTCTATGCTGTAATTCACATAAGTAAAAATGGAATAAATTCGATTTTCATTTTGAGGATCAACAAAAATATCTGCGTAATAAAAAGGTCGGTTACCGATGCCTCCGCTGCCTCTTCCGCTCGACTCATCATTGACCATTGTCCATTTGTTTCCTCCATCTTCAGATCTGTACAAGGCATTTTTTTTGGCTTCAACCAGGGCATAAACCACCTGCGGATTGCTTTTTGAAATGGCTAAACCTATTCTTCCCAGATCTCCTTTTGGCAAGCCATCCTTATCTGTTTTTTTGGTCCAGTTTTCTCCACCGTCATAGGTGATATAGAGACCGGATCCGGGTCCGCCGGAATGGAAGGTATAGGGCTTGCGTCTGTGCTCCCACATGGCCGCTACCAGTTTATTCGGATTTTGTGCATCCATCACCAGATCTGCTGCCCCGGTTTTGTTATTCACAAAGAGAATTTTTTTCCAACTCAATCCTCCGTCAGTAGTCTTAAAGACTCCTCTTTCGGGGTGTTCACCCCAGGAGGAACCGATCGCCGCCACATAAATTGTATTCGGATTGTCTTTATCGATGACGATGCGATGTATATTTCTGGTTTTTTCCAGGCCCATTGATTTCCAGGTTTCCCCGCCATCAAGACTTTTATAGATACCATAACCGCCATTTACACTATTTCTCGGATTTCCCTCACCGGTTCCCACCCAAACCACATCAGGATTGTTTTGTTGTATGGCGATAGCACCAATCGATTGCACAGCTTGTTTGTCAAAAACGGGTTTCCAATCAACTCCTTCGCTCACAGATTTCCAAACGCCACCTGAGGCCGCGCCCACGTACATGATATTCGGCTGATCGGTTACAACATCAATTGCCGTAATTCTGCCACTCATTCCCGCAGGACCAATGGATCGGGGTTTGATGTCAGAAAATTTAGTGATATCTATTTGCTGACCTGCCATGGCAGTTGTGATGAGCAAAAGAAAAAGGGTAATTTTATTCATATTTCTCTAGGGTTTTGTGTGAATGACTTCGGTATTTTTTTGGTATCTTGCATTCTATTAACCATCCAAATCAGATGAGAATGCAACAAAGCATGCGTAAATATAAAAGTTTATTTTTAATCCTTTTTTGCTTTGTATTAAACCTTACTGCCCAAGATTATTTACCGCCAAAACCTGAGCTAGAAACCAGTGTTTATGATTATGCCAAAATGATGAGCGGTTTCGAGGCAAAAATGTTGGAGCAAAAGTTGATCAAGTACAGCGATACGACCTCTACACAGATTGTCGTAGTCACCGTCAATTCTTTGGAAGGCAATGATATCGCCCTATATGCCACTGAGCTGGCACACAAATGGGGAATTGGGCAAGCGGATAAAGACAATGGGATCCTAATTTTAGTCTCTAAAGAGGATAGAAAAGTAACCATCAGAACGGGTTATGGTGTAGAACATAAACTAACAGATGCGCTGTCACGGCGTATCATTGAAAATGGAATAACTCCAGAGTTCAGACAAGGAAATTTTTACGGAGGATTAGACAAAGGAACTAACATGGTATTCGACATCATGAATGGAGAGTACCAAGGGGAGCGTCAGGAAGATTATGCGGAAGGAGAGGGGATTCCGTTTTTTTTAATCATATTCTTACTTTTTATTTTATTTCTTATTTTGTCCAGAAAAAATCGCAGAGGCGGTGGTGGAGGTAACAACCGTGGAAGGAAATCTGCTGCGGATTCTTTATTGGAAGCCATTATACTGAGTAATGCAGGAAGAGGAACCTATCGCGGCGGCGGATTTGGCAGCGGCGGCGGTGGCAGTTTAGGCGGTGGCGGAGGTTTTGGAGGCGGTTTCGGCGGCGGAGGCTTTGGTGGCGGTGGTGCCAGCGGAGGTTGGTAAAGTACAATTTTCAATTTTTTTATAGGGATGGATTCAAATTTGTGGCAGCTTTATATCATGGCCGGCATGTATATTTTTACCGGCATCATGCATTTTATTTATCCAAAAGCCTACGTGAAAATAATGCCCTATGCCTTTAAAGATCCGGTTTTTTGGGTATACCTAAGCGGAGTTGTGGAAATCGTTTTGGGTGTACTACTCTGTTTTCCTTCTACTAAGAACTTTGCCATTTATGGCATAGTGTTGATGTTACTTGTTTTTCTTTGGGTACATGTTCATATGATCATTCATAAGGAAGCTTCAGCCGGTTTGCCTAAATGGGTACTTTGGCTCAGAATTCCGCTTCAATTTGGCTTGATCTATTGGGCAATTTGGTATTTATGAGTATCTTGACAGAATCAATTTGACCTACTTTATATGACTGAAAATTCCTCCGAGCATGGGCAGATATGTATTCCGGTAAGTGAGCAAAGACGAATTGTTGTGATCGGAGCGGGATTTGCAGGCATCTCCTTTATCAAAAAGCTCAAAAATAAACCCTTTCAAATTGTTTTGTTAGATCAAAATAACTTTCATCAGTTCCAGCCGTTGTTATACCAAGTAGCCACGAGTGGTATTGAACCCGATAGCATCGTTAGCCCTGTGCGTAAATTGTTTAAAGGTTATAAAAATGTGGTTTTTAGGATGGCAGAGGTGCTAGGTGTAGATCCCAGGGAGAAGGTAATCACTACGAACATTGGAAATATTAATTTCGATATCCTCGTGATCGCCACCGGAAGTAAAACGAATTATTTCGGTTTACATGATATAGAATTTCAAAGTATAGGGATGAAAAGCATTCAGGAGGCTTTGGATATCAGGAGTTTGATTCTTCAACACTTTGAAAGAGCGGTGATCACCTGCGACAAAGAAGAGCAGGATGTGTTTACCAACTTCGCTATCATTGGCGGTGGTCCGGCAGGTGTTGAAATGGCAGGTGCATTGGCTGAGTTTAAGCGCTATATCTTACCCAAGGACTACCCGGAACTCGATCCGAAAATGATGTCGATCTATTTGATCGAAGCCAATGGGAAGGTACTGAAAACAATGTCTGACAATGCCTCTGAAAAGGCGCTTAACTATTTGCAGCGAATGGGGGTTCAGGTTTTATTGAACACCAGAGTTGCCTCGTATGACGGTCAGTTCATCAAAGCCAACGAGGTGCTGTTGGAAGCGAAAACGGTGATTTGGACGGCAGGGGTAGAGGGAAATTTACCTGAAGGAATACCTCAGGAAAGTATCCTTCGAGGGAAAAGAATCAAAGTAGACGGGTTTTTAAATCTGGGATATTTTAAAAATATTTATGCCATTGGCGATGTTGCGGCTTTGATCGATGAGCAGAACGAAAGAGGACATCCCATGGTGGCGCAGGTTGCGATCCAACAGGGAGAGCTGGTCGCTAAAAATCTATTGAGAGGATTAAAAAATGAGGCACCGCAAAAATTTATTTACAAAGACAAAGGTTCTTTGGCGACTATCGGTAAAAGAAGGGCAGTAGCCGATATCGGGAACTTTAAGTTTGGCGGGTATTTTGCCTGGTTGTTATGGTCTGTGGTTCACCTGTTTTCTATCAGTGGTTTTAGAAACAAAGTGATCGTGGGTATCAATTGGGCCTGGAGTTATTTTACTTATGATAAAGGGAACAGACTCATCATCAGAAAATACAAAGAAATTCCCGGGAATGAATCTAAAGAGATGTACCCCTTTGACGAATAGTGTTATTTCTTTCTAAAATGGATCACAATCGGCACGCCGGTAAAATTGTAGATTTCCCTCATTTTATTCTCCACATAACGTTTGTAAGGATCCTTTACGTACTGAGGCAGGTTTGCATAGAACACAAATTGCGGAGTAGGTGAGGGCAATTGCATACAGTATTTCACTTTTACATATTTGCCTTTGTGCGCCGGAGGTGGATTTTGTTTGACGATATCTAACATGGTATCATTTAGTTTACTTGTAGAAATTTTTTGCTTTCTGTTTTCATAAACTTCAACAGCGGTTTCAATGGCTTTAAAAATTCTTTGTTTAGTCAGGGCAGAAATAAAGATAATCGGTACATCCGTAAATGGGGCCGTTTCTCTTCTGATCATCGCCTCAAACTCTTTGGTGGTATTGGTTTCTTTTTCTACGAGATCCCATTTGTTCACCAGAATAACAATTCCTTTTTTGTTCTTTTCGGCCAACCAAAAAATACTTTGGTCTTGTCCTTCAAAACCTCTGGTGGCATCGATCAACAAAATACAGACATCAGAATTTTCGATGGCTCTTACAGAGCGCATCACCGAATAAAACTCTAGATCTTCAGAAACTTTTGATTTTTTACGGATCCCCGCGGTATCGACCAAATTAAAATCAAAACCAAATCTGTTGTATTTTGTGTCCAGTGCATCTCTCGTAGTGCCTGCTATATCGGTTACGATATATCTGTCTTCACCAATAAGCGCATTGATAAAAGATGACTTTCCTGCATTGGGTCTTCCCACAACCGCAAATCTCGGAATCTCTTCTTCCTCTTTTTCTTCCACAGGAGGTAGGGCTTCTACAATGGCATCCAGTAATTCTCCTGTACCACTTCCGCTGATACTCGAAATGGTATGGTATTCTCCAAGTCCGAGGCTATAAAATTCGGAAGCATCGTTTTGGCGAAGTGCTGTATCTACTTTGTTTACTACCAAGAAAATGGGTTTTTTCACCCTTCTCAATAAATTGGTCACGGCTTCATCCATACCAGTAATACCACTTTCCACGTCTACCATAAAGATGATGGCATCGGCCTCATCAATCGCCAATTCAACTTGTTTATCTATTTCCACTTCAAAAACATCATCGCTACCCACAATATAACCGCCGGTATCGATCACAGAAAAAGTACGGCCGTTCCATTCGGCCTTTCCGTAATTTCTGTCGCGGGTAACACCACTAACTGAGTCAACAATGGCCTCTCTGCGTTGAATTAATCGATTGAATAAGGTCGATTTACCCACATTTGGTCTGCCCACAATGGCTACAATGTTTCCCATAATGTTTTTGAATTTTGCTGCAAAGATAAGTTTATCTGCTTTATTTATAGTAGTTTGATTTTTTTATTCTAAATTCGGATTATTTGCAAGCAATTATGAAGGAACCTATCAATCAAGAAAGTCTCAATAGGGTATTGCTAAAACCCAGGTTTAAGATTCCTGTATCAGGAACATCTGACGAACTCAGTCAAAAATTTAAATCGGAACTCAAATCCGGCTATCCCGCTTATCGCAGTAAAGTTATTGGCAACCATATTGTGGTTGATGTTCCTCAAAAAGAAGAAACTTTCTGGTCGCCGCAGTTGCATGCCGAAGTGATCGAGGAAGAAGACGGTGTTTATGTAAAAGGAATTTTGGGTCCTAAACCCAAAGTATGGACATTTTTTATGTTCCTCCATTTTGCGGTAGCGGTGGCTTTCTTCGTTTTTTTTGTCATTTTTTATACCCATTGGAGTTTGGGAAATGATTACACTTTTGCGATGTGGATGTGTATCATTATGCCCATTATTTGGATTTTACTCTACTTTTCCGGTCAGTTAGGAAAGAAATTCGGGTATAAGCAAATGCAGAATTTACACGATCTGATGATTGGGATCATCAACAAATGACAAGGATAAATTTAAAGGACAAAGTTCAAAGGACAAAGTTTAAGGGAAGTTCAAAGTTCTGTTTGGCACCGCTACCGCGCGGCAGCATCAGGGGAGTTTTGATAACCACGCGATAGGAATCGCGCGGTAGCTCGGGTCATAAATCCTTGCTTATGACTTTAACTTATTCGATGTCATCAGAATTTTTGACATTTCCTGCTGCAATTCTTCCGCTTTTTCACGGGCAACTTTGGCAAAATCTTCTTTATTGGAAGCGTAAATAATTCCTCTAGAGGAATTGACCAATAAACCTACTATCTTTATTTAAACCATAGGTACAAACTTCTTCCAAACTACCGCCTTGGGCACCTACGCCTGGCACAAGTAAAAAATGATCCGGTACTATTTTTCTGATCTTTTGAAAATATTGGGGCCGGGTAGCCCCCACAACATACATCAGTCGGTCTGCATGCTTCCAGGTGAGTGAAGTTTGCAGCACTTTTTCATACAAATGCAATCCATTTTCATCCTGCAAAGTTTGAAAATCAAGTCCACCGTGATTTGAAGTCAGCGCAAGCAAAATCGTAAACTTATCTTCAAAAGCTAAAAAAGGTTCAACTGAATCTCGGCCCATATACGGGGCAACCGTTACCGAATCAAAATTTAAATCTTCAAAAAAAGCTTTGGCATAGCGGGTAGAGGTATTCCCAATATCCCCTCTTTTGGCATCGGCAATTGTAAAAATTTCCGGGTAATTTTCTTTAATGTATTGATTTACTTTTTCAAGGGCTTTCCAACCTTTGATTCCATAGGCTTCAAAAAAGGCCGTATTGGGTTTATAGGCCACAGCCACATGATGGGTGGCATCGATGATTTGCTTGCTGAACTCGAACAAGGGATCTTCTAAAGACAAGAGATGCGCAGGAATTTTTTCCAGATCGACATCCAATCCCACACATAAAAATGATTTTTTCTTTTGTATTTGTTTTACGAGTTCTTCCTTGTTCATTTTTGTCACAAATTTTGTGTAAAAGTAACCAATTTATCTGTTTTAAGCCCTTGTGTTTTACTATCTTTGCATACCAAATTTTAATAGAAAACCATGAGAAAAAAAATAGTTGCCGGAAACTGGAAAATGAATAAGTCTTTGAAAGAAACCAAAAAATTGATCAAAGAAATTAAGAAAGAAGTAAAGCATTTGCATTTAGACAAAGGTGTCCGGGTGATCATCGCTCCGCCTTTTGTAAACCTGCAAAAAGCCACCAAAATGTTGAAAGATTCGAAGATAAAAGTGGCGGCTCAAAACATGCACCAAAGTGAAAGTGGGGCGTTTACCGGTGAAGTATCTGCGGCGATGTTAAAAGGTATATATGTTGATACGGTTATTCTGGGTCACTCTGAAAGAAGAGAATATTTTGGAGAAAATGATGAGATCTTAAAAGCAAAAGTCGATACGGCCCTAAAGAACAAAATGAAGATCATTTTTTGTTTTGGTGAGGTCCTGGAAGAAAGAAAAAAAGGAGATCATTTTAAAGTAGTGGAAAGCCAGATCAAACACGCTTTATTTCATTTAAATTCAGATGAATGGCAGCAAATCATTTTGGCTTATGAGCCGGTTTGGGCCATTGGTACTGGTGAAACGGCCACTCCTGAGCAAGCGCAAGAAATGCATGCCTTTATCAGAGAATTGATCGCTGAGCGATATACCAGTGATGTTGCAGAGGAAGTTTCTATTTTATACGGAGGAAGCGTAAAACCTGAAAATGCCAAAGAAATCTTTTCTAAAGAAGATGTAGACGGAGGTTTGATCGGCGGAGCTTCCTTGAACAGCAAAGATTTTGTCAGTTTGATCAAATCGATCTAAAAAAAGAAATATAGAGATAAGGCAGTCTTTGGACTGCCTTTTTTTGTCTAAAATAAGGACCATGAATTATATCGGATATTATTTTGAGATAGAACCCCTTCAGCCTGCTGCAGAAATTTTAATTGCAGAGCTAGGAGAAGTGGGTTTTGAAAGTTTTGTAGAAAACGAAAATGGGGTTGATGCTTTTATTCAACAAGATGATTGGCATGCGCATATTTTAGATAATATTCAGATACTGCAATCGGATGAATTTGAGATCACTTATACCTACGAAGAAATTGAACAGGTGAACTGGAATGAAGAATGGGAAAAGAATTTTGAGCCCATTTCGGTGAAAGATTTGGTCAGTGTGAGGGCGCCATTTCATCATAACCCAAATTTGAAATACGATATTGTCATTGAACCCAAAATGAGTTTTGGAACAGGTCATCACGAAACAACGCATTTGATGATCGAGCAATTGTTGAACTTAGATGTTAAATGGAATGGAAGTGCTCGATATGGGTTCGGGCACAGGGATCCTCGCCATTTTTGCCGAGATGCGAGGAGCAAAACATACCGATGCGATCGATATTGATGAATGGTGTTACGAAAATGCGCTTGAGAATGTAGATCGGAATCAATGTAAGCATATTGATGTTTACCAGGGCGACGCATCTTTGTTAAAAGATCAGCAATACGATTTGATCATTGCCAATATCAATCGAAATATCTTACTGAATGATATGGCTGCGTACCATCGGTGTTTAAAAAAGGGAGGAGTTCTCCTGTTAAGTGGTTTTTACGTAGCGGATATCCCGGCTTTAAGACAAGCTGCTGAACATTTAGGCATGAAATATGATGGAAAATTGGAAAAAAACAATTGGGTTTCGCTTAAATTTTTAAATTAGCGGGCAGAATTTATTGTAAAGAAAGAGATTATGAGTACAAAAGAAAGAATACAAGAAGATTTTGATGTGCTGGAACAAGAACTCGAACAGCACCAAATTGTCTTGTTTAATGACGATGTACATACGTTTGATTATGTCATAGATTCGTTGATAGATGTTTGTGAGCACACGCTGGAGCAGGCTGAGCAATGCACCTATTTGGTACACTATAAAGGAAAATGTACGGTAAAAACAGGTGAAATTGATGATCTCAAACCGAGATGTTCAAAACTGCTACAACTGGGATTATCTGCAGAATTGATTTAAGAACTTTTAATTAACAAAAATTTTGATGAAGAAAATTATTTTGAGCTCGGCAATTTTGTTGAGTGGAATTGCCTTTGCCCAGGCCCCAATGAAGGTTGCCAAAAGCGAAATTGCCATGAAATATGGAAATACCATTACAGTAGAAGATCTAAAAGAGGATCTCACGATTTTGGCCTCTGATGCTTTGGAAGGAAGAGAAACGGGGAAGCGCGGACAAAAAATGGCCGCAGCTTTTATAGAAAGTACGTTTAGAGATCTGGGTTTGCAACCTGTTGTGAAAAACGGGAATAAGATGAGTTATTTTCAGGAAGTAGAATTGGTGGCTACTAAACCCGGTGATATTTATTTAAAGATCGGTGACGAAACATTTAAAAATATGGAGGGTGGCGTAGTTTATTCAGGTACAGGTCAGGATACCCCTGAAATTCCGATGGAGATCGTGTATGGAGGAACCGGGACTGAGGCAGAATTAGCCGTTCTGGATTTGACAAATAAAGGTTTGGTCATTGTACAGGCAGATCGTATCCATATCAGAAATACTTCTAAATATGCTTATGAGAAGGGGGCTAAAATGATTTTTGCGGTGAACCAGGATTCTGATGAAAAGTTTGACGATTATCTCAAGAAATACGCTCATTATTTAACCAATGAAAGACTGGGTCTGGCAACTGCAGAATCCGGTGCAGCCACGGGAAACTTTTTCATCAAACCTTCTGTGGCTGAAAAACTGACCGAAACTTCTATGGAAAAATTGTTGAAAGCGAATGAAAGTTTTAAAAATGGGAAGACCAATGCCTACGCAAAGATCAAAGGGAATAAAGCGAGTTTTAAATTGGGTGTAGAAAAAAGAGCAGTGCTTTCTGAAAATGTCTTGGGTTATTTACCCGGAACAGATCTGAAAGATGAAATCGTAATTATTACAGCACATTATGATCACGTGGGTGTGAACGATGGTAAGGTTTACAATGGTGCAGATGACGATGGCTCAGGAACTGTGGGTTTATTAGAAATTGCAGAAGCCTTTAGCATGGCTAAAGCAGACGGACACGGGCCGAGAAGAAGTGTTTTGTTTATGCCTGTTACCGGTGAAGAAAAAGGTTTGTTGGGCTCTGCTTATTACGCTGAACACCCCGTTTTTCCATTTGAGAATACTGTGGTAGATCTAAACATTGATATGATCGGTAGAATAGGCAACAGAAATTTTGAAACTGAAGAGTATGTGTTTTTGGTGGGTGCGGATAAGCTTTCACAAGAATTACACGACATTAGCGAAGAGGTAAATAAAACCTATACCCATCTGCATTTGGATTATACCTACAATGATGAGGGTCATCCTGAAAGAATTTATTACAGATCAGATCATTGGAATTTTGCAAAGAACAATGTTCCTATTATTTTTTACTACAACGGTTCGCATGCCGATTATCACAAAGACACAGATACAGTTGATAAAATTGAATTCGATCTGTTGAAAAAAAGAGCAGAACTCGTTTTCTATACAGCCTGGGAATTGGCGAATATGGAAGGAAAGTTAAAGATGAATGAATAAGCAAAAAGGCCCAACGGGCCTTTTTTTTATAGAGGTATATTTCCGTGTTTTCTGTTGGGTCTCTGAATCAATTTTCCTTCTAAAGCCTGAAATCCTTTGATGAGTTTTTTTCTTGTATCCTTTGGATAGATCACTTCATCAATAAAACCTCTTCGCGCAGCCCTATATGGATCTGCAAATTTATAGGCGTATTCAGCCTCTTTCTCTTTTAATTTTTCTTCAGGATTTTCTGCTTTTTGGATCTCATGTTTAAAAATGATTTCAGCTGCTCCCTTTGCGCCCATCACAGCTATTTCAGCCGTTGGCCAGGCAAAATTCAGATCGGCGCCGATGTGTTTGCTGTTCATCACGTCATAAGCTCCGCCATAAGCCTTTCTTGTGATTACCGTAATTCTCGGAACGGTCGCTTCGCTCAGGGCGTAAAGTAATTTGGCTCCATTGGTTATAATGGCATTCCATTCCTGATCTGTTCCTGGTAAAAAACCGGGAACATCTACCAGGACAAGCAGGGGAATATTAAAGCAGTCGCAAAAACGGACAAACCTGGCTCCTTTTTTAGAACTGTTCACATCTAAACAACCGGCCAGGTTCATGGGCTGATTGGCCACAATTCCAATACTTCTGCCGCCCAGTCTCGCAAAGCCCACGATGATATTATCTGCATAATCTTTTTGAACCTCAAAGAAAGAATCAGTATCGATGATTCCTTTGATCACCTGGTGCATATCATAAGGTTTATTGGTGTTTTCAGGCACCAAATCTTCAAGTTCATCCCTGATCTCTGTTCCGAGTTCAAATGGAAGTTTTTTGGTTGTTTCTCTGTTGCTTTGAGGGAGATAACTCAAAAGCGTTTTTAAGTCGTTTAAACAGGCGATATCGTTGGCACTGGTCAAATGAGTAACCCCTGATTTGGAGGCATGGGTATAAGCTCCTCCCAGTTCTTCTGCCGTGACTTCCTCATTGGTTACCGTTTTTACCACGTTCGGACCGGTGACAAACATATAACTTGTTTCTTCAACCATCAAAGTAAAATCTGTCATGGCAGGTGAATAAACCGCCCCACCTGCGCAAGGCCCCATGATGGCAGAAAGTTGTGGGATTACCCCTGACGATTGCACATTTCTAAAAAAAATATCGGCATAACCTCCCAACGATTTGACTCCTTCCTGAATTCTCGCTCCGCCCGAGTCATTTAAACCAATCATTGGCGCGCCAACCTTTAAAGCCTGATCCATGACCTTGCATATTTTTTCGGCGTGAGTTTCTGATAAGGCACCCCCAAAAACCGTAAAATCCTGGGCGAAGATATAGACAAGTCGGCCATCAATGGTTCCATATCCCGTTATTACGCCATCACCAAAATAGATCTGATCTTCCATGCCAAAATCTGTACAACGATGAGTTACCAATCCACCCATTTCTTCGAAAGAACCTTCATCGAGCAAATAATTGATACGCTCTCTCGCCGTCAATTTCTTTTTCGCGTGCTGCTTGGCAATTCTTTCTTTTCCTCCCCCTTGATGTGCAAGAGCAACGCGTTGTTCTAACTTTTCTATTTTAGACAATTGTTTATCCATTTTTGTTGAGATTTACGTTCGGTAGTCGGACTAGTTTTTGTTCTTCAGTATATAATTTTAGGGCTAACAATGCAGCAATTTTCGCTTCATTTTTAAGTTCTTTTTCCAGCAGTTGCGGACTGTAATAATTTTTTACAAAATGTGTATTGAAATTTCCGGATCTGAAGGACTCATGGTTCATGACAAATTTTCCGAAGGGCAAAGTGGTTTCCACGCCGGAGATCTTATAATGTTCTATGGCTTTGATCATCAATTCGATGGCTTCAATTCGCGTTTTGCCATAAGTGATCAATTTCGAGATCATGGGATCGTAAAAAATAGGTATTTCCATTCCTTCTTCATAGCCATCATCTAATCGGATATTTTCTCCTTCAGGTCTTCTATATCGGGTTAATCTCCCCACACTCGGCATAAAATTGTTCAGGCTGTCTTCAGCATATACACGAAGTTCAATGGCATGTCCGTTGATGGTTAAATCATTCTGGCTAAAAGGAATCTTTTCTCCTCTGGCAATCATAATTTGAAGTTCAACCAGATCTAAGCCTGTAATAAGTTCTGTAACAGGATGTTCTACCTGAAGCCTCGTATTCATTTCCAGGAAGTAAAAATTCAATTGATCATCTACCAAGAACTCTACAGTACCGGCCCCTAAATAATCACAAGAACGAGCTACATTGACAGCGGCTTCTCCCATTTTTGCCCTGACTTCAGGTGTTAATGCGGCTGAAGGCGCTTCCTCTACTACTTTTTGATATCTGCGCTGTATGCTGCATTCCCTTTCGAAAAGATGTACGATATTTCCATGGCTGTCTGCCAATACCTGAATTTCTATGTGTCTGGGTGAGGAAACATATTTTTCTATAAAAACCGATCCATCGCCAAAAGACGACAAGGCTTCACTGGTGGCTCTTTCCATTTGCGAGGCCAGATCTTTTTCACTTTCCACAATTCGCATTCCTTTTCCGCCACCGCCGCCTGCTGCTTTGATCAAAATAGGAAAACCGATCTCTTTCGCGATCTCTTTTGCTTTTTCTATATCTGATATCGCTTTGTCCACGCCGGGAACCATGGGAATATGGTAGTCTTTTACCGCTTCTTTAGCGGCTAATTTATCCCCCATCATCCTAATAGCTTTGGATTTTGGTCCAATAAATATCAATCCGTTTTCTTCTACTTTTTCTGCGAATAAAGCATTTTCACTTAAAAAACCATAGCCGGGATGAATACCGTCTACATCTAATTTTTTGGCAATTTCTATGATTTTATCTCCTAGCAAATAAGATCTATTGGATGGATTTTCTCCGATCAATACAGCTTCATCTGCGAATGTTACATGAGGAGCCGTTCTATCTGCTTCAGTAAAAATGGCGACAGTTTTAATGCCCATTTTCTTGGCCGTTTTCATGACTCTCAAGGCGATTTCCCCCCGATTGGCAACTAATATTTTTTTCATAAGAAATAGATTATTCGAGTTCAATGATGCGTTTGCCTTTTTCGACACTATCACCGTTTTTGGCCCAAACACTTTTTATGCGTGCTTTTTTAGGGGAGATGATGGCATTTTCCATTTTCATTGCTTCGAGTATAAACAATGTATCGCCTTCTTCAACTTCATCACCCTCGGCTATTTTCATGTCTATGATTATTCCGGGCATAGGGGTGCTTATCAAATTTGTTTTTTTGGAAGTGCCCGATTCGAATCCCATTTTTTCAATGACTTCATCTAGGGGACTGCTTATCTTGACATGGTAGAGATTCCCGTTTAGATCAATTTTGTAGCTTCTGTTATAGAAATCTCTTTCAATAATTTGAGGATGATAAGCTCGATGATGATCAAGCAAATGGTAGTTGTGAGCATCCTTTGAGCTAATGTGTATTTGATGGAGTTCAGTCTGAGAAATTTCCATTTTAGCAGAATCATTCACAGAAACGAGGTAGGGTTGTTTCACGAGAAATAAATTTTAAAGTATCCTATAAATTTACGGAAATATGCTTGTTGAACGATACGAATATGTCGAATTTCTTTCATGATTTCGTTGATTTAAGCAAATAATGAAATAAAAATAAATATGGTCATGCAGCTGTTGATCTATATATGTTTTGCTGCTATTTTGTGCTGATTTGACCCCTTTTTCTTTGAGAGTTTGGATTTGTTAAAAGTCGATAGAACAATGAAAACGGGATAAAAATCCTAGTTTATGCAAGAAAAGTACAAGGAGCTCAGTACACAAAAAATTAAATTTACAGATGAAATGTTGTTGACCTTTTAATTGAATAATTGAAATCCCCCTCACTATGAAAAATATTTACTCCCTTGTATTAGCAGTTTCTTTACAAATGTCAAGGCCATTTTAAAGGCTGGTCTTTATTTTCTATTTTTTTCACACTCTTATTTTTAGGATCATATGCATTGTCTGCCCAGAAGAATGGGAAAGGTAATAACAAACAGAATAATTATGATCTGACACTTTATGCCTGTGTGGAGGATATGGGTAATGGCCTCTATCAAGTGTCGTTTAGCTATGATAATGACAATGCGGAAGACATTGTTGTAGATGTCAATAAAAGTTATTGGACCAAAAAAGGTGTTGTGGCCGGCAACGGTACGAATTATTTTAAAAGAGGAAAGTACATCAAAGCCTTTAAAACGCAATTTGCTAAAACAGAATCTGTAGAATGGGAAGTGGTAGGTCCGAATGGAAAGATTTTGTGGTCATTGCTGATGCCAATTCAGCCAGTTGTCCGCAAGAAGAGACCGGATTTATTTTTCCTGTCCACGGGCAGGATAATGGAAAGACCGAAGGAAAATTAGACTTGAGATTGAAGTCGTTGGCCGAGGGTGAGGCCGGAGAAAATCCTTCAGATCTGATCTACAGGATCAATGACAATAATGAGGTTTTGATCGAGATCATTCCAGGTGCGAATCAAATGTCAACTTTGATTTCACTGCTCAAGAGTACCTTTGCTTTACAATTCAATTCAAATCCAAATCTGTCTAACTTTATCATAGACCCGGATATTATTCTGCAGGATCAGTTAACGGCGGCAGATGTTTTTTTTCCCATTAGCCGACTCCTGGAGTTAGAGAATTATGCAAGTGTAAAGTTTGCGAGTTTATTGGTTCCTTCCTTTCGAAATGCTGAACGAGCCACCTCGCAGGGCGATGCAGTCCAAAAGACCTCTACTGTTCGGGAATCATTTAGGATAGTACAAGACGGCGAAATTGTCCCTGTTGATGGTAAAGGTATCAAGGTTGGGGTTATTTCTGATAGTTATGATACACAGCCATTTACTGATAAATCTAAAGCTACGGTCGATGTGGAAAATGGCGATCTTCCGGGACCTGGGAATCCCGATGGATATGAACTTCCTGTGGATGTATTATTGGATTTTCCTTATGGGGAAGCCTCAGATGAGGGAAGAGCCATGTTGCAAATTTTACATGATGTTGCGCCAGCCTCTGAACTCGCCTTTCATACCGGAATTCTATCTCCGCGAAATTTTGAGCTGGCCATTAAAGCTCTTCAGGATGCAAATTGTGATATCATTGTGGATGATATTACTTTTCCTACAGAACCCTTTTTTGGTGAAGGACGGATTTCTGAGGCCATTGAAAATTTTACGGCACAGGAAGGTAAATTGTACTTTACTTCGGCTGGAAATTTTGCGGATAATGGTTATCAGGCAACTTTTTCGACTTCTTCTGTTCAGCCGCAAACGAACTTTTTAACTCCGGGTAGCAATGTAAGAGCGCATGTTTTTGGTACTAACCCTGATGGAACCCAGGATGTATTACAGCAAATAAGCGTTGAAAAAGGTGTTTATATGCTGGTTTTACAATGGGAGAATGATATTGCGTCTCAAAATAACTTGAGTGGTGCCATTACAGATCTTGATTTTTATATTGTTGATGACAATGGAAATTTAGTCGTTGGTAATAATCGTTCCAATGAAGATGGAGATCCCACAGAGATCATGGTATTTCAGGCCACAGGAAGCGGTACTGCCAACATTATGATCACAAGTACAAGTGGAGCAGCAACTAATGGATTGCCTTTCAGATTTATTGCTTTCCGTTCTGACGGACTTGAATTTTTGGAATACGGAGGTGCTCCAACAGTGAGTGGCCATGCCATGACACCGGCTGCCAATGCGATCGCAGCAGTAGATTACAGGACCGCTCAAAATCCGGATCCACAAGCATTTTCTTCGTTTGCAGGTACCTTATCGAGCAACCAAATTTTGGAGATAAAATTATCAGCACCGGATGGCGTTGATACCAATGTAAGTTCTATTGGATTTGATGTTGACGGAACTGGTTTTCCAAATTTCTTTGGTACTTCGGCAGCAGCCCCTCATGCCGCCGGGGCCTTTGCCTTGTTGATGTCGGCCCTACCATCCTGGTATCCCAACGGACTTCCCATAGAGGCTGTTGAGTTGACCAATATCAAGGCAGATAAAGCTTTGCAACTGGTCAAACAAACTTCAGTTCCTGCCGGGGATAAGAATCAGGCAGGGGAAGGATTGATCAATATGGAAGCGGCCTTTTCACTAATTGCTGCCCAAACTGCTAACATAACCGAACTCCTTGTTGAGGATGGTATTACTCCGGGTACTACACCTTTTGAGGTGACCATTTTAGGAGAATATTTGCCCAGTGAACCGATTGTTACATTTGACGGACAAGAGTTAGAAATTATCTCTGTAAGTGATGCTCAAATCGTGGCTCGGGTCAATACTTTTACAGGTAATCCTGTTTTGATTGTCGAGACAGAAGGCAAAACGGAGACTGGTGCAGATAAAGGAATATCCAATGGACTGACCTTTTATCCTGACGGAAAATACCTGGTAAATATCATAGCCGATACTTTTTCTATTGAATATGGGCAGTCTTATGAGTTTACTTTTCAGGTTGAAGGATTACCTGAGGGTATAAGCTACGAGGATACCGGTCTGCCCGAAGTAAAATTTACTTCTCCGGCTGTTTTTCCCTATCCTGATGTAAATGAGTTTTATCTCATTAGCCCTTATTTTGAGGAGGAACTCACAGAGGAACAACGGGCTATTTATCAGATCAATTTTGTATCAGGAAGTTTTAGTGTGACTAAAAAAGATTTGGAAATAAAAGCTGAAGATGTATCCATTACCTATGGCGGGCTGATCGAAGTTCCCATTTCGTATAATTTTGATTTAACGGGTATAACGGAACCGGACGACTTTAAAAACAAAATTAAAACTGCTCATCAAAGCGATTTTTACGAGAATGATTTTAATAATACGCTTCTATTAATTAATGATTTGAATTCTAGTTTAGCAAGATATACTGAAATACTAACATTTATAGAAGATGGCAGTTGGATTTCAACTAAAAGCGGTATTGAAAATGGTAGAAGGCAATTGAGTATAGCAAATAATTTTGTCGACTTGGAAGTAAAGCAATTTACTGATTATATAGATCAAACTATCATCAACGGTAGAAGGCAATTGAGCATTGCCAATGGTCGCAGACAACTGAGTATAGCCAATTCGGAAGATTTATTCGACAATATATTTGACATTGCCATTGAAAACGGCCGTAGACAATTGAGTATAGCCAATGATAGCGGACTTGGTGACGAGACCGATTTAAATGATTATTCGAAAGTGTTTTCAATTTTTGATTTAGAATTCTCTATTTCAGATGAGGAACCAGAATTAAGCATTGAAAAATTCTATTCGATCCATTTAATCACGGGCAATGACGTAACGATTTCAGAACCTCATTTAATTTATCCAGGTGCATTTATTAATAACATGGCGGCTAATTTTAATGTGGTTTATACATCAGGTACTTTGTCTGTTATTCCTAAGTCATTAAGTGTTGAGACGACTGATCTTGAATTGACATACGGCGATGATCCTTTGGAGTTCATCTCTTCCGAGTTTGACGGATTTGAATACGACCAAACTGTGGATATGGTATATCCTGATGGGGTGCCTTATTATTTTATAAACGCATCAGGAGAAGAATTTGAAATTGATGCATTAGGTGCTCAAGGTGTTGGCATATTTGATATTAGAATCAGAGCGTCAAAGAATTACAATTTGATCTATGGTGAAAATCACGGTAAATTAACCATAAATAAGAAAACACTTACAGTATCATCAGAGGATTTGGAGATCAAATTTGGTGAACTGCCATTTGACCAATTGAATACGGACCTTACTGGATTTGTCAATGATGAAACAATTACATCTGTTTTTCCTGAGGGATTAGTCTATTCTTTCATCGACAAAAATGGTCTGGAGTACAACAGTGAAAATTTTGAAAGTATTCCCGGTACAGGTCTTTATGAGATTCGTGTAAAAGGCGCTGATCATTATTTGATTGATTACGGTGTTACACATGGAAAACTTACGATTGAAAAAGCGAGCTTATCTGTCGCGATAAATAGTCCGCAGATAAAGTATGGTGATAATCCGATTTCTGTATTAAATACACAAATTGCCGGATTTGCTTTTAATGACAATTTGGAAAGTGTTTTCCCGGCTGGAATTGATTACAACTTTACAGATTCAAGTAGTAACTATACGCTGGCATCTAAAATACCTGTTGGCGTATATATGATAACGATCACAGCAGCACTTGAGGATTATACCATTGAATATACCAATGTGGAAAGTTTACTTACCGTAGAGGCGGCGCAATTGAATTTATCGACCAATGACATTTTAATCACTGAGGGACAGAACGTGGATACTAATTTGATCATGGCTACTTTTAGCGGGTTTGTTTATGGTGAAACCAAAGAGGATGTTTTTCCTTCAGGCTTGACGTATACCTTTGTAAATGATCTTGGAATAAGCTATGCAGTTGGTGACATGGGTATCTTTAAGATAGGAGTAGAGAATCCCGATAACTATATCGTGAATACAGATAATTCCGGATCACTCTATGTAACGGCTTTTGATGACAACTTGAACAATGTCAGAACCTATTTGGATTGTGTGGAATACAATGCAAACAGTACCACAGGATACAATTATGTGGCGAATTTCAGGTATTACAATCCGAACGATGTACCTATCTATGTATTGAACGGGTCGGATAATATTTTGACTTCTGAGGGAGCATTTCAAGGCTCTACACCGGAGGTTTTTGCCCCGGGAGAAGGAACTTTTTCCATCATGTTTGACGGAAATAAATTATACTGGAATTTAACGACCTTTAATGGAACACAAAAAACATCTATTTCGTCTGAGGCTTCCTTAGACTCAAATAAGTGTGATGCCAAAGGAGCTGACCCAGATCAAAATACGGATTATGTGGTTTATCCGAATCCAACCACCGGACCACTGACAATAAAGCGCAATGTGATAGAATCAGGAAGTGTGGATGTGCTTAATATGAGCGGAAGTGTCTTGCAATCAACCTCTTTTAAGAAGAATAATTCAAAAGATATTTATTTAGATATCAGTAGAGAACGAGCGGGATTGTATTTTGTAAGAATCACTACTTCTACAAAAATAACTACCTTTGAGGTATTGAAGAATTAGAATGAAGCATAGGCTTTCGGGCGGCATACGTAGAATAACAAGACTGGGCATGATACTTTTATTATGCCTCAGCTCTTTTATTGTATGGGGTCAGGAAAGTAAATTGGATAGTCTAAAAGCTGTTTTTGAAAGAAGTGCAAAAGACAGTTTATCTGTAAATGCCTTAAACGAAATCAGTTCAGATTTATTAAATCTCGGTGAATTTTCGCAGTCACTTGAGTACGCACAGAGGGCGAAAAATCTGGCAAACGAAATTGGTTTTATCAAAGGGGAAGCCTATGCTTATAAACAAATAGGACTGGTACATTATTATCAAGGCAATTATATAGAAACGTTTGACAATTGGACAAAATCGTTAGAAACTTTTGAAGAATCTAAAGACTCAACCGGGATTGCCAATGTTTTAAATAATCTGGGTGGACTATACCGTCTTCAAGGCAGTAATGCAAAGGCCATCGAATTTAGTTTGAGGTCCTTAAGTATAGCTGAAAAAGTGAAGGATTCATTAAGGGTAGTTTCTGCACTTGGGAATATAGCAATAACCTACGCAGATAATCCTCAGGATTATCCATTGGCCTTAGACTATTATAACCGAATGTTACCTTACCTGGTATCTGGTGATAATGTAGAACTGTCTAAGGCTTATTATTTTGGTGTTGGTCTGATTAAAGATGATCAAGGTAATTATGAGGAAGCTTTAAAAAGTTTTAAAGAAGCGCTTCCTATTACGGAAAATACGATTTATTACGCCGAAAATTTAATGTTCCTGGGCCAGACCTATTATCATATGGGAGATTTGGAAAAAGCAAATCAGTATTTGGATTTAGGTCATGATATCGCAATCGCAAATGATCAGCAATATGAAAATATTCAAATATTAATTCAAAAAGGAGTTGTAAACCAAAAGATTGATGCAAAAGAGGCCATTCGATATTTTGAAGAAGCAGAGACACTTGCAAAGGAAATGGAATTGACCTATGAATTACGTGAAATTTACGACGGACTATCTAAAGCCTATAAGAATCAGGGAGATTATAAAAACGCATATACCTATCAACATATGTACGTGGCTCAAAATGATTCCTTGTTCAATCTGGAAACGGATGATAAAATTAGAGGTTTACAATTCGATTTTGATTTAAACAAAAAACAGGATGAGATCAGCTTGTTGGAAAAGGAAGGCGAAATTCAGGAACTCAAAGTGCAGAAACAAAGAAATGTGATTTATGGAACGATTTTTTCTACTGTGCTTCTTTTACTATTGGTGATGGGCGTGTTTAACCGTTACAGGTATATGAAAAAAACAAAGCAGATCATTGAGAAGGAAAAAAATAAATCTGATGATCTTTTGCTAAATATACTTCCTGAAGAAACAGCCTTAGAATTAAAACAATACGGTAAGGTTAAAGCTAAAAGTTATGATTCAGTAACTGTTCTTTTTACTGACTTTAAAGGCTTTACATCTTATGCACAGAATCTGAAACCCGAAGTTCTGGTAAAAAGTGTTGATTTTTATTTTTCTAAATTTGATGAAATTATGGAAAAATACGGCTTAGAAAAGATCAAGACTATTGGAGATGCCTATATGTGTGCAGGAGGTTTGATGATCTCTTCTCAAAACCATGCAAAAAGGATGGTTCAGGCCGCCTTTGAAATAGTCAATTTTGTATCGTCAACAAAATTATTACAACCCGAAGGGATTACTTGCTTTGATGTACGGATAGGAATTAATACAGGACCGGTGGTTGCGGGAGTAGTAGGGACAAAGAAATTTGCTTATGACATATGGGGAGATACGGTGAATGTAGCTGCCAGGATGGAAAGCAATTCTGAGCCCGGAATGATCAATGTTTCGGAAGATACTTATGATCTAATAAGGGATGTTTACGATTGTGAGTACAGAGGAGAAATTGAGGCTAAGAATAAAGGTCATTTAAAAATGTATTTTGTAAAAGGTTTGAAACTTAACAAAGAGAAAAACGCAGAGTTCATTAAGAAAAAAGATAAAATAAATTAGTGCCATGACACATCCTAAACTAAAACCTGTTGTGGATTTTCAATCCCAGGATCCCAATAATTATTGGGAGCAGCTAGAGCGCTTAGAGAAATTGATAAAAGGGTCGGAGTTAAAGGCCGGGGTTATTTTTTCGTTTCATAGTTTGATTTTAGGTTTATTTGTAGATAGGTTAGAGTACATAGGATCTTTGTTGAGAGATAATTATTTTTTAATTGCTTTGGTCTCACTATGGCTCATTTGTGTTTTAGTATCGATTTATTACTGTTTTATCTGTTTCAAACCCCAAATGGAATTAAAATATGATAAGAATGTTTTCTTTTTTAAAGATGCTGTTTACGCTTTTGGTTCTGTAGAAGAATACACAAAAAAAACTATTGAAATTTGCGGAGACCATGAGAAACTATTCCAACAATTGAGTGAACAAATTCATGCGGAGAGCAAGATAATCGATGCAAAATTCGACTGTGTTCAAAAATCGATCAAGTTTTTTGCCTTAAGTTTTATTTTTGTAACTTCTTTTGTTGTATTCTGGCTCATAACTTCTATGATCCAAAATCCAGTATAATGAATGGGTATATTTCACTAAGAAATAAAATCATCACTATCCTTAAGACGCAGCTTGCTCCGCACTTTTACTACCATGGAATCCATCATACGCTAGATGTCTTAGAAGTATGTAATTCATATATAAGAAGAGAAAAAATACAACCTAACGATTCGAAATTGCTGAGGTTAGCTGTTTTGCTACACGATATTGGTTTTGTTCAAAGTGATGAAAATCATGAGGAAATAGGAGCTGAAATGGCTGATGAACTTATGTCTGAATATGGCTTTTCTAAAAAGGATATACAAAAAGTTCAAAACATGATTCTTGCTACTAAGATACCCCAAAATCCCCAAGACCATTTAGAAAGAATTATTTGCGATGTAGATTTAGACTATCTGGGAAGATCTGATTATCATCAGATTGCTGGGTTATTGTTTGAAGAATTAAAAGTAAGGGGTAGAATTAAAGAAAAGAAAATCTGGATAGAGATTCAGATAGAGTTTCTCAAAATGCATTCATACCATACCGAATATGCTCAAAGATATAGGGAGCCCAATAAAAAGGCCAGAGTTATTGAGCTTGAAAATGATCTGATCAGGGGTAATTTTTGATTACTTCTTCCAATCTTTTTGCCAGATATTCATTGCCGGTCTTTAATAGTAAATGTATTTTTTCAGATTGTTCCTTGTATTTCGTGATCCGATCTCCATTCCAATGTTCAGGAGGAGGTTGTAAGTTGCTGATTCTATCAGCTAATTTGACCGCCCAGACTTCTGCTTGTAATTTTTTAATTCGATCTATACTGTCAAAAATTTGTTCCTCCTGAGGTAATTGATCGTTTTTTGTTAGTGCCAAGACGGCTTGTGCCACATAGGGTCCAAAATTTTCGGTTATTTCAGCAAAGCTTGTATGGGTATCTTCTAAGGTATCATGTAATAAGGCCACCTGAACTGCAAATTCCAGATCAAAATCAGGAGTATTTGCAGCAGCAAGAAATATTTCCATCGCCACATTAGACAGATGCAAAAAATAATTCGCTTTGGTACCGGGAACATTTTGTACTTGATGTTTTTCTGCGGCAAATAGAGCAGCTTCTTGGTACTTACTTTGTATGCTCATAGATTCAAAATTGAGGATCATAATAATTTCTTAAGGCATAGATATACCCAACTAACAACGCTTTGAATGATGGATTATTGTTTTTTTGAATAATTTGGAAAAGCCTATCATTTGATGACAGCATATTTCAATAATTGGCACAGAAAAAATGAATGGCAATTAAATGACAGAAGACCCGATATAAAATGTTCAAATTGAATATTTTACTAAATCGATTTCGGTGTTTAAAACTAAATTTTTATGCCAGGAAGTTATTTTTGCCTTGACATAATCAGTAAATTCATTCCGACATTCATTCGATTTGGATGAGTATCAAGTTAATCGGGTGTATTGTCCCATTAATTTTCATAATTATTTAATTGTTTTTAGCATAGAGAACAGATCTGACGAAAAATAAGATCTGTTTTCTTTTTTTGTATCTTTTTGTCCTCATTCGGGAACTTATGAAAAATAAAATATTTATTTGGTCACTTACAGCGGCCTTGGCAGGTTTTCTTTTTGGCTTCGACACCGTAGTAATTTCCGGGGCCGACCAACAATTACAAAATATTTGGGGCTCAAGTGATGCCTTCCACGGAATTGTGGTCATGGGCATGGCGCTTTGGGGCACTGTTTTAGGAGCTTTTTTTGGAAGTATCCCAACCGACAGACTAGGTCGAAAGAAAACATTGGTCCTGATCGGTGTTTTATATAGTCTTTCCGCATTAGGGTCTGCCTTTTCAAATGGCCCCATCGTATTTGCATTTTTTCGCTTTTTAGGAGGAATTGGCATTGGGGTTTCTACTATTGCCGCACCAGCTTTTATATCAGAGATCGCAAGGGCTGAAAACAGAGGAAAATTAGTTTCTTTATATCAGTTCAACATTGTATTAGGCATACTAATCGCATTTCTTTCGAATTATTTATTGAGAAATGCAGGTGATAATGCATGGAGATGGATGTTGGGTGTAGAAGTTTTTCCTGCAATCATTTACACATTTCTTGCCTTAACACTTCCTGAGAGCCCAAGGTGGCTATCGTCTAAGGGAAAGAATGCCAAAGCATTAACATTGATCAAAAGAATTTATCCGGAATCCAATGCTGATGAGATCGTTGCGGGCTTTGAGGCCGATAAGGCAGAACAAGATGTGACAGACCATATTTTTAAAGAGCAACACAGATTTCCATTGACATTGGCTTTTCTGATTGCTTTTTTTAATCAGTTTTCTGGAATTAACGCATTTTTATATTATGCGCCCAGAATTTTTGAGGAAGCGGGGATCGATAAAAGCAGTGCCTTTTTGAGTTCGGTAGGTATTGGTTTGGTCAATTTGATTTTTACATTGCTCGGTGTATTTTTAATAGATAAACTCGGCAGAAGAAAATTGATGTACATTGGCTCTTTGGGCTATATCGTTTCTTTATCTTTGGTCTCTCTTGCCTTCTTTTTAGAATGGAAGGGATTTTTTGTTCCTATGTTTTTGTTCATTTTTATAGCCGCCCATGCCATTGGTCAGGGAGCCGTGATCTGGGTCTTTATTTCTGAAATTTTTCCAAATCAGTTACGGGCCTCAGGACAGGCTTTTGGCAGTTCGGTACATTGGGTCCTGGCAGCCATCATTCCATCTGCGATTCCGTTTTTATTCAGCTCAATAGGGCCAGGTGTCGTATTTCTCATTTTTGCGATGATGATGTTTTTGCAATTACTTTTCGTCAAATTTATGATGCCTGAAACCAAAGGGGTACCCTTAGAAGAATTGAGTAAACAGCTAAGGGGAAAGTAAAATAACTTCGTTTAGGATTATCGAGCCTTTAGCAAGACTGAAATAAATGGAAGAAGAGAAAAGTATGCCGGTAAAATGGACTTTGGGTTCAATTCGATTGACCTCAGGTCGATACCCTGCTCGTGGATTTTCTTTTGATCAATTCTATTGGGACTTCAATGGTTTTTAATTTAAATGGTCGTTTTCCCACTTTGGCCTCAATTTCCTCGATCAAAATTTCACAAGCCTTTCGTCCAATCTCATAGCCATGCTGTTTTATAGTAGTTAAGCTGGGTTGAGTAATTTTTGTGTAAGGAGAATCGCTGAAGCCAAGGATAGAAATTTCTTCCGGAATTTTTACGCCCAGTTCATTTAATCGGAGAATAATTCCAATCGCCAAAAGATCATTATGACAAAGCACACCATTTATTTCGTCTTTCTGTTCAAAAATTCTGTCAGCAATAGCTATTCCATCATTTATGGAAGGGCCATTGGCTTCAAAAACGATCTCTCTCTTATAGGGTATACCATTATCGCGTAAGGTGTTCCTGTATCCTATGAACCTGTCTATCGCTGTTAAAGCATTAAAATACCCCCTTACTTCGGCAATTTTGTTACAACCAATATCTATCAGGTGTTGTGTCGCCATTTGGGCTGCTTTTCTATCGTTGATAACAACCTTCGAACACTTTACTGTTTTACTTACTTTATCGTATAGTACTATGGGGGTGTCATTCTCCAGGACATTATTGATGTGGCCATAATCTAAAGTATTATCCGACAGAGCCAATAAAATTCCATCAACTCTCTTGTTCAATAATAAACGCAACTGTCTAACTTCATTATCCATATTATCCTCCGAACTTGCTACGATGACATAATAGCCTTTTTCTTGAGCTACTTTTAAAACACCCGACAAGATGTTGAAGAAAAAATGATGCATGAGATCCGGAGCAACGAAACCAATTAGTCTCGATTGTTTGGCTCGTAAACTTTTGGCAACAGAATCAGGTAGAAAATTTAATTCTTCAGCCAGATCTTTAACCTTCTTTTTAGTAGCAGGACTAATATCTTTATAGTCATTCAGCGCTTTGGATACGGTAGCAACTGAAATACCAAGTTTAAGAGCTATTGTTTTAAGACTATGCTTTTCCATAAAAGAGAGTTAACCTAAATTTTTTGTAGCGTTTTTGATGTAGTACCATTTAAAATAAAAATGCAAATCCATTCCTATTTATCGTATATTTCAAAAGAATGTGCATAAAGGTATAAAAAAAGCAATTTACGAAATCGTTTTCGAAGCGATATTTTGCCATTTCACCTAATTCCTTGTTAAGATTTACATAAAATTAATATTTTCGTTACACTACTTTTGATATAATCACAATTAACAATTACTTAAACTAACTACTAATTTATGAATTATGAGAATTAATTTGCTAAAAGGATTTCTACTTTTGATCACGATGCTGTGCAGCGGCGCCATGCTTGCTCAAACTACAGTTTCGGGTAAAGTTGACTCTGAGGAAGGACCGCTACCAGGAGTGAATGTGGTGGTAAAAGGTACCAGTAATGGTACTGCCACAGATTTTGACGGGTATTATTCTATCGACAACGTACCCGCTGATGCGGTTTTGGAATTTAGTTTTGTAGGTTTTTCTACCCAAGACGTTTCTGTAAACGGAAGAACAACAATTGATGTCACATTATTGGCAGATGCTCAAACACTTGATGAAGTGGTCGTTATCGGTTATGGTACTGTGAAGAAATCGGATGCTACAGGTGCTATTGATGCCATAGGGGCAAAAGATATCACCACAGTAAATGCTGCCAACCCTGCTGAAGTCTTAAGAGGTAAAGTTGCGGGTGTACAAATTACTCAAACGAGTGGTGAGCCCGGTGCAGGATTAAATATCCGTGTTCGCGGTAATAGCTCGATCCGTTCCGGAAATGATCCTTTGATCGTAGTGGATGGTGTGCCCCTTGCTGGTGGTGATGTTTCCGCTTCTGGTGGAGATGTCAATGGTTTAGGTAGTGCTCCTCCGAGAAACCCATTGAACTTTATCAACCAGGATGATATTGAGAGTATCAACGTATTAAAAGATGCTTCTTCTACGGCCATCTATGGTTCCAGAGGTGCGAATGGGGTAATTTTGATCACTACCAAGAAAGGTACACTTGGAAAACCTCAATTTGAGTATTCTACTTCTATGGGATTTCAGAAAGTTTCAAACCCTATAGATATGATGTCTTCTGAGCAATATGCAGAGCAAGCTTCATTAAACGGTTCTCCCGGATTGGATCACGGTTCAAGAGGATATGATTATGAAGACGCTATTTTCCGTACGGCTAATACGATCAGTCATGATCTCTCTGCCAGTTTCTCCGGAGATGATTCAAGAACACGTATGTCATTTGGTTATTTAGATCAAGAAGGTATTGTGAAAGAGACCGGTATGCAGAAATATACCTTTTCATTAAATAACAGCTTAAAGGCATTTAATGAAAAAGTGTTATTAGAAACCAATGTGCTTACTTCGCATATTGCTGACGAAGCCCAATTGATTACAGGTGGTGCCGGATTTATAGGTAACCTTTTAGGTTCTGCTCTTTACTGGAACCCAACTTATCCGATTTTTAATGACGATGGTTCCTATTTTGTAAAAGGAACAGATTATTTGAACCCTGTTCAATTGTTGAATAGTTACGACGATAATGCCAATACTACACGTATCTTGGCAAGTATATCTCCGACAGTTCATATCACAGACAAGATAGATTACAAATTTGTATTTGGGGTAGATTATTCTACTTCTGACAGAGCTTCTCAATTGGCTGCTGATTTCCCATTGAACGACGTATCAGGAGGCACGACAGCTGACGGGGCTCCCGCAGGAGGTTTGGCTTTTCTATTTGATGTGGAAAGATTCAATAAGACATTTGAAAATATTTTGACCTATCGCAATGATTTTAGTGAGAATTTTTCATTGAACGCTTTATTAGGATATTCGTTCTATTCTTATGAATATAAATCGAATACAGCATCGGCCAGATATTTTAATGTAAATCAGGAAAATTTGGTCGATAATATTGAAGGAGGTAAGAACAGTGATTTCAGAGCTTCTTCCTTAAAAAATGTACAAGAGTTGCAATCTTTCTTTGCTCGGGCAGAGATGACCATATTTAATAATTTATTGGTAAATGCTTCTTTGCGTTTTGATGGATCGAGCAAAGTAGGTGAGAATGAAACTTATGGTACTTTCCCTGCTGTCGGGGTGGCCTATAAGATCTTTGAAAATGAAGATAGTCCGGTTAATAACTTAAAAGTTCGTGGTAACTGGGGTATAGTGGGTAACCAGGAGTTTGGTGTTTATTCTTCTAGAGCTTACGGCCGTTACAATAACGGAGGTCTTTCACAAGCGGGTAACTCAAATGCCGACCTTAAATGGGAGACTACAACCAACTACGGTATTGGAGTCGATTTTAGATTATTCAATAATCTGAGTGGATCATTTGATTACTACCACAGAATTACTGAAGATTTGATCTTCCCTCAACCTGGTGCGTCAAACGTACCTAATAATGCCGGAGCTGCTACATTCGTAAATTTACCGGGTCAGTTAAAGAATACGGGTTATGAGATTTCTTTGACCTGGGATGTCATCAGAAATGAAGATTGGTCATTGTCTCTTTCCGGAAATGCTGCTTTCTTGGATAATGAAATGCAGGACTTCCCATTGTTCATAGAAACAGGAGGAATTAATGGTCAGGGATTAACTGGGGCTTATGCACAAATTATTGCAGATAAACTACCATTATATACTTATTATTTGAACGAATGGAGAGGATTTGATGCCAATGGTAACTCAATATATGCTGCTGCGGATGGAAGTGATACAGGTTTAGGTGGTGCATCTAAAAAAGTATTGAATAAATCAGGATTGCCTGATACAAACGTAGGCTTTTCATTAAATGGAAACTGGAAAAGTTTAGACTTTAGTGCAGCCTTTTACGGACAGTTTGGTGGTTATATTTACAACAACACAGCCAATGCGTTGTTCTTTAAAGGTTCATTCCTGGGAGACAGAAACGTGCCTTTGGAGTATGCTACAGCAAATCAGGCTCAGGGAGATCCTAACTCACCTTCTACAAGGTATTTGGAATCAGGAGATTTCTTCAGATTTGCTAACTTGAATATTGGTTATACGATCAATGGTGATAAATTGGGTAATTATGTAGATCGTCTTCGTTTTCAATTCAGTGCTAACAACCTATTTGTGATCACGGATTATTCAGGCTTCGATCCTGAAGTTGATACCAATAAGGCCATCAGCGGTGTTAATTCTGCCGGTATGGATTATTTGGCCTATCCAAACTCTAAAGGATTTACACTTGGTCTTTCTGTAGGATTTTAACAATAAAAAAACTTAAAAAAATGAGATTAGATTTGAATAAATTAAGGAATTTAAGTTTCTTCACTGCAGGATTGTTGCTCTTTACGGCCTGTACAGATCTAGAAGAAACGGTAATAGACGGTGTAGAATTTGAAGTTGCCAATACTGAATATGCAGTTTCAAATGCCAATCCGGCGGATTTACTCGCGTCGGCCTATACAGCAATGAGAGGTCCTTACCAAGATCAGGCTCGATTGTTCTGTTTGGATGAACACTCTACTGACGCTGTAGTGGGTCCAACAAGAGGTGGAGACTGGGATGACAATGGTGTATGGAGACAATTACATACCCAAACCTATGCTCCTGACCATGGATTTAACAGAGATACTTGGAACGACATTTTCTCAGCGATCAATCAGGCGAACTTTGTGTTGGGTGCAAATCCAAGTCCACAGCAAGAAGCTGAGGCCAGATTTTTAAGAGCCTTACATTATTATCATGTAATTGATCTTTGGGGATCTGCACCTATCCGAGAGATTGGTAGTGATCCAAACGCGTCAGCTCCGGTATTGACCAGACCAGAAGCAACAGCTTGGGTAATCGAGGAGTTGAACGAAATATTGGCAAATCTTCCCGGAGGAAACGATGCGACGATCGCCAATAAAAATGCGGCTCATTGGTTATTGGCAAAAATGTATTTGAACAAAGCGGTTTTCACTGCTGAAAACCCTGCCGGTCCTTATAATTTTGACAACGGAGATATGGACATGGTTATACAACATGTCGATGCGATTTCCGGTGTAAGTATGGCTGGTGATTATTGGGATAATTTCTTGCCGGATAACACACAGACATCAAGTGAGATCATTTTTGTTTCAGAAAATGTTGGAGGAGTTGCTTCCGGTAATGTTCGTTCAAGATGGTTTATGGGTCAACATTATAACCAAACACCTTCAGGATGGAATGGATTTACAACTTTGGCAGAGTACTACGACAAATTTGATCCGAATGATGAGAGAATTTTAAAATGGTTTCCTGACGTTACAGAAAAAAATGGCTATAACGTAGGTTTTCAGATCGGTCAGCAATACGGTCCTGGGGGTCCTGGCGCTGGAGCTGCACTTAACTGACAGACCGGGAAATCCATTAGTCTTCACAAAAGAACTCACTTTGATTACAGGAGGAGCAACGCTAGAAACAGCGGGTATTCGTGGAGTTAAATATGTACCGGATAATGACAGTGGAGATAATGCAGATAATGATTTTGTGATTGCCAGGTACGGAGAAGCATTATTGATGAAAGCAGAGGCTTTGGCTAGAAAAGGAGACTTAGCCGGTGCTCAAACTATTGTACAAGGATTTGAAAATGAAAGTTCAACAAGTATAAATAATGTTGATGATCTTCTGGATGTAAGAGCCCGCGAATTGTGGTGGGAAGGTTGGAGAAGAAATGACCGAGTTCGTTTTGGCAAGTTTCTATCACCTGTTCAGTTGAAGGAGTACGAATCTGATCCAAAGTATGTATTATTCCCGATACCGGCTGCGGCACTTGCGAATCCTAATATTACGCAGAACCCAGGTTATTAAGAAGTTTAATTGTTTTTAATGTAGAATTGGGTCTTTTAAGTGTTTTTAAAGGACCCAATTTATTTTTTTATTACTTTTCGTTTTTATAATTTATAATGACTTTCAAAAGTAATTTTACCTACCTTTTCTTATTGTGCTTAATGCTTTTTTCATGTCTTGATGAAAATCGTTCTTCAAATGATTTATTTGAGCTGTTACCCGAAGAAATGAGCGGAGTTCATTTTACAAATGAACTGAAAGACACCCCTGAACTAAATATTTTATCTTACTTATATTATTACAACGGGGCCGGGCTTGCCGTTGCTGATTTTAATCAGGATGGCTTAGAAGATATTTTCTTCGCTTCAAACCAAGGACAAAATCAGTTATACCTGAACAAAGGAAAGCTCAAATTCGAAGAAGTAGCACAAGAAGCTAACCTTCTTGAGCAGGGTTGGTCCACAGGCGTAGCCATAACAGATATAAATAATGATGGTTTACCAGATATCTATGTCTGTCAAGTCAATGGCTTAAAGGGCCTTTCCGGCAAGAATTTGTTATATGTAAATCAAGGCTCCGGCGAGAATGGAATTCCAAAATTTATAGAAAATGCAGAGGAGTATGGATTGGATTTTTCAGGCTATTCAACTCAGGCTGCTTTTTTTGACGCAGATCTGGACGGCGATTTAGACATGTATTTACTCAATCATTCTACTCATCCATCGAGTAACTACGGAAGGGGCTCGAAAAGGACAATCAAAGATTCAATCTCCGGAGATCGATTCTATAAGAACGATAATGGATTTTTTGAAGATTTTACGGAAGAGGCCGGGATTTTTAGCAGTAAGATTGGATTTGGATTGGGTTTGGGAGTTTCTGACCTAAATTCTGATGGTTATCCGGATATTTATGTAGGAAATGACTTTTTCGAAAACGACTATTTGTACTTAAACAGGGGTGACGGGACCTTTGAGGAACAGATTCACCGGAACGAATATGTGCTTGGACACAGCACTCATTTTTCGATGGGGAATGATTTGGCCGATTTTAATAATGATGGGGCAATAGATATTTTGTCCATGGATATGTTACCCAATGATTTGGAAACCTACAAAACTTCAGGACATGAATTTAATTTTAATATTTATCAAAATTACCTTAAAAATGGTTACAGGCCTCAGTATATGCAAAATACCCTGCACTTAAACAGGAAGAACGGTCATTTTAGTGAGATCGCTTATTTGTCCGGTATATCAGCTTCCGAATGGAGTTGGGCAGGTCTATGGATGGATTTTGATAACGACGGTTGGAAAGATATTTTTGTTTCAAACGGAATCTATGGAGCAACGAATGATATGGATTATATCAGTTTTATTTCTAATGAAAATATTCAAAAAAGACTTTCAAAAGGCATGACAGCAGATGACATGCAAATGATAGGCGAGATCCCACAAAAAAAAGTGCCAAATTATTTCTTTAGAAATAACGGAGATCTGACCTTTACTAAGACAGCACAGGGGATTCCATCTTTTAGTAATGGGGCAGCTTATGCGGATCTGGATAATGATGGTGATTTGGACCTCGTGACAAACAATCTGAATCAAGTAGCATTTATTTATAAAAATAGAAATGAGCAATTTCATGCCGACCACCATTTTATCAAACTATCTTTTGTCGGAGAAGATCAAAACAGATTGGGAATCGGAGCAAAATGTACAGTTTTTATAGGTGATAGATCCATTTTTTATGAAAACTTTCCAACAAGAGGTTATTTGTCTTCGGTGTCAACTCAATTATCGATCGGACTGGGAAATATTGAGCGTATTGATTCTTTGCAGGTCATATGGCCAAATGGAAAAGTTCAGACTCTTCAAGATCCAAGGCTGGATTCGTCGCTCATCGTAGACATTAAAAATGCCGTTGAAGAAAAGTTGAATGTGAATCCTTTTGTATTTCCAGCTCAAGAAGTAAATTTCATTCCGAATTTTCAACATGCGGAACTCGATTCACAAGAGTTTTTAAGAGAGCCACTGGCACCTTATATGACTTCACATTTAGGTCCCAGAATTTCTGTGATCGATATAAACAGAGATGGTCTGGATGATGTATTTATTGGAAACGGGAAAAAACAAAGTGCTGGTTTGTATCTGCAAAAGAAGGATAAAACTTTTGTTTTAGACGAGAAAAATGAATTGGAAAGTATTGCCACAACTGAAAATAATAACCAGGAATTTTTTGATATAGATAACGATGGAGATCTAGATCTACTCATTGCAAATGGGGGCGGAGAATTTGTTTCCGGCGAAAATTTACAACCTAGTTTGTTTGTCAATTATGACGGAAATTTAAAACTTGAAAACAATAGATTGCCAAAAATAGAAACGAATACCTCGGCCATTGCGCTAAATGATTTTGATTTGGACGGCGATATCGATATTTTTTTAGGAGGTTCCTCTGTATCACAAAAATTTGGGGAAACACCCGAGTCTTTTCTGCTTATCAATGAAAATGGCTTTTTTAAAGCGCATATGCCCGAACAGGCGGGTGGACTTTCCTATCCGGGACTGGTAAGAGATGCGGTTTGGACAGATCTGAATAAGGATGGCTGGGATGATTTGCTCATCGCAGGACATTGGATGCCCTTGAAGATATTTTTGAATCATAAGGGAATTCTGAAAGAACTGACATCTGATTTTTTAGCACAAACAAACGGATTGTACAATGTGATTGAGCCCCTTGATTTTGATGGTGATGGGGATACAGATTTTGTGCTTGGCAACTGGGGAATGAACTCAAGATTTCAAGCCTCTATAGATGCACCAATGAAAATGTATATCAATGATTTTGATAAAAATGGAACGCAGGAACCAATTGTCACTTATTTCAGCGATGGACAAGAAACTGTTTTTGCCAATAAAGATGAGATCACCAAGCAAATTCCCTCTTTGAACAAAAGATTTTTGAGCTATAGTAGTTTTGCAAAAGCGAAATTCGAGGATTTATTTGAAAAGGATCTGATTCGTTCCGCAGAAGTCAAAAAAGTTTTTAATTTAGCCTCAGTTTTAATCGAAAATAAAGGTGACCTGAACTTTGAGATGTTTAAATTACCTAAATTTGCACAGATTTCCCCAATACATGCTATTTTGATTAAAGATCTTGACCGAGATGGAAAGGTTGATCTATTTGTCGGCGGTAATGATTTTCAGTTAAATACCCAATTAGGACGACTGGATGCCTCAACCGGACAAGTATTTACTTTAAATAAATCGGGAAATTTTGAGATCAATTTCAAATTGACAAAAAAAATGACTGCTTCCGGAGCGATAAGGGATATCCAACCTATAGAAATAGGAAAGGAGAACTATTTTATCATTTCGAGGAACGATCAAAGTTTAAATTGGATAAAAGAAAATTAAAGAATGATTCAAATCAAAAATGTAGTAATTGTTGGGTTATTGGTATTAGCTGTATTCTCTTGTACCCAAAAAGAGGTTAAGGTAACAGAAAATAAAGATCCACTATTTGTTTTAAGAGAGGATGCAGGGATTGATTTTAGCAATAACCTTAAAGCCATTGATGGATATAACGTTTTTTCCTATCGTAATTTTTACAACGGAGGTGGAGTGGCTATTGCGGACATCAATAATGATGGTTTGTCTGATGTATACATGACATCAAATATGGAAGAAAATAAGCTTTATTTGAACAAAGGGAATTTTCAATTTGAAGACATTACTGAAAAAAGCAGGACAGGGGGTAAAAAAGCATGGTCAACCGGAGTGGTGATGGTAGATATCAATCATGACAGATTGTTGGATATTTATGTTTGTAATGCCGGAAATATCGAAGGAGATGATCAGAAAAATGAATTATTTATCAATAATGGAGATATGACCTTCTCAGAAAAGGCCGAAGAATATGGTCTGGCTGATAACGGATTTACAACACATGCCGCTTTTTTTGATTATGATCTGGATGGTGATCTGGATGTCTATATGCTCAACAATAGTTTTATTCCGGTAAGTACATTGGGTTATAATAATAAACGTGAACTAAGAGAAGAAAATTGGCAAATCGATGAAAAATATAAAGGTGGAGGGGATAAATTATATGAGAACAGAAATGGAAAATTCGTTGACGTTTCTGAAAGTGCAGGAATTTACAGCAGTCTTATCGGTTTTGGCTTAGGTGTAACTATCGGAGATGTGAATGGAGATCTTTATCCTGACATATTTATTTCAAATGATTTTTACGAACGGGATTATTTGTACATCAACAAAGGAGACGGTACATTTTCGGAAGAGGGTAAAGATTGGATGGAACATATGAGTATGTCATCTATGGGTGCTGATATGGCTGATTTGAATAATGATGGTCTACCTGAAATATTTACAACAGATATGCTTCCTGAAGGAGATGAAAGGCTCAAAACAACCAGTGAGTTCGAAAGATATGACATCTACAAGCTGAAATTGAACAGAGATTTTCATCAGCAGTATATGCAAAACACACTGCAATTTAACAACGGCAACAATAGCTTTTCTGAGATCGCTTTTCAATCGGGCGTAGCACAAACAGATTGGAGTTGGGGTGCCTTGTTGGTAGATTTAGATAATGACGGGTTAAAGGATATTTACGTTTCTAATGGTATCTTTCACGATTTGACTAACCAGGATTTTATTGATTTTTTTGCCAACGATATCATAAGAAATATGACGGTTAAAGAAATTGAGGCCGATAAAAAAAAGGTTATCGATCAAATGCCTAGTAACCCGATTCCCAATTACATCTTGAAAAATAACGGAGACCTGACCTTCTCCAATGTTGCTGACAAATGGGGAATGGATATGCCTAGCTTTTCTAACGGAGCATCTTATGGAGATTTGGACAATGATGGAGATCTCGATCTCATTGTAAATAATGTAAATCATAAATCATTTGTCTTTGAAAATAAGCTAAATGAAAAGGATAAAAGGAACTTTGTTAAAGTCAATGTTGTGGGAGATCCTGTGAACACTTATGCCATTGGTTCACTGATCTTGTTGCATGCCGACGGAAAAATTTATCGTCAGGAACTCATTCCGTCAAGAGGTTTTCAATCTTCAATTGATTACAAATTGGTTTTTGGACTTGGAGGGATAAGCGAAGTAGATTCTCTAGAGGTATTTAGACCGGACAGACACAGGGTCGTTCTAAAAGAAATTCCACTGAACACAGAGGTGAAAATTGATCTGAATACACTGGCAATTTCAGATATGCCTAACATCAAAAAAGAGAACAGAACTATTTTTAAAGAGGTGGCAGGTAAATTTGACAGCCATATGGAAAATGAATATGTAGATTTTGATTTTGAGGGTCTTATTCCCAAAATGTTGTCCAGAGAGGGCCCCACTTTTGCTGCAGCAGACCTGAATGGCGATGGGTTAGAAGATATTTATATAGGTGGAGCCAGCGGGCAGTCGGGTAGAATCTATTTGCAGAATAGTGATGGAACCTATGTTGCAAAAGAACAAACAGTATTTGCAAATCATGCCATATTTGAAGATACGGCTTCGGCTTTTTTTGATGCTGATCAAGATGGTGACCAAGATCTATATGTTGGATCAGGTGGGAATAATGTGATTGAAAGGAAGGAATATTTAAATGACAGGCTCTATGTAAATGACGGGCAGGGGAATTTTGAATTTAAACCTGAGTCTTTTACTCCGGTTCAACTCAATACCGGTGTCGTTGCTCCCTGTGATTTTGATGGTGATGGTGACATCGATCTATTTATAGGACAAAGGAGCATACCCGGAATTTATGGTGTGGACCCTGAAAATTTGTTATTGGAAAATGATGGAAAAGGAAACTATACAGATGTCATAGAATCCAAGGCTTTCGACCTCAAAAAAGTAGGTATGATCACTGGTGCGGTTTGGGTGGATATGAACAAGGATCAAAAGAAGGATCTGGTGGTCACAGGTGAATGGATGGCTCCCCTGATCTTTGAGAATTCAGGCAGGAGATTAAAAAAGGTAAAGTCGAACATTGAAGAATACACTGGATTATGGGCTGCCTTGCATGTTGCCGATCTTGATGGTGATGGCGATATGGATCTGGTTTTAGGGAACAAAGGTGTCAACTGGTTTTATGAAACGTCAGAGGAGAGTCCGGCAAAAATGTATATCAATGATTTTGACAATAATGGTACAATTGAACAAATTTTGACGAGAAGTATAAATCAAAAAGATGTGCCCTTAGTTTTGAGAAAAGAGCTCTCCAACCAGATTCCGTCTTTAAAAAAATCTGTTCTTAAGTTTGAAGATTATGCCAAGACTTCTATCAACGACTTGTTCAGCAATAAGATAGTCGAGAATTCAATTGTAAAAGAAGTAGTGACATTCAATAGCCTCATAGCCTATAATGATGGAGATAATAATTTTACCGTAGAATCTCTCCCGAATGAAGTACAAAGGTCTTGTGTAAATGCTATTCTCACAAAAGATTTGAACGGAGATGGTATCCTGGATATCATTACCGTGGGCAATGATTTTAGGTATAAACCGCAGTTCACGCGATCAGATGCCAGTACAGGTGATGTCTTATTAAGTCAGCCTAATAAAAGGTACATGTGCGTAAATAGCAATATATCCGGTTTGTTTGTCAAAGGCCAGGCTTCTCAAATGACGTGGCTGCAAAATAAAGAATACCCTTCTTTATTTATGATAGGTATCAATAATAGTTCTCCAAAACTCTTCGGATTAAATGATTAAGTCTAAGATTCCTTTTATTCTTTTACTAGTTCTGCTGTCTTGTCAAAAGAAAGAAAAGGATCTTTTATTTGATGAGATGAATGGACGGGATGTCGGAATAGATTTTGTGAATCGTGTTGCCGATACCCAAGAATTGAGCATACTGGATTATCTCTATTTTTACAATGGAGGGGGTGTTGCTGTGGGAGATATCAACAATGATGGTTTGACCGATATTTATTTGGTATCTAATCTGGAAAACAACAAACTATACCTCAATAAGGGGAATTTTCAATTTGAGGATATTACTGAATCTGCCGGTGTCTCGGGATCGTCAGAATGGAATTCAGGTACGACCATGGCCGATGTGAATGGCGATGGTTATTTAGATCTTTATGTGTGTGCTGTGGTTGGTATTAATGGTTTTGAAGGTGTGAATGAACTCTTTATCAATAATCAGGACGGAACTTTTACAGAATCTGCCAAAAAGTACGGTTTGGATTTTGAATCCTATTCATCTACAGCCTCATTTTTCGATTATGATAACGATGGCGATTTAGATATGTATCTGCTAAATCACGCTGTTCATTCGGTCAATTCTTTTGGTCCGGCATCCATCAGGGACAACAGGGTCTATGAAAGTGGGGATAAATTAATGAGAAATGATGGTGGTACTTTTGTCGAGGTAAGTGATGAAGCCGGCATCTTTGGTGGCTATAATAGTTATGGTTTAGGAATTGCTACTTCCGACTTTAACAATGACGGTTTTATTGATATTTATATTTGCAATGACTTTCATGAGGATGATTATTTTTATCTGAACAACGGAGACGGAACCTTTTCTGAATCACTGAAACAGTATTTTGGACATACTTCCCGCTTTTCGATGGGTAGTGATGTTGCCGACATAAACCATGACGGATTTATGGACCTGATCACCTTAGATATGCTCCCCGAAGAAGAAAAAGTGCTTAAATCTTCTGACGGTGATGAAGGGCTGGATATTCTGGATTTGAGAATTAAAAAATTGGGATACCATTTTCAGTTCAGCCGAAATATGTTACAAATAAATCAGGGAGGAGAGAATTTTCTGGAATCAGCTCTGCTAAGCGGGGTAGCCGCAACCGATTGGAGTTGGTCTGCCTTATTCGAAGATTATAACCTGGACGGAGAAATGGACCTTTTTGTTTTTACAGGCATACCCAAAAGGCCGAATAATCTCGATTATATCAAATATTTCTCCAATGAGGAAATTCAGAAAAAGATCGATCAGACCAATCTGATAGATCAGGAAGCTCTGAAGTTAATGCCCTCAGGGAATGTTAAAAATTATATTTTCGAAGGTGGTTCCGGAATTCGTTTTAAGGATCAAACCGGTAACTGGATCAGCAATGACACACTTATTTCTAATGGAGCAGCCTACGCCGATTTTGATAATGATGGCGATATTGATGTGATTACCAATAACCTTAATCGGCCACCTACTTTATACAAAAATAAAGGAAATACCTTGGGAAGTTTTCTCAGTCTTCAATTTGAATATGGCAAACAAAACGTATTTGGCTTAGGCACCAAGGTGATTACCTTTGATCGAGGTAAAATACAGGTCAAACAGTTATTTACAACCAAAGGATTTCAATCCAGCTCAGAACCCTTACTTCATTTTGGTTTTGGTCGAACAACCGTGATAGATTCGTTGTGGGTAATTTGGCCTGATCAGACCGTCCAGAAATTGTACAATCAGAAGACCAATGAAAAATTGGTGGTTAAGGTATCAAAGACCAGAGAAAAATTGTTACCGTATCATCCCTCTGATAATGATCAAAAAGTATTCATTCCCATCAATATAGATTCTCTTGGAATTACCTATGAACACGTGGAAAATGACTACAATGATTTTAATAGGCAAAAATTAATTCCCTATAAAATTTCTGATAAAGGTCCGGCTACTGTAGTAAAGGATTTTAATGGAGACGAACTGGATGATCTTTTTTTGGGATCTTCCATTTTCAATCAGTCAAAACTATATTTTCAAAAAGACGGAATGTTTTTTGAAGCAGAGCAAAATGTGTTAAAAATGGACTCTTTAAAGGAAGATGTTTCTGCGGTTATAGAAGATTTTAATGGAGATGGCCAAAACGACCTGTTTGTGATGAGTAGTGGTGGTGATTATTACAGAGAATCGGTTAATTTGTTAGACAGGATTTATTACGGAGATAAGAATGGCTTAAAAAATAAAGCAGATGTTTTGCCTTTGATCTATGAAAATGGAAGTCTTGCCCGTGCTGATGATTTCGACAAGGATGGCGATATGGACCTCTTTATTGCAGGGGGATACAAGGCCTATGATTTTGGTAAAATTCCAGGTTCATACTTATTGAAAAATGAAGGCGGAAAGTTTTTGCCCTATCAAACTGAAATCTTCGAAAAATTGGGTATGATCACCGATCTGCGGTGGACAGATTTTGATCGAGATGGGTATACAGATCTCGTTGTCATTGGTGAGTGGATGTCTCCGAGATTTTTTAAGAACAAAGAGGGGCGTTTTGAAGAAGTTTTACTCCTAGAAGATGAAAAATTAAATGGGCTTTGGCAACAAATGGATCTTTTAGATATAGACGGAGATGGAGATCAGGATATTGTGCTCGGGAACTGGGGTTTGAACAGTAAGTTGAAGGCAAGTGAGAACTTTCCATTACAAATGTATTATGGAGATTACGATAACAATGGTACTACCGAAACGATTATTTCCATAGAAAAAAACGGAAAATATTATCCGCTCCTTGGAAAAGACGAACTCGCTTCTCAGATCAATTCTCTGAAAAAGAAATTTACATCCTATGAGGCATTTGCCGGGAAACAAACGGAGGAGATTTTTGAGCAAGAAGTTCTTTTAAAAATGGATAAATTTGAAGTCCGGGAATTAGCTAGTGGTTATTTAGAAAATGTCAATGGCAAGTATAGATTTCATCCTTTTACGGATGAATTACAACTCGCACCGATTACCCGTTTTCTCGTGTACGATTTTGACAAGGATGGAAAAGATGAAATACTAATGGGCGGCAATTTTACAGGATTAATACCATTTCATGGAAAGTTAGATGCCATGCCGGGATATATTTTGGAAAGTCCGACTAACTTTACTTCAACGGCCGGGCTCGGTCTGGATTTGTCGAACAAGCTGTTGAGAGGTTTGGAAATAATTCATTTGAATGATCAAGATTTTTTATGGATAACCCTGAATAACAGGAAGCCCGAATTATATAAAATACAAAATTGGAAAAAATGAGAAAGAGTTTAACTTTACTAGGATTGAGTTTGATACTATTTTCCTGTGCAAAAAAGGAAGAAAAGATTGAGTTAACGCCGCGTGATTTTCACAATGCGATGGATAAATTGACATCGGTTATTGTGCACGATATTTTTTCTCCACCTGTTGCCAGCAGAATATATGCCTATGCCTCCGTTGCAGGCTATGAAGTAATGGCACAGGGAGATGAAAAATATAAATCCATTGAAGGAATGGTGACGAATTATAGCGCAACGCCAAAACCTGATCAAAAGGATCTCAATTATGAAATGGCTTCGATCATCGCTTTTCTTGAAGTCGGAAAGGAACTTATTTTTTCGGAAGACATGATGAACCTATATAGCGATAGTTTATATAATTCCTGGCAGCAGAAGAATTCAAAAGTTTTTAATGACTCAAAAGCCTATGGTATCGAAGTAGCTGACCATGTAAAGGACTGGCTAAGGGAGGATAATTACAATCAAACCCGAACAATGCCAAAATTTACCGTAAAATCTGACGATATATCCCGTTGGCAGCCAACACCTCCTATGTATATGGATGGCATTGAACCCCATTGGAGTAAAATCAGGTCTTTTGCCATTGATTCTGCTGCGCAATTTAAGCCTGTTCCACATCCGGAATTTAGCATGGAGAAGAACAGTAATTTTTACAAAGAGTTAATGGAGGTGTATGCCTTAGGTGGAGGAAGTCCGGACAAAGAAAAAGACAAAGAACATGTTGAGATCGCTAGTTTTTGGGACTGTAATCCTTATGTATCTATGACCAAAGGGCATTTGATGTTCGCAACAAAGAAAATTACACCCGGTGGGCATTGGATAGGCATTTGTAAAATAGCCTCAGAAAAAGCTGAAGCGGATTTTTCTAAAACCGTCTATGTCTACGCCAAAGCTTCTATGGCAATGGCTGACGCTTTCATCAGTTGCTGGGACGAGAAATACAGCAGTAATTTAATTCGTCCGGAAACCATCATCAACAATACCTTTGATGAGAGCTGGCTTCCTGTTTTGCAAACACCGCCCTTTCCAGAATACACCAGCGGGCACTCAGTGGTCTCAGGTGCCGCGTCTGTGATATTGACTGAAATTTTTGGAGATAATTTTGCATTTGACGATACAACAGAATTGGTTTATGGATTACCGGTTAGAAGTTTTGGCTCTTTTTATGAAGCTTCTTCCGAAGCTGCCATAAGCAGATTATACGGTGGAATCCATTATAGAGCCGCAATTGATAATGGTTTAATCCAGGGTAAGAATTTGGGACATTTTGTAGCGAATAAACTTGAGCTGGTCAATTGAATATGACTACTAAAAGATTTTTTTTAATTGCCATCGGCTTATTAGTGTTTTGGTATTTATTTTTAAAACAAAGTGATTATATCATCAGGTTTAAAATACCCGCTTCTCCGGGTGTGACCTATGCCTTGATCAAGGATTGGAGCATAGAATTAGAAAAGCGGGAAGGAGCCGAAATAAGGGTTCTGAAAGATAAGAAGTATCAAGTTTTTCAGCTCGAACTAAAAAGAAGTGAGCGCACTTATGAACTTTTTTGGAAACTTCACGCAGAAAATGACTCGCTTACGCAGGTTTCGTTAGGTTTTAAGGAACCCGGCAGAAGTTTATTGAACAGAATTACGGCACCTTTTTTTAAGACTGAGTTCAAAGAGGATATCATTCATATTTCTAAAGACTTTAAAGAGGGTGTACAACTCAATTTAACGGATAAGTTTAAAGTGAATAGGGTGGTTTTGGATAAGCTGCCTGAAATGAATTATGCCTTTGTAGAGGTGAAAAAAATATCGGTTTTCAATAAGGCAGAACAAATGATGAAACATAATTATGAGCTGATCTCTCAGGTGGATGAGCTCAAAATTCCTAGAAAAGGTTTCCCATTTGTCATGGTAAGGGATTGGGATATAGATAAAAATGAGATAGACTATAGGTTATGCATTGAAATTGATACACTAGTTAAACCTACATTAAGAGGTACACTGAAATTTGATCGATTGGCCCCTGAACCTTCTCTTAAAACAACCTATAATGGAAACTATATCTATTCGGATAAAGCCTGGTTTGCACTTCACGATTTTGCCTTGAGAAATAGTTATGATGTGAATTTAAAGCCTGTTGAATTTTTTCACAACAATCCATTTACAGATACAAAAGAAATGGAATGGGTTACTGAGGTATTCTTGCCTCTGAGTCAATGAATTTATGGGTAGATGGGTACTTTATTTGCAAAGAATTTGAAAATGGCAATTATTCGGTTATTTTTGTTCACGCGATGGCAAGAAAGAGTGAACGATTAAATGCTACTTTTAAGCTAAAGTTAGGATTACGTTATGTATCATTTGTTACTGAGATATATAATGTCAATTCGTTCAGAAGATTACATTTGTAAATGGAATTATTAATTAATATCATCAAATAGAAAAAATGAATAATCAAAAAAGAATTAGATTGTCGAGGCCAGTTATTTTGGCTCTTTTGCTTCTTAGTTTAGCAGCGTGTCAGAAAACTGAAAAGGAAGCTGAACCTGAAGAAAAGGTAGAGGGAATTGCGTTGGCTAATATGGATACCAATGTAAATCCTAAGGACGATTTTTTTAACTATGTCAATGGTACTTGGTTAAAAGAAAATGAGATCCCGGAAGATGAAGTAAGTTGGGGTGGATTCAACGTATTGAGAAAATCTACGCGAAAAGACTTGTTGGATATTATTTCTTTCGCAAAGGAGTCAGGTGCGTATCATACTGATACTGATCAGGGCAAAGCACTTTTATTATTTAGATCTGAAATGGACACTTTAACCAGAGATAGTTTAGGTGTGAGTCCGATTTTACCTACTTTAAAAAGTATTAACGATGCAAAAAGTATCGCCGAGCTTCAGAGTTTAATTGCTAAAGATGTGACTGTATCCAATCCATTTATCGGGTTTGGTGTTGGTGCTGATTTGAATAACAGTTCAATGAATACCATGTACATTTCTCCGGGTCGATTAGGATTGCCTGACAGGGATTATTACATCAATCAAGATGAAAAATCAAAAGAGATCAGAGAGCAATACAAACAGTTTATTGTTAACCTTTTGAGTTTTACCGGGGTAGAAGGTGATCAGGCTAAAAAAACGGCAGAAACAGTTTTGGCTGTGGAGACAAAACTCGCCGAGCCTAGAATGGACAAAGTAGAGCGCAGAGATGCCAGAAAGAGAAATAACCCCAGGACTTTAGCAGAATTGCAAACCATATCTCCGGTTTTCCAATGGGAAACCATGTTTAAAGAAGCAGGCATAGAAAAGGAAGTTGATTCTGTCATTGTTACAGAACTAAAATATATGGACGCGCTTAACAAAGTTATAAAAACGACATCCTTAGACGATGTAAAGACCATGGTCAAATGGTCTACTTTGCGCAGCGCAGCCGGTAGCTTAAGCACAGAGATGGAAAAAACCAGCTGGGATTTTTACTCTAAAACGCTAAGAGGGGCAAAGGCGCAACAACCGTTGGATGAAAGAGCATTAGGAACAGTTACCGGTTCTGTAGGTGAAGCGCTAGGTAAATTATATGTTGATGCTAAATTTCCGCCCGAAGCCAAGGCTAAAGCGGAACAAATGATCGCCAATGTCATCACCGCTTTTCAAAATAGGATAAAGGTACTGGATTGGATGAGTGAAGATACCAAGGCAAAGGCTATTGAAAAATTAGAGAACCTAACCGTAAAAATTGGTTATCCTGATAAATGGGAAGATTATTCTACTCTATCAATTAAAGAAGGAAATTCACTGGCAGAAAACATGAAAGCTGTTCAGGAATTTGAAACAGCTAAGAATTTTTCTGAATTATACGAACCGGTAGATAAGGGAAGATGGGGAATGGCCCCTCAAACCGTAAATGCTTATTTCAATCCAAGAAATAATGAAATTGTCTTTCCTGCAGCTATTTTACAACCACCTTTTTATAATTATAAAGCGGATGAAGCCGTGAATTACGGTGGGATGGGAGCTGTAATAGGGCACGAAATTTCTCACGCTTTTGATGATTCAGGTTCCAGATTTGACAAAGATGGAAACTTGAAGAATTGGTGGACAGATACTGATTTAGAAGAGTTTACAAAAAGAGGTGATGCTTTGGCAGCGCAATACAGCAAAATCGAAGTATTGGATAGTGTTTTTATCAACGGTAAATTTACTTTAGGAGAAAATATTGGTGATCTGGGAGGATTATTAGGTGCTTACGATGGTTTGCAATTGTTCTTTGAAGCCAATGGTCGACCAGAAAATCTTGATGGATTTACCCCTGAGCAAAGATTTTTTATGAGCTGGGCTACTGTTTGGAGAACCCTGATGAGAGATGATGCCTTGAGAAATCAGATTTTAACAGACCCTCATTCTCCGGGAATGTACAGAGCTACTCAACCGCTTAAGAACATTGATGCCTTTTATACTGCGTTTGATGTAAAAGAAGGAGATGGAATGTATTTGGCTCCTGAAGAAAGAGTGAGGATCTGGTAATCGCTGAGATCTTTATACGACAAAAAAGAGGTGTTTTAACACCTCTTTTTTTATTTGATCAAAAGGGTAATTCATACAGGGGGACATCTTTTTTATGGTAGAAAAGTTTTGAATAATCCATCACATTGTCAATACCCTCCAACGTGCATAAATAAGCCACTACCTGGCATAGCCCTTCGAACAATTGATCTTTAGGATAACGATGGGTAATTGATCTTTTTTGCACCGAAGATTTTTTATATCCGCAACTCTCCAGAAAGACGGATTCTATTTTTAATAATTCTGAAGGCAGATAACCAAAATATTTTCGGCCCATTAATTCGTGAACCCTGCCCAAATAATTCAATTGATCGCTGCCGTGTTGATCAGTAAAATGTTTCCAGAAATCTTGGGTATCGCAAATATTTCCCACTGCACATCTGTAAGAGTCTTCAGGGTTTAAAGTGTTTTGATGGAAGGATATATAGAGTTTCGTGATGGCATGTTCCAGCCTTTGGGGAATTTTCATGATCAAAAATTTATGGATGACGATTGCCCTAATTTACAAAAATTGGTATTTGAATGCAAATATGAGCAATAAGAGGAAGTTTGGAAGACCGGATTAATTGTATTTTGATTTAGTCGTGATCACTACAGGATTATTTTCAATGATCCTGCAAAGCTCCGCTTTGAAAATCAAAAAAGGAATCTTATTGATATTTCATGATTAAAGAAATCTGTAAGAAAAGGATGATCTGCGATGATCCTGCAAAGCTCCGCTTTGAAAATCAAAAAAGAATCTTATTGATAATTCATGATTAAAGAAATCTGTAAGAAAAGGATGATCTGCGATGATCCTGCAAAGCTCCGCTTTGAAAATCAAAAAAGGAATCTTATTGATATTTCATGATTAAAGAAATCTGTAAGAAAAGGATGATCTGCGATGATCCTGCAAAGCTCCGCTTTGAAAATCAAAAAAGGAATCTTATTGATATTTCATGATTAAAGAAATCTGTAAGAAAAGGATGATCTGCGATGATCCTGCAAAGCTCCGCTTTGAAAATCAAAAAAGGAATCTTATTGATATTTCATGATTAAAGAAATCTGTAAGAAAAGGATGATCTGCGATGATCCTGCAAAGCTCCGCTTTGAAAATCAAAAAAGAATCTTATTGATATTTCATGATTAAAGAAATCTGTAAGAAAAGGATGATCTGCGATGATCCTGCAAAGCTCCGCTTTGAAAATCAAAAAGCGCAAAATCAAAAAAGCAAGCTTTATGATTTTGCTTGCTTTTTGATTTATTCGTGACCTCGACAGGATTCAAACCTGTAACCTTCTGAGCCGTAATCAGATGCGCTATTCAGTTGCGCCACGAGGCCATTTTTAGGGCTGCAAATATACTTTTATTTTAAAGAAAAGAAAAAAATATATCCATAAAAATCACTCCTTCATTTCCTTTTCAAAAGCTTTGAGTATAGGTGTCGCTTTTTTTACATCACTTTCAAATATAAATAGTTCTACTTGTGAAGGAGATCCACCGTAAAAACCGGAACGCAATCCTGATTGAAAGTTATTTTTTACCAATGATGGAATGTTTTGATCGTCGAGATCTAGTTGTAATCGCTGAATTTCTATCAACGAACCAACAAAAAATTTTACATGTTTATCGTGGTCGTCCATGGGGAATAGTTTTAGCTTAAATTTACAAAATTTAATCCAAACTATTTCGCGTTACATAATATCTCCAGGCGATAATTGCCAATTGCCATTTAGCCGCCTTGCTCATGTCTAACTGCTTTTTTCCAAAACTCGGTAGTAATGCTTTATTCAATTTGGCGAGTACTTTAAAAAGTTCCTTTTTCATGAGGCAAAATTAGTTAATCTTACAAAAAAAAATCATTTAATGAAACAGATATATCCTCAGTCCAATAAATGATTTTCTTTTATATGAGTGGATTACTTTTTTGTAGTGATCAGAATCACCCCATTTTTGCCCTTATCACCGTATTTTTCTGTGGCTTTTTCACCTTTTAATACTTCCACTTTTTCGATCTTATCAGGTGAGATATCATCTATAGAGCCATTTGTAATTTCTTTTCCATCTACGATCATCAATGGTTTTTCCTTATCAGAAGAAATAAAAACCATGGTTTTTTCTTTCTTTTTACCATCAGTATTTATGATAATTTCTTCACTGGCATTTACATCACCATCCTCTTCAATGATTACTTTAAAACTCTTTCCGTCATCCTCGCTAAATGTTTTCACCTTCATCGACTTTTGATTGAGTGTATCACCTTCTTTTGAGATCCACATGACATTGTCATCACCTGAAGATTTTATCTTTATAACGTGTTTTTTTCCATCGTCACTGATAAAAACATTCTCACCTTCAGAAAAAATAGACTCGTCTTCCCCATCACCCGCGATGACCATTACATTCTTTTCTCCATCTTTTTCAATGATTATTTTTTTGTGAAGTCCATGATCATCTGAATCATTCCAAACAAAATGATTTTCGGATGTAGCATGAACGTTTCCAAGGGCTAGTTTTCCTTTATCGTCCCAGGAAATTCTAATCGGGCTGATAGGAGTCGTACTGTTTTGTGATAGGTTTACCTTGTTTCCTGTTGATGATTTTGCAGAAATTTCAATGCCTATAATTTCATTTTTATTGTTGTACCTAAGCTTGCTAAACTTGAATTCGATCCCTTCAGATTTAAGTCTTTCTTGCAAGGCGGTAAATTGTGTTCTTGTAAAGTCTTTTGAAATTATTTCAACAGAAAGCTCCTCTTGAATTGTGATGGGTGCAGTTTTGTTTTGGGCTACTGTTTTAATGTTCAAGGTAAATAGGAATAATCCTAATAGCGGAAGTACGGTTAAAAACTTCCATTGATTCACTTTTTTTGATCTCGTTTTGTGTAACATAGTTATTCGTTTTTTAATTGTTGAATCGTAAAATTGAGTTGTGAAGGGGTATGGTTTTGCTGGAACAGATTTCAATAAGAGGTATGGATAGTCTTTTTTATTTCCAACCGAGGAAATGGTAAAATCGTCTGCAATAAATTCTAAATTTTTTTGAATCTCTTTTTTGTAGAGCCAGGCAATCGGATTGAACCAAAAAATGATCGAGACCAGATTTGCCATCAACACATCTACACTATGCCATTCTTTGACATGTGCTTTTTCATGTAACAAAATTTGTTGAAATTCATTTGTGTCAAAAGGTTGATTTCCTGTAATGATGTATTTGAAAAATGAAAAAGGGCCTACTTCCTTATTGGTTTTAATCCAAAAGTAATTGTCCAATTTGTTTTTTTTCTCATTGGCGATCAACCTGAACAAAGAAATAAGTCGAAGAGTTAATAGCGATGTCAATAAAACAAGCCCAATAAAATAAACGATCATGAGTATCCCGTTCCAATCAAAGGGAGTCTGAATTGGGGCAGATGGATTGTTTAAACCGGATGAAACCGGGAGAGCTATGGCATCCACAAAAATAGTTCGTTTAATCTCGATCAGTGGAAGAATAAAAGTTGCTAAAGTACCGATCCAAAAATACAAGCGTATTCCTTGAAAAAACGTTTCTTTTGCTAAAAAGAGTATATAAACAAGATAAAACAAACTTAAAATGATACTCGATTTTCCTAAATAGATTAAAAATTCCATCATACTATTGTTTATTCCTTTCTATGATATCAATTATTTCTTTGAGCTCTTTTACGCTAATTTTCTCTTCCTTGGCAAAAAAGGAAACAACGTTCTTATAAGAATTCTCAAAATAGTTCTGAATGGTCTTTTGCATAAACTTTTTGCGGTATTCCTCTTTTGAAATCAGCGGAAAATACTGATGCGTTTTACCGAAAGTAAGATGGCCTACAACTCCCTTTTCTTCCAGATTTCTAATCATGGTAGAAATAGTATTGTAATGAGGTTGGGGAGGAGGTAATTGCGCAACCACATCTTTGACAAATGCCTTTTCCAAACTCCAAAGCACTTGCATAATTTCTTCTTCTTTATTCGTTAGTTTTTCCATTTTTAAAACTTTGACACAAATATAAACTATAAAAATAGTTATATAACTAAATAAGCAGTTTAATTTAACAAATATTTAATATTCTTTGCAAATTTTCTTCAGCATCAAAATGGAGAGGATTAAATTTTATATTTACGAAAACTTTTGAAAATGAATTATCTACTTATATTGGCCGGTTTTATATTCTTGGTTTTAGGAGGGAACTGGCTACTCAAAGCTGCAGTAGGGTTATCCTTGCGACTCAATATTCCGAAAATTGTGATAGGGATGACGGTCGTTTCTTTTGCAACTTCGGCACCGGAACTAATTGTCAGTATCAATGCAGCTTTGAGCGGACATGCCGATATTTCATTGGGCAATGTAATAGGTTCTAATATTGCCAATTTGGGTTTAGTCCTTGGAATTGTGATCATTCTTTCTACCATAAGCGTAGAGCGTAGTTTTTATATCACAAATTGGCCGGTGATGATGATTGCTTCTTTTCTGTTCTACTTATTTATTAAATTCGACGGAGTGATCAGCAGAGGCGAAGGAATTATTTTCGTCTTACTTTTAGTATTTTTTCTTATTTACTTGCTCAAGTTTCAAAAACAAGCGGTAGTTGAGGATGAAGATCTGGAAATAGTTGATATGCCGGTTTACTTATCTCTTCTTTATTTAGCCATTGGTGGATTAGGTCTTTGGGCAGGTTCCGAACTGTTAGTTAAAGGGGCGGTAAATTTAGCAAATCAATTAGGTGTTAGTGAACGGGTCATCGGTGTGACCATCATTTCTGTTGGGACCAGCGTTCCTGAATTAGCCGCTTCCATTATTGCGATCATCAAAAAGGAAAAAGCCATTTCTTTAGGCAACTTATTAGGTTCAAACATATTCAATATTTTTGGTGTGATTGGAATTACCTCTATTATTACTCCGATAAAGGCCATGGATGAAAGACTTATTTCTTATGATATGGTATGGATGTTGGTGCTTGCCCTGATCATTTTTCCTTTGGTTTTTGCCCCGGTAAGAATGAAATTGAGCTGGAGGGAGGGTCTTATCCTGCTGGGATCATATGTAGTATTTATTGCACTGATGCTTTAATTCTGACATCAATAATACTATAGCTTCAGAGGGCCATAAATTTATCAACCTAAAAAAAAATAGGGGATATAATTATTTAAATAGAAAAAATTATTAACACACCCTAAAAAAAACCGGGCATAAGCTTGGATATATCTATTATTTTTTATTTTTGCGTGGTAATTTTATAGAAAAATATTCCTATGACCACATTCAGATTTGAAGTATTAAAAGAAACCTTGAACAGGAAGCCTGTTGAAGTTACAGAAACGGTTAAACGTTCAGAATTGTTTGGCTGCAATGTATTTAGTGAAAGAGCAATGCGCCAATATTTACCCAAAGAGGCCTACAATGGTGTTTTAAGCGCGATTAAGGTGGGTGCAAAAATTGATCGCAAAATTGCCGATCAAGTGGCTTCCCTAATGAAAGAATGGGCAATGTCTAAAGGAGTGACCCATTATACGCACTGGTTTCAGCCTTTGACCGGAGGAACTGCAGAAAAGCACGATTCTTTTTTTGAGCCTATCGGCGAAGGAAATGCCATAGAGAAATTTGGAGGAAGCGAATTGGTTCAGCAAGAGCCGGATGCTTCTAGTTTTCCAAATGGAGGAATTAGAAATACTTTTGAAGCGAGAGGTTACACTGCTTGGGATCCTACCTCTCCTGCTTTTATTTTGGGCACGACTCTTTGTATTCCAACAATTTTCGTGTCTTATACAGGTGAAGCTTTGGATAATAAAACACCTTTGTTAAGGGCTTTGCAAGCGGTAGATAAATACGCAACGGCTGTAGCCAAGTATTTTGATAAAAATGTCACGAAAGTAAATGCTTCTTTAGGATGGGAGCAAGAATACTTCTTAATTGATAAAGCACTGGCAAGTGCTCGTCCTGATATTGTGATGACGGGAAGAACTTTATTAGGACATGCTCCTGCAAAAGGTCAGCAATTAGACGATCACTATTTCGGATCTATTCCTGGCAGAGCACTTAATTTTATGCGTGAATTGGAACAGGAATGCATGAAGTTAGGGATTCCGGTTAAAACGAGACACAATGAAGTTGCTCCAAATCAGTTTGAGTTAGCTCCTATTTATGAAGAAGCCAATTTAGCTGTAGATCACAATTCATTGCTGATGGATCTAATGGGTAAGGTAGCGTCTAAACATAACTTTAAAGTTCTTTTACACGAAAAACCATTTGCCGGAATTAACGGTTCAGGAAAACACAATAACTGGTCTTTGAGCACAGATACAGGTGTGAATTTATTGAGTCCTGGGAAAACTCCTATGCGCAACTTACAATTCTTAACTTTCTTTATCAATACGATCAAGGCCTTAAAAGAATATGAAGAATTAATGCGTGCTGGAATTGCATCAGCGAGTAACGATCACCGTTTAGGTGCGAATGAAGCACCACCTGCTATTTTGTCCATTTTTATTGGTGAGCAGTTAACTGAGGTATTAAAAGAATTGGAAGAAGTAACTAATGGTAAGCTTTCACCAGAAGAAAAAACAGATCTTAAATTAAATGTGGTTGGTAAGATCCCTGAAATCTTATTAGATAATACAGATAGAAACAGAACTTCACCTTTTGCTTTTACAGGAAATAAGTTTGAATTCAGAGCGGTTGGATCTTTAGCTAACTGCGCGATTCCAATGACGGTTTTAAATTCTGTAGTCGCCAAGCAACTTAAAGATTTTAAAGATGAAGTCGATGCTTTGATTGAAGAAAAGGACCTTAAAAAAGATGAAGCTATTTTCAATGTATTAAGAGAATATATCAAAGACTCCAAAAGGATTCTTTTTGAAGGAAACGGTTATAGTGAAGAATGGGCAATAGAAGCAGCTAAAAGAGGCTTGAGTAATAATAAAACGACGCCAATTGCCCTTAAGGCTGACGTAGCTCCTAAAACAATTTCGCTGTATGAAGAGTTAGAAGTGATGAATAAGGTAGAGATTGAGGCACGTCATGAAATTAAGTTGGAAGAGTACACAAAGAGAATTCAAATTGAAGCAAGAGTATTGGGAGATATCGCTTTAAATCATGTGGTGCCTACTGCGCTAAACTATCAAAATATTTTGATAACAAATGTGAGTGGTTTAAAAGAAGTGTTTGAAGAGGAATTTAGAACAATTGCTAAGGATCAAATGGACCTGATCAGGAAAATATCTGTGCATACAAGTGCCATCAGTCAAAATGTGCACGAAATGATCGAAGAGCGTAAAAAAGCAAATGTGATTGAGCATGCAGAAGATATGGCCATAGCTTATTGTGATAAAGTGAAACCTTATTTCGATATCATCAGATACCATTGTGATAAGTTAGAATTAATGGTAGATGATGAAATGTGGCCACTTATCAAATACCGCGAAATGTTGTTTACAAGATAGAATTGGTTAGAATTACATGAAAATCCTGTTGCGCTTTCGTATACAGGATTTTTTTTGGCATGAAAAATGTAATGAGCTGCCATGTTTTCTGAAAGTGTTGTTGAAATCAAGAAGACAAATATTATATTTGGGCAATATTTTCTTGCAACAATTGTTACAATATAGAAGGAACTATTAAAGTTAATTTGCAAAAAATTTAAATAAACAATTATGGGATTTTTTAATTTATTCGGAAGTAGTGTTGCTACCCCGGCTATTGAGGAGTATTTAGACAAAGGTGCAGTGGTGATCGATGTAAGAACCATTGCAGAATTTGTTGAAGGACATGTTGAAGGATCTAAAAATATTCCCTTAGATAAAGTCGAAGAAAAATTAGATGAAATAAAGAAACTAGGAAAACCAGTAGTTACTTGTTGCAGAAGTGGGGCAAGAAGCGGTACAGCTGCAAATTTCCTAAAACAACATGGTATCGATGCCATCAATGGTGGTCCTTGGCAGAGTGTTGCTGCTTGCAAAAAGTAAGCGTTGAATCATATGTAAATAAAAAGAGGATCAAATAGATCCTCTTTTTTTATGAAATGTCAAATGAGGGTATTTCTTAGTCAAGGCCTTTTGTTTAATCGCTAATTCTGCCAAGAATTTTTGATGCGCGACAGACTCTTCATGAAACGGTTTGTGTTCCATTGATGTAAAAACATGATCAATTTCTTTCATGTCATTCTCAATGGCATCATCTATCCAAGTTGCCGAAAACTGCTCCCAAACATAATCAATAGCTGTTTCGCTTGGATGGATCAGGTCTTTATCGTAAAACCGGTAATCTCTTAGGTCGTCCATCATGATTTCGAAGGATGGAAAATACTTGGCCATTTTCATCTCGCAAACCCTGTGAATTGCACATAAAAGTAGTGCTTTACTCCTCGCATTTTCTATGAAACCATCTTTGAGGTGTCTCACCGGACTAAGGGTAAGAATGATTTCAATATCAGGAGTTTGAAATTTTAATTTCTCAATAGTTCGAATCAAAGAGCTGGAAACTTCTTCTGCTGATAAAAGTATTTTCTCAAATTCTCTTTGTGGGACTTTATGGCAATTGGCAACAACTACTCCATTATTTCTTTTGTAAACCCAAGCAGTTCCTAAGGTAATGATTAAATGAGTGGCCTGCGATAAAAAACGATGTCCCTCTGCAATACTTTGGTTGATATTTGCTAATGTCTTTGTAGGATCTACAGATGAAAATTTAGAGTGATGCTGATAACTGAACCAAATTTCATTTAATTGATTCAAATCATCTTTCTCATAAATTTTTCTTTCTAGATTTTGCGAAATAGCATTTTCTATGGCCAAAGGATGAAATACGATACCATGAGAGTTTGTAAAGGTATTGAACTGAAATCGCTTTAGATAATGCGAAATATGATCTGAAAAACAAGAGCCAAAAAGAGCAATTTTTGAATCGTAATTGATCTTTGGATTGCCTTTTTCAATTTTTATTTCTGTTCTAAATTTCATCTAAATAACATAATTTCTTGCTTCGATCAAAGCTTTAGAAATTCCCTCAGGGTTTTTACCCCCGGCTGTGGCAAAGAAAGGTTGACCACCTCCGCCACCTTGAATATATTTACCTAATTCTCTCACTATGGTGCCGGCATTCAATTTTTTCTCTTCGGTCAAGTTTTTTGAGATATAAATGGTCAGTAGCGCTTTTCCATCTGATTTTGAGCCGTTGATAAAAAATAAATCAGCTACCTGATCTCCTAACTCGAAGGCCATATTTTTGATTGTTCCGGCATCCATTTCAATGGAGGTCGCTAAAAAATTAACTCCATTTAGCTCTTCGATTTGATCTATAAGCTCGTTTTTAAGCGATTTTGCTTTTTCTTGAATGAGTTTTTCCACCTCCTTTTTCAAATGGCTATTTTCTTCCTGCAATTTTAGAATGGCCTGTTTGGTATTCACGGGATTCTTCAATAAGGCTTTTAACTCATCGTATTCATTATCCTGAGCCAGGAAATAATCCTTAACAATCTCATTGGTTACTGCTTCAATTCTCCTAATGCCTGCTGCGACGGCACTTTCAGAGATTATTTTAAAATACCATATGTCTCCTGTGTTTTTCACATGAGTTCCACCACAAAGCTCAATCGATTTACCAAACTTGATGGTTCTTACCGTATCGCCGTATTTTTCTCCAAAAAGCATCATTGCTCCTTGTTCTTCGGCTTTTTGAATCGGTATATTTCTCTGTTCTACCAAGTCTAATTTTTCGTTGATCCTGGCGTTCACAAAGTTCTCTACTTCCTTTAATTCTTTATCTGTAACTTTAGAGAAATGCGAAAAATCAAATCGCAGATTCCTGGCATAAACAGCGGATCCTTTTTGGGTGACGTGATCCCCTAAAACCGTTCTCAAACCTTGGTGCAACAAATGGGTGGCAGAATGATTACAAGCCACTGCAAACCTATTTGTCTCATCTACAACAGCTAAAAACGATTGATGTAATTCAGCCGGCAAGGTTTTGGAGTAATGCAGAATAAGGTTGTTTTCTTTTTTTGTGTCAAGAATATAGAATACATCACCATTATCCGACTGCAGGTATCCTTTATCTCCCATCTGACCTCCGCCTTCAGGGTAGAACGGAGTCAGATTAAAGACCAATTGAAACCAAACTCCATCTTTTTTTGAGCTCACTTTTCTATAACGCGTAATCCTGACTTGGGTCTGTAAATAGTCATACCCAATAAACTCTTCTTCATGGTCATCGATCAAGATAACCCAATCTTCTGTATCCAGGCTGGCGGCAGAACGCGATCTTTCTTTTTGCTTTTGCATTTCCTTTTCAAAATCCTCTTCGTTAAACGACAATCCCTTCTCTCTCAGGATAAGCGCAGTAAGATCAAGCGGAAAACCATAGGTATCGTAAAGTTCAAAACATTTTTTCCCGGAGACTATTTTTCCTTCATTATTTTGAATTAATTGATCCAATATGATAAGTCCTTGTTCTAAGGTTTTTAAAAAAGCATTTTCTTCTTCCTTGATGACAATTTGGATCAGGTACTTTTGATCGATTAATTCCGGGAAAGAATTCCCCATCTGGTCTGCAAGTACTTGCGATAATTGATAAATAAAGGGCTCTTTTTTATTTAAAAAGGTATATCCATAGCGAATCGCTCTGCGCAAAATTCTTCTGATCACATATCCGGCACCGGTATTTGAAGGCAATTGTCCGTCTGCGATCGAAAAAGCAACAGCCCTTACATGATCTGCAACTACCCGAATGGCAATATCTGTATCCTTATTTTTTCCATATTTGAAATCTGTAACCGCTTCAATTTCTCTGATTAGGGGTTGAAAAACATCTGTATCATAATTAGATTTTTTTTTCTGAAGTACCGTACATAGTCTCTCGAATCCCATTCCTGTATCAACATGTTTGGCAGGCAATTTTTCAAGTTTGCCATCCGCTTTTCGATTGAATTCCATAAAAACGAGGTTCCAAATTTCTACCACCTGCGGATGATCATTATTGACCAGGTCTTTTCCTGAAATTTTCGATTTTTCATCTGCAGAGCGAATATCGACATGGATTTCACTGCAAGGTCCGCATGGTCCCTGTGCGCCCATTTCCCAAAAGTTATCTTTTTTAGTGCCGTTGATGATTCGATCTGTATCGATCAATTTTGCCCAACAGTCATAAGCTTCTTGGTCAAATTCTAAATTCTCATCTTCGCTTCCTTCAAAAACGGAGACGTATAAATCGTTCTTATCAATTTTATAAACTTCTGTCAGTAATTCCCAGGCCCAAGCGATGGCCTCTTTCTTGAAATAATCTCCAAAACTCCAATTTCCGAGCATTTCAAACATGGTATGATGGTAAGTATCTATACCAACCTCCTCCAAATCATTGTGTTTTCCTGAAACTCTGAGGCATTTTTGAGTGTCTGCAATTCTGCTTTTTTCGATCTTCTTTTGGCCTAAGAAATACTCTTTGAACTGATTCATCCCCGCGTTCGTAAACATGAGGGTCGGATCATTTTTTATTACGATTGGCGCGGAAGCAACTATCTGATGTGATTTTGCTTCAAAAAAATCCAAGAATTTTTTCCTTATTTCTGAGGAGGTCATATATTGAGTGATTTGTTATCTATACTGTTAGGGTAATAAAAAAAATTGTAATTTTGTTAATCTGGCTTTTTTGCAGCTTAACACCGCAAAAATAGTACAATTAAAGATTATGGCGAAAGTAAAATATTATTACGATTCAGATACTTTATCCTATAAGAAAATACAAACCCGAAAGCGAGATCGGTTTAGAAGAGCAATGCTTTTTATTATTGCTTCTGCCTTATTTGGTTTTTTGTCTGTAACCGTTTTATTGCAATATATTGCTTCACCAAAAGAGAAGGTGATGCAAAGAGAATTGGAGAATTTAAAGTTGAATTATGAATTGCTCAGCAAAAAAATGGAGCAATCTCAACAAATTCTCAATGAGATACAAGAAAGAGATAACAATATATATCGCGTTTATTTTGAAGCAAATCCTATTCCTGAAGAACAAAGAAAAGCAGGTTTTGGAGGGGTGAACAGGTATAAATCTCTTGAGGGTTTTGATTACAGTAAAATGATTACTGAGGCCACAAAGAAAATGGATGTTCTGACAAAACAATTGTATGTTCAATCAAAATCATTAGATGAAATTTCTAGTTACGCCAAAGATAAAGAGGCTCTTTTGGCTGCAATTCCTGCAGTTCAACCGGTTAGTAATCAGGATTTGACGAGAATGGCATCTGGTTATGGCTGGCGTTTGGATCCCTTTACGAAGGCGAGAAAATTTCATAAGGGCATGGATTTTACAGCTCCTAAGGGAATTCCTATTTATGCCACAGGAAACGGAGTCGTAACCAGGGCAGACAATGCCTCGTCGGGATTTGGAAATCACATAAGAATTGACCACGGATTTGATTATTTGACGCTCTATGCACACCTTTCAAAATATAATGTGAGAAAAGGGCAGAAGGTAAAGAGAGGTGATCTTATTGGTTTTGTGGGAAGTTCGGGGCGATCTCAAGCTCCGCATTTGCATTATGAGGTTTGGTATAAGGGTCAAGCAGTAAATCCTATTAATTTTTATTACGGCGATCTATCGCCTGAAGAATTTCAAGAAATGTTATTACGCTCATCACAAGAAGGACAATCTTACGACTAATGCATATAGACTTACCTGATAAAAGATATTATAAAATTGGAGAAGTTGCCAAAGCTTTTGGTGTAAATACATCTCTTATTCGATTTTGGGAAAATGAGTTCGACGTGCTCAAACCAAAAAAAAATAAAAAAGGAAATAGGTTATTTACCCCGGAGGATATAAAAAATCTACAAATGATTTTTTATTTGGTCAAGGAGAAAGGCTATACTTTGGAAGGAGCCAAGATCAAGCTCAGAGAAAAGCCCGAACAAGTGGTTCAGTCCCACGATATCATTGTAAGGCTTCAAGCTATCAAAGAGGAATTATTAAAAATTAAAAATCAACTATAAACTTTAACTTAAATTTTAAAACAATGAAAAAATGGCTTCCCTTTATTATTATCGTAGTGCTACTTATCGGTCTTTTTAGATGGGGTGTAGGTTTAAATAATACTATGGTAGAAAAGCAAGAAACAGCTAAGACACAATGGGCGAATGTTGAAAGTGCTTATCAGCGCAGAGCAGATCTTATACCTAATTTGGTCAATACCGTAAAAGGTTATGCCGGGCATGAAAGGGAAACTTTGGAAGGTGTGATCAACGCGCGCGCAAATGCGACCAAAACCACAATAGACCCTACCAATGTTACTCCTGAACAAATGGCTGCTTTTCAAGAATCACAAAACACATTGAGTGGTGCATTGAGCCGTTTAATGGTCGTTGCAGAAAGATATCCTGATTTAAAAGCAAACCAGAACTTTTTAGAATTGCAGAGTCAGTTAGAAGGAACTGAAAATAGAATTAATGTGGAGAGAAACAGGTATAACGAATTGGCAAAGGATTATAATGTATATGTTCGTAAGTTCCCTGCCAGTCTTGTTGCCAATATTTTGAATTTTGACCCACTTGTCTTATTTGAAGCGGCAGCTGGAAGTGAAAATGCTCCAACCGTCGATTTTAACTCTTAGTCTATAACTGCAATTAGAAAACAATATGGGCATTGTCGAAGATTTTTTAACTCCAGAAGAAGAAGAACAGATTGTAGAAACCATCAGAAGTTCGGAAAAGGAAACTTCAGGTGAAATACGTGTTCATATTGAAAATAATTGTAAAATAGGATGTTTAGATAGGGCCAAAGAGGTTTTTAACTATTTGGGGATGGATAAAACAAAAGACCGTAATGGTGTTTTGTTCTATGTGTCCGTACAAAGCCATATGTTCGCCGTTATAGGGGACTCCGGTATAGATGAAAAGGTTCCGAAAAATTTTTGGGATAGCGTAAAGAATCGAGTTCAGGGAGAATTCGCAAAAGGTAATTTTTGCGATGGCCTGGTTTTAGGAATTATTGAAGCCGGTCAAAAGCTGAGTGAATTTTTTCCTTTTCATCATACTGATGAAAACCAGTTGTCAAACGAAATTTCAAAAAGTTAAATTGCCGAAAAAGAATTTTTATGTCTGTTTTTTATCCCTTAAAAGTAAAGGAAGTCCGACGAGAGACTCCTTCTTCAGTTTCCGTTTTGTTTGAAGTACCTGCTGAACTTGAAAATGAATTTCGATTTAAGCCGGGTCAATATGTAAATATCAAAAAAATACTCCGCGAAAAGGAATTGAGAAGAGCCTATTCCATTTGTTCCTCAATACATAGTGGAGAAGTTCGTATCGCGATTAAGAAAGTTGATGGAGGAAGTTTCTCTGTTTATGCCAACGAAAAATTAAAGGCAGGGGATGTCTTAGATGTAACAGCACCGGAAGGACGCTTTATATTGGATCCTGAAGTTAAAGCCGATAAATATGTTCTATTTGCCGCAGGCAGTGGTATTACACCTATTCTTTCCATGCTCAGTTCTGTATTAGAATCTGAAAATAACTGTAAAGTGGTGCTTGTATATGGCAACCAAAGCATAGAAGAGACAATGTTCCTGAACAACCTTGAGTCATTGAAAAAGAATTATCCGGATAGGTTCTCGGTACATTATGTATTTAGCAGAAAACTATCTGAGAAAAATCATTTTGGAAGGATTTCGGAAAACCTGATCAAAACTATTTTTAAGGAAGAAAATATTGATTCATCAATTAACGGAATATACATTTGCGGTCCTGAAGGCATGATCGAACAAGTCAATGATTATTTGCTCCAACATCAATTTAGCGAAGATCAAATACATATTGAATGGTTTAATGTTTCTGAGGAGAAAGAAGCGAGTCAAGGTGAATTTAAAGGTGTTGCAAAAGTTACAGTAGTCCTGGACGAGGAAGAGACAATTTTTGAGATGCGGCAGGAAGAGACCTTACTTGGCGCTGCACTTGCGCATGGGGTCGATGCACCCTATTCCTGCCAGGGAGGCATATGCAGTAGTTGTTTGGCCAAAGTAACCGAAGGAGCAGTAAAAATGGATAACAATCGTATTTTAAGTGCTGAGGAATTGGCAGAAGGATTCATTTTAACTTGTCAGGCACACCCCATTACACCGATAGTTTCTATTGATTATGACGATGTATAAGCTAAATTAACAGAATGCTCAATGAAAGTTTAAATGCAATAATTCTAGGCGTTGGCCTTGCCTTTATGATTGGCCCTGTTTTTTTTACCTTGATAGAGACCAGCGCTACAAAAGGGGCGAGAGCAGCCATTGTTTTTGATCTTGGCGTTATTTTGGCAGATATTTCGTTTATCTTTTTGGCCTATTTTGGTAGCGTTGGATTTTTAGAAAGAATTCAAAACGACAGCAGAGTATATCTTTTTGGAGGTTTAGTTTTAATCGCTTTTGGGATTTTTACCATTAAAAAGAAATCCAGTGAGTCCGGAATTGCTAATTCCAACTTGAGAGTGAACGAACCTTCCAATTATCCTAAGCTTTTTTTGAAGGGCTTTTTCTTAAATTTTATCAATGTTGGAGTATTGGCTTTTTGGTTTGCTGTGGTGATTGCGGTAACGGCAAGTTTAGAATTAAATGAAAAAAAAATCATTCAATATTTTGCCACAACTATGGTTACTTTTTTTATGATTGATCTTTTCAAAATTGTCGTTGCCAAACAGTTAAAGTCTAAATTAACACCCATAGTATTGCATAAAATGCAATTTGGTTTGGGCGTCGTTTTCATTATTTTTGGTTTAATATTGGCTGCGAGACGCTTTATTCCGCTAGAAATGTAGTTAGTTCATCTTTATTTTTAGATCGTATTTGTTGACCACACGATCAAAAATTTCAGTCTGATTTTTTGATTTGAGGTCATTATAAATATACCCGATTTTGTTGGCAGCATCTGATCTGTATGGTGACTGCTGAGCACTGTAAAGAATAAAAGAATGGACCAGATGGTCTAAGCCGGATTCTAAATTACCTCCACTGTATTCAATTAATCCTAAACCGTAATAACCTTCCGGATCTTCAGGAAAATATTCGCAGTATTTCTTGTAATATTCACCGGACATTTCCTGATTCCCAGCCAAGTTGTATACTACAGCAAGATTAATAAGGGGGAGTTTTCCGTTAGGGTATAGTTTTAAGGATTTTTGATAGGCTTCAATGGCTAAATTCAATTGATCATTTTTTCGGTAAGAAACGCCAAGATTATCCCAGGCATAGACAAATTCCGGATCTAAGCGCACTGCCTTTTTAAATTTTTCTATGGCATTTGAAATGTCTTCTTCCTTTAGATAATCCATTCCATCATCATAAGCCAATTGAGCCAATACATTTTTAGAAGAGGCATGACCTACATCTTCCGTTTCTGTGAATAATAGGTTCTTTAATGCTTTACAATGATCTATGAGATGATTTTCCAATAGTTTATAGATCTCTTCAGACCTGCCGTCTTCAGTTCCTTTTGCAGATGCAATATCTGAAGGAATATTTTTAGCAATTGTTTCGCTCAAACATTTTTTAACGGCTTGGTTCTTATGCTTTTCTGCGGTACTGATCTTTTCTATACAATTGCAAGATTCGCTTGATAGGGATTCAATGTTCAGATTTTTTTCCTGAGCAAATATTGAACCAACCATAAAAATGAGAAATAACCTGATCAATTTCATAAATTTTTTATTAAAGATCTTCTAGTTATTTCTTAACGAGATCTTATTAAACTCCTGTACTTCCAAAACCGCCTGCGCCTCTTGATGTATCTTCCAAAATTTCAACTTCCTTCCAACTTACCTGTTCGTGTTTGGCGATGACGAGTTGAGCAATTCTATCTCCATCTTCAATAGTAAATTTGTCATTGGATAAATTCACCAAAATGACACCGATCTCACCTCGATAATCCGCGTCAATTGTTCCAGGTGTATTTAACACCGTGATGCCGTGCTTTGCTGCCAGGCCACTTCGCGGTCTCACTTGTGCCTCATAACCTTCCGGAAGCGCAATATATAAACCGGTCTTTATTATGGTTCTTTCCAATGGTTTTAGCTCAACCGGATTTTGAATATTTGCACGAAGATCCATACCGGCAGATGCTTTTGTCTGATATGACGGTGTTGGATGATTCGACTTATTAATTATATTAACTATCATTTTTTAAAAATATTTTGTAATTCAGATTTTTCTTTCCACAAAATGAGTGTAACGAATAAGAGTAGTAAGATTATAGAAATAATATAATTTCCATTAAAATAGCTTAGAGAGATCACAGAAATAATCAATGATACTAAAAGGTACAGTGCCATTTTTGTAATCGAGTAGGGTACAGGATAGTATTTTTGCCCTGTAAAATAAGATAAGATAACAATGGAACCATAGGATAATAAAGTAGACCATGCCGAAGCCATAAAACCTATTTTGGGGATCAGCCAGATATTAAAAAGGATGGTAATTGCAGAAGCCACCAGGGCAAAATAAGTGCCATATATCGTTTTATCGGTCAACTTATACCAAACAGCCAGGTTATAAGAAATACCCAGCATTAAATTGGCGTAAAGAATAACGGGCACAATCTTTAACCCGGAATAATAGGATTCATCTCCCAACAAAAGTTTTGCAAATAAGGGTAAAAACAGAATTACAACTACTAAAAAGAGAGATCCTAAAATTGTGAACCAGTTTAAAATTTTGGCATAAATCTCTTTTGCATTGCGGTCGGCTGCCTTGTTGAAGAAAAATGGCTCTGCCCCGAGCCTGAAGGCCATGGTAAAAAGCATCATAAACACACCTAGTTTATAACAGGCAGCGTAAATCCCCATTTGTTCTTTGCCCATATATTTTTCTATCAAAATTTTGTCAAGATTTTCATTGGTTACAAATGCCAAACTAGTGATGAGGATTGGAATTCCGTAGATCAACATTTTACGCAAGAGTGCTGTATCGAAGGTGATCTTGATTTTGAAAATGATGGGAGCTAGTATGAGAAGGGTAATGATACTGGCGATTAAATTCGATAAGAAAATGAAAATGACCAAGGGGTATTTTTGATAGGTTTCCTCGAGTATTCCTAAAGTATGGCCCTGTTCTAAATATGTAGGTAAAAACAATAAAAAAAGCACATTAAAAATGGCATAGATAAGAATATTGATAATTTTTATTGAAGCAAATTTTATCGGTTTATTTGTTACCCTCAAATAGGCAAAAGGCACTACGACCATTGTATCCAATGCCGTTACCCAGATCAAAATTTGCAAATAGATCGGATGTCCGAACCCGAAATAATTACTCAATTGTTCAGAGAAATAAAGTGAAACAACCAGGAAAATTAAAGTGACTATAAAGATGGAATAAAAAGTAGTGGAAATGACTTTTCCTTTTTCTTTTTCTTTGGTGAAAAACCTAAAAAAGGCCGTTTCCATTCCAAATGTCAAAATGGCGTTTAAGTAGGCTGCATAGACAAAGTACAACGTATTCTCCGCATATTTATCACTACTCAGGGTGTTGGTGTGCAGTTTTACTAATAAAATATTGATGGCTCTTGGCAATACGGCAGCTATACCGTAGATGAGGGTATCTTTAAAAAAACGTTTTAAATTGCTCAAGTTTTGTTTCTTTTTGCACTAAATAGGATTACGAAAGTATGAAAATTTATGAAGTTTTAGCGTTGAAAATAGGAAACAAAAAAACCCTTATCGAAAGATAAGGGTTTTCTATTTTAAGTATAGAATCTACTTAAGCTTCTGCTTTTTCGATAGATACATAAGACTTATTGTCTTTTTTCTTTGCAAATTTTACAACTCCATCGATCTGTGCATGTAAGGTATGATCTTTACCCATGTATACATTATCACCAGGATGATGTTTTGTTCCTCTTTGACGTACTAAAATATTTCCCGCCAAAGCAGCTTGTCCACCAAAAATTTTAACGCCTAATCGTTTCGATTCTGATTCTCTACCGTTCTTTGAACTACCGACACCTTTTTTATGAGCCATGATGTTATATTTTTAATTTTTTAATTAATTAGGAGATTACTTTTCAATTCCTCCTTTAACGTCTTCTTGCCATTTGGCCAATTCATCCCATTTTCCATCAGCAGCCATTTGCGCTTGCGCAGGCCATGAATCCGGAACTTTGTTTGCATACTGAGAACCTGCAGCTTCTAAAATTTCTTTTAATTTAGAAACATCAGTTTTGGCTAATTTCTTAAAAGAATCTATTCCAGCTTCTACAAAGATAGATGCAATTTTAGGTCCGATTCCTTCAACTTTTTTTAAATCGTCTGCTTTTGTGGCAGCCGCCTTTTTAACCACTTTTTTTACTGGTTTTTCTTCGGACTTTACAGTTTCTTTTTTCTTTCCTCCAGTAGCTGAAATAGATTCAATTACGATTTCAGATAAAGACTGACGGTGTCCGTTTTTCTTTTTGTAACCTTTTCTTCTTTTCTTTTTGAAGACGATCACTTTGTCACCTTTAAGGTGTTTTAGAATTTTTGCAGTTACTTCTGCACCTTCTATAACTGGGGCGCCAATGGTTACTTTGCCATCGTCTAACAACAAAACGTTATCAAATGAAATATTTGATCCTTCTTCTTGCTGTAAACGATTCACAAAAACCTTCTGGTCTTTTTTAACTTTAAATTGTTGCCCTGCTATCTCTACAATTGCATACATAGTTAATGTGTTTTTCGCTTATTTGATTAAAATCAAAACCTTAGCCAGATTTTGAGGGTGCAAATATACATTTTTTTTATCAATGTACAAATTGATTTTTAATTGGGTTAGGAGGTCGATTTATCTATTTTTATAGATAAATTTCTTTTAATTTTGTGTTTTTATTTATTTTAACAAAAAAACTTAACCAAATGACTTTACGATTAAAATTTATTTTAGCCGGTTTAGCATCGTTTTGTTTCCTTTTTGGGACTGCTCAAAAAGTGGAATTTGAGGAATACGATCTAAGCAATGGTTTACACGTTATTCTTCATCAGGACAATACTGCTCCGGTTGTTTCTACTGCGGTTCTATATCATGTTGGTGCCAAAGATGAGGTACAGGGAAGAACAGGATTTGCTCATTTTTTTGAACATTTACTTTTCGAAGGAACGGAGAACATTCCGAAAGGTGAATTTTTTAAAATTGTTTCTGCGAATGGAGGAAGAAATAATGCCAATACTACTCAGGACAGAACATACTATTACGAAACTTTCCCGTCAAATAAATTGGCTTTAGGATTGTGGTTGGAATCTGAAAGAATGATGCATCCTGTCATCAATCAGGACGGTGTAGATACTCAAAATGAAGTAGTGAAAGAGGAAAAAAGAGCCAGGATAGACAATGCTCCCTATGGTAAGATCATTTACAGAACAGGCGTGAATCAATATTTATTTGACAAGCACCCTTATAAAAATTCAGTAATTGGATCCATGGAAGATCTGGATGCCGCCACTTTGGACGAATTCATAGCCTTTAATAACAAGTTTTACGTACCCAATAATGCAGTATTGGTTGTCGCGGGTGATATCGATAAAGTCCAAACAAAGAAATTAATCGAAGATTATTTTGGGCCAATTCCTCGAGGAGCTGATGTCCCAAGAGTGGACATCAAAGAATCCAATGTCACGCCTCAATCTGTAACGGAATACGATTCAAATATCCAGATACCTTTGCGCTTGTTCTTATTTAGAACGCCTTCTAGTAAAGATAAAGATGCTTATGCCCTAGATATGGTTTCTTCTATCCTGACCGGAGGAAAGAGCTCGAGACTTTACAAGAGATTGGTCGATGAGAAGAAAGCACTGCAGGTCATAGCATTTAACAGCCCTCAAGAGGACTATGGCACCTATATTATGGGCGCTTTACCCATTACAGGTACAAGTTTAGATGAGATCTCTGTTGCAATGGAAGAAGAGATAGTCAAACTTCAAAATGAATTGATCTCTGAAAGAGAATATCAAAAATTGCAGAATCAGTTTGAAAATAATTTTGTCAATTCAAATTCTAGTGTCGATGCCATTTCAAATGCATTGGCCAGCAATTATATGTTAAAGGGAAATACCAATTTGATCAACGAAGAACTCAAGATCTATCGTTCTATTAGCAGAGAAGATATCCAGCGCGTGGCAAAAATTTATTTAGACAAGAATAAACGCGTTGACATGGATTATTTACCCAAAACGAAAGAGCAACTTTAAAGATGACCAAACGAATGAAAACAATCATAGCTACAATAATACTATTTTTTGCGCTCTCTACAGGCTTACAGGCCCAAGTAGATAGAACCACTCAACCCCCATCAGGACCTGCTCCTAAAATTAATTTGGGGAAACCTGAAATGTTTACACTCAAAAATGGCCTGAAAGTAATGGTTGTTGAGAACCATAAATTGCCCAGAGTAACAGGAACCCTTATCATAGATAACGGTCCCATTTATGAAGGAGAAAAGGCAGGCGTTAGTTCTATATTGAGCGGAATGCTCGGTAACGGTACAACAACAATTGCAAAGGACAAATTTAACGAAGAGATAGATTTTCTTGGAGCGAGTTTAAATGTTTCTAGTCAAAGAGTTAGTTTTAACACTTTGTCCCGGTATTTCCCAAGAATTTTGGAACTGACGGCCGATGCCTCTCAAAACCCGCTTTTAACTCAGGAAGAATTTGAAAAGCAAAAGGCTCAATTGATAGAAGGAATTAAATCGGGACAAAATGATGTGGGTACCATAGCCAATCAGGTAAGAGGGGCTTTGTCTTATGGGAAGGAACACCCTTATGGAGAGTTTTCTACCGAAGTTTCTGCTGCCAGGATAAGCTTGGATGATGCCAGAAAATTCTATACAACTTATTTCAAACCGAACAATGCCTATTTGATCATTGTTGGCGATGTGAATTTCAAGGAGACTAAAAATTTGATTTCCGAGCATTTTAAAGATTGGAAACAAGGAGAATTACCTGCCTATAGTATTCCTAAAGTAAATAATGTACAAAAGCCGGAAATTAACTTTGTAGATATGCCAAATGCAGTTCAATCAAATATTGCCGTGATGCATATGATCGATCTTAAAATGGGTAATCCCGATTTTTTCCCTGTACTTTTGGCGAATAAAATTTATGGCGGGGGAGCAGAAGGAAGGTTATTTCTGAATTTACGCGAAGACAAAGGCTATACCTATGGAGCATATTCGAGCGTCGGTACTGACGAGAGAACCTCTGCTACTTTTAGATCTTTCGCTACGGTCAGAAATGCTGTAACCGACAGTGCCGTGGTCGAATTTATGAAGGAAATAGAGTTGATGAGGAACTCAAAAGTAACAGAAGAAGAGCTCGAAGTTGCAAAAGCTTCTTATGTCGGTGATTTTGTGATGGCGCTCGAAGAACCCGCAACAGTTGCAGGTTATGCTTTTAATATTGAAAGTAAAAGCTTGCCGGCTAATTTTTATGAAACTTACTTGGAGAAGATCAATGCGGTTACTTCGGAAGATATTCAGCGCGTATCACAAAAATACTTTCGTGCTGACCAGGTGCGAATACTGGTAGTTGGAAAAGGGACTGAAGTACTTCCCAATTTATCTAAATTGCCTTATCCTATTCACTATTTTGATAAAGAGGGGAATCCAACTGAAAAACCGGAATTGACAAAACCACTTCCTGCCGGTGTAACGAAAGAATCGGTATTGACAAATTATTTGTCAGCTATAGGTGGTGCTGAAAAAATAAGCGGCTTGAAAAGTACGATGGTGGTATATGAAGCTGAGGCGATGGGAAATAAAATTCAGAGTGCAGAAAAAAGAACACCTACAAATTACATGAGCGAAATGAGTATGGGAGGTAATGTTATGATGAAGGTATTGATGTCGAAAGAAGGTGTGACCATGAATGGTCAACCCTTGCCGCCTAATTTGGCCGATGACATGAAAAGTAACCTTGGAACTTTTGGGGAAATAGGACTTTTGGGAAATCAATCAGCTGTATTAACCGGACTGGAGTCTGTTGACGGTAAAGATTGTTACGTGATCACAGATAAAGGAGATTCTGTCACATCAATATACTTTTACGACGTGGAAAGTGGATTAAAAGTAAAAGAAACTCAAATTGTTACTATGGGTGCAAATTCTCAAACTCAGGATGCTTATTTTTCTGATTACAAAGATTTTGACGGAATTAAATTTCCTTCAAAGAAAACAGGTAATATGGGTCCGCAAAAGATTGAGTTTAACTTGATCGATGCCAAAGTGAATCAAGGAGTTTCTATGGAAGATTTTAAATAGGTTTAAGAAAAATTAATTAGAAAAAGCCCAAGTAATTGGGCTTTTTTATTTTGAAGAATTTATTAAATATACGCCAAGCAAAATAAGTAATCCAAAAAATAGTTGTGAAAATGCTAACTGTTCCCCGTCTAACAGTCCCCAAAAAATGGCCACTAAAGGAATAAGGTATGTCACTGAACTGGCAAAAATAGGAGAAGAAATATGAACCATTTTATAAAATAAAATATTGGCCAAGGCTGTGCAAACGATCGACAAAATTGCGACATAGATAAGAGAGGTTTTAACATCAGGACTGAATGTCAAACTAAAAAATCCAGAGAAAAAAAGTACTGTCAGAGCGGGAATGAGTAAAAAAATAAAATTACTGATGGTAATGGTTGTGGCATTTACATCGCTCAAATATTTCTTCACCAGATTCACATTCAGTCCGTAACCTATAGAAGCAAAAATGATCAATAGTGCATAAAAGTAATTCTGATCTGGATTTATTTGAGATCCTTTTATTATTAGAAGAGTAGCGCCTGTCAAACCGATCAAAATGCCCAAAAATTGCTTCCGGATAAATACCACACCAAAAAATAGAACACCAATAATTAAGGTATTTAAGGGAGTTAACGAATTCAGGATGGAGGCAATGGAACTGTCGATATGGAAGACAGCATAGATGAACAAGAATACAGGGAAAAAAGTACCGCAAAAGGCTGATAGAAAAAGATATTTCCAATCTTTTGATTCAATGGTTTTGAGTTTTTTAAAACCTAAAATGCTGAGAAATATGGCAGCAATCGAAATCCGCAGGGCACCTACTTGAACAGGACTTAGGCCGATCAGCGCTTTTTTCATCAAAATAAATGAACTACCCCAAATAAGCGAAAGGCAAATAAGATAAAACCATCGCATTTGTTTTTCGTTCATAGCTCGAAGAATTTGTTGGTGCAAAAATCAAATAAATTATTTTAATTACTAACTTTGAACAAAATAAACTTCCATGCGAAAGAATATATTTCTGTTTGCTTCTTTGATGCTATTATTTCTATTTAGTTGTAAAGAGGATAATAAGGTCAAAGAAAAAGAACTTTCTGAAAAAGTAGTTGTTCAGGATATCAAAAAAGTAGAAGTTGATATTGAAGGTATGACTTGTGAGATCGGTTGTGCCAAGCTCATTGAATCTAAACTTTCAAAAGCCAACGGGGTTCAGTTCGTTTCAGTCTCATTTGACGAGAAAAAAGGGGAGATTGAATTTGATGCCAATGTGATAGACGAGAAACAAATTAAAGGGGTGATCGAGGCTGCAGGAGGAGGAGACCTTTATACCGTCGTATCGAGCAGAATAGTAGAGAAATTTTTAGTAATATTGCATAACAAACCATATAATAAAAATAAAACCATGAAATTAATTAGATTAGGAATTGTCATCATTGTTCTTGCTTCAACAGTGATTGCTTGTAAAGAAACAAAAAAAGGAGCAGAAAAAGATATGCAAGAAGCTGTTGAGGCAGTGGAAGAGACTGCCGATGATGTAAGTGAAGCTGTTACAGAGGCTGCAGAGGAGGTTGGAGCAGCAATGGAAGATGCTGCTGAAGAGATAGGAGATGCTGCCGTTGATGCTGCTGAAGCTGTTGAAGGAGCTGTTGAAGGGGCAGTTGAAAAGGCTGCAGGTTTTACGGTAAATTTTCCAAAGGATAGCAAATTGGCTACTGAAGTGAATGATGGATATCATCGGCTTAATAAAATCAGATCCGTCATTATCGAAATATTTTGGTAAAGCATACGGTTATGCTATTTTTCCAAAAATTACGAAAGCTGGTTTAGGAATAGGCGGAGCAGGTGGAGAAGGACTTGTTTTTGAGCAAGGTGCAGTAATTGGGAAAGCCACTTTGATGCAGGCAACTTTTGGACTTCAGGCTGGAGGACAGCAGTATAGAGAAGTAATTTTCTTTGAGAATAAAGCTGCTTTGGACAGATTTACAAATGGAAAGTTTAAATTTTCAGGCGAAGCCTCTGCTGTTGCTTTGAAAAACGGCGTTTCTGCTGACATAGCATACCAGGATGGTGTTGCTATAGTTACAGATCCTATGGGTGGGGTCATGGCAGAAGCATCTATTGGAACTCAAAAATTCAAATACAAAGCAGGAATTTAATCCTGTTTATATGTCATAATATATTTAGGCCTTCCTTTTGGAAGGCTTTTTTTATGTATATAAAACGTAAACACCTCATAATGAGTTCAGTAAAATTGTATAATATTTTATGATAATTTTAAGAAAAATTTGTTTTATAATGATTATATAAGTAGTTTTGTCCGTTTTTACATACAAACTAAATATTTAAACTATGAAATTATTAAAAGGTATTTTAACATTGGCAATTATTGGTTTAATTGCTGTTTCTTGTAAAGAAACTGCTAAAGGAGCTGCAGAGGATACTAAAGATGCCGTTGAAGCTGTTGAAGAAGCGGCTGACAAAACTGTTGAAGCTGTAGAAGAGGTGCAACTGCTGATGCAGTAGAAGAAGTTGCTGACGAAGCAGCTGCGGTTATTGATTCAGTAAAAGCTGACGTTAAAGAAGCTACTCACTAATTTACTTTAGTCAAAGCAAAACGGGAAAATATTTCTCGGAAAAAGGAAAAGGTTGCTTCGCAGCCTTTTTTTATGCCTTTTTGTTTCGTAAAGAATAATAAAAAAACAGTAAACCTATAAAAAACAATAATCCGACTAACTGATGCGCCACCCCAAAGTATAGAGGTATCTCGGCACCTTTTATGTTCAATAGGGTTAAAATACCCAGTATAACTTGGAGGTTGATCAAAATAAATACGATCCGTAACCAGTAATTCGACAACCTCGGTAATTTTTGATTGTATTTGAAAAAAAGTATAAAGGTGAGTACCCATAGTAAATAGGCAAAAGCTCTATGCATAAATTGGATAAGAGCCGGAGCGAATAAATAACTGTCGTAATTTGTCAGGTTTTCCCACTTCCAATTCCCACCCTCTATGAGGACATTAGGAACAATTTGACCATTCATATCCGGCCAGGTAGGATAATACAATCCAGCCTTCATCCCGCTCATTAAACCGGCGAAAATTAATTGAATAAAAGTTAAGGTGATCAGCCAAATTGTAAATTTTTTAGGGACACGCCTTATATCCCCGCCATACTTATAAACATCGGCAATTATCCAAACAAGTACTGAGATGGTTAAACTGGCCAATATAAAATGGAGGGTGAGTTTATAGGCATTTACCCAGGGTCTGTTTACTAATCCGCTTTGCACCATGATCCATCCCGCCGAGGCGGTAAGCAAGGTAAATAAAATCACCAGCCCTAATCGTTTGACAAGTTGACGATCTATTTTTTTTGAAAAAATAAAATATAGGAATGGAAATAAGAAAACAAGCCCTAAAGCGCGCACCCAAAACCTATGAAAAAACTCCCAAAAATAGATGTACTTAAACTGATCTAAGTCAAAAGTGCTATTGATCTTATGATATTGTGGCGTTTCTTTGTACAGGTCAAAAGCCTCAATCCATTCTTTCTCATTCATGGGAGGTATGACACCTGTTACTACATCCCATTTAGTAATAGACAGACCTGAACCGGTTAGCCTCGTAATTCCTCCCAAGATTACCTGACCTAATAACATGACCAACCCAATGATCAGCCAGATCCTGACAGCCCGTGTGTACAGATAATTGCTTTTTTTCATCGACTTAATTTTTCCACAAAGTGCTCTCCATGATTTTTTGTAAATCTTTTTCGATATAGGAAATGGCGGGTTGAATAGAATCGTAATTTGGTGTTACATCAAAATAAACGGCTCCGGTCATAAAGTGTTTTATACTGTCCGTAAGATGGAATTGCAATGGAGATGCTGCATTTCCCGTCACTTCAAACAAAGAACCATAGGTGTTGTGCTCTTTGTTTTCAAAAGGTAAAGAGCTGATTCCATCTGCTTTGATGGTATGATTAAAGGTGAGCTTTTCAGATTCGCTAAATAGCTCTTCTAAATTGTTTTCTATGGGTCTGTAAGTAATATTAATGCTTGCTTTTAGAGCCGGGTAATAAATATTTGTCCAGCATTTTTGATTTATCTGGAGCTTGGCAAGTTGAGAATATTCGAAGGTATAAGGACAATCTGAAGATAGAAATAGATAACTAGATTCGGGATATTGCAAGCGCAACTGCGCTTTTGGTTTAGGAAGGACATCTTCACTACACGACAAAAGGGATAGAAAAAAGAACATGCTGCAATAAAGAAGAAATCGTTTCATACTATACTGATTTGGGTGTATCGGGTAAAGTTATTTTTACCTGCTTAATTCGCTTTAAATCCAAAGATTCTATCGAAATGACATAGGGTCCGATGTTAATTTTTTCTTTTCTTTTAGGGTATCTGCCGGTAACTTCCAGAATTAATCCCGCAATTGTTTCTGCATCTTCCATATATGACTCAAAAACATCAGGATTTATTTTGGTTATCTTGAAAAAATCTTTGAGAGAAACTCTACCTTCAAACAAATAATTATGGGAGTCAATTTTAGTGTATTGCGCATCTTGTTCATCAAATTCATCGCTAATGTCCCCAACGATTTCTTCGATAATATCTTCAAGGGTAATGATTCCGCAAGTTCCACCGTATTCATCTACAACAACAGCCAAGTGATTTTTCATTTCTTGAAACTCTCTCAGCAGATCATCTAATTTCTTATTTTCCGGTACAAAAAAGGGTTTTCTAAGTAATTTTTGCCATTTAAAGGTCTTTTTGTTGAGATGGGGAATCAGATCTTTTATATATAAGACACCCACAATATTATCTATGTTATCCTCGTAAACAGGGATTCTGGAATGGCCGTTGTCTATTATTTTTTTCATAACATCCAGAAACTCCTCCTCGATGGTCAAGGCAAAAATTTCCATCCTAGGGCACATGACTTCGGAAGTTTCCGTATTGCCAAATGTAACGATACCTTGGAGGATCTTTTTTTCTTCTATAGTAGTCGCTGTTTTTGACGTTAATTCAAGAGCTTGGGATAAAACTTCAACATTAAATTCACTGTTCTTTTTGGTGAGCCTTTGCTCTAAAAAGCTAGTCAGATTGATAAGTGGAAAACTGAGGAAGGTAAAAAAAGAATTTAAAACCTTGATTGGCTTTGCCATTGAGGATGCGAAATGTACCGCATTGCGACTGGCATAAATTTTGGGAAGAACCTCTCCAAACAAAAGCAGAAGAAAAGTTACTAATAAAATTTCCAGAAAGAACTTTACGATAGAATTGCTAATAGATCCAAAAAAATAATCGCCGGTAAAAGCGAAAATTAAGACAAAGAGAATATTGATAAAATTATTTGAGATCAATATGGTAGCCAATAATTTTGCAGGATTACTTAACAGCTCAGCGACTAACTTCATATTTCCTTTTTTTGTCTTCTCTTCGGACAGATCTGTTTTAGACAATGAAAAGAAAGCAACTTCTGAACCTGATATGACTGCAGAAGAAAAAAGCAGCGCTACAAGCGTTAGTATGCTTAAAACGACTGGCCAGTCGATAGTCGATAAAAAAAGAAAAATCCGCGGTTCGGGGTCCAAATTCAATACAATTTAGTTAATAAACAACAAATCAAAAGGGCAAATCATCTTCTTCGTCATTTGCCGTGAAACTACTTTGTTGTGTAGCTTGATTTTGATGAGTTGGTGATGCAGGACTTGTGCCTCCTGAAAGGTCTTTTTTAGTGGTGAGAAAGGTCATTTCCGTCGCATGAATTTCAGTGGAATATTTTTTCTGACCGTCTTGTTCGTAGCTTCGGGTCTTAATTCTGCCTTCAACATAAACCCGATCACCTTTACTCAAATATTTTTCGCAAAGTTCTGCAAGTTTATTTCGAACAACAACATTATGCCATTCAGTATTCGTTACCCTTTCTCCACTTTGTTTACTCACAAAGGTTTCGTTAGTAGCAATAGGGAATCTCGCCAAACAATTCCCCTTGTCAAAATAATGTATTTTCACATCATCGCCCAAATGACCGATCAACATTGCTTTGTTTAAAGAGTTTGCCATAAAATCCTATTTTAAATCAAATATATATAATTTTCACTCAACGAAATTTCTCTAAAAAATTCGAGATAATTACAGGTACTGCAAAATTACTTACATTATTCCATTCTACAGCGTTTTTGTGATCGCTTTTTGTCTGAATGACCCAGAATTTTGCAAGTATTTTCTGATGGGTGAGGATATGGACTATATTATGTTGATTGAATAATTTTAGTTGAAAGGATTCGTCCTGATCTAAACCATCTAAGATCTGTGACTCAAGGATAGATTCATGCCCCAATTCTTCACCCGATTCAATGAGAGGGAATTGATATAAATGTTGCCAGATGTCTTTCTCTTTCCTTTGCTCAAGCACAGTTTTCTGATTGGCGATATTGAAAACGATAAAATTAAAATAACGGGTTTTAGTTTTGATCTTTCTAAGCTTATAGGGGAGCGAGTCAACCTTGTTATTTTTGATCGCTAAACAAGATTCCGACAGGGGGCAAACTTCACATTTTGGATTTCTCGGAGTACAGATCAAAGCGCCAAGTTCCATAAGGGCTTCATTGTGTAAACCGGGATCTTTTTCAGAAATGATATTTTGTGCGATTGCTTTGAATTCTTTGACACCTGAAGAGGAGTTGATCGCGGTATCTATATTGAAATATCGCGACAAGACTCTGTAAACGTTTCCGTCGACCACCGCCCGAACTTCATTAAAGCAGATCGATGAAATTGCTGAGGCAGTATAATCACCAATTCCTTTTAATTTCTTTAGATCTTCATAGGTTTTTGGGAAAACGCCACCAAATTGGTTTACAATTAATTTTGCGGTGTGATGCAGGTTTCTGGCCCTTGAATAGTACCCCAAACCCTGCCATAATTTAAGTACTTCATCTTCACTGGCAGAGGCAAGTGCAAAGACATTTGGGAACTGTTGTGTAAATTGAATAAAATAATCTGTTCCTTGTGCGATCCTGGTTTGTTGTAAAATAACCTCAGATAACCAAATTATATAGGGGTCTTTACTTTCGCGCCAGGGCAAATCTCTTTTGTTATTTAAATACCACGAAATTAATAGGTTACTAATATTCATTAAAAAATGGCCATTGCATAAAGGATTGCAAATATATCTTATTAAATTTTAAGGATTTAGCTTTTTAAAATTGATTTATTATTATATCTTTGCCGCCCGAATAATGAATATAAATAATTTTAATAATAATTAAGAATGACTAAAGCAGAGATCGTTGCCAGCATTGCGGATAATTCAGGAATTGAAAAAGGTGATGTTTTAAGAGTTGTTGAAGATTTAATGGCAGAAATCAAGGGTTCATTGAGTAAAGGTGAAAATGTTTACTTAAGAGGATTTGGTAGTTTTATTGTAAAAGAAAGAGCTGAGAAAACCGGAAGAAATATTTCTAAGAATACGACGATAAAAATTCCTGCGCATAATATTCCAGCATTTAAACCAGCTAAGGTTTTTGTAGAAACTGTGAAGAACAGCGTTGAAGTAAAATAGTAATAAAAAAAAACTTGTAATTATGCCAAGCGGAAAAAAAAGAAAACGCAGTAAAATCTCAACGCACAAGCGTAAGAAAAGAAGCAGACAAAATCGTCATAAAAAGAAAAAATAAATAGGTAGGTGACTTGTTCACCTACTTCTTTTTTACGACATTTACTCGTAAGTTCATTGAAATAGAAGTTTTTATAAACTTCGCACGGTAAACAATAAAACGTATTTAATAATCATCTCAAGGTAAGATACAGGTATTTTACCATGGGTATAAATTTGTATAGAGTGAAAACAGAATTAATCATTAGATCGAATTCCTCGGATATTGATTTTGCCCTATTAAAAGATGGAAAATTAGTTGAATTACACAATGAGGTAACAGACAATAATTTTTCGGTAGGAGATATTTTCTTAGCAAAAGTAAAGAAGACCCTAACCGGATTAAACGCGGCCTTCGTGGATGTAAAAAGCGAAAAAGATGCTTTTTTACATTATCACGATTTAGGTCCTCAACTCCTGTCCTTTTCAAAATTCACTAAATTAGTACGCACAGGGAAATTAAAAGATTTTACACTTAAAAACTTCCGTTTCGAAAAAGATATTGATAAAGGCGGTAAAATTGATGAAGTGATCAAAGGTGGGCAAGAATTATTGGTTCAAATTGTGAAAGAGCCTATTTCAACTAAAGGTCCACGTATAAGTTCAGAATTGTCAATCGCCGGAAGGTACTTAGTTTTGGTACCCTTCTCAAATAGAATATCTGTTTCTCAAAAAATAAGCAGCAACAAAGAAAAAGATCGTTTGAAAAGATTGGCTAAAAGCATAGTGCCAAAAGGTTTTGGGGTAATTCTCAGAACAGTTGCACAGGATATAAAAGTAGCCGAACTCGATAAAGATTTGCAGAACACCATGCAAAGATGGGTAAATATGTGCAAACAGATCCAACAGGCAAAAGCACCCAGTAAGGTCTTGTCTGAAATGAATCGCGCTTCTTCAATTTTGAGAGATATTTTTAACGATTCTTTTACTAGTATTGTAACCAATGACGCGAATTTACACGAAGAAGTTTGTGAATATTTGCGCGGGATTGCGCCAGAAAAAGAATCAATCGCTAAATTACACAATGCGAGAGTACCTATCTTCGATTATTACGGTATTGAGAAACAGATCAAATCTTTATTTGGAAAAACTGTTTCTATGCGCAAAGGCGCATATTTGGTTATAGAACACACCGAAGCATTACACGTAATTGATGTAAATAGTGGAAATCGATCTAACAAAGCGAATTCGCAAGCTGAAACTGCATTAGAAGTGAATATGATAGCTGCAACAGAAATTGCCCGGCAATTGCAATTACGCGATATGGGCGGAATTATTGTTGTTGACTTTATCGATATGCATTCTGCAGAGCACAAAAGAAAGTTATTCGATCATCTTCGTGAGGAAATGAAAAATAATCGAACCAAACATAAAATTTTACCACCGAGTAAGTTTGGATTGGTTCAGATTACCCGACAAAGAGTGAGACAAGAAAGAAATATCGAAACTAAGGAAGTAGACCCAAGTAGTAATGGAGTAGTAGAAGCTCCAATTATTTTGGCCGATAAAATTGAAGCCGACTTGAACAGATTGATTGAAGAAAAGCATGAAGGAATCGTGTTACATGCACATACCTTTATCGCCGCTTACCTTACAAAAGGTATTCAATCAGTGAGATTTAAGTGGTTTCTAAAATATAAAAAGTGGATTAAAATTATTCCCCGTGACGCTTTTCCATACTTAGATTACCAGTTCTTTGATAAAGAAGGTAAAGAAATAGGATGAATTTGATAAATAAACCTGCCCTTGGGCAGGTTTATTTTTTATTTATCGACAATCAGTTTTTTATTGTAAACCGTATAATCATCAAATTGTAACTGAACAATATAAAAATGATCTTTTAGATCGCTTTTGTTTAAAGACCATTGCTGATGATTTAATTCTCTCTTCATTACCGTTCTTCCCAAAAGATCAAAGACCTGACCTTTTATTATCCTTTTCTCACCTTTAGTTTCAAAAAGAAACTCGTTTAGGTTTGTTCTTACAATTAATTCACTACTTAATTTATCGGAATTGCTTATTGTCATTTTAGGCTCTTTAAAATACAATTGAAATCGATCTTCGTATATTCCTTTTTCGCTCAAACTAAAATCATACGTATCTGTCAGATCATGAATTAGACCGAGATATTTGTCGTACAGCCATATTTTTCTGTCTGATAATTCACCTTCTGTTTTGTCAAGTCGTATGGTTAAATTGATTTTTTCAGGAATAGTCACTTTTAAACCTATATCAATAATTTGATCTTCATCAAAGGTTCCAATACCTTGAATGGCATATTTATTTTCATGGTTCCATGAATAAAACTGAATTAAATCTTGTCCGGGTGGAAGCAGCGCATCAAACTTAGCGTCAAATTCCGGAGTAGCACCTTCCATAAAACCTATTAAAATCTGATTGTAAACTCCTTCATCGTTTTTCACGCTTAACCAAAGTCTGTCTTTTGATTCATTTTTAAAGAAAATGTTTCCGGGATCCTTTGTGCGCATTCCATTATTAAACTCCAGGTTTCCCGCTTTCTTAGCGTTAACAAAGACACCTTGACAGGAAGCGAGAAAGTTGGTAGGCTCTAATCCATCCTCAGCAGCTTTAATTCCTCCTGTACCCAATGTATATGCGGCGTAATTTGAAGAACTGTACTTACCATTTACGGGTGAAGCGTGATGCGTCCAAAAATAGACCGCCCCATTTAAGAGATCTTCGTTATTTTCATTTGATAAAAGCTGATGAATATCAATGGCCGATGGATACGGATTTCCAATAAAATTCCAGTTATTGTTCGAAACCGTGTCTTTTGAACTAGTATGAATGGGCACAAAAATTTTACCATTATTTACTTTACCTTCGAACATAAAATCCTGTACACTTTTAAAGGGGACTGAATTTTCAGCCAAGGCAGTGTACCCTCTTCCGGGCACCATTAACTCATCTGCTAGTTGCCAGGCCTGATGTTGATTATCTTCATAAGTGTCTTTATCATTATCCTTAAATTCTTCGGTATTGAACCAAAAAAATGAATTTTGATTTGAATGGGCGAATACTTCTCTGATTTTCGCTGCCACAACGGGTGAAGACCAATAGATATAATCGTTTAGTTTTAGGTTATTCACTGTTTTATGAATTTCGAAATTATTTCCGTTCACTAATCCCTGATCGTTTAATTGGATGAGTGCCCCCTCATGGAGAATGTTGATCTTCCCATATGCGTTTATGTCATTTTCAATGTTGATTGAATTTTTAGCAGCAATTTCCAGTTGAATATTTCCATCAACGATTAGGCTGCAAGCTTCAAATTCACCATGGATTTCTGTATTGAAATCACTTTTAATTTCGGCAGGCCTCATGAGTTCCGGCTTACCATTTGTCCAAAGATCATCGTAAAAAACTGCGGGGCCAGTATAGTGTGCACCTAATCTTTTACTAAAGCCGTTTTCCGCTTCATTTATTTCATTTAAACTGGGTGTACTCCAATCATCAACATGAAAAACGGAATAAGGTTTAGCTTCATGACAACCATATTTCCGAACGTAACTTGCCTGCTCTGTCCATTGACCAGCTTTCCCTATCACATCAATTCGGTTCTGCCAACTCAGATCATCATTTGTGGAAGATATAATGAGCATATCATTTCCTGTTATACTGGCAGTGGTGCTGGATATTCTTGGAAGATCCAACGCATAGGAAGGAATAATTGCTTGAGCGTCACAAAATAAAATGCTTTCCCCGGGTTTCAATGTCGGGATAGCTCTTGTCGCAGATGGCTTTTGGTTATGAGGATTAAAGGCAGTTTCATTTCTGTAAGTGCAGAGATAAAATTGGCCCTCAGTGACTTCTTGATTACTTGTATTGGTAACTTCTATCCATTTATTAAAACCAGTGCCTTGGTAATATTGGGAAATCAACAAAGGGCCATCCGTTTCACCGCCCACTTCCACATAAATTGTAAGGTTGAACTCTGCTTTGGCAGGGTCGTTATTTTGGATGATGATCTCTGTTTGATATGATCCGGTTTTATTTGGTAAAAAAGACAAAGTAAAATCAACACTTCCTCCCGGCGGAATACTGACTGAATTCAAAGCTTCTATATCAAACAGATCCTGATGCTCGATAAGGGAAAATGAACTAATTTCAAGGGTAGAGATACCCTTATTTTCAATGGTGAAATCTTTTGAAATTGCCGTATGAGAAACATGAAATGTCCCAAAAAAAGTATTGTTTTCATAATAGGTCATGGAATGATTGTCTATAATTTCAATGCCATTTCCCAAGACCGAAATCTGCGGCGAAGGTTCCTTGCAATATGAGCTGTGCTGATGTAAATCTGAAACATCTTCTAAACTTAGTACATCCCATTCGTCAGGATTAAAATTGCTCGTTGGGTAATCAATTTCGCGCTTTCTGCGAAAGGTTTTATTTTCATAAAAGGAGACCGAGTCTCCTATTTTACCAATTAAGTCGATGATCTCTTCGTTTTGCCGCAAAGCAATTTTATCGTCTCCCGTAAAATCCAGTACTGCAGAATTAGTTGATAATTGGGCGCTTACATTTAAAATTTCTGTTTCATCCTCAATGATAAAAACGTCATATGCTGGAATAATTCCTTCGAGTTTTAAAGGGCTTATGTGCTGCTCATTTTTATTTCTGTAAGAAACGAGGTCATAATTGTTTAGATCGATGGGAGAATCAGACGGGTTGTAAATTTCGATATAATTATTTCGATGACTGGAGGACGAAGTTCCTTCTGCCAATTCTGAAATAATTAATTGACCACAAGGAGTAATTTCCGTTCCGGCTAATTTGATATTGTCAAATCCGGCAAAATCTCCTTGACCATTTTGTTTTATACTGATGATCAACTCAAGGGTTTTTGCGTAGTTGGGAATATTGATCAATTCGGTTTTCCAGTTTTCTGTGTTTTCATTGAGTCCCTGAGTAAAAAGCATCACTTCCTCTTGCCTTTCCTGATTGATGATCACCTGATATTTAATTCGATCGGTGGAATTGTACCCGGCGTAGAAGTAATCAAAGGAAAGCTGAACATTTCTGAAAGAAGAAATATTGATTTCGGGCAAAAAAATGGATTCAAAATCTGATCCGCCGCAATCTCCATTAAGGTCCTCAATGGCCCAGAACTGATCGCCTTCGGTAGGCCCTAAATCTCTCCAATTTGTTTGAAAATTCCAAGTATCTCCATTATTTGTGCAGGGTTGAGTTGAGAAATTCAAAGGATTCCAAGTGTCGCCTGAAGTTTCGAAACCCTGTTTGGCGATCAAGTTTTGTGAATGAACTGAAATTGAAAACACAAAACAGAAAAGGTAGGTAAAAGTTAGTTTCATAAGTTGTGACTTTGCGTATTAATAAGATCTACAGTACATTTGATTTTTTAGTTAATGGCATGGACAAAAAAAGGTTAACATATACGATTGAAGAAGCTACAATTTTGTTAGAAAAGTATTGTGTATATCAGGACCGATGTCATAGTGAAGTGGAACAAAAACTAAGGCAAATGCAAATTATAAAAGAAGGTCAGGAAAAAATTATTTTACATTTGTTTGCCAATAATTTTTTAAATGAAGAGCGGTTTGCCAAAAGTTTCGTGAGAGGGAAATACAGTCAGAAGAATTGGGGTAAAATGAAAATAAAGGCGGCTTTAAAACAAAAAGGGATTTCAATTAGAAATATTATGGACGGTTTTAAAGAGATTGATGAAGACACTTATTTAACTAATCTTAAGAATTTGGCTCAGAAAAAGCACGATTTGATTTCAGAAAACAACAGGTACAAAAAACGACAAAAATTATATCTTTTCTTAGTTCAGAAAGGTTATGAACAAGACTTGATCAATGAAGTGATCAACCCTTATTTTTTGGATTAAAAAGGACAGATCCTTGAGATATTTTGCTAATCTTTTTCTTATCTTTGCTGGCCAAAAATAACAAAAGTATGAGTTTACAGACAGAAATAATGGAACATATTAAAACGGCTATGAAAGCAAAAGATACCGTAGCCTTAGAATCACTTCGAGCCTTGAAATCAGCTTTTTTATTGGCAAATACCAGCGGGATGAATGTTACATTATCGGAGGCTGATGAGCTTAAGATCGTTCAGAAATTGGTAAAACAAAGACAAGACAGTGCTGCAATATATACTGAGCAGGGTAGAGCTGATTTGGCGGCTCCTGAATTAGCACAAGCGAAAGTTTTAGAGCAATTTTTACCCCAACAATTATCAGAAGACGAATTAAAAAAAGCGATCGAGGAAATAATTGCTCAAACCGGAGCCAGTTCTATGAAGGATATGGGTCAAGTGATGGGATTGGCTTCGAAGTCATTAGGAGGTCAAGCAGATGGCAAAGCTATTTCTGAGGTGGTAAAAAAACTTCTGAGTTAATTAAAAAGAGTAATCTATAGATTAAATGGCCCCGTGGCGCAACTGAATAGCGCACTGGATTTCGGCTCCAGCGGTTATAGGTTTGAATCCTATCGGGGTCACGATTAAATCAAAAAGCAAGCGAAATCAATAAGCTTGCTTTTTTGATTTTGTGCTTTTTGATTTTCAAAGCGGAGCTTTAGAGGATCATCGCAGATCATCCTTCCTTACGAATGATCAGGCAAGCGAAATCAATAAGCTTGCTTTTTTGATTTTGTGCTTTTTGATTTTCAAAGCGGAGCTTTAGAGGATCATCGCAGATCATCCTTCCTTACGAATGATCAGGCAAGCGAAATCAATAAGCTTGCTTTTTTGATTTTGTGCTTTTTGATTTTCAAAGCGGAGCTTTAGAGGATCATCGCAGATCATCCTTCCTTACGAATGATCAGGCAAGCGAAATCAATAAGCTTGCTTTTTTGATTTTGTGCTTTTTGATTTTCAAAGCGGAGCTTTAGAGGATCATCGCAGATCATCCTTCCTTACGAATGATCGGGCAAGCGAAATCAATAAGCTTGCTTTTTTGATTTTGTGCTTTTTGATTTTCAGGGCAGAAATTATAAGACCAATTATCGGCTTATTAATTTTACTTTATGGATAATGCCTATTATCACAAATGGACTAGCTAATTCTAGCCAATTGCTCCTATAATTTATTTAGCTTCAAATTCGTATAAAATAAAAGGCGTAATTAAGTTGATCAGAAAGCACTTCCGGGCAATTATTAGCCCATGACAATTGCCCTACAACTGCTCTTATAGCCCCGTCTAATTGCATAAATCAGTAGTGTTATTGTGCCCTTTCAGTGCACTATCAGTGCGCTCTCATCGTTTTTTTTGTTACATCTTATGGTCTTTTTCGTTGCTTAGTCTGGTATGATCAATGATTTGAAAGAGTTAAAATGTACTTCTATTTGAAATTATGTTTCCAAAATAATTGGGAAATTTCAGTTCAGGCATTAGAAAAATATGTAACTTTAATATGGATATAAAGCTCTTAACCATGATAAAGAAAACATTAAAACGAATTACACTGCTTTTAGCAGTCGGAATTTTATTTACCTCTTGCTATTCCTATACTACTGTTGTTGGTGAGGGTGCAAAAGGGAATGACACAACTTCCAAATGGAATCACTACCTCATTGCCGGACTTGCTCCAATTGATGTATCGAATCCAACGGATCTAGCCGGAGGTGCAAAAAACTATACTGTAAAAACCGAACAGAGTTTCGTCAATGGTCTTGTTAGTATTCTGACTTTTGGTATTTATTCGCCAACCACCACTACGGTAACAAAATAATTTTATTTTTTCAAGGCCATCTGCAAGGGTGGCCTTCTTTTTTATGACCATCAGAAAAGTAATTCACATTGTTTCTTTGGGGTGCCTGGTGATCTATTTGATAAAATTGATTTATGTCTTATCATTAGGTCTTAGCCAGCTTACCCAATATGGTTATGGCTATTTGACCGGTGCTCTAATTTTAATTCTTGTATTTGGTTTTGTGGCTTTTAAAACGAAAAGTAAGAAACCTAAAAAGCGCGAGATCTAATAGTTCAGATCACATTGGACGGATCTTCTAAAATTTCCCCAAATGATTAATGAGTAAGTCAGAAGTGATCTGAAGAAAGTGTACTCAGCAATTCCTCGTTTAATTTAGCTTGATTTTTTAGTGTTCAGAAATAAAATTGGCTCTATTTTCTTATTATTGCATGAATAGATGTATATCCCCTAATATCATGAAATTTAATTTTATTATTTGTTTATTTTTTACTGTATTCCTGAATGGACAGATTCTATCTGAAAGAGACCGGGCTCTATTGAGAGATGAGATTTTAGAAGATAGATTCAACAACCTCTTGCCGAGGTTAATGGATCAAACAGGAATTGATATGTGGCTCGTTATTTCCAGAGAATACAACGAAGACCCTGTTATGCGCACCATGCTTCCCTCCACCTGGTTAAATGCACGACGAAGAACAATTTTAGTATTTTATAGGGATAAAGAGAAGAATACGATTGAGAAATTGGCTATAGCCCGTTATAATGTTGGCAGCAATATTCAATCGGCCTGGAATAAAGAAGATCAACCCGATCAATGGTTGGCCTTAGTCAATATGATCAAAGAAAAGAATCCTAATAAAATAGGAATAAACACCTCAACCTATTTCAATATTGCTGATGGATTGGTGAAAACAGATTACGATGAATTGGTCACTGTTTTGCCAAAGAATTATCAGGACAAATTAGTTTCTGCTGAGAAACTTGCCATTGCCTGGATCGAGACCCGTACCGAAAAAGAAATGGAACTTTATGATACATTGGTTCAAATCACACATGGTATTATTGCTGAGGCATTTTCGGGCAAAGTCATCGAAGCTGGAAAAACGACTTCTGAAGAGGTGGTTTGGTGGATGCGTCAGAAAGTGACCGACCTGGGTTTAGAAACCTGGTTTCATCCCACGGTCGATATTCAAAGAAAAGAAGAGCCTTTAAAAAGTCATATCGAATCTTTTTCAAAGGGTGAAAAATCAGAGGTCATCATGCCCGGTGATCTTTTGCATTGCGATTTTGGAATTACCTATATCGGTTTAAATACGGATTGTCAGCAACACGCCTATGTACCTCAAAAAAATGAAATCTCTGTTCCGGAGTTTTTGCGAGATGCTTTTAAAAAAGGGAACAGGGTTCAGGATATTTTCACGGGTAATTTTGTTCAAGGACGAACCGGCAACGAGATTTTGCTAAAATCACTTAGTGAAGCAAAAGCAGAGGGATTGAAACCTTCAATTTACACACATCCTCTCGGTAGTTATGGGCACAGTGCGGGAACTACTTTTGGCATGTGGGATTCTCAAGATGGCGTTCCCGTTAATGGTGATTATCCCCTGCAATTCAATACCGTGTATGCCATTGAGCTAAATACCACAGTGAACATTCCGGAATGGGGTAAGGATATTCGTATCATGTTGGAAGAAGCCGGTTATTTTGGCAAAGAAGGTTTTCGATATGTGAAGGACAGACAGAACGACATCAGGTTGGTTAAATAATATTAAAAGATAATTAGCCGGTGAAGTCAGATCTTTTAAAGGCCCTGTTTTTTGCGATGATGCAATTTTCTATGCCAGCATTCTTTGCACAGGAACCTGAAAAAGAAGGGATTCAAATAAAAGAAGTCTGGATACAACTCTCTGATGGAACTGAATTGGCAGCGGATCTTTATTTACCAGAAGATTTACAAAATAAAAAATACCCTGTCATTCTGGAATACCTGCCCTATCGCAAAGATGAGGGAAGGGGAGTTCGTTATGCTTTATTCTCTTATTTTGTGAAGCGGGGTTATGTTGTGGCTAGAGTTGATATCAGAGGGACAGGAAGGAGCAAAGGCCACTTGGTGGACGGAGAATATTCGGAACAGGAACAGTTGGATGGGGTAGAGGTGATCGATTGGTTGGCGAAACAATCCTTTTCAACCGGCAATATCGCTATGTTGGGGATCTCATGGGGAGGATTTAACGGCTTACATTTGGCCATGCGACATCCACCGGCTCTGAAAACAGTGATTTCACTGATGTCTACTGACGATATTTATGAGGATGATGTTCATTTTATGGATGGCCTTATGCATGTGGATGCTTACGAAATTGGGCAAGACTTGAGTAATGCTTTGCCCGGTGCACCGGATTTCAAGATCGATGAGGAATACTTTAAAAACAGGTTCGATACGGATCCCTGGTTTTTAAAATACAAAAAGCAACAAACGGATGGCCCTTTTTGGGACCGAGCTTCGTTGAACGAAAATTACGAACAGATCGATATTCCTGTTTTTGTGATAGGAGGTTGGTATGACGGATACCGTGATTTTATTCCGAGATTTTTAGAGAATGCAGACGTACCTGTCAAAGCAATGCTGGGTCCCTGGAATCATACCTGGCCCAACTGGGCAAGTCCGGAGCCTGCAATTGAATGGAGAGAAACGGCAGTTCGTTGGTTGGATCACTGGTTAAAGGGTATCGACAATGGAGTGACAAAGGAGCCTTCTTTGATTTATTACCAGCGAGATTGGCATGCACCCGGATTGGATCTAAACTATATACCCGGAGTATGGAAGTCGGCCGACCTTTGGCCTGAAACAAAAGATACTGTATTATTTGTCAATGAAAATCACCTGCTTTCCGATTTGCCATCCCCAATGGAGCATCAATTGACCTATAAGCCCAGCGTGGGTGTCGAGGCCAGCGGCTCTGTGATGTGGTGGGGAGATTGGTCTCCAGATCAAAAAGTAGCAGATCAATACAGTTTGAATTATGACTCAGCGCCTCTCAAGGATAGTCTGGAAATCATCGGTTTCCCAAGGTTGACCTTAAGAACTTCTATAGATGCTTCGAAAGCGCATTACCTTGTGAGATTATCCGATGTCTCTCCTGACGGTTCCGTAACACAAATTACCGGTGCGGGATACAATGCCAATCATATAATTTCATCAGAGAATCCCGTACTTTTGGTGAAAGATAGTGTATATACCCTTACTATTGAATTACACGTCACTTCATGGACTTTTCGAAAGGGTCATAAAATAAGGCTCTCTGTCAATAATGCACAATGGCCTATGATCTGGCCATCACCCTATCCTATGACCACCAAGGTATATTCTTCAGAAATTGCGCCAACCTTTTTATCCCTGCCGGTATCTCCTGAAAGAATTCTCTCTCATCCTATAGCATTTTCACCACCGGAATCCGATCCTCAATTGGCAGATTATTTATCCTTATATTCAGAAACACTTTCGGGATTTGCAGAGATCAAAGAGATTACTAGAAATGAACAAACCAATACTTCAACAGTTGTCGCTACTAATTCAGGAAGCGATCAATACCCCTGGGGTATCATGCATTATACCGAAATGATCAGGCATGAAGTGAGTGATTCAGATCCGGCAAAAGCCTCTGTAAATAGTATTTATACCATGAGACTAGAAAAAAAGGGAAGGATGCTAAAGTGGCTTGGTGATTTACATTTCCATAGCGATGAAAACAATTTTTACTACCAATACTCGAGGAAATTGTATGAGAACGATGACTTGATAAGAGAAAAATTTTGGATTGATACCATTCCCCGGCGTTGAAACAACTGATTTTAAAGTGGCACAGGTAAAAGGATCGCTCGATGATAATTAACCAACTTTTAGTAACTTTCACAAGAACAAAAAAGGAAGTTTCATCAAGAAATGCTGAAATTCAGAAGTGCAGAAATACAAGATCAATCTCAGTTAAACCAGATCAGTATTGCATCTAAAAAACATTGGGGATATCCCGATGACTGGATTGCACAATGGTCGGAGGACCTTCTTATTTCAAGAGAAACCCTTATTAAAAACACTGTAAAAATTGCTCAAGTTGATGAAAGAATCATTGGTTTTTGTTGTATTTTGGAGGAAAAGGAATACTTAGAGATTGAGCATCTATGGATTTTACCTGAATTTATTGGAAAGGGTTATGGCAAAGATCTTCTCAATTATACTTTAGGATGTTTAACTCATAAAGGAAAACCAATTCAGGTTGTTTCAGACCCAAATGCGGAAGAGTTTTACAAGAAACAAGGGTTTAAGACAATAGGTAAAATTGAGAGTTATCCGAAGAGCAGATTTTTATCTGTTTTGAGAAAAGGATGAAAAAAGGAGGATCAAAGGCAAACTAAATTGGAACGATCTGAACCGAATCACTTTTATTAGGTTAGCATGGTTGTATAGCGAAATAGTATTATATGGGAGAAAATAGCTTATTTTAGAGATATGTGATCATTAATCAAGTAGGTCATTTTTAAGGTTTATAACAAAACAATAATTAAATAGTTTCTCATGACAAAATATTCCTTTTTTATCTTCTTCAGCCTTCTAACTTTTCTCCTGAGCTGTGACAAAGCAGCGAATAAAAAGACTTTTGAGAAAGCCAATCCACCGAATCAAACTGAAATGATCAATAGAATAGCAGAGCTTAACTCTGCGGGCTATGACATTGTGGATTACCATGCCCATTTAAAAGGAGGCCTGACCATGGAGAATTTGCTCGCTCATGCAGAAAAAACAGGGATCAGTTATGGTGTGGCATTCAATGCCGGGATAGGTTTTCCTATTACTGATGATCAAACCCTTTTAGAGAATTTTGAAAAGTATAAAAATTATCCCGTTTATATGGCCATGCAAGCCGAAGGAAGAGAATGGGTAGATATGTTTTCGGATGAAAGTATCGCAACATTCGATTATGTTTTTACTGATGCCATGACCTGGACAGATAAAAAAGGAAGAAGGATGAGACTTTGGATGCCGGATGAAGTTTTTGTTGATAGCGAAGATGATTTTATGAATCAATTGGTAGATAAAATTGTAGAAGTAATCGAAAATGAACCCATAGATATTTATGTCAATTCTACATTTTTGCCCGAAGTTCTGCAAGCTAAGTACGATGAACTTTGGACGAAGGAAAGAATGGATAAGGTAATTCAATCAGCAGTCCGAAATAATGTGGCTATAGAGATCAATGCACGATACAAAATTCCTTCAGCTGCTTTTATTAAAAGAGCTAAATCAGCCGGAGTTAAATTTAGTATGGGTACCAATAATACTGATGCCGAACTGGGAACATTGAATTACGCTATTCAAATGATCGGGGAATGCAATTTACAACCTTCGGATTTTTTTAAACCAAAGGAGAAATAAATGAGTTATGTATATTCCTCGAGGTTAAATAGGAGGCATTACTTTATTAGTTATATTTGAAAATAACCTGAAGCATTCGATATTTTCAACATAACTTAAAGCCTGTGCTGGAGAAAAACAATAAAAAACTAATTAATGCCTGGGCATCCTTTGATTGGTCCAACTCAGTCTACAATTTAATTGTTACCACGGCTATTTTTCCCATCTATTATATTAGTACCACAGAAGCAGCTTTTGGCGGTGAAATGGTCAGATTTTTTGGTGTTCAAATTAAAAATTCGGTGTTGTTTTCCTATGCCATCTCCTTTTCTTTTTTAATCATTGTGTTCCTTTCTCCGGTTCTTTCGGGTATTGCCGATTTTAGTGGTTTGAAAAAACGGTTTATGCAATTCTTTACCTATTTGGGTTCTTTGGCATGTATAGGATTATATTTTTTCACCGGAGAAAATATTGAATACGGCATTGCCTGTTCTGTATTGGCCAGTATAGGTTATGCGGGTTCCTTGGTGTTTTATAATGGATTTTTACCGGAAGTGGCTACAAAAGACAAGATGGACAAGGTAAGTGCCAAAGGCTTTGCGATGGGCTATATTGGAAGTGTTATACTATTAATTATTAACTTGTTATTGTATCAAAATTTTGAATTTTTCGGTTTTAAGGACGGAGGTTCTGCAACACGCTTTGGTTTTATTTTGGTAGGGGTATGGTGGATAAGTTTCGCACAGATCGCTTTCTTTTATCTCAAGGATAGAAGTAAGGGAAAAAAATTGGAAATAGCCGCACTTTATCAAGGCACGAAACAGCTGAAGGAGGTATTCAATGTGGTAGTCGGAAAAGAAGTCATGCTGCGGTATTTGAGTGCATTTTTTTTGTACAGTATGGGAGTGCAAACGGTTATGCTATTGGCCCCATTATTTGCAGATAAGGAAATAGGCATGGGGGCTGATGAAATGATCTACATAGTCCTTATCCTCCAAATCGTTGCGGTTGTTGGTGCTTATTTTTGCGCATGGTTATCTAAACATAAAGGAAATGGATTTGCCATTAGTTTTACTTTAGTCATTTGGGTGGTTATTTGCATTTCAGGTTATTTTCTTATTGATAAGATTACATTTTATACGCTAGCAGGATTTTTGGGTTTTGTCATGGGCGGGATACAATCACTTTCCCGTTCTACTTATAGTAAGTTAATTCCTAAAAATTCCAAAGACACGGCTTCATTTTTTAGTTTCTACGATATTACAGAAAAATTGGCTATTGTCATTGGATCTCTATCTTATGGATTTATAGATCAGGTTACAGGAAGTATGCGAAATAGCATGGCTTTTATGTCTATTTTTTTTATTTTAGGATTTGTATTACTGCAAACAGCCAAACTAAAACAAACAGTTCAGAACGCTGTACATATTAATTCAGAAAAAAATTAAATGCTGCCATTCATAAACTTCTTGACTATTTCTATGATTGTTTTATTTCAAGTCAAGGAACAAAAGGACTATTTCGAATATCATCAGCAGGTCATTCGGGCAGAAAAGCTTATTTGCACAGGAAATTATGAAGATGCCTTCTTGATATATGAGGACCTTTTTGAAAATTATGACTTTGTTTTTGTGCATGACTATCAGGTAGCAAGTCAGCTTGCTATTATTTTAGATGAGCATGACAGAGCGAAAGAATTGGTGAAAAAAGGAATGCTCGCAGGTTGGGACTTAAAATCAATCAAGAAAAATGATTTTATCCGGAATGGTTTTGATGGGTCAGATTGGAATTCCTTAAAAACAGACTACGATCTTTTGAGGAAAACCTATGAAGCAAAATTTGATGTTGATCTCCTGAATAAAATAAAAGAATTGTTTAAAGCAGATCAAAAAAATGCAATTGGGGCACTCTTTAAGTTTAGTGCAGAAGCTCAAGACAGCTATGCAGAAAAAAAATTCGCTCCACATAGTGAGCTACAGATGGCTAAGCTCGAGAAAATTATAGAAGAAAAAGGTTATCCCGGAGAGAAAATAACAGGAAATAATTATTGGGTTTCCACAATCATCAGTCACCATAATTCCATATCTCAGAAATATAACAAGAGTGATGAAATTTACCCAGATTTAAAACTAATATTGTTGAAGGCTTTAGGTAAAGGAGAAATATCTCCTGCTGAATTTGCCATTATAGATGATTGGTATTTAACGACCATAGATCAAACAAATCGTGCTTTTTACGGAATACTAAATCCTCCCAATTATTCAGAATTGTCTGCTACAAATGATTTGAGGGAAAAGATTTTTTTAAGGCCTGTGGAGACACGAAATCAATTGATCGAAATAGAGTATAAGACAGGGATGAATTTTTACTTAGATATAAGTCCGTGGCTAAATGGTAAAATGGAAATTAAAGAGTAGCATGAATAAAGCGTACATTTTTTGTTCAGAGCGATTGGGGTTCAGGAATTGGAGGGCAGAAGATCTATTTCATTTTGCAGCACTCAATTCAGACCATGATGTGATGGAGTTTTTCCCAAATGTTCTGTCTATTTCAGAAACCAAAGATTTTATCGAACGACTTCAAAATCATGATATAAAACATGGCTATAATTATTTTGCCACTGAAATTTTGGAAACAGGTGAATTTATAGGATTTATAGGTTTGGCTTACCAAGATTATCTGTCAAAATTTACCCCCGCTATCGATGTGGGATGGCGCCTGAAAAAATCGGCCTGGAACAAAGGGTTTGCAACTGAAGGAGCGAATAGATGTTTGAAATTTGGTTTTGAGGAATTAAAATTGGACCGGATCATTTCAACTTGTACAGAAAGAAATGCAAGGTCAGAAAGAGTGATGAATAAAATTGGGATGAGCAAAATAGGTACTTTCAAACATCCTAAATTAAGGGAATATCCTAATTATGAGGATTGTATCTGTTACCAAATAACAAAAAAGGAATGGTCAGAAAAAATATCAGATGAATAGTACGGACTGGATCGGTTTTATTGGCGTATTTCAAATTTTACTCGCCTATTTTTTAAATGTGTTCGGCAAGATCTCTACTAAAGATTTGTCGTTCATCTTATTAAACATTTTTGGAGCGGGAATGGCTTGTTTGGCTTCTATTATGATGAACTATATACCGTTTATTATTCTGGAAGGAGCATGGACACTAATTTCTGTTATATCACTGGTAAAATATATAACGGGATTGGGCCCGAAATTATAAACACAATTCAATTCAAACAGAATTTGCAACCGTTCAGGTAGAATTTTTTTCTGTTGTTGGTCAGCGTACTTTAGGGTGTAACTGGAATAGTACAATATCTAAAAGAATTTGAATAAAGAGACAGAGTTTTTTCAAAAAAAAACTTAATAACTAAACCTAGTTTTGACAAATGAGTAAATTATCCTTATGAAGACATTTTTTTTAGTTCTAGCCTTATCTTTTGTTGTCATGAATAATCATGCTCAGGAAAAATTGAATGAAACATTGTTGATCGAAGATTTCAGTGTCCTCAAAACGATTACTTGTGAAATCGCTCCAAGCTTAACTGCAGAAGAAAAGCAGGAATTATATAATCAATTTGATAAGGAGGCAAAAGAACTTATTGGAAGATCAATGTCAGTGATTGAATTTTTCAATTTCTTGATAAGTAACCATACGCAAACCAAATTGGACGGTCACGGTTCTCTTTCTATACCAAATGATATCATGGTGAGTTTATTGGGTAATGAAAAAGTGCTTTTCCCTATTCCCATTTTGATTATTAATGACCAGTTTGTGGTCAATACCGAAATGGCAGAAATTCCTTTTGGCTCGGTCATTAAAGAAGTGAATGGGGTTCCTGTTAGCACGATGATAAATCAATTCATCTATGAAAATAGTACCTTTCAATTACGCACACTTGAAAGGTCATTTGATTTACTTTATTTCATTAAATATGGCGCGCCTGAAAGTTTTAGAATAAAGTTTCAATACCCTAACACAACAGAACTTCAAGAAATATTTGAGCCCTTTAGATGTTCAATTGCGCACGAAAGTTTATGATAAAACTATCTACCCATTAAACAGAGAAAAACTTAGAAATACTGTAAATCATGCTTTTGATAAATCTACTGAGACCTATGTCATTCAATTAAATTCCTTCAATTGGATAGAAGAAAAGCTTGAAAATGATTATGGGGTCTTTCAAGATAAATTCGATCAACTTTTTAAAGATATCAAAAAACAAAAAGCGAAGAATCTGATCATAGACCTGAGGTTTAATATGGGTGGGAACTCATTTATTCCGGGGTTATTTTATTCATATATCGCTCTTGGGGATTTTAAAGAGGGATTTATGTTCGAGTCTCTGATTTTGAATTCCCTCACAAAGAATATATTACGAAGATTGATGGAGATGATGTCAATCAACGGCAAATAGGAGAAATAATAGAATATTCTAAAAAGGTGTTTACCAAAAATGATGAATATTTCGAATTTACACCCGTTAATGCGACAATTCACCCCAATAAAAAAAGCTTTATGGGAGATGTCTACCTTTTGGTTGGGGGTAGAACTTTTTCTGCTTCAGCCTATTTTACAGCCTTATTTAAACAGGAAAAAAGGGGTGTAATGATTGGAGAAAAAGTCGGTGGTTCTCACCAGAATGTTACTGCCGGCAAGTTGATTCAATATACCCTTCCCAATTCAAAAATAGAAGTTGTCTTACCAATTGGAATTATTAAATACGTGAAAGAATTGGAAATAAATATTCCGGAAAAAAATATAATACCTGATATACTTGTTGGAGAAAATCTTAAATATCAGTATTTATTAAAGAAGGAAGATTGGGATTTAAGGGAAGCGATTAAATTCATTGGCAAATAAAGATTTTTATCATTATAGGTATTATTGTTTAAGCCCTTATTAGATATAAAAGCAGATGGTTTTTTAGATAAGATTAATATGCATTCGGGAGAATGCCGGTTAGAAAATTTTAATAAGCCCCTTTAAAAAATGGTAATTCATTTATATAACATTACACTTTTGGATGAGAATTTTTCAATAATTACAACGGTTTTCATGGTTTAAAAGCGAAAGGTCAATCGTTAGACGCTTTACTTTACTTGTTGGCGATTAATCTTTCTATTTTACCTGATTCAAAGGGCTTATTTGTTTCTCTCCTCCAATTCGGATCTTAAATTATAAATGGTCTACTAAATAGTTTTGATAGATAGATAGCTTTGGTAAAGGGTTAACAAGATTTTATAAATTTGAAATGAATATGTTTGTTTCTACTAAATCACCCTTGTAAATGATCCTGGTTTTTTCAAATTTGCTTGTCCTATTTTTTGGTATATTTCTCATACTAGTTGGCCTTTTAATGTTGATAAAACCTCAAAAGGCGAGAAATATTTTGAGAAAGGCGGCAAGTAGCAATTTGATCAATTATACAGAAATAACCATTCGAATGATACCTGCAGTTGGATTGATCTTAGCTGCTGACCAATCTAAATCTCCCGATTTTTTTAAGATCTTGGGTTGGTTTATGCTATTCACTTCTCTTGTACTTTATATTGTTCCAAGAAGGTGGCATCACAATTATGCTTTAAAATGCGCAGAGATTCTTACACCTTTCTACATTCGAATGATCTCGCCATTTTCAATTCTTTTTGGTGTGGTACTGATATATTGTATAAGTAATTCTTAGGTATTTTAAAGCCATGAGCAGTATTGTCTTAACTTATTGTTTTCTTGAAAAACAGATAGATTAGTAGAATGTATTCATGAAAAAATAAGGTGATAAAATTGAATCCCTTATGATTTAGATGGTATATCCCTAAAAGATATTGTTGAAAAATGGGCGAAGCGTAGCTTTATATTTTGTATATTTATGTATACTTTTTTTCAGATCTGCTTCGTTCCAAAATACATCGACAATGCACGAATTAAAGCAAAAAAAGAATTTTGTCACCCGTGTAATTAGATTTTCAGATTCAAAATTATACTATTATGTAACCCGGTTTGGCAATGCGAACGAAATTGATATACCATTTGAAAATTTGAGTGGAGAAAAGGTTTCTTTTAAGCGTGCGTTCCATTATCTTTTGTGGTTGGGTGTATTGTGTTTGCTAATATCCGTTGCTATTTTTATAAGTACCGAAAGTTTACAAAATTCAGGACTTTGGATTAGTGTTTTGTTGATGAGTATGAGTCTTTTTTTTCTGGTACTATATTATGTAACCAGGGAAGAATTTTGGAAAATAAGTCTTATCAATGAAAACTATATTTATATCCATAAACACATTCCTGATGCCACCATAGTCAATGAATTTATTTCTGATCTCATTAAATCACGGAACAAATATCTCAAAGAGAATTTTGCTGTAATCGATGAAAACCTCAGTTATGAAGGGCAGTTGGACCGTTTAAAATGGCTTAAATCGATAAAAGCGATCTCAAAAAAAGAATTTGAAAAAAAATATGATGAGCTTAAACAAACACTTAATCCCGAAAAAGGTGATATAGGGTTTAAATACGGTGATAGTATCAGGAATTTATAAATGGATATAGCAATGATGCTGTTAGTCATTCTAAAAGTCCAAGCTCATAGCTTTAATCGTTTATATCCTGAAAAATGATCATTTTTAAATTCAGGTATTTAATTTAAAAGAAAGGATAAGGTTAGTAGTTAATGGATCATTTAAATTTAGAACTATACCCTTAAATAGGACAATTTGCTAGTTCATAAATGATAGCATACAGTGTTGTTATAATTGTGAGCGAGATAATTTGAGTTAAAGTAAGATCCACTTTCACTTAAATTAAAAATTCAAAAGATCATCTCTGTTCCATTTTGGAATAACTTTCCTATCTTATGTTTTAATTTCAACAATATTTATGTCAGATCTAAAGGTTATCACTATTTGCTTTTTCTTTCTAATTTTTGAACTCATTGCCCAAGAAGGTCAATATAAACTTATCAAAGCAGGTCAAATTTTTGACGGAAATGTTTTTCATTCGAATAAGGTTGTTTTGGTCCAGGGAGAAAAGATTATTGCTTTCGACGAAGAATCTAAAATTAGCATCCCTGTAAATTGCGAGGTGCTGAACTATCCCAATGGGACGTTAATGCCGGGCATGATCGAAGGACATGCTCACCTTTTACTCCACCCTTATAATGAAACCTCCTGGAATGATCAGGTTTTAAAAGAATCTCATGCGGAAAGAGCCATTCGCGGAGCTGAACATGCCAGGAACACCCTTATGGCCGGATTTACATGTGTTCGAGATTTGGGTACAGAGGGTGCTTCCTATGTAGATGTCGGTTTAAAGGAGACCATTGAAAAGGGGATCATTCCCGGTCCAAGAATGATCGTTGCGGGAAGGGCCATTGTTACCACGGGAAGCTATGGTCCAAAGGGATTTGCAGAACATGTGGAAGTTCCTCTTGGGGCAGAAGAGGCAGATGGGATAGATGACCTTACAAAAGTTGTCAGAGACCAAATCGGTCGTGGTGCAGATGTAATAAAAGTATATGCAGATTATTATTGGGGCCCTGAAGGAAAGGCTCGACCTACTTTCTCTGAGGAGGAATTAAAACGCATCGTGGAGGTGGCCGGGAGCAGTGGTCGTCAGGTCGTTGCTCATGCTTCCAGTGAAGAAGGAATGAGACGGGCAACTTTGGCAGGTGTGAGCACAATCGAACATGGAGATGGGGGTACTAAGGAAATTTTTGAGTTAATGAAAAATAAAGGGGTGGCTTTATGTCCAACACTTGCGGCAGGGGATGCTATTTTGCAATACAGAGGTTGGAAGAAAAATGAGGATCCCGAGCCTGAAAAAATAAAGATGAAAAGGGAATCATTTAAATCTGCTTTAGCTATGGGTGTAACTATTGTAGCGGGTGGTGACGTTGGTGTATTTACGCATGGCGATAATGTAAGAGAACTGGAAATGATGGTGGAATACGGGATGAGTCCCCTCGAAGTTTTACAATCGGTGACGGCTGTAAATGCCAAAGTTTTTCAGATGGAAAATCGAATCGGTCAAATCAAGATTGGACTTTTAGCTGATATGATCATTATTAATGGAGATCCAAAAGATAATATTAGCAGACTTAGAGAAATTGATTTGGTGATGAAAGGCGGGAAAGTGTATGAGGATAAATGAGCAACTGAAAGTAAATTAAACAAGTCCAAAAAATAAAAAAGCAGGAATAGCTCATGTCTGACAAGAATGACATAGGACAGAATAAATCATTTGTCGGCCTTAGTGATAAGGAAGTTATTCGGCAGCGTGAATTATACGGGTCGAATAAAATAATTCGCCAAAAGAATCTGCTTTGGCACAACCTACTCTCAGTGGCAAAAGAACCCATGTTCATTTTACTTCTTGCTACTTCGGTAGTGTATTTATTACTCAAATCCTACGCAGAAGCATTTACGATGCTTGCGGCACTTATTTTTGTGGCGGGAATAGATGTCTTTCAGAATTTTAAAAGTCAGAAGGCCATCAAGGCATTGGGTCGCATAACTGCAAAAAATATCAAAGTAATACGTAATGCCAATCCTTTGGAGATCAATATTGAAGATCTTGTAACTGAGGATATATTCATATGCGAAGAAGGCACGATTGTACCTGCAGATGCAGTTATACTAGCTTCAAACGACCTTGCTTTGAACGAAGCCATTCTTACGGGTGAATCTGTTTCTGTTGAAAAATTTCAGAACGATGAGATCTATCAGGGAACGCTTGTAATTAGAGGATACTGTTATGCCCAGGTAAAGGCAGTTGGTCTGGAAACGGCATTGTCGGGTATAGGTGAGTTGGTTGCTACTATAGATAAGGAAAAAACTCCCTTACAATTGAAAGTTTCAAAATTTGTAAAAGTCATGGTGATGGCGGGGAGTTTGGCCTTTGGGTTGGTATGGATCTACCATTGGTGGGACAGTGGGAGTATGATCCATGGTTTACTTCACGGCCTGACCATGGCCATGTCTGTGCTACCGGAGGAAATCCCGGTGGCTTTTTCAACATTTATGGCCTTAGGTGCTTACAGACTTTTGAAGTATGGTATCATCGCAAGAAGTCCGAGAGCGGTCGAAACGTTGGGCACGGCAACAGTTATTTGCCTCGATAAGACTGGTACACTGACCCAAAATCTGATGACGGTGGCCCATACCATAAATGCAAAAACAGAGGAAGTAGTTAGTTTTGAGCATTCCCCTAAGCCATCCGAGGTGCTGGAATACGCGATGTGGGCAAGCGAAGAAAAACCATTTGATCCTATGGAAATTTCCATCCATAAACACTATTCCGATCTGGATCCTTCTCCTCGGCCAGAGGAGTTCAGAATGGTAAAGGAATTTCCTTTGTCCGATGTACTACCTGTTATGACGCATATCTTTCAAAATGATGCCTTAGAATACAGAATTGGTTGCAAAGGAGCTTTGGAAGGCGTGCTAAAACTTTGTCACTTATCGGTTGACGCTTATCATAAGGCCATTGAAGAAGGGAAGGTTTATGCTGAAAAAGGAATGCGAGTTCTGGGTGTGGCCAAAGGAATTTGGGACAAAAGTGAGCTGCCTCTCGACCAACAGGATATTAAATTTGAATATTTGGGTATGATTACTTTTCTGGATCCAATCGATGAACGCATACCCGAGGTCATTGATAGTTTTTATAATGCCGGAATAGATGTAAAGATGATAACGGGTGATTATAAAGAAACGGCAGTCGCTGTAGCAGAATTAACTCATATAAAGACGGTAAAAGTATTAACAGGAAATGAACTAACTCAAATAAAAGATGAGGATTTGATCAGTGAAGTGGCGAAAGTTTCTGTTTTTGCAAGGGTAAATCCTGAGGGTAAATTGAGAATTATCAATGCGCTGAAAAAGGCAGGGCAGATCGTGGCAATGACAGGAGATGGCGTAAATGATGCCCCTGCGCTAAAGGCGGCTCATATCGGTATATCGATGGGGAAAAGAGGAACAGAAGTGGCCAAAGGTGCCGCCGGTTTGGTTCTTGTAGGTGATGATCTCGCTAAAATGACCGATGCTATTTTTCTTGGAAGAAGGATCAATCAAAATTTGATCAAAGCCATTCGATATATCATTTCTATCCATATACCGATCATTATCCTGGTAACGCTACCCATATTTATAGGATGGCTTCCGGCTATGCTTTTTAGTCCTGTTCATGTCATTTTTCTCGAACTGATCATGGGGCCCACTTGTTCGATCATCTATGAGAATGAGCCTACAGTAAAGGAAGAATTGAAACATCCTACCTCTGCAAGTCATCAAAATCTCTTATCCGGCAGTCAGTTATGGATTACCATCCTACAGGGGTTGGTGATTACAGCAGGTTGTGTTTTGGCAGGGTTTTATGCAAAACAAAAAGGATTGAATGAAGTAGGTATCCGCACCTATATTTTTTCGGTGCTGGTTCTTTCAAATATTTTTCTAACATTGGTTAACCGGTCTTTTAAAGATACCATAATGATTACGATCAGACGCAGGAATAAATTTATACCTTTAATCACATCGATTTCAATATTCTTTCTTTTGTGTATATTATTCGTTCCTGTTTTCAACAAACTTTTCGAAGTATTTCCATTAGTATTAAATGATGTTTATCCAGTACTCATGATAGCCGTAATTTTTACTTTATGGATCGAACCTTTTAAGTATTTTAGAGCAAAACGTTGAGAATTGTTCATTAAAATTTAAAGAGCAAAAAATATATTCTAAAGTGAAATTTTGAAACAACCCAATTACATCTTACCGATAATTGTGATATCACAATTTTTTTGTATCTCACTTTGGTTTGCCGGGAATGGCGTGATGAACGATTTGATTTCGAACTTTGATCTAAGAAAAAATGCATTGGGACATTTGACCTCTGCCGTACAATTGGGATTTATTCTCGGAGCACTCATTTTCGCAATTTTTACAATTGCCGATAGATATTCCCCTTCAAAGGTATTTTTTGTCAGTGCACTATTAGGTGCACTATGTAATTTAGGGATATTATGGAATGAGAATAATTTGGTGAGTCTATTATTTTTTCGTTTTACTACAGGATTTTTTCTTGCCGGCATTTACCCAGTCGGTATGAAAATTGCTGCGGATTATTATGAAAAAGGATTGGGAAAAGCCCTTGGATTTTTAGTAGGAGCCCTTGTTTTAGGTACTGCCTTACCGCATTTACTCAAGGATATGACAATTGCATTTCCTTGGCAAAGTGTCTTGCTGGTTACCTCGACTTTAGCAGTGATTGGCGGATTACTTATTTTGATTTTCGTGCCAGACGGTCCCTTTAGAAAACCAGGAGTATCTTTAGATCACACTGCATTTTTTGGGGTATTTAAACAAAAAGAATTTCGGTCTGCTGCCTTTGGTTATTTTGGACATATGTGGGAATTGTACACTTTTTGGGCATTTGCACCCGTTATACTGAATACCTATGAAAATCTCCATAAACCTAGTTCTTTTAATATTCCAATATTATCTTTTTTTATCATTGGAATTGGAGGTTTAGCATGTGTTTTAGGCTCCTATATTTCACAAAAGACGGGAACTAAAAAAATGGCATTTATAGCCCTTTCTCTATCCTGCTTATGTTGTTTAATTTGTCCTTGGATGTTTTATTTTGAAAATCAAATTATTTTTGCCAGCTTTATGCTGTTTTGGGGTATGGTCGTGATCGCAGATTCACCGCTATTTTCTACTTTAATTGCACAAAATGTAACGCCACAAATTAAAGGAACAGCGCTCACCATTGTAAATTGCATCGGCTTTTCAATAACTATTATTAGTATTCAACTACTCAACACATTGAAAGATTATACCCATTCCACAAATATTTATTTGGTATTGTCCATTGGTCCAATAATAGGATTAATGGCTTTGAGCAAAAGACCTAAACAGAAGACCTGAATATTTATTTCTCCTTAGTAAGCTTTTCAAGATCCTCTAAATGATGTTCCAGAGCCCGAACAGAAATTTGAATTTCACGAATCAGTAAAGCCAATGAAAAAATGAGTAAAACCAAGGCAATACCAAAAACCCATACCGCGATCAAATATTGCTGAATATAGATCAAAAACATGGTGAGTACGCATAGTAACAAACTCAAGATCCCGAAGATTTGCATAGAACGGGTCAAATATAATCGTTTCCTCAAATTTGTGATTTGCCGAATGAGCGTTTCATTTTGCGTGGCTACATATTGATCCCTTAAACTTCTGACAACTGCAGCATATGCCAGAAAACGGTTGGTATAGGCCAGCATGATCAATGAAATGGCTGAAAAAAGTAAAGCCGGGGTAGTTAAAGTAAGTTGCTCCATGCACAAATTTAATGGAATGATAGGAGATTGATACGCTTGAATGACAAAAAAATTAATTGTATAAAAATTTGATGTTAAGGCAACGTTAATGGGATCAGAATAGGATTAAAATTTAAAATAAACATAAAATTCAATTTAAATAGATTTCGCTAAATACCCTTTATTTTGTGATCATGGGGAAAAAGAGAAAGTTAGATATAGCAGTCATTAGTGATGTGCATTTAGGTTCGGTTGGCGCAAAAGCAGAAGCGCTCCAAAATTATCTAAAAACCATAGATCCAAAGATCCTGGTCATCAACGGTGATTTTATAGACGGATGGAACTTTAAAAAGAAATATTTTCCCGATGCCCACTTCGAGGTGATTAGAAGGGTGATTAAAATGCTCAATTCCGGGACAAGGATTTACTATATATCTGGCAATCACGACGAGTTTATCAGAAAGTATAAAGGGCTTCAGTTAGGAAATTTCTCTGTTCACAATCAGCTTAAACTGAATAAGAATCATAAAAACATGTGGTTTTTTCACGGAGATATTTTCGATGCCTCCATTCAGGGAAGAATGAAATACCTGGCGAAATTAGGGGGCAAAGCCTATGATTTATTGATCTGGTCCAATCGTAAGGTAAACCAGGTTTTGGAATTGTTCGGCAAAGAAAAAATGAGTTTTTCTAAAGCAGTTAAGAATTCGGTGAAAATGGCCGTACAATGGATAGGAGATTTTGAAAAGGCCGCATCCGATATGGCCATTGAAAAAGGTTTTGATTATGTGATCTGCGGGCATATTCATTCACCTCAAATAAAAGAATACTCGAATGATCGGGGGAAAATAATATACTTAAATAGTGGTGACTGGATTGAGCATATGACAAGTCTGGAATATACGAAAAGGAAATGGTCTATCCATCAATATATCAATTCAGAGCCATATGAGCTAATAGATGGAGAGGATGAGGAATTGCCGATGAACAACAGGGATGTCATTACGATGATCAATGAGTTTAAAAGAGTAAAAATAGCTTTTTCATGAAAATATTTTATGCCGTTCAGGCTACGGGCAACGGTCATATAAGCAGAGCCAATCAGATTATTCCACTGCTACAAAACTATGGTGATGTTGATGTCTTATTAAGTGGTCATAATTATTCTTTGAACCCCGGTTTTAAGGTGAAGTACCTGAGCAGGGGGATCAGTTTGGTCTATGATCAATGCGGGTCTGTAAATCTGAAAAAAACTTTTTTTTCCAGCAGTGTTTTAAATGCTGTGAACGACGCGAGAAAATTACCGCTTGATGAGTATGATCTAATAATCAATGATTTTGATTTTGTGACCTCACTAGCCTGCAAATTTCAAAATAAACAATCGGTACATTTTGGGCATCAGGCAAGTTTCAGCAGCAATAAAGTACCCCGACCGCTTAAAAAGGATGTAGCAGGTGAATTTGTTTTGAAAAATTTTGTCAAGGCTGATTTCAATGTCGGTTTGCATTTTAAGTCTTATGATGATGGAATTTTTCCTCCCGTCGTAAAAGAAAGTATCGCTTTGGCTTCGCCACAGTCGTTGGGTTATTATACCATTTATTTGCCGTCAGTTGATCAAGTTTGCATTTATCAAGCTTTAAAAAAATTAAAAAAAATAAAATTTCATTGGTTTACACATGATACTACCTCAAAAAAGGAAGACCAAAATATTAAACTTTTCCCCATTACCAATGAAGGTTTTACCAAGAGTTTGATCGATTGTAACGGACTTATCACCGGAGGTGGATTTGAAACTCCGGCCGAAGCACTTTTTTTGGGAAAGAAATTGTTATCGATACCCATACAACAACACTATGAGCAACAATGCAATGCTGCGGCTCTTAGTGAATTGGGCGTTTCCGTATTAAACAATCCGGACTTTTCTCGATTTGATATCGAGATAGAAAACTGGTTAAATACCCGGTCGGAAACTGTATTTCTGGAAAGGGCAAATACCTTTAATTTGGTGGATTATATTGCCGGTTTTAAATTTAAATACGCCGGTTGAGTGTTCCAATAAAACTACAATAAATCTTATAGAAACTCCCAAACATGTAATTCAATTCTGATCTCTATTTAGAAATCGTCAACACCCTTTCATAAATAATTCTTCTTTCAAAACCATTGGGCATCAAGTCATCCATTTTTGTTTTGTCTAACACATCGTTCCAGGCCGCGGCATTAGGTGAATTTTCAGAAGTTTCGGTGAATCGCAGATAGTTCAGCGCATCAGAAAGTTTATTAAATCCGTCTACGGTAAATACCGAAAAACGATCCTGATTCCCTGATGGATAGATCACAGAGGACATTCCCCAATAAGTCATCCCGTTTAAAATGTTTTTGATACTCGCCTCATGTAAAGGTTTCCAAAGGTATCGGTTTTCCTGAATAAAGGCATTTCTGTCGGTAGGTTTCCCGTAGTTCACTAAGGCATATTTATATTCTCCAGGGACATGGTCTTCGGATTGAATATAATAATCAAAAGTAGTGGTGGTAAAGGAACCTGTTTCAATACTTTCCGGTTTTATATTTCCAATGGCATCCATATTATCATTCCATACTTTTTCCGGATCCATTTTGTCAAGACTTTCATAGGTGTTGACAAATACATAGTTTGGTGTAGAGGGATCAGAATCGGTTATACCCACTTTTCGCCATAGAGACCAAGAAATCATCTGCCCTTTGTTGATAGCGGATTGGGCAACCTTAGACCAATGCTTGGTTTCTCGTTCCAGGAATTTCTCTTCCTGATCAGAGGGGACATGTCGGTACTGCAAATAACTTATTTGCCCGTAGCTTGCTCCGAACAATAGCAAAGCAAAAAAGATGAAGCAAAATTTTTTCATAATTTGTATAGATTATAAGTTAGAATCCCTTAAGTTACAAAATTTTTTAATTTGCATCGCAGGTAAATAGGGTCATTACCTCATTGATCATTCTGTCTTTTTAAAAGTGCTAAAATGTTTTAATCATTGATATTTCTGTGGCTTGTTCATTTTTAACCTTTGAAAGAACTATACCATCTCTACATTGATCATTTTGACAATAAGATTGTGTTATAAAGTTGAGACAATAAATGACATTTGACTACATGAAATTCAATACATTCATCTTCAGAGGTGTAAGATTTGTTTTTTTGATTTTATCGAGAATTATAACTACCTTTAAGTGTCTTGGGAGATAAAAAATTAACCGGTTCGATCTAAAACTCTTCAGATTTATTCTTCCAATTTATGAGTTATTTTTAAGAAGTCAGAAATGGACTTTAACGATATTTTACAAAAACCATTATACAGGGTAAATAGTCTGCTAGATCATTATGTATACAAAGAAAATGATGGTCCTGAAATGCTTTTACAAAAAAAAATATGGATAGTTGTAAATCTACTTGGACTTCCTATGCTTTTTTTGATGAGCTATATCATTGGAAACAAAGAAGGTATGGTCATTGTTTATATGAATATTTTTTTTGGATTAGCCATGATCGGGAGTTTGATCGTTTTTCATTTTCACCAAGATCAAATACATAACTACGCTCTCTTTACCCAGTTGTTGATCGTTGTATTGACCTCAGTAAAGGTTTATATAATGGGAGGTATACTTTATGGAGGAGGAGCTGTGTTCGTAGGTTTGCTAGGACCATTTTATGCACTTGTACTACCTGATAAAAAAAGGGCAATCGTTCTTTTTGTTTTCTATCTGATACTCATGACTTTTGCCACATTTGCTCAATCTCAAGACGGAGATACCTACAAGACAAATTATTATTTTATTGGTTTTAGTTTGAGTGTAGTCATGACTTTTTCCATGTTGTTTTATTTTACAATGAGATTAGAGAAATTGAAACGAGAGGAAAGACAAAGAATGGCCGAAATAGATCAAACAAAAACTAAGTTTTACACCAGTATAGCCCACGAATTTAGAACTCCACTTACCCTAATCTTGGGTAAATCTGGTCAATTAAAAAAGAAATTAAAAGGTTATGAGGATGATTTTGAAATGATAGAAAGATACGGTCGGAATTTATTGAGCTTATCGCAGCAAATGCTCGATATTTCTAAGATAGAGGCAAAGGCAATGCCCATATATTTTAAACAGCAGGACATTGTTTTGTACATCAAATATATATTGGAATCTTTTCATTCTATCCTTGCTTCAAAAAACATGACGCTAAATTTTTATGCTGAACCGACTATTCTTTATATGGATTTTGATGAGGAAAAAATAAGAGTCATTTTTTCAAATCTGCTTTCCAATGCCATTAAATTCAGTGAAACGAACTCATCAATTGATGTAGTTGTCAAGGTAGACGAAAAAAGTGATTACAGGGTTGTAATAGAAGTTATTGATCACGGACTTGGCATTTCCTCAGAAAATCTTTCCAAAATCTTTGATCGTTTTTATCAGGTTGAACAGCATCATATCCGAAATGAGGAAGGAAGTGGACTTGGTCTTTCTTTAACAAAGGAATTGGTTTTATTACTGGGGGGTGAGATCAGGGTGAAGAGTGAATTAAATATGGGTAGTATTTTTAGTTTTTGGTTGCCAATTAGGAAAAAGGCAGAGATTAGCCAAGCTTTTTCCACAGAGCCAAATCTTGAATTTAGTAAAAATCACACTTCATATAAAAAGTTAGTGCGGAATAAAAGAAATGGCAATTTAACTTTACTGCTCGTCGAAGATAATGAGGATGTCATTGTTTATCTCAAATCTGTTTTAACACAATATACTATCATTACCGCAAATAATGGTAAGCGCGGTTTTGATCTGGCCATAGAACTGATTCCCGATCTTGTGATCAGTGATGTGATGATGCCTTTGGAAGATGGATTTTCTTTGTGCAAAAGACTGAAAGAGGATTTGCGAACAAGTCATGTTCCTGTCATACTTCTGACCGCAAGAGCCGACCAGTCGTCAAAACTTGAAGGAATCAACGCCGGAGCAGATGCTTATCTCGAAAAACCATTTGATCCGGATGAACTCGAGATGAGAATAAGTAAACTCACAGAATTGAGACTGGCACTTCAGAAGCGATATGCAGAATTGTTTTCCGGTATAATGAATAAAGAAACGGAAAACTCAGTTTTTATCAAAGAGGATCACTTCATGGAAAAGGTTTTGGAATTAATAGATCTGCACATGGATGATGATGAATATGGCATAAAAATTCTTTGTAAAGAGCTCGGGATGAGTCGCTCACAATTATACAGGAAATTCTCAGCACTCACCGATCTAACGGTGCAGCAATTTATTCGCAAACGCAAACTGGATAGATCCAGAAAACTATTGAGAACAACAGATTTGAATGTAAGCGAAGTTGCCTGTGATACAGGATTCAAAAATTTATCGCATTTCAGTCGGGTTTACCATGAAGAATTTGGCATTTCTCCCAAAGAGGAAAAGAAAAAGATGCCCAGTCCCTCCCATAAATAAACACTTATTTTAGCAATTCTGACACAGCTGGCAAAACATCTGACACAACTAGCAAAATGAAATACTTCTCTCATGATTAATTTTATACATGTCATTAACTGCTTCTGCTATATGCTTTAGAAGCAGAGAACTTGTATAATTTTAAAATAAATCGTCATGAAAAATTTAAATGTATGTATTGGCATCGCAATAGCGGTTCTTTTTTGGACTTGTCAAGGAGACCGTTTTGATGAAAGTATATTCAGCGGACAGAATAGCGTAAAAGGCAAACTTCAAAACAAAGTGTTGGTTAGTGATGCCCTAGCGGAAAATGTGATTGGAAATACCAATATCAGAAAAATGCAGATCTATACCCCACCGGGGTACGAAAAGAATCGTGATCAGAGATATCCGGTTGTTTACCTCTTGCATGGATTGCCATTCTCAGAAAAGTGTTATACTGACAAAAGTACTTGGGATCCCTGGATTGGAGAGCCAAATCCTTTCCTGGAATATCCTGATTTCCCCTCAGAAGGTTTTAGGGACTGGTTGGATGGAATGATCTTACGCGGAGTTATCGACCCGATGATCGTTGTCATGCCCAATGCGGCAAATGAAATGTACGGATTCAGTTTTTACACTAATTCTATTTTGAATGGAAATTTTGAAGATTTCATTGTTCAAGATGTCGTAAATTACGTCGACAGCAAATATAGGACTATCACCGGTCCCCAAGGAAGGTCAGTCATCGGAAACTCTCAAGGAGGTTATGCTGCAATCAAGTTTGGTTTATTGCATCCTGATGTCTTTGGAGTTGTGGGAAGTCACACAGGTCTATTATATGTAGATGGTCTACTCAGTTTGGGTGAGACAGTTGTCGCAGAAAATCCGGATGGATTTAACGGCCCTGACCCTGCAAAATTTTTGACCAGTGCAAGTTATGCCATGAGCTCGGCATGGTCACCCAATTTAGTAAACCCACCATTTTACGTCGATTTACCCTTTGAATACCCTACAGGTGATGTCATCCCTGCTATCAGAGAAAAATGGTTGAAACATGATGTGTTTACCATGTTGGACACCTACCATGTGAATTTTAGTAGTTTAAGCGGAATCTATATGGATGCGGGAATTTATGATGAATTAGGAATGAACCAAATGATGTATGCTTTTGCACAAAAGTTGGATGCTTATGGAATTCCCTATACCGCTGAAGAATTTGAAGGAGGACATTTTAATAGATTATTCTCCAGACTCGAGCGTTCGCTCGCATTTTGTTCTGAACATATGAATCCGTAAGTATATTTTTGAGATATTGAGCCCGAAGATTAGTCTTCGGGTTTTTTTATGTCATGAAATATCAAAGTTTTACCATTCGAAATTTATGAAATAGGCTTAGCGAAAATCAACTTATCTTTGGATGAAAATAAGATGGCATGCCTGAAGTAAATGAAATTTTTGAAACGGAAAGATTGTTTTTAAAACCTACGGACATTGAGGATGCGGATTTTATCTTTGAACTGATGAATACCCCAAAATGGATGCAATTTATAGGAGATAGAAATGTAAAGTCTAAAGAAGCGGCTCAGATTTATATTAAAAATAAGATTAGGGCACAATACGAACGCTTGGGCTTTTCAAATTATACGGTTATACGGAAATCAGACAATGTAAAAATGGGTTCCTGTGGTTTGTATGACCGTGAAGGTTTAGATGGCGTCGACATAGGATTTGCCTTCTTACCTCAGTTTGAAGGGCAGGGTTATGGTTTTGAAGCGGCAAGCAATATATTAAAAATGGCTTTTGAAAAATTTAAACTCGATAAAGTGGTAGCCATTACAGTTAAAAATAATCTCGTTTCTCAGTCTCTGCTAAAAAAACTGGGGTTGGTAAATCAAGGAGAAATTTTATTGCCCGGTGATGATAAAAAAATGATTTTGTTTGAAATAATGAATCAATTATCTTTAACAAATAAAAGCCATTGATATGAAGACAATTAAGAATTTATCCCTGTTGTTCTTGCTTACCCTGTTCCTTTTGTCTTGTAAACAACGCGCAGAAACGGGCTCTGTTGAAATTATTTCTAACAATGATGAGCAGGGGCAAGTTGAAACCAGTGTTACAGACGAAACCATGGCACAGCAAAGCCCAAGTTTTGAAAGAAGCCTGAGTTTACAGGGAATTAGCTTTGACATCAAAACAATGGGAGAAGGTAGTATCAGACAATTGACCATTCAACCGACTGGGTTACAAATGGATAATGCCTTGGTACAACAAGAAATTGATGGAAGTGTTACAAATGCTGAAATAGAAGACCTCAATTCGGATGGATTTCCGGAGCTATTGATTTATACTAGCTCCACCGGAAGTGGAAGTTATGGCAATGTAATAGGATACAGTGTAAATGCAGGAAAATCTATGAGTCAGATTTATTTCCCTGAAATTATACCAGATAGTGAAGCCGGAAAAGGATACATGGGTCACGATGAATTTACGATAGCGGAAACAACCTTACTCAGAAGATTTCCCATCTATCATGAAGGAGATTCAAATGCAGAACCAACAGGGAACATTAGGCAAATACAGTACAAATTGGCTGAAGGTGAAGCTTCCAGAAAATTTGTGATCGATCAAGTCATAGAGATACCGAAAAACTAGATTTTTTAATCAGTGCATCATACATGAAAAATGGTTAAAAGAATTTTCCTTTTAACCATTTTTGACTTTTATACTGGCCAAAGTTTTTCTAATTATCGGCGGACTTTGTAAAAGGTTGATTTTTCGCTGGAAGTCATATTATTCATACTTATAAAGCACCAATAACAAATGATGAAGTTTACAATTTTGTTGATTACAGGGATTTTGATGATTTCATGTAAGAATGAATATCGGGATACCATCAATTCTCCCGAGGACTATCCCATCATTCCAAAACCAAAACAACTCAACATAAAGAACGGTCGTTTTGTTTTACTGTCAACAACAAAGATAAATGCCTCTTCAGCATTAAAAAGCGAAGCGAATTATTTAGGCGAAATATTGAAACCTTTAGGCGATCTGAGTATACATTTGAGTGAGGATTACTCTTTAAAGGGAAATATTACTCTTCGTTTAGACCCTGAAATGTTGAGTGAGGAAGATTATAGGATGTCAATAAGCCAGCAAAGTGTTGAAATTTCGGCCAACTCGCCTGCTGGCATTTTCTATGGCATTCAAAGTTTTAGGCAACTTCTGCCTCCTGAGATAGAAAGTAATACGCAAGAACATTTATCGGTTGCTATACCGGCGGCGGAGATCGAAGATGGCCCGAGATATCCTTATAGAGGAATGCATCTGGATGTGGGCCGACATTTTTTTGATTCAGCTTATATAAAAAGATACCTAGATCTCATTGCGATGCATAAAATGAACAAGTTTCATTGGCATTTGACCGAGGATCAAGGATGGAGAATTGAGATCAAAAAATATCCCAAACTAACGAGTATAGGAGGTTACAGGGAAGGAACAGCAATTGGTTTAGCCGGTACTAAAAATGCACCGTATACTTATGACACCATTCGTTATGGGGGTTATTACACCCAGGAGGAAATTCGGGAAATTGTAGCTTACGCAGCAAGGCGACACATTGAAGTAATTCCGGAGATTGAATTACCGGGACATTCTTCCGCAGCATTGGCAGCTTATCCGGAGTATGGAAATACCAAAGGGCCTTATGAGGTAGCCAAAAGGTGGGGTATATTTAAAGAGATCTATTCACCAAAAGAAGAAACATTTACTTTTTTAGAAGAAATATTAAAGGAAGTTGTGGCACTTTTTCCCAGTAAATATTTACATATCGGAGGTGATGAGGTGCTCAAGGATGAATGGGAGGAGAGTCCTTTTGCTCAAGAACTTATTCAAAGGGAAAATCTTGTAGATGAACAGGGATTACAGAGTTATTTTATCAGACGAATTGAAACATACCTGAATACGATGGACAGAGAAATTATAGGATGGGATGAAATTCTTGAAGGAGGTCTTGCCCCCAATGCCATTGTGATGTCCTGGAGGGGAGAAGAAGGCGGTATTGAAGCAGCAAAACAAGGTCATAAAGTGATTATGACACCCGGCGCATATTGTTATTTTGATTATTATCAGATTGACGGAGAGGAACAAAAAAATGAACCACTGACGGGGAGTAAAAGAGTGACTACTGTTGAAAAAGTGTATAGCTATGAACCAACACCTGAAAGTCTTTCTGAGACAGAGGCAAGGTATATTCTTGGTGCCCAGGGAAATGTATGGACAGAATACATGCCTACTTTTGAACATGTTGAATACATGATTTTGCCCCGAATGACTGCCCTTTCTGAGGTGCTTTGGTCCGAAAAGAAAGACCGTAATTGGGAGGATTTTCTTAAGCGATTACAAGTTTTAACGCAAAGATTCGACGCTAAAGGTTATCGATATGCGAAGCACAGTCTTCATTTGAACGAGAAAAAGAATAATAAGTAAAACAGGAGAAAATGAAACTACAGCTCTTACCATTCATTTTATTAATGTTTTTTATAGCTTGTCATAGGCATTCAGAACATAATATTGTAGAGACTTCCAAAAATGAAATTCTTACAACAGAAAGGAAGTTTGCTGAAATGTCTGAAAAGGAAGGAATTTTAAAAGCCTTTCTCTTTTATGCCGCTGAAGATGCAGTCTTGATGAGGAATAATAAACTCGTTAAAGGGAAAAAATCACTTCGATCCTATTTTGAAGAAAATGAGAAATCGAATAATGAGATTAGCCTTACCTGGAGTCCGGATTTTGTGGAGGTATCAAAATCAGGTGATTTAGGCTATACCTATGGCAATTATGTAGTCAATTATACAGATTCTCTGGGAATTGTAACCTCTGAAGAAGGGATTTTCCATACGGTCTGGAAAAAACAGAAGAATGGCGACTGGCGTTTTGTTTGGGACTAGTTTGTTAGTTTTTTTAGATTAAAGCGCGTTATAGGCTGTTTCTAACCAGTCCATTCTGTCCATGTACCAGGACTTCAGATGGTCAACTTCTTCCTGATAAGTATTAAACACTACAGGGTTTGGCCAGACATAATTACCCAGTAAATTCCATTTTTTATCATTTTCCTCTTGAGCCCATTTAAGATAGTTCGACTGTTCGTCAATTTTTTCGAGTATCAAACTTTCATTTTGTCTGAAATAATTAAAACGTTCTTTTACTAGACTAACAAAATAAGGATCCTGAAACAATCTGCTATACCATTTGTGATCTTTTACCCAAAATCCGGTGGGGTTCGTTGCATCTGAATAATCTACATTTCCAAAGGCGAGATCAAAATCCCACAACGGACCCATTTTTATTTTTTCACCCGGCAAAACGTTGAGAAAAATACTCGAAAAGTCTTTTGAATCCTGATTTTTAGAAATCTCACTGATCAAATACCAATCTATAAAACTATCCAGATCAATATATTTTTGATAACCATTCAACTGGTCCTTAAAATTATCGCTGTATAGTGTGTTTTCGAATTGATTGATCAGATCTTTAATATAAAGAAACGCTGTACTTTCGGCAGTTAAGGAGGGCTCTTTTATATTGATCAGGAATGAGCCGGTTCTGAAATACACATCATCCGGATCCAATCTGTCTAATTGATCAATTTCCAGTAAATAGCCGTTATCACCCAATGATACTCGATAATCACTTTCTTCAACTTTTTGGGTAATGTTGTAAGTCCCCATGTAGGCATTGTTCACCATGACCTCCGCAAAAACACATTGAGGTGTCCAATCCAATTTACTCATATAACCCATTTCAAAGGCAATTCGATTGCGCAATAAAGTTTTATCGGAATACTCCGCTAAAAAGATCCATTTTTTGTCTTTGGGCATGCCCAGCATTTCTGTTTTTTCGGGAAAGTTGAGCTGATATGGCTTTTTAGGATGAACCCACCAGGTAGAATTACCTCTACCCCTAATTTTCATTTCACTATTTTGACTATCTGCATATAGCGTGTTGCCGTCAATCTGGATACTGCCTTCGCGGTAATCATCTTTAGAATCTATGGCCTGGCTGCCCAATGTATTGATATAGACGATGGGAAGACCTGTAAATCGGTCTAGATTTACTGCATAAACCCTGGTTTCCCCATTTTTTGATTTAACCGTATAGTTCAGTGTTTTAGTAAAATCATTAGGTGTTTTACCACTTATTTGCGGAATATTACTCACCATTACTTCAGCACCCGTATGCTCAAATCTGGCCACAAGATTTTCCATCTTTACATATATCGGTAATCTTCCAATGATTTCTTCATCTTTGATCTCCATAAGTTCTCCCGTTCCTAAACTAGGGTTTTCCGTAGGTAAAAATTTAAAGGAGGTGATACTGGTGCCATCAGCACCCGGATCATTGGAAGTGCTATCGTCTCCACATGAGATGACTAGTAAACCGAATAAAAAAAGTATCAGTCTGATTTTAAAAACATTAAAAATGGAAAGGGATGATTTGTACATGATATTTTTATTAAAATTACATTCAATGATTTGTGCGTAAAGAGGCTTATCTGTTGTCACTAATTCTTAATTAAAACGGTACCTGTTTAAAAAATTGTTAGAATCTTCACATTTTATAAAATGGCATCCTGCTTTAGGCGCTATTTTTCAAACGGACCAACCTTAAAATCCAGGGCTTCAGTATATCCTACATTAAAAAAACAGTTTTCGTATTGACAATTTTCCAAAAATTCATTCAAAGCCAACTGCACCTTATCTGATTCCGGTTTATTTTTCCTTATTTCAGCAAAACTCGAACGATTACTTTTGGCATATTCAGTAATCAAATGATAATCTTTAGGTTCTGTAAAATTCATGATACCACTCAAATTATTCATTTTTTTATAGGGCCAAAAGCACCATCCGATTTTATGCTGATCCAATAAGGTTCTAAAATCGTTCACCCATGCATCTGAATTCTCGCCAGTTTCACCAATGTAAATGGGGACCTTATTTTTCTGACTAAAATCTATATAAGCTTGAATGGCTTCCTGGTTAACATCGAACCAGTATTTGTGAAATTCATAGACGATGTTCTCATCGATGAGCGATTCAAATACATCAAAATTTGTACTCCAAACGGATCCATTTAAGAAGATCATATGATTTTGGTCGACCTTCCGAACTTCCTTTGTAATTCTATCGTACAGTTGAAACAAGGAATGATTTAAAGTATCCAATTCATTTTCAAAATGATGAGCAATAGGTTCATTTACGAGATCATAACCCAGGACGATAGGTTCATCGGCATATTTCTTTGCTATTTTAACCCAAATATCAGTCATAAGATCTTGTGATGATTGGCTTTTGAATAAATAAGGATAGCCGTAACTATCATCTATATTGTCACCGGTTTGTCCGCCAGGGGCACAATGCATGTCCAATAGTACGTACAAGTCTTCCTGTTTGCACCATTCAATGATTCGGTCAAAATAGGTAAAGCCAGCATTCTTTTCACCCATATACAATTCATCTGTGAAGAGTTTGTAATGAAATGGTAGTCGGATATGATTGCAGCCAATTCTTTTCAAAAATTTTATGTCTTTTTGGGTGATGTAATTGTTTAAATATTCTTTCCAAAATACTTGTAAACTATCAGGACCTACTAATTCATAAAGTAATTCATCAATTTTTCTTGGAGAATTTACCTGGTCCATTTTGAACATATAACCTTCAGGGACAAGCCAGTTTCCTATATTGGTTCCTTTTAATAAGACTATATTGCCATTTCCATCAACGATGTTCTGGCCCTCTGCCCTTAAAAATGACTTCAATTCAGCAGATTGAGCAGGTATGCTGTTTTCAGTTTTTTTGCAAGAAAAGAAACTTGCCATTATGAAGAGGATCAATACATATTTTCTTTTTAGATTCATAGCTGAAGATGTTATTGGATACTTTTTTGATTACGGATTTGATAAGGATAAATTTGCCATGACCGCGAAATGATCTGATATAAATAAACCATTTGCCCTTTTATTCTGGAGATGTATATAAGTGTTTATCTTAAAGTCTTTGACAAAAATATAATCGATTCGTACTTCTTTTGAATAATTTGGATCAAAACCATTAAAAGTGCCTATGGCTCCTGAAAAATCTCCGGAAGCAAATTCCATACCGTCCTTCATTTTAGTTTTAATATGCAAAATAACTTTACTATCGGGAAGGGCATTGAAATCGCCCATGAGAACCACAGGGAATTTTCCCTGATTAATTTTTTCTATTTGCTCCAGGATCAATTCTGCCGATTTTTCTCTGGCAACTTCTCCCTTGTGATCGAAATGTGTGTTAAATACCCAAAACTTTCTTTTAGAAACTTTATCTTCAAATAGCGCATAGGTACAAATTCTTTTGTGCGCTGCATCCCAGCCTAGTTCACAACAGTCGGTATTTTCAGCTAACCAAAAGGTCGATTGAGTAACTACGTTGTATGTAAGTGTATTATAAAAAAGCGGGGAATACTCTCCAGACTCTTTCCCATCTTCACGAGCCACTCCGAAATACGTATAATCACTAAGCTTTTGATCAATAAAATCTAATTGAGATTTTAACGCTTCCTGTAGTCCGAAAATATCTGGCTTGTAGGCCTTTAAATGATCAGTCAGTTCTTCTTTGCGAAGTTCCCACTGATTTTCGTTGTCATTGGGACTAGCATATCGAATATTGAAGGTCATGATGTTCATTTCTTGCGCTTGAAGTTTGGGTGAAAATATCAATGCCAGCAAAACTAAATAATATTGACCTGAACGAATTAAAAATTTCATAACTAGAATTAAATTAGTTTTTACAATTGTGGAATGATCCATGCATTGTTTTGATGATCAACTCGTCCTTGCATTTCTTCTGTAACCACTCTATCTATTATTTCTATTCCTTTTTTTGCCATTGAAGGGAAATTGTCAATTCCGTCATTTGGGAAATTATTTCTCGTTCTATGGATGTTAAATTGATCTGAAAATTTCTGATTAAAGATTTTTTCAATTTGCTCTTTCCCGATCATAAAGCCAATTAAACCGCCCCATGTGGCGGTTGGATTATCGGAATCCCAGCCCGCAAGAACGCCAATTTTGATGGTTTCTTTAAAATTACCTTCCCCATAAAAAAGGCTGATCAAACTAGCCCCGAAATTAATACCTGCTGCAAAACATCCATTGCAATAGAGATTTTGGGAAGTCATATTATAGCCATTTTCCTGGTTGACCTGATACTTTTCATAAAGTTCGTCTCGCGTTTTTTCCCATGGGATACCAGCATGATAATTTCTTTTTACGAATTCATACATATGGGCCATGTAAGAATCTATTGGAAATACCTTTCTTGCCTCCTCAGCCATATTTTGAAGCCTCATATTTATAGGATCATTTTGAGATGTACTTGCCAAAGCATGCATTACAACGTAAAACTGCGAAATCTTTTCTGCATTTTCTCTGGCAACAGTTTGAATTGGGAGTTTGGCCATAATCAGGGCTATATCCGGACGAGTAGGAGCAAAGAGTCCAAAAATTTCTGTCGTGAGTTGTGCATCTATCATATCATAATGAGGATTATACTCAGGATTACCAGTTTCTGGAGGAATCATGCCCTTTTTCATCAAATCAAAGGCTTGTTGGTTTGAAACCCACAAATAATTTTCTTCCTCCGGTTTCATGTGTTTAAGCCAACCCTCTCTAATTTGTTCACCCGAAAGTACGCTCGTTTTATGCGTATATAGCAGTTGTTGGTAAATGTATTCTATATCAGTGTCATCATCTGCCCCCCAAATACTATCTGAAGCCGCGTATATAAAATCTATTGTTGGAGATAAATTACTCGGAATTCCTTCTGCCCAAATACTTGGTTGATCACGTTTTGCCCAATCCTCTCTTGTATAAAAATCTCCCGTTTTGATCTCGCCTATATTTCCAATTTTATCCATTTCGGTTATCAACCCGGTCCAATTGGCGATGCATTGCCCTAACCAAAAGCCTTCTAATTTATTTGTGTATTCTGATCTCGAAAGAACAATAGGAGGAGATGTTTCGACGGTAACACCAGCATTTTCAAATTGATCTTCTTCGGTCTGACTATATCCATTTGTTTGAAAATAGAATAATAGAAGAAGCGATAAACAAGGTCTAAAAATTATTTTCCCAAACATATATGTCGAATTTGTGCTGATCTTGTATGTAAAGATGATTATTTGATTTTAATCTTTATTTTTTGATGAATTTTGTTGGAAGCTGTTCCCACATAAATAGTGTATTCGCCCAGCTCTAAATTCCAATCGGAAATAGTTTCGTCATAAAAAGCGAAAGATTTGGGGTCTAGGGTAATAGACACTGTTTTTTTCTCTCCTTTTTGTAAAAATACCTTTTCAAAACCTTTTAACTCTTTCACGGCTCTTTCTACAACCGATTTTGGTTTACCGACATAAATCTGAACCACTTCTGAACCTTCTCGACTCCCGATATTCTGTATATCACAAATGATCTGGAACTCAGTATTTTCTGTAACCGATTTTTCACTTGCACGAATATTATCAATTGTAAATTTCGTATAAGAAAGCCCTTCCCCAAAAGCGAATTGAGGACTGATCTTTTTATGTTCATGCCAACGGTAACCTACAAAGATACCTTCCTTATAATATTGATCAATGCTATCTCCGGGATAGGAAAGCTCCCCAAAATAATGTGCACCGTTATCGGCTAATTTAACAGGATAAGTAAAAGGTAGTTTTCCGGAAGGATTTATATCCCCACATAAAATATCTGCCAAAGCATGACCGGATTCACTACCTAAATACCAGGATTGAACTAGCCCTTGAACTTTTGGCAGCCATGGCATGGCAACGGCATTTCCGCTAATAAGCACAACACCTATGTTTTTATTAATGGATGATAGTTCATTGATCAATTCATCTTGCCCGAAGGGCAGTTCATAGGACAAGCGGTCTCCTCCTTCGCAATCTTGTTGGTGGTTCTTGTTTAGCCCCCCTATGAATAATACAATATCAGCTTCTTTGGCGATAGCTAAGGCAGCTGTTTTTAGAGAATCTGCATCCAATTTTGAAGGAATCACATTGCCGTAAACCGGAGGTCCGGAGGCATAACCCATGCTGTGTAAAATAGTTGCATTTTTAAACCTTTCTTGAATGCCTTGTAGGGGTGATATCTCAAATTTTGGTTTGAGCTCGGAGGATCCGCCCCCCGGAGCCATTTTTCTGGTTGCGTTTTCTCCGATAACCGCAATTGTCATTTTTTTATCCGGGTCAATTGGAAATAATTGGTTGTCGTTCTTCAATAAAACGATACCCTCCCGGGCAATTTTTCTAGCTAGGTCCAGATGTTCCTGATTGTTTGCTTTGCCAAAGGTCCGATCAGGATTCATATTCGTTCTGTACATCAATCGCAGGATCCTTCTCACTTTCTCATTGACTACTTCTTCTTCAATCTCACCATTTTTTAACATTTGTAAAAAGGGATAGGCGAGGTAATAGTTGTCATAGGCATTTTTTAAGGTACTTGTCAAGCCATCGGTTCCGGTACCCATTTCCAAGTCAAGACCATAGAGTGCAGCTTCTTTTGTGTCGTGTGCAGAGCCCCAATCTGTCACCAAAACTCCGTCAAATTGCCAATCGCCTTTAAGTATTTTGTTAATGAGTATTTCATGATGACTACAATGTTGACCTCTGAACTTATTATAGGATCCCATTACTGCCCAAACTTTTCCTTCCTGAACAGCAGCTTTAAAGGCAGGAAAATAGATCTCATACAAAGCACGATCACTTACTTCTACATTGATATGGCCGCGCCATTTTTCCTGATTATTTAAAGCAAAATGCTTGAGGCAAGCTGCCACGCCATTTTCCTGCACTCCCTGAATATAAGGAACAACAAGGGTTGAAGCCAAAAACGGATCTTCTCCCATATATTCAAAATTTCTTCCATTTAGGGGTGTTCTATAAATATTCACTCCCGGTCCTAACAAGACATCTTTCTTTCTGTATCGGGCCTCTTCCCCTACACTTTGGCCATAGGCTTTAGCAAGAGCAGGGTTAAAAGTTGCTGCAAGACAGGTAAGGGCAGGAAATGCGGTAATGGAATCATTTGTCCAACCGGCATAACCCCAGTTATCCCAGTTTATTTCACCCCGAACTCCATGTGGTCCATCAGACATCCATATTTCCGGAATCCCCAATCTAGGAACACCCGGGGTGCTGAATTTAGATTGTGCATGACACATAGCCACTTTTTCTTCCAGGGTGAGTAGGTTAATCAGGCTATCAATCCTCTGCTCACTTATCTCAGGATAATAATGATCTGTTACCACATTCGTTGTTTTATAACCAGACTTACTTTGCCCAATACTAATACTCGAAAAAAATAAAGTGACTATCACAATCACCATTCTACTTTTCATCATGGTCTAAAATTAAAAAGGACTTGAAACTTATTATTTCATTGACGAGTCCAAATTTTTACTAACTATTCAATAAATAATCTCTATTTCTACTAATTTTTTATGTGAGGTCTTAACATTGGTCCTGTTACTTTTATTTAAAAAATAAGATTCAAAAAAGGCAAAATAAAAGGAACCTTTTCCCTTAAATTTTAATGTTTGAGATCTATGGACTATAAACCATGTTAAAAACGCTCATTCATGATGATCAGCAGAATAACTTTAGTTAACCCTAAAGGGTATATTGGCTGTTGCAGCGTGATTATTGCCGTCATCAGCATATACAAATAACCTGTAATTTCCTGCTTTTGGAGCTCTGAATTCCAATTCTCCATCAGCCATATTCATAAAATGACCTTCTATCGGTTCTGGTCTTGTCTCATAATCTCCTCCATCGCCAAGATCAGTACTTTCAGCTAATATTTCCCAAGAATAACTGATCAAATCCTCTTCAAAATCTTTTATTTTTGCTATTGCTATATAGCTTTTACCCTCAGCTAAGATGACATTGTCGTAGGCAGTTTTGTCATCTAAAAGGAAAGATTCGATTTTTGGGGTTCTATTGGCCGGCCAGGTTGAATTCCAAATATAGTGCATCACATCAACCGATTCGGTTTCCTTGCCATCTTCCAAGAAGATTCCATACCAGGTGGGGGTGCGTTCCTGTTTCTGGCCCCATAAAAAAACATAGGAACCTATGCATTGTAAAGTGTCTGACTCAATACCAATTTTATATCTTTTTAGATAATTAGCGGCCTTAACTGTACTATTTTCTTCAATGGGTACATCCCAGCTAGTTTTAGGAACTTCCCAATGTCCTGTTGCACCCCATTCTGTAACCATATATGGTCCTTCCCAACCATAATCTTTGATAAGTTGAGGGAGTTCTTCTATTTTTCCATATAACTGAAAAGACAATAAATCTAGGTCCGCGCAACGTTCTTTTAATAAATTGATATCATGTTGTGAAATTCCCGCAAGGGTTGAAGTAGTTAAATGATTGCCATCCACTTCGTGAATCATTTTTGAAAGATCATTTACAGCATCCCAAACTTTAGGATTGGTAGCTCTTAAATTGAGCTCATTTCCAATGGCCCAAATCATAAGAGCTGGATGATCTTTTATAGCCATTACTTCTTTTTTAATCCGTTCAAATTGTTTTTTTACTGCAACTTCATCATTGTAATCAAAGCCATGGCGTTCTCGGGCTACCTCAATACCCATAGTTACCATTAAACCGTGTTTTTGAGCTTCGTCTAAGACCTCTTTTGCCGTTTGTTTGCCATTTTCTGTCCTCCAGGTTCTAAATGAATTCCCTCCATGTTGAGCTACAGCAGATATTTGGCCAAATTCAAGGCCGGCACCTTTGATATAAAAAGGCTCATTGTTTACGAGTAAGGTGTATTTACCCTGAACTTTTGTCAATCTAATTTTAGGTGGGACTATATTTTTCGATTCAGTATTAACGCTATGACTATCTTCTTTTTTACAGGCGGAAAAACTCATTAGACAAATTAGGATGACCCATGAAAGACTTTTCATTGGTTAGGATTTAATTAATAATTCTTCGACCTCTTCTAAACTCTTTCCTTTTGTCTCTATGATAAATTTCATCACAAATAATAAGGATAAAAAGGCCATCATCGCATAAATTGCAAATGTGATTGTAGGTCCTAGATTGGTCAATTCCCATGGGAAAAATTGGGTTACCGTATAGCTCACTAAAGAATTAAAGAATCCAACCACCGAGATAGCGATTCCTTTTATATTTCCCGGGAATATTTCTGACAAAAGAGTCCACATGACGGGTCCTAATGAAATAGCGAATGCCGCGACATACAGAAGTATGGCTATGAGAACGAGTGTAGCGTTGATCTGGATCAAATTCTTTACCTCATTTCGTTTGAAACTAAATAATTGTTCTTCACTTAAAATAGGTTGAACGTTATCAAATAGTTCTTTTTGAGAATTGAATGTTGAGCCTGACAAACTAGCCAATGCTTCTCTCATATCTGTATTTTCTATATTTTTTAATGTTTTTTCATTTACCTCATAACTCGCATTATTAAAGGCCAGCGTTGCCATCGAGAGTGCGATCGTCATTGCCAATGTCCCGATGATCAATAAGGGCTTTCTTCCTAATCTGTCTATCAACCTAATGGCTACCAATGTAAAAACAAGATTGGTCAATCCTACAACAATCGCTTGTAAAAATGAGGAATCGGTAGATCCACCTGCCTGTTCAAAAATAGTAGGGGCATAATAAAAGATTGCATTAATCCCGGTTATTTGCTGGAAAAATGCAATACCAAATGCTATGACCATTATCGTCTGCATTCGATATTTAAATAGATCTGATATGGTGCCCTTTCTTTCTTTTTTAGCAATTCCTCTTTGAATTTCTTCAATTGTAAGTTGGGCATAATCCTGACCACCGATTTTTATCAATATACTTCTTGCTGCATCGACCAAATTCAACCTTTGGATTAACCATCTCGGACTCCTAGGAACAATAAACAGGGCTAAAAAATAAAAAATAGCCGGAAAGGCCTCTACGCCAAGCATCCATCTCCAGCTTTCGCCTTCCAGGTCCTTTAAAAAATAATTTGAAAAATAGGCGACTGAAATACCAATAACAATATTCAATTGATTCAATGAGACCAAACTTCCTCTGAGTTTAGGTGGAGCTACTTCTGCAATATAAACAGGTGCAATTAAAATGGCCCCCCCAATACCAATACCGCCAATAATTCTTGCAATGACAAAGGTTATATAGGTTGTGGCTGTGGCAGACCAGATGGCAGAGATGGTAAATAACATAGCTGTAATTAGGAGCACCTTTTTCCTGCCGAATCGATCACTTAATGGTCCGGCAACGATATTACCTGCCATAGCCCCAAAGATCACACAACCCACAGAGAAACCAAGTTCCCAATCAGTCATTTCAAAATAAGTTCTAATTCCGTTAATGGCACCGGATATAACTGCACTGTCAAATCCAAGAAGAAATCCTCCAAGAGCGACGATTAAACTGATTAAGACAGTGTATGATTTTTTCATTGGAGTGTTTTTAAAAAGAGTTGAAAATAAGTTTGTAAAATTATTTTAGAACGATAGTTTGAATTGAATGTTCCGGCATAGAAAGTTTAGCTGTTTTTCCATCAACCGTGAGAAAATAATCCAAGGGTTTGTCTCCCTCATTCATCGCTACGATCGCTATACTGCCATCGTCATTCATAAAAGAGGTTGCACTGAGCTGATTAGACGTGGTACCTGTTGAAAGTCTTTTGGCTCCGGGACGAATGAATTTAGAAAAATGGCCTATGTAATAATAAGAATTGGTGAAGATTAACTTGCCTGTTTTGGTGTTTCCGTGAATGGGAGCAAAGCAAAAGTTTCCAACATGGTTAGGTCCGCCATTTTCATCCAGCAGAATGTTCCAATCTGTCCAGGCTACTGTTCCGTTATTAAAGTCATTGATCATGGATCTGCCGTAACGTTCCGGAAGTTTAGGATCTTCAATTCTTTCCATATCGAATCTTTCATTACATCCTTCAGTGAAAATAAGTTTTTTATCAGGGAAAGCATCATTCACTTGAGCCACGTTCTTAAACATAGGAACACCATCTTTCCAGTCTTCATACCAATGAAAACCGGTTCCCCAAACATATTTATTGGCTTCAGGGTCACTCAAGATCACGTTGGCCCTTTCGAAAAGCAGATCGCGGTTATGGTCCCAAACAATTATTTTTTTATCACCAAGACCTTCTCGCTCCAATGTTGGACCTAAAAAATTCTTTAGAAAGTCTCGTTCTTCTTCGGCGGTATAGATACAAGATTCCCATCTTTGAGTTGCCATGGGTTCGTTCTGAATAGATAATCCCCAAATCGGAATTCCTTCACTTTCATAGGCTTTGATGAATTTGCCGTAATAATTTGCCCAAGCCTGTGCGTATTCCGGTTTTAGTTTTCCTCCTTGTAACATATTGCCATTGGTTTTCATAAAGGCTGGTGGACTCCAAGGACTTGCATAGGTAGTTAGTTTACCTCCGGCAGCAGCGATAGCCAATTTGGTAAAAGGCAATCTGTACTTCCTGTCATGATCTATATTGAAAGTTTTTAGTTCTCCGTCCCCTTCTTCAATATAGGTATAGCTTCCGCTTGAAAAATCACAACTGTGAATGATGGTTCTAGCCAATGAGTATCCAATTCCATTCTCTTTGCTATAATAAGCTTCCATGAATAATTTTTGCTGATCCTCATCCAATTTATAAAAAGTTTCTGCTGATGCATCCGTAAGTGCTGCACCAATTCCAACAAGGGTTTGGTGTTGGTTTGACGTATTGACTAATATAGAACCCTCTGTCTCCAGGGGCTGTAAGAAATTTGAAAAGCTGAGTTGAGCCTGGGTTAATTTTAATTTAACATCATTTTGTGCACTGGTTGTATATACAGCACTTTTTTCAATAGCAAATGATTTGGGAACTATTTTTTCCATATTTTCTTCTTTTACAGCCATTTGTTCCTTTTGGTTACAACTTATCATAAAAAGTGCAGTAAAAAATAAAATTAAAGTCAATTTTACGTGAGTTTGGTTAAGCATATGAGTTATATTTATAGACCTTAGGTTCGAGATAAATTTGAGCAAACCCTGTCTAATTCTTACATTATTGTTTTAATTCTTCAAATCATTGTTGATACAGTCTTACATAGTCAATTTCCATCGTGGCTTCCTTAAAGTACGGATCGATGACAAACCAATCACCACCCATGGCTACGTTAAGAATGATAAATTGATCAGCAGTAAATGGCCAATTTTGACTGTTCTTAGAAGCCGGATTGTACTGATATTTAAACTCTCCATCAATTAAAAAACGCAGACTTTCGGGTGTCCATTCTACAGAATAAACGTGAAATTCAGTATCATAATTTTCGAGTTTTGTCGCACCAACGCGCACGTTACTGCAACCTCCCGAGCAAGCCGGTGTATGTGTAGCACTCGATACTTCGGTAGGAATATGCCCCCAGTGTTCCATGATATCGATTTCGCCGCAAGCGGGCCAGCCAACAGTGCTGTGATTCGCGCCAAGCATCCAAATTGCGGGCCAAGTTCCGTCACCTTTGGGTAATTTAGCTCTCACATCTAGTCTACCATAGGTGAAAACATGTTTTGAGTTCAAACGGGCAGACGTGTAATTCTGGGTTGAGCCATTATAGGTATAAGTTTCTTTTTTTGCCGTAATTTTTAGTGTTCCATCTGAGACATACGCGTTGTCTAATCTATCGGTGTAATGCTGTTTTTCGCCATTCCACCAGCTGCCGTTATTTGGGGGTACTATTTCAAATTTCCAGTTTTCATCTGAAACAGCTCCATCCACGTCGAATTCATCCGCCCAAACCAGAGCATACTCCGGAGGTTTGACAAAAACGCTAATGGTTTTAAATTCGTTGATCGATTTTGCGTCTTTTGAATAAGCGTATACCGTAATTGAATAATCGTTAGTACCAGCTTTAGTGAAAGTATGGTCGAATTTGCCTGTTGTATTTTGAATTTCGGGTTCAGTTCCAATTTTAAAACCATATTTTATTGCATCCTTTGCTGTAGCCGAACAAGTTATTTTGCCCGAACCGTCTCCAGCTGGATTGGAGGAGTCTTGTCCGTTGATGACCAGATCAACCATTAAATTTGACGGAACTACTGCTCCAATTTCAGGCGATGTAGGATCATCACTTCCACTGCAGGAAAGACCAAATAGAATAAAAAGGATATAGAATCCGGTTTTATTTAACAACGATGTATAAGAGGTATTTTTCATAAATTCAAAAATAGTAAAAAAAAATATGCATTAATAGTTTCAATCTTTACCAGCCCGAAAGCCGGTAAAGATCAAAACACAAATTAATCTAATTATGAATTATGAATGAAAAGGTTATTCTGGTTTAAAGATCCAGGTCCAACCGCTACCGCAAGTCCCGTTTGAAATGAACAGGATTAACTCATCTTCGGTTAGTCGAACAATTTGGTACAAAGCACTTGTGTTCGTTCCGCACTCAACAGCTCCTAAAATATTTCCGCCATTGATTTGCAGCATTTGATTGCCTACATCTAGAACAAAACTCGATTTAACTTCGGCTGCATCTGGTCCGGATTGATAAGTGAAATTGGCAGCTCCATCCAGATCGAATTTCATTTTACCTGCCTGGTCAAATGGAGGACAACAAGTACCTCCGGCATTCCACCATACACCCGCCCAATTATCAGGAGGGCTCATATACCACCATAATCTTTCATCACCCCCTGTGCCATTGAACACCCAGGTCTTGCCAGCTGCAGTATCGTCACCGACTAGATCATACCAATCTTGATCTAAGGCATTGTCTAATTGGTCTATCTGCACATCTATTGTTTTTTCAAAAAACTCGGCTCCTAAAGTACCCACATAAGTAAAGGTGGCCTTCCCCGGAATAGGGTAAATAAATTCAAATTTATCCGTCAGGGCCTTACCTAAATTATAGTCCCAATAACCGGTAATCCCGGGAGTTGCCATTTCTAAGGTAATTTTGTTTCCACCCGGTGTACTTTGGGTTGCTATCAACTCAACTCCCGCAACATCTGTCGTGTTTTCAAGGTATTCCTCGTCAACAATTGGATCACAGGATGACACCATCAGTATCATCAATCCAATAAAAAGGCCATATATTTTATGTATTTTCATATTTCTCTTAATTAAAATTTAACTATTTTACCAGCCTGGGTTTTGTTCATAAACACCACCTGATAGTCTGATCTCGGTTTCAGGTATTGGCACTAACCCTTTGGTTTCAGGTCTGTAAGTCACTCTGTATTGTGCATCAACTCCTCCGGCATTTTTCACATTGATCACATCGTTAAAGGCTGTGTTGACATCTCCCCAACGAACGAGATCGAACCATCGTAGTCCTTCGAATGATAATTCGTGTAAACGCTCTTCTTTTAAAGCTTCCAAGGAATATCCAACGGGATCTAATCCTGCTCTTGCTCTAACTTCATTCATACCTTCAGCAGTTCCTGTTATTTCAGAATGCATCAGCAATACATCGGCGAAACGCATAAAAATAAAGTCTTGGGCATGCATTAACTGCATGTCGGCATTTCCCCAGCTGTATAATTGTACGAACATACCTTTCCCACTGTGTTGTAATGCGGTATATTTTTTATTAAAGTAACCGGTATGGTGGTCGGCATTGTCAGGAAATTTATAACCCTCTGTTCCTTGATCAGCCTGTCCGAGCTGAAGAATTGAACCCACTTTTCTCGGATCGTCATCAGACCAGCCGGTCCATAATTTTGGGTTCACGGTTCCCCATCCCCATCCTTCTCCAAAAGGAGTTAAAGAGTTTCCGCGAATAGAAGTAAAAAGGCAAAGTCTGTTGGTATATATATTACCATTGGACCATCCCCAGTCTCCAAAAGAAAAGCGTTGAACGAACATGGTTTCGTAATTTCCAGTTCCGAAAGTAGGAGAATGACCATCCTGACCTACCCAAGAAAGCCCTTCTGCTTCTGCCCAAGGCAAAACAGTTGAACCGGCACTTTGGTTAAGATAAGCATAGGGCCATAAGTTTCTAAAATCACTTGCTAGTTTATGACCACTGTTGTTGATACAATCATCTAAGTAGCTTGTCACTTCGGTTTTTGATAAAGAACCACCTCCTGCAAGCGGGAGGTCAGTAGTTCCTTGCCCTTCTATATTGGTCATGTAGCCAGTATAAAACAAAAATACTCTAGCTAAATAAGCTTCAGCAACCCATTTATTGGCATGTCCGTATCTGGAAGTTGGAATACTAGGAAAAGGTGTTGCGGGCATTGTTTCGATGGCATTCACCAAGTCGGATGCAATTTGTGCAAAAGTATCCGAATAGGAAGATCTTCCTACATCTTTTGGGTCATCAACGGACACAATCATGGGAACTCCACCAAAGAATTTAGCCAACCTGAAATAGAAGAATGCTCTCATGAATAATGCCTCTCCAATAGCCTGATCTTTAAATTCTTGGGCTTTTTCAGGACTTTCAAAATATCTGGTAAAATCGGCTTCAGCTGTTTTTTCGATTATCGCATTAGCTCTGGCAATACCACTGTAGCATTGGGTCCACATATCTCGATAAGTATCCTCTGCAGGATCTTCAAAATTATCTACATATTTAGCCGATTTATCATCAGGCCCACCACCACCTAACATCATATCAGACATTAATGTGGCTGCAATAGATTCGTTACTGTGCACGTTGGGCGTGTAAATAGCATTATAAACACCGGCCATAGATTCTTCTATGTCCTGAGGAGTCTTATAGAAAGTTTCTAAACTTTTTCCATAAAGATTATCCGTGTCCAAATATTCTTCGCTGCAGCTGGTGGCAAGCACAATGGCTACAATTGAAGTAAAATATATTAGTTTTTTCATCATCTTATTTATTAATATTAAAATTCAACACTTAGACCAAACATTACTGTTCTCGCCTGTGGATACAATCCAAGATCTATACCCGAAGCCCAACTTGCATCGTGTCCAAATCGCACTTCCGGATCCATACCTTTATAATCTGTAAAAGTATACAGGTTATTTACTGCCGCATATACCTTAAGATTTGAAATTGCATTAACTCTGGATAGGGCATCTCCAAAATCATAACCCACGGTTAAGTTGTTGATTCTTAAATAATCCGCATCGTACATAAATATATCTGAGATCAGGTTCGTGTTTCGATTTGACCCTGAAGTTAATCTTGGGATGCGATTTGAAGTTCCTGCACCATGCCAACGATTAAAAATGTCAGTGGTGTAGTTTTGATCAAAATTATCTGCAAAAGATCTATAAGATTGCATGACCTGCATTCCGTACTTTCCTGCAAGTGTTGCGTTGGCATAGACACCCTTAAACTCAAAATACAGTTGAATACCTACTTCATAATCAGGGTTTGGATCACCAATCATTGTTTTATCTTTTTCATCAATGATACCATCGTTGTTTCGATCAACAAACTTGACATCACCTGGTCTTTGGTCAGAAAAATATGGCTGACCAGCGTTTGGGTTTGAATTGCCGGCATTATCAGTGGCTGGTACTACCCATGCATCTACTTCATCTTGTGTTTGCAATAGGCCATCCGTTTGTAAAGCATAGAAATAACCTATTGGGCGACCTACTTCAACTCTTGAAATTTCGGCAGTTCCCTGAGATAGAACTGAGCTCGGACCATTGATAATACCATTGGTATTGTCAATTCTTGTCACCTCGTTTTTGTTATGGGATCCACTTAAAGTAATACCGTATTTAAAATCACCCCAACGGTCATTCCAATTAAGTACAAGTTCTACCCCTTGATTTTCGATATCTCCACCATTGATGTATGGGGGCCCGGCACCGAAAGTTCCTTGAATACCTGCCAATACCAACCAATCCTTGGTCGTTTTGTTGTACCAATCGAAGGTTAAACCTAATCTTGAATTAAAGAATTGGGCATCTAAACCAAAGTTTAGCTGTTCTGAAGTTTCCCAGGTAACATCCTTATTTGGAACATTTGCAGGATAGGCGGTAGGACCTGATACGGGTTTTGTGTCACCAAAGAAATATCCGGGGAATGCATAGGTAATATTAGATGAATAAACAAAATTGGGGATGGATTGGTTACCATTTTGACCCCAACTTGCTCTAAGTTTTAAAAAGTTCAGCGCATTGCCTGAATTACTCATGAAATCTTCGTTAGTTACTACCCAACCAGCAGAAACAGAAGGAAAATATCCCCATCTGTTTCCTTCTGCGAAATTTGAGGAACCATCCGCACGGAATGTGGCTGAAAGAAGATATTTTTCTTTGTAATTATACTGTCCACGAGCGATGTATGACAATAAACCTCCACCTTGAGCAGCCCAGTCCTGACCCCAAGTATTGATATCACTGATACTTTCCGGACTTTGTGTATTGCGGATATAGGCATACTTTGGATCACCGGGGAACAATAAATTATTTCTCGAGCCACCAACCTCTGTATTGATTTGATTTTGGAGCATTTCTGTACCAACTACCAAGTCTAACTGATGATCTCCAAAACTTTTGTTATATGAAAGTGTATTTGTCCAGGTCCAGTTGTTACCAAAGTATTGACTTTGTTGAGCGCCGTCTACATCATCTCTGTATAATACACCTAGATGATAAGTTGGGTTCATGGATCTTCCGTGTCCAAACCATGAATCAACACCAAATGCAGATCTGAATTTCAAATCTTTGATTGGTTCTAATTCTGCAAATACGTTACCTACAATTCTGTTTCCTTTTCCGTAATTATAGTTATGACGGTAATACATCACTGCTATTGGGTTGGTCTGATTGGAATTCAAACCGTCTAAAGTTGGTGTAAAACCAAATTCACTTACATTATTATCTATGGCAGGTTGCCAATAGGCTGGCATTAAAGGATTTTGAACCAATCCATTATGGAGGTCGTTCCAATATATATTTCCTGTTGCCACACTTCTGTTTTCTGTATTAGTATAGGTAAAATTCTCTCCTACCGTTAATATGGCATGTGAGGAATTCTTTTTAAGAACCATTTGAGTATTTAATCTGGCCGTAAATCTTTTAAATCCTGCACCGATTATATCTCCACCGATGATCCCTTTTTGATCGTAATAAGATGCACCCATAGAGTAAATGATATCCTCACTACCACCGGTGATATTGACCGCGTGACTTTGAACAGGGGCATCTTTATTGGTCATTTCATCGATCCAATTAGTTCCTTTCCAGCCATTTTGCAAATCCGACCAAATCTCTTCACCCAATTGGGTACCAAGCCCATTGTAATTGTCATTTAACCATGAGTTGTTTTTAAGGATAGATTCCCAGTCATTTGGAGCCAGACCGTCATTTAACCTTCCCTCATCCATGATATACATATATTCTTGTGCATTCAATGGATCCAGGTTTTTGTAAATATTTTGAAAACCGTAAAAAGTATCATAGCTAATTTTTGCAGCTTGGTCTCTTCTACCTTTGACTGTTGTCACCAGAATTACACCATTTGCGGCTCTCGAACCATAAATTGCGGCAGAGGCTGCATCTTTTAAAACATCGATGGAAGCAATATCCGATGAGTTTAAGTAATCAATATCACCAACGGCAATTCCATCTACTATATATAATGGGTTAGAATTACCAATAGTACCTAAACCACGAATAGTTACTCTGGTACCTGCACCGGGAGATCCACTGTTTCTTGTAACACTGACACCTGCGGCAACACCCTGAAGTGCTTCCATGGCTGTTCCCGTATTTAAGGCAGCGATATCTTCTCCTTTTACATTTAAATTTGCTCCTGTTGTCAGGGCTTTCTTTTGAACACCGTAACCAATGACAACAACTTCGTCTAATTGATTAACATCTTCTTCAAGTACTACATTGATTACAGTCTGTCCTGCAACCGTAATATCTCGTGTTTGAAATCCTACATAGCTAAATTCTAAAATCGAATTTGGGCTAACATCAGAAATAGTGTATCGACCATCAAAATCTGTCGTTACACCATTGTCAGTTCCTTTAACAATTACATTTACCCCTGGCAATGGGCCTTGGGCATCTGAAACTGTTCCGGATATGCTTTGGGAGTATGTAAAACTACAAAGCATAAACAATCCTAGAAATAATACATTTCTAACTATTTTTTGTTTCATAAATAATTTAATTTGAGTTGAGTAATATTAGAAAGCATTATTTAGTCTTTGTGAATATCGACCTATACAAAAAATATACAGGGTTAAAATTGACAAAATAGTATAACGTAATTTATAGGATTGATCAGATTAAATTGACTTGCAAAGGCTATTTTAACGGGTTCCTTTTTTGATTAGGGAAGAGGGTGAAGTAAGGAAAAATGAAGATATTTTATCAGTCTTAATCGGTTAAGTTTGCTGAATGTTGAGTTAATGTTGAGGTGTTTTAGGATCTTGTAAAGGTGATCAAATACTTAAAATATATTCAACTAAGCCACTTTCATGCTCCAAGTTCATTTTTTTTCTCAATCGGTAACGTTTTATTTCAACACTTCGCGGTGAAATATTTAATAGTGGAGCGATTTCTTTGGAGGTTAAATTAAGCCGTAAATAGGTACATAATCTTAAATCGTGAGGTGTCAGAGATGGATGTGCGTTCTTTAATTTATTCAAAAATTCTCTGTCGGTATGGTTAAAAGCTTCCTGGAAGGTTTCCCAATCAGAATTTTTATTTAATCTCTGATTGATCATTTTGATGACTTTTTTGATGACCGGCTGATCATTTACCGGTTCGAGGTCGCTTTTTATAGAAGTGAGAATTTCATTTAATTTGATCACATTGGATGTAGAATTAATCAATTCATTAGACTTGCTCTCCACTTCACTTTGCAACTTTTCATTTCTTAATTGAACTATTTCTTTTTCATTATTGAGTTGCCTTAATAGCATGACTCTTTTTTCTTCTTCAATTGATCTTTCTTTTTGTTTTTTAAAATGCCATCTATTGAGCAGGTTTATTAAAAAAATCAATAAGATGATGAAAATGACATATAACAAATACATATTACTGCTTAGATACCATGGTTCTGCTATGGTAAAAGAAAATGAAGCGTTGTTTTTTGACAAGTAATTTCCCTGTTTTGCCCTGAGCTTAAAAGTATAGTTTCCCCCGGGTAAATTAGTATAAGAAATTTCAGATTTTTTTGTCCATTCGCTCCATTCGTCATAAAGTCCTTCTAATTTATGCTGGTATTGAATCGGGTATATTTTATCGAATGCCGTTACGCCGAACTCAAAATAAATATTGTTCTCTTTATTATCAAAGGGCTGTGTTCGAAAGAAAGACACAAACACCTTTTCTTGATCTAAGACACTGTTTTTTATAGAACCAATATTTACATAAAAATCATTTTTTTCTTCCTCTAATTTATCAGTATGAAGTATGGTATAACCGGACGAAGTACCGATGAGGTATTCGTTCTTTTTTAATTTTGTCATATTCTCATATCCCGATACGGTTCCACGAGAAGGATTTGGGAACGGGAACTTTATTCTATTGACCTCATTGGTCAGTTTTCCTGGCCTCAAATTAATAATGTGCTCTTGGGTAAATCCCCAAATAGATTGATCTGTACTGTCTAAAATTAAGGTGCCGGAAACATATTGATCATCTCCTAAAAATTGATTAGTAAAAATAGAGTCTTTGATAAAAATATTTGCCCTATCATGATATTTAAAAATACCCAGGTCAGAACTGTAATAAAGCTCATTTTTGTACTTTAATAAATCTGATTTTAATCCTTTTGGCACACTTTTTACCAGCGAATAGGTGCTTACTTTTTTAAAATCTTCAGTGAGTTGAAGTTTGTAAATACCCTTATATTCGTGATTTACAAATACGATATTGTTATCCATCATTTCAAAATGTCTGGATGAAAAATCGAAACCATCTACTTTCTTAAGAAATTGCCATTTTCCATTTCGTTTCTCAAGCAAATTTAACCCGTCATAATTTCCTTGTATAAGCATCGTAGAAAAACCTTTGATCGCTTTTACATCCCATGTACCGTCCACATCTGAAATTAACTTTGCATTTTTTCCGTCAATTTGGTAGGTTCCGTTGTTGTGGCCACAAAATAGATCGCCATGAATAATTTTCAAACACCAAACCTGCCCTTCTGTACCAGGTATTGATTGGTATGTTTCATCTGAGCTGAAGGATTTTGCAAAAAGGCCTTGATTGGTGCCTATGTACAGCAAACCATTGTATAAGGCTGAACTATAAACTGTACCCAAGCTACCGTCTGTGTCATTAAATATTGTATAAGGAGAATTCAAATTGATCAAACTAATTCCATTGTCTAAACCCAACCAAATATTTTGGTCAAAATCTTGATAAACAGATAGAACTGTATTGTTTTGCAGACCATTCGATCTACTAAAACGACCAATAAGTTTGCCGTACTTATCAAGATGGAACAATCCTTTCGAAATGGTTCCCAATACAAAACTTTCATCTTTGAGTTGAATACTGCTAAAAACGCTTAAATTTTGTAGCTGTTTATCTGCAGGTATATCCCAATGCTCAAGCTTGTTATTTTTTAGGAAGTAAAACCCGTTGTCTGAAGTTTGGAAAAATAAACTACCATCTCTAGAAAACATATGTATGATATTGTTTTCTTTTAAAACAGGATCATCAGAAAATAATCTGGCAATACCATTCTCAATTTTATAAATTCCGCGATCACTTCTCTGAAAATAGATATCTTTTTCTACACTGAAAGCTTTGGTAATCTTAGTTTCTGATTGTACAATTTTAAAACTGTGATTGACAGTATCATAAAAATAGATAGCCTGTAACGATTGAAAAACGACCCAATGATCAAAAGAAAATATTTTCCATATATGTTCGTCTTGACCGAGTTGATCTATGATCGATGAGCTAAGCGAATAATAGTCTAATGTGCCATGTTCATTCCTTTCCCAATACCCGAATTCTCTAAAAGAACCTGAGTAGAGCCTGTCATTGATTATATTGACACTTCGTATGGCTGTTTGATTTGGAGAAGGGTAGGTTTTCCAACTCGCACCGTTATATTCGAGCAATCCCTCATTATTCGCCACATAAATATATTTGTTTTCGGCCTGAACAATAGACCAGTTCTGATTACCGGCCAGATAATCCTGAGTAGAAAAGTTTTGTATAGGTGGTAATTCTTGGCAAACTAAAGGATAAATGAAAAATAGTAAAATCGTAAAATTTACTGCCCGGAAAAAACGAGATAGTAATAACTTATTCAATGACTCAATTTTAAACAAATATAATAGATTTCATGAACAATGGCTGTCCTTATCTCACATGAATTCATGTGAGTTTACGGAACAAAAACCCCAAAAATTTTCAGGAAATGGAACGTGGAGGAATGAATTATAATTTTGTATATCAATTAATTATTTATTTTTGAAAATGATGATGACTTTTGATTGACAAAAATCATACAATAAATTTATTTGTCTAATAACTAAACCAATGAATGATGTCTTCGATAAATTTTAAATGGAAATCTATATTGATACCGAGTTTGATCCTTTCTTTAATAATCAACGTACAATGCAAAAAAAGTGATCAGAATACGGGTGAGGTACCCCGAGTTGCATTGGATGTTTCGGAAATGAAAGAATCGGTGGTAAAGTCTATTTTTCACCCCCTTTCAGGGATCCAATTGGATAGTACCAAGATAGAGGGCTTTTTGATTGATCATCCGGATTTTAGTGAATACAAGCAGGACTTTTACGAGTTTTATCGTCATCGCAATTTCAATTATGCCTGGTTTGATGAACACGGTATGATAGAGCAGGCAAGTGTTTTGTATCATCATCTTCAATCAGAAGATGAAGAGGGTATTACCATTGACATACCTCTGGAGGAAAAGTTGAAGGTTTTGCTTGAATCCGTAAGTCAGGGAGACAATGATCAACCGGATCAAAATACGCTTGACACTGAATTGATGCTAACCGGACAATATTTTGTCTATGCGAACAGAAAGATTGAGGGAAGTGAAGCTCTGGCCACAGAAAAAATAGATTGGTATCTGCCGAAAAAAAACCTCAAATATGCAGAATTGTTGGAACAAATTGTTGAAGGTAAGGATGTTGATCAAGTTGAAGGTGCTGTTATGCAAAATCAATATGGCCAACTTAAACAGGCATTAAGGGACTATAGAGAGGTTTTACCCAGTGATACACTTGGAAACATAGACCTCTTGACCAAGCCTAAAGTGCTTAAACCCGGTGATTCATCTCCTATATTACCTAAAATAAAAGGTAAACTGGTTATGATCAAAATGCTGAGAGGTCAAGACAGAACAAATCTTTACAATGATGGCCTAACGGAAGCAGTAAAATTATTTAAGACCACACATGGATTAAAAGGAGACTCTTTGATCACCAATGAGATGATAGAACAATTGAATGTGCCCATCGAAAAGAGAATAGAACAATTAGTTACAAATATGGAACGATTCAGATGGGTTCCGGCAAGTTTTTCGCACGATGAATTTATCATTGTGAATATACCTGAATTTCAACTGCATTATTATGAAAATAAAGCGGAAGTATGGAATTGTAATGTGGTGGTTGGTAAGCCTATGACCAATACGGTTATTTTTTCGGGAGAAATGCAATATGTGGTGATGAGTCCCTATTGGAATATTCCCACTAGTATTATCAACAAAGAAGTGAAGCCCGGAATTAAGAGAGATCCCAATTATCTGGCTAAACACAATATGGATTGGAACGGGGGAAATGTAAGGCAAAAACCGGGACCTTCAAATTCGCTGGGCAGGGTAAAATTCATTTTTCCTAATTCTAACAATATCTATTTACACGATACACCGGCAAAAAGACTTTTTAATGAAGATCAAAGGGCCTTTAGTCATGGTTGTGTCAGAGTAGGTGAACCTCGGGAATTAGCGATAAGGGTATTAAAGCAAGATAGCACTTGGACGCCTACTAAAATAGACAATGCCATGAACAAGAGTTACGAAACAACAGTTGTTCTGAAAAAAAGAATACCAGTCTACATCGGCTATTTTACAGCTTTCTTTGATAAAAACGGGCATTTGAATTTTAGAAATGATGTATACCGCAGAGATAATCGACTTTTAAAGATGATTACGAGTTCTTAAAAGATTTTTTTTTATTTATTATGTTTTTCTTCATTGTGCCATTTCATCAGTCTCGATTAGATGAAATGAACGAACATGAGCTCCATTGAATCATTCTAAATTTGATAGAAACCCACTTTTTACGGAGGTCATAAAAGAATTATTTCATAAATTTAAGTGTGAATTTTTAGACATTTGATTATTTCAAAAAAGGTATAATGAAGCAAACTGTAAATTTTAAATTAAATGGGGAACCCGTTTCGCTTGACGTCCAAGAGGAAGAATCTCTTTTGACACTTATCCGGGTTCATTTAGACCATACAGGCACAAAATACGGCTGTGGTATTGGCGAGTGCGGCGCATGCACTGTGTTGATGAATAATGAAGCTGTCAGATCTTGTATGATTCTCGCAGAGGACCTCAATGGCGCTGAAATTATTACCATAGAGGGTTTAAGCCAAAATGGAGAATTACATCCATTACAAAAAGCATTTATTGCGCACGATGCATTACAATGTGGGTACTGTACCCCTGGAATGATCATGAATGCATACGGTCTTCTAAAAAGAAATGCTACACCTACCAAAGAGGAAATCATTTTAGGAATGGACAGCAATTTATGTCGATGTGGGGCTTATAACCGCATTGTAGATGCAATTCAAACTGCTTCAGACGAAATGAATAAAAAAGTTAAATTATGAAACGAGAACTTCAAAACGATATTTTTTTTAATGATCTATACCAAGCTCCCGTCTATGATAGGCGTAAATTTTTAAAAAATTTAGGAAGCGGAATTGTTGTCGTTTTTTGTTTAGGGGACATCGGCTTGTTAAATGCCTGTGGTCCGGCTGCTGATGAGGACCTCAATTTTAATGCTTATTTGCGGGTAAAAGAAAATGGAAGAGTAGATTGTTATACAGGTAAAATTGAGATGGGACAGGGAATAGTGACTTCTTTGGCTCAGGTCTTGGCAGATGAATTAGAAGTGTCTATTTATGATGTAGATATGGTCATGGGAGATACGGAACTTTGCCCCTATGATGCCGGAACATGGGGTTCTTTGACAACTAGATTTACAGACCCGGTCATAAGAGCTGCCGCAGCAGAAGCGAGAGAAGTTCTTATGGATTTGGCGAGCGAAAAATGGGCCATTTCAAAAGGTTTGCTTCAGGTCAATGAGGGGATTATTTCTGTAAAGAATGATCCATCAAAAAAAGTGACTTATGCCGAATTGACCAAAGGTCAAAAAATTGTGAAGAGTTTGAAAGAAAAGCCACAGATAAAAAAAGCCAATGATTTTAAGATAATTGGTAAACCTGTGCTGAGTTTGGATGCTGAGGCAAAAGTGACCGGTAAAGCAAAATACACCGCAGACATCAAACTGCCGGGAATGGTTTATGCCAAAATAGCAAGACCTGAAATTTTTGGTTCAAAAAAGGTGAGTGTAGACACTACAGCCTTGTCTGAATTTACAGGGATAGAATACGTGGAAATTGATGATTTGGTCGCTGTAGTACATGAAGATCATGAAGTAGCTGATCAAGCTATGAAGCGTTTAAATGTGAAATGGGAATCACCGGATCTGAAAGTAGATCAAAATACGATATTTGCTTATCTGGAAGATCAGATCAAAGAATCGAAAGTATTTGAGGAAGGGGGTAGTCTTAAAAATGGCAAGGCAAATTCAAAAATTTATCTTGAGGGAAAATATTTAGATGGTTACAAAGCACATGCCTGCATGGAAACCCATGCGGCAACCTGCTACTTTGAAGGAGATAAATTGACCATGTGGGTTTCTACGCAAACTCCTTTCGGTACAAGAAGTCAGGTGGCCAAAGAATTAAATATGCCTGAAGAAAAGGTACATGTAAAACAGATCTTTTTGGGTGGTGGTTTTGGTGGGAAAGGGTTTAACAGTCAGGCTATTGAAGCGGCTTTGATCGCTAAGAAAGTAGGTAAACCTGTACAGTTAGCCTTTACCAGAAAGGAAGAGTTTTTCTATAATCGGTTTAGAACTGCTGCAGTTGTCAATGTAGGCGCCGGGGTTGATGAAAAAGGTAAACTAACAGCATGGGATTTTGATATTTATTGTGCCGGTACTCGAGGAACCAATCTGTTTTATGAGATATCAAACAATAGAACAAGAATGTTCAATAAAGACGGGGTTCATCCTTTTGGCACAGGTGCCTGGAGAGCACCAGGCAATAACACAACAACTTTTGCGCGAGAATCACATATAGATCTAATGGCGCATGCGGCGGGCATTGATCCCTATGAGTTCAGAATGAATAATTTGAAAGACCAAAATATGGCGGCTACCTTAAAATTGGCTGCAGAAACTTTTGGCTGGAAAAATGAGAAAGAATCCGGTCGCGGTTTTGGAATAGCTCTTGGACAAGATGCAGGGACATTGGTCGCACTGATATCAGAAGTAGAAGTAAATAAACAAACAGGCGAAGTGAAAGTCATTAGGGTTGTTTGTGCCCAGGATATGGGGCAAGTAGTAAATCCTCACGGTGCGACCATTCAAACGGAAGGAGGGATAACTATGGGAATTGGTTATGCCTTATTTGAAGAAATTGAATTTGAAGGAGGTATGATGAAAACGAATAATTTCAATAATTATGAATTCACTCGTTTTTCTAAAACACCTCAGATCACCTGTGTTTTTATAGACAAAATGGACGCTAAACCTCAAGGTGGTGGTGAACCCGCTATCATATGTGTGGGAGCCTCTGTTGCTAACGCAGTGTTTGATGCTTGTGGATCTAGGATAAATAGATTGCCAATTACACCGGAAAGAGTGATGGCGGGAATGAATTAATTTGACAGATTGATATTCGTCATAAAACATTTTTTTTTAAAGCCTTAACTTTGATCAAATCATTGTATTCAGGGTTTGTTTTTCATATTTTGAAAAGTTCTCTTGGGTATAATTTCCAAAAGTTGGGTGTATGAGAACAGCAATTATTTATGCTTCGGTAGATGGTCAAACCAAGAAAATTTCCGATCGTTTAAAAAATGTACTAGAAACTCATCAACAAAATATTGAAATGTATTCTATTGATGAGTTTCACAAGGATGTATCAGAGTTCGATCGAATAATCATCGGCTCGAGTATCAGATATGGAATTCATCACAAAGAAATTATTGCATTTATCGAGGAGCAAAAAAAGAATTTGAACAAGATAAAGACGGCTTTTTTTTCGGTGAATCTCGTTGCGAGAAAACCAGAAAAAAAGAGTGCTGAAACGAATCCATACGTAATTAAGTATTTTAAAACAACGGATTGGCGTCCTGATCAGGTTGACGTTTTTGCCGGCATGCTCGATTATAAAAAGTACAAATTCTTTGATAGAATTATGATTCAATTCATCATGTGGATGACTAAAGGACCTACTAATCCCGAAGCCCGCATTGAGTATACGAACTGGGAAGATGTTGATCAGTTTGGACTTAAACTTTGTGATCTATAGTATACTTAAGTAATTATTTCACACAGCAACTATCTTATCGGATTAAATTCTAAAGACTTTGATTTGTTTTAGTCTGCGCGAAATTTTCATTGTTCATACTTTATTTAATTTGATCGATTTTGCAGTTGTTCAGGTTTATTTAATTATTTTTAAGTGAACGAATCATTTTATTTTTCAATCTTTCAAAAAATGAAAATATCTTTCGAAAAGAAAATAGTCTTTGGATTTATTGTCAATATAATCGTTGTATTAGTACTCGGTCTTATTTACTGGTATCGATTGGCCAAAAAGGAGACAGTTGCTCTGGATTGGTTGGTACTTTTATTGATCTTGATGTCATTGATGATGCTTACCGTTGTCTATATTGTCATAAAAAGACAATTGAAAGCGAGAAGAGAATCTGAAATATCTCTCGCAGAAAACAGAAAACTCATTCAGTCGATTATAGATAATACCTCACTTCCAATCTCAGTCAAAAAAATAAACGGTGAATATTTAACTATCAATAAACAGTTTGCCGCCTTATTTGGGTTGGATGAGAAGAGTATCATCGGGAAAACCGATCACGATATTTTATCAAAGGAAAAGGCGGATGCTTTCAGGAGTACAGATTTAGAAGCCGTAAAACGCGGTGAAGAAATTAAAGTAGAAGAGATCATAGAACAAAATGACGGACCTCATACTTATTTATCGGTAAAGTTTCCACTGTTCGATGCCAATAACAGGGTTTTTGCTGTCGGCAGCATAGGCACTGATATTACTGAAAGAAAAAATATAGAACGGTCATTGATTGCAGGGGAAAAGTTTTTTATGCTTTCGATGGATATTTTGGTAGTAGCCTCAAAGGAAAAGTTTGTCAAGATAAATCCTGCCTTGACTAAGGTTTTGGGCTATTCCAGTGAAGAGCTATTGAATCATCCCTTTAGTGAATATATTTATCCGGAAGACTGGCCTAAAACAAAAGAAGAGATAGAGAAACTACAACAAGGTGTTTCTACTTTAAATTTTGTCAATAGATGGGTCTGTAAGGACGGCAGTTTAAAATTTCTTTCTTGGACGGCCACTTCTGATACAGAAACAAAAACGCTTTACGCTATAGCCAGAGACATTACGGAGCAACTAAAATTGGAGCAAGAAGAAGAACAAGCCTTAAATCAGTTATACGAAAGTCAACAACAACTAGCTTTGATCGTAGATAACATAGGTGATGGAGTTATTGTGGCCAATGCTGACAAACAGGTTGTTTTGGCAAATTATATGGCTCACCAGTTATTTGGTATAGAAGATGACACCAAGATCCCGGCCCATTTTTCCGACCAATTTGAATTGTATTACCCCGATGAAAAAACAGTTTTTCCATCTCAAAATATGCCGATGGAAAGAGCGCTGGCTGGCAATCCTACTGATGATATTGACGTTGTATTGTATCATCCCGGTTTGCAGGAAAAAAGGCGGGTCTTATTGAGTGGAAGACCAATTATCGATCATGAAAATAAAGTAGTCGCTGGAGTAGTGACCATAAAAGACATCGCAGAATACAAGAAATTGGAAGACAAACTTAAAAGATCTGAAAAAAAATTGAGAAGTGCCATTGGATACAAAAAAGATACCGAGCCAAGCGATTCGTCTAAGGACGATGAAAATGGAAAGACTGATTAGAAAGACCTTACTGTCATGATCAATCAAAAAAATGTGAGATGATTTATTTGAATTTAATCCTATGTATAATGTTACAATCCTCATACATCATTTTTGACTTTCATAAAGAGATGAATATCGATCAGTGGCAGGTGGTCGATGATGTGGTAATGGGAGGGAAGTCGTCGGGAAATTTTAAACTTGACCCAAAAGGAAATGCAGTTTTTAGCGGGATAGTTTCCATAGAAAATAACGGAGGATTTTCTTCTGTCCGAGGAGAACTTGGTAAAATTCGCGTTGAGAAAGAGCAAAAAATAATTCTGTTTTTAAAGGGAGACGGAAAAAAATACCAGTTTAGAATGAAGGAAAGAAGAGGCGATTATTACTCCTATGTTTGTTATTTTCAAACCAGTGGTAATTGGGAACAGATTGAAATTCCATTGTCAATCATGTACCCTGCTTTTCGAGGGAGACAATTGGATATGCCCAATTTTGATGGATCACAAATAGAAGAAATTGCATTTTTGATCGGTAATAAAGTAGGTGAAGAATTTTCTTTAACACTAGACAAGATTATTCTTCAATAGTCCTCAATAATTTTTAAATCTTAAAAGGATGAACAAGGCAGGTCATATTGTTATTGCAGGTGCGGGAGGAATTGCGCAGGCCGCAGGATTAATGCTGGCTGAATGGTCCGAAGAAAAGATCTTTCTTTATTTGGGAAACAGAACCCTATCAAAAGCCATTTCTGTGGCAAAATGGATAGAAGAAGGCAGTACAAAAGAGGTATATATCAGGCCTTTTACCTTGTTAAATGAGCCCGAGGCGGAAATGAAAGAAATTCTCGAGAAGGCTCAGGTCTTACTGGACTGTTTACCGGGATCCTTAGCGCCTAAAATGGCTCAGATCGCTAAAGATTACGAATTGCATTATGTCAATTTAACCGAGTATGTGCGAGAAACGGAACAAATTAAAGAAATAGCAAAAGGAGCTTCAACTGGTTTTGTTCTGCAAACGGGATTAGCACCGGGATACATCAACGTGCTTGCACATCATTTGTTCAATTCCTTTTGTAAAGAATTCAAGGTGGAAAAGGCAGATCGGTTAGAAATGAAAGTCGGGGCATTGACTGAACATGCTATTGCTCCCTATTTTTATGGTTTTACATGGAGTCCGGTTGGTGTTGCCACAGAATATATAAAAGACGCAATCGTCGTCAGAGATCATAAAGTCGTGAGCAGACCATCCTTATCAGAAAGAAAGGAAATCCTTATCCACGGATCTCCTTATGAAGAAGATCTGACATCAGGTGGTGCAGCCGATTTGCCGGAGGCATTAAAAGATAAAATAGCAAATCTCGATTATAAAACACTTCGATTTCCCGGGCATTACCAATGGGTAGAAGATCAATTAAAAACATTCGATAGCAAAAATCAAATTTTAGCTTTGCAGGCTAAAATGGAGGATATGATCCCTCATTTAGAGGAAGATCGAGTTGTTGTATTTGCTGCGGTTCAGGGAAAGGATGCAAACGGTTTGCTTCGCAGAAAGGAAATTGCTCAAATCATGAAACCCATGAAAGTGGGAAATCAGATGCTTAGAGCTATTCAGACCACAACTGCATCACCCATGGTTGAATTGGCATTGTGGTTATTAAAAACGAAAAAACGAGGTTTAGTGCTGCAAAGCGAACTTGATACAGCTAAATTCCTTAATGGAAAAATTGTTACCCAGGTTTACACAGAAATAAAAATCTAACTTGTTTCATCTGAATAATAGAGTGGTTCTTTGATGCAATTTTATAGGATTTCATCATTCTTTTATTCAAAAATTCCAAACCCTTTGTCCGTGTGATTAGTTTATAGAAATATTCAATTACTTTGTTTAAAACACTGTTTTGGTTAACAAAAAACCCAAATATCATGTTTTTTCAGCGTAGAATAAAATATATAGATTATGAAATACGGTTTTTTTGATGATAGCAATAGAGAGTATGTAATTACCAATCCTGCTACTCCCTTTCCATGGATCAATTACTTAGGAAATGAAGACTTTTTTGGTCTTATTTCTAATACGGCAGGGGGGTATGATTTTTATAAGGATGCCAAGTTTCGAAGATTGAATCGATATAGGTATAATAATGTTCCTATGGATAATGGAGGGCGCTATTTTTATATTAATGATGGAGGTACGATCTGGTCTCCGGGATGGAAGCCTGTAAGGACTGAGCTCGATAAATACGAATGCAGGCATGGTTTGAGCTATACGAAGATCAGAGGTGAAAAGAACGGATTGGCTGCAGAAATCACTTTCTTCATTCCTTTAGGAAACTGGGCTGAAATCCAAAAAATGAAACTGACCAATGTAAGCGCTCAGAATAAAACCTTCAAGTTATTTTCTCTTACAGAATGGTGCTTGTGGAATGCAGAAGATGATCAGAATAATTTACAGAGAAATTTATCTACCGGAGAAGTTGAAATAGATGGTTCCACGCTTTACCATAAAACAGAGTATAAAGAGCGAAGAAATCATTTTGCATTTTATCATATGAACGATGCGATTGATGGTTTTGATACAGACCGTGAATCGTTTATGGGTTTGTACAATGAATTCAGTAAGCCACAGGTGGTAACCGAAGGTAAAAGCAGAAATTCTGAAGCGCATGGTTGGTCGCCCATCGCCTCGCATTACAAAGAAATTACCTTAAAGCCCGGAGAAGAAAAGGACCTGATTTTTATTTTGGGTTATGTTGAGAATAAAAATGACGAAAAGTGGGAAAGCTATGGGATAATCAATAAATCAAAAGCGAAATCACTTATTGCTCAATTCGATACAGTAGAAAAGGTTGACCTGGCTTTGGCTGAATTGGCGGATTATTGGTCCAATCTTTTGAGTATTATTCATATTGAACATGAAGATGACCGATTGAATCGTATGGTGAACATATGGAATCAATACCAATGCATGGTCACATTCAATATGTCGCGTTCTGCTTCTTTTTTTGAAGTCGGAATTGGAAGAGGGATGGGATTCAGAGACTCTAACCAGGATCTTATTGGATTTGTGCATCAGATTCCCGAAAGAGCCCGCGAAAGAATCATAGATATCGCTTCAACACAATTCCCGGATGGAGGGTGTTATCACCAATACCAACCTCTTACCAAAAGAGGGAACAATGCCATTGGAGGCGGATTTAATGATGATCCTATGTGGCTGATTTTGGGCGTTGTATCTTATATAAAAGAAAGTGGCGACTTTTCAATTTTAGATGAAATGGTTCCTTTTGATAACGATATGAGTTTAGCAAAAACCCTGTTTGACCATCTCACCATTTCTTTTGATCATGTGATCAATCATCTGGGTCCCAACGGACTTCCACTGATTGGCAGGGCGGATTGGAACGATTGTTTGAACCTGAATTGTTTTTCAACAGATCCGAACGAATCTTTTCAAACTACTGAGAATAAGACGGAAGGGACCAAAGCAGAATCGCTTATGATCGCAGGATTATTTGTGGTTTATGGCAAGGATTACGCAGAACTTTGTCAGGTTTTGGGTAAAACTGCAGAAGCTGAGCGTGCACAAAAGGAAGTTGATAAAATGATTCAGGCAGTGAAAACAAAAGGCTGGGATGGAGAGTGGTACTTGCGGGCCTACGATTATTACGGTAAAAAGGTAGGGTCACATGAAAATGAGGAAGGAAAGATCTTTATAGAGTCGCAAGGCTGGTGTTCGATGGCGGAAATTGGAATAGAAGAAGGAATGGTTAAAAAGTCTCTCGATTCTGTCAAAAAACATTTAGATACACCCTATGGAATTGTATTGAACAATCCTGCATTTACTAAATATGTATTAGAGTATGGAGAAATTTCAACTTACCCAAAGGGATACAAAGAGAACGCCGGGATTTTTTGTCATAATAATCCGTGGATCATGATCGCAGAAACAAAGTTGGGAAGAGGGAATGAAGCCTGGGAATATTACAGTAAAATCTGCCCTTCCTATCTTGAAGATGTTCAAGCACTTCATAAAGTTGAACCTTATGTATATTGCCAAATGATCGCCGGAAAAGATGCCTATAAGCCTGGAGAAGGTAAAAACTCCTGGCTCTCCGGAACAGCTGCCTGGAATTTTTATGCAGTTGTTCAATATATCTTAGGAATTAATCCTGACTATGACGGATTGGAAATAAATCCGTGTATTCCAAATCAATGGCAAGGCTATAAGGTAAAGAGGAAATTCAGAGGAGCCAATTTACATATAGATATTCAGAATCCAAATAAGGTTAGCAAGGGTGTCAAATCTGTTACAATTAATGGAGAACCAATTGAGGGAAACAAAATTCCTATTTTACCTCCCGGGGATCACCAAATAAAGGTAGTCTTAGGTTAGAAAAAGGAGATCCGAAAGCAATCATAGTTTTCGGACTTTTTTTTAAATTTTAAAATACGGCTCAGCAGTTCAGAGTAGAGACATGCCGCTAAAAAAGAGTAACTTTGCCACATAAATGCATTTTTATGATTTCAATTGGGCAATACAATGATCTAACTATTTTAAGAATGACCACAGTTGGTCTTTTTTTAGGTGATGAAGAAGGCGAAGATGTATTGTTGCCAAGCAAATATTGTCCGGAAGAATACAGCTTAGGAGACGTGTTAAAAGTGTTTGTATACAGAGATCACGATGGAAAAAAGATTGCTACTAATCTTGAGCCTTATTTATTACTGAACCAGTTTGGTTTTTTGAAAGTGACGGCAGTTTCCGGTTTTGGTGCATTTGTGGATTGGGGGATGGTAAAAAATTTACTGGTTCCTTTTAAAGAGCAAAGACAAAAAATGGAAGTGGGCAGGTGGTATATGATCTATATGGATCTCGACAAAGAAACGGACAGGCTTATAGGCAGTAATAAGATCGAAAAATATCTGAGCAATGAGTCTTTAACCGTTGAAGAAGGAGATCAGGTAGATCTGCTGGTGATGCATAAATCGGATTTAGGTTATACCGTCATTGTAAATCACCGTCATAAAGGCCTTGTTTTTGAGAATGAAATTTTTGGCGAAATCAAAATTGGTGATAAACTGACCGGTTATGTGAAGAAAATTCGTTCAGAGAACAAACTCGATATCAGTCTGCACCCTCAGGGATATAAAAAAGCGATTGAACCACATGCCCAAATTATTTTGACTAAGCTGAAAGAAGAAGGTGGTTTTTTACCCTATCATGATAAAACCAGCCCGGAGATCATTTATAGCACATTTCATCTCAGTAAAAAGGCTTTTAAAAAAGCTGTAGGGAATTTATTTAAGAACCACTTGATCCGACTGGATGAAGAAGGGATGTTTCTAGTGTCGGAAATTGTTCAGGAAGAAACCGAAGAGTCTCCGGAATAGATTGACTTAAATCATTTTTTAATTCTTTTTTTTTGATGAACTTTAGGTCATAAATATTGATCTTATGAAAAAAGATGAACCCATTAGTAAAATTATGACAAAAGAGGTGATCACATTGAATTTGTCTAATACATTATATACGGCAGAGAAAAGGTTGAAAAAAAATAATATACGCCATATTCCTGTTGTAAATGGAAAAAGATTGATGGGAATGATCAGCCTTTCCGATATACTACGCATAAGTTTTATAGATGCCTATAACGAAGAAGGAACGGTGGATACGGCTATTTATAACATGATGAGCATTGAAGATTTGATGATCAAAAACTTGGTTACAGTACCTTCACATACAACTATTTATGAAGTAGCTAAGTTATTGGCAAATAAAAAGTTTCATTCTTTACCCATTGTAGATGATGAGCATTTGGTAGGCATCGTCACCACTACAGATCTCCTCAATTATTTTGTAGAGAATTGTTAAGCCAGTTTTCGAGTTTTTTTATAATCATATCAGCCAATTTGTATTTTGATTCATATGTCCAACCGGCAATGTGTGGACTCAATAATACTTTTTCCGATTCGATCAAATATTGAAAAGGAGCAGGTAATCCATTGTTGCCTGAGAACATATTTTCAAAAGAGCTTTTTTCGTATTCCAGTACATCCAAACAGGCGCCCAGAATTTTCCCTGATTTAAGGCCTGAAACAAGATCCTCCGTGACTACTGCAGAACCTCTTGCGGTATTGATGAGGTAGAAAGATTTAGAAAAGCTATCAATGAAATCTTTGTTCACCATTTTTTTTGTCAGTTCCGTTTGCGGGGTATGCAGACTTAAAACGTCCGTCCTTTTCATCAATTCTTTTAAACTGACCTGTTTTGCATTTTCGTCTTCCAAATTGGGAAGTATATCATGGAAAATCACTTCGCAATCAAATCCTTTTAATTTTTTAGCAAATGCTTTCCCCATATTTCCATAACCTATTATGCCAACTGTTTTTCCCTCCAGTTCTACACCTCTGTTTTCTTCCCTCAACCATACACCTTTTCGAACTTCTTGATTGACGATACAAAGTCGGTTAAATAGAGCCAAGGTCATTCCAAGAGCTTGTTCACCGACTGCATTCCTGTTCCCTTCAGGAGCCGCGATAAGATGAATATTTCTTTGTGAAGCATAGTCCAGATCAATATTTTCCAGTCCGGCACCTACACGCCCGATGAATTTTAAGTTTTTTGCTTTCGCTAAAAAGGCCTTATCTATTTTAAATCTGCTTCGGATCACAATTCCGTCGTAATGATGGATTTTATTTTCTATTTCGTCCTTAGACGAAATATAATCTTCATCAAAGCTCATATTTAATTGCATGAGTCCTTCTTTGATTCTTTCGTGATTTGTGTCGAGCAGTAAAACTTTCATTGTTTTTAATAAATGGATCGATACAAAATTAGGATTATTATCTTAATGAATTAATTTTTCTATTTTAGCTAAATACACCCTAATATATTCAATATGATTCGAAAAATACTTTTTAGATTCGGTCTGATCTTTTTTCTTTTAGTTTCCTTTCAAAGTAAAGCTCAGGATTATTTCTATGGAGATTTCAAGCCTTTCGACAGTAATATACCCAGTCCTGAAGAATTTTTAGGATACCCAATAGGCGATTATCACACGCGTCATGATCTTGTTGTTGCTTATTTGGAAAAATTAGCCAGCCTGTCGGATAGAGTTGCCGTTTTTGAATATGGAAGGACGCATGAACAGCGTAAACTGGTGATGGCGATTATTACGAACAAATTCAATCATGATCGCTTAGAAGAGATAAAAAGAGCTCATTTAGAAGTTGTAGATCCCGATAAAAAAGTTTCGTCCTTCAATGATCTTCCTTTAATTGTAAATTTAGCGTACAATGTTCATGGAAATGAACCGAGTAGTACAGAAGCTGCCATGCTTACAGCATATACACTTGTTGCCTCCAATCACCCCAAAATTGACGAAATACTTTCTGAAACCGTTGTTTTTTTAGATCCAACTATAAATCCTGATGGGCGCGACAGGCATACCCAATGGGCTAATTCATTCAGAGGGCAACCATTTATTGCTGATAAAAATGATATTGAACACAACGAAGGCTGGCCTTATGGAAGAACGAATCATTACTGGTTCGATCTGAACCGAGATTTACTTTTGGCTGTGCATCCGGAAAGCAGGGCTAAATTGAAATGGTTTCATGAATGGTATCCCAATGTAGTGACAGATTTTCATGAAATGGGAACGAATAGTACTTATTTCTTTGAGCCAAAGAACCAATCTGCTTCCCTGGTACCCATTACCCCCAAAGAAAATTATACAACTTTAAATAACCTTTTCGCCAAACAATTTGCAGCAGATCTCGATAAAATTGGATCTCTGTATTTTACTGCGGAGGTATATGATTCTACCTATCCGGGTTATGGATCGACTTACGGAGATTTACAAGGTGCTTTAGCTTTGCTCTTTGAGCAGGCTAGTGCCCGTGGTCATTTACAGGAAACACCGACGGGTGAAATCACTTTTGCCTTTGCCATTAGAAATCAGTTTGTGTCTAGTTTCTCAACTTTGAAGGCAGCTTTAGAGAATAAAAACACGCTGTATGATTACCAAAGCAGATTTTTTAGTGACGCCATTGATAAAGCTTCAAAAAGTAAAGTAAAAGCCTATGTTTTTGGAGATCCACATGATGAAAACAGAAACAAAGCTTTTTTAGAGGTCCTACTCACGCATAAAATTAAGGTATACCAAGCAGGAAATGACCTAAAAATTGATAAGACCGAATTTAAAAAAGATATGAGCTTTGTCGTTCCAGTGAAACAACGGCAGTATTATATGGTTCAATCACTTTTTGAAACTTTTGACAAATATAGAGATAGTGTGTATTATGATACTTCTGCCTGGTCTTTGGTTAATTCTTTTAATTTACCGCATGCTGAGGTAAACAAAGTACCGAGTTTAGGAAACGAGATCAACAAAGAATTTCTCGAAAAGAAAAATTGGACCTTGCAAAAATCGGATTATGCCTATTTGATCGATTATTCAGATTACAATGCTCCCGGACTTTTATATCATTTGCAGGAGAATGGGGTAGTGGTAAAAGCAACTACTAAAGTCTTTGCAACTGCTGTTGAAGGTAAGCACCACTCTTTTGGTAGAGGATCTTTAATGATTTCGGTCCAAGGTCAGAAAATAACTGCAGAGGATCTGCACCAGATCTTGCTTAAAGGCAGCAATAGTTTTCAGGTAAAAATATTTCCGGTAAATACGGGGATGACCATTGAAGGTAATGGATTAGGTAGCGGCAGTGTTGTGGCTCTCGAAAAGCCTAAAGTGATGTTATTGGTAGGGGACGGTGTTTCATCGTATGAGGCAGGTGAAGTGTGGCATCTGATGGAGCAACGATTGAAACTGCCTTTGGTAAAAATGGATGTTTCTGATTTTGGCAAAGCAGATTTGAGTAAGTATACTAGTATTGTGATGGTATCCGGCAGTTATAGTGGTTTTGGAGCTGCAGAAATACAGAAATTAAAAGACTGGGTTGGTGCCGGGAATACTTTGGTCACAACAAGAACGGCCAATACATGGATTGTCAAGAATAAATTAGTTGAGGAATCTTTAGTGGAGAAATCAAAAGATTCGTCTGAACAAAGAGTTGATTATGGCTTGTCGAATGGTTACATCGGTCGGAACAACATAGGTGGAGCTATTTTTGAAGTAGATTTGGATATCACGCATCCCATCGGATTTGGATATTCAGAAAGAAAATTACCTGTTTACAAGAATAATAATGTATGGCTGAGTCCCAGTAAAAATGTTTTTTCAACGGTCGCCAGATATACCGAAGATCCCCATATTGATGGTTTTATTACCCCTGAAAATTTAGAATTGATGTCGAAGTCTGCATCGATCATTGTCAGTAAAATTGGAAAGGGCCGAGTAGTTATGTTTGCCGATAATCCGAACTTCAGGGGGATATGGTACGGTACAAATAAGCTCTTTACAAACGCACTTATGTTTGGATCGATCATCAAAACACCACAATAATTTTTTGTATAAATAAAAAGGCGGCTATACTTCAGCCGCCTTTTTTATTTTTCAATTATTCCTTATTTCCAGAACACAGCATAGAGTGCCACTAAAATGATCATGATGGCAAAGGCACCTATGTTGAATTTCGGACTTGTTTTGAACATTTGTTTATTCAATGGAATTCCCTTGGGATCTTCTGCACCTTTGTTTTGAACTAGGCTGGCCACAATAATGACCACCATTGTCAGCAAGGTAGTATAGCCCATTTGATCCATAAAAGGAACATCTATAAAGAATGGGCTGTCCGACCAGCCTTTTGGAGCCACTTTGAAATACATGGCAATGGGAATAGAACTCAAGGCGCCAATGATCGCAGCTTTGTTGGTTGTTTTTTTCCAGAAAAGACCTAATAGGAATACGGCTAGAATTCCCGGACTCACAATGCCTGTATATTCCTGAATATATTGAAATGCCTGGTCTAAATTGCCCAAAAGTGGGGCTATGATACAAGCAATGATCAAAGCTATGAAGGCAGAAAGTCTTCCGGTATTGACGGTTTGTTTATCATTTGCACCGGGGTTGATATATTGTTTATAAATATCCATGGTAAAAATGGTCGAGGTAGAATTAAGCATGGAAGCCAATGAGGAGACAATAGCTGCAGCTAAAGCAGCAAAAGCAACTCCCTTTAAACCGGTAGGTAAAAATTGAAGTAACCAGGGATAGGCTTTGTCGGCTTGTTCCGGTGAGGGTAGATTTTGTTGCCCCGCAGCTCCTAAATTACTCATAATTTCGGGGTCGTTTACCATTACATAGGCGGCAATCCCGGGAATGACCACAATTAGAGGGATCAATAATTTTAAAAAGGCAGCTAACAAAATACCTTTTTGGGCTTCGGGTAAAGATTTTGCGGCCAGTGTCCTTTGAATGATGTATTGATTGAAACCCCAATAATAAAGATTGGCAACCCATAATCCACCGACCAGTACGCCAATTCCAGGTAAGTTCTTATACTCAGGATTAGATTGATCTAAGATCATGGCAAATCTTTCCGGTACGGCCTCATAAACAGTTTTTAAACCAGCAAATACTCCTTCACCACCCGAGACAGTATTTAATGCCAGATAGGTGGTTGCAAGCCCCCCAAGCACCAAAAAGATAACCTGTATAACATCCGTCCAGGCTACAGCGGAAAGCCCGCCATAAAGGGAATAGGCCGCAGCAAAAAGGGCCAGTCCGATAATGCCATAGATCAAAGGAACGCCTAAAATAGTTTCAATGGCTAGGGCACCTAAATACAAAACTGTTGTAAGATTCACGAATACATACAAAGCGATCCAGAAGATGGCTAAAATAGTTTTCAAATTAGTGGAATACCTTTTTTCTACAAATTCAGGTATGGTATAAATTCCTTTTTCAATAAAAATGGGTAAGAAATATTTACCTACGATAATCAAAGTAATGGCCGCCATCCATTCGTAAGAAGCTATGGCAAGCCCGGAAGCAAAACCGGAACCTGACATACCAATAAATTGTTCTGCTGAAATATTTGCAGCGATCAAGGATGCGCCAATGGCCCACCAAGGAAGACTTTTACTTGCGAGAAAATAATCTTCGGCGTTTTTCTGATGTCCTTTTTTGTCTCTGGATACCCATAAACCAACTCCCAAAATGATCAAGGCATACACGATAAAAATGATATAATCGATCAACTCAAAATTTGTGGTCATGGTCAGGGTTTTAGCAAAAAATTAATAAATGTAAATTTTACGTAAATTAAATAAAATTTTGAATACCTGTCATTATTTTTTGTCTTTTCAAGATAGGAATTAATCTTTAACTGTGGTCGACTTGAATAGATTGAAAAAAAGCGTTCGGAGTTAAAGGTATAGGCCAGTATTGCCCAATAAAAAAGCCAAGGTAATTCTTAGCATTTTCCATAATATGTAAGGTGATTTTTTTCCTTTTAAAGCTTATAGCATCCCAGAAGATGACATAATTTAACGACTTGAAAAATGATAGAATTCTTATTAAAGTCATGTCGCCCTAAAAATTATAACCCAAGCTTATACCTGCCAGCGGATAAAACTCGGTATCTTCACTGGCATAATCAGAAGTGGCAAATCGTATACCACCGCCAGCAAATAGGTCAAAAGTGATGGCCGGAGAAAATACAAATTGGTAACCTCCGTTCAAACCAATGCCCAGCGAATTGAGATAATTATCTATTTCATACACATCATCCCTTTTTGTGTTTAAGTAATGCAGGTAGGCGCCGCCGTGCCATCCTTCCATCAGATCTTTGTTTTTAGTGAAATAATATCTTCCTTCCGCATTTAGGCCAAACCCATGAGATAGCATCAAAACCAACAATATCAATAATTGTGGCATATCCTATTGTTCCGAGAATGGATATCCGGTTAGTTAAAGATCTTTCGTATTGAATCCCTGAAATTACTCCTCCGGAACCAATTGAAGAAATTTTCACAATATTCTGCTGAGAAAAAGTGTGAAGAGTAAACAAGAGAATTAGAACATTTACAATAAAATATTTTTTCATAAGATAAATGTTAGATTAAAAATTATAGCCGAAATTAAGTCCAAATAGCGGAAAAAATCCATCTCGATAATCGGTTAAATTGGTAGACGTTTTCATCAAACTACCCCCGAATAGTAAGTCCAGGGTGAGATGTTTTGAAAAGACCTTTTGATAACCAAAAACTGTCCCGGCTCCAGTTCTTTTCAAATAATCATTAGAGACATCGCTTTCAAAAATTGTATTTAAATAATTGAAATAAAGACCTCCGTGCCAACCATTCAAGGGTTTCTTATTATTTGAAAAATAATAGCGCCCTTCTAAGTAGACACCAGTTCCATACAAGAAGTCGAGATTTGAGTCAAAACCATCCACATTATTCAATAAATAAACAACACCAAATTGTCCAATAATGGATATACGATCGTTTAATTGTCTTTCATATTGTAAGCCATAATTAGTGCCGCCATTAGAGAGGAAACCCACTTTGATGATATTCTTCTGTGAGAGAGAAACCAGAGGAAAAATTAGGCAAAAACTCAGGAGGTAAATAATTTTTATTTTCATCTTATTCTGGATCTTTTATGGGAAGGTCAAAACGACCAAATTTTATTTTTTTAACCTCTCCGTTCCCTCGTGCCTTAAACGAAAAGTTACCGGCAATTATATTTTTCTCAGGATCGTAATTTACAATTGTCAGATCTCCTGTATTATTGATATTTGTCTTATATTCCAAACTGCCGATACCATATTCACCATAACTCGAATTATTTTGTTTCTCTGAAAGAGTATAGCTTGAGCCTTCAAGATTATCAATATCAATATCATAAATTTTCAAATAAATGGATTCAAATACATATTGAGACGAATGATCAAAAAACAATATTTGTAAAATGATGATGCCATTATCCAAAACAACAAATTGGCAAATGGGATCATCAGATCCATTTTTCAATACCTTTCCGTCCACCAAACAGGATATTCCTCCTGTTCCGTCATATTTTATCTCGGTCAATTTTTTCTCTTCACAACTGGAGAATGGCATGATCAGGACCATAAAAAAAAACATTGCTTTTCTCATGACGATATTTTTTACTCAGTTATTTCCAATGTATATTTGGCGTTACAGATTTTATTTAGAATTTGACAGATGCGATCATATATGATAACATTTCTATTTTTTACCAGCTCAACTTAGTTGATTCACCATATCCTTGCACTGTATATTCTTCTGATTGACCTTTTGTATTTCTTAATTTAAATATTAGGGTTGAGTCATTTTCCCATTTATAGCTTGCTTTGTTATAATTATCTGTCATATGGGTCAGAAAGACCTGATAACCTTTTAATTTATTGCTGTCCAACCTATAAAGAATGACAGAATAAATCTGATTGTCTTTGAATAATGTTTTGTAAATCTCAACATCCTTATTTCGATGTTTATTTGGTTCAATAGCTGGTCTGTTGGCATAGAAAATATTCATAATCTCAATGACGGTTTCGTTTTCAATTGTGGCAGTATTATCAATGTTTTTCTGCTCGTTATGACCTGATAAACAAGCTTGGAAAATAATAGCCATAAAAATGATTAGTTTTTTTACCATTTTTTTCATAATAATCTAAAGGAAAGAAAATACGGGGGTATCGTAAAAAATATTCGTTGTACTTTACTATTTTCTCGATCAACAATTCGTTTTTTAAAAAACTTGAAAGAGAGAATTAAGTATAATTCAGTGTGTATTATTTTCACTGAAAAAATTTGAGAAAATCTGTTTTATAAGTCAGGCCTATGGGAATAATATGTTTTCCAATAGTAATTTGATTCCCCTTAAGGGTATTAATTTCGTCAATATTTACGGCAAATGATTTATGTGTTTGGATAAACTTATCTTGAGGAAGTAAATCCAAAATTGAGGAAAAAGTTTTGTTCGTAAGAATATATTTTTCTTTCATATGAATTTTGACATAGTCTCCAAATGCTTCAATAAAAATAATGTCATTTATATGAATTTTGTGTATCGTTTTATCTGCTTTAATTAGGATGGAATTGTTTTTGGACGGATTATTTTGCTTAGAGCTGTTTTTTTCAACCACTCTGTTTACTGCGCTAAAAAATCGGTCGAAGGAAAAAGGTTTTAGCAAGAAATCGATTGCGTTTAGTTCAAAACCATCAACGGCATATTGGGAATAAGCAGTAGTAAAGATGACATATAGGGGTTTTTGTAAGGATTTGTAAAGGGTTAATCCAGAAATTTTAGGCATATTGATATCCAGAAATAGTAGATCTATTTCTGGATTATTGTTTATTTCATCAAGCGCTGATTCTGCATTATTCAGCACGCCTGACAAATGTAGAAAATCTACTTGATCAATGTAATTTTTCAGCACTGCTTGTGAAGTAGGTTCATCGTCAACGATTAAACAATTTAGTTTCATCTCAAAAGTATTAAGGTTACCATAAATTTTCTATTCGATTTTTTTATTTCAAATTTGTGCTTGTCTGGGTATATGATTTTTAAATTATTTTTTATATTTTCAATACCAAGGCCTGAGTGTGCTATATCGGTATTCACATAATCTTTGTTGTAGTTATTTTCGATATAGTATTCGAAACGCTCTTCATTTAAGGATAAACTCAAATTGATAAACGGGTTATCTATTTCCTGCATAATTCCATGCTTAAAACTATTTTCGAGTAAAGGCAATAACAGCATGGGATAAATTAAAAAATCGTCTTCCTTTATTTGATTATCAAATTTAATTTTATCAGAAATTTTGTGTCTGTTTTTTTGAAATTCTATATAATTGTTCAATAATTGAATCTCATTTTTTAGTGAGACAAACTCGGTATTTGAATCATAGATAACATATCTTAAAATATCTGACAATTGAATAATTGCCTCGGTGGCTTTCGATTTTTTTTCTAGTGCCAGTGCATATATAACGTTGAGTGAATTAAACAAGAAATGCGGATTGATTTGAGATCGCAATGTTGACAATTGATTTTGAATTTGTTGATTTTCAATCTTTAACTTTTTGTTTTCGTTTTCATTAAAATAAACCCAATCTTCGGCTAATTTTATGAGCGTCGTACTGACCATAAAGATGAAGAGGAAGATAAATATTCTGGTGTGGGTAGCATAAGAAATAAAGTAATAATCGGGAAAAATATGATCGATGAAATTCTCTAAAAACCAAATATTAAATTGCAGAAATAAAACAAATAACGTGGCAAAGGAAATGATAAACTGGATATATTTTTCCTTTTTTAACAAAAACGGAATGAAAATGTAAAGATTTATAAGTGTTGGGGTAAATAGGGTAAACAAAAAACAACAACTGTAGATTAAATCAATTTTTTTTGGTTGATTTTTCGTAGAGAAGATAAACAGTAAAGCCAAAAAAGTACAAGACCATAAAACACTGTTGAAAATTAATGGATTATGACTTTTACTTTTTATGGATGTAAAACCTGCTTTCATTTACTTTTTGAAATTATATTGGATTTCGGATGACCATTTTTTTTCATCATTTGAATTCATATATTTTTTAATAAATTTTTGCAACTCTTCTGAGGAAGCTGTGAGAAGATACTGAGATTCATCAAAGCCAAATTTCTCATATTTAATATGAATTTTATGTTGATCAATGAGCTCATTAAGCTTTTCTTCATCAAAAAATTTAAGATTGATCATGCTATAGTCTTTTGCAAATTCTAATTTGATCAAGGAGTGTGTTCCTATCAAATGGTAATTTGCAAGACTATTTATCGGATCCATATTGACTTCCAATAAGGAAAAATCAAGAAAGATTTGATCGTTAAGTCTAAAGGGCATTGCGATAAAGGTGGCTTCCTTATTATTGTCGGTCATTTTTACATAATAAGCATCTTTGTATTTGTTTAAAATGTCAGTATCAGATTTGTTCATATTATTCTTTATATCAACGATAGAAAATACGCTACCTAGTTTTTTCGCTTCTTTCATTTTATCATCGAAAAAGGCTTTTTCAAAAGAAATAACTTCACATTTGTTGTGATGTTCATCTTCCCAAACTCCTAAAAATCTCTTCTCGAAATAAATGTTATTTTGCGTGTAAAATGGATGGAGAGATTTTACAATACAAGAATTAAAGAATAGGAGTATAAAAAAAAGTATGATTATTTTAGGCTTCATGAACACATAGATTTGTTCGAATTAAATTACGTCAATTACTGAATTAAACGAAATATATTCGGTAAAATGCTCATTTTTTAGGATGAAAAGGTTTTTGATAAAAAAACACCTTAAAATAATTTGTTTAAGGTGTCTGTCTTTTTTCAATACAATAATTTAGTATTGAATATTCAGTGGGCGAGAATCATTTTGTTATAAATTTTAAAACAGTCCTTTCCAAAACTATTTATGTAACAAAGACTTCATGCCATTAAATGAACCCATATCGCAAATTGCTAAATTGTTTAGATTTGCGTTCGTTTTATTAAAAACTAAATTATCTGTGTCATCAAGCACACCGTTTACATAGTATTCACTTTTTATATTCAGTTTATCACCAACATAGGTAATGATCATGAGTGAATAATATTCTGAAGATTCAGTAGCTTTAAGGACTAATTTGGTTTTTGAATTTTCTATAATAGTTAATGAAATATCATCATTAGAGCTATCATAAATGTAACATTCCAATTCTGCAATGGCAGACCATAGTTCAATAAAATTTGTATTTGTGTCATTAAATCTTAAATAAAGAGCAGGAAAACCAATTCCATCAAAAACCCATTTAGTTTGATCTAGGGACTCTAGCATCGTTTCATCTATTTTTTTATCATTGTCATCATCTTTTGAACAAGCTATACCAAGTATAATCGTCAGCAATAGCATAAATAGATGTTTTCGTTTTAAAATTAAATTTTTCATAAGAAGTGAATTTATACATAATTAGACACTACAAATGAAAGCAGTATGATTAAGTTAGAAAAAAAAAGTCGTTGAGTTTTGAGTTTTTCTCGATAAACGTTAAAAAAAGTATAAAATAAAAAAACGCCAAGAGAATTCTTGGCGTTTTTTTTAATATGTTTAGAAATTTATCCTTTTAAAGCTTCTGCACCACCTACGATCTCTAAGATCTCGTTTGTGATAGCAGCCTGACGAGCTTTATTGTATTGAAGTAGCAATTCATTTCTAAGGTCTTTTGCATTGTCTGTAGCCTTATGCATCGCTGTCATACGCGCACCGTGTTCTGCGGCAAATGAATCTCTAATGGCTTTGTACAATTGTGTTTTTAAGGATTTTGGAATAATACCCAATACAATCTCCTTTTTGGAAGGTTCAAAAATATAATCTACACTTGTATTTCCTTCTTTTTCAGGAGGTAATATAGGTAGGAATTGCTCCTCAGTAACAATTTGCGTGGCGGCATTTTTAAATCTGTTGTAAACCAATTCAATCTTATCAAAAGAACCATTTAAAAATACTTCCATCAAATTTTCTGCGATGACTGCTGCATGATCAAAATTGAGATCATCAAAAAGAGCACTCTGATTATCGTAGATTTTACTTGTTTTTGATAAGATATCGTGTCCTTTCTTTCCAATGGTCAAAATGCGCACATCTTTACCGGAATACTTGGTGTCACAAAGCATTTTTACATGCTTGATGATATTTGAATTAAAACCACCGCATAAACCTCTGTTTGAGGTGATCGCAACGATCAAGACTTTTTTAACTTCTTTTTGCTGAGTAAATGCACCACCGTCTTCAGCATCCAAGGTGGCACTCAAGTTCTGCAAAAGTTCTGTCAATTTATTGGAATAGGGCCTCATTTGAATAATTGCATCCTGTGCTTTTTTCAACTTTGCGGCAGATACCATTTTCATGGCACTGGTAATCTGCATAGTCGAACCTATGGATGTAATTCTGTTCCGTATTTCTTTTAAGTTTGCCATATGATCAATTAACAAAACACATTTTTCAATGCGCCTTAAAGCTTAAATTAATTATAAGTCGCTGCAATTTCTACTGCTACTTTTTCAAGGGTTTCAGTTACTTCATCTGTCAATTTACCAGATTTTAATGTAGCTAAAACATCAGCATGTTTTTTTCTTAGAAAAGACAAGAATGATTTTTCAAATTCTTTCACTTTATCTACAGGAACCGACTTCAACAAATTTTTAGAACCGGCATAGATAATTGCAATTTGATCTTCTACGGTAAAAGGATCGTTTTGAGCCTGTTTCAGGATTTCAACGTTTCTTCTACCTTTTTCTATCACCCCTAAAGTAGCCGCATCAAGATCTGAACCAAATTTGGCAAAAGCTTCTAATTCACGGAACTGAGCTTGATCTAATTTTAAGGTACCGGCAACTTTCTTCATCGATTTGATCTGAGCGTTACCTCCAACACGCGATACCGAAATACCTACGTTAATCGCTGGACGAACACCTGCATTAAATAAATCTGATTCCAAGAAGATCTGTCCGTCAGTGATCGAAATTACATTGGTTGGAATATATGCTGAAACGTCACCCGCCTGAGTCTCGATAATCGGTAGAGCAGTTAAAGAACCTCCACCTTTAATTTTTCCTTGCAATGAGGTAGGTACATCATTCATTTTTTGTGCAATAGAGTCGTCTGATATGATTTTTGCAGCTCTTTCTAATAATCTTGAGTGCAAATAGAAAACGTCTCCGGGATAAGCCTCTCGTCCTGGTGGACGACGAAGCAATAAAGATACCTCGCGATAGGCTACCGCTTGTTTAGACAGGTCATCATAAATGATCAAAGCAGGTCTTCCTGTATCTCTAAAGTATTCTCCTATAGATGCTCCTGCAAATGGCGCATAGAATTGCATAGGAGCTGCATCGGATGCATTCGCCGCAACAATAGTAGTATAGGCCAAAGCGCCTTTTTCTTCAAGTGTGCTGGCGATATTTGCGATCGTAGAACCTTTCTGACCTATGGCAACATAGATACAATAAACGGGTTCACCTGCATCATAAAATTCTTTTTGGTTGATGATGGTGTCAATAGCAACAGTAGTTTTACCTGTTTGACGGTCGCCAATGATCAACTCACGTTGTCCTCTACCAATCGGGATCATCGCGTCGATTGCTTTGATACCTGTCTGAAGTGGCTCAGTCACCGGCTGACGATAGATAACCCCCGGTGCTTTGCGCTCAAGTGGCATTTCGAACAATTCACCTTCAATAGGTCCTTTACCATCTATCGGTTGTCCAAGTGTATTGACTACACGACCTAAAATTCCTTCACCTACGTTGATAGAAGCGATACGATTCGTTCTTTTAACGGTGGCACCTTCTTTAATTTTAGTGGATTCACCTAACAATACAACACCAACATTATCTTCTTCAAGGTTCAATACAATACCCTCTAATCCTCCTTCAAAAAGAACCAATTCCCCATATTGAACATTGGCCAGTCCGAATACACGAGCAATACCATCTCCAATTTGTAATACAGTTCCTACTTCATCCAAAGAAGCTTCTCCCTTAAATCCAATCAGTTGTTCTTTTAAGATTGCTGATACTTCAGCTGGTTTTATTGTTGCCATTTTTATTGTTTATTTCTTTAATTAAAATTTTGGAACGTAAAGGTTTTCCTCAAATTTATCTAGTAAATTAGTCAAGATACCTTTGACACTAGAATCGTATTGCTTATCTCCAACACGCAAAATAAAACCACCCAAAACCTCCGGGTCAATTTTATTTTCTATTGAAATATCCGTTCCTGTAATTGATTTTACTTTTTTTAAGATCTTCGCTTCGAGCTCTTTTGTAATTGGAAAAGCTGTTGTGACTTGTGCAACTTCTGAACCTTTCATGAAATCGTAGATGATCACAAATTCTTGTGCAACAAGTTCCAAGATATTGATTCTGTTATTGTTGATCAATAATTGAATCAGATCCATGGTCAGCGAATCTGTCTTTTTCTCAAATATACCTTTTAAAATTTTACTTTTAACCGATGATTTGACAATAGGACTAACGATCAAATTTTCAAGTTCTTTATTTTCATTGATGGTCTGATCGATCAACAACATATCGTTATAGACATTCTCAGCAACACCTCGCTCTTTTGCTAAGTTTAGGGTAGCTTTTGCGTACCTCAATGCAGCTCTCGTTCCTTTCATCTGTTTAATTTAAAGGCGCTTCGTCCAACATTTTTTCGATCAGCTTGACCTGCTTGTCTTTATTAGATAGTTCTTCTTTGATCAATTTTTCGGCAATACCAATTGACAATTCGGCCACCTGGTTTCGAAGTTCCGTGATCGCCGATAATTTTTCATTTTCAATGGTTACTTTGGCTTGCTCGATAATTTTACTGGCCTGAACTTTTGCTTCATCTTTTGCCTCAGTAATCATAGAATCTTTGATCTCTCTTGCTTCTTTCAGCATTTTCTCTCTTTCTGCACGAGCTTCTTTTAAGATCTTTTCATTACTGGCATTTAATTCAGCCATTTCCTGACGGGCTTTGTCTGCTTCTTCTAATGCTTTTTTGATCCCCTCTTCTCTTGAATTTACTGCATTCAAAATGGGTTTCCAGGCAAACTTATTGAGCAGCCATACCAATAAAACAAAAAGGATGATCTGCCAAAAGAATAGTCCGAATGAAAAGTCGTTGATTAATTTTTCCATAATATATTGACGTAATAAATTTGTTTAGTTAAAAACAACAGCTATAACCAACCGTTATAGCTGTTGGGAATTTTTGTTACACTGCAAATAAAGCAGCGAAACCAATACCTTCAATAAGCGCTGCTGCAATCAACATAGCTGTTTGAATTTTACCTGATGCTTCTGGCTGACGAGCAATAGCGTCCATTGCTGAACCACCAATTCTACCGATACCTAATCCGGCACCAATAACGATTAAACCTGCACCAACGATAGCTGGAATCTCCATATATATATATTTAAAAATTAAACATTCAAATTAATGACTTTCACTGTGCTCATGCTCATGTTCATGATCCTCAACGGCAAAACCGAAATAAAGAGCAGAAAGCATCGTGAAAATATACGCCTGTAAGGCAGCAACTAATAATTCTAATATTGACAGGGCAAAAGCCAGTAAAAATGTCATTGAGCTACCCACCCAGTTTTTGAAAACGAACATCAATCCAATGATGCTCATCAATACAACGTGACCTGCCATGATATTTGCATAGAGACGAATCATCAAGGCAAAAGGTTTAATGAAAACACCTAATAACTCGATGGGTGCTAGAACAATTTTCATCAGTGGCGGAACACCCGGCATCCAAAAAATATGCTTCCAATAATTTTTGTTTCCTGAAATCTGCGTAATTACAAAGGTCATCAATGCCAAGGCAAAAGTAACCGCAATGTTTCCTGTAACATTCACTCCAAGTGGAGTCAGGCCAAATAAATTTAAAAACCACACAAAAAAGAAGATGGTCAATAAATAGGGCATGTATTTTTTATATTGAGGATCACCAATATTTGGAATGGCTATATCATCTCTGATGAACAAAACAATGGGCTCAAAAAATCTTCCAGCTCCGGTGGCTATAGGTCCTTTTCCAAAGGATTTTGCCAAACCGCCAAAGATCAACAACATTAAAAGCCCTGTTACAATCATCATAACGACACTTTTTGTCATTGAAAAATCTAAAGGTTTAGCATTTGTTGGATGATGTGCTTCATCGTATTCAATCGTACCCTCCGCGTCTGTTTTATAGATTTTGTTATGGTAAAGTTTGTAGTAATTACCATTATTTTCTGCCACGGTTTCTCCGTGATGGAATTTTCCGGAAGAAAAAACCTGCAGGCCATTGTCCCATAAGATCACCGGCAACGAAATACCGTAATGCTTCCCTTCTTCTTTATCGCTAAAAAAAGTAAAGTCATGTGAATCTTGTAAGTGATGCTGAATTTCTTCTTTGATCTCAGTTTTTAGATCTTTCTCCTCATGCTGGCCTTCGTGTTCATTATGCTGTGCAAACGAATTGAAATTAATTACAAAAGCAATGATTGTAAGGTACTTAACGAAATGCTTACGCTGCATATTTTTTTGTTTTTGTGGCTTAAAAAAATCGGTGCAAATGTAAGATTTTTATTTCTATGAACCCAAATAAAAAAATACTAATTTTTTAGAATCTTGATCAAACCTGTGGTTTCTAAAATTAAACAGATAAGGTAAGGGATGAAGAATGTAGTAAATTCAATTGTTTCGAGCTGTTGATCCGCTTTATAGACAGGGTAAAAAAAGATAAAAAATACGGCAAATTTAAGCAGGCTGCCAAACATATAAAGAAAGCCTAACTGATCGTGGTATTTTTTTCTATAATGAAATAAAGACGCATAAATAATCAATGCAAGAAAAAAATTGATCAGGTATGACCAAAGAATAAGATGATCAAATATGGGCAGATCCAATTGAAAAAGAACAGAGGTATGAACGAAAAAAACAAAAAACAGACTAATACTCAGAACGAAAGCAAATCGTGATACCTGGGCCATAGAACTATTTAATTGTTTATGTCTTTAATTTGTTGAAGCAAACTGTAAAATGAAATTACCACCGCCAAAAGGGTTAGAATAATGGTGAACCAATTCTGGTCATTGGGATATTTAACATCTAGCCATTTGCCGAAATAAGCACCCAGGTAAATCGTGATCCCCATTTGGAGTCCAGCGCCTGTTAAGCGAATATATTTATTAAGCGGTTTTTTTGGATTCGGCTCCGGCATGATTCATTTGTTTAAGGGCACCTTTCATGCTGCAAGTGGCATTGAGCTCTGCTCCGGGTTCAACCATAAGTTTACCCAAGGTTACTTCGCCGTTTACGATGGCAGATTCTTTTAATGATAATAATTGTTCAACAACTAAATTTCCTGAGAAATGTCCTTCAATATCTGCATTGGTGCAATCGATGGTTCCAATTACAGTTCCTTCTTTACCTATGACAACTCTTCCTGCAGTTTTGATGTTACCTTCAATTTTGCCATCGATTCTGAAATCTCCCTCAGATTGCAAATCTCCTACTAAACTCGTGTTTTTCCCTATGATATTTCTTTCTCCAACTACGCTCGGTGTCCCCCTTTTTTCGCTAAACATATTTTTTGATTTTAAGATTATTTTTTTTCATCCATATTGGCCAAAATAATTTTGGCATAATTGCTTTCCTCTGTATTAGGAAATTGAATGATTAAATCGTTTAGTTGTTTGGTATAGATATCTTTGCCCTCCTTTTTTAAAGCAATAAATGCTTTTAAAAGTTCAACTTTGGGTTCGAGCGTTAACATTTCCGCACCGCTTCCCAAGAAATTTAACAAACTAAGTGAATAATCAAATTCGCCTTCTTCATAACAAATATAAGCCTGTTTATAAATATTTTCGGGGGAGGATTCATTGTTTTCAAATGAGATCACCTCTTCGGGATGACTTATCATTTGGGCATATTTACTATCTGAATAATTAGTAACGATTTCAGCGGCCAGTTTATTGCCTAGATTGGGGCTAAACTGCTCATAACATTTGTACAATTGGTATTTTGCCGGCAGCACATATGATTCTTCCGGTTGATAGCTTAAAAATTTTTCGAAATGGTCTGCTGCAATTTCGTATTCTTTAAACTGTTCCTTGTACAATAATCCCAAATTGTAATGCGCAAAATTTCTGACTTTTGAGATGCTATCTAAGGTTTCGGGTCCTTTAGGGATGGTTTGAATGTAGTAATCAGGGTTGTAGCGCTGTTCTAGATCGATCGTTTCGACCTTTGAAATATCTTGGGCAACATTTCCACTCGCCAATTGAGAAAAGATCCAATTATCAGTAAGTGCCCGGTTTCCATATCTGTTTTTAAAATCTTGTTTCCCCATTTGAACCACCGGAGTGTTATAAAAATAGAACTTTTCATTGGCTCTTGAACCCCCGGAACTTCCCAAAAATTCATTGCCTGTAGCATTCATTCGCTCTTGCTGAATTTTCATCAATTCATCTTTTTTGCGCAATGCATCCACATAGTCTGTGAAATATTGTTTTTGTCCGGCCTCATTTAAACTGGCCAGATACAATATGCTATCGCTTACTTTTAACTCATTTTCATAAAAAATCACCTCTTCAAGACTCTTGTTTTTGGCTATAATTCTCCTGACTCTTTTGCTATTGAGGTCAACCGTGGGTATTTGTAACAAACTGTCATAATATTTTCCGGCTGTTGCAAATTCTGCATTGTCAAAATACCAGTTTCCCAAGGCTTCATAAGAAAGGCTTTTTTGATAGGGCTTATTGCTATTCATTAAAATAGAAAGGGCAAAATATTCTTTGGCCTTATCCTTAATTCCTTTTTTCTCAGCGATCAACCCTGCCTGATAGTATATTTCATCAAAATAAGCTCTGTTTTCTCTGTCATCGACCAGCTGTCTCAAAGCAAAAATCAGGGCATCGGTACTGTCTTTTTCTGAAAAATTTTTAGCCCGTTCAATTTGCCCGTGTACCATGTATTTTCTCGGGATTTTTTTGAGATAGGTAAGCGCCTCGAACATCATATTCGACGAATCGATTTTTTCCTGTTCGCGATATAACTGTCCTAAAATAAACAGGTTTCTGGCCCCTTGATTTTTATCTGTAAAATAATAGGTCGCAAGTTTTAAATTGTCTATTGTCTGCTGTAAGCTGTCTAGTTGATTGTAAGCCATGGCTAAGGCCGTATAGGCTTTTTCAGTCAATTCCTCATCCAGATTACCGCTTTTAATTGTTTTGTCTAATGTTTCGATAGCCAATAACTCATTTTGCAACCGAATATCCGTTTTGGCCTTCCAAATTTTAGTTTCGTAATAAAGATTTGCGTTGGGATATTTTTCAAGCGCATAGGTAAAAGCTTCTCTGGCCGGAACAAATCGCTGACTAAAATACCTCGATTTACCGAGTAATAAATAAGCTTCGTCAATTTGGTTGTTTCGCTCGTAACCATCGATGACCATCGAGTGCTTTTGAATTGCTTTAACTGCTTTCTCTTCCGCTTTATCAAAACCAACTTTTACAGGATTCTCTGTTTGACTTTCTCCTGGCATTGGAATTTTATCTTCAATATTAATAGCTTCTATGGGTAGAATTTCCCAAAAATTATCTTCGTATTCGGCGTCCAGTTTGCCCTTCGCTTCATCGTATGCTAAATTGCCATTATAGAGTACATTGTACTTAGAGACCATGGCATGTGAAGAACGATTGATAAATGTGTCTTTTTTGGTAGAACAACCAATCAAAACAGCAAATATACCGAGTAAGAAGAATAAGATTTTTGTCCCTTTTTTCAAATCACAATTCCAACGGTTTGAAACCTATTTTTTAGATAAACGATGAAGTGTCTGTAAAAGTACAAATTAAAACGAAAAGAAGATAAATTAGGCAATTTGTTTGTATTCAGGAAATTGTTTCGACATTTCTTGAGACAACTTTTCCGGTACAATTTTGATCAGAATAAATGTGACCAAGCCCATTAAAACCATGATGACTGAATAAATTAGCAAACGATTTTCTGTCCAAAGGATACCATCCCAGATATGGCCCAATAATTGAATCGGAATTCCCGCCAGACAAACAGCTCCTCCTAAATTTAAAATATTTTGCTCAAAAAGCCATTTTCTATTGGTTTCTTTTAAGTTTTGTTTCATTTTTTTATGAAAGTTATAGAGATGGACCCCTACATATCCAAACAGCACTACAAAAAAAGTGATCAAGAAGTATTTAGGTTCTGCTAACATTGTAAGAATGGAATAAGAAACTGCCATCAAAAAAAGTGTCAGTAGAATTTTTGGGAGTTTCAAAAATTGAAGGAAATACTTACCTACCAATTTCCAATAATATTTAGAGAGTGCGTTTTGCTTTTGTTCAATCACATCGCTAAACCCGAAAATACCAAATTTTTTAAAGGATATTTTCTTTGCCTCTTCAAAGCTTAAATCCTTATTATTTTCCATGATGTGTTCAATATCATTGGCCAAATGATCTACCAATTCGGTTTGAAGATCATACCATTCCACATAATGCTGCCGGGTAAATAGGTATAGATCTTCTATTTGTTCTGCGGTTAATTCTCTCATTCCAAACTAAATTTAGGGTTGATTAAACTTTGCATGGTTTTGATAAATCCTTCTAATTCGGCCAATTTATTCGCCGTTTCTTTATTCCCCTGTTCAGTCAACTTGTAATATTTGCGCATGCGATTCCCAATATTTACTATTTCGACATCCAGGAATCCTTCAGCTTCTAATTTATGGAGAGCGGGGTAAAGAGCACCTTCGGTAATTTGAATTTTATCTTTTGTAAGTTCTTTTACTTTTTGGGTAATTTCATAACCATACATCTTGTCGTTCTCAGACAATAATTTGAGCACAATAGTTTGTAATGATCCTTTTACCAATTTTTGCATAGATAAAAGTAGCAAAAAATATATACATAAGAAACTTAGGTATGTATTTTTTTAGGCGGAAAAGAAATTTTCTAATTCTTTGAGTGTTTCTACCGATGTTTTGAGGTCTTTGGTAACCTCTCCTTTTTCTAAAACAACGATCCTGTCGCACACTTCGGTAATATGTCCCAGGTCATGACTAGAAATTAGCAAGGTGGAATTTGTTGTTTGGTTGAGCTCTTTGAGTAATTTTTTTAACTTGATTTGGGTTGTGGGATCCAGATTGGCAAAGGGCTCATCTAATACGATTACTTCTGGCTGACCAATCAACGCACCAACGATGCCCACTTTTTTCTGATTTCCTTTAGAGAGATCTCTTAAAAATTTTTTTTGTCCCAGAATTTCTCCGTTAAACAGCTCCTCGTATTGCAACAATGATTGTTGGAGATCTGCTTCATTTACATTTCTCAGCTTGGCGATAAATTCAAAATATTCTTCGGGTTTTAAATAACCTATCAAAAAACTTTCATCTAAATACGCCGATGTAAAATTTTTCCAATCTTCATTGGATCTCACATCGATTTCTCTATTTGTAATTTTTCCGGTTGTCGGTTGGATGAGATCGAGAATTAAATTAAAAAAAGTAGTCTTTCCCGCCCCATTATTGCCCACTAAGCCAAAAGACTGACCTGAAGGAATGATCATTTCCTGTATGTTAAGTACCTCTTTGTCTCCGTATTTTTTTGTTATTTCTTTCGCTGTAATCATGGTTTCATTAATTGTCTTGGTTAAATGCTTCTATCATGGGGTACTTTACTTCTCGGTATTTTAAAGTGATCATGCGCATGAGCTTTGTATGAAACAAAATACCCAATAAGCCGAGAACGATCAAAAATGCGAGTCCGCTTTCAAAATTGATCAATTTATAGGGTAGATAAAAGAAAAGTACAGGCAGTACTAAAAGGGGTATTCCAACCAGCCACTGCACTGCACCTGTGCCTTGGTAATTAAAAGCTGCTCTTTGGTCGAGGTTGATCTTCTTTCTGTTAAATGAGCCCGCATACAAAAGAACATGAGTATTTACTCCTATGTTATAGACCATTGCCGCAAAATGAATCAGCAATACTTTCCACCCAAAATAAACATAGGGTATACTTAGCACAAAAAGGATCAATGCGCTGAGCATCATCAAGGTATATTTGGAATTGAGATAGTCTTTGTACCGAATGTTTTGACTCATCAATAATTTGTAATAACTGCTGTCCCAAGCGGGAATAAATTGCCCGAAATTGATCATGAAAATTCCAGTGATAAATATGCCCACAAAAACAAACATGGCATCCCATTGCTGATATACTTTGTTCGGGTAGAAGAATAAGCCGTATAGCAGACCGATCACTAAAATAAACACCGTAGAACGAGAACGTTTATTCCTCCAAATCAATCGAAGATCCAGTTTTAAAAAAGGTGCACTACTTCCAAATCTTTGTGTCCAGGACAGATCAGAAGATTGGATGGTCATCGCTTTATTCTGCACAGAACGATCTAAATACAATTGCTTCTTTAGGTTTTGGAAATTAAAGACATACAGTCCGATCAATACGAGCAAAGGAATGATCATATAGAATGGATTTGTCACAATATATTCGACACCATCAGATAAAAAACTGTCAAATTGAACGATTTCAAAATAATTCAATCCGAATAAAATAGAGGCAATGACTAATAGGGGAAGGAACGATAATTCGGATTCTGACGACTTACTTTCTATGATGAAATTTAAAAAATTGATGATCAAGGTGGCTAAAACCACAAAAATAATCCAAGTAAATATTTTTCCTGATTCATATTCTCCTTCTACCGCGGTGACAATTCCGAAAGGAATAATGGCGAACAAGGGTAGAAAATTAAAAAAGGAAAAGAGAGATTTTCTCAGCACATAATGAATAATTTTTGATTTTTTTATGGGCAGGGTGAGCAACGGCTTCACTTGCATTAAAGGTAATTTCTGAAAAAAGAATCGCATCAGCAAGTCAGCCAAAAACCAATAAAACAGAAACGAACTCGCTATGACCAAAGGATCTTGATCCGGAAAAAATTTATGAATAACAGGATATAAACTAAACCCTAAAGCGATAAATACAACGATAAAATAAAGGGCTACAAATCCGAGTAAAATATTGAGGGCAATGCTTTTTTGCCAATAGGAAGAACGAAAGAATTGTTTGTATTCTAGTTTTACAAATTCACCAGTCATAGTTTGGTTTTATACTTTGGTTAGTGGAAAAACATGCCAAAATGTTACAGGCAAGCATCAGAAATACTCAAAAGTACCAAATTCACTGTGTATACTCAATTTATTCTGAGCAGATTTTTCTACTCTACCCACAATTTTAGCATCGACATGAAAGGATTTAGAAATGTCAATAATTTCCTGTGCCAGCGATTCGGGCAGATAAATTTCCATTCTGTGACCGCAATTGAACACTTGGTACATTTCTTTCCAGTCTGTTTTTGATTGTGCCTGTATCAATTGAAACAAAGGTGGAACCTCAAATAAATTATCTTTGATCACATGTAAGTTCTTTACAAAGTGTAAGATTTTAGTTTGTGCACCCCCACTGCAATGCACCATGCCGTGTATGGATTTTCTGTGTTTTTCAAGGATTTTTTTAATAATAGGCGCATAGGTTCTTGTTGGAGAAAGTACCAATTTTCCTGCATCCAAATCAGTACCTGAAACCGGATCTGTCAATTTCATCGAACCGGAATAGATGAGATCCTCGGGTACCTGATTATCAAAACTTTCGGGATATTTTTTTGCCAAAGATTTTTCAAAGACATCATGACGGGCACTGGTTAGTCCGTTACTTCCCATGCCTCCATTGTATGTTGTTTCGTAGATCGCCTGACCAAAGGAAGCTAATCCGACAATCACATCTCCTGCCTGAATATTTGCATTGTCTATGACATCTTCTCTTTTCATTCTGGCGGTAACGGTTGAGTCGACAATAATTGTTCTTACCAAATCTCCAACATCGGCCGTTTCACCACCTGTAGCGTGAATAACAAAACCATGTTCTTTTAACTCGTCGATCAATTCTTGGGTGCCATTGATAATGGCCGATAAAACTTCTCCTGGAATCAAATTTTTATTTCTTCCAATGGTAGAGGAGAGCAAGATGTTTTCTGTCGCACCAACGCACAATAGGTCGTCAATATTCATAATAAGTGCGTCTTGGGCTATTCCTTTCCAAACCGAAAGATCTCCCGTTTCTTTCCAGTACATATAGGCCAAAGACGATTTTGTTCCTGCACCGTCTGCATGCATGACCAGGCAATAGGCTTCATCATGGGTTAAATAATCGGGAATGATTTTGCAAAAAGCCTGTGGAAAAAGTCCTTTATCTATATGTTTAATGGCCTTGTGAACGTCTTCTTTTTGTGCTGAAACGCCTCTTAAATTATAGCGATTATCTTTTTGGCTCATCACTTGTTTTTTTCTGTTTTGTTCCTTAAATATAGATATTTCTTGTCGTAATCAATGATCGCTTTTCCTTTAAAAAGGATGTCTGCACCAATAATTCCGGTCACGGGATCGGCATTTTGACTAACTAAAGCTTCATTGATATGACTGAGATCGATCAAGACCAAATTAACCTTAGATTGCTTGTATTTACCAATTTGGATCAAATTGTTTTTGGCGAGTTTTGTCTCTAAATTAGTTGCGCCTGCACCACTTGCTTTTTGGTCTGTACTCTGGGCGTCTAATGAAAGATTTTCAACAGTGTCAAATCCCACACAAGAGTTGGAAGCTCCAGTATCCAAAATAAAATTACCTTTTACCTTGTTTACTTTCGCCTTTATCTCAAAATGATTTGTATTGATCTTTTTGAGCTTTATTTTTTGGTAACCTTGGTTCGAAAGGAAATCTGTAAGCTTGGTCATCTATTTAAATTACTGATTTAAACTGATTGATAAAACGCAGATCGTTTTCATAGAACATCCTGATATCCGGGATTTGATAAAGCAGCATAGCAATGCGCTCTATTCCCATACCAAAAGCGTAACCACTGTATTTTTCAGGATCGATATTCACATTTTTCAAAACATTTGGATCAACCATTCCGCAACCCATAATTTCGAGCCAACCGGTACCTTTGGTAATTTTATAATCAGTCTCTGTCTGTAAACCCCAATAAATATCTACTTCAGCACTTGGTTCAGTAAAAGGAAAATAGGAAGGTCTCAGTCTGATGCGCGATTTACCAAACATTTCTTTTGTAAAATAAATAAGTGTTTGTTTTAAATCGGCAAAAGAAACATCCGTGTCAATATACAATCCTTCAACCTGATGGAAAATACAATGCGATCTGGCAGAAATATCTTCATTTCTAAAAACCCTTCCCGGTGAAACGGTTCTAATAGGTGGCTGGTTGTTTTCCATATACCGCACCTGAACAGATGAGGTATGTGTTCTCAACAATATATCAGGATCCTTCTCTATGAAAAAAGTATCCTGCATGTCCCTGGCCGGATGGTATTCGGGCAAATTCAAGGCCGTAAAATTATGCCAATCATCCTCAATTTCCGGTCCCTCAGAAACAGTAAAGCCGATTCTCGAAAAAACTTCCAATATTTGATTTTTCACAAGGGATATAGGGTGCCTCGTACCAATTTCGATTGGCTCTGCAGGTCTTGTAAAATCCATATTGCTCTTGGTTTTTACCTTACTGCTTTCTATATTTACTTTTTGCGAATTCAATGTTTCAGTGGCCAGCTGTCTCAAATTGTTCAGTTCTTGCCCTATTTCCTTTTTTAAAGAATTGTCAACCGATTTAAAATCAGTAAAAAGTGATTTTAAAATTCCTTTACTGCCTAAAAATTTGATTCTGAACGCTTCTAATTCTTCCGCGTTATTTGCCCTAAATGCCTGAATTTCTTTTGCTAATGCCTGAATTTTCTCCTTCATTGATCTTTGAGAGGTTAAAAAAGGCAAATTTACATTTTTTTGATTTATCAGAGCGCCGTATAGGCAATTTTGATGGTAATTCTGGAAGATGTAATATTTTAAAATATTTCGGAAAAATTGAAATGAGAATAAGAGGGTGTATTGTTAATTTAATTATTTTTGTTGAACGAAATTATTAAATTATAAATAGATCTAGCCAAAAATTATGAAATCAAAAATAAAAGCATTTATGGATGAGGTAATTGAGCGAAATGGTCATGAGCCCGAATTCATTCAAGCCGTTCAAGAAGTGGCAGAAACTGTAATCCCTTATATAGCTAAACAGGAGATTTACAATGGAAAAAATATTTTATTGCGCATGGTAGAACCCGAAAGAGCCATCACATTCCGTGTAGCGTGGGTTGATGATAAGGGCGAAATACAAGTAAACAGAGGATATAGAATTCAGATGAATTCAGCCATAGGCCCTTACAAAGGAGGCTTGCGTTTTCACCCTACCGTAAATATGAGTATTTTGAAATTCTTGGCTTTTGAACAAGTATTTAAAAATAGTTTGACAACCTTGCCTATGGGTGGAGGAAAAGGAGGATCAGATTTTGATCCAAAAGGAAAATCTGACGGAGAAGTAATGCGATTTTGCCAGAGTTTTATGTCTGAATTATACAGACATATTGGTCCAAACACCGATGTTCCTGCCGGTGATATAGGTGTAGGTGGAAGAGAAATTGGATTTTTGTATGGTACCTATAAAAGATTGAGAAATGAATTTACCGGAGTACTGACCGGAAAAGGTTTGTCGTGGGGAGGTTCGTTGATCAGACCCGAAGCAACGGGTTATGGTACCGTTTATTTTGCCAAGAATATGTTAGAGACACAAGGCAAAGATTTGAGTGGTAAAACTATCCTGGTTTCCGGTTCCGGTAACGTTGCTCAGTACGCCGCTGAAAAGGCAACTCAGTTGGGGGCGAAAGTCGTCACCTTATCAGATTCCTCGGGTTATATTTTCGACGAGGATGGAATAGACGCCGAAAAATTGGCTTTTGTAATGGATCTGAAAAATGTTAAAAGGGGAAGAATTAAGGAGTATGTTAAAAAATATCCCAAGGCAAAATATCATGAAGGCAAAACACCATGGCATGAAAAATGTGAATTAGCTTTTCCCTGTGCTACACAAAACGAGCTCAACGGAGATGATGCCAGAAAGTTAATTTCTAATGGTTGTATTTGTGTAAGTGAAGGTGCTAATATGCCTTCAACTCCCGAAGCAATTGCTGCATTTCACAAAGCAAAAATACTTTATGCACCCGGGAAAGCTTCTAATGCAGGTGGTGTGGCTACATCAGGTTTGGAAATGAGTCAAAACTCTTTACGATTAAATTGGTCTAGAGAAGAAGTAGATACCAAACTCCAAAAGATTATGAGTGATATTCACGATTCCTGTATCAAATACGGAACCCAGGAAGACGGTTATATAGACTATGTAAAAGGTGCCAATATTGCCGGATTTGTGAAGGTAGCTGATGCCATGCTCGCCCATGGGGTAGTTTAAAGCTAAATGAGATAGAATGAAAAAGGGTTGAATTTTCGACCCTTTTTTTCGATTAAATTGATAGTTTCTCCGCATTATTGAATAACTTCCGTGTCAATTTTTACAAAAGAATGAAAAGAAATCCGCTTCCCGACCTTAAAACTTATGAGTTTGAAGAAGTTGCTTTCAATGAGTTGATGCGAGATCGAATCAATAAGGTTTTGATCGTATGTTCAAACTACGATTTTTACATGCTCGAAGAAGATGGTCGAATTGATGAGCGTATTTTTAATGAATACACAGATCTAAACTTAAGGTATCCTCCAAGTTTTCTTCATGCCAATTCTGCTGCACAAGCCATCAAATTAATGCGCTCAGACAAGATTGATCTGGTCATTACATGGCTTGATATAGGAAAGTACAACGCCTTTGAAACTTCAAAACAGATCAAAGAAGCCTTTCCAAGTGTCCATATCACTGCGATAAGTCATTATTCTTCCGAACTGAGAAAAAAAGTGTTAAATGCGCAAACTGGAATCATAGACGCTGTTTTTCACTGGAGCGGCAATGTGGAGATTTTCTTGGCCATTATTAAATTGGCGGAAGATAGAATGAACGCTGAACGAGACATCAACGAAATTGGTGTAAAAGCTATCCTGCTCGTTGAAGATTCCATCAGGTTCTACTCTCGGTACCTTCCGCTTATTTATAAAATTATTTTAAAGCAAACCCGCTCATTCATGTCGGAGGGTCTGAACGAACACCGAACGATGATGCTCATGCGCGGGCGGCCAAAAATTCTTTTGGCTACAAATTTTGAAGAAGGAATTGCCTTATTTGAAAAGTATAAGCACAATTTATTGGGGGTCATTTCCGATGTAAATTATTTCAAAGGAGGAAAGAGAGATGCTAAGGCAGGGTTTGAATTGTTGAAGTATGTTCGCAGTATTGAGCGATATTTCCCTTTTCTCATTCAATCATCTGACATTGAAAATGAAAAAATGGCCCTGGAATTAAAGGGAAAATTTTTACACAAACATTCCGAAACAGTTGGCAGTGAAATAAAGGATTATATCACCAAATATTTTTCTTTCGGCGCATTCGAGTTTTGGGATCCTGTGCAGATGAAAGTTTTGGCTACTGTAACAGATTTGAATGAATTTCAAAAAGCTATGACCTTTGTGACGAACGAGGCCATTGTGTACCATTCCAAAAGAAGTGAATATAGCAAATGGTTGCAATCGCGCGCTTTATTTTCTTTAGCGAATTTATTCAGTAATGTAGAATATGAAGATTTTGATGATGTAGATCAAATTCGTGATTTTTTGATCGATGGAATTAAAGCCTATAGAGTTTTCAGATCGAGAGGTGTTATTGCGAAATTTGATAAAAACCGCTATGATGAATACCTCGGTTTTGCCCGAATCGGTGATGGTGCATTGGGAGGAAAGGGGAGAGGACTTGCATTTATAAATACCTTTCTTAAAAGACATAAATTGTACAATAAGTTTGAGGATGTCATTATTTCCATCCCCAGAACGGTTGTTTTAAGTACTGAAGTTTTTGATGAGTTCATGGAAAAATATGATCTGATCAATTTTGTAGCGACGACGAATGATGATGAGGAGATCTTAAAAATGTTTGTGTCTAAACCTTTGCCCGATTGGGTATTAGAAGATATCCGCGTTTTTCTAAACGTCACTAAATCACCCTTGGCAATTCGTTCTTCAAGTGTATTAGAAGATTCACACTATCAGCCCTTTGCCGGTGTCTTTGCTACCTATATGATACCTAATACGAGAAAAGATAAGATGCTAGAAATGGTAGCAAATGCCATAAAATCTGTGATGGCATCTGCCTTTTATCAAGATAGTAAGGCCTATTTAAAGGCTACATCACATACCATAGAAGAGGATAAAATGGCTGTGATCTTACAAGAAATTACAGGCAAACAATACAGAGATGTCTATTATCCTAATGTATCAGGAGTAGCCAGATCGATCAATTTTTATCCTATTGGCAATGAGTTGCCAGAGGAGGGAATTTGCAATATAGCTCTGGGTCTTGGAGAAATTATAGTGGGAGGTGGCCAAACCTTGCGCTTTTCTCCCCATCACCCAAAACAAGTCCTGCAACTATCATCGCCCGGATCAACCATGCGAGAAACGCAACAGTATTTTTATGGTTTAGACATGGATCCCGATAGCTATGTCACCTCTACTTCAGAAGCGATCAACAAAAAGAAGATCAACATAAGAAATGCCGAGGATCAATCTTCTTTTAAATTTGTGGCATCTACCTATGATCTTCAAAATAATGTGATCAGACCAGGCGTGTTACAAGAAGGATTCAGAGTAATCACTTTCGATAATATTTTGAAATACGATACTTTTCCTCTGCCCCAAATTCTCCAGGACCTCTTGAGAATTGGTCAGGCTGAAATGAGCAATCCTATAGAAATTGAATTCGCCATTAAATTGGATGTGCCAAGCGGACAACCGAAAGAATTCAGTTTTTTACAAATTAGACCCATTATAGAAACTTATGATGGAAAAGTGGGCAGATTGGGGGAGGTGCAAGAAAAAGATACCATAGTCTATTCAAATTCGGCTTTAGGAAATGGCAGGTACGATCATATTTATGATTTTGTCTATGTAAAGCCCGAGACTTTTCAAAGTGCTAAAACAAGAGAAATTGCCAAAGCAGTAGAAGAGATGAATAAGAAATTTATGTTGTATAACGAACAGTATGTGCTCTGTGGCCCCGGAAGATGGGGTTCAAGTGATCCCTGGCTGGGAATACCTGTAATTTGGCCACAGATTTCTTCAGCAAAAATTATTATCGAGGCTGGACTTGATAATTTCAGAATTGATCCGAGTCAAGGCACGCATTTTTTCCAAAACCTGACTTCCTTTAAAGTGGGATATCTAACTGTAAATCCTTTTGTTGGAGATGGATTTTTAGACATAGATTATTTGAATAGCCAGGAGGCTGTTTTTGAGAATCAATTTTTAAGACATGTCAAATTTGAGCATCCATTGCAGATTATCATTGATGGCAAAACAAATAAGGCTGCCGTTTTTAAAGATGGCTTTATACCTGAGCCTCATAAAGATCAGAGTGAAATGTCGCTGGATGAGTTGCCTCCGGAAGGATTCATGTAATAAATAGAAATAAAAGATTTAATAAATACAGATATGAACGTAAAAGAAATAATAAACAATTTAGAGACTAGACATCCTGGTGAGCATGAATACCTTCAGGCAGTTAGAGAAGTACTAGAATCAATTGAGGAGATCTATAATCAGAATCCGCAGTATGAGGCGGCAAAGATTATTGAACGGTTGGTTGAACCCGATCGGATATACACTTTCCGCATTGCTTGGATGGATGATGCGGGGAATGTCCAAGTAAATTTGGGCTATCGCGTACAATTTAACAATGCTATTGGCCCTTATAAAGGAGGAATTCGTTTACACCCAAGTGTGAACTTGAGTATTTTGAAATTCCTAGGTTTCGAGCAGATCTTTAAAAATGCTTTGACCACTTTGCCTATGGGAGGCGGTAAAGGCGGCTCCGATTTCAACCCGAAAGGAAAATCCGATAATGAGATCATGCGTTTTTGCCAGGCTTTTATGCTGGAACTATGGAGGGTGATAGGTCCAAATACGGATGTGCCTGCCGGAGATATAGGAACTGGTGGTAGAGAAATAGGGTTTATGTACGGAATGTATAAAAAACTTCAATTCGAAAATTCAGGAGTTTTTACCGGTAAAGGGCTCAACTGGGGAGGAAGTTTGATCAGACCGGAAGCCACAGGTTTTGGAGCGACCTATTTCACTAAAGAAATGTTAGATACCAAAAATGATACGTTTAAAGATAAAATTGTGTCTGTTTCAGGCTTCGGAAATGTGGCATGGGGAGTAGCGCTTAAAGTTACAGAGCTGGGAGGAAAAGTTGTGACTATTTCAGGCCCTGACGGATATATTTATGACGAGAAAGGATTAGATGCTGATAAGATCAATTACTTGTTGAGTTTAAGAGCGTCGAATAATGATATTGTTTCCCCATATGCCGATGTCTTTCCTGAAGCGAAATTTTTTGCAGACAGAAAACCTTGGGAAGTCCCTTGTGATATTGCCATGCCAAGTGCTATTCAAAATGAACTCGATGAAGAAGACGCAAAAATCTTAATCGCAAATGGTGTTAAATATGTGGTTGAAGTATCAAATATGGGTTGCACACCCGAGGCGGTTGAATTATTCCACAAGAACAAATTGCCATTTGCTCCAGGGAAAGCTGCAAATGCCGGAGGCGTGGGTGTTTCAGGTTTAGAAATGTCTCAAAATGCCATGAAAATGAATTGGACCAAAGAGGAGGTAGATGGTAAGTTGCATCAGATCATGTCTTCTATTCATGAGGCTTGTTCAAAATATGGGACTGACTCTGACGGATATATCGATTATGTAAAAGGGGCCAACATTGCCGGGTTTATAAAAGTGGCAGATGCCATGATGGATTTGGGCGTTGTTTAAGATAAAAAGGAAAATAAAAAAAGGCCTTAACAAAGGCCTTTTTTTATTTTCAAAAAAATCAATTTATTTTTTACTTCTCATGTAAGCGGCCAGGGCTTGTAGTTCTTCAGCCGTTAAATCTTTAACAAATCCATCTAAGTTTGCCTTCATAATGGCAACTTGTCCTGGATCAGTATCAACTATGGCTTCGGCATTTCCTTTTAAAAACTGAACGATATTACCATTTTTTTCGTCGTAGATTCTTACAATATCTTGAATGGATGGGCCAACTACTTTAGTGTCTATTTGATGGCAAGAAACACAAGTTTTTTCAGTGAATAATCTTTCTCCCATTACTAATTGATCTTCAGCTTTCACAGGTTCACTTTGCACCTCGGTTTGCATCTCAGGTTTCATTTCTGGAGCAGCTGGTTTTTCTTTTTTATCTCCACAACTTACAAGGAATAAAGAGGCTAATAGGGCTGAAAAATATAATTTTCTCATGATGTTAGGTTTAAATTTAGTATTGAGCACAAAGTTAAAGAATTAATATATGTTTTAAACAAAGATTTTGGGATATTTTTAGAGAAACACAGATAAGAGAAAACTCTAAAAAATAATGTAAATTTGCACTCCTTAAAGAAAGAAAATGATAGAGAAAATTAACTTAGTAAAGCAGCGTTTTGATGAAATCGCAGATTTGATTATTCAACCTGATATCATATCAGATCAAGACCGCTACATCAAGTTAACCAGAGAATACAAAGACCTCGAGGAAATCGTTGAAAAGGGGAACGAATATATTGCTGTAGTCCAAAATATTGAAGAAGCAAAAGAGATTATTTCAGATGGGGCTGATGCAGAAATGATAGAGATGGCTAAACTTGAATTAGAGGAAGGCCAGGCAAAGATTCCTGTCTTAGAAGACGAGTTGCGATTCATGCTTATACCAAAAGATCCGCAGGATGCGAAAAACGTTATTGTAGAAATTCGGGCCGGGACAGGAGGGGATGAGGCGAGTATTTTTGCCGGAGATCTATTCAGAATGTACCAAAAATTCGCTGCTGAGAAAGGCTGGAAAGTGGAAGTTGAAGATTTGAACGAGGGTACGGCCGGTGGTTATAAAGAAATTATTTTTAGCCTTACCGGCGATAATGTTTATGGCACAATGAAATTTGAATCCGGAGTACATAGGGTACAACGTGTTCCTCAAACAGAAACGCAGGGCAGAGTGCATACCTCGGCAGCTACGGTGATGGTTCTTCCTGAGGCGGAAGAATTTGATATTGACCTGAAAATGAGCGATATCAGAACAGATTATTTTTGCGCATCAGGTCCGGGTGGACAATCTGTGAATACGACTTATTCTGCGGTGAGATTAACTCACGTTCCTACGGGAATCGTCGCACAATGTCAGGATCAAAAATCACAGCACAAAAATAAAGAAAAGGCGCTGAAAGTGTTAAGATCCAGATTATATGAGCAGGAATTGCAAAAGAAACTGGATGAAGATGCAGCTCAAAGAAAAACCCTGGTATCCAGTGGCGATAGATCAGCGAAGATCAGAACCTATAATTATCCGCAGGGAAGAGTAACAGAGCACAGAATTGGTTTGACCATATACGATTTGAGCAGTGTGATCAATGGTGATCTGACTAAGATCATCGAAGAACTGAAGTTGGCTGAGAATGCAGAGAAGATCAAATCGACAGGAGATTCTTTTTGATCAGTTTTAGATCCTTGTACATCGAATTAGTTTCTCTTAGGGCATAAAATAACAAAGCCGAATCAAATGGATTCGGCTTTGTTTATATAAGCAAGAAATTGTTTTTATTTATTTTACTTTTTCTACAATGGCTTTGAAAGCCTCAGGGTTGTTCATCGCTAGATCAGCAAGAACTTTTCTGTTCAAGTCGATATTGTTAGCTTTTAATTTACCCATCAATTGTGAATAAGAAATTCCGTTCAAACGTGCACCCGCATTGATACGTTGAATCCATAATCCACGAAAGTTTCTCTTTTTGTTCTTTCTATCGCGGTATGAATAAGATAATGCTTTTTCAACTGCATTTTTAGCAACTGTATAAACATTTTTACGACGACCAAAGTAACCTTTGGCTTGTTTTAAAATCTTTTTTCTTCTAGCTCTTTTAGCTACTGAATTTACTGATCTTGGCATAATTTTAATTTTTTTTGTGTGAGGCAGACCCGATTATTTTGGATCATTTGATAGGCACTGACACAGGGTTAATATGAATTACCGAATAAACTTTTGGTTTATTTCAACGTTAATTGTTCTTTGATACTGTTTACATCAGTTGAATGAACCAACGTAGCATGTGTCAATTTTAATTTACGTTTTTTGCTTTTTTTAGTCAAAATATGACTTTTGAAAGCATGTTTTCTCTTAATTTTTCCAGTTCCTGTCAACTTGAAGCGTTTCTTGGCACTAGATTTTGTTTTCAATTTAGGCATCTTCTCTCGGTTTATAATTCTTGCTTATACTACTTTTATTTCTTTTTCTTAGGAGCCATGAGCATGGTCATTCTCTTACCTTCCAATTTAGGCATTTGCTCAACGGTTCCGTAATCTTCCAGATCTTGTGCTAACTTGAGCAATAATATCTGTCCTTGGTCTTTGTAAACAATAGACCTTCCTTTAAAAAATACAAACGCCTTCAGTTTAGCTCCACTTTCGAGGAATTTCATCGCGTGTTTCTTCTTAAAGTCGTAATCGTGGTCATCTGTGTTAGGACCAAATCTAATTTCTTTAACAACGACTTTGGTCGTTTTAGCTTTTAAAACTTTCTCCCGCTTTTTTTGTTCGTAGAGAAACTTTTTATAATCGATCACTTTGCAAACAGGAGGAGACGCATTTGGTGAAATTTCTACCAAATCCAACTCTTGTTCCAAGGCAATCGCTTTCGCTTGTGCGATGGGGTAAACGCCTACTTCGACATTTTCTCCAACCAAACGTACTTCAGGAACACGAATTTTCTCATTGATTCTGTGCTTATCCTCTTTTTCTACTCTAAAGGTTCTGTTACCTCTACCTCTGTATACTGCGATATCTTTATAATTTTATTTCGATTAAATCGAATGGTTAATTCAAAATTGTGTAAGGGTTTTGTCAATTTCGTCTTGAACTATTTTTGCAAACTGTTCTATTGAGAAAGTACCTAAGTCCCCTTCACCATGTTTCCTTACTGAAACCGTACCGTCATTCGCTTCACTTTCTCCAACGATCAACATAAAAGGTATCTTACTCAATTCAGCATCCCTTATTTTTCTACCTACCTTTTCGTTCCTGTTATCTACGAGGGCGCGAATTTCGTAATTTTCCAACAAATTTAAAACTTTTTCGCTATAATTTTGATATTTATCACTGATAGGCAAAATAATAGCTTGTTCCGGCATCAACCATAAAGGGAAATTGCCACCTGTATGTTCGATCAAAATGGCTACGAATCTTTCCATTGAGCCAAATGGAGCCCTGTGGATCATGACCGGTCTGTGCAATTGGTTGTCTGCGCCTTTATATGTCAGGTCAAATCTTTCCGGAAGGTTGTAATCTACTTGAATCGTACCCAGTTGCCAAGATCGTCCCAACACATCTTTGACCATGAAGTCTAATTTCGGACCATAAAAAGCGGCTTCCCCATATTCAATTACGGTTTCCATGCCTTGCTCCTTAGTTGCTTCAATGATGGCGCGCTCTGCTTTTTCCCAATTCTCGTCACTTCCAATATACTTTTCTTTGTTATTTGGATCTCTCAAAGAGATCTGAGCAGTAAAATTTTCAAAACCTAGGGAGTTGAAAACATATAATACCAGGTTGATCACTTCTTTAAATTCCTGTATCAATTGCTCTGGTGTACAAAAAATATGAGCATCGTCCTGCGTAAAACCTCTAACTCTTGTCAGGCCGTGTAATTCCCCACTCTGCTCATACCTGTAAACCGTACCGAATTCTGCGAACCTTTTTGGTAAATCTTTATAGGAATAGGGTTTGTTGTTGTAGATTTCGCAATGATGAGGACAGTTCATGGGTTTCAACAAAAATTCTTCCTCGTCCTTTGGCGTATGTATGGGCTGGAAACTATCTGCGCCGTATTTGGCATAATGGCCCGATGTCACATACAGTTCTTTTTGCCCAATGTGAGGTGTAATGACCATTTCATAACCGGCTTTTTTCTGCGCTTTTTTCAAAAAGCTTTCCAATCTTTCTCTTAGCGCAGCTCCCTTTGGCAACCAAAGAGGTAGACCTTGTCCAACCTTATTGGAAAATGTAAAGAGTTCAAGTTCTTTACCAAGTTTTCTGTGATCTCTTTTTTTTGCTTCTTCTAATAGCGTGAGATATTCTGTTAATTCTTTTTGCTTTGGAAATGTGATGCCATAGACCCTAGTGAGTTGTTTGTTTTTTTCATCACCTCTCCAGTATGCACCGGCAACACTGAGTATCTTTGCAGCCTTTATAAAACCTGTGTTAGGAATGTGTCCACCCCTGCATAAATCGGTAAAGTCGCTATGGTCACAAAAAGTGATATCCCCATCTTCTAAATTCTCGATCAGCTCTACTTTAAAAACATTGTTATTGTTTTTGTAATAACTGAGTGCATCGGCTTTAGAGACAGACCGCATCTCAAACTCAAATTTGTTTCTCGCAAACTCGAGCATTTTATCTTCAATTTTTTTAAAATCAGCCTCAGTAATAGATTCGTCTTCAAAATCTACATCGTAATAGAACCCATTTTCTATGGCCGGACCAATGGTCAATTTTGCATTTGGATAGAAAAAAAGTATCGCCTGAGCTAAAATGTGAGCAGAAGAATGCCAAAATGCTTTTTTACCTTCGGCATCATTCCACGTGAACAAGGTTAGCATACCATCTTGGGTCAAAGGTGTTTTGGTTTCAATTGTCGATCCGTTAAATTGGGCAGATAGTACATTTCTTGCCAAACCTTCGCTAATATTTTTTGCCACGTCCATGGCAGTTGAATTTTTTTCAAACTGTTTTATACTGCCATCAGGTAAAGTTATGTTGATCATTTTTCTCATTTAAGGCTGCAAAGATATTACTTTTTGAAAATTTAAGTAGAGTGAGTGTAAAAATAAAGTACACCATAATATATATATAAATCTCGGTCAGATCGGATGGTTTTAATGAAATGTTAAATTATGATTCGATGAATGAGTGAATAATCAGGTAATCAATAGAATAAGAAAATACTGAAAATAATGATCAAAAAAAGTTTGGATTACATTTATATTTAGTTGTACATTTGCAGCCGCTTAAAACAGGAAGTATTGTTGGAATAGCGAGCAAAAAAGTTCTATAGTTTTATTGATGAGATTTGATTAGGAATAGTTAGGATTAAGTTTAAAAAAAATTTTAATTTTTTCTTGTTGGAATAAAAAACTATTGTACATTTGCACCCGCTTAGCTGAGGAAGTAATTTTGAGGTTAGGATTAGGATAATAAGTTCATTGAAAATATTGAAAAGATTGACAGCGTAAGAATTGAGTAGAATCGCAAGTTTGGCAATAGATATGCCACTCTGAAGATTTTTTTTGAGACCTTTATTTTGAACAACATTCACGATGAAGAGTTTGATCCTGGCTCAGGATGAACGCTAGCGGCAGGCTTAACACATGCAAGTCGAGGGGCAGCACAGGTAGCAATACTGGGTGGCGACCGGCGCACGGGTGCGTAACGCGTATACAATTTACCTTTTACTATTGGATAGCCCAGAGAAATTTGGATTAATACAATATAGTATTATTGAATCGCATGGTTCGATGATTAAAGTTTCGGCGGTAAAAGATGAGTATGCGTCCTATTAGCTAGATGGTAAGGTAACGGCTTACCATGGCTACGATAGGTAGGGGTCCTGAGAGGGAGATCCCCCACACTGGTACTGAGACACGGACCAGACTCCTACGGGAGGCAGCAGTGAGGAATATTGGACAATGGGCGCAAGCCTGATCCAGCCATGCCGCGTGCAGGAAGACTGCCCTATGGGTTGTAAACTGCTTTTATACAGGAAGAAACCCTACCACGTGTGGTAGATTGACGGTACTGTATGAATAAGCACCGGCTAACTCCGTGCCAGCAGCCGCGGTAATACGGAGGGTGCAAGCGTTATCCGGAATCATTGGGTTTAAAGGGTCCGTAGGCGGGCGATTAAGTCAGAGGTGAAATCCCACAGCTTAACTGTGGAACTGCCTTTGATACTGGTTGTCTTGAGTTATAGTGAAGTAGATAGAATGTGTAGTGTAGCGGTGAAATGCTTAGATATTACACAGAATACCGATTGCGAAGGCAGTTTACTAACTATTGACTGACGCTAATGGACGAAAGCGTGGGGAGCGAACAGGATTAGATACCCTGGTAGTCCACGCCGTAAACGATGGACACTAGTTGTCGGGATTTTATCTCGGTGACCAAGCGAAAGTGATAAGTGTCCCACCTGGGGAGTACGATCGCAAGATTGAAACTCAAAGGAATTGACGGGGGCCCGCACAAGCGGTGGAGCATGTGGTTTAATTCGATGATACGCGAGGAACCTTACCAGGGCTTAAATGTAAGTTGCATAGATCAGAGATGGTCTTTTCTTCGGACTACTTACAAGGTGCTGCATGGTTGTCGTCAGCTCGTGCCGTGAGGTGTCAGGTTAAGTCCTATAACGAGCGCAACCCCTACCGTTAGTTGCCAGCATGTAAAGATGGGGACTCTAGCGGGACTGCCGGTGCAAACCGAGAGGAAGGTGGGGATGACGTCAAATCATCACGGCCCTTACGTCCTGGGCTACACACGTGCTACAATGGTCGGTACAGAGGGCAGCCACTGCGTGAGCAGGAGCGAATCCTTAAAACCGATCTCAGTTCGGATCGGAGTCTGCAACTCGACTCCGTGAAGCTGGAATCGCTAGTAATCGGATATCAGCCATGATCCGGTGAATACGTTCCCGGGCCTTGTACACACCGCCCGTCAAGCCATGGAAGCTGGGGGTGCCTGAAGTCGGTGACCGCAAGGAGCTGCCTAGGGTAAAACTAGTAACTGGGGCTAAGTCGTAACAAGGTAGCCGTACCGGAAGGTGCGGCTGGAACACCTCCTTTCTAGAGATATGCTTTTAGAGCATAATACAGATAGGGGTTACGAAAGATAGATTTTACTTAATTTCTGCTGTCAATTTTTTTATTATAATATAGATACTATAGACTAACAAAGTCTCGTAGCTCAGCTGGTTAGAGCGCTACACTGATAATGTAGAGGTCGGCAGTTCGAGCCTGCCCGAGACTACTGTTTTTTTTAGGGTATAAAGACTGGAAATTCTAGAAGTTGAGTGGTAGTTGTATCTAACTACTAACTACTATGTACTAACTGCTAGTATATGGGGGATTAGCTCAGCTGGCTAGAGCGCCTGCCTTGCACGCAGGAGGTCAAGGGTTCGACTCCCTTATTCTCCACAGTTCTGGATGGGATTTAAATTTTGTTCGGGTAAGATTACGGATTTAGTTGTTGTGAAACAGTTTAGTTCGAGAGATAATCGAGAAAGTTCATTGACATATTGGCATAATGATATCGTAAGAATCAAATATTAAATAAAAGTAGAAAATACAATTTTACAAAATAAAAGAGCAAAAAGTACAATAAGCTAAGTAAGGGCGTATGGAGGATGCCTAGGCTCTCAGAGGCGAAGAAGGACGTGATAAGCTGCGAAAAGTTGCGGGGATTGGCACATACGAGTTGATCCGCAAATATCCGAATGGGGCAACCCGGCATATTGAAGATATGTCACCTTGAGCAATCGAGGAGCAAACCCGGTGAACTGAAACATCTAAGTAACCGGAGGAGAAGAAAACAAAAGTGATTCCGTAAGTAGTGGCGAGCGAACACGGATTAGCCCAAACCAGTGCGGTTACGGCCGTATTGGGGTTGTAGGACCACGACATTTGATGCTAAGTGAATTAGAACAGTTTGGAAAGACTGGCCAAAGAAGGTGATAGCCCTGTAA
>CAWIJU010000003.1:850000-962827 GCA_963836505.1 uncultured Flavobacteriaceae bacterium
CAGCACCATTCCTTGGGCAACGCGAACAGGTAATTTAACGATGATCAACAACGCTGTCGTTCATTCTATTATTTATGACGATAGATTAGGAAAAGCCAAAGGAGTGTTGGTGATAGACGCCGAAACAAAGGAATCTAAAGAATATTTGGCTCCCGTCATTTTTGTCAATGCGGGCTCCTTAAATACCAACTTGATCTTGCTGAATTCGAAGTCATCGAGATTTCCGGATGGATTAGGCAATGATAACGGACTTTTAGGTAAGTACGTGGCGTTTCATATCTACAGAGCTAATATTTCTGCTCAATTCGACGGTTTACTCGACAAAACAACAACCGGGAGAAGGCCTACGGCGGCTTATATTCCAAGATTTAGAAATGTTTTTAAACAAGAAACCGATTTTTTAAGGGGTTATGCTTCATCATTTTATGCAAGGAGAGGAACAGAAACCGACTATAGCGGAATGGGAGAATCTTTAAAAACCTCCCTTCTAAATCCGAAATATGGACCCTGGTTCGTTGGGGCAGGAATGATGGGAGAAACGATTCCCAAAGAAACCAATAAAGTTTCACTGAGTTCTGCTGCTAAAGACGCCTGGGGTATACCGCAATTAAATATCGATGTGCGTTATGATGAGAATGATGAAAAAATGATCGCAGATTTCTTTGAACAATTTGCTGAAATGTTCGATGCAGCCGGTTTTAAGCATATCGAGAAAGATGATTCTAAACAGGCTCCCGGATTGGATATACATGAAATGGGGGGAGTGCGTATGGGCAATGATCCTAAGACATCACTGTTAAATAAATGGAATCAATTGCATACCTGTAAAAACGTTTTTGTAACGGACGGCGCTTGTATGACTTCCACATCAACACAAAACCCATCATTAACCTATATGGCCCTGACTGCAAGGGCTTGTGATTATGCAGTAAAAGAATCTAAAAAAGGAGGACTCTAAAAATACATTCCTTATTTAATCAATTTGAAACATAAAAAAATACCATGAGAAAACTAGTTGTCATATTATCGCTCTTTATTTCCTTCAGCTCCTGTAAAGAAAAAGCAGATCAGCCTGAGAAAATCATAAACGAAGAAATACTTTCCTCAAATGAAAACCTGGCAAAAATATTTGAAGAGTACCATCAGGGTGTTTTAAGAATGGATCCAATATCAGCTACCAGATCAGGGGATACGAGGTATAACGATCGTTTCGTGAATGTTCTGAACGATAGTATCAAAGAACAAATGAAGCTTTTTTATAGTTCAAATCTTGAAAAAGTATCTCATTTTGCAGATGAAGACCTCAATGAGAATGATCTTTTGAGTAAAAGAATTCTTGAATGGGAATGCACTCAAAATTCAAAAACGCTGAACCTTCCGGACTATACTCCCATTGATCAGATGTGGTCAGTGAATCTTGTCATGGGTCAGTTTGCAAGTGGTTCGAGCGCTCAGCCTTTTAATTCGGTAAAAGATTACGAAAATTGGCTGAAAAGAGTAGACCAATTTTTAGTTTGGTTTGCTTCTGCACAAGAAAAAATGTCAGAAGGAATGGAGAAAGGTTATGTATTGCCCAAATCCTTGGTTAAAAAAGTGATACCACAAATGGAGGCAATGGCCAGCAATGATATAGAAAATCATTTATACTATAGTCCGATCAAAATTTTGCCGGAAAGTTTTTCTGAAGAGGAAAAAACTAGGTTCAAAAATCAATATGCTGCCATGGTTGGAGAAAGAATAGTTCCTGCTCATAAACAAATGGTAGAATTTTTAAAGAAGGTATACTTACCTGCAGCTCGAGAATCAAGCGGATTTGGTGATCTAAAGGATGGAGGTCAGATCTACCAAACCTTGATTACCTACTTCACTACCACAAACATGTCTGCTTCCGAAATCCATGAATTGGGATTAAAAGAGGTTGCCAGAATTTCTTCGGAAATGGAAAAAGTAATGAAGGAAGTTGGGTATGAAGGGGATTTAAAATCCTTTTTTAACTATGTAAGGAACAAGAAGGAATTGATGCCCTTTACAGATCCTCAGGAGGTAATTGATAATTTTAACGCCATCCATGTGAAGATGGAACCCCAGTTGAACAAGCTTTTCGAGACAAAACCAAAAACCAGTTTTGAAGTGAGAAGAACGGAGGCATTCAGAGAGAATTCGGCAAGCGCGGAATATAATCAGGCACCATTAGACGGCTCCAGACCAGGTATTTTTTACGTGCCAATTCCAAATGCGAGAGAATATAATACCTATGCGGATGAAGATCTCTTTTTACATGAAGCGATCCCGGGACATCATTATCAAATTTCTTTGCAGCAAGAGAATCAGGCCCTGCCGAATTTTAGAAAAGTTCTTTGGTATAGCAGTTTTGGAGAGGGTTGGGCATTGTATTCCGAATCATTAGGAAAGGAATTGGGTTTATTTCAAGATCCCTATCAGTACTTTGGCATGTTAGGAGGCGAAATGCACAGAGCAATTCGTTTGGTGGTTGATACCGGACTCCATTCAAAAGGTTGGACCCGTGAACAGGCTATTCAGTATTCTCTTGACCATGAAGCAGAATCAGAGGCAAGTATTATTTCAGAGATTGAAAGGTATATGGCCAAGCCGGGTCAGGCCCTTTCTTACAAAATAGGTCAGATTAAAATTCAGGAACTTAGAGAAAAGGCTGAAAAGGAACTGGGGAGTAATTTTGATATCAGAAAATTTCATACCGAAGTACTAGAATCGGGATGTATTCCAATTTCTTTATTTGAACTAAAGATCAATCAATGGATAGAATCCTATAAATAAGCCTTGAAATTGATCAGACAGTTTTGAAAAAGCTCGGTTTTGTTTTTCTGTTTTTCTTGATCAGTGAAATGATGGTATCCCAAAATTTAAATGAATACCGATGGAAAAACAGGGTTCTACTCTTAATAAGTCAGGACACTGGTTCAAGTGACTTCAAAGTGCAAATGAACTTATTGAGGTCTAATATAAATGACTTAGAAGAAAGAAAGTTAGTTGTTCTAACTATTTTGCCTCATGAATATACCGTGGGATTAAATGAAATGAGTCCTTGGGAAAAGGGAGATCAGGTTTATTTAAAATATGGTGAAAAAGAAGAGTCATTTAAAGTTTTATTGATTGGCTTAGACGGAGGAGTAAAAATCAGTCAAAAAGAACCTATTCTTGTAGAGACTTTGAAGGAGATGATTGATATAATGCCGATGAGGAGATCAGAAATTGAAAATAAAAATTGAAGTTAACTGAGATAAAGTTAGTATGCACAATAGAAAGATCATCATTCTCGGTGCCGGATTAACAGGCCTTTATTTGGCTAACCTGTTGAAAAGGGAAAAAATAGATTTCCAAATCTTAGAAGGAAGAGGCCGTGTTGGTGGTAGAATTTTAACCGATTATCAAAAAGATTCTGCTTCCCTTGAAATGGGAGCAACCTGGTTTGGAGAAAATCATCTCAAATTAAAACAAGTTATAAAAGCACTCAATATAAATTATTTTGAACAGGCTTTAGGGAATACTGCCATCTATGAACCTATATCGAGCAGTCCACACCAATTGGTTCAATTACCCCCAAATAATGATCCGAGTTTCAGAATTCAAGGGGGAACTTTTGAATTGATCAAAGCCCTGACAAAAAATTTGGACGAGAGTGACATCAAGCTCAATGAACCTGTCAACAGGATTGAATACAGGAAGGATGGACTTCATGTTTTTACCGAAAACACATCTTATCATGCAGGAATAGTGGTCTCTACTTTACCGCCAAATTTATTGATCAACAGCATAGAATTTGACCCGCAATTACCTGAAGAATTAGTTGGGATGGCTAAAAACACGCACACATGGATGGGTGAATCAATAAAGATAGGACTTAGATTTGACGAGCCATTTTGGAAAAAGGCTAGGCTTAGTGGTACAATTTTTAGCAACGTAGGACCTATTACAGAAATGTATGAACATAACGATGTTGAAGATCAGTTTTTTGCCCTAAAAGGATTTTTAAGTAGTGCTTATTTCTCAATGACAAAAGAACAAAGATTGCAAATGGTGCTCGATCAGTTACAAAAATATTATGGTGATCGGGTTCTACATTATCGATCTTACGAAGAACTGATCTGGCAAAATGAAAGATTTACCTACATGCCCAATGAGGATTCTATCTATCCACACCAAAACAACGGGCACCCTCTATATCAGTCTACTTTTTTTAACAATAGGCTCTATGTAGCAGGTACGGAGACCGCTTCTAAATATCCTGGATATATGGAAGGGGCCATACAAAGTGCGGAAAATACTTTTGAGAAGATAATGGAAAAAATGGAGTAGAATTTATTTGGGTTTCGGAATAAATTCTAGAACAAACCCGCAGTTTTTGGTTAGAAGTCAGTAACTTTACTATAATCGAACCTTAAAATGAACTTACTCTATGATCTTAGATCGATTAAAGGTTTTTCAAAAATTCAATATCGCGGATTGGTTATCTTTTTACAGAATATTTTCTTTTCCGTTCCTGATCATTTTTATTTATTTGGATTGGCGTCTTGTTTTTACTTGGATGTTATTGATAAGTTATAGTACTGATGCTATAGATGGTTATTTGGCCAGAAAATTTAATATGACCAGCAGTCGGGGTTCTCAACTGGATTCATTGGGAGACCAATTGACTTTGGTAGCGGGTTTATTGGGCCTTTGGTTTTTTGAAAAGGATTTTATTGTAGAAAATTTCGGCCTTATTGCTATCCCAATGTCACTTTATATATTGCAAATGATCATTGCATTGTACAAGTATGGAAAAACAACAGCGTTTCATACATATTTGGCTAAGTTATCAGCAATACTCCAGGCATTCTTCATTTTGTGGTTGCTGTTTTTTGGTCCTGTTTATTGGTTGTTTTATGTTGTTATAATCTTAGGAATTGTTGAAACCATTGAGGAGATCATATTAATAATGATGTATAAATACTGGATAAAGGACATAAAAGGCATTTATTGGGCAATGTCTGATAAACGAAGATTAGAGCAAACTGAAATTTAAATTATAGCATGCGATCCTATTCGCTGAAGCATATCTTATTATTATGTGCAGCAATTTTGCTGATAGATATACTCGCGTTTTATTGGTTAAAATCAATCACAAATTTGATCAGCAATGACCTGTTAAAAACAGTGATCCATGTTTTATTTTGGTTTTTCACGCTTGGATTAATCACCTCCATCATTGTTTTAAAAATTCGATTGGACAACATTCACCCGATCAGAAAAAATTGGCTGATTTCCTCGCTTTACGGATTAACGGTTTCTTCTTTTATTCCTAAAATATTTTTTGTACTGGTCATTTCGATCTTGTTTTTTTCAAACTATGCTTTTTCCGAAAAGGAATCTCTGGTGGTAATTCCAATCATTGGTTTATTTTCCGGGTTTTTACCTTTTTTCGTGATCCTCTATGCCGTTTTTCATGCGGTTCATCAATTTAAGGTGCACAAAACAAAGGTAAAATGTGATCGATTGCCAGAAAATTTGAAAGGGATAAAAATCGTTCAAATCTCTGATATACATTTAGGGAGTTTTAATTATCGTTACCATGTGTTGGATAAGGCCATTGAAATGATCAACCATTTAAAACCTGATTTTATCTTTTTTACCGGAGATATGGTCAACAATTTTGCATGGGAATTGAAAGGCTGGGACAAAGTATTCAAACCTCTTCAGGCAAAATACGGAAAATATGCAGTTTTAGGAAATCATGACTATGGCGATTACAGCAAATGGAAGAACAATAAAGCCAAATCACAAAATTTCACCTCTATTAAATATTTTTTTAAAAAGATAGATTTTAAACTTTTACTCAATGAATCCGTAATTTTCTCCAGGGGAAATGACAAATTAGCGATTATCGGGGTAGAAAATTGGGGCAACCCTCCTTTTAAGCAATACGGAAAACTGGATGAGGCTCTAAAGGGAACAGAAGAAATTTCTTTTAAAATACTGCTGTCACATGATCCGACACACTGGGAAGAGGAAGTTGTCGGTCATACCGATATAGCGCTCACACTCTCCGGTCATACACACGGGATGCAGGCCGGGATCAATATAAAAAATAAGAAGTGGAGTCCGATTAAATACAAATACAAACAGTGGGCTGGGTTGCATAAAATTGGTGCCCAGTATTTATATGTCAATCGCGGATTAGGTTGGCTGGGTTTTCCAGGACGACTTGGAATGCGACCTGAAATCACTTTAATTGAGCTGAATAATTAGTTTTTTTCAGAATGACAATCTGTGTCGCCTGTTTTTTAGGGAAGCGATTTTAATTTTGCTCTCTAAAAGGTTAAGAATGACAAATACTTTGGAACATTTAGAACTTGCCATCAAATTGGAGGAGCTAAAAAATAATAGAGATCTGCGGAATTATGAAGTTAAAGATCTGGAGGAAGTGAAATAAAAAAGGGAGGCCATCGCCTCCCTTTTTTATGGTCTATATTTAAATACCAGGTAAGTCTCCATTACCTTTAGTCATTAACTGACTTTCTCCCATTAAATAGAGATCTACTTCTTTGGCAGCTTCTCTGCCCTCGTTAATAGCCCAAACAATTAATGATTGACCTCTTCGCATGTCGCCGGCAGCAAAAATATGAGGAATATTTGTCTGGTAATTTTTGGTTTTAAAATTAGTTCTTTCATCTAATATTAATCCTAATTGCTCACTCAGTGTTTTTTCAGGTCCGGTAAAACCTAGGGCCAGCAAAACCAGGTCACAAGGCCAAATTTTCTCAGAACCTTCAACTTCTATCAATTCAGGACGCTTTCCAGGTTTAATTTTCCATTCAACTTCAACCGTTTTAACACCGGTCAATTCATTTTTTTCATTTGTGATGAATTCTTTCGTATTGATCAACCAATTTCTGTCGCAACCTTCTTCATGAGAACTCGATGTTTTCAATTGAAGTGGCCAATAAGGCCAGGGAGTAGATTCACTTCTCCCGATAGGAGGTTTAGGCATGATCTCAAAATTAGTGACTGAAAGAGCACCTTGTCTGTTTGAGGTTCCAATACAATCTGAACCGGTATCTCCACCACCGATGACGATCACATGTTTTCCTTTAGCCAAAATTTGCTCACCTTCAATTGGCTTGTCAAATAAGACCTTGGTTTGCTGTGTTAAAAAGTCCATGGCCTGCACAATACCCTTAGTGCCTTCTTTTATGGCAGGTAAGGTTCTGGCTTGTGTGGCACCTCCACAAAGCACCACTGCATCAAAATCATCGAGTTTTTCGACAGGATAATTTATACCTACATGGGCGTTACAAACAAATTCAATGCCCTCCTCTTTGAGAAGCTTTACTCTTCTGTCTATAATTTCTTTTTCCAATTTGAAATTTGGAATACCATAACGCAACAGGCCTCCAACTTCATCATCTCTTTCCAAAACGGTTACCCAATGCCCGGCGCGATTGAGTTGTTGTGCAGCCGCTAGTCCAGCCGGACCCGAACCGATAACTGCAACTCTTTTTTCTGTTCTGCCCGGAGGTGGTTCTGCGACGATCCAGCCTTCTTTAAAACCTCTTTCCACAATATTCTTCTCGATGTTTTCGATCGAAACAGGATTTGTAATGATACCCAGTACACAAGATTTTTCACATGGAGCGGGGCAAAGTCTACCAGTAAATTCCGGAAAATTATTAGTAGAATGCAAAATGGTTAAAGCCTTTTTCCATTCACCTTTATAGACCATTTCGTTGAAATCGGGAATCAAATTTCCGAGCGGACAACCGCTGTGGCAAAAGGGAATTCCGCAATCCATACATCTGGAACCCTGTTTTTGTAATTCTTCCTCTGTAAGAGAAATCGTAAATTCCTTATAATTTTTTAAGCGCTTTTTTACCTCTATATTTGTTTCGTCAGTTCGAGGATACTCCATAAATCCAGTTACTTTTCCCATGTATTACGCTGTTGTTAATTGTTCGTTTTCCAATTTTTCCTGCTCTATTCTAGCCAAAGCTTTTTTGTATTCTGTGGGCATTACTTTTACCATATGCTTCATGTTCTCATCCCAATCACTCAAAATTTTATGAGCTTTTTCTGAACTGGTATAATCGTAATGCTTTCTTATCAAATTTTGAAGTTCGAGTTCTTCTTTGTGGTCTACCTTCTCAAATTCTACCATTTCCATATTGCAAAGTCCATTGCGGAATTTACTTTCAGGATCATAAACATAGGCTACTCCGCCACTCATTCCGGCGGCAAAATTTCTTCCGGTCTTTCCAAGAACGACCACTTTACCACCGGTCATATATTCGCATCCGTGGTCACCAACTCCTTCTACAATGGCTGTAATACCTGAGTTTCTCACACAAAAACGCTCTCCTGCTATACCGTTGATGTAGGCTTCGCCTTTAATCCCGCCATAAAAACAAACATTTCCTACAATGATATTCTCTTCGGCTTTGAAATCAGCGGCCTCAGGTTTTTTCACGATAATTTTAGCTCCAGATAATCCCTTTCCGAGATAGTCATTTGTATTTCCTTCTAGGGTCATGGTCAGTCCATTCGTTGCAAAAGCCCCAAAACTTTGACCAGCCGACCCGCTAAAATTTAAATTTAAAGTATCCTGTGGCAAGCCGAAAGCGCCATATATCTTAGAGATCTCGTTACTTACTATCGCACCAACAGAACGATTTGTGTTGAAGATCGGATAGGATAATTCCATTTTTTCCTTTCTGTAGATAGCCGGATGTGCATCCTTGATAATTTCAAAATCCAGTGCTTGTTCCAAATCATGCGACTGCGACTCTGTATTGTATTTTGTTTTATTTGCATACCCTTCGGTTTGATATAATATCTTTGAAAGATCCAGCCCTTCTGCTTTGAAATGTTCTATGGCATGATTTACATTGATCTTTTGTGATTGACCTACCATCTCTTTGATGGTTCTAAATCCTAATTGAGCCATGATCTGCCTCAATTCTTCAGCAACGAAATACATAAAATTGATGACGTGCTCAGGAGTTCCTTTGAAGTTTTTTCTCAGTTCAGGATCTTGTGTAGCAATACCTACAGGACAAGTATTTAGATGACATTTCCTCATCATGATACAACCGGAGGCGACCAGAGGGGCAGTGGCAAAACCGAACTCTTCCGCGCCTAACAAACAGGCAATTGCTACATCTCTTCCTGTTTTCAATTGACCATCGCATTCTAATACTACCCTACTTCTCAAATTATTGAGCACTAAGGTTTGTTGAGCTTCAGCAACACCCAACTCCCAAGGTAAACCTGCATGTTTTAAGGAGGTGAGTGGTGAAGCACCGGTTCCACCGTCAAAACCGGAAATTAAGATCACATCGGCTTTCGCCTTAGCCACCCCTGCGGCGATCGTTCCTACCCCAACTTCAGAGACTAATTTTACATTGATTCTCGCTTCGCGATTGGCATTTTTTAGATCGAAGATGAGCTGAGAAAGGTCTTCAATCGAATAAATATCATGATGGGGTGGGGGAGAAATAAGTCCGACATAAGGAGTTGAATTTCTTACTTCTGCGATCCAAGGATATACTTTCTCTCCGGGAAGCTGACCACCTTCACCTGGTTTGGCACCCTGTGCCATTTTTATTTGTATTTCTTTTGCGTTGGTCAGATAGTTGCTCGTTACACCAAACCTGCCTGAGGCAACTTGCTTGATGGCACTGTTTCTGCTATCGCCATTAATATCTTTGATAAATCTGTTCTGGTCTTCACCTCCTTCACCGGAATTACTTTTACCACCAATTCGGTTCATGGCAATGGCTAAATTTTCATGTGCCTCTTTGGAGATGGATCCATAAGACATGGCGCCCGTTTTGAACCTTTTCACAAGCTCTGTCCATGGCTCTACTTCATCCAAAGGGATAGGGTCCAAATTTTGAAATTCGAACATGCCCCTCAAAGTCATCAGGTGTTTTGTTTGATCATTGATGTAATTGGCGTAAGTCTGGTAACTGTCAAAACTATTTGTTCGCACAGCTTGCTGCAATTTTGCAACTGTCGTGGGATTGAACATATGCTTTTCGCCATTTCTTCTCCAACGGTAATCTCCTCCAATTTCAATATCTAATTCACCAGAAATTTGATGCCCGAAATAAGCATTTTTATGTCGTTTCGAAATTTCCCTTTCTAATTCGTAAAGTCCAATTCCTTCAATTCTTGTTGGGGTATAAGGAAAATATTTGTCCACAAAATGAGCATTCAATCCCAGAATTTCAAAAATTTGAGAGGCGCGATATGAATGTAAGGTGGAAATACCTATTTTATTCATGATCTTCAGCACACCTTTACCTACAGCTTTGTTAAAATTCTCTACGGCCTGCTCAGATTCAATATCGGTCAATTCACCCAGCCTAACCTTTTCACGGATGATTTCATTGACCATATAAGGATTAATGGCGCTGGCGCCATAGCCAAAAAGGGTGGCAAAATGATGAGGTTCCCTCGGTTCAGCTGATTCTATAACGATCCCGAATTTTGATCTTTTCTGCAATTTGTTCAAGGTGTGATGCAAATAAGAACAGGCCAATAATGCGGGAATAGGTCCGTTGGCTTTGTCAGCACCTCTGTCTGATAGAATAATGATATTGCAACCGTTATCAACTGCCTGTGCAGCAGTTTTAATCATAATTTCCAGAGCCTTTTCCAAAGCATTTAAACCCCTTTTGATATCGTATAACATAGGGATTACTTCTGCCTTAAAGCCCGGTATGTCAATATTTTTTATTTTGTCCAGATCATCATTCGAGATAACGGGATTTTGAATTTTTAGTTTTTTGCAATTTTCAGGGAGAATTTTAAAAATATTGCGATCCTGACCTATAGCTAAACTAATATCCGTGATGATCTCTTCTCTAATTCCGTCCAATGGCGGATTGGTGACCTGAGCGAATAATTGTTTAAAATAATTATACAATAACTGAGGTCTGTTGGAAAGTACCGCGAGAGGAGTGTCAGTTCCCATAGAACCAATGGCTTCGTATCCTTTTTTGGCCATAGGCATAATGATGGTATCCAAGTCTTCTTGCGTATAGCCAAACATTTGTAATCTTTTGCTGATCGGCGTAGGTTCTATCGGACATTGGTTTCCGGTATAGGGAACTTTTGAAAGGGGTAACAAGTTTTCGTCAATCCATTTTCTATAAGGGTTTTTTGAAGAAATGGCTGTTTTGATCTCTTGGTCTTCAATAATTCGACCCTCCACCATATCTACCAAAAACATTTTTCCTGGTTCTAAACGACCGTGCTTCACTACATCCTCCGGTTTGATATCCAGCACTCCTATTTCAGATGACATGATCACATAACCACTTTTGGTCAAGGTATACCTCGAAGGTCTAAGCCCGTTTCTGTCCAAAAGAGCTCCAATAAATTTTCCATCTGTAAAAGGAACAGAAGCAGGTCCATCCCAAGGTTCCATGATACAGGCATTGTATTCGTAAAAAGCTTTTTTATCATCAGACATCATTTTGTCTTTTTCCCAGGCTTCAGGTACGAGCATCATCATCACTTCAGGTAAAGTTCTTCCTGTCATCAATAACAATTCAACCACCATATCCATGGAGGCAGAGTCAGATTTTCCTTCAATGATGATCGGAAACAGTTCTTCAGTAAACTCACCAAAAACTTCATTTTCCATCAATTCTTGTCTCGCTCTCATACGGCTCACATTGCCTCTCAGGGTGTTGATTTCCCCATTATGACACATAAAACGAAATGGTTGGGCAAGGTCCCAGGAAGGTGCCGTATTAGTTGAAAATCTTTGATGTACCAGTGCCAGTTTGGTAACAAGGTTAGGATTGGAAAGATCCAGGTAATAATTCCTGATATCTTCCGGAATCAATAAGCCTTTGTAAATAAGTGTTGTAGTAGAAAAACTCGGAATGTAAAATAACTTACTTTCTTTTAATTTCGACTGATAGATTTTGTTTTCAGCGATCTTACGGGCTGCATAAACTTTGGCCATAAAAACGGCATCTTGCTGTTCGCTATGCTCTTTACCTACAAAAATTTGTTTAACCTTAGGTTCCGTCCTTTTGGCTATTTCTCCCAAATGATTTGAATCAACGGGAACATTGCGCCAACCTATTATATTGAGCCCTTGCCTTTTGATCTCACTTTCCAGAATATCGATACAAAACTTACTTTGATTAACAGAATTAGGTAAGAATAACATACCTACCGCGTATTCTCCGGGTTCGGGTAAATCAAAAGAGCATTCTTTTTTAAAGAACTCGTGAGGGATGTCAATTAAAATGCCTGCTCCATCTCCTGTTTTACCATCTGCACTAACCGCACCACGATGCTCAAGTTTGATAAGGATCTCCAGTGCATCATGAATGATCTTATTGGTTTTCTCTCCGTTCAGGCTGCAAATAAATCCTGCTCCACAATTATCATGTTCAAATTCGGGCGAATAAAGCCCTTGTTTCAAATAGGTCATAAAATAAGTTATATCGACAAAAATATGTATATTGATAGAAATAATTTAACAAAAACTGTTAAAACAAGGAAGAAATGCAGACTAATTAAAATTTATTTAATGATTTTATATAATGTAGAATATTTACTGCTTAAAATTGAATAAATGCGATTTGATCACTTCTGTTTAAGTGTTTTTGTGGGTTGAATCGACTGAAATCTAAGAAAAAATCTGTTTAATTTTTCTAGAACCAATGAGTTTTTGTTTAATTTATTTTTACTCATTCGTAAAAACGAAGTCTGTTCTTGATTTGTGTTATTTCGTTTTGCATTTCTTCCAGTCTTTCTAAAAGTTGATCAATAATATCGATTCCCTCAAAATTGACCCCCAGGTCCTGGTGAAGTCTGATCATTTTTTCAATACGCGATAAGTGATCAGTGCGTATGAACTCGGCTCGATCAATGACTTCCATTTCAATCAATCCATAGTCTTTGAGATTATGGATAAAGGAGAATTCAATATGATACAATTCACACAATTGTTCAACTGGTATGAATGATTCTTTTTTCATCATTGCCGCATTTTAGAAAGTTCTTCAAAAAGTTCTTTTTCTTTGACCGTCAAATTCGTCGGAATTTCTATTTGGTAGGTTAGGTATAAATCTCCAAACATATTTTCCTTTTTGTACACGGGAAATCCCTTACCTTTTAATTTGACTTTGCTGTTGTTCTTGGTTTCAGGAGCAACTTTTAATTTGACTTTGCCTCCCATCGTGTCAATGGTGAGTTCGCCTCCTAAAACTGCAGTGTACAAAGGTAAATCAATTGCTTTATGGAGGTCATTACCGTCTCTTTTATAAGTCGAATGGTTCTCAATTTGAAAGGTGATGAAAAGATCGCCATTTGGACCTCCATTCATGCCCGGCCCTCCATGTCCCTTTATTTTGATCGTTTGCCCATTCTCAACTCCTGCGGGAATAGTTAGTCGGATGTTTTTTCCATTGACCGTTAAAGTGCGTTTGTGCGATTCATAAACATCTTCTAACTCGAGTCGAAGTTCTGCATTAAAATCTTGTCCTCTGTATTTTGCCTGACTGCTCTGTGATCTTCTTCTTCCTCCAAACATCGATTCAAAAAAATCAGAGAAATCCTCTTCAGAGTAGGTCTGTCCGCCAAAGTCTCTGTACTGTTGGCCACCGCTTGATTGCCGCTGTTTTTTGGCTTGTTCAAATTGTTCTGCGTGTTGCCAGTCTTTACCGTATTGATCGTATTTTTTTCGTTTTTCCGGATCACTCAAAACTTCATTGGCTTCATTTACCTGTTGGAATTTTTGTTTGGCGTCCTGGTTATTTGGATTTACATCAGGATGATATTTCCTGGCCAATTTTCGATAAGCCTTTTTGATCTCCTTTTCATCGGCGTTTTTGGCAATACCTAATACTTTGTAATAATCAATAAATTCCATGGTTTGATCGGATAGTTACGCAAAGATAACGAACAAAAAATCCAAATAAAAAGGATTATCGATCAATTCTAAGGAAGTAGATAAAAAAAGCCTCTTACTTGAGGCTTTTCCTATTTATGAATTTAAAACAGACCTGGAAATGACAATTTTTTGAATTTCAGAGGTGCCCTCGTAGATCTGCGTGATCTTGGCATCTCTCATCAGTCTTTCTACATGGTATTCTTTCACATACCCATATCCGCCATGAATTTGAACAGCTTCAACCGTTGTTTTCATAGCCATTTCTGCACAGAATAATTTGGCCATGGCTCCTGATTGATCGTAATTCATATGCTGGTCTTTGTGCCACGCAGCTTTCATACACAATAATCGGCCTAACTCTATATCTGTTGCCATATCAGCCAATTTAAAGGCAATGGCTTGATGCTGACTGATTTCTTTGCCAAAGGCCTTTCTTTGTTTAGAATAAGCCAAAGCTAATTCGTAAGCACCGGAAGCGATTCCCAAAGCTTGGGAGGCAATGCCAATTCGGCCTCCTGCCAAAGTTTTCATGGCGAATTTAAATCCAAAACCATCTTCTCCAATTCGATTTTCCTTTGGCACCTTTACATTGTTAAACATCAAAGAGTGCGTATCTGATCCTCTGATCCCTAATTTATTCTCCTTTAGTCCAACCTGGAAACCTTCCATTCCCTTTTCAACAATCAAGGCATTGATACCGTGGTGGCCTTTTTCCGGATATGTTTGAGCTATCACCAAATAAACCGAAGCACTGCTTCCGTTAGTAATCCAATTTTTCGTACCATTCAGGATATAATGATCTCCCATATCAACGGCTGTTGTTCTTTGCGATGTGGCATCAGAACCTGCTTCGGGCTCACTTAAACAAAAGGCACCAATGATTTCTCCCGTAGCCAAAGGAATGAGGTATTTCTGTTTTTGTGCTTCCGTACCGAAGTTTTCTAATCCCCAACATACAAGAGAATTGTTAACCGACATAACCACAGACGCTGAGGCATCAATTTTTGAAATTTCTTCCATGGCGAGCACATAGGAAACGGTATCCATTCCGCCTCCGCCATATTTAGGGTCCACCATCATCCCTAAAAAACCCAGCTCTCCCATTTTTTTTATAGCTTCGGCAGGGAATTTTTGCTTTTCATCCCTTTCTATAACTCCGGGCAATAACTCCGACTTGGCAAAATCTCGGGCTGCATCCCTGATCATGATCTGTTCTTCTGTTAAATTAAAATCCATAAGGCTAAATTTGATCGTGTTTTTATTTTCTCAAAGATAAGGCTTTTAAAAAATCTATTTGTAATTTTACTCCACCATGAAAAAGAAAGAATGGAAGGTTATTGGCCTCATGAGTGGCACCTCCCTAGACGGAATAGATTTGGTATTTGTTAAATTCAACAAGGAAAACAGCTACTCTTTTGAAATATTAGCGTCAGAATCAGTCGAATATTCCGATTTGTGGAAAAATAAACTAAAAAACGCTTTTGAACTTTCAGGTGAAAAAATCGCAAAATTGGATTCGGACTATGGTCTTTTTTTAGCTGAGGTAATCAATAATTTTATAGAGAAGAACACCCTTCAGCAGATCGACTTTATCGCTTCTCACGGACAAACTATTTTTCATCAACCACATTTACACTACACTACACAAATTGGGAATGGCGCAGTTATTTCCGCAGAAACCAAACTGCCTGTATACTGCGATTTTAGGAAACAGGATGTTGCCCTGGGAGGTCAGGGTGCTCCTTTAGTCCCTATTGGAGATAAATATTTGTTCTCTGAATATGCATTTTGCTTGAACTTAGGGGGTTTTTCCAATATCTCTTTTGATAAGAATAACAAAAGATTGGCTTTTGATATTTGCCCTGTAAACATTGTCATGAATCATTACGCCGAGAAACTTGGACTGGCCTATGACAAAGGCGGGGAAATAGCAGCATCAGGTAAATTGAATTTGGCTCTTTTAGACAGGCTAAATGCGCTCGAATTTTATAAGTCGGAAAAACCTAAATCTTTGGGTTATGAATTTGTTGTGGAAAGAATTTTTCCTTTGATTGATGAATTCAGCCTTTCGATTGAGGATGTATTGAGAACCTATGCAGAGCATATTGCTATCCAAATTGGCAAAGTGATAGATAAGAACAGTGCAAATTCCGGAGGTAAAGTTTTGGTTACCGGGGGTGGAGCGTTTAATCATTTCTTGATAAAGAGGATGCAGTTTTTTACACTGACTGAACTGGTAATTCCCCCAAAAGAAATCATCGATTTTAAAGAAGCGATCATTTTTGGTTTTTTAGGAGTTTTAAAAAGTCAAGAGAAGGTCAATTGTTTAAAAAGTGTTACCGGAGCACGAAAAGATCATAGCAGTGGTATTTATTTCAAAATATAAACAAACATGAAGGAACTTTTAAGCAAGTATGAAAATAAACCTCCTGAAATTGTCTTTCATTGGAGAGACCAGGAAACCGAGGCTGAGGGCTGGACAGTGATCAACTCCCTGAGAGGCGGAGCAGCAGGAGGTGGAACCAGAATGCGGTCAGGACTCGATATGAATGAAGTGCTTTCATTGGCAAAAACAATGGAAGTGAAATTTACCGTTTCAGGCCCTCCCATCGGTGGCGCTAAATCGGGTATAAACTTTGACCCCAATGATCCCAGAAAGCATGGTGTTTTGGAAAGATGGTACAAGGCAGTTACGCCACTGTTGAAACATTATTACGGAACAGGTGGAGATTTAAACGTAGACGAAATTCACGATGTTATTCCGCTTACAGAAAATGCCGGTGTCTGGCATCCGCAAGAGGGAGTTTTTAACGGACATTTTAAACCTTCTGAGGCTGAAAAAATAAATAGAATTGGTCAGTTGAGACATGGGGTGATCAAAGTGATAGAAGATCCTAAGTACACACCTGCTATGGACAGAAAATACACCGTAGCGGATATGCTTACCGGATATGGTGTTGCCGAAGCAGTGAAGCATTATTACAAAATTTATGGAGGGGAGATAAAAAATAAAAGGGTGATCGTGCAAGGCTTTGGAAATGTGGGTTCTGCGGCTGCATATTACCTGACCTTACTGGGAGCAAAAGTAGTAGGGATCATAGACAGGGCAGGTGGATTGATCAACAAGGAAGGGTTTACCCTGGTTGAGATGATAGAACTCTTTTTAAATAAAAAAGGGAATGCCTTACAGTCGGATGAATTGATACCCTTTGAAGAGATAAATCAAAGAATTTGGTCGGTTCCTGCTGAAATATTTGTACCCGCAGCCGCTTCTCGTTTAGTGACCAAAGAGCAGATCTCTAAAATGATAGAAACAGGCTTGGAGGTAATTTCTCCAGGGGCCAATGTACCGTTTGCCGATAAGGAGATCTTTTTCGGACCTATCATGGAATACACAGATCAGCAAGTGAGTTTGATCCCTGATTTCATTTCAAATTGCGGTATTGCCAGGGTTTTTGCCTATCTCATGGAAAAGAAGATAGCGCTCCCGATGAAAGATGAACTGATATTTAAAGACACCTCCAGAACCATAAAAAAGGCAATCAAAAATATTCACAAGGTCAATGCAACAAAAAAGAATATTTCAAAAACCGGATTCCAAATTGCTTTAAGTGAATTAATATAATTGCTATATTTAACCCGTAAATTAACTAAATGGAAACACTTATTATCAGTATCTTCGTTCTGGGATACCTTGCGATTACGCTCGAACACACATTAAAAATAGATAAATTAATTCCTGCTCTTGGCATGATGGCGGTATGTTGGGCCATTATTTCCCTGGGTCATTTAAACGTATTCAACGTAGATGCAGAATTACATAAATTGGTGCCTACCCACCTGGAAGAAATTTTGCTTCACCATCTCGGGAAAACCTCAGAAATACTTGTTTTTCTGATTGGTGCCATGACCATTGTTGAAATTATCGATTATTTTGATGGTTTTAGTACGATCAAGCAGTTTGTAAAAACAAAAAGCAGAACAAAACTATTGTGGATTTTTGCGCTATTGGCGTTTATTCTTTCTGCTATCATCGATAACCTTACCGCAACCATCGTTTTGATCACTATTTTGAGAAAAATAATGACATCTAATGAAGACCGAATTTGGTATGCTTCATTAATTGTCATTGCAGCAAATGCAGGTGGTGCCTGGTCGCCTATTGGAGACGTTACAACCACCATGTTGTGGATCGCGAAGAAAGTGAGTACCGGCGAGTTGATTCTCAGACTGTTCATACCTGCAGTATTAGCCATCGTAGTTCCGGTGCTTTTGGCATCGAGATTAAAACCGTTTAAAGGATATTTGGAAACAGAAATGGAGGAAGAAGAAGACTTAAATCCAAATGGCAGTAAAATGTTATACCTGGGTTTGACAGCCATTATTTTTGTTCCAATTTTTAAAACAATTACGCATTTACCACCCTATGTAGGAATGATGTTATCCCTTTCGGTGGTTGCAGTATTTGCTGAAATATTCTCTAATACACAGATCGAATTGACAAAGGTAAATCAGGATGATGTTCATTCAAATATGGGTCATAATCCCGTTCATGCTTCTTTGGGGAAAATTGAGCTACCCAGTATTCTATTTTTTCTTGGAATTTTAATGGCTGTTGCTGCCTTGGAATCAATTGGAGTGCTATTTCATTTTGCCGAAACCTTAACAGAAACAATTCCCATGTTGGGAACTGAAATGACCATTACGGAAGGAGAATCTGTTTCTGACCTGGTAGTGATCATTTTAGGTTTTGCTTCTGCTGTTATTGACAACGTACCTTTGGTTGCTGCCAGTATTGGAATGTTTTCAGAACCAATGGATCATGAGTTGTGGCATTTTATTGCATATGCTGCCGGTACAGGAGGTAGTATGCTAATCATCGGATCTGCCGCAGGAGTTGTTGCCATGGGGATGGAGAAGATCAATTTCTTTTGGTACCTTAAAAACATTGCGTGGCTGGCTCTTATTGGTTATCTCGTTGGGGCTGCCGCATTCATGGTGCTCAGAACAATAGTATAGATTGGCAAAAGTTTAACATAAATCTCGTTGATTAACTCAAATTAACGAGTAATTTTTGCTGAGCATTAATCAGAACAAATTTTATTTCAAAGAAAATATGTTAATAATTCAGGAAGGAGTCCAAGGGGCTCAGGATATATTGGAAGAAGCAGTTTCTGAAGAAAGAACACTGTCTATTTATCAGTTAATCATGGACGGTGGTCTTGGTGGACAAATCATTATAGCACTGCTCTTTGTTTTACTTATTATAGGTCTATATATTTATTTTGAACGCTATTTTGCCATAAAGGCGGCTTCCAAAGTAGATAAGAACTTTATGAATCAAATCAAGGACAATATCATGAACGGGAATATTGATGCGGCTAAAGTCTTGTGTGCCAGTAATCCAAAACCCGCAGCCAGACTTATAGAAAAAGGAATCTCCAGAATTGGAAAACCTTTGGAAGATATCAATACGGCCATAGAAAATGCAGGTAAATTAGAGATTTATAAACTGGAAAGGAATGTTCCGGTACTGGCAACCATAGCAGGTGCAGCTCCGATGATCGGATTTTTGGGAACTGTAATTGGGATGATCATTGCCATCCATGAAATTGCCAATTCAGGGGGTCAGATCGACATTAAAATGTTGAGCGATGGTTTGTATACAGCTATGACAACCACAGTTGCAGGACTTATTGTCGGGATCATTGCCTATGTGGCTTATAACCATTTGGTAGTGAGAACAAATAAAATTGTTTACGAAATGGAAGCCAAATCGGTCGAATTTTTAGACCTGTTAAATGAACCTGTTTAAATTTCAAAAGTGAATCTAAAAAGCCGAAATAAAGTCGACCCAAATTTTAACATGTCCAGTATGACGGACATTGTATTTCTGTTGTTGATCTTTTTCATGCTCACATCAACTTTGGTAACAGTAAATGCATTGGATATTATGCTGCCCAAAGCCCAGGGAAAAACAGAAAACAAAAAATCGACCGCAGTTAGCATAACCAAAGGACTCGACATTTATGTCGATAAGAATAAAGTCAGTGAAAAAGAGTTGGAAAGTTATTTATTGGCCCAACTCAATAACCAGGAAAATCCGACCATTGTGTTAAGAGCAGAGGAAGGAGTGCCTATAGAAAAAGCTGTTCAAGTATTAGATATTGCCAATCGAAATAAAATAAAAGTAGTTTTAGCTGTAAGACCGAAATAAATCATGGCCTTTTTAGATACAACACATAAAAGAAAGTCAGCCCTTTTCACCGGGCTGATCACGGTATTATTGTTGTTGGTCATTTTTTTCTTCGGATTAAAGTATATGGACCCGCCTATTGAATACGGAATCGCAGTGAATTTTGGCACAACGGATTTTGGAAGTGGTGATCAACAACCACAAGAAGAATTGCAACCCATGACACAACCTTCCGAACCCATAGAGGAACAACAAGAAGAAATTGAGGAGGTCGTCGAAGAAACTTCCAGTGAAGCCGTTAAGGCAGAGGAGGTGATAACGCAGGAAAATGAGGAGGCGATCGCCATAAAAAAGGAGGAGGAAGCGAAAAAGAAATTGGAGGCAGACCGTAGAAATAAATTAGAAAAAGAGCGCTTGGCCAAAGAAAAAATTGAAAAGGAAAAGCGAGAAGAGGCAGAAAGAGTTAAAAGAGAACAAGAAGCAAAGCGAAAAGAATTAGATGCGCTCATGGGCGGTTTAAATAGCGATGGGAAAGCCAAAGGAGGAGAAGGAAATGATAGTCAGCCCGGTGACAAAGGAAAAGTGACCGGAGATCCAAATGCCAAAGGATATTACGGATCTGGTGGCGGTGGCGGCGGCGGAAATTACAGATTGGGCAATCGCCAGGCTTTGAATAAACCAAAGCCTGCTTATAATTGCAATGAGGAGGGAAATGTCTATGTCAGTATTACGGTTGATCAAAATGGTCATGTAATTGCAGCCCAGGCAGGCGTTAAAGGCACCACAAACTCTGCAACATGCTTGTTAGAAAGTGCAAAAGAAGCGGCGCTAAAAACAAAATTCAGCCCTGATGCTTCTGCACCTGCCAGGCAGATAGGCGTGATCATCTACAATTTTTCTCTATCTGAATAGAAAATGAATTACCCCGCCACTTTGGACTGGATGTTTTCGCGCTTGCCTATGTATCAAAGGCAGGGCGACTCCGCATTTAAAAAGGACCTCACCAATATTAAATTATTTTGTGATCACCTGGGTAATCCACAAAATGGATTTAGATCAATTCACGTAGCGGGAACCAATGGGAAAGGTTCTACCAGCCATATGCTGGCCTCCATTTTGCAGGAATCCGGCTTAAAAGTTGGTTTATACACCTCACCTCATTTAAAAGATTTTAGAGAGCGAATAAGGGTAAACGGAAATCCAATAGGAGAGCAAAGTGTTGTTGATTTTATTGATCTAAACAAAGTTTTTTTAGAAAATCAGCAATTGTCTTTTTTTGAAATGACTGTTGGGATGGCTTTTGATCATTTTGCCAAGGAGAAGGTTGATGTTGCGGTCATAGAAGTTGGTTTGGGTGGACGGTTGGATTCCACCAATATCATTCATCCAATTCTTTCTGTCATCACCAATATAGGATTTGACCACATGCAATTTCTCGGAAATACTTTGCCTGAAATAGCATTTGAAAAGGCCGGAATTATTAAGAAAAATACACCGGTCGTGATCAGCGAAACCCAAAAAGAGACGAAACCTGTTTTTTTAAGCAAAGCGAAATTGGAAAATGCGCCCATATACTTTGCCTCTGATGAGAAATTTGCAGATTATCCATCCGATTTAAAAGGGGATTACCAAGAAAAGAACAAGTCAGGAGTGTTAAGATCCATTGAAATTCTCAGAAATCTCGATTTAAAAATTTCGGAAAAGGCCGTTCGAAACGGCCTAAATAATGTAGTTAAAAATACAGGTTTAAAGGGCAGATGGCAGATTTTACAGGAAAATCCAAAAGTCATTTGTGATACGGCACATAACAAAGAAGGTTTGGAGATTGTTCTAGCTCAACTTAAAAGAGAAAAAGCAAACAACTATCTTTTTGTGCTGGGTTTTGTAAAAGAAAAGAATTTAGAGGAGATTTTGGCAATTTTTCCAAAAACAGCCAACTACTTTTTTTGTAAACCGGAAATTCCCAGAGGAATGGAGGTAAAAGAATTGAAAGATAAGGGAAATGAGGTTGGTTTAAAGGGTCAAATGTATCCTTCTGTAAGGGCAGCCTACCAGGCAGCCATGGCAAGAGCCTCTGAAGGAGATGTGATCTATGTGGGTGGAAGTACTTTCGTCGTGGCCGAAATGGATATTTAGATCAAATTGGTTTAGCTTTAATCATTTTTATTATTTTTACAGTCAACTAATCTTAAATTTTATGCAGCGCACAATTATTTTCAAAACAGTTCTTTCACTGGCATTTCTTTTTACTTGCTTTACAGGATTGGGTCAAAATTCTGATGAAGACTCCTTCTATGTCACAATTTTAAGATTGAAAGGAGTAGCAGACGAAGAAAAAATCGATTGGCAATCTGTTGAGCAGGAATTCTTCGACAAGGTGATCAGTAAAAATGATTTTATCAAAGGCCATGAAATATTGGTAGATATGGATGACAACAGATTGTCTGAAGTATTGATCATCAGTGTCTTTGACAATTGGGCAGATATAGAATTGGCTAAGAAAAGAACAAATGAGTTGATCGAAGAGGCATGGCCTGACCCAAAGGAAAGAGCCGCATATTTCGAAAAACAGAACAGGAGCTTTTCTTTGTTCTATTCCAATCAGATCATGACAGCTACAAAGAATGTGAAGTTGAGAGATACGTCAAAGGATGATCGTTCCAAACCACTTACTTTTTATTTGGTCTTTAATAAATTGGTAGATAATCCGGATGAGGATATGATCAATGCCTATGAAGATTATTTGCAATTTGTGACCTATAAAGATCCCAAGATCAGGTCGTATCAAGCCTATAGACACTATTTTGGACCGGATAGCAGAGACTTTGTAGAAGTTTATGTGACAGATTCGTATGATGACCTGTTGGAATCATTTGAGCTGGATAAAGCTTTGTTGCTTCAAATGTTTCCTGACGAAACAGATCGAGAGAATTTTATAGAAATATACAATGCAGGTGTCGTGCAAGAAGAGGGCAAAGTATATCAGAATATACCCTCTCAATCAAAGCACAGGAAATAAATTTACGAGCTAAATATTTCGAAATAAATAATTTAGCATTGGCACTTGGATTTAATTCCGCGAAAGACCATTTTTTTTATAAAAATGGTTTGTCAAATCAAAAAACTCATTTATATTTGCACCCGCTCAGGGCAATTAGCTCAGCTGGTTCAGAGCACCTCGTTTACACCGAGGGGGTCGGGGGTTCGAACCCCTCATTGCCCACAGATTGAATTCCTCCTTAGCTCAGTTGGTTAGAGCATCTGACTGTTAATCAGAGGGTCCTTGGTTCGAGCCCAAGAGGAGGAGCTTAAAAACAAAGAGTTACGATAATTATTTCGTAACTCTTTTTTTATTTGCACGTAATTTGCACTTAAATTAACTTTTTTTTGACACTCCCAAAATTTCATATTATTTAAATTTAATTGTAATTAATTTACATAAAAATATCAGATTATTGTCTTAAAATTAAGGGTATATCTAAATTATTATGTTAACATTTAAACAAAGCATACATAAATAGTTAAAATATTAATTAAAATGTATGTTATGAAAAATGAATTACTATTAGAGGATCTGCGTATAAAATTAAACCAGATCAAAGAAAATCATGTTGACATTATTAAGATTTCCAATGAGTCTATAGTTCTTTGCAAGAAGGCCTTATCAGACCTTCAGGAAATTTTGCTCAGGACAGAATTTAAGACAGCATCGGATGAAGTTTATTTTTTCAAGAATGAAATGGTTTATCCGCTGAGTCAATTGGTTTATTTCGGTAAGGTACGCATATTGGAGGTTGAATTTCCTAAAGTAAGTAAGACCAAGCAGAAAAAGTACCTACGGCGCAAGTTCAAAAAGGTCAATAAATTTTACAAACATAATATCGAGTTTGTTCAATACATACGAGATGGGAGAACCGATTTGGATCCAGTATACTTCACTAGGTTAGGGCACAATTCTCTCAATTATTCAGATGCCCAGTTGCTTTACCGAAGGTCAGAAATTTCTACTTCTCACGATATTATTTTGGCCAGAATAAAAGGCTACGGATTGTATAGTCAGTACTTAAAAAACAGGTTTGATAAATTAGATGATATCCCTTTGATACACGACTGTAATTTCCAAGAAATACCAAAATTACAATGGACTGCAAAGAAAGTAGATCTGATAGAGCTGATTTATGCCTTGAATTCGAGTGATGTTATCAACAATGGAGAAATTGGCATCAAACAATTGGCATTGGGTTTTGAGAAGCAGTTCAACATTGAGCTGGGTGATGTTTACCGGAGCTATACCTCTATAAAGCTGAGAAATTCACCCAGATTGCGTTTTATGAAAAAGTTGGAAAGAAATTTAACCCAATCACTAAGTGAATTTGGGAGTAGAATCCCCCAAGTTGTAACCAAGAAATTCTAGCCTGAAACTGAACTCCTCAAATAAAATTTTGGGGAGTTTTTCATTCATTGAAGTTTAGAACGCTCAAAATTGTTGAAAAATAAAAAGCGCCCAAGATGGTAAAACTTGTCAATTAGAATGAAAAATCTATGAGAAGTTTGTGATGACAATTAAAATGAATAACCATTAAAATTTAAGAATTATGTCAGTATCAATCATTACTCAACAAGATTTGTATGAATTTAAAGTTGGTCTATTAGAAGACATTCGCACGCTATTAGAAACCCATTACGGAGCTGGAACAAAGAAATACTTAAAATCCAGGGAGGTGATGGAATTTTTAGGAATCTCAGCAGGGACCTTACAAACTTTAAAAAACAATGGAACCTTAGAATATACCAGGATAGGAGGTGTTATCTACTACAGTTATGAGGCCATTGTAAAACAGTTGGAAGCCAATCAGTCACGCAATCCATAAAATCGAGAAGAATGAACTACATCATACATTTGACGCGCTTTTTGGAGAATATCAAGGGAGACAATTCCATAAGACCCACCCATGTAAGTCTCTATATAAGCCTCTTCCATTTTTGGAATAAGAATCATTTTAAAAATCCGATTTACATCAACCGAAGGAATCTTATGAGCCAATCCAGGATACGATCAAAATCCGTTTATCACAGAACGATTTGGGATTTACATCACTGGCATTTTATCGGCTATACACCCTCGAACGATCCATTTTCCGGAAGTCGAATAATCCTGTTTGAGTCCAGAGGTAAAAGCCCCAAAGCAGTACCGGAAAATGAGCAAGTAGATGTCTCGTTTCAAGTACAGAAGAGTCCCGGAAGCGGTTCAAAATCGGAACCCAACAGTTCCAAATATGAACCGGACCTACCCTTTAAAAGGGACACTACCGTCCCGGAAATAGGACAAAATAAAACAAATAAACATTTAAACAATAAAACTATATATATAGAATTTCAAAAAATTAAAAATTATTTTTTAGAAGAAAAAAGTACTGTCATGGAGGCACAAAAATTTTTCAATTATTACGAATCGATCGGTTGGAAAATAGCCGGTAAAATAGTAATACAAAATTGGAAAGCGGCAGCTCGGAATTGGATCATAAAGGCGGATGAAATAAAAAAAACAAAAGACGTCCGGGGAGCAGTCCCGAAAACGGCCAACTGGATGGTCAATGAAGACAAAGATTATGACATTCCCTTATAAACAAAATATTGGCGATAAGGATTATACCCTGGGTGAACAAACGGGAGAAAGAATTCAATACGATTTGAATAAAACACTGATTTATCTCGAAGCTTTGGGGAAGGAGCGATATGGAATTGGTTTCAAAATACACAAAGCTGATCAGGCACTGGTTCACAAACTGTTGGTTTATTTTGTCAGAGACCGAATCCAATCAGAGAGGTACGAAATCAATTTACAGAAGGGCATCTTGTTGGTTGGAAGAGTAGGAACCGGCAAAACCAGTTTGATGAAACTCATTCCCAGAGTCCTGCCTTTTGAACCCTTTAAAGTAAAATCATGCAGACAGATCTCGTATGATTTTTTCAGGCAAGGTCCTAAGATCATGGCCGATTTTGATACCACAGGCACCATGTGTTTTGATGATTTAGGCTCAGAGATCCATTACAGCCATTACGGAACCCAATGCAATGTAATGGCGGAGATTCTAATGAATCGGTACGATCTGTTTATCGCACACAAAACCATTACCCACCTCACGACCAACCTCAATGCTGTGGAGTTAGAAAAGCGCTATGGACAAAGGGTACGATCCAGAATGCGTTCGATGTTCAATGTGCTGAGTTTTGAACCTGGCTCGACCGACAAACGATTGTAATAAGCCCTATTTTCAAAAGAGAAACGAAAACCAAAAAAAGAAAAGAGAAAGCAAGAAATCAAGCACGATCAGTGCTTACCTTGGCTTTCTTTTTTTCTTTTTGATCACCAGGGAAAAATTCTTCCAAAGGGCAAAGAACAATTCTTTAAGCAGCTTGGTTAAACTTAAAAACGCATCCTTCATGAGGTATAAAATTTAAAGATTGACATCAAAATGACCAGGGCCAAAGCATCTATGCTCGAAGATTTGCCCAAGTAGGCACCTTCCAGTTCATCCGTTAAAAAACCAATCTCGATCAAAACCCCTGGGCAATTGGTGATTGTTTCTCTGAGCACCTGAAAATTAGCAGACTTAACCCCTCGATTTTTAAAAAGCAATTTTTCTTGAACTTCTTGGAGTAATAGATGAGCCAATAGGGTAGAAGCACGGATGTTGGAAACATCTTGTATCCAATGTGAATCATCCACAAAAACCTCAATACCCTGCGCAAATGCAGGAGCGGCATTGCAATGGATGGAAACGAACAAATCTGGATTCAGGCCTTGGACAAGCAAAGAACGATCGCTTAACGAGATGAACTGATCTTTGGACCGAGTTAAATAAATGTCCAAAGAATCCTGCCCGAAAAAGAGATTCAGTTCAACCATTTTTAGGGCAATTTGGAGGACAATATCCTTTTCAGATTTTCCCGATTCACTTTGAGCTCCCCAATCAAAACCCCCATGTCCCGGATCAATTAAGATGATTTTTTTTTGGGATAAAGCAGAGCAAAACATCAGCATGAAAAGCAGAAAAGTGACTTTTTCGGAGAAAAAAAATCTGAAAGATAAAAACACCTGAATCTTCAAAGCAGTACAATTGAAATTAAAAATTTTAAAAAAAGTAAGGACGAAAGATCAAAAAACAGCAATTGAAAACAAAATTAAACTTATAAACAGAAGTCTGTATATCAGCATATTAAGTACAAATATATCGTAATTTTAGAAAAGCAAAAGTTTAATCAAAACGCAATACGCATGACAAGAAAGAACAAATATTTTTTAGCCCTGTTTAGTTTGATGAGCCTGTCCACCTTTGCACAGATTGGAGGGATAGAAGCTTCGGTAGATGATATCGCCACGACGATCCGTACGATCTTTCCCATTATTTTGGGAGTTATTTTTCTGATAGGCTTTTTATTCAATGCCGGACATTTTTTTGGTGAGAATGCAGATTTAAAAAAAGGAATTACCCGGGTTTTGGTTTTTGTACTTATTGCCGGAGCGGTGGTTGGGATATTTACCTATCTCATTGGAATTGTTGTCTGATGAAAAAGTTTGAGACCTACCGACATATCCGAAAGCAGGCCTATATCATGGGGTTACCGATGCTTTATTTTGCCCTGATGATGATGATTGTGATTGGAACTATGTTGTACATCATTTTTTCATTCAGTCTTACAGGTGTAATCCTAAGCCTGGTTCTGAATGTTGTTTTGTATGTATTATTTCTAAAATTAACCCAAAAGTCAGGCGGGGTTCACTTTAAAAAAGTGTACCCCGATAGCCTGATCAATAAGAAGTCAAGTCACTTTCAGTATGAAGAAAATTAATTTATCAGGATATTTTCCCATCATGGGGAGCATGGGATCTCAGGTCTTTGCCAGCAATGGCAATGTCCTGATGGGCTATGAACTAGAGCTTCCAGAGATCTACAGCCAATCAGAAAAGGACTTTGAGGATTTACACAGTATGTGGTTTCAAGCGTTAAAAGCCTTGCCTTCGAGAACGATAGTCCATAAACAGGATATTTACTGCAAGAAGACTTTTAAAGCCCACGACCTTCCAAGTTCCACTTTTTTAGCCAGAGCAACCGCCAATTACTTTGAAGGGAGAAGTTTTATTGAACACAAATCATATCTCTACTTTCTTTGGCCGTTTAACAAAGCCCAACAAACCCAAAAGTACAGCAATCCATTTGTACAAGTCGAGAAAGGGATTGTCAAAAAAGTGGACCAACCTTTGGAGCAATTTGTTGGCTCGGTCAAAGATGCTGTAAACTATTTGCAGAATTCGAAAAAGATACAAATTAAAGCCCTTTCCGAAGAGCAATTTACAGAGCAGACCTACCAATATTTTAATGGATTTAATGAAGACTTTGATACCGACGTCCTACTGGATAAAAAAAGTATTCAAATAGGAGATAACTTCTTTGATGTTATGGCGATAAACCATGAACAATGTTTTGGAGAGGAATTTCACAGCAGCAGACCCAATCACAAATTTACCACCGATGAATTTATTTTTCATGGAGGACTTATCGATGAACTTGGGCTTAGCTTAAAAGAAAATCATATCGTCAATCAGATCTTGTATTTGGATGATACCCAGCAATGGAGGAGACAGCTCGACAAGAAAATTGAGGAGTTGAAAAAAGAGCACCAATTTTGGGACACAGAACAAGATAGTGCTTCAACAAATTGAAAAGATAGTAGCACAGATTCACGAAGATGATCAATCCAGAATTTGTAGAGGGCACCTCAATGTTGTCTTTTGGACGGAAAGTGAAACCGGACTTGCCCCGATTGCCACGCAAATAAAAACGGCATTCAAGGAATTGGATATGGTGCCCTATTATCCCAATGGAGAGGAGCGAAAACACTATTTTTTAAACAGTTACCCCTGCTTTGCCTCAAATTTTTCCAATGAAGATCTTTATGTCGCCGATTTAAAACATGCCTTGTGTCTTTGGATCAACAACAGCAGTTATCAATCCGATGAAAAAGGAGTATTGTTCAACGATCGGGTGTTTAACATCCCCGTTTACAAAGACTTATGGGATGAACAAAAGAAAAGAATTAAGGCCAGAAACTTTGCCATTTTTGCTCCAACCGGGGAAGGAAAATCTTTTTTAGCCAACAACATTATACGACAGTATTTCGAAAGTGAGGTTCGAATGGTCATTATTGACCTGGGAGGATCCTATGCCAAGTTCGCTAAGCTCTATCCGGAAGACCATATCCTATTGCGGTATGAAGAAGGAAAGAATTTGGGGATCAATCCATTTTATATCAGCAGAGCTGATGATGTAAAACCGGAGCGTTTGGAGGACTTGGCTACTTTCCTCTTTGAACTGATGGCATCTCCCACCGCCATTACCAAAGCCCAGGAAGTTTCTTTAAAAAAGATTTTGAAGCACTACAACGAGATCAAAGAAAACCATTCCTTGGAAAACCTATGTAAATTTATTGAAGAGCGCAAAGACAGACTTTTTAAAGACCTTCGGATCCATTGCGAACATTTTGACCTTCCCAATTTTCTGCATATCCTATCCGAATACACAGAAGATGGTTTGTATAGTTTTTTGTTTGAAGTCAATGAAGATCAAACCTACAAGATCGACGATAAGAAGCTGATCATCTTTGAACTCGATGAGATCAAAGACAACAAAGAGATTTTATCCGTGATGTTGAAACTGATCAAATCTGCGATCCAAAGAACCATTTGGAGAAATAAGCAAGAAAGAGGGATCTATCTTATTTGACGAGTTTGCCAAGCAGTTAAAATTCGACCATGTATTGGAAAGCGTAGAATTTTACTACCAGGCGATTAGAAAGCAGAATGGCGCCATTGGCATCATCTTACAGTCGATCAATCAATTGCCCAACAACAGCACATCGGCAAGTATTTTGGAAAATACCCAGGTCATATACAGTCTGAACAATGAGAAGGGTTACCAGGCCTTACACAAAAGATTAAATCTCACCCAACATGATTTGAATCAACTCAAATCCATCAAGAACAATTTGGTAGGAGAACATAAGTACACAGAAATTTTTATCAAAATAGGAAAGCACAGCAATGTTTTTCGGTTGGAAGTTCCTAAGGAAGTATATGCAGCCTATTTAACAGATGGGAAGGAACACCAACAAATTTTGGATTTATTTTCTGAAAATCAGGATATGGAAAAGGCCATACAATTATTCATTGCAGAACCCTAAAAAAGTCAACATGAGAACAAAATTTTTTACACTGATCCTAATGATTGGATTGACCCTTCAGACAAAAGCCCAAGGGATGTTGGTCTATGACAACACCAATTTTATCGCTTTGGGAAAATCTTTGATTGAATCGGCCAAGCAAACAGCAGAACTTTTAAAAACAGTTGAGTTTTTACAAGAACAAAAAGAGCGGGTAGAGCGGGTGAGCAGCGTTGTAAAGCAGCTCAGGGCGATCCAAGAGATCACCGGAAACAATCAGCGCTTGTTTGATAAAGTTCGGAGCGATTTAAGACAAATCTTAAATTCTCCCCACATCAGACCCGATGAGATCAACAGGATATCCAGTTCCTTTAACAGTATAATTGAAATGGCATTAGACGATTGGGATTTTGTACAACAAATTCTATCGAAAGATTATTTTAAAATGACCGATGCCGAACGCACAGAAATCCTGAAAGAGAAGGAGCAAGCCTCCCAAGAAATGATTGTGCAAATCAATCAAAAGACCAGGGTGTATAAGGAGATCATATCATTAAGGGCCATGCAAGAAAAGATCAACAACAGAACCGTTTACTACTAAAAAATGCAAAGTCTCAGTATCGGATTGGAGTACTTGGACACCGTCTTTACCACGATTAAAGATAGTGATTTTTCAAGATATACCATAACGGGAATGAAAGCCCTTGCAGTATTGTTTTTCTTGGTGAACATTTTAAAAAAATACCAGGAAGGAGCAGCTGATAAGGACGGGTATACCTGGGGTTTAACCCCCACCGATCTGATCAAGAATTTTACTATTGTTTTGCTTGTTATTTTTTCCACGCAAGTATTGGAGGTATTTGACAATATCCTTGTGGCTGTAGAAACCCAATACAGAAATACGGCTCCGGCACTCCTTCCGTTGCAATTGCAAGATGTAGCACTTGAACAAGAAGTGGGTGCCTTGGAAGCCACCAAGCAAGCCATGACTTTACTTTTTGAGGCCTTGGTTACGCCGTTATACGGCTTGAAGATCATCTCTTTTATTCTGGGAATTTTTTTGTGGATCCTGGATCTGTTTATTTACCCACTTTTTTTGGCGGAGCGATTTTTTTTGTTGGGCATAATGCAAGCTTTTTTTCCATTGGTAATCAGTTTGGCCGTTTTTGAAAAGTTCAGGAATCTGGCATACAATTTTTTTAAACTCTACGCCGGAGTGTATATGTTGGTACCTGCCTTTTTCTTAGTCAATGTTTTTGTAAACAACCTTTATACTGAGATCAATACCAATTTTTGGACAAACCTTATAGGTTCGAGCACAGACAACAGCGGCATAAGGATTTTGGTGGAGCTCGGATCCATTTCTTTTATTGTCATGTTAAAATTCAAATTGTACCGAAGGGCAACCACTTTTGTACTCAGGTTATTCAGTGCATAGAAAAACCAAACAGTAATAAAAAAGCATGAAAACACCGTATAAAAACATCTATTCCGTCTTAAAGTTCAACCGTTTAATCGTATTGGCGGTAGTAATTTCTTCCACCCTTATAAGTTTGGCTTCGGGTGTGACCTTGATGCGGATCTACAAGGAATCCAGAGACCAGGCCTTTGTAGTCAATACGGACGGAAGTATTATTCCGCTTAAAGTAGTGTCCCAATATGAAAACTTAGAAGTAGAAGCTCTGGCACATTTGGAATTGTTTCACCGGTATTTTTATCAAATTGATGCCAGTAATTTTGAAAGGAATTTGGACAAAGCCTTGTGGTTGGGCAACAGTTCGGTGGATGCTTTGTACAGGCAAAAGAAAGCCGATGGTGTGTACAATAGATTGATACAGTACTCCTTGGTTCAAAACCTTACAAGTATAGTTTCTAAGGTAGATATACAAAGTATCCCCTATACTTTTGAAACTACAGTGCTTTTTGAAATAAATCGGGGCACGGTAACAGATGCCTACGAATTGAAGACATCGGGAAAACTAATCCAAGTAGACAGAAATTTTCCGAAGAACACCCATGGATTGCTAATCACGGATTTTTTTGAGAACAGCCTAAGAAAGATTCCCGAAGGGAATTAATAAAAAAACCATTAAAACCCAAGGAACATGATACAATCACAAAAAAATAAGTTGGTCTTTTTTGTACTCATCGGAATGGCATTGCTCTTTGTGCTGGTCTACAGTGTGATGATATTGGGTGAAGAAGAGATTCCAAGTTTAGACACCGGTAAAATTCCTATACCGGAATTAAAAGAAGACCAGGAGACTTATCAATCCAAGTTGGACGCATTGAATGACCTAAAGGAAGTTCGGGAAACTAATGCCCCGAGTATTTACGATGAAAGCATGTTGGATTCTTCAGGACGCTATGACCCCAGTTTAATCGATCGAGAAAAACAAAGGTTGGTCGATAGTATTTACAAGGAGGGAAGGATCAATTATGAGGAACAGACCTATAGAAAGAAACAAGAAAAAGGAACAAAGATCAATGAAACCGTCCGCCATACTAAAGGGGAAGAATCAAAATCAATTAAGAAGATTGATTTTGCTAAGAATCATGTTGACTTTTTCTCCAGCATTCCCAAAACTGAAAAGGAAGAAAAATTGAATCAAAACACAGATTCCGTCATACCTGTTGAAGTTCACGGGAAACAACAAGTACAAGCCTACGGAAGACTTACATTGATAACCCTAAAGGAATCTACCATCAATGGCAAGAAGGTCTCTAAGAACACATTTCTGTATGGTTTTGTGAGTTTTAAACCCAATAGAACACTCATTCATATCACCAACATCAATCAACAGAAAGTGAGTTTAAAAGCTTTTGACCTGCAAGATGGCAATGAGGGGATTTATGTAGAAAACAATTTTAAAACAGAAGTATCCAATCAAGTACTTACGGATTTGGTAGACCAGGTAAACATTCCCGGGGTTCCGTCTTTGGATGTTGTCAAGAAAGTTTTTCAGCAGTCCAACAAAAGACTAAAGGTGACCATCACAGATCATTATCAATTACTGTTAAAACCAACATTATGAAAGCAATAAGTTTAATTCTTTTTTTAATAATTCAGCAGACCCTACCTGCTCAATCCAGGATTTTGGACACCCTTTATGCCAATGAATCACAGGTTGTTTCCTTGTTTTTTCCCCGGCCCATACGACAAGGAATAACGGGTAAGGATCATTTTGTATTTAGTTTTAATGAACAGGAAGAAAATTATTTTGGACTGCTGCAAGCCCAGAAAGGAGAGGACAGCAATCTTTTGGTATTGACCAACGATGGAATGGTTTATTCTTATCGGCTTAAGTACAAGAAAGATCTAAAAACGCTCAATCATTTTATTAGCGAAAAGGCCAGTTTAGGGAATGAAGTGTTTGGCAGAAGAACTGAAAGTTTAGATGCTGCAGCGAAAGTTTCAAAACCCTTGGCAGAGACCCCGGATTTTGACAAGTATCAATCAAACTGTAGGTCATTTCTAAGTAATTCAAGAAGAACCCTTAATCAATCGAGGAAAAAATATGGAATTCGATTGAGCATGAAAGACAGGGCTTTTAGGGATGGAGCATTTTATTATTTGATGGAACTGGACAACGGATCATCGATTCCCTACAACCTGAAATATTTGAAGTTTTTCAATCGAGATAAAAGTGGTTTGTTCAGTAAATCTCAGCAAACCATGGAGATCAGCTCTATATACAGGTACAAATTTCCTGAGCTTGTACCTGCCCACTCAAAACAGGAATTTGTAATTGTTCTACCCAAATTCAGTTTGAATAGGGAGAAGAAAATTTATGTCGAATTGAACGAAACAAATGGGGAGAGAGATTTGGTGTTTGATCTGACGAAAATGAAAAGCATAAAAAAAGAGTTTCTGCAATTTAACCCCTGAGGCTGTTTAGGATCTTCTTAAGGCAAAAATATGACCAAATAGCTGGTGCTACTTTTTCTTTATTTTGAATTTCAAAAACATTGTCATTTAATTGCATTAGCTTAATTTCTGTAGCAATACTTGTCATTTTGGATAAACTTCAGGAGGGTTACACTTCCATTTATTTAAAAGCCATTCGCGATAAAAAGATTTCTTGTGGCCTAACAACATTGGTACAAGTACTGTAAATTATTAGGATTCGGAGAGCAGGCATTTAAGATCAAAAAAATTTTTACTCATCTCTTGTTTCCTAATAAGCCCAATCAAATATGGTGCGCAGATGTAACTATTTTTAAAACACATGATGGAATCAAGCATCATATACATTTTTTAATGGATCACTATTCTAAAAAAATTCTCGGATACAAGATAGAACCAAATGAGCTCTGGCCTTACTATCAAAATGCTGTTGCAAGCTGCCTATGGAAGATTAGAACACAATGACGAACATTGTTTTCTTAACCGATGGAGGTTCTGAAAATGTCAATCATCAGGTCATGAACTTGATGAAGTAATCCACAAATAAAGATTACACATTTAATCGCACAAAAAGATATCCAATTTTCAAACTCAAGCATTGAAGCTTTTAATAAAATTATCAAACACCAATTTCTATTACCCTTAAAAATGTAAGCAACAGAAAAATGCTTAAAAAGGAATTGAATCATGCTATTTTTATCTATAACAATATAAGGCCTCAATTTGGTCTTAAAGGAAATACACCGAAGATTTTTATCAGGGAAATGTTCTAAATTTTGAACAATATAAAACACATTTTAAAGAGCATAAAAAACAAAGGATTTTACAGCATCAAAAAAGTAATTGTAAAATCTGTCTTCCAAATTGATAGAAACTGTTGAGTTGATCTCCACAAATAAATACCATGATAAAAAAGGATTGAATAAACCCCTGTTTTTTTAGAGATTCCCTTATAAGGGACAAGTTTTACTAAAAGACTCGTGGAAATAGCAGCGCTCTTGATATCGGTTATTCTAACTACAATAAAATTGAGAACGGCAATCGTGAGATTTCCGTAAAAGAGTTACAGCGACTTTCAGAGTTTTATAATATTACGGTAGCCATTTAATAATATAAATGACAACAACTTACCTAAAGAAGTTGTTATTGAAGATAAACAAGCACAAGAACAGTTACGTTTGATTTCTGAACTTGATAAAGATGATAGAGCCATTATTTTTAAGATGATTGATAAAATGCTCACTTCTAAAAAGTTTAAGGATTTCTTTTCTAAAAACGTCGCTTCGCTTTAGGGCACAAAAAAACCACCCGAAGGTGGTTTTTGATATTTCACATAAAGGAAATACAATCTTATAATACAGAGGCTTATCATACTTTTTAAAAACAGATTCATTCTCTCCATAAGCAGTAGCCATATCATTGTAATAAGCTACATTAATTAGAGCCAGAACAAACTTTTTAGGTTCTTTTTTAAACTTTCGATAAACAATGCCCTTTATATTCTTAAAATAGTCTGCTTTAAACTCACAGTTACCATAATCAGGATAATGATACTTTTCCATTAGGTAACTATCATTTGCGAACCAATAAAAGTCTCTTCCAAAAATATATACATTCTCCTTAAGGATGACTTTTTTTAAATTGCATTGTTCTCCATTAATAACCTTTATATCACTTATGAATTTGCCACTTTGATTAGACTTGTAAAAGACAACAGGATTATTAATAGTAATTGTATCAACAACATAAAAATCCATAGGTTTAGGATCACTCAAGTTTTGGGATAAACAATTAAATGAGTTTAAAAGAATTGATACAATTATATAATATTTTAAGCTATTCATCTTTCTTGACTTTACCATTTCTATATCTTCTTTGCGCTCTATTTGTAGCAGGTGGTTTTACTCTGCTTCCTGTGGTTTGTAAGGTTGCTCTGCCACGTCTGTCATCAAATGTATTGCCCCTTATAGGATTTCTAACTTGGTCCTGAACATTAGTCGTGTTTATTTCGGAGGTACAGTTTGGGTCACTTGAAGCGGCTGTCATAATACCTTTTTCAGAATGGGGAACACCCAATGCGTGCCCTACTTCGTGTGTAGAAGTGTCGTCATCTTTTTTAGATTCCTTGACCTTTATATAATTATATTGTGTTGATCCGTTAGTGTTTTCATCAAACTCTTCATCGGAAAGTACAACAAATGCATTTGCACCTCCAGAACTATCTTTCCCTAAAGCCCCATTTAATGCTCCTAATTTCGTCTTGACCTTCTCCAACTTCAACCTCTTGAACGTTGATATCATAATTTACTCCTAAAGATTGTTCATTTCCATCTTCATCAGTAAAAGTGTAGTTAAAATTCCCGCTTTGATTATTCCAATTATCAGCAGCTTTTTGCGCTGCACTTACATCTCCTCCTGTTGCATATAATGTTCCAGAAACTGTTACAGTTCCTGTGTCAAAATCAATTGTAATTATATAATCTTTCCCATTATAATCCATAAATACAATAGGATTATTAGCTGCCATATGATATGGGCTATTATCATAAAACTTTTCAGCAAGAGGGTCAACAGTTGTCCACCTGCCTAAATCCGGCATATAGTTTCTTGCTCCATAATCGTACCAGTTTAAACCAAGTTCCTCGTTATGTTCCTTGCCATTGTATTTATAGGGATGTTCCGTACCATTCACAACATTATTGTATCCTTTATGTTCAAGTCCAAAGGGATAGTAATTATTTTCTTCCACTATACTTAAACTTATTGCGCCGGTATTCTGGTTGACATCTGTGTAAGAAAGCCTGATATTGCCCAGGTGGTCTTTGTATTGGTACGTGTACCTAAAACCGGCGTTGTAATTAGTAACGTCTATAGGCTCTGCATAACCCTCCGGGGTGTTTAAGAATTGAAGCTGGTTGCTTTCGTAAATATAATTACCGGCGTAATCTGTGTTAATACCGTTCACTGTTTTTCTTAGTTTAACTCCTGTGGCATCGTAAAAGTAAGAAATATTTTGTCCGTTTATCGAAAACTAATCTGGGTGGGTAGGTTCAGGTGGTTTTAGGTGATTTTGCCAGCGCGGCAGGCTGGCCCGTTCGCTTAAAATGCCTACCGGGCATTTTCTTTAACGCTCCGTCCTCTTTATTGGCATCGGATATCATGTTGCCATTGGTGTCGTAGGTAAATTCTGTAGCCTGGTTTACCGTGTCTACAAAGCCGTAGTTGTCATTGCCATTGTCCAACACCTTTTTGAGCTTGTTGCTTGTGGTATTGTAGGTATAAACCAAATTGTCCATCGTACCAAAATTAGTTGCTCCTACATTGGTATGTCCTTTTCTATTTAAGGCTGTGATATTTCCATTTTTATCGTACACTACGGAGTTTAGATTGTAATTGGTTGAATTGTCTATGGCTGATGTTATTCTGTTTCAAAGGGTCGTACCCGTATTTGTACCATCTAAGGATATTGTCTTCCAAATTGATAGAAACTGTTGAGTTGATCTCCACAAATAAATACCATGATAAAAAAGGATTGAATAGACCCCTGTTTTTTATAGATTCCCTTATAAGGGACAAGTTTTACTAAAAGACTCGTGGAAATAGCAGCTCAACACGTCTGTGAGCGTGGTTTCTCGTTATGAACTTGATAAAAATGACACCATCGGTTGATACAGCTAAAAAACTGGCTCAACTCTTCAAAACTTCTGTTGGTTATTTACTTGGTGAGAATGATGATGCGGAACTCTTTAAAAATCCAGAGATGCTCAAAAGGTTTCAGGATATTTCAGAGTTTAATGATGAAGATAGAAAGTATATTTTGTACACACTCGACGCCTTGATTAAGTCCGTGAAGCTTAAATCTATTGCATAAAAAAACCACCTCGTTAAAGGTGGTTTTCAATTATATATTATTAATTCTAATTTTTATTATTGTAGTGCAAAACCTGATTGACTAAATATAAATAAACTTCTTGGTCAATAGGATTAGGCTTAATAAATACTGATAATCTTGCTTCTCCATATTTCTCTCCTGTCTTATCTTTAAAAACAAAGTATGTTACATTACCAGAGGATAATTAGTAACCATTAGGTTTAAAAAATTCAGAATCAAATGTTATAAAACCTTTTTTGTAGTTATTCTCATTGAACATCTTCTTAAAAACAGCATTTGATTTTTTTTTCCTCTGTATATTTCAATTTGATTTCGCTACTTGTTTCTTCTTTTGTTAAAAAGTATTCTGTATATAAGTCAGCATCTTCCACTATTACAAGGAATTCCCTATCTGCTACCGAAAAAATAACTCGTTCCTTATTTTTAGTTTTATCGCTTAAAATCTCCTCAACTTTCTTTACAGCTTCTGTTACATATTGTTCTTTCTTCTCTTGTGAACAAGCAGTAAATGAAAAACTAAAAATCAATAACGCTATTATATATAATTTACTTTTTTTCATAAAATTAGTTTTTAACTGTTGGCAACGCAGATGGATTAGTAACTGTTCCTCCTGCGTGATTTACACCACTTCTTTGTTGTTGTATACCAAGAACTCGTCTTACTAAATTCTCTGTTCTTATAGCATTTGTATTATTAACTTGATTCGATACTTTTTTAGCTGTTGAGAATCCGTGTCCGAATACTTCGTGGAATGTATCTATTTCCCTTCTTCCACCTGAATTTGTAATTCCAGTTCCTTCAAGTATAACAGAATGAGAACCATCAGTTGTCGGCATATTTAAACCACTTGTACCTGTAGCTTTTATATCATTACCTGTTCTTGTGGTTGGCATAGTTGGTAAAGGAATACCGTTATCTGTATATAATTTACCCATTACACCATTGAATGCTGTAGTTCCGTCAGATGAAAGATTATCGCTTGTTTCTGCAAATTCAACTTTATGCACATCTTTTGAATTTATTGCTCCTGTTACAAGTTCAGCTAAAGCTAAATCATCTCCTGATAAACCCGAAAGTGCGCTTTTTAGAGCATCTCCATCAATTTTATCAAAAGCCTTTTTATTGTCTTTTTTACCTCTTGTAAATAATGCTCTCAAATCATCAAATTTTTTGTCTGCAAATACTGTATTTATATCATCGTGCGCTTTTTTTGCATCATCTTTCGTTACTCCTATAACTTCTCTACCATCTGGGTCAATAAAACTCAAAGGATTATTAAGTACATATGCGTAAGGTGTGTCTGTGTGGTAAACTTCCGCTAAAGGGTCAAGGTTCATCCAACGTCCTATAGAAGCATCATAATTTCTTGCTCCATAATCAATCCAGTTAAGTCCAAGTTCGTCCTGTTCTTCTTTGCCATTATAAGTATATGGGTGGTGTGTACCATTTACAACATTGTTGTAGCCTTTATGACGTAAACCAAAGGGATAGTAGTTATTTTCTTCCACGATTTCCCAGATCAATGGCCCCGATATTTTGGTTTTTATCTGTATAAGAAAGCCTGATATTGCCCAGGTGGTCTTTGTATTGGTACGTGTACCTAAAACCGGCGTTGTAATTAGTAACGTCTATAGGCTCTGCATAACCCTCCGGGGTGTTTAAGAATTGAAGCTGGTTGCTTTCGTAAATATAATTACCGGCGTAATCTGTGTTAATACCGTTCACTGTTTTTCTTAGTTTAACTCCTGTGGCATCGTAAAAGTAAGAAATATTTTGTCCGTTTATGGTAACAACCGTTGGTAAATTTAAGTGGTTGTAGCTAATATTGGTAATTCCTTTGTTCGCATCGGATATCATGTTGCCATTGGTGTCGTAGGTATAATCATCAGCAGTATCGCTTGCTGTATTTACCACGTCATCTTTAAATCCAAATTGGTCTATACTAGCGGCATCAGCTACTTTTACAAGTTTATTACTTGTGGGCTGGTACGTGTAGGTCAAATCATCCATTACGCCAAAACTAGTAAATGTAGCATTTCTGTGACCTTGTCTTTTTAATTTAGCAATGTTTCCATTTTTATCGTAGGTTACATTGGTTAGGTTATAGTTTGAACTATTGGCAGTAGCATTAACTACTCTGTTAAGCGCATCATAACCATACCTGTACCAGCGCAATACATTGTCATTTTGTGTTTTCCATTCTGTTTCAGAGATATTCCCATTGTACAATTTTGTTCCTGAATGACTCACAGTATTGTAGTTGATCTTAAAACCAAATAAATCTGTACCCAAACTTGCAGGATTGTTTATCTGTTTCAGCCAGCCTCTTATGTTGTAGGTATAATCAACCGTTTGCAAGCCTACAGAGTTTGATAGGTTGGTGGCTACATCTCCTCCTACTTTTTTGCTCTTCAATTGCCCCAAATCATCGTACTCATTTAAAACTATTAACTCTTCGGGTTGCGAACCTATTTTTTGAGTTTGGGTAAGTAGCTTTCCGCTATGGTCATAGGTAAATTTATCGGTGCTTACTATATCTGTTTTTCCTGTTTTCTTATGGGTGGTTTTGGTCTCGTGGGTCAGCCCTCTTATATCATTGGAATTGCCATCTTGCAGTAATTTGATCTCTACCATATCGGTTGTACCCAAATAATCGTTCTTGGTATAATTGTATATCGGTCTTAGATGTGAATCGTAGTAAATCACATTGGTAATCCAACTTGTTGTTCCCAATACTTTTGTTCTGCTTCCGGTTGGAAGTCCTTTTACATTGGTATTGCTCGCAACGCCAAAGCTCGTGGCGGTGGTACCCGCACCCGCACGATTAAATGTGTAATTATCGTAATAGTTCAGCGAGAGTTTTTCACAATTGGAAGTTGGAAAATCACTATTGCTATAATAATCTCCTGATCCGGTTTTATCTTCATAATGACTTGGCTCTGAGCTTCGATTGGTGTAAAGCAAACTTTGCATAGATTTTTGATCAACTGATTCGATGTGGGTATATATCCCCGTATAAGCAACTCTACCCAAAGCATCGTATTTGGTAAACAGCCATTGGTTAGTATTTCTTAAATGATCGTCTTGGGTAAGTACAGGTCGATCCAGTTTATCGTAAACGATGTATTCCCAATTTTTACCCGGGATTTTCTTCTCCACCAAACGGTTTCTTTCATCGTACTTGTATTGATAACATAACTCTGCCAATTCTGTGGCATCGGGTTTTGCACTTTGGGGCTCTGATTTTGGTGGAAGTACATAGGTTAAATTACCATAATCATCATAAACAATTACAATCCAATAATTCAAACACATTAAAAAATTAACATGATAACATCTTTCTACTTTCTTCGTAATTTTCTAAAAATAATTTCATTAAATCATTAAAATTATAGTCAAATTCAACTGGATTTATTATATAAGGTGTACCCAATGATACTTTATAAATTCTAGAGAACAGCCAACTTATCCCTTTTTCATTGTTTTGATTTTCATTCACAAAAATTCCAATGTAGTTGTTATTGCTATATCTAATGGCTTCTATTTTACTGATTTCTTCCCACCTGATAAGTTTCTTATCATGTAGGAAAAAATCATTCATTATACCCAGTTTGTCAATTTTCAGATAAGGATCCTTTCTTAAAATATTTTTCAATAATATATATAAAAAAAGTACAAAAGCAAATATGCCAACTATAGAAAATATGACCACAGAATTTCTTGTTGGAATTAAAAAATAAGTATAGTCAGAGGGATGTCGCCAAAAATCAAATAGAATCATTAAAATTAACACTGAAAAAAGTATTAAAATAAGGCTTCCTATAAAATTCTTTTTCTTTCTTAGAATGGTTGTTTTCATATACACTTTAGTCATAAGCTTTTTCTACCAAATACCCTCCTGCTTCGCTGGAATAATAACCAACAACCCCACCAGCAACAGCACCAAGTGCAGTGCCTAATATCGGAACAGGTACTAGCGTTCCTATAGCAGCTCCAGTCGCCATACCCCCAAGTAAACCACCTACTACTTTTCCAGAAGCAACAGCCGTATTCTTACCGTTTGTAGATCCTATGTTTTGATAGTTTTGATAATCCTGAGATACACCTTGACCAATTTCAATACTGCCTAATATAACAGTAGTAACAATTGTGCCATTTTTGATGACTTTACTAATATTGTATGTTTTTCCGGTGGCTGGATTCCCTGTCCAATTATTAGCATAATATGCTGTCTTAATTTCTCCATATTTAATACCATCAAAGCTTCTGTTATTAATTGTTTTGGTCCATATTGCAATCGACCCGCCTTTATTTTTTGTGGATCCTAAAATATCAGCACCATCTTGAATTCTCTCGTTTATCAATCTATAAGCATCTAGGGAGAGACTTTTGCTTTTTTTTGATTTACCTTCTACTACAACTTCTTGTAAATCAAATGAAAATACTGAATTTTCATTTTGCATATCTTCATAAACAAAAGTATGTATATCTGCTGCACTGGCTCCTTCATTTTTCTTTAAGAAACCTATTATGGCTGCTATTTCATCCTTGTTGCTCGTTTTAAAACTTGTTGCTTTACCGTCCTTGTTATATTCAAACTCAATCAATCCACTTGGATCTTTCCAATAAACAGGGTTGTTAAATCCAAACCTATAAGGATTATGCATAGGAGCTAATTCACTTAATCGATCAATCACGTTAAACCGTCCAATAGCTGGGTCGTATTGACGGTAATCCATTGCAGTGGCATTAAGCCCAAGTTCGTCTTGCCATTCTCTATTATTGAATTTATACTTATGCTCCCTCCCATTAACAGCACCATTGTACCCTTTATGTTTTAACCCAAATGGATAGTTGTTGGGCTTGACTGGGGGGATTGCATACGGATTTATTTCAACTCCCATTTATTTAATTCTTCACTATCCCATGAATCAAAATCATATAAAACTTGTAAGTCTTTATGAGTATAATTCGACATTTTAATAATGCTATCTTTTTTTATGAGAAGTAATTTATTTGAATTTGGATATTTTATTAAAGAATCTCCAATGTTAATCAAATTATAAGCATTGTTATTACCGTAAATCCATAGATACTCATTTTGAGAATTATCATCTGTATTCAGAGTGATTGTTGCAATATTTCCTCTATTTAAAAATTTATCTAGAACCTTTCCCTTTTGATTTGGTAAAATACATCTTTCATATTCCCTTTCTCCTCTTTCTGCTGTATTACATGAAAGAGATAAAAGGAGTAAAGCCAATAATATTGTTTTAAAATCCATTAATCTATTCCTATAGTTGTTACATTCCTAGTCCAAGATCCGCCAAGGCCCCTTGAAGGTGTCAAACTAACATTAACGCTTTGTAGTCCAACTTTCCCAGAACCTAATATAGTTTTAGCACTCCGTAAAATAGAATCAGGTGGCAAATCCGAGTCATGAGTGTAAGATAGCCCACCATAAAAATATGATCCGGAAAAAGTATAAGATACCCCTTCAATAGATGCTGAATTAAATTCAGAATCGTTATTCAAATAATCATAAAAATTCACCGATACACCTGCAGTACCAAACTTACCCTCTAAACCAATCCCACTACTCTTGGTTGTATAAGATTCATTCTGCCCTTTATTCTCTCCATCCATAAAAAAGACTACTTCCCAACTTTTTCCTCCTCCCATTCCAAAATAATAACCAAAGCCTCCTGTTAAACCGATTGCATCTAAATCATCGAGATCCAATCCTTCGTATTTTTTATTTAAATCGATTGATGAGAATCCGATACTTAAATATAAAGGAATTATAACCTCATCGTTAAATTCTGTTGTTACATAACGAGCAACTTCTTTACCTGTGAGATCTCTGAAAATTATATCTTCTGGTTGGCTAGGTTCTTCAAAATTATTTGCCTGAACTTCTTCCCATGAAACTACTTCGCCATTACTGTTTTCGTATTGGTTTGTGTTCCAGTTGTAAGAATATCTTCCATCTGGATCAATGAAGTTGACAGGGTTATTTCCAGTATAATTGTATGGGCTAGGAAATTGGGATAAAGGGTCAATATTCATCCACCTGCCCAAGGCTGCATCATAATTCCTGGCTCCAAAATCATATACCTCAAAACTGTTACTGCCAACTATTTCATCCTGCAATTCCTTGCCGCCAAACATGTATTTGTGATGTCTGCCGGTTATGTTGGCATTATACCCTTTATGTTTTAAACCAAAAGGATAGTAATTATTTTCTTCCACTATACTCAAACTTATTGCGCCGGTATTCTGGTTGACATCTGTGTAAGAAAGCCTGATATTGCCCAGGTGGTCTTTGTACTGGTAAGTGTACCTAAAACCGGCGTTGTAATTAGTAACGTCTATAGGCTCTGCATAACCCTCCGGGGTGTTTAAGAATTGAAGCTGGTTGCTTTCGTAAATATAATTACCGGCGTAATCTGTGTTAATACCGTTCACTGTTTTTCTTAGTTTAACTCCTGTGGCATCGTAAAAGTAAGAAATATTTTGTCCGTTTATGGTAACAACCGTTGGTAAATTTAAGTGGTTGTAGCTAATATTGGTAATTCCTTTGTTCGCATCGGATATCATGTTGCCATTGGTGTCGTAGGTAAATTCTGTAGCCTGGTTTACCGTGTCTACAAAGCCGTAGTTGTCATTGCCATTGTCCAACACCTTTTTGAGCTTGTTGCTTGTGGTATTGTAGGTATAAACCAAATTGTCCATCGTACCAAAATTAGTTGCTCCTACATTGGTATGTCCTTTTCTATTTAAGGCTGTGATATTTCCATTTTTATCGTACGCCACGGAGTTTAGATTGTAATTGGTTGAATTGTCTATGGCTGATGTTATTCTGTTCAAAGGGTCGTACCCGTATTTGTACCATCTAAGGATATTGTCATTTTGGGTTTTCCATTCTGTTTCAGAGATATTCCCATTGTACAATTTTGTTCCTGAATGACTCACAGTATTGTAGTTGATCTTAAAACCAAATAAATCTGTACCCAAACTTGCAGGATTGTTTATCTGTTTCAGCCAGCCTCTTATGTTGTAGGTATAATCAACCGTTTGCAAGCCTACAGAGTTTGATAGGTTGGTGGCTACATCTCCTCCTACTTTTTTGCTCTTCAATTGCCCCAAATCATCGTACTCATTTAAAACTATTAACTCTTCGGGTTGCGAACCTATTTTTTGAGTTTGGGTAAGTAGCTTTCCGCTATGGTCATAGGTAAATTTATCGGTGCTTACTATATCTGTTTTTCCTGTTTTCTTATGGGTGGTTTTGGTCTCGTGGGTCAGCCCTCTTATATCATTGGAATTGCCATCTTGCAGTAATTTGATCTCTACCATATCGGTTGTACCCAAATAATCGTTCTTGGTATAATTGTATATCGGTCTTAGATGTGAATCGTAGTAAATCACATTGGTAATCCAACTTGTTGTTCCCAATACTTTTGTTCTGCTTCCGGTTGGAAGTCCTTTTACATTGGTATTGCTCGCAACGCCAAAGCTCGTGGCGGTGGTACCCGTACCCGCACGATTAAATGTGTAATTATCGTAATAGTTCAGCGAGAGTTTTTCACAATTGGAAGTTGGAAAATCACTATTGCTATAATAATCTCCTGATCCGGTTTTAACTTCATAATGACTTGGCTCTGAGCTTCGATTGGTGTAAAGCAAACTTTGCATGGATTTTTGATCAACTGATGCGCTGTGGGTATATATCCCCGTATAAGCAACTCTACCCAAAGCATCGTATTTGGTAAACAGCCATTGGTTAGTATTTCTTAAATGATCGTCTTGGGTAAGTACAGGTCGATCCAGTTTATCTAAACGATGTATTCCCAATCTTTACCCGGGATTTTCTTCTCCACCAAACGGTTTCTTTCATCGTACTTGTATTGATAACATAACTCTGCCAATTCTGTGGCATCGGGTTTTGCACTTCGGGGCTCTGATTTTGGTGGAAGTACATAGGTTAAATTACCATAATCATCATAAACATAATAGGTGTCATAGGTTGCGTTGGACTCTCCTGCATCTAGGATATCTCCATCTGCATTTAGATCCACGCTGCCATAAGTTCTTTTTAAAACAACCCGCCCTTGTTTGTCTTTAAATTCTTCCGTGGAATTGTTCGTTCCTGAACTGTGGTTTTCATCATAAGTGGTGGTTTTGTATAAGGTATTGGCAGGGTAATAACTCGTTCCTCCGGCCAGGGTTGGGGTGTAATCTGAACTTAAAGTCACTGTATAAAGCCTTACTTTGGTTGTACTTGTCGTTCCATCATTGGTAGAATAACCAAACTCAATTTCATGTCCTTGCCCTATCTTCCAGTCCTGCCCCGGTGCTCCTTGCTTCAAAACTCTATTCAAGGGAGCGTTTTCAAATACTTTTTGCGAATAGGGGTTGGAGACACTTTTTGATGTCCATTCCCCTGAATGATTGTTATAGTAGTAGTTTTGGATATCATTCAACACACTTATCACTTTAAAATCGCCACTATTGTCTGTTCCGGGTATCGGTAAATATTCTTTCTCCTGTCTGCCAAATGAATCATATTCCACATGGCTAATAATATCTTTATCATTCCCCCCTTGGCGTACTCCTACTGTTTGAATGGGTCTTCCTAAACCATCAAAATACTGAACGGTTTCTATCTTTTGGTCACTATTAGCATTGCCCACAGTAGCACTGGAATAACCTTCTTTATAATCTGTGCTTTTGACATAATTTTGGTCACTGCTCTGGGCAAGAGACAGATTAATATACAGTAGCCCTGTCAGTAGCATTAAAACTTTTATTTTCATATCATTTAAGTTGAAACTTTATATAAGCTGATTGATTATTTAGATTCGTTTAGTTAAGAACTATTATTGCAATCCTCCATCCGGATTTGCAAATTGCCGCACAGAAATAGTTTTTGTGATCGCACCTTGTGTAACTGTAACTGTACCTGTACGGTCCGGGCCACTATTTCTGGTTGGCTTTACTGTAAAACTTCCATTACCGGATCCGCTTGTAGCACTAATTGTTATCCAACTGGTTGATTTAGTTACAGTCCATGATCCACTCGCTGTTACGCTTATAGTTGCCGGACCATCAGTCCATAAAAAATTCAAAGATGTTGGTGATACCGATAAAGTTGCCGCAACTGCAGAAAACTGTACGTCAACAACAGTATTGCTTGTTATATTACTTAATACAAATGAGGTCGAAATGCTTCTTGAAACACCGTTTACTTTTATAGAGCTTATTTGATAACCGGAATTAGGAGTAACCGTTACCGTTACACTTTCACCTTCATTGACCAATGTTGAACTTAAATAAACAGAGCCGTTACCGTTGGTTGTACTAGTGACAGTGTATTGTTGAACTTCGGTTTTATAGTGATAATCATAACTCTTCAATACTTTTGAATCTTTATTTTCTACAAATTTCAATCTGTTAAAACTGTCATACTCATAATAAGTAGTATAACCGGATGGATCCGTCATACTGGTCATGCCTATTAATGGGTCGTAAGTATAAGTAGTAGCATTACTTCCTGTTAGGTTTCTTAATTTATTGAGTTCAGCTCGCATGTTGGCATCAGTAGTGCTACTGTTATTTACTGTCGTCAAAATTATTCCTGTACCAATTAACTGGCTATAGGTGGCGTTTTCAACTTTTGCAACAGGGTACTGTTCATCGTAACCCCATAGATAGGAGGTGTGGCTTCCTAAATTCTGAGAAACTTCCAATGGATTGCCATAAGAATCATAGGCATGATATTTTAAACGATCTTCGAATACATTACTCCCTTTTAGGTGTTTAATAATTTCGGGTTTAACAATCCGCTTAGAGTTATCCTTATTTGGTTTCCAATCTTTAAATATGATACGTTTCCTGGAGAGCACATTTCCGGTATTCCCGAATTCATCAATTTGAATGGGTTGGAAAATTTGATTTTGATTTTTTAAAATTTGATAGGCTGATAAATTTTGACTCAAAATATCGCCGCCAGGTAAACTTCCTAATCCAACCACATCGAAAGCGTAATAAAATTCTAACGTTCGTTTTTTGTTATTAAAGTCAATTTTTTCTATACTTCTTAGATATCCTGTGGCATTATCATAGGAATAGTTCTGCGAAGTCATCAATGCATTTTGTCCGCTAAAACTTTTATCGATCGTTTGAGTTAAAACAAAGTCTTTTGATCTTTCATAATAAGTTTCAAAAAAATAGTCATTCTCATCAAAAACTGTATTGTTTGCCTTAGAAAGGCCTGCTTTTATTGCGAATATCCTTCCCTCAGTTTTTGTCAGATCTGAAAAATAATTTGGATCGTAATATTGAGCAGTATTGTATGAACTTGTAGATTGTGAAATTAAGTTGTTACTTTGATCTTTAATCTCTCTTTTAGTTTCCTTACCATTGGCATAACTAAAATCTTCAATAGGAGCATATGGAAATCCAACCCCACCGATGGAACCCGCAATGTTAAACTCATAAATTTCTTTACCATTGCCGGATTGAACTTTTTCAACCCTTTCATACATCACCGGAAGACCCGACAACACGCTTAATGGAGTAGTACTACTTCCAACTGCATCAGTCATATTACAAGTTTGTGTTGCAAAAATCAATCCTTGAGATCCCCCATGAGAACCTCTCAACCACATCTGAAAGTTGCGAATAAGGTTTGGTATACCTGAGATAACGGCGCTACTAGTTCCATCAGATTTTATATAGTTGTAGGTTGTTTCCACATAAGCCTGGCTATTTTGTGCAACAAAATCTTTTGTAGATTTTACTCGAATTCCTCCCACATTGATTTTCCCAGAAACAACAGGTAACGTATTGTAAAATTCTCGATTTTCGTAGTTTGCCATGTTGGATTCGTAAAAAATTTCAGAATATCCGCCTGTTGGATAGCTTATTTTTTTAAGAGCACCCGATAAGGTTTTGGTAAAATCCGGATGTCTATTTGAATAGTTGCTTAAAGGAAGTAACTTACCAGTACTGTTTGAATTGTAATAGCCCCAAATATCTTGGGTGTACAACAAATCTTGGTTATAAGTTGGTATAATTGCATGGTATTCAAATTCATAAACATTTAATAATGAAGATCCCGGTTTACCGGATCTAATTACTTTATTTAAGAAAAAGTACTTTCCGGTGCTCTCTGCATTTGAATATTGGAAATTAAACTTTTCTACTAATTGTTGATTTGAATCAAGAATTCTTATTTCTTTTACTGATTTATTGCTGTTTAATGAGGTGGATTCTCTGTCAAAAATTATTTCTCCATCAGGATAAACGATTCGCTTTATCAAAGAACCGCCAATATAGGTAAAATTATAGGATGTAGAATTGTATATGTTTAGATCGGTACATCTTTGCACGTTGGTTTGCACGCTGGTAGATGTTGTCCTCCTATCCAATTGAGAAATGGATTCAATTTCATAATTGTAGTTTTCATATTCAAAATTGATCTCCCTTGAACTTGGCAACTTTATTTTTGAAATGTATCTGGCAGACAGATAGTTAATGACACTATTCCCTTCTGAAGGGTCATGGGTTGTACTCTCTACAGCATCGTTAAAATAAAATTCAACACCACTGTCATTTGTAATTTTGATTTTTAAAGTTCCTTTATCAAGCAGTTCAATTTTATAGTTCTTATAAGGTAAAACTACAGGTTCCTCATGTTCATTGAAGTAAAATGAACAAGATTCATTGCCCATCTTAAAGGAAAACTTGTCGGGCTCACCATCCCAAATATTTTTTGCTATAGCAGAAACAAAAGCTTCTTTATTGCTACCTGTTAAGGTGTTTTTTATAAATGGAATAACATAATTTAAGCCGATTTTATAAGACCCATTATATCCGTAGGTACTAAAATCTTTCCGTCCGCGCAATTGTATACCAATAAGACCTCCAGCATTCAAAGTCCAGCCAACTCCCATTCTTCCAGGGATCTCTTCAACCTTAAAACCTGAATAACTATAGGATAGACTTATTGGCAAAGAATATCCATCAACTGTTATGGTTTTGATTGGTATATCATGTCTAATCTGACCTGTCGACAAATCAACGGGTAGGTTTCCATATTTCATGATTGAAGCAACTTCGGGAGATTGGGGAATTATTTCAGGAAGATTTAAAGGTATTTCTGTTCCCGGGTCTTGTGCTTTCATTTCCGAAACGAATCCAAGACTCAAAAATAAAAGGAAATAAAAAGTGAACTTTCCTAACAAACTTGATGGCTTCAATTTTTTTTGGTTAAAGGAGGTAGTTCCTAAAATGTGGTGGTTGTATTTCATCTTAACTCAATTAATTTTCTAGAACAGTTTTTACTTTAATTGTAGGTGTTTGGAATGTTATTTAAAAATTCATTTACAACTAAATTTTTTTTAAAAAATTTATATAACTGCTTATTATCAGATATATAAATTGAAATATTGTAAATATGATTGTTTATTTGTTTAAAAAGGCAGGTGTTTAAGCGTAAATCTTTTATGTGAAAAACCGTAATTGAGATTCAAAAAAATCAGTTTATTTACTCCACTTCATCATTATGAAAATTTTTTTATGGAATCGAATCGTTTAATACACCATGCGATCAATTTTTTGTAACTGGGGTAAAAAGAAAGGGTAGTGTAGTTGTTTTATATGACACCTTCGCTACATCTCTATTAACCTAACAGAAAGTACTCTAATAAGAAAGTGTACCGTTTTGGTTATTAATAATGATGAAGTATTTTTAAAAAAAGTATCGGGTAACAAGCAAGCCAAGGAGGCTATTTCGCAAGTTTTTCCCAATTTGGATATCAACTTACCAGTTTCTAATAAAAAAACCTTGCTAACCCACTTTAGCAATAGACAACTATAAAACCTGAATCGAGCCGGATGGCTTGTTAAAGTCCGAGATTTCCTCGTGATCTAGGTTGATATAATGTCTTGCAACTCCTTTTTTTATAGGATTAGGCAAAATCGGGGCGCTATTTTAAGACATTTCGTGCATTCCATTATGTACTTTACATAATTCTCTATTATAGATTAATTTTATATAAAATACTTCTGTGAACTTCTATTTAGGTTTGAAACTAATTCAATTGTATTCGAATACAATTGTTATTTGATCGCTCAATAATTGAGATTTGATCATTTGCCATATCTAAATATATTTAGCACCATAATAAAGTTATCTAATTGAAATTCACAAGGACTTTTTAAACATACTTTGAACCTCCCATTGAATCTTTTGAAAATTATCTTTCAAATCCTTTTCTGAATATACCTCAGAGGGTCTAGGTCTAAATTTGGCAATCTTTTGGAGTTTGAATTGAATTTTTCTATCCTTTCCATCCATAAAAGAAACAAACTCTCCGGGTTTTAATCTAAAAAAGACATCAGCACGGATTTTAGACACCTCCTTTTCGCCATGCGTAACACGGGTATCAAAATTGAGGTTAAAACCCTTATTTATACTGATGGTTTTTTTCTTTACAATCTCAAAAAACTGCTCATAGTATTTAGCCGTATCCGGATCGTTGACTTTACCAAAAAATTGATAGGACAAATTACTTAAAATGGCTTTACTAGCTTTGTCCCCGTAGAGCAGATCATTTTGGATCTTGTCTTGCATCACATATATGGTAGAGATATCAAAGCTTCTTAAAGTTGCCGGAATTCGATGCATATTTAAAAGTCTTAAGGTAGGAGCCTCCTCCATCAAAATAAAAGAAGGCTCTCGTTGTCGAATGCTCATTTGTTTAACAACGGCATGCATTAGCGTAGCAATAATAGGAGCGTAGGCACTTTCAAATTTAGGATTGTTAACCAGTGCAATCACACCCGGTTTTTCAGGGTTGTTGATGTCTAAAGGAATCTCATCGGCGGATAAGGTCATAAAAATTCTTTGTGTACTTATTTTTTTTAGGGCGTTGGAAAGCGTGCTCTTAACAGCCGCGGTTTGACGTTCAGAATCAATGCCATTGATAAAAGCACTTGCCATGCTTTTAGCTGTTTGATTAGAACAGAGAAATGCCACTAGATCATCAGTTCCTAAAAAATTGTATAAGGCGATCAAATGAGGTAACGTGCAAAATTCAGGATAATCATTTTTTAATTTCCAAATTAAGCCACCCACTAGACCTTCAACTGCATCATTAAAGAATTTTGAATTTCCCACAGCATTGGAATCTTTGATTTCTAAGAGGTTTTCAATAAGCACCTTGGATATTTCATTCACACTTTCTTCGTTTGGTAAATATTTAGGAGCGATGGGATTTACCCGGTGGTGAATAGGATCAAAGGAAACAGTGTAAAAAGGAATCTTAGCTTTTTGGAATAGGGGAAAGGCAATTTCTGTAAGTTCAAAATCCTTGTAATCGTGAATAATTCCATAGAATTGATGTTTGCTTAAATGCTGAAGAAGATTCAAGATAATACTTTCGGTTTTACCAGAACCTGCAGAACCAATAATAGAAACTCCTCTGCGAATATTTTCTAAAGACAACGAACCATTTTTTATTAGAAATTTAACTTTGAATTTAATTTTCGAGCTAATGGGTTTTAATCGATCTGCCAAAAGCAAGAGACAAAAGTTGAAAAATACCAAAGGGACAAACACCCCTAAAAGAGTTTGCGTAAATCTGAAACCCGGCCAAGGGAATACCCATAACAAAAGTAGTCCCCAAACCAATAAAATGAAGTTTAAATAGAAACCAAACCAAAATAATTTGTAAACCCTCCAAAAAAGAATTGAAAGAGTTGTATATACAATAAGGTGGGTAAGAACAATCATCACATTTAGAATTATATTCCGATGGAACCGGAGTTTATGGCTGTACCAATTCCCTTTTTTAAACGGTTGAGTGTTTTAATGGCCAATTGAACCTGATTTGTTCGAATCTGTAAAATTGAACTTCCAATTCTGGCCTCGTTCAAAATTTTAAAAGCCACGGCCTTTTCATGGGTTGGTAAATTCATGAGCATGGAGAAGTACCGTTTAGGATCCTTGATCAATGCTTTTCTCGCCTGGTAACTCTCCACAAAGTTTCTTTGGAATCCGAATAAGCGGTCAAAAGTCTTTTCACTCTTTTCAAAAAACAAATCTCTGTGAAAGCCTCGTTTGACTTGCTTACCATAAAGTACGGTTTGAGAAGCCTTATATTTACTACCGGGAGATAAACTATAGGTATTGCTTAGATCTTTTCTGCTAACAATAATATGTACATGACTTTGAGGCCCGGGTTTGGGCATTCCGGAAACGATTCGTTGTCCATGTAATTGATGAGGCGCATTTTTTTCTAGTGAATCAATTTGTTTTTTAATGCAGTTTATTTTGTTTTGATCGAGTATCCCGGAACCCTTGTTCAATTCATTTTTTAAGGCCACAATTTTTTTATGAAAAGGAGCATTTTCTCTTATCGCTTTATCCGTTCCTTTATAAACGCGTGCGTGTTCAATTTTCGCAAAATATTTAATATCATCAACCGTTACAGCCCTTCCATTGATTTCCCGATTAAAAGAAGCCGCATAATCTTTCATGATTTCTCGGGTATAATACTTGAGTTCAGTCTCTTTGTTAGAAAGTTGAGCCAATTCTGCTTTGCTTGGATTAACTGTGATGGAATAGAATTTGGGTTCCGTGTTTTTAAGTTTGGCTGTATTATGGTCAATTTCGAAGATCACTTGCTCTGCAGAGATTCGATCCTCGTTTTGATCAAAGAAGAATGAAAATTCTTCGATGGATTTTGATTCATTCTCTTTTTCCAGATAAGCCACAAAATCGGAAACACCGGAAGAAAAATTTCCACCCAAGCTTTGAGGTGAGATGGTGATGTACATACTACAATAGACTTTTAATTTTTTCAAATTCTTGCTCAGAAATATTCAGTCTGAAAAACCCCTTCCCAAATGACGGTTTGATCAATGAAGCATTGGAAACGATATTTTGAATGGATCTTTTTAACGATTGGTTCTCCCTGGAAACAAGATCATTTTTTTTGGTATAAGAAGTAAGAATATTTTCTATAGAATTTTCACTTTCCGAATCACCAGATTTTCGCTCCGTTAGAACTTGTTTTTTTGGTTTGGAACTCCCTTCAAACAATAGTTGCATCATGGTTTGGGTAGGCAGTGTTTGTTCTCTTTCAATATTTTTCAGGATGGCAATAAGTCCGTTAATTCTTTTTTTGATCAAGTTTTCTAAGGATAGGGAAGGAGCAATCGAATCATGAGGTGAGATCCTATTCGTCTGAAAAAACAACAACATAAGCTCAAGAGCTTCTGTATGTGTTTTGGCAATTTTCTTTGAAAATGATCTGAAACGAATTGCAGTCTTTTTTTCAATTTGAATACAGGTAAATGATTTCATAATCTTTTAAACTGATACAAATTTCACCTGTGTTTTGGGGTTTTAGGAACCATTTGTATCATATTTTAGGTGAAACAAAAAAGTGGTTACGAAATCAACAAACATATATTATTGAAAATGAGGTTAATAAAAATGGAGTTTAACACTAACACCGCGCCAGCGTGTTATCCTCTTGCTTCTCCATTTTTGTCACGCAAGCGTGACAAAAACTTTTGACAAATAGAAAACTATTTGCATTTTTTCAAAAAACGTACTGAGAAATCGTATAACCTTATTTCGAAGTGAGATTGGAATAGATCGTTATACGCACACCAAGATCGGTGTATATTGATACTCCAAAAATAGCACTTTTGATCAGAATAGAAAAGGGTTGAAGGAAGGAATTTAAAAAATTCCTTCATCACAAAAACTAAAGTAAGAACCGGACGGAACGATGATTAAATGATCGAGCAATTTGATGTCTAAAAATTGGGAACCCTTTTGGATTTTTTTGGTTAAGGATTTATCAGCCTCACTTGGGTTTAAATTGCCGGAAGGATGATTGTGTGCAATTATGATGGAAGTAGATAAGGTTTTAAGAGCAACGGCAAAAAGCATTCGAACATCTACCACGGTTCCGGTAATTCCGCCGGAGGAAACTTCATAAATACCTTTTACGATGTTGGAGTTGTTTAAAAGAAGAACCTTGAAGCACTCATTGAGTTCGATGGTATCTTTATTCCAATGATCGAAAAGAAGTTTAGCTGCATCGGATGAGGATTTGATTTTGTAAAGATCGAAAAGGTCAATTTGATTCTTGTAGCTGATTTGGATTTCACTAACACTGCCCATAATTTTCATTTTAAAGATTCAACAAATTTTTGATGCAGTTTTTCAGGGCTATAAAAAGATCCATTAAACCAAATTTTATATTTGGTGTATGTAGCATAGAGCCAAATTTGCGAACAAAAATGTTGAGCGAAAATTAAAATTGAGGTGGTTTGAAAGGATAAGTGAAAATTGAAAAATATGCCTGAAGTTTAAAAATGATTTGAATGGTTAGAGGGTTAAAGGATTACTATAAAAAAAACTTATGTCTATGGAAAGTTTTTGTGTATAGGAGCCAGTATTATGATTGAAATTGTGCCGCCAAGGGTTGAAAAGAATATTTCAGTAATGAAAAATTTGGAATTTAAATGTTGTTTAAATCCTCCTGATAAGCGTCAAGAATATTACTCGGGAGCGACTTTAAATAAATCTGGGTAGTTGATAACTTGCTGTGTCCAAGCATAGAAGAAATAGCTGCTAATGGAATATTCTTGTAAAGAGCATGTGTAGCGAAGCTATGTCTTGATACATAAGAAGTTAAACGTTCTTCTATCGAACACAAATCAGCAATTTTTTTGAGTCCTTGGTTATATCTTTTTAACCCCCATTGAGCGTCCTTGTATTGAAATTCAAGAGTCTTTCGTTTAATAATGGGAAGTAAAAAGTCTTCCTTTTCCTTATCAGGGGTATAATAATTTAAAATAACTTTCATTTGATCAGTTATTTTAATGTCATAAATTTTTGAAGTTTTCTTTCGTTGGAATTTAATTCTTCCATCAACAATATTATTTTTTCTTAAAAACGCCATATCGATGAAAGTCATTCCCATGGTCATATAGGAAAGTAGAAAATAATTCCGGTAATGAAACATGGAATGATCCTGATCAAAATCAAGTTCTAAAATCTTTTTGATGTAATTAACTTTAATTGCTCGTTTTTCAGTAGGATTTGTTTTGATCTGATACTTGTGAAAAGGGTAGTACTCCCTTTCTACCAAATCTTCCTTAATGCCTTTATTGTATATAGCTTTAATAGTTCTCATATATGAAGCTAATCCGTTTCTACTATTGCTAGATTTAGATAGGTGAAATTGTTCAAATCGTTCTAAAAAATCATGGTTCAATTCATTGAACTTCAAATCTTTTTGTTGGTTAAACACCTTTAAAATATTAATTACACCTTCGTAGCTTCTTGCTGTACCGAAACGTTTTGCAATCCTTAATTCCTTAGCTTGATTTAAACCAAAGCAAAAAAAAGACTCATACTTCGATTTTCGATTGATCTTATCCTTTAGTTGTTTTACTGATAAAAATTTTAGTTCTCCTTTAAACTGTAGTCGGTTTATAATCTCTTGAGCTCTGGCAAGATCTGAAATCAATAGATTATTTAAAAATTTAACTGATTCTACTCCTTTATAAGAGCGTTTCACTTGTTTTTTGGAATTGTCCCAAAATTCCATTTCAACTGAATGACCTGTGGAAATGGAAGTGGTTCTTTGAAAATGACTTAACCGGATAATTATTGGAAATGAATTATCTTTTCTCTTTCGGCGAGTATCTAATCTTAAGTTTAAACTTGTTTGCATTCTATAAATATAGAAAATAATTTGCACGTAATTTGCACATAAATATTCGATTTCAATTGATTTCAATAAATATTAAAATTTATTAAAATATTGATAAACAGATATTTAATTGATTATTTGTATCATTTTATAGTAATAATATGGTCGCTGTTAATCAGAGGGTCCTTGGTTCGAGCCCAAGAGGAGGAGCAACGTATAAAGAGTTTCACGAAAGTGAAACTCTTTTTTTTATTTATTTGCCTATGGGCGAGAAGTTTACCGGCCGAAGGTGGGTTTATCCCGCACTTGCTGCGGGAAGCTCAAGTTTACCCGCCGAGGCGAGGAGGCAACGTATAAAGAGTTTCACGAAAGTGAAACTCTTTTTTTTTTATTTGCCTATGGGCGAGAAGTTTATCCCGCACTTGCTGCGGGAAGCCCAAGAGGAGGAGCAACGTATAAAGAGTTTCACGAAAGTGAAGCTCTTTTTTTTATTTGCCTATGGGCGAGAAGTTTACCGGCCGAAGGTGGGTTTATCTCGCACTTGCTGCCAGAAGCCCAAGTTTACCCACCGTAGGTGGGAGGAGTAATTGGATTTTTAGATTATTAAAGAATCAGATAAAATTGGATACAAAATGGATATATCTAATGATTTATTTTGATATATTTGTAATCGGATAAAATTGGATACACAATGGATCTATTAAAAAAGATAGCATTTCAACCTACAATTTTTCAAGAAATCATTCAAAAGTTAAGTCAGATTGATTCGTTTAAAGGGGGTTGGAAACTTATAGAGAACAAAGAAAAACGTTATCTTAGAGAACTGCGTGATATAGCCACAATTCAGAGCATTGGTTCCTCTACCAGGATTGAAGGAGCAACACTTTCAGATGATGAAGTTAAAAAACTTTTAAAATCAGTTCGAATAAGTCAACTTGATAAAAGAGATGAACAAGAAGTGGTAGGCTACTATGAAGCTTTAGAAATCATTTTACAAAGCTATACAGAAATAGAACTCACAGAAAGGTATATCCATCAATTACACTCAATTCTTTTAAAATATAGTGCTAAAGACCAACGCCATAAAGGACAATACAAAAGTTTATCCAACCAAGTGGTCGCCAATTATAAAGATGGTCAGCAAAAGATAATTTTTAAAACTACAGAACCTCATTTAACAGCCAGCGAAATGTTGGATCTTATAACTTGGACAAACATTCAACTTGAAGAAAAACGTCTGCACCCAATACTCATTACTTCGGTATTTGTTTATGAATATTTATCAATACATCCATATCAGGATGGAAATGGTAGGTTATCGAGGTTACTTACTACATTTCTGTTACTTAAGCAAGATTATAATTTTGTGGAATTTATTTCCTTTGAACACGTTATCGAAAACAGAAAAGATATGTATTACCAAGTGCTCATGGAAACACAAAAATACCGAGGTACAGAAAAGGAAATATTGGATAAATGGGTGATTTTCTTTTTAAATTGTTTGATTGATTTAACTCAAAAGCTCCAAGTTAAATATGAAACCTACAATAATTTAAAGGTCAGCACGAACGACAGGCAGAAAGCAGTGTTGGCATATATTGATCAAAATAAAACTGTACAAATAAAGGATTTGGAAAAGGGCTTATCTCAATATTCTAGAAATACGTTAAAAAAGGATTTACTGTATTTGGTAAGAGAAGGGTTAATTCTTACAACTGGCTCAGGAAGAGGGGTTAGATATCATGAAAAAATAGAGGAATAGCTCCAAAAACTACGGTCTATATATTCTGAAAATAATATAGTTGATTTTATCTATTAACCCTTTGTGAATATTTTTAAACTTTCCAGTTGTTGCACAGATTTTAGGATATTTACTAATACGGTTTTAAAGGTATTGACGATTTTTGACTCACTGTGCTTTAATTTTTTCATACTGGTAAATTTTAAAAAACAAACATTTAGTCTATTTATAACCAGTCTTAGTTTTTGGGAGGGTTACAATTTAATCGCACAAAAAGATATCCAATTTTCAAACTCAAGCATTGAAGCTTTTAATAAAATTATCAAACACCAGTTTCTATTACCCAAAAATGTAAGCAAAAGAAAAATGCTTGAAAAGGAATTGAATCATGCTATTTTTATCTATAACAATATAAGGCCTCAATTTGGTCTTAAAGGAAATACACCCGAAGAAGTTTATCAGGGAAATGTTCTAAATTTTGAACAATATAAAACACATTTTAAAGAGCATAAAAAACAAAGGATTTTACAGCATCAAAAAAGTAATTGTAAAATCTGTCTTCCAAATTGATAGAAACTGTTGAGTTGATCTCCACAAATAAATACCATGATAAAAAAGGATTGAATAGACCCCTGTTTTTTATAGATTCCCTTATAAGGGACAAGTTTTACTAAAAGACTCGTGGAAATAGCAGGGGAGTATTATGACAGCGTGGCTTAACAATTAAAGAAATTGTATGATCTGATGATTCCTTTGGAGAATTGTTTTCACTATTTGGACAAAATGTTTTTTTGACTGATTCATGTGCAAAAGAAATTGCGCCTGCAATTGTTGTGCGTTAAATGCGCGAAGTCTCATGATTTTAAACGTGAAAAACATTGATCTTTACGTCGTAAAATAGAAAATCCTATTTCTACTTACCTCTGCTATATCCTTTGTTTTTGTTTCGATTTTTCCTTTTGATAAGCCCTACTTTCATTGATTCACCTTTTGACACAACTGATCTCTTGGGTGTGCCCTTTCGGCTGGGCCTGCCTTGTCCCTGTTTTTCGGGTTGTGCAGATTCATTTGGATCAGGCTCAAAACCCTTGACAATTTCTACAGGAATGGTGATCCCGATCAACTTCTCAATCTCTTTTAAATAGCCAGTTTCGTCTGCTCCCACCAAAGATAAAGCTTCTCCACTGGCCCCGGCTCTCCCGGTTCTTCCAATTCGGTGAACATAGTCTTCGGCTACATTGGGTAATTCATAGTTCACTACGTGAGGGAGTAAAGGAATATCTAATCCGCGAGCGGCAATATCTGTGGCTACCAGAACACGTATCGAATTGTTTTTCAATCCTGCTAAGGCCTTTGTTCTCGCACCCTGGGCTTTATTACCGTGAATGGCTGCGGCGGTGATTCCTGCGCTGACTAATTGCTTACACAATCTGTTCGCCCCATGTTTGGTCCTTGTAAAGACCAAAACCTGCTTCCAGTTTCCTTCAGCAATGAGCTTTATCAGTAGTCCTGATTTTTTAGTTTTGGCTACCCGATACACTTTTTGATCGATGGCTTCAACCGTCGTATTTTCCGGGGTGGCTTCAATTAAAACCGGGTGATGTAAAAAGTCATTCGCCAGATTTTTTATTTCTTTCGAAAAAGTAGCAGAAAATAAGAGGTTCTGTCTTCGCTCCGGAATTAAAGCGAGGATTTTTCTGATATCCCTTAAAAAACCCATGTCCAGCATTCTGTCGGCCTCATCCAAGACCAAGATCTCAACTTTGGCGAGCGACAATAATCCTTGATTATGCAAATCCAATAATCGGCCGGGCGTCGCGATAAGCACATCTACTCCCTTTCTTATCTCTCTGGCTTGGGGTGTTTGATTAACGCCACCAAAAATAACCGCTGAACGAAGTTCTAAAAATTCACCGTACAATTTGACACTTTGGTGCACTTGCGCTGCTAATTCTCTTGTTGGGGTTAATATTAATGCTCTAATGGGCCTGCGGCTCAATTGTTGACCTTGCGATAAAATTTGAAGCATAGGTAAAGTAAAACCTGCTGTTTTACCTGTACCTGTTTGTGCAGAGGCCAAAACGTCTTTACCCTCTAAAATTAAGGGAATTGCTTTTTGCTGTATGGGTGAGGGCGATGTATAACCTTGTGCTTGTATCGCTTTTAGTAAAGAATCTGATAATCCTAAAGTTTTAAATGACATATACATAATTGAATAAATGGAGATCTTGCGAATAATGCCATTTAAATTTGGTGCAAAGTTAAGACCAATTTTCGCCATCTTCTTTATTTTGTGCTAATTAAATCCAAGAATGAGCAGAAGTGCCCACGATGATTGCCTTCTATGGCACTCTTTCACAATTTTAAAAGGGAAATGTAGGCTATGAGCCAATGCTGAAAGAAATAAGTATTTTTGAAAAATTGATACGGCACTTTACTCATGAAAAAAAGAAATATACTCTTGGTAATCAATCCAAAGGCTGGTAAATCCTCCTATCAAGATCGCTTAACCTACTTGGAGGCTCAATTGCGAAAGGCCGATCTGGATTTTGTTTCCTTTTTTACAGAGAAAGAAGCTAAGGGAAAATTGTCTGAATTTTTGGCAGGAGATCAGTCTGTATCAGAGATCCTGGTGCTGGGAGGAGATGGAACTGTGAATTACGTGGTCAATGAAATACAAACTCAACAATTCCCCATTAGCATCGTGAGCAATGGTACTGGGAATGATTCAGTAAAATCTTTACATGGAGAGTTGAATTTCGAGAAGCAAGTTGAAATTGCAATCCATGGGAAACTTGGGAAATTTGATCTAGGCATTTGCAATGGTAGAGCTTTTGTAAATGGAGTGGGAATAGGCTTCGATGGTGAGGTCGTTCGTGAGATGGAGGAAAAGAAAAGTAAAAGAGGTGGCCGTTTGGACTATTTGTATACCGTTCTCCGTATTGTGGCCGGTTATAAAGAGAAAGAGATTTCCTTCACAATGGATGGCAAAGCTTTTGAACGAAAAATATTACTCATGACGATCTCTAATGGGACCACTTTTGGCGGTGGGTTTGTCATCAACCCATTTGCTAAAGCGAACGATGGTTTTTTGGATGTATGTATGCTAAATGAAATAAAACCTTTGATGAGGTTCTGGCATTTACCGAAATTAAAATTCGGAACGCATCATCAATTAAAACAAGCAGAGTTCTTTTTATCAAAAAAAATAGTCATCAATTCATCCGATGACGTCGTTGCACATCTCGATGGAGAGGCAATAGGTCATCCTCCATTTGACATTTCAATAGTCAAAGAAGGCTTGTTGTTGAGAACGCCTAAATAGGAGTGATCAAGAACTATATACGTCACAATTGCTGACGAAATGGATCTACCCCTTGGTTTTGATTCTATTCCGGCAAAAGGCAATTCTAATTCGCTGACAGGGTATTGATCAAGATCCAGATCAAATAGATCAAATAAAGCCCTATTAAAAAATATCCTGAGTATTTTCCGACATTCCATTTGCGAATGATAAATAAAAATAAGATGGAGACCACAGTAGCAAACAGCAAAATGATAGAACTATTTAAGTTTTCTGTGGCTACGGTAATTTTTTCCCCCATGAATACATATGAAATCAGCCATGGAAAGCCTAAACAGATCAATATATCAAAAATATTTGAACCTATTCCGTTGCTTATCGCCATTCCGGACTGCCCTTTTTTGGCTACAATGATGGAAGAAAGCAGATCGGGTACCGAAGTTCCCGCAGCGAGAATGGTGAGTCCTATCACTACACTTGGAATACCTAATTTATCCGCAGTTATAACAGCGCTTTCAACCAAAGCCCAGCTTAAAAAAATAATCCAGACCAAGGAAACAAAAAAAGTCAATACGTATTTTTCCGGTTTTGGAAAGGTATATTTCACTAACCAGTCCACAGGTGCAAAGGCTTTTTTCCATTTTTTTTCTGTCATTGCCTCTTCTATCAATTCAATTGGGTCGTCGTCTTTGTATTTGAATATTTTTTTCCATTTGACAACCGCTAAAATATAAACAACATAGACAGTTAAAAATAGAATAATTTCAAACAGGCTTATTTCCCCGTCCCGAAAGGCGAACAGGAGCAAGATGATGGAGAGCGAATAAAAAAGCATATCCCGCACTACAGGTTGCCAGATAATAAAGGCCTGACGCACGGCAACCGATGCCCCGGTAATAACCAGAATATTAAAAATTGCGCTCCCTACAATGGTTCCTGCACCCATGGCCTCTTCACCGGGTTTAAATAAGGCCATTAAGGAAACGAATAACTCTGGGGCACTACTTCCAACCGCCATCAGCGTGGCTCCGGAAGCTTCAGGCGATAGTTTTAAGTTTTTGGAAATTTTTTCCAGTGACTCGACAAAATATTTTTCGCATACTTCCGCCATCAGGTAGAAGGCCAACAGCATGACAAATAGAAGCAATACAAGCATGTTTTTTTTGTATAAATGTAGAAATTAAAACCACTGCTTAACATGCGCTAAAAAAATTATTTATCAGTTTTCTGGGCTGTAAAATTGGCTCGAAGAGATGGTGACAAACTTTTAATATGAGCAGCTTGAACTTCTTGAGGACCAACGGTGGTCTGCCGTTTTTAAATGGTTTTCGCCTTGCATTGCACAATAGCTAAAAATTTGACATCCTAAAATGTATGATTTTTTTATCTGCTTAAACCTGGAATGATGGGTTTTATTTTTACTTTTATGAAAAGAATGAATGCTTTAAATCTTGATCAAATGTCTTATCGATCTTTTCTTCCGCTTTTACTCTTGTTAATCCCATTGATTGCTATGCAAATAACAGATCAGGTCAATTGGTCTTTGTTCGATTTTTTGATCATGGCTATACTTTTAATTTTTGTCGGTGTCGGACTGGAATTTATGCTTAGAAAGAATAAAACTTTAGCAAATAGGCTGATCTATGGAGTTTTACTCCTATTGATATTTCTAGTGATATGGGCTGAACTAAGCGTTGGTGTTTTTGGCACTCCATTTGCGGGAAATTGATAGAAAAGAAAAATTAATTTAAGGTACCGCCTGACCATTGATTGCGTTCAAAATAAATAATCATGAAAAAAAATATACTGTTAATTCTTGTTCTGATCTTTTCTGTGAATCTTAGATCTCAATCGGTGGTTGGCGCATGGCAAGCGATCACAACCAAAGATGGACAACAAGTAAAAAATGTAGTCATATTTTCCGAGTTTCACCAAGTTTCTACTTGGTATAACCTAAAGGATGGAAAATTTTTAGAGACCAATGGGGGTACTTATCACCTTGATGGCAATACCATGACTGAAACCGTAGAATTTGATTCCAATAAACCGGAACGTGTGGGAACTTCAGTTTCCTTTCAGGTAGTCATTTCGGATTCGACACTTAAAATAAGTGACAGCGAACAGGTTTGGACAAAAATTGACGATGGGAAGCCCGGAGCGTTGCAAGGTGCCTGGCTCATGTCAGGAAGAAAACGCGACGGGGAAATACAACAACGAGATACAAGTGGCCCGAGAAAGACCATGAAAATTCTCTCAGGAACCCGTTTTCAATGGATCGCTTATCATACAGAAACTAAAGAATTTAGTGGAACAGGTGGAGGAACCTATACCACGATTAATGGAAAATATACAGAAAATATAGAATTCTTTTCCCGAGATGATTCCCGCGTGGGGGCTAAATTGGAATTTGACTATGAATTAAAAGGTGATGACTGGCATCATTCAGGATTTAGCTCTAAGGGAGATCCTTTATATGAAGTATGGACAAAACGAGTAGAATAACTCTTTTATTTTTTGATTCAGATCCTTATTTTTAGAGTGATAGAAATATTCGTCTTTTGTGCAAAATGTTGCTCCTGCCGGATGCATGAAAGCATGAGCGCTAATCTTTGTCATAAAAAACAGGTCGGATTAAAACAAAGTACTATACCTTTAGTTTGGACTTTGAATGATGAACAAATAAAATTCTAATGAACTATACCCGCTATCTAATTCTAATTAGTCTGATATCAATTTTTCCGACTGATAACTTATTTGCACAGAAGGAGAATAAGATCATTTTTCATATGGAAAATACGAATACTAAGATTAGCAAAGATATTTACGGTCAGTTTGCAGAACATTTAGGGAGGTGTATTTATGATGGAATTTGGGTGGGAGAAGAATCGGACATTCCTAATACCAAAGGCTATCGAAAGGATATTTTAGAAGCTTTAAAAGCCTTGGATATTCCTGTTTTGCGTTGGCCTGGGGGTTGCTTTGCAGACACTTACCATTGGAAAGATGGCATCGGGCCAAGAGCCGATCGTCCTTCGATTGTAAATGTAAATTGGGGAGGAACCACAGAAAACAATAGTTTCGGCACGCATGAGTTCTTAGATCTTTGTGAATTACTCGAATGCGATGCTTATATATCTGGAAATGTTGGAAGCGGTACAGTACAAGAAATGGCGGAATGGGCGGAGTATATGACTTCAGATAGCGAATCGCCCATGACGAATTTGCGCAAACAAAACGGACGCGAAAAACCTTGGAATGTAAAATATTTCGGACTGGGTAATGAGGCTTGGGGTTGTGGCGGAAATATGTCGCCGGAATTTTACGCGAACCTCTGCAAGCAATACGGAACCTATTTGAATTATTCGGGAAGGAATGTTCAGAAAATTGCCGCCGGAGCCAGTGATAAAGATGTGAACTGGACAGAGGTTTTGATGAAAAATGTGGGTACAAAAGTGGAAGGAGTCTCCCTTCATTATTATACTTTGCCGGGAAATTGGGATAAAAAGGGTTCGGCTACAGATTTCGGAGAAGAGGCTTGGTTTACTGTTTTGAGGAAAACAATGTTGATGGAAGATTTCATTGAAGATCATATTGCCGTTATGGATAAGTACGACAAGGAAAAAAAAGTGAGTTTGATGGTAGACGAGTGGGGTACTTGGTACGATAGTCAATCAAATGTCAAGGGGGATATACTTTTTCAGCAAAACACGCTGCGAGATGCCATGGTGGCGGCTATAAACCTCAATATTTTTAACAATCATGCAGACCGAGTAAAAATGGCCAACATTGCACAAGTGGTCAATGTACTGCAGGCCATGATTTTGACCAGAGGTAATGAGATTGTATTAACACCTTCTTACTACGTGTTTAAAATGTTTCGAGAACACCAAGACGCTACATTAATCCCGTTAACTGTTCAATGCAATAATTATCAATTTAATAATGAGTCAATTTCATCGATTAATGCTTCTGCTTCAACAAGCAAAGACGGGAAAATTTGTATCACCTTGGTCAATATAGATCCTAATCAATCCCAAATAATTCAACTGGAAAACCTCCTGAATTCAAAGAAAAAAAAGGTAAAAGGTGAAATACTTACTTCAATGGCCATCAATGATTTTAATGATTTTGGAAAACCCGAAAAAATAAAGCCTATGCCTTTTCATGATTTCGAGCTCAATTCAAACCAGATGATTTTGCAGATGCCTCCCAAATCAATTATAAAATTGCTGTTCAGTGAGCATTAAAGATTAATTTATATTATTCCAGGTTTACATACCCGGCTGCCTGCTACGATCCAGGGCCATTTCTCCCCCGCTGCCGCACGATTCCCTGCTGCCGCGCGATTCCTATCGCGTGGTTTTAAGTACAACCTATGGCTCTTAACAAGATTTTTTGGTTGTACTCAAAATTTTCAATCTTCAAAAAGTGGAATTTTCGGATAAATCAATCATTTTATGGGATGAGTAGAAACTATAAATTTCACAACCCTGAAGGTCTATATTTTGTGAGCTTTGTCCCGACAAATCGGGATTGAGTGACTCACTATGTTCGAGAAATATTTAAAAATAAGAAGTAACCACCCGATAAAATCGCACAGGAGCATTTAGAATTGTTCATCGAAATACATTTCAAGTCAACGATAGCTCGCTTTATCGAAAGTTACAAGTCTAATTCGAAAGACTGTCTGTCTTATTCAACGCAAACTTAATCTTGAAGTTGGGTAGAGCTCCCGTGTTTTGCGGCGCAATAGAATCCCTGTCTTTCAAATGGATCCTGGTGTCAGACGAAAGGGAATCGAGATACTTTCGGATGTTTCTGAACCTCGCCTCCGAATATAATCGGGACAGCTCCTCTGATGCCGATTGCTCAGAGGATTCAGTCGTTTCAGTCGTATCCAATTTTTTTTCACTTATTTCACCGAGAGCTTGCCTCTGTAGCTCGTCGTCCACAAAATATTCCAGGTCGATTGACAAGCCTGCCTTCTTCTTTTCAAGTTTAAGGAGCCAGTCCATTTGTTGCCTGTTGTGTTCTGACGGAAGTGAATCTGTGTATTCGAACTCAATAGCTCGAAGGTCATTCGGGTCTGCATCCACAAGGGGAGCAAGTGATTGGACGGGATTGTCGGCCGTATCGGTTACCTTTTTCTTCAAAGTGACCCAGATCAACTTCCAGACGTCGATCTCCGGATCATTCAGATCACCTCTGACCGGTACATTCAGAGTGACATCTCCATTGGAATCTGAGAGCAGCCACAAAGCGAGCTTCAGGGGAAGTCTGTAAAGCCCGCCTTCACCATCTCTTAGAGTGGGCTGTTTTAGAATCAGTTGATTTTCACTTTCGAGGTTACCGTCTGTCAGCTTTGAGTTGGAGTAGTAGTACATGTCTCCATTGAGAAGCGCATGACCCGTATAGTGGTTTGTATAGATGTTCAAATCGGGTAGCAGGAATTTTTCCACGGATATATCGAGCTGACCGGCGAGATAGTCCACAGGGTCATAGCCTGCACGAGCCACGAGAGTTCCCCTGTCATTCAAGAGCATCTGGGAATTGATCTCCACCCATTCGGCATCGCTGAAAATGCTGTCGGTTTCGATTTGAATTTCGCTCAAATGGTAGTTGAAGGGCTGGCCCGTCAAGTTGTCTGTATAGTCTACGACACCTTTCTGCAGGCTGAGATGATTGATGGCGTAGAAGAGCTTGTCCTCCGACGCACTTGGGCTCGTTTCAGTTGAATCCTCTTCCTCAACCTTGAAAATCCGGAAAAGGTTGTTGCTGGTCGAATCGAGCTCAAAGAAAAGATAAGGCGATAGAATCGAAAGGGAGTCTATGTGGTATGAGCTGTTGTGATAGTCGATCTCCTTTAAAGTGCAAGTCACTGTCTCGGAAGACAGAAATTCCTTCGAATTGGAATCTGTCATGGATAATTCGTACACTTTCGCTGTCCCGGTCACGACTGACTTTTCCACCTCGTTGACGTTTCCTGATATCACGAGCCCGGTATCCAAATAGCCCTCGACAGAGGTGACCTCTGCATACTCCTGTATCCTTTTAATAAAGGGACTCAAACCGAGACGGTATATGTTTATCTGTGCATCGTACTCCCCGTCAACGGGATTGATGTTCAGGCTCGATTCAAGGTAGCCTTCCTCTTTGAAGTTGAACCGGATGTCAGCATTGCTCTTTTCCTCCTGGTCCCAGCTGATCTGCGGGATGAAAAAAGAAAAATCTTCAATTCGGGTCGTATCAGGCAGATTTCTGTCTTCGTATACAAACTGAGCATCCTTCAATTCAAGATTGGACAGGATGTATTTGAAGGCCTCCTCTTCTTCGGGGTCTTCCGCTTCAGATTCATCCTCAGCCTTATGAAATGCAACGAGATCATCAAAATTAAAGGTCGAATCCTGTTGAACGATGTTGACGAAAAGCCCTTGTAGATACAATTCCTCCACCACCTTTTTGTTGAAAATAAACTGATAGGGCTCAATATTCAAATTGAGCGTGTCAAAAGAAACGAATACCGTTTGCTCATCAGGTTCGAACATTTTGAATCCAGTCATATGCATATTGCCGGTGAAGTAGTTGAACCTAAGCCTCTCCATATCGATCTGTCTCCCAAGGAGCTCTTTACTGTTGTTTATTGCGTAATTTTTAACCAGCAAGGGTACGAGGAACCAGCCAAGCAACAGGATTACGGCTACTGAGACAAGAACCCATTTAAGGATATTATTTCTTTTCATGATAGGCGGTATTGATTCGTTGATATCCGAATGTCCCATTATTTTGAGAAATCCTGGGGCTTGGAATTCATAAATTTACGAAAACTTCAAATCAAATCGTAGCCTATTTTTTTTGTTCATTCTAATTCACGTTGGCCAACATAGCATTGATATTCAAACGTAAGGTAAAATCGCGCGGGAGCGGTTTTCAAGTAAGCTCTTCTCCTGCACAAAAGGAATTTTCATAAAATCAAACGCTATGGAATGGTAAAAGACCGGATGGCAACTTAAACGCCATGGTTTTGTAGGTTCTCGAAGGATTTGTTTTTTAATTGAACCACACAGCATACCTTCTTCTTCTGAGATCCAGGGCTAGTTTTTCTTCCGCTTGCAAAGCTTCTTCTCTGCTGCTCAAGGGATCGATGTGATTGTATAGACTCGGCCGCAGGTACATTCCGTATTTCTGAACAATAGTTGAAGAAATTTTGTGACCTTTTTTATTGATATAGCCGGTCTTGTGCTGCTCAAATCGCTCCTTCGGAGTTTTACTTGTCATGCCTACATATAAACATTCCAACACGCCATTAAATTGAGGATTTGCCGCTCTGAATTTTGCATTTTCTGTAAAAACACGTTTGGAAAGTTCAATCACATATATTCGATATTCTGTGGCCGGCATTTTTTAATTGTAAATCGGGATCATTTTAAAAGTCATTTTAAGCATATTCCGAATTAATTTCTAGCAAAAAAAAGAAAGTCTTTTGGGTAATTTATTCCAAATAGAAAACTTCATTTTCTCTCCCCAGGTTCACGTCAAAATCATTTTTTTGGCCCTTGGTACTTTTCATAAACAATTGCTCTAATTCGAAATCTGATCTCATAGGATCGTAATGAAACATAACCAGCCTTTTGACTTTAGTTAATTCAGCAAATTTGATAGCGTCCTCCATAGAGGAGTGTCCCCAACCTATCCGATCTTTGTATTCCTCACTTGAATATTGAGCGTCATGGAACAATAGATCGGCATTATGTGCCAGATTATAACCGCTGCTCCACTTCTCTAAATGGGGAAAGTCACTCGATCCCAGAGCCGGTTCATGGTCCGGCAAAAAAGTAAATACTTTATCTTTCAAACTAATGCGATAGCCTACTGTAGGTCCCGGATGGCAGATATATTCCGATTGTATCACAAAATCACCAATAGAAAAAGTGTCATTTCCAATTTCTTTGAATATAATATTGGCGCGCAATTCGTTTAATCGAACTGGGAAAAGTGGAGGAGAAAAATATTGTCGCAACCTTTTTGATAAACTCTCTGAAGAACTGGAAGGACCCCAAATATTCACAGTTACAGTTGGATCGTACAGGGGTTTAAAATAACCCAGCCCCATGATATGATCTAAATGAAGGTGAGTCAGTAAAATGTTAATTTCTTTTATGTTTTCGTCAAAATGAACTCCCAGACGTGAAATCCCCGATCCGCCATCTAAAATAAAACCGACGTCTGCGTCTTGAATCTGGACACAAGAAGTATTTCCCCCGTATTTATTTTTTTCTAAGCCGGGAGAGGGAAGAGATCCTCGACAGCCCCATATGGTTATTTTCATTTTTCTAATGTTTTCCAAAAAATAGCCATTGCTCCCAAAAAGCGATTTGGTCTCCCTATAATAGGAAATGAGGTGACTGAAATTTTATATAAGGGCCCATCAATCTTTTGAATCCAAAATTGTCCATGAGCAGGCATTTGCCTTGCAAGTGTTTCTACCAAGGGAAGATCTTTTGGGGGTAAAAAATTTCCGAGGTCATCTTGCGGTTTAAAGATGGTCGACCATACAGCAACGGGCATACTTCCGGTTTCATTAAATTTTAACCCGAGCAGCTCTTCCGCAGGTTCGTTGTAAAAATCTAGATTACCCATGGTATCTACAATAAAAATAGGCACGGAAAGGCAATCTGATAATTGTCTACTTAATATGATTTCTATTTCCTTTGAGGACATACAAAAAGAATGACTTTTAATAAGACAGATTAAATATAATAAAAAATGAATGCAACAAACAATATTAGCCTAGAAATGTGATAGGATTTTAAAAAGAAGTACCAATCGATATCTTTTTTTTAAAATAAGGACAAACCAACTTTAATTTGAAAAAAGGGAATTGTACCAATAAATGATTTTTAAATGCTTAATTATTGGTACAAAAACAACAATAATTGATATAATTTTCTTTTTATTATTATGAATTTCGAAAAAGTAATACATTTGGGAGGATAACTCAAAAGAACAAATTAATGAACAGAAAAACTTTTTTGCTAGTGATTACCTCTGTATCAGCCCTTGGTGGCTTTTTATTTGGATATGATACTGGCGTAATCAACGGAGCTCAGTTTTATTTGAGCAAATATTTTGAATTAGATGCGGCCATGAAAGGTTGGGTAGTGGGTAGTGCCTTATTGGGCTGTTTAGTTGGAGCGATCTTAGCCGGACCGATCAGTATAAAAATGGGTAGGAAGAATTCCTTGATACTATCTGCCATTTTGTTTACTATCTCGGCATGGGGTTCAGGTTTACCGTCCTTTTTTCCTGAATCCGTTTCATTGTTGGTATTGTTTAGAATTATCGGCGGATTGGGGATTGGAATCGCCTCTATGAATGCACCAATGTATATCGCAGAAATTGCTCCCCCTGAAAGACGAGGAAATTTGGTGAGTTACTATCAGTTGGCTGTGGTCATCGGATTTTTCACCGTATTCTTAGCTACTTATTTTATTGGAAATTCAAACACAGAGGCACAAAATATAGAATTTGGATGGCGACATATGTTTTGGACCGAATTAATTCCAAGTATGTCCTTCTTATTTTTGCTGCTGCTCGTGCCTAAAAGTCCGAGATGGCTTTCTCTTAAGGGCCGTTATGAAGAAGCGCTTCAGGTACTTAATAAATTACACGGACCTGAGAATGCCAAAAAAGAGGCGGAAGAAATTAAGCTCTCTATAGCCCAGGAAATGGAGAAGGGTGGTGCAAAGATCAATTATTGGGGAGGTACTGTTTTAGGGATTATCGTGATTGGATCTGTTCTTTCTATTTTGCAACAATTTACAGGAATCAATGCCGTGCTGTATTACGGAGCTGATATTTTTGAAAAAGCACTTGGTTTTGGTCAGGAAGATGTGTTGAAGCAACAGGTTTTATTGGCTTTTATCAATTTCGTTTTTACCTTCGTGGCCATGGCAACGATCGATAAATTTGGAAGAAAACCGCTCATTTATATAGGTTCGGTTGGTATGATTATAGGATTCTTGATATTGGCCATCACACTTCAGCGCCAAACCATCGGTGTTTGGTCTTTGGTTGGGGTACTCATTTTTATTGGGTCGTTTGCGATGTCTATGGGCCCCGTTGTATGGGTAATTTTGTCTGAAATGTTTCCGAATAAAATTCGAAGTGTAGCCATGTCTGTTGCTGTTGCGGCGCAATGGGGGGCAAATTATATCGTATCTCAATCTTTCCCGATGGTAACCGAGAGTTCGATGAATAATAATTCGTTTTGGAATGGATCTTTACCCTACTATATTTTTATTGCTTTTATCGCCTTGATCATAGTGTTCACTTATAGGTACATTCCTGAGACAAAAGGTAAATCGTTAGAAGACCTGGAAAAAGTGTGGAAATAACATTCCATTTCATTCATATAAAAATCCTGAAAGTAATTTTTCGGGATTTTTTCTTTGAAAGTTTCTGAATTGACATTTTTTGGACCTAATAAATTGAGATGAACAAGGTGGAAAAAATACTGATATTATGTTTGTTGAGCCTTATGGCTTGTCATAGAACTGAGCATAAAAAAACGGTTGCCGAAGCCTCTCCTGCAGAGCGGCTGGATTCGCAGTTAAAAGAAGTATTTAGCAAAAATGAATTGATCGGCATGTCTGTCGTCTTGATCAAAAATGGAAATTCTGTTTTTGAAGGGAATTATGGTCAGGCAAACACAGAATTAAATTTGCCCGTCTCGGATAAAACAATTTTTCGGATTGCATCGATTTCCAAAAGCTTCACAGCTATGGCTGTTATGCAGCTTGTTGAACAAGGAAAATTAGATTTAGACGTCGATATAAGCCCATATCTGGGATGGAAGCTCCAACATCCAAAACACCCCGATAAGATCATAACTGCCAGACATTTGCTAAGCCACACCTCCGGCATCAGAGATGGAGAAGGCTTTTCCAATTTTTCTCAAAAAATGTTTACAGAAAATCTTCAGCTAAGTGAATTGTTTCAATCAACGGGAAAGTATTATACAGATGATATCTTCTCGTCTGAAGCGCCGGGTGAATATTTTTCGTACACCAATTGTACTTGGGGAATTTTGGCAACCGTAGTTGAAAGAATCAGTGGAACGCGTTTTGATGAGTATTGCCGCGAGTATATGTTTAAACCGATGGGATTGGAGGCAGATTTTAATCCTGCCGGTCTGCGCTCATATGATCATTTAGCAGCCTTGTATCGTTTTGAAAATAACCAATGGACATCCCAGGTAGATGATTATAAGGGTCAAGTACCTCCAGAACGGGTGCCATCAAATTATACTATGGGTAGCAATGGATTACTTTTTGGTCCTCAGGGTAGTTTGCGTTGTACGGCAGGGGATCTGGTTAAAACCATTCAAATGTTCTTTAATGGTGGAATAGTTAACGGAAATCAGATCCTCAAAAAGGAATCTGTAGATCTAATGCTCAGCGATCAATGGACCTACAATGGTTCTAATGGAGATACTTGGGAAAATTTCTTTTTGTCCTATGGGTTAGGTATCCATCGCACTTTAGATCAAACCAATGCTGATGTCATTTTTCCGGGTATAAGAATGACCGGACATCCCGGGATTGCTTATGGCTTACTGAGCGATATGTATTTTGATAAAAGCTCAGAAACGGGTGTTGTTTTTATTACCAATGGAAGTAAAAGGTCCTTTCAATATGGAAAGAATACGACCTTCTATCAAGTAGAAGAGGATGTTTTTGAAGCGATATATCCATTGCTGAATTCTTTTTAAAAAAAAATCAATATCCTGCGATTATTTAACGAGATGATTCCATCAAATCCTTTAATTTTGCCGCATGAGAAAAAGAAATGTGAGGCAAATATTTGAAAATGTATTGGTAACCGATGCTGCGGCCAAAGGTAAGTCAATTGGCAAATCACCTGATGGAAGGGTCATTTTTCTGAGTAATGCAGTTCCGGGAGATGTAGTTGATGTAGAGGTTTTTAAAAAAAGAAAGGCCTATTACGAAGGAAAAGCAATTCAGTTTCATTCTTTATCAGAAAAACGTACCGAACCCGTCTGTGAACATTTTGGCGTTTGTGGGGGTTGTAAATGGCAGAACATGAAGTATGAAGAACAACTCAATTTTAAGGAAAATGAAGTTGTGAATCACCTGAAAAGAATTGGACATGTTGAAATCCAGGAAATTTTACCCATAAAAGCCTGCGAACAGATCTACTTCTACAGAAATAAAATGGAATTTTCCTTTTCCGATGCGAGATGGTTAACTCCCGAAGAAATTGCAAAAGGGGGTGAGATAGATAATAAATTTGCCTGTGGCTTTCATATCCCGAAAATGTGGGATAAAATTTTGGATATAGAAAAATGTCATCTGCAAGTTGATCCCTCTAATGCCATAAGAAATGAGATCAAGCATTTTGCCATTCAAAATGGACTGACATTCTTCAACCCAAGAAGACAAGAAGGTTTTTTGAGAACAATCATGATCAGAATCAGCTCTACAGGCGAGATCATGGTAGTCGTGCAGTTCTTTAATGAAGACAAAGATAAACGAGAAGCTCTGTTGAATTTTGTCGCTGAAAAATTCCCGGAAATAACGTCGCTTCAATATGTGGTCAATGAAAAAGGGAACGATACCATTTATGACCAGGAAGTAATTTTATTCAAGGGAAGGGATCATATCTTTGAAGAAATGGAAGGTTTGAAATTCAAGATAAATGCCAAGTCTTTTTATCAGACCAATTCAAAACAGGCCTATGAGCTGTATAAAATTACCCGCGACTTTGCAGATTTGAAAGGAGATGAAATTGTTTATGATCTATATACAGGTACAGGTACCATTGCTCAATTTGTAGCCAAAAAAGCGAAAAAAGTAATTGGCGTAGAATCTGTTCCGGAAGCGATTTCGGACGCCAAAGAAAATGCAGAGCGAAATCATATTGAGAATACTGAGTTCTATGTAGGTGACATGGCGAAAATATTTACGGCCGAGTTTATTGCTCAAAATGGACATCCGGATCTAATCATTACTGATCCACCGAGAGACGGTATGCATAAAAATGTGGTTGATCAATTGTTAGAGGTTTTGCCGGAAAAGATTGTCTACGTGAGCTGCAATTCTGCCACACAGGCGAGAGACCTTGAAATGATGAAGGGAGCGTATACTATCCTGAAATCTCAAGCGGTGGATATGTTTCCTCAAACACATCACGTAGAAAATGTTGTGCTCCTGAAAAGGAAAGTTTAATTAGGGCTGTTATTGCTTAAATTTTAATTATTTTCGTGCTGTATGATACGTTTCATAAAATCTTTTTTAGACAAAAGAATCTTTCTGATCGCTCTGGCAATTTTACTTTTTTCTTGTGAAAATGATGATATCTGCGTTGAGCCTAACACCCCTCGTTTGATCATCAGGTTTTATGATATAGATAATCCCGATAATAAAAAGGCAGTACCTTTTCTGGGTGTAAAATTAGATGGCCAGGAAGCATATTATGTCGATAGCGGAATTTCCCAATCGCCCGATTCTATCACTATACCCTTAGAAGTTGTAAAAGATTTGACAAAGATCAAATTGGTCAAATTGGGTCAAGACCCGGTTGAGGATAATGATGAAGAAGATGAGATCGAATTGACTTATGGCAGAAGTGAAGAGTTCGTCTCACAATCCTGTGGTTTTCGCGTCATTTATAATAATGTTAAGAGTACAAATTCACCAAATAATACTTGGATCAAAGAAATTGCTCCAATTTCAGATTCATTAAATATTACCGATGAAAGAAGGCATCACATTAAGATATACCATTAGCCTGCTTCTCTTTTTTTTCATCCTTCAAGGTTTTGGACAGGAAAAAGAAGTAGATTCAGTAAAACTAAAGAACCGTTACGGTTTAAGGGTTGGGCTTGATCTGTTTACACCGGTTTACGGCTTGTTTGACGAAGATCGTCAGGGATTCGAAATCGTGGCAGATTATCGCATTGCCAAAAGATTTTGGCTGGCCGGCGAAATGGGATATTTGGACAAATTAGTCAAGGAAGATCTTTATAATTATAATACAAGTGGAGGCTATTTTAAAGTAGGGGCGGATTTTAATGCCTACCAGAATTGGCCGGGTATGGAGAATATGATCGTTGTGGGTTTTCGCTATGGAATAAGTACCTATAGCCAAACACTCAATGAATACACGATCAATTCTGATCCCTATTTGCCCTATGAAACAATTGATGAGTCCATAGATTATGATGGTCTCAGTGCTCAATGGTTCGAGTTGGTCCTGGGCTTAAAAGTGGAGGTCCTGCATAATGTTTACCTGGGCGCCATGTTTAGCGGTAAAACCGTGCTGACGGCAACAGAAATAGACGGATTTAAAAATATGTTCGCTCCGGGTTTCAATGGGATTTCTACCAATGGCTATGGTTTTGGATTTAGCTATACCCTTTCTTACTTCATTCCACTTTACAGAAAATAAGTTTTATCTTTAATCCCCCAAATACCAGATACAGATGCAAAATATTCCAAGTGTTGATCTTGCCGACTTTATATCAGAAGATCCTAAAAGAAAAGAGAAGTTTGTCAAAGCCATCGGACAAGCCTATGAAGAAATTGGGTTTGTCGCTTTAAAAGGTCATTTTTTATCTGACGAGCTGACAGAAAATTTATATAAAGAAGTAAAGGCATTTTTTAATTTGCCGGAGGATGTGAAAAAGAAATACGAAATCGAGGGCCTGGCAGGTCAACGCGGCTATACCTCCTTTGGAAAAGAATCTGCAAAGGGTTTTAAAAAAGCCGATTTAAAGGAGTTTTGGCATTTCGGACAGGATACAAAATATAATGTAGAAGTACAGGAAGCCTATCCTGAAAATGTGACGGTAGATGAATTGCCCGGTTTCAATCAAGTCGGTACAATGACCTATCAACAACTCGAAAAAACGGCAATTTATGTATTGCGCGCTTTGGCCATTTACATTGGCTTGGATGAAAAATATTTTGATGATTATGTGATTGGGGGAAACAGTATATTAAGACCCATTCATTATCCGCCGATCATTGGTGAGCCGAAAGGGGCCGTTAGAGCTGCTGAACACGGGGATATCAATTTAATTACCTTGTTGATGGGGGCTTCTGCCTCCGGACTGGAAGTGAAGAATAAAGCCGGGCAATGGATCCCCGTCACGGCTTTGCCGGATCAGCTGGTCGTAAATGTGGGAGATATGCTTCAGCGATTGACCAATAACAAACTTAGGTCTACCATTCACCGTGTGGTGAACCCACCGAAAGAAGAATGGGGAAATTCTCGCTATTCTATTCCTTTTTTTACACACCCAAAAAGTGAAATGTCACTCAATTGTTTAGAGAAATGTATCGATAAAAATAACCCAAAGGCCTACGAAGATATTACCGCAGGAGAGTATTTGAATGAGCGTTTACGCGAACTGGGATTGTTAAAATGAAAAATCAAAAACTCATCTTTTCTTTTTTATCCTATGGCGTCTTTTTGATCCTTCTTGGACTCGTGGGCTTGTTTTTAAAATGGAGAAATGCGACGATTTTTATGGGTTTGGGCTTTGTTTTTGAGTTGATGGCACTGATCTTATTTGCCTGGAAAAAATTAAAGAAGTAAGTAGGTTTATAGTTAGAACATGGGAAAAAAGAAGTTAAATAGTTTAGAAGATCTGGGTGGTTTTGTTTTTTCAACGAACAAAGAAGTGGATTTTGGAGATAATGACCACGAATTAACAGAAAAACTGCCCCCTGAAGAGCAATTGCTGGAAGCTCATTTTTCTAATAAAAATAGGGCAGGAAAAACAGTAACGATCATAAAGGGTTTCGTCGGGAAAGAGGAAGATTTAAAAGAACTGGCAAAATTGATCAAAACAAAATGCAGTGTGGGAGGTACGATCAAAGAAGGCGAAATTTTGATCCAGGGTAATTTTCGAGATAAGATCATGGAAATTTTGAAAAAAGAAGGGTACAAGGTCAAAAGAGTCGGGGGTTAAAGCGTAATTCATGGAAAGAAAAATTAAACCTTCTGAACTTATCCTAAATCCGGATGGGAGTATCTATCATTTAAATTTATTGCCCCATCAGATGGCACACAAACTTATTTTTGTGGGAGACCAGGATAGAGTGCCTCTCGTGAGTAAACATTTCAGTCAGATCGACTTTGAAACGCAAAAACGCGAGTTCAGAACATGTACGGGCTGGTTCAACCGCGAAAGATTGACTGTGATTTCAACTGGAATTGGTCCGGACAATATCGACATCGTTCTTAATGAACTTGACGCATTGGTCAATATTGATTTAAAAACGAGAACAGTCAAAAAAGAACTGACTAGTTTGCAGATAGTTAGAATAGGAACCTCAGGTTCAATTCAAAAGGAAATTCCGGTGGATAGTTTTGTGATGGGAACTTTTGGACTAGGTTTTGACGGATTGCTGCACGCTTATAACTCCGAGCATATTCTTGAAAAGGAAATGGCAGATGCCTTTGTGGAACACACAAACTATGATCCAAATAAGGCAAGACCCTACATCACCTCTGGCAGTGATAAACTGATTGCGAAACTGGCTTCAGAGAAAGTGTTTCAGGGGATAACCGCAACGGCCAATGGTTTTTACGGACCCCAGGGCAGGGTTCTGAGAATGGCTGTAAAGGATGAATTACTTAACGATAAAATGGCCGGTTTTTCATATCATGGACTCAAAATTTGCAACCTTGAAATGGAGACCTCAGCTATTTATGGTCTTTCAAAATTGATGGGCCATCAGGCGCTTAGCCTGAATGCCATTATTGCAAACAGGGCGAACAAAACTTTTTCAGAACAGCCACGAAAAATCATCGAAGAACTAATAGAATACGCGATTCAAAAATTGACCTCATAAATCGAGGAATACACAATATTTAACAATATTTAACGTTTAATAATAAATTGCTTGATATTCTGTTTAATTCTAAATTGATTTATAATGAAAAAGTTCACCTATTTTGTAATCGCGATTGTAGCTTCGGTAAGCCTTAGTTCTTGCGGTGCTAGCAGCAGCAGCTGTGTCTCCTCTGAATATCAAATCAAAAATATAAAATTCGAAAACCAACAGGTTGTACTTACTGACGAGTATATACAGGCTGAAGATAAAGTTAATTGAAATTACTTTAAATCGAAGTAAAAAAGGCTGCACATAGACGAGTGCGGTCTTTTTTTTTGCAAATAATAAAGAAATACTTGTGAGAGTAAGCAGACTTTGTAATTTTGCACAAACCATCACACATGTCTAAAACAAAGTATATTTTCGTTACGGGAGGAGTGAGTTCTTCTCTGGGAAAAGGTATTATTGCGGCTTCATTGGCCAAATTACTTCAATCGAGTGGATTCCGGGTGACGATCCAAAAATTAGATCCCTATATCAATATAGATCCCGGAACATTGAATCCTTATGAACATGGTGAGTGTTATGTGACTGATGATGGTGCAGAAACCGATCTCGATCTGGGTCATTACGAAAGGTTTTTGAACATTGCCACTTCCCAGGCGAATAACGTGACCACAGGAAGAATATATCAAACCGTCATAAACAAAGAACGCAAAGGCGATTTTTTGGGAAAAACAGTTCAGATCATTCCGCATATTACCGATGAGATCAAAAGAAGGATCCAAATTTTAGGAAAAACCGGAGATTTTGATATTGTGATAACAGAAATTGGCGGAACTGTCGGCGACATTGAATCGCTGCCATATATAGAGGCCGTCAGACAGTTGCAATGGGACCTCGGCAAAGAGAATGCCATAGTCATTCATCTGACATTGATCCCATACCTGGCAGCTGCCGGAGAATTAAAAACGAAACCCACCCAACATTCGGTAAAGGAATTAATGCAAAGCGGTGTAAGTCCGGATGTACTGGTTTGCAGAACAGAATATGCTTTGAATGAAGGGATCAGAAAAAAACTGGCACTTTTTTGCAATGTTACACAAGATGCCATTATTGAATCCATCGACGCTGAGACGATCTACGATGTGCCTAATTTAATGCTTGAAGAAGGTCTGGATAAAGTGGTTTTGAAAAAATTGGGTTTGAAGGCTCAAAAATCACCCACATTAGATCAGTGGAATGAATTTTTGAGAAAATTTAAAAATCCAAAAGCATCTGTAGAAATTGGCCTGGTTGGAAAATATGTTGAATTGCAGGATGCCTATAAATCCATTATTGAAGCCCTGGGTCATGCAGGTGCTCAGAACGAAACCAAAGTAAATATAAAATTTATCCATTCAGAAGATTTGGTACCCTCGGAAGTGCCGGATCTGCTCAAAGGTTTACATGGTGTTTTAGTAGCACCGGGTTTCGGAGACAGGGGTACAGAAGGAAAAATAGAAGCCATAAGATATGTTCGGGAAAATAACATTCCATTTTTGGGAATTTGTTTGGGAATGCAAATGGCGGTGATAGAATTTGCCAGAAATGTACTGGATCTAAAAAATGCGAATTCAGTGGAAATGAATCCGAGAACACCCTATCCTGTGATCAACTTGATGGAAGATCAAAAAAAGATCACGGAAAAAGGAGGAACGATGCGATTGGGGTCTTGGGATTGTAAATTAGATAAAAAGTCCAAAGTTTATCAGGCCTATGGTAAGGATTTTATCAGTGAAAGGCATAGGCACAGGTACGAGTATAACAATGACTTTTTTGAAGAACTTCAAAAAAACGGACTCATCGCGACTGGAGTCAACCCTGACACCGGACTCGTGGAAATCGTTGAAATACCTGGGCATCCCTGGTTTGTAGGTGTTCAATATCACCCGGAGTACAAAAGTACAGTACTGAATCCACATCCTTTGTTCGTGGCATTTATAAAGGCGAGCCTGAACCATAAATAAAAAAAGGGGAGATATTTTACATCCCCCCTTTTGATCTGCCATCCTGCTTTACTAGTTAGCAGCGATTTCTTTTAAGTCCATTTTACATTCCGGACAAGTAGTCGCTTCGGCGTAAGTTTTGTCACCTTCACATTTCATCGGGCATTGGTATACATGAGCGGCATGTTCTTCAGATGTTTCTGTGGTTGTTTCAACAACAGCTTCGGTTTCTTCAACTTCTACAACTTCGATTTCTTTTACTTCTTCAGTTTTTGCAGCTTCTTTACAAGAGGTAAAGCTCACAAATGCAATGGTAAATAAAAATAAGATTGATAATTTTTTCATAAGAGAATTTAATTTTTTACAGGGGCAAAAGTAATTAATAATTCTCGTTTTTATCTGAAGTTGACTAACACTTTTTTCAACTCATCAATTCTTCAATGTCAAATAGTTTGGGTATTTGTGCTGTCCAGTTCAGATCCTTCGCTAGCCTCACCCGTAAAGCTTCAGAAGCTTCTTTTTCACCGTGAATTAGGAATACTTTTTCAGGGATCTGCTTAATTTGATCCAGCCAGTTGAGCAATTCATCTTGATCGGCATGGGCAGAAAGACCTTCAATTTCTTCTACGCTCATCCTGAAGGGAATATTTTTGCCGTAGATTTTAATTTCTTTTCCTCCTTCCAAAAGCTTCCGTCCTCTTGTCCCCTCAGCTTGAAAACCGACAAAAAGTAATGTATTCTCATCGTGTTGGGCCTGTGTTTCCAGATAATTTAAAATTCTTCCTCCGGTGAGCATACCACTTCCTGCAATGACAATTTTACTTTTTTGATCATCTCTGTGTTCCAGGGTTTCTTGAAAACTGCTCACAATTTCGAATTCACTGCATAGCTGAAAAAACGACGTTTCGTTTAGGCGATGCCAATCTCGGGTGCGAGAAAAGAGCTCTAAAACACTTAATCCCATCGGGCTATCAACGATCATAGGTATTTTTGGGATCCTGTTTTGCATTCTTAATTGATGCAGTATGAACATTAAGAGCTGGGCGCGTTCAACAGAAAAACTAGGAATAAAAATACTTCCACCTCTATTCACAGTTTCATTGACCGTTTTTTCTATAAGGGGCAATGTTTCACTTTCTTCTGGATGGAGTTTACCACCATAGGTGCTTTCCAAAAATAAAAAATCCGCTTTTTTAGGCTTAAGAGGAGGATAAAGCAAAAGATCATTTGTTCTCCCGATGTCCCCCGAAAAAACAAGCCTTTTTCCGGAGATCTCTAATTCTATGAAAGTAGCACCTAAAATATGCCCTACATAAGAAAATCGAACTTTGATGTCCGTTTTGAGCTCTATCCACCTGGAGGGAGGAATAGCCTTAAAAAAATGGTATACATGATTAACTTCTTCCAAGGTGTAAAGTGGTTTGGCAGGATGGTGCTTGGAATACCCCTCTTCATTAGCCCGCTTAGCTTCCTTCTCATTGATCTTTGCTGTGTCGCTTAAGATGATCTTTGCAATATCGATCGTTGGATGCGTGGCCATGATCTGCCCTCTAAAACCGTATTTCACCAAAAGTGGTAAATATCCGGTATGATCTAAATGTCCGTGAGTCAGAAGTACCACATCAATTTCTTTAGCGGCTACCTGAAGTGGGTGCCAATTCAATTCCCTTAAATGTTTTTCACCCTGAAATAATCCACAGTCAATTAAGAGGCGATAATGATCTGTTGAGACTAGAAATTTAGATCCCGTAACTGTGCCGGCGGCACCCAGAAATTGAATTTGAATAGACATTTTTTAAGTATAGGCTACCTTAAAATTAGTCAAAAAAAATATGTCGATAACACGAAATAGATTTTATCGGGGCTGAACCGTACTCGGCGGGGGATGAAGGTGTGGGTCAGTTTGGGCTTGGTTGAAATAATTACATTAAAAAAAATTACTCACAAACAAAGCAAGGGCCAAAATGATCACCAATATTTTATCTAAAAATTGAATCATAGAACAAATGTAGTAAGAAAGGAGGCTAATGAATTTTAAGGAATTGTTAAATTTCTAAATAATCCAACAGAATTAGTAGGATTAAATTGATTTAAGCGTTTAAATGGATAATTTACCGCGTTTGTAATAAAATGCGGGGAGTAAAATAATGAGTAATAAGGGGTGAATCAGGAACCTGCGAACGTAAAAAACAAATAGATAACCGTCTTTTAATTCTCCGTTTAAAATTGTAAAATAGGCAAAGGTTAGAAACAAAAATGCAATAACATAAAATTTTACAGAAAATTGAAGAAGGTTTTTATCCTTGAATGCGATCCATACGATACCTAAGGAAGCCAGGGTATTGATCAGATACCGTAAAAATAGATGAAATAAAAGCTTGTAGCTGTTGTAGTTTGGAATGGGCTCAGATAAATAATCGTGGTCGAAATAATGGAGAAAGGGATCATAAAAGAGTCGATTGGCGATAGATCGAAAGCCAACTAAAAAAATAAAAAGCAGCGCTATGAGGATCAAGCTAATCTTTCTGTCCATTTTTCAACTCTTTATAATGAGAAAAATATTTCACCCAAACAATCCATAACAAAAAGATATACCCGTATATAATAGCGGGAAACATGAGATCATGCCAAAATACTTTATAGGCAGGAAATTTCTGGTACAAGACCGCAATTAAAAAAATACGCAAAATATTGACCAAATATATGGTGACTGCACCAAATAAACCATAAAAAAATGTGTCTTTTAAACCGCCTTTAAAGGCGATGATAAAAGCCAAAAAGAGAATGATGATACTCACAGAATTACAACCCTCCACGACATTGATCACATGTTGGTCGTTCAAGAGAAACTTAATGGAGAGTTCATCCGGATTTTGATCTATACTGCTTTGATATCCAAATATCTGTGCGGCAACTTTCACATGGTCTGCAACCTGTCTTGTGATCGGAGCACATGAAAAGATTCCTGTGGTTTCTTGAGTTTTGGATAAATAAATGGAATACCCTCCTGTGAGCAGAAAATAAGTCACAAAAAATTTTATCAGGAAAATGATAATAGTTTTATTTTTGCTCAAAGATCGAAGATTAGAAACCCAAAATTATAAAACCTATGCAATTAAAACAACTAGAATCAAGAGTTTCTCAAATTATAGAGGGAAAAGTTTCTGAGCATCAAAAATTAGATGCGATATGTTTGCTATTACAAAATGAAGTGCCGCATTATAATTGGGTAGGTTTCTATTTTGTTAATGGGGATAAAAAAGAATTGAAACTGACAAATTTTGTTGGAAAGCCTACCGAGCATACGGTCATACCATTTGGTAAAGGAATATGCGGTCAGGTAGCGGTGAGTAATCAGAATTTTGTCGTTCAGGATGTAACGGAACAGGACAATTATATTTCTTGCGGTATAGATGTGAAATCAGAAGTAGTCATACCGATATTCAAAAATGGGAAAAACATAGGTCAGATAGACATAGATTCTCACCATACATCACCATTTTCCGAAGAGGATGAACGATTTTTAGAATTTGTTTGTACAAAAGTGGCCCAGCTCGATTTAGTGCATATCGTTTAAATGATCGCTTTTGCCTTCTTTCTCATTAGCTCAGAATAGATATTTTTAGTAATTGTTGTTTTGCCTAAGAAATGGACTTCATCTGCTAAAAAAAGAAGGCGTTTTCTTACATTAAAGCCCAGTGTTTTACTACTTTTGCAAAAAATTATTTAAAGCCAAAAAAATGTTGGAGTCTAAAAGAATAAAATCAGCCTTAATATCAGTATTTCATAAAGATGGATTAGCCCCTATTGTTAAAAAATTAAATGATCTGGGAGTTACGCTGTACTCCACAGGGGGGACAGAAAGCTTTATCCGCGATATGGGTATTGATGTGGTTCCGGTTGAAGATTTGACATCGTACCCTTCCATTTTAGGAGGTAGGGTTAAGACCTTGCATCCCAAAGTATTTGGCGGTATTTTAGGGCGAAGAGAACTGGCGGGAGACATCAAACAGATGAAGGATTATGAAATTCCGGAAATAGATGTGGTCATTGTAGATCTCTATCCCTTTGAAAAAACAGTGGCCGGTGGAGCCTCCGAAGAAGATATCATTGAGAAAATTGACATTGGCGGTATTTCTTTGATCAGAGCGGCGGCAAAAAATTTCAAGGATGTGATTTGCGTCTCTTCCATGGATCAATATGACGAATTTTTAACCTTGATTTCTCAGAACAAGGGAGCTTTGAAATTGGAGGACAGGAAGCGTTTTTCTGCCAAGGCATTCGCAGTATCGAGTGCATATGACACGGCGATATTTCATTATCTGAATAAAGATGAACTTTCTTTCAGACAAAGTTTTGATGAAGTAAGTATTTTGAGATATGGAGAAAACCCTCATCAAAAAGGATATTTTTATGGAGATTTAAATGCTTTATTCGATAAATTACACGGTAAAGAATTGTCTTATAATAATTTATTAGACGTTGATGCAGCGGTTCAGTTGATGAATGAGTTTAAAGGTGAAGCGCCAACATTTGCTATTTTAAAACATAATAATGCTTGTGGATTGGCACAAAGAGAAACAATTGAGCAGGCCTATAAAGACGCTTTAGCGGGAGATCCTGTATCGGCATTCGGAGGAATTTTGATCAGCAATACAGAGATTGATTTAAAAACTGCAGAACTCATCCATGAACTGTTCTGCGAAGTGGTCATCGCTCCATCATATCAGGAGGAGGCTTTGGAATTGTTGAAGAAGAAAAAGAATAGAATCATCATGATTCAAAAAGAGATAGAATTACCTCAAATTCAATATAGAACCGCATTGAATGGGTTGCTGTCACAGGAAAAAGACAGTGTGTCGGATAATGCATCTCATTTAGTAAAGGTTACCAAAAAGGAAGCTTCTGCTGAAGAAATCGAAGACCTTCTTTTTGCCTCAAAAATAAGCAAGCATACAAAGTCGAACACAATAGTTTTAGTGAAGAACAAGCAATTGCTGGCGAGTGGAACGGGTCAGACTTCAAGAGTAGATGCATTGAATCAGGCAGTGGCCAAGGCGCAGTCTTTTAAATTTGATCTCAACGGCGCAGTAATGGCCAGTGATGCGTTTTTCCCCTTTCCTGACTGTGTTGAAATTGCCCATAAGGCAGGTATATCAGCAGTTATTCAACCCGGCGGGTCTATCAACGATAAACTGAGTATTGCTTATTGTGATGACAATGGGGTGAGCATGGTACTCACCGGGGTGAGACACTTTAAGCATTAATTTGATATTTTGTAGAAAGAATAGGGCGATTGAACTTCTATACCCTTTTATTATTGGCTAATTTTATTACATTTGTTTGCAAACGAATTAATTTTTAAACAAACGAACTTCTATGGGTTTTTTTGACTTCATGACCGAGGATATTGCTATCGATCTTGGTACAGCTAATACATTGATTATTCACAAAGGAAAGGTGGTGATTGATAGTCCATCTATTGTGGCTAAAGATAGGATATCGGGTAAAATAATTGCCATTGGGCATGAAGCCAACTTGATGCAAGGAAAAACGCATGAGAATATAAAGACCATTCGACCATTAAAAGATGGTGTTATTGCAGATTTTGAGGCTTCCGAACAAATGATTCGGGAGTTCATCAGAAAGATTCCGACTATTAAAAATCGGTTTTTTCGCCCATCATTGAGAATGGTGATTTGTATTCCTTCTGGGATCACTGAAGTTGAAAAAAGAGCGGTACGAGACAGTGCCGAACAAATGAATGCAAAAGAAATTTATTTGATCTATGAACCAATGGCTGCGGCTATTGGTATTGGTATTGATATCATGCAGCCTAAGGGGAATATGATCATTGATATAGGTGGAGGAACAACTGAAATTGCGGTGATTGCATTGAGTGGAATTGTTTGCGATAAATCTGTTAAAGTAGCCGGAGATGTATTTACCAATGATATAGCGATGTATTTACGTACTCAGCACAATTTATTTATCGGTGAAAGTACAGCAGAAAAGATTAAAATCGAAATTGGTGCCGCAACAGAAGATTTAGATAGTCCGCCTGAAGATATCCTAATTCAGGGTCGTGATCTATTGAGTGGCAAGCCTAAGCAAACAAAGGTGAGCTATAGAGAAATTGCCAAGGCATTGGAAAAATCGATTTTGAGGATCGAAGATGCTGTGATGGAAACACTTTCACAAACGCCACCTGAATTGGCATCCGATATTTACAATACCGGTATTTATTTGGCCGGGGGAGGATCTATGTTAAGAGGATTAGATAAAAGACTTTCAAGAAAAACGGATTTACCGGTCTATGTGGCAGACGACCCTTTGAGGGCTGTTGTGCGCGGAACGGGAATTGCGCTTAAAGACATCGAAAAATACAAGAGTGTATTGATGAAATAGAAAAAAGACCTTGGTCAAATGCAACAATTAATTTCCTTCTTCTATAGAAATAAAAATTTCTTATTTTTCATTTTCTTGGAAGGGTTAGCCTTTTTTTTTACAATTCAAAGTCATTCTTTCCATTCCAGTAAGTTTGTAAATTCTGCAAATGCGATCACCGGAAGTATTTATAAAAAGGTAAATAATTTCAGTGAATTTTTGCATTTGAGGGAGGAGAATGAGATCCTCGCGCAAGAAAATGTCTATCTAAGGAATTTGCTTGGAAAAGAAATGAATTTGAATCAACATGGAGATAGCCTCAAAACAGATAGCATTGGACAAAATAGTCAAAAGTATTTTTATTATTCTGCGGAGGTGATTAACAATGAATTCAACCGGAGTAATAATTACATGACGATTAGCTCCGGAGCCAAAAGTGGTATTGCGCCGGATATGGGTGTGATCAACAACAAAGGGATCGTAGGGATTACCAAAAGTGTATCCGACAATTATGCGACAATCATGTCGGTTTTGAATGTAAATGCGAAGATCAATGTGATGATCAGTCGTACAGAACATTTTGGTACCATGAGCTGGAATACAAAGGACTATACTAAAGTTCAGTTGCAGGATCTGCCAATTCAAGCAAAAATAAGGGTTGGTGATACCGTTGTCACGGGTGGAAAATCGGTTATTTTCCCTAAGGGGATTCCGGTGGGTGTCGTGCATGATTTTGTCGTTGAAAGTAATAATTATACCCTCGTGAACATATCTTTGTTCAATGATATGACCTCGTTGGGTTATGTAGAGGTGATTGAGAATTTTGATAAAGAAGAAATTTTAAACCTGGAAGAAAGATCGATGAATGAATAGGGAAATAGTAAATAATGTCTTACTCTTTATCAGCTTGATTTTATTGCAAGTGATCGTCCTTAATAATATAAACTTTTTGGGCTATCTCAATCCTATGCTGTATATCTTATTTATTTTTTTTTACCCCCTTAAAAAATTAGATGGCACCTTTTTAGTTTTGAGTTTTTTATTAGGTTTGTCGGTAGATTTTTTTGCCAATTCCGGCGGAGTAAATGCGGCAGCAACTTTGTTTATAGCATTCATCAGGATACCGGTAGTCAAAGGTGTATTGGGAAAAACGGAATTAGATTTTACTGCATTTTCATTTAGAAAGCTGAAGTTTGGAAATATGGTATCAATTTTGTTCATACTTACTTTAATCCATCACTTTATCGTTTTTCAGCTTGAATATTTCAGATTTGATAATTTGCTGGGAATTCTATTGAAAACGTTTTTGACAAGTATTTTTACCTTGGTGTTATTGTTGCTGAGTTTTATATTTTTTTCTAAAGAAAAATAGCATGCCTAGAAGTATATTGGTTTATATATTGATTTTATTTGTTGGAGTCGCTTATTTGAGCAGATTGTATTTTTTGCAAGTTCATGACGATTCCTACAGACAATCACCCTTGAATAACAGTGCGGTTACTGTAAAATATATCTATCCTAATCGAGGATTTATTTACGACAGGAATGGGGTATTATTGGTGGCCAATAAATCCTCTTATGACGTGATGATCATTCCTAAAGATGTAAAACCATTAGACACAATGGAGTTTTGCAATATGATCAAGATTGATAAAGAAGAATTTATCAAGCGTTTTCAAAAATCCAAAAATTATAGCCCGAGGATCCCTTCTGTTTTTGTTCCCCAAGTTTCAAAGGAAGATTATGCCTACCTGCAAGAAAAAATGTACAAATTCAAGGGGTTTTATATTCAAAAGAGATACATCAGAGAATATCCCATCCAGACAGCGCCCAACGTATTCGGTTACCTGAGTGAAGTAAATGAATCCATCTTAAAAAATAAACCCTATTATCAATTAGGCGAATTGATAGGTTATCAGGGAATAGAAAAGGAATATGAAGAACTACTCAGAGGAGAAAAAGGAGTGCAATACGTTCAAAAGAACAGATTCAATAATGAAATTGGAGCTTACAAGAACGGGATCTATGATACCCTGCCTGTTCCGGGAAAAGACCTCACCTTATCTTTAGACATTTCTCTTCAATCCTATGTCGATCAACTGATGAGGAATAAAAGAGGCGGAGTTGTTGCAATAGAGCCATCTACTGGCGAGATCCTTACCTTGGCTACTTACCCTACCTATGATCCGGAAATGCTGGTAGGGAGGGAGCGATCGAGAAATACGGTAAGGTTATTCAATGATACCATTAGCAAGCCAATGTTGGACAGAAGTTTACAGGCGCAGTACCCTCCGGGGTCTCCGTTTAAGGTTTTAAATGGTTTGATCGGCCTGCAAGAGAATGTGATCACAGAAGAAACGGCTTTTTATTGTCATCATGGCTACAGATATGGCAGCAGCGGCTTTATGGGTTGCCATTGCGGTATGGCAGGTTACCCTATCAAACTAAATACGGGTGTGTTTAAATCTTGTAATGCCTATTTTGCCAATGTTTATCGCAAAATAATTGAAAAATATGACACGCCGGCTGAAGGGATGGACGCCTGGTCTAAACACGTGCAAAGTTTTGGATTAGGAAATTATTTGGGTTACGACTTACCATCCGGGCAAAAAGGATTGGTTCCTGATGGGTCTTTTTACGATCGTTATTATCCCAACGGGCAATGGAGGTCGGTGACCACCATTTCCAATGCGATTGGACAGGGAGAGATACTTACCACCCCAATTCAATTGGCCAATATGACTGCCGCTATAGCGAACAGGGGGTATTACTACTCTCCTCATTTGCTTAAAAAAATTGGTGATAGCACCAAGACATTTGAAAAATTCACCAAAAGGAATTATACCACCATCAAACCTGAATATTTTGAGCCTGTGATAGAAGGCATGTTTAATGTTTTCGAAATGGGTACTGCCAGAGCCTCCAGAATAGAAGGAATTGAAATTTGCGGTAAAACGGGTACAGCTGAGAACTTTGCCAGAGTCGACGGAAAGAGGGTGCAATTTACAGATCATTCTATTTTTATCGCATTTGCACCGAAGGATGACCCTAAAATTGCCATTGCTGTTTTTGTTGAAAATGGTTATTGGGGAGCCAGATGGGCTGCTCCAATTGCCAGTTTGATGATAGAGAAATATCTCACCGGTGAAGTAAAACGAACTGCTTTGGAAAAACGAATCATGGAAGGCAGTTTAGAAGAAGAATATCAGAAACAATTGGAAATAGAAAACTACGTTGCGGAGAAGAAATAATATATTCAAAGGGGTTGATTGGATTCTGATCATTTTTTATGTGATACTCGTCTTTTTTGGTTGGATTACCATTTATTCAGCCACCTATATGGAAGGTCAGGAATTCGCTTTTAATTTAAATTCAAATTACGGCCGGCAATTGGTATTTATCATACTCAGTGCCGTTCTCATTCTCGTCATTCTAGCCATAGACAGGAGATTCTATGAGACCTACAGCGGGATCTTTTATCTGTTATCCATGCTATCTCTGGCAGGTTTATTTATCTTTGGAAAGAATATAAATGGGGCTACCTCCTGGTACGATTTGGGTAGTTTTAGTTTGCAGCCCTCTGAATTTGCCAAGGCGGCAACTTGTCTGGCCCTGGCTAATTTTCTCAATGAAAGAGGACGTGATTTAAAGAAATTACCCACCCAATTAAAGTCTTTTAGTATCATTTTGATTCCTGCGGTGCTCATTACCCTGCAGCCGGATCCCGGTTCTGCCTTGGTTTATGGGGCACTGGTATTCGTATTTTATGTCTTTGGCTTACCACTTTTTTATCTGATCATAGGTTTCCTGGCCGTTACCTTATTCCTGGTTACGCTTTATTTTGGTTATGCTGTTTCTTTGATGATCACCTTTGGCCTGTTCACCTTGTTTTTTCTGGTGCTGTTTTACTATAGCAAGGTCTTTTTCAGACATAACTGGCTTGTGGTGGTCTCCATCTATTTATTCTCGGCCCTCTTTATTTTTAGTGTAGATTATGTGTATAACAATGTGTTTGAACAAAGGCATAGAGATCGCTTTGATATTGTTTTAGGGAAGAAGAAAGACGATCAGGGAATCGGTTATAATACCAACCAATCAATGATCACGATTGCTTCAGGCGGTCTCACGGGCAAGGGATTTTTGCAAGGAGATAGAACGCAAGGCGATTTTGTTCCCGAACAGGAAACAGATTATATATTTAGCGCCGTTGGCGAGGAATGGGGCTTTTTGGGCTCTGCCCTCGTCGTGATGGTATTTGTGCTTTTCTTGCTCCGCTTGATCTATGTGGCAGAGCGCCAAAAATCACTATTTAGCAAGGTGTTTGCCTATTCAGTATTGCTGATCTTCTTTTTTCATTTCACCATTAATATAGGAATGGTCATGGGTTTGCTCCCCACCATCGGAATACCTTTGCCTTTTTTTAGTTACGGCGGATCGTCACTTTGGGGATTTACACTTTTGTTGTTTATACTCATTCGATTAGATGCTGATAGAATCTATGAATGGTAAGGAGGTTTACTGATCATGAAAAAAAAAGCAACCCGTAGGTTGCTTTTAATAAGTTAAGTTCAATTAAAATTAAGCCAAACCAGCCACGTGCTTCGTTAACTTGGATTTTAAATTTGAAGCCTTATTGTTATGAATAATGTTCTTCTTAGCAAGTTTATCTATCATCGAAGTGATTTTTGCTAATTGCTCCTCAGCATCTTTCTTTACAGATAGGTCACGAAAACTTTTGATCGCATTACGCGTAGTTTTGTGTTGGTATTTGTTTCTGGCTCTCTTTGCCTCGTTACTTCTAATTCTCTTTAATGCTGACTTGTGATTTGCCATTTTTTTTGTTTTTAAAATTCATTAAAAAATGATTTGTAGCCCGTAGGGGAATCGAACCCCTCTTACCAGGATGAAAACCTGGCGTCCTAACCGATAGACGAACGGGCCTTGGATAACTTTTTATCTCAAAAGCGAGTGCAAAAATAATACAATTTTTTATCTCTGCAAGTTTTTTTTCAAAAATTAATAAGCTTTTGCAAATAATACCCTGCGCTCCGATTTTTTACCGGAATAAACGCAAATTCCCTCTTCCACAGCTGAATTTTGCGGTAAACAACGGATGGTAGCTTTAGTCAAATTCTTAATGGCCTCTTCGGTTTCCGGACTACCATCCCAATGTGCCGATAGAAAGCCTCCTTTCTCTTCTAAAACCGTTTTAAATTCATCAAAGCTATTTACTTCTGTGATATGATCATTTCTGAATTGATTCGCCTTTTCAAATAAATTTATCTGAATTTCATCTAAAGTTTTCAGTACGGTCTCTGTGATCGATTTTTGTTCAATGACAGTTTTTGTCAAAGTATCGCGCCTGGCAATTTCCAACGTTCCTTTTTCAAGATCTCTCGGGCCTATGGCTATGCGTAAAGGAACACCTTTTAGCTCGTATTCAGCAAATTTCCATCCGGGTTTTTGCGTGGTTCTGTCGTCAAATTTAACAGAAACGTCCTTTGCTCTCAATTCAGCCATGATCTCCCTGGCCATGACCGATACATCAGCAAGTTCTTCCTCAGATTTATAGATTGGCACAATTACGACCTGAATAGGTGCCAATTTTGGGGGTAAAACTAATCCGTGGTCATCGCTGTGTGTCATGATCAAGGCACCCATTAAACGAGTGGAAACCCCCCATGAGGTTGCCCATACATAATCTAAATTCCCCTCTTTACTCGTAAATTTGACATCAAAAGCTTTCGCGAAATTTTGACCCAAAAAATGCGAGGTACCCGCTTGAAGCGCTTTTCCATCTTGCATCAAGGCTTCTATGGTATAGGTTTCCAAAGCTCCGGCAAATCTTTCGTTCTCAGATTTTGTCCCTTTGATCACAGGCATCGCCATAAATTCTTCCGCGAAGGTGGCATAAACCCCTTGCATTTTTTCAGCCTCCTCAATAGCTTCTCCTTTCGTAGCATGGGCCGTGTGCCCCTCCTGCCATAAAAATTCTGCCGTTCTCAAAAAGAGTCTGGTACGCATTTCCCAGCGCAAGACATTTGCCCATTGGTTGATCAATAGGGGTAAGTCTCTGTAAGATTGTATCCATTTTCTGTATGAATCCCATATAATGGTCTCGGAGGTGGGTCTGATGATCAATTCCTCTTCAAGTTTGGCCGTTTCATCCACAACAATGCCCTTGCCATTTTCATCATTTTTTAATCGGTAATGAGTCACAACAGCACATTCTTTGGCAAAGCCGTCTACGTGACTGGCTTCTTTACTGAAATAGGATTTTGGTATTAATAAAGGGAAATAGGCGTTCTCATGCCCGGTTTCTTTGAACATTTTATCCAAGACACTTTGCATTTTTTCCCAAATGGCATAGCCATATGGTTTGATCACCATCATGCCCCGAACCCCTGAATTTTCAGCGAGATCGGCTTTCATCACAATTTCATTGTACCACTTGGAATAGTCCTCACTCCGCGAAGTTAATTTTTTACTCATAATAGATTTTATGTTTTGGCATAGATATTGTATATCTTTAACAAATAGGATGCAAAACTAAAGAATTTGCAACTTATATCGACCAAAAATAATGCTTTATGAAAAACTTTACTCCAAAAAATAGAAACTCATTTTATATACTGTCTTTTATGTTTCTTGGCTTGTTGCTCGCATCGTGTACAAGTACCCAGGCGGTATATTCAGATAATGATGGTATATACGGTTCTTCTCCTGCAAGAGTGGTTACCAATGTTCAGGAGGTTCCGGGTGCCAATTACCAGCGATATTTCGAAACAGAGGCCAACAATATCTATATAGAAGAGGATGAAATATTTACAGATATAGATGGCTATGTCGGTTATGCTGATACTGATCAGGCTGCCGTGCAGATCGAAGGTGATTACAACTATGGAAATACTCCTTGGGGATACAATGACAGTAATGTATCAGTTAATTTTCATATGGGCTTCGGTTTTGGATCCATGTGGGGTTACAGAGGCATGTGGGGATGGAATGATCCTTGGTTTGGCTATCCCGGTTGGGGATGGGGTTATCCCTATTATGGTTATGGATGGGGCTACGGTTGGGGCTACCCAGGTTATGGATGGGGTTATCCAGGTTACGGTTGGGGTTATCCCGGTTACGGTTGGGGATATCCTGGTTATCCCGGATATTATCCACCTCATTACGGTGGTACCTATGGTAAGAGAAATAATTACCCTGTTAGATATGCCGACAACGGAAATAGAACAGGATATACCAGAACAAGTCAAACCGGTTCTACGAGACCCAATATCTATAAGAATAGTGTAGCGCAAAATTCGTCGTCAACCAGATCTGCGAATTATAGGAGAAATTCGAGCAACGCGGTGAATAATAGTTACCAACGTTATAACCAACAAAGTACGAATAGAAATACGAATAGTTATAATAGAAATGCCAATTCTAGACCGAGCTATAGCCCGTCCATGGGAGGCAGCTCCGGTTACAGTCGAGGTAGTTCTGCAGGTATGAGAAGTTCCTCAGGAGGTCGAAGAAATGGACCCAATGTGGTTTCCACTGAGCAGGGCGTGAATCAAATTCAAGCCAATTCGAAAGATTATAGAAGTACAGGAAGACCCGTACAATCTGATTTTAGAAACGCGATGAATGCGCTGTTATCTGAGCAAGAGTATAGTACTTCACCCGTGAGATATGAATGGACCAATGGACAGGCGCGCCGCGTGAATTTAGACCAAACTCAGAGACAAGAAGTGTTGAAGAAGTACAGGGATTATGGCAATACCTACAGACAGGCAAATACAAATAATGCATCCGGTAAAAATATAGCGAGGTCTAATGTGTATCAATCTTCAGGTAAAAGTGAAAAGGCAGTATCCGGAAACAATGGATCCACTAAGCGGACTGGCTCATCCTATGTGAGTAAATCGTCCACATCCTCTGGCAATAGCTCTGCGGTTTCAAGCAGCAGATCTTCATCATCTGGTAGTTCTGGGGTCTCAAGTAGCAGATCTTCTTCCTCAGGTTCCGGCAACAGTTCTGTGAGAAGTAGCAGCGGGGGATCCAGATCGAGACAATAATCCAACTCAATTTATAGAATAAATAATAACGTATGAAAAGAATCTTACTTATCATGTTTTTTCTGCCTGTATCTTGGGCTCAGGCACAGATCATTAGCTATGCGGATGGTGCAGTACTTTTTTCCGGCGAAGACAATTACGGAACTGCAAGATTTATGGGTATGAGCGGAGCCTTTGGAGCCCTTGGAGGTGATATGTCTGCAGTTGATATCAATCCGGCTGGTTTAGGAGTTTTTAATGCAACCAGTTTTTCAGGCACCCTGAGTTTTAACAACATGAAGAATTCTTCAAGTTTTTACGGTGAAGGAATTGGTAATAAAGATGATAATTTCAATTTTTCCCAAATCGGCGCAGCAACGGTTTTTTACACCAACAATACTAACGGATTCCAAAAAGTTGTCTTAGGGTTTAACTATGGTTTGGTCAGAGATTTTGATAATTCCTTTTTCGTCACAGGAAATAGCAATGCCCCTGATTTTTTAGATGATCCTTTTTTAAATTTTGATGATAATCCTTTTAATGATATTTATTATGTCAATGTGGATCAGCAAAATTTCAAAAATTACACCTATGGTTCTAACAATAGATTCAGTTTTAGTATCGCCTCTCAATACAATGATAATCTATATTTGGGAATGAGTTTCAATTCCCATCAATTGGATTTTTACCAGAGAGCTGAATTTTCTGAATTTAACAATGACGGATCAGGAAATACCTTGGATGCTTATCTCGATCAATATCTGGATGTTTACGGATTTGGATTTAACTTTAGTCTTGGGGCTATATTTAAACCCATGGAAAGTGTCAGATTGGGTGTGGCGTATAAATCACCTACTTGGTATGATCTGTCTGAAAGATTTACGGAAGATTTGGAAATTTATCCTAGCAATACAACAGATGTATACTCCGAATATGGATCGCCAAATTATTTTGATTACTCGATGAATACACCTTCAGAATTTACGGGATCAGCAGCCTATATTTTTTCTAAATTTGGATTGATCAGTTTTGATTATATATATCGCGATTACCAAAATACCTATTTGAAACCTTCCGGAGATTTTATCGAAGACAATGGGTATATCGATCAAAACCTCAAAGGAACTTCCTCTTTTAGATTGGGAACAGAATGGATAGTCAGTAATTTGAGTTTTAGAGGAGGCTATAGGTTTGTGCAAAGTCCTTATCAAAATAGTTTTGTCAATGAAGATTATTCCGGTTATTCTTTGGGTATGGGTATTAAATTTGGCAGATCCGTGGTATTGGATTTTTCTTATGACAGTTATAGTCGTTCATACGCATACCGCTTTTTAAATATAGAGGGGGTTGATCCCGCAGTCATTGACGAAGATATTTATCGCATAACATCCTCTATGGTTTTTACTTTTTAATCATAAAAGAATATCATTGATATAAGGCTTCAATATTTGAAGCCTTTTTTATTGCATTAATAAAAAAAGTACTAAATTTAACATAGATTTTTTAAAATTATCTAACCTAAAAACCTTGATCAATGAAAAAATTATTAGCATTTTTAACAGTACTATTGTTTTTACTTTTGGTTTGGCGTGCATGGAGCTGGTATAAGGATACCGTGGTCTGTTGCGACGAAGCAGTTGTGGAAGAAGTAAGGGCTGTAGGACCACTGGTGTTTGATTGTAATTCTGAAACACCGATTACCAGTTCAGATTGGGCCTCTAGAAAGGAAGCTATCTTATCGGCAAAAAAAGAAGGCGAAAAACTCCTGATTTTAGCTCCATTCTTTGACGGTGAGACAAAAGAATTAGCGCTCTCCAGAGCAAAGAAACTGACTGAATTGTTTGCCAATGAGCTCAAGTCAGAAGAATTTGAATTAGATGCGCGCGGCCCTTTGGGTAATTGTGAAGAAGCATTGTCAGACCCTTTGCATAAGACTTTATTCAAGTGGGTGGTCAGAAATGAACATGTTTTTGAACACCACGATAAGGCCTTTATCTATTTCGAATACGATAAGACCAAAGAAATAGACATAGAAAATGTCGTGAAATACCTCAACGAAATGAGCGAGGAAGTCAAATCCAGTGGCGCGTCTGTCCATATTACCGGTCATACAGATCACGACGGGGATGAAGCTTACAATTATAACCTCGGGTTGGAACGAGCGGAACACGTGAAGAATTACCTCGTGAGTAAAGGGGTTCCTGCTGAAAAAATTACCACTGAATCCATGGGTAAAAAAGAACCCATAGCAGATAATTCAACCGAAGAGGGAAAACAAAAAAACAGAAGAGTAGAAATTGAAATAAAATAAACTAACCAAATTTAAAACTTAATATTATGATTAGATTAGCAATAAATACAACAGCATGTGATGGTTCAGATGTTTTTTGGCCATGGTTATTATGGCTTTTAGGCGCATTCTTATTAGGATTGCTCCTGGGCTGGTTGTTGAAACAGATATTTGGCGGAGATGGCGACTCTAAAGTGCTAGCAGCACCATTAGTTGCCGTAGATGCAGTAAAAGACGATTTGACCAAGATAGAGGGAATAGGTCCTAAAATTCAAGGTTTGTTAAACAATGAAAGTATTTGGAGTTTCAAACAATTGTCAGAGACGAGCTCATTGCGACTACAGAGAATTTTAGATGCTGCAGGACCTGCCTATACGATGCACAATCCAAGAACTTGGTCCGCACAAGCCAGATTGGCTGATGAAGGAAATTGGGAAGAATTGAAAATTTGGCAAGAGCACTTAAAAGGAGGTGTATAAGTAAATCTAAAATAGCATTTCAAAAAAGAGAGCGTTGCATGGCAGCGCTCTCTTTTTTTATGGCAAAAAAAAAGCTGTTGTAAAAACAGCCCTTTTTCATTAATTAATTTTGAGTAATATTTAATTGTTTTCTAAATTTAAAATGCGAATCTCCAAAAACTCCTTCGATCCGATCTTCGGTTTTCGGAATTTCTTTGATCCATCATATTTCTCATATAACCACGACCTCTGTCAGTGATCTTTACATTGATGGAAAGAATTCGGTTATTTGATATACCAAAAGCTTCCAAATTTCTAGGCTTGCGTTGCTCCTCAACAATTAAATGATTACTCTTGAGGTAATCTACAGCCTCTTTTACTTTGTCGTGGTCTTCATCCAATAAAGAAACATCTATAAAAGTCTCTTTGTCATTGGATAGAAGAAATTCTAAAATTTTTCTTTCTATAATCATAGCAACGGGGGTTTTTACTATACTAAGTATAGATGGGTGAATAAATAATTGGTTGCGTAACATTAGAAAAAAAATCTGATTTTTTTTTGAATTTCTGAATGATGAGCCATTTGAAAGGGATATCTAGCAAAATAAATAGGTATTATTTACCATATCTAAATATTTTAATGCCTATATGATATCTATCCTGGATGAGGATAGACGAGAAAAAACGAGTTAAATACTTCATTTTTTCCACAAATTGCACTCATATTTTTTTCTAACAGTGTTTTTGACTAATTTCAGCGGCTATTAATTAATACTGCATGGACACGAATATCATAAGAAATAAGGAATTGAGCATAGTTGAAGCATTTTTACCTGTCATCGTCCTGGTGATCTTGTTAGCCTATAATGTATTCGTCTTTGGCGATGAGGCTTTGAGCGGTTCAAATCAGTTTATTTTATTGATGGGAGGTGCTGTTGCAGCCATAGTTGGTTTTAGAAATAAAGTTTCTTATGATCAGATGATTCATGAAGTGGCAAACAACTTAAAATCAACCACCGGAGCAATTTTGATCCTTCTATTTGTGGGTGCATTGGCGGGTACCTGGTTGATCAGTGGAGTGATCCCTACGATGATCTATTACGGACTGAAAATATTAAGTCCTACTTTCTTTTTACCGGCAACGGTCATCATATGTGCCATTATTTCTATTGCCACTGGAAGTTCCTGGACAACCTCTGCTACCGTGGGTATTGCCTTAATCGGCATCGGTGGAGCAATGGGTATTTCCTTGGGGATGGTAGCAGGAGCCGTCTTATCCGGTGCTTATTTCGGTGATAAAATGTCGCCGCTTTCCGATACAACAAATCTTGCACCTGCAATGGCTGGAACAGATCTCTTTACCCATATCAGATATATGGTCTATACGACGGTACCTTCTATAGTGATTACACTTATTATTTTTATCATTTTGGGATTGTCAGGGGATGTAAAAGGGGAGGCAGATACTTCTGCTATTCTAGCTTCCATCGATGAGGCCTTTTATATTAGTCCCTGGTTATTTTTGGTGCCTGCTACCGTCATCTTTTTGATCATCAGAAAAACACAACCTTTGGTAGCTTTATTAATAGGAACCTTATTAGGTGCTGTATTTGCTTTGCTATTTCAACCTGAAGTGGTGGCGCAAATAGCCGACGTGGAGCAATTAGATTTCAAATCAGCTTATATGGGGGTAATGAACTCGATGACCGTAGATACAGCCATAGAAACTTCTAATGATCAATTGAACGATCTATTTACTTCGGGAGGAATGGCAGGAATGCTGAGTACCATTTGGTTGATCATTTGCGCCATGGTTTTTGGTGGAATCATGGATGCGATTGGGGCCTTGACCAAAATAAGCAGTGCCATGCTGAGTATGGCCAACTCAGTTTTTGGTCTATTCTTTAGTACAACGGCGAGTTGTATCGTGTTAAATGTTACGGCGAGCGATCAGTACCTGGCAATTGTCGTACCGGGAAAAATGTTCAGTAAGGCCTATGCCTTAAAAGGACTGGCTCCTGAAAACCTCAGTAGAACTTTGGAAGACTCGGGAACGGTGACTTCTGTGCTTGTTCCTTGGAATACCTGTGGGGCATACCAGTCTAAAGTATTAGGGGTTTCCGTACAGGATTATTTTGTCTATGCCATTTTCAACTATCTTAGTCCGATCATGACATTAATTTTTGCGGCATTTCAGATCAAAATCAGAAAGCTGGTAGAGTAAGATTTAGCTTTCTTCGTTGTAATAAACCTTGTAAAACTTCATTTTTTTTTCTTCGTCAAAGCCGTTTTCGAGATATTCTGCTGCGGCATCCGGCGCATCGATGTCGAGTTTGATCTGTATATGGGTGTCGAGTTTTATTTCTGTTTTGAACTTTTGTTTCTGTTTTTTCAAAACGGCTTCAGAAACGTGAAACTGATTCAAAACCACAATTTCTCGATCGTTCTCATAGGTCTTTTTGTATTCATCAAATAATACTTCTTGTTCCTCAATAGCATCGAAAATGTTTTTCTTAAAATCATGAATGTTTACAGTATCATTCACTTTGAAATAATCCACTGTCTTAGCTAAAAAATTTCCCTGTTCCTTGGTGCCGTATTCTTTCTTCAATACATCCCCGGCAAATTCTTGACAAAGATCTAAATAGGTCATGGTGTGAAAATTCTTATCATTGGCATACTTGACATGAAGAAAGTTTTTAATCCAATATTGTGCGTCATAATTATTATGATCTACACTTAAAACAGGATATCCTTGTTCGTCTGAATAATTGATGATCAAACAGCCTTTGTCAATTTTTTTCGTACTGATTCCTTTCTGTACGGCAACATCATAGCTTCCATCCTGCAAATAGGTCTGAAAAAAATCTAATTTGTTTTCTACCTTAAAAATACCCATGGCATCGGTAAGTATATCATTAAATTCAATATCATGGAAATGAACCACGATCACATCACCTGTTTTAATATTTGCGGAATTAGATTGCTCGTATAAATGTTTTACGATATTCTTTGAAATATCGATGAATAAGGCATCATCTGTAAACAATTGTTTGCTGTAACTATAAAGTTCATTGAATTTGATGTCCGCGTGATGGTCAAATCGGTAGCTTTCGGCAAGATTTGTGAAGGGTTTGAGTAAAAAAGGTAACATCAACTGATAACTATCCTCATCAAAGACCACGGTATGTTCAGAAAATGCATTTTTCGTATCATTGAATTTGTTCCCAACCTTATGTATGATCAGTTTTGAAAGTACAGATTTTTGTCTTTTTATCATGATGAATGGGGATGTAGAATAAGTGGCAATATTAGTACACCTGTTTCAATTATCCTAAAAAAATCAAAGGCAATACTCGGTGTATAATTGTTCCTTAAGCTAAGTTAAAAGTCAAATTTTAATTGAGGTTCCAGCAATTTAAAACTCTTTCTGTGATGGAAACTAATCCCGTTCGTTTCGAGAGCCATTCGATGTTCTTTGGTTGGATAACCTTTATTTTTCTGCCAGTTGTAGGCAGGAAAATCCTGGTGGATATTGGCCATGTAAGCATCCCTGTGTGTTTTAGCTAAAATCGAAGCAGCTGCGATATGGAGATATTTTCCATCTCCTTTCACAATTGTTTTGTGTGGAACTATACCGAACCTTTTGAACCTATTTCCGTCAACAGCAATAAATTCAGGCTTTATTTTTAGTTCTTTCAATGCCTCGTGCATCGCCAAAATTGATGCATTCAAAATGTTGATCTTATCGATTTCCTCCTGGTAAACAAAAGCGACACTCCATGACAACGCATCCCTTTCAATGATTTCTCTCAGGTCTAAACGCTGCGATTCTTTGAGTTGCTTGGAATCAGTTAAATAGGGATGATCAAAATCTTTTGGTAAAATAACAGCAGCCGCTACAACCGGACCCGCTAAGCAGCCTCTGCCGGCTTCATCGGTGCCCGCTTCGAATAAAAAATCTGAAAATCGCGCTTTAAGCATCTCCGCAATTTATAAAATTGTAAGAAAAATAAAATACTACAGAAGCATTTTATTTCATCAATTTATATTTCTTTAAAAATTCTACCTTTGCCTTTTGCAATTTAAACTATATGTTAAGAGCTTTTTTGCTTTTTTTTATCCTTTTTTTCGTTTCTATTTCTTTTGCACAAATTAGGAATGACAGCCAATTCAACCCGGTTAGCAATCGTTTTGAAGAAAGTGTAACGGATACACTGATCAATAGAAAAGAAATTACCGTTCAAATTGCAGGCAAAACTACTTATAAAGATTACAAGGTAATCGATTATCATAGAGATTCTATCTATGTGGATACTACCATGAGTATTCAGACTTATTACGAATTTAACCATCAGAGAAAAGATCAATTCGGAAGGATGAGTTTACCGAATCAAGGACAAACGTATAATGATCTTACTTTTTCTTTTCATGAAAATGATCTGTTTCCTGATTTAGGAGCACGAACAAAAATGGATCGGTATCTAAGCGAGAAAGATGTTGTGTATTATTACGTACCTACACCAACTACTGAGCTTTTATACCGTACCGGAATGGAACAAGGACAGGTAGCGGAAGGTATTTTTACGTTCAATTCATCTCAACAAATCAATTCTTCTATATCCTTTAGGGGTACGCGCTCATTGGGCCATTATGTCAGCAATTTAAGTGACCTGGGAACCTTTAGAGTAACCTCCAATTACCACAGTAAGAATGAACGCTACTATTTACGTGCACATGTCACAGCGCAAGATGTCATCAATCAGGAAAACGGTGGTTTAACAGATGAGGCTATTGAAGATTTTGAAAGTGGCGACTCCAATTTCAAAGACCGTGCGAGACTGGAAACTAATTTTGTAGGAGCAGAGAGTATATTGAGAGGAAACCGCTATTATTTTGACCATTTTTACAAGCTTTGGAAGGGAAACGACTCCATTGCCTCAAAAAAATTCTCACATTTGAGCATGGGCCATATATTTAACTATGAGCGAAAACATTTTCAGTACAAGCACGATAATCCAAGTGATATGTATGGAGATGCGTTCACCTCTGAGATCAATGATGGGGTTGAACACTTCACCTTGTACAACGAGCTTTTTATGCAGTTTCGATCTCCTTATGTATTGGGTGATTTTGTCGTGAATATTTCTAATTATGATTATAACTATGGTTACGATAGAATATTGATCAATGAAGAAGGTCGTATTAACGACCGCCTCGATGGAAACGTCGTGGCATTAGGTGCGAAATGGACAACGGATCTAAATAAATTCAATGTAAAGGCGGAGGCCAAAACTATCATCGCAGGCAATCTTGAAGGATATTATTTAGGAGGAGGGGCCTCCTTCAAATTAGACTCCATCACTTCTTTCTACGGCGATGTCTATACCCACAATAAATCGCCAAACCTGAATTTTTTGCTATTTCAGAGCGATTACAAAGCTTTTAATTGGCAAACAAATTTTAATAATGAACAAAGAACAGGTCTTCTCGTTGGAATAAGTTCATCCAAATGGCTGGATGCGGAAGTTGCCGTGACTAATTTGGATAATTATACCTACTTTGAAGCCACAGGAGATCTGGTTAAACCGGTGCAGGCTTCAGCATCTATTCAATACCTCAAGGTGAAACTCAGAAAGGAGTTCAGACTTGGAAAATTTGCTCTGGACAATGCTTTTATTTATCAGGAAACTTCTGACAATACGGACATTTTTCCTATCCCCAGGTTCATCACCCGAAATTCCCTCTATTTTTCTGATTGGATCTTTAAAGGTGATCCACTCCAATTGCAAACAGGAATTACCTTCAACTATTTCAGCAAGTTCAAGCTGCAACAATACAATCCTGTTTTAGGAGAATTTGCCGTGCAGAATGAGGGCGAATACGGAGGCTATCCCATGTTCGATTTCTTCATCAATGCGCAGGTACAACGAACTAGAATGTATCTGCTATTCGAACATATCAATTCAGATGTAACAGGTTACAATTATTACTCAGCACCCGGTGTGCCTTATCACGACTTTATGGTGCGTTTTGGAATTGTTTGGAATTTCTTTATTTGATCGATGAAAAAAGAATTACAGATACAGGTTAGCCCCGAACAAGCCTATTTTGAAGAGCAACTCATAGAAATCGCAGCAAAAGAATTACAAATTTCTTCTACCCGAATCGCACACCTCCTTATCAAAAAGAGATCCATTGATGCCAGAAAAAGAAAGGTAAAGATCAATCTTCTTTTAGAAATTTTTATAGATGAAAGATACATGGCTCCGGAACAAGCGAAAACGGATTTCAAAGATGTGCGTAATGCGGAAGAAGTGATCGTCATTGGGGCTGGTCCGGCCGGCTTGTTCGCTGCGCTTCGTCTCATTGAGCTCGGCTTGAAACCTATCCTCATCGAAAGAGGTAAAAATGTGAGAGATAGAAGAAAAGACCTTGCAGCCATCACCAGGTTCCATACCGTTGATCCGGACTCTAACTATTGTTTTGGCGAAGGCGGAGCAGGGACTTATTCCGATGGTAAATTGTATACACGATCAAAAAAAAGGGGCGATGTCAATCGCATTTTACGGCTTCTGATCGAGCATGGTGCTGATGAAAATATCGCTGTGGAAGCGCATCCTCACATTGGGACCAATAAACTGCCGAAGATCATTGCCAACATCAGACAAACAATTCTAACATGGGGTGGTGAAATATTGTTCAATACCCGTGTGGTCGATTTTTTAGTGAAAGGCAAAGAAATAGCCGGAGTGCTCACTCAACATGATCAAAAAATTGAGGCTCGAAAAGTAATCCTGGCTACCGGACATTCAGCTCGGGATATTTTTGAATTACTTCACGCCAAAAACATAGCCATAGAAGCAAAACCTTTTGCTTTGGGGGTGAGGGTAGAGCATTCCCAGCAACTGATAGATCAGATTCAATACCATTGTGATGCCAGGGGTGATTATTTGCCCGCTGCCGCTTACAGCGTGGTGAAACAAGTCAAAAATAGAGGAGTATATTCTTTTTGCATGTGCCCGGGAGGCGTTATTGCTCCTTGTGCCACGGCACCCGGTGAAGTAGTGACCAACGGTTGGTCGCCTTCCAAAAGAGATCAGCCAACCTCCAATTCCGGTATCGTGGTCGAATTGAGTTTAGAAGATTTTAAAGCGTATAAGTCATTTGGACCCTTAGCAGGAGTAGAATTTCAGAAGCAGATAGAGCAAACCGCATGGAAATTAGGGGGAGAAACACAAAGAGTGCCTGCCCAGCGTTTGATCGATTTTACCCAAGGGAAAGTATCTAAAACGATTCCTAAAACTTCCTATATACCCGGAACGACTTCAGTTGAATTAGGAGAAGTATTGCCTTCATTTATTTACAGATCATTACAGGAAGGATTTAAACTTTTTGGCCAGAGCATGCGTGGCTATTTAACGAATGAGGCGGTTGTACATGCGCCTGAGTCGAGAACTTCTTCTCCGGTCAGAATACCGAGGGATAGACAAACTTTAGAGCATATAGAAATACAAGGCTTATATCCTTGCGGAGAAGGCGCGGGCTATGCCGGAGGTATTATTTCAGCCGCCATCGATGGGGAAAAATGTGCTGAACAGATCGCTATACGCTTAGGGCTGTATGTGCCGGAATGAAAGCAATATCGAAAATGGCTGAAAAATGATGTAGAATTTTTGATTTTACTTCATCCATCGAAACTTTTCGATTCAATTCGGCTTCTAAAGAAGTCACCGCCTTTCCTTTGATCCCACAAGGAATGATATGATCGAAATAACCTAGGTTAGCATTGACATTCAAAGCAAAACCATGCATGGTTACCCAACGAGAAGTGCGAACACCCATGGCGCAAATCTTTCTGGCAAATGGTGTTCCTACATCTAACCAAACCCCGGTTTCACCTTCACTTCTGCTTCCTTTTAAACCGTATTCATCCAAGGTCCTGATCATCACTTCTTCCAGATTGCGCATGTATAAATGAATGTCTGGTGAGAAATCTTCTAAATTGATAATGGGGTATCCAACAATTTGACCGGGACCGTGATAGGTGATATCACCCCCTCGATTGGTTTTGACAAACTGAATGCCTTTTTCACTCAATTGAGCTTCGTTGAGCAATAAATTGCTGATATCACCGCTTTTCCCCAAGGTGTACACGTGTGGGTGCTCTGTAAAAATAAAATAATTTGGATTTTTTTCTTTGCTGTCCCGCTTGCGGTTGGCCAATTTAATATCGATGATGCCCTGGTGAAGTTTTTGTTGAAAATCCCAGGCTTCTTGATACCCTTTTAAGCCCAATTCTATCAGTTCTATCTTTTCCATCAGTTTTTAGGATTATTCAATATGATCAAAGCTGCCAACACACCCGGTACCCAACCTAAAAAGGTTAAAATCAGGACGATCAATACAGAACCACAACCCTTATCGATCACTGCTAGCGGTGGCAGTACAATCGCCAGTAAAACTCTCCAAATACTCATCGCTTTTTATTAATTCAAGTGCAAAGGTCTTAAAAAAAAACAAGGCATAAAAATCTTTAAATCTGCGGGTTGCGGTTTCTGAAATCCATTGTATCTTTGGCGCCGAATCAAGAAATCTTTAATTCCAAATAAAATGCAATTATCAGAGCAAGAAATTGTGCGAAGAGAATCGCTCAAAAAACTGAGAAACTTAGGCATAGATCCTTATCCCGCGGAAGCTTTTACAACGACCTCTTCGGTAAAAAGGGTCATTTCTGATTTTGATGAATTGGAAGGTAAAGAAGTGATCCTGGCCGGTAGGATGATGAGTAGAAGGATCATGGGTTCTGCCTCCTTTGCCGAGTTAAAGGATGCAAGCGGGAGAATGCAGATCTATGTCAATAGAGATGAGCTTTGTCCCGGGGAAGAGAAAACCATGTACAATGAGGTATTCAAAAAATTACTGGATATCGGTGATATCATCGGTATTCAAGGGACTGTTTTTAAAACCAAGGTGGGTGAAAAAAGTGTGAGTGTCAATAAACTCACGCTTTTATCAAAAGCTTTGCGCCCTTTGCCCATTGTTAAGGTCGATGCCGAAGGAAAAACACACGATGCTTTTAGCGATGCTGAAATGCGATACAGACAGCGCTATGTAGATCTGATCGTAAATGACCATGTAAAAGAAACCTTTATCAAAAGGACAAAGATCACGAATACGATTCGTCAATTTTTTAATGACAGAGGATATTTAGAAGTAGAAACGCCAATTCTGCAACCCATTCCGGGTGGTGCGGCGGCCAGGCCTTTTGTGACCCATCACAACGCTTTGGATATGCCATTGTATCTGCGGATCGCAAATGAATTGTATTTAAAAAGATTGATCGTGGGTGGTTTTGATGGGGTGTATGAGTTTTCCAAAGATTTTAGGAATGAAGGAATGGACAGAACGCATAATCCGGAATTTACCGTTATGGAACTCTATGTAGCCTACAAAGATTACCATTGGATGATGGAAATGACAGAACAATTGTTGGAAAAAGTAGCCATCGAATCAAATGGGAAAACAGAAGTGCAAATTGGTAAGAACACGGTAAACTTTAAAGCACCCTATGCTCGTGTTCCCATTTTAGAAGCGATCAAAATACATACCGGTTTTGATGTGGCAGGGATGAATGAAGAAGCATTGAGAGAAGTTTGTAAAAAAGTGGGAATTGAGACCGATGATACCATGGGTGTTGGCAAAATGATCGATGAATTGTTCGGCGAAAAATGTGAACACCATTATATCCAGCCAACCTTCATCACTGATTATCCAAAAGAAATGAGTCCCTTGTGCAAAGAGCACAGAGATAACCCTGCGCTTACGGAAAGATTTGAATTGATGGTCAATGGAAAAGAATTGGCCAACGCTTATACAGAATTAAACGATCCGATCGATCAGTTGGCGCGTTTCCAGGATCAACTAAAATTGTCAGAAAAAGGGGATGATGAAGCGATGTTCATCGATAGGGATTTTGTGCGCGCGCTCGAATACGGTATGCCTCCTACATCCGGAATTGGCATTGGTATCGACAGATTGGTCATGTTCATGACCAATAATTTGTCCATCCAGGAGGTATTGTTCTTCCCTCAAATGAAACCGGAAAAGAAAGTGCCTGAAATGACAGCTGATGAAAAGACAGTCTTTGATCTGCTGAAAACGAATTCTCCGATAGAGTTAAACACCTTAAAGGGACAAACCGGACTCAGTAATAAAAAATGGGATTTTGCGATCAAAAGCCTGACAAAACACAAAGTAGCAAAAGTCGAAAAAACCGAAGAAGGTCTTTTTGTTGAATTGATTTGATAAAAACGGATTCCTTCATCGGGAATCGAAAGAGTATAAAAAAGGAATTGCGGTGCAGTTCCTTTTTTCGTTTTTTGCCAAGTAGAATTGTTTAATTTCGTAAAATTCAACCCCTAAGATAAGTCATGTAAATTGAAAGATAAGGCAGTACTCGGACTGAAAGAAAATTGGAGCCAATTTACCCTATTGGTGATCGTCAATGCTTTCGTTGGGGGTATGGTGGGGCTGGAGCGAACCATATTGCCCAAGTTTGCCGAGCTTGAGTTTGGAGTAGCCTCGAAAACCGCCATTTTGTCTTTTATCCTTGCTTTTGGATTGACAAAGGCGATGGTGAATTATTTTACAGGCCGACTTGCCAATCGATTAGGCAGAAAGAACCTCTTGCTTTTGGGCTGGTTATTTGCCCTTCCCATCCCCTTTATGTTGATGTATGCCCCTTCCTGGAATTGGGTGATTTTTGCGAATGTGCTCTTGGGAATCAATCAAGGATTGGCCTGGAGCAGCACGGTGGTGATGAAGATCGATCTGGTTGGAGAGAAAGATCGGGGTCTCGCGATGGGCATTAACGAGTTTTCAGGCTATTTGGCTTTGGCTGTTGTCGCTTATATCACAGGGATGATCGCTCAAAAATACGGGATTACGCCTTATCCCTTTTATGTGGGGATAGTTCTTTCTGTCATGGGCCTATTGCTGACCTTGTCTTTTGTGAAGGATACCCGAATATTTGTACATAAAGAGCAAAGAACAAATGCCAGGTCCAAAATGAAAAATGTTTTCTTGGAAACCTCATTTACAGACAAAACACTGAGTTCTGTTACCCAGGCCGGATTGGTGAATAACCTGAACGATGGAATGATCTGGGGGCTTTTACCCATTCTTTTAGCTTCCCTGGCCTACAATTCTGAACAGATAGGTCTGATTGCGGCTATTTATCCGGGTGTATGGGGAATAGGTCAACTCTTTACCGGAAAAATGGCAGACCACTTTTCAAAAAAGAAAATGCTTTTTTGGGGAATGCTCTTACAGGGTTTAGCCATACTATCCATCCCTTTTGTAACACAATTCTTTCCCCTGGCTGTCATCGCCGCCCTGCTGGGTTTGGGCACAGCATTGGTGTATCCGACATTTTTAACGGCCATTGCAGGGGTGACAAGTCCAAGCCAAAGAGCTGAAAGTATAGGCGTGTTCAGATTATGGCGAGATCTGGGTTATGCGATAGGCGCGGTTATTTCAGGAATTATTGCCGACTTGTTCGGCGTGTCAACTGCCATCTTGACCATTGGGCTTTTGACAGTCTTGTCTTCCCTTATCATCAAACTTAGAATGCCGAAAGAAGCAGTTAGCTGAACATGAAATTGGCAAAACTTAAAGCATCCCTTTTTCCTTCAATTCATAGATGAGGTCTGAGATATGAGGCTTTTGAGTCTTTTTTAGGATATTGCCTCTGTGAGTATTAACCGTGTGCACGCTTAAAAATAATTTTTCGGCAATTTCCTTACTACTTAAACCCACTTCAATAAGTTGGATAATTTCCATTTCCCGACAAGATAAATGATGGGAAACATTCAATAGTTTTTCATCCGGAAATCTGAATTTTGTTATGTCCCTGCCTGCATAAAAATGATAGTGCTCTTCTTTTAAGCAAAATTCATCAATATTTGTATGCACTTGCACCTCGAATACTACTCTATGAGGGATCGGGCTGAAAAAAGTGTAACACTGAAACAACAAATCCGAATAACTGTGATCTGGTTTCAACATCCTTATATTGGTAGATAACAATTCGGATCCTCCTTGATTGATGTACATATCCTTATCCATACTGATCAACTTGGCTCTTCCCATACCAAACCTATTGAGATCATCTGGATGAACACGACTCATCATTTCGTAAGGATTATTCTTTTCTGGCTCAATACCAACCATTTCCATACTTCTTTCACTGGTATATAAGATGACCGCTTGGGTGAGATCCATCACCAGAAAGAATTGGTCGTTTGCGGCCATCAATGCCTCTAGTTTTTCAACAATCGGATCCTCCGCCTTGACATGTTGAAAATTTTGAGGCAAATAAGATTCGATAAAATCAAAAAAAATACTATAACTATACGGATCGGTTATCATTGTCGGACTTGTAAGGGTACAAGGTATAACAATTAAATATACAAAAAAAAACGATTTAAAAGCTTGCATACTTCCAACTCAATGCATGCACTGTTTTCATTTTTGATGGGTTAATTTCAATTCAAAAATAGATGGACATCATCCTTTTTATGAATGAGAAAATAGTAAACGACGGATTCAATTGTCGAAAAAATGATTACTTTCGAAATGCAAGAAAACGAGGTGTCAAGATTCTATAAGAGTGAAAATTTATTTTGTTGAAAAGGATCGATCATTATGGATAAGGAAAATATAAAGATAAATTCTCGTTCAGAGAGGATATTTTATTCACTTGGGTCTATTGCTTTGGTGATATTGGGATTGATCTATTTCGAGAGTCTGATCAAACCTTTTGTGGTGGCTATCTTACTTTGGTTTATGATCGATCAATTAAAAGAAGCCTTGGGGAAGGTTCAAATTAAAGGTAAATCCTTACCTGCTTGGCTTAGAAGTATACTTGCATTTATGATTATTATGATCATATCCTATTTGGCATCTGAACTTCTGATCAGCAATTTGGAGGAAATGGCCGTTTTAATGCCGGAGGCAATGTCCAATTTGAACAGGTACATGCAAGAGGCGAATGGTTTACTGAGAGATCCAAAATATGCGTCCTACCTGCAAAAATCGTTAAACAGTATTGACTTTACGGGTGTCGCAGGTTCTATATTGAATTCTTTTTCCGCCATATTTGCTAATCTCATTATCATTCTGGTTTATGTGATCTTCTTTCTCATGGAAGATAAGAACAGAAGAAATAAAATTCAAAAATTGTTTCCGGATAAGGGAAGGAAGTACAATAAGATCAACCGTAGTTTGACCAACGTAGGTGGAGCCGTAAGAGCCTATATTTGGCAAAAGACAATGATCAGTTTGATCACAGCGCTACTCAGTTTTGTGATCCTCAAAATCATGGGAATAGATTACGCTTTCTTGTGGTCATTTTTAGTGTTCGTCTTTAATTTTATTCCCTATATCGGACCTCTGTTTTCATCATTGTTTCCTGCCGTTTTTGCATTTTTGATGTCTGGGGATATCATGCAATTGATCTATGTGTTTTTGGCGATGGAAGTAGTACAGATTATTCTTGGAAATTTTGTAGAACCCAAAATGTTGAGCAAAGGGACAAATCTAGGACCTATCTGGGTGCTGGTAGCACTTGCCTTTTGGGGAATGATCTGGGGTGTAGTTGGGATGATCTTAGCTGTACCGATCACTGCGGTATTGGTCATATTACTCAGTCAGATACCTACAACGCGTTCCATTGCCATCATTTTATCCGAAAAGGGAGAGATCATGGATTTGGAAGAATAATCAATACCTATGTATTTCTCTTCTTAATCCAGCATTCTCAAAGAATGGAATAGAATTCGAAAGTATCACTATCTTTTTGATAGATCCTCAAAGGAATTCTTTCTCCGCGCCAAAAGACATTTGCGGAACAAGTACCAGTAGATGATAGGATCATTGTATTCTATTATGTCTTCCTTTCCCTAAAGCCAAGTTAAAAGCTTCTTGTTCAGATCAAAAAATACCGAGCCATCGGTATTGTACCTCCCCAATGATACAACTAACTTTATAAATAGAAGAAAGTTAAAAATTGAACTTCACTTAAATCTGTAAGTAATGGCAAAATTGGAAGCTGGGTTATTCCGTGCCTATTTTGGAGGCAGTTGGAAAGGCAAAATATTCAAGAATGGTGAATTTCAACGTGAAATAACATTTAATTGGAACAAATCTTTTGGAGAATTTTCGGCCATTGGAACTGAAGAAGGCTTTATAGTGCCACCAAGTAATGGCGCTTTTGACAATACCAATCAGGTAAGTATTGCAGGTTGGAAGAATGATGTTAAAAGATGGTTTATAACATGGCACAATGAATTTGGCGGCTATGGTGAATTACAATGGACCTCTCAAGAATTAATTGATGGTAAAACTGTTTTATATGGTTCTTTACATGAGTGTAAACAAGAAAGTGATGATTGCACCGAACATATTGTTAAGTGTATCATAAAAGATGAGGATAATTTTAAATATGCCATTCAAAGTTTTAGAAAAGGCATCGTTGAAATAGAAGTAAAACGAGTTAGAACTTCCAAAGAATTAAAAAAATTGATGGAAGACCAAACAAAAGGCATTAAACCCTACTCTAATATCAATGAATTTATAAATACATAATAAACTAAATTAATAATAATAAATTATTTATTCAAATGAAAACTACAGAAACAGGTATCCCCTATTATACTTTACCGGGACGCAAATTAGAAGGAGCGCCATATGCAGGCACAGCAAAAGTGAATGCGAACGATGAACGTATTGATGTGCTCAAAGAATTAATGAGAAGTACGCCTCCTCCTATTGACTTTG
>CAWIJU010000004.1:0-906910 GCA_963836505.1 uncultured Flavobacteriaceae bacterium
TAAACGAATTTGATGCAAGCAGTATTACAGAAGCTTTCAGGATTCTTAGGACTAATATTGACTTTATGTTAAAGAAAAAATTGGATGAGGGAAGCTGTATTTTTATTACCTCAACCTTAGCTCAAGAGGGTAAATCATTTATAGGATTAAATTTGGCAGCTACTTTTGCCTCAACGGGAAAAAAAGTTTTATTGATCGGTGCCGATCTTAGAAAACCAAAAATCCAAGAGTATCTAGAATTAAGCGAAAAGAAAGGATTAACAAATTATTTAAGTAGTCCTGAAATTAATTTAAATGAAATAATTTTGGGTGATGTTTTTGGACATTGTGATGTTATTTTATCTGGACCTATTCCGCCAAATCCATCAAATTTATTAATTAATGAGCGGTTTGAAGAATTAATTTCTTATGGCAAATTAAACTATGATTTTGTAGTTGTCGATACACCCCCAGTAAGTCTAGTTACAGATACTTTGGTAATAAGTCACTTAGCAGATTTAATTATTTATGTCGTAAGAGCTAATTTTTTAGATAAAAGACTATTGACCATACCCTCGAAATTAGTAGAAAACCAGAGACTTCATAATGTCGCCATTTTATTAAATGACACCAATACTAAAAAATCCGGTTATGGATATTCATATGGTTATTCATAATAAAGCTAAAATTCAATCGTTACATTTACGACTTTTTGTAATTATAAAATCAATCCTTAATTTTAGCGAATTAAATCTGAATCAAGATTTAATTTGGCTTTTTCAACCTTGATACCCTCTGAATTAATTGAATTGATCAATGATTCTTTTAAAATAGCAATCTAAGACTAACCGAAATTAAAATTATACCAACCTAAAGACATGAACGACAATTTAAAAACAGCAATACAGGCATCCATTGAAGGTGGAAAAGAGATCCTAAAGATCTATAAAAATGATTTTGCGGTAGAATACAAAGATGATAATTCCCCTTTAACTATCGCTGATCAAAATGCAAACACAGTGATCAATAGTTATTTATTGGAAACTAAAATTCCCATCATCAGTGAAGAAAACAAACAAATTGATTTCAATATAAGAAAGAATTGGAGCCGGTGCTGGATTGTTGATCCTTTGGATGGGACAAAAGAGTTTGTAAAACGAAATGGGGAATTCACTGTAAATATTGCCTTAATCGAAAATGGCAAACCTCTATTGGGAGTGATTTTTGTTCCCGACCAAAGTATCTTGTATTTTGGGGATGTCTTGAATAAAAAATCATTTAAAGCATCTGTGGATATGGATCAAATCAATATTGAAAAAATTTTGAAGGAGGCTGTGGAAATTAATTCAAAGCCAAATGACCCAAAGAAAAAAGTTATAGTCGGAAGCCGTTCTCATATGAATGATGAAACCCTTTCTTTTGTGGAATCCGTCAAAAATGATGGGGTAAATGTGGATATTGTTTCGAAGGGAAGCTCTCTCAAATTTTGTCTCGTAGCGGAAGGTGAAGCCGATATATATCCGCGCTTTGCACCAACAATGGAATGGGATACCGCTGCCGGGCAAGCTATTTGCGAAGCTGTAGGTCTCAATGTGATTTCACAACAAACAAAGGAATCCTTACTGTATAATAAAGAAAATCTACTTAACCCAGGATTCTTAGTTTCTAAATGAAAGATAAAACAAAACTTCGCCATATTTCTAAGACCTTCTCTTGGCGCGTTGTAGCAACCTTAGATACCATTTTACTATCTTGGATTATTACAGGAAATCCTTGGCTAGGTGTTAAAATTGGTTCTGCAGAGGTATTGACCAAAATGCTGTTATACTATTTTCATGAGCGTATTTGGTTTAAAATTAATTTGTCAAAAGATGGCAAGATCCTCGAAAGTAGAAAAAGACATATTGGTAAAACAATCACCTGGAGATTTGTTGGTACAATAGATACAATGATTTTATCTTGGATAATTTCCGGAAATCCATTGACCGGTCTAAAAATTGGTCTGGCAGAAGTAATTACAAAAATGGCCCTTTACTACTTTCACGAAAGATTTTGGTACCATATTAACCTGGGATTACCTGAAAGAAAACATTAAGTCTTATGAAAGAAAATATTATTAAGCATGAGTATCTCGTTGATAAAGCTTCAAGAAATAAATTAAACAAGCATCCCTCCTTTTTGATCTGGTTTACTGGATTATCTGGTTCGGGAAAGTCTACCATAGCTAATGCATTGGAAAAAAGACTGTTTGAGGAAGGTTACAGAACCTACTCTTTAGATGGAGACAATATTAGAAAGGGAATCAATAATGATTTGACTTTTTCTCCTAAAGATAGAACAGAGAATATCAGAAGAATTGCAGAAATTGGAAAATTAATGGTAGATGCTGGACTTATCACTTTAGGGGCATTTGTATCACCCTACAAAAAAGATAGGAAATTGATAGAAAATATCGTTGAAAAAAATAACTTTGTTGAAATTTTTGTTGATACTTCCATAGAAGAATGTGAAAAACGAGATGTCAAAGGCTTATATAAAAAGGCACGTAAGGGAGAAATTAAAGATTTTACAGGTATTGATGCTCCTTATGAGAAACCAGATAATGCAGACCTCACCGTTGTTACAGATCATTTAACAATAGAAGAGGCAGTCGAACAAGTGTACAGTTTAATCAAGCAAAAAATTGATCATGAATAAATTTTATTTAAATTATTTAGAAGAATTAGAAGCGGAGGCAGTTTTTGTTTTACGCGAAGTTTACGCACAATTCGAAAACCCAGTGATTCTATTTTCCGGTGGGAAAGACTCTATAGTTTTAACGCATTTAGCAAAAAAGGCATTTTTCCCTGGTAAAGTACCATTTCCTCTGTTGCATATAGATACAGGACATAATTTCCCTGAAACCATGAAATTCAGAGACGATCTGGTCGCTACGTTAGGAACGCAGCTATTAGTGGGTTCCGTTCAAGAAGCCATTAATAATAAGAGGGTAATTGAAGAAACTGGAAAGAATGCATCCCGTAACGAATTGCAAATCACAACTTTATTAGATGCAATAGAATCTAATAAAATAGATTGCGCCATCGGTGGTGGAAGAAGAGATGAAGAAAAAGCCAGAGCAAAAGAAAGATTTTTCTCTCATAGAGATGACTTCGGTCAGTGGGCACCTAAAAATCAACGACCGGAACTTTGGAATATTTTCAATGGTAAAATGCATATGGGTGAACATTTTAGAGCTTTTCCTATTAGTAACTGGACAGAAATGGATGTTTGGAATTATATCAAACAGAGAAAATATAGCAATCCCTTCTTTATATTTTGCCCATGAAAGACAAGTGGTTAAGAGAAATGGAAGCTGGATACCTGTTTCTGAGTACTTGGTAAAGCAAGAAGGGGAAGTAATTCACACTAAAAAAATTCGATTCAGAACTTTAGGTGATATTACCATAACCGGAGGTATAGAAAGTGAAGCAGATACTTTAGAAAAAATTGTTGAAGAAGTAGCTGCCATGAGAGAAACCGAAAGAGGAAACAGAGCTGATGATAAACGATCTGAAACCTCTATGGAAGATAGAAAAAAACAAGGATATTTTTAAGAAATTTAGTAACAACTTATGAAAATTACAAATAACATCAATTATTAAGATTTACAACAGCCGGTAGCGTTGATGATGGAAAAAGTACCTTAATCGGACGTTTGTTGTACGATTCGAAATCTATTTTTGAAGATCAAATAGCTTCTATCGAAAACACCAGCAGAAAGAGAGGAATGGAAACAGTCGATCTCGCCTTATTTACAGATGGCTTAAGAGATGAACGGGAACAGGGCATTACAATTGATGTTGCCTACCGCTATTTCACCACACCAAAAAGAAAATTTATCATTGCCGATACTCCTGGACATATTCAGTATACAAGAAATATGGTTACTGGAGCATCTACTGCGAATGTGGCTTTGTTTTGATAGATGCGCGTAAAGGGGTAATAGAACAAACAAAAAGACATACCTATATTGCTTCTTTACTTCAAATTTCACATGTTATTGTATGTGTAAATAAAATGGACTTAGTCGATTTTAAAGAAGAGGTTTTTAATAACATTGTAATGCAATACGAAGAGATGTCATCAAAAATGGCGATTAAAGATGTACGGTATATTCCTATAAGTGCTTTTGGGCGACAATGTAGTACATCGTTCAGCTAATATGGACTGGTATCAAAATGCGCCTTTGTTACACACCCTAGAAACTATCCACATCACCAGTGATAACAATATGATCGATGCTCGTTTTCCTGTTCAAACCGTCATAAGACCTCAAGAAAATGAGTTTAGAGACTATAGAGGGTATGCAGGTACGGTGGCAGGCGGAATCTTTAGAGTAGGTGATGATATAAAGGTATTGCCTTCTGGCTTTACTTCAAAGATTAAGTCTATCAATAATTATGATAAATTTGAAGAGGCTTTTGATGGGATGAGTACGGTAATCGCTTTAGAAGATGATATCGATATCAGTCGTGGCGATATGATCGTTAAAACCAATAATATTCCTGAAATCACCCAAGATCTTTATGCAATGATCTGTTGGTTCAACGAAAATCCTGCCAGAGACAGGGCAAAATACACGATTAAACATACCTCGAATGAGCCCAAAGCGATGATCAAAGAGATAGAGTATAAAGTGAATATTGATACTTTGAAGCGAATTGATGACGATAAGGAAATAAAAATGAATGATATCTGCAAGGTAAAATTAAGAACTACCGCACCAATAATGATGGATGAATATGCGAAAAACCGAAGAACAGGTAGTTTTATCCTCATAGATGAAGCTACGAACGAAACGGTTGCCGCAGGCATGTTGTATTAAAAAATTAAAATATAATGACTTAAACCTCGTATTTGCTGCGGGGTTTTTTTATTTTTAACTAAAACTTAAAAAATGAAATTATATCCCATAAAATTTGACCCCATTTTTCAGTACCGTGTTTGGGGGGGTGATAAACTGAAAACCGTTTTAAATAAAAACACCTCGGCAGATCATATAGGCGAATCATGGGAAATCTCAGATGTTCCGGGAAATCAGACACTCGTATCTAACGGAACTTTGAAAGGTAAAACTTTGAGCGAATTGATTAGCACGTTTAAAGGAGACTTTGTGGGGAAAAAAGTATATCAAAATTTTGGTGACGAATTTCCCTTGTTGATCAAATTTATTGATGCCAAAACAGCTCTTTCCATTCAAGTACATCCCAGTGATGAGTTGGCCAAAGAACGTCATAATTCATTCGGAAAAAATGAAATGTGGTATATTATGGATGCCGAAAAAGACGCCGAAATTATTGTAGGTTTTGAAAAAGACACAAACAAAGAAGCTTACCAAAAAGCTCTAAAAAAAGACAAAATCCTGGATCTTCTTCATAGAGAAAGACCAAAAAAAGGGGACACCTATTTTATCCCAACCGGAAGGATACATGCCATTGGTGCAGGAATTCTATTGGCAGAAATTCAGCAAACATCAGATGTTACTTATCGTATTTACGACTATAACAGAACCGATGTAAAAACCGGAGAAAAGAGACAGTTACATACTTCTGAAGCGTTAAATGCCATAGATTTTTCGGCTGTTGATGGGTATAAAACATCTTATTCCAAAAAAAAGGATCTCAAAAATGAATTGGTATATTCTAAATATTTTAAAACCAATTTTTATTTTCTTACAAAAAACAGGAGCTTTGACCATACCCATCTAGATTCCTTTGTTATTTTGATTTGTGTAGAAGGTGAATTTGAATTAGTAGAGTCCAATGAAACTTTAAAAGTTAAAGCGGGAGAAACTATTTTAATTCCGGCTAAAATTCAAAAAATCTCTGTGCATACCTTCAATGTGTCCTTCATAGAAGTAACGCTTTAAGAAACCTAAGGTCGTAAAATTATTGCTTGGACCTCCTTTATATTTAGGTATACAGGTATGTAATTTAATTAAAAAAAATTAAATTATTCCATCTCGTATACTCTGTACCACTATTTCTGTCATATTATTACTTTTGGTTTTTCCCAACATATTTCTTCTGTGCGCTTGAACTGTATGCGCACTTAAGAACAATTTATCTGCAATTTGGTTATTTGAAAAACCTAAGGCAATCAAACGTAAAATGTCTAATTCTCGGTTTGTAATTCCTTATTCCAACAATTTACTACCAAAAACCTTTCTAAACACTGTTTCGTACTCATTGTTTTCATTCAATATTCTGGCAACGGCTTTCATCGGTTGTGGTTTTCCTTGTCCGTAAACGGTAAAATGACCAAGACCTACGACGGGTTTTCCTTGGTCGTCTGAGATTAAATTTACTTGATTTTCAAGTAGGTTTAGGTATTTATCCTCTCCAATTTTAAGTCTGTAATTGTATTGAAATTCTAACCTGTTCAGCCAACTTACTTCATAGTTGGTTAAATAGAACTCCATCAATTCTTTTACAATTTGTAACCAATAATGAATTTCTTCAGGATGAATAAGTGAAAGGAAGTAAGGGATTCCTTTTACATCTAAGGCTGATTTTGACAATCCAGTGGCGTATTCAAAATTGCTGCTAATAAATTCATAAGTACCTTTTTGTGTGTTAGTAATAAGAAAAAAAGTACTACTTGGTGGCAACAGTTGGTCTAAGAGTTTAAACCTCTCTAAATGTACTTTCATAGATTTTGAACTCAGTTCAAAATCTGTTTTAAACAATTCCGAATATTGATCCATCGGGGTCATAAAATGGATTTTAACTTTAGCATTTACAATTAGATAATTCTTTCGATTTTCAATTATACAAAAAAAAGCTAATAAAGGGTAATAGTATACTTAAAAAATCACAATTAGATAGGAAATAATCAATAAAATGGTGTGATTTATTATAAAAAATAAAAATACCCCTTTTAGGGTATTGCAGACTTCTTTAGTTTATGTTACTTTAGTGAATTATCAATTTTAACCCCCTCTATGAAAAAGTATATTCACTTTAGCACACATCTTATTTTCAGTGTAGGGGAAATTATTGCTGTTTTTTTTACCTCAAAGAACCAGTGGAACCTTCAAAAACCCCTCAACTATGAAAAAAGTATTACGCTTCTTTACACTTATTTCCTTTTTTGGTTTATCCCAACTTAACGCCCAACAATGGGAACCCTTAGGGCCTGATGATTTTGGGAAATTAAGTGTTGGTGCTGCCAAATTTACCTCCTTGGCCTTTGACAGCGCAGATTCGCCTTATGTAGTTTATAGCGATAACGGAAATTCAGACAAAGCCACCGTAAAAAAATCCAATGGCAGTAGCTGGGTAGATGTGGGTACCCCGGGTTTTTCCCAGGGATTTGCCACTTATACCTCCTTGGCCTTTGACAGCGCAGATTCGCCTTATGTAGTTTATAACGATGGTGGAAATTCAAACAAAGCCACCGTAAAAAAATTCAATGGCAGTAGCTGGGTAGATGTGGGTACCCCGGGTTTTTCCCAGGGATCTGCCGCTTATACCTCCTTGGCCTTTGACAGCGCAGATTCGCCTTATGTAGTTTATAGCGATGGTGGAAATTCAAACAAAGCCACCGTAAAAAAATTCAATGGCAGTAGCTGGGTAGATGTGGGTACCCCGGGTTTTTCCGCAGGAGTTGCCAATTATACCTCCTTGGCCTTTGACAGCGCAGATTCGCCTTATGTAGTTTATAGCGATGGCGGAAATTCAGGCAAAGCCACCGTAAAAAAATTCAATGGCAGTAGCTGGGTAGATGTGGGTACCCCGGGTTTTTCCCGGGATTTGCCGCTTATACCTCCTTGGCCTTTGACAGCGCAGATTCGCCTTATGTAGTTTATAGCGATGGCGGAAATTCAGACAAAGCCACCGTAAAAAAATTCAATGGCAGTAGCTGGGTAGATGTGGGTACCCCGGGTTTTTCCGCAGGAGTTGCCACATTATACCTCCTTGGCCTTTGACAGCGCAGATTCGCCTTATGTAGTTTATCGGGATAACGGAAATTCAAACAAAGCCACCGTAAAAAAATTCAATGGCAGTAGCTGGGTAGATGTGGGTACCCCGGGTTTTTCCGAGGGATTTGCCAATTATACCACCTTGGCCTTTGACAGCGCAGATTCGCCTTATGTAGTTTATCGGGATAGCGGAAATTCAAGCGAAGCCACCGTAAAAAAATTCAATGGCAGTAGCTGGGTAGATGTGGGTACCCCGAGTTTTTCCCAGGGATCTGCCAATTATACCTCCTTGGCCTTTGACAGCGCAGATTCGCCTTATGTAGTTTATAGCGATAACGGAAATTCAAACAAAGCCACCGTAAAAAAATTCAATGGCAGTAGCTGGGTAGATGTGGGTACCCCGGGTTTTTCCCAGGGATCTGCCGCTATATCACCTCCTTGGCCTTTGACGGCGCAGATTCGCCTTATGTAGTTTATAGGGATAACGGAAATTCAGACAAAGCCACCGTAAAAAAATTCAATGGCAGTAGCTGGGTAGATGTGGGTACCCCGGGTTTTTCCGCAGGGATTTGCCGATTATACCTCCTTGGCCTTTGACGGCGCAGATTCGCCTTATGTAGTTTATAGCGATGGTGGAAATTCAAACAAAGCCACCGTAAAAAAATTCAATGGCAGTAGCTGGGTAGATGTGGGTACCCCGGGTTTTTCCGCAGGGATTTGCCAATTATACCTCCTTGGCCTTTGACAGCGCAGATTCGCCTTATGTAGTTTATAGCGATGGCGGAAATTCAAAGCAAAGCCACCGTAAAAAAATTCAATGGCAGTAGCTGGGTAGATGTGGGTACCCCGGGTTTTTCCGCGGAGCTACCACTTATACCTCCTTGGCCTTTGACGGCGCAGATTCGCCTTATGTAGTTTATAGGGATGACGGAAATTCAAGCAAAGCCACCGTAAAAAAATTCAATGGCAGTAGCTGGGTAGATGTGGGTACCCCGGGTTTTTCCGCGGGATTTGCCGCTTATACCTCCTTGGCCTTTGACAGCGCAGATTCGCCTTATGTAGTTTATAGCGATGGCGGAAATTCAAACAAAGCCACCGTAAAAAAATTCAATGGCAGTAGCTGGGTAGATGTGGGTACCCCGGGTTTTTCCGCAGGAGTTGCCAATTATACCTCCTTGGCCTTTGACAGCCTGGGTAATTTGGTTGTAGTTTTTAATTCAGGCCGTGCCTTCGCAAAAACCTATGCCACCGGTATTGTTGCTAACACCTCCTGGTATGCCGACATAGACGAAGATGGTTTTGGAGACCCCAATGATATGGTCACAGCTGCTACAGCCCCGGCGGGTTACGTAAGTGACAATACCGATTGTGATGACAGTGCAAATACTGTTTACCCCGGTGCCACCGAAATTCCTGATAACGGAATCGATGAAGATTGTGATGGCAGTGATAGCCTTACCTGGTTTGCAGATTCTGATGGAGATGGCTTTGGTAATAATGCCCTGTCAATTACTCAAAATGACCAACCTACAGGTTACGTAAGTGACAATACCGATTGTGATGACAGTGCAAATACTGTTTACCCCGGTGCCACCGAAATTCCTGATAACGGAATCGATGAAGATTGTGATGGCAGTGATAGCCTTACCTGGTTTGCAGATTCTGATGGAGATGGCTTTGGTAATAATACCCTGTCAATTACTCAAAATGACCAACCTACAGGTTACGTAAGTGACAATACCGATTGTGATGACAGTGCAAATACTGTTTACCCCGGTGCCACCGAAATTCCTGATAACGGAATCGATGAAGATTGTGATGGCAGTGATAGCCTTACCTGGTTTGCAGATTCTGATGGAGATGGCTTTGGTAATAATACCCTGTCAATTACTCAAAATGACCAACCTACAGGTTACGTAAGTGACAATACCGATTGTGATGACAGTGCAAATACTGTTTACCCCGGTGCCACCGAAATTCCTGATAACGGAATCGATGAAGATTGTGATGGCAGTGATAGCCTTACCTGGTTTGCAGATTCTGATGGAGATGGCTTTGGTAATAATGCCCTGTCAATTACTCAAAATGACCAACCTACAGGTTACGTAAGTGACAATACCGATTGTGATGACAGTGCAAATACTGTTTACCCCGGTGCCACCGAAATTCCTGATAACGGAATCGATGAAGATTGTGATGGCAGTGATAGCCTTACCTGGTTTGCAGATTCTGATGGAGATGGCTTTGGTAATAATGCCCTGTCAATTACTCAAAATGACCAACCTACAGGTTACGTAAGTGACAATACCGATTGTGATGACAGTGCAAATACTGTTTACCCCGGTGCCACCGAAATTCCTGATAACGGAATCGATGAAGATTGTGATGGCAGTGATAGCCTTACCTGGTTTGCAGATTCTGATGGAGATGGCTTTGGTAATAATGCCCTGTCAATTACTCAAAATGACCAACCTACAGGTTACGTAAGTGACAATACCGATTGTGATGACAGTGGCAAATACTGTTTACCCCGGTGCCACCGAAATTCCTGATAACGGAATCGATGAAGATTGTGATGGCAGTGATAGCCTTACCTGGTTTGCAGATTCTGATGGAGATGGCTTTGGTAATAATACCCTGTCAATTACTCAAAATGACCAACCTACAGGTTACGTAAGTGACAATACCGATTGTGATGACAGTGCAAATACTGTTTACCCCGGTGCCACCGAAATTCCTGATAACGGAATCGATGAAGATTGTGATGGCAGTGATAGCCTTACCTGGTTTGCAGATTCTGATGGAGATGGCTTTGGTAATAATACCCTGTCAATTACTCAAAATGACCAACCTACAGGTTACGTAAGTGACAATACCGATTGTGATGACAGTGCAAATACTGTTTACCCCGGTGCCACCGAAATTCCTGATAACGGAATCGATGAAGATTGTGATGGCAGTGATAGCCTTACCTGGTTTGCAGATTCTGATGGAGATGGCTTTGGTAATAATGCCCTGTCAATTACTCAAAATGACCAACCTACAGGTTACGTAAGTGACAATACCGATTGTGATGACAGTGCAAATACTGTTTACCCCGGTGCCACCGAAATTCCTGATAACGGAATCGATGAAGATTGTGATGGCAGTGATAGCCTTACCTGGTTTGCAGATTCTGATGGAGATGGCTTTGGTAATAATAATGCCCTGTCAATTACTCAAAATGACCAACCTACAGGTTACGTAAGTGACAATACCGATTGTGATGACAGTGCAAATACTGTTTACCCCGGTGCCACCGAAATTCCTGATAACGGAATCGATGAAGATTGTGATGGCAGTGATAGCCTTACCTGGTTTGCAGATTCTGATGGAGATGGCTTTGGTAATAATGCCCTGTCAATTACTCAAAATGACCAACCTACAGGTTACGTAAGTGACAATACCGATTGTGATGACAGTGCAAATACTGTTTACCCCGGTGCCACCGAAATTCCTGATAACGGAATCGATGAAGATTGTGATGGCAGTGATAGCCTTACCTGGTTTGCAGATTCTGATGGAGATGGCTTTGGTAATAATGCCCTGTCAATTACTCAAAATGACCAACCTACAGGTTACGTAAGTGACAATACCGATTGTGATGACAGTGCAAATACTGTTTACCCCGGTGCCACCGAAATTCCTGATAACGGAATCGATGAAGATTGTGATGGCAGTGATAGCCTTACCTGGTTTGCAGATTCTGATGGAGATGGCTTTGGTAATAATGCCCTGTCAATTACTCAAAATGACCAACCTACAGGTTACGTAAGTGACAATACCGATTGTGATGACAGTGCAAATACTGTTTACCCCGGTGCCACCGAAATTCCTGATAACGGAATCGATGAAGATTGTGATGGCAGTGATAGCCTTACCTGGTTTGCAGATTCTGATGGAGATGGCTTTGGTAATAATGCCCTGTCAATTACTCAAAATGACCAACCTACAGGTTACGTAAGTGACAATACCGATTGTGATGACAGTGCAAATACTGTTTACCCCGGTGCCACCGAAATTCCTGATAACGGAATCGATGAAGATTGTGATGGCAGTGATAGCCTTACCTGGTTTGCAGATTCTGATGGAGATGGCTTTGGTAATAATACCCTGTCAATTACTCAAAATGACCAACCTACAGGTTACGTAAGTGACAATACCGATTGTGATGACAGTGCAAATACTGTTTACCCCGGTGCCACCGAAATTCCTGATAACGGAATCGATGAAGATTGTGATGGAGAAGATGAAACAACCAATTCAAACAATACGGTTGAAGTAAAATTAATCAATAGCTTAGGAGTTGGGATAGCTGGCGGTAATGTACGTTTCAAAATTGGAGGAGTATGGAATGACACTCCCGGATCTACTGATTCAGATGGTGTTTTAAAAATTGAACTTCCAGAAGGTTCATCAGTTTCAAGTTGGCAAATGATTTATAAGGGAAAACCTCAAATTGTCAAGAACAATGGCGAGCCGATCATTTTCCAAACTGTAAAAGTGACGGCAGAGCTAAATGATAGTTTTGATAATGATCTCGAATCGAATTTTAGATTCTGGGCGCGAGTAGAATGGGTCTATATGAACAATGGAAATCAAGCAGTTTATTTTGAAGAAGAACTTCTTCCAGGCGCCTATGCTTTCCAATTCCAACGAGATGGAATGACTTCTGAAACTATCAAGCAGGATATCTCCATCAACCCAAATATAAAACTTAATACAGTTAAAGCTTCATTTAGTGCAACCACCATTGATTTTTATAAACAATATTGGCACTTTAATGTAGGTTCAGATTACGAATATATTCCCGGATGTTATACCTTTAGACTTGACGGTATCAAACAAGCCAGTAAAATTTGCCTTACACCATCTAATTACACGTATTTGGTTCAACTTTTAGACTCAGAAGGTAATGGTTTAAGTGGTGGAAAAGTGAGATACTTTAACGGTCAATGGTATGATGCAACTGGTGAAACGGATAGTGAAGGCAACCTAACAATTGTGAGTGAGGTTTCTCCAAATGTTTGGCAAATGAATTATGGCGGAAGTTCTGTTTCCATGACCAATCCCGTATATCCGATAGTTTTCCAAACTGTTAAAGTGAATATATCTTTAAGAAGTTCTACTGGTGAAGAGTTAATAGGTGATCGAACTGAGTACTATGGGAAGTGGTTGGAAACAGTTCGGAACTGGCACAACCCCCACTTCAATGGAACTATTACCTAAATCATATAGCTTCAAAATGTATTACAGGGGTGGATTTGCCAAAATTGAACAGGATGTCACCACCAATCCAAATATTGTATTCGAAACAGTGAATACAACTATGTCATTAAAAATAAACGGTATAGTTGAAACAAGCACAGATGCTCGATACTTCGCAGAGGGATGGCAAACATTTGGTTCCGGAAACACAGATACCTCCATGGAATTACTACCTGCTGAATATAGGTTTAGAGTATTTTACAATACACTTAATGAGCTAAAAATACAGGATATTGGAGTAAATCCAAATGTCATATTCGATTTGAATACGATTGCTACCAAGGAAGCCATAGAGAAATCTAAATTTGCACCTGCATTAATTGGTATTTATCCAAATCCATTTTCAGATTATGTAAATATTTCATTTAATATTCTGAGCGAAGCAATGTAAGGTGAAAGTTTTTGATCAATATGGAAGAGTAATAAATATCTTAAATGATAAGGCCTTGGAAGCTGGTGATCAACTTTTTCGTTGGGATGGCAAAAGTACTAATGGTGCAGAAGTTGCAAATGGTTATTATATCATTAGAATTGAATCCGGTAATTATATTGAAAACAATAGGGTTTTGCTGAATAGATTGTAAGCATTTAATATATAAATAAAAGCCACCTCAGGGTGGCTTTTAATGATTCTTATAAAAAACTTTTAATCTATCTTATTTCGTCAATAAATAATTTCCAAGAACCAGAGCATCTAAACCATTCGAATAGAAGCATCTAATGGCATGCACGGGAGATTCGACCACAGGTTCTCCCTGAATATTAAAACTAGTATTTAAAACCACAGGAACTCCAGTCCTTTTTCCCAGAGCAGTAATTAATTCATGGTACCTTGGGTTTATTTCCTTCCTAACAGTTTGAAGCCTGGCCGAACCATCGACATGGGTAACTGCAGGTATCACCGTTTTCTTATCCTCCTTAACAGGACAAACCTTAAGCATAAATGGAGCCTCAACTTCTAAATCAAAATAATCTTGATAAGATTCGACAGTGGCTGAGGGTGCAAAAGGTCGATAAGCTTCTCTAAATTTAACTTCTGAATTGATCTTGTCTTTCATATCCGGAAAAGCTGGATTAGCCAAAATACTCCTATTACCTAATGCCCGAGGCCCTATTTCCATAGCCCCTTGAAACCAACCTATTATTTTGCCCTCTGCCAAAAGATCCGCGGCAACTTCGCAAATATCCTCGTGATAGACATATTTAAGTTTTGCTCCTTGGAGCACTTTCTTTATTTCTTCATTAGTATAGCTAGTTCCTACATATGGGTTGTCGTGAACAAAGACCCTGGGTTTATTTAATATCCCATTATATAAATAATATGCCGCTCCTATGGCAGTACCATTATCACCAGCTGCAGGCATAACATAAACATCTTCAAACATACTTTCTCTTACTATCCTCCCATTCATGACACTATTTAATGAAACTCCGCCACCTATAACAAGGTATTTTGCTTTGGTTTTTTCATAAAGGATTTCACACATTTCTAATACTCTTTCCTCTAAAACTTTTTGAAATGCCGCAGCCATGTCCATATGATGCTGTTCAAAAGGTCCATTTTTATCCCGTCCCTTGCCAAATTTGGTGAAGAATTTTTCAGATAATAAATTTTTCCATTTAAAATCTTGAAATTGAAAAAGATCTAGATCGATCTTTATATCTCCATCCTTATTAACCTTTACTATGGAAGCTATTTCATTAAAATAAGTATCCGGATTTCCCATTGGAGCGAGACCCATGGTTTTTCCTTCATCATAATTGGGTTTAAATCCGCAAAACTGTGTAACTGCTTCGTAAAGTGAGCCCAAAGAATTTGGGAAAAAGCTTTCTCCAAATTTTTGAATGGAATTATTTTCACCATAACCGATCCAGCTTGTCGCCCATTCCCCTGATCCGTCAATCCCTAAGATAGCGGCCTTTTCATAGGGCGAAACAAAAAATGTGCCGGGTGCATGACATAAATGATGAGGAATGAAATGAACTTCAGGTTCCTTTACTCCCTTAGTATATATTTTTTTATACCAACCATCAAACTCCTTTATTTTGCCTTTATTTCTTAAAATCTCCCATCTGTAATAATGGCCCCACCGCCTTTTGCTTCCTAGATAATATTTTATTTTTTTATCTAAGTTATGAGAGGGTTTTATAGAGATGGCAATATGATCAATATCTCCATAATTAATTCCAGCAATCTCCAAACATTTATCGATTGATAAATATGGAAAAGCCTGAGTGTGTTTATCTCGATTGAGCCTTTCTTCCTCAATGGCCGCTACAAGCTTTCCATCAATTAAAATACAGGCGGTAGAATCATGATAATAAAAATTTAGACCAAGAACAATCATATAAATAAGATTAAAACACGAAAATTAAATTTGTCGCAAAAATAGTTATTTTAAAACTACAATTAATCTGGAATATTGTCTGCCTATATAAAAATCATAGTTTTATTATGATTTTTCTGAACATAATAGTTTCAACCAAAATATTTAAGACCAAAAATATTTACGATTCAATAATTTTTGTCCTAAGATTTAATAATTATTAAGCTGGATATTAAAGTGAATATTCATACTATTCTTATTCTATTGGTTGAATATCCACTTGATCATAATTCATTCTAAACATATTTAAAACTCCCATTGATTACTTATTACTCAAAATTTTTTACTTTAAATTTTGTCCTTACACGAGGATACTGTATCACCCACTACGGGAGGTTTTCCTGGAGCAGACTAGCAGATGTTTTAAGTACAAGAAATCCCTCTCAAATCTAACATCTCATATCTAACTACTCCTCCCCAAAAACACCTCCGCCATCATACACCGTGCGCTACCCCCACCTGCTGTTTCGATGGTCGTTAAATCGCTGTATAAAATGGTAGAAGATTTTTCTATAGTGGCGATCTGCCCGGCTGTCAACGACTTATACGCAGCCCGGCTCATCACGGTGATCCTTTGGTTTTCAGAACCAATCACCTGCAACATATTTCCGGCAAATTGATTCACCTGCTCTTCGGTGATCTCGATGATCTCTTTCCCTGTTTTTCTTAGATGTGCAATTACATTTTTCTTTTCAGTTTTGTCATCAATGGAATCCAGACAGATCACGGCAAATTTTTCCGCCAAAGCCATCATCACATTGGTATGGTAGATCAAAGCTCTTTTGTTCTGAACGGTTTGATAGGCATGAAAGATTACCGGGGTATATTCGAAATCTTCGCAGAATTCGATAAAAAGGTCTTCATCAGCTCTGGGCGACAAAGCACAATAGGCGATCTGATTTTCTCGATCCAGCAACAGACTTCCTGTACCCTCTAAAAAGACATCCTCATCTTCGGCAGAAGTGTAATCCACTACTTCTTCGATCACAAAACCTTGTTCTTCCAACATATCCAACACATCCTCTCTTCTCTCCAATCTTCTGTTTTCGGCGAACATCGGATAAAGTCCAACCGTTCCATTTTCGTGAAAAGAGATCCAGTTGTTCGGAAAAATGGAATCCGGTGTGTTGGGAACGGGGGTATCATTGACCACGATCACCTCTACTCCTGCCTTGCGCAATTTGATGACAAAATCGTCAAATTCTTTCAGCGCTTTGTTTTGTACTTCTTTCGGATCATCCCCAACAGCCTGCTGGTAATAATTATTGACAGCGGTTTGTTCATTCATCCTGAATGCCACCGGACGGATCATTAAAAGGGTATTCGTAATTTGTTGCATAACGATGTTGCTTTTTTATTTTTTAAATACTTCTCACCTCAAACTTCTCCCTTCTCACTTCATAAACTTTTCAATATATACCATGTTTCCTTTCTCATAGGTTGAAACGGAGTGCCGGGGTGGTCATGTTAGTGCTTGTTTCAAAGCATGTTGCCCGAAGTTTACAACTTCGGGATTCTTTTCTGTTTTTTGTCTTGACACAAAAGAACCAAAAAGTCAAGGCTGATTTTCTTTTTCTATGGCATTTGCCATAAAATTTTTATCCGCCGCAGCCTAAGGACGCTTCGCTCTCTGGCTGCTCCTTCGCCTGCCGATGCTGATAGCTATCGGCATCGCTAAAATTTTCTGGAAGCCAGGACGAAAAATAAAATACCAGGGTTTAAATTTCGCAAATCATCCATAATTGAACAAAATCTACATTAATCATTCGTATTTCTCTCCCTCTATTTTCAATCTTTCTCATAAACTGACTCTATCTCCGGCCTCAAAGAAAAAAGTGTTGAGATCAAAATCAAGGCTTAGTAAGACGGAGAAGCTTCGATTAGCTATGAGAAGATCACTCCGCCGCACTTAGCCTTGATGAAGGTCGAAGTACTTTTTTATTTGCAGCCTTGACTTTTTGCCTACTTTTTGGTCAAGCAAAAAGTAGGGTAAATCCCGAAGTCACAGACTTCGGGTCATTCTTTAATCATACCCCGGTTAATCATAGCTTATACCCTACAGGTAGGGTTTTTTCTTTGAGGCCGGGGTTTCTTCATGGCTCCGCCGAATCTTCGATTTGACTTCGTCGAATCTTCGATTTCCCGCGAATTTATCCGCCGAAGGCACGAAGCGGGAATCTGTTGTCACTTTACGAATTAATATGAAAATGGTATTGTATTTCCGGTAACTCCTAAGTAACCACCTCCCCCTTCGGGTACCTGCCTGCCGCAGGCTGGCTCCTCCTAAAAGGAGGAGAGCTTTTTTACTTACAATTCACACCATTCATCTCACTTCCCACTTCAAACCTCTCACTTCACACTTAACCATTTCCAATTCAACACTCAACATTCCTTCTAAAATCTCAAATCTAATTTCTATTATCTAAAATCTTGAACTTCACCATTTCACTCCATCACTCCATCACTCCATCACTCCATCACCGAATAACAACCTCCCTCTGGCAGCAATGACAAAGTACAAAGGATAAATTTTAAAAACTCAAATCAATTATCTATTATCTAAAATCTTGAACTTCACCATTTCACTCCATCACTCCATCACTCCATCACTGCATAACCGTATAACCGCTTAACAGTATAACCGCTTAACCATTTCCAATTCAACACTCAACATTCCTTCTAAAATCTCAAATCTAATATCTCATATCTAATCCTTATCAACGGCAAAGTAGAACACCTCAACAGTCCTTCCTGTTTGGAGATCTCAGCAAAAGGAATCTCTTCCACCGTAAATCCATTCTTGCGCAACCAGGTATTCAATCGGGTAAAATTCTGTTCTGAAACTACCACCTCTTCAGAAATGGAAAAAACATTGGAATTCATGTGATACATTTCCTCCTTGCTGATCTCAAAAATATTTTCCGTTCCGAACAGGTCCACCAAAAACTGGTATTCCTCTTCTACCAAAAATCCATTTTTATGCAGAATGGCTTTACCTTTCCCTAAAGGCTGAAAGCAACAATCCAAATGCAAGGCATTCTCTTTGGCATCGGTATTTGATTTGCGCAGTTCAAATTTGACCACTTTTTTCTCGGGAAACAGTTTTTGAAGAAATTCAACCGCTTCTTTATTCGTACGAGCGGTGATATACGATTTGTAATCTTCTCCTGTATAGGTTCCTACAAAAATATACTCATTCCAGGGCATCACATCCCCTCCCTCCACATGTACTTCATCAGGTGGAACAATGATATCCTCAGGATCCACATGATTGATGATGTATTCTATCGATTGAAATTCTTCTTCTCTATCCGGTAAAATATTGGACTTAATAAATTTATTGTCGATCACAAATCCTATGTCACGGGCAAAGATTTGATTGACGTCTTCCATTACCTCCGGACGAAAAACGATGACCTCATATTTCTTTAGTACGCTGGCAAAAGCATCCAACTCCTTGACCATATCCTCTTCTAAGGGATAAGTTCCTGCCAATACATGCTCCCTCGACTTAGGGTCATAACAATCCTCTACCTTCGGAATGGGTCCGTTAGATTTTGCCGTTCCCAGGATCACTGCGCTGAGCCTGGAAGTCTCATTTTTGATATTTAAATAAAATTTGTCCAAAAAAATAAGTTTTTGACAAAATTAGCTAAAAAAAAATCGCAAAACGAAACATTCTTCATTTTGCGATTTGTTAAAATTATGAATACTTTATCTTTTATTCATCGGTACAAAGGGACGTAACGCTTCACCAATATAGAGCTGTCTTGGTCTTCCTATAGGTTCCTTATTCAAACGCATTTCTCTCCATTGAGCGATCCATCCGGGCAAACGACCGATAGCGAACATCACAGTAAACATTTCTACAGGGATACCCAAAGCACGGTAGATGATTCCGGAATAGAAATCCACGTTAGGATACAATTTTTTCTCGGCAAAGTACTCATCTTCCAGGGCTACTTTTTCCAGATGCTTGGCAATAGATAGAACAGGATCAGAAGTACCCAGATCCTCGAATAATTCATCAGCGGCTTTCTTGATCAATCTCGCACGTGGATCAAAATTCTTATATACCCTGTGCCCAAAGCCCATCAATCGGAAAGGATCATCTTTATCTTTGGCCTTGGCGATGTATTTCTCCACATCCCCTCCATCTTTCTGAATGGCCTCCAGCATTTCCAATACCGCCTGATTGGCTCCCCCGTGCAATCTTCCCCAAAGGGCACAAACACCCGCCGAGATCGAAGCGAATAAACCGGCTTCTGAAGAACCTACAATTCTCACCGTTGAGGTAGAACAGTTCTGCTCGTGATCCGCATGCAGGATGAGTAATTCATCTAATGCTTTTACAGCAATTGGATTGATCTTATAGGTCTCAGTGGGTATTTTAAACATCATATTCAAAATATTCTCCACATAACCCAACGAATTATCCGCATAGTTCAATGGCATTCCATGGGTCTTGCTATGTGCCCAGGCCGCCAATACAGGGAATTTCGCCATGATCTTTACAATACCCTCATATAAGGCCACAGGATCATTTACATTGACTGTAATAGGATTGAAAGCCGTTAAGGCACAAGTCATAGAAGACAAGATGCCCATCGGATGTGCACTTTTGGGATAACCGTCGATGATATTCTTCATTTCCTCATTCAAAAGGGTATGTCTTTTGATATCCTTTTCGAATTTTTCATACTGCGCTTTCGTCGGCAATTCACCAAAAATAACTAAATAAGAAACTTCGAGAAAATTAGATCCTTTGGCAAGGTCCTCGATAGAATAACCCCTGTGTCTTAAAATTCCTTTTTCACCATCGAGAAATGTGATCTTACTTTCACAGGCACCTGTATTTTTAAACCCCGAATCAAGGGTAATTAAACCACCAGTATCGATTCTTAAATTTTTAATATCTATGGCGACTTCATTTTCTGTTCCTCGAACTACGGGTAATTCATAGCTTTTACCTCCTATTTCTAATTTTGCTGTTTCTGACATGCTGTAACGATTATTTAATGAGGGTCTAATTTACAAAATTTAACACAGTTTTTAGGTAATGATTGTTGCAATTTTTAACATAAAAAAAACCGGTAAAAACCGGTTTTTCATACATTATTTCTTCACTTTAAAGGCTTTGAGCTGAGGAAAATAAGCCACATCACCTAATTCTTCTTCTATCCTGAGCAATTGATTGTATTTTGCCATACGGTCACTCCTTGAAGCAGAACCGGTCTTGATCTGACCTGTATTTAATGCCACAGCTAGGTCCGCGATGGTATTATCTTCAGTTTCACCTGATCTGTGCGACATCACTGAGGTATATCCCGCATTGTGGGCCATATTTACTGCAGCGATGGTTTCAGATAAGGTCCCTATTTGGTTCACTTTGATCAAAATAGAATTGGCAATACCTTCTTTGATACCTCTCGACAATCTTTCAACATTGGTCACAAATAAATCATCTCCTACCAATTGAACTTTATCTCCGATCTTTTCCGTAAGGTATTTCCATCCTTCCCAGTCGTTTTCATCCATTCCATCCTCGATAGAGATAATGGGATATTTAGCCACTAATTCAGCTAAATAATCGGCTTGCTCTTTGCTGGTTCTGATCTTTCCGCCGGTACCTTCGAATTTAGAGTAATCGTATTTACCATTTTCATAAAATTCTGCTGAAGCGCAATCTAAAGCCAACATCACTTCTTCTCCACCTTTATATCCTGCTTTTTTGATGGCTGCTAAAATCGTTTCGATGGCATCTTCTGTTCCATCAAAAGTTGGAGCGAAACCTCCTTCATCTCCTACGGCCGTACTCAAATTTCGATCGTGAAGGATCTTTTTCAAATGATGAAAGATCTCAGTTCCCATTTGCATCGCATGGGTAAAACTTTTCGCCATCACAGGCATGATCATAAATTCCTGAAAAGCGATAGGCGCATCAGAATGCGAACCTCCATTCACAATATTCATCATGGGCACTGGTAATGTATTTCCACTTACTCCACCTACATACCTGAACAAAGAAACACCCAACTCATTGGCTGCAGCCTTTGCCACGGCCAAAGAAACGCCCAAAATGGCATTGGCACCTAATTTAGATTTGTTAGGAGTACCATCGAGCTCTATCATCAGTTTATCGATCGCATTTTGTTCGAACACAGAAAAACCTAATAGGTTTTCAGCAATGATCTCATTTACATTTTCAACCGCCTTCAATACGCCTTTACCCATATAATCTTTACCTCCATCTCTCAATTCTACTGCTTCGTGTTCTCCTGTTGAGGCTCCTGAAGGGACTGCAGCACGACCTACAAATCCGTTTTCTGTGGTTACATCAACTTCTACGGTTGGATTTCCTCTTGAATCTAAGATCTGTCTTGCGTGGATATTCACTATAATACTCATATTTTTCTCTTTTTTATTTTATACTGTAAATTTAAGGAACTATTGTCGCTTTACCTTTGTTTTGAAGGATTTTATACTCAAACGATTTCGACTTCCTTATGCTGATTTTAAACTGTTTTTGTCACTTGCATTCTTTCTATAAATTGATCGAATAAATAGGAAGAATCATGTGGTCCGGGACTTGCCTCCGGGTGATATTGCACCGAAAAACAATTTTTGTGCTTCATCCTCATTCCGGCAAGGGTCTGATCATTTAAATGGATATGCGTTACCTCAAAAAGGTCACCTTCTTCCACAGATTTTCTGTCGACCACAAACCCGTGATTCTGAGAAGTGATTTCACCCTTATTGGTCAATACATTTTTTACCGGATGATTGATTCCTCGATGTCCGTTATGCATTTTATAAGTGGGTATACCATGTGCCAGCGCAATGACCTGATGACCCAGGCATATGCCAAAAAGAGGTTCATCGAGTTCGATAATTTGCTTGGCTATTTTTTGCGCATTGGTCAATGGATTTGGATCACCGGGACCATTAGATAAAAAATATCCGTCCGGTTCAAAAGCCTGCATTTCTTCAAAAGTAGTATCAAATGGGAACACCTTGATATAACAATCTCTTTTCTCAAAATTTCTCAAGATATTTCTTTTGATCCCAAGGTCCAATGCTGAGATTCTGTATTTCGCATCGGGATTTCCAAAAGTATAGGCTTCTTTCGTAGATACACTGGAAGCGAGTTCCAAACCTTCCATGGAAGGTATTTTAGCAAGCTCGGCACGTAAATAGTCCATATCCAGATTGGTTGAAAGTACGGCATTCATGGCCCCTTTGTCGCGAATATGTCTCACCAAAGCCCTGGTATCAACATTTGAAATGGCAAAAAAGTTTTCCTTTTCAAAATAATCCAACAAGGATCCATCGGAATCAATGCGAGAATAATCGTAGGAAAAATTTCTACAAACCAAACCGGCGATCTTGATAGAATCTGACTCCTGTTCTTCGTTATTTACGCCATAATTACCGATATGGGCATTGGTCGTGATCATGATCTGACCAAAATAAGAGGGATCTGTAAAGATTTCCTGATAGCCTGTGGTACCCGTATTGAAACATATTTCACCAACTGCCGTTCCATCTCTGCCAACGGCACGCCCTTCAAATAGGGTTCCATCCTCCAAAAGAATAAGCGCCTTCTTTCTCGTTTTAAATTCCATTCTTAATCTGATTTTTATAGTGTGTTGTAATAATTAAATACGCGAATCATGTCAGATTCATCTTTGTATGATAGTTTGTTGTCTTTGATATATTTCTCTACGGCCCCTTTATCATTTCCAAAAATATCTGCCAGGTTCTTTTTATTTAGAGAAACTTTCTTGGGGATACCATTTTGAACCACGGCATAATTTTCAATAATCTTATATCTCGAAGGCTTGGTCGTGCCATCCGTCGGATTAAACATGCCTTCAATGATCTCGACCTCATAGTTCTTGATCAAACTCGCATTTTCTCCTTCGGAAAGAATTTCATCCACCTTTCCTGCTTGATTGGGTTTAAACAGTCTGTTATTTATTTTAACTGAATCGATTCTCGACTTCTCGAATATAAAGATGGAATCATTTTGTTTCATCTGGCTGAATTCATCAGTAGATAGATCTAAATTTAGATTGGTCAGTCTTAACAATTTACCTTGAGCATATATTTCCCCTTGATTTTGCCAGTTGGGTAAAAGAAATCTGGAACCCTCTATTACTTTTCCATCCACAGCAAAGGAAGATTTACGAAAAAATCCACCTACAACATCATTCGCACTTCCCACTTGCCCGGGCGTTTTTCGTTCTTGAGCATCAGCGATAGAAATGCAAATCAAAAGGATAAATAATAGTATATTTTTCATGACTTCAAGATAAAAAAAAAGGATAAGCTTTCAACAGCTTACCCTTTAATTAATTTAAACACAACCAATAACATAATTAGGCTTCGTCTTTAGCATCTGTATCTTTCGTTTCTGCCTTCGTGTTTTCTGCTTTTGCAGGAGCTTCTGCTTCCGGACTTGCTTGAGCTGTTTTCTTACCTCTTCTTCGGGTAGCTTTCTTCTTAGTTCCTCCTTTAGGATTGTACAATTCGTTATAATCTACGAATTCTACCATAGCCATATCTGCATTATCGCCTAAACGACTACCCAATTTGATAATTCTTACATATCCTCCGGGTCTGTCTCCAACTTTTACAGCAACGTTTCTGAACAATTCAGTAACGGCTTCTTTGCTTTTAAGATTTTTAAAAACAATTCTTCTGTTATGCGTAGAATCTTCCTTTGATTTTGTCACCAAAGGCTCAACAAACTGACGCAAAGCTTTTGCTTTTGCCACAGTTGTATTAATGCGCTTGTGCTCGATCAATGAACAAGCCATGTTAGAAAGCATTGCTTTTCTATGCGCCGTTTTTCTACTTAAATGATTTATTTTCTTTCCGTGTCTCATTGTACGCTCAGTATTAACTTCATTCCTTTACGCGGAATAACTATTCTTTATCTAATTTGTATTTAGTCAAATCCATGCCAAAGGTCAAACCTTTCACATTTACCAATTCATCAAGCTCAGTTAATGATTTCTTTCCAAAGTTTCTGAATTTCATCAGGTCACTCTTGTTAAAAGAAACCAGATCACCCAGCGTATCCACTTCAGCAGCTTTTAAACAATTCAATGCTCTTACAGAAAGATCCATATCGATCAATCTGGTTTTCAATAACTGACGCATATGTAATGACTCTTCATCATAGGTCTCAGTTTGAGCAATTTCATCAGCCTCTAAGGTAATTCTCTCATCAGAGAACAACATAAAGTGGTGAATTAATATTTTTGCTGCTTCGGTTAGCGCATCCTGTGGACTGATAGATCCATCAGTAGTGATATCGAATATGAGTTTTTCATAATCGGTCTTTTGCTCTACCCTAAAGTTTTCAATGCTGTATTTTACATTTTTGATCGGCGTATAGATCGAATCGATAAAAATAGTCCCCAGCGGAGCTGATGCTTTTTTATTTTCTTCAGCCAATACAAATCCTCTTCCTTTATCTATAGATATTTCCATATCTAATTTAACAGACTTCTCTAAATTACAAATTACCAATTCAGGATTTAGAATTTGAAAACCTGAAATAAAATTTTGGAAATCTCCGGCGGTAATTTGTTCTTTTCCACTCAACGAAACAGAAACACTTTCGCTATCTGCATCTTCAATTTGCTGTTTAAATCTAACCTGTTTTAGGTTTAATATAATTTCAGTAACGTCTTCTACGATTCCTTCGATGGTAGAAAATTCATGCTCTACTCCTTCAATACGTAAAGAGTTGATCGCATAACCTTCTAAAGAAGAAAGTAAAACACGACGCAAAGCATTCCCGATCGTTAAACCATATCCTGGTTCAAGGGGTTTGAATTCGAACTTGCCTTCATAGGCATTCGATTCAATCATTAATACTTTGTCTGGTTTTTGAAAATTTAAAATTGCCATAAGTTTAGAATCTGTCTTTAATTATTTAGAGTACAACTCTACAATAAACTGTTCGTTAATATTTTCCGGAATTTGAACTCTTTCAGGAACTTTGATAAATCTTCCTTCTCTGGTCTCAGAATTCCAAGCAAGCCATTCATAAACACTTTTGTTGGCCGCTAAAGAACGGTCAATGACTTCTAACGATTTCGACTTTTCTCTTACACCTATAATATCTCCTTCTTTTAATTGATAAGACGGAATGTTAACTATATCACCATTAACTGTAATGTGACGGTGCGAAACCAACTGACGCGCACCACGACGTGAGGGAGAAATACCCATTCTGTAAACTACATTATCCAATCTGGATTCGCAAAGCTGTAATAATACTTCACCGGTAATACCTTTTGTACTTTGAGCTTTTTCAAAAAGGTTACGGAATTGACGTTCTAAAATACCGTAAGTATATTTTGCTTTTTGCTTTTCATTCAACTGAATAGAATACTCAGATTGTTTTCCTCTTCTTCTGTTTGAACCGTGCTGTCCCGGAGGATAGTTTCTTCTTTCAAACGCTTTGTCTTCTCCGAATAAGGTCTGACCGAATTTTCGGGAGATTTTTGTTTTTGGACCTGTATATCTTGCCATTTTTTTAAATAATTAAGGGATTATGAATTAAGGCAATCCTTCGATAATCTTAATCCTCGTTATTAAAATTGATTATTAAACTCTTCTTCTTTTTGGAGGTCTGCATCCGTTGTGTGGGATTGGCGTGATATCTACGATCTCAGTCACTTCAATACCACTGTTGTGGATCGTTCTGATCGCTGATTCTCTACCATTACCCGGACCTTTCACGAAAACTTTTACTTTGCGCAAACCTGCTTCATGAGCAACTTTTGCACAATCTTCAGCAGCAGTCTGAGCCGCATAAGGTGTGTTCTTTTTAGAACCTCTGAACCCTTGCTTTCCAGCACTAGACCAAGAAATAACATCTCCGTTTTTATTCGTTAACGATATAATGATGTTATTAAAGGTGGCATTGATATGCGCTTCCCCGACAGCATCAACGATAACTTTTCGCTTTTTTTGAACTTTCTTTGCCATTTTCTCTAATGATTATTTAGTTGCTTTCTTTTTGTTTGCGACAGTCTTCTTCTTACCTTTTCTGGTTCTCGAATTGTTTTTCGTGTGCTGACCTCTCAAGGGTAACCCGGATCTATGTCTGATTCCTCTGTAACAACCGATATCCATTAAACGTTTGATGTTCATCTGGATCTCCGATCTCAATTCACCCTCAATTTTGACTTTGGCTACTTGTTCACGAATTTCAGCGATGTTATCATCGGACCAATCCTGAACTTTAATATTCTCGTCAACTTGGGCATTTGCTAAAATTTCTTTAGCCTTACTTCTACCGATACCAAAGATATAGGTAAGTGCGATAGCACCTCTTTTGTTCTTTGGGATGTCAATTCCTGCTATTCTTGCCATAACTTATCCTTGTCTTTGTTTAAATCTAGGATTACTTTTGTTGATTACGTATAATCTGCCTTTTCTGCGCACTATTTTGCACTCGGCACTTCTTTTCTTAATTGATGCTCTAACTTTCATAAGTTCTAGTCTTTGTTAACAACCACTATTGTATATTACAACTCCCAATATAACAGCAGTTAAAAAAATTAATATCTATAGGTTATTCTTGCTTTACTTAAATCATATGGACTCATCTCTAACTTCACTCTATCACCGGGTAGTAATTTAATGTAATGCATTCTCATTTTCCCCGAAATATGTGCTGTTACAATATGCTCATTTTCTAGTTCAACACGAAACATGGCATTCGACAATGCTTCGATAATTGTTCCATCTTGTTGTATTGCAGCTTGTTTTGCCATATACTTTAAACAGTTGTTTTTCTTTTTGAACCGGTTTTCATCAAACCGTCATAATGTCTGTTCAACAAATAAGAATTTATTTGCTGTAGCGTGTCTATAGCTACCCCTACCATGATCAGTAAAGAGGTTCCTCCATAGAACAATGCCCATCCTGGCTGTACACCAAACTTGGTAATGATCGCAGGTAAAACTGCTAACAAAGCCAAGAATATAGATCCGGGTAAGGTTATTTTTGATAAGATCCCGTCTAAATACTCCGCCGTATCTTTTCCAGGTCTGATTCCCGGAACAAATCCTCCACCTCTTTTTAGATCATCAGCCATTTTATTGGTCGGAATAGTGATCGCAGTGTAGAAATAACTAAAGATGATGATCAAAATAGCGAAAACTACATTGTACCAGAATCCGAACATATCCGTAAAGGAAATACCGATAGCCTTTAAGGTGTTATTCTCAGAATTGGCCAACAAACCCGGTACGAACATCAAGGCTTGTGCAAAAATGATCGGCATAACTCCTGAAGAATTTAACTTTAAAGGAATATATTGTCTTGCACCTGCCACATCTTTGATGTTACCTGCAGCCGTTCTTCTGGCATATTGCACTTGTATCTTTCTCACTGCAGTAACGAGTAGTACAGACGCTAAAATAACAAGCAACCAGATAATGACTTCAATAAGGATCATCAATAGTCCACCATTAGATTGGGTAACTCTCGAAGTTGCTTCTTGCATGAACGATGCAGGAAACCTCGCGATGATACCGATCATGATCAACAATGAAATTCCGTTTCCAATTCCTTTATCCGTAATTTTCTCACCCAACCACATGGCAAAAACCGTACCTGTAGTTAATAATAGGATAGATGAAAAATAGAATAAAGGTCCTCTTCCCAATAAAAATGCACTTTCAGGAATACCTAAACTCGGTAAGCTTACTATATAAGCCGGAGCCTGAATGACCAAAATACCGATGGTTAACCATCTCGTAATTTGATTGATCTTTTTTCTTCCACTTTCTCCTTCTTTTTGCAGCTTCTGTAAATAAGGAATCGCAATACCCATTAACTGCACCACAATAGAGGCAGAGATATAGGGCATAATTCCCAAAGCCATCACCGAAGCATTTGCAAAAGCTCCTCCGGTAAATGCATTTAACAGACCTAACAAACCTCCGGATGTTTTGTCGTTTATACCCGATAATTGTGTCGGGTCAATTCCAGGTAATGGCAAATGAGCCGCCAAGCGATACACAACCATCAAACCCAAAGTAATGATGATCTTGTTTCTTAACTCGTCAATCTTCCAAATATCCTGTAGGGTACTAATAAATTTCTTCATTAAACACGCTTATTTAAATCGTTTCAGCTTTACCACCTGCTTTTTCGATAGCCGCTTTAGCAGTAGCTGTAAATTTATGTACCGTGATATTTAATTTTGCGGTCAATTCTCCACGCCCCAAAATCTTAACCATATCGTTCTTACTTGTCAAACCATTTGCGATCAAAAGCTCCATATTCACTGTATCAGTGATCTTGCCATCATCAACCAATTGTTGAAGTTTGTCCAAATTGATTCCTTTGTATTCTTTACGATTGATATTTGTAAAACCGAACTTAGGTACTCTTCTTTGCAAAGGCATTTGACCTCCTTCAAATCCAATTTTCTTTGAATATCCTGAACGAGATTTTTGTCCTTTATGTCCGCGAGTTGCAGTTCCACCTTTTCCAGAACCCTGACCACGTCCGATTCTCTTTACTGATTTTACTGAACCTTTTGCCGGTTGTAAATTATTTAGTTCCATAACTCTATAGCTTATTAAATTTCCTCTACAGAAACTAAGTGATTAACTGTTTTTACCATTCCTAAGATTGAAGGAGTTGCCTCGTGTTCAACCGACTGATTCATTCTAGTCAAACCAAGTGCTTCTAATGTAAGCTTCTGGTTTTTAGGTCTTCTGATTTTACTTCGAACCTGTGTAATTTTTAATTTCTTCATCACAAATCTATTATCCGTTAAACACTTTTTCTAAGCTGATTCCTCTTTGTTTAGCGATGGTATGTGCATCACGTAAATTCAACAAAGCATCGAAAGTCGCCTTTACTACGTTATGAGGGTTAGAAGATCCTTGTGATTTTGAAAGTACATCATGAACTCCTACTGATTCTAATACCGCACGTACGGCACCACCTGCAATAACTCCGGTACCGTGTGAAGCCGGTTTCAAATAAACTTTTGCTCCTCCGTATTTACCTTTTTGCTCATGTGGCAATGTTTGGTTCAGAATAGGCACTCTCACCAAATTCTTCTTAGCATCTTCAATTGCTTTTGCAATAGCAGTAGCCACATCCTGAGATTTACCAAGTCCATAACCTACAACGCCATTACCGTTACCTACTACCACGATGGCTGAGAATCCAAAAGTTCTACCTCCTTTGGTCACTTTGGTCACACGTTGTACCCCTACCAAATGATCTTTTAATTCTAAACCGCTTGGTTTTACTCTTTCAATATTTTTATAACTCTTGAACATGACGTCTTGTTAAAATTTTAAACCACCTTCTCTTGCTCCATCAGCAAAAGATTTAACTCTTCCGTGAAATAAATATCCATTTCTATCAAATGAACAAGTTTCAACTCCTGCCTTAACCGCTTTTTCAGCAAGCAACTTTCCAACTGCATTTGCTACTTCCACTTTTGTTCCGGCAGTTACACCTTTTTCTCTTGAAGAAGCTGAAGCAATGGTCACACCGCTAGCGTCATCAATTAATTGGCCGTATATTTCTTTGTTACTTCTGTAAACAGACAACCTTGGTTGACTTGCTGTACCTGTAACAATTTTTCTGATTCTCTGTTTAATTCGAGATCTTCTTTCTAGTTTTGATAATGCCATAACTATCCTCTATTAAGCTGTTTTACCTGCTTTTCTTCTTAACAATTCTCCAACAAATTTAACTCCTTTTCCTTTGTATGGTTCCGGCTTACGGAAAGATCTGATCTTAGCCGCAACATGCCCAACCAACTGCTTGTCATGAGAAGTTAATTTTATGATAGGGTTTTTCCCCTTTTCTGTGATCGTTTCAACTTTTACTTCCGGAGCAATATCAAATATAATATTGTGAGAGAATCCTAAAGCTAAATCTAATTTTTGTCCTTGGTTCGAAGCTCTGTAACCTACACCTACCAACTCAAGATCTTTAGACCAACCTGTTGATACCCCTACGACCATATTATTGATCAAAGCACGGTATAGACCGTGTGCAGATTTTTGCGCTTTACTTTCGTCACTTCTTTCTAAAACCAAAGTATTATCTTCCTGTTTTACTGTAATCCCAGTAATATCCTGAGATAACTCGCCGAGTTTTCCTTTCACTGTAATGTGGTTGTCTTTCAACTCAACTGTCACTCCAGCGGGTATAACTACGGGATTTTTTCCAATTCTTGACATCTTACTAATCTTACAATTTTATTAATAAACGTAACATAATACCTCGCCACCTACATTCTCTAAACGAGCTTTCTTGTTCGTCATCACTCCTTTTGAAGTAGATACGATGGCGATTCCTAAACCATTTAACACTCTGGGCATTTCAGAGGCACTTGCGTACTGACGTAAACCCGGTGTACTTACTCTTTGTAATTTTTTAATTACGGATTGTTTAGTAATCTTGTCATACTTTAGTGCAATTTTAATTTTGTCTTGCACTTTGTTTTCTTCAAATTTATAGCTGAGAATATACCCCTGATCAAATAAGATCTTGGTCATTTCTTTCTTTAAATTTGAAGCTGGGATTTCGACCACTCTATGCCCGGCTTTTGAGGCATTTCGTATCCTGGTCAAAAAATCTGCTATAGGATCTGTATACATATATAAAATTTGCGGTTTTGGTTTTTAACCGCGAGTACTCGCGGTTAAACTTCAAACCAATTAATATTCAATTCTAAATTACCAACTCGCTTTTTTCACACCAGGAATAAGTCCGTTGTTGGCCATTTCACGAAATAATACACGTGAAATACCAAACTGTCTCATATAACCTTTTGGTCTTCCTGTCAATTTACATCTGTTGTGCATGCGAATAGGTGAAGCATTCTTCGGTAATTTTTGCAATAGCTCATATTCTCCGGCTTCTTTCAAAGCTTTTCTCTTCTCAGCATATTTTGCAACCGTTTTTGCTCTTTTTACTTCGCGAGCTTTCATTGATTCTTTTGCCATCTCTTAATTCTTTTTAAATGGTAAACCCAATTCGTGCAATAAAGATTTTGCCTCTTTATCCGTATTGGCGGTAGTAACGAAAGTGATATCCATTCCACCAATTCTGTAAATCTTATCTATATTGATCTCAGGGAAAATAATTTGCTCAGTTACACCGAGGTTATAATTTCCTCTTCCATCAAAACCGGTGCTTTTCACACCTTTAAAATCTCTTACACGCGGAAGTGCTACAGTAACCAATCTGTCTAGAAATTCATACATTCTATCGGCACGTAAAGTTACCTTTACCCCAATTGGCATACCTTTTCTCAATTTAAAAGATGCAACATCCTTTTTTGAAATGGTCGTTATTGCTTTTTGCCCGGTAATGGCAGATAGTTCATTGGCTGCATGCTCGATTAATTTCTTATCCGCAATAGCTGCTCCAACGCCTCTACTGATCACAATTTTTTCCAACTTCGGAACTTGCATCACATTTTCGTATCCGAACTCTTCCTTCAAGGCAGTTTTGATCCTGCTTTGATATTCTTCTTTAAGTCTAGGTGTATATTCCATAACTATATTACTTCATTCGTTTTTTTAGAGAATCTAACCTTATTATCTCCATCCTTACGGAAACCAACTCTTGTTGTTTTTCCGTTTTCAACTAACATGAGGTTTGAAATATGGATTGGAGCCTCCTTTTTCACTATACCACCTTGTGGGTTTTGCGCACTGGGCTTAGTGTGTTTAGAAATTAAGTTCACGCCTTCAACGATGGCTCTGTTCTTATCCTTAATGATCTCTACGATCTTTCCTTCTTCACCTTTGTGATCACCAGAAATTACCTGAACCGTATCTCCGGTTTTTAATTTTAGCTTTGCCATAGTCTTCTATATTTAAAGCACTTCAGGTGCTAGTGATACGATTTTCATGAATTGTTTCTCGCGTAATTCTCTCGCTACAGGACCGAATACACGTGTTCCTCTCATTTCATTTGCCGCAGCATCCAACAATACACATGCGTTATCATCAAATCTGATATAAGAACCGTCTTTACGTCTTACTTCTTTTTTGGTGCGCACCACAACTGCTTTTGCTACCTGACCTTTTTTCGCTGTACCATTGGGTGTTGCTTCTTTGACAGAAACAACAATTTTATCTCCAACAGATGCGTAACGTCTATTAGTTCCACCTAGGACACGAATTACTAAAACTTCTTTTGCTCCGGTGTTATCAGCTACCTTTAATCTTGACTCCTGTTGTACCATGGTTATTTAGCTCTTTCTATAATTTCAACTAATCTCCAACGTTTGTTTTTGCTCAACGGACGAGTTTCACTAATTCTGACCGTATCACCTTCGTTGCAATCATTTTTTTCATCGTGTACATAATACTTTTTTGTATTCAACACGAATTTTCCATAAAGAGGGTGTTTTACTCGTCTAACTTCAGAAACAACTACCGTTTTCTCCATTTTTGCACTAGACACTACACCTACTCTTTCTTTTCTAAGATTTCTTTGTTCCATCTTTAAATTGAAATAGAATTATTGTAATTCTCTTTTTGTTAATTCTGTAGCCAATCTGGCACAAGTTCTTCTCAACTTTCTTAACTGTATTGGATTTTCTAATGGCGAAATTCCATGAGCTAATTTCAAGTCGGTATAATTCTTCTTGAATCCTTCTAATTTCTCCTGTAAATCTTCTACAGATAATCCTTTAATTTCAGATTGTTTCATGGTTAAATTTTTTGCAGATTCTTAATTATGCATTTTCGTAATTACGTGCAACAACAAATTTTGTTTTTACAGGTAATTTTTGAGCGGCCAAACGCAAAGCTTCTTTTGCTACATCCATAGGCACTCCACCTACTTCAAACATAATTCTGCCCGGCTTTACCACTGCCACAAAATATTCCGGTGCTCCTTTACCTTTACCCATACGTACTTCTAATGGCTTCTTGGTAATGGGTTTATCCGGGAAAATTTTAATCCATAAACTCCCTTGACGTTTCATATAACGAGTTGCAGCAATACGCGCTGCTTCGATTTGTCTTGAGGTAAGAAGATCCTGTTCTAATGATTTTATTCCAAAAACTCCATTAGAAAGCTGGTGTCCTCTTTGAGAAATACCTTTAAGGCTTCCTTTACCTTTCTGAACTTTACGAAATTTAACTCTCTTAGGCTGTAACATTTTTTATGATTTAAAAAATTATTTTTTACGAGGTTTATTTCTTCCTTCGTTTGGTTTGCCTTTTTTAGACATACCTACTAAAGGAGATAATTCTCTTTTTCCATAAACCTCACCCTTCATGATCCAAACCTTAATACCTAATTTTCCGTAGGTAGTATCGGCTTCATCAAGTGCATAATCAATATCAGCTCTAAAAGTAGAAAGAGGAATTCTACCTTCTTTAAAAGATTCTGAACGCGCCATTTCAGCTCCGTTCAATCTTCCTGAAATCTGAACTTTAATACCCTCTGAATTCATACGCATAGTCGTAGAGATGGCCATTTTGATCGCTCTCTTGTAAGAGATCCTGCTTTCAATTTGTCTGGCAATACTCGCTGCAACTAATTTTGCATCTAACTCAGGTCTTTTGATCTCAAAAATATTGATCTGTATTTCTTTCCCGGTGATCTTCTTGAGCTCTTCTTTTAACTTGTCTACCTCTTGACCGCCTTTTCCGATAATAATACCGGGTCTTGCAGTAGTGATAGTAACGGTTACAAGTTTAAGAGTTCTCTCAATGATGATTCGAGATACACTTGCTTTACTCAATCTAGCATGAACGTACTTTCTGATCTTGTCATCCTCAGCAATTTTATCGCCGTAGTCATTTCCGCCGTACCAGTTAGAATCCCATCCTCTGATAATACCTAAACGATTTCCTATTGGATTAGTTTTTTGTCCCATGCTATTACTTAGTTACTTAAATTATTTGTTCCTAATACCAACGTTACGTGATTAGAACGTTTTCTGATTCGATGTGCTCTACCCTGAGGAGCTGTTCTCAATCTCTTAAGAGAAGATGCGCTATCTACATAGATCTCTTTCACGTACAATCCTGCGTCTTCAATATTTGCATCCTCATTCTTTGCTTGCCAGTTGGCAATAGCAGACAACATCAATTTTTCCAGGTTAATAGAAGAGTGCTTTGGGTTATACTTCAATATTGCCAAAGCTTTTTCTACTTCAACTCCTCTTACCAAATCTGCAACTAATCGCATTTTTCTTGGCGAAGAAGGACAACCATTCAATTTAGCTACATAAGTTTCCTTACGAGCCTCTTTTAGTTGCTGTGCTCTCATGTTTTTACGAACTCCCATAACTCCTATTTTTTACCTTTATTTTTAGCACCAGCATGACCTCTAAAAGTACGTGTTGGTGAAAATTCTCCCAATTTATGTCCTACCATATTCTCAGTAACATACACAGGTACAAATTGTCTTCCGTTGTGTACACCAATTGTCTGACCCACAAAATCCGGAGTAATCATAGAGGCTCTAGACCAGGTTTTTATCACTGATTTATTGCCGGTATCTATATTTTTTTGAACCTTTCTATCAAGTTTAAAATGAACAAAGGGTCCTTTTTTTAACGAACGTGCCATAATTAATTCTTATTTTTTTCTACGCACAACAATGTGTTTATTACTCGCTTTTGTTTTAGATCTGGTCTTGAATCCTTTTGCAGGGATACCATTTCGAGATCTTGGATGTCCTCCGGTAGCTCTACCTTCACCACCACCCATTGGGTGATCCACAGGGTTCATCACAACCGGACGTGTTCTTGGTCTTCTACCTAACCATCTGCTTCTACCTGCTTTACCGGATACGACCAATTGATGATCAGAATTAGATACTACTCCAACAGTTGCTTTACAGGTCAATAATACCAAGCGAACCTCACCAGAAGGTAATTTTACTGTAGCATATTTTCCTTCTCTGGCCATTAATTGAGCGAAAGTACCGGCACTTCTTGCCAATACAGCTCCCTGACCAGGGTGCAATTCTATACAAGAGATCACCGTTCCTAAAGGTATGTCACTCAAATAAAGTGTGTTTCCTACTTCCGGAGCTACTTTTTCTCCAGAAACAATTACCTGTCCAACTTTAAGACCATTTTGAGCTACGATATATCTCTTTTCACCATCAGCATAATTCAACAAGGCGATATACGCAGATCTGTTCGGATCGTATTCTATCGTTTTAACAGTTGCAGGAACTCCATCCTTATTTCTTTTAAAATCGATGATACGGTATTTCTTCTTGTGACCACCACCTAAATAGCGCATGGTCATTTTTCCGTCATTATTTCTACCTCCAGATCTCGTTTTTGATGCCAACAAACTCTTTTCAGGTTTTGAAGTTGTAACCACATCAAAATCAGTAACAACTCTAAAACGTTGTCCTGGGGTTATTGGATTTAATTTTCTTAATGCCATCTCTTTATCTTAGATATTGCTATAAAAATCAATATTTTCTCCTTCAGCCAATTGCACAAAGGCTTTCTTATAAGCTCCTTTCATACCCGTAACCAAACCTTGTTTCGTATACTTCGTATTGCGCTTAACAGGATAATTTACTGTTCTTACACTATTAACAGATACACCATATGCACTTTCAACAGCGTTCTTGATCTCAATTTTATTGGCTTGCTTATTCACCACAAATGAATAACAGTTTCTCAACTCGCTGAGATCTGTAGCCTTTTCCGTAATAATAGGTTTTATTAAAATACTCATAACTATTACTTACTAAAATTTGATTCAATTTCTTCTAAACAACTTTCTGAAAGTATCACTTTATTCGCGTTTAAAACTTCGTAAGTTGCTATTCCTGAGCCATTTACGATATTTACACCTTTCAAATTTCGCGATGACAAATATACGTTTTTATTTGACTCATCCAACACAAAGAGAGATTTTTTGTTCTCTATTCCCAATGACTTCAACACATTAACGAATGATTTTGTCTTTGGCGCTTCGAAATCGAAGTTCTCTACAACCACAATATTCTCTTCTTTTGCTTTCAAAGAAAGTGCAGATTGACGTGCTAATCTTTTCAAACTTTTATTCAATTTGAAAGAATAGTTTCTAGGTCTTGGACCAAAAACTCTACCTCCACCTCTAAATACGGGAGATTTGATACTTCCCGCTCTGGCAGTACCTGTACCCTTTTGTTTTTTGATCTTTCTGGTACTTCCGGCAATTTCCGCTCTCTCTTTAGATTTATGAGTTCCTTGACGTTTGTTAGCCAAATATTGCTTAACATCCAAATAAATAGCGTGGTTATTTGGCTCTATACCAAATATAGCATCTGAAAGCTCAACGCTTCTTCCAGTATTTTTCCCGTTGATATCTACTACCGCTACTTTCATTATTTCTCAATAATTAAATATGAATCTTTGTGGCCGGGTACTGCACCTTTTACTACTAAAAGATTTTTATCCTTTACCACTTTTAACACTCTTAGGTTTTGCACTTTTACTTTATCTCCACCTAATCTACCTGCCATCTTCATTCCTTTGAAAACTCTTGCAGGATAAGACGCTGCACCAATAGAACCGGGAGCTCTTAAACGGTTGTGCTGACCATGAGTTGCCTGACCTACTCCGCCAAATCCATGTCTTTTTACTACACCGTTAAATCCCTTTCCTTTTGATGTACCGCTTACATCAACAAATTCGCCTTCTTCAAAAAGCTCTACAGTGAGTTCATCACCTAAATTGTACTTTTCTTGAAAATACTTGAATTCAACAACACGCCTTTTTGAAGAAGTTCCCGCTTTTTTAAAGTGACCATTGGCCGCTTTAGTCGAGTGCTTTTCTGCTTTGTCATCGAAACCAAGTTGCAACGCTTCATACCCGTCAACCTCTTTGGTTCTGACTTGGGTAACTACACATGGACCGGCCTGTATCACTGTACATGGAATATTCTTTCCATTTTCGTCGTAAATACTGGTCATTCCAACTTTTTTACCTATTAACCCAGACATAATTACATTAATAATTTATTAAACATTCTATTTAAAAAAACAGGGTTAAAATACTTCAACCCTGATGTATTTTTTCCGTTTTTCCCTCGCCTAATACTCGGGACATGTCATCGAAAATTCCATTTTCAATGCTTAGATCAGTTTTTCCGGAACACTTCCCGGAATGAAACTATACCTTGATCTCTACTTCAACACCACTTGGCAATTCCAACTTCATCAACGCATCAATGGTTTTTGAAGATGAACTGTAGATGTCTAAAATGCGTTTGTGCGCATTTAATTCAAATTGCTCTCTAGACTTTTTGTTTACGTGAGGAGATCTCAATACTGTAAAGATCTTTTTATTTGTAGGCAATGGAATTGGACCATTGATCACAGCTCCTGTATTTTTTACAGTCTTAACAATTTTATCAGCCGACTTATCTACCAAGTTATGGTCGTAAGATTTTAATTTTATTCTAATTTTTTGACTCATCGCTTAAATAATTAAGGAATTACCCTATTGCTTTTTTAATCACTTCCTCTGATACATTCGATGGAGTTTCTGCATAATGTGCAAATTCCATAGAAGATGTTGCTCTACCTGATGATAATGTTCTCAAAGTAGTTACATATCCAAACATTTCTGAAAGCGGAACCAACGCCTTGATCACTTTTGCACCGGCTCTGTCATCCATAGAGTTTACTTGTCCTCTTCTTCTGTTCAAATCGCCAACGATATCTCCCATGTTCTCTTCAGGTGTCACCACCTCCAGTTTCATGATGGGCTCAAGGATTACCGCTCCTGCCGCTTTTGCTGCTGCTTTATAACCCATTTTAGCTGCTAACTCGAAGGAAAGTGCATCAGAATCTACAGGGTGGTAAGAACCATCGATAATTCTCACTTTCATAGAATCCATTTCGTAACCTGCTAATGGACCATTCTTCATAGCCATTTTGAAACCTTTTTCGATAGCCGGTACAAATTCTCTTGGAATATTACCCCCTTTGATCTCGTTTACAAATTGTAATCCCGGACCTTTGAAATCAGCATCAGCAGGACCCATTTCGAATACCACGTCACCAAATTTTCCACGACCACCGGACTGTTTCTTATAAACTTCTCTATGGTTTGCATTTCTGGTCAATGCTTCTTTATACTCAACCTGAGGCTGACCTTGATTCACTTCCACTTTGAATTCTCTCTTCAAACGATCAACAAGGATCTCTAAGTGTAACTCACCCATTCCTGAAATCACTGTTTGACCACTTGCCTCATCCGTCTTCACCACAAATGTTGGATCTTCTTCAGCCAACTTAGCCAAGCCCATACCTAATTTGTCAACATCCGCTTTCGTCTTAGGCTCAACTGCAATACCGATAACCGGCTCAGGGAAAGACATCGATTCCAAAACAATAGGCTTGTTCAGATCACAAAGCGTATCACCTGTTTTGATATCCTTAAAACCAACGGCTGCTCCAATATCACCTGCTGATATTTTATCAATAGGTTGTTGTTTATTGGCATGCATCTGATAGATCCTGGAAATTCTTTCTTTATTTCCTGAACGCGTATTTAATACATACGAACCTGAATCTAACTGTCCTGAATACACTCTAAAGAAAGCTAATCTTCCTACGAAAGGATCGGTAGCGATTTTAAAAGCTAAACTTGAAAAAGGTTCAGAGGCACTAGGCTTTCTTTTTTCTTCCTGTTCAGTTTCAGGGTTTACACCCACAATAGCTTCGATATCCAATGGAGAAGGTAAAAATCTCATCACCCCGTCCAACATAGCCTGTACACCTTTATTTTTAAAGGCTGAACCACAGAACATAGGTATAATAGACATGTCAATTGTCGCTTTTCTCAACGCAGCAATGATCTCTGCTTCTGTGATCGAATTTTCATCTTCAAAGAATTTCTCTAACAAAGCTTCGTCGTATTCAGCAACCGCCTCAACCAACTCAGCTCTTTTTTGAGAAACTTCTTCTTTTAATTCAGCAGGAATTTCGATCACTTCATAAGTCATCCCTTTATCTTCTTCATTCCAAACGATCGCTTTGTTTGAAATCAAGTCAACAACTCCTCTAAAATCAATTTCATCTCCAATTGGCACTTGCAATGGAACCGGGTTTCCGCCCAACATCTCTCTGATCTGCGTACAAACGTTGTAGAAATCAGAACCTTGACGGTCCATTTTATTTACAAAACCAATTCTCGGAACTTTATATTTATCTGCTTGTCTCCACACTGTTTCAGATTGAGGCTCAACCCCATCCACAGCACTAAATAAAGCCACCATTCCATCTAACACCCTCAACGAACGCTCTACCTCAACAGTAAAGTCAACGTGACCGGGAGTATCAATGATATTTACAACATAATTTTCATCATTGTATTTCCATTCACAATGCGTTGCAGCAGAGGTAATGGTAATCCCTCTTTCCTGCTCCTGCTCCATCCAGTCCATCGTAGCGGCACCGTCGTGAACTTCACCAATTTTGTGAGAAACACCGGTATAATACAAAATACGCTCTGTAACGGTAGTTTTACCGGCATCAATATGCGCTGCAATACCAATATTTCTTGTATATTTTAAATCTTTTGCCATTTTATCTTAACCTTAAAATCTAAAGTGAGAGAATGCTTTGTTCGCTTCTGCCATCTTGTGCACATCTACACGTTTTTTCACTGCTGCTCCTTCTTCTTTAACCGCTGCTAAAATCTCACCGGCCAATCTTTGTGCCATTGATTTTTCATTGCGCTTTTTAGAGTAAAGGATCAACCATTTGATCGCCATAGATATTTTTCTATCCGGTCTGATGGGCATTGGGATCTGAAATGTCGCTCCACCAATTCTGCTACTTCTCACTTCCACATGAGGCATTACGTTCGATAATGCTTCTTTCCACAATTCTAAAGCTGTTTTCTCTTCGTCTTGCTTTCTTTGTTCAACAATATCTAATGCATCATAAAATACTTTAAAAGCAATAGATTTCTTCCCGTCAACCATGAGGTTATTTACAAACCTTGTTACCAACTGGTCTCCAAACTTCGGATCCGGTAATAGAATCCTTTTTTTAGATAATTTTTTTCTCATTGTTCTCTACATTAAAGTATTTACGTTATTTCTTTGGACGTTTTGTACCGTATTTTGATCTACGTTGGGTACGCCCATTAACTCCTGCTGTATCTAATGCTCCACGAACAATGTGATATTTCACACCAGGTAAATCTTTTACTCTTCCGCCTCTAACCAATACTATCGAGTGCTCTTGTAAGTTATGTCCTTCTCCCGGGATGTAAGCGTTCACTTCGTTACCATTGGTCAACCTTACCCTGGCTACTTTTCTCATAGCTGAGTTTGGTTTCTTTGGCGTAGTTGTGTAAACACGTGTACAAACACCGCGACGTTGAGGACAAGAACTCAAAGCAGCCGATTTACTCTTCTTAGTTATTGTGGCCCTTCCTTTTCGTACTAATTGTTGAATAGTTGGCATTCTATTAATTTAATTTTTTAAAATTTTTTACCTCTTTTTTAAGAGTGTGCAAATGTATAACAAAATTCTCTTTATTCAAACTATAATGAATTGATTTTTTTGACTTTAATTTCAACAATTGGTCAAAAATTGAAATCTTCAGAATCTATTTAACCCATCGTATTTTTTTTATTTAGCTTTGGTCAAAACAAATCTGCTTGAGTGATGCTGATTAAAATGCCTGTATGTATATTCAACTTCCTCCAAAAACATCTTCAAATTGAAAATATTTACACCATATATATATATACCTCTATTTTGCTGTCTACCGGATCGATTCATGCCCAAAATTGGGAATTGAGAATTGTCCCCGATATACCTGAAGACACACTCATCTTAAATGAGATCCATTTTGAGCGATTTCATCAAACTCAAGCGGAGGTCGTTTCTGAAATTGACACCATATTATATAAACTCCATCAACAAGGTTTTTTGGAAAGTAAAGTCATCAGAGTAGAGCAGATCGAAAAGATCTTGTTTACTCATTTTTCTTTGGGAATAGGCATAAAAACTGTGATCATTGAAACAGACCTGGTCTTCAACAAAAAAATGTTGGAATCTTTCGAGATAGTCCCAAAAAAAAATACGGTTGAGATTCCATATGTGCAGGTTGAGAACTTTTTAAAACAACTCAGTAAAGATTTTTATCAAAACGGGGATCCTTTTGCTCAGGTAAGAATCGTAAACCTTAGCCGGGATGGCGCTGTGTTAAAGGCCGATCTGGAAGTGATCAGCTCCGAAAAGCTGCGAACGATCGATGAAATTTATGTAAAAGGATATGAAAAATTCCCTCAAGGATTTGTCAAACACGGCTTAGGCCTGTCTAAAGGGGATTTATTTACAGAAGAATCCTTACTGAATTCGGAATCGGTCGTCTCTGATATTTCCTTTGTCCAACAAACCAAATCGCCCGAGGTCTTGTTTTCAAAAGATTCAACGTATCTCTATTATTACCTCGACAAAAAACAAAGCAGCTTTTTTGATGGTTTGATCGGATTTACTTCAGACAACGAGGAGGATAAACTTATTTTCAACGGTTACCTCGACTTGAAATTGGTCAACATCTTCCATAAAGGAGAAACAAATCAACTGTTTTGGCAGAATAATGGGCAAAGCAGAAGAGAGTTTAAAATTTATTCGCAATGGCCTTACGTGTTTGGATCAAAATTTTCAACTGAATTTCATTTCGATCTATACCAGCAAGACAGTACTTTTAATCAAATTTCAACCTTAGCGGGATTGAGCTACCCCATCAAACAAAACGCAAAATTAGGACTGTTATTTGACTATACCAGATCCAATAATTTAGAAGCAAGCGCTGCAGATGCGATTGAATCATACGACAGAATTGGCTTACGACTGAATTATGGCTTAAAAAGACCCTTTTTATCCAGCCTGAATTGGGATAAATTTTATGTGGAAAGTGACCTGCTCCTAGCAAACAGATCCGCCGAAACGATGAGTAATGAACAGTTCTTGTTTACCCTAACAAGTAATTATAGTTACGAATTTAGCCCAAAAACCTATTTATTTATCCAATTACAAGGTGGATACCTTTTTTCTGAAACCTATTTTACGAATGAACTCTTTCGCGTTGGTGGAACTGAAACCATCAGGGGATTTCGCGAACAGGCATTTTTCACAAACTTTTATGGCATCTTAAACCTGGAAGCTCGATTCAGAACGAATAACACAGACTATTTCCATACGGTAACCGACCTGGCCTGAGTTGAAAATGAACTACTGGAATTGAATAATACCCTTTTGAGTTTAGGTCTGGGTTATACTTTAATGACCAAAATGGGAAGGATTCAACTAACCTATGCCGTGGGTAAGATAGACCAAGAACCATTCAATTTCAACCAATCAGCTTTCCATATCAAAGTGCAAAATAAATTTTAACGAATTATTAATGCATTAGTTATAAGCTTGTAAAATGTTCAGTATTTTAACATTTTTATTAAACGCAACCTTTGCTAATTTGCTGTATCTATGTAATATTGTGTTAAATTCTATTGAATTAGTTTAACAATCTTAAGACTATTTATGTTAAAAAGTTTGCGCTTTAACTTTTTTTTTGGATTTTAGCCTCCGAATATCTCATATTAATTCAAATAATAACAAATGAAAACAAAGTTTAATGGAATTTTGACGCTTTTATTAGCGTTGATTGTGCAGATCGGATTTGCACAGGAAAGAACTATTTCAGGAAATGTGTCGGACGAAAATGGTCCACTCCCTGGAGTAAGTGTTCTTATTGATGGTACTACTAGAGGTACCGAAACTGATTTTGACGGGAATTACTCGATTATGGCAAAATCAGGAGATGTGTTGAGGTTTAGCTTTGTAGGTATGACACCTGTGAGAAAAACAGTTGGAACTGAAAGCACAGTAAATGTAAGTATGGTAAGTGACGCCAATACACTAGACGAAGTGGTGCTAACCGCTTTAGGTCTTCAGGTAAAAAAAGAAGATGATCTTTCCTCTTCTACTGCCATTGAGACGGATCTTATAACAAGATCAGGTGAATCAGGTTTGATTCAAGGTATGGCGGGTAAAACTTCCGGTTTAAAAATTACCAGAAACACAGGTGACCCGGGAGCAGGAGCATTTATCCAGATCAGGGGTCAAAACTCGGTAAACGGTACAGCTTCTCCATTGATCGTGGTAGATGGTGTTCCGGTTTCTAACAACAGTGTAAACATCAACGGAAATACAGGTGGTGTTTCGGAACAATCTCGTTTAAATGACTTCAATCCTGAAGATATTGAAAATGTAACGATCTTAAAAGGTGCTGCTGCTGCGGCCGTTTGGGGTACTGGTGCAGCCAACGGGGCGATCATCATTCAAACTAAAAAAGGTAAAGCAGGAAAAATGTCTGTGGATATTACCAGTGCAATCTCCATGGATAGAATCAATGTGGAATTCGATAAACAAGGAATTTTCGGTCAAGGTTCCGGAGGTGTTTACGGAGGTCTTGGAACAGGCGGTAAAACAGGAAACTCTTGGGGTGATAAAATTTCTGAAAGAGCCGGTGGAGCGGATCAATACACAATTGGCAATGTAAGATTTGAGTCTGAAACAGGTAATATTATTTATCCTATCAGCCAGAAAAATGACAGAACCGTTTACAATAAGGCTAACAGAGACCAGGTTTTTGGCGATGGATTTACTTATAACAACGGTGTAAGTGTTAGTTTTGCTCATGAAAAAAGCAATACTTTCATGAGTTTTGCAGACTGGACGCAAAATGGTATCATTAAAGGAAGATCAAGCTATAACAGAAGAAACCTTCGTTTAAACCACGAAGTGCAACTAACAGATAAATTTACTGCCAGGTTTAACGCAAGTTATGCCTATATTTCTTCTGACAGAATCCAGCAAGGTTCAAACGTGGCCGGTTTATATTTAGGTTACTTGAGAACTTCTCCTGATTTTGACAACAGAGATTACAAAGGAACTTATTATAACCAAGATGGTGTACCAACACCTAATGCCCACAGAGCATACAGATTGCCTGTAGGTGGCTCAAATACGGCAGCTGCAACTCCGGTATACAACAACCCGGGATGGACAATTAACGAACAAGATAACCCTAACAAGGTTAATCGTTTTAACTTTGCTCCTGAATTGAATTATAAGATCACTAACAATGTGACGATCACAGGTAGATACGGTTTGGATTATTATACTGATTTTAGAGGAACTTTCTTCCCTAGATATTCATCAGGTTCTGAACAATTAGGGTCTTATCAAGAGGATAATATTTCTGAAAAAACAGAAACCTTTAACATCTTCGGACAAGGCCAACACGACATTAGTGAAAACTTTGGTTTCGATTGGATCTTGGGAACACAACTAGACAGAAATCAATACAAGCGTTTATCTGGTTATTCGAATGGTTTTACCAACGTGGATGTAGGTGATTTAAGAATTTTTGGAAATGCGGAAGCAGCCAACGAAGTACCTTCTCAATTCAGGTCTGAAGCGAGAAAAATGGGGGTGTATGCAGTAGCAAACTTCAATTTATGGAATCAATTGTTGATCAGTGCTACAGGACGTATAGAAAGACCTTCTACTTTAGAAGATAACGTATTCTATCCTTCTGTTTCTGCAGGATGGAAATTTACTGAGGCTTTTGGCGAAAGTAACTTCCTTTCTTTTGGTAAATTAAGAGCGAGTTATGGTGAAGTAGGTATCGAGCCTGGTGTTTATGACAGTAGTACGGCCTTTGGACCTGGAGGAGTAACTTCTTCATGGGGTGATTTCTTAGATGCTGCGGCATATGGAAACCCATTTACAAGAAGTGGCACCCAAGGAAACCCGGATTTAACCATTGAAAGAGTAAAAGAATGGGAAATTGGAGCTGACTTTAGATTTTTCAAAAACAAATTGAGTTTAGGGGTTACTTATTACGACAGAATTACTGAAGACGTAATTTTAGACTTGGATGTTCCTTCTTCAACAGGATTTAACACAAAACCTTCTAACGCTGCTGAAATTACTAATAAAGGTTTGGAAGTGGATATGAACTGGAATGTGATTACCGCAGGAGATTTTTCTTGGGATATCAACGGATTCTACTCATTTAACGATAACGTCGTAACTGATTTGGCCGGAGTACAATCTGTATTCTTAGCCGGATTTACAGGAACTTCCTCTAGAGTTGTAGAAGGTGAAGCCATAGGTGCACTCTGGGGTGCGGGCTATTTGAGAAATGATGCAGGAGATATTGTGACTGATTCAGATGGCTTCCCGGTACTTGACCCTATAGAAAAAGTTTTAGGTGATCCTAACCCTGATTGGATCGGTGGTTTGGGTACTACTTTGCGTTTTAAAGGATTTAGCCTAAGTGCACAATTCGAAACTTCACAAGGTAACGACCATTGGGCCGGAACATCTGGCGTATTGAATACATTTGGTATCAGCCCGGAAACAGCTAACGAAAGTGTTGCACCGGTCGATCTACCAACTTATTTTGGAAATACGATCCCTGCAGGAACTACTTTTAGAGGTAATGTGGCTGACTTCGGTGGTGGACCGGTTGCTTTGAACCAAGATTGGTACTCAACTGATGGTGGTGGATTTGGTGCTAATGCCGAACAATTTATTGTTGACGGTTCCTGGACAAGATTAAGAGAGTTGACTTTTGGTTATGCTGTTCCAGTAAATTTGATCTCCAGAACCGGATTAAACTACTTTGAGATTTTGTTAACTGGTAGAAACCTAATTTTATGGACAGATGTTGATGGTTTTGACCCGGATATCAACTTGACAGGAGCTACAAGAGGTAGAGGTTTAGATTACTTTACGAACCCTGCGACACAATCATACATTGTAACGCTTAAATTTGGATTTTAATTAATAATCATTTATAATCATGAAAAAATTAAAAAATTATATTCTGTTATTCTCTACCGGATTGGCGATGTTATCTTGTAGTAGTTATACAGATGGGATCAACGTTGATCCGAACAACTTTACAGAAGCCCCAGGGAATTTGTTAGTTGGACAAGCTGAATTAGAAGTCGTAAAACTTACTTCTAGTAATGCATCTCGCCTATCAGGTATTTTTACTGACCAGTTTACCGGATCAGACAGACAATACGAAACCATCAATAACTACACGCTTACAGCAGGTGATTTTGATGACGAATGGGATGATGTATATGTGCAAGGAGCCGCGCAAGCCATTCTTGCAAAAGAAGCCGGATTAGAAAGTGGCGATGATCTATTGGTGGGTGTTGCTTCAATCATGGAAGCTCTATTGATGGGTGAAGCGGCTGCTTTATGGGGCGACATTCCTTATTCTGCCGCCTTTGATGTAGTAGAAAATGCAAATCCTACTTATGATAGCCAAGCTCAGGTGTTCGCAGATGTACAAGCCCTGTTATCAGACGCTGCCACAAGATTAGGAACTGCCAGAGTAGCTAATGTGTACAACTCTGCATTTGTTGGAAATAGTGCTGTTTGGGCAGAAATTGCACATTCATTAAAAGCGAGATATTATTTGATCGCTAAAGATTATGCCAATGCTTTGACACATGCCCAATTGGGAATCAGCTCTGCATCAGGAGATTTATTGTCTCTTCATTCTACAGTGAATGGTTCTGAAAATTTATACTGGCAATTTGAAGAAGAGCAGAGAGGTGGTTATTTAACTGCTAACAATTCAAATCTTGTACAATTGTTATCCGGTACAAGAGCTAGATTATTGGCAACCCCTGGGGATGCTGCTCGTTTGAACGATTACTTTGTGGCAACTCCTGCAGGACATAGCTTGAATACAAATAGTTATTTCGCTGTAGATGCTCCATATCCGATCGTTTCTTTTGTAGAAACTAAATTGATCGAAGCGGAAGCTGCTGCAAGAACCGGTGGTGATGGTCTTACACCATTCAATGAAGTAAGAGCCTACTTGGCATCTAAGTACGATGCTTCCTTCCCGGCTTCTAACGCGAGTGGAGATGCTTTGATCAACCAGATCTTGGAAGAAAAGTATTGTTCTATGCCAGGATCCATCCAGGTATTTAATGATACAAGAAGAACTAAAAATGTATTGGGTGTACCTGTAAAAAACAGTACGGCTCCCTCTATTCCACAAAGATTCTTATATCCTCAAATTGAAATTAACTCTAATGCTAATTTCCCAGGTTTAATTGACTTATTCCAACCAACACCTGTGAATCAATAAGATTGAGAATATGAGTCCTCCTTTTTTAGGTTGACGAATCTAAATTCTTAAAACCCTTAGAGGCGAGCCTCTAAGGGTTTTTTTATGTCCAAATCTCAAGACTTGTTTTCGTCTATCACTTAGAAACTAGTGGTCCTTGCCTTTCCTAACGCTTATCAAATTGGATTTAAAAGGCTCTAAAAACAAGAGGAGAGTGCACTGAAAGCGCACTGAGAGCGCACTGAGATTGCACTGAGATTGCACTGAGAGTGCACTGAGATTGCACTGAAAGCGCACGGAGAGCGCACTGAGATTGCACTGAAAGGGCACTGAGAGTACGTTATTATGTAATAACTTGGTGCTATTTAGGTGCATTTATAGCGCTAATTCATAGCAATGTCATAGGTAATTGGCATGGAATTGTAAAACTTCGAGATAGACTTACCCTAATTGTACAGTGTGGATTATATTCATTTCAGTCATGTCGGTTCAAATGATTTTTTGATAAAAATGCATCGAGACTAGTTTCTAAGCAAAATTCTTATTCTCGATATCATAGGACTTTAGGATCACTTATTCAATTTTTGAAATTCACTCGACTTGACAGAATTTTGTCATCATACACAATAGGGATCTAAAATAAATACCGAAACCTGAAATGTGATTCCCGATCATTCTACATGTGCTACATTTTCGATCTCCCAAAGTAACTTATGTTACTTTTAAACAGCAAGAAGATCGTGGAAAAAACGTTCTACTCTATTAGTTTAGCAAACAATTTAACACTTCAAATTAATATGATTATCGGGTAAAAATTGATAAGCTTTTAGGCAGTTCAAAAATAATAAGCCTTACATAAAAATTCGAAGATTCAAGTGTAGCAAGACTTATGAGCCTAAGCCATTTAGTAAACCATCCATCCGGGTAAAACTTCTATCAGGAATTCACCTTCCGATAAATTGATAAAATCAAGTATTCTTTGAATAATAATTTAACATTATTTTAAGATTCTTATTCTATGACTATTGTTGATCGTCACAAAATTATTTTTCTTAAAACTACGCAACCATTAGACCACGTTAGTATCCCTATTTTATGTTCACTTTTCTTTAACACTATTAACAGTTTTTTTGTTAATAATTTTGTTTGTTTATACTTTTTTTCAGATTTTTGGACACAGATAATTCATATTAATTAAATCATCATAGAATGAAAACAAAGCTTAGTGGAATTTTAACACTTTTACTAGTGTTAGTGGTGCAAATTTCTTTTGCACAACAGAAAACTGTTTCAGGAAATGTTACGGATGAAACCGGACCATTACCTGGAGTTAGTATTCTCATAGATGGTACAACAAGAGGTACCGAAACAGATTTTGACGGAAACTATTCAATTGAAGTCAACCAAGGCGATGTATTAAGATTCAGCTTTGTGGGGATGGAAACCGTAACAAGAACTGTTGGAGCTGATAACAGAATTAATATAGCAATGGTTGCTTCTGCCAATACCTTGGATGAAGTGGTCATTGTAGGTTATGGTTCTTCAACTAAAAAATCATTCACCGGTTCGGTTAAAACAGTGGATGCAGAAATTTTGGACATGAAATCCGTATCAAACGTAGCACAGGCGCTTACAGGTGAGGTTGCGGGGGTAACCGTTATCAACACTTCCGGACAACCCGGTACGGTACCTACCGTTAGGGTTAGGGGTTTCGGTTCTGTAAATGGTAACAGAGATCCTCTTTACGTGATTGATGGGGTTCCGTTTTCAGGTGCTTTGAACACCATCAACCCTCAGGATATCGAATCGACTACCGTATTAAAAGATGCCACTGCAACTGCCATTTATGGAGCAAGAGGTGCCAACGGGGTTATCTTGATCAATACCAAAAGAGGTAGATCAGGAACTTCAACCATCGAAGTTGATTTAAAATCAGGTATCAACATGCCTTTATTAGAAAGACATTCTCGTATCAAATCTCCTGAAGAATATATGGAGATCGGATGGAATGCTTTGTACAATCAGGGTGTGGTTACGGGAGCTACTAATCCTACACAATACGCCAATGACAATCTTTTTGGAGGTAGAGGTATCGACCCAAAATACAACATGTGGAACTCTGATGGTCCAGACCTGATCAATCCTGACACCGGTTTGTTCAACTCAGGCGTTACGCGTAAATATGACCCGGAAAACTGGGAAGATTACGGTTTTCAGACTTCTTTTAGAAGTGAACTAAACTTAAATTTAAGCGGAGGAAGCGAAAAAAGTAATTATTTTGCCTCTATTGGTTACTTAGATGATCAAGGTGCTATTATTAACTCGAACTTTGACAGACTTTCTGCTCGTTTGAACGTAAACAGTGAAGTAAAACCATGGTTAGACGCGATTTTTAATATGGGCTTTGCTCGTACAGAAACAAATAACAATGGTCAATCGAATGACTCCGGTAGTATCTTCTGGTTTACCGATAACATTCCTCCTATTTTCCCATTGTATGAAAGAGACGCAAACGGAAACTTTATTCCTGAGCCTATTTTTGGTGGAAATAAGTATGACTACGGTATAGGTAGAAGTTTTGGAGCTTTGACCAACTCAATTGCTGATGCCTATTACGACAGAAGCAGAACGGAGAGAAACTCTGTGGATGGTAAAGTAGCCTTAAACATTAACTTTAATGAACACTTATCTTTTGAAAATAGTTTTGGTGGACAATACTACAGTAGTATTTTTAACAACTTAAACAACCCGTATTACGGTTCTGCGGAAGGTACTTTAGGTTCTATCTTCAAACGTCACGAAGAATTTACAACCTATACCTTGTTAAATTTATTGCGTTACAAGAACAATTGGGGCAACCACAGTTTTGAGGCTTTAGCGGCGCACGAAGCTACCAATTGGTTGAGAAAAAGAAGCGACATTTCTAAAGCTAAAGCCGCTGATCCGAATCTTGACGATTTGACCAACTTTATTGTTGTTTCTTCTCCTCCTTTAGGATATACAGATGAGTGGAGCTTAGAAAGTTATTTTGGGCAGGTAAATTACGATTTCAGCAATAAGTATTTCTTATCAGCCTCTTTAAGAACAGATGGTTCTTCCAGGTTCGTCAATGACAAATGGGGAACTTTCTACTCTGTGGGTGCAAGCTGGATCGTCACAGAAGAAAATTTTGCCAATAATTCCGGTTTCTTGAACTACTTAAAAGTAAAAGGTAGTTATGGTACTGTGGGTGAGCAAGCCGGTGTTGGTTTCTACCCTGGTTACTACTTATATCAAACTACACTTTTAGGAGATTCATATGCAACCACAGAGCAAGTAATTGGTAATCCTGACTTAACTTGGGAAACTTCTACGATGTTCCAAACAGGAGTTGAATTTACTTTATGGAATTTCTTAGACGGTGCCATTGATTATTATATCAAAGATACAGATGATCTGCTTTTTGACAGACGTGTAGGACCATCAGTGGGTTATGCCTTAGTTACCGTAAATGACGGTGCTTTGAGAAACAGCGGTTTAGAATTTGATTTGAACTTTAAAGTGATCAATCAACAAGATTATAAATTTAATTTCGCTGTCAACGGTGCTTTCTTGACTAACGAATTGACTAGAATGCCAATTGACCCTGCAACAGGTGAGGAAAAACTGATCGATATTGCCGGAACTTTTGGTAGATCGAAAGGACATTCTTTATATGATTTCTACATCAGAGAATGGGCCGGAGTTGATCCTGCAGATGGATCAGCCATGTGGTATCAGTATTTTAATGATGAAAATGGAAATGGAGTTGTCGATGCTGGTGAAGGAATCCCTTCAATGGCCGAATTCCTGGATGAAAATCCTGACGCAGAAATAAGTAAAACTACCACAAAAACTTATTCAGCGGCTACACAGAAATATGTCAATAAATCTGCGATACCTACGGTAAGTGGTGGTTTCAGATTGAACGCTCAAGTGAAAAGATTTGATTTCAGCGCACAGTTTATCTATAGTTTAGGAGGTTATGGTTTTGACGGTAACTACCAGGATCTAATGGATAATGACCAGATTGGTAACAATAACTGGCATACGGATATGAGAAACAGATGGCAACAACCGGGTGACATTACGGATATCCCAAGACTGGATAACGGTACGTCTACCAATTACGTTTCTACCTCAACTCGTTTCTTGACCAAAACAGATTATTTGGCCTTTAACAACTTTAGAGTTGGATTTACTTTAAGTGAAAGAGATTTCCCAAAAAGTGGAATTGACAATGTCAATATTTGGATTTCCGGTGATAACCTATTCTTGATGTCTGATAGAGCAGGTTTCAACCCAACACAAAGAGAATCAGGGGCATCTGAGCGTTATGCGTATGCACCATTGACAAACTTTTCTTTAGGTTTGAGAGTTAAATTTTAAATAGAAAAAATATAGATCATGAAAAAAATAGTTAAATATATCCTAACACTCCTATTTCTTGGGGGCTTGGGATGGAGCTGTAGCGAAGACTTCTTAGAAGTTTACCCAACAGAGTTTTTATCTGCAGAACAATTAGCGGCTGCATCGGAGAATAATCCTGAACTTCTTGCAGGAAGTTTAAACGGTATTTATACCTTGATGTTTGAAGCAGGAACAGGCGGTACAACAGGCCATGACGATTTTGGTCAAAAAGGTTATGACATTTACGGAGATATGCTCTGTGGTGATATGGCACTTTCTGTAAGTACCTATGGATGGTACAGAACCATTACTCAGTTTCAAACTACGACCGACTTTACTTTCCAGGACAATTACCAAGTCTGGAGATATTACTACAGAATTGTTCGCTCTGCCAATTTAGTAATTGATGCAGGTGGAGGAAATGATGCTGTTCCAGAATTGGATGAAAACAAACATATTTTAGGCCAGGCAAAAGCACTTAGAGCTTACGCTTACTTTTATTTGACCCAATATTTCCAGGAAGCATATGACCCTGGTGAAGCTATTTTGCCTATCTATACAAACCCCGGTGATCCAAATCAGCCTAAAAGTACGGCCGGTGAAGTATATGCTTTGATTGAAAAAGATTTAAATGACGCGATTTCTTTATTAGAGACTTTTTCCAGAACCCAAAAGAATCAAGTCAATAAATCTGTGGCTCAAGCATTTTTGGCTTACACTTATGCAGTAACAGGAGAGTATGGCAAAGCCAAAGATTTGACAGCTGACATTATCAATAATGGTGGTTATACTTTGATGAGTGCTGAAGAGGTACTTGGTGGTTTTACTGACGTAAATACCCCAGGTTGGATGTGGGGCCATGATGTTGTATTAGACAATGGATTAGATTTGATCTCCTGGTGGGGTCAAATGGATGTGTATACCTATAGCTATGCTTGGGCAGGAGATTATAAAGCGATTGATGCCGATCTTTTTGCTGCGATTCCAGCCAACGACGTGAGAAAAGGACAATTCTTAAATAACCCAGCTTCAGGACGTAATTTGCAACCCATCTATAAATTCTATGACCTAGATAGAGTAATTGGAGGTCAGAGAAATATTGAAACGGACTATGTGTATATGAGGGTTGCAGAAATGTATTTATTACATGCTGAGACCGCCGCAAGAAGTGGTGATGAAGGAGCTGCGAAAACAGTGCTCAAAATGTTGCTCGAAAAGAGAATGGATGATCCTTCCTATGTTGATGGATTATCAGGACAAGCTTTGTTAAATGAGATCTACTTCCAAACCAGAGTTGAACTTTGGGGTGAAGGAAAGAGTTATTTAGCTATGAAGAGGTTCAAGGCCACTACTAAAAGAGGTCCTAACCATTATTCTAATATAGGCGAATCTATTTCTTACGATGACGACAGAATGACTTTTGAGATTCCGCAATTAGAAATTCAAAATAATCCTTTTATAGATTAAAGATATCGCAACCGAGGAAGTTCAGTTAAAATTTCCTCGGTTCTTTACAAATCTGTAAAATGGATGATATTCAAGTTTCAATTTAAATAATTAGTAAAAATGAAAAAACTCAACATAATATTACTACTGGCAATTTCACTTATTGCGTTCAGCAGTTGTAGTGATGATGACGAAATGATCAATTACGTCACATTTGCCGACAAGTCCGCCACTTTTGGTGTTGATCTGGATGGTTCAAACACCAATTCTTATAAAATTTACTCAACGCAGATTACAGGTTCTTCAAGAAACTATGACATTCAAGTGTCTCCCGCTTCAACGGCAGATCCTGCTTCTTACACAGTTCCTTCGTCAGTTTCTATTCCCGGAGGAAGTAATGAAGGTTCTTTTGATGTGACTGTTTCCGATATCAATATTGGTGAGGCAGGAAAGACATTGATCTTAGAACTAGTGCCTCAAGACGGTTTATTTGTAGGTCAAAGATTGGTACTCAATGTAAAACAAGTGTGCCCTAACAATGAAGTGATCTTAGCCATTGTTTTTGATGCGTATCCGGAAGAATCTTCATGGGCGCTGTTCGATGCAAACGATAATGTCATTGCGTCCGGCACAGATTATGCAGGTGCTTCATCATTCAGCAAAGCATTTTGTCTTGAAAACGGTACCTATACCTTTGTGATGTATGATAGTTATGGTGATGGTATCAATGCACCGGGTTATTACAGATTGACCTATAATGGCACGACCATTGTTGAAGGTGGAGGATTTGAAACCGAAGACAGTACTACATTTACGGTAAATAAGTAAACTACCTTTAATATTTATCAAAAAACAGTCCGACAAATTGTCGGACTGTTTTTTTTATGCCCTAAACCCTTACCTTTGCCCTATGGAAGACAGCACTACAATTTTTGGGATACGAGCTATTTTAGAAGCCATCAAAGCAGGAAAAGAAATTGAAAAACTTTATCTGTTGCAAGATCTGAAAGGTGATTTAGCGAGTCAACTTAAAAAAACCATGACAGAACAAAACATAGTAAAAAGCTATGTGCCGGTCGAAAAGTTAAATAAATTAGCCAAGAATCAAAATCATCAAGGGGCCGTAGCTAAAATAGCTGTGGTCAAAACGACCGAATTACATCAAGTCATCGAGAACCTACTCAAAAAGAACAGCCCGCCACTTGTACTTCTTCTCGATCAAATTACTGACGTGAGAAATTTTGGGGCTATCCTGAGAACAGCAGAGTGTACGGGGGTGGATGCCGTTGTTTTTCCTAAACAAGGAAATGCGCCTATCAATGCCGAAACGATCAAAACTTCTGCCGGAGCAGCATTCAATCTCCCCTTATGTCGTGTCGATCATTCCTTAGATGCCATCTATGCCTTTCAGCAATCAGGTTTTAAAACGATCGCACTCACAGAAAAAACAGAGACACTTTTCTATGCATTGACTTTTGAAGAACCTACCCTACTCATTATGGGTTCTGAAGAAAAGGGTATTTCTAATGGTATTTTAAAAATTGTCGATGCAAAAGGAAAATTACCTCTTTTAGGCAAAATAGAGTCGCTTAATGTGTCGGTGGCATGCGGTGCAGCTCTGTATGAAATTGTCAGGCAGCGGTCACTATTACTTTAGATTTTTTAACATTTTTTTAAAGGTCATGCAAATTTACGCAGACTAACCGCTTCTGAGTGTTTATTAAATCTAAATAAACACATTATTTAGCTCCGAAAAATTACAAATAGTATAATTATTTAAGAATAATTGAATAATTAAAGTCATATTTTATCTTTTAATCAGTTTTTTGTTGTGTTTTTTTAAACATGCACGATTACGCATATATCTTCTTAAAATGTTGTGTGATAAGCATATTTGTATCATATTTGACTAGATAATTATTCTAATTTAAATGTTAAATAATGAAAACAAGGTTTAATGGAATCTTAACGCTAATTTTTGCGTTATTAGTGCATATCACGTATGCACAAGAGAAAACAGTTTCCGGAAATGTCTCCGATGAATCGGGGCCTCTACCGGGAGTAAGTGTTATTGTAGAGGGAACTACAATAGGTACAGAAACTGATTTTGACGGAAATTATTCTATTTCTGTCAATCAAGGTGATGTGCTCAGGTTTAGTTTCCTCGGGATGACCACTGAAACGCGTACTGTTGGCTTAGACAATACCATCAATATGGTGATGGTTTCAGGTCAAAATACGCTGGATGAGGTGGTTGTAACAGCCTTTGGTTTAACCAGAGAGAAAAAATCTTTAGGTTACGCCACGCAAGAGGTGAAAACCGAAGAATTGGCTAAAAACCCTGCAACCAACGTGAACAATGCGTTGGCAGGTAGGATCGCCGGTATCCAGGTGAAAGGGGCCAACGGAACCATTGGTGGTTCAACCAGAGTTTTGATACGTGGGGTAAATTCAATTTCTGGTGATAACCGTCCGCTTTATGTGATCGATGGTACACCTATTCAAAATTCAAACTTTAACTCAGTTTCAACACAAAGAAGTCAGGGTGGTATAGATTATGGGGATCTTTCTGCCGACATCAACCAGGACGATATTGAGTCGATCAACGTATTAAAAGGTCCTGCAGCTTCTGCCTTATATGGTTCCAGAGGTGCCAATGGTGTGATCATGATCACCACTAAAAAAGGAAAAGCGAACAGAACCACTGTGGAGTTGAACACAAGTTTAACTTTTGACAACGTATACGTTTTACCGGATTACCAGAACGAGTACGGTGGAGGTTACTCTCAGACGTTCAACACTTTTGATTTCGATCCTTCTCGTCATCCTGCAGAATGGGCTGCTTATCAAGGGCAGAACATCCCAAACTATGGAGCTGATGAAAGCTGGGGACCAAGATTGGATGGAACATTAGTAAGACATTGGGACAGCTGGTTACCCGGAGATCCCTCTTTTGGAGAATTAAGACCATGGACAGCCAATCCTGACAACGTAAGGGACTTCTACGAAACAGGAATTACCCAAAACTACAATGCGGCTATTTCAGGTGGCACAGAAGATACCCAGTACAGATTGTCCATGGGTCGCACGGATGAAGATGGTATCATGCCAAATTCAAGCCGCAAGGTGAACTCAGTTTCATTAAATGGAACGCACAGAATCAATGATAAATTCACTACCTCTGCCAGTATCAATTATATTTATACGAAGATCAAAGGTAGACCAACTGTTGGATACGATTTTAACAATGGTAAAAACGTTGCCGTTTCATTTAACCAGTGGTTCCAACGTCAGGTAGACATGAATCGCTTACAGAGAAAATATAAATCTCAAACAGGAGTAGCACAGAGCTGGAACATCAGAAGCCCGACGGACACAAGACCAAATTACTGGGATAACCCCTATTGGATCGTCAATGAATCCTTCACTGAAGATGTGAGAGACAGAGTTTATGGAAATGTAAACTTGACGTATAAGGTAACAGATCATTTATCGATGTCTGTGATCGGTAGAACAGACTTCTATACCTTTACTGCTGAAGACAGAACAGCTTCAGGATCTTTGGCAACCGAATATTACTCTGAATATGTTAGACAAGGTAGAGAAGATAACTTCGAATTTTTAACTACCTACAACAATAGTTTTAATGATTTTGATGTAACAGTCAATTTCCAGGCGAACAACAGAACCAACAAATACAAAAATAATGGTGGTGAAACCGTTGGTGGATTTAGCGTACCTGATTGGTACAACTTAAACGCCTCCTTAGATCGTCCTAATGTGACCGATTACAAAGAAAAGAAGATCATCAATTCGTTAACAGCGTTTGGTTCTTTTGGTTACAAGGGAATGCTTTATTTGGATTGGTCGGCCAGAAACGACTGGTCATCAACACTTCCTGATGGTGAAAATTCATACTTCTACCCTGCAGTAAGTGGATCATTTGTATTTAGTGAATTATTGCCAAACGATATTTTCTCTTTTGGTAAAATTAGAGCGGGATGGGCTAAAATTGGTAATGATACCGGGCCTTATCAGTTGTACAACACTTATGACTCAGGAACACCGGTGGGCGGAGATCCAACTTTCGCTGTTCCCAATACCTCTAATAACCCAGATCTAAAACCAGAAAATATTGAATCTTGGGAAGTTGGTTTAGAAACGGCATTCTTTCAAAACAGGTTATCGTTTGACCTAACTTATTACAACAAAGTATCTACTGATCTGATTCTACCCATTAGTGTTTCAGGTACAAGTGGATTTACTTCCGTATGGGTAAATGCAGGTGAGATGACGAACGAAGGTTGGGAATTGGCAGCCAGTGTAACACCGATCAGAACGGATAATTTCAATTGGAATATCGGCTTTAACTGGGCGACCAATAAAAACGAAGTGGTAGAATTGGTAGATGGCGTAGACAACTACCAAATTACCTCTTATGGACGTTCTATTAACGCCAGAGTTGGTGAAACTTACGGTTTAATGGCAGGTAGTGGTTTTACTTACGATGACAATGGAACACAGATCTTTCAACAATTGGCCAATGGAAACATTGAAACGGTAAGGACTTCAAGTAAAACGATAGGTTCTACAATGCCTGACTATACAGGAGGTATCATCAACTCATTTACCTTTGGAAATTTCTCGATCAATGCTTTGGTTGATTTTTCACAGGGAGGTGATATCTACTCGATGTCGCAGAGATGGGGTACCAACTCAGGTCTGATCCAGGAAACAGCCGGTTTAAACGACAAGGGTAATCCAAAAAGAGATCCCGTATCAGAAGGTGGTGGTGTGCACATTGTGGGTGTTGACAGAGATGGAAATCCAATCGATGGTTACACGGATGCACAACAATGGTATGGTCATTTGGCCAACAGAGATGAGGCTTTTGTATACGATGCTAGCTTTGTGAAATTGAGAGAAGCTTCTATTACGTATAGATTAGATAGAAAATTGCTGCAAAATGCAAAGATCTCTGATGTCGCTTTCTCTTTGATCGGAAGAAACTTATGGTTGATCCATAGCAATGTACCCAATATTGATCCGGATGCTGCTTTAGGTAGTGGTAACATTCAAGGAATGGAATCCGGTCAAATTCCGAGTACAAGATCGGTTGGTTTTAACGTGAATTTGAAATTCTAATCAAAAAAGAAATTAAAATGAAAATATTTAAAAACAGAGCATCTAGTAAATTCATCAGAAATTTTGCTGCGATGTCCCTGGCAGTAGGTCTTACTGCCTCGTGTGATAATTTTACAGAGAATATCAATGTCGACCCTAACTCGGTAAGTGAGGTTCCTACCTCCTACCTATTGACAAGTGCCCAATCCAATTTGGCATTCAACATTATGGATATTGCCGGCTATGACGTTTTTGGATCCATTTACAGTCAGCAAATGGCCAACAACACTTATACCGGTCTGGACAGATATGACGGCGATCAATCTAGTTTTATCGGGTTTTATTCAGGAGGTTTGTACAACCTTACTGAGGTGATCCGGTTGAACACTGATGAGGCCACCAAAGAAGCGGCTGCCGCATCAGGTGATAACAATAACCAGATCGCGATTGCCAAAATTCTGAGAGCATGGACCTTTATGACCGTCACAGACACCTGGGGCGACGCTCCTTATTCTGAAGCCTTACAAGGTACAGATAATTATCAGCCCAAATACGATGCGCAATTGGAGATCTATCAGGGAATCATTGCAGAATTAAAGGAAGCTGCTGCATCCATTACTTCAGGTCTGAATCCGATAGTAGGCGACCGTATCTATGACGGTGATATGGCGAGCTGGAAAAAATTTGCCGGATCCTTGTTGTTAAGAGCCGGTATGCGTTTTTCTAATGTCAATCCCTCTTTAGCCCAAGAAACGATCAATGCAGGTCTTGCCATTGGTGTTATTGAGAGCAATGCGGAAAACGCTTCGTTTAAATACGGTGGAGATGCCAGTAGTGCGAGTCCCTGGTACAATGAATTTAACATTGCACCTTTTAGGATCGACTACAGTTTAAGTCATACCATGGTTAACTTTTTAGGAGACAGAAATGACCCAAGACTACCTGTATTTGGTAAACCGATAAGGAACATCAGCTCTCGCGATGACGATTCAGACGATTTTTGGCTGAAATACAAACCCTATGTGGTGGATGGTAATACCTATGCCGGTCAACCCTATGGTTATTTAGAAGCAACAGCTCAGTTGATCGCTGCTGAAGAAACTTCTCTGATTGGTGATTACTTCACTGAAGATATCGAATTACCGAGCATCATTATTTCGTATAGTGAAGTACTCTTCCTGATGGCTGAAGCGAAGGAAAGATTCGGTATTGGAAGCGGATCTGCAGAGGATTATTACAATGCAGCCATTGAAGCCAGCTGGCAACAATTTGGCATCAGCACAGCCGGTTTGGATACTTATCTGGCTCAACCATCAGTGGCATATAATTCAACTATGTTCGCAAAATCAATCGGTGAGCAAAAATGGGTAGCCATGTTCGGACAAGGATTGAATTCCTGGGCAGAATGGAGAAGATTGGGCTATCCACAACTTCAAAGAGCTCCTGATGCTGCAGGTGATGAAGAAATTCCAAGAAGAAGAGCTTATACACAATCTGAATTCGATTTGAACGAAACCAATGTGAATGCGGCTATTTCCAGAATGGGTGGTAACGAGTTGAGTACCAAAACAACCTGGGACGGAGGTAATTGATCCTAGGTCTGATGAACAACAGTAAAAAGCCATGGCAAATGCCATGGCTTTTTTTTTATAGATCTATATTTTTATGAGTGGTATGATAAAAATCACGGAGGTATGTGGCGTTGTCGAATTGATCTTATAACGCTATTTGGCTTTTATCCTAACCAGCTGAATTGTATGAATCTCCAGCAAAATCATTCATTTTAATCATTGCGGGAAGGATGCCATTTGCAGTCTGGTCCCTTTACATCTTTTCCAAGATTGGAATTGGATTGACCCATACAGGCTGATTACCAATTTTACATTGATTTTTATCATTCAGGAGCCTTCATCCAACTTTAATATCTTAAACTTATCTTAACATTTAACCTGATTTTAACAGAAAAACTGCAAATAAAACTGCAAAAGAGAATAACTGTTTTTTAAAGGTTTGTGAATTTTATTTTATTTAAATAGTTGTTGAGCACCATTGTTTGTTAAATTGTCAATTTTCTCCTATCATATTTCCTTTTTTCATTAAACGCACTTATATTTTTTAAAGATGCATTAATTTGCAATTTTATATAATTTCCTTTTGTTTTCTTAACATTTTTTTCACATATTTGGCCACTTAAAATTATTCTAATTTAAATGATAATTAATGAAAACAAAGTTTAATGGAATCTTAACGCTCGTTTTTGCGTTATTAGTGCATGTCATTTATGCACAAGAGAAAACAGTTTCCGGAAACGTCTCCGATGAATCGGGACCTCTGCCGGGAGTAAGTGTTATTGTGGAAGGTACATCGAGAGGTACTGAGACTGATTTTGATGGTAATTTTACCCTCTCAGCAAAAGAAGGGGAAGTCCTTCGTTTCAGTTTTTTAGGTATGACTCCGGTAACCAGAAAAATTGGGACAGAAACACAATTTAACATTAATATGGTGTCGGATGCCAACACCCTTGAGGAAGTTGTGATCACCGGTTTGGGGATCAAGCGAGAGAAGCAGGCTTTGGGATACGCCGTATCTGAAGTAGATGAATCTCAATTGAGCGAACGTGCCGATGGTGATATCGGTCGTGTACTCAACGGAAAGGCCTCCGGGGTTAATATTCAGGCCCAAAGTGGTATTTCAGGATCAGGTACCAGCATCATTATCAGGGGTTACAGTACTTTTAGTGGGAGTAACCAACCCTTGTTTATTGTAGATGGCGTTCCTTTTAGTAGTGAAACAAACCCACAAGGTGATTTCGTAGATGGGAACAATGGATCCAGCCGTTTCCTGGATATCGACCCTAACAACATCGAAAGTGTGAACGTATTGAAAGGTCTGGCTGCTGCTACACTTTACGGAACACAAGGTAGAAATGGTGTTATCTTAATCACGACGAAAGCAGGTTCTTCAAAGGGCGGACCTAAAAAATCAGAAGTAACGGTAAGCACTTCTTTCTTTATCAATGAAATAGCTTCTATGCCAAATTACCAAAATGATTACGGTAATGGTTTCGACCAGGCTTTTGGTTGGTTTTTTAGTAACTGGGGACCAAGTTTCAGCAAAGAAGGTCCCGGAGGATGGGGTAACGACCCATTTATCAACGGTGAAGTCTCAGGAACCCCTGGTTTCGTGAGACACCCCTATAGCACAGCTTCATCTGCCACAGGTATTCCTGAAGCATTTCCTGAATACGCAGACGCACTTTATGAATGGAAATCTTACAAAGGTGTAGAGAATTTCTTCAGACAAGGAAATGTGGCTATCATCAACGTGAATGCAACCGGTGCATCAGAAGATGGTAAGATCTCTTACAACATGAACTACGGTAACCTTGATGAACAAGGATTTACACCAGGTAACACACTTAAAAGAAACACCTTTAGTATGGGTGGACGTGCCATCTTATCGAATAAATTTACCGTTGGTGGTACTTTGAACTATGCCAATACTAAGTTTACTACGCCTCCGGTGGCTGCGAGTAATGGTAGTGGAACATTCGGTTCAGGTGAATCGATCTTCGGAGATGTGTTCTATACGCCAAGAAGTATTGATCTAATGGGCTTACCTTATCAAAACCCTATCACAGGAGGATCTGTATATTATCGTCAAAACAACAGTATCACTCATCCTCTTTGGACAATTAATAATTCTAAGAACATTCAAGATACACATCGTGTATTTGGAGGGTTAAATCTACAATACGATATCAATGATCATTTGTTTTTAACTTACAGATACGGTATTGACGTGTATAGTGAGAACAACACCAATTACACGAATAAAGGTGCTCAGGGTGGTGACGTTGCTTACCAATCAGGGATCTATGAAACCTGGAACAATACAAAAACCATCAATGACCACAACATAGGGATCAATGGTATGTATGATCTGGGTCAAAATTTTGACATCAGCTTCGCTGCCGGTGCCACAACCAGACGAGACGTTTACGACAGGAACGGGGTTTCCAGTAACGGGCAGCAGGTATATGGTGTTTTAAGACACTTTAACTTTGCCAACCAGGATGAGATCCAGTATTTCGAAGAAAGAAACATACTCGGTGTCTATGGCCAGGCTGAAATAGGATACCAGGATATGCTTTATGTGACTTTGGCCGGAAGACAGGATTGGGTTTCTAACCTATCTAGTGAAAACAATTCTATTCTTTATCCTTCTGCCAGTATTTCTTGGATACCGACAAAAACATTTCCTTGGATTGAGTTCGAGCAACGCTATAAACTTTTTGAAATTAAGAGCTGGTTACGGTACCTCTGCGAACTTCCCGACAGGTTACCCGGTATCCTCTACATTGACTCTAGATACCCAGGATTTCCAAAAGGATGGCGCCAATGTGGTGACGAATACAACAGGTACACTGTTGGGGAATCCAAATTTAAAACCAGAAAGATTGGATGAAATTGAATTTGGGGTGGAAGCCAGGTTATTTAAAAATCGTGTGAGCTTAGATGCGTCTGTCTACAGAAGAACGACTAAAGATTTGATCGTTGACAGACCTTTGGATCCCTCTACCGGATATACATTGACTCAGACAAATATCGGTCAGATCGATAACGATGGTATAGAAATTGATCTGGGTGTAGATATCATCAGAAGCGAGAATGACGGATTTAACTGGAACATGAATTTTAACTGGACCAAAAATGAAGCGATCGTCAAGGACCTTGGTTTAGATACAGATATCGTTGTATATGCAGGTTTCAGCAATTTAGGAAATGCTGCCATCAAGGGTGAGTCGATCGGGACCATGATCGGTACAGCCATCGACAGAGATGAAAATGGTAACAAGAAAGTAAATGCTGCCGGTGATTATGTGATCAAGAATGGAAATAACATCATTGGAGATGCGAATCCTGACTTTGTTTTTAATGCCTCTAATTCCTTCTCATTTAAAAACTGGACCCTCGGATTCCTGTTCACCTGGACTCAGGGAGGAGATATGTACGCTTATACCCCTGCAACATTGTTAGGTAGAGGGATGATCAACGACGACAATTTAGACAGAGAGAATTCATTCATCTTACCGGGTGTAAATCCTCAGGGAGAGCCTAATACAACGATGGTGGCCAACTCTACTTATTATTTTAATAACGTATTGTACGGACCGGATGAAATGTTGGTCTACGACGCAACGGTTTACAGATTACAGGAACTTTCATTGTCTTATTCATTGCCGAACAAATACCTTAAATCGACACCATTTGGCGCATTCAGTGTGACATTATCAGGGAATAACCTTTGGTATAATGCACCTAATTTTCCAAAAAATTCTAATTTTGATCCAAACGTTGCCGGTGTAGGTATTGGAAATGGTCGAGGTTTTGAATATTTGAACGGACCTAGTTCAAAAAAATATGGTATAAGTGTAAAAGCTTCGTTCTAATCAAGAAACAAAAACATATATATTATGAAAAACATAGTTAAATTAATTAAAATTTTGTCGTTTGTCGGAGCGATCTTTTTGAGTTCCTGTGAAACGACTGAGCTGGATCTCACGGAAAATCCAAATGCCCTGACACCAAGCCAGGCAAATCCGGATTTTTTCATGAATTCGATTCAAGAGGATTTCGCAAGGTTCGTGGAGAACTTTGGTAGAGTTGGTGCTGAGGTAACAAGAATAGATTATATGTTTGGTAGAGATTATCAAAATGCCTATTCTCCTGCAAGTTTCGACAATGAATGGCAATCCGCCTATCAAGGAATGATGGAAGACATTTCTAAAATGGATGACCTTGCTATTGAAGCGGGATTTACAAAGCATGTGGGTATGGGCCAGGTTTTTAAAGCCTATATACTGATGACTTTGGTAGATTTCTTTGGTGATGTGCCTTACAGCGAAGCCTTACAAGGAAGTGATAACCTCAACCCCGCTGCAGATTCAGGTGAAAGCATCTACAATGAAGTATTCATTTTGTTAGACCAGGCCATTGCCAACTTCGAAAATGAAGCTGCACCAAATCCATCCATTGATTTTTATTACAACAAAAATTGGAGCAAATGGATTAAAGCAGCCAATACTTTAAAGTTGAAAGCTTTGATCACTACGAGATTGGTTGATCAGGGAGCTGCAAGTCAATTCATGAATATTGTGAATTCCGGAGACTACATTTCTTCGAACAGTGACGATTTCCAATTTAGCTGGGGTACCAATGAGGTGCAACCGGATACCAGACATCCGAGATACAGTGCGAGTTATACTGCAACGGGTGGTGGAGATTATATGTCGGTGTCATTTATGTCGACACTCTTAAATACCAGTGACCCGAGAAGATTTTATTATTTCTATCGCCAGAACGAACTGACTCCGGGATTCGGTGCTCCTGCAAATCAGGAAACGCTCGATTGTTCGTTGGAAGTTCCCCCTCTTCATTATGAAGGATTTCCTTTCTGCGGTCTGCAAGAAGGCTATTGGGGAAGAGATCACGGAAATACCGATGGTATTCCACCGGATGGATTTTTAAGAACACTTGTAGGAGTTTATCCTGCTGGAGGTGCTTTTGACGCGGGTGAATTTGAGCCATTAAAGAATGGTGGAGGAAACGGAGGAAATGGAATTACTCCGGTAATGCTGGCATCCTGGACAGATTTTATGATCGCTGAATTAAAGATGGTTGCGGGTGATGCAGCAGGTGCGAAGGACGCGATGTTGTCAGGTCTTTCTAAATCTGTGACAAAGGTAACTTCCTTTGCTGTTAACCCTGATCCAAGAGAAGCTCAAAATATTGAAGATCATTACAACAGCATTTCTGATGCTTTTGATGCAGCCGATGATAAAATGGAAGCAATCGCTACCCAATATTTTATTTCATTGTATGGAAATGGTATAGACGCCTATAATTTTTACAGAAGAACAGGTTATCCAACTAAATTACAACCCAATTTGGAATTAAATCCGGGTGGATTCATCCGTTCGTTCTTTTATCCCGCGAACTATGCCAATACAAATTCAAATGCAACACAAAAAGACAATGTTTTGGGTCAAGTATTCTGGGATACCAATCCTGCGTCTCCTGCATTTCCTATTGCAAACTAAAAATTGAAAAAAATCATGAGAAAAATTAAATCATTTATCATTTTAGTTGCATTGTCACTTGCCGCAATTGTAAGTTGCAGTGATCCCGATAATGCGATCTATGACGTTTTTGATGAGGTCTCGACCGGAGGCACATTGAGAACCTTGGAAAGAATCAGTTCAGATTTTAACATATTCGACCTGAATTCAAAATGGCACATTGTTGTGGAAGAACAAGATGCTCAGAAAGGTGGCCTGCTGTCAAAGGTTGATGTGTATGTCAGCTTTTTAGACAGAACTCCAGGAAACGACAATTCGACCGGAGAGGTTTTGGTGGGCACCTTCGACAGATCTGTTTTTGAGACAGGTGCGAACGGTTTGCCTGTAACCGATATTCAAACCACTTTTGGCGAATCTCTTGCCGCTCTGGGATTAGAAGACGGAGATTACAATGGTGGAGATATCTTTAATTTCAGATTGGAACTGGTCTTGACCGACGGAAGGACATTCAGCTCTGACGATGTGGGAGATGGAATACAAGGTGCTTATTACGCTTCACCCTTCTCTTATAATGCCGGTATCCAGTGTGTGCCTGATGTACCTTTTGCAGGTCCTTATAAGATTGATATGCAGGACTCATACGGTGACGGATGGAACGGTGCCTCGATATCTGTGGTAATTGATGGTGTAGAGACCAAAGTTACACTTGACGACGGTGATTCAGGATCCCAAACTGTCAATGTTCCAGAAGGAACTCAGACATTGGAATTTCTATTCAATTCAGGGGACTGGGACAGTGAAGTTACTTTCCAGATCTACACGCCTAGTGGAAATTTAGGAATTGATACAGGACCAAATCCGGTAGTTGGTGTATTTGGCTTAAATCTTTGTAATGAGTAATGAAATAGTATTGAGTATTGAGTACTTAGTATTGAGTAAAATAAATAGTTAAAAAAAGGCTGCACGAATGCAGCCTTTTTTGTTTTGCGAAAGATCAAGTGTCAATGTGATCTGATCTTTCCCAGTATCGATCCTCTTCTTCATCAATAAATTCCTGTTGATCCTCCCATTCAAATTTACTTTTCTGAGGACCTTCATTTCTAAATATCCAGGCCAACGTCAGTCCAACTAAAAATCCTGACAGATGTCCTTCCCAAGAGACATTTTCTTCAATAGGTAAAATATACCAAACCATACTCCCATAAAGAAAGATAATAGCCAGTGATACGGCGATCAATCGGTAATATTTTCTAAAAACTCCGCTAAAAAAAATAAAACTAAATAGCATATACACTACCCCACTCGCACCTATATGATATGATTTTCTGCCGATGATCCAGGTGCATAATCCCAGGCAAAATATCCCATAAATAAATATTTTGAGTGCAACATCGCGATAAAAATACCACAAGCTGAGCATGAACAAAAAGAGTGGCACGGAGTTATTGTATAAATGATTTACATCCTTATGTATAAAAGGGCCAAAGAGGATCCCTCTTAGCCCAACAAGATCGCGCGGTAAAATGCCATATGTATTGAAACTCACACCAAATTTTATCTCAAACCAATAAACGATCCATAAAAAAAGGACAAAATAAAGCGGAACCGCCAAAACGATCGGGCTAAATTTAAATTTACCAGAGCTTTCCATACTTTTCTTGACGAACATTAAATTTTAAACCATTATGCATTTTCAAAACTACAGTTAAAATATCTATTTTTACACTATGAATGCACCTTTAGCAGAAAGAATCAGACCCAAAACACTGGAGGAATATATTGGACAAGGTCATTTGATCGGGGAAAACGGCATCTTATCCAAGCAAATGAATACCGGTTTAATTCCTTCGATGATCTTATGGGGACCTCCGGGTATCGGGAAAACAACTTTAGCACATTTAATTGCCAATAAATTTGACCGACCCTTTTATCAGCTCAGTGCCATTCAGGCAGGGGTGAAAGAAGTGAGAGAAATTATAGAATCCGCTAAACGAAACGAAGGTATATTTACCACACAAAACCCTATCTTGTTCATTGATGAGATACATCGCTTCAGCAAATCACAACAAGATTCTCTGCTCGGCGCTGTGGAAAAAGGCATTGTTACCTTAATAGGAGCAACTACTGAAAATCCTAGCTTTGAGGTCATCCCCGCCCTACTTTCCAGGTGTCAGGTGTATATTTTAAATTCATTTGACAAAGATGCGCTTAAAGCTATTTTATTAAGGGCGATAGATACTGATGAGCTCATAAAAAAGAAAAATATCAATTTAAAAGAAACTGAAGCTTTAATTCAAATTTCCGGTGGTGATGCAAGGAAATTACTCAATATCTTTGAGATATTAGTCAGTGATGAGTCCGACAAGATCGAAATCACCAATGACCTTGTCCTAAAAAAAGTGCAAAAAAATGTAGCTCGTTACGACAAGAGTGGTGAGCAACATTACGATATCATTTCCGCTTTTATCAAATCCATACGTGGAAGCGATCCTAATGGAGCCGTGTACTGGTTAGCGCGTATGATTGAAGGTGGCGAAGATGTAAAATTTATCGCCAGGAGAATGCTTATTTTGGCCTCAGAAGACATTGGCAATGCAAACCCTACAGCACTTATTTTAGCCAATAATACCTTTCAGGCCGTTGCGCAGATTGGTTATCCCGAATCCAGAATAATTTTAAGCCAATGCGCTATTTATCTGGCCAATTCTCCAAAAAGCAATGCATCGTATGAAGCTATTGGTAAAGCGCAGGAATTAGTCAGGAAAACGGGTGATCTTTCTGTACCCCTTCATCTCCGAAATGCGCCTACCAAATTGATGAAAGACCTGGACTACGGCAAAAATTATAAGTATGCACATAGTTTTGACCAAAATTTTGCCGAACAAGAATATCTGCCTGATGGACTAAGTGGCGTAACACTTTATGAGCCGGGAAACAATTCGCGTGAAAACAGTTTTAGAACATTTCTAAAACAACTTTGGCGAGATAAATATGGATATTGATTTAACCCCTTAGGCATTTTGATAAAATTCTGTCAAACTCGATGAATGCTTCCATTGAAGTAAGTAATCTCTATGCTTCAAGTTTGAATCGAGCCTAAGAATTTTAGCCTATAGATCAGTTCCCTCTACGATTTTTTTATCAAAAAACACTAACTGACTTTTCTGAAACTATGTAGATCCATCAGGTGAGGGGTTGATTTATTTTTTACTAAAAACGACTGTTTCAATATTTCCGTTCTTGTTTACGTCAATTTTCAATTTACCCGACTCATCAAAATAACCTGTAGTAGATTCCATTTTTCCTTCCGCATTTTTCCAGTCCACACGGAATACATTAGGCAGGGAAGTTTGTTTAAAATCTCCGATAACCTCACCTGGTTTTAAACCATCTACTTGACTTTCTGTGATATAGGCCTGGTAGCCACTTCCTTTGGGGATGAGCATAAAAGATATATTGTCATTCGCATAAGTATGCGCAAAGGATTCAGCCTTTTCTTCTTTTTCCGGAACCGCTGAAACAATAACCTCAGGTTGAACAGGAACTTGGGGTTGAACCGCGGGCTCAGGCCCAGGCTCAGGCTTAGCCTGTACGACAGGGGCGGCAACCACAGCAGGAAGATTAGTGCTTACCGTACTGATACTTCTCAGATCCGGATTATACTGATAACCTAATTCTTGAACAGAAGTAAAAGCGTTTCGAACAGCTTCGTGATAACTCTTTTTGTAATCCTTTTCTTTACTTTTACCTTCCTCCGATTCAAAAACTACCTTTTTCTGACAATCTTCAAACTTAAATCTGACTTTCGTTGTAAAAAGATTAGAGTCATCCATCATAGACAAATGAAGGGCAGCACATGGATTTTGAGATAGCTCATTCGGAAATATATCCCCTTCCGTCAACGTTTTAAATCCTTCTTTTTCAAATAAAAAATGGGCGAGGCTGTTGACTTGATATTTGTCTTCCTCTTTTAAACTTTCAAAAGTTCTCGGAATAATGATATACTCGTAAGCATCCAACACACTCTGTGCCTGCAGACTTAATAAAGAGATAAATAGAACAAAGAATATTTTAATTTTTAGCATGTTTTAATTTATAATGATGTTAAATCCAAATTGCACTGATTGATAATTGCTTTCTTTATAATTGAAAAGGCCGATCAAATTATCGGCAGCCATAAAAAAGTTAAAGGTATTGAAATGGGTCGATATTCCCAAGCCAAAATTATAGCTTGAAAAATTATCTAGGGTATAGGTGACTTTTGTCGATAAATACTCGTTTAAAGATCTGGCATAGAACCCGGTGATGCCCCATTGCAAATTTTCCGGATAAAATTCGGTAAATGTTTGTAAACCAAATTCTTCATATAACTCATACCTGTCGTAATTATAGATGGAACGAACATTCCTAAAAACAGAGTTTCCACTTTTTTTGTATTTGGTGAGTATGTTTCTCCGCTTCAATTCTGTGTACAATTTTGGAGATCTGAATACTTGATAGCTTTTGTTCAATTTTTGGAGTGGAAGCGCTCCACTTTCGTAATAGGTATCATACAAATCCAACCAATAACTCGGTTCACCTTCAAAGGGTGGATCAAAAGGATCATCTTGTATGTCAAAGTCTTGTGTAACTGCAAAATTTTGAGATTCAGCTGAGTATTTTAAGTAATCAAGATCCAGCAGACTGGCACTAAATAAAGTGTTTTCATTAAACCTCCCGGATATGCCCAGATCTACTCCCAGACCAATGTTTCCACCTAAAAAAAATAGATCCTGCACAATTTTAGAGGGATCATCTCCAATAAAAGCATAATCTGCATTTACAGTACCATATGAATTAAATACCGCATTGATGCCATTCAGACGGTGCAAATAATCTCCAAATGCATTCTGACCCAAGCTATACACTCCTTCTACATTGCGAAAATCGACATCCATCGCTCCCGAAAGAAATTTGAGTTTTGCCCCAACCGTAAAGTTTTCGCTTACTTTTTTATTGATGCCAAGGTAAAATACATTGACTAATTCGCCGATAAATATCAATTCGTTCAAATCTCTGCCCACTCCCAGGTCTGGCTCTCCGTCCTGATTTAGGTCGTCACCATAAAAAAACATCTCCGCGGTTGTTTTAGGGTATTTGGCATAGAATTTTGAATCTGCCGTAATGCCAAAGGAGATATAATAATCCGGATTTCTCAACCTAAAACCTATGTTGAGCAATTCCATTTGTGCATTTCCTGTAAAAAAATCATCTTTACTTAAACCGAGGTTAAAGATATTTCTAAGCTTACCCAAATTACTGTCTTCATCTTCCGTTCCTGCATAAATATTGTTATAAGTAAAATCATTGTTTGAAGCTCCTGCCTGAAAATAAACGTTCGATAATAAAGGTATCCCGAAATGTTTTTCCATGTGTACCTCCGCGCCGGGATTCAGACTTAACGATTGAGGCAATCCGTCAAAGCCATATAATATTTGGTTATTTTGTGCATAAACAAAGCAAGAAAATAATAGGCAAGAAATAATAAAAAATCTCTTTTGCATCGGGGGAGTTTAGCAATTTTAGCTTTTAAAAATAAACAATATTTTCATAACTCCTTCTCATTGACCTACAAGTACTTTTTTAATTCGATCAAACTTTTAACCGAAATATGGCCATTGATATGCTTTTCTCCATTCAATCTGCAATGGATTGCATGCATTCCCACAAATTTGGCCCCTTCAATATCGGCCTCTGCATTATCTCCCAACATCATACTCTCTTCCGGTTTTGCCTTGGCCTTTTCTAAGGCATACTGAAATATTTTTGGATTTGGTTTTTTAACTCCCACCTGTTCACTCGTAATCACATGTTTAAAAAACGATGTCAGCTTCGAACTCACCATTTTTCTGTGTTGAATCTCATCAAACCCATTGGTGATGATATGCAGTTCGTAGCGGTCATATAAATAGCCCAACAGCTCATGTGTATGGTCGAAAACATGGTTAAAATCAGCCAGGTGTTCTATATAATCAACAGCCAACATATCGATCATTTCATCCGATACACGATAACTCAACAGGTCAAAACTTTCTTTCAGTCTCCCGTATCTCAGTTCCGCTTTCGACACTTTTTCTTCTCGATAAAGCTTCCAATACCTTTCATTGATCGGATGATAAATTTCATTAAAATCATGAATCTTCACACCTATTGCGTGTTTTTGAAACACCTTTTCAAAGGTCAGTCTGGAATTTTTTTCAAAATCCCAAAGCGTATGATCTAAATCAAAAAATACATGTTTTATTTTCATCGGTTCCAATTTAGCAAAAAGTGTCTTACTTTGCTGCGCTAAAGTAGGACTTAGATTTTGAAGAAAAAAAAACTGCATATTTTATTCTTGAACAGCTGGTACCCTTCAGCGGTTTTTCCGTTTAATGGAGATTTTATACAAAGGCATGCCAATGCTGTGGCTTTAGAACATAAAGTGACTAGCCTTCATTTTGTTACAGATGAAAGTCGCCCTAAAAAATATATTTCTGAAGAAACCTTAGACAATGTCAGAACGATCGTTGTTTACCTTCCAAAAACCAATTCAATATTTCAAAAATTTCTGCTTTTTTGGAATGCCTATAGATCACAGCTCAATAAATTGCCTGATTTCGATCTCATTCAGGTAAATCGCATTTATCCCCTTGGCATTTTCGCGCTTATCACTAAGTTGATCAAAAAAAAGCCTTTGCTCCTAATGGAGCATTTTACGGGTTACGCATATCCTGATCTGATCCCGATAAGCCCATTTGAAAGATTTGCCTTGAAATTAGTAGGAAAGTATGCAGACGGCATCATAACAGTTTCCGAGCATCTCGCAAAAGGAATAAGAAATTTCGGTGTTCAGAATAAATTCTTTACCATCCCCAATGTGGTTGATACAGAGATATTCAGGCCGGAACCACATAAAAATAAGGTATTTAAGCTATTACATGTGTCGAGTTTGAGCAATGCCCACAAAAATATCATGGGAATACTCAAGGTATCTCATAAACTTTTGTCGGAAAAAGTAGCGTTTCACCTTACCCTTGTAGGAGGGGAGGAAAAAGATTACTTCAAAAAAATCATGGAATTAGGCCTGCAACATCATACCACCGTTGTTCCTCAAGTCGATCAAAGGAAAGTAGCGGATTATATGCAAAAATCTGATCTTTTCGTTTTGTTCAGCCACTATGAGAACTTACCCTGTGTCATTCTTGAATCTTTTGCTTGTGGCTTACCCGTTGTAAGTTCAAATGTGGGTGGAATCGACGAATATTTTCCTTCCGATTTTGGCACTTTGGTCAAAGCCAACAACGAACATGAACTTTACAAAGCGATTCTGGCTCAAATGAATAAACCTCAAGTTGATCAACAGAAAATGTATATCTACGCTAAAAATCATTTTTCTAAAAGTGTCATCGCAAAAAAATTTACTGAAGTTTATATGAACGCCCTGACAAATGGATAAAATGAGCGCATTTATCTTCAATTTTCTATCCAGGAAAGGAGCATGGGTGTTTTCTTCTATGGTTATTGGTAAATTACTGACTTTCCTGAGTTCTTGGATCGCTTTACAACTTTTAGATCAGGATGATTTGGGAAATCTTCTTTTCGCGCTCAATATTGTCTTGTTTTTTATACCCATATCAGGATTTGGTGGAGCTCAAGGTTTATTGCGTTATGGAGCACTAGAAGAAAAAAAGGGCTACGAACAAAATTTGCTCCATGAAGTGATCAAAAAAGGATTCATTTTTTCGTCCATTCTTATTGGGATCATCATCATACTCAGTGAGGTTTTGACAGCAAATATGCCCGATTCCAGGCTATATTTAATGAGTCTTTCGCTCCTTATCCTCACCTTATTCTTTTTGGAATCCATCAAGACCTATTATCGGGTTATTGGAAAAAATGAAATCTATGCCAAAATAGAAATTACCTATGCCTTCATTTTGTTATTCCTAGTGGCGATAGGTTGCTATTTTTATGGTATTTGGGGCTATCTGCTATCACTGGTACTGACACCTTTATTGACATTGATCTTATACCTACCCAAAAATATTTTTACGGGTTTCTATTCCGAAAAGCAACTTTTGAAAGCTGATTTTTGGAAATACAGTTTTTTTACTGGTTTGTCTAACTCAGTCACACAATTGTTAGCGATAGCAGATATTTTTCTGATAGGTTATTTATTGCAAGACCCAGCACAGGTTACTTATTACAAATATCTATCCTTGATACCTCTGAGTTTAGTCATTTTTCCGAATGCATTTATTACAACCGATTTTGTTTCGCTAACCAGTAAAATTGATAACCAGCATTTTATATTTCAATACATCAGGCAGTACATTTTATTTTTTCTATTGGCCGTTTCATTATTCTGGATCATTCATCTTTTCTGTATCGATCCTATTTTGAACTTTTTCGGTAAAGATTTCATCCCTTACAAAAAGGTTTATTACTTCTTACTTTTGGGGGTGACGGCAGTGATCATGCTCAGAATACTGTTTGGAAATCTGCTCTCGGCGCTGGGGATGGCCAAGATCAATTTTTGGATAGCCGGATTTTCCGTAATACTGAATGTTCTTTTAAATCTTTATTTTATTCCAAGTAGAGGAATTTTAGGCGCTGCCATCACTTCGGCAATTACCATGTGGATAAGCTCTTTTCTGTCATTGTTTTGTTTTTACTACTACTTGAAAAAGTTGCGTAAATAAAGATCTATAATGAAAGTAAGGCTCCTCTTCTACCCCAAAACTTTTAAAAAAAGACGCTATACTTTTATTCATAGACCCCTCAAAATCAAAAATTTCAAACTTTTGACGATAAAAATGCAAAGCAAAGTCTATGAGAAATGACAAAGCTTGCTTTTTCCGTCCATCGGCGCTTTGGACTGAATACAGATAAGTGACCCGATTGTGGTGTTTTGTGAAAACGGCTCCGCCAATTAAGTTCTTATCGCTGTCGAAAACACCCAATAGATCAACCTTATCCTTTATTTTCAATACTTCAATCAAATCAGTTAACTTTTTAAGTTCTATTTCAGAACGCAATTGACCGTCAGTATAAAACCTTCGATGGAGCTCAATTAAATCCTCTGGATGACCTACATATTTACAATAAATACCATTTTTTATTGCCTGATTCACAGCACTTTTCCTCCCTTTAGAATAACCTGTTGAACAAGAATTTTCACTTTTTAAATTCTTGATATAGTTGATCCGTACCGCTACTCTATTCGTGGGAAAATTGTTTTGCGCGTTCAAAAAAACATCTATAAAACGAATATTTTTAGGGATTTTTTTTAGAAAAAGTTGAAAGATTTCCGGAGAAATTGGTTTTACATAAAAAACACCTAATTGTTGTACCCAGGGTGGCAGGAAAACATAGTTCAAGCCGTATTTTTTTCGAAGGGGTAAGGGAAATACAGCTTCATAATCATTCAAAATCAAACAGGCCCAGTCTTCACAAACACTATCCAAAAACCAGCTAAAGCCATAGATCAGTGAGTTTTTTGCACTTTCGATACATCCGTCATATTTGGCAGTATCTATTTCCTGTCTGCCTACAAACTTGATCTGAAAGTTATCATTCGGTAAGTTCATTGGCTTTTGCTAAAAACGCTTCAAATTTATTGTTCCAACCTTTCCACCTGCCGGTTCCGCTTAAAGATTCATTGTGGAAAATGGTAATCATGGTCCCGTCAACTTTTTTAACCTCATCCATTAACTTATCAATCATGTCAAATGATTTTTTGGTGGTATAATTCAGATAATCTTTTAGCGTACCATCCATTACGGCAAACGGAAAAATCTTAAGTGGAGTCTGAATTTCAAAGTCAAGATCATAAAAATAAAAAGGCGTACAGGTGCCTGCTCTAAATCCAAAGTGCTTTGCATATCCCATGGTGTAGTCTTCATTTATTTCCAGATCCAATAAATATTGGTAGGTCTCAGGCAGTTCAATGCGCAAAAAATGATGCCTGGATCTTTGTACGGGATAGTTCAGGATATTATCTAATCTTTTCTTTTCCTCTTTTATTTTTTGTTCATCTTTCATTGAAAAATAAGAGGGATGTAATCCGATTGAAACATAATCGGCCAAACTTTTGATCAATTGCTTAAACCGCACATTATTTACCGAAATATTTTTATCATAAGAGCTATAATTACCCAATAAAAAGAAAAAGATCAACTCTGTATTGTATTTTTTGTGCAGTTCTATCAGGTCTTCGTAAATATCATAAGGATCTTTTCTAAGGTTAAACACAATTAGCAATCTCTCTACTATTTTAGGAAATTGAAGTTGTGCCATATCCTTTAACATACCTCCAAAATTTCTGATAAAGCCTTTGTATTTATAACAATAGGCCAGGTCAATATCAATGGTAGAAATGAGTTTAAACTGTCTTTTTTCAAAACTGTAATCCGGAAATTTTTGTTGCAACAGGTCTTTCAATTGATAAGCCCAGATATCAATGACTGGTTTTTCAATAAATTTTTGCTGGAAGGCCAAACTCTCTGTCGCCGGAAACCGCTCAAATTCATCCTTCACATGAGGTAAATATTCTTCATACCTGCTCAATAAATAAAAACTCGCCGAAAAAATGTCAAAAGGAAGCATTGAAGGGGCTGCTACTTGAAAAAAAATAGGGATATCATTCCATTTGGTTACCTGAGGATCCCAGTAATCAATTCCCTGATCGAACAATAGGTCTATACTGCGCACAAAAATTTCATTCCCCAATTGTTGCCTGCCATAAGACATCTTAGGTCCATCATGTGCTATAAATTCCTCAATTTTCAAGGTAAAATTCACCTGTACATTGAGAATTCTGGTAAAAATATGCTTGAAAATATAGGTAAGTCTTGGGGTAATCTTATGGGTATAAACGAGCAGCATATGGTTAAATCTTTCGCTCAAATGTACGTTTTATTTGAGGTTTCATTCTGATTGATTTAGGGTAATCATATTTTCCCTTCATCTGCAAAACTATAAAAATGATTCCCGGTAATGATCAAATGATCTAAAACTTTAATATCCATAACCTTACCGGCATCAACCATTTTTTGAGTGAGATTGAAATCTGCCTGACTTGGTTTTAAACCACCCGAGGGATGATTATGACAAAGAATGACAGATGTGGCATACAATTCTAAAGCTACCTTGAACACCAATCTGACATCTACCACAGTTCCTGTAATACCTCCCGAACTGATCTTTTGTTTCGACAAAACTTTATTAGAATTATTCAAAAAAACGACCCAAAATTCTTCCATTTCCAGTTCACCGATCATGGGTTGCATCAACTCGAATACATCCTTGCTCGAGGAAATATTTGTTTTTACCAAGGCATCTTCATGCCTTCTTCTCCTTCCCAATTCTAAAGCAGTAATGATACTCAATGCCTTCGCTTCTCCAATTCCTTTGAACTTCATTAAATCAGCAATTCCCAGTTTCCCTAATTCCAATAAATTATGATGTACAGAACCTAAAATTCTCTGACATAATGATACTGCATTTTCTTCTCTGTTTCCTGAACCGATTAAGATAGCGAGTAATTCTGCATCACTCAAAGCAAGTTTTCCTTTGCTTATTAATTTCTCACGTGGCTTGTCGTCAGACTTCCATTCTTTAATCCCTAAAGATTTGTTTGTGAGGATCATGCTTTTTTTTATGCTAAAGATATAAAGGAAAAACTATACATTTGTATGAAATAATCCCTGAATTTTCGATTTTCATGAAAATTATTATTGCCGGAGCCGGTGAGGTTGGATACCATTTAGCTAAACTGCTTTCTTACGAATCGCATGAGATTACTTTGATAGACCAAAACAAAGAACGTCTGATCTACTCCGATACAAGACTCGATATCAAAACTATTCAGCAAAATGCCACATCCGTTTCCTGTTTAAAAAATGCAGATATTGGCAATACAGATTTGTTGATAGCGGTTACCTCTTCTGAGACCACTAATATTGCGATCTGTGTGATTGCCAAACAATTAGGCGCAAAAAAAACGATCGCTCGAATTTCTAATCCCGAGTTAATTGAAAACAAAGAAGAAATTGATTTTACAGCTTTAGGTATAGACGAACTCATTTCTACGGAAGAATTAGCTGCACAGGAAATACAGGGATTGATAGACAATACTGCTTTTCAAGATTCGCATGAATTTGAAAATGGCGCCTTGATCATGTTAGGGATGAAAATTGCAAAAACTGCGCCTATTGAGGGGAAAACAGTAAAAGAAGCTGCTGCCATGTTTGGCGAGATCAATTTTATGCCGGTGGCCATCAAACATAAAGATTCTCAAGAAACCATTATCCCGAGAGGAGACAGCGTGTTTAGTCGTGAAGACATCTTATATTTTATTACGACACAAGAGGGCGTAGAGCAAATCCAAAAAATTTCCGGCAGTTTTAATGAAGAGATCAAAGATGTAATGATACTTGGCGGAAGTGGTATTGGCTATATCACTGCAGTTGACCTGGCTGAAAATGATTTCAATGTTAAATTGATCGAACGAGACAAATCTAAAGCGATAGGTCTGGCTGAAAAACTCCCCAATACCCTCGTTATTTATGGTGACGGTCGCGATGTAGACCTCCTGACCGAAGAGAACGTCGATGAAATGGATGCTTTTATTGCGGTTACCGGAAGATCGGAAACCAATATCATGGCTTGTCTGGTAGCCAAATCTAAAGGTGTAAAAAGAACTATTGCCCTTGTAGAAAATATCGACTTTTTTAAATTGTCGAAAAACATCGGTATCGATACACTGATCAATAAAAAAATTCTCGCTGCGAATAGTATTTTCAGATATATCAGAAAAGGGGAAGTGCTTGAGATGACCATGTTAAACAACGTTGAAGCCGAGATACTGGAATTTAATGTTCATGAAAACTCAAAAATTACGCGGTCTCAAATACGGGATCTGAGTTTTCCGAGAGACGCTATTATTGGCGGAGTTGTGCGAAATCAAAAAGGTTTAATACCTCTAGGTGGCTTTCAAATTCAAAAAGACGATAAGGTCGTGGTGTGTTGTTTGCCGACAGTGGTGCCCAAAGTAGAAAAATTCTTTAATTAAGTGCAACGAATAATTAGAAAACTCAATATTAAGATCATCATTCAAATGATGGGTTTTTTGCTCATATTTAATGGTGTTTTTATGCTTATTTCTGCCCTGATCAGTTTTTTTAATCACGAAGAAGCGACAAAAGGCATTTTAATTTCCGGTTTATTATCTATGGCCATCGGCGGTGTATCTCAATTTGCAACGAAAGGCTTTAAAAAAGAGATCAAAAAAAGAGAAGGCTATCTCGTTGTGGCTCTGGGATGGATTGTCATGTCTTTTTCAGGAGCCCTGCCCTATTATATAACCGGAAGTATTCCTAGTTTTACAGATGCTTTTTTTGAGACCATGTCAGGTTATACTACCACAGGAGCAAGTATTTTAAACGATATTGAATCTCTCCCTAAAGGACTTTTATTGTGGCGTAGTACGACACATTGGATTGGAGGTATGGGAATTATAGTCATGGCGATCGCAATTTTACCCTTACTGGGTATTGGTGGAATGCAAATGTTTGCCGCCGAGGCACCCGGTCCTTCAACCGACAAATTGCACCCCAGAATTACCGATACGGCAAAGCGTTTATGGGTATTGTATTTGAGTCTTACGCTTATAGAAACACTTTTCTTAAAACTGGCCGGCATGACCTTTTTTGATGCCATTAACCATGCCATGAGCACACTTTCAACGGGTGGCTTTTCTACGAAAAATGCGAGTATTGCTCATTGGAATGATCAGCCCCTGATTCAATACATCATTATCTTCTTTATGTTCGTGGCGGGAACAAATTTTGTACTTAGCTATTATATTGCCAAAGGTAAGTTCAGGAAAGCCTTTGATGATGAAGAATTTAAAGTTTATTTGGTGGGCGTGCTTACCTTAACTGCCATCACTACTTTTGTGATTTATAACTATGCCAACGTCTCCAAATTGCCAACAGATATTCAAGTTATTGCTCATCCCATGATCTATGGTGAGTTGGAAAGTGCTTTTAGGCATGGACTTTTTCAAGTGCTGGCCGTCATTACCACTACCGGTTTTGTCTCAGCCGATTTTACCATTTGGTCGCCATTTTTAACCGTGATGTTCTTTGTGATGATGTTCGCGGGTGCCTCGGCAGGATCAACTGCCGGTGGTGTAAAAATTGTGCGTCATATCATTATGATCAAAAATGGATTTTTAGAATTCAAACGAACCATTCACCCCAATGCCATTATCCCTGTGCGTTATAACGACAAACCTGTTACCAGAGGGATCGTATTTAATATCATGGCCTTTTTCATTCTATATTTGGTAGTATTTGTTTTTGGCTCTTTGGTTTTCAGTGCCATGGGGATAGACTTTATTACTTCACTAGGTGCAGCAGCTTCCTCTTTAGGGAATGTCGGACCGGCTTTTGGTGACCTGAGTCCGGTAAATAATTACGACAGTCTGCCTCCTGCAGGGAAATGGTGGTCCTCCTTTTTAATGTTATTAGGCAGGTTGGAACTTTTTACGGTTTTAATAATTTTCACACCTTCTTTTTGGAAAAACATATAAAGTCATGTTTTTTTAAGCCTTATTTTACATTATTTCTATCTTACAGCTGATTTTGAATCTATTAAGATGGTCAAAATTTGAGTAAATTGCATTTTCAAATTTTCAAACATGGAAACAGTAAAACCCTATATCCCAAAGCATAAAATAAGAATCGTTACAGCCGCTTCGCTTTTCGATGGACATGATGCCGCCATCAATGTGATGCGCAGAATAATTCAGGCGACTGGTGTAGAAGTAATTCATTTGGGTCACGACAGGAGCGTTGAAGAAGTGGTGAACACAGCCATTCAAGAAGATGCCAATGCCATAGCAATGACCTCCTACCAAGGCGGACATATGGAGTATTTCAAATTCATGTACGACTTATTGAAAGAAAAAAAAGCATCTCATATCAAGATATTCGGTGGTGGTGGCGGTGTTATTCTGCCCCATGAAATAAAAGAATTGATGGATTACGGTATATGCCGAATTTATTCACCTGATGATGGCCGGGTCATGGGACTTCAAGGAATGATCAATGATCTGGTACAAAAATCTGATTTCGCCTTAGACCACCTTGAGTTGAGCAATGATCTCGGAAAAGAGGTAGAGAAAAACAATGCAGGAACAATTGCCAGGATGATTACCCTGGCAGAAAATTATCCAAAACAATATAAGGATCTAGAGCGTCAACTTAGCAAGAAAAAGGTGCCCATTTTAGGGATTACCGGTACTGGTGGAGCGGGTAAATCTTCGTTGGTTGATGAATTGGTGAGAAGATTTCTAAATGATTTCGAGCATAAAAATATCGCCATACTTTCAGTAGACCCTACAAAAAGAAAAACGGGTGGCGCATTGTTGGGAGATAGAATCAGAATGAACGCTATTCATAATTCTCGGGTCTATATGCGGTCAATGGCCACGCGTCAGTCAAATGTAGCACTCTCAAAAAATGTAAGCGAAGGATTAGATGTATTGAAGTCGGCTAATTTTGATCTAATTTTATTAGAATCGAGTGGTATAGGGCAATCGGATACCGAAATATTAGAATTCGCTGATGTCGCTTTATATGTCATGACCCCGGAATACGGTGCCGCAACCCAACTCGAAAAAATTGATATGATCGATTACGCGGATGTCATAGCGCTTAACAAATTTGACAAGCGCGGTGCTTTGGATGCACTGAGAGATGTAAAAAAACAATACCAAAGAAATCATCAATTATGGACAGCTGATTTGGATGAAATGCCGGTGTTTGGAACTATCGCTTCGCAATTTAATGATCCCGGCACACAGAACCTTTACGTTGAGGTATTGAAAAAACTGGAAACAAAGACACAAAGTGCGTTTAAATCGAAGCTAAAAAACACTGCAGGCAGCAGTGAAAAACAATATATTATTCCACCTAACAGAACCCGTTATTTGTCTGAAATTGTGGAAAGCAATAAAAAATATGACAAACAGGTACTTGATCAGAGTAACCTTGCAAATCAGTTATATGGTATTCATCAAACACTACAGGCACTAACAGCTTCCGAAATCAGCTTACATGATAACGGAATTGATGAGGAATTTCTGGCAGAGATCAAAGAAAGTCAAACTGAGAAGGTTTGTAAAACACTTTTAGACACTTTTCAAAAATTAAAATTTGAGCTGAATCATGCCTATTGGAAAGAAATTTACCATTTCGAAAAAGAGAAAAAAAAATATCGTGATGCGTATTTTTCGTTTTCTGTAAGAGATAAAAAAATTGAAATTAAAACCCATACAAGTTCCCTGTCGCATTTAGAAATTCCAAAAATTTCCGTTCCTAAATTTAAAGCCTGGGGAGATATTTTGACTTGGATACAGCAGGAAAATTTCCCGGGAAAATTTCCATTTACAGCCGGAATTTATCCCTTTAAAAGAACAGAAGAAGACCCTACTAGAATGTTTGCCGGTGAGGGTGGTCCGGAGAGAACCAATAGAAGATTTCATTATGTAAGTAAAGATTCTAAAGCAAAAAGACTGTCAACAGCATTTGACAGTGTAACGCTTTACGGAAACGACCCTGACCGCAGACCTGATATTTACGGGAAAATTGGAAATTCGGGTGTGTCAATTTGTTGTTTAGACGACATGAAGAAGTTATATTCGGGGTTTGACCTTAGTGATCCAATGACCTCGGTTTCGATGACAATCAATGGTCCGGCACCGATGCTATTGGGCTTTTTCCTGAATACGGCTATCGATCAAGCTTGTGAAAAATATATTTTTGACCATGGACTTGAAAAAGAAATTGAATCAAAAATCGTTCTGGCATACCGGGAAAAAGGGCTTGAAAGAACCAAATATCAAGGAGAATTACCCGAAGGAAACAATGGTTTAGGCCTTTTTTTGTTGGGAACAACGGGAGATCAGGTTTTACCTCAAAACGTTTATAACAAGATCAAGGCCGAAACAATCTCCAAGGTCAGAGGAACAGTTCAGGCCGATATTTTAAAAGAAGACCAGGCACAGAACACCTGTATATTCTCGACCGAATTTGCCCTAAAAATCATGGGTGATGTGCAGGCTTATTTTATAGAAAAAAACATTCGCAACTTCTATTCCGTTTCTATTTCCGGCTATCATATTGCAGAAGCCGGAGCCAACCCGATCTCACAACTTGCTTTTACGCTGTCAAATGGGTTTACTTATGTGGAGTATTATTTGAGTAGAGGAATGGATATCAATCAATTTGGACCCAATTTATCCTTCTTTTTCTCGAATGGAGTAGATCCTGAGTATGCGGTAATAGGTAGAGTTGCCCGTAAAATTTGGGCAAAAGCGATGAAACTAAAATACGGTGCGAACGAAAGGGCACAGATGCTCAAATACCATATCCAAACTTCAGGGAGAAGTTTACACGCGCAAGAGATTGATTTTAATGATATAAGAACCACTCTCCAAGCCTTATATGCGATCTATGACAATTGCAACTCTCTGCATACCAACGCTTATGACGAAGCTATCACAACACCAACAGAGGAGTCTGTGAGAAGAGCCATGGCCATACAATTGATCATTAACAACGAATTAGGTCTGGCAAAAAATGAAAATCCATTGCAAGGAGCATTTATTATTGAAGAATTAACCGATTTGGTTGAACAGGCCGTTTACTTGGAATTTGACAGAATTACAGAAAGAGGTGGCGTTTTAGGGGCTATGGAGACCATGTACCAACGTTCTAAGATCCAGGAAGAAAGTTTATACTACGAAGAACTCAAACATTCTGGAGATTATCCAATAATTGGTGTGAATACTTTTTTGAGCAGCAAAGGTTCACCAACCATTTTACCACAAGAAGTGATTCGGGCCACTGAGCAAGAAAAAGAACAACAAATAAGAACGGTAGAAAATTTAAAAACCTATCGACAAGATATAACGAAATCACAAATCGAAAAGCTTCAGCTCAGCGCCGTGAATAACCAGAATTTATTTGAAGAATTAATGGAGGTTACCAAGACCTGTAGTTTAGGCCAGATTACCCATGCCCTTTTCGAGGTTGGAGGTCAATACAGAAGAAATATGTAAATTTTTTCTGTATTTTATTACATTTGAAAGATGAACTAAACCTTTTCTTGTCATGGATAAACTTTATGAATTCCTGAATATTGCGATCGAAAAAATAATCTTCTTTGTGCCTAAACTGGTTCTGGCCGGAATCATAATTTGGATTGGACTTAAAATCATCGCGAAAATCACCGAAATGCTGAGGTCTTTATTAGAAAAAGCCGATTTTTCACCTACTATTTCTCCTTTCATTGTTTCAGTTCTTAATGTTTTACTGAAAATTGGTTTACTATTTATTGTAGCTGCCATTATAGGAGCTGATCTTACAGGATTTATTGCCATTTTAGCTGCTGCCGGTTTTGCCATTGGGATGGCCTTGCAGGGAAGTCTGGGGAATTTTGCTTCAGGAATTTTGGTTCTATCATTTAAGCCTTATAAAGTAAACGACTGGATCAAAATTGAAGATAATTTTGGTCGAGTAGATGAAATCGGCATATTTAATACTAAAATTATTACACGTGATTTCAATACGCTTATTGTACCTAATTCAAAGGTTACAGATTCCATCCTCACGAATTATTCTGAAATAGGGACCAGAAGAGTTGCGGTGATCATTCCTGTTCCCTATACAGAAAGTTTCCCGAGAGTAAAGGCGCTTTTAATGGAAGCGATCATGGAAATTCCAACAGTCCTAAAAGATCCTGAACCTATTATTGAAATTGAAAATTTTGATACACACAACGTCATGATTGCCATTAGACCCTATGCAGAACCTGATAATTATTGGGAAACCGTACGAGAAACCTATGCCACGGTAAAAAGGGTCTTTCATGAAAATGATATAAAAATTGCCTATGTTGAAGGTTACCAATTAGGCGAAATTGCCGAATAGTTCAGGATCATCCCATATACAAAAACCCATCATTTATGCTGAAAAAAATATTTTTCGTTCTAGTTGTTTCACTTTCGATCCTCTTCACTAATTGTTCCAAAGTCGAAAAACAAGCTCTAAATGACACTGTCAATTATGTTCAGGACAACTATACAAAAAAAGAAGTGACCATTACCATGCGCGATGGGATTAAGCTATTCACTTCCATCTATTCCCCGAAAGATACAACAAAGACCTACCCAATTTTATTGCAGAGAACACCCTATAGCTGCCAACCCTATGGTTTGGATCAGTACAAAGAGAAAATAGGGCCGAATGAACATTTGATGAAAGATGGTTATATCGTCGTTTATCAGGATGTAAGAGGGAGATGGATGAGTGAAGGAATCTATGACAATATGAGGGCTTATATCCCGAGTAAAAAAAGTGACAAAGAGTTCGATGAAAGCAGTGATACCTATGATACGATCGATTGGCTGGTAAAAAATGTACAAAACAACAACGGAAAAGTTGGGATCTGGGGAATATCCTATCCGGGATTTTATTCGACTTACGCAACCCTGGATGCTCATCCTGCTTTAGTTGCTGCTTCTCCACAGGCTTGTATTGGCGATTTCTATTTTGATGATTTTCATCATAACGGGGCTTATTTGTTGAGTTATTTCAGAGCGACTTCACTTTTTGGTACCATAAAAGACACCCCAACCGATTCTGCCTGGTACAGTCTGCCTGATCTGAAGACCAAAGACCAATATCAATTCTTTTTAGATGCCGGACCGTTGAAAAACTTGAACCACTTTTTCCAATATGAAACTCCGGATCAGGCGGCCATGCAGGGAAAAGAAAAAATTGACGACGTCTTTTGGAAAGAACTCACAGAGCATCCAAATTACGACAGTGTCTGGCAGAGCAAAGGTATTATTCAACACTTAAAAAATATTAAACCACATGTGGCGACAATGGTTGTTGGCGGTTTATTCGATGCCGAAGATCTTTACGGACCTCTTGAGACCTATAAAACCATTGAAAAGTACAATCCCGATAATTACAATACCTTGGTTTTTGGCCCATGGGATCACGGCGGATGGTCAAGAACGAATGTTGAAAATAAAGTTGGCAATTATTATTTCGGTGATTCTATTTCTTTGAATTTTCAAGAACAAATTGAAGCTAGATTTTTTGATCATTTTTTAAAAGGTACCGGTACAAAAGAAACAGGACTTCCCGAAGCCTATGTATTTGATTCAGGAAAAAAAGCTTGGAGCAATTTTAGCTCATGGCCTCCGTCGAATATTTCAGAAAAACGTTTCTATTTAAATGAAAAAAAGGAACTGACAGAAGTTCAACCTGCTTTAAAAGGAATCAAATTTTACAGTGATCTAACAAAGCCGGTTCCTTACACTGAAGATATAAAAACTGTTTTTACGCCCAGGAAATATATGACAGACGACCAAAGATTTGCGGCGAGGAGACCCGATGTTTTGATTTATGAAACTGATTTCCTGGAAGATGATTTTACCATCATCGGAGATATCATGGCCAATTTACAGGTAGCCACAACGGGAACAGATGCTGATTGGATCGTAAAAATAATAGATGTCCACCCGCCTGATGCTGAAGACTTTGAAGGCATGCAGGATCATTTAAAAATGAGTAATTATCATTTGATGGTGAGAAGTGAAGTCATGAGAGGCAAATTTAGAGATAGCTTTGCTCATCCAAAGCCTTTTGTTCCAAATCAGACTACTGAAGTTAATATCAAACTTCAGGACGTATACCATACCTTTAAAAAAGGGCATAAACTTCAAATTCAGATTCAGAGCACCTGGTTTCCGCTTATCGACCTCAATCCACAGACCTTTGTAGAAAACATTTTCCAGGCTGATGAAAGTGATTTTGTGAATCAGACACATACGGTCTTCACATCGAGTTCTGTGAGATTTAACACTTTAAATGAGTAGTCTTGACAAAAAAGAAGGGTCCTGATATCATGGGTTTAGCCATGCTCGATTATTTTCATGGGAAGCAGAAGGAAGATATCATTACCTATTCATCCATTTCCGGAGAGGATATCTTGCCCCTAGCTCATCTATTCAGAAATTTTGACCAAATGCCACAGTTGGAGCAAATTGCCTTGTCATTTGCCAGGGGAAAAATTCTGGATATTGGTTGTGGGGCCGGTATTCATTCTCTTTACCTTCAAAAAAAAGGCTTTGATGTACATGCCATAGATACCTCTTCAGGTGCCATTGAAGTATGTACATTACGCGGAATCAAAAAAGCAACAGTCATAGATATTTTTGATTTGAAAAAAGGAAAATACGACACCATTTACACCTTAATGAATGGCCTGGGAATTTGTGGAAAAATCTCAAAACTCACTGATTTTTTATTTCATTTAAAATCATTACTCTCGGAAAAAGGACAAATCATTACAGATTCGTCTGATTTAAAATACATGGTTGAAAATGAACAATACTTTCTTGAAAAAAGCGATCAATACTACGGGGAAGTAGTCTTTGAACTATTCTATAAATTAGAACAAGGAAAACCCTTTAATTGGGTATATGTTGATTTTGATACCTTAAAAGATCACGCAAATGAGGCAGGTCTTTCTTGCACCATGTTAAAAAAAGGAAAACACTACGATTATCTCGCTAAACTGACACCTAAAAAATAATGACTAAATTATTCTCTAAAATAATTTAACATGAAAGAATGTGCACGTATCTGCGAAGCAGGTAAAAATGGAAATTGTCCGTGTTGCACTTGTACGAACTGTAGCTGTGAAAATTGTTCCTGCTAGTTTTTTAAAGCTAAATTATCTAGTCTTTTGACTACCAAGAACAGTATCATGGCAATAAAAAGTAAAGTTGCCATCACGATCCACGTTGTTCTAAATTCAAATTTTTCTGTGAGCTGCATACCAATATTTGGTCCTAAAATATGAGCAACCGAAAAACTCATACTGTAAAGAGCCATATACGCACCTTTGTTTCCTCTTTGAGCTCTTTGCAAAGCGTAGGTATTAGAGAAAGGAAAATTTAATATTTCACCAAAAGTCATTAAAACAATAACCAGTATCGGTATGCCTATCCAAAACGGAATATTCATAGCTAAAAAGCTGAGCAACAATAAAAAAGCGCCCACGATGGTCATATTCATCATATTTGTTTTTTTCACAACTAAGTGATGAATGATGGGCATTTCAACTAAAAAAATCAAGAAACCATTCAGGGCTAAAATATAACCAATCTGCTTTTCGGATAGGTCATAAACTTCGTGAAAAAATAGCGGTACGGTTGCAAAATATTGCATAAAACAAAATCCTATCAAAAACATAGCTATCCAAAAAAGAATATAAGGTTTATCCCTATAAGGAGATTGATTTATTTGGTCCGGAAATTCTTCCAATTGATGAGCCTTTTTTGGAACTAATAACTTTAGCAAGAGCAATCCAGCGATCATGCAGGTTAATCCATCCGCCCAAAATAATCCCCGATAACCTATTCCGGCAATAATTAAACCGCCCAAAGCCGGACCTATAGAAAAACCTAAATTTATGGCCAGCCTAATTAATGTAACCGAACGCGTTCTGTTTTCTTCTCTGCTATTTGCACTGAGCGCCACCCATATAGCGGGTCGAAATGCATCTGCAACAAGTGAAAGGATAAAAAAGCCGATACAAACCGCGATTAAACTTTGAAAAAATTGGAGAATTATGAATACCAGACCACCCAGTAATAAACTGCTGTACATCACCTTATAATAACCAATCTGATCTGTTAACTTACCTCCTAAAAAAACACCCAGCAAAGATCCAAATCCAAAACAACTCATGATCCATCCAACCTGACTTAGAGAAAAACCAAGATCTTTGGTCAGGTATAAGGATAGAAAGGGTATGACCATAGCTCCCGCTCTATTCACGAATGTGATCAGTGCCAATAACCATACTTCCTGAGAAAAGCCTTTGTAAGGTTTGAGAAGTCTATCTAACATAGCGCAAATATAGAAAACAAACCATCAGAAAAATAAGGAGTGGAAAGATTGAGCGATTTGATCTTCCTAAATTATTATCTTTGATAAAATCATCATTATGAAAGCTTTTTTTCTTATCCTATTTTTATGTGTTCAGAGTGTCTCAGCCCAACAAAGTGTGGTCAAAGACATTAAAAAATTTCAAAAAAAATTGAATGAGGATTTTATGAATTCAGCCAAGAGTCCGCTTACTGAGGCTGATCTTGCAAATTTCAATGAACTTTCATTTTTCCCGATAGACACAACTTATGTAGTGAAAGCTAAAATTGAGAGAATTAAAGATGCCAAACCATTTAAAATGCAAACTACGACTGACAGACTCCCAATTTACGTATTATTTGCCATAGCCAGTTTTGAACTTAAAGGAAAAAACTATAGCCTGGAAATTTATCAAAATGAAAATTTAATGAATTCTGCCATCGATAAGGATTATCTCTTTCTTCCTTTCACAGATATGTCTAACGGGAAGACAAGTTATGAAGGAGGTCGTTATATTGATCTGGAAGTACCTAAAGGTGATGAATTAATTATCGATTTTAATCAGGCTTATAATCCCTATTGTGCCTACAACCCTAAATTTTCCTGTCCGATTCCCCCAAAACAAAACCATTTAAATACGTTTATAGAAGCTGGAGTCAAGAAGTATAACTAGTTAAAATAATTTAGCCAGATACAGGCCTAAGAAAACCGCAGAAATTCCAAGGGTAAAAGTCAGGATAATGTAAGGCAACATGGTTAAATAATCACTTCCTTTTAAAAATATATGATTCTCATAGGCAAAGGTGGAAAAAGTGGTAAATCCACCACAAAAACCTGTTGCTATCAATAAGGTATGGTTTTCATTTAAGGTTCCATATTTTGACAAATAGCCAAAGAAGATTCCAATCAATAAACTGCCTAAAACATTCGCCAAAAAGGTGCCATAAGGGATGCCGCTTTCAAAATTATTCAACTTTAAACCGAGTATATAGCGAGCAACACTACCCAATCCTCCACCCAAAAAAACGTAAAGCAGTGCTTTCATTTATCTGAATTTTATTTCGTTGAAATCTCTAAAATTCCATTTACCAACTACTGTCCCTTTATTCAATTCTACCATACCGGGGTTGGCACGAATGATCGTTTTTAACGTAGTCTCATCACAAAAAAGTAAGTCAAAATCCCATGCGTATTTTTCCTTTGTCTTATTAAAATCTTCTTCGGTCGACGCAGAGAATCCATAAACTACATAACCTTTTTCCATCGCTTTATCGGTATATTCCTTTACTTTCTTCAGCCCGTTCTTTTTTGATTTATCTAAGTTATACATCACAACCAAGAGTAGTTTTTCTTCATTTAACAACTCTTCGGAAATATCTACTCCATCCTTCTGCATGGTAAAATCATGTATGGGAGGCACATAGCCTTCACTAATTAATTTTGTTTTTCTATCAACAAAAGTGGCACCATCAATATTCCATGGCTTTTCCTCTGAAGCATATTCCTTTTCAACACCATTTACCTCGTAGATCCATGTATCTTCATAAACAGATTCCGGAGCACCCTCAGGAATGATCATTCCCTCAGTAATATTATTACCAACGGCATAGGGTCTGAAATCAATGATAGGCAAATGCCTTAAAACATGAAAAATGATACCCAGGCAAATGAACAAGATAACTACCGTCATCCCGGCAACAAAGGCCGGACTTAAAACAGATTGAATTTCAAACACCCTAATAATTAAATAGACAATCAAAACGATCAGAATAACATTCTTATAAAATGTTTCCCACGGCGTTAGCGTTATCGCATCGCCAAAGCAACCACAATCCGTAACCTTATCAAAATAAGCAGAATACCAGGTTAGAAACAAAAAAATAAGGGTCAGTACGAATAAGCTCCAAACTGTAAATTTTGAAGCCACTCCCAGTAAAAGCATCACTCCTAACATCAATTCTGCGAGAATTAATAAAATTGCCAAAGGCAGTGTAATAGGGAAGTAGGAACTCCAAATTCAATACATTTTCTGCGAAGTAATCTTGAAATTTATAAGCAGAGCCAATGGGATCTACAAGTTTTACAAAACCTGAAAAAACGAAGGTAACTCCAACTAAGATCCTGATTATTTGTGTAAGTATATGTAACATAGTATAGAAGCTAGGATTTGTTCTCGGATAATAAAATCAAGGCAAACACAGCGTAGTTGACCATATCTTGGTAGTTCGCATCAATCCCTTCTGAGGCGATTGTTTTTCCCTGGTTATTTTCAATTTGTTTAACGCGAAGTAATTTCTGTAATATTAAATCAGTTAAAGAACTCAAACGCATTTCCCGCCAGGCCTCTCCGTAATCATGGTTCTTATTTTCCATTAAGGATTTGGTCATTTGCACCTGTTCATCAAATAATTTTACAGATTCTTCTAGTCCAAGATCAGGTTGGTCCGCCACACCGATCTCGAGTTGAATCAAGGCCATTAAACTGTAATTGATAATGCCTTTGAATTCGGAAGCTTCATCTTCCTCAACTTTTTTTATTCCAGACTCTTGTAATTGCCTTATTCTCTGTGCTTTTATAAATATTTGATCTGTCAGGGAGGGAAGTCGGAGTATTCTCCAGGAACTTCCATAATCTTTCATTTTTTTGATAAATAATTCTCGACACTCATTAATGACAGCATCATACTGCTTAGACGTTTTTTCCATAAAGGGCTCTCGTAAATTGAGGAGTTGTTAAAAAAACGAATTTATAAAAATTTAGGTAATTAAATGTCTTAATCCCTATTTTTACCATCTAATCCAGATTGGAAGATACTATCATTCAAAACTGGTACTGACCAAAAATAACTCAAATCATGTCAACCATCAATTGCAAAGGAAAACTGATCGATCTTTCTCAGCCAAAAGTAATGGGAATACTGAATTTAACCCCGGATTCTTTCTATGATGGCGGAAAACTCACATCAGATCGAACGATTTTAGAAAAAGTAGAAAAAATGCTTCTCGAGGGAGCCACTTTCATAGATATAGGTGGTTATTCTTCAAGGCCTGGTGCAACACATATAGCTGAAATAGAAGAACTGAACCGCGTTTTACATGGGATCAATTTGGTTATGAAACATTTTCCCGATACGCTTATCTCAGTAGATACTTTCAGAAGTTCTGTAGCAAGGCAAGCCATTGAATCAGGTGCTGCAATGGTTAACGATATTTCAGCCGGGAATTTAGATGAACAAATGTTTAGAACTGTGGCAGATTTACAAGTTCCCTATATCATGATGCATATGCCGGGTTCACCACAAACAATGCAAAAACTCACCCAATACAATGACATTATCCAGGAAATAATTCTTTATTTTTCACGAAAAATAGTTGAATTAAGAGAATTATATTTAAATGATCTGATCATTGATGTTGGATTTGGATTTGGCAAAACCTCAGAGCAGAACTTTTTACTGCTCAAAAATTTATCCGTATTTAAAATTATTGGGGTTCCCATACTGGCCGGTATTTCTCGTAAATCCATGCTCTATAAAACCTTGGGAACAGATGTAAGTGAGGCCTTAAATGCCACGACTGTTGCCAATACTTTGGCCCTGGTAAATGGTGCCGGTATTTTGCGTGTACACGATGTAAAAGAAGCGGTTGAAACAATTAAAATATTTCAAAGATACAATGCGTAATTATTTTTTACTCTTACTGGTCTTTAGTGTATTGGCTTGCAAGCAACAATCGGTTGAATTGCCTAAATTGTCTGAAAAGGGCACAACAGATCTCTACAATACCTCTCAAATATGGTTTTTCTTCGAAATAAATGGAAATGATACAGTTGTAAAGGTCAACAGCAAAAATAAAATTACAAATACCCATCTTATATTCAATATTGATAAAAAACTAAAACTCAAGCATATTATCAAACCTTTACAGGAAATTCAAGAAAAAATAAATGCAAATTCTGTTCATAAAAAAGAGGGGATGCAACAGTATTTTAGTTATGCCGATACACTAAATCAAGAATTTTCACTGTACAACTTTACCGGTACGAATTACCGCCTCGATCAGGATCTACATACAAGTGAGGAGAACGCAATGATCATTTGCGGTGATCAAATTTCATACTTGGGTAAAACTTTTGAGATGGATGACTTGAGTAAACTCTGTACAGAATTGACCGAGCAAGAGAAGGAAATTAGGCTTACATTTTGCCAAAACACTTTTTACAATGAATATCTCCATGTGTTAACCACCCTTAAAAAATGTAAAATAGAGGCTAAGAAAGATCAAATGGTCTTCTCAAAAGAATAATTATTACATTTACAAAAACAAGTAAATTTGGAATTTTTCGACTTTTTAAACCTGCGATTTTTGGATATACTGGACATCGTCTTGGTGGCTGTCCTACTTTTTTATATCTACAGACTTATTCGCGGTACTGCGGCATTCAATATATTTTTAGGTATTGCCATGATCTATCTGATCTGGAAATTAACTGAGGCCCTTCAAATGGGGTTATTAAGCGATATTTTAGGAAAGTTCTTAGGTGGTGGTTTTATTGCTTTGATCATTGTTTTTCAACAGGAAATAAGAAAATTTTTGTTGATGCTTGGCTCGACGAGCTTTGGATCGAAAAAAGGGTTTTTAAAAAATCTCAAATTATTTAGATCCGATTTTATTCAAACGGCTAACGAAATTGATGAAATCGTATCCTTTTGCGAAGAAATGTCTTCGGCAAGGACAGGTGTCTTAATTGTTCTGGGGAAAAGCAATAGCTTAGACTTTGTAAAAGTAACCGGTGATCCTCAGCAAATTTTAGTAAACAAACCAATCTTGAAAAGTATTTTTTATAAGAACAGCCCTTTACATGACGGGGCTGTTATCATTGAGGAGAATTTTATCACGGCTACCAGAGTTATTTTACCCATTGAAAATTCTGCTGATATTCCGTCTCATTTTGGCTTAAGACATAGAGCCGCTTTAGGAATTACAAACAGAACTGATGCCATTGCATTGATCGTTTCTGAGGAAACCGGACAAATATCTTATGTAAATAACGGAGTTTTTGTACTTTTCGAAGACACAGAAGATTTGTCGGAAATTATCAAAGAAGATCTTACCTATTAACTATTAGCTCGCTTCTTTTTGTAAAAATTGGATATTGTATAATTTACTGTAATAACCTCCTTTTTCCAACAATTCTGCATGCGTACCTTGCTCTACAATTTTGCCCTTATCCATCACCACAATTTTATCCGCTTTTTTAATGGTAGCCAATCTATGTGCTATGACAATAGAAGTTCTATTCTTTGTTATTTTTTCTGTGGCTTCCTGAATCAAGATTTCGGAGTGAGAATCTATGGATGAAGTAGCTTCATCTAAGATCAAAATACTGGGGTTACTGACGGAGGCTCTTAAAAAGGCAATTAACTGTCTCTGCCCGGATGAAAGCATAATGCCGCGTTCTTTTACATTATAGTCGTAATTATTGGGCAGGGTCATAATAAAATCATGGATACCAATATCTTTAGCAGCAGCAATAACCTGTTCCCTGGAAATATTCGGATCTTTTAAGGTGATATTATTATAAATGGTATCTGAGAATAAAAATACGGTCTGAAGTACCACTGCGATATGTTCTCTTAATTCATGAAGCTTATATTCATTAATCGGTATGTCGTCTATTTCGATCACACCCTTATTTACCGGGTAAAACCTATTCAGCAAATTGATAATGGTGGATTTTCCAGCCCCTGTTGCCCCGACAATTGCCACAGTTTCTCCTGGAAGTACTTCTAAATCAATGCCTTTAATGACCTCCTCATCTTTGATATAACTAAAATGAAGATCTTTGATCGTGATCTTGCCCTCTATATTTTCTTTGACAAATTTACCCCTATCCAATTCTTCGTCATTGTTCTCAAGCACATCAAAAACTCTATCCGCTGCCACCATCCCCATTTGCAGAGCCGTAAATTTATCTGCTATTTGTCTCAAAGGGCGAAAAAGCATAGTGATCATCATGATAAAACTGATGATGGCTCCCGGTTTAATAGAACTGTCTGTAATTGCCTGAAAACCGCCATACCAAACCACCAAACCAGTTGCTATCGAAGGCAATACTTCGGCTACCGGAAAGAAAATTGAGTTATACCAAACTGTTTTTATCCATGCTTTCTTATGTTTATTATTTATTTCTTTAAACTTATCGTACTCTATTTTTTCCCTGGTAAACAATTGAATAATTGCCATCCCGGTAATTCTTTCCTGAACAAAAGTATTCAGATTGGCAACTTGAGCCCTTACATCTTGAAATGCAAATTTCATCGCCTTTTGAAACAATCGTGTTGCGTAAATTAAAATGGGTAAAAGGATAAAGACGATCAAAGCTAATCTCCAATTGATATAAACCATCACTCCTGCAATCACAACCATTTTCAGTAAATCACTGATAATAGTAAAAAGTCCCTGACTAAAAATACTTTCAATCGTTTCGATATCAGACACTACTCTCGTTACCAATTTCCCTACGGGCTGACGATTAAAAAAACTCATCTTGAATTTTAACAAATCATCGAAAAGTTTGATCCTGATGTCGTTTACCACATTTTGCCCCAGCCAGTTGGCATAAAAAATAAAAAGAAACTGAAAAATGACTTCACCGAGCAAAACTGCGAACATAATAAGAGAAAAATTGAGCAACATTTCCCAATTTTTATCTGCCAGATAAACATCGATGATTTTTTGAATTAGGAGAGGGTTCACAGCCCCTAGAACAGCTAAAAGCAACACAGAAACAACTGAAATAAAAAATTCCAGTCTGTATACTTTAGCATACACCATTATTTTTTTAAATACCTGATAATCAAATATTTTACCCGATACTTTTTCCTTAGTTTTCTCCATTCGTTATAAAACAATTAGAAGGATAAACGATCTTTGTCAAAAAAAGTCCATGTGCCTTGACCGATGCCCCTGCCTTACTTCTTTCTCCACTTTCAATCGTATTTTTTAAATCATCAATGGTCATCTTACCTTGTCCAATGTCTAACAAAGTACCTACGATTGCCCTCACCATATTTCTTAAGAATCGATTGGCAGTGATCTGAAATACCAATACATCTCCGGACTTTGACCAAAATGCCTCCGTTATCTTGCAATCATATGTCTTAACATCTGTTCTGGAACGGGAAAAACATTTAAAATTGCTGTAATTCAATAAGGTTTGAGCTCCTTCATTCATCAAAGATACATCTAAATTCTTAAAAGGAAATTGCAATAAAGTGTCGATGTGAAAAGGATCCTTACTCAAGGAAATGCGGTATTGATAAGTTCTAGAAACAGCTCCAAACCGTGCATGAAGACTATCATCAGTCATAACCACAGACCTGATAGCAATATCGGCCGGTAAAAAAATATTTAGTTTATACCGCAAATTACCGGTGTCGATCATTTGGCTCGTATCAAAATGCGCAAAAAATTGTTCGGCATGTACACCGCTGTCTGTTCTGCCGCAGCCTACAATAGACATTTTTTCCTTTAAGAAAACGGAAAGTGCATTTTCCAATACTTCCTGAATACTTGAAGCGTTCGGTTGAATTTGCCAACCGTGATAATTGGTTCCATTAAAAGAAAACTCAATAAAATATCTCAAAAGCAGTACTTTTATTTGCTGAACAAAGATAAGTTTAATTGTATAATTTAAGTCGACTTGAAAATATTACTCCTTTCAGACACTCATTCATTTATTGACGAGAAAATTTTGAAATATTGTGCAACAGCCGATGAAGTATGGCACGCCGGAGATATTGGTAATAGGGTTGTTGCTGATAAAATAAAAGAGGTAAAGCCCCTAAGAGCTGTATATGGAAATATTGATGGAAAAGATTTGAGGTCAGAATTTCCCTTAGATCAGGTATTCACAATAGAAGGTGTAAAGGTATGGATCACACATATTGCCGGTTATCCAAAAAAATACGACCATCGCGTCAAAAAAATGCTAGTTGAAATCCGACCAAAACTGATGATCTGCGGACACTCACATATCTTAAAAGTACAATATGATCAAGAGCACAACATGTTGCACATGAATCCTGGTGCAGCAGGTATTTCAGGATTTCATCAAGTGAGAACCTTACTTCGATTTGAAATAGAAAAAGGGGAAATTAAAAATCTGGAAGTAATCGAACTAGGTAAGAGGATCTGAACCGGATTTGGCAAAGATAGGCACCGAAATAAAAATACTTGTTCCTTCACCCCTTTTGGTATTGATATTAAAAACTCCATTCATATATTTAATTCGAGCTTCAATATGACTCAGTCCTAAACCATCTTTTGATCTCGCCTTTTTAAGGTCAAATCCCTCACCATCATCAATGATTTGAATCACAAGGGTTTTTTCGTTTCTTTCAGACAAACTAATAGAAGCATTTTTTGCTCCACTGTGTTTGATAATATTATTGACCAGTTCTTCGATAATATTATAGATTTTGATCTCAAATTTTTGGTTATATCGCTTTATTCCGTGATCATCGCTAATAAATTCCAATTCTGAATTGGAATATTTCTGGCATAAATCGTGTACGGCATAAGCCAGACCAAATTTCATCAACACAGATGAAATCAATTGATGGGATAGGTCCCTAATTTTTACGGCGGCTTCATCAATGATCCCCTGCGCTTTAGTAATTTCAGCCGGCACACTGCCTTTCATATGAGGTTTTGATGCCTGCAGATGTAAATTTGCAGAGGACAACAAGGCACTTACACTGTCGTGCAAAATTTCAGCAATTTTTCTCCTCTCCTTTTCTTTGGCGTCAATGGTTGCATTGATCACCCTGGATTGGGTCTCATATTGCAATTGATCGATCTTATTCTGTTGTTTTAATTTGTAATTCTTATAAAAAATGATCCCTAAAATTATTGAAATCATGGTCAGGAATGCCAAGCCATAAAAAAGAATTCTGGCCCTTAAAGCTTTATTCTTCTCTATTTCAGTTTGATGTTCCTGTCGTTCTACATTGTATTTTGCTTCAACTTCAGCAAGGGTTTCGGATAAGTTGCTATTATTTATCTTATCGTTTAGAACATAACTTTTTCTAAGATAATTATAGGCTTCGTTGAAATTACCTAAGGAATCATAAGCTATCGCCAAATTATCATAAATTGTTCTCCTTATTAATTTTGTTTTCGTATGTCGTATCATTCTTTAAAGTTGTTATCGCTGCATCATAATTTTTTATTGCCTCCTTATAGTCGCCTTGAAAATGATATAAATTCGCCAAATTTGCAGTAAGCATAGCAACTCCAACTGTGTCATTTACCTTTTCTTTTATTTCTAAAGCCTCACGTGCATATCCTTTAGCTAAATCATAGTTATCCTCAACTTGGGCAATAACACCTAAATTATTAAAGGCATTTGATATTCTATCTTTCAGTACCTTTATTTACAGGATAATAAATGACCCTTTTAAAATAATATTTAGCACTATCTAGCATGCTTTTACTATAATAAAAACTACCCATTCTATTTAAAGCAATTAAATATCCTATAGTATCCTGTTGCACCAAAGAGTTTTTTAATGCTATACTATTAAATTGAATAGCCTTATCAATATTTTCAGAATTTGCAAAAACCTTTGTCAAGAAATTAATGTAATCAACAAAAATTTTCTCGTTTTTATAATTGGATAATTTTTCAATATTCCTTAAACAAAGTTCAACTGCCTTTTCTTCTCTATTACTTAAATATAAAACTTGTGCATACCTAAAATCTACCTCGTATTTTTTAATCTCATTATTTCTAAAGGAAAAGGTATTTTCTAAATTACTGATTGTTGATAATGCATTGTCATACTCCCCAACCTCTATCAAAGAATCAATTACCATAAGTTTCTTATCAATATAGCGAATTGAAGCTGATTCCTCTTGGGCAAAGGTTTGAAACTGACCTATAAAAAGCAGGACAAAAAGAATTCGATTAAAAACTGAATGAATTAAAATTGAAGATGAAAAACTTAACCGAGGCTTAAATAACTTCATTTTTTAAGGCAAATATAGCAAGACCAACACTGTTTTTTACTTTTAATTTTTTCATTAAATTCTTGCGGTGGGTCTCAACCGTACTTTCACTGATATGTAACTCTTCTGCAATTTCTCGTGTGCTGTATTGTTGGGCAACAAATTTAAGGATCTCTTTTTCCCTTTTGGTCAAAGAAGTCATTAATACACCGTCCTGACTGCCTTTATCTTTTAAAGGTCTATTGAGTAAGGCCTGCATCATTTTTTCTTTGATGTCGTCTGTGTAATACTGCTCGTCATTGGCTACTTTATTGATCGCATTGACGATATGCTCACCCGCCGATTTTTTGGGTACAAACCCTTGGGCGCCTATTTGTAAGACCTCCTTTACCAATTTTACATCATCATAACTGGAAAGTACTATGATCTTGGGTTTAACTGCCTTTGTCTCCAACACTTTTAACACCTCAATACCGTCGAGCTCGGGCATATTGATATCTAAGATCAAGACATCTGCATCATTGCTTTCGAACCAATCCAATACTTCCTGACCGTTTAATGAATAACCAACAACCTCTATATTTTCTTCAAAATTTAAAACAGCGATGATTCCATCGATCAGAATCTGATGGTCATCGGCTATGTGAACGGTAATTGTTTGATTCATGATTTTATCGAATTAGGGCAATAAAAAAATCCGAGTCTGTGTTTTCCCCGGATTTTATATAACGTATAATAAATTGAAATTATTGCTTATTCCCAAATAATGATACCCCTTGGTCTTTTATCTGGTTCTGCAGCAACTGAAAGACCTTCAATAGTTGCTACATCATAATTTCTTTCGTAGATATTGTTAAAAGCAGTTGCTACCTTACCGTTTACCGGTTGCAGGTCTAAAGTAACTGTTTTCGCTACATCAGATCTTCCGTTCTCTAATAAAAAGATCTCGTTAGACTCTCCTATTAAGGCATTAGTCACAATAACATTCTGATCTACTGCAAAAGTAACTGAAAACTGACCATCGTTATTTTCGATAACTGCAGGCGATTTTAACAAGGTACCATCGATATCGTCGAGAACAGTTGTTGTTTTACCGGTGAAGTTCACCGTGAAGGATACTAGGATAAGGGCCATAGCACCAACAATCATTAATGTAAATTTTCTCATAATAAATAAATTTAAAGTTGAATGTAAAAATTGATTATCCATCAGCATAACTGATCAACCAAATATACTAGCTACAAACAATGATGTCAATAGCGGAAAACAGTATATTAGAGGCTAACCATTTACCATGAGTTCTCTACCTAAAAACCACTAATTTATTCGGTCTAAAGGTAGAGAAAAAATAATCAAACATTCAAATTTAAATTTATCTATACATAGGTTTAAAGCATTTTCCTAAATAAATCTGACTAATTAATTTGGAGCATATGCTTTTTTTACTTAGTTTTACGTTCTATTTTTAATAGTTTAAATATTTACATTATAGTTTAGAGAGAAGTTATTTGTAAGTAGAAACTATATATCGCTTCTCTCTATCTCCCTTTTTCCTTTTTCCCCTTGAGAAATAACTTTCCGCCAAGAAGGTTATTTCTTTTTTTTATAGAAGGTTGTAATAGTAAGGAGAGAAGCTATTTGTAATTTAGCTAATCTTCGAAACTAGGTTCGCTCCTCTCCTTTCTCCCCTGTATTTTTACTCAGTTGAGTATATGTTTTTTATGGAAATTTACTTGAAGTCCTCAAAATTTAATAGTAAGGAGAGAAGCTATTTGTAATTTAGCTAATCTTCGAAACTAGGTTCGCTCCTCTCCTTTCTCCCCTGTATTATTTTCATTTTAAAAAAATGAAATGAATCTTTGAAAGAATTAAGCTTCTAAAAAATTTTGATTCAAAATGTTGTTTGTGGAATTCATAGCAATTTTTCCCATTGTAATTTTGAACTTTTTTTTGAGTAAGGAGAGACGATTTCAACACCTCAATGTTTACATCTCTCCTTTCTCCCCCCTTTTTTTAATTCTCTCTCGAGAATAATATTGTAATGATCGTTTTATTATTAATTACATGACAAATATATGTCCGATGTACAATCTACGCAATAGAGGAAAAAAGGATTTTTAAAAATACCCGAAAACCGTTAGTTCAGTTTTGCACAAAAAAAAAGCTACTTGATGTTACTCAAGTAGCCCACACACTATAACTAAGATGTTAAGAATTAACGTAACCTATCCACAGATTTTACAAGTCTTTCATCCTTTATAACGGCTTTGTTCGCCAAAGAAAGCAGAACAATAGTCAATAAAGGTAGGAAAGACCCAATACCCTTCTCCGTCGCCGCAGCTTCTCCAGGTAGAGCTAGTAGTTGGTATACCATAATTCCTAATAAAAAAAAGTTTATCAAAATATTAATTCTCGTTAAAACGATTTGATTCTTCCGATTCGAAAATAAAAAAAGAGCAATGATCGATAAAACCGTCGATAAAATAAAGAGTCCTCCCATCAAAACGAACCACATGTTTTCACTTATCAATAATTCGCTCAATTTAACTTGTTCACCATTATATATATATGACGGTAAAAAAAGGCTCAATAATCCGCTGCACAATGCCGCTAATAAAAAATATAAGGTTTGAATTCTTTGAATCATTCTCTCTCTTAAAAAGGGCAAAAATACACCAATCTTTTTAAGAAATAAATATTTTATTTGAAATTAATTTTGTAATATTGCCAGATCGAATCGAAAATTTTTGTAATTTACTTCATCTTACAATTTTTCTTTTACAATTACTAAAATACTCTAACAAACTCCCCTAAGGCAGTTCATTTCGCAATATATTATTTAACACCTTTTATTTATGATGTTTGAAATCGAAGAGCTCAAAGACAAAAAGCTTTTAGAATTACAAGAAATCGCGCAAAGTGTCGGGGTTCCAAAATTCCGCCAATTAAAAAAAACAGATTTAGTTTATCAAATTCTAGACTTACAAGCGGCAAATCCACTACCAATTATTAAGGAGGAGACAGCAAAACCAAAATCGAAAAGGAAAAGAATTCTGAATCAAGAAGAAAAAGTACCTTATCAAAATAAAGTTGCTCAACCGATAAGAGAAGTCGTACCCAAAATTGAAGAAGAAAAGAAAGAAGAAAAGAATGAGGTGAAATTTGCACATCAACCTAAACCTTCTCCAAAAGAATTCAGCCAACATCAAAAGAGACAAGAGGCTACGGAAAAGAAATCTTCGGATCTGCCAGCAGAGAAAATCGAAAGCAAACCGGCAACTCCAAGAGATCCTCAAAATTCAAATCAGGGAGAGAACAGAGAGCAAAAGCACCCACATCACAATAAAGATCAAAAGCAAAAAAAGCAGAATCAAGATTTTAAAAGTCGTAATAAATATCGGGATCCGGATTTCGAGTTCGACGGAATTATCGAGAGCGAAGGTGTTTTAGAGATCATGCCCGATGGTTATGGCTTTTTGCGGTCATCCGATTATAATTATTTATCGTCACCAGATGATATCTATGTCTCTCAATCACAGATTAAATTATTTGGATTGAAAACAGGTGATACGGTACGAGGCAATGTAAGACCTCCGAAAGAAGGCGAAAAATATTTCCCTTTGATTCGCGTATTTCTGATCAATGGACTAGATCCAAGTATCGTACGAGACAGAGTTTCGTTTGAACATCTCACTCCTTTGTTCCCAACTTCCAAATTTAATTTGGCGGAAAAAGGTAGCTCTAAATCCACTAGAATTATAGACCTTTTTTCTCCTATTGGCAAGGGTCAAAGAGGTATGATCGTAGCCCAGCCAAAAACGGGAAAAACAATTTTATTAAAGGATATTGCAAACGCAATTGCTGCGAATCATCCTGAAGTCTATCAAATTATATTGCTGATTGACGAACGTCCTGAAGAGGTAACCGATATGCAACGAAATGTAAGGGGTGAAGTTGTTGCTTCTACATTTGACGAATCTGCGGATAAGCATGTTAAAGTAGCCAACATAGTACTTGAAAAAGCAAAAAGATTGGTAGAATGTGGTCATGATGTCGTAATTCTACTCGATTCGATTACTCGTCTGGCGAGAGCTTACAATACTGTAGCGCCAGCTTCCGGTAAAATTTTATCCGGCGGTATAGACGCTAATGCACTTCACAAGCCCAAAAGATTTTTTGGTGCAGCCAGAAACATAGAAAATGGCGGGTCTCTGTCTATTATTGCCACTGCCCTAACAGATACAGGTTCCAAAATGGATGAAGTTATTTTTGAAGAATTCAAAGGAACAGGTAATATGGAACTTCAGTTAGACAGAAATATTTCGAACAGAAGGATATTCCCGGCGATCGACCTGGTCAAATCCAGTACAAGGAGAGACGATCTGTTACTCGACGAAAACACCATTCAACGCATGTGGATTTTAAGGAAATTCTTAGCGGATATGAATCCGATAGAAGCGATGGAATTCGTAAGTGAAAAAATAAAATACACCCAAAATAATGATGAGTTTTTGATGTCTATGAACGGCTAATCAGAAATTAGAACATATATTTAATTGAAAGCCAGCCATATAATTTGCTGGCTTTTTTTATTTTCAAAAACACTTGCTTTCTATCGTATTTATTATGTATCTTTGCCGTCCATATCGCGGGATAGAGCAGTAGGTAGCTCGTTGGGCTCATAACCCAAAGGTCACAGGTTCGAGTCCTGTTCCCGCTACTATAAAGACCAATATAAAACTGTATTGGTCTTTTTTTATGTCCATTGAACTGACATTCTCAAAAAATATGTACTTTTAAAAAAAATTATTATGAAAAATTTACACGCCTTTTTACTGCTGGCATTTGCAGCAGTGTTCTCCTTATTTTTGCAATCTTGCAGCGCTGACAGCACAGAAGAATTCACACGCAATCAATTGTTGCTAAAGAAAAGTGAGGATACTAAATCTTGTACTAAAATAAAGGATGGCATCTTGTTATACGAAAAAGGGCATTATTTTGAAGGTAAACCTCTCCAGGAGGGTTTTGACGAATTTGGATACAATTACCAAAGCCATCAATTTAAAGGATCTTATGCTAATTTGTATATAGGCCTGGCCGGCTACCCTCCTTATGAAGGAGATGATGAAGCTTATTTATCAGAAAATCCAACTATTTTATCCAATAATTATATCATGACCTATTATTGGCCTTATAGAAAGGCATTTGTTCAACAAAGTTGGAATGAGGCGAGATGGTCTAATAAAGATTGTGATGGTGACGGATCGTTAGACAGACACTATGGCTTTGAAAATTATCAGGGATCCGGAGCATGGGAAACTTTTACGGTAACCGGTGAATATGAAGATGACAATGGAAATTCTTGTGATTATAGGTATAAATACACCTATATTGCCCCACCGATGGATGCCTATCAAAAAGATGGTTTTTGGTATAATTCAAACGATCAGTTGATCGGAGCCGTATTTTATTACTTAGCAGAAATAAAAGAAACAGCGCATGATCCTTGCGGAGGTTTAAACGGTGTAGTTTTCAAAACTGCTTTGGGACCCGGATTAGGAAAATTTAAGTAATATTCATCCGGCCTGGAAAAATTTAAGATGTCCTCAAATTGCATCGAGCATTTGAGGGCATTTTTTTATGAATAGGTACATACTTTGTCTAAAATATATAAAAATCTAGACTAGACCCGTAAAACCTAAAAAAGCGAGAGAGAGTAAACCGGCAACCAACAAGTTAATGGGAACCCCTTTTAAACCTTCAGGAATATTTGCTAATTCTAAATACTCACGAATACTCGCAAATATGATAAGCGCCAAACCAAATCCTAATGAATTAGAGAAAGCAAAGAAAACCGCTTTCAGCAAACTTCCATTTTCCAAACCCAAAGCAAGAATGGCCACACCAAGAACCGCACAATTGGTAGTGATCAATGGGAGAAAAACACCCAAAGCCTGGTATAATGGCGGACTTACTTTTTTAAGTATGATCTCGACCATTTGAACCAGCGCGGCGATCACTAAAATGAATGTAATGGTGCGTAAATAATCCAAACCGGAAGGAATCAAAATATAATGATGCAACAAATAGGTTACTGTTGTCGCAATAGTCATCACAAATAATACCGCTCCTGACATGCCAATTGATGTAGAAACTTTGTTGGAAACACCTAAAAAAGGACAGATTCCTAAAAATTGCGATAAAACAATATTATTGACGAATACAGCGGCTATGAGTATGATGATGTAATCCATTTTAACTTGTTTTAACGGTTAATTTATTAAATACAACGGCTAAATACGCCAGGGCAATAAATGCTCCCGGAGGTAATATGAATAGGATAAAAGTGTTCGCATCTTCGGAAACAAATTTGAAATCAAAAAGACTTCCATTTCCCAAAATTTCTCGAACTGCTCCCAAAACAGTTAAGGCGATAACAAATCCAAGTCCCATGCCCAGCGCATCTAAAACAGAAGATTTCAAATCATTTTTCGAAGCAAATGCTTCAGCTCTTCCTAAGATCAGGCAGTTCACTACAATCAAGGGGATAAAAATACCCAGTTGTTCATATAAAAATGGAATATAAGCTTCGAGTACCATTTCAACAATGGTTACAAAAGAAGCGATGATAATGATAAATGCAGGTATCCTGACCTTACTGGGGATTTGGGCTTTTACCAATGATACAACCGTGTTTGACATCAATAGGACGAATAAGGTGGCAACACCCATTCCCAAACCATTAAAGGCCGAAGAAGTGACACCCAGGGTGGGACACATGCCCAATAGCATCACAAAAACCGGATTTTCTTTAACAATTCCTTTCAAGAAATTCTGCTTTTGATCTATCGTTTTAGCCATAATTACTAATTAACAGAATGTTTTATCGATTCTTTGTTCTTCATATATTCATCATAGGCCATTTGAGTAGCCTCGCTAAAAGCCCTAGTACTGATTGTCGCACCCGTCAAAGCATCCACCTCTCCTCCATCTTTGGTAACTTTTAGGTTAAAACTGGATGGATCCTTACCTCTAAATTGTTTCAAAAATTTGTCATCCTTCATTTTAGTTCCTAGTCCGGGTGTTTCCTTTTGCTCAAGAACTGCAATATTTTCAATCGAACCATCAGGCCTGAACCCAACCATTAGCTTGACTAAACCACTAAAGCCTTTTTCTGAAGAACCTGTAATGGCCACTCCCACGAATTCGTTCTGCTTAAAGGCGGGATAAAGCTCAATGCTGTCTTTTGCATATGCCGATTTCATCTTTAATACATCCTCAACCAAATTATTGTCGAACACGGGTAAGACCGTTTTAAGCGCATTGGTCTTTTTAAGCATCTTTGCTTTTGCCTTAGGTTCCAAAGTTAAATCGTTGATAAATCCCAAAGACAGACCGGCAACGAGCGTAATGACAACCAGTGATAATGCCATATTTAAAAATGATGACTGTTTTTTACTCATAACTAAACCATTTTCACTTTAATTTTTGAGCCAAATCTTCTCGGTTTAAAGTATTTGTTGATGAGGGGTACAAAAGCATTCATAATTAAAATAGCAAATGAAACTCCCTCCGGATAAGCACCAAATAAACGGATGACAACAGTGATTAAACCAATACCCGCAGCAAAGATGACCATCCCTTTTTTTGTGACCGGACTGGTGACCAGATCGGTAGCCATGAAAAATGCACCCAAAATAGCTCCACCAGATAAAAGATGAATCATTGGATTGGCGTAATGTTCAGGATCAATACCCCAAAAAATTCCCGTAAGCAAAGCCATGGTTACCAATACAATTGTTGGGATATGCCAGGTAATCACTTTCCGTATGATCAGGTAAAATCCGCCTAACAATAAAGCCATGGCACTCATTTCGCCTATAGAACCTCCCGTAATTCCCAGAAACATTTGCGATCCTGAAGGTATATTCATCGCAATTTCCGTCATGGTTTGTCCGTATTGCAAACCTTCTTTTATAATTCCGAGTGTTGTTGCCCCTGAAACGGCATCAGAAATAGTCAAATTATTTTCTACCGCAGTAGGCCAAAGTGTCATTTGTACAGGAAAACAGATCAATAAAAAGACCCTGCCCACCAAAGCAGGATTAAAAACATTGAACCCAAGACCTCCAAAAGAAAGTTTAGCAATACCGATTGCCACTAAACTTCCTGTGACTACCATCCAAATTGGCAATCCTGCCGGTAAATTAAATGCCAGTAAAACTCCTGTCAGAAGTGCCGATCCATCCGAAATGGTCACATCAGTTTTTAAAAGATATTTTTGAATGAGCAACTCAAATAAAATACAGGACAAGACCGCTACTGAAGTTGTGATCAATGCAGCTATTCCAAAAACATAAAGCGAGACCAAAAATGCCGGAACTAATGCGATGACCACATCATACATCATATTTTTTACACTTTTATCTGAATGTACATGTGGGGAAGCAGAAATGATAATTGGTGCACTATCCATACTTAATTTTTAGAAGAATTTAGTTTTTTTGTAATGTCCTTTCCAAATCGGATATAATCCAAAAGAGGGCGATGAGAAGGACAGATATAACTGCAAGAACCACATTCTATGCATGTCATGATATCCTCTTGCGCGGCCTTTTCATAAAACCCCTTTTCGGTGAGATTCATCAATAGATGAGGTTCTAATCCCATCGGACAAACCTCGACACATTGCCCACATCGGACACAATTTTCAGGTTTACCTCTTTGTGCTTCATTTTCATGGATCACCAAAATACCCGAAGTTCCCTTTGTAACCGGCACATCGGTATTCTTGATAGCCTTGCCCATCATGGGGCCTCCATTTACAATTTTTCTCGTGCCTTCTGGTAGCCCTCCTACCTCAGCGATAAGATCACTGATCGGTGTACCTATTTTTACCCAAAAATTAGAAGGGTTATTCAATTTTTTTCCTGTAACAGTTACCACGCGCTCAATTAAAGGTAGTCCGTGTTGAACCGCTTGGTAAACTGCAAAAACAGTTCCCACATTGTTCACAACAACACCTACATCCAGAGGCAGTCCATTTTTGGGAACCTCTCGGTTAAGTAAAGCCCTCACCAATTGTTTTTCACCTCCTTGCGGATATTTAACCTGTAGTGCGGCTACTTGTATTTCACTTTCAGAAGAGGTTAATCTCTTAAAGATTTCAATTGCGTCTCGTTTGTTGTTTTCAATTCCGATGATAGCTCTATGAACCTTTAAAGCTTTCATCAATATTTTGATACCCACAATGATCTCTTCTGCCTTTTCGAGCATCAATCTGTGGTCAGATGTTAGATACGGTTCGCATTCAACACCGTTAATGATAAGACAGTCTATGCTAGTGTCTGGTTTGACATTTAATTTGACGTGTGAAGGAAAAGTAGCTCCGCCCAATCCAACAATTCCATAATCCGATATACATTGCAAGATCTCTTCAGGACTAAGTGTTATTTCCTTCTTTAACGGAAAATCATTTTCCTTAAAATTAGATTCGTCTTTTTCATCGGTTCTGATAACAATGCATTGTTTTTTATAGCCAGTGCTATCAATGATCATATCCAGTTTGGTGACAGTACCCGCAACTGGAGAATGAATATTTGAGGACACAAAACCTCCTGATCTGGCTATCACCTGCCCTATTGTTACTTTATCTTTTCTGTCTACTACTATCTCAGCTGGAATTCCAATATGCTGTGCAATGGGCACATAAACTACTTTGGGCACCGGCAATCTCTTGATCCCTTTTGAAGAAGTCAATTTATTTTCCGGTGGATGGATACCCCCTTTTGGAAACGTCTTAAGCATCTGATATGTTTTTAATTAATTCTGGACTAACTACAGGTTCTACAGGTGTTTTTTTCTCCTTTTTAGGTGGAAAATTTGTCTCAATGATAGAATGAGTCGGGCAAACGGGTACACATTTTCTGCAAAGGGTACAATATTTCGGATCGATATAAGCTAAATTATTTATCATGGTAATGGCGTCCTTTGGACATACATCTTCGCACTTAGAGCACCCTATACAAGCCACTGAACACGCCTTTTTTGCAATTCCTCCTTTTTCTTCATTCAGGCAACCCACATATATTTTCAGATCCTTTTTGTTTTTGGGACGCATTTCGATGATATCTCTCGGACAAGCATCCACACACATTCCACAGGAAGTACATTTATCTGTAATCACAACCGGTAAGCCGGTAGTTTCATCCATAAACATCGCATCAAACTTGCAGACAGTAACGCAATCGCCATCACCTAAGCAACCATATTGACAATCTGTTTCTCCACTGTAAATCAAAGCAGATATGGCACACGATTTAGGTCCTTGGTATTCAGTGGTTTTTGGTCTTACCTCACAACTGCCCTGACATCGAACAACTGCGACTGTAGGATCCTTTTCGGTTACTTCTTTACCTAAAGTCTCCGCCACCATTTTCATGACATCATTCCCTCCCACCGGACAAAACAAGTCTGAAATATCTTCTGTTGACACCAATTTTTCAGCAAAAGATTTACACCCGGGGAAACCGCATCCGGCGCAATTGGCTGCAGGTAAAAGGTCTTCTACCTCGGCTATCAGTGGGTCCTCATATACATAGAATTTTTTGGAAACGACAAATAGGACAAAAGCGATGACAGCTCCCAATGAAACCAATAAAAGTGTGCTATATAAAATAGAATCGGTAATCATAGGTTATGTTTTTAGTATTGAAATTTGAAATTTTCTTTTGAATGTATTTCTCAATAGATACAAGCCGAAATAATAAGGAACCAAGATGAGTACAGACAAAATGCCGGCCAGCCATTCCTGTAAAAAAAACGAGCAGACCATTAAAGTGGAAATAACCAGTATAAAAGGAAAAACATAAGCCCAGAAAACAGCTTGTAATCCCGAATGTTTTTTTAGTTGCACACTGACCGATTCATTCAGTTGATAAGGTACATCGGAAATGGGCACTTCAATTTCTTTCGAAACCGAATCTGAAACACCACAGGTCCCTTTTGCCCGGCAAGATTCACAATGAACATTTTCGCTCAATGAAACAATCACAGAATGATCGGTCATTTTCGTGATAATGCCCGAATGAATAAATGAATCGTTATTTGCTCGCTCTGGATCCATCAAAAAATATCTTTTTTACTCCATCCCACCTGGTAAAATTACAATCTCGATGGAGGTTTTTCTATGATTTATGTCATTTGCGTCCAATATGAACCCTAATACATCAAATTTTGATGCGAGTTTACCCTTGAATAACTTAAAAGTTCGTTACAAAATTTTGGACATCTTGGCATTGATTCAGACAGTGGAAGGCTGCTCATAAATCCCTATATGCATGATCAAGGTCTCAGATCAATATATGAGAAGTTGCAAAGAGGTCTGTTATAGTTCAGGTCTCTTTCATAAAAAAAGCAGAAATGGCTTTCGCCAAATCTTTGTGAGGGTCCTTTTAAAGATAGTTCTTTATCTCTTTTTACAAACATTCAGTCCAAAAACAAGGCAGACCTGGATGACAATTCAATTCCTTTTTACCATGGTAAACACACTAATCAAATAAATTGTCACAGCCGGCAACTTCTTTTACTTCACAAGGGATGATGGCTTATTGTTTAATTATTTTCTTTATGATATAGGACTGATCTCTTAAATTGATCTTGACCAAATAAAACCCTTTATTCAGTTCTGAAAGATTAATATTTTGGTTGTCACCTTTGTATACAAGTGAAGACTTCGTGTCGTAAATTTCAACAGAAGTAAATTCTAAACCATCTAGAATTAGCACGTCCTTTACGGGATTTGGATATAAACTTACCGCATTTTCAGCCAGTTCTTCTAAAGATAATACAGTATTATTTGTCGTAAATGATATCAATTTTGCATCATCAGAAAACGGGGGGATATTAAATGATTCAGACGTTAAAAAATATCTGTTTGCCCCTACGTAGGTAATAGCCTCAATTTGTTCAAAGCCCAGGCTCGTGAGCAGGGTCTGCGTATTATTGCCTGAAAATATATCGTTATTGGTGAAATTTTCACTAACCCACACAAAAGGTTCCAATATCGAGTTATACCCGATTAAATAGACTTTTTCTGTTAAAGGATTATAAGTAGCTCCTGTTATAAACCCTCCGCTATTTAAAGTTGTTGAGTAGGCCTCAACGGTGTATGTTCCACTGTTTTTGGGGATTGCATAAGCTTTTGTTATACCATTGATCCAGTTTTTAGTAAATAAAACCAAGTTATTTGAATCAAAAGAAATTAGCGCTTCTGCATCCCATTCCGTATTATTAGGATTAGGGCTAAGATCCATTTGATCTGAATAATTAAAGTTTATAATTTCTGCTATGACATTGTTGGAACTTAAATAATCACTTTTAACTATTTTATAAATTTTTAAATCGGTTCTATTTCCGCTGTTGTTACCTATATCTCCAATATATATAGCAACATCATCTTGTGCGATATCCTCCCAATCTACATTTGTTGCATTTGCTATTGTAACTGTGCGCGAAACTTCCCCGGAAATTGTATCTAACTCGTAAAGTTTATTGTCATTACCTGAATCATTATGAATAATGAGTTTTTCATTAAAAAAGATAGCTCCTGATGATTCACTCAAAATTGTCGGTAAATTGAACTTCTCTTGAATGTTGGTTATTTGGGCTATTGAATTGAATATACTCAAGATGAAAATTGTTATTGTGATAATTTTCTTCATTGTGCTTATTTTCTAATTATTCACCAATATACATGTTAATCGTCTGTTCTAAAATAAAGGTGATGTGCTGCCAAAGTGATTCATTTGGTTTGATATGAAGTAATATGCCACGAGGTAAATGATATGTTTGGTTACCCTTTATTAAGGATTAATTCTTTTTAGTTGTTCGTCGTTTCCTGTCATTTGCCAATGCCCTAAAACAATTGGAATATTACCTATACTATTTAGTGTGTCAAAAAAGTCTTTTAATACAAATGGTTCACTTTGTAATTCTTTTATCCTGGCATAATCGGCTAACGTATTTTCCAATAAATATTTACCGGTAATATAACTTGTTCCATATCCCGGTTGTCGTAAATACAAATGTTGCTCAAAAATGAGCAGTTCTTTTTCGGTTTTCATCCAACCACGAGGTGTATATTCACTGTGAACACCTCCGGCTTCTTCCATGGTCATCTCATTGGCATGTGCATATAATGACCCTAAACCTCTTGCAGCGCGCTGTGCAATCATGATATACACAATCTCTTTGGTTCTTGGGCTATCATCGTACAAACCGGCCTGCATAAACATTTCTTCAACGGCTGTGGCTGTGCCCTCATTTCTTGAATCGAAAATATTATATAGCAATGGGCCTTTTCTTATTTCACTTTTATGGGGTTCTTGATCCATGCGAGCCAATTCAAACCAGTGGTAAAAATGGGAATACAAAGGTCTTGGATCGTAATGTTCACCGATCAGAAAGAAATTACGTTTGTCTTTGGGTACATATTCACCCAGATGCTCGCGTAAAGCAGCATCAAAATAGGGTTTTACGGTAACAATCTCCTGTTGGTCAAGAAAGGCGATCAAACTCCTGGCCGCTTCATCAGCCATTTTGTTATAGGCTTCGGGAGAATCGGCATCCATCAGCGCAGGAAGGTTTCTGTTTCGGTGTTCTTCAAGTTTCAATGATGCCCATGCACGTGCCAATTCCCGTTTTAAGATCATCACTTCATCCTCCCAGCTTAAAGGGACCAAATGAACGTTTTGCTGATACCAGGTATAATTTTCTTTACCTATCCCTGAAGGGCCTGATTTTGTTTCGGCTTCACCTTCTAACCAGGATACAAAAGCATTGGTTGAAGCTATGGCTTCCTCAATTAACTCAATCAATTCCCTGTCATCCTGAATGTGTGTATTCCTCTTCAGTTCTTCCAGATCTGCAGTCTGATTTTCAATTTCTCTGATTCCGGTTACCCACAGATCTCTGGCATTTCCGGTCAAATTTTTCTTTGCCTGGGTATTGAGTGGTGAAATAACTTGAAGGTCTGTAATTAGTTCACGCCTTTCATCGTTTGAAAGCGGGAAAGTGTATGTCCACAGTTCGGTTGTTGCGTGATGAGTAGGACCTTCATGAGCCGGCACATCACTTCTGTAGGTCCAAACCGATTTATAGAAAGCAGGATCACGCGCCCATGGTTTTAAAATACGGCGGTTAAAATCATACCCATTCATTTCGGCTAAAACGATCATCCAATCGACCTTATTTTCTATGGGCCAATTGGCGGTGTCTATGGCTTGTAACCTTGCCTGCAACTCTCTAAACCGCGGGTTCCGATTTTCAAAGGTTTCTTCGGTATAATCAGGGGTTCCATCAATTAGCGGTGGCTTTTCAAATGTTCGCCATTCTTTGAATAAGGCAACTAAATCCTGATAATCATTTGTTGCAAAGTTTTCTTTTTTAGTTTGGATCTCCGCGGCTTTTTCTTTTTTGTCAGGTTGACAGCTAAAAAAGATCGCTAATAAGATGGCAAGTATGGCGGTTATGGTTCTCATCAGTTATGGTATTTTTTTAGTCATGTAATTCGTTCTTCAACAGGGAAATTAATGCTACAATTTCTTTGTCAAGATTTTCTCTTCGGTCGATCACATCTTGAGTAAACGATAATTTCATTCCCAAAAGATTTCTTACTCTTTTAATTTTCAACAATTCGGTGTAATCATTTGGTATTTCTTTTCCAATAGTTATTTCCGGTACATTCGACTTTAGAAGTGGAATAAAATTGACGTCATTTTCTAAAATATCATCAATACGAATCTGATGTACGCTTAATCTGTCTTCAAGAATATCATTCAGCTTGTTCAAGCTAAACTCCAAATCAGTAAACTTTTCAAGTAGCTTTTTGTTCTTTATTAAACTCAGTTTGTTTGTGTTCTTTAAATTACTATACGCATTAAAGGTGGGTTGATCGCTTTGTAAATCCCACACCGCCGCTTTAAATATGGAATCAGGGATGATTTCATTATCAGTTGAGTTCTCAATAGATGTAACGCCAAGAATCCGCATCAGTCTTTTCTTTAATGTATATTCTTCATAAATCAATAGTTCAGACTGAGTTTTTGTCTGATATAAATTTTCCAATAAACTCCCTAAAACTACTTTTTCTTGAATTGAATCTTTTCTGTTGTCATTCCAATTATTGATCTGTAGCGCAATTAAAATACCGACAACTACCAATACAATTTCGCCAATTGCGTACCTTAGGTAGTGGGAGATTTTGTTTTCCATAAGCATGGATTGGCGAATTTGACGAAAAAACTTGATCATGGTTTTTGGAATTGATTTGACTACTCGAACTGACGACTATCTCCATCAAAGGTCTATCAGACCTCTACTTTTGCATGGTAAAATATTTTTCGATAATCTAAGGAATTGATTTAGACTCATTTTGGTTTTGTAGCATTAATAATTTCATCTATTAGCGTATCCGTTTGGTCACATCTTTCCATTATTTGCTGATGGAACCAAAGGTTATTGTCCAAAAAATTTTCAAATTGTACTTCTTGAAACAATGGATAATAGTCGGGTTTAACATTTGATTTACTGCTCCATTCTAAGTTTGCGAAGGCATCCATTTCTCTAAACGAAATTTTGGGTAATAAGTAAGGGATGAACTTGTTATTCACCCAATCATCTAACTTATCCATTCTGATCCTCCTAATTTCTGATAGTACGTTCCATTCATTAAGGAGCAAATTGATATCTTCATTCGTTAAAAGATTCAACTGGCCGCTATTCATTATATTTTCAAGCGTATTCTCTGCAAAAGATAATTCATTGGCTCCAAAAGACACATAAAATAAACTATCTATATTGTGTTTCATAAGTTCCTCTTTTGATGCTCCTATTAAATTCATCAGTTCCATTTGCGCTTTCATTTCATTTTTGTTCTCTACGATGAAGTCCGTTATGATCTTCTTATTTTCTTTAAAGTCTTTATGTAGTTTAACAATGATATCACTTTCCTCGTTTCTGTCTAATCTATTTTGATTCCAGGTATTGATCTGCAGGGCAATGAGAATCCCAATGACCACAAGCACAATTTCGCCAATGGCGTATTTTAGGTAGTTGGAGGTTTTGTTTTCCATAAGCATGGATTGGCGGATATGACGAAAAAATTTGATCATGATCAATGCCTTATTTAAATGAAGTATAATAATCTTGCATAGTCGTCTGTTTTGGGTTTTAATTTACTAATTTTCGATGAAGAACAGACGATGTAATTCCGTTTGAGTGAATACTTCTTTCCAGTGATGTATTCTTATACCTATAATTCAGCATAAAATAAAAACAATGGCAAAATTTACCATTGTCAATTTTCTACGGATAAGTATTTACTTCGGAATATGCTTGATCAGGTGAAACTTACCATTTCATCATGACGAAATCAGCAGCAGTTTTACTGATCATTCGTTGGCCTTTAAAACTCTCAAAAAATTGGCTGCGAGCAAGCCATTTCTTTTGGCCAATTTTAGGTACAGTTTTTTACTTCTGATAGGCACCTGATGAGTAGGTCAGTTCGTAACTGTGCGTATAAATTTCAAAGACGATTCCGAAGGGATCTTCCACATAAACCATTTTATAGGGCTTTTCATTGGGATAATAGGCCCGTATGGGCATTCTCTGCTTTCCCCCGGCTTCCACTATCCTTTTGGTCAAATTTTCAATGTCCGGATCTTGAACACAAAAGTGAAAGAGTCCGGTATTAAATGGACTGAATTTCGGTGCTTCCTTAACTCCGTGCGGAAAAGAAAACAATTCTATTCCGATGCCATCTGAGGTGGACAGATGGGCAATTTCAAATGTTTCCCAATTCTCGCCAAAAACATCAATGCACATTTGCCCTATGGCTGTCTCTCTTTCTTTCTTTATTGTCGATGGTGGCATGATCACATACCACCCCATAATATCTTGATAAAACTTAACAGCTTTGTTTATTTCCGGAACTGTGATTCCTATGTGCGAAAATGATCTGGGATATTTTATTTCATTCATCTTGTATCTTTTTACTGTTATAATATGGTTTGTGTAGGATTTCATTAAACACCAGCATCTAAGTTAGCTAATACAAACCACACAGGCTAGATTGAAAATGAGCCGGCTAATGGAAGTCATAGATGAGTTGTTTTGTTATTTTTTTCTCAGTATGTTCAATTTACTTTGTACACCCTATAGTTTCTGGACCATTTGATTGACTGGCCCGGTTTTAGAAATATTTTAAAGAATAATTCGGGGCTGATCACCTGCTTCCAACCCCATAGATTCACCTTATTTGTTTGAAAACTTCCAATCTCACTGATCCCGATTTTACTTTCCAGGTTGATCAATTCCCATGCTGCTTGAACATTTCCGCTGCCGGTCAGATTACTAAAGAAGAATTGTTCCTGGGGAGAACTATTGAACTTAATTTCACTTTGTCCAATCATAACTTTACGCTCAGGATTAACCGCTTCCCCAAAGAACTCAGGTTTTAATTGAAATGGGAATTTTAATACATAATTGGTTCCTATCAGATCTTTATTTATGGCTGTAAAATTGTGGTTATATTCATCGGTGATGATCTCTTTTTCACCGGTGTTTTTTAAATGATATTTCAGGGTAAAGCTGCTGTCATGTAATTCAATCTCTTTCTGCAATACATAGGCATACCCATTGACCGCTTTTGATTTACAACGAATTGCGATTCTGTTCGATTCAGGAATAACTTCGAATTCGGCGGGATCGATCTCGTATCTTTTATGAAATTGGTATTGAGTTGAATCTTTTTTTAATAAGCCCACACCTATTTTGTGAAACCAGCCACCCATGTCAGTCTCCTCAAAACCCAATGCTGTATCAATTCCAAATTCATTGTAAAATCCTTTACCAAAATCATTCTCATTCTGACAATCAGTTCTTTCCATACTAGACAATTGACTGTTTTGAAATGTGACCTTCACAATTTTTCCGGTCCAGTCAAATCGAGAAAATTTGTAATTTTCAAAGGGAAGATCAATATGAATTTCGAGGTTTTTATTTTTTAATATATGCGCCATAGAAAAATCAGTCAATTGTATATTTCACGTATAATTTAGTTATTCGTTCTTACATTTTATTTCAGCATCCAATATGAAGTAATCCGATGAACACTAACTGTCTTCCAAAACAAAATCGGGCCATCGGCGCATGTAGTTAATAAATTTCTCACTTAGCCCTTCTCTGTTGAGGTATTGTTTCGAAACCGGAGTTCTCTCTGGCTCAAAATCCGCATTTTCAATAACTTTTTTGGGAAAGTCATGATGAAGTATTCCCGACCGACCAATGGTTACAAAGTCCACACCGGCTTGAAGGATTGTATTTACCTCTTTTCCCGTTCTGATTTTTCCGGCCACTGTCAATTTTACATCTTGCAGGTTGAGCGATGTGACATGCGACAACAAAGATTGGTCTTGATAGTTCTCATCATCAGGCATTTTAAAACAATCCCACAAAGAGATATCTAAAAAGTCGATCGCATGATCATCTATCAATTGCTGGCTGATTGTTTTAATTTCTTGCAGATCCATCCCAAAGCGTTCCGGCGATAAGCGCACGCCTAGTAAAAAATCGCTGCCACAATTCGTTCGAATTCCATCAACAATTTCAAACAAAAGACGAGACCTGTTTGCCAACGAGCCACCATATTCATCTGTTCGTTTATTGATGTCTGAACTTAAAAATTGCGTGATGATATAGCCGTGAGCGCCATGTACTTCAACACCGCTATAACCACATTTTTTAGCGCGTAATGCTGCCGCAATAAAATCCTCTCGTAATTGTTTTACTTCATGCAAGGTAAGTCCGCGCGCATTGGTTTCTTCATTGTCTGATGGACAAACCGGTTTTTCGTGAATCACTTCCTCAGGAGCACGCATACCTGCGTGATGTAACTGGATCACGGCTAAACTGCCATAGGCCCTGATCGCACCGGCCAATTTTTGATGGCCTTCCATGAGGTCATCACTAAATATTCCCAGTTGGCCGGAGAAACCCTTTCCGATGGCTTGCACGTGAGATGCACAGGTCATCACCAAGCCAAACCCACCGGCCGCACGCATCGTTAACCATTTAAATTCTTCTTCAGAAAGCTGACCATTTTCATGACTTTGTCGATTTGTTAACGGAGCCAACATAAATCTGTTTTTTAAGTTGGCACCACATTTAAATTGTAAAGCTGTATCCGGAAGTATTGACATGATTTTTTTAAATAAAATATTGAGACGGCAGTAGCAAATTTTGGTTACGCCTAGTTGTGGGTTTACACTTTTATTCGGATCTATGTACTTCTAATTCGATTTCAATCATCAAATCAGGAAGTGCCAATTCCTTTACACCAAGCCAGGTACCAGTAGGAAAATGATTTTTGTAAATTTCAGTTCTATACACAGATTTTTCAAGCATCAGAGGCATATTCGTGGTGAAAATATTTTCTACGACCACGTCATCAAATGTACAGCCGAAGTGCTTTAAAATCTTATCCAGGTCTGCATAGCAGTTTTTCATTTGTTGTTCCAAATCGCCAATTGCGGTTGGATTCCCCTCATCGTCTATACTTACAGCACCGGAAATTTTAATACTATTCCCAATTTTGACTGCGTGCGAATAACCATAAGCTTTTTCCACCTCAGGTCGGAGTAAAAAATATTCAGGTTTTTCAGATTCAACAATGATTTCTTTTTCTACTGCTTTATTTTCTTCTTTTACCTTTGGTTCACAACTTTGGATAGCAAACGCGAAGGTTAAAAGTAATGTGAGTAAACTCAGACGGTTGATTAGTTTTTTCATTATTCTGATAGTATAGTGCCTACTGTGATCGGTTTTCGGCTTTCCCGTTTTTATTTTGTCTTTCCTTCTTAAACATCAAAGACAAGGTGTTTATCAATCGAAAGCTGCCGTATGGCTATTTATTCGTTTTTTCAATAACCTTATCGGTTGCTTTTTCAAGATTCTCTAAGGTAATTATATAATTCGTAAGGTTCCAAACTTGATTTTTTAAAAAAATGATAAACCCATACACAGTAGTTATTTTGTGGCTCTTTCTAGTCTGTCGTTCATAGATTTACCTAAACCAATATCCGGCAATCTTTGTGCAACGATCATATCCAACTGTAAGTCGTCCAGTTTATGCAATGAACTGTATAATTTGGAAGCGGCTTCTTTTAGATCCCCGGACTCGGATAGAACTTCTACGTGTTTTATATGTAAAGCAGCCATGGGTTTTGAAAAGCAAATCAAACCAATTGCTTTATCACTATGATCTGCAATAAACTTTTCAACATCGTCTACAAGATATGTTTTTGTTTTGGGTGAGTAGTGTTTCGCCAACATTCCTGGTGCGTTAGGTGCTTTTTCTTGCTTATTTTTTATACTGATTTTTCCGACGATTTTTTCTATTTCTTCTACAGAAATAGCGCCTAGTCTGTACAGTACAGGTTCATTATCTTCAAATCCAATTATGGTAGATTCCAGGCCATTCTCACATTCCCCGCCGTCAAGAACCATTTTTATAGAATCCTTAAAATAGCTTTCGACATGCATGGCACTGGTTGGGCTAATTCTGTTGAAGGGATTTGCGCTGGGTGCAGCCAGTGGAAAGGGCAATTCTCTCAATAGTTTTAAAGCCACCGGATGGTTTGGGATCCTTACAGCAACGGTTTCTTTACCCGCTGTTATTACCTCAGGAATACCAGGTTTTTTCTTTAAGATCAAGGTTAAAGAACCGGGCCAAAAAGCCTCAGCCAGCAATTGTGCCTTGGCAGGAATGTCCATGACTATTTCTTTGAGTTGTTCAATGGAATGAACATGTACAATCAAAGGATTGAACAATGGCCTTTGCTTTACTTCAAATATGCGGCGAATAGCTTTTTCACTGTAAATATTTCCTGCCAATCCATAAACAGTTTCAGTAGGTATGGCAACTACATCTTCATTGCTCAAGATCTTAACTGCTTCGCTAATGTTATTTGAAATGATCGTCATAATTGAAGATAGTTATTGGAAATCTTTATCGGTATTTCAAGACACTTCTCTTTCCGTTTCACGCTTGTTCATTTTATATACTTTCTTTCAATTGAACCCTACACGCATAAAGTATTACCTTGCTTGGCTTCCGCTATTTTATTGGAATTTCATTGAAATATTGTTGCAAGCAAATACTTTGGTCATCTAAAAACGCTTCAATTTCTTCGATAAATGAGGGTTTTTGTTCTTGTCGATTGATGGTTAAATGGATAACTATAAGCTCCGGATCAGGGTCAAGGCCGGTTGTAATGGACCAAGTCAATGCATTGGGGCACTCTATCAATGCAAAACGAACTCCTCCTTTGATAAGGGTTCGTGTTAAAGTGAATTCCCCCCAAATACCACCAATGTGAGCCATGGTTTTATTGTGTTCACCAATAATGAAAATCTCATGGCTTATGAATTCGAGATTTTCAATGGTTAGGTCATTTTGAATTGTTTCGTCTTGTGCCTTTATCTTAATAAATCGGAAAAACTCCATGCAAAAAATTTATTGTTCTTTCTCATTTATCCGTCTAGCCGGATGATATTTTATAAATAGGTTTAGGCTATCATTTTGTTATGGAATCATCCAAAGGTTTAATCCGCCGTAGATCAAAGTTAGCCAATACAAAGGTATTTAAGCAGGCTTTTGCACTTTCTGTCACATAACCTTCCATGCTTTTTCAAACAATCGAAATCTAATATCAGTCTCAATTTCCTTTCGGAGGGTAAATAGAGCGAGTGATTCCACCTTCTGTTTTACCATGTTTTATGCTTATTCCTCCACTAAAACAGATTCCTCTTCCATAAATTTGAAATTTTTTAAATCCTCATTCCATTCCCAGTATTTTCTGCTCTCTTCGATTTGTCCTGATGGTGATTGAGCTACTGCAACTGTTTTAAGTACATTGCTTTCCTTTTTTGATTCAATATAGGTTCCGTTACCTCCCCATTCCTTATCTTCAGGCATTGCATATACAAAACCGTCTCGAACATCAACCATTACACCCGTCACACAACCTGAACCACAACCCCAGGTTATCATTACATAGTAGGAAGCAAAATTCACCTCAAGTTCATTATACTTTTCGGTGATTACGGTTCTGTAAGTTTCAGCTATTGGATTACTCTTAAAATTCACATCGGCCTTAACGATCTTTTCAATTTTCTCAGGGATATTTTCTTTAGAATCTTCCTTCTTTTTTGTTATGTCTTGGCATGAAACCAAAGAGATTACCATAAAAGTTAGCAGTATTAATCTTCTCATTTTTATTTAGTTTTAATTGGTTACAATAGTGAGTATATAAATCGTTTTTAGGAGTGAGATATGATATCATATAAAGTTAGACAATGTTTTTCATTCCCTTAATTCAAACATGATATCAATGATTTCCACTACTGGTGTTTCCACTACTTTATAGGCTGTGGGTATAGTTGCTGCGAGTTCAGATTTTTTGAATCTTTCCAATGATTCTAATGAATCCCATATATATACCCCTCCATATTCACCCGGACCTTCACGTTTAACGTAGTATTTCTGAATGATTCCAGAAATAGCTTTAAATTGTTGTTCTCGCTCTTTGGCTATTTTTAACATTTCTTCTTCTGACAATTCTGTTTTCAATTTAACGATTTGCATTATTCTTCCTTTCTTTTTCTCCTGCATGGTAAAATTATCTATGTATGGAATATTCGGTATGTTTTATCTTGATAAGAAACAAATTCAAAAATAATACCGTATTAAATATACAGATTAATTGTTTCTTTTTTTATATTATTTTGAATATGGCTTAAGTGTCTCGACTAAGCGTTGTAGCGCCTGTCGGCAGTCGGCTGGAGCGATCAATTTCACTCAGTAGGTCCAGCGATACACTTTCTGCGCTGTACTTTAGTTATTTAAGTTTTAATTCATCATCAATATGTTGGATTAGTTCAAGAATACTATTTTCAACTCGTTTTCCACGGGATTGAATTAATAGGTGTTCTTATAGGATTCAATTGCGAGAAAAATTTAAAGAATTTTTATAAGCATCGAAACACTATAAAGTACAAAGTTTCAATTAAACAATAATACGCAATGGATTATAAGGATTATTTATGTTAGGGGTTAATTAGGTTTAATTGTCACTATTACTCTTTTATAACTTGATAACTCAGGTTCCCCTCTATCAGTAAGTTTTAAAATAAAGTGAACTGTCTCTTCTTTTTCTACTTTTGGGGCAGTAAAATGAGCCATGTGTACATTATTAGCACCATTTACTTTAATATTTTTTGTATATGATCCTGCTTCTGGATAATTAAACCAAAGGAAACTAAAACTATCTCCATCAGGGTCTGAGGATTCAAATGCATCTAAGGTAAATTTTTCTCCCGATTTTACAGTAATCTTCTCAGGATGAGATAAAATTGGGATAGGTGCATGATTCGCTTCTTCAAACGACATTTCACACCAATCCATACGGGCAGCAAAATCATTCTGAAAATCATCTCTCCAACGCCATATGGTTAGCTTAAAACCTGTGTACTCTTTAGTACCCTGTTCCATTGTTCGACCAAATTCATTTGGAAAATATGGGGAATACGTATCCGTTGCATTTGTCCATATTTTTCTGGTTTCAGGTTTATTTTCAACTATGGAATGACCGTCTTTTAATTTTGAAAAATCCGGTAAATAGTATTCATAGCGACCGCCCCAGCCACCCCAATTGGGATGCTCAGCACTATTAAGCCCATTTGATATTAGGGATAGAAAGGCTGGTGTATCTCCTTCCATAGACCAAGCCACGTCTGGATATGCTGCACCAAGTGGCCCATGACCTTGTTGTATGTTTTGAGCGATCCAGCTATTACTTATGGTTGTATGGTCTATTCCATCAATATAACTTGCACTTATTCCCATCCAAGTAGCATTATCATAATCATCACCAGGGCTTACAATATAAAAAAGGTCAGGATAATTATTTCTTATCCATATTCCACTATCATCTTGGTCTGAAATGGCATAGACACGAAGTTTTGAAATTAATCTCTTGGCTTCTTTTTTGCTTTTGGTCTTTTCTATTTTATATAATGCCTGAGCTAAGGTATTAACTCCTCCCCAAGTCGAAATCCACAATGGGCGTTCATCATCTTTCTCAAGTGTTTTAATGATCCATTCAGAACCTTCGGAGTCCATTCCCTCTCCAACTCCTTTCATTCCATACACAGGCAACCCTTGCTTTACTGTAGGAAACAAAATTTCTGCTTTTGGATATGCTGAATTGTGCAATAGCAAGTTTGGTTGAACCTTTTCATATGCTTTAATTACTTTGGTTATCGACTCAGGATAAATTTTGTCTGTCATCCAGCATGATGTTGTTGCAATTATTCCTTCAATATCTATTTCGTTCGCATATAAAAGTAAACGCACTAAAGTTTGCGTATCATCGGGGTCTGCTTCAATATCAGTTAGCACAATTACTCTGTTTTTATGTATCTCCTGACCACAAAGCATATTGAATGTCAAGAAAATGAATAATGAAAGAATAGTTATTTTCATTTTTTAATCTTTAAAACTCAAATTTACTATTATAATTTATGCTGGCAGCATCTTGCTCACTCCATCACCGCTAACGCCACCTGTATATGGCGGTGCAAGGCTTGAATTACGGGATAGCCATAAATAAGTCTTCTGCCTTTTACAGGTTGTTTGAAGTTGTTGCCTAAAGGCGGTAGGCAGGCTTTCGTTATTTTTCTACAGGCTCCAAATGTAGATATTTATCGATGTTATTTAAAACATCTTCTATCCCGGATTGGGTATCATTGCATCGCATTAAATAAACACGAATAAATCTATTTACATAACCTAATTGAAAAGGGAAATCTTCATCCAATATAGCTTGTTTATTAAAAGTATAACTTTCATTTAAAATGTCCCAATAACGTTTGCTATTCCATTCGAATTGTCCGGTTCTTTCATCTAAAATTGCACCATTGTAGACAACTCGTGGGTATAAATGCTCGTATAGGTCTAATATGCTACGCTTTAACTCCACATTGTTTATATTATCAATTAATCCTGCATTATTCGCCGCATTATAGGAGCCAACTGTAGGAAAGAAAGTAAAATTATTTCCAGGGTCATAGTATTTTATTGAGTCCGTTAAAATTATTGTTTCTACGTTGGAGTTATTACTCAATTCAATAGCTTGTGTAATGCGGTTAGACCTTTCAATTTGAGCTTCTGTTACCACCTTTATTTCGGTAAGGTCATTTCTCAATTCTGATTTTAGATTCACTAAAAACTGTTTTATTTTTTCTTCAGTTTTTCGGTTTTCGTTCCAATTATTTATACCAAGTGCAATCAAAATCCCAATAACAACGAGCACAATTTCACCAATAGCATATTTAAAATACCTGCCGGCCGGCCAGGCGGGCTTTCCAGTTTTGTTTTCCATCAGCAAGTTTTGTCTAATTTGTCGAAAGAATTTTATCATTAGTCTGTAGGTTGTGTTAATCGAATAATCTCATTGATGTGATTTTCTATGGGTTCTTCCTCTATAGCTTTAACAACACCTCGTATATGATTTCTTCGCCCGATAATCAAGTTTTGAAATTTTCTGGTATTTAGAGCGTCCAGATTCAATTCTTTCTCTTTACCTGTAAAATCAAATACTTCTCTGAAATAAGGCCAAACGTAATCATTCAAATAGTTATAGTATGCCATTTCATCTTCTTGATAGTCGAGCAAAACATCTTTCCAAGAAACTAGGTATTTCTGTAAATCTTCATCTTGAATTAATTGAATAGCATTTGAATTGACCACGGATTCTACAGAGCTAGAATATGGATTATAGGTCATATCTTGTATTTGTGATTTGTATTTATTGTAAGCTGCAAGCTTTAGAGTATCTCTATTTAAAGGGAACAAAACAATTATGTTTTCCAAGGCGTTCAGCCCTCGATAGTGAATGGCTTTAATAGAATCAAAACTCACTTTATTTTGGATAAAATCTCTATGGATATTATCTAAAAGTTTACGCTCGCTAATGCGGTCTTTGCGTTCTTGATTCCAGTTGCTTACTTGCAATGCTAGAAGTATCCCAATCATGACCAGCACAATTTCTCCAATGGCATATTTAAAATACCTGCCTACCGGCCAGGCAGGCTTTCCGGTTTTGTTTTCCCTAAGCAAACTTTGTCTAATTTTTTTAAAGAAATTTATCATTGGATAGCGGTTTCTGATAATGAAGCACAACGTTTATGTATAAGATTAGTGGCGTGTTTAAGCAACTAATTTAGCAAACAAAAACCAGATAGAAAATCCGCGAGACACGAGCACGCAGTGCGAACTGTGCGTAAGTAAATTTTCGTATGTGCGCGAGTACTTTCCGCTGACGTGCCTTATTTAGCAAAACGGATTGAATCTCCGAGTAGGAAATTCAGCCGTTATTGCGCTTATACGGCGCTAGGCAACGTTTTTATTTTCATATTTTTTTATTTCATCCAATTCCGCTTTTTTTTCGCCACGTTCCTCTTCAATATCATAATCGTCTTGAAGTCCAAGCCAAAACTTGGCAGAGTTTCCAAAATATTTACTTAATCGAAGAGCTGTGTCTGCAGTTATTCTGCGTCTGCCTTTGATAATTTCCGAAATCCTTGTTTGAGGTATTTTCAGGTCTTTTGAAAGTCGGTAAGCCGAAATTTCGAGCGGTTCAAGAAATTCAAAATTCAAAACTTCTCCTGGGTGTACATTTTCCAACTTTTCCATTTTATTCTTTTTTAATGATAATCAGTTATTTCTACTTCACTTGCGTTTCCATTGTTCCATTTGAAAATGATATGCCATTGCATATTAATTCGGATACTGTAAAAGTCCTTTAGATTCCCAGTTAGTTTTTCAAGTCGGTTTGATGGCGGAATTCTCAAGTCCATAATGTCTTGCGAGTTGTTCAGCATTCTCAATTTCCGACGTCCAACGTTCTGAATTTCAATCGGCATTTTTTTGACTCGGATTCCGTTCCAAATCTGTTCGGTTTCTTTTGAGCCAAATGAAATGATCATAGTCTTATTTTACGTTACTAACGCTAAAGATGAGTATAAAGATTGTTTTTTCCAAATTTTGACTAACGGTTGGCAACATGCGGAGGCCGGGATTTCGAAGCTCCAACTTGTCAAATCGCAATAATTTTTATTAAATGTACAAAAGCTTAAATTACCCATATCCCCCGGCTTACGTATATTGCGCGTAAACTTTGTTTTTATTTGTATTTATATCTCGTTGTATTTTTATCTCCAATCTTTACAATCATTCCATTAACAACAGCAAAATTCAAATCCCGACTTGCAGTCGCTGAAGAAATTTCTCTAAAATTCTTTAAATAATCTTTTCGTGTAAAGTAGTCGTTTTTAACAATTGAGTTGAATAAATTAATTCGGTCAATATTCGTTAAGCTGACATTCTGAATACTTAGTAATTCCTCAAGAGATTCAAAGATAATTTCGAGCATAAATTCAATAAATACGGTCGACTCTCCAGTATTGTCAGATTTTCCAAGAGATTCATAATATTGTTCTTGTCTTTCTTTTATTAAAGTCTCAATTGGCAGAAATTCAAAAACAGGATAAGAGTCCTTTAAAATCAGTGTTTGCCATAATCTCCCCATTCTACCATTCCCATCGATGAATGGATGAATAAATTCCATTTCATAGTGGAATACACAACTTTTAATTAAAACTAGGTCTTCGTCATTTTTTAAATAGTCAAACAAGTCATTCATTAATGGTTTTAGCATTTCGCTTGGTGGAGCAATGTGAGCAACCTCTGAACCCTTAACAATTCCAACTGATTTGCTTCTAAGTTTTCCAGCTGATTCAATAAGTCCGTTCATTAATATTCCATGAGCTTCACAGAACGAATCAAAGTTGTATGGATTCAGATTGTCTAAATAGTCATAAACGGCAATAGCATTTTTAACCTCTATAATGTCTTTTTTAGGTCCAATTACCCTTTTGTTTTCAATAATTGCCGTGATTTGCTCAATGGTCAAGGTATTTCCTTCAATTTCAAGCGATGAGTGAATTGTTTTAATCCTGTTTTTCTTTCTTAATTCTGTTGGCGGTTTATTTAAATGTGCAGAATTTACCACTCCAATTTTTTCGGAAATTGAAGCAACCAATTTTAAAATCTTTCCAGTGATTTTATATGGTGGTTTCATTTATTTAAGTCTTGATAGTATCATATGATAGTATCAAAGATAATAGATTTATTTCAAAATGCAATTAAGTGCCTGATTTTCTGTTTTTCTAAAATAAAGCCTAACGGTTTTGTGTATGATTAGTGGCGTGTTTAAGTAACTAATTTAGCAAATAATAACCGAATAGAAAATCCGCGAGGATTCTCGTAAGTAGGCTAGAACTAGCAATTAATTATACACGTCTTTGTTGCCCACAGTATTTTTATTCTGCTATCCATTTTTCATTTCTTTTTTCTCGGTCGTTTAGCGATAAATAATGTATTGCTAAAATCAGTTGGATATTTGGGTTATTTAAGTCAAAACGTTTTTTGTCATTAAGTACATTCCAATATTGAATGTCTAATCCGTTAAAATCTCCAGAAGCATTAATTCTTTCCGCATACTTTCCAATTCTTGGGTTTTGATTTCCTAAATCAGAAAGGTACTTATAATATTTTCCAGTTGAATTAGCACACAGGCTTTTTGTTTCCTTTCCAGTTTTATATTCTATCGATTTGCAAAACTGCCAGATTTCGTTAAATGTTGATTTTGATATTTGTTCGTAAAGTTCTTGTTGTTTTTCAAAGTCAATATTTGTCCAAAATCCGTTTCCAGTCGCTTCCAAATATTCGTGAGGAATTCGTTCATAACAATTTTTAAAATCAGAGTCCATATTTAGGCACATTTGATTCTTAAAAAAGTCAGAGATTTTATTCAGGTCAGAAATTTGTTCAGTCGTAAAATTGTCATTTAATTCAGTCACATAATATTGAGTTTTACAAGAGAAATTAAATTGTAAAATTATAATTCCAAATATCAATATTACCGCTTTTCTCATATTGTGGGCAACGGTTTGGCTATGAGTAGTTGCGTGAGTTAGTAATTAACCTTACAAGTACATACCAAACTGACACGAGTGAAGCGAACTGGCGCAAGCAAAATCCGCTGGAATTTCCAAAGTAGGCGAGAACAAGCAATTACTTATAGCCATCTTTGTTGGCATTAGTACTTTTTTAGTCTACAAAGGTCTCTTTTATTACTTCTTTGCATTTGTCAATTTCCGAACTGGTCAGATTTTCAAAAACTTTAATTATTCGAGTTTTGTCAACTGTCCGAATTTGGTCGATTGCAATCATTCCCTTTTTTCCGTTGTGTCTTACCGAAACCCTTGTTGGATATTTTTTCAGGTTCGTTGTCATTGGTGCAAGTACAATTGTGTTCAAATATTTATTCATTTCATTTGGCGAAATGATAACACAAGGTCTTGTCTTTTTTATTTCACTACCAATTGTTGGGTCTAGATTTACAAGAACGATTGAGTACTGTTTTAACTCCATTCCTCAAGGTTTTCGTCATCGAACACATCGTTCATTAGCAACTTGTCATCTCCATTTTCACTCATTTTCTTAAATTCCTTTTCCCAATTTTTCCGTGGTGAAACTATTGGTTTGAGAATAATCTGTCCCTTTTCAAGAATAAGCTCAACCTTGTCCTTGATATTGTATTTTTCTAAAATGGTCTTACTCAAACGAAGCCCTTTTGAATTTCCGATTTTGATTATTGAAGTTTCCATAATTTCTTAAATGTTATTACAAAGTAAATACAATTTATTGGAATATCAAAATTCGTTCCGTATTAATGCCAACGGTTCGCAGCTAAGCCATCGTTTTAATGTGGCTTAGGTGCTGTTATCTGTATAGTTTTAAATTCATTCTTTCCATTTTCGGTTAGGTAAGGGTAGAAATGCTGCATGAGAAGGTACGAATATTTGTTAATTGTTTCTTCCATAGGTAATTCATCATAAATCGAGGATGACTCTAACCAGTGGTCACTGTATATTTTGATTCGAACTATTAAATCATCAAATTCACCTTTAAACTCTTCAGATCGAAGAAGGTCATTTGCAATCATATTTGCAATGATGTTTTTATACATGTCAGTTCGCAATTTTTCGACCTTTCTTAGAGCCTCTTTTACTTTGGGAAAAGCCTTGCAGATATATTGAAGTTCTTTGAAGAAGAATCGAAAATTATAAACAACCGTAAAACCTGTTCGTGTAGTTGTATAAAGTGATTTAATGGGAGATTCATTTTGAACCAAACCATTATTCAGTTCAACGGCTTTCTTAAGCAATAAATCATGAAGGCCTAGAATTATATCTTCTTGCGTTGGATAATGATAAATCAAATTGCTGTGGCTTATTCCAACGTCCTTTGCCAATTGCCTTATTGAGACATCGCTGACACCATGGAGATTGTATATTGCAAGAGCTTTTTCTAATATTTTTTTCTTTGTTTTGCTCATTTAGTCCAATTGGTCTAATTATTTAGTACATTTGGTCTAAAGTTACATATTTGTGCGATGAAACGAAAACAAGCACCTCAAATCAGTAATTCCAAATGGTTTCCAAACTTTCTTACGAGATGCGTGCATGAATTTATGACTTGGTTCGTAATTAAGGTAAATGCAGCAAAACCATTTATTCCCTTAATCGAAGAAGGATTGCAACATGCGGAAAGAATTGTTGTTATCAATAAAAAGTGTGGAGCCGGATTTGAAACAGTTGATCGATTGCTAGACGAAAAAATAAAAAGGGTATTTGTTGATGCTGATAATTTTACGGCGTCTGAAGAAGGATTGTATTTAAGTGTCAATTCTTTTCATCAGTTTACTTTGGATGAAGCGAAAGACATTTTGCAACAAATCGCAGAAAACAAACAACCTGTAGTTGTAGTAGAAGGCAACAACGATAGTCTTTGGCAAGTTTTTGGAATGACGGTGATTGTCCCATTAACAGTTCTGTTAACAGCACCTTTTGTTAAACCTTTTCGGTTTGTAAGAATCATTTTTACCTATATCCTACCAGTCTTACCTTTTGTAACCTTTTTCGATGGTTTCATGGCACTTTTCAAATTATATGCACCCAAAGACCTGGATGAGTTGACTACCTCTATTAAAACAGAGGGTTACTCTTGGAGAACTGGTAAGTTGGATAATGGCAGAGGAGGAAAGATTATTTACCTGATTGGATACCCTGTTAGGTAATTACAGATAACGGTCGTGGCTATGAGCAGTTGGGGATTTCTTGCCCTAACTTTTCGGTTTAGCACTGACCTTATTTTATTCACTATCTTTTATTTAAGCACTTAAACCCCAATTACTTATAGCCGTTGTGCCTGTTGCACAAGATAGCCAAAAAGCTTTAAATTCATCATGATTTTTCGTAACTTGTTGTATGCAAGGAAAGAAGGATTATCAAGAAAAATTATTCGCTCAATTTCAATTGAGTGATCGTGTGCCAAAGAACAATTTCTATCGTCGGTTAAAAGAAGTTTTAGATCTACATTATTTGTATAAACTCACTAAAAAATATTATGGTGAGAGTGGTCAAAAAAGCATTGATCCTGTTGTGTTCTTTAAACTGTGTTTGGTTGGGTATTTAGAAAACATCATAAGTGATAGAGAACTAATCGCACATAGCAGTATGCGTTTGGATATCCTTTATTTCCTGGAATATGACATCGATGAGCCGCTACCTTGGCATTCTACCATCAGCAGAACACGTCAATTATATCCTGAGGCAGTATTTGAAGCTGTATTTACAAACATACTAGGGATGTGTATTGACAAAGGAATGGTAAGCGGCCATACCCAAGCCATAGACTCTGCTCCTATAAAAGCAAATGCTTCTATGGATAGCTTAGAGCTGAAAGTTCCAAAAGTAGAATTAGAAGAATACCTCAGAGAGATCAGACATCTGAGTTCAATAGACAAACAACAAACTCCGATCAGAAAAGCAAAAACAAATAAAGCGAGTAAAGAACAACAAACCCTTAGTGCGACCAACACAGAAATACAATCTATAAAAAGCAGAAATAAAAAATGGTCTAAAGATCAAGATCAGCGGCCCGGAGCAGGAAACAAAGGTTCTAAATACACCTCTAATAAAACACACTACAGCCCCACAGATCCAGATGCAAAAATAAGTGTTAAACCGGGTAAAGCCAGAAAGCTAAACTACCTAAGTCAATTAAGTGTAGATACAGCCCATCATGTGATCACAGATATTTGGGCTTATACGGCTGATAAAAAAGACAACCAATATCTACAGGATATCTCTACACGTTTAAAAAAGAGACTTGACAAACAAGGTTTTATATGGCGCAATTGTGTGGCTGATACGGGCTATAGCAGTGGAGAAAACTATGCTTTTTTAGAAACAATGGGTTTGCAAAGTTATATTCCACCTCATGGCACATATAAAGGCGGTCCAGAAGGATTTACCTTTTTTGAGGATGAAAATTATTGGTTATGTCCACAGGGTAAAAGAGTCACTTATCGCAAAACAAAATTAGAAAAAGGTACTTTAAAGGATAATTATTTTACCAAGCGAAGTGACTGTAAAAACTGTCCGATTAAAGCCTCATGTATTGGGAAAAGTTTTGAAAAACGGATCAATATTACGGCCTATCGCAAAGAATATGAAAGAAACAACAATCGGGTAAATAGTCTTCGCGGTAGATTGATGAAAGCCAAACGTCAAAGTACTGTAGAACCTGTTTTCGGAACGCTCACTCAGTTTATGGGACTCAGAAAAATCAACACTATCGGACTCGAACAAGCCAATAAAGTCATGCATCTTTCGGCCATGGCTTACAACCTGAAAAAATACCTGAAATTCATCTCGAAAACAGCCTCAAGTGAAGCAAAGGCCATCGCTTCGGGTATTATTGATAAAATAAATAACTGCCAACACCTTTTAAGCCAACTTAAGGTAATACAAAATCATATGATCACTACCACAACAAATTAAATAACTCAAATTATAAAGGCATTAAAAACTACTCTTTCACAATGAAACCAGATTTTTAACCCCTTGTGCAACGGCTACCATTGTTGTGCTTTCGTTATTTTTATTTTATTTCTTCTTCTAATAAATTGATTAATTAATTTGTAAGTCTTAAAGATATGTTCTCCGTTTCTAACATTTTCTTGTAAAAAATAAACATTTCTTAAAAGTAAATTTTGATATTCTAAACTGCTATAGGCTTCTAAAAACAATTTTTTTGTTTCAATTTCACTTTTGAAATCATTTTTAAGTGTATCAATGGAATTGAGATTATAATAGCGATAAGGTATTAATTTCCTTTCGAAAACGGTTATTTCTTTATCCCAAAATAAGATGTCTTGCTTCATCTTCCATATAATCTAAGAGTATGTCATTCCAATCTGTAAGAAAATATTTTAAGGAATCATTTTCTACTTTGTCAATTTTCCCTGTTGATAAAATGGAATTCAAAATGCTTTTCGATGGGTTATAAGTCCTAACTCCAATTGCAGTTGGTCTAAATGTTAGGTTTAATTCTGTCAAATTAGGATATGAGATTTTGGATATAAAGGTAACCATTTTAAGTCGTATTTGATTTGAATTGATGATGCTCTTTAAATACTTTGGTGTTTTTCGAGAACTCTGTTTTAAATCATTTAAAGCAGTTAATTCGCTTATAGAGTCTTTTCTTGCCTCATTCCAATTATTAATCTGACAAAGCAATCAAAATTCCGATAACTACAAGTATAATTTCTCCAATAGCATATTTAAAATACTTTCCAGTTTTGTTTTCCATAAGCAAGTTTTGGCGAATTTTTCTAAAGAATTTTATCATTGGTTAGTGGTTGGTCATAATGAAGCACAACGGTCTCGGCTATGAGTAGTTGCGTGGTTTAGCACTTAACTTTGCAAGTACACACCAAGTTGGAAATTCCGCAGGAATTTCCAAAGTAGGCGAGAACAAGCAATTACTTATAGCCATTGTTGGCAAGTCGTTTTTAATTATTCAAGTCTTGATAAACTTCTTGTTCAAATAATCTATAGAAGTCAAAACTTTCTTTGTCATTGAATGGAAAGTATTGAGTGAAATAGACCACGGCAATTTGATTCTCAACATCTAATGTATAATAAGAATTTGCAGCACCTGCCCAATATACTGAACCAAGAGGTCTAGTTACTTCATCTTTATTTGCTTCAATTGCCCATGCTTAATCCCCATCTATCGGATTCATCACCAAATCCTCCTGTAAAGCCCATTACATCGTTATCAAATTGTTCATAGTTTAGTCTTACTTCTTTTGGTAAATTATCTTTTAACATAATTTCAAAAGTTTCTCTTTTTAATAATCGACCTCCTTTATATTTACCATAATTCAGCATACAATTTAGAAATGTTAGATAATCTTTTGGTGACCCAAACAAACCACCTCCGCCTCCAAATGATGTCGTTGGTTCTTTAGGAATTCGAGGGTATTCATGAAAACCAGTGGAATCTTTAACTCCATATGATACAATCCTGTCTTTCAAATTATCCGGTACATTATACCATGTGGCATTCATTTGAAGTGGACCTGTAATATATTTTCTAAAATACTGTTCTATATTTTCTCCGCTTATCTTTTCCACAATTTTACCAACCCATTTCGTGTTAGTTCCATAGCGCCAATTCGTACCTGCTTCAAAAAGTCTAGGTTTATCTTCATATTCCCAATTATCTGGTTGAAAGCTTTGAAGTCGTGATGACGTGAAATCATATCCAAAACCCGCAGTATGGGTTAGTAAGTGTCTTAATGTTATTGATTTACTGCCTTTAACTAAATCTCCTTATTTATAAGTATTGGGATAGATGTCATTTCTGGCATTAAGATTGTCTAAAGGGTCATCTAGTCCAATTTTCCCTTGTTCCACGAGTTGCATGGCTGCAATTGAAGTTATGGCTTTGGTCATTGAATAAATTCGGAAAATGTTGTTTTCATTTATTGTGTCTTTTCCACCCCAAACAGATGGTCCAAATGCATGCCATTTCATTTGTCCCTCTTGCGTAACGCTTCCCATAATTGCAGCTGGAAGCTCACTGTTTTGAAAATAGGTTCCTAGTTGGGATGGGGTTGTTTCCTTTTCTGCCTTACATCCAATTAAGTTTGAAATAATAATAATTGATAATAGTAGTTTTTTCATTCTGTATTTAATGTTTGCCAACGGTTATGGTTATGATTTGGCGCGGTTAAGAGTTTGCTTTTGAACGGCCCTTGTTTCGTATTGCTTGTGCCGTGAAAAAGCAAAAATATTCTTTCCGGTTTACCTTTATTTTTTTGTTTTTAACAATGCTCCTAATTTAGAAAAAAGGTCGCGCTAAATTATAACCAGTGTTAGTTTTAGTTATCTATTTTAGTTTTTCGCAAATACGCCAAAACTATTGGAGTGAATCACAGAACTTATAAATCTTCATTAACCCTGATCAACAAAGTGTGGGTAATACAATTATAGCGGTGATTGCGAGAAAATATACAGTTTAAATACATTAGGCAAAGCCAAAAAAACTATCTTGGGTTTACCAATGCTACTGTATCCCCAAATTTGATGGTTTCTTCTAAGGTATAATTAAAATTAACGGTTATGGTTATGATTTGGCGCGGTTAAGAGTTTGCTTTTGAACGGCCCCTGTTTCGTATTGCTTGTGCCGTGAAAAAGCAAAAAATATTCTTTCCGGTTTACCTTTATTTTTTTGTTTTTAACTATGCTCCTAATTTAGAAAAAAGGTCGCGCTAAATTATAACCAGTGTTAGTTTTAGTTATCTATTTTAGTTTTTCGCAAATACGCCAAAACTATTGGAGTGAATCACAGAACTTATAAATCTTCATTAACCCTGATCAACAAAGTGTGGGTAATACAATTATAGCGGTGATTGCGAGAAAATATACAGTTTAAATACATTAGGCAAAGCCAAAAAAACTATCTTGGGTTTACCAATGCTACTGTATCCCCAAATTTGATGGTTTCTTCTAAGGTATAATTAAAATTAACGGTCTCGTATAACCGTCAGTTACGGGTTAATATACGTTAATTTTCGGTTTAGCACAGACGTTAGCAATTCCGAGTGGATTCGGACGTAGTCGAATCCGCCGTAATTGCGGTTATACATTGTTGGCAACCAGTTTTTTAATTTTTATTCATTCAGTAATTTCAGTTCGGGTGAATAACAGTTCATAAATTTATTCATTTGTCCATTCGAAAAACACTTTCACAGTTCGTTACGATGTTCGATTAATTCCTCAAAATATGTACAAATCTCATTTCTCGGTCTTCAGTGTACAATTTTGGCATATAAACGTCCGTTAAACCTATTGAATCAGCTACGATTTTGAATTTTATCTTGATATTTTCATGAGTCGGATTTTTGGATTCCGAATACTGCTTTTAAAGTCAGATCGCAAACACTATTAATTCATTCTTCTGTAAGTAAATCGGTCGCATTTTTTCGTCAGCGATTCCAGGATAGATAATTTTCCGCTACGAATCTTTTTCTTTGAGATAAATTCCGCAAATTTTTCATTTCTGCATTCCTTCAGGTGTTTTCGATTTCAGTCGCATTTTGTCCGCAAGCAGATAGAAGTTAAAAACAGAACTAATATTTTAATGTATTATCGTCATTTTCTCAGATTGGTGCCAACGTATTTGTGTATGATTTGTTGTGATTAAATTAGCTCTTATTTTCCGGTAAATCACTTACTTTTAAAGCTTAAAAAACTTTGGTAAAACACTTAAAAACAATGAATTATACACGGTGTTGGCTACAGTATTTTATCAGTTTTATTAATATTTTCATTCAGCTTTCTATTTGTAATTATGAAATGAAAAATAATTATTCCATAAAATAATAAAATCGGAATTTATCATATATTTCCAATATGGGTTACCATTACCATTATCAAATCCCATTTGCCATATTCCCATAATCAAAATCACGATTGCTAAAATTATTATACTCCAATTATTTTTAAATCGATTATTCGACTTGTCAATTATGCTTTTTAATTCACTATTCAGTTTATCAATTCCATCAAATTCAGGTTTTGAATTAATCTTTTTCAAATGTTTTAATAGTTTAAGCTCGAAAAATTGATTCGGAAGATTCATTACAAAACTCAAACTTAAGATAGCTATTAATGCTGATTTTTGCCATTTAAAAATTTCGTAATCAAATAAACCATTAATAATTGATAAGCACTAAAATTCCTCCACTAATAAATGTTAAAATCAAATTCAGAATAGTAATTCCTTTCGGAAATTCAATTCTTTTTTCAATTCCTTTTGTAGGTTCTCCTAAATTTGATTTAAGAGAAATTATAATATTTTTTCGTTCGTTAATTTTTTCGTTCATATTGAAGCCTAACGGTCTAGTATAAGAATAGTAGCGGATTTTACACGCACTAACTTTTCGGTTAAACACAGACCTTTTTTATATTTACTTACTTTCGTTTTAGCGATTAAACCGCTATTATTTTTATACATTGTTGTGGTGCGTTTTTATTTGCTTTGTAGCTCGTTAATTGCATTTAAAATATTCCTTTTATCTTTTTCTAAATCGTTAGCAATACTTCTAAAAAATGTCTGTCTATCATTAGGATAATTCAATTCATAATTAACTGGAACTCCAATATTTTCATAGCATTTATCATTATTATCTGTGTAAACTTCATTTGAAAGTGAAAAATACCAACCATTTGGCAATGTCTTTTGTAAAGCATCTGAAATTGCTCCATTTGTATGTGAGCCAATACGTTTAAAATTATTTAATTCCATTGAACTTAATGCCATCATATCTGTTGCGCTTGCAGACTGTTGAGAAGTCAATAAATATACTGGTTTTGTATATGGGTTGTTTAGCAGGCTCTAAATAAATTGGTGTTTTTATAGTGTAGCCGTTATTATGTCTTGCTTTTTTAATAGCGATTTGTTTTCTATCAGAGTTAAATCGTCTCAAAATTTCTAATGCTACAACATCCTGTCCACCGCCATTAAATCGAACATCGATAATAATATGTCTTGTGTCTTTTAGGTCTTGCATTATCATATCCATTAATTTACTTATTCCAGCAACTTCTTTTAAAATTTGCTGTTCGTAATTTAAACTATCAAATGCGTCCATATATGTAGAAACAAATCCATTTTCTTTGACAAGGCTATCGTTTAAATTCAAATCTGCATACAAAAACATTGCTTTTATTTGGATATAGCCAACATTGTTTTCCATCTTTCCCCATTTCATAAGCCACGTATCTTTGGTCAAATCCTCTTTAAGATAATAATCTGCAACGATTCCAGCAATTTCAAAATCGCCATATTCTTTTAATTCTTCTGTTTCTTCTTCCGCTAATTCTGATTGAATTTGATTTTCTGCTAATTCGTAAACTTTATCTGTTGGTTCTATCGAACCGTGATTGTCTTGTAATTTTTCAATCATATCTTCCATAACTAAATATAAATCAACCTCTGTACTTTTTGAATTGATTTTGTTTTTTGAGTTTATGTATAGACTGTCCCAATCAATTTTATTTAGGTCAAAATACGCATAGTGATTTTTATAGGTATTTGCAAAAACCTCGAAATTATATGAGATGTCATTTTTATCTTTTGAGTTTTGATTGCAAAAGTCTGGAAGCTTTTTTATCCTTACGTAGCGATATTTGCTAAATCCACGCTTTATGATTAGCGTATCATTTGAAACTTGCATTGAATTTTCGACTTCTGAAATATTACCTTCTTTTGCTGGTAAGCAAGAAATATCGTTTATGTCAAAATATTCGTAAGAATTAGCATCTATTTTTAGAATTTCTCCATAACCGATAGATTTCCAAATTCCTTCGATTGAGTCGTTTTTATCTTTATTTGGTTTACAGCCAATCAATAAAATGAAAATTAAAATTAATAGAGAGAGTTAGTAATTTTAGTTAGCATATTATGTTGATTGATTTCCTATTCTAAAAAGATTACAATTTTTAATGAATGTTACAGTTTTTCTTAAATGCACCACAACGGTTTGGGTATGATTAGTTGCGGTTAAAGCACCTTAATTTCAAATACAAACCAAATGTAAAATCCGCTAGCGATTTCGATAAGTAGGCGAGAGCTAGCCAATAAATTATACACTGTGTTGACATATAGTAATTTTTTTTGTTTCTATTATATTTTAACGTATCGGATCAAAGATCTTAATCATGAGGGATTATTTCTTTTCTGCTTTGTTCTTGAGAAGATGACATGATTTTAATCTAAAGCTTGCCTCAATTATTGTGCTTTAAGTAATAACCATAATAACCATTCATAATACCTCAATAGATATAATACGTTTTAGTCACTAAATACTCATAATTGTTGATACAGCATTACTAATAAACTTGCAATCCAGAATCAAAATAAGAATCCCATAGCCTTTTTCATCCAAAAAATGCATCTGTATAAAACTGTATTGAGATACTGATTTGATCATAAGTTTCCTTGTTTAGAAAGTTTTAATGTGCTCATGATTTTTTCATCACTTTGAAATAAGCAATCGAGTAAATCCTCATGCTATTGCATTCGGAGCAATTATCGACGTTTAGACGTATTTGTGTGCAGGTTTTTTCACCCCAATGACTCAATTACTTCAACTGGATTTAAATTTATAGTTCAATTCTATAGTCCTTTTTTTCAACGATTCGTACCAGCCCTCTTTTTGTTGTGCATTGCTTATTCTATCTATTTCAAGGTAGAGTTTTACGCTTAAGATGAAATTAATTATGTCTATTGCTCTATTTGCTACGGTTATTTAGAAGCTTTACGTTCTTTCTAGTTTTAGTTATTTGATTACTACATTCCAATTGATATTCCATAGAAAGCGCAATCAAAATTCCAGATTGCAACAAGAATAATTTTCTCCGATTGCATATTTAAAATACTTTCAAGTTTTATTTTCTCATAAGTAAGTTTTGGCGAATTTTTCGAAAGAGTTTTATCATTGGTTAGCGGTTGGTGTATAATGAAGCACAACGTTTGGGCTATGAGCAGTTTGGGGTTTTTAAACCCCAAACCTTTGATTTATCACTGTCCCTTGTTATATTCACTATCTTTGAATTAAACACTTAAACCCCAATTGCTTATAGCCTCGTGTTGTGTGTAGTGCTCTTTTTCATCTGTTGATAGAATTGCAAAATGAAAATTGTCGCACCAACCATTTTTTAGTGGAAGTACTTTTCTTTTTCTTCCTTCTCTTGTCATTCCAACTTTTTCTAAAACTCGAATACTGCCGATATTTTCCACCGCACATCCTGCCTCAATTCTGTGAAGATTTAGTTCGTTAAATCCAAATTCCAAAATCTTATTTAGCGATTCCGTTGCGTAGCCTTTATTCCAAAAGTCTGCGTGCAATTTGTACCATACTTCTGCAATTCTATATTTCGGCTTTCCGAGATTCAGAGAAATCAGTCCGATAAAATTTTTATTTTCCGATAGTTCTATCTTGAAAGTATAATTTTTGTTTTCCCCGTTATTATTGTTTTCAATCCACTCCTTAATTATCGATTCAGTTTCGCTAAGATTTTTAGGAATTCCAAGTGTATTGAATTTGTCGGTTTCTGGTAAGGAGTGAAGTCGATGGATGTTTTCCAAATCAGCAATAGAAATTGGGCTTATTAAAAGTCTTTTTGTTTGCAGTTTGATGTTCATTCTAAATATTTTGTTCGCATTACACACAACGTGATTTGTGTATGATTTGTTGTGATTAAATTAGCTCTTATTTTCCGGTAAATCACTTACTTTTAAATCTTAAAAAACTTTGGGTAAAACACTTAAAAACAATGAATTATACACGGTGTTGGCAAAAGTTTTTATTTTTCTTTTATCAATTCGTTCGGGTCAAATCCATACATAAATTTATTTAATTGTCCATTCGAACTTTCCAATTCGACAATGTCCATTAATTCCTCAATATATGAGCAAACTTTTTCTCGGTCTTCAGTATCTAATTCCAGATAAATTTTCGCAAACCTCGAAAGTCCAATTCCAATTTTTTCTTGATATTTTTTGTCAGTTGGTTTTTCCGATTCCGCAACAGTTTTAAAGTCAGTTGCAATTTCATTAATTTTTTCCGTAAAAACAGGTCGCATTTTTTCGTCCGCAATTCCAGGATAAAAATTTTCTTCAACGAACTTTTTCTTTGCAATAAATTCCGCAAACTTTTCATTCGCGTTTTCAGGTGTTTTCATTTCAGTCGCATTTTGTCCGCAAGCAGATAATGTCAAAAACATTATAAAAATTTGAATATATCTCGTCATTTCTCAAATTGTTGCCAACGGTTATGGTTATGATTTGGCGCGGTTAAGAGTTTGCTTTTGAACGGCCCTTGTTTCGTATTGCTTGTGCCGTGAAAAAGCAAAAATATTCTTTCCGGTTTACCTTTATTTTTTTGTTTTTAACAATGCTCCTAATTTAGAAAAAAGGTCGCGCTAAATTATAACCAGTGTTAGTTTTAGTTATCTATTTTAGTTTTTCGCAAATACGCCAAAACTATTGGAGTAAATCACAGAACTTATAAATCTTCATTAACCCTGATCAACAAAGTGTGGGTAATACAATTATAGCGGTGATTGCGAGAAAATATACAGTTTAAATACATTAGGCAAAGCCAAAAAAACTATCTTGGGTTTACCAATGCTACTGTATCCCCAAATTTGATGGCTTCTTCTAAGGTATAATTAAAATTAACGTGTTTGTATATGGTTTGTTGCGTGGTTTAAGCACCTAATTTAGCAAATAAAAACCGAATAGAAAATCCGCGAGGATTTTCGTAAGTAGGCAAGAACTAGCAATAAATTATATACGTTGTTACCAGCTGGCTTTTATTATTCTATCACTACATTTTGTTCAGATGTAGTAGTCATTTTCATTTTCATAGTCATTTTTTCATTTACCTTAATCGTCATATCCATTGGTAATTCGGATTTGTATTTTGTCAAATAATTCTCTTTAATATCAAATTCCGATGTTCCAGTTCCAGTTCCACTTGCAATTACATTTAGTTGCTCTTGACTCATATCCAAACCTACAGTTTGTTTAATGTCAAAAAATGCTTTTCCATCTTTAATTTCAGTTAGTAAATATTCCATATTTATTTTCACAGAAATTGGGTTCATACCTTCCATCGGAATTGTCATCGGAATTTCACTATTAAATGATTCTCCAACTTTCATTGGTTTTTCGGGAAATTTAATCGCTTGTTGAACACTCTCTAAAGTGGTTTTCAATACATTTCTCATTTGTTGAGAAACTTTGTCTCCAATTATAGTGTCTACTTTGAACTTATTTTCAATGTCATATTTTCCTAAAATTTTCATTCCAGAATATGGCTTTTCTTCAGTCGTTGTTTTTCCGCTGATTGTTGTTGTAGAAATCATTTTACCATATTCCATTGTTGCAGGAAACTCTCCATTTTCGTCAAGGTTTTGAGTAATAATATCAGTCGCCATATTTGTTTCACTTTTCGTAATCATTGGCAATTCAATTCCTTGACTTTTTCAATTCTGTCCATTATCTCTTGGTCAGCAATGAATTCAATTTCCGTGTGAGAAGTTGTTTTGAGTTGAGTTTTATATTTTTTGTTAGGTTTGAATTTAGTTTTGAAAACAACGCTTTCTTGTGCGCAACTTGTTATTGATATCAAAATCAATAAAATAAAGGTCAAATTTTTTATCATAGGTTTCTGTTCAGCTTGCTGGTAACGTGTTATATGTTGACTAAAATAGCTATTTATAAGTTTAAATCACGGGATATCGTTACTTTTTTGTCGCTATTATCTGAAGAGATAAAAGTCTTCACCATGGTGTCCAATGGGCTCTCTATGGCCAGCATATCCTTCTTCGCCACATGGGTGTACACCATCGTCGTCTCAGGTCTTGAATGACCCAATAATACTTGTATATAGCGTATGTCAACCCCGTTTTCTAATAAATGCGTGGCATAGCTATGCCGTAAAGTATGTGGGGTAACCACCTTCTTGATCCCTGCCTTTTTACAACTCTCCCGTAAAAATTTCCTGATGCTTCCCGCGGTATAGGGCACACCCTTGTCTACCCCTTCTACAAAATAAAGCTCAGGCTCATAGCTAAACAAATAATTATTCAATAAAGGCAAAAAGCTATTGGCCAAAATAACATACCGGTCCTTTCTTCCCTTCCCGTTCTTAACTATTAATTGCCTCCTGTTCACATCAATATGACTTAACTTCAAATTGATCAACTCCCCTATTCTTAACCCGGCCGAATAGAGCAAAGCCAAAATAGCGCGATGCTTTAAATTTTGTGTCACCTGCAATAAACGCAAAACCTCCTCTTTAGACAGAACCGCAGGTAAAAATTTACTCTTTTCCGGACTGTCTAAAGCCACATTATCAATCAAACACTCACTGTACAAATTCTTAAAATGCCTGATGGCACTAATTACTTGCCGGTGCGTGCTCACAGAATACTTTCTTTTGATATACACATCCTCTACGAACATTTCAACATCCCTGTTATTCAAACCGGCCAAAGGTTTTCCGCGGGTGTAATATAAAAACTCCAAAATATGCGTGTAATAACTTTTAACCGTACTCTCACTGTATAACTTCCCCCTTAAATACTTGACATATTGATGAATGATCTTGATGCTCGCTTTGTCAAAATCACCCGAAGTAAGCTTTGCTTTAATTTCTTTGGGCGGAGCTAAATAAGTTACCCCATCAGGAAATAAACCCCGCAATAAATGCTCGTTCTCCTGGCTAAAACCTACATACCACTTGCCTTTTGATTTACTCCAGATACATCCGATCGATTTCACCTTTCTGATGAGTTCATGATTGAAAGGAAATTCGATCAAATACACTTTCTTACCCTGATGAACTCCTTGAGTTATGTTCACTTTTGTCATTTTTAAATAGAATTAACACAGCTTCGCTACAGTTAATCACAAAAAAACCAAAAGGTTAACATGCATGTAACACAAAATGCCAAAAAATGGCGACAAAAAAAATGGGGGAGCTATCATTGGACCACTAATTAAAACAATTTTTTATATATATTTTAATAAAATTTAACAGTTTTTTGCAGCAAACAAAAAAAATTTAATTCTTTTCTTTTTCTCCTTATAGGATCTTGTACAACACCCTGAATCAACCTCTTTTAAACCCACCGCCAAACAGGTCTCAATTGTCCAAAGGCTCAGTGCTTTTTTAAAAATATAATCAAAACAGGTTATTGAGAGGGTTGTACCCTTACATCTAACCTCTTCTTTTCAAACCCTGATTTGGCCGAAGAATAGGTCAAAAAAAACATTCTCTATCACCCTTACTTTCATTGCGCTCATACCTTAAAAGAAGACAGCTCATACCTTGGTTCTGGTGAGATCAAGCGCATCAATGAATAAAAACATCTTGATGATCGACTAAAAACATCTAGATGTTTAACCAAAAAGATCTAGATGTTTTATAAAAAAGATCTTGATCTTTTGAACAAAAGAACTTGATGTTTGAAACAAAAGAACCTGATGTTTTGATAAATAGATACTCATATTTTAAACCTACTGTAAGGTTGTTCTACCCGGTTGTGCAGTACCAACGCGATCATTACAGCGTAGCTCACCAGCTCCATGAACCAAGGTAAATCATTACAGTGCTCGTAACACTGAAAGAATGCCAAATCAAAACTACCTGGTTTCTCCCTGCAAAATAGACTTTGGGTGTGGCGTAATAAGCCAAGATTTCTCGCTTTAAACAAAACAGACCCTTATATTTTTATCTCAATCTTTGTCGAAAACAAAAAGACTCAATTCCTTTAGTTTTTTTACATTTACGACTTTATTTCAACCTCGAAAACAGTTTTTTTCATGGATTACGGAATCCTTTCAGTTTTACCACCGGTCATTGCCATCATACTCGCACTTAGAACCAAACAAGTATATATCGCCCTTCTTTTCGGAATTTGGTTTGCCTGGCTCATCATGAAAGATTGGAATTTTTTAACCGGAACCATCGCTTTTGTAGAAGGCCTGGTAAACGTTTTTAAATCCGAAGGAAATACCAGAACCATCATGTTTAGTGCCTTAGTTGGTGCTTTGCTCCTCTTTATTCAATATTCCAGAGGTGTAGAAGGCTTTATCGATATGATCAATCGTTTGATCGAAAAAATTGAAACGAAAAAACAAGGAAAAAGTCGAACAATTGTTCAATTGCTGGCACTCATCACCGGGCTCTTGCTTTTTGTAGAAACCAGTATCAGTTCGCTTACCGTGGGTACTTTGTACAGACCTATTTTCGACCGATTAAAAATTCCGAGAGAAAAACTGGCCTATATTGCAGATTCAAGTTCTGCGCCCTCTTCTATCTTAATTCCTTTTAATGCCTGGGGCGCTTTTGTCATGGGATTGCTGCTTACCCAAGGGATAGACAACGCCTTCCCGGTTATGATGTCTTCCATCAAATTCAATTTCTATCCTCTTCTCACCATCCTTTTGCTCTTTTTTGTTATTGTGAGTGGAAAAGATTTTGGCCCGATGAAAAAAGCTGAAAAAAGAACACGCGAAACCGGGGAACTTCAAAACGAAAACAGTACCCCTTTGGTATCTGAATCTATCACCTCTTATGAGCCAAAAGAAGGAATCAAAGCACATGCCTATAACATGATCATTCCTCTGTTTACCATGGTTGCCATGATGCCCATTACGCTGGCCTATACAGGTTGGAACAAAGTAGAAAATTCCAATGGATTTGTAGACCATTGTACACAGGCCATTAGTAATGGCTCAGGTTCATCCGCAGTACTTTACTCGGTTATTTCTGCTATTTTAGTGAGCATGGCTCTTTACAGGGCCCAAGGGATGATGAAGTTAAAAGAAATGGTTGATCTGGTGCTCAAAGGTATCAGCGAGTTAATGCCTCTGGCGCTTTTAATGATGCTGGCCTTTGCTATTTCCGAAGCGTGTAACCAGTTGGGAACAGGACAGTTCGTGGCCAATTGGTCTAAAGATTTTTTATCGCCGGAACTTTTACCGGCAGTCATCTTTATCATTAGCGGATTCATCGCATTTTCTACCGGAACTTCCTGGGGTACTTTCGCTATTATGATGGCCATTGCGATACCTATGGCAGAAACACATGAAGCCAATGTGCTTTTAGTGATCGCAGCCACTTTAGGTGGTGGGGTATTTGGCGACCATTGCTCCCCTATTTCAGATACAACCATCATTTCTTCTATGGCATCAGCCAGTGATCATATAGACCATGTAAAAACACAATTGCCCTATGCCCTGTTCGTAGGCCTTATAACGGTATGCCTCTATTTGGTGATGGGTTACGCTTTCCATTAATTTCGATTACCTTTGCCTAAAATGATCGAAATGAGCCATAAAGCAGGTTTTGTAAATATCATCGGAAACCCAAATGTGGGTAAATCTACTTTGATGAATGTTTTGGTAGGAGAAAAATTATCTATCATTACCTCAAAAGCGCAAACCACCCGCCATAGAATCTTAGGGATTGTCAATACCGATGAATACCAGATCATTTTTTCTGATACCCCCGGAATTATTAAACCGGCTTATGAGTTGCAAAGCTCTATGATGGATTTCGTTAAAACTGCTTTCGAAGATGCCGATGTGCTTTTATATATGATCGAAAGTGGAGAAAAAGAACTCAAAGATCCCGCATTTTTTGACAAGATAAAGAACACCAAAACACCCCTTATCGTGCTCATTAACAAGATCGATAAGAGTTCTCAGGACTTTGTGGTAGAACAGATACAGACCTGGCAGGAACGCTTGCCCAATGCCTTTGTTTACCCAATTTCTGCACTAAATAATTTTAATGTAGAAAAAGTGCTGAATCAAATTGTAGAATTATTGCCCGTTTCAGAACCTTATTATCCCAAAGACCAGTTAACCGATAAGCCCGAGAGGTTCTTTGTGAATGAAACCATTCGCGAAAAAATACTCATCAATTTTAAAAAAGAAATTCCCTATGCCGTTGAGATAGAAACCGAAGAGTTCATCGAAGAAGAAGACATCATCAGAATAAGGTCTATCATCATGGTAGAACGCGAAACGCAAAAAGGGATCATCATTGGACATAAAGGTGCAGGCTTAAAAAAAGTGGGTACAGAAGCCAGAAAAGATTTAGAAAAATTCTTCGACAAAAAGATTTTTTTAGAGTTGTATGTAAAAGTAAACAAAGACTGGCGCTCAAACGAACGTCAGCTCAAACGCTTTGGTTACAAAGAGTAAAACTATTTTACCAAGCTTTTTACTTCTTCCAGATCCAGCCCTCCATAATTGCCAGAGCTCATAAAGAGTAAGGCGGTATTGCTCAGGTCTTTTTCAAACAAAAACGATTTAAACTCCGCCGGATCCGTATAAATAATGAGGTCGTCTCTTTCAAAAGCTTCCGCAATTTGTTCTTTGCTTACCTCTTTTAATTTTTTGATCTCTACCGCATGCGGAGAGTAGAACACCACCGCTTCATCTGCACTGTCCAGCGCCCCTTTGTACAAATGCAAAAATTCAGCATTCAAACTGCTGTACGTATGCAATTCTAAACAAGCCAAATTCTTTTTATGCGGAAATTTTTCTTTCACCGCATCGGTCGTTGCTTTTACCTTGGAAGGACTGTGGGCAAAATCTTTAAATACGATGGTAGAGTTGTTTTGGGCTAATAATTCCAACCTTTTACTCGCCCCTTTAAAAGAAGAAATGGCTTCGTAAAACTCATCCTCACTTACGCCCATACTCTGACAGATCAGCTTGGCACCGGCCAGATTTTGTAAGTTGTGCTTGCCAAAAATTTCAAGTCTGATGTCGCCCTCATCCGTTTCTAAAAAAACGCCTTCTTCGTCCTGCGTATATTTGGGCGTTGTATAGGGGTGCTTTTTTATGCTGTGACTGGTTTCCTCTACGATTCTTTTTACTTCAGGATCTTCCTCATTATAAACCAATAACCCACCGGGTACCATGGTTTCTATAAATTCTTTGAACTGATCAACGTAAAATTCATAGGTTTTAAACACATTGATATGATCCCAGGCAATTCCGCTAAGCAAAGCAATATTGGCCTTGTACAAATGAAATTTTGGCCTTCTATCCAGTGCAGAAGAGAGATACTCATCTCCTTCCAACAAAATAAAATCATTGTGATCTGTTAAATAAACCATTCTGTCAAAACCTTCCAACTGAGCCCCCACCATATAATCTATATCGATGTCATGGTATTTCATCACATGCAGGATCATCGAAGTAATGGTCGTTTTTCCATGTGAACCACCAATTACCACGCGGGTTTTGTTCTTGGACTGCTCATACAGGAATTCCGGATAAGAATATATTTTTAAACCTAATTTTTCAGCTTTTAGCAACTCCGGATTATCGGCCTTGGCATGCATACCCAAAACAATAGCCTCTATATCAGGCGTAATATTCTCTTCAAACCAGCCCATTTTTTCGGGCAACAGCCCGTTGGCCTTTAAACGCGATTTTGAAGGTTCAAAAATCTCATCATCACTACCGGTAATTACATGTCCGTTGTCTAATAGACTCAAAGCCAGATTGTGCATGGCACTACCTCCAATAGAAATAAAATGTATTCTCATTCCGTTATTTTATGCTGTAAAAATATAATAATTTGACTCTTTTAAGCCGGAAAAAACGATCAATTAGTTGATTTTAAAATTCAATTCATAAGCTTCAAGTTCCTCTAAAAAATCTTTGGATATATTCACCTTGACTCCCCTGCTCGGCATATTGATCTTTACCTTATCCTCATGATCAGTAATCAAAAAATGTAAGCTCTTTTCTCCGGCATGTTTTTTAGCCAGGGTTTTTAATTGGTCAACTTTTTTCTCATCAAATTGATCAATATTGAGATTCAAGGTAATTTTTTTAGCGAGTTGTTCCATCACATCCTGAAGTAGTTGCATAGAAATGAACTGTGTGCGCACATCTCCATCCCGCCATGCTCTGGCCATTCTGATCTTGACGAATAAAAAAGAGTTTGGTACCAGAAAATGTTTGAATTTGAGGTAATCTTCATTGAAGATCCTGAACTCATAGCTCTCGCTAAAATCTTCCAAATAGAACGAAGCCCAACCTTTTCCATTTTTGGCTACCCTGTGCTGCACATCGCTCACCACACCGGCCAAAGTGAGCTCTGCTCCTTCTAATCTGTTCAGGTCTCTTAACATTTCCAATTTCCCATTGCAAAAATATTCGATCTCTGCTTTGTAATCGTCTAAAGGATGTCCGGAGATATACATGCCGATCACTTCCTTTTCCTTGGCCAGTTTCTTCATCACATTCCACTCAGGAGCTTCGTCTATCACAGGTTCATCAAACTGTACTTTTGACGCTTCGCCAAACAAGGATACCTGGGCTGAATTTTTGTTTTCCTGAAATTTATTGCCAAATCTGAGTGCTTTTTCTATAATGGTCTGTCCCTTTTCATCTACCGCAAAATACTGAGCCCGGTGTATGTTTTCAAAAGAATCGAAACCGCCGGCCAGGATCAAGCTGTCAAAAGCCTTTTTATTGGCTGCCCTCAAATCTATTCTTTTGGCGAGATCGAAAATAGATTTATAGGGCCCGTTTTCCTTTCTTTCGTTTACAATGGCCTCAACAGCTCCGCCCCCAACTCCTTTTACTGCACCCATGCCAAACCTGATCGCCCCTTCTTTGTTGACGGCAAATTTGTAGAATGATTCATTTACATCGGGTCCTAAAACTTTAATTCCGGCGCGCTTGCATTCTTCCATAAAAAAGGTAACCTGCTTGATGTCGTTCATATTATTGCTCAACACCGCTGCCAGGTATTCTGCCGGATAATGGGCTTTTAAATAGGCTGTCTGATAGGCAATATAAGCGTAACAGGTAGAATGCGATTTGTTAAAAGCATAGGCCGCAAAGGCTTCCCAGTCTTTCCATACTTTTTCCAAAACTTCTTCGGGATGGTCATTTTTCTTTCCCCCTTCAATAAATTTAGGCTTTAACTTTTCGAGTAGGGCAAAGATCTTCTTACCCATTGCCTTTCTGAGCATATCTGCCTCACCTTTGGTGAATCCGGCCAGCTTTTGCGACAAAAGCATGACCTGTTCCTGATACACCGTAATTCCATAAGTTTCTTTTAAATACTCCTCCATTTCCGGCAGATCGTATTTAATTTCTTCCCTGCCGTGTTTTCTGTCGATAAACTGAGGAATGTATTCCATCGGTCCCGGTCTGTACAAAGCGTTCATCGCAATAAGGTCTGCAAATTCCGTAGGTTTCAAGGCCTTCATATGCTTCTGCATCCCCGGTGATTCGTATTGGAAGATCCCTACTGTTTCTCCGCGTTGAAAAAGTTCGTAGGTCTTGAGATCGTCTAAAGGAAACTCGTCAGGATCTAACTGAACATTGTGTAAAGCTTTGACAATTTTAACCGTGTCTTTGATCAGGGTAAGTGTTTTTAAACCCAGAAAATCCATTTTGAGCAAACCGGCATCTTCCACTACACTGTTGTCGTACTGGGTAACATACATATCTGTACCCTTGGCAGTAGACACGGGAATTAAATTGGTGATATCTTCAGGTGTAATGATCACCCCACAGGCATGGGTTCCGGTATTGCGCAAAGAACCTTCCAGATTGATGGCCTGCTTAATGGTTTTTCCTTCCAGACCCGGGGTGAGCATCAGTTTCTTGAGTTCGTCCACCTTGTCCAGCTCCTCCTTTCTCAGATTTTTAACCTTGTTCTTGCTCTTTTCATCTTCCCCAAAAACATCGCGCAATTTAAGATTGGGGATCAATTTTGCAATACGATCGGCATCTGACAAAGGTAAGTCCAGCACCCTGGCCGTATCTCTGATCGAAGATTTAGCGGCCATCGTACCATAGGTGATGATTTGCGCCACCTGATTCGATCCATATTTATTGATCACATAATCGATCACGCTCTGCCTTCCTTCATCGTCAAAATCAATATCGATATCGGGCATGGAAACCCGGTCCGGATTGAGGAACCGCTCAAAAAGTAAATCGTATTTGATAGGGTCTATGTTGGTAATTCCCAAACAATAGGCCACCGCAGAACCCGCGGCGGAACCCCTGCCGGGACCTACGGAAACACCCATGTTCCTGGCTTCTCTGATAAAATCTTCAACAATTAAGAAATAACCCGGATAACCCGTTTTTTCGATAATTTGTAACTCAAAGTCCAGTCTTTCTTTGATGTCCTCAGAGATTTCAGGATACCTTTTTTTAGCTCCCTCATAAGTGAGGTGCCTTAAATAGGCGTTTTCACCTCTTTTCCCTCCATCTTTGGCATCCTCATCAGACAAAAACCGCTCCGGAATATCGAATTTAGGCAGTAGCACATCCCTGGACAGCTGATAAGTTTCAATTTTATCTACAATTTCCTGAATATTCAAAATAGCCTCGGGCACCTCTTTAAAGAGTCCTTTCATCTCTTCCTGACTCTTGAAATAATATTCGTTATTGGGCAGTCCGTAACGGTAACCTCTGCCACGCCCTATGGGCGTATCTATTTTTTCACCATCTTTTACACAGAGTAGCACATCATGTGATTCGGCATCGGTTTTGTCGATATAATAGGTGTCGTTCGTGGCAATTAATTTGATTTGATGTTTGCGCGCAAAGGCGATCAATACCTCGTTGATGTGTTTTTCAAATTCCTGATGATGATCTACCAATTCCAAATAAAAATCCTGACCAAATTGTTCCTTCCACCAGACTAGGGCTTCCTCGGCTTGATTTTCTCCAATATTTAAAATTTTATTCGGGATCTCACCGTACTGATTACCGCTGAGCACAATTAAATCTTCCTTGTACTTTTCAACGATCCTTTTATCTATCCGAGGTACGTAATAAAACCCATCGATATAGGCTATAGAAGCCATTTTGGCTAAATTCTGGTACCCCTTTTTATTTTTGGCGAGAAATACGATCTGGTAACCATTGTCCTTCTGACTTTTATTGAGATGATCTTCACAAACATTCAACTCACAACCTACAATAGGTTTGATAGGTGTTTCTGCATGGGCATTGTGCTGCAAAATTTCTTTGACAAAAACAAAAGAGCCCATCATATTACCCATATCGGTTAAAGCCACCGCAGGCATGTTTTGCTGAACCGCCGCTTTGACCAAAGAAGCAATATTAGAAGTGGATTGCAATACCGAAAATTGAGAATGGTTGTGCAAATGCGAGAACTGTGCCTCGTCTAAGGCTTCTATATGGTGGTCTTCAATTTTTGCCTTTACCGGCTCCTGCTTTGTCTTTTGCTCTAACTTCCTACTTTCCTTTTTTAAATTGATATGCTTTAAACCGATCAATTGTATGGTTTCAGCATTAACCGACTTAAATTCTTCAACATAAGAGGCCTCGCATTGCAGTTCAGCTGCAGAAAAATGACCTGCTCTGATGAGTTCCAGAAAACATCGGGTGGTCGCTTCAACATCCGCCGTGGCATTATGAGCTTCATCAAAGTTTTCGTTGAATAATTTCTGGTAGAGTTCCGTTAAGGTGGGCAATTTGAATTTGCCTCCTTTACCCCCGGGAATTTGACAAAGCAAAGCCGTTTGTTCTGTACAGGTATCTAAAACGGGTAATTGCTCTAAGGCCGAATCAATTCCGGTTCGATGAAATTCACAGCCCCAGACATTGATATCAAAACCCACATTCTGACCCACAACAAATTTTGCTTTGGCCAGTACTTCGTTAAATTGTTCCTGAACCAATTTTAAATCGATACCCTTTTCTTCTGCCAAAGCCGTTGAAATACCGTGTATTCGTTCCGCATCAAAGGGGATATTAAACCCATCGGGGTAGATCAAAAAATCTTTTTGTTCCAGCAATTCTCCCATGGCACCATGCAGTTGCCAGGCAATTTGTATAACTCTGGGCCAATTATCGGTATCCGAAATGGGTGCATTATATCGTTTGGGTAAACCGGTGGTTTCCGTATCAAAAATTAAATACATGAATTGGGTTTTTGCTTTTTATCGAAGCGATAAATATAATTCATCCTATGATTCAACCGGTCAGAATTAGCTCTTTTTTATCAACACCAAAATAAAAACTTACAACAAAAGCCTTAAAATAAGTAGATTATTTGAATTGAATACTAAAATATTTATTACTTTTGCAGCCTTAATTAATAACCTTGGTTTCGCACCAAAAAATTTAACAAATTATGTCAGTAAAAATTAGATTACAAAGACACGGGAAAAAAGGTAAACCATTCTTTTGGGTAGTTGCCGCTGATGCTCGTTCAAAAAGAGATGGTAGAATGTTAGAAAAAATAGGAACTTATAATCCTACTGCTAACCCTGCTGTCATCGAATTAGATGTAGATGCCGCCGTAAAATGGTTACAAAATGGAGCACAGCCTACAGACACTGCCAGAGCAATTTTATCTTATAAAGGAGCTTTGTTAAAGCACCACCTGCTTGCAGGAGTAAGAAAAGGAGCTTTAACAGATGAGCAGGCCGAAGCAAAATTCCAAACCTGGTTGAGCGAAAAAGAAAGCAAAATAGAGAGCAAAAAGTCTGATCTTGTGAAAGCAAAAGAAGCTGCTGCTGCTAAAGTGTTGGAAGCTGAAAAAGAGATCAACGCTAAACGATTGGCTGCTGTAGAAGAGGCTGAAAACGAAAGAATTAAAGCGGAAGCTGATGCAAAAGCTGCCGAAGCTGCTGCAAATGCACCAAAAGTTGAAGAGGAAGCTGCTAAAACTATAGATGATGTAGTGGAGGAAGCTAAAAATGAAAAGGAATAATTCTGTTTAAATCTATAAAAAAACCAGGCTTTAGGCCTGGTTTTTTTGTTTATCCCTCTTTATTTCTTCGGAATTGGAAAACCCCGATCTCTCATCAAAGCTTCAATTTCTGCATCACGACCTCTAAATAGTCGATAGGCCTCTGCCGGGTCCATCGAATTTCTTGGGGCAAATAAATATTTAACAAGATTGGCAGACAGTTCTTCATCATAAAAACCATCCGGAGCCTCTCTAAAAGCTTCTGCAGCATCTGCTGTGAGCACATCTGCCCACATATAACCATAATATGCTGTGGCATATCCTTCACCGGAAAATACATGCCCGAAATGAGGAGTTCTGTGTCGCATCACCAATTCTTTAGGCATATTCATTTCAGCTAAGGTCTTTTTCTCAAATTCAGCCACATCAATCGTATTGGGGTCGGCCAGATGAAATTTCATATCCATGATCGCCGAAGCCAGGTATTCTGTGGTAGAAAACCCTTGATTAAAGGTAGCAGCATTCTTAATTTTCTCCACTAATTTCTCAGGGATCACTTCTCCGGTTTTGTAATGCACTAAAAATTGATTGATCACCTCATCTGTAGACAACCATCTTTCTAATAATTGAGACTGAAATTCTGTATAATCCCGAACTCCTCCATTTAAAGTGGGGTACTTCACATTGCTGCTAAAGAAATGTAAGGCATGACCAAATTCATGGAAAAAAGTAGTGGCATCATCCCAGGAAACTAAAACTGCTTCACCGGGAGCGGGTTTTACAAAATTAGAATTGTTAGAAGCCAATACGGTTTCTTTGCCATCGAAAGTGCTGTAACTTCTGTACATGGTAGCCCAGGCGCCCGATCTCTTACCGGTGCGTGCATAAGGATCTAAATACCACAATCCTATATGCGCTTTTGTGTTCTTATCGGTTACTTCCCACACTTTCACGTCTTCCTGAAAAACGGGAACAGTACCCTCTGCCACAGGAGTGAAATCGTAATTGAATAATCTGCCCGCCACATAGAACATAGCTTCGCGCAATTTATCTAATTGCAAATACTGCTTCACTTCTTCTGAGTTGAGATCGTATTTTTTCTTTCTGACTTGCTCTGCATAAAACCGGTAATCCCAGGGTTCTATGGTAATTTTATCGCCATTGGCATCGGCTACGGCCTGCATATCCTGCACTTCTTCTTTCACTCTCGCTATAGCCGCCGGCCATACTGCATCCATCAACTTCATGGCATTTTCGGGATTTTTAGCCATCCTGTCTTGCAAACGCCAATCGGCATAATTGTCATAACCCATTAACTGAACCCTCTCCTTCCTCAATTTGAGGATGTCGGCAATGAGTTTTTTGTTGTCAAATTCATCGTTATTATCTCCTCTTGAATAGTAATTTTTCCATACTTTTTCGCGAAGATTCCGTTCTGTAGAAAATGTCAGAAATGGATCCATGGAAGACCTGGTATTGGTAATGGCGTACTCCCCCGGTCTGCCATTGTCCTCAGCAACTTTTGCCGCAGATTTTACCATCGATTCAGACAAACCTCCCAGTTGATCTTTGTTCAAATACGTGATGTAATTCTCTTCATCGTGCAAAACGTTGTTCGAAAATTGCGTGTACAAAGCCGAAAGCTCTTTATTGATCTCTGCATAACGCTTCTTTTTTTCTGCATCTAAATTTGCTCCGTTCATCTCGAAATTTTTGTAGATCAGATCCACAACCCTCTGCTGATCGGGAGCAAGCGCTTCTTTTTGAGATCTTTCGTAAACTGCTTTAATGCGCTCAAACAACTTTTCATTCTGAGAAATTTTTGATCTGTAATCAGACAATACAGGCGACATTTCTTTCTGGATCTCCCTGAATTCAGGGCTGGATAGGTTACTGCTGAAGATACCGTAATACACAAAAACATCATCTATCTTCTTACCGGCTCTTTCCATAGCCTCAATGGTGTTCTCAAAAGTTGGTTCAGAAGTTTGATTGGCAATAGATTCGATCTCTGCTAAATGCAACTCCATCCCTTTCTCTAAGGCCTCTTTTACCTCTGAAACTTTCATTTGATCAAAGGCCGGAACTCCTCCATAAGGCCCTTCCCAATCTTTCAACAGTGTGTTTGTTGTCTCCATAACCTCCGTATTAACTTCTTTTTCTGTTTTTTTACAAGATATTGCGCTAACGAATAGGACCGCAACAATTATTACTGGTAATTTTCTCATTGCTCTGCTTATTTATCGTATAATGCCGTGCAAGTTAGAGAATAATGCACTTTAGCCAAAATATTTTGCCATGAATAAAGCCTGAAAAAATCAATTTAGACTCATTCAATAAAATGCGGTAAATTTGCCCCATATTTTAATACCTCATGCAAAAAAAGGATTGTTTTTATTTAGGGAAAATTGTTAAAAAATACAGTTTTAAGGGCGAAGTTATTCTCAAACTCGACACTGATTCTCCGGAGATCTATCAAGACCTTGAATTTGTATATGTAGAAAAAGGAAATCAATTGCTGCCCTTTTTTATTGAAAGTTGCAGCGCTCCTAAAGCAGACCTGCTCAGGGTTCAATTTGAGGATGTCTATTCCGAAGAAGCAGCAGATGCTATCGTAAAATGTGCGGTGTATTTACCGCTCAAGTTTCTGCCCAAATTAGAAAAAGACCAGTTTTATTACCACGAAATTATTGGCTCTGTCTTACACGATGAAAGATTTGGGGAAGTGGGTGTGATTTTAGGAATTGACGACAGCACGCCGCAACCTCTTTTTATTGTAGACCATCGAGGTACAGAAATACTCATTCCTATGATAGATGAGTTTATGGTGAAAATAGACAAAGCCAATAAAACGGTTCTGGTAAATACACCTGAAGGTTTGATAGAAATGAACCTGCCGGAATAAATATGTCGCAAAAGCCTTTTCAATTTAAAGAATTTACTGTGCGTCAGGATAGATGTGCGATGAAAATTGGCACAGACGGGGTTTTACTGGGTGCCTGGTGCGATGTACATGAGGCACATTCGATCCTTGATATCGGCACCGGAAGCGGTCTGATCGCTTTGATGATGGCACAGAGAAGCGATGCCGAATTAATAGATGCGGTGGAAATTGAACCTGAAGCCTACGAACAGGCTGTAGAAAATTTTGAAGAATCACCCTGGTCAGACAGGTTATTTTGTTACCATGCCAGTGTACAGGAACTGGCGGAAGAAATAGAAGAAAAATACGACTTGATCATCTCTAATCCGCCTTATTTTCAAAGTGATGAACAGGTGCAAGGCAAAAGACAATTGGCCAGACAAACCGTTTCCTTAGGATATGCAGAATTACTGCGCTCGACCTCAAGATTGCTCGATCCAAACGGTAGCGCCAATTTTATCATCCCATTTTCGGAAGAAGAAAGATTTTTAAAGATCGGCCTGGAACACGGTCTATTTCCCTCCAGAATAACCAGGGTAAAAGGAACATCGACCGCTCCAATAAAACGTAGCCTTATTGCCTTTCATTTAAGGGCCGTTCAACCCAAAACAGACGAATTAATTCTGGAAAAAGAGCGGCATCAATACACAGATACCTATAAGCAATTGGTTCAGGACTTCTATTTACATTTGTGATCAAGCACCTCTGTCGAAAATATTGTAGCCCAGATAGGGAACCCTCTTTTCTTTAAAATGCACGCCAAAAGTCTCCAATTCTTTCAGGATAGGTTCATAGATCTCTTTCTTGGTAGGTATTTGGACACCTGTTGAAGTAATTTCCTTATTCAAAATCTTGAGGGTAGCAATGGCAACCGGCAATCCTACGGTTTTAGCCATCGCTGTATAGGTCTGATCCTGACCCACAACAACCATATTCGAATCGATCTGCTTTTTTTCTCCGTTCAGCTCATAACCAAATTTATGATACATCACGATCATATCCTTATCCTCCGGATCCAGGGTCCATTTATCCATTAAGATCTTTTGCAAGATCTGTGCAGGAGTAGCATTCTTGAGTTTTACTTTTTTCTTGCTGTTGAATAGATCCAATTCCATCAATTTATACCAGACTTCATCGTCCTGATCAATTTTTAAATATTGTCTCAGTTTCAGCTCCACAGAGTCATACGGACTGTAGGCCAAAAATGAATTGATAAAATCTCTGTAACTCATATTTTCTGATCCTTCCAACACATAACTATCGTCGGTCATCCCCAATTGGACAAAAATATTCCAGGCCCTGCTGAATCCTACCCTTCGTATGGTTCCTCTATATAAGGTCAGGATATCTTCCAGGCCATATACTTCTCTGTATTTTAAAGAATCCCGGTTGGCATAGGCTTCAAATCTCCCAAATCCATCTATCTCCAAAATTTCAGTTCTTCTGAATAATTTGTGATACGGAATATATTTGTATGTCCCTTCCTGAATGAACTTCGCTACACCACCTTGCCCGGCCAAAACAACATTTCTCGGATTCCATGAAAATTTGTAGTGCCAAAGGTTGTTATCGCTTTCAGGTGCCACCAGACCGCCGGTAAACGATTCAAACATGATCATTTTTCCTCCCTTATCCTTGATCCTGTCTATCACATGCATGGCACTCATATGATCTATGCCCGGATCCACACCAATTTCATTCATGAAAATTAGACCCTTCTTCTCGACATCTTTTTCCAAATCTTTGAGTTCTTTAGACACATAAGAAGCGGTTACCAGATCTTTAGAGAATTCCAAACAATCTTTTGCTACCAAAATATGCAGGGCAGCGGGTAACATACTGATCACGATGTCCGCATTTTTAATGAGTTTGCTCCTGCTGTCTTCATCAAAAATATCGAGCAACACAACCGTACTCCGATCGTGACCTTTAGCAAGTTTTTGAGCATTTTCCAATGATATATCGGCAATGGTAATTTGCAAACTTTCCTTCACTGAAATATTCAACAAATAATCTACCAAATAAGAAGCAGACCTGCCTGCTCCAAGGATTAAAATAGTGCGCATTCTTTTGATTCTTTTGCTGCACGAATGTACGAATTAGAGGACATTTCAATTCATTTTCAACCAATTTTTTATTCTTTATTGCAAATAAATGCATCTATAGGCTCACGATTAAATTGTACCTTTGAACATTAAATATTCTATATGAAAAAAAGATTGACCTGGATAGCACTTCTCGGTGCGTTTGCCATTGTTTTAGGTGCCTTTGGCGCTCACGGATTAAAAGATAAAGTGTCACCGGAAGCGCTGGAAAGCTATGAGACAGGCGTAAAATATCTGGTGTATCATGTATTGCTTTTGTTATTTGTGAATACTTATTCAGGCTTCAATAGTCAGGTTAAAAAAAAGCTGAGCATGATATTTTTTATGGGATTGCTTTTCTTTTCAGGATCAATTTTTGTGATCAGTCTTGGCCTGGTCACCGCTAAAAGTATTTGGTTTATCACACCACTTGGAGGTCTGCTCCTGATCATAGGCTGGCTCATGATGGCCTACCATTTTGCTTTTTTCAAAGAAGAAGATAAATAATGTTAACTTTTTCATATCGGTTTGAACACACCTATAATTGTTCTATTTTTGTAACAAAGGGTACATAAGCAAAATTTACATTTCCTGTTTTCACCCTTGATTTTTTTCGATTTTTAAACAATTAATATTATTTATTTTGTTGATTATCAATATTTTAAAAGGTTAAACGTTTAAGTAATTTCTCCTTTTTAATGATAAATATCATTCTTTAAAAGGTCTATTAATCGGAAATTTGTCTAAGAAAATTAAGTACAACAATAGACTAATACAAAGAATATGAAAAACATTAAAGTCATCCAGGAGCTGCACGAATTAGGAATTACAGGTTACCACGAAGTGTCTTACAACCCTTCATACCAGGAATTATACGAAGCAGAAGTTTCTCATAGTAGAAAAGGATATGAAAAAGGAGCAGATACTGATACAGGTGCTGTTGCTGTAAAAACAGGTGTATTTACCGGACGATCTCCAAAAGACAGATATATTGTCAAAGATGATATTACCAAAGATACGATAGACTGGAATAGCGTTAACGTTGCAACTACAGATGAAATTTATCAGGATTTGAAAGGATTGGTCTTAAGACAACTTTCTACTTCGAAAAAATTATATGTGGTGGATGCCTTTTGTGGAACAAACCCTGATACAAGATTAAAAGTGCGTTTCGTCATGGAAGTGGCCTGGCAGGCACACTTTGTAACCAATATGTTCATCAGACCCTCACATTACGAATTAGAAAATTTTGGTGAACCGGATTTCATCATCATGAATGGTTCTAAAACAGTAAATCCTAATTGGAAAGAACAAGGTTTGAACTCTGAAAATTTTGTGGTTTTTAATTTGACTGAAAAAATTCAAATCATAGGTGGTACCTGGTACGGCGGTGAGATGAAAAAAGGAATGTTCGCTATGATGAACTATTACCTTCCACTTAGAGGAATTGCTTCGATGCACTGTTCTGCTAATGTGGGCGAAGATGGAGATGTTGCCGTATTTTTCGGATTATCAGGTACTGGTAAAACAACCTTATCTGCAGATCCAAAACGTTACCTGATCGGTGACGATGAGCACGGATGGGATGACAATGGTGTATTTAACTACGAAGGGGGCTGCTATGCCAAAGTAATCGACTTAAGTGAGGATAACGAACCGGATATCTGGAGAGCCATCAAAAGAGATGCTTTGTTAGAGAATGTGGTGGTAAATGAATATGGAGAAGTGGATTATTACGACCATTCTATCACAGAAAACTCAAGGGTTTCTTATCCAATTCACCACATCAATAAAATCGTTCTTCCTTCAAAAGCAGGGCATGCGAACAAAATTATTTATTTATCTGCTGATGCCTTTGGTGTATTGCCTCCGGTTTCAATATTAGATGACGACCAGGCTCAATACCACTTCTTATGCGGATTTACTTCTAAATTGGCAGGTACAGAAAGAGGAATTACAGAACCTCAACCTTCTTTTTCTCCGGCATTTGGTGAAGCCTTCCTGACCCTTAGACCAACCATGTACTCATCTACTTTGGTGGCCAAGATGAAAGAACACGGAGCAAAAGCCTATTTGGTCAATACAGGCTGGAATGGTACAGGAAAAAGAATATCTTTAAAAGATACCCGTGCCATCATCGATGCAATTTTAGACGGATCTATCGATAAAGCAGAAACCGTAGATATTCCATTCTTGAATTTAACTGCTCCTAAAAAATTGGATAAAGTGAGTAATATTTTAGACCCAAGAAACACCTATAAGGATGTGGCTGAGTGGGAGAAAAAAGCAAAAAAATTAGCTGCACTTTACATCAAAAACTTCGAGCAGTACACAGATACTCCTGAAGGAAAAGCACTTGTTGCTGCAGGACCTCAACTAGACAAAGAACTAGTATGATCATATTTTTTAGTGAGAAAAGCCCGGTAGATCCGGGCTTTTTTTTGCTTAAAAATCAAAACTGAGTTGTACATCCACTACAGAATCATCCATACCCGTATCTAAATTACTCATCGATAAGCCCAGCAAACGCACCGATTCTCTTAACTTCTCCTGGAACAATAACTCCTTGGCAATCGCATTGAGTTCTTCTTCTCCCTGAAAAAAATGGTTCAAAGTCCTGCTTCGGGTCTGCACCTTAAAATCACTGTATTTAATTTTTAGCGTAAGTGTTTTACCCAAAACCTTGTTCTTTTGCAATCGCTTGGACAGTTCTTTAGCGATCTCTTCAATTTTTTCCAGCACATAGACCTCTGAAGGTAAATTTTCCGAAAAGGTATACTCTGTAGCGATAGATTTTCTCAAACGATCCGGCCTCACTTCGGCATATTGAATTCCTCTGACAATTTGATAAAAATGTTCGCCCGATTTTTTGAAATGAGTAGATAAAAAATCCATTGATCTCTCTTTGAGATCCTTCCCTGTAAAGATCCCCAGCGCATACATCTTTTGTGCCGTTACTTTGCCTACACCAAAGAATTTCTCAATGGGTAAACTTTCTAAGAATTCGATGACCTCTTCAGGGGCTATGGTCTTTTGTCCGTTAGGTTTATTGATATCCGACGCCACTTTGGCCAGAAACTTATTGACAGAAATTCCGGCCGAGGCCCTTAATCCTGTAGTTGAAAAAATCTCACTTCTGATCGTTTCAGCCAATAGGGTTGCAGAGGGATGATCCAATTTATTTTGTGTAACATCCAAAAAAGCTTCATCTAAACTGAGAGGTTCAACCAAATCTGTTACGCTGTAGAATATTTCTCTGATCTGATCTGAAATTTCTTTGTACCTCGAGAATCGCGGCCGGACAAAGATCAGATCCGGACAGATTTCTTTGGCCAATCTACCTGCCATGGCAGATCTTACGCCAAATTTTCTCGCTTCATAACTGGCCGCTGCTACCACACCTCTCTTTTCTCCTCCCCCAACCGCAAGAGGCTTATTTCTCAATTCAGGATGGTCCAATTGCTCAACAGAGGCGTAAAAGGCATCCATATCTACATGGATTATTTTTTTGATCGGAAATGGGAATTCAGACACAATTTAAATTTTCTCTGCTGGTTACGCCTTAGATTTGAATAAAATGTTCTGATGTAACCATTCTACTTTCATATCCTCAAAATTCAATAAATTTTAACAACAAATTGCTTAAAAGGACTTATTTTTGTCCTTCAAAATTTTTAAGTACCCCTGAGGTATCTAAATTATGGATAGATTTTCTTTTTTAAATACGGTTCATACCGAATTTGTGGCTGATTTGTACGAGCAATATCTCGAAAACCCGGATAGTGTTGAGCCCAGCTGGCGCAGCTTTTTTCAGGGATACGACTTGGCCAATACAGACTATTCTTTGAAGCAGGACGAACAGGAAGTAGATATTCCTGAAAATGTCTTCAAAGAATTTAAAGTCATCGACCTGATCAATGGTTACCGTACAAGGGGTCATTTGTTTACCAAAACAAACCCGGTGCGCAACAGACGTACCTATACCCCTACCCTGGATATTGAAAATTTTGGACTGAGCAAAGAAGATCTCGATCACACATTTAACGCAGGCAGTATATTAGGTTTAAAACCTTGTTCACTTCAGGAGATTTTAGACCATTTAAATAAAATTTACTGCGATTCGATCGGAGTAGAATATATGTATGTCAGAAATCCGGAAGAAATTCAATGGTGGCAAACCCGGTTAAATGAAAATGATAATCACCCTCTTTACACGCCGGAAACAAAAAAATATATTCTTTCCAAATTAAACCAGGCCGTTACTTTTGAGCAGTTCTTGCAAACAAAATATGTGGGTCAGAAAAGATTTTCACTGGAAGGTGGAGAAACACTGATCCCCGCACTGGGTGCAATAGTCCGCATTGCAGCGACCAATTACGATGTGGAAGAATTTGTATTGGGAATGGCGCACAGAGGCAGATTGAATACCCTTGTCAATATTTTCAGAAAACCTATTCGCGAACTTTTCAACGAATTCGAAGGAAAGGATTATGCCGAAGATGATTTTGACGGAGATGTAAAATACCACCTGGGAGCCACGCTCACAAAAACACTGAAGAGCAACAAAAAGATCACCATGAACCTGGTGCCCAACCCTTCGCATTTAGAAACAGTTGGAGCGGTGGCAGAGGGAATTACAAGAGCCAAAATAGATTTGGCATACAATGGCGATTCTTCTAAGATCATCCCCATCATTGTGCATGGAGATGCTGCGATTGCCGGACAAGGTATCGTGTATGAGATCATCCAGATGAGTAAACTTAAAGGTTACTCAACGGGAGGTACCGTGCATGTGGTTGTCAATAACCAAATCGGTTTTACCACAAATTATCTAGACGCAAGATCCAGTACTTATTGTACCGATGTGGCAAAAGTAACGCTCTCTCCTGTATTGCACGTCAATGCCGATGACGTGGAAGCCGTAACACATGCCATTCTTATGGCACTGGATTTTAGAATGAAATTTAAGCGAGATATCTTTATCGATCTCTTAGGATATAGAAAATACGGGCACAATGAAGGTGATGAACCCAGATTTACCCAGCCAAAATTGTACGAAGCAATTTCTAAACACCCTAATCCAAAAACGATTTACACCCAAAAATTGATCGAAGAAGGCGTGGTGGATCAGGCCTATGTAGATCATCTGGAAGCCGATTTCAAAGAGCTTTTAGAGACAGAATACAATAAATCCAAAGAAGATAGTGCCGCTAAGGTCAAACCATTTATGGAAAATATTTGGAGCGGATTTATGGAGCAGGATTTGGAGGGCATGTTGCTGGATGTTGGGACCAAATACCCTAAAAAGAATTTAGAAAATATAGCCACCGTCGTTTCAACCGTACCTGAGAACGCGAAGTTTTTGCGCAAGGCCGAAAAGATTTTGAAAGATCGAGCTACCATGGTCTTCGAATCTGATCAAATGGATTGGAGTATGGCAGAAATATTTGCTTTTGGAAGTTTGATGGAAGAGGGATATGACGTGCGTATGTCAGGACAAGATGTGGAAAGAGGAACCTTTTCTCACCGCCATGCCATCTTGAGAGATGAGGTTTCCGACAGTCCGGTGAATCTCTTAAATCTGAATCCTAAAAATAAAGGGGAAATGTTTATCTACAATTCCTCACTTTCCGAATACGGGGTTCTGGGCTTTGATTATGGCTTTGCCATGGCAGCACCCAATACATTGACCATTTGGGAAGCACAATTTGGAGATTTCAGCAATGGAGCTCAAATTATTTTCGATCAGTACCTTTCGGCTGCGGAAGATAAATGGAAACAGCAAAACGGTATCGTTGTACTCCTGCCACATGGTTATGAAGGACAAGGATCTGAGCATTCGTCTGCCCGAATAGAGCGATTCCTGCAACTTTGTGGAGTGGATAATATGACCGTGGCGAATTGTACCACGCCGGCTAACTTTTTTCACTTGTTGAGAAGACAAATGAAAAGAAATTTCAGAAAACCTTTAGTGGTCTTTACACCCAAAAGTTTGTTGCGACATCCATTGGCGACCTCAAGTTTAAGTGAGTTTTCCAACGGTGAATTCCAGCCTATTATTGACGACCTCAGTGTAGAGCCTGAAAACGTGAAACGAGTAGTTTTCTGTTCCGGTAAGTTTTATTACGATTTATTGGCAGAACGTGAAAAACTGGGTAAGAAAGATCTGGCTTTACTTCGTATTGAGCAATTATTTCCCTTGCACAACGAAAAGATCTCACAGATTGTTCAGCGATATACAACGGTAACAGATTTTGTATGGGCGCAGGAAGAACCGAGAAACATGGGACCTTGGAGTTATATGTTGCAAAGATTCGAGATCAATGATGCACAGGGTAATCCAATTCGACTGCAAGTGAGATCAAGAAATTATTATTCGGTGCCGGCTGCCGGTTCTTCCACAAGAGATAAACGCAGACACCAAAAAGTAATAGAAAGTGTATTTGATTATTAAATTAGATCATTAAAAATAAAAACATGATTTTAGAAATGAAAGTTCCCTCTCCCGGGGAATCGATTACAGAAGTTGAAATCGCATCTTGGTTGGTAAAAGATGGTGATTATGTTGAAAAAGACCAACCCATAGCGGAAGTTGATTCAGATAAAGCAACACTGGAATTACCTGCTGAAGAAAGTGGGATCATCACGCTCAAAGCAGAAGAAGGTGATGCCGTAGCGGTGGGCGCTGTAGTTTGCCTGATCGACGTAGATGCCGCGAGACCTGAAGGAACTTCATTGGCTAAACCCGCAGAAAAAAAAGAAAAAGCTCCTGAAGCTCCAGCGCAAAAAGCAGCAGAAACAACAACCTATGCTACCGGTGCTGCTTCACCTGCCGCGAAAAAGATCCTGGCTGAAAGAAATATAGATCCCGCCGACATAAAAGGTTCGGGAAAAGATGGCCGAATTACCAAAGAGGATGCGGTAAATGCAGTTCCTTCCATGGGTAAAGCGCTGGATGATCAAGATCGAAAAAGTGAAAAATCTAAATTGTCTATGTTGCGCAGAAAAGTAGCCCAACGTCTGGTTTCAGTAAAAAATGAAACTGCGATGTTGACAACTTTTAACGAAGTAGACATGCAACCTATTTTTGAATTGCGCAAAACATACAAAGAAGCTTTTAAAGAAAAACACGAGGTAAGTTTAGGCTTTATGAGTTTCTTTACCTTGGCTGTGGTGAGAGCCCTGAAATTATTTCCTGACGTCAACTCTATGATCGATGGAGATTACAAGATCTCTTATGATTTTGCCGATATTTCCATTGCTGTCTCCGGACCTAAAGGACTTATGGTTCCGGTCATCAGAAATGCCGAAAAATTAACCTTTAATGGCGTTGAACAAGAAGTAAAAAGATTGGCCCTGAGAGCCCGCGATGGAGAAATTACAGTGGATGAAATGACCGGTGGTACTTTTACCATAACCAACGGCGGTGTTTTTGGTTCCATGTTGTCTACACCTATTATCAATCCACCGCAAAGTGGAATTTTAGGAATGCATAACATCGTAGAAAGACCTGTAGCTGTAAATGGAAAAGTGGAGATCAGACCAATTATGTATGTGGCCCTGTCTTACGACCACCGCATCATTGATGGAAGAGAATCCGTCGGTTTTTTGGTTGCAGTAAAAGAAGCGCTTGAAAATCCGGTGGAAATTTTAATGAACAACGATCCGAAAAAGGCCTTGGAACTTTAAAATTCCTTCCGAATACCTATTTAAAAAAGCTCCCGAAAGGAGCTTTTTTTTCTTGTACCCTTCAAAGACAGGTGTGTTTTTAAAAATCATCTCGCTTTTCATCATTTTATAAAAATGAAATTTTAAATTTAGGCATATTTCAAAATTATGCTTCTAAAATTTCGCTTAGTCATTTTCCTGTTCATCATAACAGCCTGTGTTCAACAACCCAAAGAAGAACCGGTTTTGGTAAAATCTGAAAAACAGATTGTACTCGATCTCCCACAGGCCAATCGATTAATGGAACTGCCCCTGGCCTGCATACAGAATGAATTGCCTTACAAATCGGGTATCGTCATCGATAAACCGGAAGACCTGAAAATGCCCGTAGAACATCATCCCGCATTTTATGGTTGTTTTGACTGGCATTCAGCCGTTCATGGCCACTGGTCTATGATATACCTTCTCAAAACTTTTCCCGACCTGGCTAAAAAGCAACAAGCCATCGAGATGCTCGATGCACATCTTACAGAAGAAAATATTTTAAAAGAAGTGGCTTATTTTTCCATGAACAAAGAAAGTCAATCCTTTGAAAGAACCTATGGTTGGGCTTGGCTTCTCAAATTACAGGAAGAATTGTACACCTGGGATGATCCCTTGGCAAAGAAATGGTATCAAAACATCAAGCCTTTGGCAAATTACATTTCAAGTAGTTATATAGCCTATTTGCCCAAATTGGTTTACCCTATTCGCGTAGGTGAACATACCAATACTGCTTTCGGATTGAGTTTTGCCTATGATTATGCTAAAAGTGTTGGAGACGAGAAACTCCTGAACAGTATCAAAGAAAATGCCTTGCGCTTTTACGGCCAGGATGCGGATTGCCCGATTTCCTGGGAGCCCAGCGGACATGACTTTTTATCTCCTTGTTTACAAGAATTGGATATAATGCGTAAAGTACTTCCTGAGCCTGATTTCGAAAAATGGTCCGCATCCTTTCTTCCTGAGCTGGCTGACCAAAAATTGAAGCTCGAACCTGGAAAAATTATCGATAGAACCGACGGAAAATTGGTTCATCTCGATGGATTAAATTTTTCGAGGGCCTGGTGTTTGTATGCCATGAAAGGGAATACGAACGCCTATAATCTGGCAACGGAACATGTAGACTTTTCCCTTTCTAAAATTACGGATGGCGACTATGCCGGTCAGCATTGGTTAGCTTCATTTGCCTTATATGCCTTTAAAACGCGAACACAGTTAGATGAATGATCTCAAAAAGTACTTCGGACCCAGTACCCTTGTTGCGGCGGCGTTTATCGGTCCGGGAACCTTAACAACATGCACGATCGTGGGTGTACAGACCGGCTATCAGCTTTTATGGGCCATGCTCTTTTCTATTTTGGCTACCATTGTATTACAAGAAATGGCAGCCCGTTTAGGCTATGCCACTCAAAGCGGTCTCGGTGAAGCCTTGAATAAAGAATTTCCAAAAGGAATTGCCAGATACCTGGTTTTCTTTTTGGTCATCGGTGCCATCTTGATCGGCAACGCAGCCTACGAAGCCGGAAATATTTCAGGAGGTGTGTTGGGTTTGGACCTGATCGCAGGAGAGATGAAATTATGGCCAATACTGATCGGAATCTTTTGTTTCCTGATCCTGTTTTTTGGGAGATATAAATGGGTAGAAAAAATTCTTATCGGACTGGTCATTATCATGAGTCTTTGCTTTTTGATTACGGCTATACTAGTAAAACCCGATTTGAAAGAAGTCTTCAAGGGGTTCGTTCCAAGTATGCCTTCAGGCGACGCATTTTTATTGATCATGGCACTTATAGGTACAACGGTGGTTCCTTATAATTTGTTCCTTCATGCCTCTACCATTTCAAAAAAATATTCGGTTGATTCTTCTTTGAAAGATCTGAGAATTGAAAATGCTGTTTCTATTATTTTAGGAGGCATTATTTCTATTTTGATCATCATCACTGCGGCGAGTTCTGCCAATGAATTAACTGAAATTGATTCGGCCAAAGATCTGGCCGTTCAATTGGAGCCGCTCTTTGGAAAAAGTGCCAAATGGTTTATGGGGATCGGCTTGATGGCAGCAGGAATTAGTTCAGCTTTAACAGCACCGCTTGCAGCTGCATATGCGGCCAAAGGACTTTTCGGTTGGAAGGATGGAGAAAAAAACCTTAAATTTAGATCGGTTTGGATGGTCATTTTACTGATCGGCATTTTTGTTTCAATTACAAATCTCGAAAGGGTTTTGGTCATCAAGTTTGCCCAGATCACCAATGCCATCCTGTTACCCTTTGTAGCTATTTATTTATTGTATATTTCTAATTCAAAAAAGATCCTGGCAAAATTTACGAACAGTCTATTTACCAATATTTTAGGTGTGATCGTCATTTTGTTTACGCTCATTTTATCAATAAGAACACTGAACAACGTATTTCATTTTCTGTGAAAAAAATCGACTTAAATTGTGACATGGGTGAACTAATCCCCGGAACAAAAAATAATTACGACGAAGAAATCATGCCTTATATTTCTTCCTGTAATGTTGCCTGCGGTTTTCATAGCGGAAATCCTAAACTGATAGAAAAAACGATACAATTGGCGATTTTAAATCAGGTCAGCATCGGAGCTCATCCTTCATACAAGGACCGAGAAAATTTTGGACGGGTTTCTTTAAGCCCAGACAGAGATGAATTAATGGCAGATTTGAGATATCAGATTTGCGCACTAAAGAGTATGACCGAAAGCTTTGGAGCAGCGTTGCATCATGTAAAACCTCATGGCGCTTTGTATAACGACATGGTTCAGGATCAGGATCTTGCAGAAGATTTCATTAAATTGGTCAAACAGATCGATCCACACTTAAGCATATATACAATGGCCGATTCCAGTGTCATCGAACTTTGTAAAAAGCACGACCTTAAAGGAGTTAATGAAGGTTTTGCAGATAGGCGATACGATGGGGTTAACGAACTTAGAAATAGAAAAAAGCCAGGTGCAATACTTCATGACATAAAAGGTATTCTTTATCAAATCGAGCAGTTCCTAAACCATCAGGTGGAGCTTTATTCCGGTAAATTGGCACCGGTTCATATAGAATCGATTTGTTTGCACAGCGACACACCCGGTGCTGTTGAATTGAGCAAAAAAATTCACCAATATTTAAAAGATAAAAATGTCGAAATTACTGCCATCATTTGATTCTATGTTTGAAATAAAAAATTTCAATGACGATTTTTTACTGATAAGCTCAAAAAGTAATTCGGATCTAGCCAACTTTGGTCGATCAGTTTTTGAACGAAAATTTGACTTTGTCGATGAAGTGATCGTTACAGAATTTGAAGTCTGCATAAAGATCAATCATCTTTTTTCTGCACTTGATATGGAGCAGCTAATGAATGTAAGTTTAGATGAACAAACAATTCAGCGAACCTATCAAATACCTGTTTATTTTTCTGATCACGAGGATTGGGAAGCGATCGAAGCCTATACAGGTTTAAAAAAAGTAAAGATCATTCCAAAGATTTTAGAGTCAAAATATACTGTCGCCATGTTCGGATTTTTACCCGGTTTCACTTATTTAAATGGGCTCGACAAGGCCTTTCATGTTCCCAGAAAGTCTGTTCCTGCCAAGTATGTAGAAGCTAATTCTTTGGCAATTGGCGGTAAATATCTGGGAATATACGCCATTGATAGCCCCGGTGGTTGGCATGTGATCGGAAGCATACCCGTTTCTGTTTTTGACAGGCAAAGTTTACCTCCTGTTCAATTCAATCCCGGAGATCGCCTCGAATTAAAAGCGATAGACCTGAATGAATTTAATCGGATCAAAGAAAAAAATAGCTCCTTAAAAGCATACAATGTCTAGTTTAGAGATCATACATCCGGGTTTAATGACCAGTATTCAGGATCTGGGAAGACGAGGCCTTGCATTTTATGCCATTCCAAATTCAGGGGTGATGGACCAAAATGCGGCGAAAATTGCCTTGTTGCTTTTACATAAAAATGAAGATTCTCCTTTGATCGAATGCACTTCCATTGCGCCCCAAATTTTGTTCCATGGCTCTACCCGGATCGTGCTCACCGGTGCAGATTTTAATTGGCAAATAAACGGCCAATCTGTGCCACTCAATCAAATCATTCAAATTCAAAAAGGAGATTTGCTCAAAGGACAATCGGCAAAAGATAAATTAAGAGGATATATCGCTTTTTCAGGTGAATTAATCCTGGAAAAAACCTATCGATCTTATGCCACTTATACCCATGCCCAAATGGGCGGTTACCGCGGTCGCTTGTTAAAAAAAGGAGATATCATAGCATGGAAGAACGCGGTGCCAAATGACAGGATTATCCGCATAAAAAAAGGTCCGGAGTATGACCTTTTAAGTGATCAGGCCAAATCAGAACTCATAAATACCAGTTTTATTATTGATGCAGACAGCAACAGAATGGGTGTTAGATTGCAGGGAAAAAAACTGGAAAGTTCAGACTATCAACTGGAGAATAGTGCACCGGTTTTACCCGGATTTATCCAATTGCCACCAAGTGGCTTGCCCATTGTAGTTCTGCAAGATGGTCAGACAACCGGGGGATATCCTCGAATCGCTTATATTCCAACTGCAGAATTGTCGAAATTTAATCAAATTCCCATCGGAGGAGGATTAAAATTTAGTCTGATCTCTTGAAATAGTTTTTGATTTTTCGATCTTGACCAAACTTTTCATAACTTTTAGGGTCTAATTAAATAAGCCTATCAACTTTGGGCTATTTTAAAAACAGTTAATTGTTTGAAAAGTGACAAGCGAATCCGATTTTATCAAAAGATTGCTAGATCAAAAAGAAAGAGAAAAAGCTTTTAAAACCTTATTGGATCTTTATCAAAAGCGATTGTATTGGCATATCAGAAAAATTGTGATAACACACGAAAACGCTGATGATGTTTTACAAAACACTTTTTTACGCATTTATAAAAGCTTGGCAAATTTTAAGCAGGAAAGTTCTTTAAATACTTGGATGTATAGGATTGCGTACAATGAATCCGTTCGATTTCTGGAACTCAACAAGAAGAAAACCTTTGATTCTCTGTCCGACGTAAATGATCATTACCTCAAGACATTGGCAACCGATCCTTTCTTTGACGGAGATGAGATTCAATTAAAACTGCACAACATGTTAGCAATATTACCCGAAAAGGATCGGCAGATATTCCAAATGAAATATTATGACGATCTGCAGTTTAAAGAAATTGCAGAGGTATTGAACATCAATGAAAATACCATAAAAACATCTTATTACAGAACAGCAAAAGTGATCAAAAAAAATATACAGGAAGTAGAACTTTTTAATGAAACCGGGGTCTAATTAATAGATATGAAAAAAATAGAAGATCATACAGACAAAGAAAAATGGGTCAGCAGAAATGAGTCATTCGAAGAAAAGCTGGATAAAATTCACGCTAAAGATCTGGGACTAGATGTGCCTGAAGATTATTTTTCAACCTCTAAAAATGACATTTTAGAAAAACTGAAATCCGAAAAAGAAACGAAAGGAATGCCAAAAATCTATCACAAATTTATTTGGCTTGCCGCGGCTGGAATAGCCTTGGTCATGGCTTTGTCTGTTTTTAAACCCTATGCCCCTTCGGGTTTTGATCCCGTAGAGCAGACTGAAATTGTAAGTACAGACGCTGATCAATTGATGGAAGAAGATATGTTGGTCGCCTCTTTATTTGTTGATGAATCACAAATAGACAGTTATGTGGATCAATACATTGTGGAAGAAAGTATCATTGATGAATTTATTGAAGTGTACTTTTTTGAGGATATCATGAACGATACATTGCTTTTTTGAAACAATTTGAGCATCAATTAAAACTTTTATCAAATAGTAGGGTCTAAAAAATAGAACGTTCAAAAACGGAAGTAAAATTTAAATTCTTATACAATGAAATCAATAAAAATAATCGCAGCTTTCCTAATTGGAATCCTTATCAGTACTTCAACGGTTGTTGCCCAAAAAGAAAATGGCAATGGTAATGGTGAGGGTTTTGGAAATATTCCTTTAGAAAATTTAACCCAAGATCAAAAGCAATTGCTCGAACAAAGAAGAGAATTGATCAAACAAAACAGAGAAACCTTTAAGGCGACCTTAAATGAAGCGCAGTTAGCCATTTTCGAAAATGAGGCACTTTCAAATCAGGAAAGACAAAAAGCACTGATGGCAACACTCACGGAAGAACAAAAGGCGCTGATGGCCAACAATCGGGAAAATATGAACGAAATAAAAAATCAGTTCAGAAATACCATTACAGCGGAACAGCGCCAGGAAATTAGATTTAGAATGAGAGCCAACCGCGACTCCGAATCAGGCAATGAATTGCGCCAGCAAGTAAAACAGCAAAGAAGACTGAACCAACAGAACGGAGGAAATGGTAACGGCGGAGGAAATGGAAATGGCAGTGGAGGAAATGGAAATGGCAACGGGGGTAACTAAATAATAGGTTTATTACATTTTGATAGATTGATCAATGGTTGAGTGGTTGATTTAGGTCAGCCACTTTTACTTTATACTCATAAAGATGAAAAACAAGGTGATCTTTTTCCTTTACTTCATGAGTTTTCTTTCAGCCTTTTCGCAGGAACCACCTCAGAAGAAAGTAGATATCGATGAATTGATAGATGATTTTTTGGTCCAGGATGAATCGCTTGATGTCTTTATGGCTTCCATGACAAATTTTCATCTCCTGTATGTATCTTTAAACTACAACAGCAACACTTACTTTTCAGGTCGTGATGTGGGTATTGACCAATATAACCTGGTTCCTCAGCTTACCTATATGCATTCCAAAGGTTTTTACGCAAGTCTTTCTGGAATTTACTACAGTGAATTTGAACCTAATTGGGACGTGACCACCACCACCGTGGGATTTGGAAAAAGTTTTGGTAAAGGGAAAATATGGAATTATTACACTTCCTTTTCCTACTTCTTTTATGCCAATGATATTGACAATTTATATCATAGCACAGTTAATGGAGGGATAGGGATCAGCACCAAAAAGAGAACTTTAGGCACCCAACTATCCGGAGCCTATTATTTTGGTGACGAAGTAACCTACCAAATCGTACTGAGATCTTATGCCAATCTTAAATTGCTAAAAACATCCGATCACTATCTCAGATTCAGACCCCAATTCAGTATAGTTACGGGTACACAAATAGTGGATCTGTCCGGAGGGTCAATCCAAAAAATAGCATTGACCAAAGAGGAAGATCCCATCGAAAACCCTATAATTATTGAAGATAATGTATTTGGCCTGATCAATACCCAAATCAACTTACCTATCCAATACAGCATCAACTCATTCGATTTTGAACTCGGTTTTAACTATAATATTCCATCCGAATTGGGAAATGAAACTGATCTGGAGCATACCTATTTCTTCAATGTTGGAGTGGCATACCTATTTGACCTTTAACAGTACTCACAAGGTAAGTCTTGTATTGACAAGAAGCAGGTTCTTGCAAACTGTGACTGATCTACAGAGTTCAAAAAAATACGACCCATTTTTACATGAATTAGCAAACTCGAAGGCATCAAATGAATTGAAATCAGAATCATATTTTTTCCTTATTTTTATGGATACCTACTTTCAATTTATGACGAAATTGAATGGGAGGTATTAACCAAACCAAACAATGGAAAAAAATAAAAAAGCCAAAGGCTACTTCAGCTTCGTTCAGCAGCGATATATCTTTACCGGAATTGCCATTATTCTGGCTTTATTAGCCTTAATGATTCCCTTTAAAGATATAGCCGAACCGGCAACTTATATGGGAGGATTATTGGTTTGGGCGGGTATATTAGAAATCATTCACGGTTTCAGGAGATCCGAAAGTTTTGCAAGATCTTCTGCCTGGTTCAGTGGTGGCATCACCCTTTTTATAGGAACTCTCCTGATCAACAATCTTCTATTCCAGCCGGAACCATTGGTCCAATTGATCCTTTGGTTGTTCCTTATTGACGCAGCCAGGTATTTTTATGCGTTCTATAAGATGAAAAGAAAAGGTCAAACTTCATGGAACTTACTACTTTCGGGCATTGGACTCATCTTAGCCGTTTTGGTTATATTGTTTTTCAATTACAAAGAAACAAATTGGGGTATAGCGCTGGTGGGGTTCCTCCGCATAGTAGGAACTACATACAATCTATTTACCTCCAAAATGGGCGTGCTGAATGAAGTAGCCGAAGATGTTGTGAGAAGTATGGGGATAAAGGACGATTCTGAACTGGCCGAACTGGCCGAGCAACTTGAAGAAGACGACGCCATCAGGGCACCCATAGATACAAGTTGGATCATCATTTTTTTACTTATTCTTTTTTTCATTCACCTGGGAAGAATGGGACTTGATCGTTCAACCTTTGGAATACTTTCTCCTCTTGTAGCCGTTCTTGGCGATATGTTCATCGCATTGGTGGTTGCCTTTGGGATCATTGCCCCAATAAGATGGATCTTTCGAAAATTTTCAGGAATATTTTTAAACAGATTATACCATTGGGTAAACAAAGTTCCCGAAGCCGAATGGGGCAGATTTAGTCTGAGAAGATTGGCAAAAATTTGGATCAAACACGATCTGGGCATTTCCATCAGTTTGCGCAAATCACAATATTCATTTAAATCCGCCGTGAGAAACGGACTGAAAATAGGACTTCCCTTTGCTGCTTTATTAGCTGCCATCATGCCAGTTCTAGGTATGAGTTGGTATTTTGATACAGAAAATTGGGCTTCCGGGATATGGGATGGATACGCAGGTTCCAGAACCGAAGTCTGGCGAGAAGAAATGATTGCAGCCAGCGGTGAAAAAGTGGGCCCGAATGCCTTTAAACTAAATCCCGAAGGATTGACTAATACAGGAGATTTTTCTTTTGTTGTGATAGGTGATCCGGGTGAAGGAGATCCCTCCCAACTCATCCTGAAAGATCAAATTTTAGCAGTATCCAATAAACCGGATATTAGTTTTGTCGTCATTTCATCTGATATCGTATATCCATCCGGAGCCATGAGAGATTACGAACGCAAATTTTTTCTTCCTTTTAAAGGCCTGAAAAAACCGATCTATTCTATCCCGGGCAATCATGACTGGTACGATGCTTTAGATGGATATACCGCTACATTTTTCACACCCACTGCCGCAAAAAAAGCCATGGAAGCCAGAATGCGAAGTGATGGAAAACTGACCACTACCTCACCAGAGATCATCGATAAATTAGTAGATCAAGCTGCTTATTTGAGAAAAGAATATCAACTCCCGGTGGGTTACCAGAACGCACCCTTCTTTCAGGTATCCAATGAGCACTTTGTCTTTTTAGCCATAGATACGGGTGTTCGACGAAAAGTTGACGACCAACAGCTGGCCTGGATTAAATCGGTTCTGGAGGCTTCTAAAGATAAATATGTCATGGCATTACTCGGGCATCCCTTTTATGCCATTGGGGAGTATCAGGGTGATATGAATCCTGATTTTCAGGCTTTACATGCACTGCTCCGCGAATATAGAGTTCCACTCATCATGGCAGGAGACACGCATGACCTCGAATATTACATAGAACCTCCTCAAAATAATGACGAACATACCATGCATCATTTTGTAAATGGTGGGGGCGGAGCTTATTTGAGTATCGGGGCAGCCATGGCCGATCCAAAAACAAGACCAACGGCAGATTGGGCCAACTATCCTTCCCGAGAGCCGCTTATCAGCAAAATAGATTCACTTACTCCCTCATGGAAATACCCAGCCTGGGTTTGGGTAAAAGAATATGACGGATATCCTTTCTCTGCAGAATGGCTATCTGCGGCTTTCGACTATAACCAGGCGCCTTACTTCCAAAGTTTTATGGAAATAAAAGTGGAAAAATCTCAAAACAGAATTCGTTTGATTCCCTATGGGATCAACGGACAATTGCGCTGGAGTGATTTTGATTTTGAAGGACAGACCAAACCGTCGAATGCAAAAATGAACGATCTGGTCGAATGGATCTTGCCAATGAGTAATTAGTTAATTTACCGACTGATTGACCTTTTTAAAAATCAAAAGTTGCCGATTTATCGCTCATACTTAACAATTCAGCCATATAATCATCTAATTCTCCAACATCTTTTAAGGTACTTGGATTAGATGGATATGATTTGCCGTTAAATTGAATCAAGCGGTTTGCGCTACCGCTGTATACAACGAGATCGTGCCACCCATTTGTTCTATTCTCCAAAACATAAAAAGGCGCCCTGCTCACCGTAAAAGAATTGATCAATTTCCCTTTATCAGTGGTGATGAAATATGTACAACCACCTGTTCCACAAAAATAATTATTCTGTAAACCTATCAGGTACTCTTTCGACCCGTCTCCATTTAGATCAAAGGAAGCGTAAGTGAAATTTCTTTGTTCAGGAGTCATTACATCAATGTCCTTTTTAATGAGATCATTGATTAGAAAACCTTTTACTTTTGCAATCTCTTCTTTCGTGCGTTTTCCATCCGTAATTTGATAAACAGAAGTATTATCTTCAACATTACCAATTTTAGCGTTTGATTTTTTGACTTCAATTTCATCTTTAAAGAGAAGGGGCAGTTCTATCGTACCTTTCTCTCTGTAAATGCGCAACGTGTTATTTCGGAAATAATACACATTGATGTTATCTGTTTTTTTGTCATAGAAGAAATCGTAGGCATTGCTCGGACAATCATGTTGCTTACAGCCACTCATATGTACTATATCATTTTGAATTTCTATAGGCGTTTCTACATTCCAAAAAGCGACCAGATTTTCATAATTTAAACCATCGATCGCCTTTAATCGGTCTGAAAATGATTCCCGGTTGAAAATATTTTGTTGAGTAGGGTATTTCCCTTCCAATGAGAACAAAAAGCCCAACCCGGTCAGGTCTTCAGCTTCGACAACCTCCGTTCTAGGTTCCTTGGGTGTTATCACTTCAAGGGGATCTGTTTCGTTCAAAATATCCTTTTGTATATTTTCCTGCCCGGATCGATCGGATTCGATCTGTTGTTTACATGCCGCAAAAATGAGTACGGCAAGGAGGACGTAAACTGCTTTTTTAATCATAATTTATATTTTATAGGTAAAGAATTGCCAAAGTGAAATGGCACTTAAAATGCCCAAAATGGGATAAATAATAAAAAGGTCTGCCCGAATAACCGGGTCAGATGGGGCTAAGCCCTTCGCCCATTGCCATACCAATACTTCCCAAACCAGATAAAGCCCCCAGGCCAGTAGGGTCATTCTCTGAAAGAACCTAAGTTTCGCCATATCATATGAAATAAGCAACGATCAAATATACATTTTTTTACAAAGATTTGATCTCTTTATCAAAAACTGAAAATTCACAACTTTTGATTATCTTGAACAACTTAATTCAAAAATCAATCCACATGAAAAAACTGACGAAGGCTGATATCAGTCAGGAGGTCTTTGACCTTTATGATGATTATGCGCATAACAAACTGGACAGAAGACAATTTATAGAAAAATTATCGCTGTACGCCATCGGCGGTGTAACGGTAGCTTCTTTGCTCGGTTTTATGAGTCCTCAATATAGCAAATCCATTTTGGTTAAAGCGAATGATCCACGCCTAAAATCTGAATTTATCACTTACAATTCTCCTAAGGGCGGAGGCGATATAAAAGGTTTGTTATCTAAACCTGCGGATACCAAAAATAAGCTTCCGGGAATTGTGGTAGTTCACGAAAACAGAGGGCTCAATCCTTATATTGAAGATGTGGGAAGAAGAGCGGCCTTAGAAGGCTTTATCAGTTTAGCTCCCGATGCGCTTTCTCCTCTTGGAGGTTATCCGGGGAACGATGATGAGGGAAGAGAAATGCAAAGAAAAAGAGACAGAAATGAAATGTTAGAAGATTTTATTGCGGCTTATACCTATTTGACAAATCATCCTGATTGTAACGGAAAAATTGGCGTGGTCGGTTTTTGTTTTGGAGGTTGGATCGCCAATATGATGGCGGTTAAATTACCTGATTTAGGCGCAGCTGTCCCTTTTTATGGAGGTCAGCCAACAGCCGAAGAAACTGCCCTGATCAAAGCGCCATTGATGCTGCAGTATGCGGGTTTAGACACGCGTGTAAACGAAGGTTGGCCGGCCTATGAGGCAGCTCTTAAAGAAAATAAAGTTGACTATACTGCCTATATTTATCCGGATGTAAATCATGGCTTTCACAACAATACTACACCGAGATTTGATGAAGCTGCGGCAGATTTAGCCTGGAGCAGAACGATTGAATTTTTTAAGAATAAACTAAGGTAAAAACACCTTTCTGTATTGTTCCATTCTAAAGTCCAGTACAGAATAGTCGGGATTTTGTGATTTTCGCTGTTGGTAGGTACTAAAATTTCCAATGGCCCTATTGGCTGCACTCGAAGGAGAAATAAGGGCATAGGCCTTTACCCTGCGCTGTTCTATGTTAAACTCCAGTGTTTTAATCGAATCTTCACTTTCCATTTTGAAAGGAATTTGATGACTTTGAAGTTGTTTTTTAAGTAAATATCCAGGTCCATTCACAGACATTCCACCCATCAATAATAAAATTTCTATGGTTGAATGATCCTGTAAAACCCTGATTAAATTTCGGGTGCACAATAGTTCCATTCCTAAATCTGACGCGTCTATTTTAACTCGTTTACAAGATTCAACGATATCACAAATCCCAATTTTATGTCTTTTCAAAAATATTTTTCGCTGCTCAACTGCGGTTGTACTATTTTCATAAAGTAAATCAAGCTTAAATATTTCGTCAAGTATGGGCCAAAGTAAACCGTATTTGCTTCCATAGCAAAAATTGACATCCTCTTTAAAAAGTTCGCCCGTTGAAAACCTCGGAGGAGGCAAAGTACCTACTATTAACTTCGAGGTACTTTCAGGTAAAAAGGGTGGATAGGGATGTAGATGGATAAACACAGTTTTTACTTAAACGTTTACACTTAAAAATTAACAAGATAATTAGAAAAAACTTAAGAAATCTAGTGAAAATAGTAATATTTCTCATTCAGGAGGCTTCAATTTTTGCTACCTTTGTATTCCAAAATTTTAAGAAAATGAAAACAATCAATAGCATAAATTTTAAAGATAAAAAAGCACTTGTCAGGGTAGATTTTAACGTTCCTCTTGATGAAAATTTTAAAGTGACCGATGCAACGAGAATAGAGGCTGCCAAACCAACCATTATCAAAATATTGGAAGATGGTGGAAGTGTTATATTGATGACCCATTTGGGCAGACCAAAAGGAGTGGATGAAAAATTTTCATTGAAACACATCATTGATAAGGTATCAGAAATAATAGGTGTTCAAGTGAAATTTGCTTCAGATTGTATTGGTGAACCTGCAAAAACAGCGGCATCTGCACTTGAAAATGGAGAAGTTTTACTGTTAGAAAACGTTCGTTTTCATAAGGAAGAAGAAGCCGGAGATGTGGATTTTGCCAAGCAATTGGCTTCTTTGGGAGATGCCTATGTGAATGATGCCTTTGGTACAGCACACCGTGCCCACGCTTCCACAACCATTATCGCTCAGTTTTTTCCGGGTGCAAAATGTTTTGGGTATTTGATGGGGAAAGAAATTGAAGCCCTGAATACAGTTCTGAATAGCGATAAAAAACCTGTTACAGCTATCATTGGCGGTGCAAAGGTTTCTTCCAAAATTGATGTCATGATGAACATCATGGAAAAAGTTGACAATATCATCATAGGTGGTGGAATGGCTTATACTTTTGTAAAAGCGCAAGGTGGAAAAATTGGAGATTCGATTGTTGAAGATGATAAAATGGAAGTGGCTTTAGACATTATCAAACTGGCTAAAAAAACAAATACAAGATTACATTTTCCAATTGATGTAATTGCCGCCGATGCATTTAGTGAAGAAGCCAATACACAAGTTTGCCCCATTAACGATATCCCTGATGGTTGGATGGGATTAGACGCCGGTCCTAAGTCGAATGTAGGTTTCTCCTTTGTTGTAGCCGATTCAAAAACCATTTTGTGGAATGGCCCTGTGGGTGTATTTGAAATGGACAAATTCGCCAAGGGAACCATTGAATTAGGGAATGCCATTGCCGATGCAACCGAAGAAGGAGCTTTTTCTTTAGTGGGTGGAGGCGATTCTGTCGCTGCTGTTAAAAAATTCGGTTTTGAAGATAAGGTGAGCTATGTTTCTACCGGTGGAGGAGCGATGTTGGAAATGCTGGAAGGCAAAACTTTACCGGGAATTCAGGCGATTTTAGATTAGAGAATTACTTAAAAACTACTTCATATTTTTAATGAAAATTCCGGTTCTTCCGGAATTTTTCTTTTTCAAGGAAATCATCTTTCGTATTTTTGTGGGCAAATAAAATGAAATGCAATATAATCTTATCCCGAATACCCATATCAAAGTAAGTAAGATCTGTTTAGGAACTATGACCTACGGGCAACAAAACACTGAAACTGAAGCACATGAACAACTCAATTATGCAGTAGATCAAGGAGTCAATTTTATAGATACGGCCGAAATGTATTCCATCCCCGGTAAAAAAGAAACACAGGGAAGTACGGAAAGATATATCGGGACATGGCTAAAAGATCAGAAAAGGGAAGATCTTGTTATTGCGACCAAAATAACGGGTCCTAATATTCCTTATTTCAGCTATCTGAGAGAGGATATGAGGTATACAAAGAAAAATTTGAATGAAGCTTTACATCATAATCTCAAAAGGCTGCAAACAGATTATGTAGATATATATCAATTGCATTGGCCTGACAGAAACGTAAACATGTTCGGGCAAAGGAATTACAAACACGATCCAAACGAAGCTTGGAAGGAAAATTTCAGAGAAGTCATTGAAGTATTAGATGGCTTTGTAAAGGAAGGAAAAATCAGACACTACGGCGTATCAAATGAAACGTCTTATGGCGTAATGAAGCAACTTCAAACAAGTGAAAAATATAATTTGACCCGTTGTAAAACAATTCAAAACTCTTATTCTTTACTCAACCGTACTTTCGAGATCAATCTGGCAGAAGTGAGTATGCGCGAACAAGTAGGGCTACTCGCCTATTCTCCTTTAGCTTTCGGTGTGCTTTCCGGCAAATATTTAAACAATCAAAAACCCGAAGGTTCCAGATTAAAATTATTTCCTCAGTACGCTAGATATAGCAATCCTCAGGCAACAGGGCAAACAATAGAATACAAAAAATTAGCAGATCAATTGGGTATCAGCTTAACCCATTTAAGTTTAGCTTTTGTAAATCAGCAACCTTTTGTGACAGGAAATATCATTGGCGCTACAACCATGGCACAATTAAAGGAAAATATCTCCAGTATTGAAATAGATTTAAGTGAGGATACTTTAAAAGAAATAGATCGAATCCAGCAATTGTGCCCAAACCCCGCACCATAATGCTGACTTCACTTTCAAAATGCCCTAATACATTTGAGATGACAATGACAATTTATTGAGATATATCTAATATCCGGGCATCAAATTCAACCAATCAATAGTAAATACATTATACCGTTAATACCCCAATTTTTTTCTGACCCTTTTCAGTACTTCATCTGCTACAAGGTGTGCTTTCGAAGCTCCGAGGGATAGTGCTTTATCGATCTCCGAGAGATTACTCATATAATAATGGTACTTTTCTCTTTCTGCCGCATATTTTTCCAGTAGTAATTCAAAAAAAGCTTGTTTGGCATGGCCGTAGCCGTAATTTCCTGCCAGGTATCTTCTCCGCATTTCTTCCGTTTGTTCCTCATTGGCAACTAATTGATACAAGGCGAACAAATTACAGGTATCCGGATCTTTGGGATCTTCTAAAGGAGTAGAATCCGTTTTGATCTGCATGATCTGCTTGCGCAATTGTTTATCGGGCAAAAATATATCGATGATATTTCCCTTCGATTTACTCATTTTTTCTCCGTCCGTACCCGGCACATACATCGAGCTTTCCTGAACTTTAGCGACGGGTGGAACTAATGTTTCTCCCATTTGATGATTAAATCGATTGGCCACATCTCTCGCCATTTCCAAATGTTGTAATTGATCCTTTCCAACAGGAACTATATCGGCATCATATATCAGGATATCTGCCGCCATCAGCAAAGGATAAGTAAATAATCCTGCATTTACATCTTCTAAACGATCTGCTTTATCTTTAAAACTATGGGCAAGAGTCAATCTTTGATAGGGATAAAAACAACTTAAATACCAGGTCAGTTCTGTTACCTGTGGTACGTCGCTCTGCCTGTAAAAAACCATTTTATTGACATCCAGTCCAAAGGCCAACCAAGTGGCTGCTGTACTATAGGTATTGGTTCTTAAGGTATTAGGATCTTTAATTTGTGTAAGGCTGTGCATATCTGCAATAAACAAAAACGATTCTTGATCTGTGTTTCTTGCCATCTCTATGGCCGGTATAATAGCCCCTAATAAATTTCCTAAATGCGGAGTTCCGGTACTTTGTACGCCTGTTAAAATTCTTGCCATATGAAAGATTTAGCTGCAAAAATAAAGCGAATTTTTAGTTCTGCAATGATAATTTCGCTTCTATAATTCAAGCATAGGTCACTTGTATCTCATGAATTATGCTTACTTTGGAAGTGATGAAATGGTTGTACTATTTTTTTATTTTGTTGTGGAGAATTTGGTTTTATCTTCTCTGGTTAGTCACCATTTTGGCAGCATTACCCATTTTGATTATTATTATATCAAAAGAAAAATGGTATCCTATATTTTTTAAAATTGCCAAATACTGGGCTAAAACGATCTTATTTTTAATGGGATTCAAACCCGTTATTACGTATGAAGAAAAAATGGATACAAAAAAAAGCTATGTCTTTTGTCCTAACCATACCTCGATCGTCGATATTTTGTTAATGCTTGTTCTTTCCGACAACCCTTTTGTTTTCTTGGGCAAGAAAGAGCTTTCAAAAATTCCCGTCTTTGGCTATATTTACAGAAAGACTTGCATTATGGTAGATCGGGAAAATAAAACCAATAAGAACAGTGCTTTCACAGAAGCGCAAAGACGACTGGCCAATGGTTTGAGCGTTTGTATTTTTCCGGAAGGAAAGGTTCCCGATGATGAATCGATTATTCTCGATAATTTTAAATCAGGTGCATTCAGGTTATCCGAAGAATTTAATATTCCCATCGTTCCGATCACATTTTTCGATTGTAAAAAGAGGTTTTCTTATACCTTTTTTAGTGGCGGACCGGGCGTTTTAAGAACAAAAATTCATTCCTTCATCCAACCGACTGGAAAAACCATAGAGGAACTCCAACAAGAAACTTTTACTGTGATTTTCAAATCTTTAAAGGATGACTTAATGGTTTAATTCTGACAAATTTTAAAAAAAGCTATGAAAAAAGATCCTAAATATTACGAACCCAAAGAAGAAAAACTCAATGTTTTTACGCATGCTATTGGTCTCGCTTTAAGTATTCTCGCATTTTTTTTGCTTATCAATTATGCCAGCGACAGAGGCTCAGTGTGGCATGTGAGTAGTTTTGCTATTTTCGGCGCCAGCTTAATTGTGCTTTACTCTGCCTCTACGGCTTATCATTATGTAAAAAACCCTGCTCTCAGAACAAAGTTAAATATTCTCGATCATGCTGCGATCTACGTGCTCATTGCAGGTACCTACACACCTTTTTGTCTGACGGTACTTCCTAAAGGAATTGGATGGACCATGTTTATTATTTCCTGGACGATCGCCTTGATAGGGATCGTCTTTAAACTATTTTACACCGGCAAATATGATAGAATCTCAACGATAGCCTATGTATTAATGGGTTGGATCGTCATTTTTGCCATTAAACCACTTATAGAAAATCTGCCCTTAAAAGGAGTTCTCTGGCTTTTCGCCGGAGGTCTATTTTATACCATCGGTGCTATTCTATACAGCATGAAAGCAATCCGGTATAATCACGCCATTTTTCATGTCTTTGTACTGTTGGGAAGTTTTTGTCACTTCATGTCGATCTTTTTTTACGTGCTTCCCGAACAAAATTAAACCTTTTGTTCTTTTTGATGTAAAAGTCTGGTGAGCTGCATGGAAAGATCAAGCAAAATTATTTTGGCATTGCCATTTCGTTCTATATGGTATATGGCATCATTTAATGCTTCGTTTATACCGAGTATATTTCCGCCATGTACAAAGGGTGCAAACTTTCTGATCTGAAAATTTTTATCAGAAGGTTCATAAAAAACCAGTGAATTTGCCTTATAGTTTTCCATAAGTGCTTGTCTAAAAAACTGCAGACAATAGAGCAGGAATCTTTTTTGAGTTTCTCTTCCTGTCTTGGCAATCTCTTCGCTCCACCCGATAAGATCTTGAATAACAGTAGCATTGCCCTTGGCTTTAAAAGCAGTTCTCACCCAAAAGATAAACCAATTTTCGAAAGTGAGGTCATTTGCATCGTTGTGCAATATATGAATAGCATTATTATAATTGCCATTTGAGCGATTTGCAATCTTTGCCGCTAAGATTTCGTCAACACCTTCCTTTTGCACCAAAGCTTGCTGAATGTCAAAATCACTTAAAGATCTGAATTGAAGCAATTGACACCTCGATCTTATCGTATTGATGATCTGTTCCTCTTCTTCAGCGATCAAAATAAACAAAGTGTCTTTCGGAGGTTCTTCAATGAGTTTCAATAATTTATTAGAAGCTGTGGCGTTCATTTTTTCCGCCATCCAGATAATGACCACCTTATAGCCACCCTCAAAAGATTTTAGAGATAACTTTTTAACGATGCTTTCGGCCTCATCCACACCTATCTGTCCTTGTTTATTCTCAATTCCTAAAGATTGATACCAATTGAACAAAGTTCCATAAGGAGATTGTAAGACAAATTTTCTCCATTCCTCCAAAAAAAGATCACTAATGGGGTGGTCCTTCACTTTTTCGGTTTTGTTCACAGGGAAAACAAAATGGAGATCCGGATGAACAAGTTTATCAAATTTTACGTGACAAGCATGACAGCCAGATTGATCTTTTTGAGCTTTTTCATGGCATAAAATATAACGCGCATAAGCAATGGCAAGCGCTAAGGCCCCACTTCCAGAAGGAGCCGCAAATAATTGCGCATGAGGAATTCTTCCATTTTCTACTGATTGTATCAAATGGTTCTTAATATTTTGTTGCCCTATGATGTCTTGAAAAAGCATGCTGCAAAATAAGCAAAAACAAGGCAAAATTAAGTATCCTGTAAACTATTTATAAAAAATTGGGTAATGAAATGATTCGATAAAAAACTGTACTTTTGCCGAAAATCAAAACAATTCAATCTCGCTTTTAACATTTGAGGAATGGTCATCATCACCCTGCAACGAAATAAATGTATCGGATGTAATTATTGTGTAGAATTGGCGCCCAAACAATTTCAAATGTCAAAGAAAGATGGAAAGTCGGTTTTGTTGCACGCCCAGGAAAAAAAAGGGTTTCATACCCTGAAATCACCTGATCACTCTATTTATGAAGACAATATCAAAGCCAAAGAAGCATGTCCGGTAAAAATCATCAGCGTGAAACTAACCTGAGCCTATCTCTTTAAGTGAGATTGAGTATATTTACCTTTAATTTTAGAAAAAGCCCAAAGGGTTTTTTACCTTAGCAAAAAATTAAAATAATATGAGCTGTACATCATGCTCTTCTACTATAAACGGCATCCCAAAAGGGTGCAAAAGTAACGGAAGCTGTAATTCTGGGAATTGTGGTAAAATGACGGTAGTCGACTGGCTATCGAACATGACCCTTCCTTCGAATCAAGAAAAGTTTGACATTTTTGAAGTGAGATTCAAAAACGGACGAAAAGCATTTTATAAAAATACTGACAATCTGCCCATTCAAATGGGAGATATAATTGCTGTTGAAGGCAGTCCGGGTCACGACATTGGCGTAGTCTCACTTTCGGGTGAATTGGTCAAACTTCAGATGAAGAAAAAGGGAGTCGATCAAAAGTCAAAGGAAATATTCAAGATTTACCGAAAGGCTTCTCAACGCGATATCGACATATGGATAGAAGCGAGAAATAAGGAATTGGATGTTCAAAAAAAGTCTCGACTTATTGTAGGGAGATTAGGACTTTCTATGAAGCTTTCGGATATCGAATTTCAGGGAGACGGCACCAAAGCTACCTTTTATTACACCGCAGATGAGCGAGTTGATTTTAGACAATTGATACGCGAATTGGCAAGTACCTTTGGGATTAGAATTGAAATGAAACAAGTAGGTTTAAGACAAGAGGCGGCGCGTTTGGGCGGTATAGGCAGTTGTGGAAGGGAACTTTGCTGTTCTACCTGGCTCAGTGATTTCAGATCTGTGAGCACATCAGCAGCACGATACCAACAATTATCCCTAAATCCTTTAAAATTAGCGGGGCAATGTGGAAAATTAAAATGTTGTCTAAACTATGAATTAGATTCTTATTTAGATGCATTGTCAGATTTTCCCAATACAGAACTCAAGTTGTTTACGGAAAAAGGAAGGGCTTCTTTTCAAAAAATGGATATTTTCCAACGCCTGTTGTGGTATGCCTATGATGACAATCCTATTCAATGGCATAAACTCACAGTAGATCAGGCAAATGAGGTGATTTCGCAAAATAAAAAGAAAATAAACCCGCCTAACCTGGAAGATTTTTCTCTTGAGCTAGAAAGTGATCATGAAGAGCAAAAGCTTTTTATAGATAATGTTGGCCAGGATAGCATAACGCGTTTTGACAAACCAAAAAGAAAAAAATTTAAGCGAAAAAATAACAAGCAAAGACGTCCACAAAATAAAAATCAAAAAAAATAACATGCCGCTGACAAGTATTTCTCCGTTAAAAGGCACTTTTGCAGTTCTCGTTTTGTCTTTTCTGTTCTTTTCTTGTGAAAAGAATTTAGTTTTTGATCAATTTCAAAAAGTAGATCAAAATAAATGGCAAAAAGATTCTGTCTTTAATTTTGTTTATGAAGCAAAAGACACCTTGAGCAAGAATAACATTTATGTTAATTTGCGAAACAATAAATCTTATGAATACAGTAATTTGTTTTTAATTGTCGGTATCGATTTTCCGAACAATTACCAGATTATTGATACTTTAGAATACGAGATGACCACTCCGGAGGGGAGGTTTCTCGGAACCGGTATTTCCGATGTCCTTGAAAACAAGCTGGAGTATAAAACGAATGTCAATTTTCCCGTTTCTGGAAATTACACGATTCATGTACAACATGCGATGCGCAGGAGTCAAGAAATTGAGGGCTTGACCTATTTAAACGGAGTAACTGATGTGGGCATTAAAATTGAAAAAATAGAGTAGAACATGGCAAAAAGCAAGAAAAAATCTTCACCTTCAACATATACAAAATGGTTATGGCGCCTTTTTCTTGGCGGACTTATTTTTGGGGTTTTAATGTTCGCTTTTGCGTCATTAGGCCTGTTTGGAAAATTACCTACTTTCGAAGAGCTTGAAAATCCTGAAAATAATCTGGCCACGGAGGTTATTTCTATCGATGGGAAAACGCTGGGTAAATATTATAGAGAGAACAGAACACCGGTTAAATTTACCGAACTGCCGCAAAATTTAATTGATGCCTTGGTAGCTACTGAGGATGAACGTTTTTACGATCATTCTGGTATTGATGCCAAAGGTACGGCAAGAGCTGCACTGACCTTGGGAAAAGATGGGGGCGCGAGTACCATAACGCAGCAATTAGCAAAAATGCTATTTACAAAAACGGCATCGGGAAATATCGTAAAGCGATTAGTTCAAAAAATAAAGGAATGGGTAATTGCTATCCGATTAGAAAAGCAATACACGAAAAATGAAATCATTACCATGTATTTTAACAAGTATGATTTCGGACATAATGCTGTGGGTATTCGTTCTGCCGCCAGAATTTATTTTGGTAAAGAACCCAAAGAGCTCAACATGGAAGAATCGGCCATGCTGGTAGGAATGCTTAAAAATTCTTCTTTGTACAATCCTATTCGCCGATCAGAAATGGTTAAAGACAGAAGAAATGTGGTATTTAACCAACTGTATAGAAATGATTTTATAGATGAGGACCAAAAGGATTCATTAAAAACACTGCCCTTAAAATTGGATATCAATCTTGAAGGACACAGTGATGGAACGGCCACTTATTTCAGAGAATATTTACGAGATTTTATGAAATCGTGGATAGAAGAAAATCCTAAACCGGATGGATCAAGTTATAATATTTACAGAGACGGCTTAAAAATATATGTTACACTCGATTCTCGCATGCAAAAATATGCTGAGCAAGCGGTACAAGAACACATGAGTAACCTTCAAGGTATTTTTAACGAAGTTCAAAAAAAGAACAAGACAGCACCCTTTTACGATATCGATCAAGACATGGTGAACCTCACAGTAGATCAGGCGATGAAAAGAAGTGAGCGATGGAGGAAAATGAAAGCGGCCGGAAGTTCTAGGGAAGATATTTTGGCCTCCTTCGATTTACCGACTGAGATGAACATTTTTTCTTGGCAAGGTCAGATCGACACAGTGATGACCCCAAGAGATTCAATTCTTTATTACAAAAAGTTTTTACAAACAGGACTTTTATCGATGGACGCAGAAACAGGTCATGTAAAAGCCTGGGTGGGTGGTACGAACTACAAACACTTTCAATACGACCATGTAAAACAGGGAAAAAGACAAGTGGGATCTACCTTTAAACCTTTTGTATATGCCACTGCGATTAATCAATTGAGAATTTCTCCTTGTGAAGAATTTCCAAATACACCCTATACCATACCTGCCGGAAAATATGGTCTGCTGGAAGATTGGACACCCAAAAATTCGAGTGGAAAGTACGGTGGAATGCTAAATTTAAAGGATGCCTTAGCTAATTCAGTGAATGTGGTTACTGCCAATTTAATGGATCAGGTTACTCCGAGTAATGTAGTGCAATTGGCTAAAAGTTTGGGAGTAAGCTCAGAAATACCGGAGGTACCTTCTATTGCGCTAGGCTCTGTAGATCTTAGTTTATACGAAATATTGGCAGCACTGAATACTTTTGCTAATAAAGGTATGTACATCAAGCCATTGATGATCTTGCGGATAGAAGATAAGAACGGGACAGTTTTAGATGATTTTTATCCTGAAACTAAAGAAGTGATGAGCGAAGAAATTGCCTATACCATCATCAACTTGCTAGAAGGTGTAACAGAAAGTGGTTCGGGAGTTAGATTGCGTACTCAGGGTGCCAAATATCCAAACAATATTGCCACCGGATATCCTTATAAATTTACCAATCCCATTGCGGGAAAAACCGGCACCACACAAAATCAATCTGATGGTTGGTTTATTGGTATGGTTCCCAATTTATCTACCGGTGTCTGGGTGGGTGCAGAAGACAGATCTGTCCATTTTCCTGATCTAGGAAGAGGGCAAGGTGCTTCTATGGCATTACCTATCTGGGCCTTGTACATGAAAAAATGTTATGCTGATAAAAGTTTAGAGGTGAGTAAAGGGCAATTTGAAAAACCAGAAAAATTGACAATTTCAGTAGACTGCAAGAGCTATAAAAAAGATTTAGAAGAGAGTGAAACAGGAATAGAAGGAGAGATAGATTTTTGAGATGCAATACATTTGGCAACCAACACCTGAAATCATTGAACGAAGCAACATCGGTAAGATGATGCAAAGTGAAGGTTTGTCCGATTATCAGGAATTTTGGCGCTGGTCTGTTGATCAAAGATCAGATTTCTGGAAAAAAACCATTGACGCGCTTCAAATTCCTTTTAAAAAACCCTTCGATCAAATTCTCGATATTTCTAAAGGGATATACAACCCTTCTTGGCTAGTGGGGGCTGAAATGAATATTGCTGAAGCATGCCTTCAAAATGATCCTGAACACATTGCTGTCATTACCCAAAATGATAAAGGCGAACTAGTAAAAATTAGTCAGCGTGAATTGATGGAACTCACCGGCCAAATTGCTAATGGTCTTGTAGAATTAGGCTTGAAAAAAGGAGATATCATTGCAATTGATATGCCCATGACCCATTTAAGCGTGGCCATTTATCTCGCGGGAATTCTAGGTGGATTCACCGTAGCCACCATTGCTGATAGTTTTACGCCAAAAGAAATTGCTATACGCTTGCAAATTACGAAGGCTAAAATTGTTTTCACACAAGACCATATCTCAAGAGCTGAAAAATTAATCCCTCTTTATGCTAAAATAATTGAGGCTGATGCATCAAAAGCAGTTGTGGTTCAAAGTGCGCCGGAAACGCCTGTAAGTCTACGTTCGCAAGATGTCTTTTTTCATGACTTTCTTTCAGAGAATCAACATTTTATAAGCGTCACGTGCAAACCTGACGATCCTGTCAATATTTTATTTTCAAGTGGAACCACCGGTGAGCCAAAGGCCATTCCATGGACTCATCTGACACCCATAAAAGCTGCATCCGACGGTTTTTATCATCAAAACATTCAAGCTGGTGACATTGTTTGTTGGCCAACAAACTTGGGTTGGATGATGGGACCCTGGCTTGTATTTGCTTCCTTGATCAACAAAGCGAGTATTGCGCTTTATCCGGGTGCTCCGATGGAAAAAGGCTTTGGTGAATTTGTAGAAAAGGCCAAAGTGACTATGCTTGGCGTAGTGCCAAGTATAGTGAGACAGTGGAAAAGTAGCGGGGCCATGGAGAAATATAATTGGCACTCTATCAAGTGCTTTAGTTCGACCGGCGAAGTTTCTAATCCTGATGAAATGACCTATTTAATGAAATTAGGGGGAGATAAACCGGTCATTGAATATTGTGGGGGGACAGAAATCGGAGGAGGTTATGTAACCTCAACTGTAGTTCAAGAAAATATACCGAGCACATTTTCTTCCCCTGCTTTGGGTACAGAATTTGTGCTACTCAATGAGAAGAATAAGCTTACACGTAAAGGAGAAGTGTTTATTATACCTCCAGCAATTGGACTTTCCAATTCTTTGCTCAATAAAAACAATTTTGACGTTTATTATAAAGGAACTCCAAATTATCAAGGTAAAATTACCAGAAGGCACGGAGATGAATTGGAACTTTTAGAGAATGGATATTACCGCGCCCATGGCCGGGTGGATGATGCGATGAATTTAGGGGGAATTAAAGTGAGTTCTGTTCAGATCGAGGAAGTGATCAATACTTTGGATTTTGTTAAAGAAAGCGCTGCCATAGCGATTTCTCCAAAAAATGGAGGTCCCAGTGAATTGGTTGTTTTTTTTGTCGCGACTATTCATAAAACCGACTTAAATGAAATGGTTCATAAAGCGAACAAGAAGATGAAAACGGAGCTGAACCCCTTATTTAAAATCAAAGAAATGATCGAATTGGAACAATTACCAAGAACGGCTTCTGGCAAGATCATGAGGAGAATATTAAGAGATCAAATCCAGCAATAAAAGAAAAAATGAAAATTATTTCTTATAATGTCAACGGTATTAGAGCCGCAATGAACAAAGGATTAACAAATTGGTTAAAGGCCGCTGATCCGGATGTTCTATGTTTACAAGAAATAAAGGCACAAAAAGACCAGGTAGAGTTTGAAGCTTTTGAACAATTGGGGTACCACCATCATTATTGGTATTCCGCACAAAAAAAAGGATATAGCGGTGTGGCCGTACTCTCAAAAACGGAGCCAAATAACGTGGCTTTCGGTACCGGAATAGATACAATGGATCTTGAAGGTAGAAACCTGCGCCTTGACTTTGATAAATTTTCTGTCATGAGCCTTTACCTTCCTTCGGGAACAAATGACGACCGACTGGATTTTAAATTGAACTATATGGCAGAATTTCAGAAATATATAGATCAACTTAAATTAGAAATCCCCAACTTATTAATTTGTGGAGATTATAATATCTGTCACGAAGAAATAGACATTCACAACCCAGTTGCAAATAAAAACACATCCGGTTTTTTACCTGTTGAAAGAAAATGGATCGGAGAGTTTATAGACAGTGGTTTTATAGATACTTTTCGTCATTTCAACAAAGAACCTCATCAATATTCCTGGTGGAGTTATAGAGCAAATGCTAGAAATAACAATAAAGGATGGCGGATTGACTACTGTATGGCCAGCGAGCCTATGAAGCATCATTTGAACAGAGCCTTTATTTTACCAGAAGCAAGGCACAGTGACCACTGCCCTATTGGCGTGGAATTAGCTTTTTAGATCAGGCAGTTTTATTGGCTAACTGTCCGCATGCTGCATCGATATCCTGTCCGCGACTTTTTCTGATTTTTACGGTGATATTGTTTTTTTCCAATTCCCGAACATACTGGTTGATCACCTCAGGCTCAGCTTGTTCAAAACCGCCCTCTTCTATCGCATTGTATTCAATTAAATTTACTTTTGAAGGAACTTTTTTGCAATAGGCAACAAGAGCATCTATATCTTTTTGTTTATCGTTCACACCTTTCCAAACCACATATTCAAAAGTAATTTTCTTCTTCGTTCTTTGATACCAATATTGTAGGGCTTCCAGTAATTCTGCAAGATTAGAAGAGTCGTTGATGGGCATCATGGAAGACCGAACCTCATCAATAGCAGAATGCAATGAAACGGCCAACTTAAATTTAACCTCATCGTCGGCCATCTTTTTGATCATTTTTGGCAATCCTACAGTAGACAAAGTAATTCTGGAAGGCGACATACCCAACCCTTCCGGAGAAGTTATTTTATCAATTGCTTCTAAAACATTATGATAATTCAGCAGAGGTTCTCCCATACCCATAAAAACAATGTTACTCAATTTATGGTTATGGTAATGCCAACTTTGTTGATCGATGGCATGAACCTGATCGTAAATTTCATCAGGGTTTAGATTTCTCATTTTTTTTAAACGTGCTGTGGCACAAAATGAGCAATTCAAACTGCAACCTACCTGACTGGAAACACAAGCTGTCGTTCTTTTTTCGGTAGGGATCAACACAGATTCTACCACCAAATTATCATGCAATTTTATCGCATTTTTAATGGTGCCATCGTTTGATCTTTGCATCTGGTCAACCTTGATATGATTGATAACGAAATGCTCTTCGAGCATAGCCCGTGTCTCTTTGGAAAGATTGGTCATTCCATCAAAAGAATGTGTTCCTCTTTGCCAGAGCCATTCATAAACCTGATTGCCTCGAAAAGCCTGATCTTTATGCTCAATAAAAAATTGACGCAATTGATCCTTGGTAAGTGCTCGTATGTCTGTTTTGCTTTTCATCAAATAAAAAAGCGTCCATTTAAAGGACGCTTTTTAAATTATTCTTTATCCTTAAATGATCAACATGGCATCGCCATATGAATAGAAACGATAATTTTCTTTGACCGCTTCTTTATAGGCTTTCTTTAATAGATCATGACCCGCAAAAGCTGAAGTCATCATCATTAAAGTAGATTTTGGCGTATGGAAATTAGTCACCATGGCATTTGCCACACTAAAATCATATGGAGGAAAAATAAATTTATTTGTCCAACCCTCAAATGGTTTTAAATGATGATTCGCAGATACCGAGCTTTCCATCGCGCGCATGACAGTAGTTCCCACAGCACAAACCCTTCTATTATTATCTTTCGCAGCATTTACCATGTCTGCCGTTACTTTAGGGATTGAAAACTCTTCAGAATCCATTTTGTGTTTTGAAAGATCTTCAACTTCTACAGGGTTAAATGTACCTAAACCAACATGCAAAGTAATTTCCGACAAATCAATTCCTTTGATTTCAAGTCTTTTCAATAAATGTTTTGAAAAATGCAATCCGGCTGTAGGTGCAGCAACGGCACCTTCGTGTTTAGCGAAGATAGTCTGATAACGCTCCTCATCTGATTCTTCTACCGATCTTTTGATATATTTTGGCAAAGGAGTTTCTCCCATTTCTTTTAATTTCCTCCTGAACTCCTCATAGGTACCATCGTAAAGAAAACGCAAAGTTCTGCCTCTTGATGTTGTATTATCGATAACTTCAGCTACTAACCCACTGTCATCTCCAAAGAACAACTTATTTCCAATTCTTATTTTTCTCGCCGGATCAACCAATACATCCCATAACCTGCTTTCCGCATTTAATTCTCTTAACAAAAATACTTCAATGCGCGCTCCAGTCTTTTCCTTGTTACCATATAATCTTGCGGGAAAAACTTTCGTATTATTGAATATCATGATATCACCTTCATCAAAATATTCAACAAGATCTTTAAAAATTTTATGCTCAATGGTTTGTTTTTTTCTGTCAAGCACCATCAATCTAGATTCATCTCTTTCTGTGGCTGGATATTCAGCCAAAAGTTCTGGCGGAAGATTATAGTTAAAATGGGATAATTTCATTTAGTAGTGTTTTATATTTTTTTAGCGTGCGCAAATATACAACCTCAAAACATGCCTTGTCAAGTAAATACGTATTTAAATTCCTTTTTCTCTCATAAGTCTTACTATTGAGTTATTTGGTATATTTACCCAAAATTTGAAAATGTCAAAAAAAGTAACTCCTTATAAGAACTCTACACTTGGAAAAAAAGAGCAAGTAAGGGAAATGTTTGACAATGTATCTGGCAATTATGACTTTTTAAATCGACTTTTTACACTGGGAATTGATCAGGGTTGGAGAAAAAAAGTAGTTAAGATAGCAACCCAGAACCGGGCAAAAAAAGCATTGGATGTTGCTACCGGAACGGGAGATTTAGCCGTGATGCTGGCCGAAGCTGGAGTTACAGAGGTAATTGGTCTTGACCTTTCTCCGGGAATGCTGGCACTGGGTAAAGAAAAAGTAAGTCAGAAAAAGTTAAATGATAAAATAAAAATGGTCATTGGTGATTCAGAAAATTTACCTTTTGAGGACAATACTTTCGATGCCATTACCGTTGGATTTGGTGTGAGAAACTTTGAAAATTTAGAAAAAGGTTTGGGAGAGATATGGCGGGTATTAAAACCAAAAGGAACTTTGGTGGTTTTAGAAACATCACAACCGTCAAAAACACCATTCAAGCAGGGCTATCAATTATACGGCAAGTACGTCATCCCTACTTTAGGTAAACTATTCTCCAAAGACAAAAGCGCTTACAATTATTTACCCGAATCTGCGGCTGCGTTTCCCTACGGTATCGTTTTTTGCGATATTCTTAAAAAGGTTGGATTTACATCCGCGATAGATTTACCTCAGCATCAGGGAATTGCGACCATCTATGAAGCTACAAAATAAAAAAATGAAGAAGTTATTTTCGATTTTGGGATTACTCCTATTTGTACAGACTACTTATGCACAGAAAGAACGCATCTTAAATCTACAAACCTTTGATGACCGTAAACTACATTTTGGTTATTATTTGGGTATGAATTATAACAGTTATAAGATAAATTACTTAGCTGAAGATGATGCTAGCATCGTTATTCCTCCAACTGCCAGCGAGTTTTTTGTAGACATCAAAGAATCGGTCGGTTTCAATCTTGGGTTTGTAGTTGATTACAGATTACACAAAAACATTAATTTGAGATTTGAACCAGGATTGATGAGCAACTCAAAAGAACTCACCTTTTACAATGAAGACTATTTGGATTATCCGGCTTATGACGGAACAGCCGATCCGGTTCGCAAAGTATCCAGCACTTTTTTGCACTTGCCTCTTTTACTGAAATTTAGCACCGATAGGTTAGACAACATTAGACCTTATGTCATAGGAGGAGTGTCCTATGATTACAACTTTTCCAGCAACGAAAAGAATAAAGACGATAATTATTCAGCAGAATTTAGAACCACCACCAACAATTTCATGTATGAGGTGGGTATAGGCATGGATTTTTACTTTTATTTCTTTAAGTTTTCCCCATCTATAAGGGGTGTTTTTGCCATCAATAATGAGTTAGTCAGAGATGAAAACAGAATATTTGAAACACCGGTAGGTGGTTTTGAAATAGAAGGTCCTTGGACGGGACCCATAGACTTTTTTGGAACCAGAGGCATTTACCTCAACCTTACTTTTGAATAGGTCAAACCAGTTTTTTTGTTCTCAATAAATAATCCAAAGCCATTAGTAGGCTGGAAACAAACATGGCCAAAGCCAAAAGTCTTGAGCCAAAAATATGGTTTACAAATAGGTTGAGTTGGTTAACGCTAGATTTTTCGATGAACTTTTGAAAATACAAACCAAAAGTTGAAGGGTTATTTTCTCCCAAGGTCATGGCCAAAATCATAACTGCCATTACCGCCGCAGAAATAAAGATCCAACTTCTCTTACTAATCAGTGGTTTATATTTCTGAGCTACCGGCTGAACTTTACTCAAAACACTTTCCGTAAAACGATCTGAAGGGTATTCCAAAGCGTATTTATTGAATAGAGAAGCCATGGCTAATTCTTCATTTTCCTCCATCGTGTGAATTTGCTTCATCACGGCATCTGAAAAGTTTGAATCAGGCTTTTCTGCTCTCAATCCATTTTTGATTATATCATCTAATTCATCCATCTATACAATCGATTTCATTTCATCCCTTAATAAACCTTTCAAGCTTTCTTGTAGCTTTTTACGTGCTCTAAAAAGTTTTGTTTTTACATTGGAATTACTCAAACCCGTAATTTCTTCGATTTCTTCCACAGAACTTTCATTCAAGTAAAACAAAGTAACCAAAAAAGCATCTATTTCCGGAAGTCTGTCAATGGCCTTTTGTACATACTTCTTCTGCTCTTCAAATTTTAACATATTGATAGGATCGCTGACCTGCGAATCCTCCGCAATTTTAAAACTTACGCTATTTAAGTCCGTATAATCTATCTTCTTTTTTCTCAAAAAAGAAATTGAATTTCTGTACACAATTGAATACAACCAGGTCGAAAATTTTGCATCTCCTTTAAACGTGTTTAATTTTTGATAGGCTTTAATGAAACTATCCTGAGACAACTCCTCTGCATCTTCTCTGTTCTTAACAAGTTTTAAAGCCAAAGTAAACGCCATGTTCTTATAAGCGTCTACTAAAAAGCCAAAAGCTTCTGCATCGCCGCCAAGTACTTTATCTATGTAAAATTGATCTTTGGACTCCATTCTTATCATATGACGCAAACCTCGATCAAAGGGTTACAATTTTTAGAAAATAAAATTTTTTGTAACCTTAGAAAAGAATTATGCGTCATAAAAGTAATAACAAAATAAAACAAATTTATGGCAGCAGAAATTTTAATACCCGCAATTGTATTCGCCTCGATCTTTGGCGTTTTTTACGTATTCATAAGTGCGCGAAACAAAGAAAGAATGGCTTTGATAGAAAAAGGAGCAGATGCTTCACTTTTTTCAACAAATACAAGAAGCTACAGTAATGTAACACTTAAGTTCGGAATGTTGGCCGTAGGCATAGGCATAGGTATCCTTCTAGGTGCGTTACTCACTCAGTATACCACTCTTGAAGAACCGGTAGCCTATTTCTCCATGATTTTCTTATTTGGTGGTTTAGGTTTGATTTTTAACTATATCATTGAAAAGAAAAACAACGCTGAAAAACAGTAAAAAAAAGGCGGCTCAAATTGAGCCGCCTTTTTTATCCTATTAATTCTATAACGGAAAATTCTTTAGGGAAAATAATGACATTTTCGGCTTTTCTAAATTTTTTGAAATTATATTTTTCACCATCAATTTCCACTGCTTTGATTTTAAAAGGCAGATGCACAAACTTCATCTCAAAACTGCTGTAACTTGTCGTAAATTTACCTGCTTTAAATTGTTGAATTGTCAATGATTTATCCTTTCCAATCAATGTGAAATTGCGCAAGCTAAATCGGCCTTTGATATAGTCATAGCCATCTTGACTGTCTTCATAGAGCTGAGATTTTTCCTTACCTTTTTTGAAGTAAATATCCAAATAAACTTGTTCTATTTCCTTTTCACCTACGTACTGTTGAATTGGATATTTGGGAATAATGGCACCTTCTTTAACAAATACGGGCATCGTGTCTAAATCGGCGTCTACCCATAATTCTTGGCCTCCTTCCGTCATTTCTTCTGTCCATAAATTATACCAATTCCCATAGGGAAAATACATTCTCCTTCCTTTGGCATTTGCTTCTGTGACAGGACAAGCCAATATTTTTTCGCCAACTACGAACTCATCGTTGCGGTAATGAGTATGAATATCCTCCTGGTCATATAGTACAAGAGATTTGATCATCGGAATCCCCTCATTCGCATAGCGCCAGAAAGATGTATAGATATAGGGCAAGAGTTGGTACCGCAGTTCAATGAATTTCTTGACAATGAGTTCAATATTTTTGCCGAATGACCAGGGCTCTTGATTACCGTGATCACCGGAAGAATGCGTTCTGAAAAAAGGATGAAAAGCTCCAAGTTGTATCCAACGGGCATATAGCTCTCCGTTGGGCTGTTCGGCAAAACCGCCTATATCAGATCCTACAAAAGAATAACCTGACATCGCTAATCGCTGTGCTTGAATATTTGCAATGGATAAATGTTCCCAAGTAGCCACATTGTCGCCTGTCCAGGTTGAAGTATAGCGCTGTGTTCCCGAATATGCCGCTCTGGTGATGACGAACGGTCTTTTAGGGTAAGAGAATTTTTTCAAACCCTGGTAAGTGGCTCTAGCCATTTGCATCCCATATATATTATGCGCTTTTCTATGACTACATGGATTGCCGTCGTAATCATGCCGCACATCATTTGGGAATGTCTTTCCCGGCACCTCCATAACGGCAGGTTCATTCATATCGTTCCATACACCCTTTACTCCTATATCTTCGATCAATTCTTTGAACAAACCAGACCACCATTCGCGAACCTCGGGATTTGTAAAATCCGGAAAATAACATTCTCCGGGCCAAACTTTTCCCTTCATATAAGGTCCATCAGCTCTTTTACAGAAGTAATCGTTTTGCAAGGCTTCTTGAAAAATTGAATAGTTTTTATCAATTTTAATTCCGGGGTCAATAATGGCGATGGTTTTAAATCCTTTTTCATACAATTCGCTTACCATTCTTTTGGGATCCGGAAAATACTCTTTGTTCCAGGTAAAGCATCTGAAACCGTCCATATAGTCAATGTCTAAATAAATGGCATCACAAGGAATCTCCAGTTCTCGAAATTTATTAGTGATCTCTTTTACTTGAGATTCCGGATAATAACTCCATTTACATTGATGATATCCCAAGCTCCAAAGTGGAGGCAACTGATGAGGTTTCCCTGTTAAATCCGTGTAATTGGCTACAACTTCAGACATTTCGGGACCGTAGATAAAGTAATAATTCATTTCTCCACCTTGGGCCCAAAAGCTGGTTATATTTCTCCGCTCATGACAAAAATCGAAAATAGTTCTAAAGCTGTTATCGAAAAAGATACCATAGGCTTTAGTGCCGTTTAATCCCATATAAAATGGAATAGCTTTATAGATTGGGTCCGAATCTTTATCGAATGCATAGGAATCCGTTACCCAATTCTCGAATCTCTTTCCTTTTAGATTGATATGAACAGGTTTATCCCCTAATCCGTAATAGCTTTCTCCGTCATGCGAATTCTTTGACATCTTGACGATATTCCCTCCATAATCATAACTCTCTTCCCAATGAAAACCCAGTTCATCTTCACAAAGCACAAAATCATCTTTATCTAAGATAATTATCCGTAAATCTTCTTTTCTGACCTTGCATTTTAGTTTTGAAGTAACGACGGCATAATGATCTTCCTCTTCAGATACTTCTAAAAAATTATATCCTCGGCTCGCATATTTCGTGATAGCATAAGAAAAATCGTTTTCAAATGTGCCAGAGGTGCAATAGCGAAATCTGAGTACACTATCCCGTTGCACGGTAAGTTGCAATATCACACCATTCTCACACGTAAAATTAAGAGTATCAACAACCTTTTGGTAATCAATTATCTGAGAGGGGAATAAATTTCCCTTATTTTCAAGTTCCGTATTTGTAATCATATTTTGATAATCTGCATTGAATGCAAACCTATCAAAATTGAAGAAACATTGATGAAAATTAAATTAAAAAATTAAGGCTGATTTTTACATTTCTTTCAATAAACAATGTTCAAAATTACAAATATGATTATCAAGACTTTAATGAGAAATATACGGCTGCCAAAGGAGGCAAATTCACCTCGCAAGAATACGGTTTGTGATCATATGGTTTTTTTTCTGCAATAATTTCTTTCGCATTACTCAATCCACTGCCAAAATATTTTTTCATATCAGAATTGAAAAGTTGGGTTAATTTGCCTTTTCTGGGCAATCCGATTCTATATTTCTTTTTGGGTATTTCGTTGAAATTACAAACCACAACAATATCGTTTTCCACATCGTGACCTTTGCGAATAAATGCTATGACCGACTGTTGATCATCCGAGAAGTTAATCCATTCAAAACCTTCAGAACTAAAACCTTTTTCATACAATGCGGGTGTTTCTTTGTATAATCCATTTAAGTCCTTCATGAAATTCTGCATACTTTGATGGGGTTTATAATCTAACAAGTGCCAATCTAAACTTGTATTGTAATCCCATTCTTTCGTCTGTCCAAATTCTGCTCCCATAAAGGTCAAATTTGTACCCGGATGAGCATACATATATGCCAGCATTAGTCTAAGATTTGCAAATCGTTGCCATTCATCTCCGGGCATTTTATAGATCAGTGACTTCTTACCATACACTACTTCATCATGAGACAGAGGCAGCATAAAATGTTCTGTAAAAGCATAGGCCAAACTAAAGGTTATTTCATTTTGATGAAATTTTCTGTAAACCGTTTCTTTTGAAAAATATTGTAAAGTATCATGCATCCATCCCATCATCCATTTCATACCAAAACCTAAACCTCCATATTCAACAGGCTTTGTCACTCCGCTAAATGCCGTAGATTCTTCTGCGATAGTTTGTATTCCGTCAAAATTCTTGTATACTTCCTGATTAAATTCTTTGATAAAATCAATAGCCTCAAGATATTCATTACCTCCAAACATATTGGGTTCCCATTCCCCCTCATTTCTAGAATAATCTAAATAAATCATCGATGCTACAGCATCCACGCGCAGTCCGTCTACATGATATTTTTCGAGCCAAAAGAATGCATTACTGATTAAAAAAGATTTGACCTCATTTCTGCCATAATTAAAGATCAAACTTTTCCAATCGGGGTGATAACCCTTTCTCGGATCAGGATGCTCGTACAGATGACTGCCATCGAAAAAACCAAGTCCGTGATCATCCGAAGGAAAATGCGACGGCACCCAGTCTAATATAACACCGATATCATTTTTATGTAATTCATCGATCAGATGCATAAAACCTTCCGGAGTTCCAAATCTGGAAGTAGGTGCAAAATATCCTACAATTTGATATCCCCAAGATGGATCATACGGATATTCCATCACAGGCATAAACTCTACATGAGTGTAATTCATTTTCTTGACATAATCCACCAACTGCACGGCAAACTCTTCATAAGTTAAGAACCTATTTTCCTCTACATTTTTCATCCAGCTTCCCAAATGCACCTCATAAACGGCATAGGGTTTATCCAGACCATTTTTGTCCTTCCGGTAGGTCATCCAAGCTTTGTCCTTCCATTTATAATGATCAATATCTCTAATGATAGAAGCAGTATAAGGCGGTTTTTCGCAATAAAAAGCATACGGATCGGCCTTTTCTGTTTCTATATTGTTGTTATGTGATTTGATCTTGTATTTGTATCGCATTCCCGGCTGTGCTTCGGGAATAAAACCTTCCCAAATACCCGATGCATCCCATCTTACATTTAACCGGTGTTGATGATCATTCCAGTAATTAAAATCACCGATAACAGAGACCGATTTTGCAGAGGGTGCCCAAACAGCAAAATACGTACCTTTTACTCCGTTGACCTCTATTAGATGAGAACCGAGCTTTTCATACAATTTAAAATGCTTGCCTGATTTAAATAATGCTATGTCGAAATCTGTAAACAGACTATAATTAATTACCTTTTCCATGTTTATTCATTTATGATATTGGATATTCCTTTGAGTGGGATAAGTGCCCATTTTGGGCGCGAGTTTAGCTCGTAGCCTATTTCGTAAACAGCTTTTTCTAATAGACAGTATTTCAATATAAAAATACGTTCTTGGCTATAGCCTATATTGATATTTGCTCTTTGAATTTCATCTGTATATACTTCTAAAAATACTCCCGTAAAATAAGCATATAAAATTTCTGCGGCCTGAAATAGTTCGTTTTGAGGTTTGCCAAAAGCATCGGGATGATTAAAAATTGTTGCATATATGGCGTAATGGAAAGAGCGGAACAAACCTGCAACATCTTTAAGCGGAGGTTGTTTTACTTTACGGTCTCTGATGGTACTCTCAGGTTCTCCTTCGAAATCCAGAATAAAGAAGTCGTTGTTTTGAACCAAGATCTGACCTAAATGATAATCTCCATGAACTCTAATTCGTTCTCCTTTTAATTTGGTCCAATCGAATTGCATAAATCGTTTACGGATCACATTTTTTTTCTCCAGAAATTCTTTTCCGAGTTCCAAAGCTAATCCTTCTAATTTATGTAAATTATTTTCGATGGTATTCAGTCTATTCTGAAACTGGTAAACTAATCTGTTCTTCAGCCAAACTTCATAATCCCCATTAAAATGAGCAGGTGTGAATGCGGTATCTTCAAATTCAGAACCCAATTCTATATGCATCTCTGCTGTTCTTTTTGCAAGGGTCTGTATTTTAGAGAACAGCTCTAGTCCAACCCAATCTGCGATCTCAATTGGTATATCCCTCAATTTCAATCTTGAAAACATAGGAAGGAGCGGAAAATCTTGTATTTGCTTTTCTTTCAAATTTGAAAAAACCTTAAAAAGCTCCTTTAACATAAATTCCCAGGCATCTCCTTCATTTTCAATCTTTTCTTGCATAAGAGCAATGGTAATATAAACGTTATCGCAATCGATAATGTTGATACTTCCCAAATAGGCCGGTGTATTTGCGAAATTTCTCTTTTCCGTAAGGAATTTACTCATTTCATAATCCGGATTCTTATCTGCAAAAATTCTTCGGAAAAATTTCAGTACATATTTATCGTTGTAAATGATCGAAGTATTACTTTGCTCCAATCCCATAAATCTGGAGCTTTGGTAAGCCAAATTTTCAAATCGGCTACTTTTATGGTACTGTACCTTTGTTTCATCTTTTGGCACAGCATGCAAAATTCTGGAGTATACCAATTTTCTGAACGCTTCCAAATTTATGGCATCGATTATATAGCCCTTTTTACCTTTTAATTTAATGGTGAGAATTCTGTCGTTAGGCGCAAAACTTTCATCCGTAACAAATGCAATAGGCAAAAAATAATGCTGGTAAAATGCTTCGTAAAAATCAATTTCCAACAGAAGCCCGAAATATACCTCCCCATCTTGCTGAATGCGAAAATGCTCTAGCAGTTCAATATATTTTAACCTGCTTGCTTTACCTCCATACCACCGTTGTTGGACGATATATTCTTCAAGTATATCGGATAGAAATAATTTGGTGAACTCCTGATTTTGCAGAAGATCTTCCCAATTATTTTCAAAATTAATGGGTTCTGTATTTAAATTTTTATCGGTTTCTAAAGTCATTTTAGCCTAAGAGCTTAAAAATATGAAAAGGCAAGTTAGGATGAAGTTGAACAAAATTCCATTCGTCAAACCACTCATATTCGTATCCGGTAAATAGATCCTTGACCATTAATGGCAAATTGCCGTTCATTTCCTGCATTGGCAATTGCACATATCCTTGTTGAGAGTGATGCATATCAAGGTTGATAACAATCAACAATTGGTCTGTTTTATCTTCATTGAATTTATAGAAAGCAATTAAATTATCATTATGTATCTGGCAAAATCTCAAGTTATTCGTTTGCTGTAAAGCTTCGTGTTTATTCCTGATGTGATTGATCTTGGTAATAACGTCGATCAAATAATTTTGCTTTTTCCAATTGTGCTTTTTGAACTCAAATTTTTCCGAATGCAAATACTCCTCTCTCCCTGGCAAAGCATCACTCTGCATATATTCAAAGACAGGTCCATAAATTCCAATACTAGAACTCAAAGTAGCAGCTAAAACATAGCGTTGAATATGTTTTGACTCATTCGCCTTTTGTAAATGCATAGGATTTATGTCGGGTGTATTTGGCCAGAAATTTGGCCGCATATATTCGGCACTTTCAGATTTGGTCAATTCCTCCAGATATGTAGTGATCTCATGCTTATTATCCCGCCACGTAAAATAAGTGTAGGATTGGGTAAATCCTTGTTTAGCCAATTGTTGCATTACTTTTGGCTTAGTAAAAGCTTCGGCCAAAAAGATGACATCAGGATATTTTTTCTGCACTTCCGTAATGATCCAATTCCAAAAATAAAATGGTTTTGTATGTGGATTATCTACTCTAAAAATGCGTATGCCACAATCAATCCAAAATAATAATATTTCTAAACAGGCATCCCATAGTTCTGTATATTTATCAGATTCAAAATATATGGGCAAGATATCCTGGTATTTTTTCGGAGGATTTTCGGCATATTGAACTGTTCCATCCGGGCGCCACTTAAACCATTCAGGATTGCTTTTTACCCAAGGATGATCTGGCGCTGCTTGCAAAGCATAATCCATGGCCACTTCTAAACCGTTCTCTTGCGCCTTTTTTATCAGATCCTTAAAATCAGACAAAGTTCCCAGTTCGGGATGAATATCTTTATGACCGCCGAACTTTGAACCAATACCCCAACAACTTCCTACGTCGCCTTCCAAGGCATTTGTGGTATTATTCTTTCCTTTTCTGTTTACTTCACCAATAGGATGAATTGGCGGGAAATAAAGCGTGTCAAATCCCATTTTTGAGATTCTAGGCAACAATTTTTCACAATCTTTAAAAGTCCCATGTTTACCCTCGACCGACGAAGCTGACCTGGGAAAGAATTCATACCAAGTGCTGAACAAAGCTTTCTTTCTATCGACAAAAACTTTTAGCTCAATGGATTCATTTGCTAAATGCTTATCAGGATGCTTAAAAAGTATCTGCCCAATTCTCTCCCCTCTCACCTCATAAATAGAGGTCTCATAGCGCTGCTCATCCTTAAAAATATCAATCAAATATTGGATATAATTTTTGTCATCACCTCTCACCTTTTCAACCAGCAATTCTAGTAATCTGGCCCCTTCAAGGAGCTCAGATTTTACGTGTTGGTGATCATCTAATTTGCGAATGATCCCATGTCGCCAATTTAAACCATGATCCACCCAACCTTGAACTTTGTAAACGTAAAACCCTTGCTCGTTCACAATGAAGGAAGCCGTCCATGCATCATTATGGTCCGGCCTCATCCTCACTTCTTCCCAATTGCTGTTGCACTCATGCTTATACAGCACAGAAGCTCCTATTAAATCATGACCATCAACAAGAACATCTGCCCATATTTCTACTTTTTGACCAGGTATTCTTTTTATAAAAAATTCTCCACAATTAATTTGTGGAGAAACTCGTTCTATAACAACTCTATTTTGCCTTTTCACACTCGACTAATTAATTTCCGTGACTTTCTAAATGACGTAGCCTTTAGGGATTACTGCACCCTTTTTGATGACAACGATACCCTCTTTTACAACGTATTGAGGAGTTTCTTTATCTTCTAAATGAGGTCCTCCGTTAATTCTAACATCGTCACCAATTCTACAATTCTTATCAATAATCGCATTTTTGATAAAGCATCTTTCGCCAATACCTAACAAAATATCTAAGTGCTTCTTTTCTATTTCCTCCAGCGACTCGTAATAATCACTACCCATCATATAGGTATTAATAACGGTAGATTCTTTTCCGATTCTGGATCGGATGCCAATTACAGATCTTTCGATCTTACCTGCATGAATAATGCATCCATCCGCAATAACTGTTTTATCAAGTGTGGTTCCATGAATCTTTGAGGTAGGCAATACCCTTGCATGAGTATATACCTTATTATCAACATTATATAGGTCGAATTTTGGGATATCATCTGTCAATCCCAAATTTGCCTCAAAAAAGGAATCTATATTCCCTATATCTGTCCAGTAACCTTCGAATGGATAGCTCACAACATGACACTTTTCAATTGATTGTGGAATAATTTCCTTGCCAAAATCGTTGGTGTTTGGGTCATCTAACAAGCTAAATAATAAATCTCTGTTAAACACATAGATACCCATTGAGGCGAGGTATTTTCTTCCTTCTGATTTCATAGCAGGACTGACCTCGGATTCCAATTCAGCGAGATCCTGAAGAGGAGGTTTCTCTACAAAGGTAACTATAGACCCATTTTCATCTGTTTTCAGTATACCAAATCCGGGCGCATCCTTATCATTGACCGGTAAAGTAGCAATGGAGATATCCGCTTTCTTTCTGATATGCTCATTAATTAATACCTGAAAATCCATTTGATACAACTGATCGCCAGATAATATGAGTGCATACTCAAAATCGTGCTGTTTGATATGGTGGATACTTTGTCTCACCGCATCTGCCGTACCTTGAAACCAGTTACTACTCATCGGAGTTTGTTCAGCTGCGAGAACATCGACAAATGCTGAACTAAAAAAACTAAAATGGTAGGTGTTTTTTATATGTCGATTTAACGAAGCAGAGTTAAACTGAGTTAACACATACATCCTTTTGATGTCAGAATTTATGCAATTGGAAATAGGAATATCGACCAATCTGTATTTTCCAGCAATTGGCACGGCAGGTTTTGATCTGGTTTCTGTTAAAGGATATAATCTTGAACCTTGTCCACCGCCTAAAATAATGGCTAAAACTTTTTTATCGAACATATTATTATTTGCTAATTGATTTGTATAAAGTTAAATATTCTTGCGCAGATTTATCCCATGAATGGTCAATTTCCATACATTTTTTTCGGATTTTGTTAAATTCCCTTTTCTTTTTATAAAATTCCAAAGCCCTGTTTATTGAATAACAAACGTCCTCTACAGAGGCTTGGTCATGACATATTCCAAAACCTCCATCCCCAATATCAACAACGGTATTTGCCAATCCCCCGGTTCTCCGAACAATAGGTATTGTGCCATACCTAAGCGCATACATTTGGTTTAAACCGCATGGTTCTATCCTCGATGGCATCAACAAAAAATCTGAAGCTGCATAAATCTGGTGTGCTAAATCTTCATTATATCCAATATAGGCCACAAATGAATTTTTAAATGGAGTTTCAAGTGATTTTAATTCTGATTCAATCTCCTTTACACCGGAACCTAAGACAATTATACTCACTTCATTTTTTACCAATGTCTTATAGCATATTTGAGGTAAAATATCTGCTCCTTTTTCAAAGGCTAACCTTCCTACGAAGGAAAACAATGGTCTCTTTTCATCTATTCCAAATGTATGACACAAATGCTGCTTGTTGGCCTTTTTGCCATTTTGAATATCTAAAATATCTTTTATATCATCCGACCTTTTTCTATTCATATCAACGAGGCATACAATTCTTTCACTTGTTTGGCGATAGCTACCCAATCAAAATGTTCTTCCACCCTTTTTCTGCCCTTTTTTGCCATTGATTTTGTCAGTTCTTTATCATTCAGTAATTTATTAATTCCCGTTGCCAAATCTTTCGAAAATTTTTCTGGATCTACGGGTTCAAATGGGGCTACTTTCTGTTGTTCAAGTGGAACTAAAATACCGGTTTCACCATTTACCACAACTTCTTTGATCCCTCCAACCGCACTGGCTACAACAGCGGTCTCGCAAGCCATAGCTTCAATATTAATGATACCGAAAGGCTCATAGATTGAAGGACAACAAAAAACGTCTGCATGAGAGTATAATTGTATAACCTCCTTTTTAGGTAACATTTCGTCTATCCAAATGACATTCGATCGATTTTTCTTGACCTCATTTACACAATCTTCCATCTCCTTGGCAATTTCCGGAGTATCAGGAGCACCGGCACAAAGAACGATCTGAGCTTCTTCATCAATATATTTTATGGAATTTACCAAATGAATAATTCCTTTTTGTCTTGTAATTCTACCAACGAATAAAACAATCGGTTTAGAAGGGTCGATGCCAAATTTTTTAAGCGTTGAGGTTTCCTCCGTCACAATGTATTCCTGCAAATTAATACCATTGTAGATTACCTTTACCTTATCTTCATCGACATCAAAATTGTTTAGCACGTCTTCTTTTGTTTCATTAGAAACAGCAATGATGGCATCAGCCATTTCAATGGCCGTTTTTTCTACCCATGAAGAAGCATCATATCCCCTGCCTAGCTGTTCTCTTTTCCACGGGCGAAGGGGCTCTAATGAATGTGTTGTGATCACCAGGGGAATGCCGTAACACAATTTAGTGACAATTCCTGCGAACTGCGCATACCAAGTGTGACAATGCACTACATCTGCATCCGTTTCGATTGAATTCATTTGAACACAGGTGCTCAACGTTTGTAAAACTGCTTTCAGCTTTTTATTAGAATGATCAAAAACGGGATTTTCATAGGGAAAACCCATTACAGAAAGGTGGTCTGATTTTTCATTCTGATCGCCAAAACACCTTACCTCCACATCCATTAATTTAGCCAATTCCGCCGCCAAATATTCTACATGAACTCCGGCTCCGCCATAAACATAAGGAGGATATTCTCTTGTGTAAAAAAGTGCTTTCATTTTGATCTTATTTTACTTTGTATCGTTGATAAATTCTTTTGTCCGTTTCCGGATTCCAAACCAGCGTGTCTATACCGTTTAAAATGCCCGAACACTTGTCGCTTTCCATACCAAATAAATGCTGCAATCCATTGCCATTCAATTTTAATTCTTCCATGTACTTTGGCGACACCGTCGTTACTTTCCACGCGCACTTTACACCAGAAGCCATAGGATTAATTTTTCCATCCCAATCCAATAATCCGAAATGAGTAAAGTCGAATTTGGGAATATAGGAAAATTTATCGTAATTGAATTGCCCTTGGTATTGCGCATTATGAATCGTAAAAACGGTAGGGATTTCCTTTAAATTCTGAAAAACATTACAATGAGACATCATAAAAGGAATTAAACCTGTGTGATGGTCATGACAGTGCACGAGTGTAGGCTTCACTTTTTTTAGAGTTAACCAAGTAAGCAGGGCTATTTGAAAAGCTGTAAACCGCTCGACATCATCCTCGTATCCATAGACATTCTCTCTGTCCAGTAAATGCTGGATTTTTATGGCAAAAAGGTCAAATCCAAGATCATCAATTAACTTTAACACTTGAAATTCATGATGATTCTCTCCTAAGAGCATATCTCCTTTAAAAACATGCTCGAATTCATGGCTTCTATTAAAAGGATTGCTGTAATAAGGCATGGCAACACTTGTCTTAATTTTTTTGCTGCGTTGATATTTTGGCAAAGCACCAACTACATCAGCCAAACCTCCCACTTTTGCAATAGGAAAACATTCTGCACCAACATGTAAAAGCTGCATCATTTAAAAAAATTAGAAGAAAAATTATAGGAATTACCTCTTTCAGTTAGTTTTATACCTTAACAATGTAAAAATATCATAAATAATCGAAAAATGTATCTTTAACATTTGTGGATTTTACCAAAAAAAGATTAAAACCGAACTAATCGTTTTTCCAATATTGCGGATGAGTCTCTTCACTAACCTGATTCCAATAATCAGGGGTGACTTTATGAAGACCGTCTATTGTTTTTAAACGACGCTGAAAAACATATACTGTTGGATTAAAAACCATATCCGTTACACCAATAGTAAATAGCTGTGGATCGTCTTCTGTCTTACGTTTTTCCTCCTCAGTAATTACCTCGAAACCATTTACTTCCAGTAACCTTTTCAAAAACTCCAATCTTTCTTGGGTTGCATTTTTTTCCACAAAAGTAACCCTGGTTTCACCTATAGATCCGAATTGATGTTTTCCAGATAAGCCCATTCTTCAATTTTTTATAAGGTAGATAGTTGATATATATATTCGTAAATAGGGCTTAACAATCCAATGATAAGCACACCTGATACTGCCACAACCAAACCAATCTTCATAGTTGTATGACTGTTGAAATATGGGATAGCAGTATCACTTTTTCTCAAAAATATGGCACGTACCACCAGTAAATAATAATACAGAGAAATTGTAACGTTCACAACTGCCAAAAACACTAGCAGGTAATAGCCTTTCGATGCTGCCGCGGTAAATAAAAAGAACTTGCCAAAGAAACCCGCTACCGGCGGAATACCCGCTAAAGAAAACAGTGCCAATAACATCACTAAACTCAATTTAGGGTTGGTTCTATAAAGACCATTATAATCTTCTAGGTTTTCCTTACCTGTATGAAAAGAAATACTTTGAATCACTCCGAATGCGGCTAAATTTGTGAAGATATAAATTGCCACAAAATAGACGATGGTTGAAATTCCCAAAGTATCATTAGACATAAACCCGAGCAAAATAAATCCTGCCTGAGCAATAGATGAAAAAGCTAAAAATCTTTTTAAATTTTGTTGTCTGAGGGCGAAAAAATTACCCACAAACATAGTAGCAATAGAAATGATATACAGTAGTGATTTTGAAATTTCAGCGAATGCCGACATCACCGTAAATAATATGACCATGAGGATGATGACCGCAGAGCCTTTTGAAATCACAGACAAATAAGACGTTACGCCAATTGGTGCACCTTCATAGACATCGGCAGTCCAAAAATGGAATGGCACCAAAGAAATCTTAAATGATAAACCTGCTACAAAGAATACAAATCCTAAAAGACTTAGGGAATTGACCTGTAAAAGATTACTCAATTCATGAAAATAAACGGTTCCTGTGGTTGCATAAATCATCGAGATCCCAAAAAGTGAGATGCCTGATGCTAAGGCTGCAAGCATTATAAATTTAATTCCTGCCTCAGCTGATCTTCTTTTACTTGTCTCAAAAGCAACCATAGCGGCTATAGGCAAAGACGATAATTCAAGTCCGATGTAAAACATCAAGAAATGCCCGGAAGAAATCATAAAATACAATCCAAGAAGTGATGAAAAAAGTAAAATCACAAATTCGGAAGATTTATGTTCAGGTAACATTCTTTCTTTGATCCAAGAAAAGGATTGTAAAAGAATGATCAATACACCCACATTGAGGGTGTTTTTTATAAAATGCAACAAACCGTTGGTTCTATACATCTGGCCAAATAAACTCCCTTCATTCTGAGCAAAAAAACCAATTACGGTATGGACTATAAAAAGTACCAAAGCTAACTGAAGAACCGTATTTTTATCTTTGGCAAATATTTCTGCGAGAATAATAAACAATAAGATCAATGTAAGAATGATCTCATGTCGCATCAATAAAAAACTATCTATATTCATATTGCACTCTTTTCAAAATTTCACTTGACTTTTACAATAGCCTATCTATAAATGGGGATAGACTTTCTCTAATAAACTCACTGGTTAATAATGGGAAAACCCCCATAAATACGATTGGGATCAACAATAAAAGGATACCTGTTTTTTCGTACCAGGTCGCTTTTTCCAGGGTATTATACTCTTCATGTCTTACCGGACCCATCAACATCATTCCCACAACACGCAGGATATAAACCGCAGTTACAACGATGGCTGAAACAGTTACAATTGTCGCGATCCTATGGAATAAATCCGGATGTTGAAATGCACCGACAAAGATTTGCATTTCTGCCATAAATCCGCTAAAACCGGGTAGCCCCAATGAAGCCAATCCCGCGACGACATACATCATTGAGATAAAAGGTAAGACTTTCAATAATCCACCCATTTTAGTTACATCTCTTGTATGGGTTCTTCCATATATCATCCCTATCAAGGCAAAGAACATGGCCGTCATAAACCCATGTGACAGCGATTGTAAAATGGCTCCGTTCCAGGCTGTCTTGTTGATCATAAGTAAGGCAAATAATACCATTCCCAAATGGCTCACTGAAGAGTAGGCATTGATATATTTTAGGTCGGTTTGCTTGATAGCGGCCAAGGCTCCGTAAAAAACACCAATAACAGCCAAGACGATAAAGAAATTAGACCACATCATGGTTCCTTCAGGCAATAGGTACATCGCCACTCTAAATATCCCATAACCTCCTAATTTCATCAAAACTCCCGCGTGAAGCATAGATACCGCAGTCGGCGCAGAAGCGTGACCATCAGGTGACCAGGTATGAAAAGGGAACATCGCACCAAGTACTGCAAAACCAATAAATGTAAGTGGGAAAAATAATTTTTGCGCTGCTAATGGAATATCTACCTGAGCAATCTCAAGGATATTGAAAGTTAAATTTCCATCAGTACCGGAATTGAAATAAATACCTAAAACGCCAACCAATAGCAAGGCCGATGCACCCATTAACATAAGGGTCAATTTCATGGCGGAATATTCTCTTGGTCCGGATCCCCAAATACCTATGAGTAAAAACATGGGTATTACCGCAATTTCGTAAAAAACAAACATGGTAAAAAGATCGATGGAGATAAAAAACCCAAAAACACCCGTTGCCAAAACAATTAATGAAATGAAAAATTCTTTGGGAAGCTCTTCTGTTTTCCAAGAAATAAATACGCCCGCTAAAACTACGATCGATGTCAATACGATCATAGCCACAGAGATACTATCAACGCCAATGGCATAATGTATATTGAACTGATCGAACCATACTGCATCCTTTTTAAACAACATCACATCCCCATTTACTTTTCTTTCCTGAACATAGGCGTAAATCAAGTGAAGTGACATAAAAAGCTGTATAGTCATGCCAATAACAGAAACCATTCTGGACTGCTTTAAATTTTTGGTAAAAAACAGAGCAGTAATTGTCAGTATTGGTACAACTAAAAATAAAGTAAGAATATCCATTATTACATAAAATTATATATCATGATCATCACTAAAATAACGGCGCCAAGCACAAATCCATAGGCATAATCCTGAATTTTACCTGACTGTAAACCTTTGATTTTATCTGAAGCCTTAACCGTGGAATTTCCGATTAGATTCATAGTCCCATCTACTATGTTCTTATCAAACCAGGCAAAGGGCGCTGAAATTCTTTTAAAAATGATCTGTTTGGTGACGAACATATATAGCTCGTCAAAATAAAACTTATCGTAAGACCATTGATAAAGGGATCCCGCCGTTTTTGCAACCTTATCCGGGTAATTGGATTGTTTTTTATAAAATAGATATGCGATCGCCATACCCAATAATCCAACACTTACAGCCACTGCTGCTAAAGGATAATTCAAATGAGCCTCAAAGACCAGATGGTCTGCAGTTACAAATTCACTAAAATGAATGTATCCGGTAACCACACTTAAAATGGCTAAAACGATCAATGGAAAAGTCATTGTGCTGGGAGATTCATGAGGTTTGTGCTCGTAGGTCCTGTCGTTATTCCAAAAAATTCCAAAATACAATCGGAACATATAAAAAGCGGTAAGGAAAGCAACAAAAACGCCGATGATATACAATAGTTTGCTATGCTCAAAAGTTGCTACTAAAATTTCATCCTTACTAAAGAATCCTGCAAAACCAGGGAAGCCTGAAATTGATAAAGCGGCAATTAAAAAAGTAAAATGCGTGATAGGCAGATACTTTCTCAATCCACCCATTTCGAGCATATTGTTGGTATGAACTGCGTGAATGACCGAACCGGCTCCTAAGAATAACAAAGCTTTAAACATGGCATGAGTGAAAAGATGGAACATGGAGGCCATATAACCCAATCCGTCATGCCCGTTATAACCTGATACACCTAGAGCAAGCATCATATAACCGATTTGAGACATGGTTGAAAAGGCCAAAACGCGCTTGATATCTGTTTGGGTTATTGCAATAACTGCTGCAAATAATGATGAAAAAGCCCCAACCCAAGCTACAACATTTAGTGCAAAACCATCTTCGACAAAGTAATACATAGGGAACATCCTTGCCACTAAATAAACCCCTGCAACAACCATCGTTGCAGCATGGATTAATGCTGAAACGGGTGTTGGACCTTCCATGGCATCCGGCAACCAAATATGCAAGGGGAACATGGCAGACTTACCTGCTCCTCCGATAAAAATGAGCAATAATCCCCAAGTGATCACTGACAATCCCATAAATGATTGTGCTGCCCAATTGGCTATAGCCGCACCTTCAGGATCTGTTAAAGTTTGAAAATCAAATGTTCCTGTATAATATCCTATAATCAGAATTCCGATTAAAAAGCCAAAATCTGCAAACCTTGTTACGATAAAGGCCTTTTTGGCTGCAGCTACAGCCGACGGTTTTGTATAATAATATCCTATTAACAAAAAGGAAGAAACCCCCACCAATTCCCAAAAAATGTAGATTTGAAATAAATTGGCCGAAAGAACCAGACCCATCATCGAAAAAGTAAACAGAGATAAGTAGGCAAAAAAACGCGTATATCCTTTATCTCCTTTCATATAGCCCATGCTATACAAATGCACTAAAAGTGAAATGGTAGAAACAACCACAAGCATCATTACAGAAATTTGATCCACTAAAACACCCATCTGAATCTTCAGGGTATCTGTGAAACGCATCCAATCCCACTTATGGGCAAAAGTTTGGTAAACCTCTCCTACTTTGCCATCCACCAAAAAATAGTTGTAGGCTGTTACCAGAGAAAGAAGAAAGGTTATGAACAAACCTAAGGTTCCAATATAACCCGAATAGGGTGCTTTAATTTTATCGTAAAAAATTCCCAGTACCAAAAAAACGAAAAGAGGTATAAGCGGTATGAAAATGGTGTTAAAGAATTGCATATCAGTGTCTTCTAGAATTCATAATTGTTTACCTAAAATTTCAAGGTTTCTGTATCTTTTACTTCAACAGAATTGACCAATTTGTATAAATTGATTACAATTGCCACTGCCAAAGCTGTTTCGGCCGCTGCAACTGCAATGATAAAGATGGAAAAAAAGGCGCCTTGAAGATTATTTGGAAAAAGATATTGATTGATAACCACAAAATTGATAGCTGAAGCATTTAAGATCAACTCAATAGAAAGCAACATGGTAATCAAATTTTTTCGAGTTAAAAATCCATAAATACCAATAAAGAAAATTAAAGTGGTCAGACCCAAAATCTCGTAAATGGTCACATTCTCTATCATAACAAATTAATTTTTTTCTAATTTTTTTCCTTTTGCAATTACGATGGCTCCAACCATCACAACCAAGAGCAAAACACTAATTACTTCAAATGGTAAAATATACCCTCCTTCTCCATAATTCAAGAATTGTCGCCCCACCTCTTCTACTTCGATCGAATGAGGGATACTCGACATTGGAAAAGTATAATTGAAAATGGAGTACAAAGTAACTCCCGCTCCTAAGACGGAAATCGCTAAAGAAGCTATTTTTCTTGGAACCGATACCGTTTCCAGTTTAAGCTCTATATGATGTACCAAAAGAACAGAAAAAATAATTAACACTATTACACCCCCTGCATAGACCGCTAGCTGGATTGCAGCTAAAAAGGAATAATCCATCAAAAAATAAATTCCGGCAATTCCCATTAATACAAAGAGTAAATAAACTACTGAACGCAGCATGTTCTTACTGCTCACTGCTTTCACTGCAAAAATGACCATTATAAGAGCCAAAATGTAAAATATAATTCTTTCCATGGCTTAATCTTCTACACCGGGTTTTAATCTGGAACCGGGTTGGTTTAATACTTTTGTTAAATGTGATCTGTCGTACACTGAATTTTCGAAATTTTGTGCCCAAACAATGGCATCTGTCGGACAAGCCTCGATACAAAGACCACACATGGTGCACATGGACAGATGATAAATGTGTTTATCTATCATTTTTTTCTTTTTGCCCGTTTCGGGATCGACTTGTCGGTCCCAAATAATTTCAATAGACCCATTAGGACAAGCGATCTCGCAAGATTGACAGCCCGTACATCTGTGGAAATTCTCTTCATCATGGGGCATCACCACTTCTCCTCTGAATCGTTCAAACATCTTTAATGTTTCACGATTGTCGGGATATTGCTGGGTAATAATTTCTTTTGGCGCATTGACAAAATACTTTCCTGTAACGCTCATTCCAGTAAGTAATGTCTTTATTCCGTTGTATATGTCTGAAAAATAGCTCATTATAAATACTTAATAGGTAATTGTCCAGCCTAACCAAACTACGACAGCCATCAATACCAGGTTAAACAAGTTAATTGGCAACAAATATTTCCACTCTAAATTCAACAATTGATCTACTCTTAAGCGGGGAAATGTCCATCTAAACCACATCATTAAAAAAACAATCACCAATACTTTTCCCAAAAACCATAATACAGAAGGAAACCAAGTAATTTCTTCTGTAATACCAAAAGGAGACAACCAGCCACCAAAGAAAACAATGACTGCAATACATGAAATAATGAACATATTGATGAACTCTGCTAAGAAAAAGTAAGCGAATTTCATACCTGAATATTCCGTATGGAATCCTGCCCCCAATTCTGATTCTGCTTCAACCAAATCGAATGGTGCTCTATTTGTTTCGGCAGTTCCTGCGATCATGAAAATAACGAAAGCAATAATTGCGGGGATATGACCTTGAACAATGAGCCAACCATTTTTTTGGAACTCAATAATTTCGGATAACTGAAGACTTCCCACCAAAACAACCATCGTCAATAATGAAAGTCCTACAGAAAGTTCGTAACTCACCACCTGCAAACCACTTCTCATGGCGCCAATAAGAGAATATTTATTATTACTTGCCCAACCTCCAAGTAGTATTCCAATTACACCAATGGAGGAAACGGCTAATAAAAAGAAGATCCCAATGTTGATGTCAAAAGCCTGAAATTGTTTGGAAAAAGGAATAACGGCCATCGCCAATAAGGCGGTAATGATAGGGAAATACGGTGCCAAATTGTATAAAAATTTATCTGCCCTATTGGTTCCATACATTTCTTTCGAAACCAATTTAATTGCGTCAGCCATGGTCTGAAACATTCCGGCAGGCCCTACTCTATTGGGCCCATACCGCAATTGAAACCATGCCGCCACTTTTCTTTCTAATAAAACTAAATACAATCCTGCCACAGCAAATACGGTAAGATATGCGATGGCAATTAAAAGCATTTCTACAATACTGGCAGCTCCAAAAGGCATGATATCAAAAAGCCAGTCGTGAATAGTGCTTGTTATAGATAAGGGTAGATTCATATTTCTAACATTTAGCGGTCTATATCCGGTATTACAAAATCAAATGAGGCCATGATCGCCACTAAATCTCCTATTTTCCCTCCTACAGCTGTATGATGTAAGGCGGAAAGGTTTGAAAAACCGGGAGATCTGAATTTTACGCGATATGGGTTTTTATTACCATCACTATTGATATAAACGCCCAATTCACCTCTGGCTGTTTCAACCCTTTGGTAAAACTCGCCTTTGGGTAATTTGATCACTGCTTTGGTGGCTACTTTGTGTTCTCCCTCAGGAATTTGATCGATCAATTGTTCAATAATGGAAATTGATTCCCACATTTCAGCAATACGCACTTTGTATCTGGAAAAAGTATCTCCTGTTGTTTCTAAACACTCTTTAAAACTTACTCTGTCATAAGCGCTATACGGAGTGTTTTTTACGCACATCGCAGGCAAACCCAGATCCTCTGCCAACCGGTCCTGTAACGCCAAAAGAAATGGCATCCTCTTTAGACAATACCCCTACACCCTTCGTTCTATTTAGGAAAATCACATTACCTGAAAGTAAGCGATCGTATTCTGGCAGTTTAGTTTTAAAATGAACGATAAAATCTTTGACTCTCTGCACGAAATTCGGATGAATATCGAACATCAATCCACCTGGTATATTGTAATTCATAGTGAGACGTGCACCACAGGTTTCCTCAAAAATATCATTGATCATTTCTCTGTCCCGGAAAGCATAAAAATAGGTAGTCAATGCTCCTAAATCCATTCCCATGACTCCCCACCACAACTGATGTGAGGCCAACCGAGTTAATTCAGAAATAATAGTTCTAATCACTTTTACGCGATCAGGAATTTCTAACTCCAGCGCTTTTTCAACGGCAAGGCAAACAGCTTCATTGTTGATATGTGAAGACAAATAATCCATTCTATCTGTTAAATGGACAATTTGTTGATAACTATCTCTTTCACACATTTTTTCTATGGAACGATGGATATAACCTAAATCTGGTTCTACATTTTTAATTGTTTCTCCATCTATGGTAAGTAAAAGTCTCAAAACCCCATGGGCCGCAGGATGCTGAGGGCCCATATTGATAAAGTACTCCTCTGATTTAATGTTGTTTTTTACTTCAATTTCGGTCATAACTATTATTTTATCACCATATTAGCTTCATCGACATAGTCTTTTCTCAAAGGAAATCCTGTCCAATCAGGTGTCAGAAACAATCTTTTTAAATTTGGATGATTCTTGAATTTGATTCCGAAAAAATCAAAAACTTCCATTTCGTGCATTTCTGCGGTTCTCCAGATTTCCCAAACCGAGTCGAGCTCAGGATTTTCCCGATCTTCTGTTTTTACTTTTACCACCAACTCGTGTTTCAACGTTGTGGATTCAAGATGATAAATCACTCCCAATTCCTTTCCCCAATCCATTCCTGTTAAACAAAATAAATAATCAAACTTGGTTTTAGGATCATATTTGAGTGAATTACAAAATTTTAGCAGATTTTCTTTCTGCACAACGACTTGCAGAAACGCCGATTCTTCCTCAAATTGAAGTTCAGGATCCCAACTTTGCAATAATTCTTGTAGTTCTTCCTTGGACATAATTTCTGCTATTTGATTAAACCTTCATCAAACCCATCAATTGGATTTTCTTTAGTTTTGGCATTTTCTTTTCTAATCTTTTCCTGCAACATGATCATCCCTTCTAAAAGAGCTTCCGGTCTGGGTGGACAACCCGGTACATAAACGTCTACAGGAATAACATGATCTGCACCTTTTACCACAGAATAACTGTTGTAATAAAAAGGACCTCCTGAAACAGCACATGCCCCCATGGCAATTACGTATTTAGGCTCTGCCATCTGATCGTATAGCCTGCGTAAAACAGGTGCCATTTTATTGACAATGGTTCCGGCAATAATAATCAAATCTGCCTGGCGTGGAGAAGGCCGGGCTACTTCGAATCCAAAACGTGAAAAATCATGTCTGGGAGCTCCGGTCTGCATCATTTCTATGGCACAACAACTCGTTCCAAAATAAAGGGGCCATAAAGAATTTGATCGGCCCCAATTGATTACGGTATCTAAAGAAGTAACAACGATATTCCCGCCGTTACCTCCAGGAATTACTTTGCCGGGAAAGTCTTCAGGCATTACCTGTTTCATTCCGGTTCCTTCATATTGGTTTAAAAATCTTTTCTTTTCGTCTACTCCCATCTCAATGCTCGTTTTTTCCAGGCATAAAGTAAACCTATACCTAAAATGATTAAAAATATGAGTATCTCTATCAATGCGACTGTTCCTACTTCCTTAAAAACAACGGCCCATGGCACCAAAAAAGCCACTTCTATATCAAATACCAAAAACAAAATGGCAAATAAATAATAACCCACTTTAAACTGAACCCAGGTTGGACCAATGGTTTCTATTCCACATTCAACAGGTTCTTGTTTTTGAGGATTATCAGATTTTGGTGAAATGATGTTAGATAAAAAATTGGCTCCTGCCACTAAAACAACACCAGCCAAAATAAATACGATTATCGCTTCATAACCCATAAAAACTATTTTTTCCTTGATTCAAATTATTTTACTTCGTAAGTTTCGCCCGAAGTAAATAACTCGTCAACATTTTTAAATTTAGATTTACTTTTCTCCGCAGACATCACCATGTTCTCTCTTTCCTCAAAGGTTAAATCCTCAAAACAACGAATAATTCCTGTTGCAATGGGACTTTCCAATTTCGCTAATAAAAGATGTAATGTATTGTCTTCGCATTTGGCATCATGTACCAAAATATCCTTTTCAGTTATACCATTTTCTCCAATGGTGACAGTTTCTAACTTCAACCCATTCAACACCAGTCCTTTGTCTCCATTTTTCCCAAAGATCATAGGTTTACCATGTTCTAAGAAAACTTGCTGATCTTCTTTAACATCCTTATCCGTAACATGTGTAAAGCAACCATCATTAAATATGACACAGTTTTGAAGCACTTCAATTAATGAAGTCCCGTTAAATTTTTCGGCCTCAATAAAAAGTTGGGTCATGTCTTTTGGATTATTTCCACCAATTCTGGCAAAAAATCTTGCATTGGCTCCAATCGCCAGCTGACCCGGTAAAAATGGTGGTTGGGTATTACCATGCGGAGAAGATTTTGTCTTTTGTCCCACAACTGAGGTCGGGCTGAACTGACCTTTAGTCAGACCGTAAATTTCATTGTTGAATAAAATTATATTTAGGTCTATATTTCTTCTTAAAACATGGATAAAATGATTACCTCCAATGGCCAAACTATCCCCATCTCCTGTAATCATCCATACTGACAAGTTATTGTTCGCTAATTTGACACCGCTGGCAATGGCAGCGGCACGACCGTGAATACTATGCATTCCATAACAATCTACATAATATGGAAAACGTGAAGAACACCCGATTCCTGAAATAAAAACGACATCTTCCTTTTTGACATTCATTTCGGGTAATGCCTTCAGCATCGATCTTAAAATAACATAGTCATCACAACCGGGACACCAACGAACCTCTTGATCGCTTTGAAAATCTTTAAAAGTATATTTTTGTACAAGTGTATCTTCCATGACCTTATTCTGTTAAGATATTTTTAAATTTTGCAACCAAGTCTGACACTGAAAATGGCAATCCTTGGATTCTGTTATATTGTAGAAATTCAATATTCTCGTATCTCGCTTTTAACAAAAATGATAATTGTCCCATATTGATTTCGCAAACAATAATCTTTTTATATTTTGATAAAACCTCCTCTGTATTTTTAGGCATAGGATTGAGATAATTGAAATGTACATGGCCCACTCGGTGTCCATCTTTATACATTTGTTTTGCGGCAGAGTGCAAACTTCCATAGGTTCCTCCCCAACCCACAATAAGTAAGTCACCTTCTTTTTCGTACTCAGGTACCAGGTCAGGAATAAAATTTTCCACTCTTTTCACTTTTTCTGCCCTGATATGTGTCATGTATTCATGGTTTTCAGGTTGATAAGACACATTTCCAGAAACCTTATCTTTTTCCAAGCCACCTAATCTGTGTTCAAATCCCGGGGTACCTGGAATGACCCAGTTTCTGGCCAAAGTTTCACTATCCCTATCATACGGATGCCATGAATCTCTTGATGCACTTAATGTTTTTAAGTTTATCTCGGTCATTTCTTTAATAGACTTCACTTTCCATGGTTCAGAACCATTGGCAATGTAACCATCAGTGAGTAAGATGACTGGAGTCATATGCTCAATGGCCAATCTTGCAGCTTCGTAAGCAAAATCAAAACAATCGGCAGGTGTACTAGCCGCAACAACAATGACAGGACTATCTCCGTTTCTGCCAAAAATGGCCTGTAATAGATCTGACTGTTCTGTTTTAGTTGGTAATCCTGTAGAAGGACCTCCTCTCTGTACATTGACAATCACCAAAGGTAATTCTGTCATCAATGCGAGATTAATGGCTTCACTTTTTAACGCAAGACCAGGTCCTGAGGTTGTGGTAATCGCCAAATTACCTGCAAAGGCAGCTCCTATTGCGGAGGTTACTCCGGCAATTTCATCCTCCGCCTGAAAAGCTTTTACGCCAAAATGCTTATGTTTTACCAGTTCATGTAAGATGTCTGTAGCAGGTGTAATGGGATAAGATCCTAAAAAAAGATCTAAGCCCGATTTTTCAGCGGCTGCTAAAAAGCCCCAAGCTGTGGCCGTGTTTCCGTTTATGATGCGGTAAATTCCTTTAGGCATTTTAGACGGCGCTATTTTATATGCAGCAGGAATTAATTCTAAAGTTTCAGCATAAAAATACCCGGCTTTCAATACTTTTGAGTTTGCCTCTGCTAAAACTGGATTGTATTTAAACTTTTTCGCGAAGAAATCCAATGTATGATTCATATCTCTATCATACATCCAATAAACAATTCCTAACGCAAACATATTTTTGCTGCGAATTATACTTTTATTGTCCAGACCCAATTCTTTCAAAGCTTCCTTTGTAAGACTGGTCATATCGACTTCGATCACCTTGTAATTTGCCAATGACCCATCTTCCAATGGATTTGAAGTGTAATCTGCTTTTTCAAGATTTTTCTTACTAAAAGCATCTTTATCAACAATAAGAATCTGTCCGGGTTTAAGTGCAGAAATGTTTGTTTTTAAACCTGCAGGATTCATCGCGACTAAAAGGTCCAAATCGTCGCCAGGTGTACTAATCTCTATACTTCCAATGTGCACCTGAAATCCTGAAACTCCGTATAAACTGCCCTGCGGAGCTCTGATTTCTGCCGGATAATTAGGAAATGTGGCCACATCATTTCCAAACATCGCGGATGTATCAGTAAACTGCGTACCAGTCAACTGCATTCCATCCCCGGAATCTCCCACGAATCGGATGACCACGGTATCCAATTCCTGAGCTATCGTTTCTTTATTTTTAGCACCTTCCGGAATCATACATTTTATATTTTCTTAGTTATTATTCAATTTAATCATCTTTAAATTTAGCAATTAAATCTGACCTACTTTAGACTTGATAAAAATAATTCGGTTGAAAATCATAATCCATGATAAAAGTCAGTCCGAAACAATTATTACATTTAATTTAAATTCTTTCTAAATTATTTAGATATAATTCTATTTGATTTTTATTTCTATAATTTTGTAGTCAATCTTAAAATAAAACAATTATGGCTATTAAAATAACTGATGAGTGCATTAACTGTGACGCCTGTATAGCAGAATGTCCGAATAATGCTATATACGAACCAGATACTGAATGGGCTTATGCCGATGAAACTGCATTAACAGGAATGGTTACTGTTCCAGGTACAGGAGAAGAAGTGGATGCGAATGAAAGCCACGAACCGATTAGTGATGAATTCTATTATATCGTGACTGAAAAGTGTACGGAATGTAAAGGTTTCCACGATGAGCCTCAATGTGCTTCTGTTTGTCCTGTAGATTGTTGTGTTCCAGATGAAGATCATGTAGAAACCGATGAAGAATTATTGGCCAAAAAAGCATGGTTACACGGAGAATAACACCTTGTAACAAATGATAAAAAAAGACCGCTTTGGCGGTCTTTTTTTATGACCAGAAATTACCCTCTTCAAATTAGAAACATTCTAAATACTGAATATCAGCGCCATATGACATAAATCATAATTTAAAAAGTAGAATCGCAATAACTTTGTTCAGTTCAAAGGAGCAAAAAAATAAATCTTTTTAAAAAATATGTCCAACGCTTCACAAAATAATGAGTTATGAATAAAAAATTTGAAAAATTGATTTGTGATGCTAACGAAGCAGTGGCGAGAATTGCACATAAAACCAATGAGGTTTGTGCCATTTACCCCATTACTCCTGCATCACCGATGGGAGAACATGTAGATGCATATAGTGCCCAAGAGAAAAAAAATATTTGGGGAAATATTCCTAGAATTATAGAAATGCAAAGTGAGGGAGGAGCTGCCGGTGCAGTTCACGGATCACTCCAAGCAGGAGCATTAACCACAACTTTTACGGCATCACAGGGTTTGTTGTTGATGATTCCAAATATGTATAAGATCGCAGGAGAATTACTTCCTAATGTAATCCATGTTGCAGCAAGAACAGTTGCTTCGCATGCCCTTTCAATTTTTGGTGATCACAGTGATGTGATGGCGACCAGACAAACAGGTTACTCCATGTTATTCGGAGCAAATGTTCAGGAAGCACACGATTTCGCTTTAATTTCTCAAGTAGCCACATTAAAAACAAGAGTACCCTTTTTAAATATATTCGACGGATTTAGAACTTCACATGAAATTTCAAAAATAGATGCTATTCCTGATGAAGTGATTCAAGCAATGATGCCGGAAGATGAAGTACTTTCATTTAAAGAAAGATCATTGGACCCTGATCATCCAAGTATCAGAGGAACATCTCAAAACCCCGATGTTTTCTTCCAAGCAAGAGAAGCAGGTAACTCATTCTATAGCAAGGTTCCAGGTGTTGTTCAGGAAGTTATGGATGAGTTTTATCAACATACGGGAAGAAAATATGAATTATTCGATTATATAGGCCATCCGGAAGCAGATAGAGTTATTGTCATCATGGGTTCAGGAGAAGGCGCTGTAAAAGAAACCATCGAAACCTTAGTTGCAAAAGGCGAGAAGGTTGGAGCACTTTTGATTAGACTCTACCGCCCATTCTATGCCAAAGACTTTATCAATAAACTTCCTAAAACAGTTAAAAATATCGCAGTTCTCGACAGAACCAAAGAACCAGGCAGTTTAGGAGAACCTCTTTATTTGGACGTAGTCAGTGCATTTGTTGAAAGTGGTATGAAAATGCCAAAAATTGTTGGTGGCCGGTATGGATTAAGTTCAAAAGAGTTTACCCCAAAAATGGTAAAAGGTATCTATGATGAATTGGCCAAAGAAAAGGCTAAAAACCATTTTACGGTTGGTATAAACGATGACGTTACAAATACCAGTTTACCAATTGATCAAAACTTCACCGTTAGAAAAACTACTATCAATTGCATGTTTTACGGACTTGGATCTGACGGTACCGTTGGAGCCAACAAAAACTCGATCAAAATCATTGGTGAAGAAACAGAAAATTACGTTCAGGGATATTTTGTTTATGACTCGAAAAAAGCCGGAGCACAAACCATTTCTCACTTAAGATTTGGTCCTGAACCAATTTATTCATCTTATTTAATAGAAAAAGCTGATTTTATTGCTAGTCACCAATTCAAATTTGTCTTGAAATTTAATATGGTCGAAGACTTGAAACAAGGTGGTACTTTCCTATTGAATTCACCATATTCTAAGGATGAGATATGGAATAAATTACCTAAGGTTGTTCAGGAAGAAATCATCAAAAAAGAAGCTAAATTCTACGTAATTGATGCCTCAAAAGTAGCTTATGAAGCGAATTTAGGAAAAAGAACAAATACCGTATTACAAACATGTTTCTTCGCTATTTCGGGAATTCTTCCTAAAGATGAAGCCATTTCCAAAATTAAAGGAGCCATCATAAAATCATACTCTCACAAAGGGGAAAAAGTAGTGAAAATGAATTTTGATGCAGTGGATACTGCATTGGCTAATTTATTTGAAGTGGATTATCCTAAGCAAGTTACAAGCGATAAATCGCTCGTTTCTGCCATGCATAATGCACCTGATGGATTTGTAAAAGAAGTACTTGAAAATATTTTGGCAGGAAGAGGTGATGAACTACCTGTTAGCGCATTCCCGGTAGACGGTATTTTCCCAACCGGAACCTCTCAATACGAAAAGAGTGGTATCGCAGACTTTATTCCAATTTGGGATGATGAAAATCTTTGTACACAATGTAACAAGTGCGTGGCTATTTGTCCTCATGCTGCCATCCGTGCAAAAGTAGTTACTAATACAGAAGTTGCTGCAGCACCCGAAGGAATGAAATTTGTTCCTGCAAAAGGAAGACCATTTACAAGTGAAGAGTCTTATGTTCTTCAAGTTTCGCCTGAAGATTGTACAGGATGTGACCTTTGCGTTGAAGTTTGTCCCGCAGAAAGCAAAGAAATTGAAGGCTTTAAGGCTATCAATATGCACAAGAAAATTGAATTTGATGTAGTTGAGAACAAATATTGGAATTACTTTATTGACCTTCCTGATTATGACAGATCTGCTTTGACCATTACCAATGTTAAAGGATCTCAGTTCTTAGAACCACTATTTGAATTTTCAGGAGCTTGTTCAGGATGTGGTGAAACACCTTACATCAAAATGTTGTCCCAGTTATACGGAGACAGTATTTTAATTGCCAATGCAACAGGATGTTCTTCTATATACGGTGGTAATTTGCCAACCACACCTTACAGAACGAATAAATTTGGTAGAGGACCAGCTTGGGCGAACTCATTATTTGAAGACAATGCCGAGTTTGGTTTAGGTATGCATCTCGCTGTTTCTAAAAAGCATGAAATGGCAGTAGATCTGCTGAAATCAATTGAATTATTGGTTGGAAGTGAGTTAGTAGATGCTCTGTTAAACAATCCTGAGGAAACAGAAGAGCAAAAAGAACAAAAAATTGCTCAGATCCAGGAATTAAAAGAAACCTTACGCATACTTGATAACAGCGATGATGCCAAAAAACTATTGCGTATGGCAGACAACCTGAGAAAAAAATCCGTTTGGATCTTAGGTGGCGACGGCTGGGCTTATGATATAGGATTTGGTGGAGTTGACCATGTATTGGCCTCAGGAGAAAATGTAAATATTTTAGTGATGGATACCGAGGTTTATTCAAACACCGGTGGTCAAACCTCTAAGGCAACTCCATTGGCGGCAAGTGCAAAATTCTCTATTGCAGGAAAGAAAAGTGCGAAGAAAAGCCTTGCTCTCCAAGCTATTTCTTACGGAAATGTCTATGTGGCACAGATTGCCATTGGAGCAAAAGATCTTCAAACATTGAATGCAATACGCGAAGCGGCTGCTTATCCAGGTCCATCTCTTATCGTGGCTTATGCTCATTGTGGTGAACATGGTTACGATTTGAAATATGGGGCCCAGCAACAAGAAAAAGCAGTAGAATCAGGTTACTGGCCATTGTTTAGATTTGATCCTTCAAAACCAAAAGGCAAGAAGTTTAGATTAGATTCTAAAACTCCAACCATTCCGGTTCAAGATTTTATGTACAACGAAGCTAGATTTAAAAGAGTCGTGAAAGATAATGCTGAATTAGCTGGAACTCTACTAATTGAAGCCCAAGAGCATGTAGATTCTAACTGGGAAAGATTAGAGCTTTTTAGAGATATTTAATAAATATATTCGGGGTTCATGGCTAAAAGTCGTGAACCCTTTTTTTAATTTTCTTTATTATGGAAGAAGGTTATAATTATATAAAAAAGGCGGAGGAAAACCTCGATAGTGCACAAGGTGCACTTTTCAAACCTCAAGAAGACATTGTCAGTTTTGTTGTGTGTAAAAATTCTCAATATGCCATTCTAAATTATTTAAGAGGATTTTTGGAAAGAAAAGGTTTCGAAACTCACGACCACGAAACTATCAGAGGCTTATTCAAACGATGCAGGAATATAGAACCAAGGTTCAATCAAATAAATATAAACGAAATTGATTGCCGAGGTAGAGAAATTGACGACAGTTATTGCTTAAATCTAAATAAACTGGAACAATGCCACGGCGTAGCTGATAATTTAGATACCCTGCTCAGGCATTTAAAGATTATTTGATTTTAATCGTTCAATTTAAGAACGGCCATAAAGGCTTGCTGCGGTATTTCTACGTTACCAACTTGCCGCATTCTTTTTTTACCTTTTTTCTGCTTTTCAAGTAATTTTCTTTTCCGAGAGATATCTCCACCATAACACTTGGCTGTAACATCCTTTCGCAAAGCTTTTATGGTCTCTCTCGAAATAATTTTTGAACCTATGGCCGCCTGAATAGGGATATCAAATTGTTGCCTTGGGATAAGTTCCCTTAATTTTTCACACATTCTTTTACCAATATAATAGGCATTGTCTGTGTGCAATAGAGCTGATAAGGCATCAACTGGCTGACCATTGATCAATACATCCACGCGAACAAGCTTTGAAGCTTTAAATCCGGTTGGATGATAGTCAAAAGAAGCATAACCTTTAGAGACTGTTTTTAATCTATCATAAAAATCAAAAACAATTTCTGATAAAGGCATATCGAAAGAAAGTTCCACTCTCTCCGGTGTCAAATAATTCTGATTGGTAATTTCACCTCTCTTTTCTATACACAAGCTCATTACCGCTCCTATAAAATCAGACTTAGTGATAATACTTGCTTTGATAAATGGTTCTTCTACCCTATTCAAACTCGAAGGATCGGGCAGGTCGGAAGGATTATTTACCAAAATCATTTTATCCGGCTCCTTGTTTGTATAGGCGTGATAAGAAACATTGGGCACAGTGGTGATTACCGTCATATCGAACTCACGCTCTAACCTTTCCTGGATAATTTCTAAGTGCAGCATTCCTAAAAAGCCACATCGGAAACCAAAACCGAGTGCCGCTGAACTCTCAGGCGTATAAACTAAAGAAGCATCATTTAGTTGTAGCTTTTCCATGGAAGAACGCAATTCCTCATAATCCTCTGTATCAACAGGATAGATCCCTGCAAAAACCATGGGTTTTACGTCCTCAAATCCTTCAATTCTTTCTGAACTCGGATTTTTAGGATCTATAATTGTGTCTCCAACCTTTACCTCGCTTGCTGTCTTAATTCCGGTAATCAAATACCCCACATCACCGGCTTTAATGGATTCTTTTGGTTTTTGCTTAAGTTTAAGTGTACCGACCTCCTCTGCAAAATATTGTTTTTTGGTTGCCATGAATTGAATCGCCTGACCCTTTTTTATTTCACCGTTGATCACCCTGAAATAAGTCTCAACACCTCTGTAAGAGTTGTAAACCGAGTCAAAAATAAGCGCTTGTAAAGGTGCCTTTTCATCTCCCTTTGGAGCCGGAACACGCTCGACGATAGCCTCAAGGATCTTATCAACACCAAACCCTGTTTTTCCGCTTGCGTGGATGATATCCTCATAATCACAACCCAAAAGGTTCACAATATCATCACTCACTTCTTCCGGATTTGCACTTGGAAGGTCTATCTTATTTAAAACCGGAATGATCTCTAGATCATTTTCCAAAGCCAAATATAAATTTGAAATGGTTTGGGCTTGTATACTTTGGGCAGCATCAACAATTAACAAAGCTCCCTCACAAGCTGCAATGGACCGTGACACTTCGTACGAAAAATCGACATGACCCGGAGTATCGATAAGATTTAAAACATACGTTTCATTGTTGTACTCATACTCCATTTGTATAGCGTGACTTTTTATAGTGATCCCTCGTTCACGCTCAAGATCCATACTGTCTAGTAACTGGTCCTGTTTTTCCCGATCTGTAATCGTATGCGTAAACTCTAGTAATCTATCCGCCAAAGTACTTTTACCGTGATCGATATGTGCTATTATGCAAAAATTTCTGATATTTTTCATATTCCTGTCATGTTCATGTCAAAAAAACGATCTCAAACAACGTTTTCATTTATCTTCATTTGATTCGATTTTTCATAAAAATATTCAACAAAAACCTGTTTAACAAATAGTTACAGTAGAAATAAAGAATATTTTTGTAGCCTTTAAAAAGCAGTGCAAGATAGCGAAAAAAATAAATGACTTTCCTTTTTAATTCTCAGCGTATTTTATGAATAAACAACTTAATCGACCCAATCAGCTATAAACAAATTCGTGTCACTTGTTCCATGATTATTTCTGTTGGAAGAGAAAATAATCTTTTTCCCGTCAGGTGAAAACATGGGAAATGCATCAAACACGCCGTCATATGTAATTTGTTCTAATCCTGTACCATCTAAATTGATCATAAACAGGTTAAATCCGTCCTTTTTCGCTTTGTGGTGGTTAGAAGAAAAAATGATTTTCTCTCCATTGGGATGAAAGAACGGTGCCCAGTTTGCACTGCCCAAATCCGTAATTTTTTTGAGTTCAGAGCCGTCGAGATTACAAACATATAACTCCATATGAGTAGGCATGACCAAATCTTGTGTGAGCAAATCTTTATATTCTTTAATTTCTTGTTCAGTTTTAGGTCGTGACGATCTAAAAATCAACTTCTCTCCATCAGGAGAAAAAAATGCACCACCGTCATACCCAAGTTCGAAAGTAACTTGTTTAACATCAGAACCGTCAAGATTCATTGTATATAAATCCAAGTCGCCATTTCTGGTTGAAGTAAATACGATTTTATCTCCTTTTGGAGATACTGTAGGTTCAGCGTCATAACCCGGCGTATTGGTGAGTTGTTTTAACTGATTCCCGTTCAGATCTGCTGTAAAAATATCAAAATCTGCATACACAGGCCATACGTATTTACCTCCGTGATCTTCTTTTTTTGGTGAGGGTGGACAAGCATCACCGCCTAAATGAGTAGAAGAATATATGATTACTTCATCACCGGGAAGAAAGTAACTACAAGTCGTTCTTCCTTTACCGGTACTTACCATTTGTGGTTTTCCTCCTTTTGTCGTTTCATCGACTCCCATCGTAAATATCTGATCGCACTCAAGACCCCACTCTTTATTATTCGATTGAAAAGTAATTCTGGAATTATCAAAACTCCAATAGGCCTCAGCATTATCTCCTCCAAAAGTAAGTTGTTTTATATTCGCTAAATGCTTCTCTTTTGGATAATGAATAACATCGGTTACTCGAGTTGCACCGCTATAGCCATCACTTTTATATTCAGAATTACCGTGTGCTTGTGATGATTTATTCTGACTACTTTTACAAGATAAAAAACTAATCAATATAAATGCTATTAGAACTTTTAATTTCATAAGATCAATTTTAAAATGTTGCAAACTTAAAACAATATCGGTTTAAAATAGCAGCAAAATATTAATAAATAGCGATAAAATAAAGCTTGACAATAAATCTTTCACAAAATCGATAAATGCGCTAATTTTGCAATCGACTATGGCAAAGATTGGAAATATAGAATTAGGAGATTTCCCGCTGTTACTGGCTCCTATGGAAGACGTGAGTGATCCGCCTTTTAGAGCATTGTGTAAAGAGCAGGGAGCAGATGTTGTTTATACGGAGTTCATTTCTTCCGAAGGACTGATAAGAGATGCGGCAAAAAGTATTCAAAAATTAGATATTTACGAAAGAGAAAGACCGGTAGGGATTCAGATTTTTGGAGCAAATCTGGATTCTATGCTGAGAACAGTAGAAATTGTAGAGCAATCAAAGCCGGATTTTATCGATATTAATTTTGGTTGTCCGGTAAAGAAAGTCGTTAGCAAAGGAGCCGGTGCCGGAATTTTAAAGGACATTCCGCTAATGGAAAAATTAAGTCGGGAAATGGTTAAGCATACGGCTTTACCCATTACTGTAAAGACTCGTTTGGGTTGGGACGATGAAACAATTTATATCATGGAAGTGGCAGAAAGATTGCAAGATGCGGGTGTTCAAGCATTAGCCATTCATGGAAGAACCAGAGCTCAAATGTATAAAGGCACTGCAACATGGGAACCCATTGCCGATGTAAAAAATAATCCGCGAATTCATATTCCAATTTTTGGAAACGGAGACGTAGATAGTGCCGAAAAGGCAAAATCAATGCGGGATGACTATGGTTTAGATGGCGCAATGATCGGTCGTGCGAGCATTGGAAATCCCTGGTTCTTTAAAGATGTTAAGCATTTTTTTGCTACTGGCAAACATCTCGAACCTCCCTCCTTAAAAGAACGAGTTGAAGTTGTAAAACGCCATTTATCAATGGCCATTGATTGGAACGGAGATCACGCCGGACTTTATGAAACTCGAAGACATTATTCAAATTACTTTAAAGGGATTCCTAATTTCAAAGAGTACAGACAAAGAATGGTGACAGGAGAATCGAAAGAAATTGTTTTTGGAGTACTCGATGAAGTACTGGAAAAATTAGCCTAGGTACTAACCAATTTTTTATTAATTCTTCCACTTGCTAATAATGCGGCTGAATAACCCAATATGATGATTGTGGCTATCACAATTATGACATTGCTCCAATAGAACTCAACGGGATAAGCCAAATACTGGGTGATCATAATCAGTCCTAATTTTTTCTGAACCAAAATCAACGGAATAGCAATGAACAGACCGATTAACAAACCTACTATTGTCAATAAAAATCCCTGGAGAATAAAAATTCGTCTGATATTTTTGATATCGGCACCAAGATGATACATTGTTTTTAAATTACCTCTTTTATCGATAATCATCATCACGATTGCACCGATCACATTAAACAAGGCAATGATCAAGACTAAAGTAAAAACCAAATAGGAAGCCAAATTTTCTGTATTCAACATTTTATAAAAAACGGAATTCAATTGTTCTCTTGTTTGAACTTTATAAGTATCACCCAAATACTTTTGCAATTCTTCCTGCACTTCCTCAGTAAACTTCGGATCATTTAATTTAATTTCAACAGAAGTAATTTGATCCGGTTTATAGTTGAGCAATTCCTGCGTGAGTGCTAAATTCGCAAAGACATATTTACCATCAATCTCTTCTGTTAATTTAAAAATACCGATCGGTTGAGTATTTACACTGGTAAAGGCATTTCTAGGATCGCTTATGTATCCCTTTCCAGGTTTAGGTACAAAAATTTTCAAAGGATCCAGAAAGTCATAGGCCCCAACAGACAGCAAGGAGGAAATCTTACCCCCGATGACAACTGTATGTTTTTCATCATAATTAACCCATTCTCCAAAATAAACGGCAGTATCCATGCGATTTACATTTAAATACTGTTCGTCAATTCCCTTTACAATTGCGATGTGAGACTTATCGTTATAATTGAAAAAAGCGCGCTCCTCTATCACTTTGCTATAGGCGGCAATTTTTTCTTTCGCCAAACTTCGTGCGATAGAATCATTAAATAAAAATGATTTACCTCTTACTGAACTGACCTTTAAATCAGGATCGGATACCTCTATGAAATTTAAACTAAAACTTTTTAAACCCGAAAAAACAGATAAAACCACAAATAAAGCAATGGTGCTCACTACCACTCCAACAGTCGCAATGATCGTAATAATGTTTATGGCATTGTTGCTGCTTTTAGAAACCAAATACCTTTTGGCGATGTAAAGCGGGAAATTCAATTTATTTTTTTTTCTTTTCTTTTAGAATATCGGGGTTTTTAATGGGGTTTTCATTTCCCTTTAAAGCCTGCTCTATATTGTCAATATAATCTAAAGAATCATCGATATAAAAATGAAGTTCCGGCATTTTCCTCAATTGATTTCTGGTAAGTTGTGCCATTTTATATCGAAGTTCAGATGATTGATCCACTATTTCTTTAAAAATATCCTCTTTTAAATTTGAAGGAAAAATACTCAAATAGACCTTGGCTTCGTTCAAATCTGCTGTTACTTTTACTTTAGTTACAGAAATCAAAACTCCTTTGCCTCCATCCTGAGCTTCCTTTCTCAATAAATTAGCAAGATCTTCTTGTAAAACTCCTGCAATTTTCTTTTGTCTATTGCTTTCCATAAATGCAAAAGTACGTTATAATTCTTTGACAGATTGCTTAAATAATAGAGGTAATTGTAAAAAACTTTAATTCAACATATCTTCCTGTTAGTTCACAAATGTTAAATTCAGAAAGGAATTGAAGTTTTAATAAAAAATTTGGGTAGCAAAGATTTTTACTTTACAAAATTGTCTCAAAGATAAATCTGAGAGCGACGTCATTTTTATTGTTCAAATCCATCTAAATAATTACCTTCGCAACGGTTAACTTTATTCGCATATATGAGTGAATCCTTCGAAAAATACCAAAAACGCAGATTAAGATCATCTTATTTTTCTGTAATTATTAGTATCGCACTTGTTTTGTTTCTGCTTGGCTTAATTGGATTACTCTTATTGCAAACCAAGAAAATTTCCGATTATTTTAAAGAACAAGCCGCAATTACATTGTTCATTAAAAATGAAGTTAAGAAGGAAAGCATAGCAAAATTGCAGGCAAGCATAGATGCCGAGCCTTTTACAAAATCCAGTAAATTTGTTTCAAAAGAAGAAGCTGCTCAGATTTATAAAGAAGAAAATGGAGAAGATTTTATGAATTTCTTGGGTTACAATCCTTTGCAAAATTCCATTGACATTCATTTAAAAGCTGATTATGTTTCACCCGAAAAAATGTTGGAAATAGAAGACCTCTACAAGAAAAACGCCTTGATTTCTGAAGTTTCCTACGACAAACCACTAATTGAAATGCTTACAAAAAATGTAAAAAAAATTAGTATTATTATTTTGATTTTTAGCGCCTTGGCTACCTTAATTGTGATTGTTTTGATCAATAGTTCCATTAGGTTATCCATTTATTCAAAAAGATTTACGATCAAGACCATGCAAATGGTTGGTGCCACCAAGCGTTTTATAAGAAGACCATTTATTTGGCAGACTGTAAAACTTGGGATCATCGGTTCAATTATTGCCATGTCAGCTTTGGCTGCTGTTATATTTTATTTCGATAAATATTTCCCGCAATTTGAACTAATAAAAGAAGAAATAAAACTCGGCGCATTATTTGGTGGAATATTCCTTTTGGGTATTTTGATTACATGGATAAGTACTTTCTTTGCTACCCAAAGATTCCTGAACCTCAGAACAGACGAACTGTATTTTTAAAATTTTGAAAATGGCTAAAAACGATCAAAAAAACACAACTGAATTCTTATTTGAGAAAAAAAACTACCTGATTATGATTTTGGGGATTGCCATTATTCTGTTAGGATTCGGACTAATGATTGGTGGAGGCAGCAAAGATCCAGAAGTTTTTAATGAAGAATTATACAGTTTTAGAAGGATCCGTTTAGCACCTACTTTGGTTTTAATCGGCCTGGGTATTCAGATCTATGCTATTTTTGCCAAATCAAAAAAGAACTAGCTCTCCTTAATATCACAGCATGAGTTTTATAGAAGCCATCATTCTTGGTATCATTCAAGGTCTTACCGAGTTTTTACCGGTATCATCAAGTGGACATTTAGAATTAGGAAAGGCTATCTTTGGTGAAAATTTAGTTCCTGAAGAGAGTCTCACTTTTACGGTCGTTCTGCATTTTGCAACAGCCTTAAGTACCATTATTATTTTTAGAAAAGATATTATCGAGATCTTTAAAGGACTGTTCCAGTTTAAGGTAAATGATGAATTTCAATTTGCTTTAAAAATAATTATTTCAATGATCCCCGCCACCCTCATCGGCTTGTTCTTTGAGGAAGAAATTGCCTCCCTGTTTAGTGATAATATCTTATTTGTGGGCTTTATGCTATTGATTACAGCCGGATTACTTCTTTTTGCAGATCGGGCTAAGAATACAACTAAAAAAGTTACTTTTCAATCTGCCTTTATCATTGGAATTGCGCAGGCCATTGCTATTTTACCCGGCATCTCAAGATCCGGAGCAACAATTTCAACTTCTGTTTTATTGGGAATTGACAGAACCAAAGCAGCTCGTTTTTCCTTTTTGATGGTGGTTCCGTTGATCATTGGTAAAGTTGGCAAAGATATCTTAGGTGGAGAAATTAATTTCTCAGGCACAAATTTTTATGTTATGACCGCTGGTTTTATAGCAGCATTTGTCTCCGGATTATTTGCTTGTCAATGGATGATCGCTCTGGTAAAGAAAAGTAAATTGAGTTATTTCTCAGTCTATTGTGCTATTGTTGGTCTCATCGCTATTACTTATGCACTTGCTCAATAAATGACTGCGGAAGATTACAAAAACGGTCAAATTCTATTAGTAGACAAGCCCTATAAATGGACTTCATTTCAGGTTGTTAATAAATTGCGCTGGGCGATCAAAAAGAAATACGAGCTTAAAAAATTAAAAGTTGGACATGCCGGAACATTGGACCCCTTAGCGACTGGCTTATTGATAATTTGTACGGGCAGTTTTACCAAGAAAATAGATCAACTCCAGGCACAATTGAAAGAGTATACAGGCATCATTACTTTGGGCAGTACAACACCTTCCTATGATCTAGAGACAGAAATTGATAAACATTACCCAATTCAACACCTGACAGAGCAGGATATTTTAGCGAATACAGCTCATTTTCTTGGAGAAATTGAACAAATTCCTCCCATTTTTTCAGCTTTAAAAAAAGACGGGGTAAGGTTGTATGAATTGGCCAGAAAGGGAGAAAGTACAGAAATTAAACCTAGAAAAATTACTGTATTCGAGTTTGAAATCGTGAAAATAGAAATGCCTGATGTATATTTCAGAATTGTCTGTAGTAAGGGAACCTATATCCGATCAATAGCACATGATTTTGGGCAAACGCTGCATTCCGGCTCACATTTAACTAGCTTAAGAAGAACGAAAAGTGGGGAATTTGATGTAAACAACGCTATTGATCCTGTCAAATTCGTTGAAGGATTACATTTAGAAGAAATGTGATATCCAGCTTTCTTCTGCTGTTGATTCCCATGCCTCTTCAAATTCTCTTTTTGTATGAACAAAATGATTAAATACAATGGTATTTTTAGAAACACTTTTACTTTTGATCAATTTCTTAAAATCGGGTACTTCTTTACATTGAATATATTCGCCTTGTTTAAAAAACACCTTTACCTTATCTATTAAGGAAATATTGAATTTTTTTTCGAAGTTTTGAATAACTTCAATTAACTGGTCATTCATGACCAAATCAAAGGGTTTTTCAGACGAAATCATAATAACGATAAATCTGTCGAAATATATCTGATAATAAGATTCTAAAGGAAAATCAGATAAAAAGGAAGCCAAAGTTCTTTTGACTTCCTCCATCTCTTGTGGGTACATTTTTCTTTCAGCAGGAAAAATTAAAACTCTTGCATCCTCCCCAATATTTTCAATTTCCACCAACATTTACTTCATTCTCCTTAAAATCTCCACCAATTCCTTTTCTATACTCTGACCTTTATCTTTATTATACCAAACCTGTAAATCTTCTTTGATCTGGCTATCTATTTTACCGTTTTTTTCTTTGTACTCATCCATCAAAGCCTTTGCCCTTTTCGATCTTGGACCCCAATGGTCAATTACCTCGTTATTCTTATCTAAAACAATTAATTTCGGAATAGACCTGCTTCCATCTGTCAAGAACTGTTGCATGAGTGGATCATTTTCATCACGGGAAACAATTTTAAGGTTGATTCTATGGTTCAACTCAGCAAATTTATTGAGTACTGGCAAAGACTGAGCTGCATCACCACACCAAGATTCAGAAAGTACTAACCAAGTAAAATCATTTTCGATTTGTCCTACTTCTTGTTTTACTTTTTCATCCAGCTCAATTTGTTTATCTAAGCGTTTCATCCGTTTATCATTCAAACGATTATAGTGCATTAAATCATCTGCACTTTCTTTATTATTAAACTCTGAGATTAACATTTGTATATGGTTTCTATATTCCTGGTAATTCATTGCCTTTTGCAGGCTGTTTTCAATAATTTCTTTCATCAATTTATTTTTTGTCTGCCTTTTAGACGAATATAGTTTAATACCTAACGAATGATAAATTGCAATCCCTCTAACATCACTTTTACCATTTTTTCCAAATCGAACTTATGCTCCCAACCCCAATCCTTTCTCGCTTGTCTGTCATCGATAGAATAGGGCCAACTATTCGCAATTTTTTGCCGAGGATCCTTTTTGTAGGTAATGGTAAAATCCGGTAAGGATTTTTTTATTTCCAAAGCGATTTCTTCGGGAGAAAAACTGATCGCAGCCAAATTATACGCTGTATAGGAATCAAAAGGTTCATGTTCCATAAGCTTTATGGTGGCATCAACTGCATCTTCCATATACATCATAGGTAAAGTGGTATCCTTTTTTAAAAAGCTTTGGTAAGACCCCGTTTGTAAGGCACCGTAAAATATTTCTACAGCATAATCTGTTGTACCGCCTCCTGGATTGGTTTTATAACTGATTATCCCGGGATACCTGAGGGTTCTTACATCTACACCAAATTTATTATGATAGTAAGCACACCAGTTCTCTCCTGCCAATTTACTTATCCCATAAACCGTACTTGGATCCATAACCGTAACCTGCGGTGTATCGCTTTTTGGAGAAGATGGGCCAAAAACGGCTATGGAAGATGGCCAGAAAACTTTGTCTATATGCCTTTCCTTTGCGAGCTCCAAGACATTAAATAGAGTGTTCATATTTAATTCCCATGCTTTATGAGGATTTTTTTCTGAAATAAAAGAGAGCATGGCAACAAGCAAATAAACTTCTTTTATATCGTGCTTTTTAATTACTTCCAAAATATCATTCTTATTAGAAGCATCAAGTATTTCAAATTGTCCACTTCGCATGACCTCAAAATTTCCATTTCGAATATCTGAGGCAATCACCGAAGAATTTCCATAAATTTGCCGTAGTTTTAATGTAAGTTCTGTACCAATTTGTCCGCTGGCGCCAAGAATTAATATTTTATGTTCCATGCCATTATTTTTATGCAAATATATTTCAATTCCGCGGGATATGGCAAATTGAAAGCAGTTTGGTAATAAGTATTACAAAACAGAAAAATTCCTTAATTCATTTTATGAAATATTTTTATTTTACAACAATTGTCCTCCTGTTTTTAATTCATTTTTCTTGTAAAAAAAACGCTTCAATTGTATTGGAGAATACACCTATTTCGGTTCAGGATTCTACAAGAACCAATTTAAATTACAATATAACTGAGAAATTAAATCCGGCAGCTCAAGAGTTGACCAAAGAATGGACCGAGTATCATGAAGTCAATAGGTTTCTGGAGAATAATGGTTCAAACTCAAATGAACAAGCTCTTTTTAACGCAAAGGAATTCGCGGGTCTTACCGAAAAATTAAAAGACACCATATCAGTACAAGAATTAAATATTCCCTCTTTAAAAATTCGATTAAATGTATTACACAATGAAGCCCTCAGACTTCAGGATATGGCGACCATTTCAGTCATTTCAAATAAGGAAGTAAATCTGGAAAGACAAAAGATTTACGATGCGTTTTCTGCTGTAAATTTTAAATTGAATAACCTTACCGATCAGGCTACGATAAATGACAAATTAAAGGAATTTGTAGACGAAATGGTTTTAGACACAACGGTGAGGACCAATCAGGCAGAACCGGCTTTAGATTCGCTAAAGACACCATAAAAAAATCCGGAAGGACAAAAGTCAATTCCGGATTTCTCCCACTAACTAAAACTAAAATTTCAACTAATCAACATTATCGTGTAAAAACGAATTATTCGAACGCAACTGAATTTCATCGTTTTCATCAATACCCAAGGTATATCTTGACTTATTTTGGTTGTTGTCTGATGAATGGCTATTTTCTTTGATATCAACTCCCAAGCGCTTGTAAGCAGGTTGATTTTCCATTTCATCAATATTTTTATTTATCTGACTGCTAAATTTATAATTGAACGTTTTCATCTTCTCTCTTCTGGCGTCTGCTCTTTTTCTTAGCTCTTCTATGGTCAAAGTGAGCGGAGAAACCTCATCATCTACAATTACTGATGAAGTCGGAACTGAATCGGGTATTTCCCTATTTTTTATTTGAATATTCATTTCCAGATCTTCTTCCTCATCTTTTTTTGATCTACTCATTTCTTTTAACACTTTCATTTCTGCCGGGAATTCTTCCTCAAATTCCAGCGTATGTCTAATATGATGAGCATTAGATTTAATTTCTGGCTTTACTTCTTCTAAATCTACAATTTCATAATCGTTAATAGAGAATATTTTTTGAGCCGGTTTTTTTTCTTCAATTGGCATGTCGAAAGTAAAAGTAAATTGATTTTCATTTTCTTCTTGCTTTTCTTCGACGGCAGGTTCTGTCATATCATTGATCACAAAATCCTTTTCGACCTGATCATTAATTTTAGGTCCCACTGCGGGCTGAGCTTCTCTGGGTTCTACCTCTTCAAAGACTACGGCCATATCATTCAATAGCGCTTCTTTCTTTGGCAGAATTTCAGATTCAACCGACATTTCGGGCGTTTTCTTTGAAGCAACCGGTTGCTCCTTTACCATAAACTCTCTTTTTTGGGTATTTTCAGATCTATCTTCAACCAAGGTATGCACTATCTTTTGAGGATCAATACTTTGGATTTGCCTTTCTTGATCGGCGTTAAATCCCGTGGCAATGACCGTAACAGCTATAGCATCACCTAGATTTTCATCTTCTCCTACACCCATAATAATATCCACATTGGTTCTTGCTTCCGATTGAATATAATCATTGATTTCTCCAATTTCATCAATAGTCACTTCAGAACTTCCCGATACAATCAAGAGCAATACCCGTTTAGCTCCAGTAATTTTATTATCATTCAATAATGGAGAATCGAGAGCTTTTGTAATGGCGTTTTGCGCTCTGTTATTACCGGATGCAGTAGCCGATCCCATGATCGCGGTACCACTGCTAGATAATACAGTCTTGGCATCTTTTAAATCGATGTTTTGCGTATAATGATGCGTAATTACCTGTGCAATTCCTGTTGCAGCTGTAGACAATACTTCATCTGCTTTAGAAAAGCCAGCCTTAAATCCAAGGTTACCATATACTTCACGCAACTTATTATTATTAATCACTACTAAAGAATCTACATGCTCCCTTAACTTTTCGATTCCTTTTTGAGCTTGTTCATTCCTCATTTTCCCCTCAAATGAGAAAGGTGTTGTCACAATTCCCACAGTTAAAATGTCTAAGCCTTTTGCAATTTTTGCGATGACCGGAGCGGCCCCTGTTCCAGTACCACCACCCATTCCAACAGTGATAAAGATCATTTTAGATCTAACATCGAGCATGGCTTTAATGGCTTCTATACTTTCTACGGCAGCTTCCTCTCCAATACTAGGATTGGCACCAGCACCCAATCCTTCGGTTAATGTTGCTCCAAGTTGAATTTTAGTAGGCACAGGACTTGTCTCAAGTGCTTGGGCATCGGTATTACATATCACAAAATCGATACCTTCAATGCCTTTACTAAACATGTGGTTTACGGCATTGCTTCCTCCACCACCTACACCAATTACTTTGATGACGTTCGATTGGTTTTTGGGTAAATCGAAGGAAATCTGTTCAAAATCTAAATTACTCATAACTTTTTCAAGGGATTTACTGGTTTATTTTTCTAATTATTCTGCGTTTTCTAAAAAATCTCTGAACTTTTCGATCCATTTCTCAAAGATGGTTTTTCTTGGTTCTTTAGAGACAACTGGTTTTTCCTTACCAGCTTCACCTGTTTCCATTTGCTTCTTTTCAGCAATTTCTGCTTTCGCCTTCTTCTCTTTATCTGCTAATCCTTTCATCAACAAACCAACAGCTGTTGCAAATGCGGGACTGGATAAATCTGTATCACTTGTACCTGACAAATGTTCGTTTGGATAACCAATTCTAGTATCCATACCGGTGGTGTATTCAACAAGTTGTTTGATATGCTTCAATTGGGCACCTCCACCTGTTAGTACGATACCGGCAATTAATTTCTTCTTATTCTCTTCGTGACCGTAATTTTTGATCTCTAAAAAGACTTGCTCTATTATTTCTATCACTCTGGCATGAATGATCTTAGATAAGTTCTTTAGTGTAATTTCTTTTGGATCTCTACCTCTTAAACCGGGAATAGATACAATTTCATTTTCCTTGTTCTCTCCGGGCCAAGCAGATCCGAATTTTGTCTTGAGGAGTTCCGCCTGCTTTTCTATAATGGAACAGCCTTCTTTGATATCGTCTGTGATCACATTTCCCCCAAAAGGAATAACTGCTGTATGTCTTATAATTCCATCCTTGAAAATGGCCAGGTCAGTAGTTCCTCCACCTATATCTATTAATGCTACACCGGCTTCTTTCTCTTCATGGCTTAATACCGCTTCTGCAGAGGCAAGTGGTTCCAATGTTATACTTGACAACTCCAGTCCGGCACTTTTGATACATCTTCCTACGTTTCTGATTGAAGAAACCTGTCCCACAACTACATGAAAATTCGCTTCTAATCGGCCGCCATACATTCCTATGGGAGTTTTAATTTCGGATTGTCCGTCTACTTTATATTCCTGAGGTAATACGTGGATAATTTCTTCTCCGGGAAGCATCACTAATTTATATACCTGATTAATGAGTAATTCAATATCCGTTTCATCAATAACTTTTTCAGGATTTGTTCTTGTGATGTAATCGCTATGATGTAAACTTCTAATGTGCTGACCGGCAATTCCAACAACAACACTTCTTATTTTTTCACCAGAAATAGACTCAGCTTCTTCGACTGCCTGCTGAATGGATTGAATTGTTTGTGTGATATTATTAACAACACCTCGGTGTACACCTAAACTCTTCGCTCTACCAGTCCCTAAAACCTCTAGTTTATTGTAAGCATCTTTTTTGCCTACCATGGCTACTATTTTGGTGGTACCAATATCTAAACCAACAGCAATGTTATCTTTACTCATGACTTATTTTTTAGAACAAACAATTTGATTATTAAATGACAGGTTTATGGTATCATATTTTTCCAATGTATTATTGGCAATAGCATCTTGATAAAAAGCTTTTAATTTACTTTTCTTTTGCTCAAAATTTTGCATTGATCCAAATACAATGGTTTGTCCCCCAACCCTTGTGTAGAGCTCAAATTGTTTTATTTCCCCTTTTTTTTGCTTAATTCCAATGATCTGCTTTTCCAAAAAAGGATCATTCTTTATTTTATTCGCCAGCATCGTTAAATCTTCACCTACATCTTTCAAATCCAAATCAGCTATAATCGGTACACGGGAAGAATAATTTCCAGACAACGGCATTTTCTTTCCAAATACATCTAAATAAAAAGATTCAGATTCATTAACCACCCTTAAAACAGGTGTCTTCTGTGTTATTATTGCCCCCAAATTACCTTGCAGGGTATAAAAAACCTCTGCGTTTTGAATCATTGGATTCGATTCAACCGCTTTTTCTAAATTATTCAAAAGTAAACTTTCTAATGATTGATTTTCTTGGTTTTCCAAACTTTGTATTAACAATTTATTAACCATATCATAGGTGATAAATAGGTTTTCACCATTTTCGAATACCACATCAATTTGTTGCATTTTTTTCTTGGAATTTCTTTCTGAGGCAAATCCATATAGAAACACAACCACTATGATGAGGAGAATTGTTGTTACATAAGAAATATACTTTTTCATTTTTTTGTGGTGTAAAACTATGGCAATTTATTCTTCAAATAGATAAAGTAAAATTGCCATAGTTGTCAAAGTATTTAGCACATTGTTATTTTAATATTTTTTCAATTTCGTCCACTATATCATTTGTCGCATTGGGCAAAGCCAATTTTTTAATATTTCTAGACATCCTTTCTTGTACATTTTTATGACCAATCAACTCGCTTAATACATCTTTAAATCTTTCCAATTCATTTTCTTTTAACATGATAGCGGCATCTTCTTTTACCAAGGCTAAAGCATTTTTAGTTTGATGATCTTCAGCGACATTTGGCGAAGGAATAAAGATCACGGGCTTTCCGACAATGCATAACTCTGAGATTGTACCAGCTCCAGCTCTACTGACTATAAAATCTGCCGCTGCATACAATAAATCCATCCTTTTGATAAAAGAAAGTGTTTGTACATTTTTCTTTTGGCCTTGGTGTTTATACTTTTCGAAATAGTAATTTCCTGTTTGCCACAGAATTTGAAGATCACTTTTTAGCAAATCATCCAAATGCTCATTGACCGTTTCATTGATCTTTCCTGATCCCAGACTACCCCCAATTATGGCAAGTGTCTTTTTCAAAGGGTCTAAACCAAAAAAATCAATGGCTTCCTCACGTTTACCTTCAATTGAGATCAAATCTTGCCTCACTGGATTTCCTGTCTTGATGATACTTTCTTTTGGAAAAAATACTTCCAGACCATCATAGGCAACACATATTTTTTTTGCTTTTTTTGATAGCCATTTATTTGTTATTCCCGGATAAGAATTTTGTTCCTGAATAACAGTTGGTATTCTATTCTTATTGGCAATAAATAAGGTTGGGCCAGAGGCGAACCCCCCGGTTCCGATCACCACATCAGGCTTTTGTTCTTTCATTATTTTATGTGCCTCACGAAGACTTCCAAGCAATTTATAAGGAATAGATAAGTTTTTCAACGACATGCTTCTTTGGATTCCAACAATATCAAGTCCGATGATCTTATAGCCCGCCTGTGGCACCTTTTCCATTTCCATACGATTTTTTGCACCCACAAAAAGTATTTCCGCATTCGGATTACGACGCTTTATTTCATCCGCTATCGAAATAGCAGGATAAATATGCCCTCCTGTACCTCCTCCACTCATGATGACTTTAATTGATCGTTTCATGCAAAATATCTAAAGGATTCTCCAACTCTTCATTTTTTTCTTTTTGCATTTCTGCAAAATTTACTTCTGAAGCACTTACACTTAAAATGATTCCTATCGCAAAACAGGTCATCCAAATTGATGTGCCTCCGGTACTGATTAACGGTAAAGGCTGACCAGTTACAGGTAACAATCCTACTGCTACTGCAATATTGATAAATGCCTGAAAAACAATTGGCACTCCAACTCCAATCGTTAGAAGTGTTCCAAAAACAGTTTTTGTTTTGGTAGCGATAACAAAGATTCTGAATAATAAAAACAAATAGGACAGAACAATAATTACAGCACCAATTAAACCGAATTCTTCTACAATAATGGCATAAATAAAATCTGAGGAAGATTGAGGCAAGAAGTTCTTTTGAACACTTTTACCAGGTCCTTTTCCTTTGATTTCTCCCGAAGCAATCGCTATTTTTGCTTTTTCCGCTTGATAGTTATCCTCTGTTTCACCAGAGAAAAAGTTTTCAATTCTGTTGTTCCAAGTTTCCACTCTAGTATTCTTCATCGTATCGGGGAAAGCCCTTGCAAGGAGAATAAAAACTGTCAGCGCAACAAGGGCCATGCCCAAAATATTAAGAATGTATTTAATAGGATAACCCCCAATAAAAACCAGTAAAAGAATCATTGCGAAAGCTATGGCAGTAGTTGAAAAATTCGCTGGCAAGATCAAAATTAAGATGATCCCAACCGGAATCCATAAATACAAAAAACTCTCCTTGAATTTGATCTCTTTATCCTTGTTTCTTGCGAGATACCTCGCCACGTACATCATCAGCACAACAATAGCCAGGGTAGAAGTTTGAAAACCAACTCCGACAAACGGAATCTGTATCCATCTACTAGCATTTGCTCCTCCTATTACTGTTCCTTTGGCTAATGTAAAAATCAGCAAAAGCAAAACAACAGGCATCAAAAGAACCGACAATCCGCTAAAATAACGGTAAGGGATTCTATGTACAGTAAACATAATTACAAACCCGAGCAACAATAATACGGCGTGTTTGATGAGGTAACCAAAGGTGGTCCCTTTTCCTATGACATAGACCAAATTGGTACTCGCACTATAGACGGGCAAAAAAGAAAAAATGGCCAAAACCGCTACTATGGCCCAAATGGTTCGATCTCCTTTTATGTTATCTAACTTAATATTCATTCTTTCTATAGACTTCTAACCGCAGCTTTAAATTGAGCACCTCGCTCCTGAAAATTTTCAAAATACCTGTCGCTGTTGGTTGAGGGTGACATTAGCACCGCTTCCCCGTTCTCAGAGAGTTTATAGGCAATCTGAACAGCTTCCTGTATAAAAGAGCTCTCAACAATATAATCAACTACATTACCAAAAGTGTTAATGATATTGTCGTTATGGTAACCAATACAGACAATTGCCTTGACCTTTTCCCGCACAAGTGGAAGTAAAGGCATATAATCTGCGTTTGTCGTATCCCCTTCAACGATCCATACAATTGGCATATCTATGCAATCCATTGAATAGAAAGTGGCATTGACAGACTGAGCTCCTGCGTCGTTTATATATTGAACCCCATTGATCTTATAAACCGACTCTAATCGGTGTTCCTCAGCATTATTAACATCCAAAGATGCTCTAATAGCCTCCTTTCTAACACGAACTAATTCTGAAATCATGTTTGACGCTAAAGCATTCTTTACATTAAATTGTTGTTGTACAGCAAATGACGATATACTCATTGGATTTATTTATCTTACTTTTAATGTTAATATTGATAATACTGCCAGAAATATTCCAACGATCCAAAATCTCGTAACGATTTTACTTTCGTGGTACCCTTTCTTTTGAAAGTGATGATGAAGGGGAGACATCAGAAAAATCCTTCTGCCTTCGCCATATTTCCTTTTTGTGAATTTGAAATAAGCTACCTGTAACATTACCGACAAGTTTTCCGCAACAAATACGCCTGCGATCAATGGAAGCAACAACTCCTTTCTCACAGCAATTGCTAAAACCGCTATGATACTGCCAATGGTCAAACTGCCCGTATCACCCATAAAAACTTGAGCCGGATATGCATTGTACCATAAGAACCCAACTATCCCACCAACAAATGCACTGATGAAAACGGTCATTTCACCTGAATTGGGGATATACATGACATTCAAATAATCGGAAAAAATGATGTTACCCGATATCCAAGCAAAAATGGCGAGTGTAGCTACCATGATGGCCGAAGTCCCGGCAGCCAGACCATCAATCCCGTCTGTTAAATTTGCTCCGTTCGATACGCCCGTAATGATAAAAGTAACCATGGCAATAAAAATGACCCATGCGTAATCTTCAGCTTCATCACCTAAAAACCACAATAAACTCTTGTAGTCAAATTCATTGTTTTTCACAAAAGGGATGGTTGTTTTAGTCGATTTTTTTTCTTCAGTAAAGTTTTTGGTAGGCAATATTGTCTGCTGATCAACTTTTACTATTGATGTCTGCGGTAATTTTTCTTTGACCACTACATCAGGATTGAAATATAAAATGATCCCAACGAGCAATCCCAGGACTACTTGACCAATAATCTTAAATCTTCCTTTTAAACCTTCTTTGTCCTTTTTAAATACTTTTATATAATCATCTACAAAACCGATTGTGCCCATCCAAAGTGTAGTAATGATCAGTAGAATAATGTAGACACTATCTAACTTTGCAAATAATAAAACAGGTACCAAGGTCGCCAAGATGATGATGATTCCACCCATAGTAGGTGTCCCGGATTTTTGTTTTTGACCCTCTAATCCGAGATCGCGAATTGACTCGCCTACTTGTAATCTTCTTAAAGTATTAATGATTTTTTTTCCAAAAATTGTCGAAATCAACAGAGAAAATGCAAAGGCCATGGCTGAGCGGAATGTGATATATTGAAATAAGCCCGCGCCAGATACTTGGTAGGTTTCATCTAAATATTTAAATAAATAATAGAGCATTTTTATGGTTGATTTAAAAGTTCCTTAGCAATTTTGAAATCGTCAAAATCTATTTTCGTTTTACCTATAATTTGGTAAGTTTCGTGTCCTTTTCCAGCGACCAATATGATATCGTTCTCCTCCGCCATCTGACAAGCCGCTTTAATAGCCTGCAATCTATCTGTGATCGTCACATATTTTTTAAAATGCTCAGGCGATACACCAATTTCCATATCCTTCAATATTTGAATAGGGTCTTCCGTTCTGGGATTATCTGATGTCAATATCACCTGATTGCTCAATTGAGTAGCGATTGAAGCCATTTTTGGCCTTTTCGTTTTATCCCTATCACCTCCGCAACCCACCACTGTAATCACTTTTTCATTATTGGTCCTGATTGAATTGATGGTTTCCAATACATTTTTTAGAGCGTCAGGTGTATGTGCATAATCTACAATGGCTATAACTCCTTTTGGCGAAATGGTGTATTGAAACCTTCCGTCAACATTCTTAAGCAGACTGATCAATCTCATGACCTCAATCTTTTCCAATCCTAATAAAGTGGCTGCACCGTAAATGGCTAATAAATTATATGCATTGAATTCCCCAATTAATTTAGTATACAATTCTTGACCATCAATACTCAAAACCAAACCGGAAAATTGATTTTCTAAAATTTTACCCTTAAAATCGGCAATGGTCTTTAGCGCATAAGTGTATTGCTTAGCATTTGTATTCTGAAGCATGACCATACCATTCTTATCATCTGCATTACTGAGTGCAAAAGCATCTTTTGACAACTCGTCAAAAAACCGCTTTTTAACGTCGCGGTATGCTGCAAATGTTTTGTGATAATCGAGATGATCATGTGTGAGGTTGGTAAAAATTCCCCCTTCAAAGACCAATCCTGCAGTCCTGTTCTGATGGATCCCATGAGAACTAACCTCGATAAAACAAAATTCAACCCCTTCTTCAACCATTTTGGCTAAGGATTTATTGATTGTAATTGAATCAGGCGTTGTATGTGTTGTGCTAAATTGCTGTTGTCCGATTTTAATGGAGATAGTAGAAATCAATCCACTCTTTTTACCTGCCAACTGAAAGAGATTGTACAATTGCGTGGCAACGGTGGTCTTTCCATTTGTTCCGGTTACACCAACAAGTTTTAGTTTTTCTGATGGATTTTCATAAAAATTTGATGCGATGATTGCCAGTGCCCTTTGACTGTTCTTTACCCGAATATATGTGATATTCTCCTTTGCTATACTTGGCAATTCTTCACAAACAATGGCAACTGCACCTTTGCTGATTACCTCATCCATGAACAAATGACCATCAACCACAAGTCCCTTTTGAGCAACATATAGGGCTCCTTTGGATATATCCCTTGAATCAAAAGATACCTGGCCAATTATAATTTCAGTAGTGCCTTTGATCGAATCTACCTCTACTTGATTTAATATGCCTTTTAAAGATTTCAATCCTCCTATGATAATTTGAGTTGTATTACTTTTCCTTTTTCTAATTTCTCACCTGCTTTTACAGATTGTGACTGTACTTCTCCCGTACCCACAACACGCACCTTAAATCCTAAGTTTTCTAAAATTGGAATCGCATCCATGCCGGCCATTTTTGTAACATTAGGAACTGTTTTAATAGATTTGTTTACCGTCTTGTAATAGTTTTCATAGCTTTTATTTACCGTTTCATTGGCGTCTTGCAAAGTCAATTCAGACTGAATTGGTGTTTCTGCATAAATTTTATGAGCAATTTTTTTAAATACCGGTCCGGCAACGATATTTCCGTAGTAACCAATTTTTTTATTGGGTTTGTGGATAACAACTATACAGGAATACTGTGGATTCTCTGCGGGAAAATACCCTACAAAGGAAGATATATACTTTGGACCTCCATCTTTCCAATAATCAGTTTGACAAGTTCCTGTTTTGCCTGCCATGGAAAAATTTGGATCATAAATATTTTCTGCTGTTCCTCTTTTAACCACATTCTCCATCATAACTTTAACCTTATCGATGGTTTCTTGGCTACAAATTTTTGGGTTGATCACTTCTTTGTCATAACTGCTCACCGCATTATTTTGAGACCTTATTTCGCGAACAAACTTAGGTTTTACCATTTCACCATTGTTGGCAATTGCATTGTAAAAAGTTAATGTTTGAAGCGGCGTTAACGAAACACCATAGCCATATGCCATCCAGGGAAGTGACAAACCGTTCCAGCTTGCATCCTTGGGATGAGGAATAATCGGGTTGCCTTCCCCCTTGATTGGCAACCCGATTTTCAAACCAACATTTAAATCCTTCAATCCTTGAACAAATTTTTCCGGCTGATCTTTATAAAATTTATCTATCATTTTTACAATTCCAACGTTCGAAGAAACCTCAAAAACTCTTGAAGCCGAAATAACCCCGTATCCCTTATGGTTAGAGTCTTTAACCTTTCTCCTGTAAAAAGTAATTTCTCCCTTTTCTGTATCAACCATGTAACCAGTGTCGATTACCTTGTCTTCAAGAGCCACGACCATCCCCATCAATTTAAAAGTAGAACCTGGCTCATGAGATTCGTATACGGCATAATTTCTATCCTCATAATAGGTCCCTTCCGAGGTTCTCCCAAGATTAGAAATTGCTTTGACCTCTCCTGTTTTTGTTTCCATCACCACAACAGTGCCATGGTCCGCTTCAAATTTTTCTAATTGCTCCAGCAGAGCATGATGGGCAATATCCTGAATATTTAGATCGATGGTGGTTATGATATCTCTACCATCCACTGGGTCAATTTCATTGCTGTCACTGATCGGTTTCCATTGTCCTTTGGCAATTTTTTGCTTTAACCTTTTCCCGTTCTTTCCTCTTAAGAACTCATAAAAACTGCCTTCTATACCAACTCTGCCGCGGTAGTCATCATAACCAACAGCCCTTTCGGCAATTTTACCAATAGGATGCTCCCGAACTGTTCGTTGTTCAGTTATCAATCCACCTTTATAAGGACCCAATTTAAAAATGGGAAATTTCTTAATTCTCTGATATTCGTTGTAAGAAAGGTTTCTGGTGATAAATAAATATCGATTTTTATTGGCCCGCCCTTTACGAATGTAGTTCTCGTAATAACCAGGACTTTTACCGAGCATTTTTGAAAGATCTTTGCTTAAATCCTTTATCCCATGTTCAAAATCAGCATCATTTACACTTACAGGATCCATACGTATATCGAACTTTGAAACAGAAGTAGCCAATAAACTTCCATCTGCGGTGTAAACATTGCCGCGATTGGCCGCAATCTCAAAGTTTTTAATAGTGCTTTGCTCAGCCAATTCCACATATTTATCTCCATCTATGAATTGAATTTCTACCAATTTATAGACAATGGCAACCGCAAATAAAAAGAGAAAACCTGCAATGAGATAGGCTCTGTGAAGTATTTGTTTTTTTTCTATCGCCATTTTATTCCGTAATAATTACTTTGATTTTCTTTGGAGGATCTAAATGAGCATACAAACCCTTTTTCTGCAATTCTCTTATCACCGTAGATTCCATCTTTAATTTCATCAAATCAGAACGGGTAGATACAAATTTTGACCGCATCTCCTTATTCAGATGTGTAAGCTCTGCTATTTTTTGAACTTTTTTATCTGTATTATGTGCACTCCCGATCATCAGTAAAGCCAGGAATGTCAAGAAAATAAGAAAGCTCCAAGTTTTTGAAGCATCTTTATCTACAAGAAATTTACCTTTAAGAATTCCGTATAATGTTTGTTTGGTCTTTGACATTTCACTCTTTTAATCTTTCAGCTACTCTTAGTTTTGCACTTCTTGCTCTGTTATTCTCTTTGATCTCTGTTGCACTTGGCGATATAACTTTGCCGATTGGTTTAAATGGTTTCGAAAAATTCCCGTAAAAATCCTTAGTTGGCTCTCCTTCAAAAACACCATTCTTCATAAATCTTTTTACTAATCTATCTTCAAGTGAATGATAGGATATTACACTTAACCTACCACCTTCATGCAACAATTCCGGAGTCTGTATTAAAAACTCCTCCAACACCCTCATTTCGTCATTTACTTCTATGCGCAAAGCCTGAAAAACTTGTGCCAAAATTTTATGTTCCTTCCCAGGTGGCAAAAACTTTTTGATCGACTCTACCAAATCAAAACTTGTGTGAATTTCCTTTTCATTTCTGACTTTTTCAATTTGACTGGCCATTTGTCTCGAGTTGTGCAATTCACCATATTTAAAAAGAACATTTGCTAAATCTTCACGGCTGTATTCATTGATGATTTTCTTGGCTGTAAGCGATCCTTCCTGATTCATTCTCATATCCAATTCAGCATTAAATCTTGTGGAAAACCCTCTTTCGGCCTCATCAAACTGATGGGAAGAAACTCCTAAATCTGCCAATATTCCATCCACCTTTTTAATACCATGTAATCTTAAATACCTCTTGATATATCTAAAATTTTGAGGTATCAGCCTAAATCTTTCGTCATCAATAGCATTATTTTGAGCATCTGCATCCTGATCAAAGGCAAATAATTTTCCCTCAACACCCAAACGATTTAATATTTCCTCCGAGTGACCACCGCCACCAAAAGTGACATCTACATAAATACCGTTTTCTTTTATTGCAAGTCCGTCAATACTTTCAAAGAGCAATACTGGATTATGATAGGTCATTGCTTTCAAAATTTTGATCGCCCATGACATCCTCTGCCAAATCAGCAAAATCCACAGCTGCATCATCTATTGCTTTTTCATACAGATCCTTATCCCATATTTCAATTATATTAACAGAAGAAGACAACACAACTTCATTATTGATATGGGCAAATGAATGAAGATCCTTTGGAATCAATAACCTTCCCGAAGCATCGAGATCCACCATTTTAACTCCTGCTGTAAACCTTCTTATGAAATCATTATTCTTCTTGACAAAACGATTCAATGTATTGACCTTAGCCATTACTTGATTCCACTCCTGCATAGGGTACAACTCGATACATGGCTGAAAAACAGACCTCTTCAATACAAATCCTTGTTCTAGAATTGCACTTAATTGCTTTTTGAGAGGAACAGGCAGCATCAACCTACCTTTGGCATCCGCTTTACACTCATATGTTCCGATTAAATTTACCACCTGCAAGCAATTATAAGGACAAATATAGCTAAAATTACCACTTTTTACCATTTTTTACCACTTTGTTGATAACTTTATGGATTTATTGAGTTGATCTCAATTATGAATCCCTGAAAAAGATGGGTTTATTTTTAAGAAGTAAGTGATAGGTTTCACATAAAATTATTACTTTGACACAAATTATATATCTTTGCGAACTACTTAATTTGACTTATTAACTAATGAAATACACCCTTAAAAAGGAAGGTAAGTACGCTTATTTGGAAGCAGGTGAAGGCATTCCTGTCATAATTTTACATGGTTTAATGGGCCATTTAAGCAATTTTGATGGCACTTTTGATCATTTTTCAAATTTGGGTTATAAAATACTTATGCCTGAGTTGCCTATTTATACGTTGCCTTTGCTAAAAACCAATGTTAAAAACCTATCGAGTTTTGTCAAAAAATTTGCGGAACACAAAGAATTGGACCAATATATTCTTTTGGGGAATTCTTTGGGTGGACATGTTGCACTATACCATACAAAATCATATCCGACTAAGGTAATGGGTTTTGTGTTAACTGGAAGTTCCGGCTTATATGAGAACTCTATGGGGGAAAGTTATCCTAAAAGAGGCGATTACGAATATATCAAAGCCAAAGCTCAAGGTGTTTTTTATGACCCAAAAGTAGCCACTCAGGAAATCATTGATGACGTATACGAAACTCTGAACAACAGAAATAAATTGATCAGAACTTTGGCAATTGCCAAAAGTGCCATCCGTCATAATATGGCTGGAGATTTACCCAAAATGAAACAACCTTCATGTATAATTTGGGGAAAGAATGACACAGTAACACCCCCGGAAGTAGCTGAAGAATTTCACAAACTTTTACCCAATTCGGAACTTTACTGGGTAGATAAATGTGGTCATGCGCCAATGATGGAGCACCCAAAGGAGTTCAATCAAATACTTGAAAGTTGGTTGTTCAAACATTTTCCTGCTGAAATAAAGGAATAAAATAATTAACTATGACGATTAATCAGGCAGAATTTGTCATCAGCAATACTGATGTAAATAAATGCCCAAAAGAACTTTTGCCGGAATATGCCTTTATTGGACGGTCGAATGTGGGTAAATCTTCTTTGATCAATATGTTGACAGATCAAAAAAGTTTAGCCAAAACCTCAGGAAAACCTGGAAAAACACAATTGATCAATCATTTTTTGATTAATAAAAGTTGGTTTTTAGTTGATCTTCCCGGTTATGGTTATGCGAAAGTTTCTAAAAATAAAAGAGATACTTTTCAAAAATTCATTGCAGATTATTTTATGAAAAGACAGCAACTCGTTTGCACTTTTGTTTTGGTAGATGTTAGGCATGAGCCTCAAAATATAGACCTTGATTTTTTCACTTTTTTAGGATCAAATCAAATCCCGTTTTGTATCGTTTTTACAAAAGCTGATAAACTTGGCGGAACGACTCTGAAGAAAAATTTAGTGAGTTACGAAAAGAAAGTGCTCGAGCAATGGGAGACTATGCCGACTTACTTCATTACTTCTGCAACAAATAAAATGGGAAAAGAGGAAATTCTTACTTTTATTGATGAGGTTAACAATTCTTTGAGCTGAACTTAATTTAATTTTCGGGCATGTTCCTGTGCATTTCAGCTTCATGTGCCTCAAACCATTCCGGCTCTTCCAGATCATTGTCGTAAATATATACTGCAATTTTCCGCATCTCACTTTTATCGAAACTTTGATATGGCATCACTTTAAACCTTTTTACGGCACCAAACATCATGGCTTTTTCCTCTTTGGGATCTAATGTCCAATTCACGACCGCTTCAATAAAATCATCTCTTTGAGGAAAAGACCTTAAATATCTTCTTTTGACTGCCGCTAAAGGAGGAGCAATTATTTCGTCATGAGATTTAGAATTTATCTGATGACAAGCATAACACCTCAATTTTAACAATTCTAAGGATTCGTTCTCCTCTGAGAGTTTAATGGCTACCGATTTTCCTTTATTGTTTTCCTCATTGGATGTTCTTTTACTTTGACAGGATGTAACAATCGATGAAATAATGACAAATAAAGTCAAGATGTATTGAATTCTATGGCTCATATAACTATTACTTAAGCTTAATCAAAGGTAGAAGTATTTTAATAATATTCCTTATTATTTGATAGTCAAATTTAATTAATGGTTTAGTTTTGTATAACTTTTTTAACCAAATAAATAAGTGAATTCCGGTATAAGCAATGTAGATAATTTACAAGTTTTGTTTGAAGATAATCACCTCATTATCATTAACAAAAGAGTTGGAGATATCGTTCAAGGTGACAAAACAGGCGACAAACCTTTAAGTGAGATCACGAAAGATTATATAGCTAAGAAATACAACAAGCCCGGGAAAGTCTTTTTAGGTGTAGTACATCGTTTAGACCGACCGACTTCCGGAGCCGTAATTTTTGCAAAAACTTCCAAGGCCTTAACCCGATTAAATAAAATGTTAGTGAATAAAAAAATTGACAAAACCTATTGGGCTATTGTAGACGGAAAAATAGCTGAAGCGCAAACATTAATTCATTACCTTAAAAAGAATCCAAAAAACAATAAAGCTACAGTCTATTTATCCGAAACTGATGGTGCAAAACGTGCAGTTTTACATTTCACCATCATAAAGCATTTAGAACGCTATACTTTACTTGAAATTGACCTTGAAACCGGAAGACATCATCAAATTCGAAGTCAGCTTGCCTATATTGGACACCCGATAAAAGGAGATGTAAAATATGGCTTTAAGAGACCCAATAAAAATGCGGGAATAAACCTTCATGCAAGAAAAATTACCTTTATCCATCCAGTAAGTCAAGAACAAATTGAAGTGTTTGCGCCTCTTCCGACAGAAGATTCTCTATGGAATGCCTGAAAAGATCAAACCACTAAAAAATCCACCATTCTGCCTTTACACCAAAATAATAACCCCATTCTTTGCTTCCAGTAAATTGAAGATATGGAGAATAAAGTGTTTCTTGAGCAAAATCATTATATCGAGCCACAGAGGTTACAAAACGCAAATGTGGTCGTGCCCAGGTATCTCTTTCACCCGTTGGCACATAAACAGGAGCGATACTAAATTTAAACATGCTTGCCCAAGGGTTATCTCCATCTTTTCTTTGAGAATAATGCAGTTCGGTAATTAAATGAAAATAATCACTAAAATAATACTGATTTCGAGCACCAATTGTAAAATCTACTTTTCGGTTGTACACCTCGTTGCCAAAATAGGTAGGCGACAAGCCATTGGCATCTGCACCCCCTTTGCTATGAGTAAAAATAACATAGGGATTTAAAGTATTTTTATCTGAGAAATTAAGTATTGTATGGTTTACTATGGCCAAAGAATAAGCTCCCTTGAAACTCAATGCAATGGTATCAGGGGCACCAAAAGTTGCCCAAGTTCTGGACAAACCTCCATCTCCTCCATTAGCAATTCTTGTTCCATAGCGAATGGTAAAATCATTAAAGGAACCTGTCTTCATTTTTTTTAGATCTATCCTATGTCTCGCCCCAATGACTAATCCATAATCAGACGGAAAATTTGTAATCACGCCAATACTATCTTTACCAAGATCTTCATTTTCCGAGTCCGCATCTGCCATTCTATGGTATTCTCCCAATAAGGTGATCAGTTGATTTTCTTTTACTGCGATATCGTGCTCAACCGTTGTTACCAATCTTTGTCTGAGGGCCGAACTAGGCGTTCCTGTTTCAATGTTCAAATAAAAGTAAGGTGGTAAAGTAGAGGTTGTATCTGTTGATGATACAAATAAAGCTGCAAATCTTGTCCTTTTGAATTCAATACCAAAACCTTGACCTGAATGATCATTAAAATAAAAATGGTCCGCGATATGAACATCGGCGCCACGATAAAGTCTTGAGCCTATCCAAATATTTACACCCGAGTTGACAATATTTCTGGCATCCACAAATAATTCCGGAAATGCAAAGGTCAACCCTCCTAAACTACTTGTGGTACTATTTCCAATTGTGGCCAAACTTTTAGAATAAACCGCCAATCTCATTTGCACATTAATAACGGTATGATCATCTTTTTTAGGTCGCCAATGAAACGCCGGTGCAATTTCTACATAATCCTGTTCCTCTAACCTTCCGCCGATACTTCCCATGTTGTTGAGATTAAGTCTGCGACCAATGGAACCACCATTCTCAAAAGACCAATCAACTCCTACCCTTCCGTAGGAAGCGAAAGAGAATTTGTCATTAGTCACATATTGGTAAGCGATCTGTGCCCTGAGCTGAGAAGTTAGTATAAACAATAAAAATCCAAGAGAGAATTTTCGGATTAGATCAGGCACAGTGAAATTTGGTTTGGTTCTTACTCAAATATAACAATTTGAAGATTCTTGAGCAAACAGGACTCTTAAAAAGAATTTCTCCTTTTTTACCTATAAAATATAATTTGTGTTTACAAAATTTGACTTATTGTTATCCAGTAAATCGTTTAAAATAATCTTGTTTAAATTCATGTTTTTACAGGCCACAAGAGTTCTGATGGAGAAGGATCTTAAGGCATCATGAACACTTAAAGTACTTACTGCAGAATCCTTTCTACCAACAAATGGATATACATCAGGTCCACGTTGACATTGACTATTTATATTTACCCGGCACACCTGGTTCACCATTACGTCGATAAGCGGGGCCAAAGTATCCGCATTGGTACTAAACAGACTTACCTGTTGCCCATAATCAGAATTTACAATTGCATCAATAGGCTCATTTACATCTTTAAATGAAATGATTGGAACAACAGGACCAAATTGTTCTTCTTCAAAAACACGCATTTTAGCATTAACCGGATACAAAACCGCAGGAAAAACAAAACTTCTATCGGTTAATCCGCCTTTCGGATTAATAATCTTGGCTCCGTTTTTAAGCGCATCATCTATCAAACCATTGATATATTCAGGTTTATCCGGCTCTGGTAAAGGAGTTAATTTCACATTATTTTCCCAAGGTAGTCCGTAATTCAATTCTTCTACTTTTTCTACAAAAAGTTTATTGAACTCTTCAACTACATCTTCATGTACAAATAACATTTTTAGTGCGGTACACCGCTGTCCGTTGTAGGATAAAGACCCCAAAACACATTCCTCTACAGCTAACTTCAAATCTGCATCCGGCAAAACAATAGCAGGGTTTTTAGCCTCTAATCCTAAAACTAAACGCAATCTGTTTTTCTTTGGATGATGACTTTGCAATGCATTGGCAGATTTACTGTTACCGATCAGTGCCAAAACATCTATTTTTCCTGTTTTTATGACGGGAGTAGCTACTTCACGACCTCGACCAAACAAAATATTTACAACTCCTTTAGGAAAAGCCGCTGCAAAAGCGTCTAATAATGGTGTTATTAAAAGAACTCCAAATTTAGCCGGTTTAAAAATGGTCGTATTCCCCATGATTAGAGCGGGAATTAGCAAACAAAATGTTTCATTCAACGGATAATTGTAGGGACCTAGACAGAGAACAACTCCCAGCGGGCCTCTGCGAATTTGTGCGTATACCCCACTATTCAACTCCAGACGGGCGCTTTTTCTATCCAATTCTTTTAATTCGGCAATTGTATCGTAAATATAATCGATGGTTCTATCAAATTCTTTTTCAGAGTCGGGTAAAGTTTTACCGATTTCCCACATCAAAAAATTGACCACTTCAGTTCTTTTTTGAGACATCAGCTCGGCAAATCTTTCAACACATTTAATTCTTTCTTCCACCCGCATGGTTGGCCAAATTCCTCTACCATTATCGAAAGCATCCAAAGCAGAATCTAAAGCAAGTAAGGCATCCTTTTCTTTCATCACCGGAATATTCCCCAATAAGGTAGGTGAATATTTACCATCTTGATTTCTCGTTTGGATAGCAGAATAGACTTCCGACGTTTCTCCTTCCCAAATTTTGAGTTCACCATTTAGTAAATAATGCCGGTAAGTAAGTCCTTTCTGAAAATCGAATTGTTCAGGAATGGACTTATTCTCAAAGATGTTTTTAAGCTTCATAATTGTTAAATATTGAATCAAAATTAAGGATTATTGTTGGGAATAACATGGGATTTTTAAGGAGAAATTATAACCTTTTAGATTTTAAACAAATCCCGGAATTAAATCAAAAATTGAAACAATTGCTGATTTTCATTTAAATACTCACCCATAAAACCCAGTTCTCTCATTCGCTTTACCAAGGGAGCAAAATCTTCCTTCGATTTTAACTCAATACCAACTACTGCAGCACTTCTATCTCGGTTGTTCTTTTTTGTATACTCAAAGAAGGTGATGTCGTCATTTTCCCCTAAAACATTAACGACAAACTCTTTAAGCGCCCCTGCTCTTTGAGGAAATGGAACAATAAAGTAATGTTTTAGACCTTCGAAGAGTAAGGCTCTTTCTTTTATCTCTTCCATGCGGGTAATATCATTATTTCCACCACTCAATATACAAACCACATTCTTCCCTTTTATTTCTTTAGAAAAATAATCTAGGGCAGCTATAGATAGCGCCCCTGCAGGTTCGGCTACAATCGCCTTTTCATTGTATAATTTTAATAACACTGAACAGATCTTTCCTTCTGGGATGGTTATTACCTCTTCAATTTCATCCATACAAATAGAAAAAGGTAAGTCTCCTATTTTTTTCACGGCAGCACCATCTACAAATTTATCGATACTGTGTAGCTCTGTATTTTTGCCGTATTTCAAACTAGTTTTTAAAGATGGTGCTCCTTCTGGCTCAACACCAATTATTTTTGTTTTCGGACTTAACTCTTTAAACACACTGATGATCCCCGAAGCCAAACCTCCACCACCAACTGGAACAAAAATATAGTCGATAGGCTCTTTCATGTCTTGTAAGATTTCAAGCCCAACCGTTCCTTGTCCTGCGATGATTTTTGCATCGTCAAAAGGATGAACAAAATCAATATGTTGAGATTGGCTGTACTCTAAAGCAATGGCATAAGAAGCGTCAAAAGTATCTCCGTATAACTTGATTTCCACATTGTCTTTGCCAAAATATTCCACCTGGTTAATCTTTTGTTTTGGTGTTGTGGTCGGCATAAAAATGACCCCCGAAATACCTAAGAAATGACAGGCTTGCGCAACTCCCTGAGCATGATTTCCTGCACTCGCACAAACCACACAATTTATACCCTTGGTATCAACCAAATATTTTATTTTATTAAAAGCTCCTCTTATTTTATAAGATCGAACGCGCTGTAAATCTTCTCTTTTAAAAAAGACATTAGCACGAAATCTCTCTGATGAGTTCAGCATTTTTTCAAGAGGCGTATGCCTGACAAGATCTTTGATTTTGTTGCTCGCTTCGATGATTTCTGTAATGGGGATGTTTGCGCTCATAATTAAAAAGAAATTCACCGATTCTAAAAAAATTAGAAATCGGTGAACTATCAAAAAACTAATTTTTTAGCTATACAATTTTTGTCATGGCCGTCATAGATGCTCTTAAATCATATCCGATAATTTCTACAGGATGAAATCTAATTTCTTCGTTCACGGCGATCAGCAATCTATTGTCTACTCCTGTATCCTTTCCTTCGCCAAAATGTTTGCCTATCACATCGGTATCGATTTTTTTCATAAAATCCTTCAATAAAGGCTTACAAGCATGATCGAACAAATAACACCCGTATTCTGCCGTATCAGAAATAGTTCTATTCATTTCAAATAATTTCTTTCTGGCAATTGTGTTTGCGATTAATGGTGTTTCGTGTAACGATTCGTAATAAGCAGATTCTTCGATAATTCCTGCATCCGTCATCGTTTCGAAAGCCAATTCAACACCGGCGCGAACAAAGGCGACCATTAAAACGCCATTGTCAAAATATTCCTGCTCGCTAATTTTCTTATCTGTAATGGCTGTTCTTTCAAAAGCAGTTTCACCGGTAGCAGCCCTCCAGGTAAGTAAATTCTTATCATCATTTGCCCAATCTTCCATCATGGTTTTCGAAAATTCACCACTCATGATGTCGTCCATATGTTTCTGAAACAGCGGACGCATGATTTCTTTCAATTCTTCTGAAAGCTCAAACGCTTTGATCTTAGCTGGATTTGACAAACGATCCATCATATTTGTAATTCCACCGTGTTTTAGCGCTTCCGTTATGGTCTCCCAACCGTATTGAATAAGCTTTGCAGCATAAGATGGTTCAATTCCCTTTTCTACCATTTTATCAAAACACAAAATAGAACCTGTTTGAAGAACACCGCAAAGAATGGTTTGTTCACCCATTAAATCAGATTTTACTTCTGCCACAAAAGATGACTCAAGAACTCCTGCTCTATCTCCTCCGGTTCCTACAGCATATGCCTTTGCCTGTTCAAGTCCAATTCCTTGGGGATCATTTTCAGGGTGAACGGCAATAAGGGTAGGAACACCAAAACCTCTTTTGTATTCTTCTCTTACTTCAGATCCCGGGCATTTTGGTGCCACCATGATTACCGTGAGATCTTCTCGGATTTTCATTCCTTCCTCAACAATATTAAACCCGTGAGAGTAAGATAAGGTTGCCCCTTTTTTCATTAATGGCATTACCGCTTTAACAACTGAAGAATGTTGTTTGTCCGGAGTGAGATTTAAAACCAAATCCGCTGAAGGTATTAATTCTTCATAGGTTCCAACTTTAAATCCATTATCTGAAGCATTCAAAAATGATTGTCTTTTTTCTTTGATCGCTCCGGCCCTTAATGCATAAGAAATATCTAAACCTGAATCGCGCATATTTAAACCCTGATTCAATCCTTGTGCGCCACATCCTACAATTACGATTTTTTTCCCTTTCAGTACAGATACACCTTCAGAAAATTCTGAGGAATCCATAAATCTACATTTCCCCAATTGTGCTAATTGCTCTCTTAAAGAAAGTGTATTAAAATAATTTGCCATTACTTTTTGTTTTATTTTTAATTAAGTTGTTTTTTTAAAATATCAGAAATTCTCATTTCATCTTTTGTCACAGAAATCCTTCCCGACCGCACAAATTGCATAATTCCATAAGGTAGAAAGTCGTTATACAACTGTTCAATTTCTTCTTTCCTACCCGATTTTTCTACTACAAAGAAATCACGATTGACCGTTACGATCTGGGCGTTACTTTTTTTGATGATATTCTGTATTTGTCTTTTATCAAAAAGTAAACTTGACTTGATCTTGAACAAGGCAGATTGCAAATAAATAGAATCTTCATTGGTATGATAATACGCTTTAATTACCTCAACCTGTTTTTCGATCTGTTTTACAATTTTTTTGACCTGTTCCTCCGGCATAAAAGCTACGATGATAAATCGAGATACACCCTCAATCTCAGAACTAGATACAGTCAGGCTTTCAATATTGATGTGTCTTTTCAAAAAAATGGTTGCGATTCTGTTCAGCAATCCCAAGTTGTTTTCAGTGTAAACTGAAATCGTATATAAAATATCTTCCATCTTTTTTCTATTTTAATCTAATTTCAGACACAGACGCTCCTGTAGGAATCATCGGAAACACATTGCCCTCTTGAACTACGCGTACTTCTAATATGTACGATTTATCTGAAGCGATCATTTCTTTTATTGCGCCTTTCAAATCTTCTCTTTTTGATACTTGTTTTGCCTGAATACCATAACCTTCGGCAATTTTTATAAAGTCAGGATTGACCATGGTTGTATAGGCATATCTTCTATCAAAGAACAATTCTTGCCATTGCCTAACCATTCCTAAAAATTCGTTATTTAAAATGATGATCTTTACGGCCACATCTGTCTGTAATATAGTACCCAATTCCTGTATGGTCATTTGGAAACAACCATCACCAATAATGGCCACCACTTCTCTGTGGGGAGCGCCCATTTTTGCTCCGATTGCCGCAGGCAAAGCAAAACCCATGGTTCCCAAACCACCCGAGGTGATCTTGCTATTCGAATATTTAAAAGCACTATATCTACTCGCAATCATTTGATGCTGACCAACATCTGAAACTACAACCGCCTCTCCCTTGGTTTGATCGTTCAAATATTTGATCACTTCAGCCATCGTAAGACCCTCTGTTTTCGGATTCAACTGATCATCAATGACCTCTTTGAACTCGATACCATATAGTTCATCAAATCTTTTTTCCCAATCCGGATAGGATTTTTTTTCAATTTTTGGCAATATTACAGAAAGGGTTTCCTTAACATCACCTAAAACTGCGACATCCGTTTTTACATTTTTATCGACCTCTGCCGGATCTATTTCAAAATGTATCACCTTAGCTTGTTTGGCATAGGTCTTTAAATTCCCAGTAACGCGATCATCAAAACGCATTCCTATTCCCAAAAGTACATCGCATTCATTGGTCAAAACATTTGGAGCATAGTTTCCATGCATACCGACCATACCTTTGTTTAAAGGGTGTTCTGTAGACATAGCCGACAAACCCAAAAGCGTACTGGCACATGGAATTCCTGATTTTTCTATAAAATCCTGGAACTCTTTCTCTGCATTTCCTAAAACGATTCCCTGACCCCAAACCACAAAAGGTTTTTTTGCTGCATTAATTATTTTTGCTGCTTCAACTAATTGAGATTCTTCAATCTCAGGAACCGGGTTGTAGCTTCTCACTCTTTTGCAAGGGGTATATTCAAAATCAAATTCACCAAATTGTGCATCTTTTGTAATATCGATTAAAACAGGTCCTGGTCTGCCAGATTTGGCAATGTAGAATGCTTTTGCCAAAATTTCAGGAATTTCGTGCGCTTTGGTAATCTGATAATTCCATTTGGTTACCGGAGTACTTAAACTGATGATATCTGTTTCTTGAAAAGCATCACTTCCTAATAAATGAGAAGCTACTTGTCCTGTGATACAAACAACAGGAGTAGAATCTATTTGGGCATCCGCAATTCCCGTGATCAAATTCGTTGCACCAGGACCAGATGTAGCAATGGCCACACCAACTCTTCCAGATGTTCTCGCATAGCCCTGAGCGGCATGTACGGCACCTTGTTCGTGTCTGGTGAGCACATGGTGCAATTCATCTTTGAATTTATAAAACTCATCATATACAGGCATGATCGCTCCACCGGGATAACCATAAATCAGGTCAACCCCTTCTTCAATCAAACATCTCACTACCGCTTCGGCGCCCGTTATGTTCAACTTTTCTTTTTTATCTATCACTTCCTTGGGTTTTGTTGTCGTTTCCATGATAACTATTTTGTCTAGAATTTATCTGTTACACAACCTTCTGAAGCTGATGAAACAGTTTTTGCATATTTGAATAAAATCCCCTTTTGATGCTTTAAGGCAGGTTCCTTCCAGTTTTTTCTTCGCTCACTCAATATCTCCTCACTCAGATCTACATCAATGGTATTATTTGCCGCATCAATAATGATCAAATCACCATCTTCAATCAAAGCTATATTCCCACCACTTTGTGCCTCCGGCGTGATATGACCAACTACGAATCCATGCGTTCCTCCTGAAAATCTTCCGTCTGTAATTAATGCCACTGTTTTACCCAATCCAGCACCCATGATCATTGAAGTTGGCTTCAACATTTCAGGCATTCCGGGCCCCCCTTTAGGACCTACATATCTGATAACAACCACATCCCCTTTACTCACTTTACCGGCTCCAATTCCGATATTGGCTTCTTCTTCTGAATTAAAAACGACTGCTTTTCCTTTGAACAAATTCCCTTCTTTACCGCTAATCTTCGCTACGCCTCCCTGTAAGGCTAGATTCCCATATAGGATTTGGATATTTCCCGAAGATTTTAAAGCATTTTCCGTTGAATAAATTACTTTTTGATCTTCTTCAAAGGTAATTGCTTTTACATGTTCCAAATTTTCGGCTAAAGTTTTACCTGTAACAGTTAAACAATCTCCATGGAGTAATCCCTTTTCTAATAAATATTTCATCACGGCAGGAGTTCCACCCACACTGTGAACATCTTCCATTAAATACTCACCGCTCGGCTTTAAATCGGCCAAGAGCGGAGTTCGGTCGCTCACCCTTTGAAAATCCTCTAAAGTAAAGTCTATTCCGGCTGCATGTGCTATAGCCAAATAATGTAAAACCGCATTGGTTGAACCTCCTAAGGCGTTCACCAAGGTAATTGCATTTTCAATGGACTTTTTAGAAATAATATCTAGTGGTTTTAGATCTAGCTCTAACAAATTTTTAATGGCAAGTGAAATTCTTTCACTTTCGTTATCCTTATGAGGATTTTCTGCCGGCAGAGAAGAATTGTAAGGCAAAGCAAAGCCCATTGCTTCTATAGATGAAGCCATTGTATTTGCTGTATACATTCCACCGCAAGCACCTGCACCCGGAATGGAAGCTTTGATGATTTCTTTGTATTCTGTTTCGTTAATTTGTCCTGCTATTTTCTGACCTAAAGCTTCAAATGCAGAGACGATATTTAGTTTTCTTCCTTTGTATTTGCCAGAGGCGATCGTCCCTCCATAAACCATGAGAGAGGGCCTATTTAATCTCAACATTGCCATAATGGCTCCCGGCATATTCTTATCACAACCAACAACAGTGACCAATGCATCATAACTCTGAGCATTCATCACCACTTCAATAGAATCAGCAATAATATCTCGGGAAGGCAAGGAGTAACACATGCCTGGTGTACCCATGGAAATCCCATCACTTACCCCGATCGTATTAAAAATAAGGCCGACCTGATCATTTAAATTTACCTTTTCTTTGATTTGTGCAGCTAATTTATTGAGATGCATATTACAGGGATTTCCGTCATAACCTGTGCTGGCTATACCCACCTGTGGCTTTTTCATATCCTCATCGGTAAGACCCACTGCGTAAAGCATTGCTTGGGCCGCCGGCTGTGTTTCATCTTGCGTTAATCTTTTACTGTATTTATTTAATTCTTTCATTTATTATCAAAACTTAGTGTTTTCTCTTAAGCATTTGATGCTTTTTTACACTTATACTTACGGATGCCAAAAGTATTAAAGCCATGGAGCAACTTTATTTTTATATTGATTTTGTTTACAACACCCAATTATGACATAATCAATGTAAATAGTTCATTTAATGAGACTTACACCGGCATAATTACAAGGTTTAAAGTGATAAAAAACTTATTTGTGGAATTATAAAAGAAAATAAAAAGTGAAGAATTGGGCTAATCGTTCACAATGACAATGGAAAAACAAGTAATTGAAAATTATTTCATTCTTAATAAAGCCTTTTGTCTGATTATTTCTTCTACCGGTTTTCCTTGAATCTTACTTTCCAACCATGAGATGAGATCCAAATACATAAAGGCTCGCTTTTCATAAGGATGATTTTCAAAGGTTTTTAAATCTTCATGAAGTTTGACAAAAGCGATTTTCAGCTCATGCGGATAAATATCGCTTAAACTTCTCAAAAACGAAATAACTTTTCTTTGAACGCCATAGAGTTCGTTCATTTTTAATAGGAATTTAAAGGTAGATTTAATCTCTTCTTCTAAGTTTTGATCATAACCGGCTTCGTAATGTGCGATCAAACTCAGCATCCTGCTGAAGCATAACAGATCCTCTCTCATGGTGAGATCTTTGTTTTGAATGATCTTATTTAAATAAAAGATACATTCATCGAACTTTTCTGCACCAAAATACATACTCGCTATCTTGTAATAGAAGATCATCACATGGTGTTCATCGAACTTTTTCTTGTAAATAGATATTTCCTTGAGTACTTCAGGAATTATTTCTGTCCCTGTTTTAAATTCCCCTTCAAGAAAGTATAAATTGATCCTGTTTTGGTAATAGATTAAAGACGCTAAAGAAGACGTGTTATCATTTAAAGTGAATAATTCTTGGTCCATTTCCTTTTTAAAAGAAAACAAAACACTTTCGAATTTTTTTATTCGCTGAATAATAAATAAAGATTCCAACAAATAATTTACACCTTTCAAATAAAAAACAGGATTTACCTTTTTCATCTCGGGATTTTCATCAAAAAGACCAACCCATTTTTTAGCGTATTTATAACATGATAAAAAATCTTGGATGATAAAACTATACCATAAATAAGCCTTGTAAAGAAATAATTTTTCTTTAAAACCCATTTCTTTCAGGTTATACTCAGGAATTCTGCTTTCAAAAAAATCTTTTATTGTAGCATAATCTTCCTTACTTTTTGCATAGCCCCTTTTAAGCATATAGCTATACAACTGAAGTGAAAGGTTAGAAAGTTTACTCAGCAAAACGGAACTTTTACTCAAACGCATAGATTCTTGGATCAAATCATCTGCTCTAGAGTCTAAACTCCTAGTAATATATTGAGATTCAATTACCTTTTCCAGTTCAACAATTTCATAGGCTAAATTGTTCTCGAAATTTTGAAGGGCATTAGACTTTGCCTTCTCCAAGATTTTCAAACTTTGCTTATGCAATCCTTTGTTGAATAAAATAGTAGCAAAATCAAGTTGTTCTCTAATTTGCACTTTTACATTTTGCTGAGAGGGATTCAACCGCAAACTGATCAAAATTTGCTTGTATAAATGTGCCTTTGCATTAGATAATTGCTGTTTCTTTATTTTGGTTTTATTCAATATTACCTGCTCATCAAAATCTTCCAATTTATCCAATACATCAAATAAGGCCATAAAATTTTTCTCTGCATTTACCCCCAACCTGCCGGCATACAATTTAAATTGTCGTTTTTCTGATTTAGACAAAGTTTTTACCAATCTAAAAAGGGCATCATTTTTTACCATAGACATCGTAATAAAAGGATTTCAAACCATTAATAAACAGCTTGTTAAATAATTTTATAGATTTTTGAATGTAGTAAAGGAAACATCAAAAAAATTCATACTACATAATACATCCTTATTTTTGCTCATCAAAATTCTTAAATTTTATTCACAAATGAGCAAAGAAAGGGTTCAAATATTTGACACTACTTTACGCGATGGAGAACAAGTACCTGGCTGTAAATTAAATACAGATCAAAAATTAATCATAGCCAAGCGTTTGGATGAACTAGGAGTGGATGTTATAGAAGCGGGCTTTCCTATTTCTAGTCCGGGCGACTTTAATTCCGTCGTTGAAATAGCCAAATTAGTGCAACATGCAACAGTGTGCGGATTGACCAGAGCGAATAAAAAAGATATTGAAGTTGCTGCGGAGTCATTGAAATTGGCTAAGAAGCCAAGAATTCATACCGGAATTGGTACTTCTGAATCACACATTAAATATAAATTTAACTCTACGCCTGAAAAAATTATCGAAAGAGCCGTAGATGCCGTGAGGTATGCAAAATCTTTTGTCGAAGATATTGAATTTTATGCTGAGGATGCCGGTAGAACGGACAACGAATACCTGGCCAGGGTTTGTGAAGAAGTGATAAAAGCAGGCGCAACAGTGCTTAATATTCCTGATACAACCGGTTACTGCCTGCCTGAAGAATATGGAGCCAAGATCAAATATTTAAAAGAAAATGTTAAGGGCATAGATAATGTAATTATTTCTTGTCATTGTCACAACGATCTTGGTTTAGCCACAGCAAACTCAATTGCAGGTGTTCAACACGGCGCGCGTCAAATAGAATGTACGATCAATGGAATTGGCGAAAGAGCGGGAAATACGGCTCTTGAAGAAGTGGTAATGATCTTGAAGCAACATCCCTATTTGAATCTTGTCACAGGTATAGACTCAACATTATTGTATAGTACAAGTCAGTTAGTTCAACAAAAAATGGGCATTTTAGTTCAACCCAACAAAGCAGTTGTTGGAGACAATGCTTTTGCTCATAGTTCAGGCATTCACCAAGACGGTGTGATTAAAAATCGCGAAACCTACGAAATTATGAATCCTGCTGATGTAGGTGTGTCCCAGTCTTCTATCGTTCTTACCGCAAGAAGTGGACGAGCGGCATTGGCATACAGAGCCAAAAATTTGGGTTACGAGTTAACAAAAGATGAGTTAGATGTTCTTTATCCTGAATTTTTAAATTTTGCCGATCTACACAAGGAAGTTGGCGACGAAGGAATTCATCAATTAATGGAAGAATGTAAAATTAATTTTTCTAAATTGCAGTTGTAAATAATTACATCCGCATGAAGTTAAAAATTGCCATCCTACCTGGTGATGGAATCGGTAAAGAGATTACAGATCAAGGAGTTAAAGTTTTGGAAGCAATCGCTACAAAATTTAAACACGATATTACATTTTCCTATGCAGACGTTGGTGCTACGGCGATAGAAAAAACCGGAAGCCCATTACCCGATAAAAGTCTTGAAATCTGCAAAAAAGCAGATGCCGTTTTATTTGGCGCAATTGGCGACCCCAAATATGACAATAATCCAGATGCAAAAATAAGACCTGAACAAGGTTTACTTAAATTGAGAAAAGGTCTAGGCTTGTATGCTAACATCAGACCTATAAAGGTTTATGATGATTTGACATACAAATCTCCTCTCAAAGAAAAAGTGATAAAAAACACCGATTTTGTTGTGCTCAGAGAACTTTCAGGAGGGATGTATTACGGTGAAAATAAGGTAAGTGAAGATGGCTTATCCGCTTCAGACGAATGCATTTACAATGCTTTTGAAATTGACAGAGTTGCTCATTTGGCATTTTCGATGGCAAAACAACGACAGAAAAAACTGACCTTGATCGATAAGGCCAATATGTTTGAAACCTCCAGGCTTTGGAGAAGACGTATTATGCTTATCGCAAAGGATTATCCTGAAGTTACGATCAATTATATGTTCGTTGATAATGCTTCCATGCAAATGATCTTAAATCCACGACAATTTGACGTTATTTTAACCGAGAATCTGTTTGGGGATATATTATCTGAAGAAGCGAGTGCTATTGCAGGATCTATCGGATTGTCCGCCTCGGCATCCATTGGTGAAAGATCTGTTTTATTTGAACCTATTCATGGCGCTTATGTCAAAGCCAAAGGGAAAAATATTGCTAATCCACTTGCTACAATCCTTTCTGTGGCCATGTTATTAGAACATTTTGAATTATTTGAGGAGGCGGATGCCTTAAAAACTGCCGTAAATAAATCCATAGAATTACAGATCACAACTCCGGATCTGAATACATCTCAGAAATTTTCTACCTCTGATGTGGGCACATTTATCAGTGAATTTATTCTAGACAAGAAGAATGTGTTTACACACATTGAAAATATGAATTTAGGACAATCTACTATTATTTAGTCCTCAAAAAAAACATTTAAATTTTGACCACTGTAAGCGAAGCCATAGAATATAGAAGGTCGGTTCGTAAATACGATTCAAAAAAACCCATAAATGCTGAGTTGGTAAAAGGCTGCTTGAAAAAAGCGCGACTGGCACCCAATAGCAGTAATTTACAATTGTACGAATTTTACCACATTACCTCAGAAAAGGTTTTACGAGAAATATCAAAGGCTTGCTTCGATCAACCCGCGGCCAAAACCGCCTTGCAATTGGTCGTTTTTGTAACTCGAAAAGATTTATGGAAAAAACGAAGTCGAGCCAATCTAGATTTTCTCAATAGTCAATTTAACAAACCAAAAGAAGCATATAATCAAAGAGAGAAATTTGCAACGAAGTATTATACTGCAGTTATGCCACTTACCTACTTTGATTTTTTGGGCATCCTGGGCTGGTTGAAGTATATTGTTTTTTGGATAACAGGATTGTTTCGTCCCGTTTACAGGCAGACAAGAAACAGCGATATGCGGTCTGTTGTCCATAAAAGTGCGGCACTTGCGGCTCAGACATTTATGCTATCCATGGCAGAAGTGGGATATGATACATGTCCGATGGAAGGTCATGATTCTCTGAGAATTAAAAAGATACTCAACTTACCCTTAGGAGCCGAAATAAATATGGTCGTTTCCTGTGGCATAAGACTCGAAGAAGGCGTTTATGGGAAAAGATTTAGAATTCCGTTCGAAGAAGTCTATTACAAAATTTAACTTTAGATCTCTTTTGATCAAATTTTCTCTCTTTTTTGCTTAGTTTTAAATGTCGGTGAAAGATTGAAATAAAAAACCGACTCACTAGCTAAAACCATAATTATTATGTCGCTTGATAAAAAAAGAATTATTGAGGAAATAAGAAATCATAAAGTCAATCATAAACTTGATTTTAGATTAAAAACGCATACTGAATCATTTACAGAAGAGCTCTTTCATGTACTTTTTGATGCCAATGTTTCTGTTGCCGATCATCTTGATCAACTTGAAATACGTTTCGATGAAATAAAAAATATAGCGCATAAACATTACGTCTTTGATTGCCAAAATATTTGGCAGAATTTTTTACAAGGTCTACCTGAGATTCTTAAACTTTTGAATCAAGATGCACATTGCATATGTAAGAATGACCCAGCCGCAAACAACGTTGAAGAAGTATTTATGGGTTATCCGGGATTTTTTGCCATTGCTGTTTACCGTCTCAGCAACTTATTTTTCAAATTAAAAATGCCTGTTGTTCCGAGGTTGATGAGTGAATATGCCCACGGAAAAACGGGAATAGACATACACCCCGGAGCGACTATTGGTAGTCCGTTTTTCATAGATCACGGAACCGGAGTTGTGATAGGAGAAACCTGTTTGATCAAAAATCAGGTTAAAATATACCAGGGTGTTACCTTGGGTGCATTACAAGTGAGCAAGGACATGAAAGATGTCAAACGACATCCAACCGTTGAAAATAATGTGACTATTTATGCCAATGCCACTATTTTGGGTGGTGAAACCATTGTCGGTGAGAATACGGTAATCGGTGGTAACGTTTGGTTAACACATTCTGTTCCCGAAAATTCTATCGTTTATCACGAATCGGAAGTAAAACTGAAAACCAAGAAAATTTAAAAAATGTACGCACAAAGCATTGTTGATTTAATCGGGAATACTCCACTTGTAAAGGCAAATCACCTGATCGCCAATAAACACCTTACATTACTTTTGAAGCTTGAAGGAAATAACCCTGGTGGCAGTGTAAAAGATAGAGCAGCTTTTAATATGATCAAGTCTGCCCTGGATAGAAAAGATATTGACAAAAACTCGAAACTGATTGAGGCTACCAGTGGAAATACGGGAATAGCCTTGGCCATGTGTGCGCAACTTTTCGGCCTCCAAATTTCATTGGTGATGCCTGAAAATTCTACTGTAGAAAGAGTCAAAACCATGGAAGCCTATGGTGCTAAAGTAATTCTTACTCCGGCAAAAGATGGCATCGAAGGTTCTCGCGATCTTGCTGAAAAGAAAGTAGCCGAGGAAGGTTATTTTATGCTTGATCAATTTGGTAATTCAGATAATTGGAGAGCGCATTATAAAACTACCGGACCAGAGATCTGGAGAGATACAGAGGGGTTGGTAACACATTTTGTCTCAGCCATGGGAACTACGGGAACCATTATGGGAACTTCAACTTTCCTCAAAGAAAAGAACCCTGAGATTCAAATTGTTGGTGCCCAACCCTCAGATAATGCCAAAATTCCGGGGATAAGAAAATGGCCTGAAGCCTATTTACCAAAAATATTCGACAGAAAAAAAGTAGATCGAATTATTGATGTAACAGAGGAAGAAGCCAGAACAATGACGAAAAGACTCGCAAAAGAGGAAGGTATTTTTGCAGGGATGAGCAGTGGAGGTTCTGTTGCTACGGCAGTGAAATTATCCCAAACTATTGACAAGGGAGTTATCGTTGCCATTATTTGTGATCGGGGCGACCGGTATCTTTCTTCTGATCTATTTTTATAGACTTTTCTTAAAGATTTGATTTTTCTCTAAATATGGAATATATTTCCGTTCAATTAATGAACAGAACAGTAAATTTTTAATGAGAAAAAAATTAAGATCAATTCTAGACAACCAGTCAACAAAAAAAGGCAAAAGATTTGATCTTTTTATACAAGCGATGATCTTGATCTCTTTGCTTGCCTATGCCATAGAAACTCTTCCAAACTTGAGCCCATTGACCATCAAATGGCTGCATTTTATTGAAATGGTCTGTCTCATAATCTTTACGATCGAATATATTTTAAGAATTTTTGCTGCCAAAAAACCTTGGAAATATATTTTCAGTTTTTATGGTATTATTGATCTATTGGCAATACTTCCATTCTATTTCCAAGGTTCACTAGACCTTAGGTCTGTTCGGGCTTTTCGAATTTTCAGGGTATTCAGGGCCTTTAAATTGATCAGATACAATAAAGCCTTAAATAGAATTCACCTGGCGGCGAGTTTGGTAAAAGAGGAAATCGTTCTATTTTTTATCGTATCCTCCATTTTTATGTATATCTCCTCAGCCGGAATTTACTTTTTTGAACATGAAGCCCAGCCCGAAGTGTTTACCTCAATTTTTCACAGTGCCTGGTGGTCTGTTGTTACCCTCACTACAGTTGGTTATGGAGATGCCTATCCGATTACCATAGGGGGAAAAATATTTACTTTTTTTATTTTACTTATTGGTGTCGGGATCGTTACAATCCCGGCCGGACTTGTAGCTTCTGCACTTCACAAGGCAAGAGAAATAGAAGATGACAAAAAAAATTAAGTCGGTTTTGATCAAAAAAAAACAACTGCGAACAGTTGTTTTTTTTTAAATCCTTTGGAATAAAAACTTACTCTTTTACTGAAGATGCCTGCTCAACAATTAATGGATAGATATATCCCGCTCCAAAATCCTTATCCAGAGTAACTTTTCCTTTCATCGTAACCACATCACCCACTGTTAGATTTTCTTGGGTGGTAAAAGTAAGGTCCGACTTACCGTCAAAAGATGAGCCATCTTTGAGATGTACCCAATTTCGATCCATGATTTCCTGGTTTATCTTAACAATTTTCCCTTTTACGATGACGGTTTTACCCTTATAAGATTCCTTGTTCTCATACAATTCGCCAATCGTAATTCCATCTTTTGCCTTTTCAACAGATATTTTCTCCTGCTCTTCTTTTGATAATCGACTTTTTTTAGTTTCATCGCCAGAAGCTTGAACCTGGTTCCCAGCTCCGGTATCGGCAAAGTAGATCTCATCAAAAACTCTGTCCAACTCTTTACTTTCAAAATTTGTCATTAAAATGGCATTTGAATAACTAAAATCATCACCGGGTTTTAAATCTTTACTGTCAATAGCCATCCAATAATCTTTGCCACTTTCTTCTACATATAAATAAGTGTAATCACCTGTTTGTTTTACCTCTTTCACTTTTACATGATGAGTCACAGGTTGATTGGTTTTAACTGGGGCATATTCTGTTGATTCTTTTTTACAACTAGTCAGTATCGCCAATACGAATAAAATTTTAAATATACTTTTCATTAGATTTGTTTTTATGGCTCAAAGATAAATGATTGAGGAATGATTTAATATGATATTTATCAAGCATAAAACTAATTATTCGTTACCCTCAAGCTCAAATATTTCATTGACATTTTTATTAAAAACTTGGGCAAGTTTCAATGCCAATATCGTTGAAGGGACATATCTGTTCTTTTCAATAGAATTAATGGTCTGACGCGATACACCAATTTTTTCCGCTAAATCTTCTTGCGTTAAATCTAAAATAGCTCTCTCGACTTTTATGTTATTGATCATCTGGTTCGTCTTAAGGTATAGTAAAAACCGAGCTGTATAAACAGCATAAACCAGATAATGACAAAAGAGGATAGTTCCTCAAAATCAGTATTTTCCTTTTTAAGGATCAGTGCTACCATATAGTTGATATAAGGCTGTAAAATGGCATAAACAACACCAAAAATAAAGGCCATCACATAGGATCTAGCGCGTAATTGCATGGTGTATTCATCTTCATTTTTTTCCATTGAAATAGAAATCAATAATAAACCGATCAGTAAAACACTTTTTGAGATATGCTTGATCAGATCTGATGAATCATCTAAAAAGGCTAATGTACCCAATGAAAGGAGTGAAATGATCAACAAGCCAAAGCCAATTTTTTTAAAGTAATAAGGTAAAAAATTGATTCTTTGTAATTGTTCTCTTTCGCATTCTAAAATTTTATCAATCTTCATAATGTAAAGTTTTTTATACTTAATGACAAATATACTTTACATTTTTGATTAATCCAAGTAAAAAATACCCAAAACCCGATATGGTACATTTTTATATGATTTTCTGGAAACAAAGGCTGGAAGTAATGCCCTCGTATTGTCCGTAATTTGCGATGCGGGAGTAGCCGAGCCTTTGGTAAAGTGCAATTGCCTCAGGTTGATTTATGCCAGTTTCCAACACACATCTTTTTACTAACAGTTCTTTAGCCCATTTTTCTAACTCGCTAAGTACTTTTCCTGCAATACCTTTTCCTCGATATTTCGGGAGTGTGAACATTCTTTTTACTTCAAAAGTTTCTTCATCATAATATTTTACCGCTCCGCAGGCAACCGGCACATTATTTTCATAGGCAACAACACAATGTTTAATGTTGTCCAATTTATTAAATTGATCATAAAAAGTATGATCTTCTCCGTCTCTAATAGCTAATTCTTTGTCTAAATGAACTATAAGATCAATAAAGTTGCGATCTGAGTTCTTACAACGCTCTAATTTTATCATCCTATTTCGGGTTAATCCAAACCTAAAGCCTTTATCTCTTCAGAATCTTTAGCATATGCATACCCTCTCCAGAAAGAAGTATCACCCAATCCATTATACTTCCAAGCAACCTCTCCATTTGGGGTGACCTCCCAATATCCAAAATCACCTTCACAGATTAAAGTATTTCCATTTTTTAACCTCACGGCACCAGAAATTCTCCCAAAAGACAAATCGGGATCACCAAATTGCCAAACTATTCCTGGTTCTATATCAGTATCCGGTTTCATGTCATAGTTTTCTGGTAAATCCAATTCATAAACCGTAGACAATTCATCATCCAATCCTTTATTGACAAAGATCAGGAGATTACCCGCACCGATTTCATTCTTTTCAAGGAAATTAGGAAAATGATTATTGTTAAATAATCGAGCTCCATAGTTGCTTTTGTAGGCTGTTGGGTTGCCAAAACGATAAACTAGGTCGCCACCCTTGTTGTAATTACCTCCTTTACTTGTTTTGGCTTCCTCAGTTGTGGTACTATGATCTAACACCCATACCTCATGATAAAAATTTACGCTTATATATATTAAATTTTTTACCGGGTCAAAATCAATACCATTGGCGTGCATAATGTCACCATTTTCCATCGGATTATAATTAAAATCAATCAATTGTGGATTCTGACTCACCTCTCCAAAATTTATTCGATCCGGAAATTGATCTTGCACCACATGGTCAAAACTATGCCATTCCCACACAATTCTATCCGATTTTGGATCAACTTCAATAAGCGCCTCAGGGTAAATGTCATTTGCAACATCAATTCCCGCTTCGTTAGCATTTTGTGCTTTAATTCGTTCCCAAACCATGATGAGTAAATTACCATTTGGCAGCATCTCCACATCGTGATGGGCTATATAATTTTCACCGGCATATTCAAAGCTCCAATGTTCTGATCCATCTGTATTGAAAATTTTTACGATGCCACCAAAGCCACCAAAACTAAATACCGGATTATCCGATTTAAAGATACCGAGTAATTTGCCATCGGGCATGATCTCCAGATCGTTACCTAATTTTTTGTCAAATTTCCATGTCTTTATTTTATACCCTGCCCTGTCTAATAAATAAGCATCTGTTCCTCCATTTTCCATGGCCAAAACATAACTGTTATCTAAAAGATCAGGTTCATAAATATCAATATTTGGGCTTAGGACGACCGGTTCAGGAATCTCCTCATTTATTGGATCACTTTCACAGGAAATAAATAATATGACCATTATTAAGGCTAAAAAATTGCTCCTCTTCATATACATTTTTGTTTAATGCTGCAAATTAATCAAAATGTATAGCGATTTCCAAGTTAAAATTTAAATAACCACAATAAATGAAGTTGATTTTAAAAGTGTTAGATATACTTTACATCTTTCCAATTCTGATATGCTCATTTGGATTATGTTGATTATCATCCCTGTTAAAACTCCTGGCAAAACAATCAATGCCATTTCAAATACCTTTTTGACTAAATGATAGGAACCTAAACAAGCCGGAAGGATCTTCAAACTAAATATTAAGCGCATTACTGTGAATGTGCCCAATTGATGAACTAAGTCTTGCCAAACCAATTTTAACCTTGATTTTGAGCTTTTAGAGTGAGAATCATGGCAGCAATCAATAAGGCACTTGAACCAATTCTCAACCAAAAGCCCACACCCATTTCATCTCTCGTAAAAATAATATTCAAAATGATTAGAACAACACTGGCAACAAGAACTAATATAGCTATGGTTTTTCTGCTCATTTCTCGAATTTCAATGGCTGAAGGAATTAATAATTTGCAACAACTGTGCATGAATTTCAGGTGATGCTGCCAAAAAACTAAAATTTTTATTTGGTTCAATCATAAGGTTGGAATAATCAATTGGATCACCAAAAAAATTAGTATACTTCCCTCCTGCTTCTTCTATAATAATCTGCTGTGCTACATTGTCCCAGACTTTACTTGTTCTATTTAAAAATGCTCCGTAACTGCCTTTTGCCACTAAGGCTATGTCAAAAACACTATTACTGGTTCTTAAATTTCTAATATGGAGTACAATCTCAGCCAATATTTTACCTTCTTCGCGTGTAAATTCAGGCTCATCTGAATGCCCGTCTATACCATAGGCCACAAGGCAATCAGACAACCTTTTCTCATTGCTTACGTGAATCCTTTTCCCATTACAAAATGCACCTGATCCGGACGATGCCGTAAAAATTTCAGAAAAATATGGTAAAGCTATGCCTCCGGCAACAGGCTTATTTTCATGCAATAATCCAAACATACAACCATAAAGAGGAGATGCGTTGGCAAAATTACTGGTTCCATCAATCGGGTCAATAACCCAAGTAAAGTCAGAGTTCTTATGAATGACACCGGCTTCTTCATCAATTATATTATGGCCAGGGAACTTCTTTTCAATTGCCGCTATCAGGACTTGTCCGATTTCTAAATCTGTTTTTGTAAGTACCTGGTTATTATCTTCGGGTTTGGTGATAGAAGATACTTTTCCAAAATTAGCTTTGGCAACTTTAGTTGCTTTTTGAAGTGACTCGGAAATAAAATTTTGATAGTTTATCATGAAATAAAATCATTTTATCTTCTCGAAAGCACAAAAAATAAAATTTTGAACATGTTGCGACGGTGTTTTATGATCGTGAGTAACACATAAGATCTTTTTAAAATAGGGACTAAAAGTTTCCTCCATACCAGCTATTGTATATTGTTTTATCTCAATACCCGAACACTTTCTGGGACCTTCTTCAGAAAATGTAGCAATGAGGGTTTTTCCAATCTTGCTCATCGATCTTGACGCAATTTTGATGTATTGGTCAATTTCATTCTTATCTGTAAGGAAATGAAAAGCGGCTCTATCGTGCCAGAAATCGAACTTTTGACCTGGTTCAAAATCCAAAATATCTGAAACGATCCAATTTATTTTTTGTGCTCTTGCTCCTAATCTGGTCTTAGCTCTTTCAATCGATTTTGCCGAAATATCTAGGATCGTCAGGTTATTAAATCCCAAATCTAACAAATGATCTACTAAAAGACTATCCCCTCCACCAACATCGATGATTCTCGCATCCGTTGAAATATCTAATTCCTGTAAAATTTGTAGGGAAGTTGCTGGTTTGGGCTGATACCAGCTCGCTTCTTCTAACGGTTTTGTTATGTAGATATTTTCCCAATGCACTTTTCTATTAAAATCGGTCATACCCTAAAAGATTCAGTTCTTCACTTTAATTGACCATAAAAATAGTTAAATTCCAGCCTTATTGCGGATCTATTTTATTTTAACAGCCCTATTTCTTATTTTTAAGATGCAAAGATTGTGGTATTTAATATTATATATCTTCTAAAAAAATAATCCTATATTAACTTCTTGAAATATTTACAATTAAAAAAACTCAATTTCATGAAACAAATCCTACTTACCATCACTTTTTTAAGTCTTCTTAATTTGATTCAAGGCCAGTCTCTGAATTCAGCTAAAATGGATCAAGAAATTCTCAAGATTGAATCTAAGGTCATTGAATGGAGGCATGACCTTCATCAAAATCCGGAATTGGGAAATAGGGAATTCAGGACTTCAGAAATTATCGCGAAACATCTCACCTCTTTAGGCATAGATGTTAAAACTGAAGTGGCAAAAACGGGTGTCGTCGGTGTTTTGAAAGGTGGGAAACCAGGTCCTGTAATTGCCCTGCGCGCTGACATGGATGGCCTTCCTGTGACAGAAAGAGTAAACATTCCATACGCATCAAAGGCAAAATCGACTTATAACGGTGTCGAAACCGGGGTAATGCACGCTTGTGGTCATGATACGCATGTAGCCATTTTAATGGGGGTTGCTGAAATTCTCGCCAAAAACAAAAAAGACCTGGCAGGTACCGTGAAATTTCTCTTTCAACCTGCAGAAGAAGGGCCTCCGGCGGGCGAAGAAGGCGGAGCTGAGTTAATGGTGAAAGAAGGTGCTCTAAAAAATCCTGATGTAGATGTCGTGTTTGGTTTACACATCAGTGCCCAGTTGGAAGTTGGAAAAATTACCTATAGACCAAAGGGTGCTATGGCAGCGGTAAGCGATTTGAAAATTACGGTAAAAGGTAAATCTTCTCATGGTGCCGCACCTTACACCTCCGTCGATCCCATTGTAACCTCAGCGCAAATTATCAATAGTTTACAAACAATCCTGAGCAGGAATGTAAATGTCACAGAAAACGCAGCAGTGGTCACTATTGGTTCTATTCATGGAGGAAACAGGTCAAATATTATCCCTGAGGAAGTTGAAATGTTAGGTACCGTTCGAACGCTTAGTGATAAAGATACTGAATTAGTTTATCGAAGAATTCGCGAAATTACTACCAATACGGCCGAAGCGATGGGCGCCGATGTAGTCATTGAACTTCCTTATTCCATGACATACCCCGTCACTTATAACGATCCAGAATTGACGGCTCAGATGTTGCCATCTCTTGAAAATGCTGCCGGAAAATCAAATGTAATATTAATTCCTGCTAAGACCGGAGCAGAGGACTTTTCTTTTTTTGCAAAAGAAGTTCCCGGGCTCTTCTTTAATATTGGCGGCGCACCAAAAGGGGTAAAAATTGAAGATACAGCCCCACATCATACTCCGGACTTTTATGTGGATGATGCAGGCCTGAAAACAGGTATCAAAGCTTTTTTGAATTTAGTGAATGACTATTCGGCATTAAGTATAAAATAGATGAGTACAAGTACAAAACTACTGTTATGCCTTCTGTTTTTTTGTTTTGGTGCTCTGCTAAATGCCCAGCAAACGACAATTATTCTGGTACGCCATGCCGAAACTTTTGAAGGAGGTTCGGAAAGAATGCTCAATGAAGCTGGCAAAAAAAGGGCACTGAAACTTAAGGAAACATTGCAGAATGTTCATTTGGATGCCATTTATTCAACCGATTTAAACCGCACTAAACAAACCGCTCATCCAATTGCCATCTCCAGAGGTTTAGATATAAAACTTTACGATCCTAAAAACCTGACTGAATTTGCTTCAGACTTGCTTAAAAACCATGTGGGGGAAACCATTTTGGTTTCAGGGCATAGTAATACTACACCGCAACTCGTAAATGCGCTCATCGGAGAAAAGAAATATGAGGATCTCGATGAGACCGAGTTCTACCATTTGTTTATTTTGAATTTCTCGTCGAATTTTCCACCAAAAATTCTACAATTATCCTATGGTTTTTAATCTTCTCAATTCATAAAAGCATGAATCAATTTACGCTCTCTAAACCACCCTTCGCTTGTTTTGTATTAACCTTATTCTTCATTCAACTTTCTTTTTCCCAAGGATTTGAAGGATATTACAGATATCCTGATGTTCATGGCGACAAGATTATTTTTACCGCAGAAGGAGACCTATGGACCGTAAATTTAAGGGGTGGAATAGCACAACGACTTACCACTCATTCTGAAGAAGAAGCGTTTCCCATTTTCTCACCCGACGGAAATACAATTGCCTTTTCAGCGAATTATGAAGGACCTACTGAAGTATATTCTATGCCCATTACAGGAGGTATTCCAATTCGGTGGACCTATGAAAGTGATTTTTCTATGACCAATTGTTGGACTCCGGATGGTAAAATTGTATACGACACAAGAGCCTATTCCACTCTTCCAGACAGGCAGTTAGTCACCATAAATTTAAAAGATAGATCAAAAACAAGGATTCCATTAAGTCAGGCTAGTGAAGCTTCTTTTGATGCCACAGGGAGGACTGTTTTTTTTGTTCGCCCTTCTTATCATTACAATGTCACTAAGCGCTATCAGGGAGGAACAGCCAGACAAATTTGGAAATTTACAGAAGGAACACCTGAAGCCATAAAATTAACCAATAATTACAAAGGGGAAAGTTTCAAACCTATGTGGTATAACCAAAGAATTTATTTTATCTCTGACAGAGATGGAATGATGAATATTTGGTCTATGGATGAAGCAGGAAATGATTTAAAACAGCACACCAAACATGAAGATTTTGATGTGCGATATGCCAATGTATCGCAAGGAAATATTGTGTATCAAAAAGGTGCAGATATTTACCATTATTCTATACAAAATAATGAAGCAAAAAAAGTTGAGATCAGGTTGAATTCTGACCTTGACCAACTTCGAGAAAAATGGGAAGATGACCCTTCTGATTATATCACTTCTATCCACCCAGATTTTAACGGAGATAAGATTGTGATTACTGCCAGAGGAAAAGTGTTTGTAGCTCCTGTAAAATCCGGTAGGATTGTAAATTTTACGAGTAAAAGCAATGTTCGTTACCGTGATGCCGTCTTTCATCCAAAAGACAAAGATGTTCTGGCACTTTCAGATGAAAGTGGAGAATTTGAATTTGTGAGTCTTCCTGGCGATGGTATTGGGTCAGAGAAACAAATTACCAAAGATGGTAAAATTTTGAGATACAAAGGAGTTCCTTCTCCCGATGGCAAATGGTTGGCTTATGACGATTTAGCAAATCAAATGTACTTACTCAATCTTTCAAACGGGGTGAGCAAAAAAATATCAAATAACGAAGAAGGAATTTATTCTTTTTCATGGTCTCCGGACAGTAAATGGATTGCTTTTGTGGAAGTAGCCGACAATACCATGGCACAAATTTTCTTATATCACAATGATTCTGGCGAAAAATTCCCAATCACCACTGACCGTGCTAATAGCCTTTCACCACAATGGAGCCCGGATGGCAAGTTTATCTACTTTTTATCTGATAGAAATTTTAATACTTTGGTCGGTAGCCCATGGGGTCCAAGACAACCGGAACCCTATTTTGATGCCAGCGAAAAGTTATATCATATCCCGCTCCAAAAAAATACGAGATCTCCTTTCATGCCCAATGATGAGCTACAAAAAGAAGAAAAAAAGGACAAAGACGATAATGAAAAATCTGTTCCAAAAGTAATTATCGACAGAATTGGAATTTCAGAACGAATTTCAGAAGTACCAATTGAACCAGGTAATTATTCGGCTTTACAAATCAGTTCAGAAGCTATTTATTTGCTCACAAAGGATACAGGCGTGAATGCCAAATCTCATTTGAAAGTCGTTAAAATTGATAAGGATGATATAAAACTAAAAACCATGGTTAGCGATATTTCCAGTTTTGAATTATCGGGTAACGGCAAAAAAATATTGATCAGAAAAAAAACCAAAAACTACTTGGTTGAAGCTGGCACAAGCGAAATCAGTGATTTAACTGATGATGCCATTAACCTAACTAACTGGAAATTCCCTATAAACCCGAAAGAAGATTGGCAACAAATTTTTACGGATGCTTGGAGAATGGAACGAGATTATTTTTATGACCAAAATATGCACGGCGTAAATTGGGATGCCATGCATGACAAATATTATCCATTGGTTGACAGAGTTACCACTCGGGAAGAATTATCTGATCTTATCGGTAGATTTGTTGGCGAATTATCTGCACTGCACACGAGTGTCCGCGGTGGTGATATTCGAGAAGATAAAAATGACATTTCTGTTCCGAGCTTAGGAGCTATCTTTTCTCGATCGGAAAAATTAGATGGTTACCAGATTGAATATATTTTTAAGGGTGACCCCGATTATCCAGATGAAAAATCTCCTCTTGACAACCCATATCACAGCATTGAGATTGGTGATGTAATTTCAAAAATAAATGGAAGTCCAACGATTTCATCTTCTGATATTGGTGAGTTACTGCGAAATCAGGAAGGAAAACAAGTTCGATTAACTATTAAACAAGGTGCTACTAGTAAAGATATTATTGTGGAGCCAATCAAAGATATTTATAGTTTAAGATACCGTGATTGGGAATTTACCCGGAGATTAAAAGTTGAAAAAGAAACGGATAACAGGGTGGGATATGTTCATCTTCGCGCCATGGGTTCAAGCGACCTGAATCAATGGTACAGAGAGTTTTACCCAGTATTTGATAGGCCAGGCTTAATTATCGACGTACGTCATAATAGAGGTGGAAATATAGAAAGTTTTATCCTCGAAAAATTATTGAGAAAAGCTTGGATGTATTGGAAGAGCAGATCGGGAAAACCTTATTGGAATATGCAATATGCTTTTAGGGGTCATATTGTCATATTGGTGGATGAAAATACAGCCTCAGACGGAGAAGCCTTTGCTGATGGGTTTAAAAAGCTCAACTTAGGTACTGCCATTGGAAAAAGGACCTGGGGCGGTGAAATCTGGTTGAGCGGCGCAAATACATTGAGCGATGGAGGAATTGCGAGAGCTCCGATGATGGGTGTGTATGATGAAAAAGGAAATTGGCTTATTGAAGGGCATGGTTTTGAACCAGATATTGAAGTAGACAATTTACCCCATGCCACTTTTAAAGGTGAAGATGCTCAGCTCGATGCAGCAATTGAACATTTAAAAAAACTGATTGAGAAAGATCCTCGTTCGGTTCCAGATCCACCGAAGTATCCGAATAAGTCATTCAAAAATAATCAATAGATAACGTATGAAATGGATATTTTCATGGCTGTGTCTTTTTGTAATTCAAACAAGTTTCAGTCAAACTGACCCAGATATTTTTGACAAATTCACTCCAAAATTTTATACCATAAATGGGTATAAAATAAATGTAGAAGTGCTCGGAGATGGGCCTCCCATTGTTTTTTTAGCCGGCGGACCAGGAAATTCTCACGACTATATGCAGGGAAGTTTTGGACAGTATTACAAAACGAATAAAGTTATTTTTATCGATATGCTGGGCAGGGGAAAATCAGATGACGCAAAAGATGCCAATGAATATTCCATTGCCAATGATACGCATATGATTGAAGAAGTACGAAAATTATTAAAACTGGATAAAATAGCTTTGGTTGGGCATTCCTATGGAACAGTTCCGGCTCAAGATTATGCTGTGACCTATCCGGGAAACGTAGATAAATTAGTTTTGATAAACGGTTTTCACAGCGGAGAAATGTGGCAGGCTAACTGCGATAGTTACAATCACTACGCCAAAACACACTTTCCAGAATACTGGCAAAAAATAGATTCTTTGAGAAATTTAGGTTACGTATCAAGTGACCCGATTTTTAGCGAATTATACGGGAGTTTACCAACCAAATATGTTTACTACCACGACACTAAAATCAAAGGAAATCAGCCAAAAGAAAAATACAGAAACTGGAACAATGATGTGTATTACGGTATCGTTGGTCGCGATGCCGATTTTTTTGTGGGTGGGGATATGATCGATTGGGATGTGAGGAGAAAGCTCAAATCCCTGAACTTTCCTGTGTTGATCTGCGCCGGAAGATACGATGGGGTCTCTACTCCGGAATATGCTGTTCAGTATAAAAAATATATGCCAAAAGCCCGATTTGTGATGTTTGAAGAAAGTGGGCATAATCCTTATTTAGAAGAACCTGATCAGTTCTATACAGAATTTGAAAAATTTTTTGAAATCAATCAATAATACCGCCATGCCTAGATCTTATGTACTCCTCTTTTTATTTTTCGCAATAATTTCATGTAAAAATAAAATAGATCCTGAGCCTATTCATACTGAACAAAATTTGGTTGGTACCTGGCGACTTATTTCAGGACTGACCATTAAAGGAACCGATACTGTTTTTACCGATTATACGCAAAATCAGGAAATGATCAAGATGATCAATCAAACTCATTTTGCTTTCTTGCGTCATGATCTTAACAATGGCAAAGATTCTTTAGCCCTATATTCAGCAGGAGGAGGAACCTATGATTTGAATGGCTCTACCTATACTGAACATCTTGGCTTTTTTAATTTGAGAGAATGGGAAGGACATGATTTTACATTTGAGATTACGTTCGAAGGTGACTCATTAATTCAAACAGGAATAGAAAGACTTGAAGACTTGGGAATAGATCAAAAAATTATAGAAACCTATATCAGAGAAAAATAAAGTTGAATTCAAGTCACCAAATAAAGAATAGGCTATTCGTTATAGATGCGCTGCGAGGATTTGCCATAGTAGCCATCATGTTGTTGCATAACATTGAACATTTTGACTATTATTTCACACCTGAAAATCACCCGGCTTGGTTGATCAACTTTGATAAATGGCTTTGGGATTTTCTGTTTTTTATGTTCGCTGGGAAAGCTTATGCTATGTTTGCCCTGCTATTTGGTCTAACTTTTTATATTCAAAATCACAATCAAAATAAAAAAGGTAAAGATTTCGGACTTCGTTTTGCGTGGCGCATGATTCTGTTATTTGCTTTTGGGATCATCAACTCTGCCTTTTATCAAGGCGATATTTTAACGATTTATGCTGTTTTGGGATTGTTCTTAATTCCAATCAACCGGTTAAATGACAAGGCGATGTTAATTACCGCGCTTATTTTATTCCTTCAACCCTTGCAATGGATTTTTGTGATTAGTGCACTGAACCAACCTGATGGAGACTTGGCAGATCCCACTTCCTGGTCCTATTTTGGAAAAATGATTGAATATATACCCAACAGTTCCTTTTGGGAAACCGTGAAGGGTAATCTGAGCAATGGTAAAAAAGCGGTTCTTCTATGGAATTGGGAAAACGGACGATACTTTTTAATTCTCTCTCTTTTTGTTTTGGGACTGTGGAGTGGTCGACAAAAAATCTTTGTATGGGAAATAAAAGGAGCCAAATTTTGGCAAAGGGTATTGAAAATATCATTTATAGGTTTTGTAGTCATCTATATCGGAAATAAATATTTTGCTTCTAAACTTTCCTCCGAAGCCATCAAACGGCCATTAGATGTCATTTTAAGCTCTTGGTCAAATACTGCATTTATGCTTGTTTTGCTTGCTTCATTTGTGCTTTTATTCCACAGTAAACAGTTTCATAAAATCCTCAACTATTTTTCATCTTTTGGTAAAATGAGTTTGTCAAATTATATCATTCAGTCGATCATTGGTTCATCGCTTTATTATGGATTCGGTTTGGGATTATACAGATATACCGGAACTTTGTACGCTGTTCTCATTGCCCTAATTCTTGTATTTCTTCTCGGAAGATTTTGCAAATGGTGGTTAAATAAGCATAAAAGAGGGCCTTTAGAAACCATTTGGCATCATTTAACCTGGTTCAATAGCAATTAAAATAGAATCTGTTTTTTAAAATAATTTTATTTCAAGAATACCTTCAACATATGTATAAGACATTATTTTTTAGCATTTTAAGTTTTTTCAGCCTCTTTAGTTCCGCTCAAAAAAATTTACTCCAAAACGTTTTTAATCGGAATACAACTTCTCTAAACGGAGAATGGAATTATATTGTCGATCCTTATGAAAACGGTTACTACAATTACAGGCTAGAAGCTTTCGATCTGCAAGCCGACCCTTCCAGAAACGCCTATTTCACAAATTCTAAGCCTGTTGATAAGACGGAGCTCATTGAATATGATTTTGATCGTTCCGAAACCATACTAATTCCCGGAGATTGGAATACACAAAAAGAAAATCTGTTTTATTACGAAGGTTCTGTTTGGTTCAAAAAATCATTTAACTATATCAAGCAGCATGCTGACCATCGTGTTTTTATTTATTTCGGTGCGGTTAATTACCAATCTGATGTATACTTAAACGGTAAAAAACTGGGTAGACATATAGGTGGATTTACCCCTTTTAACTTCGAAATCACAGACTTTGTAAAGGAAAAAGAAAATTTTGTTGTGATCAAAGTTGACAATAAAAGACTTAAAGAGGGAGTTCCTACTTTAAATACAGACTGGTGGAATTATGGCGGTATGACAAGAGATATCAAAATTGTTGAAGTCCCGAATACTTTTATCGACGATTATTTGATTCAGTTGGATCCACAGAATAATCAACTCATAAAAGGATTTATTCAACTTTCAGGTACAGATATCAAAGAGAGAAAGGTCTTAGTTACCATACCTGATCTCAAAATAAATAAAGAATTGACCACCGATGAAAATGGCTTGGCGACCATCGAAATTCCCGTTAAAAAAATGCAGTATTGGTCAAATCTTGATCCCTTTTTATACGACGTAACCATCTCATTTAATAAAGACCAAATCCATGATAAAATAGGTTTTAGAACAATAAAAACAGAAGGAAAAGATATTCTAATAAATGGTCAGCCTATTTTTTTAAAAGGGATTTCCATTCATGAAGAAAGTCCTTTTACAAAAGGCAGAGGCAATTCTGAAAAAGATGCGAGGCAACTACTTGACTGGGCTAAAGAATTGGGATGTAATTATATAAGACTGGCACATTATCCGCATAACGAACATATGGTGAGAGTAGCTGATGAATTGGGAATTTTAGTTTGGGAAGAAAATCCGGTGTATTGGACCATAGACTGGACCAACCCCGAAACACTAAAAAATGCAAAGAATCAATTAACAGAGCTGATCAACCGGGACAAAAACAGAGCTTCCGTAATCATTTGGTCTATGGCTAACGAAACTCCTCAAAGCACAGAAAGACTGACCTTTTTGACCCAGCTGGCAACTCAGGCAAGAAAATTAGACCCAACCAGATTGATCAGTGCTGCTTTGGAACAAAGCCCCTATCTCGGCAATCCAGACATCAGAACCATAGATGATCCTTTTGCTGAAGTAGTTGATATCCTAAGTTTCAATCAATATGTTGGTTGGTATGACGGATTACCCGAAAAATGCAAAACGATTACATGGAAGATCGAGCAAAACAAACCGGTATTGATTTCTGAATTCGGAGCCGGTGCAAAATTCGGGCTGCACGGTGATAAAAATGAGCGTTGGACGGAAGAATACCAGGCCTATTTGTATGAAGAAACACTTCAAATGTTAGATAAAGTAGATCAATTCAGAGGGACAAGCCCATGGATTTTAGTCGACTTTAGATCGCCCAGAAGGCCTTTGCCAAAAATACAGGATGGTTATAACCGCAAAGGCTTGATCTCTGAAAATGGAGAAAAGAAAAAAGCATTTTACGTCCTGCAGAAATACTATAACAATAAAAAGTATTGACTGTGATGAAACAGTCAATTTGAGTGTATTGTCAATTGAAATATTGGATTACTTTTAATATCTATTAATCTACTTTTTAAGAATGGCTAAGTTCCACCTTTTCATTACAGTCCTTTTTATTTCTTTTGCTACAGTAGCACAGAATTGGCAATACGATTTAAATGTTGCAATGACGCAGGCTTCGGAAGGTAACAAACCCATCATCTTGGTTTTTCAAGGCTCAGATTGGTGTGCTCCTTGTATGAAATTAGACCGTGAAATATGGAAATCAGAGGATTTCATCAATTATGCGGAAAGTCATTTTGTCATGCTTAAAGCAGATTTCCCCAAAAAGAAAAGTAATTTACTAAGTGAAGATCAGCAAAAAAAGAACAATACTTTAGCTGAAAAATACAATCCTAATGGCTATTTTCCACTGGTTGTTTTACTTGATAAGAATGGCAAAGTTCTAGGTACAACCGGCTACGAAAAAATAACTCCAAAAGAATATATCGATCATTTAGAATCATTTATGACAACATCTAAAATTGAATAGACAAATTTTATCGGTTTTTTTTATACTTTTTGGTATAATATGTTCTGCTCAAGGAACTTATAAGCGAACGCTTAAATTGATGGGGAGCAGATTCGATATAACGGTAGTTGCACAAGATTCAATAGAAGCTCATTCCTTCATTGATCTTGCGGTAGCTGAAATTACCCGAATAGAAAAACTCATTTCATCCTGGGATCCAAATTCTCAAACCTCTGAAATAAATGATAATGCCGGCATCAAAGCGGTAAAAGTAGACCGTGAGTTATTTGATTTAATAGAAAGGTCCTTGGGTATTTCCAAATTAACGGATGGAGCATTCGACATCAGCTATGCCTCCATGGATAAAATATGGAAATTCGACGGAAGTATGACCAAAATGCCCTCAGATGAAGAAATAAAATCTTCGGTTTCAAAAATTGGATATCAGAACGTTCTTCTCGATAAAGAAAATTCTACGGTCTTTTTAGTGAATAGTGGAATGAAAATTGGTTTCGGTGCCATAGGGAAGGGTTATGCGGCGGATAAGGCCAAAAAACTACTGCTATCAAAAGGAGTTATCGCCGGAATTATTAACGCCTCTGGTGATATGAATACCTGGGGTAAACAAACCAACGGAGATCCTTGGAAAGTGGCCATTACCAATCCATTGGATAAGAATAAAGCTTTTGCACTTTTACCCATAAATAATGGGGCTGTGGTAACCTCTGGAAATTATGAAAAATTTGTACTGTTTAACGGAGTCCGGTATACTCACATCATCGATCCGCGAACCGGTTATCCGGCAACCGGTATCATCAGTGTCACCGTTTTTGCACCAAAAGCTGAGCTGGCTGACGCACTGGCCACATCTATTTTTGTCATGGGAAAGGAAATAGGTCTCAACAGAATTAATCAGATACCAAATGTTGAATGCATCATTATCGATGAAAAAGGCCAAATAATAACATCTAATAATATCGCAATTGAGAAATTATGATTCGAAAAACAATTTTATTACTGTTTCTGCTTGTCTCTATTACTTCGTGTGTCACTGTAAAAGAATATGAAAAAGTTAGCCTGAATGATCCTGATATGATACTGGCAGATAAAAAATCAGATCGAAATATCAGTACATTCCATTCTTACAGAGAAGCTGCAGTTGGAGCAAATGGAGGCAAAACAGGTGGAGGTTGCGGTTGCAACTAACCATCATAACAACTTTAAAGATATGAGATCTTCCATAAATTTTAATCTAGTCATTTTGTTCTTATTCGTTTTGAATGGATTTGCACAAACATCAGACACAAACACATCGGCCTACAAAAAGCGCGTTCTGGAAAGTGTGGAAGTCGATTTTCTCGCAAGTTATTATTCACAAGAGGGCAATAATGCTGCTGTAAGTGGTGGTATTGGTACTGAAGAGCTCAATGATCTTACCAGTGCCATAGTGGTTTCTGTCCCTTTAAACGATGATGATGTGCTTACAATTGATGCGGGCATATCAGCCTATACCTCAGCTTCTTCTAGTAATATCAATCCTTTTGACGATGGTTTGGCAGATCCCTTTGTGGCCAGCTCCGGAGCATCTTCCGGTGATGTCTGGATTAATGCCAACGGAAATTACAGCCACAGTTCTGATGACAGAAATCAAATCGTTTCAGGAAAATTAAGTATTTCTTCTGAGTATGATTATTTCTCAGTTGGGGTTGGGGGTAGTTTTACAAAGCTTTTTAATGAAAAAAACACAGAGCTGAGCATCAATACCAATATTTTTATAGATACCTGGAAACTCATTTATCCCTCTGAATTGAGGCCTTTTAGAGAAGGTGGTGCCGGTTTGAATGACCCCTTGTTTACCGGAAATACCATCACAGGAAATCCGAATTACCAACCGCTTTTTTCTGAATTAAATGGAAAAGGTAGAAATTCTTATGCCATTGGTCTGGGCTTTTCTCAAATTCTGACCAAAAAATTACAAGGATCCTTAGCTCTTGATTTTGTTATGCAAACAGGCTTACTCTCAACTCCTTTCCAACGTGTTTATTTTAGTGATATCGAAGATTCCTTTATTGATGATTTTCAATTGGCGGACGATATTGAGCGATTACCCGATACCCGCATCAAAACAGCCATAGGTGGCAGATTGAATTATTATATCAATGAAATTTTTGTAATCAGAACTTTTTACCGTTATTACCAGGACGATTGGGGAATCAGCTCCCATACCGCAAGTATTGAGGTTCCCGTGAAGATTGCAGAAAAATTCACTTTGTATCCGAGTTACCGATATTACAGTCAAACGGCGGCCGATTATTTTGCACCCTATGAGCAACATTTATCAACAGATGAATTTTACACATCTGATTACGACTTGTCAAAGTTCAGTGCGAACCAATATGGTTTCGGTGTGAGCTATACAGATGTTTTTACCAAGTCGCATATATGGAAATTCGGTTTAAAGAGTATCGACCTGAAATATGCACACTACAGCAGAAATTCAGGACTTACGGCAGATATGATAACTGGTGGTTTTAAGTTTGTGATGGAATAATTCACTTTTATTCTGATCCTATTTAGCACTTTGAATACAGGGTGAAATAGAATTATTACTGGAGACGCATCCAGATGCTTTTTTGAGGATCACTTTGTTAAAATGGCTGCGAAAACCAGGTTTTCGATTCGGTTATTTTCAGGACAAGTCATATTTAAAAATCAAATTTTGGTAAAGGGTTATTTTTCATATTCTGTTATAAAGCTTTTTTTCTTTCCCAATGCTCCTGATCTATGGCTTGTAAAGTCGTATTATTCAGCCCATACTGACCGAGCAATTAAAACATCTGGATCTTTTAGTAAAAAGATCCAGATGTTTGACATAAAAGAACTTGATGTTTTTTAAAAAAGATCTTGATGTATGACATTAAAGTTCTAGATGTTTTCAACCTTTTGTACAGGTGTTTAAACTCTTTGTTCAGCACAAACCAAATCAAAAAACTGATCTCCTCTTCTTAAGTCAGTTTTAAGAAAACTATAGAACCTTTTAAATCAAAAATAGCCAGTAATTTAAAGCACTGCTTGCAGTACAAATACAAAATTTCATTTTAGTCACTACAACTTAAAAACGTATCGATTATTTGGAAATTCCGTACTCAGTATAAAAAAAATTGCTGCTGGTTGTAAATAGGTGTTAAAACAATTAATTATTGTCCATTTCACATAAAAAGATTAAATGGCGTATATTGGATAAAAAAAGTTTTATCCCTACCAAACCAAAGGGTATTTACTTCTTTTTTTATAAATTCTTATGGAAAAAGTCTTAAAAAGAGAGATCACCCTTTGGGGCCTGACCGCCAACCTAGTCAACACAATTATCGGAGCCGGGATTTTTGCCTTACCTGCACTCGTGGCAGAAGGTCTGGGCCCGGCGAGTATAACCGCCTATCTGTTCTGCGGTTTTTTGGTCCTGCTCGTGATGCTCTGTTTTGCTGAAGTGGGAAGTAAAATCACCTCCTCAGGGGGTGTATATGCATTTATTGAAGCCTCATTTGGTCCTTATTTCGGATTTCTAACCATTATTATTTTTCTCCTTGGTTGTATTTCGGCAGATGCCGCAGTGGCCAATGCCGTATACAATATTGCCGCCTCCATTTTTCCAGTTCTTCAAAATGAAGTCGTTAGAATTCTATTTCTGCTTGTGATCTTTTTTGGTCTTGCTTCTATAAATGTAATGGGTCCAAGAAAAGGGATTGGCCTTGTTAAATTGATCACACTCGCAAAAGTACTTCCCTTGTTTATTCTAATCCTCATTGGTTTTAAGGAAGTAACCATAGATAATTTAATATTTGAACATGCACCCTCGATATCTGCTTTGGGAAAAACCTCTTTGGTACTTTTTTTCGCTTTTCAAGGAGTTGAAGCTGCAATTTCGATAAATGGTGAAGTAAAAGATCCTCAAAAAAATATACCAAAGGCAGTTTTAATAAGTGTTGCGCTTGTTTTGGTATTTTACATCCTAATTCAAACCATCTCACAAGGAATCCTAGGAGATGAATTGCCCCTATACAAGGATAACACCTTAGGTGAAGTGGCAAATAGAATTATTGGCCCTTTAGGACTTACTTTGCTATCCATTGGTGCAGCTGTTTCAATGTTTGGAAATTTAAGCAGTGAAATACTTAGTATCCCAAGATCACTGTATAGTGCTTCGAGAGATGGAATCATTCCCATAAAATATTTGTCAAAAATTCATCCAAAATTCGCAACTCCTTATACTGCCATAATATCTTACGCCAGTTTAGGGTTTATATTCGCAATTGGTAGCCATTTTGAACAACTTGCCATTATTTCTGTTTCTGGTACTCTGATAATTTATTTAGGTGTTTCACTAGCCGTAATTAAGCTAAGAAGTAATGGAATTCAATATAAAAATTCTTTCAAAATACCAGGTGGGCTAATTGTCCCAATCCTTTCATCAATCACCATCATCTGGTTTCTTTCAAATCTCAAAAGGACTGAGCTACTCATTATTTGTATTTTTATAGTCGCCCTAACTTTTATTTACCTGCTTCTTGTTCAATTAAAAAAGAAATGGCCTATGATCGATCAACAAGACAAAAGCTGAGGGTTTTTCAGGAATTTGATGCTCCTTAGGAGAATGAAAAATAATCCCTAATTTGCGTCCTAAAACAAACAATCCTTATGAAACCTTCCGAGATTGAAAACATTGAATTGAGTTATCTGCAACTGGAAGATTATCAAGAACTTAAGACTGCAATGATACAGGCTTATAAATCTATGCCGGAAGCCTATTGGCGAGAAAGCCAGATAGAATCATTGATCGATAAATTTCCTGAAGGACAAGTTGTCATAAAAATTAATGGTTCAATTGCCGGTTGTGCGCTCGCCATTATTGTAAATTACGATGGTATTTCAGACATTCACACCTATAAAGATATTACGGGTAATTTTACTTTTAGAACACATACCTATGATGGCGATGTATTGTATGGCATTGATGTTTTTATCATGCCTCAATTTCGTGGACTGCGCTTGGGCAGGAGGCTTTACGACTACAGAAAAGAATTATGCGAAAAACTCAATTTACGAGGAATCGCATTTGGAGGAAGAATCCCAAATTACCATAAATATTCTGATAAACTATCTCCAAAGGAATATATTGATAAAGTAAGACGAAAGGAAATTCACGATCCGGTGCTGAATTTTCAAATTTCAAATGATTTCCATCCTTCCAAAATTTTACATTCTTATCTGGAGGGGGATGAGGCCTCCAATGAATTTGCTGTCTTGTTGGAATGGGATAATATCTATTATGAAAAACCATCAAAAAAAGCAGCCACAAAGAAGAAGATTGTGAGGTTAGGACTCATTCAATGGCAAATGAGACCCTACCAATCTATGGAAGATCTCATTCAGCAAATCGAATATTTTATTGATGCCGTGGCGGGTTATCGTTCAGATTTTGCGCTATTCCCAGAGTTTTTCAACGCCCCTTTGATGGCGGAAAACAATCATTTATCCGAACCGGAAGCTATTAGAGAATTGGCCAAACATACCAAAACTTTAGTGCAAAAATTTTCCGAGCTTTCTATTGCGTACAATATCAATATTATTGCCGGCAGTATGCCCGAAATCATCAACAACAGGCTATATAATGCAGGTTATTTATGCAGAAGAGATGGTACAACTGAACGATATGAAAAATTACATGTAACTCCCGATGAATCTAAAGTATGGGGAATGGAAGGCGGAAATATCCTCAAAGCCTTTGATACCGATTGTGGCAAAATTGGAATTTTGATTTGTTATGACTCGGAATTTCCTGAATTAAGCAGGTTATTAGCAGATGAGGGCATGGATATTTTATTCGTTCCTTTTTTAACTGATACCCAAAATGGTTATTCTCGAGTGAGAAACTGTTCTCAAGCGAGAGCTATAGAAAATGAATGTTATGTGGCAATAGCAGGTAGTGTAGGAAACTTGCCAAATGTTCACAATATGGATATTCAATTTGCTCAGTCGATGGTTTTTACGCCTTGCGATTTTGCATTTCCGACCAACGGAATTAAGGCAGAAGCGACACCCAATACAGAAATGATATTAATTGCTGATGTAGATATCGATCTTTTGAGAGAGTTGCATCAACACGGATCAGTAAGGAATTTGAGAGACAGAAGGAAAGACCTCTTTGAACTGACCAAAAAAATCAAACCAAAAAGGAGAATGTAAACGCATGATAGAGCATCAATACCACATAAGAATTGAATGGTCTGGAAATAAAGGTTGCGGTACTTCTTTATATAAAGCCTATGGAAGAGACTTTCATTTAAGTGCGAAAAATAAAGGTCAAATTATTTTAGGTTCATCAGACCCTGCTTTTTTAGGGGATTCCAATCGATATAATCCGGAAGAAATGTTAGTGGCTGCCATTTCTAGTTGTCATATGCTTTGGTATTTACACTTATGTGCCAGTCATAAGATCGTAGTGACAGCATATATTGATGAGGCAGAAGGTTTTATGCAAGAGAATAAAGATGGAAGCGGTTCCTTTAGCAAAGTGATCCTAAAACCCAAAATAACTCTGTCTAAAGGCTCAGATCAAATAGAAGCTGAAAAACTCCATGAAAAGGCCAATCAAATGTGTTTTATAGCTAATTCTTGCAACTTCAGTATTCTCCACCAAGCATCATATCTGGAAAAGATTGATCCTTAATCTTTTTTTGGAAATAGAAGTAAAACATCTTCAGACTGTTTTATTTCCTCCTCGTTCAGTTTCATTTTCACAAATTCTCCTTTGTGGTATTTTTCAGCCTGGTCTTTGTAATGCTTGCTGAAAACATTGCCGCTTTGACCAGTGGGAAGGATAGCTGAACTATTTTCAATATCGCTAAAATCAATAATTCGCCGTGTAGAAGGACCTCCTTTTACACTGTACTTTCCATTGTTGTTTAGATAAAAAAACTGGTTGTTGAGCACTTCATTTCCACCATTCGTCTTAAAAGGACCAACATTAAAAAAAGGTCTTAAAATAGCTACTTTGTCAAAGGCGTGTTTATGAGTTACAGTTAAAGATCGATCCCATGTCCAATTTTCAATATCTCTTCCAAACTGTTCCTCCAATTGCGATATGGTCTGATGAAAAGCATTGGTAAAGATCTCATCTCGATTTTCATTATAGTCTTTGGTTGTGATATCGTCCCACCAAACTGAATTTAAATTTTTTATTTGTTTGGCAATTTGCCTTTTAAACAAATGCGTATTCAGAAACATTTCAAAATACTCCTCTCCCATTTCATCTTTAAAAGTAAGTGAGATAAACTTGTATAAGAACAGGCTGTAAATAGTTGGGGCAATACTCTTTTGGTCATAACTGCCATCCCAGTTCTTGAGAACTTCAAGTGCCTTTTCCTCATTTTTCGAAAAATTAACCTTCGTTAAGTTTCCTACAATGGTTTTAACCAGACCCGGGTTAACAGACGATTGATCATCCAAAATCATTTTTTCAACATCACTTCTGGTAAAATCATTTTTGTCACTCAAAATCTGAAGAATTCTTTTTGCTCTATCTTCAGGCAAATAATAACCCGGATAATAACCTTTTTCTATTTCTTCCGGCTGATTATTTGCAGAGTAAACATAATTCCATGGCGGATTAATGGCTTGGGGATTTTGATCAAATTCCAAATAATTGGTAGTTCGATTACTTTCGGTATTGTCCAGGATGAATTTTGTATTTACCTCTTCTGAAAATCTGTATAACTTAGCAGCGGCAAACCAGGCAATGTTATTATTTTTATCGCCGTACATCACGTTCAAACCGGGGGCGTGAATTTTTGCTACTCCTGCCCTAAAGTCAGACAAGGATTGTGCATGTGACATTTGATAAGTAACCCCTAAAAGATCATTACTAGACTTTGTATAAATCCAGTCCATCGAAATAGCCTTAGCAGAATCCAATCCTTTGAATAAGTTATTCATGATAGGTCCCCTTTGCCCTATTTTAACAGTAAATTCAACATCATCTTCTCCTTTTACTTTTATTATTTCCTTTCTCTCTTCAAAATTTCCACTTTCGTAATAGAAATCCAGATCATCATTTTGAAACATGGTCAAACCATAGGCAAAATCTCTATTGTGCGCCAATAAAGGAAAGGGCGTTAATCCCAAATGAAAACCGTAAATTTCATAATCAGGTAATGTGATGTGAGCCTGGTACCAAACAGAAGGCTGGGCAAATTCTATATGCGGATCATTAGCCAGAATGACTTTCTTGTCCTTTGTTTTTTTGGAGCCAATCACCCAGCTGTTGCTCCCCACAATTGGCGGGACAGGTAAGTTAGTTGTCAACTCATTTATTTGTTTACTTATGACGCCTGCACTGACTTTTTCAATTCCTTTATTATAATTCTTTATCAGGGTTGTTCTTGGATCACCATTGATGTCTAATTCATTTAAATAACGAGTACCCAATTTTTCGTTCAGGTCAGAAAGCAATGGATCCGTTTTATACGCTTGAGCAAAACCAAAACTCATATACCCAAAGACATTATATATATCTAGGAGATCATACTTTTCCTTCTCTATTCCTAACAACCTAAATTCAATAGGCGTTGATCCGTTCTCAATAAATTGATTTATACCTTCCAGATAGGCTTTTGACAGCTGATAGGCAACCGTTGTCGTATCCATATTGGCCACACTCTGCTTTGCCGCCACTTCTATACCCATTCCTCTAAACAGTTTATCGGTCTGGATCATATCTTTACCGAAAATCTCAGCTAATCTCCCCGGTGCGATCCTTCGGAGTAATTCCATTTGCCATAATCTGTCCTGCGCATGCAGATAACCCAGTGCCAGATAGGCATCGGGTGCATTATTCGCGTAGATATGCGGAACACCTGTTTCATCAAAATAAACTGTTACAGAATCTTTGAGATTATCCAGCTTCAATTCTCCTGAATATAAAGGCCTATTATTTCTTATAAAAAACCAAGCCCCAATTGCCAGAATTAAAAGTAACAAAACGAGTATTTTGACTATTTTTTTGATCATACGTATTTTGATTGAAAAGGATATAGCAAAGTTATAACCAAATAGGCTATAAATAAAAAAAGTCCCAACATATATGGGACTTTTATGTATGACTTAAATATGCCTAAAATTCTTCCTCTCCATTTCGGATCGGAACAATCTGCGGTGTAAAATCTTTACCTTCCCATAAATCTCCATTCTCATCCGTTTTACTGTAATCATAGGCCCATCTGTGTACTTCCGGTATTTCACCTGGCCAGTTGCCATGAATATGTTCTACTGGTGTTGTCCATTCAAGTGTATTGCCTTTCCATGGGTTTTTAGGCGCTTTTTGTCCTCTCTTAATACTGATAAAGAAATTGGCTAAAAAGATCAACTGAGCAGCTCCTCCAATGAGAGCGAAAATGGTCATGACCTTATTGATGTGTAATAAATCGTCAAAAATCGGGAATGCGGTATTGCTGTAATACCTACGAGGTAATCCTGCCAATCCTAAAAAGTGCATTGGGAAAAATACACCGTATGCTGATATGGCCGTTAACCAGAAATGCAAATAACCCATGTGTTTGTTCATCATTCTGCCATACATCTTTGGAAACCAATGATAAACACCTGCAAACATTCCAAAAAGTGCAGAAATACCCATCACTAAATGGAAGTGGGCCACAACGAACATGGTGTCGTGCACATTGATATCCAAGGCACTATCTCCAAGAATTAATCCTGTTAAACCTCCTGTGATAAATGTAGAAACCATTCCAATGGAAAATAACATCGCAGGGTTCAACTGTAAATTACCTTTCCAGAGTGTTGTAATATAGTTAAACGCCTTTACAGCAGATGGAATCGCAATTAAAAGTGTAGTAAAAGTAAACACGGAGCCCAAAAATGGATTCATTCCAGTAACGAACATATGGTGCCCCCAAACAATTGTGGATAAAAATGCGATCGCAATGATCGAACCGATCATGGCACGATAGCCGAAAATTGGTTTCCTTGCATTGGTTGATATCACTTCAGATGTAATCCCAAGCGCAGGTAAGAGTATAATATAAACTTCAGGGTGACCTAAAAACCAGAACAAATGTTCAAATAAAATAGGTGATCCACCCTGGTAATGCAGAACCTCTCCCTGGATGAAAATATCGGAAAGGTAAAATGAGGTGCCAAAACTTCTATCAAAAATAAGCAATAGTGCCGCAGATAATAAAACCGGGAATGAAATTACTCCAATTATCGCAGTAATGAAAAATGCCCAAATTGTCAAGGGTAAACGTGTCATTTTCATCCCTTTCGTTCTCAAGTTCAAAACAGTTACGATATAGTTCAATGAACCCATCAAAGAGGATGCAATAAAAATAGCCATTGAAACTAACCAAAGCGTCATTCCTAAACCAGAACCAGACATTGCCTGTGGCAATGCACTAAGCGGAGGATAAACTGTCCATCCTGCCGATGCCATACCTGTATGAACAAAAATAGACAAGAACATAATTACACTGGATAAAAAGAATAACCAATAGGATATCATGTTTAAGAAACCTGAGGCCATATCTCTTGCTCCGATTTGCAACGGAATCAATAAATTACTAAAGGTACCACTCAAACCGGCAGTAAGCACAAAAAATACCATGATCGTACCATGGATAGTAACAAGACCGAGATACATATCAGGTGTCATTTGGCCACCTTCACCACCTTTACCTAGAAAGGCTTCTATGATGGTAAATTTTTGCTCAGGATATGCCAATTGCAATCTGAACAAAAGAGACATAAATACACCGATAACTCCCATAAACATACCTGTTACAAGGTATTGCTTAGCAATCATTTTATGATCCTGGCTAAATATGTATTTAGTTACAAAAGTTTCTTTATGATGATGATTCTCTGACATTATTGAATTAGTTTATGCTGTTAATTAATTGATTAATTGAGCGATTGTTTTCTGTTGTTTTAACCATGCATTAAATTCCGCTTCCTCTTCAACCACGATCTTCATTTGCATATTGTAGTGAGAAGATCCACAAATCTTATTACATAATAACAAGTAATCAAATTCTACTGGCTCTTTACCTTCTGCTTCGCGTAATTTGTTAATTTCTTCAAATTTAGCTATGGTTGCTTCATTTTGTCTCATTTCAACTGTCGTTACAGACGGAGTAAATCCAAACGAAGTTACCATTCCGGGAACGCAGTTCATCTGGGCTCTAAAGTGAGGCATATAAGCAGAATGTAATACGTCTTGCGATCTGAACTTAAAAACAACCTTTCTTCCTTTTGGTAAATGCAATTCTCTTGTCGGCACATCATCCACAGCATTCTTATCTGTCATATCAATACCCATGGTATTGATTCCCTCAATAAAACGAACATTAGCCAGACCTAATTCATTATCCTCCCCTGCGTATCTGGCTTCCCAGTTGAATTGTTTTGCATATAGCTCAATGACCAATGGATTTTCTGCATCCGATGTATCCATCACACTGTTCCATGTCCATAATCCATAAAGGATTAAACCGGTCAACACAACAGCCGGTGTAACTGTCCACCACAGCTCTAATTTATGGCTATCTGCATAAAACTTGGCCTTTGTTCCTTTGACACCTCTGTACTTAAAGGTGAAGTAATAGATCAGAAACTGAGTCACAAACTGAACAAAGATAATCATGGCCATAGTGATGACAAATAAGTTATCAATGTGCTCACCTTCCAAAGATCCTGATTCACGCGGTAACAGAACTACTTGTCCTTTATACATAGAGTAAATCATCAAACCATATATAAATCCACCCAATCCGAGCATTAGCCATCCATTGATGTTATTTTCATCTTCAGTAGCTACCTGGTCCTTTTTCATCAATCCCAGGATTTTGAAGATTTGCCAAACAGCAGTAGAAATGACAATAAAAAGTAATATAAAAAATAGTGCTTTCATCTAAAATATAATGATTTAGTGATTTTCTGAATGATCGATAAACGGGTAGTGATAAATTTCACTTTCTTTCATAAAAGGATTTCCTTTGGCATGTAATGGTGCTTTTGTCATAGCCGTGAAAATCACAAAAATAAACAAACCTGCGAAAAAGGCAAGAGATCCAAACTCAACGATACCAAAATGCCAAGAATCGCCTACCGTTGCAGGAGAAATCAATTGGAAAATATCCAGGTAATGGCCTGCAAGTATAACCAATCCGGCTGTAATGACAAACCAAGGAGTTTTCTTGAAATTCTTATTCATCAAAATTAAGATTGGAAAAACAAAATTCATCACAAGCATCCCAATAAATATTATTTGGTAGCTACCAATCAATCTCGGATAAAAATAAGCGGTTTCTTCAGGTATGTTGGCATACCATTGTAACATGAACTGGTCGTAGAAAAAGTATGTCCAAAAAATACTGAACCCGAACATGAACTTGGCCAAATCGTGTAAATGACTATCATTGACAAATGGCAAAAACCCTCGGCTTCTCATATAAATGGTCACCATTGCAATTACGGTTATTCCAGAAACAAACATACTTGCAAATACATAGAAAGAGTACAATTGACTATACCAGTGAGGATCCAAGGACATTAACCAGTCAAAACTCATGAAAAGTTCCATAATTCCAAAAATGACGATAAAAGCCACTGCAAGATTAAAGTTCTTTTTGTAAATTTTTATATCGCCTGAATTATCAAGTGACAATGAATTTTTACGCAATAAAAATCTGAAGACATTATAAATCGCCAAATAAATAGCACTTCTGATCAACCATCCCGGCACATTTAACCACCAAACTTTTTCCTGAATAATGACATCGTGCTTTGCCTCTTCACCCATCCAAACGTATAAGTGATTCCAATGCATACCCGCAGCCAGTAAAAAGATAAATAACAATATTGATCCAGGCAAAATATAAGCTGTAATTGCTTCCATTACTCTGAACAGAACGATCGACCATCCTGCTTGAGCTGCCCATTGAATTGAGTAAAATACCAACACACAAACTGAGATCATAAGAAAGAAGAATGCTGATATAAAGAAAGCCGTCCAGGGTCTGTTTTGAGCTTGATGTAGCAAATGTTCCAAATGTGATTTTTCGTGATCCTCTGCTCCAACCGAGTTCTCGCCATGTGAGGCTTCTGCATGGTTATCAACAACTGCGTGTTCAGTTGTCCCATGTTCTTCATCCTGATGCATCATTGCTTGAACATCTTCTGTAGTTTTGGGTGCACTGAGAAAACCATAGCCCATACCCAAAGCGCCTAAAATGATTAAGACGATAGAAAACGTTTTTAGTTTGCTTGAAAATGTATACATTTTACCTTTTATTTCTTGTTAATCGTTAATTACTTATTAGGTCTGTTCTTAGTTTCTCTACATATTGAACAACTTGCCAACGCTCCTTATCATTGAGTTGAGAAGAGTGAGAACCCATTAAATTTCTACCATACATAATGACGTGATAAATAGAACCGTCTGTAATTTCTCTGTCCTTGTAATTTGGTACACCTAAAAATTTCTCGTTTTTCACCAATGTTCCTTGCCCATCACCCTTATCGCCATGACAAACCGCACAATAAATCCCATACAAATACTTCCCTTGTTCAAGATTTTTTTCATTTATGTCAATAGGAGAATTAATTGAGTCTTTTGCAAAAAGATATCCTTCTTCAGAATTTGGAATGTCATATACAACTCTTGACCTGGACACAGTTCCTTCTACCGGAGTCAAAGTAATGAAACCTTCAGGAAAAGCCTCTGGCTGTGAATAAGTGTCGTAAGGAACAGAATTATACATATCCGTATCGGCCATATATTGAACCTTTCTTGTGGTCTTTGTTTCATTACAGGAAACTAGCAGCAACGCTGCAGAAAGAAATATGGTTATTTTTGAAACTATCTTCATTATTAATTTATTTGAAATAATTTTTCAACTATTCGTGTTTATCAGCCACTTTAATTTCTATGGCACCGGTTTCTTTTAAGAAAGAAGTTAATTCATCTTCATTTCCATGTAAGGCTACTTCCATAACAAATTTATCATCGGTGGTTCTTGGATCTGGGTTTGATGCTTTTTGAAACGGCCATATTTTACTTCTCATATAAAATGTGATCACCATCAAATGCGCAGCAAAGAATACAGTCATCTCAAACATAATTGGCACGAAAGCCGGCATGTTCTCATAAAATGTAAAACTCGGTTTCCCTCCAATATTCTGAGGCCAATCTTGAATCATCATATAGTCTAGCATCCAAACGGCAAAACTCAATCCAATCAAGCCATAAATAAAAGCCGTTATAGCGATTTTAGTATCCTCAAGTCCCATGGCGCGATCCAATCCATGTACAGGAAATGGTGTATAAACTTCTTCTATATGATGATGTGCAGCTCTAGTCTCTTTTACTGCTTTGATGAGTACATCGTCATCATCGTACATCGCTTGTATTACTTTATTACTCATATTAAGTAAGCTTAAATATTAATGGTGATGTTTTTTGTAATTCTCTCCTGATGATTTCAAAATAGATTTCACCTCTGCTTGTGCTACAACCGGGAATGTTCTTGCATATAGTAAGAACAATACAAAGAAAAAACCGATCGTACCAACATAAATACCTATATCAACAAAAGTAGGCTCGAACATGGTCCAAGATGATGGAAGGTGTCCTCTACTTAAGTTTATAACGATAATGTCAAATCTTTCAAACCACATTCCAATATTGATAATGATTGACATGATGAAAGAAACTGTATAACTCGTTCTTAATTTTTTGAACCATAATAGTTGCGGGAATACACCATTACACAATATTAATGCCCAAAATGCCCACCAATAGGGTCCTGTCGCTGCTCCAACCGATAAGTAGGTAAAATCCTCATACAAACTACCTGAATACCAACCGACAAAGAATTCCGATAAGTATGCAACCATTACGATCCCTCCAGTCACAAGAATTACTTTATTCATATTTTCGATATGAACTCTCGTGATGTAAGCCTCCAGGTTAGATACTTTACGCATCACAATTAATAAGGTTTGTACCATTGCGAATCCCGAGAATACCGCTCCAGCAACGAAATAGGGCGGATATACCGTACTGTGCCATCCTGGAATAACCGAAGTAGCAAAGTCAAAGGATACGATGGTATGCACAGAAAGTACAAGCGGAGTTGCCAGACCGGCCAAAACCAGAGAAACTTCCTCAAAACGTTGCCAATCTTTCGCTCTACCAGTCCAACCGAAACTCAATAAACTATAAATTTTCTTTTGGAATGGTTTTGTTGCACGATCTCTGATCATTGCAAAGTCTGGAAGTAAACCAGTATACCAGAAGACCAAAGAAACAGATAAATAGGTAGATATCGCAAATACGTCCCACAAAAGTGGAGAATTAAAGTTGGTCCATAAAGAACCAAATTGGTTAGGAATTGGCATTACCCAATATCCGTTCCAAATTCTACCCATGTGGATCAATGGGAAAAGTCCGGCTTGCACAACCGCAAAGATTGTCATTGCCTCAGCAGACCGGTTGATACCCATTCTCCATTTTTGTCTGAACAATAAGAGTACGGCAGAAATTAGTGTACCTGCATGTCCGATACCAACCCACCAAACAAAGTTGGTGATATCCCAGGCCCAGTTAATTTTGTTATTCAATCCCCAAACTCCAATTCCTGTTCCGATGGTGTAAATAATTGCACCAACGCCCCATAGAAAACAGATCAGTGCTAAAGTGAAAACTCCCCACCACCATTTATTTGCCTTACCTTCGATGGGCGCAGCAATGTCATTGGATATATCGTGATAAGTCTTATCCCCTAAAATTAACGGTTCTCTAATCGGTGCTTCGTAATGAGCCATAGTCTTATCTATAATTTATTAATGATATGATAAACAAATAATATTGCTTATGCTTCTGATTTATTCTTAACTTTTAATTGATAGAAAACATTCGGTTTTGTTCCCACAAAATCTAGTAATTTAAAGCTTCTATCGTCTTTTGACATTTTTGTCACTTCACTTAGTTCATTATTGATATCTCCAAAGACAATTGAACCTGTTGGACACGCACTAGAACAAGCTGTTTTAAATTCATCCGACGCCAATGCTCTGCCTTCTTTCTTAGCCTCCAAAATGGTCGCTTGTGTCATCTGAATACACATAGAACATTTTTCCATTACCCCTCTTGAACGCACGGTAACATCAGGATTCAACACCATTCTTCCCAGGTCATTGTTCATGTTGTAATCAAATTCAGCGTTATCAAAGTATTTGAACCAGTTGAATCTTCTCACTTTATAAGGACAGTTGTTTGCACAATATCTAGTTCCAACACAACGGTTGTAAGCCATTTGGTTCTGACCTTGCTTACCATGAGATGTTGCAGCCACCGGACAAACAGTCTCGCAAGGAGCATGGTTACAGTGCTGACACATGACCGGTTGGAAAGATACTTCAGGTGCATCAGAAGGATGTGTCATCGCTTCAAAGAAATCACCAGTACCAAAAATACCTTCTTCTTTTCCTTTTTTATTGCTCATGTCACTAGAATAATATCTGTCAATACGCAACCAGTGCATATCTCTACTTACTCTAATTTCATGCTTACCGACAACAGGTACATTATTTTCCGCATGACAGGCAACTACACATGCTGCACATCCTGTACACGTTGCCAGATCAATGGACATATTAAATTTAACACCCCATGAGTCATCAAAAGTTTCCCATAGATCAACTTTATCCTGAGTTACTTCTTGGTGATTTAATGAAAAAACAGGAGCACTATTCCACTCCTCTTTTGGCTTCGTCGTGAAATCAGCCAAAGTTGTTTCTTTGGTAATTTCACCTTCTCTACCCATAATGGTATGCTGTAATTGAACACAGGCAAACTTATGCTCACCAGATGTTTTTTCTATACTTACGCTTTTAAATAAGCCACTGCTCAAAGGATAAGCATTGAACCCTACACTCATTTCTTTTTGCAAATGGGCTCTTCCATAGCCTAAAGCTATAGCTACTGAACCAGGTGCCTGACCAGGCTGAATATACACCGGTACATTTGATAATGAAATTCCATCAGCAGTGATATTGACCAAATCGCCATTCAGAGCACCATTATCTACAGTTCTATTTCCTAATCCCAGAGTTTCTGCATCGACTCTCGAGATCAGCAAATAATTATCCCAAGAAGTTCTGGTAATCGGGTCAGGCAATTCCTGTAACCATGGGTTATTTGCTTGTGCGCCGTCACCTAAACTGATTTTAGGATACACGGTCAGTTCCATTTCACCCGAATTAATTTTGGCCAACTCAGAGCCAGCCGCATTCAAATCCACAGGATTTACAACCAGGTCCGTCATTTCATGAGAAACAGTAAATGATCCTTTCTGTAAAACTTTATTAAATGAGGCTAAACCTAAAATTTCAGATTGCCAATTATTTTTGATATAACTGTGAAAATCAGCAGTGCTACCAGTCCATTTCAACAACGAATCTTCAAATTGACGTGTGTCGAACAAAGGATGGATCGTCGGTTGTACGAGGGAATAATGTCCCTTTTGCAACATAGCGTCACCCCAAGATTCTAAATAATGAGGCGTAGGTAGAACATATTGTGAAACAGCTGTCGTTTCAGTTTCATTCATTCCAAATGCAACAGAAAGTTTCGCTTTCTTAATAGCTTCAGCAAATTCGGATCCGTTCGATAAAGTGTATACAGGATTCACATTCACCATCATCAATCCGCCGACAGAACCTCCCTTTAAATCTTGAATCAGATTTTGAACCTGATTTGTATTCCCTTTTCTTGTATATCTGACATTCTGAACATCAATCACAGCACTTTGCAATGTTTGATTGATCGCCAATGTTAGTAATTGTGCATTTTTATCATTAATACCGCAAACGACAACAGCATTACTTCCAGCTGATGTAAGTTTAGCAGCTACTTGCTGTATACCCGTATTGAGGGGGGTCATTTCTCTGGTCGAAATACCCGAAGTTACTGCCTTGTACAATTTGATCAAGGCATTTATTTGTTCAGATGGTTTTACCATGATCCTCTTGTCGGCGTTTCCACCTGTCAAGGTCATGTTTGATTCTACCTGAACATGGTATGACATTTTTCCATTCTTAGGAACTCTGCCCTTGGCATAACCTGAAGAAAAGCCTCCTCCTTGCCAATCACCGAGAAAATCCGCTCCAATAGAAAGAATGACCTCAGCTTTTGAAAAATCGTAATCCGGTAAGGCCCTTGTTCCATACATTTCTTCCATGGCATCCAAAATACCATCCTCTGAAATACTATCGTACATTACATGCTCTACATTACCGAATTGTTCTTTAAACTGACCGATCAATTTTAATGTTGAAGGACTAACAACAGTACCTGAAAGTATAGCTATTTTTTCTCCGCTATTCTTTATTTCAGCAAGTTTTGAAGCAATATCTCCATCTACTTTTTCCCAAGTTGCAACCTCTCCATTAATCCTAGCCGCTTTTAATCTGTTACTGTCGTATAAAGACAAAACTGATGCCTGAACCCTTGCATTGGTCACATGGTGTTTTGCATCTTTATTTGGCTCAATTTTAATAGGCCTTCCATCCCGAACTTTTACTAAAACATTGGCAAAATCAAAACCATCAGCCATCGTTGTTGCATAATAATCTGCAACCCCGGGTACAATATCGTCTGGTTTTACAACGTAAGGAATTGATTTTGTTACCGGGCCTTCACATGCAGCGAGTGATGCGACAGCCGTAGAAAAACCAACATATTTTAAAAAATCTCTTCTACTTGTTGACGAAGTCTCTAAAGACTCCTTATCACCAAGAAATTGATCCGTTGGAATATCTTGTGCAAACTCATTTTGTTTTAGCTTTTCAACAATCAAGCTACCTTCATTTAGCTCTTCAACACTTTTCCAGTATTTCTTGTTTGATGCCATATTTATATCTTGTCGTTTATTCGTTATTATAAAATCGTAAAAATGAGCCTTTTAGTAATGACACTTGCCACACTCTTTTCCTCCTAATTGACCAATAGTCACTTTTTCTACATTGTATTTCTTTGCTAATTCGTCGTGAATTTTAGCATAGTACTCATTATCCTGTAAATTCACATTTGTTTCTTTATGACATGTAATACACCAACCCATAGTCAAGGGTGAAAACTGATACATGTCTTCCATGGTTTCAACGGGACCATGACATTTCTGACAATTTAAACCAGCAACAGTAACATGCTGAGCGTGGTTGAAATATACGAAGTCAGGCAAATTGTGAATTCTTACCCATTCTATAGGTTTTTGCTGATAATCTTCTTTATAAGCTAATTTTTCAGTATCCCATCCAATGGCATCATAGATCTTTTGAATCTCACCATCATAAAAAGCCTTTTCACTTTCATTCGCCACAGGTCCGTTGTATTCAGAAATACTTTTATGACAGTTCATACACACATTCACAGAGGGAATCCCTGAATGCTTGCTATGCTTTGCAGATGAATGACAATACTGACAATCGATCTTATTATCTCCAGCGTGAATTTTATGAGAAAAAGCAATAGGCTGAATGGGTTGATATCCTTGATCTACCCCTACTTCGAATAATGTTCCGAACAATACATAGGCAAAGACCAGTAATAATAAAATAGTAGAGGTAATTTTTAGGAAACCATTATTGCTTTTTAAGAATACCCATACGACAAAAAGGATAAGTGCCAGAACTACTACATAGCTCATCCAATTTAAATTTGTCTTTGGTGTTGCAACATTTACGTCTGCTGTATCTGCCGCCGCAACCGGCTTCATATCTCCGGCCGTTGTATATGCAATGATCGCATCAATATCTTCGTCTGACAACTGTGGGAAAGCCGTCATCGGCATTCCGTTATATTCATTGAAAATATCTATCGCATCTTGATCACCACTCGCTCTTAAAGCAGCGTTATCTTTAATCCAGGCTTTTAACCATTCATCAGATCTTCTATCCGCCATATTTCCAAGCGCCGGCCCAATTAATTTCTTGTCTAATTTGTGACAAGCAGCACAATTCGCTTGAAAAAGTGTCTTTCCTAACTGAACCTTTGGATCGACCTCCGCTACTGCAGCCGGAGCCGCTGCGGCTTCTGTTTTACCGTCTGTATAAGCAATAATATCGTTTATATCTTGCTCAGATAATTGAGGAAATGCCGTCATCGGCATTCCGTTATATTCATTAAAAATATCAATTGCATCTTGATCGCCACTCGCCCTTAATGCCGCGTTATCTTTGATCCAAGCTTGTAACCACTCATTACTTCTTCGATCTCCCATTTTCCCTAATGCAGGACCAATGAGCTTCTTGTCAAGCTTATGGCAAGCAGCACAATTTGCATTAAAAAGTTTTTTGCCATTATCTGCATTTCCTTCCTGGGCAGACGCCAAAAAGGAAAAAAGGAACAAAAAGGAAAACCCTAGAATAAATCTTTTATATATGCCTTCTCGCATTACAACTTTCATATAAGTTATTTAAGATTAATCAATTGACTACTTTAAAAAGCAAAATTCGTCAAAATTAAGATAATTTTATCATAATTTCAGACCTCTTTAAAGAATGTTGCAAAAATACATTTTCTACTTTACAGACAAAGTTTAATTTTATTTACAGAATTAATTTATAATCGTTCTAAATAATGGTGTTAGATAACAATTTTTAAAACAATATAATAGATTTGCAAAAAACTTTCTTATGCCTTTAAAAAGTATTTTTGTACTGTTTTTCTTTGCTTTCTCTTCTGTTATATGTGCCCAAAATAGTGCTGGAAGTCTGGAGGTAAAGAACCAATCTGGAATTGATAAAATTGTAAATGCCAAAATTGCCTATAACAAATCTGTAAAATCCCTTAAAGGTTATAAGATCCAATTATTTTATGGAAATGAAAAGGGGGCCTACGATTCAAAGGAAAAATTCGAAAAGTTATTTCCTGAAATTCCGGCCAAATTAACATTTAGTACTCCCGACTGGAAAATTCAGGTAGGGAATTATTTCACAAAACTGCAGGCTGACAAAGACCTGGAGAAAATCAAACTCGATTTTCCCGGGGCAATCGTATTGGCAACGGAAATAGATATTCCAGATAACAATAAAAAGTAGGAATTTCAATGGTTTAAACCTTAAATTTGCTCTATGAATGAACATCTTGATGCCTCGAACAAGCAATTTAGTGGTGACGAATTTGACATTGAAAGAAAATTACGCCCTATCACTTTTGATGATTTTACAGGGCAAGATCAGGCCTTAGAAAATTTAAGGGTATTTGTTAAAGCTGCTAATTTGAGATCTGAGGCTTTGGATCACACGCTTTTTCACGGACCTCCGGGATTAGGAAAAACAACACTGGCTCATATCCTTGCCAATGAGCTCAAAACCAATATTAAAGTTACTTCGGGACCGGTTTTAGATAAACCAGGAGATTTAGCGGGATTACTGACAAATTTGGGTGAAAGAGATGTGCTTTTTATTGATGAAATCCACAGGCTTAGTCCGGTCATAGAAGAATATCTCTATTCGGCCATGGAGGACTATAAAATTGATATCATGATCGAATCAGGGCCTAATGCCAGGACGGTTCAAATAAACCTGGAACCTTTTACTTTAATTGGAGCTACTACGAGATCAGGTTTACTGACTGCTCCCATGCGAGCGAGGTTCGGCATCAGTACGCGTCTGCAATATTACACTTCGGAATTACTGACAGACATTGTTCAACGAAGTGCGCATATCCTGGAGGTTCCTATTTCCATGGAAGCGGCAATAGAAATTGCCGGCCGTAGTCGAGGTACACCCAGAATTGCCAATGCATTGCTGAGAAGGGTCCGCGATTTTGCTCAAATTAAAGGTGATGGCAAAATAAACATTACTATTGCCAAGTTCGCCCTTAACGCGCTTTTAGTCGACACACACGGACTCGACGAAATGGACAATAAAATCCTCTCAACCATTATTGATAAATTTAAAGGTGGGCCTGTGGGAATAAGTACCCTCGCGACAGCAGTTGGTGAAAATGCTGAGACAATAGAGGAAGTGTATGAACCTTTTTTAATTCAGGAAGGCTTTATTTTAAGAACGCCAAGAGGCCGTGAAGTAACTGAGCTGGCTTATAAACATCTGGGGAAAACCAGAAGAGGAAACCAATCTGATCTGTTTTCCTAACGCTATATTTGTTTTGAAAAGTTCTCCAAAAAAACAAGAAATTTCAAGATTACTGAAAGAAGAAGCGATAAAACTTGGCTTTGATTTTTGTGGAGTTGCCAAATCCGAATTTTTGCAAAGTGAAACAGACCATCTGGAAGAATGGTTAAAAAATGGTTATCAGGGCAAAATGTCCTATATGGAAAATCATTTTGATGTCAGATTAGATCCTGGAAAACTTGTTGATCATGCAAAATCTGTCGTTTCTCTCGCTTATAATTATTTTCCTCAACAGGAAACAAAGGCAGATAGTTTTTTAATCTCTAAATATGCTTATGGTGAAGATTATCATCAAGTTGTAAAATCAAAACTTTTTAAGCTGATTACTTTTCTTAAAAGTCATCTTGGCGACATCAATATTCGCGGCTTTGTAGATTCCGCACCCATTTTAGAAAGAATTTGGGCAGAAAGGTCGGGATTGGGCTGGATAGGTAAGAACACCATATTAATTAACAAACAAAAAGGCTCCTATTTTTTTCTGGCTGAATTAGTTTTGGACATAGAACTTGAATACGATACTCCATTAAAAACAGATCATTGCGGTACTTGTAAAAAATGTATAGACGCTTGCCCAACCGAAGCTATTTTGCCGGGTAAAATTGTCGATGGAAGCAAATGCATTTCCTATTTCACCATTGAATTAAAAGAAGAAATACCAACTGCGATGAAAGGAAAATTTAATGATTGGATCTTTGGTTGTGATATTTGTCAAGATGTTTGTCCTTGGAATCGTTTCTCCAAACCTCATCAAGAGCCGGCGTTTGAACCTCATCCGGATTTACTTCAAATGACTAAAAAAGACTGGATAGAATTGGAAGAAACCACATTTCAAAAAATCTTTAAAAAATCTGCTGTAAAGCGAACAAAATTCGCTGGACTCAGACGTAATATAGATTTTATTCAAAATAAATAGAATCAAGTCAAAAATCAATATTTTGGTTACATTTGTTCTTACAATAACAACATATGAGTACCAAAATCAGTAAAAAGGAAGCGCTTCATTATCACGAGTCACCCCAGCCTGGAAAAATTCAGATTACACCTACAAAAAAACATGCCACCCAAAGAGATTTGTCATTGGCATATTCTCCAGGAGTAGCCTATCCTTGTTTGGAAATTGCTGAAGACCGAGAAAAGGTATATAAATACACTTCTAAAGGTAATTTGGTTGCAGTGATATCTAACGGTACAGCCGTATTAGGTTTAGGAGATATAGGTGCAGAAGCGGGTAAACCAGTCATGGAAGGCAAAGCCTTATTATTTAAAATTTTTGCCGATATAGATGTTTTTGATATTGAGGTAGAGACTAAAAATGTTGAGGAATTCATTCAAACAGTAAAAAATATTGCCCCGACCTTTGGTGGGATCAATTTAGAAGATATCAAAGCTCCTGAGGCTTTTGAAATTGAAAAGAGATTGGTCGAAGAATTGAATATTCCTGTCATGCACGACGATCAGCACGGAACAGCGATTATTTCGACAGCGGCTCTCAAAAACGCCTTAGAAATTGCTGGTAAAAAAGCTGAAGAAGTAATCATTGTGATCAACGGTGCCGGAGCTGCAGCAATATCTTGTTCAAAATTATACAAGAACTTAGGCGTGAAATCTGAGAACATGATCATGTGTGATAGCAAAGGTGTTATTAGAAAAGACAGATTAGATCTCAGTGCTGAAAAAGCAGAATTTGCAACAGATAAAAATATACACACCTTAGCGGAAGCAATGAAGAATAGCGATGTTTTTATAGGATTATCAAAAGGTGATGTGGTCAGTCCGGCAATGGTAAAAAGTATGGCAAAGAATCCTATTGTTTTCGCCATGGCAAATCCTGACCCCGAAATTTCCTACCCCTTAGCGATAAAGGCTAGAAAAGATATCATTATGGCCACTGGACGGTCAGATCACCCCAATCAGGTCAATAATGTTTTAGGTTTTCCATTCATTTTCCGAGGAGCTTTAGATGTGCGAGCAACTAAGATCAACGAAGAAATGAAAATGGCTGCTGTTTATGCTTTGGCGGAACTGGCAAAAGAATCTGTTCCCGAGCAGGTGAACATAGCCTATAAAGAAAAGAAGTTGCAATTTGGCAAAGACTATATCATACCCAAACCTTTTGATACTAGATTAATTTCAAAAATCCCTCCGGCTGTGGCCAAAGCGGCCATGGAAAGTGGTGTTGCCACTCAACCTATTAAGGATTGGGCGAAATATATAGAAATGCTCGAAGAGAGACTCGGCACAGGCAATAAACTAATGAGACTTGTAACGGCCAGAGCAAAATCTGACCCAAAAAAGGTACTTTTTGCTGAAGCGGATGAATTAGCTGTATTAAAAGCAGCACAAATTGTTCATGAAGAAGGAATTGCAAAGGTAGTGTTATTAGGCAATAAGGAAAAAATAACACTCTTAATGAAAGAATTGAGTTTTGATGGAGACATAGAAATTATCGATCCAAAATCAAACGATGAGCAAGAAAGAAGAGAGTTATTTGCAGAACAATACTGGAAACAAAGACAGCGCAAAGGAATTACACTTTTAGAAGCCGAGAAATGGATGCGCGAGCGAAATTATTTTGCCGCGATGATGCTAAATAACGATTTAGCAGATGCGCTTGTTACAGGATATACAAGAGCCTATCCTACCGTCGCTAAACCAATCATCGAATTAATTGGAAAACAACCCGGGTTAAAAAAAGTAGCTGCAACAAATTTGATGCTAACGGAAAAAGGGCCTCTTTTTTTATCTGATACAGCGATGATTCGAAATCCTACAACGGAAGAATTAGTTGAGATTGTCAGGCTGACAAATACGACCATGAAATTATTTGGATTAAGTCCTAATCTTGCTTTTGTTTCGTATGCCAATTTTTCTCCATCGAAATTAGAGTCAGTGCAAAAAATTCAGGATGCAGTAAGAATTATCCATCACAAACATCCCTCAATTAATATTGACGGAGCTTTACAAGCGGATTTTGCATTGAATGAAAGTTTAAGATCTTCTAAATTTCCGTTTACAAAAATTGAAGGAAAAAAGGTTAATGGTCTTATTTTTCCAAACCTAGATTCTGCCAACATCAGTTATAAACTATTAAAAGAATTAAATAATATCGAATCTGTTGGGCCAATCATTATGGGATTAAGGAAACCGGTCCACTTACTTCAGCTCAGAGCCTCTGTAGATGAAATTGTCAATATGGTAACTGTAGCTGTGGTCGATGCCCAAGAAAAAGAAATTCAAGAAAATTTAAAAAATAAAAAAGGGAAAAATTAATTGCCATCTGTTCATTCTCCTCATACAGGTGTTCGCAATAGTTGATTCTATAATTCAACTAACAAATGATTACATATTTAAAAGGTAAACTGGCGGAAAAAAATCCGACCAATGTTATCATCGAATGCAATGGAATTGGCTATTTTGTCCTAATTTCATTACAAACCTATACACGTATTCCAGACAATGAAAATATTTTATTGCATACCCATTTGTCTATAAGAGAAGATGCACACGTGCTTTTTGGTTTTTATGATAAAATTGAACGAGAAATTTTTAAACTGCTCATTTCCGTCTCAGGAGTTGGTCCGAGCACTGCTATCACAATGCTCTCTTCTATGACCACTGAACAAATACAGCAAGCCATTGCAAATAAGGATGTCGTAGCCATTAAATCAGTTAAAGGGATTGGGGATAAAACAGCGCAAAGAGTTATTGTCGATCTAAAGGATAAAATCCTAAAAACTTTCAACATTTCAGAAGATTTATTAACAAGTAACAATACAATAAAAAATGAAGCGTTAACTGCTTTGGAGGTTTTAGGTTTTTCAAGAAAGGCGTCTGAAAAAGTAGTTCAGTCTTTGTTGAATGAATCGACCGACATAACAATAGAAGAATTGATCAAAAAGGCACTTAAAAACTTGTAAATTTGTTCGCCCTCAAGAAATTTACATACCAAACGCTAATTCTTTGCATTGGCCTATTAGGTTATGCCTTTTCTTTACACGCGCAAAATTCGCCTGCTCAAATAACTCAGGATACTGTTCCTGAATTACAATACAACTTCAAAAATTCTCAAAAGGGACGCTTTTTCCTAACAGACCCAACCAAGTACGAAGTCATCTATGATCCGGAAATTGGTCAATATATTTTCTATGAAAAGATTGGCGACTATTTAATTAAACATCCTTCGTACATGACCAAAAAAGAGTACGAAGAATATCGCCTTAACCGGGACATGCTCGACTATGCCAAAAATAAACTCAGTGCAATAGATGGTAAAAAGGAAGGTGCCGTAGAAGAGCAAAAAGATTTACTCCCGACCTATTATGTAAATTCTAAGTTTTTTGAAGATATTTTTGGCGGAAATGAAATTGATATAAATCCGCAAGGTTCAATCCTACTAAGGATGGGAGTTATCCATCAGCAAGTTGAAAATCCACAACTTTCGGAAAGAAATAGAAAAAGTACAACCTTCGATTTTGATCAAGAAATTAGCGCCAGTTTAAATGCTCAGGTTGGACAAAGATTACGCGTTAATGCAAACTTCGATACCCAATCTACCTTCAATTTTCAAAACCTGATCAAAATTGAATATGTCCCCACAGAAGATGATATTATCAGAAAAATAGAGGTCGGGAATGTAAGCATGCCCTCCAGAAACTCTTTGGTGACTGGTGTTCAAAATCTTTTTGGAGCAAAAACTGAGCTTCAATTCGGAAAAACTACCGTTACGGGAATATTTTCTCAGCAAAGGTCTCAGTCCAGAACTGTGGCTGCTCAAGGCGGATCTTTAATTCAGGAATTTGATTTCAGAGCTACAAATTACGATATCAACAGACATTATTTTTTAGCACATCATTTCAGAGATTCTTACGAAAATGCGCTTATCAATTTTCCTCTTATCAATACAAATATTCGTATCACAAGGATTGAAATTTGGGCGACGAACCGAAATGCAACTACTGATAATACAAGAAATATTGTCGCACTAAGCGACCTGGGGGAGAATAAAGCAGAGAATATTGGCCCTGCCAATGTGATCCCTAATCCGGGAGCCATAGACCCTTCAAATCCTGCCAACAATTTAAATGATTTACTTGTTCTAAACGGACCCATCCGGAAAATATCTTCAGTTGGATCGGCTTTAGCCCCATATGGAATGCAACAAGGAAGGGATTATACAATTTTGGAAAATGCACGTAAACTGGTTCAAGGGGTCGATTTTAATTTTAATGCACAACTAGGATTTATAAGTTTGAATAAGAGGTTGGTTGATAGTGATGTGCTGGCGGTCGCTTTTGAATATACGGATGGAATAAATGTTTATCAAGTTGGGGAGTTAAGTGGAGATGGTATAGTTGCACCGGACAACTTGGTAGTAAAACTCTTGCAAAGTGAAATCTTTAATACGGAAATCCCTTTATGGGATCTTATGATGAAGAACGTTTACGAAGTTCCTGGAGCTTTTCAATTGCAGAAAGACAATTTCAGGATAGAATTGATGTATCAAGATGATGAGACCGGAGTCCCGGTAAACATCCTTCAAAATGCCAAGACAGAAGAAGTTCAGAATAAAACCCTCTTGAATATAATGCGACTTGACCGTCTTGATCAAAATGACAATATTTTTCCGCAGGGTGATGGTTTTTTTGATTACATCGAAAATATAACCGTAAGCTCACAGGAAGGATATATCATATTCCCCACGGTTGAGCCTTTTGGTGAATATTTGGACAAAGTATTGGATCCGGAAGATGATGTGTATGTTTTTAATGAGTTATATGACAGAACTCAGGCCGAAGCACAAAATGATTTTCAGGTGAAGGATAAATACCTTTTCAAAGGCTATTTTAAATCCGATGGAAGAAACGGAATTCCTTTAGGGGCATTTAATGTACCTCGAGGGTCTGTGAAAGTAACCTCCGGAGGAAGGGAATTGGTTGAAGGTGTTGATTATGTTGTAGATTACAATATTGGTAACGTTCAAATCATCAACCCAACATTGATTGATTCTAATGCCCCAATTGATGTCTCTGTCGAAAACAACATCGGTTTTACCCAACAAAGAAGAACTTACATGGGTGTTGATGTATTACACACTTTCAATGAAAATTTAGCGGTTGGTGGTAGTATCATCAATTTGAATGAAAGACCACTTACTCAGAAAGCCCAATTCGGCACAGAACCTGTTAATAATACAATTTTTGGGGCGCATGTAAATTATACTACTAAGGTTCCTTTTCTTACAAAACTGGCTAACAAATTGCCAAATATAGACACTGATGTAGAATCGACGGTTTCTGTTAGAGCCGAAGTTGCTCATCTGCTGCCGGGGTCTCCCAGTGGAATTAATCTTGACGGGGCGGCCACTTCCTATGTCGATGACTTTGAAGGTTCTCAAATTCCGATCGATATCAAATCCCCTAAACAATGGTTCTTGGCGAGTACACCTCAGGGTCAGTTTGGGGATCTCGACTTCAATAATGGAAATTTAGCTCCCGGATTACCCGAAGAGCTGAGAACAGGTGCAAAAAGATCAAAATTAGCCTGGTATAATATTGACCAACTGTTCTATGGTTCAACACTGAGACCTTCAAATATTGATAACAACGAATTATCGCGCGCTGAAGTTCGACAAATAAATTATTCTGAATTATTTCCAGAAACTGAGTTGGACATTACCCAGTCTAATATTGTACGCACTTTAGATCTGGCTTATTTCCCTCAAGAAAGAGGTACCTATAATTTTGATAACAGTTTTGGACCTGATGGGAAATACATCAATCCTGAGGATCGTTGGGGGGGTATAATGCGTCCTCTTACTACGACGAACTTTCAACAGGCAAATATCGAATACATCGAGTTTTGGCTGTTAGATCCTTATGAAAATTATTCCTTGACACCGGCAGAAGGCGGACCAAGTTCTCCTCCATCTCCTGCTGATTTTGTGGGTGAACTGTATTTTAATTTTGGCAGTGTTTCTGAAGATATTTTAAAAGACGACAGGAAAATGTTTGAAAACGGTCTGCCTGAAGATGGCGTTCAAATTCCTGATAATAACGTAGAAATTACTCCTTGGTCGTCAATTCCAAAAAACCAGTCATTACTGTATGCCTTTACCGAAGACGACCAAGCGCGTCCGAATCAGGATCTGGGTTTTGACGGAATAAATGACGCCGATGAAGCAATTAGATTTGGTTCTAATTTTGGAGAAGACCCTGCCAACGATAATTTTCAATTTTTTAGAGGTCAAGAATTGGATGCAGAAGATGCGGGAATTGTCAAACGGTATCGCAATTTTAACCTCACTCAGGGAAACTCAAATACCCCGGGAAATTCGAATGAAGGATTTCCTACTTCTGCTACCTCATTTCCCGATGTCGAAGACATCAACAGAGATCAGACCATGAGCGCTACTGAAAGCTATTACCAGTATAAGGTCTCGATGAATAAAACGGACTTTGTCGTAGGTCAGAATTTTATTGTTGATAAAAAAGAAGTCAATGTAAAACTGGCAAACGGCAACGATCAAACTGCCACTTGGTATCAATTTAGAATTCCGATTACAGTGCCGGATGACCCGAATAATATTGTAAATAATATGTCCGGTTTTACTTCTATCCGATTTATGAGAATGTTTCTCACAAAATTTAAAATTCCCGTTGTACTTAGATTTGGAGAATTTCAATTGATCAGGGGCGATTGGAGAAGATATACTAAAACAATCGATGAAAATATAGTACCTCCGCAAGAAATTACTCCCATAGAGAACCAAAATTTCAGAGTTGGAGTTGTTAATATTGAAGAGAATAGCGATCGGCAACCTATACCTTATGTACTTCCACCTGGAATCAGAAGAGAACAATTGCAGGGAACTACAACGATTCAACAACAAAATGAACAATCACTATCCGTAAAAATTACAGATCTAGCTCCTGGTGATACACGTGCCGTATTTAAAAATACAACATTCGATATGCGTATGTATAAAAACCTTCAAATGTTTTTACATGCAGAATCGGTTTTAGGTTCTATACCGGTAAGAAATGATGAATTAGTGGCTATTTTGAGATTGGGAAGTGACAATGACAATAATTTTTACCAAATCGAAGTTCCTTTAAAAATTACCGGTTTCGATGCTGTTACTGCAGAAGAAATCTGGCCGGAAGAAAATAATCTACTCACAAAATTGGAAGAGTTAGGAAACTTAAAATTACAGCGTATTGAAGAAGGTGCCGCAGCAAATGAATTATTTCCGGCTACTGTAAATGGTGAACCTGCAGAATATAGGATCAGAGTTAAAGGAAATCCTAACTTGGCAAACATCAGAACGATTATGCTGGGCGTAAAGAATGTAAGTGATACTCCCAAGAATTTGGAGGTTTGGTTCAATGAATTGCGCCTATCTGAATTTGATAATGAAGGTGGCTGGGCTGCCAACCTAAATGCAGATGCAAACATTGCCGATTTCGCTAATCTTTCATTGTCGAGCAATTTGTTTACGAAAGGATTTGGTGCTATTGACCAAAGGGTAAATGAAAGAAGCCAAGAAGATGTCTTTCAGTATGGTGTAATAAGCACTGTAAATATGGGACAACTTCTGCCCAAAAAAGTAGGACTGAATTTACCGGTAAACGTAAGTTTCTCAGAAGAATTTAGAGATCCCAAATTTGACCCTAGATATCAAGATGTTTTATTTGATAATGGCAGCACGGATAGTGATTTGGCAAGAGATTATACACAACGTCGGAGTATCAATTTCATCAATGTGAGAAAGAATGTAACTACTTTCGACAGAAAACCTCATTTCTACGATATAGAAAATCTCTCCTTTTCTTATTCTTATAACGATATGTATCAGAGAAACTATAATATTCAGAAGTTCCTAGATCAAAGGTTGAGGACCTCTTTGAATTATGCTTATAGTTTGCAACCCAAATATTTGGAACCACTTAAAAACTGGGGTCCCATATCAAACAAGGATTATTTGCTCTTTTTAAGGGAGTTGAATGTCAATTTAGTACCGAGTTCCATCGCCGTTAATTCAAATATCATAAGATCTTACAATGAGCAATTATCCAGATCCTTAGTAGAAGGATTGCCCGATCTGCCCACTTTGACACAAAGAAATTTTATGTTTAATTGGGATTATCTCATTGCCTATAATTTGACTAAATCAATACAACTGACATTTAGAGCTTTGGATAGTTATGTCTATGACGATTTTGAAGGCGAAAATGACATTCAACTTTACGATAATTTCTTCACACTTGGAAGACCGGAACATTACCATCAAACGTTAGAAGCCTCCTACAAACTTCCTTTCGATAAATTTAAACATTTAGAATTCATTAACGGAACCTACAATTATACGGCAGATTATGATTGGCAAGCTCCCTCCTTATCGAATATTCCATTAATTGGAAATAATATTCAGAATGCCAATACCCATACTTTTACAGCTGATTTATCTATGGACAGATTGTATCAAGATCTAAAATTAGACCGATTATTTAACAAAAAGCAGATTCAAAAAGTAGATAAAAATGGTGTTGCTTTACCACCAGATCCAAATAAGTCGCAAAAATTCACTAATACAGGTCAACAAATCGGAAGGTTCGCTGTTGATGTTTTAACATCCATCAAAAATATAAGATTATCCTATTCAGAAAATAATGGAACATTTCTCGCAGGATACATTCCAGAAAGTGGTTTGCTGGGATTAAATAATTACGAAGGAGGTTTCGCTCCTAGTTTAGGTTTTGTATTCGGCAGTCAATCAGATATTCTAAACCATGCACTCAAAAATAACTGGTTAATTTCGAGAGAACAAAATGAAAACATCTACAACAAGAATTACAGCAAATCTCATTTCGAGAAACTGGATTATTCAATGAGTGTAAGACCCACAAAAAATTTAGACATTGAAATTTTCGGAAACAAAACTTACACCAAAAGCTTTAGCCAACAATTAGATGTTGTCGACGGTCTTTTGAATGATGCCCCAATTAGCGCCATGGGTAACTTCAGCATATCCTTTTTTATGCTAAAATCCACTTTTAAGGATGAGGATCAAGTTTTCGAAGAATTTAAAACCAACAGGGCAGTAATAGCGCAGCGATTGTCGCAAAAAACAGGTGGAGATATCAGCGGTTTTGGCGAGACCAATCAAGACGTGGTGCTACCTGCATTCCTGGCGGCCTATTCCGGAAATGATGCTGGTTCAATTAGTCTTAATGCATTTAGGAACACACCACTTCCAAATTGGAGAATAAACTATACGGGTTTAATGCAAATTGGTTGGTTCAAAGAAAATTTCAGAAATTTTTCTGTTGAAAACAGTTACCGTTCAATGTATTCCGTTCTTTCGTTTACCAATAATTTGAAGTATAATGAAGAGCAGCCTTATACTGATTTAAATAAAGATATTGCAGGAAATTTCAATCCTGAAAAATTGTACAATGGTGTGAGTTTAATCGAAGAATTTGCCCCTTTGGTAAAGGTCGATTTTACAATGAAAAATTCTTTTTCTATGCGAGCTGCTTATAATAAAGACAAGGCACTTAATTTAAATTTCAACAATAATACGGTGACCGAAATTAATGGAGACGAAATTGTTCTCGGACTTGGCTATCGCATTAAAAATGTGAAAATGAAATTTAAAATGGGGGAAAAACAAACTACTTTTCAAGGAGATATCAATTTCAAGGCAGATTTAGGTTTTAGAGATAATCTCACGATCATCAGATCTTATGGCGCCACAGATGACATCCAAAACAACCAAATTACAGGAGGTCAGAACCTGACAACAATTAAATTTCTGGTCGATTATTCGCTGAACAAAAATTTGTTAACATCTTTTTACTTTGATTATAATAAGTCTAAATTTGCAATCTCGACAACTTACCCCAGAACTGCAATCAATGCCGGGATAAGTTTTCGATACATCATTGGAAACTAAAACTAAAAAAAATGAATATACCTGAAAATTTAAAATACACCAAAGACCACGAATGGATCAAAATTGAAGGAGATCTGGCTGTAGTTGGAATAACAGATTTCGCTCAGAGCGAATTAGGAGATATCGTATATGTGGATGTAGAATCACAAGGTGATAATGTAGAGCAAGAAGAAGTATTTGGAAGTGTGGAGGCCGTGAAAACGGTATCCGACCTATTTATGCCTTTATCTGGTGAGGTTGTAGAATTTAATGAAGAATTAGAATCCTCTCCCGAAAGTATCAATACAGATCCTTATGGTACAGGTTGGATCATCAAAATTTTAATTTCGGATAAATCTCAGATAGATAATTTACTTGATGCTACAGCATATAAAGAAATTATTGGAGCATAGCGCACTGTACATAGCCATAGCTGTTACTATTTTTATTGCTTATTTAAGTTTAAGTTCGGAAGCCAAATTAGATCTTGGTTTTACTTTTAAATCAAAAGACAAGATTTACCATGCTATTGCCTATTTTACCTTGGCATTTACTTGGCTTTTCGCGTTTCGAAATTCGTACCATAACAATCGCTTTAAAATATTGGCATTATGCATATTAACATTTTATGGCATTATTCTTGAAGGTTTACAAGGAACGATTACGAATTACAGAACATCAGATTTATATGATGCAATCGCCAATTTTTTGGGAGTACTATTAGGAATAATTGTTTTTAATACCTTCTTAAAATGGTACAGTCGTTAAAAAACTTGTTATTTTTTAAATTATTTCATTAAATTAGCCAACACTAAAAATCTCAGAGAATGGAATTGAAAAAAAACCCTAAAGCTAATCTCGAAAATCACAACAAGCAATTTATGTTACTTGGTTTGGTATTAGCACTTTTGATCATATATGTAGGGATAGAATGGAAAACTTTCGAACGAAATATTGCCGACCTTGGAGTTGCCAATACAGAGCTCGATGAAGAAATTGATATCCCTATAACAGAAAGAATTCAGGAAGTGAAACCACCTCCACCACCTCCACCGGCTCCTGAAAAAATCGAAATCGTTGAAGATGAATCTGAAATTGAGGAAACAGTGCTAGAATCTACTGAAACTGACCAGAATGAGGTTGTTGAAGTACAGGAAATTGTAGAAGTTGTTGAGGAAGAGTATGTGGAAGAAGATGTACCTTTCGCAATTATTGAAGAAGTTCCAACCTTCCCTGGTTGTAAAGGGTCTAACGCAGAGAAAAAGCAATGTTTACAAGACAATATTCAAAAAATTGTAAACAAAAACTTTAATACCGGATTAGCGAATGATCTTGGTTTGTCACCGGGAAAAAAGAAGGTATACGTAATGTTTAAAATCGATAAAACAGGTAATGTTACGGATATAGCTGCGCGTGGTCCTCATGCCAGATTGGAGAAGGAAGCTATTAGGGTTGTTGAGAAAATTCCTCAAATGTCACCGGGTAAACAAAGAAATAGACCCGTTGGTGTAAAATATACTTTACCAATTACATTAATTGTGGAATAATTATTTGAAAATATTTTATAAAAAAGCCACCTTTTGGGTGGCTTTTTTCTTTTTAAGAATGACAAAAATCATTTTCTTACAGACTAATGTGTCGTAAATTAGATGTATAATTCTAAATTTAAAAGTCATGTTAGTAAAAAAACACAGTAAAGCAAGACTTTCTCCCCACTCAAAGATTTTCTTTCAACTTGGCTTAGTTTTAGCTCTTATCGTCATATATATAGGTTTAGAATGGAAAACGGTAGATAGAACTGTAGATGAGTTGGCAAATTATTCTTTTCAGGAGGAAATAATTGAAGACATTCCAATCACAGAGCGCATTATGGAAAGTAAACCATTGCCACCGCCACCACCGGCACCAGAGAAAATTGAAATAGTAGATGATAATTTGGATATAGAAGAAACAATTATTGAATCTACAGAGTCAGATCAAAATCTAGCTGTCGAAGTATCGGAAGTGGTTATAACCGAGGTCGTTGAAGAAGAGGAAGTTCCTGAGGATGTTCCCTTTGCAATTATTGAAGAAACCCCTGTTTTTCCGGGTTGTACAGGTACCAAACAGGAAAGAAGGGATTGTTTACAAGAGAAAATTCAACAACATGTAAATAAAAATTACAATACAGGCTTGGCATCTGAGCTGGGATTAGCTTCTGGTAAAAAGAAAGTATATGTAATATTTAACATCAATAGTAATGGTGAAATCGCAAATGTAGCAGCGAGAGGTCCACATGTACGATTAGAAAAAGAAGCTATACGTGTGGTCGAAATGTTACCAAAAATGACACCGGGTAAACAAAGAGGTAAACCGGTGGGTGTGAAATATACGCTACCCATTACCTTAATTGTTCAAGATGGTATGTAGTTAAGTTTTAAAATGTTAATTAACTCGTGTCGATATTTTTAATAGAATTTCGACACGAGTTTTTTTATTTATATATTTTGCTCATTTAAATAAAGGTGAACGAGTAATTTATATTATTTTTATTTTTTTTAAAATATAAAAATTCGCCATGAATAAACTTAATTATTTTGCTCACGAAACTGCTGTCATTGACTCTCCTTGTGAAATTGGTGATGGAACTAAGATCTGGCATTTTACCCATATCATGTCCAACTGTTCCATAGGTGAAAGATGTAACATCGGACAAAATGTTGTTGTGTCTCCAGACGTCGTTTTGGGAAAAAATGTAAAAGTTCAAAACAATGTTTCTATATATACAGGAGTGATTTGTGAAGATGACGTCTTTCTGGGCCCATCCATGGTATTCACAAATGTCATCAATCCGAGAAGTGCTGTAAATAGGAAAGAAGAATATATGCGTACCCTTGTTAAAAAAGGTGCAACCATTGGAGCCAATGCCACGATTGTGTGCGGAAATAATATTGGCGAATTTGCCTTAATTGGAGCAGGGAGTGTTGTTACAAAAGAAGTCTTACCTTATGCGTTGGTTGTGGGTAACCCGGCAAAACAAATCGGATGGGTAAGTGCTTATGGACATCGTCTGCATTTTGATGTCAATGGAGAGGCTATATGCCCAGAAAGCAATGAAAAATATATCCTTTCGAAGAACATTGTAAGTAAAATCGATTAGTTTTGTGCCTTGAATTAATTGCTTCCATTATCTATTTGCAGAATGAATAAAATATATAACCTATTTTTAGCTCTTTTACTTTTAGTTAGTTACACATCTTTTGCACAGATCGAAAAACCGCCTGTTTATCCCGGATGTGAGAATTTGGATGCGAGTCAAACTGAGGCCTGTTTCTTTACTAGCTTAAAAAATGAGGTAGTTAGTAAATTCCGAGTTCCTGAAAAAGTCATTACTGAAAATTATAGGGGAAAAGTAAATGTTATTTTTGTTGTGGATAATACAGGTAAAATAAAAGTTTTACATGTAACGGCCATGTATAAGGAATTGGAAAATGAAGTAGATCGCGTTTTTAGTACCTTACCACAAATCACCCCAGCCACCTATAACAGTAGAAATATTGAAAAGCAATATTTATTACCCCTCACAATTCCATTAGATCAGAAAGAACCAGATTACCAAGCTGTCCAGCAGCCTACAATTGTTATATCAGATACAAAAGTAGTTGAAGAGCAACAAAAAGAAGCCATTGAAGAGGTCATAGAAAACACAAGTATTTTCCCTGAATTTCAAAGCGAATTAAACATTCCTTTTACCCATCAGGAATACGAGAATATAATTTTTCAGCTAGATCAAAATGACAATACGCATACGGCGTCTAAACCTTATTTATATAACGAGGTAAGACCCTATATTGATCTTGAGGCAAAAAGAAATGCCATACTAAAGGACAAAGAATCTTGGGCCGGAAGGAAATTATGGAATGAACATTTGTTTTTAGTAAAGGGTAAAAATTATTGGTTTACCGTCAACCCGGCTTTTGATTTCCAAATTGGAAAGGATAATTCTGATATTGATTATACCTATAATAATACACGTGCTATTCAAATTCAAGGAAGTTTGGGTAAAAAGTTTAGTTTTTCAACTTCCTTTTATGAAAGTCAGGGTCGATTCGCAGAATACATCAACCAGACAACGAGAGAATATGGACCCATAATCGGAGCTAGTGCAATTGTTCCCGGACGTGGTAAAGCAAAAAGTTTTAAAGATGGCGGATTCGATTATCCCGTGGCAGAGGCCTATTTGAGTTATACCCCAAATCAATTTTTTAATTTTCAATTTGGAAATGGGAAAAATTTTATTGGTGATGGATACAGATCCTTCTTTTTATCAGATGTAGCCTCTCCTTATCCATTTTTTAAAATAAGCACTCAATTTTGGAAAATAAAATATACCAACCTTTGGATGTGGATGTCTGATGTTAGAGCATCATCATCTGAAGATGGTCGATGATTTGGTACCAATTTACAAAAATATGTCGCGATGCACCATTTGAGTTGGAATGTGACCAAAAATTTTAATATAGGTTTGTTCGAAGCGGTAATTACAAATGAAAATAATTACAATGGCTTTGATGTATCCTTTTTTAATCCTATCATTTTTTATAGAGCCGTGGAATTTTCTAATGGCGGAGATTTTAGTGGCAATGTTCAAATTGGTTTGAATATGAAATATAAAGTCAAGAAGAACATTTCTGCCTACACACAATTTTTGATCGATGAAATGACTGTTGATGAAGTTTTTAGCGGAGAAGGTTATTGGGGTAATAAATTTGCCTGGCAACTAGGGGGTAAATATTTTGACGCATTCAATGTCAAAAATTTAATGGTACAAGGTGAATTCAACTGGTCTAGACCCTATACTTTTGCCCATGGTGAAATACCCTTAAATTCTGGCCATTTTAATCAACCAATCGCTCACCTCTGGGGAGGTAATTTTTGGGAAATTGTGGGTATCGCTCGTTATCAAAAAGACCGTTGGTATGGCAATATGAAAATTATTATTGGGGAAAAAGGATTTGATTTCGGCAATTCAAACGTGAGTTATGGAGGGGATATCTTTAAATCTTATAACGAAAGACCCTCTGACTATGGAAATAGTGTGGCTCAGGGAAATACCACTAATATTTTTATTTCAGAATTTAAGGCTGGCTACATCATTAATCCTGTGACGAACCTAAATGCTTTTGCCGGATTTACATACCGGGGTTTTTCACCTTTAGAATCGGCAGGCATAGTCCAAGATGATCAAACAACTTGGTTTACAGTTGGAATTAAATCCGATCTATTTAACTGGTATTTTGATCGTTAGAAATAAAAACCTAAACCTGCTTTAAATGCAAAGTTCGTCGCACCAGGTATATCTCGATAGCTACCCCGATAAACAAGGTCAAAGCGCAACAGTTTAAATATATTCCCTACTCCCACATGGTATTCCCAGTACAATTTTTCAGGTGCTAAATACTCAATTTGAGAAGCGTTGAGCGCGATATTTTCGTCAGATATATTACCAACTACACCTCTTATTCCAATAATTTCTCTCCATTGTAATTTGCGAATCAAAGGGAATTTCGAAAATATTCTTCCATTAAAATTATGTTCTAAATGCAATGACGCGTATTCATCTGTTACAAATTCGTAGTAATCTAACAGATCAAAAAGTCTTTGCCCTGTAAAATATGTTTGGTTACCCGGAACAATATTTAACAATAAAAGCGGCACCTCATGATAGGTCTTCCCAATTTCAAAATATGCTTTAGACCTCCCCAATAAACCAATTTGAAATGGTTGTTCATAATAAAATTGAAATTTATGATAATCAAAATCACTATTAAACAAACCTTCAATTCCTTTTGTATAACTAAAAAACAATGTGGGGTACCTCCCTCCGTTACTAACACCTCTGTCAACACCCAGTCCCCATGGTTTTCTTCCGGGGGTATATTGAATACTCATACTCACTTCGGCCTGATTGATCACACTTCTTATACTACCGTTCTCATCAAAAAAATCTGCATTAAATAAATCCTGATCAGCTGATTTTAATGATTTTAAAGTACCACCAATTTTGAGCTCAACATTTTTAATAGGTTCTATCGAGACCTTTCCGTTAGTAATATTCACATCCGATAAAAAAGAGTTGTCTCCTCTTGTAAATAAAGAGGTTGATGCAAAACTTCTATCGAGTACATCATTGGAAGTTGTCAAACTCACTCCAAGTTGTTCTATATCCCTCCGATTACCCAATGACAATACAATTCTGCTGTTTTTTTCAACCAGCCATTTTCCTTCTATTCCGTACTTAAATTTTCGATCTCCAAACCCATAGGCAAGGTAGCCTTGTAATCGCCACATATCCGACTGACTAAAATAAGTCCTACCTCCTACTCTTAATTTAAACCCTTCTATCTCATTTAATCCTATGGTCGAATATATAGGTCCCCAATCAAATCCGTTGGCCACTTGCCAATATCCTGAAGTAAGAATTTCCGCAATACTGTTCAATTCTTTAAATCGTTTAACGGTTTGAAGCGTATCTAACATTTTATAGATTCCCACTTCATCATCATTTAATACCTCCATCCTGTTTTGCGACCAAAACTCATCATTTCTGTGATAGATTTCTTGGTCTGGTATTACCTCTTTTTTATAATAACTATCAGGTCTTTTGAAATTAAATAAATGATTATCATATAAAGTTGTTCTCTTGCCGTAAACCCCTTTAGATTCATCTTTACTTCTCAAAGCAAAATCACTCATAAAATGATCTCGTTTCAGAATAAAAACACTGTCGTTTATAACATCAAATTCCTGTTCAATGTATACTTCCTTTACCCAGTTTACATCGGCACTTTTATTGGCATACATTTCTATTTGCTTAATTGCAAAGGTTGTGTCATTCACCCAAAAATTACCCTTAAATGTTAACTCATTCTTTCTCCTTGGATAGAACACTATATTGTAGCACCATTTATTTTCTATGAAGGAACTGTCTGCCAAAACATAATTATAGGTTTGTGGACCTAACCTCGACAAGGGGCTGGCGAAACTCTTATCGAAAAATTTGACAAAATTGTCGTATATATCATAATCGACATACAATTGCTTAATAAATGCAATTAAACCTTGATTATCTTGAAAACCCGAATTTTTATTCCCTAGTAGTTTTTCATTGAATTTTTTCGGTATAGTATTGGTTCCGTAAATTTTATAGGCTGATTCGTTTATAAATATGGGCAAATACGGTTTTCCGGTAATAGATGATGTATCTACTTGGTCAAAGATGAATTCCATTCCCTTAAAAACCTTACTGGACTTAAATTTTTCATCTATATTATTGAGATCAAACTCGATCTTTTCATATTTACTATACTCAAAGTCATTGTACAGGTTGAGTCCGTTTTTTCTCTTTTTATCCCAAATTTTCCTCAAAATATCTATTGCCGGGTTATTCTTATTTTTCACCCTCCCCGAATAAACAGTAACTTCTTTAAGAATGTCTGCATCTTCCTTTAGCACTATGACTAAGTTATAATTGTTTACTTCAAGAGGGACAATAGCTTTTTCATAACCCATAAAAGTAACTTCCATTTCTTTGTAATACTCATCGGCCTCAATATAAAATTTACCTCTTTCATCAGAAACTGTTCCTTTAATAGATCCTTTAAGAAGTATATTGGCAAAAGGTATTGGTTCATTATTTTCATCTACAACACTCCCACTCACCCTAACTTGAGCAAGTAACTGGCAATGAATAATCATAGCGAGAAATAAAAAGAAACCTATTTTCTTCGTCATAAACCTTCCGTAAAAAAACCTTTCAAGAATGAAAGGAATTTGAAGTGGTCAAAATTACATTTTTTAAAACCAAAGCTATTATTTTCTATGTGAAATGATTTTTTAACAAAAGGCTCTTTACTTAAACGCCAATACTTTGAAGATATTTTTTTGGGGTAGATCCGTACTTTTTCTTGAACGCAGCTATAAAATGACTGGGTGTACTATAACCAACCTCAAAACTAACTTCAGCAATATTGTGCTTTTTAGTTGTTAAAAGGTTTCTGGCATACTCCATTTTATAATTAAATAAAAAAGCGAAAGCGGTTTCTCCATAAATATGTTTAAATCCATCCTTGAGGTATTGAAGTGGCAAATTTACTTGATTTGCCAAATCTGTTAACGTAGGTGGTTCTGCGAAATTGTCGATCAAAATCTCTTTAGCAAGCCTTATTTTTTCAACATTATTATCATCCTCCAAATAAGGACATTTTTGTTTTTCATCCGCATCCGATTGGTGAAAATATAAACTCAGTAATTCATAAACTTTTCCACGTGTATATAATTTTTCAAGAGAAGAATGTAAACCATAATTATAAATTTGATTTAAAACGATCATTAATGATGGCTCTAATGCCTTTTCCAGATAATACTTTTTTTCAATATTTTCAGGATTCAGGAAGTGAATTAGATTGGCTTCTTTTGTGAAAAAAGAATGAAATTTATCAATAGAAATCAAAAGAACAATTGCCCGAGAACGTGCCTTTAAACTCAGATCTATAGGCAGATTAACTTGAGGATTATAAATGAGATAGGAGTTGTTCTCACTGACCTCCAACTGGTAATTTCCTCTGTTAAAATTTAATTGATAACTACCCTGAATTCCAAAATGCATTTGTATCACATCACTTTCTCCACTATGAAAAAAATTTCTTTCCATAGGTCGATTATTTTTAAGTTTTATGATGGTAAAACCTGGCTCAATCTCAAAAATAAATGCCATACTTTCATCGATACTTTCTGCCATAACAATATTTATGTTTAAAAAAAATACTCGCTAAATCTAATAAATAAGGCACAAAAATAAGCAATTTAAATTTTAAAGCTTAATTCTTCTAGCGACATTTCGCTAAATAAAAAAACCATCTTTCCAGATGGTTTTTTTATTTCTTATTATTCGTATGATTATTTTACATACATCACTTTTTTTACTGCAGCTATGACATCATTTGCATTTGGCAACCACTCTTCCAGCAACACAGGTGAAAAAGGTGCAGGTGTATCTGCAGTGGTAATACGCTGAATAGGCGCATCTAAATAATCAAATACATTTTCTTGAACCTGATAGGTAATTTCACTGGCTACACTGGCAAAAGGCCAGGCTTCTTCTAAAATAACCAGACGATTTGTTTTCTTTACAGAGGTAAAAATAGCTTGGTGATCCATGGGTCTAACCGTTCTTAGATCAATAATTTCTAACGAAATACCCTCTTTTTCAAGAATATCTGCTGCTTTATAAGCTTCTTTTATGATCTTACCAAATGATACAACCGTAACATCTGTTCCTTCTCTCTTAATATCTGCAACCCCAATCGGCAAGATATATTCACCCTCAGGAACCTCTCCCTTATCTCCATACATCTGCTCTGATTCCATAAAAATAACCGGATCATCATCTCTAATCGCCGCTTTCAATAATCCTTTTGCGTCATAAGGGTTTGAGGGTACTATGACTTTCAAACCAGGCGTGTTGGCGTACCAGTTTTCAAATGCTTGTGAATGGGTAGCTCCCAATTGACCGGCACTACCGGTTGGACCGCGAAAAACGATAGGACATGGAAACTGACCCCCTGACATTTGTCTAATCTTGGCGGCATTATTGATGATCTGATCGATCCCAACTAAAGAAAAGTTAAAGGTCATAAATTCAACAATAGGCCTGTTGCCATTCATAGCAGAACCAACAGCGATTCCTGAAAATCCCAATTCTGCAATGGGCGTATCTATGACTCTCTTTGGACCAAATTCATCCAACATGCCTTTAGATGCTTTATAAGCTCCATTATACTCGGCAACTTCCTCACCCATTAAATAGACGGATTCATCGCGACGCATTTCTTCACTCATTGCTTCGGCGATTGCCTCTCTAAATTGAATTGTTTTCATTTTCTAAGATTTAATTACAAAACTCTATACTTTACAATCACATCATTTATCTTTACCTTAGAATCCAAAACCGTAAAAAAATAAGATCTGTCGTAAAAGTTGTGCAAAAATAAATATTTTTTATGGAAAAGATGCGAATTAAAATAGGTTAAAAAAATAGTTTTAACTGAATTTTTATTATGCATGCATAGTATTTTAGATATTTTTATTTTATCTTCGTAACCTTAAAAATTTGAGAATTAACAAAAATAGATATGAAAGTATTAGTTTGTATAAGTCATGTTCCAGATACAACTTCGAAAATTAATTTTTCTGACAATGATACCAAGTTTGATGCTAACGGGGTTCAATTCGTCATTAACCCTTATGATGAATTTGCGCTTACTAGGGCAATGTGGCTAAAAGAGAAGCAAGGCGCTTCTGTAACCGTATTGAATGTAGGAAATCAAACTACCGAACCTACACTAAGAAAAGCCTTAGCTATTGGTGCAGATAATGCTGTAAGAATAAATGCTGAACCTACAGATAGTTTCTTTGTGGCAAGTCAGATTGCCTCTTATGCGAAAAATGAGAATTACGACTTGATTTTGGCAGGTAAAGAATCGATCGACTATAACGGCGGAATGGTTCCCGGTATGTTAGCGCAAATGTTAGATATAGATTTCGTGAATGCCTGTATCGGTTTTGAAGTTGAAGGTCATTCTGTTAAGGCTACCAGAGAAATTGACGGTGGAAAAGAAATCCTTGAGGCGAAATTACCCATTGTTCTAGCCGGCCAAAAAGGAATGGTTGAAGAAAAGGACCTCAGAATTCCGAATATGAGGGGAATTATGATGGCAAGACAAAAGCCTCTCACTGTAGTTGAGCCCTCCGATGGAAGTGCAAAAAGTGAGTCTATAAAATACGAAAAACCTCAACAAAAATCAGCTTGTAAAATGGTCGACGCAGATAATTTGGATGAGCTTGTATCGCTTTTACACAACGAAGCAAAAGTAATTTAATCACAACTTTTAAATAAAAAAATATGTCTGTTCTAGTATTTGCAGATCACGCTGAAGGAAAATTTAAAAAAATAGCCTTGGAATTAATTTCATATGGCAAAAGCGTGGCGAAAAAAGCACAATCAGAATTAATCGTTGCCACGATCAACACTAATGCTGATCAAGAATTAGCTCAATATGGCGCCGATAAAATCGTTCAAATCAAAGATGAGCGTCTCAATAGCTTTTCGGCAAAAGCATATAGTGATGTCTTAGCACAGGTTGCTAAACAGGAAAATTCTGAAATCATTTTGATCGATTCGAACAGCAACGGTAAGTATTTAGCCCCTTTATTAGCTGTAGAGCTTGATGCGGGTATGGCTACTAATGTCATCGCAATTCCGGAAACTTTAGAGCCATTTGTAGTAAAGCGTATGGCATTTTCATCTAAAGGTTTTGTGTTTTCTGCTATCAATGCTGAGAAAAAGGTCATTTGTTTGGCAAAGAATTCATTTGGTTTAAAAGAAGAAAAAACGAATCCCGAAAAAATTTCATTCACACCCACTTTAAAGGATAAAGATTTTGATTTAAAATCGATCTCAGTTGAAAAAACATCCGGAAAGGTGACAATTGCTGATGCCGATATTGTAGTTTCAGGTGGAAGAGGTTTGAAAGGACCTGAAAACTGGGGCCTTGTGGAAGATTTGGCCGAAGTTTTAGGAGCTGCCACTGCCTGTTCAAAACCCGTTTCCGACCTTGGTTGGAGGCCTCACTCTGAACATGTGGGACAAACCGGGAAACCCGTTTCATCGAACCTGTATATCGCCATTGGTATTTCAGGAGCCATTCAACATCTTGCTGGGGTGAACTCATCAAAAGTAAAGGTTGTGATCAATACAGATCCCGAAGCTCCATTTTTTAAAGCGGCTGATTATGGTATTGTTGGCGACGCTTTTGAGGTTGTTCCGAAGCTCACAGAAAAATTAAAAGCTTTTAAGAGTAACCAATAAACGATTTTTTCGTAAATTAGTCTGTCAAAGGCTGTTTGAATTTCGGGCCAAATATGTCCTAAATTTGTGCAGCCTTTTTCATTTTTTATTAATATTTTCGCCATTTAATTACTTTCTGATTGTGAGTTTAGTAAGATTGAACATTAAAGGTATTTCTTATAGCCAAACACAAAGTGGCGCATACGCCCTGGTTTTAAGTGAAAATGAAGGAGAGCGAACTTTACCTATCATAATCGGTGCTTTTGAAGCACAGTCTATTGCAATTGCTCTGGAAAAAGAAATCAAACCACCAAGGCCTTTAACGCACGATTTGTTTAAGACCTTTGCGGATCGATTCAATATTCATATCAAACAAGTTATCATTCATAAGCTCGTTGATGGCGTTTTTTATTCCAGTTTGATTTGCGAAAGTGACGGAATTGAAGAAATTATTGATGCGAGAACATCCGATGCTATTGCTTTAGCCATCCGTTTTCAATCACCAATTTTTACCTTCGAAAATATTTTAGATAAGGCCGGAATTATTTTAAAAATTAAAGACCAAACCAAATTAGAGCAAGCCAAATTTAAAATGGAAGATCTAATAGCCGATATTGATGAAGAATTGGAAGAAGATAATCCGCATAAAAATGAAAGTTTAGAGGAGTTAAAAAAACAATTAGAACAGGCTGTTTTAAACGAGAATTACGAATTGGCAGCACGGTTGCGCGATGAAATTTCTAAACGAGAATAAAAACAAGTTATGCGGAAATTTTTAGTCGCTCTTATTCTTTTACTTTACAACTCAACCACTTATGCTCAAAAGGCAAATGATCTGCTTATAGAAAATCAAGGATTCTCCTTTATATCCCTATGGAAGGGCGTATTGGGCATGATCGTTCTTTTGCTTTTGGCCTTCCTTTTTAGTTCTAATAGAAAACATATCAGTTGGAAAACCGTGGGTATTGGGTTGAGTGCACAATTACTTCTGGCCATTGGCGTGCTCAAAGTACCCTTTATTAGAAGTGTTTTTGAGTTTTTGGGGAAAATATTTGTAAAAATCTTAGACTATACAAGAGCCGGAAGTGAGTTCCTTTTTGGTAGTTTAATGAATGAGCAAAGTTTTGGATTTGTCTTTGTATTCCAGATCCTGCCAACCATCATCTTTTTTTCAGCCTTAACTTCATTATTATTTTACCTCGGAGTGATTCAATTTATTGTAAAAGGAATGGCCTGGGTGTTGACAAAACTTTTAAATATATCGGGTGCTGAAGGTCTCTCAGTAGCAGGAAATATTTTTTTGGGTCAGACTGAAGCTCCATTAATGATCAAAGCTTATCTTGAAAAAATGAACCGCTCGGAAATACTATTAGTCATGATCGGTGGAATGGCAACAGTGGCAGGAGGAGTTTTGGCTGCCTATATCGGTTTTTTAGGAGGAGATGATCCCGAATTGCGCTTACAATTTGCAAAACATTTATTAGCAGCATCTGTGATGGCTGCTCCGGGAGCAATCGTAATAAGTAAAATTTTATACCCTCAAACCGAACAAATTAACAGTGAAATTTTAATTACCCAAGATCAAATTGGCTCTAATATACTAGATGCCATTGCGAATGGAACTACCGAAGGATTGAAGTTGGCTGCAAATGTAGCCGCAATGTTATTGGTGTTCGTGGCATTTATTGCCATGCTAAACGGAATCTTAGGTAAAATTGGCGATCTGACCAGTCTGAATGAATGGATCAGTACAAATTCGCCGTATAAAGCATTGTCGATAGAAGCTATTTTAGGAACGATTTTTGCTCCTCTGATGTGGCTAATAGGAGTAGCAAAAGAAGATACGATGCTTATGGGGCAACTCCTTGGGATCAAACTTGCAGCAAGTGAATTCATAGGATATATTCAATTAGCAGATCTGAAAAACATGGCGAACCCATTGCATTTAAAATTTGAAAAATCTGTCATAATGGCTACTTATATGCTCTGTGGTTTTGCTAATTTTGCATCGATAGGAATTCAAATTGGAGGAATTGGTTCACTCGCTCCAACCCAGAGAAGAACCTTATCTGAATTTGGTATCAAAGCACTGATTGGAGGAACTTTAGCCTCTCTTTTATCAGCGACCATCGCAGGAATGATTTTAGGTTAATTTATTTTTAAAACTAAGAAATGAAGCAGTATTTAGATCTTATAAAACATGTTAGAGATAATGGTATTTCAAAAACGGATAGAACCGGTACGGGAACTAAAAGTGTTTTTGGCTATCAGATGCGATTCAATTTAGAAGACGGTTTCCCTTTGGTTACTACGAAAAAACTCCATTTAAAATCAATTATTCATGAACTCCTCTGGTTCCTCAAAGGAGAAACCAATATTCAATATTTAAAAGAAAATGGGGTCAAAATCTGGGATGCTTGGGCCGATGATAATGGCGATCTGGGGCCTGTTTATGGATATCAATGGAGAAATTGGAATGGTGAAGGTATAGATCAAATAACTGACCTCATTCACACCATCAAAACAAATCCAGACAGCAGACGTATGCTGATTTCAGCTTGGAACCCAAGTGTTTTACCCGATACAAGTATATCTTTTGCTGAAAATGTAGCAAACGGCAAAGCTGCATTACCCCCCTGTCATGCCTTTTTCCAATTCTATGTATCAGAAGGGAAATTATCTTGTCAGCTTTATCAAAGAAGTGCAGACATCTTTTTAGGCGTACCTTTTAATATCGCGAGTTATGCACTTTTTACGATGATGGTTGCACATGTAACAGGTTTAGGTTATGGAGATTTTATTCACACATTTGGTGATGCACATATCTATAACAATCATAAAGAACAAATTGATCTCCAGTTGACAAGAGAGCCTAGAGCTTTACCTCAAATGATTTTAAATCCCAATGTCAAAAATATCTTTGATTTTACTTTTGAAGACTTTACCTTAGTAAACTATAATCCGTACCCCCATATCAAAGGAGCTGTATCGGTCTAAAAAATAAAGATATGAAAACCTCACAACTTAAATTAAGCCTTATCCAACAGATTATTCAGTTAAATGATGAAAAATCTTTGATCAAAATTCAGGGTTTTGTCGACAGAACAATTTCTTTAGAAGACAAAATTGAACGTCCTTTTCTTTATAATAATCGTGAAGATTTACATAATAATAAAGAAAACTTTAGCGAATATATCAAAGAATGGATCAAAGAAATGTAGTCATGGTATCAGATCCTGAAGAAATTCATCAAACCTACGAAAAAGCCAGAAATAGAACCAAGCAAAAAAAAGGTCTCTATTACCATTTCATGTTGTTCTTAGTTGGTTCCGTATTTTTTATCGTACTCAATAAATACATGAATATTTACCCTGAAAAAGATTGGTTTTTCTGGGCAATCATGATTTGGCTTTTCTTTTTGGTGATTCACACCGTAAATATTTTTGTTTTTAATCGTTTTTTTGGTGAGGAATGGGAAAGAAGTGAGACGGAAAAATTAATGAAGAAGCATCAAAAGAAGGTAGATAAACTGGAAGTAAAATTGGAAAAAAAAGGTGCTTTTAATACTAGTTCTGCAGAAACTTCAAAAGAAACTGAGCTTTAAATGGTAACAATCATCGCTGCAGTATCAGATAATTACGTTTTAGGTAAGAACAATCAGTTGATCTGGCATTTACCTGAGGATCTAAAAAGATTTAAAAGAATTACCGCAGGTCATAGTGTGATTATGGGCCGAAAAACATTTGAATCCTTAAAGGGACCATTACCAAAACGCAGAAATATTATTGTGACAAGAAATAAAAATTACCGAATAGAAAACTGCGAAGTAGTTCATTCATTGGAAGAAGCCTTAAAAATAACCCAAGCAGATGAAAATCCTTTTATATTAGGAGGGGCGCAAATTTATGAGCAGGCTTTAGATTTTGCTGATTCTATGGATTTGACCTGGGTACATCACCATTTCGACGGAGATGCTTTCTTTCCTAAATTTGACAAATCCATTTGGAGAGAAATTGAAAGAGAAGCACATAAAAAGGATGAATCCAACCCATACGACTACAGTTTTGTTAGGTACAAAAAAAATGGGTGATAAATCACCCATTTTCTCAATCTAACTATTTATGAACAAAATATGAATTTTCCGTTAATTAAAAGTTTAAAGTTTCTGTAAACACTTTTCCCTCTGTTTCCATTCTAAAGAAGTACGACCCTGGAGCCGCTTTTGAAAAATTAAATCTTTTTGTGATACTTATTTCATTTGAAATACTTTCTGAATAAATTAGATCTCCAAACTCATTATGGATCGTAATTTTAAAATCATCCTTACTAAATGATAATTTAGAAACTGTTACTAAATCATTTTTTACAATAATTATTGGTTTCAAAATAATATATTCAAGATCTGAAATAACAGTTACATCACTTTGTGTAACTTCAAAAGGAATCACTTTTAAAGTAGATTTATCTTCCACTTCAAACTTATAATTTCCAATGGGCAATGAGGTTAAATTATAGGTCTTGGCATAATCCCCGGCCATTTTAACTTCCTCTTTGTAAATTCTCGAACCATCTTGATCAATAATTGATATAATTGTTCCCTTTTTCAAGTTACTAAACTTAACTGGTGCAATCTTTTCAATTAACTCTTTTGTAGGATTTTCAATATCCTTTGCCGTCATCATCGTTACACTTAATATAAGTGCTAAAACGAAACTGTTTTTAATCATTGTTTTCATAATACTTATTTTTTTAGTTTTTTAGATAGGACAAATGTAGAGTGCAAAACCCTATCCGGCTACATGGATTTTAATCAATTTATATGTTATTTTAACACACAATTCTTAACTTACTCTTAATATTGTTAATTTACAATACTTTTAGGTTAAATGAGTATAATTAGTTTACTCTCCTTTACGTAAATTTGCAATGTAAATGTAAGTTATGAAAGCAACAAAGCCTTTATTGGAAAAGGTAAGTCCGAGTTTTGGAAGTTCTATTCTAGTAAGGAAACATACAGAAAAAATTCATAGCAAGTTCCCTTTCTGGCATTTTCATCCGGAAATTGAATTAGTATATGTAAATAAAGGAGCTGGTAAAAGGCATATTGGTAATCATCTTTCATATTTCAATAACAGCCAGTTAATTTTGTTAGGTGCTAATTTGCCACATAATGGTTTTACTGACCGATTGACCTCAACGGGGTCAGAAACAGTGGTTCAGTTTAAGCCTGAATTTTTAGGAAATGGATTTTTCAATCTACCAGAAACAAATCATATTGTTAACCTTCTCGAAAAAGCAAAAAAAGGTATTCTCTTTAAACCCGAAACGAAAAAACTGGTTGGCCCCAAAATTGAAGGATTAACAGAATTTGAAGGTTTTGCCAGGGTGTTAAAATTGCTGGAGATACTTCATGATCTTTCTATAGCCACTGATTATGTATTATTAAATGCCGATGGATTCGCTTTTGAAACGGAGTCCCAAGACAGTGCCAAGATTGATATGATCTTTAAATATGTAAACAAGCATTTCCATAATCATATTACCTTAGATGACATCGCCGATGAGGTAAGCATGACCGTACCAGCCTTTTGCAGGTATTTCAAAAAATCTACTGGAAAAACTTTCACCAAACTTGTGAACGAATACCGTGTGGTGCATGCCACGAAATTATTGAATGAAAGTCAATTGAGCATCACAGAGATATGTTACGAATGTGGCTTTAATAATTTTTCTCATTTCAATAAAACATTTCAGGACATTACCGGGAAAAGCGCATCAAACTATCGAAGCGAACTCAAGAAAATCGTGCAATAATTAATTTATGTTGAATAAAAACGGAACTCTGGCCTGAACACCTTTCCAATTGGAAAATTCTTCTATCTGTTTATAAACCCTGTAATTTTCCTCACCCAATTCACTTTGAAGTAACTTTTCTTTTGATGTTTTGATAAAACTCATCCCTTTAAAGGCATCTTTAAATTCCTTCTGGTAATCGGGATAATTTCGAACCTGATAACTTGATAGATCCGCTAAGTTTGCTGCTTTTTCAATGGCATCTTCCAAACTACCTAATTCATCTACCAAGCCAATTTCCTTCGCCTGTATACCTGTCCATACTCTTCCCTGCGCAACACTATCTACTTCGGCAAAGGTCATATTCCTGCCATCAGCCACCTTCTGAACAAACGTTTGGTAAAAATCATTGATACTGTTTTGAACATTACCGTAAAATTCAGGATTCATCGGTTCAAAAATACTGTAGCCACTGGATTGTCGATTTGTACCTACCTGCTCTGCATTTATCCCAATATCACCAACAAATTCACTGAGGTTGGGTAAAATTCCAAAGACACCTATAGAACCGGTGATGGTTGTTGGTTCGGCAAAAATGTAATCTGCATTACAAGCCATATAATATCCTCCTGATGCCGCAACATCTCCCATAGAAACTACCAAAGGCATTTTGTCTGCGGTTAGTTCTAGTTCTCTCCACATAATATCACTGGCCAAGCCACTTCCTCCTGGGGAATTAATTCTTAAAACAATTGCCTTAACACTAGGGTTTTTCTTTGCTTTCTTCAAAGCCGAAATGATCAAATCTTGACCTATGGTATTTTCATCTCCTTCTCCATAAATAATTTCACCTTGGGCGTAAATAACAGCTACTCTATCTTTTGCAGAAGACTTAATTCTGCCTTTCCCAGATTCGATATACTTCTTTAAAGTGATATAATTTACATCCTCAACATCTTCTACTCCAACTCTATTTTTCAATTTTTCTCGATATTGATCTCTATAGATCGAGCCATGAATCATATTTGAAGCCAAAGCGCCTTCAGGGTTTCTAGCTTCCAGATCATCAGCTATTTTATTCAACTCTTCGGATGTTTTGTTCTTGTTATATCCAATATCTTCGATCATTTCATCCCAAATAGACTGTAAAAAGGATTTGGTTTGCTCTCTATTTTCAGCACTCATTTCATTGGCTAAAAATGGTTCAACCGCACTTTTATATTTTCCATGTCTTATAACCTCGAGTTTAAAACCATATTTATCCTGAAAATCTTTGAGATAAATGACTTCGCTGCTCAATCCCTTAAATTCTATCTCTCCTACGGGGTTAACGAACATAGAATCTGCCACAGAACTAAAATAAAAACTTTTTTGAGGATAAACATCTGCGTAGGCATAAACGAATTTTCCCGTTTCTTTAAATTCTTCTATCTTATCTCTTAAACTTTGTACTTGAGAAATACCGGCATTCAGGTTGAGCACCTCAATACTTATTCCTTTGATATTGTCATCTGTTTTTGCATTCTCAATCGCGTTTATCATTTCATTCAATCCCAACCTTTTATCGTTCAATCCAAGAATAATGGCAAACGGATCATCAACATTGGGTGCAAAATCTTTAATTTGTGCATCTAATTTTAGCGCGAGAATACTATTTTCTTTAACTTTCACTATATCTTCTCCGCCAAATTGCGTACTCAAAACAGAAGCAATCATGGCAAAAACAAAAAACATAATGAGCATAGAAATAAAAAATCCTAAGATTACCGCCAGTAATTCCCGTAAGAAGGTCATATAATTTAATTTAAATGATATATTTCATGTATAAGTCGGGTATTAAGCCTTTTTGTTACAACGATGATAAAAATAAATTTAGTTTTTAAATATTTCTGAAACTGAATTGTTTTCTTTGTATTTCTATATGAGAATTGTCAGAAATACATATTTATCTTTAGGTTCAAATTTAGGGGACCGACTCCAAAATTTACAAGATGCGGTCAACATGCTCGCTGAAAAATGCGGTCATATCTCAATTATTTCTTCGGTCTACGAATCGAGATCTTGGGGCTTTGAAAGTGATAATTTCTACAACATCTGCTTAAAATTGAGCACTTATTTAAATCCTGAAATCCTTCTGGAAAAAATTTTATCAATTGAAAATCATTTTGGCAGACAAAGAACAAAAGACAAAACTTATCGAGCAAGAACTATTGATATAGATATAATATTTTTTGATGATGAAATTATTTTTAGCGAAACCTTACTGGTACCTCATCCTCATTTGGCGGAAAGAAAATTTGTTCTTGTTCCTCTTGCAGAAATAGCTCCAAATTTTATCCATCCCATCACAAAAATTTCTATCTCTCAGGCTTTGAGGAATTGTATAGATACTTCAGAAGTATTGAGAATCGATATTAAGTTAACGCGACCAATATCCCTTTTCGAAAAGTATAATTATATTGCCATTGAAGGAAATATTGGTTCAGGCAAAACGAGTTTAGCAAAAAAATTAGGCGATGATTTTAATGCAAAATTAGTTTTGGAAAGGTTTGCGGACAATCCTTTTCTACCCAAGTTTTATGAAGATGGAGACCGTTATGCTTTTCCCCTTGAAATGAGTTTTTTGGCAGACAGATATCACCAGTTAACTGAAGATCTTTCTCAATTTGATCTATTTAAAAACTTTATCGTTTCAGATTATTATATATTCAAGTCGTTAATTTTCGCCCAGGTAACACTTCCAAAAGAAGAGTACAACCTGTACCGCAAGATGTTCGACATCATGTACCGAGAAATAACGAAACCTGATATTTATATTTTCCTCTATCAGGATACCCATCAGCTTTTGGAAAATATCAAAAAAAGAGGTCGGCCTTATGAACAGAATATTCAGAGCGAATACCTGAATAAGATACAAACTGCCTATTCAAATTTTATCAAAACAGAGGGCAATTTAAATACGCTTGTTATTGATGTTTCGAACTTAGATTTTGTCAATAAAACTGAAGACTATCAACAAGTTTTGACTTTGATAAACACCTAAACTATTATTTAATTAGTCCAGTTTTTTCAGCGAAATAAGCGCAAAAATCCTTCATCGTAGCACTCATTTTTTCATCTCCGGTAGAAACTTCGAAAGACTCTGCCATCGATATCAATATTTGGTGATAAAACCTCTTCATATCATCAACAGGCATATCCTTGGTCCAAAGGTTAATTTTATAAGTATCTTTATTCTTCGCATCCCAAACAGATAAAAATGCAGCTCTCGCCTCCATATTTTGAATATTTCCGTCTTCTGCACTCCAATATAACTCCTCGGGAACCTTATTTTCGTCTAGTCCAACTCTGATCTTGATATTCGATTTGTATTTAACCGCCATAATTTTTAAGTATGATTACGCCTTTTTAGGCTTGTATTTAGATTTTTTAAAAATTTCTTCATTGCTGATATTCAAGATTTCTTGCAGAGAAGCATCATTATTTTCCATAAAACCGGAAATGATGAGGTATCCGAACCATTTACCAATACCGCCTGGAGAGTCCTGGTCGTTTGCCAAATAAAATTTGGAAAATGGCGCATCAAATAAAAACCTTTCAGATAATTCAGGATCATTGCTAAAGATCATCTCATTTTCAACAAAATACTTCCATATGTCTGATTCATTATTCGCCAGCCATTCCATTTGTTCATCATCGTAACCTAATATTTCAGCTATTGGTGTATTGGGCAAAAAATCTTCAACTAATTTTATCCGCTTCCCCTCCTGAATCATTCTTGATACAAAACTCCTGTCTGGAGAAGGTTTTACAATCTTCTTTGCAAACTCATTTCCGACATCCACAATGAGATGCTCCGGTGTATTATTTCTCTTGATATATTTAGGAAAACTCGCATAAAATTCATGATCTCTTCCCAAATAATGATCCAAAGAAATCAGTAATAAACTATCCGTTAAAATAATTTTATTATCAGGATCTATATTGGTTAAAAGCGTAACAACTTTAGGACCCTTAAATTTTGGAAAATAATAAGTTATATGTTGAAAAAGGGATGATAACTCATCTTTCTGCTCGCCAAAATCATTAAAAACTGCTTCCGTTTCGGCAAATAATTCTAACTCATCGGGATTATTTCTTTTATTTACCCAAACTGAATCTTCAAATTTTGTGGGAAATAAATAGGGATATTCCTGTTTCAAATCTGGCAAAGCGACCTCTTTATTATAAAACACTTGTTCAAAGCGCTTTATATCTGCATCAGCCTTTATATTCGACACATCTATGGTGGCCTTTTTATCATTATTACAACTAAAAAAGAGTACTGCAACCAGTAAAATCATTAATTTCTTCACGTTCTTTAATTAAATTATACAAAAATATTTTGTTTATTTTTGCTCGACAAAACTACTAAATACTTTCATTATGAACGCAGAAAAGGTTGCTAATCACATCATCAAATGGTTAAAAGATTATGCCGAAAACGCTAAAGTGAAAGGTTTTGTTGTGGGCGTGTCCGGTGGAATTGATTCAGCGCTTACCTCTACATTATGCGCCAAAACGGGCTTACCAACACTTTGCTTAGAAATGCCAATTCATCAAGGGATATCTCAGGTAAATCGAGCAAAAGAACATATAGCTCAATTAAAAGCGAACTATAAAAATGCCTGCTCAGAATTAGTAGATTTGACGCCAGTTTTTGAATCTTTTAAAACTGCTGTTCCAAAAGGAAATTCAGAAGCTAAAACCGATCTTTCCCTGGCGAATACAAGGGCAAGATTGCGCATGACCACCTTATATTATTTTGCGGGTATTCACGGTTATTTGGTTGCTGGAACAGGAAACAAAGTGGAGGATTTTGGCGTCGGATTTTATACCAAATACGGAGACGGAGGGGTAGATGTAAGCCCGATTGCAGATTTGATGAAATCTGAAGTGTACAAATTAGCGGAATTCTTAAAAGTTCCTGTTTCTATTCTTAAAGCGCAACCTACAGATGGTTTATTTGGCGACTCTAGAACCGATGAAGATCAATTGGGAGCAAGTTATGATGAATTGGAATGGGCGATGAATGAGGTCGAAAAAGGCAATGAAGCGGCAGATTTTCAAGGAAGAAAAAAAGAAGTTTTAGAAATTTACACCAGGTTAAATAAAGCAAATCAGCACAAAATGAAGCCTATACCTGTTTGTGAGATTCCCAATTTTCTGAAATAATTCAAATAACCCTATTTAATTTTTCGAACAATAACTTTTTTAGATTGTTGTATTCCATAATAGTGTCCAATTTTTCCATTCGAAGACCACTTTCTTCATTCTCAGCTTCCATTTCTTTTAATTCATTTCCAATGGATTGAATTTTCTGTTCTATTAAAATTCTTCTAAGGTTATAAATTACATCTAAAACCAATTTGTTCAAATTTCTTTCTTTCGGTTTTACATGAATGTCTTTTCGGCTCCAGTCACTTAGTACATGTTTTTCATCTTCCATTAAAATATCGCTCACGGCAGCTCCTAAATCGAGGTTCTCATGTTGTGTGAAAAAATCCGGAGAAACCTGGTTATCCTGATTGAGCTGATGAATAATTTCAAAATATATTTTCTTAAAAACATCATCCGTAAACTCTATCTCATCATCTTGTAACTGCGTATATATTTCGTAAGAAACTTTATTTTGTATGACTATTCTTTTAGGTTTATTCTGATTTTCAGCGTCCAGCTCATAATCGATAAAATCAACTGTATGATTACCAAAAAGCAACAATATCTCGATAATTTTCTTCTCTAACAGATAAAGCTGGTCAATTTTCGGTTGTACCTTTTTTTCTACCTTAACCCCTAAAAATGAAGGTTGAAGAGGTTTTACGTTTGACGGATTTTGTTGGTTTCTTTTTAGAATTTGAGCTAATTCGCTAAACAAAACAGTTTCTGAAATATCGAGTAAATGCGAACATTCCTGTACATAAACTTCCCGCTGAATATTGTCCGGTATTTTGGCAATACTTTGTACGATATCTCTTATTAATCCCGCCTTTTTGATCGGGTCATTCTGAGCTTCTTCAAGTAATAACGAGGTTTTAAACCTGATGAAATCTTTGGCATTATCCTCTAAAAAAAGAACGATTTCTTCAGTTTCTCTGTTTTTAGAAAAACTATCAGGATCTTCACCATTCGGAAAAGAGACCACTTTAACATTGAGGCCTTGTTCCAAAATAAGATCAACACCCCGAAGTGAAGCCCTTATTCCTGCTGCATCACCATCGAACAACACGGTCACATTTGGGGTAAGTCTTTTGATTAACCTGATCTGATCAGGAGTTAAAGCAGTTCCTGAAGAAGCAACCACATTGTGAATGCCTGCCTGATATAAAGAAATTACATCGGTATATCCTTCAACCAAATAGCATAAATCCTTTTGTGCAATACTTTGTTTCGCCTGATACAAACCGTATAGCACCTTACTTTTATGGTATATATCAGATTCAGGAGAATTTACATATTTCGCAACTTTCGCGTCCTTGAGCAGCGTCCTCCCGCCAAACCCAAGTACTCTTCCGCTCATGGAATGAATGGGAAACATCACCCGACCTTTAAAACGATCGAATTGCTTTTGCTCGTTTACGATGGTCAATCCCGTTTTTTGAAGAAATTCAAGTGAATATTTTTTGTCCAGGGCGTAATCCGTAAATGCAGACCATTCATCTAAAGAATAGCCTAATTCAAATTTTTTAATCGTTTCTATCGTAAACCCTCGCTCTTTAAAATAACTTAAACCAATTGCTTTTCCTTTTTGGGTTTCAAGTAAATTTTTATGAAAATAGTTTTTGGCGAATTCACTCAACAAATACATACTTTCCCGTTCATCAGACTGGGCCTTTTGCTCGTCTGTCTGAACGGTTTCTTCAATTTCGATCTGATATTTTTTCGCCAAAAATCGGATGGCTTCCGGGTAAGTATAATGCTCGTGCTCCATTAAAAAAGTAACCACATTTCCTCCTTTCCCGGAACTAAAATCCTTCCAGATCTGCTTGACTGGAGATACCATAAAGGAAGGTGTCTTTTCATCTACAAAAGGACTAAGCCCTTTGTAATTACTTCCGGATTTTTTGAGGTTGACAAAATCACCAATTACCTCTTCTACCCGAGCAATTTCAAAAACTTTATCGATGGTATTTCTCGAAATCATGGATTAATAAAAAATGGAATATAAAGATAAAAAAAACACCGTCTCTAAGGACGGTGCAAATTTTTAAGAGGCCGCTTTTAACTTTTTAAGCGTATTTACATTTAATTTCTCCTGCGCATAGGACTTCGTCACTCGTAATTTAGTTTCATCAGAACCGGGAAGTTCAAACATGGCATCTGTCAAAATCTCCTCACATAAAGAGCGTAATCCTCTTGCGCCAAGCTTGTATTCTAATGCCTTATCAACAATATAATCCAAGGCTTTTTCATCAATAGTGAAATCAATTCCATCAATTTCAAACAACTTGTGATATTGCTTGATAAGAGCATTTTTCGGGTCTGTAAGAATTGATCTCAGCGTATCTCTATCTAATGATTTCATGTAAGTAAGCACAGGTAATCTGCCGATGATCTCAGGGATCAAACCAAACGATTTCAGATCAGATGGAAGTACGTATTGTAAAATATCATGATTATCTACGTCATCTCCAGCTTTTGAAGCACCATAACCTACCGCCTGCATATTTAGCCTTTTACTGATAAGTTTATCAATACCACTAAATGCGCCACCTGCTACAAACAAAATGTTTTTTGTATCTACTTCCACAAATTTCTGATCGGGATGTTTTCTTCCTCCTTTTGGCGGAACATTTACCACTGTGCCTTCGAGCAATTTTAAAAGGGCCTGTTGAACCCCTTCTCCTGATACATCTCTTGTAATACTTGGATTATCTCCCTTACGTGCAATTTTATCAATCTCATCAATAAAAACAATTCCTTTTTCTGCTTTATCCACATTGTAATCTGCAGCTTGTAACAGACGAGTCAAAATTGTTTCCACATCCTCACCAACATATCCGGCTTCGGTCAAAACAGTTGCGTCTACAATGGCAAAAGGCACGTCCAACATTTTAGCGATAGTTCGAGCGATCAAGGTTTTACCTGTACCGGTCTCTCCTACTAAAACAATATTGCTCTTTTCAATTTCGACCTCTTCTGTTTTACCCGCCTTTTGTTGTAACCTTTTGTAATGATTATACACGGCTACAGACATTACTTTTTTCGCCTGATCTTGCCCAATGATGTATTGATCTAAAAATTCTTTTATCTCAGCAGGCTTCTTAATGACAAAATCTGCACCTAATTTATCCTTTTTAGACTCGGCAATTTCTTCCAAAACAATACCGTGCGCCTGTTCGATACATCTATCACAGATATGTGCATCAATACCGGCAATAAGTAAATTAGTTTCATCTTTTTTTCGTTTACAAAACGAACATTCCAGCTCTTCTTTTTTTGCCATAATACTTAATTAGCTGAGCAAAGCCCTAACCTTACTTGTTTCTTGTCAAAATTTCGTCGATCATACCGTATTCTTTTGCTTCTTCTGAGGTCATCCAATAATCTCTGTCTGAATCCTTCTCGATTTTCTCAAAAGTTTGTCCGCTGTGATGAGCGATGATATCGTATAATTCTTTCTTCAATTTTAAAGTTTCTTTCAACGTAATTTCCATGTCGGAAACCTGTCCTTGTGTACCACTCATAGGTTGGTGAATCATTATTCTCGAGTGTTTCAACGCGGATCTTTTTCCTTTTGTTCCTGCACACATCAAAACGGCTCCCATAGACGCAGCCATTCCGGTACAGATAGTCGCAACTTCTGGCTTTATAAATTGCATGGTGTCGTAAATTCCCAAACCGGCATATACCCCGCCACCAGGTGAATTAATATAAATAGAGATGTCTTTTGATGAATCTACACTTTCTAGGAAGAGCAATTGCGCCTGAATGATATTGGCAACCTGGTCGTTGATACCTGTTCCCAAAAAGATAATTCTGTCCATCATCAATCTAGAAAAAACATCCATTTGCGCTACATTCAATTGTCTTTCCTCGATGATATAAGGGGTAACATTAGTGATCATATTGTCTATATACAAGCTATTGATCCCTCTGTCTTTTGTTGCGTATTTCTTAAATTCTTGTCCGAAATTCATATGTTAAATCTTTACTTTTAGACTGTAAATATACTCAAATTGACCTAAAAAAGGCCTGCAAAACATATACCTTATACTTTCCTAGAAAAAAATACCTCAGAGATAAAAATCTATGAGGTATCAATATTGGTTTTTACAAACTATTTTATTTGTAAACTTCTTTGATAAAATCTTCAAAATTTACTTCTGCAACTTCTAAATTTACGTTTTCTCTGAAGAAATTCAACAGTTTTTCGTTCATTAATTGCTCTGACAATCTCTTTGCTTCTTGCTGATTTCCTAGAACTCTGTTAGCAATATCATCCAATTCGCTCTCCTCAGGATTCATCTGGCCATATTGTGCCATTTGTGTTTTGATAAAGCCTTTTGTATAATCTTTTAAATCTTCATAAGAAATTTGAATACCATTGTCTTTACTCAATTTATTCTCAATCAATTGGTAACGCAAACCTTTTTCAGATTTTTGATATTCCTCTTTTGCTTCTTCATCATTAAGTGCTTTGTCACCGGCAACGGCCAACCACTTTTGAAGAAACTCTGCAGGTAATTCAAACTTTGTGTTTTCAATCAAACTTTCTGTCACTGCATTTAACATATGTTGATCTGCCTGTTGCTTGAATTGATTTTCGGCATCCGCCTTCAATTTTGCTCTAAATTCAGCTTCATCTTTTACATTTCCTTCACCAAAAATCTTATCAAAAAGTTCCTGGTTCAAATCAGCTAATTCCGTTTTTGAAATTTCGTTGACAGTTACTTTTAAAGGAATATCTAAACCATGCACATCGTCATGAGAAACATCCAGAACTTTCATCAAATTATGATCGTCTTCAAAAAGACCTTTTGATTTTAACTCTATTTCTTCACCAACCTTCTTACCTAAAAATTTCTTGGCATTGGCTTTGCCTTTGAAATCTTCCAGCTTTATTGTTGATTTTTTATTGATCTCTTTTTCTTCATTTTCAAAAGTTACGGTCACATTATCACCTTCTTCTATACTATCCTTCTGAATAATCTTGCCGTACTGCTCTCTGATCCGAACAATTTGGTCGTCAATCATCTTATCGTCGGCTATGATCTTAAAAACCTTGATGGCTTTTTTAGGCTTCAAATTCACTTCGAACTCAGGAGCTAAGCCCAGTTCAAACTCAAATGAAAACTCATCTGTGTCCCATGAAAAATCTTCCTTTATTTTAGGAAGCGGATTCCCTAAAACATCTAATTTTTCTTCTACTAAATAATTACCTAAAGCATCTTGCAATAATTTATTTACCTCATCTATCATGACAGATTTTCCATACTGCTTTTTAACCAGGCTCATGGGTACATGACCTTTTCTAAAACCAGGAATATTCGCTTTTGTTCTGTAATCCTTCAAAACAGTCTCAACCTTCTCCTTATAATCATCAGCTGAAATGTCTATACGAACAATAGAATTAAGTTTATCGATGTCTTCTTTTGTAATATTCATTTTATGTTTATTTACTTTTTTTCATTTTGAGCCTGCAAAATTATGAAATAAACCTCATTAAACCATACGAAAAAAGTGAAATGACAAAAAACATCCGTTAACAGATTGTTAAAGGTTGTTTTTATAGCCAATTAAATGTCAGTTAGTTAGACCAAATAAGATATAAACTTACTTTTCTATAATTTTATAGAGAAAAGACTGGGTAATAGAGAGCAAAATACTAAAGAGCATAGCCCACCAAAAACCATCTACATGAAACCCACTGATCAGCTTAGAAGCGATCAAAATAATTACTGCATTGATGACCAGTAAGAACAGACCTAATGTAAGAATGGTGATTGGTAAGGTCAGTATCACCAATAGGGGTTTCAATAGTCCGTACAATAAACTGAGAACAACCGCTAAGATCAGAGCAGTTGTGATGCTGTCTACTGTAATATGTGGCTTCAAAATGTATTCGAGAATAAGTACTGCCAGAGCGCTAAGCAAAAATTTCAAAATAAGTTTCATAAATATTGGTTTTTGTTTAGAAATGATGAATTTACTTAATTTCTCAAATAATTGAGGGTAAGTTCATAAAAATCTGATGGATTTTCGGCATGCAGCCAATGCCCCGCATTTTTAACGGTCACAATTTCGGCCTTAGGGAAATGATGTTTGATCAGAATTTCATCTTCTAAGGTTATGTAATCAGAGTTTTCTCCTCTGATAAAAAGCGTTGGTTTGTGGTAAACATTTTCTTCTGCCAAAGGCTTCCCAACCTGTTCAATATGCGCGACGATCGATTTTAAATTAAATCTAAATTCATAAGTACCATCTTCCTTTCTATTTACATTTTTCAATAAGAACTGGCGAATTCCAAAATTAGAAATATATGCTTTTATTACATCCTCGACTTCAGTTCTCTGTTCGATCTCAGAAAAATCTACCGCTTGCAAGGCATTTATGATTATCTGATGATGTGGCGCATAATAACGAGGAGAAATATCTGCCACAATAAGTTTTTTTACAACAACTTCATCCTGCGTACTGTATAACATGGCTGTCTTCCCTCCCATGCTATGACCCAATAAATTGACTTCATTTAACTCATGAAAAGCAATATACTCACGAAGATCCTCAGCCATGAATTCGTAAGAAAATTCATCCGAATGAAAACTTCTCCCGTGATTTCTTTGATCGATCAGATGTACTTCAAAATATTCGGCATACTTGTTCGCTAATGATTTCCAATTATCGCCCATTCCAAAAAGTCCGTGTAGAATAATTAAGGGCTCTCCTTTTCCTAAAACATTTCCGTGTAACAACTTCATCCTTTTAATTTATGTAAGTACATATTCACAACATTTTCGAACCCAAAATAAAGAGACTCCGCGATCAATGCGTGCCCTATAGAAACTTCGTCTAAATAAGGTACTTGCCGAGCAAAAAATTGGATGTTGTCTAAACTCAGATCGTGCCCGGCATTAATACCCAATCCTGCTTCATGAGCAATTTTTGCAGTTTGTACATAAGGTTTTACACCATTTTTATTTCCTGCCGAAAAATCTTTCGCAAATGCTTCAGTATATAGCTCAATTCTATCCGTACCTGTTTTTACAGCTGTTTCTATAAATTTGGGATCAGGATCCAAAAAAATAGAAGTTCTAATTCCATTTTGTCTAAATTCCTTGATCACCTCAGTCAGAAAATCAATATGTTTAATCGTATCCCATCCGGCATTGGAGGTTATTGCATCTTCCGCATCCGGAACCAGGGTTACCTGTTCGGGTTTTGTCTTTAAAACTAATTCAATAAATTTCTCCACAGGATTGCCCTCAATATTAAATTCGGTGTGAACAATCGGCCTGAGATCAAAAACATCCTTATATCGAATATGTCGTTCATCCGGCCTTGGGTGCACTGTTATTCCTTGTGCGCCAAAATCTTGCAAATCTATGGCAGTTTGCACAACATTAGGGAAATCACCGCCACGTGCATTTCTTAAGGTCGCTATTTTATTGATATTCACACTGAGTTTTGTCATCTGAGTTGTATTAAAAAAACCATTAAATTTATGGTGCGTAAAATTACATAATTCAATATTAATTTGTTTGCTTTGTAAAAGTATATGACCACAACAGAAAATTATATCATAAGAGACCTCAAACCATTAAATCTGAATGATAGTGTAGAAAAGGCAATGTCATTGTTCGATCAAACTGAGTTCTCACACTTGGGCGTTGTAAAAAAAAACAAATACGAAGGTACATTGGTCTATGAACAATTGGAACAAAGTCCGAATGGCGATGTCAAAATTGAAAAAATAAGATCTTTGTTACATCCGATCTATGCTACGGACAAAATGAATTGGTTTGAAGTACTGCAAATTTTTGCGACCAACAATTGCAACGCACTTCCGGTTATAGATAATGATAAAACATATTTGGGTTATTTTGAGTTGAACGATTTTTTGAGCATCTTTAAATCCACACCTTTTTTGCACGAAAATGGCTATATTTTGACCATTGCAAAAGATATCAAAGACTATTCTTTTAGCGAAATCACACAGATTGTAGAGACCAATAACGCGACCCTGCTCGGCGCCTTTGTATCAAAAGTAGAAAATGGACAATCAGAAATTGTGCTGAAACTAAGTTTTCACGATATCAATAATACGATTCAGACCTTTCGAAGATATGGGTATAGGATTTTAAATGAATTCAAAGAAGATAAGTATATTGATTACCTCAATGAAAGATCTGCTTATCTCGAAAAATATTTAAATATTTAAATATGAAAGTCGGGATTTTCGGACAAAAAAATAATAAAACCACCTTAAAATACATTCATACTTTGGTAGAATTACTGCTAAAATATGATACCACTATTGTCTTTGAAGAGAATATTTTTGAATACTTTTCTAAAAAATTTCCAGGATTTACCTTCCAGACTTTTAAAGATTACCATGATCTTGACAATACCTACGACATGTTTTACAGCGTAGGTGGAGATGGGACTTTCTTGAGATCGATTACTTTTATCAGAGATCACAATATCCCAATTATTGGCATAAACACAGGAAGACTCGGCTTTCTTGCAACAGTTCAAAAAGAACAAATTGTCGAGGCTGTTTATCAGATCAACCAAGGGAATTATAAAATAAAAGAGAGATCTGTGTTGTCTTTGCAAACAAATGACCAGAATCCCGATGTTCAAGAAATCAACATTGCGCTGAATGAAATTGCCATAACCCGGAAAAATACAGCTTCTATGATCACGGTAGAAACTTATTTAGACGACGAATTTCTGACAACTTATTGGAGTGACGGTTTAATTATTTCTACTCCTACCGGCTCAACCGGTTACTCTTTGAGCTGTGGTGGACCAATAATTTCCCCTTCCTCTAAAAATATTGTGCTAACCCCTATCGCACCGCATAGCTTGAGCGTCAGGCCTTTGGTCATTCCGGAATCCACTAAAATTGAACTTCATATTGGAAGTCGTTCGAAAGAGGCAATCTTAACACTCGACTCGAGAATGACAACCATTAGCAATTCAACAAAAATATTAATCAGTAAGGCAGATTTTACAATTAAAACCCTTCATTTAAACTCACAAACATTCATAAAAACACTACGCGAAAAATTACTTTGGGGCCAAGACAAGCGAAATTAATTTTTTTCGTTAGGGTTAACTGTAAATCAATAAATTGAATTTATCAATCAATTAGAGATAATACTTTAAAAACTAAGGTATTTTTATATATTTGCAAACTGTTTTTATAATGAAAAGAAGGTATATTTTTTTTGGGGTTTTACTGTGTTATTTCGCGGTTTCTCGAGCACAAATTAATGAATTAGGCGCGTTTCTGGGCGGAAGCAATTACGTAGGCGACATTGGTAAGGAGAGTTATATTTGGCCCAATAGTTTTGCTGGCGGACTTGTTTACAAATGGAATATGCATCCCCGATTTTCTATCAGATCAAATTACACCTACACCAAATTAACTGCAGATGATGCGGATTCCGACAATTCTTTCCGACGAGAAAGGGGGCTGGATTTTTCCAATGATCTTCACGATTTTGCTGTTGGAATAGAATTTAACTTTTTTAAATATAACCTGGATAAACTGGGCTATACACAAACACCTTACATCGTTCTTCAGGCCGGCGTGGCAAATTATGCTATTCGCTCGGATGTTAACGGTACTAGTGGAGGTAGAACTTTTAATTTCGTACTTCCATTTGGCTTGGGTTATAAGTTTAAATTGGCCCCAAATGTGGGTGTAGCGATAGAAAGTACGTTTAGATATACCTTTAAAGATGACATTGATGGATACCCATACACGGATGGAGATGGTGTAGAAATAGGATATTCTAATGGAAATGATTGGTATGTATTTACAGGTATAAGCATAGTGTATGCCTTTGGAAGGCCTGGTTGTTATACCGGAAGTTTTTAATGAAGAATGGAGTTGAAAGATCAAATATTGTCCAATAGATTACCGCAGCACGTTGCTATTATTATGGATGGCAACGGCAGATGGGCTCAAAAACAGGGAAGAAAACGTGTTTTTGGACATAAAAATGGAGTGCAATCTGTGCGCGAAACGGTAGAAGCGGCAGCAGAATTAGGAATTAAGGTACTCACCTTATATACTTTTTCAACGGAAAATTGGAGCAGACCCAAAAGCGAAGTCAGTACTTTAATGAGTTTACTTGTTAGTTCACTAAGAAAGGAACTAAAGTTACTCACCAAAAATAACATACGGCTTTCAACCATCGGTAATATTGATAAATTACCCGAAAAAGCAAAAAAAGAACTTCTAGAAACCATAGAAAAAACATCCAGAAATACAGGGTTAATTTTAAACCTCGCCCTTAACTATGGGGCAAGGGAAGAATTGATTAGAGCAGCTCAAAGCATTTCTAAAAAAATTGTTAATAATGAACTGCTTCCCGAAGAAATTGATGAAAAAGTTATCGAGAGTCATTTATATACCTTTAATTTGCCCGACGTTGATTTTTTGATAAGAACCAGCGGAGAATTGCGCCTGAGTAATTTTCTTTTATGGCAAGTTGCCTACGCCGAAATGTACTTCACAGATGTACTTTGGCCCGATTTCAGAAAAGACGATTTTTATACAGCGATGATCAATTTTCAAATGAGAGAGAGACGATTTGGAAAAACAAGCGAACAAATTGAGAATATTAATGAAAAAGCTTAAAAACGCACTTTTACTTTTCTTTTTGGTTTTTACAATATATCCCGCAATAGCACAGCAAGTTCAGGATTCTTTAAGTACCACAATCATCGATACAATTCTACCTGTATCGACCATTGATACAATCCCGAAAGCTCCCGAAAAAATAGACCTTACCAAGAAAAATTATATACTCGGCGGAATTACCGTAGTAGGAAATGAAACCATCTCTGAACAGTCGATACTCATTTTTTCAGGCCTGGTAAATGGCCAATCAATAAAAATTCCGGGAGATAAACTAACCAGTGCCATTAAAAAATTATGGAACTCAAAATTGTTCAGCAATGTTGATGTATATGCCACAAAAATGGATGGCAATACAATATATCTTGAAATTGCTGTTAGAGAGCTTTCAAAAGTGGGTACAGTTGAGATCAAGGGAATAAAAAAATCCAAAATCGAAGAGTTGTCAAAAGAGCTGGAATTACAACCCGGTTCGATGCTCACAGAAAACCTTATTACCACCACAAAAAACCAAATTGCAGATAAGTATAAGGAGAAAGGGTATCTCAAAACCAAAGTTACCATTAGTACGAAACCAGATACCTCGGCAATCAATACACTAAACACATTGGTCCTTATCGATCAGGGCGAGAAAATAAAGATCAAAGAGATTACTTTTCATGACAACAAAATGCTTTCGGACAAAAAGCTAAAAAAGGCCTTGAAAAAAACCAAAGAAAAGAAGATTCAAAACATTTTTAAATCATCTAAATATATAGAAGATCTATATGAGGAAGATCTATTGAAATTGGTGGAAAAATACCAAGAAAGTGGTTTTAGAGATGCCATAGTTGTAAAAGACAGCATATCGTTCAATGACGACAATACCATTAATTTAGACATCACCGTTAGTGAAGGTCAGCGTTATAAATTTGGTGAAATCACCTTCCTTGGAAATACGGTATTTACAGATCAACAATTACAGAATATTCTCAAAATTCAGCCTGGAGTAACTTATAACGGGAAATTTTTAAATGAACGTGTCAAAGGTGATGGAACGCCGGAATCTCAAGACATTACCAATACCTATCTCGATAATGGCTACTTGTTCTCAAGAGTTGACCTTGTTGAAACGGGCGCCGATGATAATATCATAGATATAGAAGTTAGAATTGTTGAAGACGAACCTGCAACCGTCAATAAAGTAACGGTAGTCGGGAATGATGTAACCAACGATCATGTTTTGTACAGAGAGATTTATACACGTCCGGGAGATTTGTTTAGTCGCTCGGATATCATCAGGTCTATTAGAGAATTAGGTCAGCTTGGTTATATCGATCCAGAAAATATTGTTCCTGATGTCCAACCTAATTACACGGATAAAACAACAGATATAGAATACAGTGTTGCGGAAAAAGGCTCTAGTCAGGTAGAATTGCAGGGTGGTTACGGTGGTGGTGCCTTCGTGGGTACTTTAGCTTTATCTTTTAATAATTTCTCTATCAAGAACCTGTTCAATATTGATGAATATAAGCCGGTTCCACGTGGGGATGGACAAAGTATTTCTTTGCGTCTACAGGCAAGTAGATTTTCCCGAACATATAGTGTGAGTTTCAGTGAGCCATGGTGGGGTGGTAAAAGACCAAAGGGTTTTAATTTCTCTGTCTATAGTTCAAGTCAGTATGCTTTCGACTTTCAATCGAGAGATGTGGATAAAGATCAGCGTTTAGATATCATAGGAGCTACAGTTGGATTGAGTCAGCGCTTAAAATGGCCGGATGACTTTTTCACCTTATCAACTTCATTGAATTACCAAAGATTTGTTTTGAATGATTTCTTTTTATCAACTTTTGGTTATAACAACGGTACTTCGAACAATATAAATTTTACGGTAAATTTAGGAAGAAACTCTGCCGGACCCAGCCCTATCTATCCTAGATACGGTTCTCAATTTAATGTGATCGCAGAGGTAACACCTCCCTATTCTTCATTCAACGATAAAGAATACTTAAATTTACCGGACGAAGAAAAATATGAGTGGCTGGAATATTACAAAATTAACTTTATGGGGCGCTGGTTCACCCAGATCTATAAAGATCTAATCTTAATGTCCAATGCCGAATTCGGATTTTTAGGAGCTTATAATCAAGATATAGGTGTTTCTCCTTTTGAACGTTTTTACGTAGGTGGTGATGGAATGGCAACCGGTCAGTTTGATGGTCGACAGGTAATTGCGTTAAGAGGTTACCCCAACTCGAGTTTGACCTCTTTCGCAGGAGGTACAGTGTATAACAAAATTTCTTTTGAACTTCGTTATGCCATTACGCTTAAACCCTCTGCATCGATCTATGCGTTAACCTTCTTAGAAGGTGGTAACTCATTTGATAGTTTTCAAGAATTTAAGCCTTTTGAATTAAAAAGATCGGCCGGAGCCGGTATTAGGGTGTTTATGCCTGCTTTTGGTTTGTTGGGAATTGACTTTGGATATGGTTTCGACGATATTCCTGGAACTGACGAAATTTCAGGTTGGCAAACGCATTTTATAATAGGTCAGCAGTTTTAAGTATTTTACTATATTTGCCAGTGTTTTTGGTCTGGCACGATATTTTCAAGATAAAAAATATGATGATAAAAAAGATTTTTTTTATCGCTTTTTTAATCACAAGTTCTTTGACTTTTGCTCAGAAGGAATTGCGCATTGGTTATATAGATATGGAATATATCTTGGATAATGTTCCTGAATATCAGGAAGCGCAATCGAGATTAAATGACAAAATAAAAGGTTGGCAAAAGAAGCTCGACGATCTGGAAATGGAGATCGAACAGATGAATACTTCCTTAGCCAATGAAAAAGCTTTATTGACCAATGAAATGATCAAAGAGCGCGAAGAAGATATAGATATCAAAAGACAGGAATTACGAAAATTGCAAAGCGCATATTTTGGCCCTACAGGAGACATGTACCAAATGCGCAAACAATTTGTGAAACCTGTTCAGGATCAGGTATTTAATTCGATCCAGGATATTGCAGAGCGAAAAAGATATGATTTTATTTTTGATAAGTCCAGTGATCTGATCATGCTTTACAGTAATAGCAAGCACGACGTAAGTGAGTTGGTTCTGAATGATATCGTAAAAGACAGAAAGAGGCAGACTTTAGAAGATAATAAACAGGCCCGAATCAATAGAACAACCCAAACTGACCCGGATGTAGAGGGTGCTGAAGTAGTCAATGAAAATGTTGAAGCCGACTCATTTTCTGATGATGAGATTGGAGATGATGAAGAAGTAGAGAAAACACCGGAGCAGATTAAAATGGAAGAAAAAGCGGCGAAGCAGGCCGAATTAAAAGCGCGTATAAAAGAACAACAGGAAGCGAGAGAAAAACTAAGAGACTCACTAAAAAGAGTGGCAGAAGAAAGGCGTGCAGCTAAATTAAAAGAGATTGAAGAAAGAAATAAACAAAGAGAAGAACTGAAAAAAAACAACAATTAAAATTTTTGAACTATTATTAACAAATTATTGAAAAATGAAACTATTTAAAAATTTATTTTTAGGATTGATTTTGGTAGCGGGTTTGCAAGTTGCGAATGCACAAAAAATCGCGCATATTGATAGCGAAGCTTTACTAATGGCTATGCCTGAGGCAAAAGCAATGGAGGGTGAATTAAAAAAATTATCTGAAACTTACGCTACAGAATACAAAACTCAAGCCACTGCTTTACAAGCAAAATTAAAAAAATACAGTGAAGAAGCACCTACTCAAACCGATGCCGAAAACGGAAAACGTCAGCAAGAAGTAGAAGATTTACAAGCGAGATTGCAGAAATATGGTCAAACTGCTGATCAGGAAATTCAAAAGAAAAGATTTGACTTACTAAAGCCAATTCTTGAAAAAGCACAAACTGCTGTAAACGAAGTAGCGAAAGCAAAAGGGGTTAGCTATGTATTAGACTCATCTCCCGGCAAAGGACTTCTTGTCTTTGAAGGAGAAGATTTAATGGCACCTGTTAAAGCTAAATTAGGTATCTAATTTGTAGATTTCAATCTTTAAAAAGCCTCTTTTTGAGGCTTTTTTTTGTGAGTAGACTTTGAGTAGAATATTTTAATCTGAAATGCAAATTCGTTTCACTTCTATTTTTTTATCTCAGACAAATTTTAGAATTTAGCAAACTCAATTGCTTTACAAGGGTAATTAACTCAGTTGGTTTAGAGTGTCACGTCGACAACGTGGAAGTCACTGGTTCGAGTCCAGTATTACCCACATTAAATAAAACCCAATGCGAATTATCGCGTTGGGTTTTTATTTGCGGTTGTGGTTTCTCTCTGTATCACGACAACAATCTAGTATTATCCGCTTATCTTTAAGGTGTATTCTTATATTAGGTCATTATTTGGATCATACAACAAATCTAAAACTGATAAAAGTCATACTTTTTATTCTTACTATTTCCTTATCTTTAAGTAAATTATTAACTTATGACTATAGTATTTTACTTTTTGTTCATTGCGGCAATTATCGCAATTCCCTTCTCATTAAAGGCATTGGTTAGCTATACTAGCTATATCATTACCTATTACAAACATCGTTCTAAGCTTTTATATAAATAATTAAGCATAGAAAAGGGGGATTTGCGTTACTGGTTCCTGTTGTTATCTATTAAATAAGGACTAACGCGAAATATTATTTAGTGCAACGTCTTATAATTACTGACGGAAGAGTAAGTATTGCCTATTTCCAATAAAACAATAAGGCTTTATTTATCCTTATACCAACCTGCGTATTTGATATAATTATTGGCAATTCTTTGAATTTCTCCGGTGATCAATTCCTCACTGATATCTTTCACTTTTTTTGCAGGTACACCTCCAAAAATTGTTCCTGATGGAACTCTGGTGTTTTTTGTCACAACAGCACCTGCAGCAATAATACTATTGCTTTCAATGACACAATTGTCCATGATGATGGCTCCCATGCCAATTAACACATTATCATGAATGGTACAACCATGCACAATGGCATTGTGACCAATTGATACATTATTTCCAATTGTTGTAGGCGATGTTTGATAAGTAGCGTGAATCACTGCTCCATCTTGAACATTGACTTTATTGCCCATCTTTATAAAATGCACGTCTCCCCGCACAACAGCATTATACCAAAATGAGCAATCGTCACCCGCTTCTACCTCTCCAATAATGACCGCATTTTCGGCAAAAAAACAATTATGGCCAAATTTGGGTTGATTCCCATTTAGTGCTTTAATAATCATGCTGTTTTATTTAGGTTTAACAAAGGTTTCAAAAATACTAAATAAATTCTTTCGTATTTTTGTGTTCAATTTAATAAACTAAAAAATGGTACAAATCAATATAGAAAGAACCAACAACCCGAATATTATCAAATTTGTTCTGAACAAAATGCTCGTCGATGGAGCTTTTGAATTCAGCAGCATGGAAGAAGCAAAAAATTCACCCTTAGCCCAACAGTTATTCAAGCTTCCTTTCATTAAAAAAGTATTCATATCTGCTAATTTTATTGCCCTTGAACGCTATGACATGTTGGAATGGGGAGATGTAGAAGAAGATCTTAAAGAAATCTTAACCGCCTATTTTGAACAAAATAAGCCGCTCTTCCAATCTGATAGTAAAAAAGCCATTGAAATTTATGCAGAAGAAACGCCTAATCCTATTGTTCAAAAGTTTGTGACCAATCAATTTTTGACCAAACATTTAATAGAAGTCAAAAAAGAAGAAGAAGCAAAGGAAGTGCCACTTGCCTCTGCCCTATTTAAGTTCCCTTACGTCAAAGAAGTATTTATCAACCAAAATTATATTTCTGTAACTAGAGATAAAAGTGTTGAATGGTTTATGGTGAACAATGAAATGCGACAGTTTATAAAAGATTATTTGAGCAAAGACAACCCAATTGTCACAGAAGCTTTTAGACCTTCGGAAAATCAAACGAGCGAAAGTAATTTAGGGCTTGATAGTTTCGACGAAACTTCTCAAAAGATCATCAGTATTTTAGACGAATATATTCGCCCTGCAGTTGCCGGAGATGGCGGAAATATTCTTTTTAAATCTTATGACGCAGAAAATAAGATGGTGAATGTAATTCTACAAGGAGCTTGCAACGGTTGTCCCTCATCCACTATCACCTTAAAAAACGGAATAGAAGCAACACTTAAACAATTTCTGCCCAATGAAATTGAAGGTGTAAATGCATTAAATTAAAATCAAAGAGATGAATAAATTTTTACAGATTGGCTTGATCTTTTGTCTAAGCATGCCGATCATTGCGCAAAACAATAAAATGGAAATAAAATATCCTGAAACTAGAAAAGATAATACCATAGACACCTATTTCGGTGAAAAAGTAGCTGACCCCTATCGCTGGCTGGAAGATGATTTATCTGCTGAAACTGAGGCCTGGGTAAAGTCGCAAAACAAGGTAACGTTTGATTATTTGAGTCAAATCCCATACAGAGAAGATATAAAGAAAAGACTTACCGAATTGTGGAATTACGAAAAATTCACAGCGCCATTCAAAGAAGGAGATTATTACTATTTCTATAAAAATGATGGCTTGCAAAATCAATATGTACTGTACCGCCAAAAGGAAAATGGAGATCCGGAGGTTTTTTTAGATCCAAACACTTTCTCCAAAGACGCCACTACCTCATTGAGTTCAATCTCCTTTAGCGAAAACGGTATGTTAGCAGCCTATGCCATTTCAGAGGGTGGATCTGACTGGAGAAAAGTAATTGTCATCGATGCGATGACTAAAAAGCAAGTAGGCGATACTTTGCGCGATGTTAAATTTAGCGGTGTTTCATGGTTTAAAAATGAAGGGTTCTATTATTCCAGTTACGATAAACCAAAAGGAAGCGAACTCTCTGCTAAAACTGATCAACACAAATTGTATTTCCATAAACTCGGAACCGATCAAAAAGAAGATAAGGTCATTTTTGGCGACGAGTTAAAAAGAAGGTATGTCGGCGGCTATGTGACTGAAAATCAAAAATACCTCATCATTACTGCGGCGATATCAACGTCAGGCAATGAACTGTATTACGCCGATCTGACGACTGCCGACAAAACAATTAAACCTCTCGTTACAAATGTAGAAAACGATTACAACGTTGTGGAAGCAGACGACAAGGCACTTTATATCTATACCAATCACAATGCGCCAAACGGTAAACTCGTAAAAGCTAATTTGGCAAATGCCGATCAGAAAAATTGGGAAACTTTAGTTCCGGAAACAAAAGATGTGATGAGCGTTAATTCTGGCGCTGGCTACTTTTTTGTAGAGTACATGAAAGATGCCGTTTCTGTGGTAGAACAATACGATCTGAATGGTAAAAAACTCAGAGATATAGAGTTACCGGGTATCGGGTCTGCCGGAGGATTTGGAGGAAAAAAAACTGACAAGGACCTCTATTACTCATTTACCAATTATGTGACTCCCGGTTCTATTTATAAGTTAGATCCAAAAACAGGGGCCTCAACACTTTATAAAAAACCAAATGTTCAATTTAATCCCGATGATTATACTTCTGAACAGGTTTTTTACACTTCCAAAGATGGTACAAAAGTTCCTATGATCATTACCTATAAGAAAGGGACCGTACGCAATGGAAAAAATCCGACAATTCTTTATGGTTATGGCGGGTTCAACATCAGCCTCACACCTAGCTTTAGTATTGTAAATGCCGTTTGGATGGAAATAGGCGGTGTATATGCAGTACCTAATTTAAGAGGTGGTGGTGAGTATGGAAAAGCCTGGCACGATGCAGGAACGCAAATGAAAAAGCAAAATGTATTTGATGATTTTATCGCTGCTGCTGAATACCTCATTGACAATAAATACACTTCCAAAGACTATTTGGCCATCAGAGGAGGATCCAATGGCGGATTATTGGTTGGAGCAACCATGACTCAAAGACCAGATTTAATGAAAGTTGCACTTCCTGCCGTGGGTGTTTTGGATATGTTGCGTTACCATACTTTTACCGCTGGAGCCGGTTGGGCCTATGACTATGGTACCTCTGAACAAAGCCAAGAAATGTTTCATTATTTAAAAAATTATTCTCCCGTGCACAATGTAAAAGAAGGTGTAGAATATCCAGCGACCTTGGTAACTACAGGAGATCACGACGACAGAGTTGTACCAGCCCATTCATTTAAATTTGCGGCCGAATTACAAGACAAACAATCGGGAAATAACCCTGTTTTAATAAGAATTGAAACCAATGCCGGTCATGGTGCGGGAACACCGGTATCAAAGACCATTGACCAATACGCAGATATTTTTGGTTTTACACTTTACAATATGCATATCAATTTAGATGATCAATTAAAATATTCAACGCCTATTTCACATTAATAAGTGTTTGTTTTTTCCCGTTGATCTCAAATTGATCTCCAACTTTTTTTTGCCATAAGGCTCGTCCTAGTGGCGAGCCAGGCGAAATTACATATACGTTTTGTCCTTCGTACTTGAGAACTCCTAATCCTATGGCAACCAAATAATTGGCTTCATGGGTCTGAACAAAACTGCCCAATTCCACTCGGTTTGTTTCAACTGGAATTATTTGTTTACAGGTATTCAACATTTCCAGCCACTCAAATTTCTGATGCTGGTTCTTTTGAATTTCGGCATGAATCATAGATCTTCCGGTCTCGTATTTATCTCCTACCGAACTTTTTGTTTCGTTGTGCAATGATTCCTGAAGGGAATCAAATTCTACTTGGAGATCATTTAACTTTTCCTGAATATTTTCGATACATCTCTGTATTAACTTTTCTTTTTCCATTCGAATAGACCTATTAGAAGCTTTTTTGTACTTTGCCTGAAAATTAGTAAAAATGAAACAAATCGTAGTTTTGGGTTCAGGTATGGTAGGTAGTGCCATGGCGCTTGATATGGCTTCACAACATTCGGTGCTTGTAGCCGATAAAAATGAAGAAAATCTTCAAAAATTAAAGAAGAAAAATATCAGCGATAAAAACAAGTATACTGGATGTAACAAATGAAATTGAATTGGCCAAAATTTTAAAACCGGCCGATTTAGTGATTTGCGCGGTTCCGGGTTTCCTTGGTTTTCAAACCATGGAAAAGATCATAAAAAATAAAAAGAACGTTGTCGATATTTCATTTTTTCCTGAAAATGCCTTGGAATTAAATCAATTAGCCATAGAAAATGGTGTAACTGCCGTAGTAGATTGCGGAGTAGCTCCAGGAATGGGAAATATCATTTTAGGCCATTATGATAAGCTTTTTCAAATAGAAAATTTTACCTGTATGGTAGGCGGTTTGCCGGAAGAAAAGAAATGGCCTTTTTACTATAAAGCGCCATTCTCTCCGGTTGACGTGATAGAGGAATACACAAGACCTGCCAGATTTGTCGAAAATGGATTTTTAATAACAAGAGAGGCCTTGAGCGATGTTGAACTTATCGATTTTGATGAGGTTGGAAGCCTGGAAGCATTTAATTCTGACGGCTTGCGTTCTCTTATTTTTACCATGCCTCATATCAAGAACATGAAAGAAAAAACATTGCGCTACCCTGGGCATGTGGAATATATCCAGGTGCTTAAGAAAACAGGGTTCTTTGATAGCAAACCCGTAGAAATTGATGGAAATAAAATTAAACCAATAGATTTTACTTCTAAAATATTGTTTGGTGAATGGAAATTGGGAGAGAAAGAAAAAGAACTTACCATCATGGAAATTGCCATGGAAGGTAAATCAGAAGACCGATCAAAAAAAGTGACCTATCGTTTGTTGGATCGATTTGATGAGGTGACAGGAATTTCTTCTATGGCGAGAACAACCGGATACACAGCAACGGCGGTAGCGAATTTCATGTTAAACGGGTATTTAAACCGGCTAGGTATTCTTCCACCGGAATTTGTTGGGAAAGTTGACGGATGTTTGCATTATGTCTTGACATATTTATCAGAAAGAGGGGTAGTATATCACAAAACTGAATTATGAAAAGATGTGCATGGTGCGGGATAGATCCGCTATATGTAAATTATCACGATATGGAATGGGGAGTTCCTGTCTTTGATGATCAGAAAATTTTTGAATACCTCATTTTAGAGACTTTTCAGGCAGGTCTCAGCTGGATCACCGTACTCAAAAAAAGAGAAAATTTTAGAAAGGCATTTAACAATTTTGATTACCAAAAGATTGCTGTATACGATGAGAAAAAAATAGAAAGTTTAATCAATGATGCCGGAATTATTAGAAATCGGTTAAAAATTAAAGCCGCCGTAATCAATGCCCAAAATTTTATTAAAGTTCAAAAGGAATTTGGGAGTTTTTCAAAATACATCTGGAAATTTGTAGACCATCAACCCATCATAAATCATTGGAAAAATATGTCGGAATTACCTGCTACTTCAGAAATTTCAGATCTACTTTCAAAAGACTTAAAAAAAAGAGGCTTTAAGTTTGTTGGATCAACGGTAATTTATGCACATATGCAAGCCACGGGAATGGTGAATGACCATCTGACGGATTGTTTCAGACACAAAGAACTAGGATAAAAAAGATCCAAGCTTTTGACTTGGATCTCTTTGTTTTATTCGGTTAAAGAAATGGCATTCTCCTTAACTGGAATATATATTTCGGTAATTAAATCTGCTGGATTAGGTGTATTCACAGGTGAGTTGACATAAATTTCAAAAGGTTCGCCCTTGTCGTCTATATCGTAATCGGGCAATTTAGCAGCTTCATCGTAAGCTTCTGTCCAAGCATTTTCAGAATTTTCATACCCCCCTTTTAAAGTTGTCTTAAAATACATCCCTCTGTTCATAAAACCGGAAACAATATCACTTCCTAGGGGTGTGATCATCTTTTCAGAAATAGGATAACATACAGAATACATAGCAGTTCCACCTTCTTCGTCGTACTTGTGATATATAGTAAAGGGGCTTCCTGTTGTTCTAACATTGTTCGAATTGATAAAACTATTGACTTTAAGCATCATAATGGGATATTTTGCGCCAATCTCTTCTATAGAACTTGAAGTGGTCGTAAAAAGATAAAAACCCCCACTATAGTCAACCAACCCATTGTGCGTAATACTAAATTCTTTCACCTTCTTTTGAATAGTTTGATCTAATAATTCTAATCCTCTTTCTTCCATGGGTCCCATTGTCTCTTCCATACTTCCTGCCATAAATCTTGAGAAAAAACCTAATTCCCCTTTCATGGTCCAGGTTAATTTTGTCCCTCCATCTACTTTTTCCAGTATCCAATCATTTTCTGAGAGCATATCCCCAAAGGGGGTTTCAAAAACAATTTCCTGATCAATTCTATGCGGTTTATCTACACTAACGGTTTTCATCATGCCTTTGCCGTCTTTCCCCGTCCAAGTGTAACTGGCCCCTTCACCTGCGGTTTTAGCGGGATATGTTTCTTGTATGGTCGAATCTTGTTCATACCAAGGCCCCCAGGCTTCCCAATTTTTGTAATCGTTCAGTTCGTTAAAAACCAACTCAGGTTCTGCGTTAATGACTCTGGATCGGGATACATCGTATTTACCGTCTAATGTAGCCAGATAAATAGCTCCAATAACAATGAGGATTAAAATGAGTAGCAGTAAGTATTTTAATATTTTCATAAAGATTAAATTAGAAAGCACATCAAATATAACAAAATTGTAGAATTTTTTGAGTTTTGTTTATATATTCACTATTGTTCGAGTCATATCAATTAAATGATTTTTAACGGACTGCATTAGGCAGATCTAGTAAGTTTGGCAATAAAAATGTAATTTGCACATTCTAAATTCATTCTAAAATTTTGATGGAAGGTGTTGTCATAAAGTCTACAGGAAGTTGGTATATCGTTCGCGCTGAAAATCGGGATATAGCCTGCAGAATAAAGGGTAAATTCCGGATTCAGGGTATCAAAAGCACAAACCCGGTGACCGTGGGAGATCATGTTACCCTTGAAATGGAAGAGAATGAAAATACTGCTATGATCACCGAAATTCATGACCGGAAGAATTATATCATTCGAAAATCGGTCAACCTTTCCAAACAGACCCACATCATTGCCGCCAATATAGATGTCGCTTTTTTAATGGTTACCTTAGTTGAACCTCCCACTTTCCCCTCTTTCATCGATCGTTTCCTGGCAACGGCAGAAGCTTACGACATTCCAGCCATTTTGCTATTCAATAAGATTGATCTTTACACCAGTGATGAATTAATTCAGAAAAAAGATGACCTTTTGGCACTTTATAAGAAAATCGGTTATAAATGCATAGAAATCTCTGTGACAACAGGTTTGAACATAGATTTGGTACAAGGAGAAATGATGGGAAAAGTCTCCATGTTTTCAGGCCATTCTGGAGTGGGAAAATCCTCACTTATTAATAAAATTGCTCCTGATCTAGATTTAAAAACCGCAGAAATTTCCTATCAGCATAAACAAGGGCAACATACAACTACTTTCGCTGAAATGTTTATTCTTCCAACAGATCCTGAAAGTTATATCATAGATACGCCCGGTATCAAAGGTTTTGGTGTTGTCGATTTTTCTGATGAAGAGGTAGGTGATTTCTTTCCTGAAATTTTCGCTTTAAAATCTCAGTGTAAGTTCAGCAATTGTATCCATGTAAATGAACCAAAATGCGCCGTAAAAAAGCCGTTGAAGAGGGGGAAATTGCCGCCACTCGCTATAGAAGTTACCTTCAAATTCTTGCCGGCGAAGAAGAACATTACCGGACAGATTAGTTCGAAAATTCGAATGAAAAGTCGAAAATTAATAACTGACTGAAAATCATTTTATTATATATATTTTGTTAAAAAAGTTAATTTTTTAGTTTTATTATTAAAAATAAAGTCATTAATTAGCCAATATTATTTTTCCCCCTGCGTTCGTAATTCTATGAATTATTAATTTTTTACTCAGCTTCAGGCTTGCGAATTGAATCCTGAGCGTTTTTTTAGGATGAAAGCAGTTATTCAAAGGGTACTTCAAGCCTCCGTCTCTATAGAAGGGAAAATATTCAGCCAGATCGATCAGGGATTGCTCGTTTTATTGGGAATTTCCAATGAAGATAATGATAGTGATATTGTCTGGCTTTCAAAAAAAATAGCCCAACTCAGAATATTCACCGATGACAATGAAGTGATGAACAAATCACTCATCGATATCGATGGCGATGCGCTAGTTGTTAGCCAGTTTACATTATTGGCAAGTACAAAAAAGGGCAACCGCCCCTCCTATATCAGGGCTGCCGGTCCGGAAACGGCTGTTCCTCTGTACAAAAAATTCGTCGCTCAATTGGAAAATGACTTGAGCCGAGAAATAAAAACGGGCATTTTTGGTGCTGATATGAAAGTATCTCTAATCAACGATGGCCCCGTAACCATCATGATCGACACAAAAAACAAAGAATAAATTTAAGTACTCTTTTATCATTACTAAAACGCATCCACCTATTCCTTTTTCTACTACCACTTTTTACTTTTTCACAAAATATTTATGACATTTCTCTTATACCTGAGGATCTGAAGAGAAGACGCTTCGGCGGTTGTACGTCATGACGATCTGGAAATAGAATTTTTAGCGCAAGACAAAATGTTACAACGCGTTAAATTTGCAGTAACCGTGTTCAACAAATCGATGGATGATTATAATTCTCTCTCCTTGGGTTTTGATAATCACACTACAATTAAAAAATCAGAAATACTGATTTTTGATAAAGATGGTAATCAGATCAAAAAAATAAAAAAAAACGAATTTAAAGAATATGCAGCCGCCGATGGGTTCTCTTTGTATAACGATAATAAGGTTCTGACCTACACCTATACACCAACTGAGTATCCTTTTACGATAGAAAGATCTTATGAGATTCAAACATCAAATACTGCATTTATCCCGCATTTATTGCTGTTGGCAGTTACAGGGTGAGTGTCGAACAGTGCAAATATGAAATTACATACCCTTCAGATATAACTATTCAGATCAAAGAAATGAATACAGAAGGATTTGAATTTAAAAAAACCATTCAGGATCAATTGATCCGTTATGAATTTGCAAACCTGAAAGCAATTACTCCGGAAAATTTAGGTCCTAAAATTGGAGATATTGCACCAATGATAAAGTTGGCACCAAATAAATTCAGCTTGGCAGGCGTTCACGGAGAAGCCCATAATTGGATGGAGTTTGGTAAATGGTATAATGATAATTTGCTACTTGGACAAAATGAATTGAACCCCAAAACGGTCGCTATAATTCAGGATTAGTCAAAAACGTTGAAGATCCAGTTGAAAAAGCAAAATTGATCTATAAATACATGCAGGATAAAACGAGATATATCAGCATTCAAATTGGTATTGGAGGTTGGAAACCAATGCCTGCAAAAGAAGTAGATGCCTTAGGATATGGAGATTGTAAAGCCCTTACCAACTATACCTCTTCTTTGCTTCAAACCGTTGGCATAAACTCTTATTATACCGTGATTTGGGCAGATGAAAAAAAAGATATCGACTCAGAAATTCACGTAATGCAGGGTAATCATGCTATTTTGATGGTTCCATTTGCAAAAGATACCGTCTGGCTGGAATGCACAAATCAAAAAGTTCCTTTCGGACATTTGGGGGATTTTAAGGACGATCGCAACGCTTTGGTTATGACGGAAGAAGGTGGAAAAATAATACGGACAAAATCATATGAATCACATGAAAACCTGCAACATACCATCGGAAATTATAAAATTGATGAAGCAGGAAATCTCACGGCAAGCCTAAAAATTGAAACAAGGGGAGCACAACTTGACGATCATTACTTCACTGCTGATCTAGAACCCCTGGAAAGAGAGCGTTACTACAAAAAATACTTTTCAGAAATTAACAATATCAAACTGGATCAGATCAATCCAAAAATGGAATATAAAGATGGTTATTTTATGGAAGATCTATCCTTTGAAGCAAAAAAATATGGCATGAATGCCGGGAACAGAATGCTTGTTCGATTAAACGCATTCAACCTTATGACTTCAATACCCAGTAAAGAAGATAACAGGAAGTTTCCTTTTCTATTAAAACTAGGTTATCAGGATATTGATGAAGTAGTAATTCAGATCCCTGACACATATAAAATTGAAGCCATACCAGAAACCAAAACAGTAAGTACATTATTTGGCACATATTCTCTAACGATTGAAAAATTAAATGAACATGAGGTGAGATATACCCGGTCTTTAACTATGAATGAGGGAGTGTATAAAGCAGAAAAATATGATGAATACTTGGAATTTAGAAAGCTTATCCTACAAATTGATAACGCCAAAATTGTAATCCTAAAATCAAATAATTCATGAGACACTCATTTTTACTCATTGCACTCACCCTCATTTTTTCTTTTAATTTAACCGCTCAAGATGTAAAATTTGGAAAAGTAAGTAAAGAAGAAATTGAAGAAAATAATTATCCCCAAGATACAACTGCAAATGCTGTAGTTTTATTTAAAAGCAGAGAAAGCTATTATTCTTATAGTGATAATATGGGATGGATTCTACATACCAAAGTACACGAAAGAATAAAAATTTATAATAAAAATGGATTTGATTCTGCTACAAAAAAAGTAAGGCTATATACGGATAATGGGGAAAATGAAATTATTTCAATAAAAGCCTACACCTATAATCTGGAGAATGGAAAAATAGAAAAGACCAAACTCGAAAAAGATGGTATCTTTTCGGAAGAAATTTCTGAAAATTGGCAAAGCAGGAATTTTACCTTACCCAAACTGAAAGAGGGTAGTGTCGTGGAGTGGGAATACACAATTGAATCACCCTTTTATAATTATATTGATGATGTGATCTGTCAATATGATATTCCCATTAAAAAACTTGAAGTCAGCGTTAAAGTACCGGAGTTTTTAGAATTCAAGGTAATACCAAGCGCATATTACCCCATAGCATATAAAGTAGGAAGTGACAGTAAAATGGTAAATTATTCCGAGAAGATAAGAACAACGAACGGTTTTGGAAACGGTGTTACTTCATCAAAAGTGAACTATTCCAGCACCCAAATTAAAGAAACAACCTATACGGTTAGTCAAGAAAATATCCCAGCTTTAAAAGAAGAACCTTATATAAGTTCTTTAGACAATTATCGCGCGATTTTAGATTTCGAAATATTAGCTTATAGACCTAGCAACGGTGTTCCTAAATTTTACAATTCAAGTTGGGAAGACGTTGTAAAAACAATTTATGACAGCGATCGTTTTGGCGGTCAATTGAAAAGATCAAACTTTTTTAAAAATGACCTCGAAAAAATAAAATCTGCGACAAGTGCGACTAATGAATTGACTGTTGCCATTTTTGAGTTTATAAAACAAAAGTTTAACTGGAATGGAAAATATGGATTTTATACCTCAGAGGGAGGAATAAGGTCGGCTTATCAAGATGGTACAGGAAACGCGGCTGATATCAACCTAACCTTGGTCGCAATGCTCCAAGAAGCCGATCTAAATGCTCATCCGGTTTTGTTAAGTACGAGAAGTCATGGAATTCCAATGAATCCAACGCATGAAGGCTTTAATTATGTGATTGCTGCAGTAGAACTGGCCGGCAACTATGTCCTGATGGATGCCACAGATAAACATGCCGTACCAAATTTACTTCCCATAAGAGATCTTAATTGGTTTGGAAGGTTGGTGAAAGAAGATGGCACTTCAATTCAAATACCTTTATATCCAGTTGAACACAGCGAAAAAAATGTAAAACTTTCGTGTAACATAAATACTGATGGTACAATTGAGGGAACAATGGTGGCCAATTTGTCTAAGGTAAATGCAATGGCCTTTCGTGAAAAATTTGAAACATTGACTGAAGCAGAACAAAAGACCAAAATCGAATCAGATTTTACCAATTTTGAAATTGAACAATTGCGTATCAACAACCTTGATAATGACTATAAAAATGTACAAGAATTAGTAAAGTTTAGCGCTATAAATCAGGTTGATTTGATCAATGAAAAAATTTATTTCTCTCCACTTTTATTTCTTACTGAAAGTGAAAATCCTTTTAAATTAGATGAAAGAAATTTTCCGGTAGATTTTGCAACACCCTGGCTCGAGGATTATAGATTGTCTATAAAAATCCCTCAGGGTTACACAGTTGAATCTGTACCAGAAGAAATGGCAATTGGCTTGTCATCAGATCTTGGTTCATTTATAATCAAAGCAGAGGTCAAAGGAGATAAAATTGAGGTGATCTATCAGGCAAAAATGAATAGGGCCGTTATTCCTTCTAATGTATATCCGAATTAAAAAAACAATATGAACTGGGGTTTACCATTCAACAAGAAAAAATTGTTATTTCTCCTTCTATCCCCTAAATAAACCAAAAACGCCATCCTATGGATGGGGTTTTAACAATTGCAATTCTTATCGCAATGACCCTTTTTTTTGCTTGATTTAAAGAAATACTTTCTGACCAGAAATCCCAGTGCAACAATTAACAGGCCATATGCTACAATAGTTTGCCACATTAACTGAGTACATTAAAGGTGATCAAGGCGGTGACATAGGCAATTAAACCCATTCCTAGTAACTGAAGAAGAGGCCATTTCCAACTGTTCGTTTCTTTTTTGACAATGGCCAGGGTACTCATACATTGTAGGGCAAATGCGTAAAAAACCAATAAGGACATTCCCACTGCGAGATTAAATCTTTTCTCGCCTGTGACAGGATTTATTTCTTTGGCCATTTTTTGTTTGATGGTACTCACTTCTTCATCTTGATCGCCTACACTATAAATAGTAGCCAATGTTCCTACAAAGACTTCGCGTGCGGCAAAAGAAGAAATAAGGGCAATGCCAATTTTCCAATCATAACCTAACGGCGCAATAACTGGCTCTATCGCCTTTCCCATGACCCCGATATAACTATTTTCGAGCTTATAGGAGGCCAATTCATTCTCGTAGTTTTCGTCTGATGGAGAGATGGACAATTCTTTTTGAAGATTTAATTCGGCATTTTTAAAATTACCTGGGCCATTTGAAGCTAAAAACCACAAGATGATTGAAATGGCTAAAATGATTTTTCCCGCACCAAAAACAAATGCTTTGCTCTTTTCATAGACGGTGTAAAAAATATTTTTAACCGATGGTAATTTATAATTAGGCATTTCAATCAGAAACAAACTTTGACCCTTCACTTTCAGCACCTTGTGCAAAAAATATCCGGTTATGATGGCAGAGGCAAAACCGAGGAGATATAAGGCAAAAAGCGTTAAACCTTGCAAACCGACAATACCAAAAATTCTTTTAGATGGAACTACCAGGGCAATTATAATGGCATACACGGGTAATCTGGCGGAACAAGTAGTAAATGGAGTTACTAAAATAGTGATCAATCTTTCTTTCCATCCGTTTATATTTCTCGCCGACATGATGGCTGGAATCGCACAAGCAGTACCCGAAATTAAAGGCACAACACTTTTACCGCTCATTCCGAATTTGCGCATAATTTTATCCATTAAAAAAACTACACGACTCATATATCCCGATTCTTCCAAAATGGCAACAAACAAAAACAAGATGGCGATTTGAGGAATAAAGATGACAATACCACCTATACCAGGAATAATTCCATCTGCCAACAAACTAGTGAAAATTCCCTCGGGCAAATGACTATCTACCCAAGAACTTAAATTGGCGAAAAAGGCATCGATCAAATCCATCGGATAACTCGCCCAATCAAATACAGACTGAAATACCAAGAAAAGAATCAGTGCAAAAATCACATAACCAAAAATGCGATGTGTGAGGATTCTGTCTAACTTACTCCTCAAATCCTTTGCCTTGGTGATGTCTTGTGTATAGGTTTGTTTAAGTATTTCATTGATCTTTTGATACCTTAAAACCGTTTCTTTATGTTGGTGCCTTTTAATTAATTCTTTGGAGGTTTTGAACGAATCTATTTTGGTTTGTTCTTCATCATTTAAACGAAGAGCTCCCGTTTGTGTTACCTTTAACCAGGCATGGTAAACTGGTTTTTCAGGAAAAACCTTTTTAAGATCATCAAAAAATGATTGATCGATTCGATCAGCCATATCCGCAAAAGGAGCCCTACCTGCCTGATCGTACTTGGCAATTTCTTCTTTTAACTTTTCTATCCCGTCACCTTTTCTCGCACTCACTAAAACAACTTTAGACTGGAGCATTTCTTCCAGCTTGGGCAAATCGAGGATGATACCCTTATTTGTCATCACATCCGCCATATTAACCGCCAAAATTGCCGGAATCTCTAGGTCCTTGATCTGAGAAAAAAGCAATAGATTCCTTTTTAGGTTCTCTATATCAGCGATGACCACTACAAGATCTACTTCATCCAAAGAGTCGGCCGTGTGCAATAATGTTTCCAGAACTATATTTTCATCGATAGAATTTGGATTCAAACTATAGGTTCCCGGAAGATCTATAAGGGTAGCGTGAAGTTCTTGATGAAGAGTGAGCTTACCCGTTTTCTTTTCTACCGTTATCCCAGGATAATTCCCGACCTTTTGTTTTAGACCCGTAAGTTGATTAAAAAGGGAAGTCTTACCTGTATTAGGATTACCCACAAGGGCAACTTTTATGGTTCTTACATTTCCCATAAAAATTACATTTTGGTAACTAGTATTTTCTCTGCAGTTTCTTTTCTAATCGCCAAATGACTCCCATTAACACGTATATAAAGTGGATCCTTTAACGGAGCAACCTGTATCAGTTCAACATCAATACCAGGCAAGCAGCCCATTTCCAATAAAGGTAAAGGAATAGCGTCAAAATTCATTTCTTGAATTAAGGCCTTTTCACCAACAGTAAGATTTGCTATGCTGAATTCCAATTTATTTAGACTGATTAAAAATATACTGCGAAAGTACGGAAAATTATCCTTTTTAAAATGACATTTATCAGTAGGAAGAGTTAAATATGACTTATTCGTTTTCTTCTTTTTTCAGTATCTCAATATCCTTGATGATACGTTGCATTTCATTTTTATCTGTTCCGTCATAATAACCTCTGATCTGCTTCTTCTTATCTACTAAAATAAATTGTTCGGTGTGAATAAAATCCTGATCACCACCATCTCCTTCGTCCAAAACAGCAAAATATGACTTTCTGGCCAGATTGTAAATATGCTTTTTGTCTCCCGTAGTCAAATCCCATTTCCCATCAATTGCACCCTTTTTGTTGGCGTAGTCCTTTAGCATGGGTACACTATCCATAACTGGAGTTACGGAATGAGACAAAAACTTTATCTCCGGGTCATCTATAAAATAATTTTGCAATTCGGCCATATTCACCGCCATAACCGGACAAATCGTTTGACAGCGCGTAAAAAAGAAATCGGCTACATAAATTTTGTCTTTGAAATTTTCCTGGGTAATGGTATCTCCGTTTTGGTTGAGTAAGATAAAATCCGCAATTTTATGGTTCTTAGTAATGTGCTTCAATTGATCGTCTACCAATCTTGGATTTACATCAGCAGGGTTGTAGACCGGTAAAACCGTTTTTGGCTTAGACAAAAAATATAAAACCGGAATAAAAAAAAGGGCAAAAAAGAATATAAAGATCAAAGTTGACTTCGATTTTTTGAAAAAATTAATTAAATCCATTCTTATTATATTTGTAAAAAATTGCTGTCGGTTGCGAGAACAAAATTACTTACTTATTCCTAGAAAACTTTTATGTTTTTTAATCTTATTTTCCCAGGTCGTTTTTGGTCAAGAAACAGCTGTTCTGGAAAATACAGATTTAATTTCCGGAAAAGAAAAGCTGGCGGCAGCAAAAAAGATCGCGTTTAAATTAAACCCAAATACGGGGAACTACGATATTTATTACCATAGGTTGTTTTGGAAAGTGGATCCCGCTAAAGCCGAAATCAAAGGTGAAGTAACCACCTATTTTAAAGCAAAAGAACAACTCGGTACAATAACCTTCGATCTCGATGATAATTTAATCGTCTCAGAAATAAAACAAAGAGGAGTCAGCCTGACTTTTAGTCAAAATAGTTCCGATGAATTAATTATCGACCTTCCTGAAACCATTGTAGAAAACCAAAAAGATTCGGTGAGTATTTTTTATTCAGGCAATCCGGTGAGTTCGGGTTTTGGTTCCTTCGAAATCACTAAACACAATGATATTCCTGTGCTATGGACCTTATCTGAACCATATGGTGCAAAAGGCTGGTGGCCATGCAAGCAGGACCTCATTGACAAAATAGATTCAATTGATGTCTTTATCGAGCATCCAAAAGCTTACAAAGCGGCCTCCAATGGTTTACTAATTTCAGAAAAGGAGGAAAACAATTCCACAATTACGCATTGGAAACATCATTATCCGATACCGGCCTATCTAATTGCCATAGCGGTTACTAATTACGTGACCTATACAGATGAAGTTGAAAATGAACCCTATCACATTTTGAATTATGTCTATCCTGAAAATGAGGTCTCCCGGCGCAATGCCACTGCCGTAACACCAAGCTTGATAAAATTATTTTCTGAGGTGATTGAACCCTATCCTTTTTCAAAAGAAAAATACGGACATGCAGAATTCAGTTGGGGTGGCGGAATGGAGCATACGACCATGTCTTTTATGGGAAGTTGGGGCAGGTCGATCATTGCTCATGAATTGGCTCATCAATGGTTTGGGAATAAAATTACCTGTGGTTCCTGGGAGGATATTTGGCTCAATGAAGGTTTTGCTTCTTTTATGGAAGGCATTACCATAGAAAATATAGACGGCGCATCTACTGCCATTAGTTGGCGGCAAAATTTGATCAACAATATTACATCGAATCCGGGAGGATCTGTTTTTGTACCGGATACCACCTCTGTCAGTAGAATTTTTGATAGTAGACTTTCTTATAAAAAAGGAGCCATGGTATTACATATGTTGAGATACAAATTAGGTGATGAAACTTTTTTTGACGCGATTAGAACCTATCTGAACGACCCGAAACTTTCTTATGGCTATGCCAAAACAGCCGATCTTAAAGCTCATCTGGAAGAAAAAAGTAACCTTGATTTGACTGAGTTTTTTGCAGATTGGTTTTACGGAGAAGGCTATCCTGAATATAAGATCAGCTGGTTCCAGAATGACCAAAATAGACTGAGCATCACAGCTAATCAGTCTCAATCTCATCCATCAGTCGATTTTTTCGAAATGCCTTTGCCGGTAAAAATAGTTGGCGTCAATGGGGAGAGCGAAATATTGCGGCTTGAGATTTCTGAGAACGGACAGACTTTTGATCTGGATGTCCCCTTTGTTATTAAAGATATAGAGATCGATCCAGAAAAGAATATCATTTCTAAAAATAATTCCGCCGTACTTGGCATCGAGGAAGAAGTGTTGAGAAATCAAGTTTTTATCTATCCAAACCCTGTACAGAGCAATCTTTATATTAAAAACCACAGTTCGGCAGAAATTTATAAAATTACCATTTATAACATCCTTGGAAAGGAAATTATGACCAGAGAGAACAACTTGTCTAAATTAAATATGGAAAGCCTGCAACCTGGAGTACATTTGCTAAGGATCCAAACTTCAAGAGGTAATTTTCACAAAACCATTATAAAATCCTGATTCATTCATAGGTTTGTTTTAACACACTTTTCTAAAAATGGAATCTCCATTTTCAATTGAAAAACCTTACATTTGTGCGATTTTCAACTATTTAAGTTACTAAATGGATACATATATAAAAATTGCTCAATTTCTGTTAAGTTTATCGTTATTGATCGTATTACATGAATTGGGTCATTTTATCCCTGCTAAGATTTTCAAAACTCGCGTAGAAAAATTTTATCTTTTCTTCGATTATAAATTTTCCCTGTTCAAGAAAAAAATAGGTGAAACTGTTTATGGTATTGGATGGATTCCTTTGGGTGGTTATGTAAAGATCGCCGGAATGATCGATGAGAGTATGGATAAAGAACAAATGCTAAAACCACCGCAGCCCTGGGAATTTCGTTCTAAACCGGCCTGGCAGAGATTGATCATTATGTTGGGTGGGGTAACGGTAAATTTCCTTTTGGGTATTTTTATTTACACCATGATTTTAAATGTTTGGGGAAATGACTTTATTGCTCCGGATGGCGTAAAAAATGGATTTGCTGTCACTGATGAATTTAAATCTTTTGGATTTCAGGATGGTGATAAAATTTTGAAAATCAATGGTGAAGTTCCGTCTGATGTGAGTAATATCAATCGCAACCTGCTGTTAAGAGAAATTAATGACATTGAAGTTGAGCACTTAAACGGAAGTGTAGAATCCATTCAAATTCCGGAGGACATAGGATTGCGCATTTGGACAAGTGGAGATATGGAGCCGTTCAAAATTATATTCGATCCCATTATTAATGAAGTCGCTCCTGACAGCCCTGCAGAATTGGCCGGTATAGAATCTGGTGATGAAATAGTAAAAGTGAATGAGCAAGAAATTTCCTCGTGGCCTGAATTTACCAAACTTGTTGCAGCCCATGAGGGAACTGAGCCGCTAAAACTTACCTTAAAAAGAGACGGTGATATATACGATGTGGACGTGTTACCCAATGAAGATAGAATCATAGGTGTAAGCTATGATTTCAACACTTCTGTGACACCTGGTCATAAAGATTATGGTTTTTTTGAGAGTGTACCTCTTGGTTTTGACAAGGCCTACTGGACCCTAAAAGATTATATTTCTCAGTTCAAATACGTTTTTACGAAAAAAGGTGCTACCAGTTTAGGAGGATTTATAACCATTGGAAGTATATTCCCAACAACTTGGGATTGGGAAAAATTTTGGGAAATCACAGCATTTTTATCCATCATGCTGGCTTTTATGAACCTATTGCCCATTCCTGCCTTAGATGGCGGCCATGTAGTTTTTACTTTGTACGAAATGATCACAGGTCATAAGCCAAGTGATAAGTTTTTAGAATATGCACAAATCACAGGCTTTGTTATTTTAATGGGACTTTTGCTTTTCGCAAACGGTAATGATATTTACAAATGGCTTACCGGAAAATTCTAATACGAACTTTCCTGACGAACTGTGTAAATAATAAACATAAAAAAACTCCATCGATTAGATGGAGTTTTTTACTTTTTGTAGAAGTGAAATTAGTCTACCAGAATAATGATCTTATTATCATTTAATTCTACTGTACCGCTTTGAATTGGCAACAACATAGCTCCGTTATCTCCTTTACTAAATTTACTTTGATAAGCTTCAGCGATTTGTGCATTACCTCTAATTTTCACTTTTCCTTCCTGCAACAAAGACACAATGGGTGCGTGGTTGTTCAACATCTGGAATTCTCCCATTACTCCGGGAACTGTTACAGATTCTACTTCACCTTTAAATATACTCGCCTCAGGCGTTACTATTTCTAAAAACATATCTTTGAATTAAGCTTCTGCCAACATTTTTTCACCGGCTTCGATCGCCTCTTCTATGGTACCTTTTAAGTTGAAAGCAGCTTCAGGATACTTATCTAATTCTCCGTCCATGATCATATTAAAACCTTTAATAGTATCCTTAATATCCACCAATGAACCCGGAATTCCAGTAAACTGCTCAGCCACATGGAAAGGTTGAGATAGGAATCTTTGAACACGTCTTGCTCTATGGACAATCAGTTTATCTTCTTCACTCAATTCTTCCATTCCCAGAATAGCAATGATATCTTGTAATTCCTTATATTTTTGAAGCGTTTCTTTTACTCTTTGAGCAGTGTTATAATGCTCATCTCCCAAAACTTCTTTACTCAAAATTCTAGAAGTTGAATCCAGCGGATCAACCGCAGGATAGATACCTAACTCAGCGATTTTTCTTGATAATACCGTTGTTGCATCTAAGTGAGCAAACGTAGTTGCAGGCGCCGGGTCAGTCAAGTCATCCGCAGGTACATAAACCGCTTGTACTGAAGTAATCGAACCATTCTTAGTCGATGTAATTCTTTCTTGCATAGCACCCATTTCAGTGGCCAATGTCGGTTGGTAACCTACCGCAGATGGCATACGACCTAAAAGTGCAGATACCTCTGAACCAGCTTGTGTAAAACGGAAAATATTATCAATAAAGAAAAGTACATCTTTACCCTGTCCTTCTCCAGCCCCATCTCTAAAATACTCAGCAATTGTTAAACCAGATAAGGCAACACGCGCACGTGCTCCGGGAGGTTCATTCATCTGTCCGAATACGAAAGATAGTTTTGATTCTTTTAATTGAGCGTCATCAACTTTTTCGAGATCCCATCCTCCTTCTTCCATAGACTTGTTGAATTCTTCTCCGTATTTAATAATACCCGATTCCAACATCTCTCTCAAAAGGTCATTTCCTTCACGAGTGCGCTCCCCTACTCCGGCAAATACAGATAATCCACCATGTCCTTTGGCGATGTTATTGATCAATTCCTGGATCAATACGGTTTTACCTACACCGGCTCCACCAAATAGTCCGATTTTACCACCTTTTGCATAAGGCTCGATCAAGTCGATTACTTTGATTCCGGTAAAAAGTACCTCTGTAGAAGTAGAAAGATCTTCAAATCTTGGTGCTGAACGGTGAATTGGTAATCCATTATCACCATCCTTAGGTAAGGCCCTCAATCCGTCAATTGGATCTCCATTCACATTGAATAGTCTACCATAAATATCAGATCCTACTGGTATTTTAATAGGACTACCTGTTGCCACTACCTCATGACCTCTGCTCAAACCATCTGTAGAATCCATCGCAATACATCTTACGATGTCTTCTCCTGTATGTTGCTGAACTTCTAAAACTAGTATGGAACCATCTTTTCTCGTAATTTCTAAAGAATCGTAAATCTTTGGTAATTCAGATTCTGAAGAAAATGACACATCGATAACCGGGCCAATAATTTGAGCGATCTTACCTGTTGTTTTTGCCATTATTTGTAAAAATTAATTTTTGTTAACTATCAGACAACTAAACTATAAAGTTTTTTTAGCGCCTGTTTTTCGAGGTGCAAAGATACTGTTTTAATACAAATGGGAAAACATTTTTATCTTATTTTTTGAGTGACAGAATATATTGAGCCACAGCCATTTTAGCTTCTTCCGATAGATAATCTTGCGGAGGCATTTCGGGGTAGTCATCGCGAACTTTTTTTGGCTTCGTGATATAATCTACAATTCCTTGTGGATTGTTGTGATAAATTGCCTGGATCGCATTGACCGGTACACCAATTAGTCTAATATCATAGGCATGACAACCTGAGCATATTCCGTAATAGGTCATTTCACCCAATTCCAAAGGGGTTATTTCCTTTGGTTCAACAGGGCGATCTAACATAAAACTTTTTACATGAGTCGTACTTGTCAAAGTTGGCTCTTCAAAATCTCCCAAACCAAATGTGCGGTAGCGTTGCTTATCTCTAATAGAACTACCCTGACCCCCACCAATTGCTAAAATATCCGGGCCTTTGGAAGATAATTTAGTCATCATCAAAGCTTTTAATTCACCAACAGGTTCATTGCCATTATTAATCATAAAATTATCGAGAATGGTAATTCTGTCAGGGTTAGGCTCTGAGTCAGGATCATTGGAAGCTTTGGCTCCGCCATTGGCAAAATCAGTGATGATAATACCGGCATTGTTATTTCCTGAAATGATATTATTTTCAATGATCACATCATCGGCTGCCATAACCAAAATTCCAGTACCCGGCGGTATTCCTGAAACAATCGATCCCGGAGCACCAAAATTTTCATGGTTATTATCGATCACAAAATTATTCCTTATAATGACATCATAGGTTGTTTTTATAGGTAAACCCGGTGTAATAAACGCCAGTATCCCTCCCGTATTATTGTAGGCATAATTATTTTCTACCAGCGCATGTCTTGAATTTTCAATTTCTATTCCGGCTACATTCTCAAAAACTTTATTGTGTTTTACATCGATGTTATCACACATGCCAATATAAATAGCAGCATCTTCAATTCCAGAAAGGATATTATGTTCAACGATACCATTTTTTCCATACTGAGGAAAAATTCCATAAACGCCTGTATCGATGATCCAGTTATTTCTAATGACAAAATTATTACCGGCTTGTCCCATGATCCCATTTCCTTTATAATTGGTGATCTTAAAATTTTCAATCTGTATGCCATTGCCGGAGTACAAAAAAGCATCATTTAATTCCTTTTTCCCATCTAAAACAGGCCATTCACCCTCTTCAATAATTCCTTGAAAAGAGATATTATCCTTATCTATATAGACAGTTTCTGAGTATGTTCCGGGATAAACGCGAATCAGATCTCCCGGTTTTGCCTTTTTCACGGCATCCTGAATTTTTGATCCATTTTTCACCTCCCATATTTCTCCATTAAACTCGAGCGACGTATTGTCTGATTGAAGAGAATCTGAAACATTTACCTGCCCGGGTCTGAAAAGCACATGAGAAGCAGGTAAAGGTGCTGCCTTCTTCTTTGCTCCAAAAATCGTTTTTCCTATAAAAACACCGACTGCCAATAAAACTAACCCTAAAATAATTTTTTTTAACATAATGCGTATTTTTTTAAGACAAGGGGAGTCCGGAAGGGACTTTTTTGGGAATTTCAGGCATAAATGATTCGTCTGTCAAAGTTTTTAAAAAATCGTTGATCCTGTCTATCTCATCATCGCTTAATTGAGGTTCCCAAATATGCCAATGAAGATATAAATTTTCACCTTCAGGTACAGCATGCCCTCTTCCCTTTGTATAAAATTGAATGGTTTCTTTTAATGTTTTAAAATTGCCAGAATGCATATAGGGTGCCGTTTTCTCAATATTTCTTAAACTGGGCACCTTAAAACCTCCCCTCATTGTGGCATCATGATAAGTTTTTTGTGCCCCTTCATCGAAAAATTCCGGATTTGGCTCAGGACTTCCAATGACCGCAATTTGCTGATTGGAAAATAAGGGCGGCGTATGGCATTCTGCACATCGAGCGACAAAAGATCTGAAAATATTCAATCCTTCAATTTCATTTTCATTGAGGGCATCAGAATATCCATGCGCGTATTGATCGTACCTGCTATTCAAACTGACTAGTGATGTTTCAAATGCCGCTATGGCCGTAAACACTTCATTGATTTGAATCGAATCCCGATCTCTTTTCTTCTGAAAGGCTTGACTAAATAATCCTTTATATACATCAGAGCGATTCAATTTTTCTAAAATTTCTTGCGGACTGGAAGCCATTTCATCGGAGGAAAAAAGTGGACCCTGCATTTGCTCTTCAAGAGAGATGGCTCGAGCATCCCAAAATAGTCTTTTCATATAAGCTACATTCCAAAGACTCGGAGCAGATCTTTTTAGCTCTAACCCATTCATCCCCTCAGATTTGGCTTTTCCATCGCTAAAACCAAGCTCCGGTTGATGACAGGTAGCACAAGACATTTTGTTGTTGCGGGATAAAATGGGATCAAAAAAAAGATATCTGCCTAAATCGATTTGTTGAGGAGTAAAGCCGTCTCTTACCTCCGGCAAACCAATTTTTAAACCACCTAGACCTTTGTTGTTGGGTGAATCGTATTGCAAATACAAATTGATATTCTCACATGTATTTTCCTCAGAAATCTTAAATCCGGGAGGACAGTTTGTACACAACTCAAAATTAAATTCTTCTGGAACCTCTGTAAAATTCTTGTTTCTGGAACTCATCAAAAGAAAAGAAAAAAGTACCAAAATAAAAATACCAAACAAGGATAAAAAAAAGGCCCTTTTTAACATCACTTAAATAAGTCAAAAAAGGCACCTTTCGGTGCCTTTTGTATTATTGTAATAAAGGATTGTAATTAGTTGGATAATCACCTACATCAAATAGCTCTCCAGCTTCTATAAAGTTTGATCCGTAAGTAGCATCGATGGACTTAAGCGCCTCATTCGCTACCAGCGCAGCTCCTCTCGCTGTTAAATGTACACCATCTAAAGAAAAAACGCCACCGGTCACTAAATTTGAAGTAAAAATATAATTTCCACTTTCATAACCTGAAGTCGATAACTGGGTCAATATGCCAAACGCATCTACAAACGCTAATCCGGCATTGTCCGCCGCAGTTTTAATGACATTATTAAAACGATCTGTGGCACTTTTGACCTCAGATTGTTCACTTGGAAGCAACACCCATCTGTCAGTTAAAGGATAAGTTACCCCATTTACGGATAATTGTCCGGCTAATTCAGCGGGCACCCCTAAAGAAACCAGCTGCTGAAAATAAGACGTATTAACAGTCGCGATAATTGATGAACTCGGAAGAACTAAAAGATCGTTGGCATTTGCTTGTCTTGATTGACCAAATTGTGTCGACAACAAAAAAGCTGTTTGCTGATCTAGACCTCCGGCCATTAAAACTTGCATAAGTGGCTGAGAAATATTAGCCAAAGATTCATCATGAATAAGTACCGGACTAGCAGCAGTTTCCGAATAAACAACAGACCTTTCAGGAACACCTAAAAAAGCAAAAGCTTGGTTTAGCGGTGCAAAGGTTTGATTTAACAAAGGAATTTGAGCAGCAAAATCGGGATTACTAGGACTTAATGGGTTAAAAGGCACAGTCTTAAAATAAGGAATGGTGGTAACATCGGGGATATTCGCAACAACTCCTTTAGCTCCTTGTGAAGTTAATGTGGTTACGATGGCATTGATCGCACCGTTAAAGGTAGCATCATCGGTAATTGAGTTGGAACTATCTCCTCCGGAAGTAGCATAACCCAAAACATCATTATTTCCGATCCACAAGCTGAAAAAAGTAGGATTCATAGCCATGGCATCGGCTAGAACCGTTGTGTTAGGGCTTGAAGCCATTCTCACAAAATAGGGATTCGCCAAGTTCGGTAAACCTGCAATATTTCCATAACCGGGAGCCAGTAAATGAAAACTTTTTGCCCCGGGAACTCCCATGTTATTGAAAGGTCCGGATAAAATATTAGATACTTCAGTGGTAGGTGTACCTGGCAAAACCGCAGGTCCCGACCCATTGAAATATAGTCTCGGAGCAGCGATCACATTACCTCCTAACAACAAGCCACCGATATTATCATTGGTCAAAGGCTGAGTAAAAGACCCTCCACCTATTAAAGCAAATTTTTGCGATAATAAATTCGGGAAAGAATTCGTCTGTCCAGCCTTGAAAAGCGCATTATCTGTATAACCAGCTGTCAGTGAATTACCTATAGAGACATAGGAATTGAAATCTGCCGAACCGGGTGTCAATGGCACCTTTACTTCATTTTGGTCATCGTCATTATCATCGCAAGCTGCAAAAGCAAACAAGAACAATAACAGCCAAGTATATTTTAATTTGAAACTCATAAGAATTATTTTAATAGTTAATTAGAAATTGCCTACAACCCAGGATACATAATACTGTGAACCGACGAAACCAGTACCGAAAGCCGTGAAATAGTCTTGACCAAAGAGGTTTGATGCCCCAACTTTGATTACAGATTTTAAGGATGGCATTGCATAGTTTACCTGCGCATCCATCGTGTGGTAGGCAGGAACATCTCCATCGCCAAAAGTTCCTTGCCAGAAATAAGCATCACTCCATCTCCAGGCAATATTGAACCCTAAGTTTTCATAAATATTCGCATTACCGAACATCATTTTTACTTTGTGCTCTGCTGTGTTAAAACTGGTTCTAAAATCAGGGTATTTGGCTTGGTCAAAATCTTGCTTTGCAAAAGTATAGTTACCTGATATATCGTAATTTCCAAACACTTTCGTAGAAAGAGAAATAGAACCTCCGTAAGAATTTACATCTGCATCAGAATTCGTATAGGTCTGGTAAACTTCATAATCACCAAATTGCAAAGCAGCCAACGATAAGGCATTATCACCTACTGTTCCATATAGAGGTACAAGCACATTCTCATTGGAAATAAAATCTTTATACTTGTTGTAATAAGCATTGAGATCCACAATTACTCTGTTGTATTTTCCTCTATAGCCAAGTTCAAAAGATGTAACCTGTTCTGGCTTTACTAAATTGATATCAGAGGCCTGAGGTGCACCTGCCTGAACAGAACTTACTGTAAAGGAGTTTTCGTAAGCTTGTCTTCCAACTACATCAACCTGTGCTGGAATGCCTAAATTTTGACCACTTTGAGAAACACTGTAGGTTCTTATATCGCGGTCTAAGTTCGTTTTAGCGGCACCGACCAATACGGCCGCACCTGCATCCAGACCAATAAACAAATCTTGTGTCGTAGGATTTCTGAATCCTGTTTGAACCGATCCTCTGAAATTATGACTTTGAGTTGCTCCAGCCGTATAGCCCAATGAAAGTCTTGGCGAAAAGAAACCGTCAAATAATTCTGATTTATCATAGCGCACTGAGGCCGTCAGTTTTAATCGGTCTTCGGCTAAAAACTTTTTCTGTAATTGCGTATAAGCACCATATTCTGAATAGTCGATCGGACCATCTTTATCTGTATAGATAGATCCCTTCGAGTTTAACTCATACATTCTATATGAACCTCCAACTTGAATATCTGCCCAGTCCCATAAATGGCTGAAGTTATAATTGGCATCTCCGTGATAAAATTTCGATTCATCCTGAAATTTAGATCCGGTACTAAAATCCGGGTCCTTAATGATCTCATTAAAGGCATTTTTGAATTCTGGCGATCCCGGCTCATATCTACCGGTGTCTGCCGCAGCTCTGGCAATGTTATGTGCTTCATCTTCAGTGGCCCCACCAAGGGTTGCACCAGCAAATGTATTGATATACTCGCCAAACCATTGTTGATCTGATTTCCATCGTCTGTTAATATTAACTCCTGTAAAAACCATATCATAAGAATCCCCCGCATCATCGGCAACTACATAACCCCTCACAAAAAAGTTATTACTTCTCACCTCTAATTTATGCTGCTGCATATTAAAGTCTTTGATATTGTATCGGTTCGTTCCTTGATAAATGGTATTTCCGGATCCGTATTTTCCAACATAAGAAAACTCAACATCATTTTCCCAAGGCCTGATATACACTCCCCAGTCTGCCTTAAAACTCTCTGCATTGTATTCAGTAAGCGTTGTTTCGCGATATCCAGTCCTACTTACGACTACGTCTGGAATAATCCCTAGACCACCCGAAGCAGCCCTGATGTTAGTTGATACTTCATCTCCATAAACATTCAGACCGTCGTAGTTATAATTTTCTCTGGTATTTCCTTTAATGAACCGATCTTCCTGACTATCAGCATGCCAATCTGTTCCTTTTAAGTAACCTAAGTTAATTTTTGCGGCAATTTTTTCATTGAACTTAACTCCATATCTGGCGCTGACGTCATAAAAGAAATTTGTTCCGGCCACATCTTGGGAGGTAACCCCCGCTTTTACACTGGCACTTACGCCATGAAATTCAAATGGATTTTTACTGGTCATAAAAAGAATTCCATTAAAAGCATTGGCACCATATAAGGCCGATGAAGCACCTGGTAATAATTCTATACTGTGCACATCCGTTTCAGTCATTCCCAATAAGTTCCCTAGCGGGAAGTTCAAGGCAGGTGCTGAATTATCCATTCCGTCCACCAATTGCATAAAACGCGTATTAGAAAAAGTCGAAAAACCTCTTGTGTTGATCGATTTAAACGTCAAACTGTTCGTGTTGATATCAACACCCTTTAAGTTTTCCAGTCCATCGTAAAAATCGGGTGAAGCAGTGTTCTTGATATCCTTCAAAGACATTGTCTCAACAGTTACCGGCGACTCAAATATTCTTTCAGGTGTTCTTGAAGCCGAAACGACCACTTCATCTAAAGTAGTCTGGCTTTCTTGCAAGATGATAGTAATTTCTTCATCTGCATTGGTTACTTCATAAGTTTTGCGGTCATAACCGACCGAAGTAAATTCTAATGTAAACGGCGGTGTCGAGGTCGTATTTATCGAGAAAAACCCGTCAAAATCAGTAGAAGCACCTGTAGTTCCTCCAATAATTTTGACATTCACGCCGGGTATAGCCTCATTATTTACGGCATCGATTACTTTTCCAGATACTTCCGTTTGAGCGTACATGAAGGTACATGTGAAAAAGACCATCAATGTCAATAAGATAGATTTCATATAGTTCAAATTGTAGTTAAAGTGGCGAAAAATACAATTTTTTCGGAATATCAAGATAATACTATGGTGAAAATTAGGAAAAAATAAAAAAAACAAGCATAATTATGAGATTCATAATTTATTTCAGGATCAATTTCTTGGTCGAAGCTTGATTTCCTCTTGATACTTTGACAAAGTATATTCCTTTTTGAATTTTCGGTAAAAGGACATCTTCTCTGAATCGAATTCCTTGCGATGTGTATCGTTTTTGAACAATTTCTCTTCCCAACATATCGTAAACCATCAGGTTTACATCTCCTATTTGGTCTGATGAAAACGACACCGTAAAATGATTCTCTGCAGGATTGGGATAAATATTGAAATTTTCTAATGCAAAACGATCATTGCTCAGCACTTCCTCATTGGTGCAAATGTTCAAGCTCCAACCTAATATCGTACCGATATCCTGGGCTGCATTGTCTATCACTCGTAAGCGCCAAATTCCAATTGAATCGTCACCGTTAAAAATCTGCAGGTCGTCTTGCGGTTTAATAATCCCTTCAATACTGGGAACGGTGAGGTTGCATACGATTTCGCTTCCATCAACTGAATAAGTCGCAACAATGTCATTATATTCCGGTCCGAAACATTGATTTTTCATCAGTGTAATACTCTTACCTGTCGGACTGATCAAATCTAATTGCAGATCATTCACATAAGTATGCTGAATATTTACGGAAACCTCAAGCTTTTCTATTTGGACACTGCTAGGAACATTTATTTGCGAGATAGCCCCGACAAGATTATTATCCGGAATTTTTTTAGGAACATCTGTAGAGACGAAATTGGAACAATCTTCAACAAATGTACCCACGGAAAATACCTTTTTATTGACAGAATAAAAAATATTATTTGCCGCTGTAACCATTACATAACAAGCAGGATAACCTACATTTGGAGCCTGTATACTTTCTTCACCGTCATTTGGTGTATTTAACTTAAGTGGTTCAGTAAAAGTAAGTCCACCGTCGGTAGACAAATAAATATTGACATTCGCCGCGTTGATATTATTGCCCGTTGTTCCTGCCACATCCCACCTGATCACCTGAGTACTGTTTTTTGCCCAGGTTAAATTTTCCTCATTTTGTGAGGTAACAACAAAGGGACCGGCAGCATCGTTTACCGTAACTCTCATGTCATCTGAGGCTGACTGACCACCTTCACTGTTATTATCTCTTGCCGTAAGGGTAAAATTCATGTTCCTGGAAACACTTGGAGTTACTTCCCAAGTACTTGATAAGTTGCCTGAAATGACCGTTTTTAAATCAGGCATATAACGATTCGGACTCACCTTTGGAATGACAGAACGATACAAAGCTCCCGTCGTCGCTGTCGCACTTGGAGGTACAGTGGTGGCACTTGCATCAATTTGCTCCCAACAAAACGAGATCGGATCATTATCCGCATCGGTACCTGAACCTCTCAATACATAAGGAGTAGATTTGGGAATGGTAAAATCAGATCCTGCATTGACGGTAGGAACATTTTTATTTTGGGTCAAGGCAACCATAGCAGCACAAGTGCTTCTGCCGGTATTTACATTATTCCATATTTCTTTGATACTGATCGTATGAAAATATAAATCGCTGCTCCCCTGAACATTCTGTGGTGCGCATAAACCCGCATAAGCCATTAATGTAGATCCACTTCCGGGTTCGACAGCAGTAGCTAAATTTCTGGTATCTCCACCACAATTAAGTGCTGTTCCATTAAAAGTGTGGTTGGCACCCAGTTGATGTCCAAATTCATGCGCTACAAAATCGAAATAATACCTGTCGCCCACCGGATTACTTGAACCCGTAACTCCTTTAGCCTTTGAACTCGTACATGCTGAAGCCAATGCGGCTAATCCACCTCCGCCCGTGCTGAAAACATGACCTAGATCGTAATTAGGAGCACCGATTACATTGTCGACATTAGTCTGGTTCTCATTTAACATGGTGCTTCCTGAATTATTGGTATAAGGGTCGGTTTCTCCGTCTAAATAAATTAACTGATCATTACCCGGAATAATTTGAAAACGAACAGACAGATCATTCTCATAAATTTCATTTATTCTGCTGATCGCAATGACCATTTCTCCCAAAATCAAAACTTTTTTCTGCGCATCCGTTGCATTTTGTATGCCTGCCCGATCAATATGAAATTGAGCATACTCTCCGGTACAGGCCAAAGCCAAACGAAATGTCCGCATTTTTAAATCGTTAAAATTTTTCGCTAGAATGGCTTTCTGCTGAAAAGATGTCAAACTTTCAGTCCTGCATAAAAAATCATTGGCGATATTCTTTAAATCGTCTCTTTTGTATGAAATGTATTTACTTTGATCCTGAGAACTAGGTTCAATAAATTGGATATTTCTTTCCTCATCAATGATCATCGCATTCAATCCCTGCGGTGTAAAAGAAAGCCTTACCCGTTTGGAAGAATCCTTACTTTTTCCCAGATAACTGCGAAGCTCCGGATACTCTTTTTGTAGATCAGCATGAATAACTTCACTGCTTTTTAATTCAAAAACCTCAAATTCTTTATTGGAAGTAGGAAGCTTAAATCTCAATATTTCTTCTGAACTTTTGTTTATCATTTGCTTTTCCAGCACATGGACATCTAAGTCATATAATGCATAATCCGTCGGTCTTGGTTTATCTTGAAAAAGTTGATCATTTGAGTTTACGGATGATATCTCCCGCCAATTGCCCATTGTTTGTCCGAAGAAATTTAGGGAATATAAGAGGGGTAAAAGAAGTATAAAGCAATTTATTTTTTTTACCATAAAAATTCAGCTGCCACAAATCTAAAAAAATAATCTGTTAAACTTTTATTTAGCCCTTACCTTTGTATAAAAAAATAATGAAGTTTTTAATTTATCTTTTGCTGGCCTTAAGTTTGACAAATTGTAAAACGCAAAAAGAATTGGCTCAAACCAAACAAAATAAAGTCCTGAGTTATGTCCTGGAAAACTGTCCTAAGGAGGGCATCTGTGAGATCACTATAGAAGAAAATAAAGAATTGCAAGTAAAAACAGATGAGTTTGGCATGATTTATCCGGAAATCACGAATGGAGATGATTATTTATTCAATTACACTTTTTCCAGAGATACTGATTATGCCGATGGAAATTACAAAGAAATTGTGCTCTTCCAATTTCCTAAAAACGAAATAAGTTTACTTTTGCAGGACGAAAATTTGCAAAAAGTGAATTTACTATATGGCAGGTTGTGCTATTGCAAAGGTGAATCAGGATATGAAAAAGTGTCGAAAGGAACATTAAGCTTAGATAAAAATAAGAATAAAATAACCCTTAAACTTGAATTTTACACAAATTTGCCTCAGGTCATAAAAACCATAGAAGAGGTAATTATTTTGCCCTAAATATATTTATGAAAGTTCATCAAACCATTGAAAGTTTTTCAAAAAAAAACATCCCAACTGTACTCACCATTGGTGCTTTTGATGGGGTTCATATTGGGCATCAAAAAATCATAGAGAGATTGAACCAGTTAAAAAAGGAATCACTTGATAGTGCAGTTTTAACTTTTTATCCTCATCCACGAAGAGTATTGGGTAAAGATCACCAAATTCAAATGCTCAATTCCTTTGGAGAAAAAAAAGAACTTCTCGCAAAATACAATCTGGATCACCTTATTGTAGAACCTTTTACGGAGAGATTTTCACAAATTTCGGCCGAAGATTTTGTCAAAAAAATCTTAGTGGAAGAACTAAAAGTAAAGAAACTTGTCATTGGACACGACCATAAATTTGGGAAAAATAGAGCCGGCGATTTTGATAAACTGGTCGAACTTTCAAAAGTTTTTGGATTTGAAGTAGAAGAGATTCCCTCACAAGACATTGAAAATATTGCTGTTAGCTCTACAAAAATCAGAAAGGCTCTCTTGGCAGGAGAAGTTTTACTTGCCAATCGCTACTTGGGCTACCCTTATATCTTAAGTGGCAAAGTGGTAAAAGGTCATGGAATTGGCAGAACAATTAATTTTCCGACGCTTAACTTACAAATCGAGGAAGATTATAAATTGATTCCAAAAAACGGAGTGTATGTAGTGAAAACATCCTATGAGGGTAGGATACTCAATGGATTGATGAATATTGGCACCAGGCCAACTTTAAATGGTCAAAATCAATCAATTGAAGTCTATTTATTAGATTTTAGCGGAGATCTATACGGTAAATTTCTCAGGGTTGAAATTGTAAATCGTCTGCGTGACGAAGTTAAATTTGATTCAATAGAGGAGTTAAAAAAACAAATTGCGACTGATGAATTAATGGCGAGAAATTGGTTAAAAAATAAATGAAATCAAGAAACTTGCCTCAATTAGTCTCAATTCATTGATTATATTTGCCCCACATTTCAAAATGATTTCCCATGCTCACATTGGCTTTTATCAGAGAAAATAAAGATCTTGTTCTAAAAGGTTTAGCAAAAAGAAACTTTAAAGATGCCGTTACAATGATCGATAATGTCATTGAAAAAGATGGTTTAAGGCGAGAAACGCAGACTAGATTAGATCAAATTCTGGCTGAAAGCAATAAAATATCAAAGGATATTGGCCAGTTCTTTAAGTCGGGAGAAACACAAAAAGCCAATCTGCTCAAAGAAAAAACGTCCAAATTAAAGATCACGTCAAAAGATCTGAGCGATGCCTTAAATCAAATCGAGAATGAACTAAATGAATTGCTCTACCAAATTCCTAACATTCCAAATGAGCTTGTTCCGGTTGGCAAAACACCAGAGGAGAATGTAGAGGTTTATAAAGAAGGAGAAATTCCAACCTTGCACAAAGGAGCCGTTCCTCATTGGGATTTGGCTAAAAAATACGATATCATAGATTTTGATCTCGGCAATAAGATTACCGGTGCAGGTTTTCCTGTGTACAAAGGGAAAGGTGCCAAATTACAAAGAGCTTTGATCAGTTATTTTCTGGATAAAAATACTGCCGCCGGATATACAGAGGTGCAACCACCTTTATTAGTAAACGAAGCATCGGGATTTGGAACAGGACAGTTACCTGATAAAGAAGGACAGATGTATGAAGTAGGGATCGATCAGTTATACTTAATTCCGACTGCAGAAGTTCCTTTGACCAATTTTTTCAGAAATGATTTACTGAAAGAATCTGACCTTCCTATTGGTTTAACGGCTTATACGCCTTGTTTCAGAAGAGAAGCAGGATCTTATGGCGCCCATGTTAGAGGGTTAAATAGATTGCATCAATTTGATAAGGTGGAAATTGTAAGGGTAGAACATCCTGCAAACTCCTATCGAGCGTTAGAAAATATGGTAGAACATGTAAAAGGAATTTTACAAGAGCTGAAATTGCCTTTTAGAATTTTAAGGTTGTGTGGTGGTGATATGGGATTTACCTCTGCCTTAACTTACGACTTTGAAGTTTATTCAACCGCTCAGGAAAGATGGCTTGAAATTAGTTCTGTTTCCAATTTCGAAACTTTTCAGGCAAACAGACTAAAATTGAGGTTTAAAAACAATGACGGAAAAAGTGAATTAGCCCATACGTTAAACGGATCATCATTGGCCCTCCCCAGAGTACTGGCAGGAATTCTTGAAAATTACCAAACAGAAAAAGGAATACAAATCCCGGAAGTGCTGAGACCTTACACCGGTTTTGATTTGATCGACTAAAAAATAGAAGCCTTAAGCGGCTTCTATTAGTCTTTTGTAGTAATGCATTTCGGTTAAATCCTTGTAATAAGCATTTAACTGGCCTTTTCTCATGTGGTTAGTTGCTCTTTCTTTGGCCTTGTCGTAAAATTTGATTAGCTCGTTCATGTCTTTATTATTTGGGTTGTTGTTTTGTTATTGGGTATATCTTTTAAGACTTCCCAAGAAAGATAACGTTACATTTTTCGATTTATTTTATATTTATTTTAACAATTTTTAAGTTTTTTGTTATTTCCATATGTTTTTGAACCAATCAATCACATATTCACAATTATTTACCCATAACTTTAAATGGGCCATCTGACTTTTCTTTTTCTAATTTTTCCGACCTTTACCACATGAGATTCAAGATGTTTCTTTTCTTGGGATTATTTTCTACTTTCCTCTTCGCTCAAAAGCCGGAACAAGCCTATCGTTTTTATATGAAAGGTGAATATGATCAGGCGGCTATGCTCTATAAAGCCTTACATGAAAAAAACAGAATTCAAAGGGAATATTTTAAAAAACTGATTTCTTGCCAGCAACAACTAGGAAATTACCAAGAAGCAGAAAAAGTTATTTTAAGACAGCAAGAAGAGTTCCCTGTTCTGACTTATTTGGATATAGAATTAGGCTATAACCTGGAACTACAAGGAAAATTAGAAGAAGCAGATAAATACTATCAAAGGGCCATTCAATCTTTAGAAATAAGCCCAAATCAAGTGTATAATATTGGATATTCTTTTGCAGAAAACCACAAATTAGACTACGCGCTTCAATCCTATCATATCGCGAGAATAAAAAATCCAAAGCTCATTACAGAAATCCAGGAGGCGCAGATCTATGGAGAAAAGGGTGAATTTGACAAGATGTTTACCGCCTACCTAAATTTAGTTGATATCAATGAGGATTTTGTCGACTCGGCACAACGATATCTGGCGCAATATATTACAGATGACCCTGAGGACAAGAACAACATCCTCTTTAAGAAACAATTGCTTTTAAGAGCTCAGAACAATCCAAAAAATGCCTACAATATTTTATTGAGCTGGTTATTTGTTCAACAGAAAGAATACGACAAGGCCATTGTCCAGGAGATCTCCATTTTTAAACGAGATAAGAGCAATTTGGAAAAAATCTATCAGTTAGGTTTGATTTCAATGGAAAATAAAGACCATACAAGTGCAAAAAAGGCTTTTGATTTTGTCTTGGATCAAGATAATAGTGAGGAGGTGATCCTGAACATTCAAAACCATTTGCTATCGATCCGTATACTTGAATCAACACCCGCCGATTATGTTTCTGTCGAAAGAAATTTTCAGGAAATTTTCACGCAATTCGGAAAAGGGGGAAGAACCATCCCTATACAACTCAACTATGCAGATTTTCTCACATTTCAACTGAACAGACCCGATGAAGCCATTTCACTTTTAAAAGAGGCCATTCCTAATGCCTTATCCGAATTACAAAAGGGAATGATCAAAATAAAATTGGGTGATATTTTAGTTTTTAGCGACCAGTTTAACCAAGCCCTGATTTTATTTAGCCAGGTTCAAAACGACCTAAAAAACAGTAGTTTAGCGCAAACGGCAAGGTATAAAGTGGCACAAACTTCTTATTTTAAAGGAGATTTTGAATGGGCGAAAGACCAGCTATCCGTGTTGAAATCGTCGACTTCACAACTGATCGCCAATGATGCTTTAGATCTTTATCTACTCATCTTAAACAATATTGATAAAGATTCTCTTAAAACTCCTCTCGAACTTTATGCAAAATCACAACTTTTTTCTTTTCAAAAAAAGAATAAAACAGCCATTGAAACACTTGAGAACATCATACAGAATTTCAAGGGAAGCCTGATAGAAGACGAGGCCTTGAAATTTCAGGCCGAACTTTTTACCGCAGAGAACGAATTTGATCAAGCCGAAAAGAACTATTTAAAAATCGAAAATTTCTATCCGGATAGTGTTCTGATCGACAAAGTTTTATACCAGCTCGCAGAGCTTTATTTAAATGATTTGAAAGATCAAGATAAGGCACGCATGTATTTCGAGAAGATCATATTCAACCATCCTTCAAGTATTTATTTGGTCGATGCGCGAAAGCAATACCGAAAATTAAGGGGAGATATTCTAAATTAAAGCGATGATAATTTACAATGTAACTACAAATGTGGCTAAGGAAATAGAAGCCGACTGGCTCATTTGGATGAGGAAAGATCATATTCCAAAAGTTGTGAACAAAGGCGATTTTGAACACGCACTATTGACAAAAGTTTTGGTCGATGAAGAATTGGGTGGTATTACCTATTCTGCACAATATGCCTCTCCTAACAGAGAAACTCTGGATCATTACCTGAAGCATAATGCTAATGAACTGAAACGAGAAGTTTTTGAAAAATTTGGTGAAAAACTTGTTTCATTCAGAACAGAATTAGAGGTGATCGAATTAATTGAAAACACGAATAAAAAATGAGTGTTCGAGCAAAAAAACACCTGGGTCAACATTTCCTTACCGATGAAAATATTGCCTTCAAAATTGCAAATACCCTAGACGGTACCGGATACAAACATGTCCTGGAAATTGGACCGGGAATGGGCGTCTTAACAAAATATCTGCTCAGCAGAGACTTTGAAACAAGTGTAGTTGAAATTGACAGCGAATCGGTTGACTATCTCAAAGTTCATTATCCTGACCTGACGGAAAGAATCCATAACCTGGATTTTTTAAAAACGGATATTCCAAAACTTCTTGATCACCATCAAACGGCAATAATCGGTAATTTCCCTTATAATATTTCCAGTCAAATTGTCTTTAAAACGTTAGAAAATAAAGACTTAATTCCGGTATTTTCGGGGATGTTTCAAAAAGAGGTAGCCCAAAGAATTACCTCTAAACCCGGAAATAAAGTTTATGGGATTTTATCTGTATTGACTCAAGCCTATTACGAGGCAGAATATTTATTCACCGTCCCTCCAAATGTCTTCCAGCCACCACCGAAAGTAGATTCAGGGGTCTTGAGATTAACCAGGAAAAAGGATACCGACCTCGGTGTGGACGATGCTCTTTTTTTTAAAGTGGTTAAGACCGCATTTAACCAAAGAAGAAAAACACTGCGAAATAGTTTAAAATCCTTTGATCTCAGTGAAAAGTTGAAAGAAGATACTATCTTTGCGCAACGTCCTGAACAACTTACAGTACAGGAATTCATCAACTTAACAAAAAGCCTAGAAGAAGATGCCCTTCGAGATCAATAATGAATTTATCGAAAACCTTGAATCCCTCATTGAAAACAGGGAAGATCAGGTCATTATCGATCTTTTTGCGGAAGAACATACAGCTGATATAGCAGAAATTATTGATGAATTATCTAACGACGATGCCACCTACCTTTTCCGTCTTTTAGATTCTGAAAAAACAGCTGAAGCGCTTTTAGATATTGACGAAGATGACCGGGCCAGAATTCTTTCAAAACTTTCTGAAAAAGAAATTGCAGAACATATTGATGAATTAGATACCGATGATGCGGCGGATTTAATGGGTAGCCTCTCTAATGAAAGACAAAATATCGTTCTTTCTAATGTAGAAGATGATGAACATGCGAAAGATATTGCTGAGCTATTGCAATATGATGAAAATACGGCAGGAGGTTTAATGGCAAAAGAATTGGTGAAAGTGAATGAAAATTGGACTGTTCCTAATTGTGTTCGCAAAATGCGATCACAAGCACAAGAGGTCACAAGGGTTCACTCCATTTATGTTGTCGATAATAAAAATGTTTTAAAAGGACGATTATCTCTAAAAGACTTATTAGTTGCCCCTGCTTCAGCCACCATTTCAGAAATTTCTATCCCGAAAGTTGATTTTGTAAACGTAAATGACAAAGCGGATGAAGTGGCACGAATCATGCAAAAATATGACCTCGAAGCGATTCCTGTGGTAGATCGGGAAAATCATTTACTGGGAAGAATTACGATTGATGATATTGTCGATGTGATCAAAGAAGAGGCCGAAAAAGACTACCAAATGGCAGCTGGTTTGACTGATGATGTTGAAGCCGACGATAGTATTCTAGATCTTACCAAGGCCCGATTACCCTGGCTGGTACTGGGCTTATTCGGTGGAACGGCAGCCGCCTCCATCATGGGTGGTTTTGATGAAGCCTTAAAAAATTATCCCGAATTATTCTTTTTTACACCTCTTATTGCGGCTATGGCAGGGAATGTAGGTGTGCAATCTTCTGCCATCATCGTACAGGGACTTGCCAAAGATAATTTACGAGGCTCATTATTAAACCGCATGTTTAAAGAAATTAGCTTGGCTTTAGTCAATGGAATTTTCCTTGCTGTCATTGTTTTTTCCTTAGGTTTACTCCTTAAATATCCTGTAAAAGTTTGTTCAACCATAAGTATATCTCTAGTGATCGTTATCATCATTGCATCACTGGTAGGAACTTTTGTGCCCTTGATTCTGGATAAAAAAGGGATTGATCCGGCGGTGGCAACAGGACCCTTTATTACAACATGCAATGATATTTTTGGAATTTTTATCTTTTTTACCATTGCCAAATTGATCTTAGGCTTCTAATCCATTTCATTACTTCTAAAAAAACTAAAATCACTTTTTAATGGTGATGTGACTTTCTCTATTAAATCCTATTTTTTTCCTTAATTTTGCTCCTCATATATAAAAAATAATGACAGAAGAAACAAAATCTCTGAACTTCATAGAACATATTGTAGAAGGTGATTTAAGACAAGGGCTGGATCCTTCAAAATTGCGTTTTAGATTCCCACCCGAACCTAATGGTTATTTACATATAGGACATGCCGCTTCTATTTGTTTGAATTTCGGTATGGGATTGAGATATGATGCTCCTGTAAACCTCAGGTTTGACGACACAAATCCTTCAAAAGAAGAGCAAGAATATGTTGATGCCATTAAAAAAGATATCGAATGGCTCGGCTTTAAATGGGACAAAGAACTCTATGCCTCCGACTATTTTGATCAATTGTATGATTGGGCAATTCAACTGATTAAAAACGGAAAAGCATACGTGGATGATCAAACATCTGAACAGATAGCCCAACAAAAAGGTACACCTACTCAGGCTGGAACTGAAAGTCCGTATAGAAATCGATCTGTCGAAGAAAATCTCGCGTTATTTGAGAAAATGAAAAATGGAGATTTTGCAGAAGGATCTCATGTTTTAAGGGCAAAAATAGATATGGCATCTACAAATATGCTCATGCGAGACCCTGTTATTTATAGAGTTTTAAAGAAGCCTCACCACAGAACCGGCGAAAAATGGAAGATTTATCCCATGTATGACTGGGCCCATGGTGAATCTGATTATATAGAACAAATATCGCATTCCATTTGCACCTTAGAATTTAAGCATCACCGCGAACTATACGATTGGTTCTTAGATCAAGTAGTAGATGATAATTTGGTTCGGCCAAAACAGCGCGAATTTGCCCGAAGAAATTTGAGCTATACCGTGATGAGCAAAAGAAAATTATTGCAATTGGTTGAAGAAGGCCATGTAAATGGTTGGGACGACCCGAGAATGCCAACCATCTCCGGTTTGCGCAGAAGGGGGTATACACCTATGTCTATTAGAAATTTTAGCGAAACCGCAGGAATTGCTAAAAGAGATAATATTACCGACCTGGCATTGTTAGAATTTCAGATCAGGAATGAACTCAACAAAACTGCTCCAAGGGTGATGGCTGTATTAGATCCCCTAAAAGTTGTGATTACCAATTACCCAAAAGAAAAAGAAGAATTATTGGTCGCAGAAAATAATCCTGAAGATATGGATGCCGGTTTTAGGGACCTGCCCTTTTCGGGAGAAATCTATATTGAAAAAGAGGATTTTCTGGAAGTAGCTGATAAAAATTTTTACAGACTTCAATTGAGCCATGAAGTTCGCTTAAAAAATGCATATATCATTAAAGCCAATGAGGTTGTAAAAGATGAAAATGGAGAAATTGTTGAAGTACATTGTACCTATGACGAGGATTCCAGAAGCGGAAGCGGTTCAGAGGCGAGTATGAGAAGAGTAAAATCAACCATTCATTGGGTTTCCATAAAACACGCCCTACCGGCTGAGGTGAGATTGTACGACAGACTTTTTACCCACGAAGCTCCGGATGCGAACAAAGAAATTGATTTCAAAACCTACCTCAACCCTGATTCTCTAAAAGTCCTTCCACATGCTTTTGTAGAACCGAGTTTGGCAAATGTCAGACCAGGGGATAAATTTCAGTTTCAAAGATTAGGCTATTTTAATGTGGATGATGAAAGTACAGCTAAACACCTTATTTTTAACAGGACGGTTTCGCTAAAAGACAATTGGTCCAAAAAAGGTAAGCAGCAATAGCTTTCAAAATATAGATCCTTGAAGACAGTAGAACTCATAAAAATTCCTATTCAAACAGAAATGGAAAACTTTGAACAAAAGTTCAAAGATTCTATGGCATCTAATGTCCCACTGATCAACCGAATCACCCATTATATCGTGCGCAGAAAAGGCAAACAAATGAGACCCATGTTTGTTTTTTTAGTCGCTAAAATGGTCTCAGACGGAAATTTCAAAGAAAGAACCTACAGAGGTGCAGCTGTTATAGAATTGATCCATACCGCAACATTGGTGCACGATGACATTGTTGACGACAGTAATCATAGAAGAGGATTCTTTAGCTTAAATGCATTATGGAAAAATAAGATCGCCGTTCTTTTTGGCGATTTTTTATTGTCAAAAGGGCTGATTTTATCCATTGACAATAATGATTTTGATATCCTGAAGCATATCTCCGTAGCTGTTAGAGAAATGAGCGAAGGCGAGCTATTACAAATTGAAAAGGCGCGTCTATTAGATATCACTGAAGATGTTTACTTTGAGATCATCAGAAAAAAAACGGCCACATTGATAGCAGCATGCACGGCCATTGGCGCTACTTCAGTCGATGCCCCGGCCGATCAAATAGAGAACATGAGGCGTTTTGGTGAATTGATCGGAATTGCATTTCAGATCAAGGACGACTTATTTGATTATACCGATGAGAAAATCGGGAAACCCACTGGAATTGATATTAAAGAGCAGAAAATGACGCTTCCGCTGATTTACACACTTAACAATTGTTCAGAGAAGGATAGAAAATGGTTGATCAATTCAGTTAAGAATCATAATAAAAATAAAAAACGGGTAAAAGAGGTGATCAATTTTGTTAAATCCAGTGGGGGTATTACTTACACCATATCAAAAATGGAAGAATTCCGGAAAGAGGCATTATTTTTGTTAGAAAGCTATCCAGATTCTCCTTACAAATCTTCTCTTACCACAATGGTCAATTATGTAATTGAGAGAGAGAAATAATGGGGAAATTATCCATTTAAGCATGAAAAGACTTCTACTCTTAATAATTATACTCTTACTGACCAATTGCGACAGCTCATTTAGTGAACTCCAGAACCCGAATGTTGATGCAGACGGAGATCCAATTGTTGTAGACCCCGATCCGGAAAATGAAACGCTGGGTGTGGAAGGTGGCTATTGTTATGGCTATTCTGTACCCCCTTCAGATCAAAAAGTTGCCGCAATAGACATTCCTGTTAATATGCCTGCCTCTGTTGATCTATCTGAGTATTTGCCTGAAGTGCGATCCCAGGGAACTCAGGGTTCATGTGTGGCCTGGGCAACCGGTTATTACCTTAAAACCTTTCAGGAGAACCTCGAAAGCGAGCGAAAAAACACTAGCTCAAACGACCTTAATTTGAGTCCGGCATTTATCTTTAACCAGATCAAGGTGCAACCTTGCAACGGTGCAGTTGTCTCAAAAGGACTTGAATTACTTGTCACTCAAGGAGTGAGCACATGGAATGAGTTTCCTTATGACGATGACAACTGCTTTGTGATGCCTACACCCGAATTGATCGAATTGGCCGGTCCTAACAAGATCAAAGAGTTTTTTTACTTAGATGAAAATCAAGTTTTTGAACAGTCAAAAGCATTTTTAAATAATGATCAACCTATTGTAATTGCCATTTCTATAGATAGAAATTACTTTGGCGCCAGAGAAGGAAGTGATGCGGTGTACAGAAAATTTGCAAAAGACGACGGAGGGCATGCCATGTTAGTTGTTGGCTATGACGATGCAAAACAAGCATTTAAAGTGGTTAATTCTTGGGGTGAAAGTTGGGGAAATGGTGGTTTTGTTTGGATAGACTACAAAGCTTTTCAGGAAGCAAATAACCCAAATTCCGATTTTAAAATTCTATGTGAAGCATGGGTGAGTGAAGATCTTACGAATTTTGATAGCGGGCTTCCAACGCCTTGAGTTCTTCCATAAATTGCCTGTCGTTACAAAGTCTGGGAACTTTGTGTTGACCGCCTAATTTATTGTGTTCTTTAAGCCATTCGTAGAACAAGCCATTTTTTACAGCTTGTATAATAGGCGGATTCAGTGTCATGTTCTTATACCTTTTCGCCTCATAATCAGAATTCAATAATTTTAAAGATTCATCAAGCGTCTTTCTGAAAACGGTAAAATCTTTTGGAGATTTTCTAAATTCGATCATCCATTCATGACTGCCTTGCTTTTTATCAGACATAAATACGGGTGCCACCGTATAATCAACTATTTCGGCTTCGGTTTTTAAACTCGCTTCTTTAAGTGCTTCTTCTGCATTTTCTACCATCAATTCTTCACCAAAAACATTGATGAAATGTTTTGTTCTCCCGGTTATTTTAATTCTGTAAGGGTCTAGTGAAGTAAATTTTACAGTGTCGCCGATCAAATACCTCCACAATCCGGAATTTGTAGAAATTACTAAGGCGTAGTTCTTGTTCAGTTCTACTTTCTCCAAGGGAATAGCATGAGAATCTTCATCTTTGAATTCCTCCATAGGGATAAATTCATAAAAAATTCCGTAGTCGAGCATCAAAAGCAATTCACTGCTATGGTTCAAATCCTGTATAGCAAAAAACCCTTCTGAAGCATTATAAGTTTCGTAATATTTGAAATCATCACTGGGAATGAGTTTTTTGTATTGTTCCCGATAAGGGTTGAAACTTACCCCACCGTGAAAATAGACTTCCAGATTGGGCCAGACCTCAAGAATATTTGATTTCCCGGTTCTCTCTAAAACTCTGTTTAGCAGCACAAGCATCCACGAAGGTACTCCGGCTAAACTTGTAATATCTTCGTCCACCGTTTCATTGATGATCGCTTCCATTTTTGCCTCCCATTCACCCATTAAGGCAGTTTTCTGGCTTGGTGTACTGCTAAAATCGGCCCAAAAAGGTAAATTTTCTATGATAATCGCAGATAAATCTCCAAAATAAGTATCGCTGTTCTCGTATAATGCGCTGCTTCCTCCTAACCTTAAGCTCTTCCCATTAAATAACTCAGTTTCCTCATTGTTATTGATGTACATGCAGAGCATGTCCTTTCCAGCCTTTAAATGACAATCTTCCAAGGCTTCATTGCTCACAGGAATGAACTTGCTCTTGGCATTTGTCGTCCCACTGGATTTGGCAAACCACTGAATTTTTGTGGGCCAAAAAATATTGTTCTCCCCTTTTCGGGCTCGATCGATCATAGGTTCGATCGATTCGTATTTTCTGATCGGAACCCTTTCAGAAAAAGATTCATAACTTTTGATAGTATGAAAATCATAAGCCTTACCCAGCTCGGTGTTTTTGGCAGAAGAAAGCAAATTATATAAAACCTCACCTTGCGTGTCTATCGGGTACTTGATAAACATATCCATCTGGTATTTGCGTTTTTTCAAAATCCAAGATAGAACGGTATTAAATAATGGAATCTGCATGGGGAATAAACCTATTTTTTGTTTTATCTTAGCCCTAAAATAAGGCAAAATATTTGTCTTATTCAAATTTTTAATCAGCTCAAATTAATTTATTTTATGGCTAAGGTTGGAATTATCATGGGAAGTGATTCAGATCTTCCAATAATGCGCGAAGCGATCGAAATTTTAGAGGGTTTTGACATTGAAACTGAAGTCGATATCGTTTCCGCCCATAGAACTCCTGAAAAACTTTTTGATTATGCAACTAACGCCCATAAAAGAGGAATCAATGTGATCATAGCGGGCGCCGGCGGAGCCGCACATTTACCCGGCATGGTGGCGTCTATGAGTCCGCTGCCGGTTATCGGCGTACCCGTAAAATCTCGAAACTCTATAGATGGTTGGGATTCTGTTCTTTCAATCCTGCAAATGCCCGGAGGAGTACCTGTCGCTACAGTAGCCTTAGATGGCGCAAAAAATGCAGGAATTCTGGCGGCTCAGATCATTGGTTCATCTGATCAATGCGTGCTCGACAAAGTTATTTTTTATAAAGAAAGCTTAAAAAGTAAAGTGCTTGAAGCATCCGCCAAACTGAAAAAATAAAGCACCTAACAATTTTCTAATTGATTGATTAGCTCAAATATTCCTTGTTTTATGGATAATCCTTTATTATCGGAGTTCTCTGGTTTATTCGGAACAGCTCCGTTTTCAAAAATCAAAAATGAGCATTTTAAACCTGCTTTTGACAAGGCCATCGAAATGGCCAAAGCAGAAATTGATGCTATTGTAGAAAATTCGGAAGAACCAGACTTCAAAAACACGATTGAGGCACTTGATTTTTCAGGAGAAAAACTGGATCGGATTTCAAGCATTTTTTTCAATTTGAATTCAGCCGAAACCAATGATGAAATTCAAAAAATTGCGCAGGAAGTGTCTCCTCTGCTTTCCGATTTTTCTAATGATATCCGCCTTAACAAAGCTCTTTTTGCAAAAGTGAAAAGTGTGTTTGAAAAGCAGGAGACCTACCCATTGACAACCGAGCAAAGAACTTTGCTCGAAAAAAAGTACAAAGGGTTTACCCGAAATGGTGCCAACTTAGCAGATGCCGATCAAAAAAAATTAAGAGAAATCGATAAGAAATTAGCACAACTCTCTTTAAAGTTCGGTGAAAATGTATTGGCCGAAAATAATGCTTATACCTTGCACATTGAGAATGAAGAAAATTTAAAAGGTCTGCCCGACGGCGCTGTGGAAGCGGCAAAACTTTTAGCGGAAGAACAGGAAAAAGAAGGATGGATCTTTACTTTGGACATACCTAGTTACTTGCCCTTTATGACCTATGCAGAGGATCGCTCTTTCAGAGAGATCTTAGCCAAAGAATACGGGAAAAGAGGCTTTCAAAAAAATGAATTCGACAACCAAAAAGTTGTTTTAGATATAGTCAATCTCAGAAATGATCGCGCTAAATTATTGGGATACCCTACTCATGCTCATTTTGTTCTAGAGGAAAGAATGGCTGAAAAACCCCAAAAAGTAATTGACTTTTTACAAGACCTCTTAAAAAAAGCCAAACCAGCCGCGGAAAAAGAATTTGAACAGCTCAAAGAACTGGCCAGAAAAGATCAAATTGAAATTTTACAAAAATGGGACGGTTCTTTTTACAGCGAAAAGTTAAAGAAACAACTATTCGATTTAGATGAAGAACAACTTAAACCTTATTTTAAACTGGAAAATGTTATTCAAGGCGTTTTCGACATATCAAATAAATTATACAGCTTAAAGTTCGAAGAAGTTCAAGATATTGATAAATACCATGAGGATGTAAAAACCTATTTAGTTAAAAAAAACGGTGAGGTCGTTTCAGTTCTTTATGCAGATTTTTTTCCCAGAAAAGGTAAAAGAAACGGTGCCTGGATGACTTCCTATAAAAGTCAGTGGAAAAAGGACGGAGTCAATTCAAGACCACATATTTCCATTGTTTGCAACTTTACTAAACCCACAAAAACAAAGCCATCCCTGCTTACCTTCAACGAAGTAACCACTCTTTTCCATGAATTTGGCCATGCCCTTCACGGCATGCTGGCCAATACAACTTATCCCAGTCTTTCAGGAACCAGTGTTTATTGGGATTTTGTAGAATTGCCTTCACAAGTTTTTGAAAATTGGTGCTATGAGGAAGATGCACTCAAACTCTTTGCTAAACATTATGAAAGCTCAGCCTTAATTCCTTTTGAACTCATAGAAAAAATTAAAAAATCTGCTAACTTTTTAGAAGGACTCGCAACAGTAAGACAAATTAGTTTCGGGCTTTTGGACATGGCTTGGCATGCTAAAGATCTGTCCGACATCAAAGATGTTAAATCTTATGAAGAATTGATCTTTGCACAGACCAAATTTTATCCTGATGTGCCAGAAAATTGCATGAGTACAGCTTTTTCACACATTTTTCAAGGGGGATATTCATCGGGCTATTACAGTTATAAATGGGCCGAGGTGTTGGATGCTGATGCTTTTGAAGCTTTTAAAGAGAAGGGAATTTTTGATAAAGGAACGGCTGAAAAGTTTGAAAAGTTTGTACTGAGTCAAGGGGGTACCGATAAACCCATGACGCTCTACAAAAAATTCAGAGGAAAGGAACCCGATGCCAAAGCATTGCTAAAAAGGGCCGGATTACTCCAGAACTAAGCCAAATTATTAGATTTAATAACTATTTTTGCAATCGACTAAAAAAAATCACAGATGAAATCATACGATGTTGTTGTTATAGGTTCAGGACCAGGGGGTTACGTTGCCGCTATTAGATGTGCTCAATTGGGTTTAAAAACTGCCATTATTGAAAAGTATTCGACCATGGGTGGAACCTGCTTAAATGTAGGTTGTATTCCTTCAAAAGCTCTGTTGGACTCTTCTCACCACTATTACGATGCCGTACATCATTTCGAAAAACACGGCATCGAGACTAAAGAGGTCAAAGTAAATTTCAAGCAAATGATCGATCGTAAAAGTGAGGTCGTTGCCCAAACATCAGGAGGAATCAATTTTTTGATGGATAAAAACAAGATCGATACATTTCAAGGTATAGGTTCATTTAAAGATGCCAATCACATCAATATTAAAAAAGAGAACAACGAGACGGAAACTGTCGAAGCAAAACATACGATTATAGCGACCGGATCAAAGCCGGGAAGTCTGCCCTTTATTAAAATCGATAAAAAAAGGATCATTACTTCAACAGAAGCTTTGAGCCTGTCTGAAATTCCAAAACATCTGCTCGTGATTGGTGGCGGCGTGATTGGTCTGGAACTTGGACAAGTTTACAATAGATTAGGAGCAGAAGTTTCAGTCATAGAGTACATGCCTTCGATCATTCCAACCATGGACAGTGCGCTTTCTAAAGAATTACAAAAATCTTTGAAAAAACAAGGCATGAAGTTCTTTACAGATCATAAAGTATCTTCAGTAAAAGTTTCTGGCAAAGAAGTGATCGTCACTGCAGGTGATAAAAAAGGAAATCCGGTAGAATTTAAAGGAGATTACTGTTTAGTAGCCGTGGGAAGAAAGGCCTATACTGAGGGTCTCGGATTAGAAAATGTAGGTATTCAGGTAAATGAGCGGGGACAAATTGAGACAAATGATCATCTTCAGACCAATATCCCGAATATCTATGCCATTGGCGATGTAGTAAAAGGGGCTATGCTGGCGCACAAAGCAGAAGAGGAAGGAACCATGGCGGCTGAAATTATCGCCGGTCAAAAACCTCATATCAATTATAATTTAATCCCCGGAGTTGTATACACCTGGCCGGAAGTTGCGGGAGTAGGTAAAACAGAGGAAGAACTGAAAGCAGAAGGCCTTAATTACAAATCGGGTTCTTTTCCGATGCGCGCTTTAGGAAGGGCAAGAGCAAGTATGGATATCGACGGACTGGTAAAAGTCTTGGCTGATGCGAAAACAGATGAGATCTTAGGCGTTCATATGATCGGGGCCAGAGCGGCAGACATGATCGCTGAAGCAGTTGTGGCGATGGAATTTAGAGCTTCAAGTGAAGATGTGGCCCGAATGTCACACGCTCATCCTACCTATACCGAAGCCATTAAAGAAGCGTGCTTGGCTGTAGAGAACAGATCAATTCACAGTTAGAAAACTAATGCTTAACATAAAAATGGTTATTGAAAGAATTTAAGTATTTTTCGATAACCATTTATTTTTTTCAATACTTTGAGAACCCGGAAAGATTTCAGCGCTAATTCTATTGCAGACCTTAAATTGCATTTACTCAATTGGGCCCAGAACGAGGAGGTGTTTCTCTGGTGTGATTCTAATACGCATTTGGGGAATCAGACCTACGAAACCTATGATGCAGTGTTGGCCGTGGGTGTAAGAACTGAATTGAGATCTTCTTTTAAAAATGCTTTTGAAAAGCTCAAAAATTTCAGAAAAGAAACAAATGATTACATTTTTGGTTATTTGAGTTATGATCTAAAGAATGACATTGAAGAGCTTTCCTCTCTAAATTTTGATGGTTTAGGTTTTGACGACCTTTATTTTTTCCATCCACAAAAAATAATATTTCTTCAACAATCTGATTTGACTTTTTCCTATATGGAAGAATTTGAAAACGAGATCGAAAAAGATTGGGCAGACATTCAAAACATCAGCCCTAGCAGCATTCACCCCCAAACGGAAATCGAAATAAAACAGCGAGTTTCCCGACAATTGTACAATGAGAATTTAGAAAAGATACTCGCCCATATCCATCGGGGAGATATTTATGAAGTCAATTTTTGTCAGGAATTTTATGCCGAGAAATGCGAGATCCATCCTTTAATGGTATATCAAAAGCTCAATTCAATCTCTACACCACCCTTTGCGACTTTTTTGCGCATCTATGATAAATATTTACTCTCAGCCTCACCTGAACGCTTTGTCAAAAAAGTAGATTCCAAAGTTATTTCACAACCCATTAAAGGCACTGCGAGAAGATCTGGGGATGCAAAAGAGGATAAAAGAATAAAGGAGGAGCTGGCAAAGGACCCAAAAGAAAGATCGGAAAACATCATGATTGTTGATCTGGTTCGGAATGATTTGTCAAAAACAGCGATAAAAGGCAGTGTTCGGGTAGAAGAACTTTGTGAAGTCTATACTTTTCAGCAGGTTCATCAGTTAATTTCTACCGTGGTATCAGAAGTTTCTGCCGAAATAGATGTGATCGACATTATTATTTCTCTTTTCCCAATGGGAAGTATGACCGGAGCTCCAAAAATTTCTGCCATGGAAATTATTGAGGAACTCGAAGAAACCAAAAGAGGTTTATACTCAGGCGCGGTGGGCTATTTTAGTCCTGAAAATGATCTTGATTTTAACGTGGTGATCAGAAGTATTTTGTATAACGCAAGCAAAAAATATGTGTCTTTTTCAGTGGGAGGAGCCATTACATCTCAATCGAAAATTGAAAATGAGTACCGAGAATGTATGGTAAAAGCAGAGGCGATGAAAAGAGCTTTGAACCGAGAATAAATCAAATGAAGAACTTGAATTGGACCCAAGATTGGAGGCGGATGATGAAACAAAAAAACAAGGAATTTACTTACCTCTTCAATACTAAATTAATAAATCCATTGAACCCTCATTTGTATCGAATTTGTCACGCCGACTACCTCATCTTTTTTGAGGTTTCCTATACCGTAAACAATCCCGGCTTTCCAATATTGTGTTGCCCACCAATTCAAACCGATATCCCATCGATACAATAACCCTCCATCAACGTTAGAACTCACAAGGTTGATCCGTCCAACTCTTCCGACTAACTCGAGGGCACCATATTTACCATCAGGCATGATCCTTCTGGCATAAGCAGATCTTTTATCATAGGGCCTGGGATCTCCGCTCAAAACGTAACTACCTGTGGCATAGTATCCATGAAATTGTTCGTATCCCGAATCCGTATCCACCCACGAATGGACATATTCAAGCAGTACTGAAAAATTCTCAAGACTCCATAACTGTTCAACACTTAGATTAAATTGAGAATCTGCTTCAATATTCCCTGTATCGACAAAATTAGATGTAATATTCGATTCATTTTTGCCCTTTAATCTGATCATTCCATCCTGAGCTTCTACATATCGCACGCCAAGACCCATATGAATATATTGGGCTCCGTCCTGATACCACTTAGGCAATCCCGTGACCCTGGCAGTAAAGGTATTGGCCGACTCCGAAAAACTGTAATCATTATCGATCCAACTGTTAAACCACCCTGCCGCTATTGTTGCACGATCATCCAAGAAAAAATGCTTGTAGATCATTCCTATGTTCCGACTTTTAAAAAAGGGACTCAACAACCTTTCCATATGAGGTAAATTTGCCGCGTCCCCTACCATTTCATAAATAAAAGTCTCTTTTAATTTCCCCAAATAAATTTCATTCTTATCACCTACCGGAATAACAAATCTAAAATCAGTGAGTCCAAAAGAATCGGTTCCATCTGGCCTGTCCTTCCCCTTATATTCGACACTGATCAAATATTGCCAGGGATTCTTGAAATTAATTTTTCCCTTGAACATCATTCTAGCGCTGCGGATATCAAAGCGACTCTCCTGTTCGCCGACCTGATCTATATTATCATCATCTTGAATGATATAATTATAATCGAGAATAGGAGCAAAACCCAATTTTAACGAAAGCCATTTAAATCGCTGATGAGACCATCGCATCTCTTTTTCTGTCACATCCGGAATAAAATAGGTCTTCGAAGAATCCGGGAATACCTGTGTTTGAGAATCATCAACAAGGCTTGTAAATTGTCCATAAGCTGTATGGATAGAGACGCAACTAGTGATAAAGGTAAACGTAAAAGCGTACCTGTATCTCAAAAGGAGATGTTTCATAATGGCTTGGTAGGTTGATTAAAACTAAATTACATTTTTTTTAAATGCAATTTTAAAAATTCAACACAGACCCATCATTTTTTATCTGTCGCTGCTTTCATTTTTTCCCGGATCTTATCCAATGCAAGATTTCCAACACTTCCCAGATGTGTGTGCTTTATCTTTCGATGGGGTTTAAACTCGCCTTTTTCAATTTTCTGACCGATGATTTTATAGGCATCTCTAAAAGGAGTTCCATTTTGAACCAACTCATTCACCTCTTCCACACTAAATAAATAGTCGTACATATCGGCGTGAACGATATCTTTTTTTACCCTTATTTCTTTGAGCGAAAAAATGAACATTTCCAAACAAGCCTTGGTGTTTTGTAGACCAGGAATTAAACCTTCCTTGAGCAATTGAAAATCTCTGTGATATCCGCTGGGCAGATTATTGGTCAGCAGTGTCATTTCATAAGGCAAGGCCTGAATTTTATTACATTTTCCTCTGATCAATTCAAATACATCTGGATTCTTTTTATGAGGCATGATACTGGAACCTGTGGTCAATTCATCCGGAAATGAAATAAAACCAAAGTTCTGACTCATATACAAACAGATATCATAAGCAAATTTAGATAGGGTTCCACCTAGAGAACTGAGCGCAAAAGAAACTGTTTTTTCCGCCTTTCCCCTGCTCATTTGGGCCGCAACCGCATTGTACTTTAATGTGGCAAAACCCAATAGTTCAGTGGTCGATTCCCGATCGATCGGAAAAGAACTGCCATAACCTGCTGCCGAACCCAAAGGGTTTTGATCAATAACCTTGTACGCCGCATTAAGCATATGGATATCATCGATTAAACTTTCAGCATAGGCTGAAAACCACATCCCAAAAGAAGAAGGCATTGCTACCTGGAAATGAGTGTACCCCGGCAATAAAATGTCTTTGTATTGATCTGCCAAAGACAGTAAAAGAGTGAAAAAATCCTGAACTAAATTGTTTATTTCTGTTATCTCATTTTTTAAATATAAATGCATGTCAACCAAGACCTGGTCATTTCTGGATCTTGCCGTATGTATTTTTTTTCCGGTATCCCCAAGTTTTTCTGTGAGTAAAAATTCGACCTTAGAATGGACATCTTCAAAAGAATCCTCAATTAAAAATGTTCCTTTTTCAATATTTTTTAAAATTTCTGAGAGTTCACGCTCGATGGCAACTATCTCACTTTCGCTCAACAAACCAATTTCATAGAGCATTTTTGCGTGAGCCGCAGAACCGATCACATCATATTTTGCCAATACCAAATCTAATTCTCTGTCGTTTCCAACAGTAAATAGATCTATTTTTTTATCTGTACTAAATCCTTTTTCCCAGAGTTTCATGGTTTCCTGTTTTTCTATAAGATTTCTTCTAATAATTGTATGTATAAACTTATTCCCTCCTCTATTTCCTTGACATAAATATACTCGTCAGCCATATGAGAACGCAAAGAATCTCCCGGACCAAGTTTTAAAGAATGACAGGTCAAATTGGACTGATCTGACAAAGTTGGCGATCCGTAAGTTTCTCTACCTAATCTGATTCCGGCCTGAACGATAGGATGTTCTTTTGGAATAAAGGATGAATTTAACCTCAAAGAACGCTCCTTCACCTCAACCTTTACCGAACTTTTTACTTTTTCCAGCACTTCTAGATTGCTGTATCTATCTGTTACTCGAATATCCACCACGAAATGACAAGTGGAAGGTACAACATTGTGTTGATCACCTGCTTCTATTTGTGTGACGGTCATTTTTACTTCGCCCAAAGTTTCTGAAATTTCAGGAAAATGAAATCCTTTAAACCAATTGATGGCCTCCAAGGCATGGTAGATAGAATTATCTCCTTTACTGTGAGCAGCATGCCCCGGTGTTCCATGCGCATAACAATCGAGTACCAGCAAGCCCTTTTCTGCAATGGCTAAATTTAAGGAGGTGGGTTCACCTACAATAGCAAAATCGATTTCCGGCAGATCAGGCAAAACACTTCGAATCCCATTTTCTCCGGAGTTCTCTTCTTCTGCCGAAGCTACTAATACCAGATTATAACTCAGATCACTTTGATCATTAAAATAAAGAAATGCGGCGATCAAACTCACCAAACATCCGCCAGCATCATTGCTTCCCAAACCATATAATTTTCCATCTGTAATTTCAGGTCGATAAGGGTCTTTTTTATAGCCTTTATTAGGCCTTACAGTATCGTGATGAGAATTGAGTAAAATCGTGGGTTTTGAACTATCAAAATACCTGTTCTCGACCCAAATATTATTTCCTTTTCGATGAATGTTGTCGCAATAAGTAGATAAATAGTTCATCAGTATCTCTGCCGTAAGGTGTTCCTCTCCTGAAAAAGATGGAGTGGCTATTAACTTTTGCAATAACGCAATACTTTCTTTGTACAATTTCTCTTTCATAAAACAAGGGTTGTACATTTTTGTGTGGTTTCATAAAAAACATTCGGACTCCCAATGATCACTTTTTCGACACCCTTCTCTAGTGCAGCAAAACAATTTTCCAATTTTGGCAACATCCCCTCAGAGACAATTCCGTCATTCTTAAGCTCATCAAAAATGGTCAGGTCAATTCTTTCAATAACAGAATCCTCATCATTGACATCTTTTAAAACCCCTTTTTTCTCGAAACAATACACCAATTCTACTTTATATTCTTCTGACAAACCAACAGCGAGTTCACTGGCGATGGTATCCGCATTCGTATTCAATAATTGGCCTTTGGAATCGTGTGTAATTGCGCAAAACACAGGTGTCAAATGACTATTTAATAAGGCAGAAATGGTTTCGACCCCAATCTGATCTACGTCACCTGCAAAACCATAATCAATATCCTTTACTATTCTCTTATGCGCTCGTATGGTATTTCCATCCGCTCCGCTCAGCCCTATGGCATTGCAATTGTTCTTTTGTAAGAGACTGACTATATTTTTATTGAGCAACCCCGCATAAACCATGGTCACAATTTCCAAAGTAACCAGGTCGGTAATTCTTCTGCCATTGACCATTTTAGCTTCTATTCCCAGTTCTTTCGCCATTTCGGAGGCCCTTTTTCCTCCTCCATGTACTAATATTTTTTTTGAAGGGATCTGAGCAAAATGAACCAAAAATTTGGCCAATGCTACAGGGTCATTGATCACGTTTCCCCCTATTTTTAAAATTTTTAAACTTTCTTTCATAAACCACTTTTCATTCCTTCCAATATCTTTTTTAAGACCAGTTGAGCTGAATATGTCCTGTTGTTAGCCTGATCGATCACGATAGACTGGTCGCTGTCCAACACCTCATCGGTCACAACCACATTTCTCCGAACCGGCAGGCAATGCATGAATTTTGCTTTGTTCGTTTTACTCATCTGTTTATTTGAAATGGTCCATGTTGCATCCTGGTTTAATACTTTTCCGTAATCTTTAAAAGAACTCCAGTTTTTCACGTAAACAAAATCTGCCTTTTCAAAAGCTTTCAATTGATCTGTTTCAATGGTAGAACCCTTGGTAATCTCAGGGTCTAATTCGTATCCTTCAGGGTGCGTGATCACAAAATCTACATCACTTTTTTGCATCATTTGCACAAAAGAATTGGCCACCGCGTGTGGCAGCGCCCTGGGATGCGGAGCCCAGCTCAATACAACTTTTGGCCTTTCCTTTGTTCTATGTTCCTCTATCGTAATAGCATCAGCCAAAGCCTGTAAAGGGTGTCCTGTTGAGCTTTCCATATTTACAATAGGGACAGAAGCATATTTTTTAAATCCATTCAAAACTTCCTCAGCTTTGTCCTTTTCTTTGTCTGATAGAGTGGGAAAAGCTCTGATGGCTATCATATCACAATATTGAGATATCACCTGGGCAGCTTCTTTGATATGTTCAGATTTGCCTTGATTCATTATAGCTCCATCTTCAAATTCCAAGGCCCATCCTTCATTGTTAAAATTCATGACAATGCTCTCCATACCCAGATTCATGGCAGCCTTTTGCGTACTCAAGCGGGTTCTTAGACTATTGTTAAAAAACAACAAACCAAGTGTTTTGCCGGCTCCGATTTCTTTTTGGATTGGCCGATTCTTTATTGCTAAGGCTTCTTTTACCCACTCTTCCGGCGAGTCGATATCATTTACTGACAAATAATGCTTCATTTTCTCCCTATTTTGGTAAACGGAATGGTGTTCTCAAAGGCATTCAAAATAAAATTATCCTTCAAACCATTTACGATCCATGTTTCTATTTGGTGCTTGTATAAAATTTCCGCCGCATCAATTTTAGATTGCATACCGCCTGTGCCATGAGAGGATTTTCCTACGATCACCTCTTCTCTTAGATCACTGATACTTTCAACCCGATCTATGGTGACTTTTTTGCCATTTTCAACTGATGCTTTGGTATATATCCCATCGGTATTCGTAGCGATGATAACAAGATCTACGCCCAATAAACTACCCGTCAATGCGGCTAATTTATCATTGTCGCCAAATTGAATTTCTTCAGTGGCTACCGTGTCATTTTCATTGATAATAGGAATGTATCCGTTTTGTACTAATACATTCAGCGTATTATAAATGTTTTCTCTTGAAGTTTCTCTTTCAAAGTCGGGATAAGACAACAAACATTGCGAAGTTAAAAGCCCTAATTCCCTAAAATTCTCTTGAAAAATACGCATCAAATGGGGTTGCCCGATGGCCGCTAAAGCTTGTTTTACTGTGATGGCCTTTCCATTGCTTTCCAGTTTAACAAATTGTTTGGCTACCGCGATGGCTCCTGAACTCACAATGATAAACTCACAGCTGTCCTTTAACCGGAAAATCTGACGGGCAATATCTTCAATTTTTCCTCTGGAAATTTGATCGGTTTCACGGGTTAACGTGTTGGTACCGATCTTTAGCAAAACTCTTTTTTTATCTGATCTGACCTTCTCCATATACATACCATTTGTTCGTCACCAAATGTTCCAAACCAATAGGGCCTCTTTGGTGTAATTTATCTGTGCTAATGGCTAATTCTCCCCCAAGACCAAACTGAAACCCGTCCGTAAATCTTGTGGAAGCATTCTGATAAACAGCCGCCGCATCGACTTCTTCCATAAATTCCCTTGCCATTTCATCGTTTTTTGTCAAAATACATGCCGAGTGCCCACCTCCAAATTGATTGATCTTATCGATCGCTTCTTGCATATCCTTGACCTGACCAAAGACAATTTTATAATCTAAGAACTCTTCATACCAAATTTTGTCATCCTCCATCTTCTCAATACCATCATATCTGGAACAGGCCACATCACCCAAAATTTGTACGTCAAACTTTTTGAGCTTTATGATCAATTTCTCCACAAAATCATCAAAGTTTGGCAATTTCCTATCGATCAAAACTTTGTCCAATGCATTACAAGCAGATATTTTAGCCACTTTTGCATTGACAATGATCTCAATGGCTTTATCCTGATCTGTAGTGGATTCCACATAAACAAAATTGTTGCCACGTCCACTTACAATCACCGGGCAGGTGGCATTTTCTTTGACAAATTGAATCAATTGATTACCTCCTCTGGGTATGATCAAATCAATTTTTTGGCTCGGAGCTTTTAAAAAATCCTGTGTTTCTTGTCGGTTAAACACTAAATATTCCACCCATTTTTCATCGATTGAATTCAATTTCAAGGCTTTCTGCCAAAGTTTTACGATGGCGATATTAGAATGAAAAGATTCCTTGCCTCCCTTGAGTAAAATTTTATTACCTGACTTAAAAGCGATACCCGCCGCTTCTACTGTGACATCTGGTCTTGATTCGTAAATAATTAAAATGGTTCCAAATGGGGCCGTGCGATTTTCAATTTTTAGTCCGTTTTCATGCACAAAAGAGAAGCGCTCTTTGCCCAATGGATCTTCCTGCCTTGCCAATTGATCTAAAGATTCAATCATTCCGTCAATTTTTTGATCATCAACCTTTAAACGATCATACATAGCGAGATCAGCTCGGTCAAAACTTTTCAGGTCCTTTTGATTTGACCCAATAATTGCTGCCCGATTTATTTTTACAAGCTCAGCCATTTTTTGTAAAACGGAATTCCTTTGGTATATGCTTAATATCTTATTCATCTTCTAATTCAAAACTCTTTTCAGCGATGTGATAAAATCATCTAGCTCGGTTGTGGTAATGGTCAAGGGCGGTAATATCCTTAAAAGCTTTTTGTTCGAGGCGCCTCCTGTAAAGATATGTTCGTCCATGATGAGTTTTTTTCTCAATTCGGCCACGTCAAAATCGAATTCCAAGCCCAACATCAGACCTTTTCCTTTTATTCTTTTAACCTGAGGAATTTCTTTTACTTTTTCCACAAAATCCGCCGAAACCGCATTCACATGCGAGATGAGGTCATCTCTTTGGATCACATCCAATACGGCCAAAGCCGCGCAACAAGCTAAATGATTGCCCCCAAAAGTAGTTCCTAATAAACCATAACTCGCTTTAAATTTGGGAGAGATCAAAACGCCTCCAATTGGAAAGCCATTGCCCATGCCTTTTGCCGTGGTAATGAGATCCGGCAATATGCCATGATATTGAAAAGCAAAGAACTTTCCACTCCTTCCATAACCCGATTGGATCTCATCTGCAATCAATATCACTTCATACTTTTTACAAAGTCTTTCCAGATCCTTAAAAAAGAAAGAAGTTCCTTCATCCAATCCGCCAACGCCTTGAATTCCCTCTATGATAATAGCACAAACATCATTTTTAGAGAGCTCTTTTTCCACTAGATCAATTTCGTTCAAGGGTAAAAAAGTACACGCTTGTTGCAGATTGATCGGTGCATTTATTTTTATGTTATCCGTAACGGCCACTGCCGCCGAGGTTCTGCCGTGAAAAGCATTCTCAAAGGCAATCACACGTTTCTTACCTGTGTGAAAAGAGGCCAATTTTAAGGCATTTTCATTTGACTCTGCTCCGGAATTACATAAAAACAAGGAATAATTGTCAAATCCTGACAATTTCCCTAGTTTTTTTGCCAGTGCCGTTTGAATTGGGTTGATGATCGAATTAGAATAGAACCCAATTTTATGAAGTTGCTCAGTGATGGCTTGTACATAGTCCTCCTGGGTATGGCCAATAGAGATAACGCCATGACCTCCATATAGATCGAGGTATTTTATACCTTTTTCATCATACACATAGCAACCCTTGGCAGAAACGGGAGTAACACTATAGACAGGATAAACATCAAATAAATCCATTCTTATTAAATTTCATTAATTTTTTCAAATGAAGCAACCAGTCCTCTGATCAGAGATGAACTCAAACCTTGGTGCTCCATTTCATTCAGACCTTCAATGGTACAGCCACTAGGGGTGGTCACTTTATCGATTTCTTCTTCAGGGTGACTTTTGCTGTCAATTAATAAACTGGCAGCTCCCAAACATGTTTGCATAGACAATTCCAATGCTTCATCGCTATGAAATCCTAATTGAACTGCTCCCTGTGAAGTGGCCCTGATCAACCTCATCCAAAAAGCGATCCCGCTGGCACAAATAACAGTAGCCGCCTGCATCAGATTTTCTTCAATACACATCGTTTTTCCTAAGGCATTAAAAATAGTCTTGGCGTAGGTTACATTCTTCTGTCCTGCTTCGTTCGCAGAAATACAGGTCATCGACTGACCCACTGAAATTGCCGTGTTGGGCATACATCTGATAATGGGTAAATCATTCCCGAGAACAGCTTCTATATCGCTAATTTTTCTTCCGGTAACCACAGAAATTAGGGTATGCTTTTTTGGATTGATCTCCTCTTTGATCTCTTCCAGAACACCTTTTAATTGAGCCGGTTGCACGGCTATAATAATTACCTCAGAATACTTTACCAGTCTTTTATTTTCAGTCGTGATTTTGACCACAGACAAATTACTGATGTTTTCTAAAGATTTTGGATTTCTTTTAGACAGGTACAACGATTTGCATTTAATGTGTTGTTTTTCACTTAATATTCCGATCGCTACGGAATATCCTAAGTTACCTACCCCAATAATTCCTATTTTCATATTTTCTATTTAAAAATAATTAGCCTTTAATTGTAAACCTGTTTTTTCGTCAAGACCAAAAATTAGATTCATGTTCTGTACCGCTTGTCCCGAAGCACCTTTCAATAAGTTATCGATCGCACTTGTTATTAATAATTTACCTTTAAATACTTTTAAGTGAAGTAAACATTTATTGGTATTTACCACTTGTTTTAAATGAATCTCTTCATCCGACACAAATGTAAATGCCGAATCTTTATAAAATTCCCGATATAAGCTCTTTGCCTCTTCAATCGACCCATCAAACTTAGTATAGATACTCGCGAAAATTCCTCTGCTAAAATTTCCTCTATAGGGAATAAATAAAAGCTCGTGGCTCATACCTGATTGTAACTGAGTCAAACTCTGCTCGATTTCACCCAAATGTTGATGTGTAAATACTTTGTAGGATGAAAAATTATTATCTCGCCAGGTAAAATGCGTAGTTGGCGACAAGGAAGTTCCTGCCCCCGTAGCACCTGTGACGGCATTTATATGAACGTCATCACAAATAAGACCCGCCTTAGCCAATGGCAATAGGGCCAGTTGTATGGCGGTGGCAAAACAACCCGGATTAGCTATATGATTTGCAACCTTTATGTCACTCGAATTCAGTTCGGGTAAACCGTAGACAAAGCTCTTTCCTTCATAAATGGCATCCTTGGTCAATCTGAAATCATTACTCAAGTCGATGATTCTTGTGGCCTGAGAAAAGCTGTTTTCACCTAAAAACGTTTTAGAATTGCCGTGTCCTAAACACAAAAACAAAACATCAACTTCTGAATTAATGGAATCTGTAAAATAAAGATCGGTCTCACCCAGCAGATCCTGGTGAATTTTTGAGACCGGATTCCCTGAGTTTGAAGTGCTGTAGATAAAATCGATTGTAACTTGAGGATGGTGGATCAAAATTCTGATCAACTCACCTGCGGTATAACCTGCTCCACCGACAATTCCAGCTCTAATTACCATATCAGCCTTTGTTTACGTGATTAAATATCTTTCCTTGATTGGCCGTGATCTTTATAAAACCTTTGGCATCATCAGCCGTCCATCCTTCATTACTTTCACCATAACTGGCAAAAGAGGAATTCATTAGATCGTGTTCAGATTCGATGCCGTTCAAAGTAAATCTGTATGGATGAAGTGTTAAAAATACATCACCTGTCACATATCTTTGAGTGTCTTCTAAAAAAACTTCAATATTTCGCATTACCTCATCTAAATAATGACCTTCGTGCAACATCATTCCATACCAATTTCCTAACTGTTCCTTCTGAAATTGTTGCCACTTGCTAAGGGTATGCTTCTCTAATAGATGATGTGCCTTAATGATAATAAGAGGAGCTGCAGCTTCAAATCCAACTCTCCCTTTTATACCAATGATTGTATCTCCAACATGAATATCTCTTCCAATGGCATAGCCGGAAGCTATTTTATTCAATTTTTCGATATTGTTTACCGGTGTATCTTCTTTACCATTGATGGCCACCAGCTCTCCTTTTTTAAAAGTTAGTTCAATGTTGCTTGGGTCATTCTGAACAAGCTGACTCGGATAAGCTTCGTTGGGCAAAGCATCTTTGGATTTTAAAGTTTCTTGTCCACCCACACTCGTGCCCCACAAACCTCTGTTGATAGAATATTTGGCCTTTTCCCAGGAATATTCAATTCCATGGGCCTGCAGGTAATCAATTTCTTCTTGTCTGGCTAATTTCTTATCTCTAATCGGGGTAATAATTTCAATTTCGGGTGCCAAAATTTGAAATATCATATCAAACCTTACTTGATCATTCCCTGCACCTGTGCTTCCATGAGCTATATATGTCGCCCCTATTTTCTTGGCATAGGCTACAATTTCAATGGCTTGTATGATCCTTTCTGCGCTTACGCTGAGCGGGTATGTGTTATTTTTTAAGACATTGCCATAGATCAGATATTTGACCACCTTTTCATAAAAAGTTTGCACAGCATCGATCGAAGTATAGCTGCTTGCGCCTAATTTCAGAGCTTTAACTCTTATCTCATCAATTTCTTCTTTGCTAAAACCACCGGTATTTACACTCACCGCGTGTACCTCAAAATTTTCTTCTTTTGACAAATACAGCGCGCAATAAGAAGTATCTAATCCTCCACTATAGGCTAATACGAGTTTTTTCATTTTCTGTTACTTTGAACAAAACAATAGCTAAGATTGTTCTGTTGATTAATTTTCTGGTTTATACTCTTTGGTTTGATTTTTCTTTAAAAACAGGCTTTGTTTAATGCGCTTTAAGCGACTCAATACTTTTGAATCGAAGTCGTGCTCCTTTATAGCCTGCTTGTGCTTTGGATCGTAAAGCATACCCGTACACAAACACATTTTTTGCTGTGTTCTTTGTAATACGTCATAATTCCTGCATGTCTGACATCCTTTCCAAAACTCAGGATCATCTGTGAGTTCTGAAAAAGTAACGGGTTTATAGCCTAATTCATAATTGATTTTCATCACGGCCAAACCTGTGGTGATGCCAAAAATCTTTGCTTCGGGATACTTTTCTTTTGAATAATTGAAGATCTTGGTTTTGATCTTTTTCGCCAGACCCATATTTCTATAATCGTGATGTACAATCAGTCCTGAATGCACGACATAGTTTTTATCGCTAAAAATTTCTATATAACAAAAACCGGCAAATTTTTCACCATCTAAGGCGATGACCGCGTTTTGATTTCTCATTTTTGTCGAAATGTATTCCGGGGTTCTTTTAGCAATTCCCGTTCCTCTTTCGGCAGCAGATTTTTCTATGGTTGCGCAGATAATCTCTGCATATTTGATGTGTTTTTCGTTTGCAATTGCAATTTCCATTAACTAATGTTTTAAGATTGGGTAAATAAGAATCGAAATGCGGAGTTGGGCTCACCATGCTCCAAAAATAACCCGTACCCTTACGGGCGTAAACGGTGGGTTTGAAAAATCACTTCACAGCTTCTGAATAAAAAGTGAAAAAGATCTACATTGTTATGGTAAGAAAAAAATGACATGTCGAAATTAAAATTGAAAAGAATAATGAATTAAATTAAGCTGGCAGTATAGTCTTAATTAAATGCGGCGATAGGGCACAATAATGGTCCTGACAATGGTGATATGTATTTGCTTTAATTTCACAAGGCAATATTACAATAATTATCAAAACCTCAAAAATTATTTTTGATAAAATTCAACAAAATGAAATAATTCTTACAAACAATTCATTCAATCTATTTGTTTCTTGAAGTTTTCTTTAACAAAATGCACAATTCTTTTCACTTCAACTATATCTGTTTCAAGAATAGTGCTGATGTCCTTTAGATTTAATTTACCCAAAACATATAGATCAACCACATTAGATGTTTGTATGGGAAGGTGTTTGTACAACATCTCAAATGTCTGTTTTACCTCTGATGCTTTCATAATGTTGCTGTCCTTTAATTCAAAAAGTGACAAAATATTCTGCTGGACATCTTCAGATTCCAATAAAGAATGCCCTTCATCATTTTGATGGTAAGAAATATCATCTAATTCCTCGTTCAAAATAAAATCAAAACCTCCATCAACCGTAAAACTTTCCTCCATTAGTTTTAACTCTTCTTCTAAAATCAATTTAGTACTTATATTATGCTTATGCCATTTTTCTCTTTCTGCCAAATCGACTATTTTACGATAAGATTTCTCAAACATCAACATCTGCAATGCATGCTGTTCAATATCTTCCCGAACCTGATCTTCATAGATATCCAAAATCACATCATCGATAATTTCGGAGGGTTTGTACATATTTTTAGGTAAAATACCATGATTTTCAAGCACACGCAACCTGTTTTTCACATAGGGATATAACCTATGACCAATTGCTAAAGTTTTCTTTTCTAAACTTTTTTCTCTTTTTCCACCGTTTTTGATCTGATCATTTTTCATATCTAGAGATTTTTTGTTCCTCTTAAATTTACGAAATATTTCTTCATGTTTTATATAATTGAAAGGAAAATACTAAGTAGTTATAATAGATTTTCAACAAAATTTGACTTGTTTTATTCCTTTTAAATACATTTGACCCAAACTGCTTTGAACATGCTTGGAAATCCCTTTTCTTTCAAACAAAATGGTGTTGATTTTTTTGGTAAAACATATGTTCCCGAAAAAATAAAAGCGGTGGTGATCATCGTTCATGGTCTTGGGGATCATCTTGGTAGATACGAAGAATTCGTCATTCCTGAACTTCTAAAAAATGATCTGGCCATTCTAGCTTATGATCAGTTCGGCCACGGAAGAACAAAAGGAAAAAGAGGAGATAATCCCGGCTTTGAGTATGTTCTGGAGAGTTTAGCCCTTATGGTAAAAAAAGCAGGCTCACTCTTTGACCAAAAACCAATTTTTTTATACGGTCATAGCATGGGAGGAAATGTTGTATTGAACTATGCAATTAGAACTCCCGAAGGAATTCATGGGATCATCTTATCCAGTCCTTTTTTGAAACTGGCATTTACTCCGCCTGCCTGGAAACTAAGACTTGGAAGAATAGCCATGAAATTATTCCCGGCATATACCATGCATAATGAGCTGGATCCCAATGCGCTCTCTCATGACCCCTCTGCCGTAGAAAAATACCTTTCAGATCCATTGGTACATGATAAAGTAAGTCCTAATTACTCAATCCGTTTTTTGCAAAGCGGTCAATGGGCGATGGACAACATTGACCAACTCAAGATAAACGCACTGGTATTGCATGGAACTGACGATCAATTGACCGATCATTTGGCTTCGGTGGAAATTTCAAAGAAGAATCCTCAAAAAATAACATTGCAATTGTATCCCAATGGCTACCATGAACTTCACAATGAACCTGTCAAGAAGGTTTTCTTGAAAGATGTGTGCGACTGGATCATTAAAAACCTTTAAATTTCTATGAAAAACTTTTTATTTTTCTTTCTCATATGGGTACTCTTTACCTCCTTTCCCTCTTTCTCTCAATCCTCGCAAAGTGCTGTTCCTCTCGAATTAAACTATGCAGACCAGATAGATCTGAAGTGGTTGGCCCATCATTATCAATCTGTAAAAAAAATGAATGGGGAACCCAACCAAAGCAAACATTTGATCAATTCAGAAGAATTTAAAAAGAGACTGAACTATTTAAAGGAAAAAACGCCGCTTCCGATTGAATATAATCCGATCATTGAAAAAAATATTGAAGCTTTTTTAGCTGAAGGATTGGAAACGATGGAAAATATCAAAGATAGATCGGCTTATTTTTTCCCCATATTCGACCGCTATTTAGACCAGTATAACTTGCCTCTTGAACTGAAGTATGTGGCAGTTGTAGAATCTGCGTTAAAGCCCGACGCATTATCTCAATCCGGTGCTAAAGGAATTTGGCAGTTTATGTTGGGAACCGCGAGACTTTATGACCTCAAGGTTGATTCATATGTAGATGAGCGAAAAGATATTTTTGCTGCATCAAATGCGGCTTGTGAATACCTGACGGTTTTATACCATATGTTCGACGATTGGAATTTGGCGATAGCAGCCTATAATTGCGGACCCGGGAATGTGACCAAAGCTATCCGAAGAGCCGGTGGGATAAAAAATTATTGGCAAATAAGACCATTTTTACCCAGAGAAACCCAAGAATATGTTCCGGCTTTTTATGCTACACTTTATATTTTTGAACAAGCAGAACTCTATCTAAATGCTAACCACCCCAATGGAATTTCTTTTTTTGAAACGGATACCATTCACGTAAAAAAGCAACTCAATTTAACAGAAATTGAAAAATACCTGGAAATTGAAAACCAATTGCTTTCCAGATTAAATCCCAAATACACAAAAAATATCATCCCCAAGAATGAATATCTCACCTTGCCTAAAAGCGCCATTCCTACATTTTTAGAAATGGAAACAAATCAAATCACTAATATTTCCGCTGATCATATTGCTAATAAAGTTGTACTTCAGGACCTTGCCGTAGAAATGCACCCAAAGAAAAGTAATGAAGCAACCGCTGCTAATTCTCTTTTGAAAGCTGATATCAAAATTGAGACATATATCGTTAAGGAAGGAGATTCTCTTTTTAAAATATCGAGATTATACCCGGATGTAAGTATTAATCAACTTCGCACCTGGAACAATATTTGGGGTATTAATTACGTTAAACCAGGGACTAAATTGCTTATTTACAAAAGTTAATCTCGTCGATAGCAACTTATTCAGCACAATAACTTTAACAAAATTTTTTCAATTTTAAGTGTAAATTTATACGGCCGATTCTATAAAAATAGTAGTTTAGCCCCGTTTGCAAATAAATTATTTATATCTATAAAAACTTTAACAATGCGTAAAATTTCTGCCCTGATTTTTTTACTTTCTACATTACTTGGATTTGCTCAAAGTATTGACCTGGAAAAGGATTCCACTAAACAAGTTTTGGCGGAATTATTGAGAAGAGAAATGTTGTTAGCGCGCATAGACACAATTCATACAGATTCTTTAGAGGCCCTTGAAAAAAATGTAGTGGTCATAGATTATCCCATTGCCTCAGATATAGATAAAAAATGGCTGGCAGCGTGGAACAATAATTTTCTCAGTGATTTACCGGACCTTCCGATCGATATTGATAGTTCGAATGTGGTAATTGAAGATTTACCAACTGAATTGCTCAAAGAAAGGCTGAACACTTTAAATAGTAAAACGCCATTCAATGTGGAATACAATGCTTCACTTGAAAAGGTAATCAAGCATTATTTAAAGAACAGAAAACAAACCTTGGCCAATTTAATGGGAAGGGCAAAATACTATTTCCCCATATTTGAAGAACATTTGGACAAGTATAATATTCCTTTAGAAATCAAATATTTGGCCATCGTTGAGTCGGCTCTGAAACCAACCATAAAATCCAGAGTTGGCGCTACGGGTCTTTGGCAATTTATGTACAGTACGGGTAAAATTTACAAACTGGATGTGAGTTCTTATGTCGATGAAAGGAACGACCCCATTAAATCGACCGAAGCAGCCTGCAAATATTTGAGCAATCTGTATTCCATATTTGGTGATTGGGATTTAGCTTTGGCCGCATATAATTCAGGTCCCGGAAATGTGACCAAAGCGATCAGACGTTCGGGTGGAAAAACAAATTATTGGAATATCAGACCCTATCTGCCTAGAGAAACCGCTGGCTATTTACCCGCTTTCTATGCTACCTATTACATCTTTGAATACGCAGAAGAACACCAGCTATATGCCACAAATGAATTACCTAATTCATTCGAAACTGATACCATTCGGGTAAAAAGACAAATTACTTTTGACCAGATCAATCGCATTTTAAAAACAGATAATGAACTATTAGAATTCCTCAACCCTCAGTATAAATTAAAAATTATTCCTTTTGAGGAAAAAGAAAACCACACCTTAAGATTACCGCGTTATTTAGCCGGTACTTTTGTAGCCAATGAAGACCTGATCTATACCTATGCCGAGGCCGATGATTCCAAACGTGAAAAACCTTTACCTGCCAATCTTACCACTCCGGACAGAATAAGATACAAGGTAAGAAGTGGTGATTATTTAGGTAAAATCAGTAGTCGATATGGTGTACCTGTGAGCAGTATCAAACGATGGAACGGACTTAAAAGCAATAACTTAAGAGTAGGTCAATACTTGACTATCTATCCTAAAAACGGATCCGTAGCAACTGCGGTTACACCAAAAAGTCCAAATAGTAGCGCTACCACGGCTGCTGTAAAAGAGGAAACGAATAAAGAATATACAACCTATACCGTTAAAAATGGAGATTCACTTTGGTTGATTTCTCAAAAGTTTCCTAACGTAACTGTCAAGCAATTGAAAGAATGGAACAATTTTTGGAGTGATAAGAGTTTAAAACCGGGAACTAAGCTTAAAATTTACTAATTTCCCGGTCATTTAAGCTAATTTATCTATCATGTCCAAAATCTACGCACTAGTTCTAGTGACATTTCTGTTACTTTCATGTAACACAAAAAATGAGAAATTAACGCTAATCGACTCGAGCGGAAGAATTAACAATCTTTTGGTTGTCATGAATGACCAGGATTGGGAGGGCAGACTTGGAGACAGCGTTAGAGCCATACTCGCAAAGCCTTTGATAGGATTACCCCAAGAGGAAGCTCAATTCAGCGTCAATCAGGTAGATCCTGCTGCTTTTTCTAATCTTTTTAAAAGAACCAGAAATGTACTCTACATAGATTATGCGGATACAGAAAACTACTATAAGACAACAGACGCTTATTCTTCGCCCCAAACCATTCTGACCATTTTAGGAACAGACTTCGACAATCTTTCAGAAAAGATCAGCGCGCATAAACACGAAATAATTTCGGTCTTTAAGAAGCAGGATCTGGCCCTTTACCAGAGTAAAATTACTAAGGATCATTGGAATCCGAAAAATAGTAAAACCATGGTAGATGAAGGATTTACGCTGAAAATACCCACTACATACAATGTTGTTGAAGATGAAAACGGTGTGCTTTGGTACCGTTATTCATTTGCTAAAGGTATGTTGAATTTATTGGCCTACAGCTTCCCTATTAAAGACAGGAGTGAATTTAACCCGCGGAATATTATTAAGAAAAGAGATTCCATTGGAAGAACACATATACCCGGGCAGTTTGAAAATACCTATATGAAAACAGAGCCACTGTATAATCCTATGGCCACGAAAATGAAATTAAACAATAAAGAAGCCTACGAGATAAGAGGTTTATGGATTGTTCACAATGATTTTATGGGAGGCCCTTTTATCAATTATGCCCTTTTGGACGAAGCGAAAAACAGGGTTGTTGTGGTTGAAGGTTTTAGTTATTCACCTGCTACCAAAAAAAGAGATTTTGTGTTCGAGATGGAGGCCATCTTAAAAACAATTGAAATCGATTAGTTTTACTCCGACTCAGGCATTTCTATCTCTAGATTATCGGTTTTATAACTGATCATTTCTCCGTTCTTATCATAGATCAAAAATGCCTTTAGATCTTGTCTTTTTTCTAAAAAGGTTTTGGTCCTTTCAAATCCCATTGCCATAAATGCGGTGGCATAGGCATCTACATCAGCACAATCGAGTGAAGAAATTACTGAAGCGCTGAGCAAATTACTCTTACTTGGAAAACCTGTTCTGGTATCAATGGTATGCGCATATCGATTACCCGTAACACTGTCAATTTTGAACTTCCTGTAATTACCCGAGGTTGCAATTGATTCATTGTCCAATAGCACAAAACTCTGATAGGACCTCGAACCATCAAAAAGAGGTTTTTCAATGGCTATTTTCCAGGGTAGATCCTTGTCATTTTTCCCACGGGTCCTCACTTCACCTCCAATTTCTACTAAATAATTTTTGATATTTTTCGACTCTAAAAATCGACCCAATATATCCACCGTATATCCTTTGGCTATCGCATTAAAATCCAAATAAAAAGGATAATGCTCTGCCCTAATTTTATGATCTTCAATGCTAATATGATGTAAGCCCACTCCATGTAAAAGTAATCCTACTTTAGCAGAATCCAAGCCCTCGGCTGCCGGTTCCGGGCCAAAACCCCACGCATTGACCAGGATCCCGATGGTCGGATCAAAAAAACCATCGGTTTCTCGGTAGATCTTTTCTGATTTTCTAAAAACTTCTTCAAAATAACTATCTGTTCGGACCGCAGTATCTCCTCTGTTGATCGATGAGATATCTGAGTCAGGGAGGTAAGTTGACAAAGATTGATTGATCGAATGGAACAAATTGTCTATCTCTTTTTCAAAATTTCTGTTCTCCTGATCCTCATAGACGACAGAAAAAGATGTGCCTAAAGCGCTGCCCGTAAGTCTATGATAGGTTTTTTCATTTGATTTACAAGAAATCAATAAAATCAATAAAAAAAAAGGAAAATATGTCTTCATTCTCTATGATATTAATAAATATTTAACGTAACTTTTTAAGTCATCACGTATATTTGTACTATCCTTTTCAAAACAGTTGAAAGTACAAAAATATTAATATCTTCGTGTTAAAATTAAATTATTCTCAATCATGAAAAAAATATTGTTTTTGCCCATTTTAGTGGCACTTTTACTAACCTCCTGTGTTTCTCAAAAGAAATATGCCGACCTAGAAACGTCATATCAGGCGACGAAACAAGAACTTGTGGACGCCAAAGCAGATTTACAATCTTGTTTGATTGAAAAAACGCATTTACAAGATTTGAATGCATCGCTTAAAATTGACAAAGAGCAACAATTAAAGCAAGTTGAAAACTTGACGGTGCTTACTCAATCATCTTCTGAGAACATCAAAGAAATTATTTCTCAGTTGAGTGAAAAAGACAAATATATTAATGGAATCAGAGCAGCCATGTCTAAAAAAGATTCGATCAATTTGGCCGTTGCTTTCCAATTGAAAAAAGAATTAGCAGCCGGTATTCAAGACGAGGATATCCAGATTGATGTTGAAAAAACGGTCGTTTATATTTCTATTGCTGATAAAATGTTATTCAAGACAGGTAGCTCTGTAGTTTCTGATAAAGCTAAAATGGTTTTGGGTAAAGTAGCAACTGTGATATCTTCAAGACCGAGTATGGAGGTGCAAGTGGAAGGCTACACAGACAATGTGCCAATTTCTACGAATTGTGTAAAAGACAACTGGGATTTGAGTGTTGACAGAGCGACATCAGTAGTGAGAGTATTACAAGATGATTACAACATAGACCCTGCTAGATTGATCGCTGCAGGTAGATCTGAATATGTTCCACTAGAAAGCAATGCAACACCTGAGGGAAGAGCAACGAATAGAAGAACAAGAATCGTTATTTTACCAAAACTTGACGAATTCTTTGATATCTTAGAACAAAAACCTGAATAAATAATTCAGTTCTAAAAGAAAAAAAGCGATCCGTGGATCGCTTTTTTTATGCATTCAATTCACTTAAAGCCTTGTGCAACTTCTGCAAATAGATAGGGTTTGACATGACACCCAAATTATTTGTCCCATCCAGTAAGATCAACTCAGTATTATCGGGTCTTCTGGCGGCTAATTCCAAAGCTGAAGTATGAGGGATGACTTTATCTGCTTTCCCGTGAAAAATCAAAACCTTGCCTTTTAATTCAGAGAAGTGAATGCCTGAATTCATTTGATATTTTAATATCAGGTCACCGGGTAAAAACGGATAATGATCCTTAGCTGAAAAACTCAATGAATACATAGGAGATTCCAGTATAACCAAAGCCGGATCATTTTTGGCTGCTGCTTCGATGGTAAAAAATGCACCCAATCCTTTACCGTACAAAACGATACGCGATTCTGGAAAACGATCTTTGACCCAATCATACCAAATCTGTACATCAGAGATCATGCGATGTTCGTTAAACCTCCCGCCACTTTTCCCAAAACCTCTGTAATCCATCAGCAGAACGTCGAAGCCGGCATTATAGAATACACCCACCGATTGACCCCAAATTTGCACGTTGCCTGTACGATTATGAAAATAGACCACAATTCCCTTGGCTTGCTCATTTTTAAAATGAATGCCGTTCAATTCCACACCATCTTCCGAAGTAAGCTCGATCTCCTCAAACGGTCTATCAAACTCAAATTGATGAGAAGGGTCTAATTTTACGGCATGAAAGATAAAATGGTCCTGCGTGAAATACAAGATAAGAGAAATAAGAAAAATGACGACAACCAAAATTCCAAAAGCATACACCCACATCATAATACGATCATTTACATTCAAATTTAGCGAATAGGGGCGGACAACTTAATAATTTTAACAAATTTTGGGAGTATTCCCAAATAAAAAAAGGCAGTCATATGACTGCCTTTTTTTATTCTTGTATCGGACGGACTACCCTCCAAAATCGTCAAATCGGATGTTTTCATCAGGAATACCAAAATCCTCACCCATTTTCTGTACCGCCTTGTTCATCATTGGTGGCCCACAGAAATACAATTCAATATCCTCCGGGGCATCGTGTTTAGACAAGTATTGGTCAATAACCGCTTGGTGCACAAAACCTAAGAAACCGTCTCCTTCTTTGTCAAAAATATCTTTCTTCACTTTCCAGTTATCCTCTTCCAGAGGCTCTGAAAGCACGACAAAGAATTTGAAATTAGGAAAATCTCTTTCCAGTTCTCTAAAATGATCTAAATAGAACAATTCTCTTTTTGATCTACCTCCGTACCAAAAAGTTACTTTCCTGTTGGTCTTTACTGTTTTGAATAAATGGTATAAATGAGATCTCATGGGAGCCATACCTGCACCACCCCCTACATACAACATTTCTGCATCAGATTCATTGATAAAGAATTCCCCATATGGACCCGATACGGTTACTTTATCACCTGGTTTTCTGCTAAAAATATAACTGGAGGCAACCCCCGGATTTACACTCATCCAACCGTTTTTGGCTCTGTCCCAAGGCGGAGTGGCAATACGAACATTCAACATGATATTGCGCCCTTCAGCGGGGTAAGAAGCCATCGAATAAGCTCTTTCCACCAATTCGTTATTTTTCATAACGAGAGGCCATAGATCAAATTTATCCCACTCCAATTTGAACTTATCAGGTTCTCCGGGATGTTCTGCAGGATGTGCTTTAATATCTATATCGCGATAAGGAACTTCTGTTTTAGGAATTTCAATTTGAATATAACCACCGGCCTCATAATCCATATCATCAGGAAGCTGAACGACAAATTCCTTGATAAAAGAGGCCACATTGTAATTAGACACGACAGTGGCTTCGTATTTTTTGATCCCGAATACCTCTTCAGGTACAGTGATCGACATATTTTCTTTCACCTTTACCTGACAAGCCAAGCGATTTCCGGCCGCTAATTCTTTTCGTGTAAAGTGTGGTACCTCTGTTGGCAATGGCTCACCTCCGCCGGATTCTACCTGACACTTACATTGTATACAGGTTCCTCCTCCTCCACAGGCAGAGGGTAAAAACACTTTTTCATTCCCGAGCGTAGAAAGCAATGAAGAGCCTGTAGGTACTTCGATTTCCTTTTCACCGTTGATAAGAATTTTTACTTTTCCGGAGGGCAATAACTTTGCTTTGGCAACCAATAGAATGGTTACTAATATGAGTACTAACAATAAAGAAAATACTATACTTGCTACAATTGGATTCATTCTCTATAATTTCTTTTGACTATAATTTGATACCTGAAAAACTCATAAAGGCAATCGCCATTAATCCGGTAATGATAAACGTAATTCCTAAACCTTTGAGGGGTTGTGGAACATTTGAATAGGCAATTTTCTCTCTGATAGACGCAATTGCCACGATCGCCAAGAACCATCCCACACCTGAACCTAAACCGTAAACAGCAGATTCTGTTATGGTAGAAAAGTTTTTTTGCTGCATAAATAGAGCTCCCCCGAGAATAGCACAGTTTACCGCGATCAAAGGAAGGAAAATACCCAAAGCACTGTAAAGTGCCGGAGCAAATCTTTCAACGATCATTTCTACCAACTGAACCATGGAGGCGATTACAGCGATAAAAAGAATAAAACTTAAGAAACTGAGGTCAATAGTTGCATATTCAGGACCTAACCAGGTTAAAGCACCCTCTCTTAAAATATATTTATCCAATAAATAATTCACAGGTACCGTGATCGCCAAAACAAAAATGACGGCAGCACCAAGTCCAACGGCGGTTTTAACAGTTTTAGAAACTGCAAGGTAAGAACACATCCCCAGGAAATAGGCAAAGATCATGTTCTCTATAAATATACTTCTTACAAATAAACTTCCTAATTCTTCCATTTTATATTGAATTAAATTCCAAAGTGGAATTAATTGTTTTCTTCTATTAATTTTCTGTTTCTAGATCTCTGGAACCAAATGATCACTCCTACAGTGATCAAAGCCATCGGTGATAACAACATAAACCCGTTGTTCTCGTAGCCAAACTGATATAATCCGGTCGATTCTGCGATCGTTTTTCCTTTATGTCCTAAAATCTCATAGCCCAATAGTTTTCCGGAACCCAACAATTCTCGGAAAAAGGCAACAATGATTAAAATCAACCCATAACCTGCCGCATTTCCTATTCCGTCCAAAAATGATTTCCATGGTCCGTTCGCTAAAGCAAATGCTTCCAGTCTACCCATGATAATACAATTGGTAATGATCAATCCAACGAATACCGATAATTCTTTGCTCACATCATAGGCATAAGCTTTAAGAAATTGATCGACCAAAATAACCAGTGATGCAACGATCAACAACTGGACGATAATTCTGATTCTGCTCGGAATTAAATTTCTAATTAAGGAAACAATCACATTACTGAATATCAATACAAACACCACAGCCAAAGACATGACGATTGCGGGTTTTAATTGAACCGTAATGGCCAATGCGGAACATATACCTAATACCTGAACCGTAATGGGGTTATCATCGTTCAAAGGGTCCGTTATAAGCGCTTTATTCTTCTTTGAGAATAAGGGTTCTTTATCTTCAGCCATAATTAATTATTTTTTAAATAAGGTAAATAATTCTGCATTCTTTCTGCGATCATATTCGACACACCATCAGAGGTGATCGTTCCTCCCGAAATAGCATCAACACCGTGTTTGTCTCCGGCCGGAGCTCCACCTTTCATTGCTTTTACAGAAACGAAATCTCCATTTTCATCGAATAAAGTTTTGCCTTTGAACTGATCTTCAAACCAGGATTGATTGATTTCTGCACCTAAACCTGGTGTTTCACCCTTATGGTCAAACGAGGCACCAACAATGGTGTTTTTATCTTCATCTAACGCGATATATCCCCATAAGGCATCCCATAAACCGGATCCGTAAAGTGGGACAACATAAAAGTTCTTGCCTTCCTTTTCAGCGATATACAAAGGAAAATGCTGATCGCTTTTATCCTTTTTCAATTCTTTATTTAACTCCAACTTAAATGCATCAACCTGCTCGTCAACCGTGCCATCCGGATTTAATGAGAGTTGTTGCTTAACATACTTATCATAAGTGTCACTCGCTTCGTCTCTCGATACTTCGATTCCTATCGTCGACAAAATATTCTGCATTTTTTCGTTCTTTACATTTTCGGCCTGCAGTGGTTTTAACGAGGTCGCTGCAAAAGCCAGTCCGGCTGCTACAAGAACCACCATGATAATGGCGAAAATAAAGGTATAGGCATTGCTATTCTTATCCATATGCTTAAGCGTTAACTTTAACTAAACGTTTCTTTCTTCTTTTGATATTGCTTTGAACAACATAATGATCGATGGTTGGAGCAAAAACATTCATCAATAAGATGGCCATCATCATTCCTTCTGGTAAGGTTGGATTGACCACTCTGATCAAAATGGCAAAGATACCGATCAAAAATCCGTAAATCCATTTCCCTCTTGCCGTCTGCGCTGCCGTAACCGGATCTGTTGCCATAAAGACAAGTCCGAAGGCAAAACCACCGACGATCAAATGTTTCCACCAAGGGAAGTTGATCAACTCATTGGTCGAACTTCCAAAAGCATTAAAGATCAATCCCATCACTGCACCACCAATCAAAGTAGACAACATAATTCTCCAGCTTCCAATTCCGGTAAAAAGTAAAATTGCGGCACCAATTAAAATCATCAACACCGAAGTTTCTCCAACAGATCCTGGAATAAAGCCCATGAACATATCATAAACACTAAAAGACGGTTGTCCGTTAGCAGCTAAGGTTCCAAGAATTGTTTCCCCTGATACCCCATCAGCGACAGAATCTGCCACCCAAACGGTATTACCAGACATATACGGTGCGTAAGAAAACAGCGCAAAAGCCCTTGCTACCAAGGCCGGATTCAATATATTCATCCCTGTACCACCAAAGGCTTCTTTTCCAATGACGACAGCAAAAACAACAGAAACAGCCAACATCCACAAAGGAAGATCAATGGGCATGATCAAAGGAATCAGCAATCCTGTCACCAAGTATCCTTCATTTACTTCATGCCCCCTAAAAATGGCATAGGCAAATTCAATCCCTAGTCCAACTGCATAGGAAACCACAATCATAGGAACAAATCTCACCGCCCCAAACATAAAGTAGTCCCAAAAACTGTGTCCTACACCCATGTTTTGATAACCGATATTCCACATGCCAAAAATAATGGTTGGGATCATGGCGATCACCACGGTGATCATGACGCGCTTCAGGTCGACCCCATCGCGAATATGTGCACCCTTTTTCGTCGTATGATTGGGTACATATAGAAAAGTATCTATACCGCTATAAGCCGGCCCATATTTTTCATACTTACCTCCCTTTTCAAAAAGAGGCTTGATTTTGTCTAATTTACTTCTTAAAAAATCCATTAACCTACTTCTTTAATCATTATATCTAAACCTTTTCTGATCAAATCCTGTGCTTCAATTTTTGAAGAACTCACAAAATCGATCAAGGCAAAATCTTCAGGAGCTACTTCGTAAATCCCAAGATTCTCCATTTTTTCAATATCTCCCGACATGACTGCTTTTAGTAATTGCATCGGATAGATATCCAGTGGAAAAACTTGCTCCATTTCACCGGTCAGCACAAATGCACGCTCTTCTCCGTTCATGTTTGTGTCCAGATCGTACTCTTTATTTCCGTTTAACCACGATAAAAAAGTACGCGACATACTGAACTTATTTCCTCCGGTAAACGGGACCCAACCAAAAAAGGTGTAGTGGTCTCCTTCTGGAATAACAGAAACTGTATCGTCATAAAAACCCAAATAAGCATTTTTTGAAACAGCTGCACCAGACAAAGGATTTCCGTTGATTATCCTGACTTTTTGATCGCTCAATTTTCCTTTTAAAATAGATTCTAACTGAACAGATCGGGTCGTCGCATAATATTGCGGATCCAATACCTGAGAACCTGCTAAAGCCACAACGATACTCGGGTCGTATTTTCCGTGCAGGAACAGACTACCTATGGCCGCTACATCCTGTGGCCTAACCGTCCATACTCTTTCTCCTGCATTGATCGGATCGATGCTGCCAATTTGAGTTCCAACATTTCCAGCCGGATGAATTGGGTTTATCTTGTGGATCTCTGCACCTTTTATCTGGCTTAAAAAAGAATTCTCCTTAGAACTGATCGTCAAATGAACTTTTCCTTCTGTAAGTTTAGTTAGTGCCTTGATACCCTCTTGAAATTCAGTTTGCTTATCTTTTAAAACAAAGTCGACATCTGCAGCCAAAGGGGCCGTTGAGAGAGCACTTACAAAGATAGCTTTTGGTTTATCGTCCGGATTGGCAATGATATCATAAGGGCGCTGGTTGATAAATGGCCAGCAACCGCTTTCCAATATCAATTGCTTTACCTCCTCAGAAGTTAAGGACTCAACTTTCTTTACCTTGAATTCCCTGAATTGATCTTGTGCATCTGCCGAAATAATGATGGATAGAATAACGCGTTTTGCTCCTCTTACTATCTCCTTGATCTCCCCGCTTACCGGAGAACTGAACTTCACCTCTTCTTTTTGCTTGCTGTAAAAAAGCGTATCACCAACATTCACTTTATCGCCAACTTTGACAACTAGTTTCGGAATGATGCCGTGAAAATTTGAAGGTGTAATCGCAAATGTTTTAGAACGAGGAGCAGAAGATAATTTTAGCTGGGCTTTTCCCTTTAGCTTGATATCTAAGCCTTTTTTGATACGAATGTCTGTAGACATAATTTGCTTTAATTAATTAGATTTTGGCTAACAAATCCGGGTATTATCAAACCCTGAACCACAAGTCATACAATAGCCCATGATTAGCGGTGCAAATTTAATAATTATAATTCATTAGGCCGAATATATTTTTCGTTAATTTATTTGAATTATATTTGAAAAATAGCCTGTAATTCAATTATAGCAGGGCAAATCTTGTGCTCATCAAACAATAATAAGCGCGTTTTCTATGTACTTCTTTTTTAAAAAAATCCATCTGAAGCTTTATCTGAACTTATTTTTCTGTAGCTTCTTTTTTTTAAACGGGTTCGGGCAACAAGTGATAGAGATAAATGAACCAAGCCACATTAAAACGATCATTTTTGAAGCGAACAGAAAAGATAGTTATGTTCCCATCATCGAATTAGGTCAAAAATTGTCTTTTTCATTTGATGATTTGGAAGGCGATCAAAAAATTTATTACTACAGAATAGATCACTGCGAATACAATTGGCAAAAATCCAGCTTGATGTCAACGGAATATATTGCGGGTTATCAGGAAGACCGCATAAGAGAATTCGAGAACTCATTCAATACACTTCAACCCTATACGCATTATGCTTTGCAGATTCCAAATCGCGACATGCAAATAAAAATTAGCGGAAATTATTTATTGTCTGTCCTGGATCAAAACAGACAAACCGTTTTCACCCGCAGATTTATTGTCTATAAACCCCTGGTAGATGTGGGTGTTTCTGTGCACAGAAGCAGAAATATAGAATTTATCAACCAAAAACAAGATCTGGAGTTTATCATCAATTTGGGAAATCTCCAGGTGAGAAATCCCTATCAGGATATTCAGGTGATGGTCTTAAAAAATTGGGATTGGAATTCGGCCATCTATCATATTCCGCCAAAATATATCAACAACAATCAGTTGCTTTATAATTACGTAAGTGAAATTTCCTTTTGGGGCGACAATGAATACCTGTATTTTGACACCAAAGAAATCAGAAATGCAACCAATAACATCAGGCAAACAAGAATGTCAGATATCTTTAACACCTATTTATACATAGATCAGGAAAGAAGAAATATGCCTTATACGGTTTATCCTGATATTAACGGAAATTTTGTGGTTCGGAATTTGGACGGGAACCAATCTTTGCTAGAAACTGATTACAGTTTAGTCCATTTCAAATTAGAAACCTCCGTTGATCTGAAAGGGAATGAAATTTTTGTCTATGGAAATTATAATAATTGGCAAATAAGCGATCAGAACAAAATGATCTATAATGATCAAACAAATCTATTTGAGCTCAGTCTTCCTTTCAAGCAAGGGTTTTACAATTACTTGTACGTAGTCGCAGATGAAAGTGGAAAAGTTGATAAAAAAGCGATTGAAGGATCTTATTACCAAACAGAAAATGAATATGAAGTGGTGGTCTATTTTAAACAATTTGGCGACAGGTATACACAAGTCATTGGAATTGGCTCTGGAAATTCAGAAATTTTGAGAAACTAAATTTATCTAATACATTTGAACATGCTTCGTTTTTTATCTTTTTTCATGCTGCTTTTAAGCGTCAATGGAATGTTGAATGCACAAATTAGAAATGCACCGCTCACGAGAAATGACATGGAATCGGCTGCCCGGAATTATCAAAAATACTGTGCCCTTTGCCATGGAAAAGACAGGCAAGGATCTGCGGCCGATTACGCTCCTTCGTTGCGGTCAAACTCCTTGATGTCGACCATGACCCTTAATTTTCTCGCGAGTTCAATCGCATTCGGACGAGCTAATACCGCCATGGCAGCTTATGTCAAGGATTACGGGGGGCCATTGAATATGAAAGAAATATTCACCTTGGCGAGCTGGCTTAAATATGAATCGGGAGCAGAAACTATAGACCTCGGAGAGGGTGCAATTAACGGCGACTTGTGGAATGGTGCCTATTTGTACGCTCAGGAATGCATCAAATGTCATGGTAAAAAAGGGGAAGGCGTTACAGCTCCTGCCCTGGCCAATGCTTCCTTTTTAGCTTTTGCGACAGATGAGTATATCAAGTATGCTGTAGTGAATGGGAGAGACGGCACTCAAATGAACGGTTTTAAAGAAATTTTGACAGACAAAGAAACAAATGACATCACAGCCTATATCAGAAGTCTTGCTTCGGGCTGGAGTAAAGAACCCAAAAAACTGACACCCTACCCCGGTCCGGAAAACTATGTTTTGAATCCGAATGGAAAAGATCCTTCTTTCCACTTGATTGAGGGAAGATATGCCCCTATGAAAGAGGTGATGGAAGCCATTCAGAATAAGAATAAAATGATCATTTTAGATACGAGAACGAGTTCGGAATGGCACAACGCCCATATCCCGGGTGCAGTTCCTATTCCTTATTATGTTGAAGAAAAGGACGTAGATAAAGGCTTAACCGATAAAAACACCTGGATCATTGCTTATTGTGCTTGTCCACACGCCGCATCTGATACGGTCATTGATATGTTGCGCAAAAAAGGGTACAAAAATACAGCAGTGATCAATGAAGGCTTTTTTGGATGGATCAATGCGGGCTACCCCATTAATGCAGGTGAAATAAACGGTGCTGACAAACTAAAAATCTTTTTTCTTGAGCTTGCCATTCATTCTTAACACGGGTAAGGCTACCCAAACCACTAAAGAAATTAATGACAGAATAATCCCCATATTTGTACCGAAGAATTTCTTAAAAACAGCACCGGTATATCCTAACAGTGCTGAAATATCCAATTTCAATAAAACTAAAATCCTGGAAAGATCTATCGGATTAAACAAGGTTGCGCCTAAAGAAAACTTATCCAGAGGATATTCTTCAAATACGACCAAAAAAGTGAGAAATAAACCATCGTAAATGACGGCGAGAAAAAGCCAGAGTAAAATAGCATAACCAAATCCCTTGATCCTGTTTTCGTTGGACAGCGCTATATTAAATGCCAAAGCCACAAAAATAAAATTGAGAAAAGTGCCTATCAGCAAAAGCAGAGAGAAATCAAAAATAGCTGTTGATCTGAACAATCCGTAAAGCACAAAGGGGATTCCTAAACCCAGAACCAAACTAAGCGTGAGTGATAAGGCAATACCTAAATACTGACCTAGAAATATTTTTTTTCTGTTAATAGGTTGAGCCAGCAGCAACTCAGTAAATTCTTTGCTGTTATAATAATACATCACACCAAATACCGTCCCGATTAAAGGTGTGAGTACGATAATAATATTGAGTAAAGTGATGATGGCCTTGTCTAAATCATTATTCAGAAATAGCAGTACAAATCCCAATATTAAATAAAAGATAAAATACACATAGCTCCACCTACTGCGCATCAAATCGTAAAAACTGTATTTTAATATTTTAAACATCTGCTCTTGTAATTATATTCGCTATTGCATGTTCTAGATCGGTCTGATTTGTTTTTCCTTTCAGCTCTTTCACCGTGCCTTTAAAATAAATACTGCCATCTAGCAAAAAGACGATTTCGTCAGCAATTTCTTCTACCAAACTCATGATATGCGTGGTTACTAATATGGTTTTTCCCTTTTTCTTTTCTTCATCGATCAATTTTTTTAAGCGAATAAGACTAACGGGATCTAAACCATTGGTGGGCTCATCAAGAATGATCAAATTGCTGTCGAACATAAAAGTAAGTACCAAATTGACTTTCTGCTTAGTACCTCCTGAAAGGTTTCCAAGTTTCTTTTGAAGGTAGGGTTCGAGCTCGAACAATTGTATCAATTCTTTTTCATTGGCCGGTTTTGGTCTTAAATTTTTGACCATTTCGATCAATTCTATAACACTCAGATTTGCCGGAAAGTTGGCGATCTGAGGCAAATAATCTATCTCATTTCTGTAGACCCATTTTTTTAACACCGAGGTTCCATGAATCGATATTTCTCCACTATCCGGTATGACCATACCCAAGATACATTTGATCAAGGTAGTTTTTCCCGATCCGTTTGGTCCCAAAACAGCGAATATACCCCCTTGTCGAATCTCCAGATCGAGTTGATCTAGCACAGTCAACTTTCCGAACCGCTTACATAACTTTTTTATTTCAATCATTTATGCTCTTTCATTAAAGGGTTTTCATCTATTAAATTATCAGGAGTGAAGATAGGAGAAACTTTTTCTGAGAAATTGATCAGGTCAACAAAAAGGCTTCTGAGCAATACAATCGTTTCCGGAGATCTATTGACGATATATGAAAATAATTTCACAGGCCTGTAAGGTACATCGCCTATACCGTTTTCATCCAAATCATATCCAGTGTAATCACTCCAGTAATTCTGATCGAATTCATTTGAATTCAACTTGCCATTATAGGAAAGATCAAAAGAATTGTGCATAAAATTATTCTGATAAAAACTATTGTCGTAACAGGCGCCAATCACATTTACCGCCCAACCATTCCTGATAAAAGTATTTTCTTTAAAATTGACACGAGTAGAACCATCAACACTTACACCCATCGTATTTTGTTCAAATCTGTTTTTAATAATTTCAGTATCGTAAATTTCTTTCAACAGCAATCCGTAGGAAGCACTACCCCAATTTTCAATAAAAACATTGTTTTTCATTGAAATGAATTTCGAAAACATGACGGCCACCCCTGCCCCGTTTTTTGAAAAAGTATTGTCGTAATAAGTGTCATGATTGGAAAACATAAAGTGCAGACCATACCTTAAATTTTCGAAACTGTTGTTCCTGAACACTTTACTATTCGTTACAAATTCAAAATAAATGCCATCCCTGACTCCGGTAACCGAATTATCATTAATCTGAACATCATCGCAATGCCACAAATGAATTCCATTGCCACTGCCTGCTTGTTCTGTGGCATCGCTAATGATTGTGTTGTGCTCAATAATACCATGATTAGATTTTTCTACGAGCATTCCAAAGAATATATTCTTTAAAGTAATCTTTCTCAGTACAAAATTTTCAGATTTCGATAGTAGTATGGCGGCAAAATCTTTGGTATAACTTTTTCCAACGTTTATGATGGTAAGGTTTTCCATCCTAAAGTGATCCGCGCTGACATGAAATATGGTACCGGCATCTTCACCGTCCACAACCACATGATCTTCCCCAAAAATGGACAAAGTTTTATTGATGGTAATATCGTGTTCCTTATATAATCCATCTCTAATAAGAATTTTATCGCCTTCCTCGGCAAGATCTACTGCCTGCTGAATAGATGTTATCTCGCAATCTGAACAAACTTCAAGTTGTTGAGAAGTGCCAAAATGAAAAAAGGAAATACTTACAAGAAAAATAAAATGGAACTTAGTCAACGGCATATTTTTGTTTTATTTCTTGCCAAGAATACAATTCACCACCTACTTCATTCCAGGTGTTTTTTGCATTTTCTTGGGATTGAAATGCAGATAAAAATGCTCCCATAGGGCTTTTGATTTTTTTACTGATCAAATAGGTCGCACTTTCTGCATTTGTCATCGCACTTTCTCCGTAATTGCTCACCAGAAAAATCTCGATCGCCTCGCTATTTTTAGATTCGCTCAAATCATTTAACATGCATTCTATGGCGTCATATTTAAATTGTTTTCCTTTTTTAGACACCATTTGTGCGGCGTGTTGTTGATCCACAATGGTCATTTTACAAAAATGGCAGGACTCTTTGCCAAATTGGATCGGTTCAGGTTGTACTGAACAACTGAGCAAAAAGCAACAAGCGGACAAGAATAAAAAAGTTTTGCCTTTCATATTTTTAGCTTAATGAATAAAGTAAACATTTTTTTAGTCTGTTTTTTACTTTTGAACTTTACTTTCTTTTTTGCCAACAAAAAAAGCGATAAAAGTTAGCAAGATCCCGAAAAAGATCACATAACCTCCTGTTCTTGGGTAAGAATGGGCCGTAAAATTTAAAATGTCCTTTGAGCCAAATAGCGGTGGTTGAAAGCCCATGGGCGATCCATCCGGGTTTTTAAACTGCATGATCGCTTTTGGATCGAGATCATGGCCGTAATCGTATTCCCATAAATAAAAATCGTACATTCCGGCAATACACAAAGCACTCATGACCACAAACCAAACCATATAAAATTTGTACCTGCCGGTTAAACCAATGGCTACACCGAGTACTACCATTATAAGAATAGCCACAGGAAAGATTTTGAATTCAGGTATGGTTTCTGGAATGTATTTCATCCCCACATAATGATTCATCAAATTGATGTTCTTGATATCGTGCTCGTGATAATCTGCAAATTTGTTGATATAAATATCCATCCCCAAAGGTATAGGGTATTGAGGAGCTTCTAAGGTAATGTTCCAAAGGGGTAAAACAAATAAGCTCAGCAATAACAAAGAGCCGATGATCATTAATAATTTGGATTTTTTCATCTTGATCCGGTTTAAAAAACGGACAGAATTCCAAAAGATATTCTGCCCGTTTTCACAAAACATACTAAATATAAAACTATGTACTAATGTAATTCAAATCAGAGCTCATCTCCATCCAGAGTAAAGGTAATTGGCACACTCGATCCTTTAGGAGATACGCGCACATAACCTTGCATCTCTTGGTGTAGAGCTGAACAGAAATCTGTACAATAAAATGGCCAAACCCCAACTTGTTTGGGTTCCCAGACAAAAGTTTCCGTTTGCCCCGGCATGATCAATAATTCTGAAGTGTTAGCTCCGATCATCGAAATTCCATGAGGCACATCATAATCTTGTTCTAAATTGGTGACATGGAAATATACTTTATCTCCTACCTGAACTCCTTCAATATTATCCGGTGCAAAGTGTGAACGAATCATCGACATATAAATATGAACTTCATTTCCATTTCTTACAACTTTGGCCTCCCCTTCATTGCTGATGGCAAATTCGTGTTTATTTTCTTCCAGTTTATAGATCTTTCTGGAATTTTTAGCGACGATATCAGCAGCTATTCCCGCAGCATAATGAGGTTCACCCACTGTTGGAAAATCGAGTAATAATTCCATCTTCTCTCCTGTAATATCATACAATTGAGCAGATTGCGTTACTTCCGGTCCGGTAGGTAAATAGCGGTCTTTTGTAATTTTGTTCATCGCAACAACATATTTCCCAAAAGGTTTTCTCGAATTCCCTCCAGGAATCATCAAGTGTCCTACAGAATAATACGTGGGTTTTCTATCAACCACTTCCCAGGTTCCTAACTTCCATTTGACAACTTCAGAAGAAATAAAGAAGGTTGTATAGGCATTTCCTTGTCCGTCAAATTCTGTGTGTAATGGGCCTAAACCTGGCTGCTTTACGGAACCTGCCAGCGTAGCTTCATAACTCAAAATTGGAATACCATAGGCCTCTCCATCAAAATTTTTCTCCTCAATGGCCTTGATCATTTTACTAAATGAATGCGCTGTAATTTCAGCTGCCAGTTTACCGCTACCAATGATATACTCTCCGCTTGGATCTACATCACAACCATGAGGTGATTTTGGTGTGGGCATAGAAATAAACTGCACCGGGTACATCTGTTGGGTTCACAATAAGCACTTCCTTTTTCATGGTTGAAGTAGCTGTATGTGTTTCTTCGCTATACACGTTGTGTGCATAATTTGCCGGTGCTTTTGTACCTCCCCCATTTTTCACGAACTCTTCGATCATTTTCCAGTTGATGGCAGCAATAAAATCTTTGTCGTTTTGGGAAGCGTTAACTTCTAATAAGGAGTTGGCTTCTTCTGTATTATAGGTGGTAAAGAAGAACCAACCATGCGAAGCACCTCTTCCGGGGTGAGATAGATCGTAATTAAACCCTGGCATCATAATTTGGAAAGCAATTTCCATTCCTCCATGCTCAGGCTCTACCGATATAAAAGTAAGGGCCCCTTTAAAATTTCCTTTGTATTCAGAAATGGGCATATCTCTTTGTGGATAGGGTACAGAAAAACGAGTTCCTGCCACTACATATTCGGTGTTTTCAGTGACAAAAGACGAACTGTGATTTCCCGCTGAATTAGGGATCTCTATGATTTCAGTTGTTTCAAAACTGGTCAGATCGATCTTTGCAATTCTCGGCGTATTGTTCCCGTTGATAAATACGAAACGGCCATCTAATTCACCGGCAGTTTGTGAAATATCCGGGTGATGAGAATCATCCCAGGGAATAAATCCATGCGAGGTATTTAACATGGGTTTGGTCTCTTCATTAAAGCCCCATGCCTTTTCTGCATCTACAGAAAAAACAGGAATTACCTTAAATAAACGACCTGAAGGTAAGCCGTAAACGGCTAACTGTCCGCTGAATCCTCCTGAAATAAAAGCATAAAACTCATCGTGTTCGCCGGGTGCAACATATACTTTTTCAGCAGCATTGCTAGTAAGGGCTCCATTTTTACTACCCTCATTCCCTTTTGGTTCACAACTTGTGGATACAATAGAAATTGTGAGGAGCAGTGTTAATAATTTAATTATTGTTTTCATATTATCTATTTATCTATTTGGTTTTTATTTTTGAGTTCTAAAATATTCTAGAATGGCTCTAGCCTCTTCTTCAGTAAGACTTTGATTGGCCATAGGCGATAAATACTCAGCCAATAATTTCTTGGCTTCTTCATTTTCTGCAACCATTTTCTCAGGTACCAGGATCATGTTCATGATCCATTCAGGTGTTCTTTTCTCGGTAATTCCTTTTAATCCCGGACCAACAAATCTCTTCTCTATTTTATGACAAGCAGTGCACTTATTCTTAAATAATTCTTCTCCTTGTGTAGCAAGAGTCGGATCAATTTCTCCTAGACTTATACTTGTAATCGGACCCACTCCTTTGTCTGTTTTTGGATCAACTGACTTAACCTCCTTCACAGGACTATCTTTCCCTTGACTGCCCGTTTCTTCTTTCTTCTCATTACCGCAACTGAATAGTAACATGCCACTCAGCGCAAATACAATCACTTTTTTATACATGCTTATGGGTTTGTTTTTTCTAAAATTATTCCGCCGGAACCAGGACATTATCGATCACATGGATCCAGCCATTACTAACATTTACTGTTTTAAGAATTTTTGTACCTCCAACATAAAGTCCGTCTTCTTTATCTTCTACGGTAAGATATTTTCCGGAGGCCATATACAATTTTCTGCCTTTAGCCGCTTCTTTTTTCAACTGTGCATCGGGATAATTTGCCGGCGCCACATGATTGGTTAAAATATATGCGAGCTTTGCTTTGTTTTCGGGCTTCAATAATTCTTGAACCGTTCCCTCGGGTAGTTTATCAAATGCACCGTTTACCGGTGCAAAAACAGTTAATGGTCCTGCATTTACAAGGGCATCCTGAACTCCGGCTGCTTCTATCGCAACAACTAATGTTTTAAAGTCATCTAATGACTTGGCTACCTGCAATGCATTGGCATCGGAAACATTGTCTTGAACTGAGGCTTGCCCTTTATGTTCGCTGGTGTTACTGACTGCCGGAGTACTTTCCGGATTTACTGTTTCCTTTTTTAGACATGACAACAGACCTATTGACAACAATACGATCCATATAAAATATCTTGTTTTCATCTTTTTTTGGTTTATTTTTAGTGCGTTATTGATACTTTATGTAATTCATGTTACAAATTTAGAAGTGTAGTATCACATAATAAATGATATTTATCATATTAAAAGGTCTTTTTATCTTTTATTTTTGTCTTATGTTATCAGATGAATGCAAATACGGTTTAAGAGCTGTTACTTATTTAGTGGAAATAAACCCAATAAAAAAATATATGGGATCAAAAGAAATAGCCGAACACCTTGAAATACCGGCTCCCTTTTTAGCCAAGATCTTGCAAAAACTGAGCAAGGAAAATGTCATCAGTTCTGCCAAAGGACCCGGCGGTGGTTTCTTCCTCACTGAACAAAATTTACAGAAAACATTGATGGATATTGTAAATTGCTTAGACGGGAAGGATATTTTTGAAAAATGTTTTTTGGGTTTGCCTGTTTGTAATGATAAAAACCCCTGTGCTTTGCACTATTTGGTGATCGACTACAGAAATACCATCAGAGATCAATTTCACACCAAAACATTAGATGATTTACCCAATTTAAACAAGGGAATGGATCAGCACAGCTAAAACGAATATTTCGTATATTTGCAAAAGCAATAGAGGCGTAATGACCATGGTCCAACAAGTTACAAAAGGTATTAAAATTTCAATCTCTACTCGTTTTGAGGGAACTCATTTCGAAAATAATACCATGTACTTTGTTTTTAGTTATACCATCCAAATTGAAAATCAGAGCAATGATACGGTTCAACTGTTGAGTCGACATTGGGATATCTTCGATTCATTAAACAGCAAGGAAATGGTAGATGGAGATGGTGTGGTTGGTCAAAAACCCATCTTGTCACCTAAACAAACACATACTTATACATCAAATTGTTTTTTGACCTCTCCCATAGGTGCGATGAGTGGATACTACAACATGATCAATTTTGCGAACACAAAAAAATTCAAAGTTCAAATTCCTACTTTTCAATTGATGGCATCCGCTATTTTAAATTAAAGCTCTTTTTTTGAAGCTTGGGTTTTATGTTTATCTTTATCCCAATCAAGCCCAATGAAATCTTCAACGCGTTTTAAGCACAATAAAAGAGGCGATCATTGTCTCAACTGTCAAGAGCCACTGCAATTAGATGATAATTTTTGTCACAAATGCGGTCAGGTGAACGACACGAGCAAGATCAGCTTAAAACAATATTTCTCGCAATACCTGTCGGGTTTTTTTAATTTTGATAATCGCCTTTGGAAAACGATTTACCCCCTGCTTTTTAAGCCCGGAAAAGTGACCAAAGAATATGTTCAAGGAAAAAGGATGAGTTATGTCAATCCTTTCCAGCTCTATTTTCATGTGACCATCGTATTCTTTTTACTCCTTGGCTTATTCAATACCTACCAGGAGATCAAAGAGGTGAGAAATATCGACAACAGAACAATAGAAACGCTCGATTCTGTTCAGCCTGTTTTAGAGAATATAAAACATGTTGATCTGCCAAAAAATATAAAAGGCATCAAGAATGTAGATATCGCTCAATTCGCAGATTCTATTAGCCAAAAAGGAGATAGTTTACACGCTTATTACAAAACATTAATAAGTAAATACCTAGATTCCGTATTTCAAGATAGTTTATCTCTCACTTTGTTAAAACAACCTGAATTAAGTCTTGAGAAAAAAGATTCCATTTTCGACACCCTTTTTGGAAGCCATCTCAACTATTATTCAAAGTTAATTTCTCAGTCTGGTGATATGAAAATTGAAGAGGTATCCGAACTAACGAGACTTAATGAGTTAAAGAGTTTTTCGGCAGACTATGCCCAGGGCTTATTGGATCGAGAACAAATAGATTACAAGCTCCCGGATAAATACAGCCTGTCTACAGAAAATTCTGTGCTAAAAGCTTTGTTAGGTGAGAATACCTTTACAAAGGTAAATGAATTCATGGAATACGATAAGGAACATCCGGAAGTTGATGCTCCTGTGGCATTAAAAGAATTGGGTTACGAAAATTCTTATTGGAATATTTTTTATTACACCAAAGCCAAAAAAGTAAATCAATTAAAAGATGATCCCGAAGCATTTGGCAAAAATTATTTGGGTGAGATCATTTCCAAAATTTCCGTTGCCCTATTCTTTTTATTACCCATTTTCACCTTAGTGATGGCCCTTTTATACATCAGAAGTTCTTATAATTACACAGAACATTTGGTTTTTGTTTTCCACGTTCAAACAGTCTTTTTCATTCTGCTTACCCTCACACTCTTCATAGATAAATTTATCAGTTTTTCGACAACAGCCCTCATGATTACAACCTTGTTTCCTTTTTATCTATATAAAGCCCTCAAGAATTTTTATGGGCAGGGCTGGTTTAAAACTTTGATCAAGTTCTTTTTACTAAACATTTTCTTTATCATCCTCAGCTCCATCGGATTCGTCATTATTTCATTCATCACTTTTTTAATTTAACTACGTCGACAGGAGAATAATGCATGTCTATGGTATCCCCTATTTTCATAACCGAGGTTATGCTTACCGTTCCGCCCCCTGGCCTGTACATCAACACATCTGTTTCAGGGTTTCCTTCCCCGGCATTGTAATGAAAATCCTGTAAATTTTCTCGATTCATTGTGTTCTCATAGCGCCAATCCTCAAACCACTTTTCTCTTTTCACTTTTACCTCATCAGAATAGAGCGTAGAAGAAGACCAAATAGCGGGTTCATCAGGCAAGATTCGAAAATGCTTTTGTTCACCATCCCAAACGAATTCAAAAGCAAACAACTTAAAATCCCATTCCACAATGACCAGTGTAAAAGGCTCTATCTCTTTAAGATTAATTTCTTTCAATCCCAAATTGATATCCTCAACTTTTAATAATTCGATCACGATATGACCCCTGCTTTTTCTGTAACTTTCTTGTGCTTGATGGTCTTGAAAACCCCCATTGAGTAAACAGATCAATCTTTCCTTACTGCTATACCCGATCCAGGATCCTCCCGCTTCACCGTCTTTTGGGAAATGAACAGCAATTCCCTCTTGGATTTCTGTCTTCGGAACTTCTGCAGGTTTTCTGCTAAAGGGTACATCACGGCTAGAAGTGAGAATAAAATCGCCGTTTTCGAAGGGAACATAGGTAACCGTGCACATATTGTAATGATCTGAAAGCCAATTTAAGAAATGTTTTCAAGTCGTTTATATGCTAAAAAGCACAACTTAAACCGTTCAAAAATCGTACATTTGACGTCTCAAAAATATAGTTTAACCATCAAATAAAAAAAGAAATGGCCACAGGATTTTACAAAGTACCCAAGGCAGTGAACGAGCCGGTGTTGGCGTATGGAAAAGGAAGTAAGGAAAGAGAAAGTTTGCTGGCGATGTACAAAAAAATGTATAGCGAAAAAGCAGATATACCCTTGTATATCGGTTCCGAGGAGATCAGAACGGGTGATACGATTTCCATGCATCCACCCCACGATCATCAACATGAATTGGGTGTTTTTCATAAAGCCGATAAAGAGCACATCACAAAAGCGATCGATACCGCTTTAGAAGCTAGAAAAAAATGGGCAAAAATGCCCTGGGAATCAAGAGCTGCTATCTTCCTGAAAGCAGCTGATTTATTGGTTGGCCCTTTCAGAGACAGAATGAATGCAGCGACCATGTTGGCTCAATCTAAAAATATGATGCAAACTGAAATTGATGCCGTTTGTGAACTGGCGGATTTTTTTAGGTTCAATGTAGAATTTATGTCGCAGATCTATTCAGATCAACCGATTTCCGTAGAAGGGATCTGGAACCGTATGCAATACAGACCGCTGGAAGGTTTCGTCTATGCCGTTACTCCTTTTAATTTTACTTCCATCGCGGCTAACCTTCCTGCCGCTCCTGCCATGATGGGCAATGTGGTGGTTTGGAAACCTGCCGAAACACAGGTATATTCTGCACAGGTGATCATGGAAATATTTAAGGAAGCCGGTGTACCCGATGGGGTGATCAATATGGTCACAGGCAAATCATCTATGATCACTGAAGTGGTGATGAACCACAAAGATTTTTCAGGTATTCATTTTACAGGTTCAACGCCGGTATTTAACAGTTTCTGGGAAACCATTGGAAACAATATTAAAAAAGGGCTTTACAGAAGCTACCCCAGAATTGTAGGAGAAACCGGAGGAAAAGATTTTGTATGGATGCACCATACAGCAGATGCCAAAACAGTAGCCACTGCCTTGACAAGAGGTGCTTTTGAATTTCAAGGACAAAAATGTTCTGCTGCTTCTCGTGCCTATATCCCAAAAAGTAAATGGGCCGATGTGAGAAAATTCATGGAAGCCGATCTAAAATCGATCAAAATGGGAAGTCCTGAAAACCCGGAAAATTTCATGAATGCGGTCATCGACAAAAAAGCATTCGACAAGTTGAGCGGCTACATCGATCAGGCCAAAAAGGATAAGGATGCGGAAGTGATCATCGGTGGAAAATACGATGGCTCCAAAGGTTATTTTATTGAGCCTACAGTAATTTTAGCTGACAATCCAAGATACGAGACCATGTGTACCGAATTATTCGGTCCTGTTTTAACAGTGTATGTCTATGAAGACAAAGACTGGAAATCAATTCTGGAAATCATGGATCAAACCTCTATCTATGCCTTAACCGGAGCTATTTTTAGCCAGGATAGATATGTGATCGACTATGCCACAGAAGCCTTAGAAAATGCAGCTGGTAATTTTTATATCAACGATAAACCCACTGGGGCAGTAGTAGGTCAACAGCCTTTTGGCGGGGCCAGAGGGTCCGGTACTAACGATAAGGCAGGTTCTGTATGGAATTTGTTGCGATGGATCTCTAACAGAACCATCAAAGAGAATTTTGTTCCACCTACCAATTACCGTTATCCGTTTTTGGAGGTATAGCAAAAGTAGCCTTGAAGCAAACGTTAAGTGATTGTTAAATTACACTAATTCAGGGACTTTTATCAAAATTTCTGCTAAGAATGTAATTCTCAATCAAATATTACTTATCTTTGCGGCTATTATAATTTATATCACAATACAATGAGTACAGGAACTGTAAAATTTTTCAATGAGTCGAAAGGATTTGGATTCATTATTGAAGACGAATCATCTAAAGAGTACTTCGTACACATCTCAGGTTTATCTGATCGTGTAAAAGAAGGAGACAATGTAGAATTCGACCTTAAAGAAGGTAAAAAAGGATTAAACGCGATAAATGTAAAGAGAATTTAGTATTTATTCTTTAATTTTTTTAAGATTGAAAGCCCGCACTTCGCGGGCTTATTTTTTGTGAAAAATTTACGCCGGCTTATACTTCAAGGGCAGATGCACCACCTTTTTGGTCTCAAAAAAAGCCTCTTCAAAATAAGCGGAAAGATCAAAGGTCTTGGCCTTAGGAAAATGTTGTAATTCTTCGCTAAGATCACCCCCTTTTAGATACAAGATACCATTAGGCAGTTCGTGCAAAGATTTTTTCCTGATCTTGTGTTTGGTCCATTTCGTAAAATCATCCATTCTGGTCACTGCCCTGCTCACGATAAAATCAAATTCTCCCTTTACATTTTCTGCTCGCTCATGAATAGCCTTTACGTTCTTTAAGTCGAGAGCATGACTCACCTCTTTGACTACTGTGATCTTTTTCCCAATCGAATCTACCAGGAAAAACTGGGTATCGGGAAACAAAATGGCCAAGGGTATCCCCGGAAATCCTCCGCCCGTGCCAATATCGAGCACCTTGGAACCGGGCAAAAAAGCCTGGACCTTGGCGATCCCCAAAGAATGAAGTACATGCCTTTCATACAATTCGTCCATGTCCTTTCTCGAGATCACGTTGATCTTTTGGTTCCATTCCTCGTACAAAGCTTTCAGTTTATTGAATTGCATCACTTGCTGCTCGCTGAGATCGGTAAAGTACTTGCTTATTGCTTCCATCGGCCAAAATTATCCCACAAAAATACAACTTAATTCATATTGTATTTTGTGATAAATTTTTAAATAAACTATAAAAAAACAGCTAACTTTGCAGACCAAGCCTACATTTTTTTTAATTTAATAAATATTTAATGAAGGAGATTAAATTTATGACAAGGGACAAAACGAATTTTTTCAGAACCCTTAACAAACGAGTGAATGACTATTTTAAAGACCAAGGCATAAAAAAAACAGGGAACTGGAAGCTTTACTCAAAAGCTGCCCTGATGTTTACCATCTATCTTTTACCTTTTATTTTAGTATTGTCTGTGGATATGCCGGGCTGGCTTCAATTGATCCTGGCCGTGATCGCAGGTATCGGGATGGCCGGTGTGGGGATGAATGTGATGCACGATGCCAACCACGAATCGTTCTCAGACAAGAACTGGATCAATAAATTGATGGGAGGCAGTATGTATATCCTCGCCGGAAATGTCTATAACTGGCAGGTACAACACAACGTATTACACCATACCTATACCAATATCCAGGGTTATGACGAAGACATAGAAGCCGGCAGGATCATCCGCTTTTCAGAACACTCGAAGCAATTAAAAGTGCATCGTTTTCAAAAGTATTATTCGCTTTTTCTATATGGGCTGTTAAGCTTAAACTGGGCCATTACAACAGATTTTAAACAGACGCGCAATTACCTCAGAAGAAAATTGTCTTTCGGAAAATTGCCAAGTCCTGTAAAGCAATGGACTACTTTGATTGTTTCTAAGATCATTTATTATTTTATCTGGATTGGATTACCCCTGTTGCTAACTGATTTAGCCTGGTGGCAGATCGCTATCGGTTTTGTGGTTATGCACTATACCGCCGGAATGATCCTGAGTGTCATTTTCCAGCTCGCTCACGTCATGCCCAATACAGAAATGCCTTTGCCGGATGAAAACGGAAATATGGAACATACCTGGGCCATCCACCAGTTGTTTACCACCTCTAATTTTGCGATCAACAATAAACTCGTGAACTTTTATACAGGCGGTTTGAACCATCAGGTAGAGCACCATATTTTCCCGCATATTTCTCATATTCACTACAAGAAAATATCAGAGATCGTGAGAAATACGGCCAAGGAATTTAATTTGCCTTATAATGAGTACAGAACGATGGTTGAAGCTTTTGTGCAACATTTCAAACAACTGAATTATTTGGGTCACCAACACGAACTCGCGTAATCAATACTATTTCCATAATTTATATTTCATGTCAGATCAACTTTCAGATAGAATAAACAGTTTACCTGTTTCTGAGACCCTTGCCATGGCGGCAAAAGCCCGCGAATTAAAAGAGCAAGGAAAGGATATCATTAGTTTAAGTTTAGGTGAGCCGGATTTTAACCCGCCTCAATTTATCAAAGATGCCGCCATCGAGGCGATCAATGGTGATTTTCACTCCTATTCTCCTGTAAATGGCTACAACGATTTAAGAGAAGCTATATGCAGAAAATTTAAGCGCGACAACAATTTAACTTATACGCCTAACCAGATCGTGGTTTCTACAGGTGCCAAGCAATCGATTGCCAATGTGGCCATGGTCTTGTTAAATCCCGGTGATGATGTGCTATTGCCGGCTCCCTATTGGGTGAGCTATTCTGCCATCGCTACCTTGGCTGAAGCAAATTTTATTGAAATTCCATCAGGGATTGAAGCCGATTTTAAAATTACTCCTGAGCAGTTAGAGGCGGCCATTACGCCAAGAACAAAAATGATCTTTTTCAACTCTCCAAATAACCCCAGTGGAACGGTGTATACCGAAACAGAATACCGTGCATTGGCGAAAGTGTTAGAAAAATATCCGAATATCTATATTCTATCAGACGAGATCTACGAACACATCAATTACGGAGAGCCTAACTTTAGTTTTGCCGCCATTGAAAATATGTACGACAGAACCATTACCGTAAATGGTGTGGCAAAAGCATTTGCCATGACCGGTTGGAGAATTGGTTATATCGGTGCGCCGGAATGGATCGCGAAAGCCTGTACGAAAATTCAAGGACAAATCACATCCGGTGCCAATACCATTGCCCAAAGAGCTACCATGGCTGCTTTAGACAATCCGGTATCAAAAATTAAATTCATGGTAGATGAGTTTAAAGTGAGAAGAGACCTTATTTTGAAATTATTGAATGCCATACCGGGAATTAAGATCAATGTACCCAAAGGTGCTTTTTATGTTTTTCCTGATGTCTCTCATTACTTCGGAAAGACCATCAAAGGCAAAAAAATAAATAATGCTTCAGATTTTTCTATGTTTTTATTGGAATATGCCAATATAGCAACCGTAGCCGGAGATTCATTTGGGGCGCCCAATTGTATCAGAATTTCTTATGCGGCCTCCCAGGAAAACCTGAAAGAAGCCATGAAACGATTAGCCGAAACCTTGGCTTAAATATAAAAGAGGGTGTTTTCACCCTCTTTTTTTTGCTAATCGTGCCCCACTAAAGGGAAAAGGAACCCAAATAGTAACAGAGTCACGAGGTGGTTTTTCGAGATCCTTCAAAACAAAACCCATTGTCAGTTCATGTTCGACCAACTGCTGCCTGTTAGCCTCAGGTTGATATACCATGCGCGGTGGATATCAAAAACCGCCAAACCCAAATCTTATCTATTGTACTCCTAAAATCCCGGTCAGACCAATAGCCGGCATCCAAACATCTACTCCTGCATCATCGATGGCTATTTCAAAGCTATAACCATTCGGCAACCGTCCGGCGTAAGAAGCATACCCGAAAGTTTGCCCGGCATGGCCCCAAGATTTATCTAAAAGATTAACCACACCCAATCCGTATTTGATCAGCAAACCCATATCATGATAATACATAGTCTGTATCGTTCTTGCAGTTTCTGGCTTTTCAAAAATCTCGCCATCGTACCAGGCATTTACAAAAATTTCCATATCGTCTAAAGTGGAAATGATCTCCCCTGCCGAACCCGCCATGGTATAGGGCATCTCCACTTCAACTTGGTGGTAATGCCCCTTAGCCAATGCCGCAGGTCTGTGCTTCGATCCGAAATAAGTGTTTTTCATACCCAATGGATCGAGTATATGTTGTTGAACGTAACCCTGATAGCCCATACCGGCATACTTTTCAATGATAAGCCCTAAAAAAATATAATTTAAATTGCTGTATTGAAATCGCAGATTAGGTTTTAGCGTGTTTTTGCTGTTCAATTTGGTCAAAGCCACCAGGTCACCAGCGGTAAATTGCAAATCAGACTTACCGTGTAATTTGATCTCTTCTTCATCTGTCTCCCGAAAATAATCTGCAAAACCCGAGGTGTGATTCAATAAATTCACCAGACGAACCTCATCGATATAATTCGTATCAGAAACCACCAAGAGTCCTTTATACCAAGTATCGTGAGGCAATAGATCGACCAGTTTATCATCCAGCGACAATTTATCTTGCTCTATGAGTTGAAGTATGGCAGAGGCAGTAAATAACTTTGAGGTACTGCCGATTTCGTAAAAGGAAGTAAAATCAGTGATTGCCGCTCCCACCCGACCATCATAACCACTGTAATAGCCAATTTCACCCATTTTCCCTGCCTTGATCATTACCCTGCAAGTATTGGTTTTTCCTATTGATACAATTAAACTATCGATTCCATTTTGTACACTATCGGGTAATTTCGATATGGGCACCTTTTCAGAGATCAGATCCGATTTCGATTCAGATTGATGCTTACAAGCGACAAAAAGAAGGATAACAAGAATAGTCAATAGATTTTTCATACATGAGTTTTGTGTAAAAATAAGAATTTATCGCAATGCACGATGTCCAAATCATTACTTGTCTCAACTCGCTCTTTGAAATTTTATACTTGATCAATAGAATTTGATGATCGAGATTTGAGAAATAGTATGAGATCTAAGAAAGTGTTGAGGATGATGATTTAAATTGGTTGTCCTTCGTTTCATGCCTTTTCCCTTAGGTGAGTGAAACAATAGTCGCCCTGTGTACAGCGTATCGGCAACCGGAAAGCAAAATCACAATTCCCAACAATCTCCCAGCCGATTTAGGCATTTGTATTGAGCAATAATAAAGACCCCCAACTCACATCGGTGATCTCTGTGGTATGAACAATGGGTCCCCCAGCATTTACCCTTCGCTCATCTGAGCGCACAGTAAATTCCATTAAATACGACAATCAGACATATTTAAAATTGATAGATTCAATATCATTCATTTAGATGAGAGTGCATGGAGAGCGCACTGAAAGTGCACGGAGATTGCACTGAGAGTGCTGAGAGTGCACTGAGAGTGCACAAAAAGCGCATAATATGATGCCATTACCATAGCCTCTCATACCCAAATGAATGCCTTTTTACAGCCCTTATGGTTATGGAAACCCTGCCAAAGGCAAGTAAAAAAGATAGGGGACAAAGAAAAAAGCCTGACAGAAAAGTATAATGGATAAAGAAAAAGGGGCAAAGGATAAAGTATTGAGATTTTAGATTTTAGATATGAGATTTGAGAAAATGTTGAATGTTGAAGGATGAGTGTTAAACTGGTTAGGCGGTGTCCGGCAAGCAGGGAAAAAGTAAAAAGTTAAAAGGATCAAAATATGGAAAAGTGGTGGGTTATATGGTGATGTGGTGCCCTGCGGGAAGGGATAAATTTTAAAGCCTGCTAAACCAAATAAATTGAAGAATCTCAAGACCGTGCCTTATAAATTTTACGGGTACCAAAACACCGCAAGATCCCTTAAAATTTTGAAGCTGTCTGAGCGTAGCGAGTTCTTCAAAATTAGGATCGAGGATGATTTTGGTCGTCAAAATTTATGCAGCACTTGATTTTTTGCCTACTTTTTGATCAAGCAATTGCGAAGCACATCATGAACACCAAAACCAATAGATATTGAGTGAATAAAAAGTAGGGTAGATAAATTTCCGACTAACAGGAGGACATCGCAGATTCGACGAAGTCAAATCGGAGATTCGACGTAGTCACATCGAAGATTCAGCGGAGTCAAATCGCAAGATTCGAGCGAAGTCACATCGAAGATTCAGCGGAGTTAAATTGAAGATTCGACGAAGTCACATCGAAGATTCAGCGAAGCTAACTCACAAAACCTCCTTACAAACCCAAAAAAGTCATTTCAAAACATGATAAGTACCCTAGTCTTATTACCTTTGCCTGCAAATAACTACGCCATGCATTTCTCTGTGAATTTTAAAACGCGCTGGTCCGACTTCGACCCCAATAACCATATGCGCCATTCGGCATACAACGATTATGCAGCCGAATCGAGGGTTCGTTTTTTCGCAGAACACGGTCTTTCTCTGATGGATTTCAACAAGGAAAACGTAGGTCCTATTTTGTTTACCGAAAACACTTCTTTCTTCCGAGAAGTGAGTATAGGCGAAGATATCAAAGTGGAGCTGACCTTAAAAGGTTTGTCAGACAACGGGAAAAAATTCAAATTTCTTCACAGGATCTTTAGGCCCGATGGAGAACTGGCCGCCGAAATAGAAGTCTATGGTGCCTGGCTGGATCTGAAAAAAAGAAAAGTAACCATCCCCCCAGAAATTATTCTAAACGTAGTAAAAGACATGGATAAATCTGAGAATTTTGAGGTGATCTCTTGATTTATTTGCAAGCTGATCAGCTTCTTCTTTTTTTCAAAACCCTAACTTTACCGGTTAGTTCATTAGCTAATAAAATTATGTCAACCTATTTCAGTACAAGACAAAAATCTCAAATCTCAAATCTCAATACTCAATACTTTATCCTTTTTCCCTGTAAAGTTTTGTCACAATTTTTGAAACAAAAATTCCGCCAAACCTTATATAATGAGCAAACCCAACCTATCTACCCATAGGTAAGCCGTACGGGCTTATATCAGCAGACTATAGGTTGGCACTCTCAAATCTCAATATCTCATATCTAAAATCTCAATACTCAATACTCAAATTTCAAGGTAAAAGCCTGCCGTAGGCAGGAATAAGGGATAAAGGATAAAGGATAAAGGATAAAGGATAAAGGATAAAGGATAAATATTAAAAATCTAAATACTAAAATCTCAATACTCAAATACTCATATCTCATATCTATTATCTAATCCTAAACATTATCCAAACTGTAAAAGGCCCCTTTATTTTCTTTTCTTTTAAGCGAAAACTTGACGATCAAATAGGCTACTGCGATGAGATTTCGGAGTTCGCAGAGTTGAGGAGATAATTTTGATTTCGCATACACTTTTTCCGTATCCGTATACAAATACAGCAAATGATCCAAGGCCTTTTCCAATCGCTCATCAGAGCGAACAATGGCCACCAGGTCTGTCATGATGTTCTGAACCGTTTTTCGGTTATGCGAGATCAACACCTTTTCTTTAGGAACTGTAGTTCCTTCTTCATCCCATTCAGGGATAGTCAACATGGTTATTTCTTCTTTTGGCATTCTTGAAATAATCTCTGCCGCAATTCTGTTCCCGTACACCAAAGCCTCTAAAAGTGAATTGGAGGCTAAACGGTTGGCGCCGTGTAAACCGGAACAGGAACACTCCCCACAGGCATACAGATTTTTAAGTGAGGTTTTGCCGTTCATATCGATCACGATACCTCCCATCATATAATGCTGTGCCGGAACGACCGGAATATATTGTTCAAACACATCTATCCCTATGCTTTTACATTTTTCATAGATATTGGGAAAATGATTGATGAATTTCTCGGTATCCAAGTGTGTACAATCCAAATACACGAACTGATCTCCGCTTTTGATCAGTTCTGAATTAATGGCGCGGGATACGATATCTCGCGGTGCTAATTCAGCTCGTTCATCGATCTCCAACATAAATCTCTCTCCTTTGGAATTGCGCAAATAAGCCCCAAAACCCCTCACGGCTTCCGAGATCAAAAAGGCCGGACTCACTCCGGGCTGATACAGCGCTGTGGGATGAAACTGCACGAATTCCATATCTTTTACAGCTACTTTGGCTCTATAAGCCATGGCTATCCCATCACCAGTGGCGATCACCGGGTTGGTGGTAGCGGCATAGACCTGTCCTACTCCACCGGTAGTCAATACGGTGTTCTTGGATAAAAAAGTGTCGATCTGATTGGTCTTTTGATTGAGTACATATGCCCCAAAACAGGCCGTATTTTCCTTTTGTTCTCCTTTTATATGATGTTCAGTGATCAGGTCGATGGCAAAGTGATAGGGCAATAGGGTAATGTTGGGTAAAGAAGCGACTTGCTGTAAAAGCGTTCGCTCGATCTCAAAGCCGGTGATGTCCTTATGGTGTAAAATTCGATGGGCAGAATGACCTCCCTCTTTCCCCAGATCGATCTCACCTGATTCGTTCACATCAAATTCAGCTCCCCATTTAATGAGTTGTTCCATCGCCTCAGGGGCATCTTCGATGACCATCCTGACCACTTCCAGATCATTTTCATGATCTCCGGCTACCATGGTATCCTTGATATGGTCTTCAAATGAATCCAGTTTATCCCAAACCGCCGCTACACCTCCCTGAGCGTATTTTGTATTCGACTCACTCTCGTGTGCCTTGGTCACTACAAAGATCTTCTTTTCGGGTAGGGCCTTAGCCGATTTGATCGCAACAGTTAATCCGGCTACTCCCGATCCTAAGATTAAAAGGTCTGAATGTATAATACTCATTTATCTGGCTGAAATTTCTAACATTCGTTGTATCGGGATCAATGCTTTTTTCTGAATATCTTCCGGCACATTGACTTCGGGCATTTCGTATTCCATACATAAATACAATTTCTTCATCGTATTCATTTTCATATAGGGACATTCGCTGCACGCACAGGTATTGTCTTCGTGAGCAGGTGCAGGAATCAGGGTTTTGTTCGGCACTTCTTTCTGCATTTCATGCAGGATCCCGGCTTCTGTAGCCACAATGAATTCTTTGGCCGGACTATTTTTTGCATAATTGATCAGACCAGAGGTCGAACCGATATATTCAGCCGTTTTTAAAATATGGTCTTCCGATTCGGGATGAGCGATGATCTTGGCACTTGGATGTGCTTTGTAAGTATTTAATAATTTATCGATAGAGAAAGCTTCATGAACGATACAGGCCCCATCCCATAACAACATTTCTCTACCCGTTTCCTTTTGGATCCAGGCCCCTAAGTTCTTATCAGGTGCAAATATAATGGGTTGATCCAAAGGAACAGAATCGACAATTTTCTTCGCATTAGAGGAAGTACAACATATATCGCTAATGGCTTTTACCTCTGCAGAAGTATTCACATAGGTAATGACAATATGATCGGGATGTTTGGCTTTTAAAGCCGCCAGATCTTTTGCTTCGCAGGATTCGGCCAAGGAACATCCGGCATTGAAATCGGGTAAGATCACCTTTTTCTTCGGATTCAATATTTTGGCTGTCTCAGCCATAAAGTGAACGCCCGCAAAAACGATCAGATCCGCATCTACCTCTGCGGCCTTGTAGGATAACTGTAAACTATCCCCTACAAAATCAGCAATATCCTGAATGGCGGGCTCCTGGTAGTAATGCGCCAAAATCACAGCGTTCTTTTCCTTTTTTAAACGTTTGATTTCTTCTACATAATCTATGTCTTTCGGCGTTTCAATATCCAAAAAACCTTTGGTGTAAACGGTCTCTTTTGCCTTGCTAAAATCTGTGATCATGGTTACTGGTTTGTCGTACAAATTTAAGGTTTTTAATTAATAAAATTAGATTTCAATAAATATGCCAAAGATAGGAAGCTCCAAAAAGGTGCACTAAAATAAGCTGGAACCTGAATTCATTTTCAATTTACTTTTTAATCGAATCAAAAAAATTGTACATTTAGCTGATTTGTAATTTATTAGCCGGGCTTATGAACGGCCAATCTTCATCCAGCTAAGAACCTAACTATGACCCCCGTATTTCCATTCGATTCTTCTATCTGTTTCTCTCTTCTGGAACTCTTCCATCTTAAAACAATTGGTTTTATTATTTTTTACCAATGCGCATAGATCAGATCGACATATATACCATAAAACCGGGTCGGAGACCACAAATCCAATCTTTCCTGATAGGGCTACAGAGCAGTTTGTGGGTTTATGTATGCCTGATTTCTACCTTTATCTTCGCTCAGGGAGTTCATTTTAAACACCTCAGTATCAATGATGGTTTATCACAAAATGCTGTTTTTGCCATCACACAAGACCATGAAGGATTTATGTGGTTTGGAACGAAAGACGGCCTGAATAAATACGATGGCTATAAGTTTACCGTATATGAGCACGATCCCAACGACCCTAATTCGTTAGATGCCAATTACATCAAATCTCTTTTTTGCGATAGCCAAGGGGTATTATGGGTCGGTACAGAAAACGGCGAATTAAATAAGTTCAATAAAAGGACCAATTCTTTTTTGAGGATCGAACTACCTCTTTCTGACGGATCGGGGATTAACAATTTTGAAATCAAAGTGATCAGTGAAGACCCTGAAGGAAATATATGGGTGGGTACCCGGAACAATGGTTTGTTCAAAATTACGACCACAGAAAAAAAATCAGAGCCATACGCTGTTGAACAAATTCATCAAACAACTGATGGAAAATATCCCCTGAGCAATAATACGATACGCGACCTGTATCCGGATCAAAACGGATTTTTATGGATCGCCACGAACGCGGGTTTAAACCGTCTGAATATAAAAACGAATGAGATCAAATCGTTTTATCTGAAGACAAAACTTCCGGAAGCACCGGACAGTAACGCAGACGAGGCCATAACAGATATTTACGGCAACCAGGAAGGTTATTTGTGGCTGGGAAGTTTAACCGGGTTGATAAAATTTGATACCTCTAATTTCGAATTCAGGGTATTTCCACATCATTTAAGCGTTTTCAGGTATGGATGGGGAGAAATTACGGATATTATAGAAGATAAAGATCACGATCTATGGTTGGCGACCTCGGCAGAATTAATGCGTTTTAACCAGGTCACCGAGAAATATACCTCCTATAAGAACGATCCCTTTCAAGACGAATCGCTCAGTTTCAATAGTATTTCAAGTTTATTTCTGGATCGATCTAATATTGTCTGGGTCGGTACTACGGGTATGGGGATTGATTATTACGACCCCAAGGCACACCAGTTCTTATTACTGAAAAATAAAGATCGTAATAATTCCAGGGTTTCTTCCTTTTCTATTTCTTCAATATTAGAAGAAAACGACCGATATGTCTGGATAAGCGGAGAGGTGTTGTACAGATGGGACAGAGAAAGGAATGAACTCAAAAGTTTTGAAGATGATTCGGATCAACCTTATAAGTTTGGAAATACGGCTGCCTGGTCTATGATCAAAAGTAAGGATGGAAATCTTTGGTTCTCCAGCACCGCAGGGGTATTTAAGTATCATCCGGAAACGGGAAGATCAAAAAATTTCAGATACCGCCCGGATGATCCGAATGGGGTTCCTCAAAAAGATGTCTATCTTATTTATGAGGACTTTGACGAGAATTTATGGATCGTCACGGAAAATTTCATGAGTAAAATGATCGATCGTGAAAAGGGGGTTTTTACACATTATCGGTATGTCGAGGGGCCCGAATTCAACGTGTATGTGAGGCCTGTTTTACTCGATGAAGGCAATGGTAAAATGTGGTTGGGAAGTAAAAATGGATTGTTCTTGTTCGATAAAAAAAAGGAGACTTTTGAAGAATTTAGCAATGATCCCGAAGATCAGCAGAGTTTAATTAACAATCACATCAAAAGCTTGTGTCAGGATCCCATAAATCCGGAAAAATATCTCTGGGTTGGTACTTCCGGCGGATTGGATTTATTTGACAAGCATGAAGAAACCTTTACCCATTTTACCGAAAAAAATGGTTTACCCAACAATGTGATTTACGGTATTCTTCCCGACTTCCCTAATCATCTTTGGATAAGCACGAATAAAGGACTTTCCAAGTTTGATGTCAAAGAAAAAAGATTCAGAAACTTCGATGTGCAAGACGGCTTGCAAAGCAACGAATTTAATACAGGGGCCTATTTTAGAAGCGAAAAGGGGGAGCTTTTTTTTGGGGGTATCAATGGCCTCAATTACTTTGATCCCGAGCAGATCAAGAATAATACCTACATTCCACCCATCGCGTTTACTGGCTTGAAAATATACAGCGAGAATTCCGATAATGAACAGAATTCTTTTGCCGAAATTTCACTATTCGATAAAAATTCGCTCACCTTCAGTGATAAAGCTGATATCATCACTTTCGAGTTCTCTGCACTGGATTTTTCTTCTCCCACTAAAAATCAGTTTGCCTATAAATTAGAAAAACTGCATGAAGATTGGATCTATATCAACAACCAAAATACGGCCACTTTTACGAATTTACCTCCTGGAAACTACAAATTTCATGTAAAAGGAAGTAATAATGATGGCGTATGGAATGAAGCCGGAATCTCTATTCCAATTAAAATTTTACCCCATTGGTCAGCTACATGGTGGGCATATGCGCTGTACGGAATTCTTTTAGTCACCCTTTTGTATTTTATCAGGAAAAGGGAGATGAAAAGAATGGTCATCAAGAATCAATTGGAATTGGAACGCATAGAATCAGATAGCCTGCGGGAATTAGATCATTTAAAGTCACAGTTTTTTACGAATATTTCACATGAATTTAGAACTCCGCTAACACTAATTGCAGGTCAAACTGAAAATTTACTCGAAGAACTTCAGTCCACTGAAAATGTATATAAGGTTCAGAGAATATCCCAAAATGCGAAAAGGATCATGCAGCTGATCAACCAGATCATGGATCTGGCCAAATTGGAGGCAGGCAAAATGAAATTGTACAAAGAGCAAGAAAATATAGTCCTTTATTTAAAAAATCTATTCTTTTCATTTGAATCGATCGCAGAAAAAAAAGACATTGATCTAATTTTCAGATCAGCTGAAAATGATATTCAGGTTGTTTTTGATCTCGAAAAAATGAGTAAGGTCATGACCAACCTGGTCTCAAACGCCATTAAATTTACAGAAGAGAATGGCACCATTGAATTGAGATTAAAACGGAATGATAACGACAGTTTAACAATCCTGTTGATCGACTCCGGTATTGGAATATCAGAAAAAGACCTTCCTCATATATTTGATCGTTTTTACCAGGCAGATAATTCGGAAACTAAAAGGTATGAAGGAACGGGGATTGGTTTAGCCTTGGCCAAAGAACTCGTAGAACTTCATGGAGGAACAATTGAAGTACAGAGCGACCCTTTTAAAAAAGGAACCCTGTTTACCATAGACTTACCCATAGGTAAACCAGACACTAAAAATGTATCTGTTAGATCTCACGATATCGTAAAGCAAGACCATCCAGGTTCTTGGGAGAACATGGTCCACACAGAAACTATTCTGACTGACAGGATACAAAAGATCATCCTCGTGATCGAAGATAACGAAGACATCCGAAAATTTATAGTTGAACAATTAACAGAAACCTACGAAATCATTGAAGCAGTCAATGGTAAACAAGGAATTGAAGAAGCGCAAAGATCTATCCCCGATTTGATCATTACAGATGTGATGATGCCTGAAATGGATGGATACAGCCTGGTGAAATATCTAAAAAATAATGAAAAAACCAGTCATATCCCCATTGTTATGCTCACCGGAAAGGCAACGCAGGAAGATAAAATGGCTGGTCTGGAGACAGGTGTGGATGCCTATATAACCAAACCATTTAGCATAAAAGAACTAAAAATTTGGATGGCAAACCTCATCAGGCAGCACGAACAAATGCGGGAGAAATACAGAAATGAACTAGTGATCGATCCTACCGAAATATCGGCAAGAACCTTAGATCAGGATTTTCTGATGAACATGCAAAAAATCGTGCTTAAGCATTTAGAAGACCCAGGTTTTGGAGTGGAACAACTGTCTGAAAAAATGAACCTCAGCACATCGCAATTACACAGAAAATTAAATGCCTTGATCGATCAGGCACCCGGACAATTTATTCGCAATATGCGTCTTCAAAAAGCCGTTGAACTTATCAAACAGAACAAAGATAGCCTTATTGATATCTGCTATAAAACAGGTTTTAATGACCAGGCTTATTTTTCCCGGGCATTTAAGAACCAATTTGGCTGTACCCCAACTGCCTATAAAAAAGATTTTAGCTAGAAATTTTGGCTGTTTTTTTAAAAATGTAACTCCTTTTTCTCATCATGGGAGAATAATCCAATTAAATGCAAGAATAGTCCTACATTAAAATAACTGCTTGCTGTAACTTTGGTTACATATTAATCCTAAAAACCAAACAAAATGAAAAAATTACTATTTATTGTCTTTGTATTACCTTATCTGTTGGTAGCACAAAATGATGATTCTAGATTGCTTAACATGACTCAAATCACCGTAAAATTTGGTCACAATGATGAGTTTACACAAGGAGTAAAACAATGGAAAAAATGCTATATGGATAATAAGGGAACTGAAAAATACAATGTATGGCGCAGAGTACAAGGAGAAGGAAATGTATATGTAATCACCGGATGGTTGGGCAAATGGGCCGATATGGATAAAAAAGATGAAGCCTCAGACAAATGCAACAACGTAGTAAAAGAATCTATAGCTCCACATATGGAGGGTATTAGTTACAATATTGCGGAAACAATGCCCGAGCTTAGTACGACCTGGGACCCGACAACAACGGTAGTTTGGGTGACTTATTTTAAAGTCAATAACGGTACTGTCTTCAACGAAGTGATCAAAGAAACCTCTTCCGCTATGACAAAAATAGAAGGAAATACCAGAGGAGCTTGGTATGACGTAATGGGAGGTGCCCCTGATATGCCGCACTACTTCGTTTCTACCCCCTTTAAAGATTATGCCGCAATAGATGTAGAGAGGGATGGTGTATGGGAAGTCTTAGAAAAAGCCACTAGTAAAGCAAAAGCTGAATCTGTTAGAGCAAACTTTAGATCTTCAGTTGATTCTATGTGGTCTTATGTCTTCAAGTTAGACGAAGAGATGAGCTTCAGGTAAAAAAGAATATACTTTTTTTCTTCTGATAAAAGAGTAGAATACATTGGTTTTTCTAGAAATTCATCATAAAGCAGTAGCCATTATGAAAAAAAAATCGGGGGATTTTGACTAAAATAATGGCTGCTTTCTCTTATTTTCCATGTTTCTTGACTAATAGCTCGATTTGGTTCCTTGCCCTGAACAGAAATAAAAAAAAGTCTAAATCGGATGCATATATAATAGGGATCGGTTTGAAAAAAGCATGCTATGTATAAATAACGGGGTTGCCGAAAACCGACCAGAGTAGGCCTTTTAAAAAAAATACTAATTATGAAAACAGTAATTTCGTTAAGACAAGCTATACTTTGTCTTGGCCTTTGTGCACTTATTGTAGGATGTGGTGCCCCTGCTAAAGAAACACCTGTAGAAACTGTGGCGGAAGTTGTACAAGAAATTGTAAAACCGGATTTAGGAAAAATAAAAGCCGAAATTCAGGCCATTGAAACGGCTTGGGCAGAAGCTGATAATGCACGTGATGTCAACACACTGCTATCCTTTTACGCAGACGATGCGGTTAGCATGAGCAACAACGCTCCAAGTGCGGTGGGAAAAGAAGCGCTGACAAAAGAAATTGAGAATAACATGGCCAATAAAGTTGCTGGAAATACAGTAGTGTACACGACACTAGAAGTGTTTGGTGACGAAGATATAGCCACGGAAATCGGTACTTCAACCACGAAGGATGCATCTGGCAAAATTGTGAGTACAGGGAAATACATGGCCATCTGGGAAAGACGAGACGGTAAATATGTCTGTATCCGTGATATCTATAACGATGATACAAAAGAATAATATACAGAGAGGTCTTATCACAGACCTCTCTTTTCTTTTTCAACTGTTTTATACCAACTTCATGAATACCAACAATGTCTGAAACCAAACAAATCACTTTTCAGCCCATTAAATCGAGTTCCCGGATCAATTCTCTCGATGTCATTCGAGGAATCGCCTTATTGGGTATATTGTTAATGAACATCAACGGAATGGGCCTTCCGTTCTCTTATTCAGATCCAACCATTTCCGGAGGTGGTGCCACAGGACTAAACTTACAAGTCTGGATCGTCAATAACATGCTTTTCGAAGGAACCATGAGAGGCTTGTTTACCTTCCTCTTCGGGGCAGGTGCAATTTTACTCACGAGCAGATTAGAAAAGAATGGCGCCGGCATTTCTACCGCCGATATTTATTACAGAAGAATTCTCTGGCTATTGCTTTTCGGAATTATAAATGTTTATATACTGCTATGGCACGGAGATATACTTTACCCCTATGCCATATTTGGTTTGATGTTATTCCCGTTTAGAAATGCAAAAGTAAAAACGCTATTCCTGGTCGGTGGCCTATTGATCCTTATTGGGGTTCTTTGGGATATTCGCGATTACCGCAATGATCTGGAAATTCAAAAAGTGGGGCTGGAAATTCAACCGCTTAAAGACCAAGGGCTGGAACTCACGAAAGAACAAGAGGCCGATTTAAAAGCCTGGGAAACATTGAAAACTAAAAAAACACCTGAAGAAGTTGAAGAGGAAACACAAAAAATGCACCAAAGTTATTGGTCTGTTTTCATGGAAAAGGTAAAAGGAAATCAATTTATGCAAACTTGGTTGCCCTATCGTTTATGGCCCTGGGATATTCTGAGCTTTATGCTCATCGGCATGGCCTTTTTTAAACTCCGCATTTTTCATGGGGAACGCAAGAACAGTTTCTATTTACTACTCCTGATCATTGGCTATGCCGTTGGTCTGTCGATTAATTACATGGAAACTAAACTCATTCTCAATAATAATTTCGATAAACTAGCCATGGCAAAGGCGAATCAGACCTATCAAATCGGGCGCTTGTTTACTACCCTCGGCCATGTAGGTTTGTTTATGCTTTTTATCAAATCAGGAATTCTTGGCTTTCTTCAAAAATCTTTGGCCGCAGTGGGCAAACTCGCACTAACCAATTATTTGATGCACAGCATTATTACATCCATCATTTTTTATGGAGACGGTTTTGCCTTATACGGAGAACTTCAGCGATATGAATTGTATTATATCGTTTTTGGAATCTGGATCTTTCAATTAATTTATAGTCCGATTTGGTTAAAATATTTTTATTACGGTCCAGCAGAATGGATTTGGCGATCCTTGACCTATCAAAAAATGCAACCCTTTATGATTAAATAGAAGGGCATATTTGTGGCGGAGGCTTTTAACGATTTTTTTGCAAAATCCGCATACTTACCTTTTATATGTTTTGTTTTTAGGAACTTATTGCAATGATGACATTCATGAAAAGCTACTGGAATATTGAAACTTTTACAATTTCCTTTTTTGTCGGTTATTTCGTACTCGACACCCTTATCACCATAGCCTTTTTTGCCACTGCCATCCTACTGTGCTGGATGCACATCTCTGCAACTCAATTCACACTCTATATGGCCATCAGCAATTTAGGCAGGGCAACAGGTGCTGGTTTTCTCGGTGAAATCAAACAATTTTTTAGCACTTGGGAATTTGTGATTGCTGTATATGCCGTTGCGGCATTAATCATGTTATTTTTTATCTCAAAAGTAAATACCAAAACCCATTTGCTAAGCGTGGGTATTTTAGAAAAACAACAGCATCTTAAAAAATAAACATTGAACCTAATCCTTAGATCATGACAACTGTAAAAAGTAGCAGAATTGAATCTTTAGATATTTTACGAGGCCTGGTCATGGTGATTATGGCACTGGATCATGTAAGAGCATACTTTTATTTTGGCTCCTTTTTCAATGACCCTACAGATTTAGAAACAACGACACCGATTTTGTTCTTTACTCGGTTTATGACTCACTTTTGCGCGCCAATTTTTGTTTTCTTAGCGGGAACCTCAGCCTATTTATACGGCAGTAAAAAATCTAAACCCGAATTGGCAAAGTTTTTATTTACCCGCGGTATATGGCTGATTTTTTTAGAAATAGTTGTCAATAACTTGATCTGGACCTTTGATCTTGGTTATAGCATACTAATTTTTCAAGTGATCTGGGCCATAGGATTGAGTATGGTATTCTTGTCTTTTCTTATCTATTTGCCTTATAAAACAATGATGTTAATAGCTTTTATTCTTGTGGCAGGGCATAACCTTTTGGACAGTATTGTCATGGAAGGAAACAGTTTCACATCCGCCTTCTGGTATATATTGCACCAAAGACAAAGGATGGTTTTAGGACCTAATAAAATGATCGCTATTGGTTATCCCATTATTCCTTGGATAGGACTAATGACATTTGGCTATTGTTTTGGAAGGCTCTATCAAAAAGATTTTGAACAAACATTGAGAAAGAAGTGGTTGCTGGCTCTCGGCAGTGTGACTATTGCCTTATTTTTTATCCTACGAGGAATCAATGTTTATGGAGACCTGGTTCCGTGGTCTACACAAAAAAATACAGTTTATACCCTCCTTTCCTTTTTTAATGTCACCAAATATCCGCCATCCCTGGCCTATTTATTGATTACAACAGGGCCAACATTTATTTTGCTGTATTTATTAGAGGATAGGCAAACTAAACTGACAAATTTCTTTTTGGTATTCGGCAGGGTGCCTCTCCTTTTTTACTTTTTACATGTCTTGGTCATACATGCTTTAGCGCTGCTCGGATTGGCTCTTTTTGGAGGAAATTGGAAAGACATGATCTTGACCGCTGATGGATTTATAAATGCAAAACTATTGGATTATGGCTATCCGCTTTGGGTGGTTTACCTGGTTTGGATGGCAGTAATTCTCATGCTTTATCCGGTTTGTAAAAAATACATGGTATACAAAGCATCCAACAAACAAAAATGGTGGTTGAGTTATTTGTGATTTTTTAATGCTATTTCGTTCATGGTATAGTATTTTTCAGGTGATGTCGTCTCTATACCCTTTAGAGATCTTTAGACGCAAGTACGACGTAACTAAGTAGAAACTATGACGAAGCTATAACCTAAATAAAAAAATTGATCAACTGGAACAAAAGTAGGCTACTAATTACCGCCAAAAGCGTAAAAATAAACCAAAGACTAAATTTTCTTTTTCGATTTTTCTTATCTTTTACCAAACTTCCAATGAATGAAACAGTTAAACCAAACTATGCATTGATTGTTAGGTAAAATCAACCGAACCAAAACCGATCATGAAATTGAGCAAAAAGGAGCAAGAAGCGTTAATTCATAGCTATGAAACATGGTGGCACAGCTATTTAAACGGTGACATAAATACCTATGACCATTATTTGGATGACGATTTTCACTTTGTTGGATCGACAAATAATGAAGAGTTTCTAAGCCGAAAAGATACAACCGCCTTTTTTAAAGCTACTGCAGATCAATTGGCCGGTAAAGCTGAGTTGCGGAATACGGTCAGAAACATCGATATATTAAATAATGACCTTGTGATGATCACCGATGTCGCGGATGCCTATGTGCTGAGCGAAGGTAATTGGGTTTTTTATTCCCGTTTCAGGTTTACCTCCCTGCTGAAAAAGAAAGAAATTGGCTGGCGCTTTATCTACCAGCATTTTTCTGCACCCGACGCAAAAGCCGATGAAGGAGAAACCTTAGGCACTCAAAAGATCACCAAAGAAAATCAGGAATTAAAAGAAGCCATCAAACGAAGAACGGTAGAGTTGGAGCAAAAAAACAGAGAGTTACAGATCGAAACAGCTCTGGAGAGAATTCGAGCCCAGGTCACGGCCATGAAAGATTCCACAGATTTGTTGGATATTGTGGTGACCATGCGTACGGAATTTGTTTCCCTCGGCCATGAGGCACATTATTTCTGGCATATGCGCTGGCTTCCGGAAACCTATGAAAAAGCAATGACCTCAGGTGATGGAACCCGCATTGGAATGGTCATGACTTTACCGAGACATATTCATGGAGATATAAAGCAAGTGGCCGACTGGGAAAAAGGAAAAGACAGCACACATATTCTGGCAATGGGTGTGAATGAAGCGGTGAATTATGTAGATAAGATGATCACCCTGGGAGATTTTGAGCAGGTAGACCCACAGGCACCAACTTTGGACGATGTGCGTCATATCGGTGGACTTACCTTTGTGATGGCGAGAACTACGCATGGCGAAATTGGTTTCAGTCTCCCCGGTAAACAAACGCAGGTGCCTGAAGACGATCTAAAGACCTTAGTTCGATTTGCGGGTGTGTTCGACCTCGCCTATAAACGATTTGAAGATTTGAAATCTGCTGAGAGACAATTTAGAGAAGCGCAAATTGAAGCGTCTTTAGAACGCGTGCGATCCAGGTCGATGGGAATGCATCAAAGCGAGGAACTCAAGGAAGTGGTAAAAGTGATCTTCGACCAATTAGCCCTCTTAAACATCAATGCAGAACACGCAGGGATAGTCGTTGATTACGAACCAAAAAAGGATTGGCATTTTTGGATTGCCGAAACGCAAGACATTCCCGCAAAGATAACTGTTCCTTATCTCGACTTGGTCTGGGACTTACAATTCACGGAAGCGAAAGAGCAAGGCAAAGATTTCTTCACCACACAACTCGATTTTGAGGAAAAGAACAACTTTTATCAAGTGTTGCTACCTCACATTGAAGGCCTTACAGATAAGGTCCGCGATTTCTATTTTAAATGTCCCGGACTCGCCATATCAACAGCCATACAAAAGGATATTGGCCTTTATATTGAAAATTTCACTGGAACGCCTTACGCTGAAGAAGAAAATGATATTCTTAAGCGTTTCGCTTCTGTTTTTCAACAAACCTATACCCGATTCCTCGATCTCCAAAAAGCAGAAGCACAATCACGGGAAGCTGAAATTGAACTGGCTTTGGAGCGCGTCCGGTCGAGAACTATGGCCATGCACAAAAGCGAGGAACTTTCAGAAACAGCCTCCGTGCTTTTTGAACAACTGCGAAATCTTGGCGGGAATTTATGGGGTACAGGATTTGGTTTTTGTGAGAAGAATTCTAAGAATGATGAGTTTTGGTTTGCCAATGAGAATGGAGTCTTACCCCCTGTTTTAATCCCGCACACCCAGGATCCTGCACATCAAAAAATGTACAGAGCTTGGGAACAGAAATCAGATTTCCTTTCTGTTGCCAAAGGGGGTCAATCCTTAAAACAGCACTATGAATATATGTTGGGATTGCCTGAGGTAAGACCATTTTTTCAGGATATTCTGGATGCCGGATTGCTTTTCCCCGATTGGCAGGAATGGAATGCTGCTTACTTCTCGCATGGCTATTTATTAGTAATCACCACAGAGCCTTATAAGGATAAGGATATTCTCAAACGTTTCGCGAAGGTTTTCGAACAAGCTTACACTCGTTTCCTCGACCTGCAAAAAGCCGAAGCACAAGTGAGAGAAGCAATGATCGAAGCTGCTTTAGAAAGAGTACGTTCCAAGACAATGGCTATGCACAATAGCGAGGATGTGAAAGGCACCGTCATTACGCTATTTGATGAGGTTATGAAATTAGGGCTCGACAAATCTATTCGATGTGGCATAGGGATACTGGAAGGAAATGAAAAAATGGAAACCTGGTCGGCTAATGCCGAGGCAAATAGCAAAGTGACTTTACGAGTAGGTTTGCTCGATATGACTATTCATCCTATGTTGGTTGGGCTAAAAAAAGCCTGGGAAAGTGGTCAGGAGGGATACAAATACACTTATACCAAAGAAGATGTTCGGGTTTATTATGAGGCCCTCAACAACGAACCGGATTATCCCTTTAACGCTAATCTGGAAACAGTGCCTGAAAAAGAATTTCACAACAGCTACTTTTTTTCTTCAGGTATCATTTTTGCCTTTACGGAAAACCAGATTTCAGAAGAAGGAAATAAGGTATTAAAAAGATTTGCGAGTGTATTCGACCAAACATACACCCGTTTTCTCGACCTCCAAAAAGCCGAAGCCCAGGCAAGGGAAGCGCAGATCGAAGCAGCTCTCGAAAAAGTCCGTTCCAGATCTTTAGCCATGCATCATTCAGAGGAATTGGCAGACGTTTCATACGAATTGGTCAAACAAGTAAAAAGTCTGGGTATAGATACCTGGGGCTGTGCTTTTAATATTTACGGAGATAATGAATCGACTGAATGGTTTAGTTCTATCACAGGCTCAATGCCTAAGTACAAGACACCCCGCGAAGGTATTTTTCTTAAGTATTACAATGCCGGACAAGATGGAGAAACCCTGCTCATTGAAGAAATAGATGAAGAAAAATGTGCTGCGCATTACGATTATTTATGCACTTTACCGATTGTGGGGGAGAGCTTGCTAAAAGCCAAGACAGAGGGGGTTTCTTTCCCCTCTTCGCAAATAGATCATGCCGTTTTTATGAAGTATGGATACTTATTGTTTATTACTTTTAAACACGTACCTGAGGCCCAAACTGTTTTTAAACGATTTGCCAAGGTGTTTGAGCAATCTTATACACGCTTTCTGGATTTGCAAAAAGCTGAAGCCCAGACTAAAGAAGCGAAGATTGAAATGGCATTGGAAAAAGTTAGAGCGCAGGCAATGGCAATGCATCATACAGATGACCTAGGTTCAACAATCAAAGTGTATTTTGAACAACTCGATGTCCTTTTCGATACAACAATTATAAGATGTGGAGCAGGATTGCTCAATAAGGAGAATAAAATTGCTGAAATGTCTACCGCCAGCAGAACTGCTGAAGGAGAAGCTTTTACAGTCAAGGGAACAATAGATATGCAAGGCCATCCTCTTTTGGATAGTACTTATGCCCATTGGCTTGAGCAAAAGGAACATAGGTATACTTTGCGATCTGAAGAGATTGGAAAATACTACCAATATATCACAAATCAGGTAGCTATTCCACAAAATAAAGGAGAGGATGAATTGCATTTCTATTTCCCCATGTTTCCCGAAGGCTCTTTCTACGTGGTAACAGAACAAGAATTGCCAATTCATGAATTAGAACTTTTTCGCCGATTTAGTTCAGTACTGAGTTTGACTTATCGCCGTTTCAACGACCTACAAAAGGCAGAATCGCAAGCTCGCGAAGCACAAATAGAGGCCGCCCTAGAAAGGGTGAGAAGCAGAACAATGGCCATGCAACACAGTGAAGAACTTGTAGATGTTGCGCTCGTATTGAGAACTGAAATGGGTGCTCTTGGAGTAGAAGAATTAGAAACGAGTTCGATTTATGTGCTGGATGAAAAATCGGGCAATACAGATTGCTGGTACGCCATCAAAGTGGATCAGGACACCAATCCTAAATTAGTAACAGACCATATGACCCTTCGATTACAAGATACATGGGTGGGCAAGCAGATGCTGTCATTTTACCGGTCAGACATGATCCAAACCTCCATTCCTATGAAGGGGGATCACAGAAAAGAATGGATTGATTATTGCAGCGAACACTCCCATATTTTAACAGGTTTTTACGGCGAGCACATTCCGGAACGAACCTATCACCTCAATAAATTCTCAAACGGATTTCTGGGAGCTGCCTCTCCTGGGGAGATCTCGGATGAAAGTTGGATGTTACTCGAAAGAGCGACCAAAGTCTTCTCATTGGTCTATACCCGTTTCCGCGATTTGCAACAAGCTGAGGCCCAGGCCAAGGAAGCTTTAAAAGCCGCTTCACTAGACCGACTTAGGGCAGAAATAGCTTCTATGCGTTCTACGCTGGATCTCGATAGGATCATCCCTTTACTTTGGCGTGAATTGAATACGCTCGGCATCCCCTTTATCCGCTGCGGGGTATTGATCATTCACGAAAAAAAGAAAAGAGTGCATACCTACTTGTCAAATCCTCAAGGAGAATCCTTGGCGGTTTGGGAATCGGATTTCCATGCGACGCCGCTCATCCAAGCATCTGTAGAAAACTGGAAAAAACAAGAAGTTTACCTCACCACATGGGATAAAGATGCTTTTATCAGTTTTTCGAACTCCTTGGTAGAACAAGGTCTGGTAAAAGACCGCGAAAAATATATGTCGGGTAAAGAAGCTCCGGAACATTTGGTACTCCATATGGTTCCATTTAAACAAGGAATGTTCTATGTGGGAAGCACCGAAAAACTGAATGAAGAACAACTCGACTTAGTCAAACAAACGGCAAAGGCCTTCTCTGTGGCCTATGCCAGGTATGAAGATTTTACCAATCTGGAACTAGCTAAAGGAAGCGCAGAAAAGGCACTGAAAGACCTTGAATCTGCCCAGGAACAGCTCATTCAACAGGAGAAATTGGCTAGTCTGGGACAGCTCACCGCAGGAATTGCCCACGAGATCAAAAACCCCTTGAACTTTGTCAATAATTTCTCTGACCTGAGCAGAGAATTGATCGACGACGTTTTTATAGAATTGGAAAGTTTAGACGATTCTGAGATAAAAGAAGAGATCACTGCGATCCTGGAAGATGTCAAAAACAATCTCGCAAAAGTACATGAGCACGGCACCAGGGCAGATGGAATCGTTACTTCCATGTTGCAACACAGTCGTGCCTCTGGAAGCAAACGCGAAGCTTATGATTTTAACGCTTTGGTAAAAGAATTTGTAAATTTATCATACCACGGAATGAGGGCAGGAAAGGCACCGATCAATGTAAAAATAGATCTGGATCTTGGATCCGGAAGTAGGAGAAGTAAATCTGATCAGTGAAGATTTTTCGAGGGTGATTCTAAACCTTTGTAACAATGCTTTCGATGCCATGAGAGACAAGCTCAATGCGAAAAAAGAAGCCGATTTCTTACCTCATTTAACTGTCCGAACTAAAAGACAAAAAAGCAAAGTGATTCTCTCGATTAAAGACAATGGCCCCGGAATTCCCGATAGAAATAAGAGACAAAATTCTCCAGCCTTTTTTTACGACAAAAAAAGGAACAGAAGGAACAGGCCTTGGCCTCTCGATTACCCACGACATCATCAAGGCACATGGTGGAGAATTAAAGGTGGAGACAACAGTCGGTCAAAGTGGCTCCAACAGAGAAGCAGGAACAGTTTTCAATATTCATTTGCCAATTCAATCTGAACAAAAATGGAAAGTAAAAAAAGACAGCTATTGGACGACACCTTTCAGACATTCATGGAAATGGGCTTTGGGAGAAGCAAATTACGCATCTTGGTCGATATGGTCTCAAAGGATGTTGTAGGATTTGGCACTGCTATGGATGAAAAAGTATTCGGTATACCAGAATTGACAGGATTTAATAAAAGACAAAGAGAACAAGTGAAGGAGATGGAAATAGACTGGAAGTTCGATACACTGGATATTCATATTTCCCAAGATGAAAATACAGCATGTATTCGCAACGATGTAGTTATCCATATATAAGTAACCGGAGCCGAGCCGCTTGACATGTATATACGAATTTACAATGGTGTTAGAATACATTGAAAATAAATGGAAATTAGTGCATTGGCACTCTTCAAAACCCGAACAAGTAGAGAGTGAAAAAGATACCTGGGGAATTCAATCCTGGAAAGAAAGAGCAGAGATACTGGAAAAGGAAGTGGCAGAAAGGACAGGAGATCTGGTGTTGAAAAACCGTGAACTGGAAATGGAAGAGCTTTAGAACGAGTAAGAGCTATAGCCATGGGTATGCAACCCCGGAAGATCTGCCGAAGTAGCGTGAAATTATCTGTAACGATTAGAATCACTGGGTCATTGGAAGCTCGGAAATGCAGAGATCATCTCAATGCAGAAGATGAAAGATATTTCGATACGCGGCTATTATTGTTCCGATGATGGGGTAACGGGAAATTTTATAGAAAATTTCAAATCGGGATAATCCGATCATACTGAATTGGGCCAAACAGCGGGGGAAAAGCGAATAATGCTTCGCCAAAGTCGAGAACCATAAAAATGAATAAAGGATTGGAAAAAATATGTGAAGAAATCGGTTATCATACCCGATCCAAAACTTCAACCGGGCTTCAGCGGTCAATTATAGTCCTATTACGGGACATGGCTGGTTTTGAGGGCATCTGCTGCGATGTGAGCCTATACCCAAACATCGGACATTAAAATTCTGGAACGCATTCAGAAACGTATTTGGCCTCTCTTATCAAAGATATGCGGATATTAAAAAAGCCCAAGAACAAGCCAGGGAAGCCCGGATAGAAACCGCGCTTGAAAGGACACGTACACAAAGTATGCTGATGCAACACTCTCATGAACTAAATGAAATTTCAAAAGTTTTTCATGAGCAATTACTCGGTCTGGGTATTGATTCAGAATTCTCTTTCGTCTGGTTACCCGATGAAGAAAAAGATGAACATTTGTTTTGGGCTACCTGGCAAACTGAAAAAAACGGGAAACCGAAATTCAAAGCAAGTCGATTGCTTATCCTATGGATTTAAATGAGCCCACTACCCTGGCTTGTATGGCCGACTGGAAAAGTGGCGTATCTGTTCATGAACACTTTATTCCACCTTCAGAGATACAAAATTTCTTTGTTTCCTGGGAAGAATTGCTGAAGGCGCTGAAAAATTGAAACCCCAATATTTTCCGGATGGAATTTATTATACGGAAGCATTTATGAAATATGGCTGTTTCGGTATTGATATCAGGAGACCCCTCAGCGAAAAGGAAAAAACCATCCTCAACCGTTTCGCCATTGAATTCGAAAGAGCTTATACACGCTTTCTAGACCTCAAAAAAGCCGAAGCACAAGCCCGAGAAGCACAAATTGAAGCAGCCTTGGAACGAGTGAGAAGCAGGACTATGGGCATGCAGCATAGTAGTGAATTAACTAGTGCGGCGACTTTATTATTTCAACAGATACAAAGCTTGGGTGTACCACCCTGGAGTTGTGGGTTTAATATTTGGGAGCAGGGCGATTCAGTTTTTACCTCTTACATGGGTGGTGGTTCGGAAAACTTTCTGCTGGAAGGATTTAAAATTCCACTCACTGAAGAACCTGCATTCATCCATTTTCAGGAGTCGAGAGACCGAGGGGATAAGCTATTTGTTGATGTTTTAGAAGGAGAAGCCTTGGAAGCACACTACCGGTATTTTTTCACACTTCCAGGTATTAAGGAAGTTTTTGAAAAAGGAGCTCAGGAAGGTCGCCCACTCCCAACATTTCAAATCAACCACCTTGCTAATTTTAAGCACGGCAACCTCATGTTTATCACCTATGAACCATGTCCTGAAGCGCATGATATTTTCATTCGCTTTGCCAAAGTTTTCGAACAAACCTACATTCGTTTCCTTGATCTCAAAAAAGCTGAGGAACAAGCTAAAGAGGCAAAAATCGAAGTAGCGCTCGAAAAAGTCCGCTCCCGCACCATGGGCATGCGGTCAAGTGAAGAATTGCCTGAAGTAGCCAATATGTTGTTTTTGGAAGTGCAGGCACTTGGTATTAATGCGTGGAGTTGTGGCTACAATATTCTGGCAGAAGATCATAAAACCGCTACCTGCGCCATGAGTAGCGAAGGAACCTTGCAAACACCATTTCAACTTCGCCTCTGGGGTGAAGCATCCTTCGACGAGATGGGAGAATTCATACATAATGACGAGGCGATGTTAGTACAAGAGCTCGGCGGTGAAGCATTAGTGGAACACTATGCCTATATGAAATCCTTTCCGGATCTAAAGCCAACTTTTGATGAATTAGACAGGCTTGGACTGTCATTACCCACCTACCAGATCAATCATCTGTGCAAATTCAGTCATGGTTTTTTGCTGTTTATTACCTATGAAAAGGTTCCTGATGCACACGACATCTTTAAACGCTTTACCAAAGTGTTTGATCAAACTTACACCCGTTTCCTCGATCTTCAAAAAGCCGAGGCGCAGGCGCGAGAAGCTCAGATAGAAGCTGCACTTGAAAGAGTGAGAAGCCGAACTTTGGCCATGCAAAAATCGGATGAATTGGCGGATACGGCCGCTATTCTTTTCCAACAACTTATCCAATTGGGTATCGAACCCAATCGTTTGTACATAGGAATACTCAAAGACAACTCCACTTTAGCTGAATTCTGGACTACGGAAGAGGACGGGACTAAAATTAGTACAGCCTATACCACAGATCTCCGGAACAATATCAGTTTAGAAAAAATGTATGAGGCCTGGAAGAGAAAAGAGAAGTCTTCTGTGGTGGATATTCATGGGGAAGAACTCAGGGAATACATCAGTTATCTCTCAAACCTCAATATTCCTTTTAAGGATGGAATCAAGCAGACCCGAAGAATTCAATATCTCGCCTATTTTACCCAAGGTTTTATCGGTATGGCCGCCCCCGATGAACAGCCCAAGGAATCTATGGAAATTCTCGAGCGTTTTGCCTTTGTATTTAACCTGACTTTTACCCGATTCAACGACCTCAAAAAAGCCGAAGCCAGAGCTCGGGAATCTAAAATCGACACTGCTTTGGAGCGGGTAAGATCCAGAACCATGGCTATGCAGCAATCCGAAGAATTGGGTGATGTAGCCTCCGTCCTCTTCAATGAAATGAATGGATTAGTGGATGATCTTTGGACTTGTGGTTTTGTCTTATGCGAGGAAAACCGGAAGGAAGATGAATGGTGGCTCAGTATGGATACCGGATTTACCAGAGGATTGTTCTTGCCCAATGAAGGTGACTATGCACATGAAACACTTTATGACGGATGGAAAAAAGGGATGTCATTTCGATCTGTAGAACTCGAGGGAAAGATCCTAAATGAACATTACGAGTGGCTGATGAAAATACCGATCGCGAAGCAGATTTTTGCTGAAATGGAAGCCTCTGGAATACCGCGACCCAAATGGCAAAAACTACATGCCGCCTATTTCAAAACCGGTTATCTCGTGATCATCACTGAAGTCCCTTGTGACGAGGAAGATATCTTTAAACGCTTTGCACAGGTATTTGACCTCACCTATACCCGTTTCCTGGATCTGCAGCAAAAAGAAGAACAGGGTAAAAAACTGGTGGAAGAAAAAATAAGACTGGAACGCACACTAAAAGATCTCCAAGCCACACAAGCCCAATTCATCCATGCGGAAAAGATGGCCTCGCTGGGAGAGCTTACCGCCGGTATCGCCCATGAGATCCAAAATCCGCTCAATTTTGTCAATAATTTTGCAGAAGTAAGTACCGAGTTAATTGATGAGGTTGAAGAGGAAAGACAAAAGAAACAAGAAGAGAGGGATGAAGAATTGGTCTCTGATCTCATGGTCGATCTAAAGGAAAATTTAAAAAAGATCAACCATCACGGTAAACGTGCCGGAGAGATAGTCAAAGGAATGCTCCAACATTCCAGAGCCGGTTCGGGAGAAAAAGAATTAACCGATATCAATGCGCTGGCAGATGAATATTTTCGTTTGGCATACCATGGGCTGCGAGCCAAAGACAAAAGCTTTAATGCCCATATGGAAAGTGATTTTGAAGCTGGTCTTCCTAAATTGAACCTCGTACCACAAGATATCGGCAGAGTTTTGTTAAATCTTATCACCAATGCCTTTTATGCGGTCAATGAAAAATCAAAGAGGGAATTGAGGGGTATGAACCCACTGTTATCTGTAAGTACAAAAAAAGATGGCATAAAGATTGAGATCACTGTAAAAGACAACGGAAATGGTATTCCCGACTCCATCAAAGAAAAGATCTTCCAACCTTTCTTTACCACCAAACCCACAGGTTCTGGAACCGGACTTGGGCTGAGTTTGAGTTATGACATTGTCAAAGCGCATGGAGGAGAATTGAAAGTGGAAACGAAGGAAGGTGAAGGGACTGAATTTATCGTTTTATTGCCTGAAATTAAAATTTCGGGGTAAAATAAATGTTCCGTGCCTACGGCACTTAGTTAAGGCCGACAGGGATTTATACCGGAATGAATTCCGGTTTTACAAAACTAGACCGAGCCTATGGCTCTTAACCCGGAGTAAAGAAATGCGGTAAGAAGAGTGGCCTAGCCACGGATTTATTTGATAACCATGGACTTCAGTCCATGGAAGGAACAACAAAAAGATTTAGAGCCATAGGCTCGAAACATATAAACAAAACGTATGGCTAATACATATCATCAAATCTACATTCAAACGATCTTCGCCGTCAAATACCGAAATGCCCTACTAGAAAAGGCTTGGCGAAGCCAACTCTTTGGTGTCATTGGAAATTTAATCAATGAAACAGGTTGCAAAACCATCATTGTAAATGGCGTAGAAGATCATGTCCATTGTCTCATTGGGCTAATGCCCTCTGTGTCGGTTTCTGATCTCATGAAAACGGTAAAGGCCAAAGCCTCAAAATTTGTCAACGATCATAAATTAACCACTCATAGATTTGAATGGCAGAAGGGTTATGGTGTATTCTCATACAGACAAAGCGATCTTGATTTAATTTTTAAGTATATTCAAAAACAGGAAGTACATCATAAAAACCAATCCTTTCATGATGAATATCTTAATTTTTTAAATGAATTTAAAATAAAGTATGATGAGAAATATACTTTCGGAGAATTGGCATAATTATGCACCGTACCTAGGGCACTTTGTTCATGTCGACAGGGACTTGTATAGGAATGAATTCCGATTTTACAGGACAAAACCGAACCTATGGCTCTTAACCCGGAGTAAAGAAATGAGGTAAGAAGAGTGGCATAGCCACGGATTTATTTGATAACCATGGACTTCAGTCCATGGAAGGAACAACAAAAAGATTTAGAGCCGTAGGCTCGAAACATATAAACAAAATAAATGGCTAATACATATCATCAAATCTACATTAAACTCTTTCAACCCTTGTCAGAACTGATACGAACAGGCTTCTTTACCACCAAACCCACAGGTTCAGGTACAGGGCTCGGGCTGAGTTTGAGTTATGATATTATCAAAGCGCATGGAGGGGAGTTGGAGTTTAGTGAATGTCCGTCAGTCAGAAAACTGAATTTAAACAATGGCTCCTATTTACACATAGAAAATTACCCAAAAAACCAATGCAAAATTAATAGGCACGGAATGATCTCAAACTGTTTTAAAGCGATTTATTCTACTAACCTTATTCTTCTCGAGTATCGCGATAGCTCAGTTAAACAATGAAAGTCTGATTCAGCTTTCAGAAAAAGATGGTTTGTCTAGCGGAACGGTCAGTGCGTTGCTAGTTGATAAAAAAGGATATCTATGGATTGGCACACCAAACGGCCTCTCACGCTATGACGGGTATAACTTTACACAGTTTTTTAGTAACCCGGCAGACAGTACCGCCATTCAGGGTATGTTGATCTATGCCTTGACAGAGGACCATCAAAACAGGATTTGGGCAGGAACCAATCCTAATTTTCTCGAAGTTTTTGATCCTGTAAAAAAGACTTTTCATTCTTATAATTATTCATTCGTCATAGATCCTTTGTTTGGTAAAAATCCTTTGTATGGTTATACCATTCGCTCCATTGTGGAAGATGTCAATCACAGGATATTTTTTGACGTGCACTCCAATGAAGATCCCTCCTGGCTTTTATATTTTGATCCATTAGATGAAAAGATCAAAACTTTTAATGGGCCCGACGGACAACCTTTTAGAAATGCCTATTGGATCAAAAAAGATCAGACCGGAAAAATTTGGCTACTCTCAGGTACAGGTATTTACTATATTGATGAAAATGCCGTGCTAAAACCATTTCATGCGATGGATGGTACACTCGGCTCGAATAATGTCTATCCAACTGACATATTATTTACTTCAGACGATCACCTTTTTATAATAACAACGAATTCGATCTTGATCGACTATGATATGAACACTGGTAAATATGAGCTTTGGCCAATTGAAGAATTGAAGAATTCCATTGGAATAGAAGATCAGAGCAGGTTCAGATGTATGACGCTGGATTCTGCGGATAATATTTGGATTGGAACAAATGCTGGCATCTTTTTTTTCGATAGAAAATCAAAAAATTTCAGCGCATTCAATCAAGGGGAAAATAAGGAACTTGAAAATCCATTTGTCTCGAGTTTAGCCATGGACCATTTCGGTAATTTATGGGTTGGAACCGGCAATAAAGGCCTTTTGAGGTATGAAAAAAAACCAGATTTTATTACCTATAAAAGCAACACTGATGAAAGGAACTCCTTAACCGGTTGGGTAGGTCAAATTTTAGAAGCTTCCGACGGAAAAATCTGGTTGCGAAATGATAATGGTCTGAACATTTTGGATATACCTAAAAAAGAAATGGAATTATTCCCAAATGAATTATTGCCTGAGAATTATTATATCTCAGCGATATGGGAAAATGAAAATGACATCTACTTGACCTCTTTCGATGGATCTGTTTATAGATTTTCTCAAAAAGATCGTTCGATAGAGAAAATCGACCTTCTAAATTTACCCGGGAATACTGTCATTCGAACCTTTAAAAAAGATAAAAAAGGATATGAATGGTTTGGAACAGATCACGGTATTTATCGAAAAGAAAAGAATAATCAGGATCTCAAATATTACGACTTGTTGCAATTACCTGGTACAGATGGCAGAAGTAATTCTATCAATGCAATATATGAGAGTCCGAAACACGGTTTGTGGCTTCAAACAGATTTTGGCTTGTTTTTATATCGGTATGATCGCGATAGCATCGAAAGGCATATTTTTGAAAATTATGAAGGCGATCCATTAATTACTCAGGATATCAATGCCTTTTATGAAGATCCCGAAGGAATCGCTTGGATAGGACTGTGGCAGGGAGGTTTAATTAAATATAACGTAGAGAAAAATAAAGTTAAGAATTACACCTTAGAAGATGGCTTACCCTCAATGTCTGTTCAAGGTATTTTAGGTGATGAAAAGAATGTTAGCCTTTGGCTGAGCACTTTTAATGGCATAAGCAGATTTGATCCAAAAACAGAAAAGTTTAATAATTTCTCTGTCATGGACGGTATTCAAGGTTCTCAATTTGCTGACGGTTCAGCTTTGAAAACCTCTGAGGGCTTACTCTATTTTGGAGGATCAAATGGGATTACCTTCTTTAATCCTGATGATATTCAACCAAACTACGGCCCTCCAAAAGTTTTCTTGACCGACTTTAAACTATTCAATAAATCAGTACTTCCAGGGGAAAATTCGGTTTTAAAACAACCGATCGATCAAACAGAACGAATCCTTCTCCAACATGATCAAAATAACGTGTCGATACAATTTGTAGGACTGCATTATTCGAATCCCCTTAAAAATGAATATGCCTACCAATTGGAAAATTACGATGAAACCTGGAGAAATGTGGGAAGGCAAAACGAAGCCTTTTTCCCAAATTTAAGTCCTGGAAAATATGTGTTTAAAGTAAAAGCGGCCAATGACAAAGGTGTTTGGAGCGATGAAAGCACAAGTCTGGAAATCATCATCAACCCTCCCTGGTGGAGAACCGGGTGGGCATACATCTTTTATAGCGTATTGTTGGTTCTCTTAGGTTTCATGATCCATAAATTCATGAAGAACAGAACGATCAGAATAGAAAGAGAAAAATCTAAAGACAGAGAGCTTAAACAGGCAAAAGAAATTGAAAAAGCCTATTCAGAATTAAAATCCACCCAGGCCCAGCTCATTCAATCTGAAAAGATGGCCTCGCTGGGAGAGCTTACCGCCGGTATTGCCCATGAGATCCAAAATCCGCTCAATTTCGTCAATAATTTTGCAGAAGTAAGTACCGAGTTAATTGATGAGGTTGAAGAGGAAAGACAAAAGAAACAAGAAGAGAGGGATGAAGAATTGGTCTCTGATCTCATGGTCGATCTAAAGGAAAATTTAAAAAAGATCAACCATCACGGTAAACGTGCCGGAGAGATAGTCAAAGGAATGCTCCAACATTCCAGGGCCGGTTCAGGAGAAAAAGAATTAACCGATATCAATGCGCTGGCAGATGAATATTTTCGTTTGGCATACCATGGGCTGCGAGCCAAAGACAAAAGCTTTAATGCCCATATGGAAAGTGATTTTGAAGCTGGTCTTCCTAAATTGAACCTTGTACCACAAGATATCGGCAGAGTTTTGTTAAATCTTATTACTAATGCCTTTTATGCGGTCAATGAAAAATCCAAACAGGGTATGGAAGGGTATGATCCTGTCGTTACTGTGCGTACAAAAAAAGAGGGCCATAAAATTGTGATCAGTGTAAAAGATAATGGAAATGGTATTCCCGACTCCATCAAAGACAAGATCTTCCAGCCTTTCTTTACCACCAAACCCACAGGTTCTGGAACCGGACTTGGGCTGAGTTTGAGTTATGATATTGTCAAAGCGCATGGAGGAGAATTGAAAGTGGAAACGAAGGAAGGTGAAGGGACTGAATTTATCGTTTTATTGCCTGAAATTAAAATTTCGGGGTAAAATAAATGTTCCGTGCCAAGGGCACTTAGTTAAGGTTGATATGGATTTATACCGGAATGAATTCCGGTTTTACAAAACTAGACCGAGCCTGTGGCTCTTAACCCGGAGTAAAGAAATGCGGTAAGAAGAGTGGCCTAGCCACGGATTTATTTGATAACCATGGACTTCAGTCCATGGAAGGAACAACAAAAAATATAGAGCCGTAGGCTCGAAACATATATATCAGCCCAAGTGTTGGGAACAGAATTTAAAGTTGAATTACCCCTAAACAAATCATCATATGAAAGCAAAATCCATTTACGGAAATTCTCCCGAACAAATAAAAAAAGCCTTGGAACTGGCTATGGATGATCATTTTAAACCAACTCTGGCCATCGCCTTTATCTCCATCAAACAAGACAGGCATGGAATCTGCAAAATCCTTAAGCAAGAAGGTATACATGTATTTGGCGCCACCTCCTGCGGAGAATTTACGGAATCTCACCAAAGCGAAGGAGAATCGGTGATCATGCTATTAGACATTGATCCAGAATATTTCACCATTTTAATGGAAGACCTAAAAGGGAATGATCTCGATGAAATAGCCAAGAACCTCGCAAAAAATGCCTTAAAAAAATTCAAGAATCCGGGCTTTATTTTATGTACGAATGGGATGTCGGTAGATAATATCATCCTGGATGGCGATTTGATCATCCGCTCTATAGAAGAAGTGATTGGTCCAAATGCGAACATTACAGGGGGCATGGCCGGAGATGATTGGATGTTAAAAAGCTCCTACATTTTTACCCATGATTTTGAAACCAATTTAGGTATTGGCGCCTTAGTTTTTGATCAGGAAAAAGTGAGTTTGCAAGGTATGGCTATTTCGGGTTGGAAACCCATTGGTATTACAAGGACCATCACAAAATGTGAGGGAACTTTCCTCTATACCATTGATGATAAACCGGCATTGGACATGTATCTGAAATATCTCGGTGCGAGTTACGATGACAAACAAGATCAATACCATCTCTTCGAAAATGTAGCACAACACTATCCATTTCTGGTAGAAAGAGAAACTGGCGCTCCGATGATGGCGACACCCATGATGGTAGATAAAGAAACTAAAGCCCTAATTTGCGATGTAACATTACGCCAAGGTTCAAAATTGAGTTTTACCATGCCTCCCGACTTCGACTTTGTTGAGGAAATATTAGAAAAAGCTCGAGAATTAAAAGATCAATCAAAAACTTCTGCCGAAGCCATGTTGATATTTTCTTGTGCTGGCAGAGTTACCGTTTTAGGACCCCTAGCCAATTTAGAAAATCAGGGACTGGCTGAGGTATGGCAATCTCCCATGATAGGATTTTATACCTATGGTGAATTTGGAAGGGCTTTAAATGAGCGTCCGGAATTTCATTCTACAACCAATAGCTGGGTAGTACTCAAAGAAAAATAAACTATATTCAACACATGAAAGCAAAATCAATTAAAGGAAGAACCACTGAGGAAGTACAATCTGCTTTGGCAAATAGTTTGGCAGATGGGTTTCGGCCTACGCTGGCTATATGCTTTATCTCAAAAAACCAGGATCGACAAGCCATTAGCGCGCTCTTGGATGCCAAAGGCATCTCCATCTTTGGCTGCACGACCAACGGAGAATTTATTGATGAACAAACAGAAAAAGGTTCTGCTGCTATCTTATTGCTGGACCTGAATAAAGATTATTTTACTGTTTATTTCGAAGAATACCCCGATAAAAATTACAGAGAAATTGCCCAAAACATCGCCAAAAGAGCCACTCAAAAATTCTCTACACCAGCTTTTTTATTAGGATTGAGCGATGCCTCTGTAGATGGGGAAGCAATTTTGTTTGGATTTGAAGATGTGGTGGGCCCTGAAGTAAATGCCTTCGGTGGAGGTGCGGGTGATGATTATTCCTTTACGGAAACCATTGTTTTTACCAACAACAGAGAAAGTGAGGCAGGTATCGTTTGTATCGCAATCGACGAAGAAAAGGTCAAAATAAAAGGAATTGCCACCTGCGGTTGGAAAGCTGTGGGTACAGAGAAAACTGTCACCAAAAGCGAAGGAAATCATGTGTATACGGTAGATCATATTCCGGCACTGGACATCACAGTGAAGTATGGCGGACTTGAAAATATCACCCCCGATAACAAAAATGCTTTGATTGAAATTGCCGCCAATTTCCCCTTGCAATTGCAAAGAGAAAAAGGAGATCCTGTCATGCGGCCGGGATTGGTTGTCGACTGGTCAGATCGGTCCTTTTACACCAGTGGCTCAGTACCACAGGGATCAAAAGTGCGTTTCTCACTTCCGCCTGATTTTGATGTGATGGAAAAAGTAGTAAAGGGCGTCGAGCAATTAAAGGCTACAGAAATGCCGGAGGCAGATGCTTTAGTGGTATTTAGTTGTGCGGGTAGGATCTTATCACTTGGCCCCTTGATGCCCCTGGAATTAGAGGGAATCAAAAAGGTCTGGGATGTACCTATGGCGGGTATGTTCAGCAATGCCGAACTGGCCAGAGCCACCGGCGGGAATCTTGAAATGCATAACCTGACCACCTGTTGTATTGCCCTAAAAGAAAAATAAATCATTGTAAACCAAATCCAAAAATGATGAAAACAAACAAAATCAAAGTCAGTGTGTTTTATCCAAACACCGAAGGTAAAAAATTTGACATGGATTATTACCTCACTAAACACGCCGCACTTGTTTCTAAAACCCTTGGATCAGCCCTAATAGAAGCTAGTTACGACAAAGGACTAGGCGGCGGAGCGCCAGGTTCTCCTGCCCCATTTGTCGCCATTGCCCATCTCTATTTCAATTCTATGGAAGAATTTGGCGCCTCATTCGGAACTTCCGTACCGGTATTTATGGCAGACATGCCCAATTATACAGATATTGAACCCCTTGTGCAAGTAAGCGAAGTGGCCGGCTGAACTAAACGAAGCTCCTAAAATGAACCAACACCTCGAAACAATTAACAAATTTATTGAACAGCGGGAAGACATTCCAACTGAGCAAAAAAACCTTCTTTTAAAAGCTGTCAAAGATGCCGATTATGCGCTGACCATCGCTGAGTTCAAGTTGGAACGTACGGAAAAAGTAAAGCGTACCACGGCTATTTTACTGGAAGAAACCATTGAAGAATTAGAACAAAAAAGAAAAGCCATTGAAGAGACCAACGATGCTTTACAAAGATCTTTGGAAGAACTCAAAGCTACACAGACCCAATTGATTCAATCCGAAAAAATGGCGAGTTTAGGAGAGTTAACAGCCGGGATTGCGCATGAAATTCAAAATCCACTCAATTTTGTAAACAACTTTGCTGAAGTGAGCACCGAATTAATCGATGAGATCGAAGAGGAAAGACAAAAGAAAAAAGAAGAAAAAGATGAAGAATTAGTTGCTGAAATTCTTGCTGATCTAAAGGAAAACCTCGTAAAAATAAATCACCACGGCAAACGCGCCGATGCCATTGTAAAAGGAATGCTCGAGCACAGCAGAACAAATACAGGCGAAAGAACGCTGACAGATATCAATGCTCTAGCGGAGGAATTTGTAAAACTTTCCTATCATGGTCTCCGAGCCAAAGACAAGTCTTTTAATTCAGGTATTGAACTGGAATTAGACCCAAACCTGCCCAAAATAAATGTGGTTGCACCTGATATCGGAAGAGTTTTGCTGAACCTCATCAACAATGCTTTTTATGCCGTGAACGAAAAAGCCAAACAGGGAATTACCGGATATGAACCCACCGTTTTAGTTAGCACAAAAATGAAGGGAAAGGCTTTGGAGATCTCTGTAAAAGACAACGGAAACGGAATTCCCGACTCCATCAAAGACAAAATATTTCAACCTTTCTTTACCACCAAACCAACAGGCTCAGGCACCGGTTTGGGATTATCGCTTAGCTATGATATAGTAAAGGCGCATAATGGAGAAATGAAGGCGAATTGTCTATTTGCGACAACGGCAGGGCAGACAGAGAACGGGATAGAAGTAGTTGGGAGTGAATTTGTACTTTTGTTACCGATATGAGACCTGTCTATGACACTAGTTCACGTCGACAGGGATTTGTGCCGGAATGAATTCCGATTTTACAGGACAAGACCGAGCCAATGGCTCTTAACCCTGAGTAAGTAAATAATTTAGGTATTCAGTGGCGTAGCCACGGATTTATTTGATAACCATGGACTTCAGTCCATGGCAGAAACAACAAAAAAATATAGAGCCGTAGGCTCGAAACATATAAATCAAAATTATGGTTAATAGATCATCAAATCCATTTTTTGAGAATTGACACAAGGAAGCATCGGGCCTCTGAATCTATAATTTCTGTAATGAATAATCACATGACGTGAAAAAACACAACAAAGAAAAGATTTTGCAAGATTTCTTCATCACTAAACCTACGGGTTTTGGAAGCCAACTTAAGATGAGTTTAAGTTATGACAATATCAAGGCGCATGGAGGAGAGATAAGAGTAAACACAAAAGAAAATGAAGTCCTGCCTGCAGGACATGCTAACCGTGAAGACAGGATTGACAAACAAAAACAAATAAGTGCAAACTGATGAAAACTTTATTAAATTTTTTTCTTGTAATTTATATGCCTTGGATAGCATGTGCACAATATGAAGATGATTATGTGAACAGTTTGAAAACCGAACTGGAAAATGCAAAGAATGATACCATTAAATTAGAAATTAACCGACTACTAGGTTTTTACTTTCAGGATTCAAATGCTGATATTGCTCTAGAATATCACCTTAAGCAATTGGAATTAGCAAAAAATCTAAATTTAAAACTATGGGAAGCAGATGCTCACCAGCAAGTGGCGTACTGTTATCGCTGGTTAGATAATTTGCCGGCGTCCTATGAATCATATATGAATGCCTTAAAAATTGCGGAAGACCCTTCAAGTTCAGGAAATGGTTATGGATATGCCAATTTCTCGTTTTCGAAAAATCCGGAAGATGCCAGAAAGTCAATTATCGGAATGATTCATTATGAAATGGCTAGCCTGTATGCTAGAACCAGGTTGAACGATGAAATTCGTTCGCATTTGTTTCAAGCATTAAAAATGGGAGAAGATTTACAAAATCAAAAGATTTTAAGTCTTACCTCGCGTGATTTAGGAACATATTACTTTACTAACGATCAACCGGACTCTGCTTTCTCCTATTATCAAAAAGCTTTAAAACATTACAAAGGATCTCCTTACCAAATTCAATCAGGTGTTGTATATGGGCAGTTATCCAAATATTACTTGGCGGAACAAAAATTTGATTCTGCAATAACTTACGGTAAAAAGGCTATGTCAATGGCTAATTCAGAAATCAAATTAGGAGCCTTGACAGATGCACAACTTTTGATGGGTCAAATATTCCTGCAAACCAAGCAATTAGATTCTGCCATTTTTTATACGCAAAGAGCTATTAATACAGCCAAATCAACAAATGCAGCAATCCTGATTGGCCTTGGCAATGTGCAATTGGCTTCTATCTATAAAGAACAAAATGAAGACAGCCTGGCTTATATTCATTTAGATCGAGGTAAAACTCTTTTAGACAGTATCAATGAATTATATATCACAAGGCTTTTGCAGTTTCAAAATATCGATTTTGACCAAAAAATTCGATTGTCTGAACTGGAAAAAGAAAGTGAATTGACAAAGAGCAGGATCAGAATGTATGGATTACTGGCGGGATTGGGAATTTTTGTGCTGGTTGCACTATTGCTCTATCGAAATAATCGTTTAAAGCAGAAAGCCAACAGCGTTTTAAAAACTACCCTGGATGATTTGAAAACAACCCAAGCCCAACTCATACAATCTGAAAAGATGGCCAGCCTGGGAGAACTCACAGCCGGTATTGCTCATGAGATTCAGAATCCGCTCAACTTTGTCAATAATTTCTCTGAAGTGAGCAATGAATTGATTGATGAAATGTACCTTGAAATCGAGAAGGCCAATCTGGAAGAAGTAAAATTCATCGCCAAAGATTTGAAACAAAATTTAGAAAAAATAAACCATCATGGTAAACGTGCAGACACCATTGTAAAAGGAATGTTGCAACACAGCCGAAGCAGCAGTGGTCAAAAAGAAACAACAGACATCAATGAGCTATGTGATGAATATTTTCGTCTGGCCTATCACGGTTTGCGCGCAAAAGACAAATCGTTTAATGCAAATATGGATAGCAATCTCGACCCAGATTTGCCAAAAATTAAAGTGGTAGCTCAAGATATTGGCAGGGTAATTCTAAATTTAATTACCAATGCTTTTTATGTGGTAAATGAACGAAAAAAGAAAGAAGGCGAAGGCTATAAACCAACCGTTAGTGTGAGTACACAAAAAGTGGGTAATACTATACAGATCAGAATTACAGACAACGGCAGTGGCATACCTGATTCGATCAAAGAAAAGATTTTTCAACCCTTTTTTACCACCAAACCAACAGGCTCAGGCACTGGTTTGGGATTATCACTTTCTTACGATATTGTAAAAGCCCATGGGGGAGAATTAAAAGTAGAAAGCAAAGAAGGAGAAGGAAGTAGTTTTATTATTTCATTGCCCATTATTCAATAAAGAAAAATTAAATTATAGCAGATCAAAAGTAAGATCCACTTTTTAAAAAGAAATGCGTATTTTGAGAAGGTTTTCTATGCTTTCTGTTTTTATGAAAAAATACGCTTAGAATACTAAAAAAACCTTGGAACATGGCAAAAATATTGGTGGTTGATGATGAAACGGATCTTGAAGTGCTCATCAAACAAAAGTTCAGAAAAGAAATTAGACAAAAAGAATACGAATTTCTCTTTGCCATTAATGGGAGAGATGCCTTAGAAAAGATACAGGCAGATCCGGAAGTTGATGTGGTCCTCAGCGATATCAATATGCCCGAAATGGACGGCCTCACGCTGTTATCCAAACTCAGTGAAATGAGTCCGCTCATCAAATCGGTCATCGTCTCTGCTTATGGCGATATGGAAAACATCCGTACTGCCATGAACCGCGGTGCCTTTGATTTTATCACCAAACCTATCAATTTTGAGGACCTGACCCTTACCATGGAAAAAACCCTCAAACACACCAAGCACATTAAAGACACGCTGAAAGCCATCAGAGAAAATAATATCCTGAAAATGTATGTCGATGAAAATGTCTTAAACTTTATGGGAAGTAAGGAGTATGAATCGACCATGACGGACAATGAGACCATTGAGGCAACTGTGCTTTTTGTAGATATTTGTGGTTTTACGGCGATTAGCGAAAGTGCCGGTGCCGATTCTGTCGTCAAATTGATCAATGCCTATTTTGATGAAATGGTAAAAGAGATCATTGCACAGGAAGGACATATCGACAAATTTATGGGAGATGCCATCATGGCCGTTTTTCGGGGTGAATTCCATTTAGACCGGGCCATCGATGCGGCCCTGGCATTGAGGAACAAAATAGAAAGTCTGGCTCCTTTTGGCGAAGACCAACAATTCAAACCCAAAGTATCTATCGGTATCAAAAGTGGCGAAATGATCTCGGGAAATATTGGCTCTACCAGTTTAAAAAGATTGGATTATACCGTGATTGGTGATACCGTAAATACCGCTGCCAGATTACAAGATGCTGCCAAAGAAAATCAAATCATTATCTGTGAAAGTTGCTACCAACAAGTAAAAGAATCCTTTCGTTGCGTAAAAGTGGGGGAAATTAGGGTAAAAAACAAAGCAAATCCAATTACCATTTATGAGGTCTTAGAATAGCCTGCATACAACTGAATATATTTTATTTTTTGCGTGCGTTTTTTACTGAATTAACAATTTTACCGCCAATAAGTCTATCAAATTCAAAGGTTTAGATAATTTTATTATATTTACTAAAATTGGTCAAGGATTTTATCGTCATAATGGATCAAAACTATTTTTTTATAGTTGGAAGATGGGTTAAGAATTGGCGGGAGAGATAAAGTAGTAGCCATAATTTAAAGGAATTAAACCGTTTAATTCTTCAAACTGTTCAAACCTATGCACTGCCAAAAAAACTTTTTTCAAAAGACTTTTGTCTTGTTTTGTCTGTCTATTCTTGTGCTATCCTGCCAAAGAACAAAAGAGGCTCCCCCATTTCCGATTCATGAGAACGAATACGACCAGCCTGAAGTTAAAGATTTTGTTTTTCCGGAACCCGACACCCTATTTTGGCAAACCGAGAATTTTTCAAAGCTAAAATCCCCGATCACTACAAAATTTGACTGGGATAAACTTCCATCTAAACCCTTCATCATTGATCAATCTTACCCATTAAAAACGCCAATCACTACCCAGTCCTTCGACTGGAATGCACTACCAAGTGAACCATTTCATGTAGACAGCTTGCCCAAAAAGCCTTTAAAGGTTAAAGTTTCTGTCTTAGGGGAACCTAAAGTGATAAAAGCTGGAAACATGGTCAATGCCAACGGCACGACAAGAGGTGTAAAATCTTTTGACGGCAATTTTGGCTTACCGAGTACACCCACGAATTATTTTATTGATAAGTCCGGTATCATATGGTTTGGTCTCAATGCTGGAATTGCAAGTTACGATGCAGAAAATATAAACATCTATGGTCTGGAGCAAGGGGTGGAAACAAAAATAGCGCTGTGGTTTTACGAGGATTCTCAGGATCGATTATGGATGGTTTGTGCCCAGGGAGGAGTAACGGTGCTCGATAAAAATGCCGGTTTGGTCTATGAATTGAGCAGCAGCTTTCCGTCCAACACAAAATACAGTATCGCCGAGGATAAGGAAGGAAGGATGTGGATAGCAAATGTGCAAAATGGCTTTGACATCGTAGATTTGGACAACAGAGAAATTTGGCAGTTCGGGATGAAAAATGGCCTGTTAGGTGCAAATATTGGCGAATTGATTCAGGATAAAAAAGGTCAATTGTGGTTGACCGGAGAAAAGGGTGTGAACATCATAGACCTGGAAAATGGACTGAACAAAAAATTGACTACCGAGTCCGGCATCATATCAAATGATATTTTTTCTGCATTTGAAGACAAAAAAGGGAAAATTTGGTTGCCCTCAGTGGGTTCCGTTCAAATTCTGGACATAGAAAATGCTGAAATTTCTATCATCAGATTAGAACAAGAATTTGAAGAAGAATTCTTTTTTACCAATGTTTTTCAAGATCACATGAATAAATTTTGGATAGCCACGGACAAAGGATATTTATATCGATTTGATGAAGCGAATAATGTACTTGAAAAGTTTAATTTAAACGCTGGAAATAACTGGTTATTCAATATACAGCAGGATGATCAAAAAGAGATTTGGATAGCACGTGGATCTGCGCCGGGAGGAATTTTCAAAATCGACCTCAATAGTGCGCGGCCCGGCAACTATACTTCAGCGGATGGTTTAAGCGATAGTTTTGTCGCATCTACCTTGGAAACTGAGGATGGCAACATGTGGATAGGTACCGCAAAAGGTGTCGATGTCTTTGATCCAATAACACATACCATTAAACATATTGGCCTGTCGAATGGCTTGGTTGATGAGTTTGCCAGTACTTTGTATAAAGATGAAAAAGGTAGGATTTGGGTAGGTTCAAGATTGGGATATAGCATCATTGACCCGGAAAAAGAAACCATTACACAGCAAAAACTAAGAAATGAACAAAGTTTTGCGAATATTTTTTCCATCCTTGAAAAGCCCTCAGGATCATTTTGGCTCATTTTCGCATCAGGTGAAATTGTCAACCTTGACCTGGATCAGGCTACCATGAAAACCTTAAAATCAAAAGATTCCCTGTTCAATACTTCCAGAAAACAATGGATTGCCAGATCAACTGACAATTACATTTGGATCGGAGATAGTCAAAACGGTTTGTATAAGATCGATCCTGTCAAAAAACTGAGCTGGCACCTGACTGAAGAGAACGGACTCATATCAAATGGAACTTTTGCCCTGGAGTTTGATAAAGATGATAATCTTTGGGTTGTAGGTGATAAAGGGGTACAAATGATAGATGAGGCGAATCACAAAATAACCACTTTCACTACGGCAGAGGGTTTACCCGTGAACGATGTCTATGATGTCATCTTCAAAGATGATCAGGTATTTTTAGCCTCTTCAAATGGTTTGACCATTTTGGAACAAAAAAAAGACGGTTCTGAGAAAAGTTGGACCTTAAAAACCCTAGGAAAAAACCAGGGTTTAGACTTTAGCGACTTCTTTTGGCATAGTTTGACCTTTGATAAAAAGGGTCGCTTATGGGCCGGTGTCGAACGAGAAGTCCTTACTGTAATGGACGTTCCTGAGCCTGATACAACGGCCTATCCCGCATCAGTTACATCGCTAAATGTTTTTGATACAAAATTGAAATTTAAAAATAGAGAACTGGCGCAAACGAGCTATGACCAGATCGATACACTTTGGCAATACGCGAAAAATGACTTTGTCACGCTGGATAAATCGAAAATAGATTCGAGTTACCAAAGTACCCATCATATAACCTGGGAAACGGTGGAAGGACCTTATGGCCTTCCAGTAAAGCTCACTTTACCGGCTGACCAGAATTATTTGAGTTTTAATTACAATGGCAGACAGTTTAGTAACCCCGATAAAGTGGTATACCGTTATATCCTGGAAGGCATAGATAAACAATGGAGTCCGATCACATCCAACACCACCAGTGAAAATTACAGAGACCTACCTCCCGGTGAATACACCTTTAAAGTGGCCGCCAAAGGGTTTAATGGCATTTGGAGTAAACCGGCAGAATTCTCCTTCAAAATTACCCCTCCCTGGTGGCAAACCTGGTGGGCTTACATTTTCTATGTACTAATTGGTTTATTACTAGTTTGGTTGATCCATAAGTTTCAAAAAGCAAGAACCATCAGGATTGAACGGGAAAAATCCAAAGACAAAGAACTCGAGCAAGCCAAAGAAATTGAAAAGGCCTATACTGAGCTCAAAGAGACACAAAAACAGCTGATCCAATCTGAAAAAATGGCCAGTCTGGGTGAACTGACGGCGGGTATAGCCCACGAGATTCAAAACCCCATGAACTTTATCAATAATTTTTCTGAAGTGAGTTCTGAGTTGATGTCGGAAATGGTGGAGGAACTCGACAAAGGAGAAATTGAAGAAGCCAAACTCATTTCAAAAGATATCATCCAAAACCTTGAAAAAATAGGCCTTCATGGGAAAAGGGCGAGTAGTATTGTAAAAGGAATGCTGGAACATTCGAGAAACAGTTCAGGAAAAAAGGAACTCACAGATATCAACGTACTAGCCGATGAATATTTGCGATTGGCTTATCACGGTTTGAGGGCCAAAGACAAGTCTTTTAACTCAGACTTTAAAACCGATTTGGATGAAACATTGCCAAAAGTGGAGATCATACCGCAAGACCTGGGTAGGGTCGTTCTCAATTTAATTAACAACGCCTTTTATGCCGTGAGCGCTAGAGCAGAAAACAAGGAAGATAATTATAAACCTTTGGTTACCGTAACGACCAAAAATTTAAAAGACCAAGTTTTAATTAAAATAAAAGACAATGGAACGGGAATACCACCTGAGTTAAAGGACAAAATTTTTCAACCCTTTTTTACCACCAAACCCACCGGAAAAGGAACCGGTCTGGGCTTGTCCTTGGCTTATGATATTGTCACAACAGGTCATGGCGGTGCCATAGAACTGGACACAAAACAAGGAGAAGGAACAGAATTTTCCATTTATATTCCCATTCAAAAAGACTAAAAATCAATAAACCCCTAACAAAAAGATTATGAAGATACTTGTTGTTGATGATGAAAAAGATGTGGAAATGCTTTTCCGCCAAAAATTTAGAAGAGAAATAAGAAATAATGGCCTTGATTTGGTTTTTGCCTTTTCCGGACAGGAAGCTTTGGATATTTTAGAAAAAACAACGCCGCCAAAAGTGATGTATATTTTTTCGGATATCAATATGCCGGGCATGACAGGGTTGGAATTGCTCGACCAGGTTAAAAAGCGTTTTCCTCAGATCAAGGTGAGCATGATCTCTGCTTATGGCGACAAAGACAATTATGACAAGGCCATCGCTTCGGGAGCCAAAGAATTTTTTACCAAACCCATCGATTTTGATTCGCTTAAAAAAGAGATCAATGCCCTGATTTCTTGATACCGGGATAGGTCAGGCCTGAAAATAGATTCATGTTAAATCTCTTGTAGAATATGCCTTATCGTGTAGGGCATAATTCGTATATTCCAAAAATGGAAGGACTCGACATTGTTATGGTGATTGCCATCATCTTATTCGCCCGTTTAGGGCTAAGACTAATATCCTTATATGTAAAAAGTAAAAAAGAACAAAAGAATAACAAAGAATAAACGGGGTGTAGATTTTAAAGCAGTATGGTTTATTTATCATTTAAAACATTGTATTGTAGTATTTTACCTTATTTTAGACAGTAGTATCCGCAATTATTTAGCTTTTTTGCTTATTTTCATAACATCTAATTTAAAAATCATGAAAACCCACCTTTTGCTCTTGCTCATTGTCATGCTATTTTCATGTAAAAAAGAATTGGCAAAAACGGATTATCTCGGTGTGGTAGATCTGGAGGTAACCGGGTCTAAAAAAGCATTACCCCATTTTGAAAAAGGTCTTTTGCTCTTGCACAGTTTTGAATATGCCGATGCGCGTGAGGAATTTCTAAAAGCCCAGGAAATAGATCCAAAAATGGTGATGGCCTATTGGGGAGAAGCCATGACCTACAACCACAGCTTATGGCACGAACAAAATTATGACAAAGGTGTTGCCGCCTTAAATAAGCTGACCTCATTAGATGGTGAACCTAAAATAACAGCCCTGGAAAATGACTTTTTAGAGGCAGTCCAGATTTTATACAAAACAGAAGCCACCAAAAAACAACGAGACAAGGACTATGCTCATTTTATGGGGGAATTGCTAAAAAAATATCCTGACAACCATGAGATTTCTGCCTTTTATGCCCTTTCTCTTTTGGGATCTGTTGAAGATGGAAGGGATGACGAGATCTTTGGAAAGGGAGCCAAAATTGCCCAGGGTATTTTAAAGGAAAATCCAAATCATCCCGGGGCTTTGCATTACCTGATACATTCTTATGACGACCCTGATCATGCCCAATATGCCCTGAGCGCAGCTGATGCCTATGCTGTTGTAGCGCCTGATGCCAGTCATGCCCTGCATATGCCCTCTCACATTTATGTCGCTATGGGTATGTGGGACAAAGTTGTGAGCAGTAATGAAAATTCATATCAGGCCAGTTTGAACAGAATGCAAAGAAAGAATTTAAAAGATGGTCGGGGCTATCATGCCTATCATTGGTTGGAATATGGTTATTTACAACAAGAAAGAGAGGAAGATGCACGAAAATTAGTGCAAGATCTGGTCATCTACACCGAAGAAAATCCATCCAAATATGCGCGAACACATTTGGTGTTTCTGAAAGGAACTTATCTGGTAGAAACAGAAAATTGGGATAGTCCCATTGCAGATATCAATGTAGACATATCAGATATGAATGTAGCCATTCGTTCTCAATACCATTTTTTGGAAGGGATGAAAGCATTTAAACAGAAAAATGAAAAAAGGTTGGATGAAAATATTTCCTTGATTCGTAATGATTTCGACAAAGAATCATTTTTGGTCACCTATGATGACGTGTCTTTTTGTTCAGGTGTTGAACGCGACGATACCACCCCTTCTAACTTGACGGAAACACAGGTCATGCTGGAGCAATTACTCGCATTAAAGGCATGGCTCAGCAATGACCCGGTAGCAACCGAAGATCATTTAAAAAAATCCATTTTATTGGACGAAAGTTTAAGCTATAGTTATGGCCCTCCCTTTATTCAAAAGCCGACACATGAGTTGTACGCAGATTGGCTGGTCTTACAAAACAGACTGGAAGAAGCGGAAATTCAATATGACAAAACCCTTAAAAGAGCACCGAACAGGACCTTGTCCGTAAAAAGAAAAGATAAGCTTAAAACTGCGCTGGCCTCCCTATGATTCCGTTTTTTAGAAAGCTGAGAAAACAATTGGCAGAAGAAAACAAAAGATCGAAATATTTGCGTTATGCCCTGGGAGAGATTATTCTGGTCGTCATTGGAATCCTTATTGCCCTTCAGATCAATAATTGGAATGAGCATCAGAAAAAATTGACCTCTGCCACTGAACATTTACAATTACTCGCCGAAAATATAGAAGACGATCTCATTCAACTCAAAGATCTTAAAACTAAAATTGATTCCTGCCTTTTAGATGCGAACAGATTATCCCAGCAATTCCAATTGATCAAACCGGTCGATGTGAGTACACCCAAATATATTATGTCTGCATTGCTGGAATACAGGATCAATCCCAGTAAAAACGGATTGGAAACTTTAAATACTTCTGGTGAATTTTCAATACTCCATAGCACAATGCAATCAGATATCTTTAATTATTATACCCTTCTGGACAAAATAGCCGTTCGAGAAGAGATCTCGAATACCTTTATCAAAAGCAGATATGAACCCTACTTTTTTGAACATTACAGTCAGGTGTTGAATAAAAATAATTCATGGGGAATCATTGCTGACTATTATGCAGATGATGCCAGAGAGATCGAGCCCTTTGACAGTCACAAATTTTTGCAAGACAAACAACTGGAAGGATTGATCTTTGGCAGAACTTATCAAATGAAACAGCAAATTGATCTATACACAGAAGCCATCGATCTGGCAAATAGAATTTTATCGAAAATAGATGCTACTTTAAAAAAATGACCTTATGAAAAAATGTTTAACCTCTTTATTTCTAATTGTTCTTATCTCTTTAACAGCCACATGCCAGACTAAAACCAACCTGGAACTCCTCGATATTTTCAATATGGAATATGTCTCCGATCCGCAGATCTCACCCGATGGATCGAAAGTGGTCTATGTACGAAATTTCAAGGATGTAATGACCGACAAAAATTTATCCAATATATGGATGGTGAATGTGGACGGGACGAGAAATAGACCTTTGACCACCGGAAATCAAAATGATTTTGCACCGAGATGGTCGCACAAAGGGGATAAGATCGTTTATAAATCAAATAAGGAAGATCAAAAAATGAAATTATATATGATGTGGATGGATACGCGCGAAGTGGTTCCCCTTACCAACCTGCCACAAACCCCCGGTGAAGTTTCCTGGTCAACTGATGATGAGTTTCTGGCATTTAATATGTTTGTCCCGAAAGAACACCATTCCATTGTACAAATGCCGGACAAACCTGAAGGAGCAGAATGGAATACCCCTCCCACCTATATAGATCGAATGAACTATCGAGGCGACGGAGCAGGATATCTCAAAAGTGGAAATAGGCAGTTGTTTACCCTGCCCGTAAATGGGGGTACGCCCAGACAACTCACTTCGAGTGAATTTGATCATGGGGCACCGGTCTGGGCTCTGGACAACAGGACTTTGTACTTCAGCGCCAACATGCACAAAGAGGAAGAATTTGAACCCCTCAACAGCGAAATATACCAAATAGAAGTGCGAACAGGATCTACAAAACCGCTAACCTCGCGCTACGGACCTGATCTCAGTCCTGCCCTGTCCCCTGATGGCAAAAAAATAGCCTTTACTGGTTTTGATGACAAACACCAGGGTTATCAGGTTACACATGTCTATGTAATGAATACCGATGGATCCGGTTTGACATGGCTTTCGAAAGATTTTGACAGAGATGTGCAAAACATAAAATGGAGTAAAGACGGTAAAGGCCTTTATTTTCAATTTGATGACCAAGGGAAAACAAAACTTGGGCATATCAGTTTATCAGGTAAGGTAAGTGTGAAAGCTGAAAATCTCGGAGGACTGTCTTTGGGGCGGCCCTACAATGAAGCCCAATTCTCAGTCTCAGACAAGGATCAGTTCGCCTATACTATGGGTACACCCGAACATCCGGCAGATCTGGCCCTCACTGATGGAAAGGGTACGAAAAGATTAACCTCTCTAAACGAGGATCTCTTCTCTTTTAAAAATATAGGAGAAGTAGAAGAAATCTGGTGGAATTCCTCGTTCGATCAAAGAAAGATTCAGGGTTGGATTGTTAAGCCACCTAATTTCGATAAAAACAAAAAATACCCATTTATTCTCGAAATTCACGGAGGGCCATTTGCCAGCTATGGGGCTGTCTATTCGGCCGAAATTCAGGCCTTTGCCGCGGCAGGTTATGTGGTTCTTTATGCCAATCCGAGAGGGAGTACGGGTTATGGTGAAGAATTCGGCAACCTCATCCACCACGATTATCCTAACCATGATTACGACGATCTGATGTCGGGCGTTGATGCCGTGCTCGCCAAAGGCTATGTCGATGAAAAGAATTTATTTGTGACCGGAGGAAGCGGCGGCGGTGTATTAACGGCCTGGATCGTAGGAAAAACACACCGATTCCGGGCGGCCGTAGTAGCGAAGCCTGTGATCAACTGGTACAGTTTTGTCCTGTACGCCGATGGATTACCTTTCTTTTACAAATACTGGTTCCCCAACAAACCCTGGGAAGATCCGACTTCCTACCTGAAGCGATCTCCACTTTCTTACGTAGGCAATATCAAAACACCTACCATGCTGTTGACAGGGGAAGAAGACTATAGAACACCCATCGCGGAATCCGAGCAATTGTATGCGGCATTAAAACTGGAAAATGTGGAAACAGCCATGGTGAGAATTCCGGGTGCTTCACACGGGATAGCCAACAGACCCAGCAATCTCATCGCTAAGATAGCGGCTATCCTTGCCTGGTTTGACAAATACAAATCCAATGAATAAGCACTTTCGGTCATGATCCCTTTGTTTCGAAAATTTCGACAAAATCTACTGGAGAACAATAAGATGGGCAATTATGTAAAATACGCCCTCGGAGAGATCGTGCTCGTTGTCATAGGAATTTTGATCGCGCTTCAGATCAATAACTGGCAAAAAGAAGTGCAAAATAAAAGTAAGGAACAGTACTTTTATGCTGGTTTACAATCCGATCTTGCCCAGCAAATAGGCAATTTGAATGACCGTATAAGATCAGAGGCTAAATCCATTGACATTGCCAATGGCCTGCTCACAGATTTCAAAGTTAACGATAGTTTCTACCAATCAGACAGCCTTTTTTACAAAATCAATTACCTGTTGGGAGCACCTTCGGCAGTAAACTTCAAGACAACCTTTAATGAGTTGAATACTACGGGGCAGATGGAGTTGATCTCTGATCGGGAGATCCGAAATCAAGTGATCGAATTTTATCAGTATTCAGATTATATCAGTCAGATCATTGAGAGTAATTTGAGCAATGTGTTTCAACGAAATCTGCATCCCGTCTTGCTAAATTCTACCCTATTTGACGTGGGTAGCCTCTTTCGGGAAGACTTTATTCAGGATGATTTTCAACTGTCCCAACTGCCCTATTCAGATAGAATAAAGAATGTCGCTGAGGAACAATTGGCTAAGAACGAACTGGCATTAGTGAATACCCTCAATCTAAGACTGGGCATCGCCATCTTGCACAAACAGAGGTACATGTCGGTGAAAGAACAGGCAGAAAAACTCTATAAACGTCTCGAACCTAAATAATAAGCGATCAATGAACTTTAAATTCCTTGTATTACCCAAGCCAATTCAAATCAATTTATCTTTGAAAAATGATCTCCCTTTTTAGAAAAATTCGACAAAATCTCCTGCTGCATAATCAGGTTTCCAGATACTTGATCTATGCCCTGGGTGAAATTATTTTGGTGGTAATTGGAATTCTCATTGCTTTACAGGTGAATAATTGGAAGGATGAAAGAAAGGAAGAAAAGGAGATCCTTAATTATATTCAATCCATCAAAAAGGATATTGAGGCAGATATTTCTCTTTTTGATCAAATCATCAATTCACTAAATGAGCAAGTCATAAGCGGAAATTATATTGTCCCGATTATGGAATCTGAAAATCCAATAATTCAGGATTCATTGACCTTCATTTTAAGGTTTAATGAAATGACGACAGCAAATATCATTACCAAACAAAATACTACCTGGGATTATGTAAATTCAAGTGGTCTTATATCCAGGATGGTTGATCCAAAGCTCAATGAATTACTTCAGCAGTACTACCGCAGGCTAAATTCACTTATTGAAAATTATAATCAGTCGGCTATCCCTCCAAGACTTGAGATCCGAAGATTGAAATATGAATTATTCGAAGATCGTGAACATCGTAAATTTTTCCCCACAAATAACCCGATAACACCCGGAAAACAAGTGTATAGCGCCCTCTTGGAGGATGATCGCATTCTTCCTTTATGCCGATTTATTGGAGGTGGTTCGGCAGTCTATTACGAACGATCCTTTCAGAATATCAATACTTTTGCTCAAGATGTATTGCGTTACCTTGAAGAAAACTATCCGCAATGAAAAGAATCCTGAACATCCTCAAAGACAAATGGCCCGAATACCTCCTTGAGATTCTGGTCTTGATCATCGGTATTCTTGGCGCTTTCGAGTTGAATAACTGGAAAGAGAATAACCAGAACCGACATATAGTTCAAGATTACTATTGTCGATTTCTGGCTGATTTAAATCAGGACGAAGTTCAAGTCAATGCATTGATAGATGCCTGCCGCGTCAGATTAAAAAAAAGCAACGAAATGCTGAGCGAGTTGTTGTCTGAACTTCCCGACAAAGAAAGATCCACAAGCCTCATGCTGGAGGCTACCGCCAGAGTCAGTTATCCTTTCCATCCCATCTCGGCTGGCTATGACGACCTCAAATCAGGAGGTAACCTCAACGTATTCACCGATCAAAATATAGTAGACAGGCTGGGGATCTATTATCAGGAAGCCGATGGACTGGCGGGTAATATCACCACCAACGGTCAGGTGGCCTTGAATGAACTTTTTGAAATAGAAGACTTCTTTGGCATTGGTTTTATAGACAATTCCTTTTTGAAGGAGGGTATAGATACCGCAATAGTGAAAATGGACTTGCTGGATCGACGCCCCCTGCTCCCTGAACAAATTGAAAAATTGAAGCATATGGCTACCTTGTTAATAGCGATAAATTACCGGAATAGCCAGCATTATGAAGCGATACTGACCAAAATTCAGACAGTAAAGCCCATGCTGGAAGACAAATGTAAAACCCCTGCTAAATGAAATCAAACTTTAAAACAAATCCCATGAGAAATATCATTTCACTTTTTCTAGGCGCCCTGCTTGTCCTGGCGTGTAAACCCGAATCCGGCAAAGGAACCACCTATACCCTTTTGCAAGGCGCTACGGTCTTTGATGGAAACGGATTGACGATTCCTAACGGAAAGATCCTGATCTCGGAAGGAAGAATAATAGCCATCGGAGGCGAAGAGTTGAAAATACCAGAACAGACAGAACTTATTGATCTGTCTGGTAAATTCATTACCCCCGGACTGGTAGATGCACATGTTCACTTTTCCCAAACCGGTTTTTTTGATGGTCGACCCGATGCACTGGATATCAGAGATACGCTTTCCTTTGACACGGTTCAGGCCGTACAAAGGAGAGATCCTGATCGCTACTTTGAGACCTATCTGAGATCGGGGGTTACAGCAGTCTATGATGTGGGAGGTTTCGATTGGACAATTGATCTCCAAAAATCGGCCGAGGGCAATCTCAATGCCCCTCATATCGCAGCGTCAGGGCCCTTACTTACACCTTTTCCCCAGGAAAGACTGGATCTATTTAACGTTCTGCCTGCCAGACAGATGCTGGCATTGAATTCCTCCGATTTTGGAAAAGCATATGTAAAAAGAAATACAGAATTGGGCTCAACAGGGATCAAAATCTGGAGCATCAATCTGAAGGATAGCATTTTTATGCAAAGCTTTAAGGCAGTAGCTGAAGAAGTACCGCGATTAGGGAATCAACTCATCGTACATGCCACAGACCTGGATCAGGCCAAAGAGGCGCTCCGACTGGGTGCAAAAGTCCTGGTACATAGCGTGGATGATCAGGTCCTTGATGAAGAATTTCTCCGTTTGGCCAAAGAATCAGGAGTCATCTATTGTCCTACGCTCGTGGTCGTTCCGGGCTATTCGGTAGCCTACCGCTCGCTTAAAGGAGATTTTCCTATCAATGACCCCTATCAAACACTTGATCCCGAAACCAGAAATTTGCTGAAATCCTCAAAAACCTTTTTTAAATACTACCCCAATCCCGAAAAATACGATGAGAATTTACAGGTCGTAAAAGACCGGGACGATAAACTCAGGCAGATCATGTATACCAACCTTAAATTGGTCTATGAAGCGGGAATTACGATCGCACTGTCAACTGATGCCGGAAATCCGGGTACACTTCATGGGCTATCTGTGTACGATGAGTTGGAAGCCATGCAACGCTCAGGTATACCGGCCGCAGATATCATCCCCATGGCCACCAGAAATGGAGCATCTGCTATGCGCCGAACAGAGGACTTTGGCACACTGCAGGCCGGTAAAATGGCCGATCTCATCGTGATGGAAAAAGATCCTTCCGCTGATGTGGCAAATTTCAGGACGATCACTCATGTCATGCGCGGAGGTCTCTTGAGACCGGTGAAAACCCCTTTTGTTAAATAATAAATGATGATCACCCTTTTTAGAAAAATCCGTCAAAAACTCATGCAGCAGAACCAGGTAAGCAAATACCTGCTCTATGCCATTGGGGAAATCGTACTGGTAGTGATCGGTATTCTGATCGCGCTGCAAGTGAACAACTGGAATGAGTTGAGGAAGCAGCGGCAAGTAGAACTAAAATACTTCTATAATTTAAAAAATGATCTCCTGGCCGACGATGAACGATTGAACGCCATGATCGATTTGGCTGATTCAAAGGTAAGAGCTGCAAAAAATGTAAAATTAAAAGCCGACCGCGACTCGATCAGCACTCTCTATGATTTTTCACAAGAAATGCTCACCCTGATCTTTGTGGATGAATTCCGGCCCAATGACAATACTTATGAAGAAATGAAAAGTTCGGGAAATTTTAGCACCATCCGAAATGACGACCTCAAGCTCAAATTGATGAATTTGAAAAAAACCTACCACAATATAGCCGCCACACATGAACACATGAGGTATGACTTCAATGTATTTCTCGAAGACTTTGAGAAACATGTCGACTGGGGGAAATATTATGACCTGAGCAGATCGAACATCCCAAATATAGATTTTGCCTACGACTCACTGTATATAGACAGCCATAAAGAAATAATGCAGCGGGAAGTACGCGAACTCTATAAGAACAAAGTATTTCTCAATAATATTTTTTTACTGGAAATCAATTACACCTATATCATTGACCTATTTAATCAGACCAAATCTCAGATCAGTGAGATCACAGAGATTTTAAACCGGGAAATTGAACAAAAATGATCACATTTTTTAGAAAGATCCGCCAAAAACTAATCCAGCAGTCTCCTCCTGGTAAAACAAAAACGCAAATATCGAGATACCTGGCTTACGCGGTGGGAGAGATCGCACTGGTCATGATCGGGATATTGCTGGCTTTGCAGGTCAATAACTGGAATGAACAAAAGAAAAATAAGGCCTTCGAACGCGAAATACTAAATCTGCTCGACCAGAATTTAAAGAAAGATTCAGCATTGATCTCTGTTGAACTGATCCATGCGAAAACAGGAAATCAACTCACTGATTCTTTACTGACTCAAGTGGCGCTGGGCAACTATAATGAGCAACTCTTTATCTGGTTGGGAAAGATCATCAATTTTCAGCGCTTTAAATCCCAGTCGTCAGCCTTTGAGGTGCTGAAATCCAAAGGCATTGAAAATATCTCAGATAAAGATCTGCAACTCGCCCTGATCGAGTATTACGATCAAAGCCTGTTTAAAGTTTACCAGTCAAACAAAGATGTGGAAAGCTCCTTCAATAATGACTGGGTTCCGGTAGCCAAGGCCGAATTTATTGACTTTGTGTATCTCCAGAGAATTGTTCCCCGCAATCCAAAAGAGTTTTTTGAATCTCCTTCTTCTATTGTACTATTCAAAATATTTCAAGACAATCGTGCCGGCGCTATTAGACGAATGGAAAATGCTTTGGAAGAAATTTCCAGGCTGAGGGCCCTCATCAAAAAGCAAAACCTATGATCTCTTTTTTAAAAAAAATCCGCCAAAAACTCCTTTTTCAACAGCCTGCCCAAAGGGAAGGAAATCGGGTTGCCCGATATCTCGCCTATGCAATAGGGGAAATTCTGTTGGTCGTGATCGGAATTTTGATAGCTCTTCAAGTTAACAATTGGAACGAAAATAGAAAAGCACAAAAAGCTCAAAGAGACTTACTCAGTAGTTTTCTCAAAGATTTAAAAGCTGATTCCATAGAATTTGAAAATTTCACAGATGAAATATCAAATGTAATCGTGGTTCACGATAAATTATATCGGGTAAAAATGGGTAAACTTAGTTCAAATGACCTTAAAAATCCTCGATTGTTAAGAGGTTCTATCCGTTATAGTTCTATTGTAATGACTAATCATCCTAATTTTGGAGCCCTTATAAAAGACGAGGAACTGAGGAAAGAAATTTTGGACTATTATCGTTTACTTTTCCGCCTGGACAACTCCTATCTGCAATACGACAAAGTGGTAAAAGAAATTGTCAGACCTTATTTGGCGGCAAATCTCACGCTTAATGAAGCTTATCTATTTGACAATCCCTATTTCGAAGCAAATTTAAAAGCTCGAGAGTTAAAAACTACTTTTGAAGAAGAAAAGTCTCCGTTTATCCTGGATCGTTTTTATAATGTAATCCAGCGAGACGACTTTGGACAAGTACTTTTCGAAGCAAATTTAAAAGCTCGAGAGTTAAGTAACACTTTTGAGAATGTATTGGAAGCCAACGCACTTCTTCAAGAAACTATAAAAAAGAAAATTTAAATAGCATGATCTCTTTTTTTAGAAAAATACGTCAAAATCTCCTATCCCAAAGGAACACAAGTAAATATCTAAAATATGCGCTTGGGGAAATTATATTGGTTGTTTTGGGGATTCTGATCGCTCTTCAAGTTAACAATTGGAATGAATTGAGAAAACAAGGCCATGAAGAAATCATCATTAAAGAAGGTTTAAATGCAGAATTCGAATTAGCCATAAAAGAAATTTCTGCAGATATCCAAGATAGAAATAATTCCTACCTAGTTGTTTTGTCAACTTTAAGCAGACATCTCGGGGAGAATTCTACAAATATTCCGCAAGATTCAATACGGTATTTTTTAGAAGAATTGATGCAATATCGATTCTACACTCCCTCTCATCCTGTTTTAGATGATCTACAATCATCTGGAAGGTTTAATTTGATCAAATCCAAAGAATTACGTCTTTTACTCATGGATTACTTGCAATCTAAAGAACGAATCAAAACACCCGAAGAAAAAGAAAGATTATTCGTGCAGGATCGAATGAACCCTTTTTTAAGCGAAAAAGTAGATTTGGGCAAAGTATTCGAATCAGATCAATATCGAATAGACCCCAAAAAATTAGAAAACTTAATCGATGATGAGTTATTTGGCAGTTTGTTATACACCCGAAAAAGCACCATTGAATCTTCTCAAATATATTCAAGACGCCTCCTAAAAAAAATTGAAGAAATAGTATTTGAATTAAATATTAAAAAATAGTGATCAAATTTTTTCGAAAAATACGATACGATCTTATGGAGCATCATAAAACAAAACGCTATTTTCAATACGCTTTAGGTGAAATCATTCTTGTAGTTATCGGGATATTGATTGCTTTGGCCATCAATAATTATAAAAACGAAAGGGATTCAGAGGTTGAGATCAATGGATATTTCATGGGTATCCTGAGCGATCTGGAAAATGATGATCAGAGAATGACTTATCTCTACAATTTCTATAAGCTGCGCACGGATAAAATTCAAGAGATACTCAGCGATAAAGTGTTATCAAATGATCAGCTCGGGAATAATTTGAACGATCTATTTAGTTTTCGAAAATTTAGTAGTAGCAATAGTACCTATTTGAGTTTAATGAACAATAACCAATTTAATTCGATTAAAGACCAAGCCTTAACAAATGAGTTGATCAATTATTACGAAACAAATTATTTAACTTGGTCAACGGAGATCTATGCTGAAATCATTTCAAGTTTTGATTTAGCAGAAGAGTCCAATTATCAGCCACTTGATAAACTAAGCATAGAAGAAAATTATGATCAAATACCAGATTATAGCTTAACCAGTGACAAGATATACAAAACAGATTACCAAGAACTGATTAAAAGTATAAGTGTACAAAATCTATTAGTCGATTTACTCTCACAATCGAATTTCATTTTCGAAAATATCAAAGAAAGAAGAGAATCAAACGTAAAATTGCGGGAGTCAATAAAAAACTATACCGGTAAAAATGATTAATTTTCTTAGAAAAACACGCAAAAAATTGGCAAATGAAAATCGTTTTGTCAAATATTGGCGCTATGCCATTGGGGAAATTGTTTTAGTCGTTATTGGCATATTGATTGCCCTGCAAATCAATAATTGGAATGAGGATAAAAAAGCCCGGGCAACTGAATTGTATGTATTGCAGGAAATTTTCAATAACCTAAATGAAGATGCTGTTATTCTAGACGACATTATCGCGCACAGAAAGCGTGCAAAAATTGCCATCGCCAATATGCAAAGCTATTTAAACCAAAAAACGATAGACAAAGATACCCTGGAAAAAGATCTAGTAGACTTCCTTACTTTTGAGCGATATTTCCCTATCAACCATGCCTATGAGGTTTTAAAGTCAAAAGGTTTACGTCTTTCAAACAATTCACTCACGACAAAAATATCTCGGTACTATGACTATGAACAAAAAAAGATGAACAGCAGTATCGTAGACATAGAAACGGCCATGATAAGAATATTTTCGGATGCAACAGCTATACTGCCATTTATCACTTCCATAAGTTTAAATGAAAAAGTCACGATTTCTGATGCCAATGATCCGGAATTTAAACAAAAATTGTATCGTGAATTGGTTGCTTTTAAAGACAACAATGGAGGTACTTTAAGTAAAGTATTGGTTTTTTACGAACTCAACATCGCTTTGAGAGATGCCATACAAACTGAGTTAAACGAACTACAAAATAAATCCGATGATTAATAATCTCTTAAGAAAAACACGCAAAAAATTGGCAGATGAAAATCGATTTGTCAAATATTGGCGCTATGCCCTCGGAGAAATTTTACTCGTTGTCATTGGAATTCTGATAGCTCTTCAAGTAAACAATTGGAACGAGAACAGAATAGAGCATAACCGCATTAAAAAATACGCGAAATCATTGGTAAAGGATCTTGAACAGGATATAGAAATGTTAAAAGTTAGTCTCATTCAGGCCGAAGATACTTATTTCCGTATAGATAGTCTCAGAAATTACGTGCTTCAAACTGAAAAAGAAAATTTGTCGAATACTTTAATTTACACTATAGCTCATGATATCATTTATCGAACCTACTCATGGAACAGATCTACGTTTGATGAATTAAAAAGTTCAGGGAGCTTAAGAATTATTGCAAATGATAGTCTTAAAAATAAGCTGGTTGCCTACGAAGCTTTTACACAACATTTGGATGAAGATTTTAATTTTGACAAAATAAATGCAGAAAAAGTAGATGATTGTTTAGTAGAAATCATAAATTTTAATTCACCCTATTTAAACAAAATTAAAAAATGGGAATCAGAAAGTTTTAATACTCCTTTTAATGAAAAAGTAAAAGCAGAGGTATTTATGGAGTCCGTCGCTAATGATCTTCCTTTGGTGAGTTATGATATAGAAAAATTAAATAGATTGGTAAATACCTGTATTTTAGTCCAAGATAATTATAGTGTACGGGCTTTTTTGGAAATGCCTGAAATAATTAAAGACGCACAAGAGCTTATTGCACTATTAAAGGAGGAATATAAGTGATGTAATCTTTAGCAAATAAACATATGTATTACAAATTTACTCGTATGACAAAAACACTTTTGATTCTGCTTATTCTCTTTGCCTGCACAATGTCCACTAATGCACAAAAGGAGATTCATTGTGAGATACAAACCGAATTAGGCTCGATTAAACTCCTACTCTATCCCGAAAAAGCGCCGAAAACTGTGGCTAATTTCTTGAATTATGTGCGCAATAATAGCTATGACGGAAGCTCTTTTTTTCGTGTTTGCACCCCTGAAAATGAAGCAGAAAGGGAAATTAAAATTCAGGTGATCCAGGGAGGTGATGTCCCGGAAGATAAAATGTTCGTACCCATCCCTATTGAAACAACACAGATAACAGGTTTAAAACATCTAAAAGGAAGTGTTTCGATGGCTCGTGGCGAACCCAATTCTGCCCAAAACAGTTTTTTTATTTGTGTAACCGATGAACCTGAGCTGGATTTTGGAGGAAAGCGAAACCCTGATGGTTATGGATTTGCGGTTTTCGGCCAAGTGACAGAGGGTATGGAGATAGTTAAAAAAATTCAGCAAGGAGAAAATGAACAGCAAATGTTACTAAAACCGATAACGATCAACTCTATTCGCATTATCGACTGATCAGGATGAATTTTCTTAGAAAAATACGTAAAAAAATGGCAGACGAAAATCGCTATTGTCAAATATTGGCGCTATGCCATAGGAGAAATTGTTTTGGTCGTTATTGGCATACTGATCGCCCTTCAGATCAATAATTGGAATACAAAAAGATTGGAAAACAGACAAGAACAGAAAATTTTAAAAATTCTGCAATCCGAATTTACCTATAATGCAATCGAGCTTCAAAGAAATATAGATAAATCAACTTTGACAAAATCAAAAATAGACAGTTTGTTGTTCTTTATAGATCACCCTGAAATACCATTAGAAGAGCCTGAACTTCGAGAACTTGCTCTTAGGGTGACCGGATACTCAACATACGACCCTTCCAATGGCGCTCTGAACAATCTGATCAGTTCTGGTCAACTTGAACTCATTAAAAATGATTCTTTAAAAATTACGCTTTCAAAATGGTTTGGAGAAGTACAAGATGTAAAAGAAGATGAACTGAGGTTGATCAAATTTGGCGACACTCATATAGATCCTATACGTTTGGAATATATAGCTTATAATGAAAACTCAAGATTCGATAGAAACAGTGCAAAACTTTTAAATGATCCAAATTTTGAAAATATACTGCTCAGAACATCGAGAGCTTTTGCCTATAATATTGAAAATTATGAGCTCCTTCGAAAGGAAATAGAAAAAATCATGACCTTATTGGAGAGTGAAATCAAACATTGATATGTTAAAACTTTTCAAGAACATACGTAAGAATTTTCTCAGCCAAGGAAAATCAGTCAACTATACCCTCTCAAAATGCATTTGGAGAAATATTGTTGGTTGTCATAGGTATTTTGATGGCTCTTCAGATCAATAACTGGAATACCACCAGGATAAATAAAAAACAGGAGATCTTCTACCTCAACAAATTGAGATTGAACATAGAAGAAGACACGACGTACATTAGCCACCGAATTGATCAAATTAATCTGGCGATTCAGCAACTCGACAGTCTGAAAGAGCTCATTGAAAATCGCGACAATAATGAATTAACTTACAATGACTGGGTTCTTAAATTGCTTCGACCTACCGTTTTACACCCCAAAGTTCAACTTTTCAAAATTTAATTTCGACCGGCAAATTGGATTTGATTACCGACCAGACTTTTGTCGATTCCCTTTTTGTGTATTATAACGATCTGAATAATTATACAACACAGATCAACGAGAGTATTGAAACTTATTCGAGAAATACCATTGGTCCCTATTTAATGCAATTTGACCTGTTTTTGACAAACCGTCGAAAAAACCGTTTGAATACGGAGAAGATATCTTTATCAAAAATGCCATTGGATATAAATCCAGGCAGATAAAATTCATCAAGAAAAATTATGAATTCAATCGTGAAAGAGCCGGTCGCTTGATCGAGATGACCAAAGGCAATAACTGATTTTTAAAATAATGAATCATGCAAATCTCAAAACAATTGAAAATACTGAAGAACAGAAAGTGCCAGGTGTCCATTGATGCCGGAGAATTGGTCAGTTATTCAATGAACAATGAGGAATTCATCCACCAAAAAGGCTCTCCGGGATGGCGAAATTCTGATACGGAGATGTTCCCGGTTATCGGCCCTACAGCGCAAAATAATTTTACGGTCCCTTCACCGAAAGGAGCAAGTTTTCAAGACCAGCACGGACTTTTAAGAGAATTGCCCTATACCCTGGTTAAATTTGATGAGACTACTGCCGTTTATGAAAAGAATTATAAAGCGAATACTTCGGTAAAAAATAGCAAATACCCTGAAAAATCAAATCTGGAAAATGTTTCCTGGCCCTATGATTTCCATTTTCAAAAATCCTTTATCCTGGATGAAAATCAGTTAATCATTGAATTTCTGATCGAATCTGAACGAGATATGCCGTTTATGCTGGGTTATCATCCAGCCTTTCTTTTGTCCGGAAACGGAAAAGAAACGATCAGCGCTAACCATCAAAAAATAAGCTTATCTGAAATTAAAGCCGGTGGCTCCAAAGCATTTCCGGTTTTGGATTGTGAAGAGATCGTTCTAATGAGAGAAAGAGAATTTGATCTTAGCATAAAAACCAAAGGATTTGGTCATTTTATGTGCTGGACAGAAGTGAACAATATGCTTTGTATCGAGCCGATCACTCAATATCCTTATGTAGGGAAAATGAATTTTGAGGAACATATGTTCAACAGATCAAAAGGTTTAAATTCCTTTTCTGTTTGTATCCGGCCCACAAAAAAAACCTAACTTGGTCTACATTAAAATAAAATGATGAGTCAGCCTTTAGAAGAATTAAAATATCCCATCGGACAATACGATCCAACCATAGAAATAACAGATGCACAGATCAAAGATTGGATTTCTGTGATTGAAAAATTTCCTGAGAAATTAGCCGCTGCCATTCAGGACCTTACCTTGGAACAACTGAAATGGGCCTATCGACCCAATGGTTGGAGTATTAATCAATTAGTGCACCATTGTGCAGACAGCCATATGAACAGTTTTATTCGATTTAAACTGGCACTCACGGAAGAACAACCCATCATTAAACCCTATGCAGAAGACCGTTGGGCTCAACAGGTGGATTACCTGGATGTTTCTCCCAAGGAATCTCTAAAAATTATTGAAGGTGTTCATGCCCGTTGGACAGTCTTATTAAAGAGTCTGAACGAAAACCAGCTCAACCGAACATTTATGCATCCCGAACACAGAAAGATCTTTGCCTTAGAGGAAGTGATCGGACTATACGCCTGGCATTGTAACCATCATTTAGCGCATATCGAACAAGCCATCAACTACAACAACAGATTTTAGTTTTGAACAGCGAACATATGGTCCGGATCCCAGTGCATCACTTTTTTCGAAAAGTAACTGTCGTTGCAAAGTAAACAGGGCGCACAGGCTCTGAATCCCATTTCTGGCGGTTCGATCACAGGGTTTCCATTCCGTATACCATCAAAGAAATCGACAAAATGATCGAGATGCGCGTCCTGATCCTCAGCAACAAACTGGATCGGTTCTTTTACAGGTCTGACTTTTTGCGCCTGGGTATATTTTTTGTTATACTGGCTCATAATTTCCTTCTGCATCGCATCCGGATAGGTTCCCAAAGCATCCCATCCGCCAATTTCAGGGGCTTCTGCCATGATGCTGTGATGAATGGTCACTGCATTTCCTGAAACTTCCATCACCCCCTCATCTCCGATAAATCGAACAAAATTGGTGGGTCCTTTCCCGCTGGCAAAATTGACGCGCAAAGTCAGTTGAAATTCAGGATGATGCTGACTTTGTGGATACTCCATAATGGCCGCTAAGACATCCGGTACATTTCTGCCATCTTTCCAATAGCTCAACTGACCAGAAGAAAATATCGTATTGGGTCCGTTTGATTCGAGTATATAATGAATAGCCGTTAATAAATGCACGAACAGATCACCGGCGACACCCGTACCGAACTCTTTATAGTTTCTCCATCTGAAAAATTTCAATGGATCAAAAGGTTCTGCGGGCATTCCTGATAAATAAGTATCCCAGTCCACCGTCTTTGTCGAGGCATCTGTAGGTAGCGTATATTGCCAGGCTCCTTGAGCACTTTGACGGTCATAGGCTGCTTCAATACAATTCAAATGACCGATCGCCCCACTTTTATAGAGTTCTTTAGCTTTGGCATAAGCCAAACCGCTGATCGGCTGACTGCCCACTTGAAAAATAACATTGCTCTTTCTGTATTGTCCCAACAAGGGCAAACCCTCATCGATGGTTTTTACCATAGGTTTTTCACAGTACACATGTTTCCCATTTTTCATAGCTTCGGTGGCAATTCGGGCATGAAAATGATCAGAGGTAGAAATAAGTACAGCATCGATGTCTTTTCTATTCAAAATTTCTCGATAATCACGACTAACCTCGATCTGCTTGCCATATTTTTCCTGAACATGGGTTAAACGACCGGTATAAAGATCGCAAGCGGCGATCAATTCAACGCCGGGAACCTTTAAAGCCGTATCTAAATTATTGTGTCCCATGATCCCTGTACCAATACCTGCAATGCGAACTTTATCATTCGCACTTACTTTTTGCTCCTTGAATAAAATTCTCTGTGCTATTTTTTCTTCTGAATTAAACCCGAAAAGAGGCAATGCGCCAAGGGCCAATGATGTATTTCCTAATGATTTGATAAACTTCCTCCTGTTTGGTTTCATAAATTCTGATTTTCAACAATTATAACCTTGACTTAAATGTAAAAATAATTACCGAATCGAATGCCGCTTTTTTAAAAAAGAGCAAAAAAAAGCCTGTAAAAATACAGGCTTAATGAAATGATCGCGGAAAAGTGATCAATCGCAATTATCAGATTTCTCTATTTTATAGATTTTTTCATTTTCAAGAATGGTTTTGATACATTGTCCGGTTCTGCTGTTGTACCAATTGATCCTTTTTCTTCCATTCTGTGTTCTTTCATTTTGTCTTACAAATCCATCAGATTGTAATTTTTGGAAGGCCTTTTCCTTATTTTGCCCAACCAAATGATCGACACCAACATAAGGTTTATATCCTCCATGTCCTGAGTGATAATCAGTTTTGTTATTGTGCTCGTCCACCCCTTTTGTATATCCTTTCGCATAGGCCTCTGTTTCCATATCGTTATTATAATAATTGTGGTAACTCTTATTGTATAAGCCATCTTTATAACCCTTATCAAAAGCAGCATCTACTACATTATCATTGTAATGATTCCCAGTATCATGGTGATGCACATTATGGCTTCCGTTATAATTGTTATCGCTATTTGGATCCGGTTGATTACAATCAAATGGCATAGCATCTACAACTGAGGCAATTTTACCGTCTGTTGTTCTTGCGCAGACACATTTTTTTGAATTGTAATTCCACCAATAGCTATAGGAATCGTATCCATTCTTTTCTGTTTTCATATGCATAAATCCCTTTTTACCAAAATCTTGGTCTATGTATTGGGCTTTCTCACCTACTAATGAGGCAAATTCTCTGCTGTTTTGAGCAGTAATGTTTAAGGTGATCATCATCAGGATCAGGGTAAATCCATAAAATCTTACAATTTTTTTCATTTTTAAAATTTGATTAGGTTCTGAAAATTAATTGATTTTAAAAATAAGAAAATAAAATAGGATATAATTTATTTATCATTAAAATATGTATAAAAACTTTCAAAATCATTTAAATCATCTAGTCGAAATTTTGGCCGCCAAATACATAAGGAAAAAAATAGAACAATCTCTCCCTATCATCCCTGATGATGATTGGACTTCAAACCCAAAGGATTTTCACGGCTATACCATATGAGGATCAAAGCTGAGAAAGAGGAAAAGAAATTTGAATTTGCATAAGAGGAGTATAAAAAAAAAGCCCGTCAAAATTGACAGGCTTTTTTTATAGCTATTTTAATGGATCAATTGCAATTATCCGATTTTTCTACCTTAAATATTCTGCCATTGTCCAGAACTGTTTTGATACATTGTCCTGTTCTATTGTTGTACCAATTGATCCTTTTTCTTCCGTTCTGAGTTCTTTCATTTTGCCTTACAAAACCCTCTGATTGCAACTTGCGGAAGGCACTGTCGGTACTTTCTCCAACCAGATGATCTACCCCCACATAAGATTGGTAACCTCCATACCCTGAATGGTAATTGGTTCGATGACTGCGCTCATCCACTCCTTTGTTATATCCTTTGGCATAGGCTTCTGTTTCTCTATCGTTATTATAATAATTGTGATAACTTTTACCGTATAATCCATCCTTATACCCTTTATCAAAAGCGGCATCCTCCGCATTCTCATTGTAATGATAACCATTATCATGGTGATGGGCGCTATGACCATAGTTATAGTTATAACCGCTATCCGAATTCGCTTGGTTACAATCAATTGGCATAGCATCTAATACTTGGGCAATTCTTCCGTCCGTAGTTCTTGCACAAACGCATTTTTTGGTATTGTAATTCCACCAATAGCTATAAGAGTCATTCCCATTCTTTTGCGTTTTCATATGCATAAATCCTTGCTTTCCAAAATCCTGGTCTATATATTGGGCTCTCTCACCGACCAAATAGGCAAATTCTCTGCTGTTTTGAGCAGCGATTGAAAGGGTGATTAATAAAACGGTCAGCGTACTTAAATAAATTTTTTGTTGTAATTTCATTTGTTATTGCTAATTTTTGATTCATATTTCTATCTCATATTGATATTCTCAATGACCCATTTTTGATCAGGTCCACCGTTAGAATCTGTCAAAACCACCTCACCACTTTTGTTGTATTGGCTATTTCGATTTGCATCTAGTACAAAATTATTTTTAATATTTCTGATCACGTATTCGTTATGTCCCACATTTTCAAATCGCCATTTCTGCCCGTCATTTCCACCCCAATCAAAAAGAGCAACCGGTTCTCCACTTTTTTTCTCTTTTTGTCTGTTCAAAGTGAGCGCATGTTTGTTCTTTTTGTTTCGGATCGATATTTTACCGCTGTCAAGGGTCTCAATAGACCATAATTGATTTTCTGAATTGTTTTGCATATGCATCACCATCTTGCATCCCTGTTTTTTTAGATCTCCCTCTTTAGCACTCAAAACTTGTCCTGAACCTACATTGCGAATTACATAGGTTTGATTTTTGCTCCATTGAGCACTTAGGGATAAACTGAAGAAAAATACGGCTACAAGGCTGTAATAAAAATTAATTTTCATAGTGTAAGGTTTGAAGTTTTTGATTTTTATTTTAAAAATCCCAATTTAATAAAAATACCTAAAAGCTAAAACCATTTTAAGCAATTTTTTGAGTCTTGTCTGAAATTTTTTAGTTGTTCACCTGTCACTCCCAGCCCCGTTTTAGCTAACAAACCGAAATGAAAAAAATGATAGGGAATGATACAAGGACCTATTGAATAGCTGTATAATTATTGAAGACGGGGCATAGCGTATGGATAAGGTATGGATAGTGTATGAAATAAAAATATCGAAATACGTATTGGATGGGTGAAGCACACAAAGGGCAACCTGTATAAAATGTCTTGGCAGACATTTTTAGCGAACGGGCCGGGTGGCGCCCTGATCGCCCGGTAAATGAATCTCTTTTTACTATCTGAAATAAAAAAGCCGAAGATTTCTCTTCGGCTTTTGTGCGGGCAGGACGGAGCGTATAGAAAATGTCTTGCAGACATTTTTAGCGAACGGGCCGGGTGGCGCCCTGATCGCCCGCGAGCACAATAGCTCTGTTTCAAAAAAAAAGCTTCAGAATATTCTGAAGCTTTTTTAGTATGTGCGGGCGAAAGGACTCGAACCTTCACACCGTGAGGCACCAGATCCTAAGTCTGGCGTGTCTACCAATTTCACCACGCCCGCTTTGGAGGATGCAAATATAATTATTTTTATAAATTTAAAACCCAGATTGTAAAAATAAATAAACCTTTATAATTTGTCCTGATTACCCTCAACCTTCAAAGTATTTTTTAATCTCTTCTTTCATAAAATCACTATGATGCAAAGCTAATTGGGCAAACCTGAATAAACTCTTGCATCTATCCAAATTCTGGGTCTCATAGGTTACTTTGTAGTATCTGTTATTCTCCAAATAATCCGTCAAGGCCCTTAATCCGTGTAAAAAAGGCATTAAAACAGCACCGAGGTGCATAGTTTCACTTTCAGCTGAAGTAAATGTTAATCCACTTTTTTGAATTCCTTTGAGAAAGGCAGTAAACATTAATGGGTCAAAGTCGATCAGGGACAGGTCTCTTTCATCTTCAGCAGCAGGATTGACCAAAGTTCTGATGGCATCCCCAAAATCGTATAAAAAATAACCGGGCATGATCGTATCGAGATCGATCAAACACAAGGCCTTTTTATCCTGAGAAAATAGAACATTATTCAGTTTGGTATCATTGTGACAAATACGGATGGGTAGTTTGTCAAATTCAATGGATAGCAGATCAGCCATATTTCTTTTTACAAATTCGATCTCTGGCTGAGCAGTTCGTAAATGATCAGCTGTAGCACGTTCAAAGGCCTCCAAAAACTGCCTGTAGCGATAGGCCGGATTGTGAAAATTCTCGAGTGTAATTTCTATGTCCTTTGGATCGACATGTTTTACCAGGTCATGAAATAAACCCAAGATATTACCCGTTTCAAAAGCGATATGAACATCCTTTGTCGTATTAAATACCTGACTTTCGGGAATATAATTCATCAATCGCCATACCTCCTTTTGATAGTGAAGCACAGAAGTACCTTTCTTTGTTTGGATCAAATTTATTGCTGCGTATTCGGCATCTTGCAATACGGGTAAAACTGTGCTTAGGTTGTTGACCAACCCCCTCACATTTTCGAACACTGAGGTGTTTATTTTTTGTAAAATATAACTCGAATTACTCCCTCCGTTGACCAAAAAAGTATCATTGATCAGTCCATTTGAAATGATTTCGAATTGATATGCTCCATTTGGGATCTCAAAATAAGAAAGTATTTCTTTTAATTTTTCCATAGAGGACAGGGATATTCCCCTATTGTTTTAAAATGATCTAATTTATTCATAGTCAATGATTTATCTTCGGCATAAGTGACCCCAAACCACGAATCGCATACTTCTGTGGCTTTGACCTGAATCTCCTTTTTCTCGATATAAGTTTCAATGACCCGAGGGATGTAGATTTCTCCCTTTTCGAGCTGTTCTTTATTCTTTAAAAAAAGACTTATTTCTGATGATAAAATGTCAAAAAAGTTGGGTTGACATATCCACATATTCATTGAAATCCATTCTTTACCTGTAAAAATTTGTCCGCTGGTTTGATCAATTATTTCATTTCCTTTCTTTGCTATGGTCAAATATTCGATGATTTCCTTTAGATCTTCTTTGTCGAACTGTCCCACCCCTCTGGCCACTGAGCCAAAATCTGAAAGTGTATGATCCAGCTGATAAGGAACCATGCCATAAACTGCTGTGTGTTGATATTGATCAATAAAATCAGATGCCTGTTCAAATGCCTTCTTACCGTAAAAATCATCGGCATTGAGTACGACAAATGTATTTTTAATAGCATCCCTGGCTGCCCAAACCGCATGCCCTGTACCCCAGGGTTTCGTTCTGGAAAAATCCTGTAAACTTCCTTTTGGCAGGTCGTTTAACCGCTGAGGAAGCACATCGATCTTTACACTTTTTGGCAACCTTACTTTCAGGTATTGGTCTAATTCAGCAACAAAGGCTTCTTTTGTGACCAGAACAATATGATCGAACCCTGATCGAAGGGCATCAAAAATACTGTATTCAAATAAATACTCCCCTTCCGGCCCAAGGGGATCAAATTGTTTCAAAGCCCCATAGCGACTGCCATTGCCGCCTGCCATGATCAATAAAGTTTTCCTCCTTTTCATGTTAGAAATTATCTTTGATCCATTGATATGGTTTTCTTTTTATCCAGTTTCCTCTGGTAAAATCAGGGAAATCCTGTGGTGCTCCGTTATTTTCAATCGATAACTCTGACAATGGGGTAATGGCACTCCAGGCGGCAGCATCATAGACATCCAATGGCGGGGCAATTTGCTGTTTCGCCGATTCTACAAATGCATTCATCACAAAGAAATCCATACCCCCATGTCCGGCCCCTGCGGCGTATTCGCCGTATTTTTGCCATAGCGGGTGGTCGTATTTCTTCAGCCAGTCACTAGCATCATCCCATTGATGAGGTTCAGATCTCCCTTCCACATAGATCCTGTTTCCGTCTACTTCCCAAATCCCTTGGGTTCCCTGTACCCGAAATCCCAGCGAATAGGGTCTGGGCAGATTTGTGTCATGGGTCACGATGATGGTTTCTCCGTTAGCAGTTTCAAGGGTACTCGTTACAACATCGCCCAATTTAAATTTGAGTTGGGCATTGGGATGATCCTTACCGCCAATTTCTTGGATATACTTGTTTAAACCCCTGCTTTTTGTGGCATGTGAGGTCATACTTACAAAGCGATTCCCCCGATTTATATCACACATAACCGCAATGGGACCCACCCCGTGTGTCGGGTACAGATCGGCATTTCGCAGTAAGGAGTGCTGTGTTCTCCATTTCGATTCAGATATGCCTTTTTCGCCAAACTCGGCCCCTCTTCCATAAGGTTCTTTACCATCATTAAATTTTACAAACCTGAGATCGTGTTGATAACCACATCTAAAATGAACCAATTCCCCAAAAATATTTTGTCGTACCATATTCAATACCGCTAAAATATCCCTTCTGTAATTGACATTTTCCAAAATCATTAAATGGGCTCCTGTTTCTTCATGCGTATTGACCAAATCCCAACATTCTTCCATGGTATTGGCTGCAGAAACTTCAACCCCGGTATATTTTCCTGCGAGCATAGCATCTTTAGCCATACGGGTATGCCACAACCATGGGGTTGAAATAACAACGGCCTCGACTTCTTTCAGTTCCAATAAATGCCTGTAATCCAGATCGTCTTTACCGAACACTTTTGGTTTTTCGCCATTTGCTTTTGAGATCAAATCCAGACACAAGTCCGTCCTGGCTTTATCGATATCACAAATGGCAGTAACCACAACATCTTTGCGCAACAATAAATTTTCCAAATGATTTGTACCCCGCAGGCCCACCCCTATCAAACCTACTTTTAACTTCTGCTGACTTTCGTTTTGCGCCCAGGATAATTCAGGCATCAGGGATAATGAAACCCCAGCCAGCGCAGTCGTTCTTATAAAACTTCTCCGATTGTTCATGTAAACTATAAAATTTAGAAAATGTTCATGTAGTAAAAGTACTATTTTGATTAAAAAATCATTTCTTTTTTAGGAATTCATTTCTTCATTCGCGAACAATCTGTAAATGACCTTTCTTTTTTTATCTTTGTGAGGAATCAAAAAATAAATCATGTCCGGCGCAAAAAATTATATCAAAGAAAATAAGCAAAGATTTTTGGATGAACTCGTTGAATTGATCAAGATCCCATCTATCAGTGCTGATTCAAAATACAAAAAAGACATGATCAGAACGGCTGAATTTGTCCGGGATTCATTGATAAAAGCAGGTTGTAAACAGGTAGAGATCTGTGAAACTCCCGGTTATCCGGTTGTTTATGGAGAACATATATTGGATAAAAAATTTCCAACGGTTTTGGTGTATGGACATTATGATGTGCAGCCGCCTGACCCATTGGATCTTTGGGACTCACCCCCATTTGAACCGGTCATCAAAAAAAACGAAACACACCCTGAAGGCGCCATATACGCCCGCGGAGCTTGTGATGACAAGGGTCAGTTTTACATGCACGTAAAAGCTTTCGAATATTTGGTCAAACACGATCTTTTGACTTGCAATGTGAAGTTTATGATCGAAGGGGAAGAGGAAGTAGGCTCTCCTAATTTAGCTTGGTTTGTGAAAAGAAATCACGACAAATTAAAAAATGATGTGATCTTGATTTCCGATACAGGGATGATAAGCAATCAGCAACCATCTATCACTACCGGACTGAGAGGTTTGAGCTATGTGGAAGTGGAAGTAATCGGACCAAACAGAGATCTGCATTCCGGACTTTATGGAGGTGCTGTGGCCAATCCCATTAATATACTCGCGAAAATGATCGCTTCATTACACGATGAAAATAACCATATTACCATTCCGGGTTTTTATGACAGTGTACTTGAAGTGAGTGTAGAGGAAAGAGCAGAAATGGCCAAAGCGCCATTTTCACTGGAAGCCTATAAAAAAGCATTGAATATAGAGGATGTCTATGGCGAAAAAGGGTATAGTACGAATGAAAGAAATTCGATCAGACCGACCTTAGACGTGAACGGAATTTGGGGTGGATATACTGGAGAAGGAGCCAAAACGGTCATTCCTTCAAAGGCATTCGCAAAGATCTCTATGCGATTAGTTCCCGATCAGGATCCGGAAGAGATCACAGAACTTTTCAAAAATCATTTTGAAAAGCTCGCTCCTAAAGGCATCCGGGTGATCGTAAAACCTCATCACGGAGGTTTTCCCTATGTGACGCCTATAGACAATATAGCCTATCAGGCCGCTAATGCAGCTTATTCTGAAACATTTGGTGTTGAAGCAATTCCACAAAGGTCCGGTGGATCTATTCCTATCGTATATCTGTTCGAAAAAGAACTCAAAAGTAAATCTATTTTAATGGGCTTCGGATTGGACAGTGACGCTATTCATTCACCTAATGAACATTTTGGCGTTTTCAACTACCTCAAAGGAATCGAAACAATTCCGTTATTTTACCAAAAATTTGCTGAACTACATAAATCTACCCTATGTTAATATCGGATACCAACGAATTCATTTTTGTACACATTAGAAAATCTGCCGGTGGCAGCATTAATGAAACGCTGAGGTCTGTGAGTATTCCTCGACCTTCGGATATTATTTCAAAAGTGAGAACCAAACTTGGCTGGGAAAAAGATTATCATCATTACAGGTTTAGGCAGCATGCAAGTTTATTGAAAGCTAAAGAGGTTCTGCCAGAAGAAGTATTTGATAATTATTTCAAATTTGCCTTTGTGCGAAATCCGTTTACCCGCCTCGTTTCGGAATATGAATATATCCGGGGAAACAAGGAACACCACCGAAACAGGCGTGTGTCAAGAATGAATTTCGATCAATATATCACCTTTCAGTCGGGCAGATTTGACGGGCATCAAATAAATATGCTATGCGATAAAAACGGAAAACTCTTGACAGATTTTGTGGGTAAAATAGAAAATCTGGAAGAGGACTGGAAAATTGTTAGTGAGCGATTAAAAATTCCTTTGACAGAACTGCCGCATAACAAAAAAGCTGAACCTGTGAACTATGCAGATTATTACAATAAGGACAACATAAAATTGGTTGCAAAACTATGGGCAAAAGATTTTAAAACTTTTCATTATCCCACAACTTTAGAACTTTAACAAAACTTTACCAAAAAACAGGTCACTTTTGAGCAACACGAAGCACTAATATGGCGTTATATATCATTAAACCCTCCTCATGATGCTCAAAAAATTCTTTTGGATGTGCTCCGGCGCAGACACCGACATATTATCTGATTGTCCGAAATCTGAACAAGTTAAATTTGCCGGAATCGGTGGTACCGTATTCTTCACTGCCGTCATGGCTTTTCTGGCATCTGCCTATGCCTTATTTACAGTTTTCGATAATTATTTCGCTGCCATTGGATTTGGTCTTATTTGGGGTTTACTCATTTTTAATCTCGACCGGTTTATTGTTTCTACCATAAAAAAACAAGGTAAATTCTGGAAGGAATTCTTTCAGGTCTTGCCTAGAATTGTTCTAGCGGTGATCATTTCTGTGGTCATTGCAAAACCTCTTGAATTAAAGATCTTTGAAAAGGAGATCGATCAGGTACTTCTCAAACAAAAAAATCAATTGACCCTTGAAAACCAGGATCAGATTGCGCAACAGTTTAGTTCAGAGATCGCTCGAGTGGAGGGTGAGATAAGCTCATTGAAAAATGAAATTGCTGCCAAAGAAAATGAAGTCAATGAATTGTACAGTACCTATATCGCTGAAGCTGAGGGTCGAGAAGGAACTTTAAAACTTGGCAAAGGACCTGTATACAAAGAGAAAAGAGAAAAGCATGACGCATCTTTGCTCGAGTTAGGAACGCTTAAAGAAACGAATCTGGCAAAAATTGATCTGAAAGAGAATGAATTGCTCGAGCTGAGAAATATTCAAAATGCCAAAGTAAATGCCGGGCAGCCGATCATTGATGGCTTTGACGGTTTAATGGCAAGGATCAATGCCCTGGACGAACTGCCTGTATTGCCATCGATGTTTATTTTCTTACTTTTTTTAGCCATTGAAACAGCCCCTATTCTGGCCAAGTTATTGTCCCCCAAAGGTGCCTACGATCTCAAGCTTGAAATTCAAGAATCTTCCTTATTACTCGTGGCTGAGCAACAAAAAAATCAAAGAGAGTTATTACTCAGCACAGATAAAACACTGAACGAAAAAGCGTACTACGATGTAGCCGAGGATGAGGAAATTTACGCGCACAAAAAACAAAAAGCCAAAGACCTGCTCAAACTTCAGACGGATTACTTTTTTAAAAAACAGAATGAGGCGCTGGGCAATTAGCAACGATCTAATTTTACAAGTCGTTTTTTAGAATATTGCCTATATTCGTAAAAAATCAGTTGCCATGCGTATATGCTTATTGCTGTTTTGTTTTACTCTGCTTCTCGCATGTAAAAAGGAAAAAGCCGAAGTTCAACATGAAGTAATTCAAAGGACTGAAAAACAAGAAACGACAAAAATTCAATCTGTCAATTACTCAGAACTCTTGCCTTTTTTAAGCAAAGAGGATGACAAAGTATATGTGGTCAATTTTTGGGCAACCTGGTGCAAACCTTGCGTTGAAGAACTTCCCTTTTTCGAAAGGATCAATGAAGAATATAAAGATCAAAATGTAGAGGTTCTTTTGGTGAGTCTCGATTTTCCCACACAAATGGAAGAAAAGGTGCTGCCCTTCATCGAGAAAAATGAGATCAGATCAAAGGTTATTCTAATGAGCGACCCGGATCAAAACACCTGGATTCCCAAAATAGATGAAACCTGGTCAGGCGCGATTCCTGCAACCCTTATTTACACCAAAAATAAACGAGCCTTTTTTGAAAAAGCATTTACCTATGATCAATTGATTGCAGAATTAAACAAATTTTTAAATCCTTAAATCATGAAAAATAGTAGCCTAATTCTCTTGTTCATCGCTTTAACATCTTTCTTAAGTGACATTCGTTTTGGGTATGACATTGGAGATACCGCAGAAGATTTTAAGCTTAAGAATGTAGACGGCAAAATGGTTTCATTGAGTCAATTTAAAAGCGCCAAAGGTTTTATCGTAATTTTCACCTGTAATACTTGTCCGTATTCTGTGGCCTATGAAGATCGCATCATTGCCTTGAACAATAAATACGAACCAAAAGGATATCCGGTCATCGCTATTAATCCAAATAATCCTGCTATTTCCAATGGTGACAGTTTTGAATTGATGCAAAAAAGAGCTGAAGAAAAAGGGTTTACTTTCCCCTATTTATTTGATGAAGGCCAAAAGGTTTACCCCAAATACGGTGCTACCCGAACACCTCATGTTTTTTTGTTGAATAGAGAAAATAACCAGTTAAAAGTGAAGTATATTGGGGCCATAGATAACAACTCTCAGGATGCTTCTGCGGTGACAGAAAAATATGTGGAAAAAGCCGTTGAAGCCCTTCTTACAGATAAAAAAATTGATCCTTCCATCACGAAAGCGATTGGTTGTGGTATAAAAAAATAATCTTTTGAGTTCAACATGAGCGAACTTCATCCCAAAGCGACTAAAGAGATCGCCAAAAAAATTCTGCAAAACAAGTTTGGTATCGAAGGAGAACTCACAGAGTTAGTTGGAGAGATCGATGCCAATTTTGCCGTGTCGATTGGAAAAAAAAAGTCCTATGTACTCAAGATCTCCCGGGCCTCTTTTTCAGAATCCATCAAGTTTCAAAGTGAAATAATCAAAAATCTATCTCAGAAGGAAATCAAACTCCCGCTTCCAAAACCGCTGCCTGACATAAATGGTGATTTTTTGCCGGAATACATAGAGGATGACAAAAAATATATAGCGAGATTATTGACATGGATTCCGGGCCGATTAATGGCCCAGGTAAATCCTATCCTCCCTGAACTATTAATTGACCTGGGGAAAAAGGCCGGTAATATAACACGTGAACTTCAAAATTTCAGGCATCCCTATGATTCGAGAAAATTGGATTGGGATATTGCACAAGGAGCCTGGTGTGAAGATTTTCTGGAATTATTTGATCTTGACAGAAAAGAGATCCTACAGTATTATCTGACGCTTTTTAAGGAAAGTCAATCTAGCTACAAACCCCTCAGAAAGTCAGTAATTCACAATGATCTGAACGAAAACAACATCATTGTTTCTTTGCATAAAACTCATCCGGATGTGCTCGCTCTCATCGATTTTGGCGATGCCATTTATAGCCAGACCATTAATGACCTGGCCATAGCTTGTGCTTATGGCATGATGAATTTCCCGGATCCTTTGACCTCTTGCTTGGATTTGATAAAAGGATACCACGAATCATTTCCCCTCGAAGAAAAAGAATTAAGGCATTTGTATTGCCTTATCGCAATGCGATTGGTTATATCAGTTACAAAATCGGCCATCAATAAAAGCCAAAATCCCGACAATACCTATTTGCAGATCAGTGATCAAGCAGCATGGGATCTGCTCTTAAAATGGCGGGGAATACATCCTGATTTTGCTCATTTCAGTTTCAGACAAGCCTGTGGATTCGAGGCACATCCAAATGAGCATCGTTTTCAAAACTGGGCTGAAAAACAGTATCTTTCTTTGTCAGATCTATTTCCTGATTCAACTTGTGAAAAAATTCACTTACTCGACCTGAGTATTTCGAGCGAGTGGATTGGGCACCTTGAAGACTACAACGACCTGGACTTTTTTCAATTTAAAATTGATCAACTGCAAAAAGCAAATCCGGATACGATCATAGCGGGAGGCTATATGGAACCAAGGCCAATTTATACTTCCGATACTTATGACAAAATGGGCAATCAGGGTAAGAAAAGCAGAACGGTGCATTTGGGTATTGATTTTTGGTTACCCGCCGGAACGCCCGTGGCCGCTTTATTTGACGGTGAAATTGTCACCGCTGTGAACGATGCGGGTAATAAGGAATACGGAGGTTTACTGATTGTAAAGCATTGTGAGAACGATTTGATCTTTTTTACACTTTACGGCCATCTTTCTGTGGCATCTGCCTTAACACATCGCATAGGTGACCGGGTCAAAAAAGGTGACTCCATCGCCGTATTGGGCAACTATCCGGAAAATGGAAACTGGGCATCACATCTGCATTTTCAGATCATGTTATCGATGTTAGATTATGAGATCGATTTCCCCGGTGTCACCTACCCTGATCAACTGGAAATATGGAAAAGTATTTGTCCTGATCCCAACCTTCTCTTTAAAATAGAAAATCTAAAAACGAAATATGGCCCGGATAACGATTCATTGTTAAACTATCGAAAACAGCATCTGGGAAAAAGTTTGAGTCTGCAATACAAAAAACCCCTTCAGATCGTCAGAGGACAGGGTGCTTATCTGATGGATCCCTGGGGTAAAAAATACCTGGACACCTTAAACAATGTAGCGCATGTTGGTCACGAGCATAAGGAAGTGGTTAAGGCGGGAAGGGCACAAATGGCCCTGCTCAATACCAATACCAGGTATTTGCACAAGAACATCAATGAATTGGCCGAATTACTCTTGTCCACCTTCCCTCCTGAACTCAATGTTGTCCATTTTGTAAATTCGGGCAGCGAAGCCAATGAGCTGGCTTTGCGAATGGCAAAGGTCGCAACAGAAGGCAAGGGATTTATTGCTTCTGAAGTTGGATATCATGGAAACACAAATGCCTGTATCGATGTCAGCTCTTATAAATTCGACGGAAAAGGTGGGAAAGGCAAACCTGATCATGTTGAAATTTTCCCTTTACCCGATGCTTTTAGAGGAAAATATAGAGGCAAAAACACAGGTGAGTTGTACGCGGATGAGGTTGGAAAATGTATCCAAGATCTGAAACATAAAAATATGCCCTTGGCAGGTATGATCGTTGAATCGATCATCAGTTGTGGCGGACAAATAGAATTACCCGAAGGGTTCTTACAAAAATCGTTTGAATTGGTCCGCGCAGAAAAAGGTGTTTGTATTGTTGATGAAGTTCAGGTGGGCTGCGGCAGGGTAGGTAAAACTTTTTGGGGTTTTCAGTTGCACAGGGTCATTCCCGATATAGTAACCATTGGAAAACCTCTGGGAAATGGGCATCCGCTGGCAGCTGTGGTATGCACCACGGAGATAGCTGAAAAATTTGCCAACGGTATGGAGTTTTTCAATACCTTCGGAGGGAATCCGGTTTCCTGCGCCATCGGATCAGCTGTTTTAAAAACGATACAACAAGAAGCTCTTCAAGAAAATGCCTTGCGGGTCGGATCATTTTTAAAAAGTGAACTCAGACAGATGGCACTAGATTTTCCCGTCATCGGCGATGTTCGAGGTCAAGGTTTATTTCTGGGATTTGAATTGGTCGATGCTAAGCTTTCACCTCTCGAAGCTCAAACTACTTATTTGATCAATCGGATGAAAGATTTTGGTATCTTACTCAGCTCAGACGGACCTGACCACAATGTGATCAAAATTAAACCCCCCATGGTTTTTTCTATGGAAAACGCGAAGGAATTCTTGTATTATCTGAGAAAAGTATGTGGAGAAGATTTTATGCAACTCATCTAAATTTATACTTAAAATGAAAAAAATGATATTGCTTTTCTGTTTGGTCCTTGCACAAAACACCTGGTCTCAATCAGCATTTGAAAAGGACAAAAAAGAGATTCTGCAAGTGTTAGATGCTCAAACAGATGCTTGGAATAAAAATGATCTGGAAGGTTTTATGCAAGGTTATTGGAAGTCTGAAGAACTCAAGTTCTTTGGCGCCAATGGTGTTACGTCAGGATGGCAAAATACCCTGAACAATTATATAAATAGATACCCGAATTCTGATCATACAGGGATTTTGAATTTCAAAATTCATTCTGTTTCTCCTATTCATGACGGGGCATATTATGTGATGGGTGAATTTTTTTTAGAGCGAAAAGTAGGTGATGCCAACGGCGTTTTTATGATCATTTTTAAAAAAATTAATGGAGAATGGAAAATTATTGCCGATACCTCCTGCTGATAACACCTAAATCATGAAGATGAAAATATTTAATTGGGGAATAATTGGTGTAGGCGATGTTTGTGAGGTAAAAAGCGGTCCGGCCTACCAAAAAACAGAAGGATTCATTTTAAAATCGGTGATGAGGAGAGATCTCTCAAAAGCGAAAGATTTTGCCCAACGTCATGGTGTTGAAAAATTTACAGACAATGCAGATGAATTGATCAACGACCCGGAAATTGATGCCATTTATATTGCTACACCACCGGATACTCATTTGACCTATGCCCTAAAAGTAGCTAGAGCAGGTAAAATTTGCTGTGTCGAAAAGCCAATGGCTATGAATTATAATGAGTCCGAACAAATGTTTAAGGCGTTTGCAACAAAAAATATCCCCTTATTCATCGCCTATTATCGCAGGTCTCTCCCTAGATTTGTACAGATTAAAAAATGGTTAGAGGCCAATGAAATAGGCCAAATACGACATATTGATTGGACCCTATGCCAACCGCCAAACCTTAAAACGGATGGAAGTGCTGATTATAACTGGAGAACCGATGGTAAAATTGCCCCTGGTGGTTATTTCGATGACCTCGCATCACATGGTCTTGATCTTTTCCATTACTTTTTAGGGGAAATCCAATCGGCAAGTGGCCAAAGCACTAACCAGCAAAATCTATATACAGCTAAAGACGCCGTTGCTGCCTCGTGGATTCATAAAAATGGGGCGACTGGTACCGGTTTCTGGAATTTTGGTACCTGGGAAAGTAAGGATAAAGTATATCTTTATGGGCAAAAAGGAACGATTTGTTTTTCCGTTTTTAATGATTGTCCCGTTGAGCTTATCAGACAGAATGGAAAAAAAAGTCTGTACATAAGACATCCTGAAAATGTTCAGTTAAGCCATGTTCAAAATATGAGCCTTCACCTTCAGGGGATATTGGAACATCCTTCTACTGGCCTTACAGGATTACACACGGCTTGGGTGATGGATAAAATTCTCAATAATAAGATTGAATAATGTTTCTATTTTATCATGAACAGAACAATAGCTTGTTTCCAATAAGACTTTTTTTATCTAAAAGTACTTAACATGGTGACCCTAAGAAATTAACTTTTAAAAGAATTAAGCAGAAGTTATAGCCTATGAAAGAATTTTCTTCAATCAAAAAATCAGGTCTTAAAATTTTAAGATTTACCGGTATAATTTTGGCTGTTTTCCTTTTTCTGAGAATTGCAATTCAGATCTATTTAACAAGTAACCATAAAGATATACTCGCCGAAGTCCAAGCACTTACCAAAGAAAAATTTGTTGGTGATATTGCTATTGGAGATTTGGAAATTCTAACCTTAAAACATTTTCCGAACATTACGATTGCACTAAAGGATGTTGTCGTTAAAGACAGTTTATGGGAGCAGCATAAAAATACACTGGTCAATTCGGATTATGTGTATGCTAAAATTTCCCCTTGGTCCTTGCTGCTAGGGGATGTCGAAATCAAAACAGTTGTTTTAAAAAATGCAACCATAGATGTCCATGTCGATTCAACAGGATATACCAATTTTTCTGCCCTGACTCAACGCAAGAAAAAAGCGAAAAAAGTTGCTGGCAAAGAATCATTCTTTGATGTTGAGGTCGATCAAATTCGCCTGCAGAATGTTAACTTGATCTCGGATAATGAATTGAAAGGAAAATCATTTGGTATCAGCATTCATTCGTTAATTGCTGATCTAAAACCCTTCTCAGATGGTTGGAATGCCAAGGTTAAATTGAATTCTCATATCAACGACCTAACCTTTAAGAAACAAAATGGCAGCTTTGCAAAAGATATGGATTTAATATCCAAATTGGAACTAAACTATAATGAAAGTGAGAAAAAGATCCTGATAACCAGTGAGGATTTTAACCTTAACAATAATGAATTTAAGCTGGATGCCCATTTCGGTATACAAGGAAATTCAAAATTTGAAATTAAAATCTATCATCCTTCCATCGTATATAAGGAAGCCGCTAAAATTGTTTCAGATAATATCAAAAGTAAATTAGATAAGTTCGATCTTAAAAACCCAATAGAAGTAACCTGTACCATTAACGGCGACCTTAAGGTAAAGGGTACGACAAAAATTCATGTGCTTGCACCTGTCAAGAACAATGAATTGAAAGGGATAGATCAAGTGTTTACAAACTGCAGCTTTATAGGGGAATTCACTAACAATTATATTGACAACGGCTCCTTTGATAATTTTAATTCGGCTATTCTTTTGCATGATCTAAAAGGGAATCTCGAGACTATTCCCTTTGTGACAAAGGATGTGATGATCTTTAATTTAAAGAAGCCCATCGCCTCAGGTTCAGTTGAATCTACTTTTGATATCGAAAAATTAAACGCCTTCTTTAAAGATGATTTTTTGAAGTTCACAAAAGGTTCTGCAAAATTCAAAGTAAAATTCAAAAGCGATGTGGTTGACCTAAAGATCTCAAAACCCTTCATTGAGGGATTTGTCACTGTAGAGCCAAGTGATTTTATTTATATACCAAAAAACATCCAGTTTAAAAATAATTCAATAGATCTCGAATTTACTTCGGATAGACTGATCGTGAACAATATTACACTGGGAACAGAAAAGAGCAGTGCCATAATTAAAGGTTACTCCGATAATTTTATGGAATTTTACTACGACCATCCGGATAAAATTGTCCTGAATTGTGAAGTGTACAGTAAGGAGCTGCATCTCACAGACCTGTTTGTTTTAACACATCGAGCCAAGCCTAAAAAAGCAGGTTATATAAAAGATAACAACTTTTTACGAACCGCATTGAATTCTCAGGGGATAAGTGCAGAGATCAAGATCGACCGGTTAAACCATAAAAATTTTGTTGGGAAAGATGTCATCGCAAGAATCGACATTGTGAACGACCAGATTATTCTAAAGGAGGCTTCTATAAAAAGTTGTAATGGCAATTTATTTATACGAAGTACTATTAGAAGTGGGCAATCAGACAATCCCTTCGATCTCCACCTAGAGGCACATCATGTAGATGCCAGCGAACTACTTCATTCATTTAACAATTTTGGATCCAAAACCATTTCCGGAAACACCATTCACGGATTGGCCTCTCTTACTTTAAATGCCAAAGGAAAGGTATGGGAAGGAAAAATGGTAGAGAATTCTTTGAAAGGTGATCTTAAATTCCAGCTGTCTAAAGGAGCTTTTGTGAATTTTGAACCTATCGAAAAAATTGGTAAATATATATTTCATAACAGGGATTTTACAAATATTGAAATTGAGCATTTGGAAGGCAATGTAACTATAGACAATGGAATCATGAAACTACGACCCATGCAGGTAAATACGAGTGTGATCAATTTTGATGTGGGAGGTCATTACGGATTGAATGGCGGAACAGACCTGGAAATAGATGTTCACCTGAGAAATCCCAAAAAGGACGAAGGTGAAGTGAAAAAGGAAGTAAAAGAAAAAAATAGGAAAAAAGGGGCAACGATACATCTCAATTTAATCGATGATAATAAAGGTGGCACTAAAATCAAATTACGGAGTAAAAATGAACAGCTAAAATAGCACGTTTATTTTTTATGCATGCAAACCATGCGCATAGGTTTTCATTCTACTTACTATGATCAAACCCTCATTTTGAATCGTATTACGTTGAATTAATTTTTTCTGTCAACAGAAAAAGGCAAAATATTCAAGGACGTTTTTTTCTCAGAAATTATTTCAGAAACGATTTTTCCGGTTGCCGTAGCCATAGACCAACCCATCATGGCATGACCACTAGCCAGGGTTAGATTTTTGTAATGCTCAGGCTTTCCAATATATGGAAGCCCGTCAAAAGACAAGGGTCTTAAGCCAAAAGTCGCATTTTCCTTTTCGTCTGCAGGAAGGTCTATGTCGGGGAAATACCTTTTCACAGCCGCTGCTATGGCATCGACTCTGGTCGTGTTCAGATGATTGTTTATTTCGGTAATTTCCATGGTTCCGGCAAAGCGTGTAAATCCGTTCATGGGAGTTACTGCTACCTTGGATTCCGCCAAGATTGAAGGTATGGTTATACCCGTTGGTTCTTTATGGTTAATGGCATAACCCTTACCAGCCTGCATTAAAACTTTTAAACCTAACTTTTTACTGAAGAGCCCACTCCATGCCCCCGCGGCAAGCACAAATTCATCAGCTTTAAAACTTTGCTTACTCGTTTGAATGGAAGTGATTTCCCCCTTTTTTAGCGTCAGATCAGTTACCTCTTGATTTCCGATCAGATTAACTCCATTTGCTAAGAGATACTTTTTAATTTCCTCCATAAACTCATGTGGCGTTGTGTGTTGGTCACACTTAAAATAGGTCGCACCGATCACATTCAATTTTACCTCCGGCAACAGCTTTTCGAGCTGAGACATACTTAACAACTCGGCATCCAGACCTGAATTCTTTGCCAGATCAATGAGTTTGATCTCTTCTTCCAACATATTTTCTGTTTGACAAAGCATCAAAAGACCCTTTTTTACATAATGGAAATTAAAATTTTCCGTATGCCTGATCTCTTCCATTAGCTCCTGACTGAGCAATGTGATAGATTTAATCACAGGAACGGCCTTTTTTACATGGGCTGCATTACACGACTTGTTAAAGGCCCAGGCCCACTTTATAAAATCAGGATCAAGTCGTGGTTTTATGTAAAGGGGACTAGAAGGATTAAGCATCCATTTTAAACCCTTTTTCATCACACCGGGGGCTGAAAGTGGTATGAGATGACTGGGCGACAAATAACCTGCATTGATATAGGACGCCCCTGAATCCATAGCTGACTGATCAATAATTGTGACCTGATGTCCTTCTTTTTGCAGGAAATAGGCAGAACACAAACCTATGATTCCACCTCCGATAATAACAACTTCTTTTTGCATTTTTATAGTACTTGAAAACCGCGGGCATAGGGATCATCACCTTCGTCGATGATAATTTGATTATACCCGTAAATTTTTGCCCAACCCTGAATACTAGGCACTATGGCAACCCTATCAACTAAGGTTGTTACCGCTTCAATTCTTCCCACAAATGTTGAGCCAATGTAACTCTCATGAATAAAATCCTCTCCTTCATTGAGTAGACCTTTTGAATATAGTTGAGCCATTCGGGCCGAAGTTCCTGTTCCGCAAGGCGACCTATCTATGGCTTTTTCACCGTAAAAAACAGCATTCCTGCCGGAACTTTTGGGATCGAGTGGTTCACCTGTCCACATTAAATGAGAAACATCCCTGATGGTCTCATCTTCCGGATGAACAAACCGATCAGGATATTTGCTGTTTATTTTTTTTCTAAGTTCTTGCGAAAACCTGATCAAATCTCCGGCAGAATAATGCTGAATACCACTAAAATTCTTTTGTGGATCAACAATGGCATAAAAATTACCCCCATAAGCCACATCAAAAATGATTTCGCCGAGATCCTTGGAAAAAATGGTTAATTCCGAGGCAGCCAGGTAACTTTTCACATTGGTCAATTTCACCCAATCTACCTTTTTACCCGTCTGCTGATATGCTATCAAAACCAGGCCGGCTGGTGCTTCCATCCTGATCTTGCCGGGAGTCTTTGGTTTCACCAAACCCTCTTCGATCGCAACGGTAATGGTCCCTATGGTTCCATGGCCACACATAGGTAAACATCCGGAAGTCTCGATAAAAAGGATGGAAAAATCATTCTCAGGATCATGCGGCGGATAAAGAATACTTCCACTCATCATGTCATGACCCCGTGGTTCAAACATCAACCCTGTCCTGATCCAGTCATACTCTTTAAGGAAATGTTGCCTTTTTGAGCTCATTGTATGGCCAATCAAATTGGGCCCCCCTTTTGCTACCACCCTTACCGGATTACCACAGGTGTGTGCATCGATACAAGAAAAGATATTTTTACTCATTTTTCATTCGCAAAATATAATGGTTTATGCGTTCTTCGAGCATAGATAAAGTAACGGTTCCTTGCTCGAGAATAATTTCATGAAACTCACGAATATCAAATTTTGAACCCAATTCGACTGCTGCTTTTTTTCTCAGTTCTCTAATTTTTAATTCACCGATCTTATAGGAAAGTGCCTGGCCCGGCCATGAAATATACCGATCCGTTTCCGTATTAATTTCGTGCAAGGACAAAGCTGTATGAGCAGCCATATATGCTACAACCTGCTCTCTGGTCCAACCTTTGGCATGAATCCCTGTATCGACAACGAGCCTGCAGGCACGCCACATTTCGTAGGTCAGCTGACCAAATCTTTCATATGGCGTGGTGTACATTCCCATTTCGTTGGCTAAAAATTCACTGTAAAGGCCCCAGCCTTCGCCATAGGCCGAAAGGTACAGATCCTTTCTAAACTGAGGAATGCTATCCCCCAACTCATTATGTAAACTTCCTTGCAAATGATGGCCAGGTACGGCCTCATGCACGGTTAAAGCAGGAAGTGTGTACAAGGTTCTGCTCGGCAGATCATAGGTGTTTACCCAATAATAACCCGGATCCGTACTCTCCTTACTCGTTCCAATATATCTGCCACCCGTGTACTTGGGTGCGATGGCATCAGGTACAGGTGCAACACCATAGGGTTTACGAGGTAAGGTTTTAAAAAAACGCGGTAACTGCGCATCAGCTCTTTTAGCGATATCTCTCGCTCTTATCAACAACTCATCCGGAGTTTTCGCATAGAATTGTTCATCCGTTCTTAAAAAATGAAAAAAATCGGCAAAGGTTCCTTCAAAATGTAACTCGCCGATGATCTTTTCCATTTCTGCCTTAATTCTCGCTACTTCTTTTAAACCTATTTGATGGATATCTTCTGCTGTATATGAAGTGCTTGTTGTGTAATAATTGATCCTATTCTGATAGTAGGCCTCTCCGTTAGGAGTTTCAGAGACTCCCAGACTTCTTCTTGTTTTAGGAAAGTATTCCGTTTCGAAAAAAGCCTTTATTCTGGCAAATTGAGGGATCACACTGGTCTTTATGGCCTCCTGTGCAACCATTAAAACAGAATCTTTTTGTTCCTGACCAAGTTCGTTCGGTAAATTTTTAAAGGGAGAATAAAAAAAACTATCCTCAAAATTGCTCACTAAATGTTTATCGTAAGTAGATTCATATCCCTTGAAAATAACAAGGGGCTGCGATATACCTTTCGTAAGTCCATTTCTTAAAATAACAAAATGCTGGTTGACAAATTCAGGGATCGCATTTAAAAAATTCAGGTAGTCCTTGATTTGTTCATAATTAGTCAAAGGTCGGACCCTGTAAACAAGGTCACTGTGAAATCCCGCATCTGATAATAAGGGATTGAGGTATTGGTCGAACTCAAAATAATCAATTCGCTCCTGAAGAACAAAAGCCAGTAATTCTGCCGAAATTTTTTCGGTTTCGCTCAAAAAAGACTTGTTTATGTTAGATAACTCTTCTAATTGTATGCGTGCAAAATCTGCTTCCTTTTGGTAGTAGTCTTTGGTAAAAAGGCCCAAAGGAAAATCCTCCTTATCATAACCCTCATGAGCTTCTACTGTTTTAATTAATTCGTTCAACTTTACAGTGTCACCGGGTTGTTTTTGAGTACAAGCAAAGATCAATAGCCCCAAAAGTGCAAATGAATACTTCATCAATTAGATTTTATCAGTGGTTAGCTTACTATTGATTATCCTAAAAATCCCTAGCGGATTTTCATTCTTCAGTTCATCGGGCAATAATCGATCCGGCCAGTTCTGATAACAAACAGGCCTGACCCATCTTTGTATGGCACTGGTACCCACAGAAGTAAACCGGCTATCTGTACTCGCAGGAAAAGGTCCTCCGTGTACCATGGCATGACAGACTTCTACTCCGGTTGGCACTGAATTAAAAATAATTCTCCCCACTTTATCCGACAAAATAGAAATAATCTCACTGTTTAAACTCAGGTCCTCTTCATCAGCTAAAATCGTACCCGTTAACTGACCTTCCAGAACTTTTAAAATAGCAACGAGCTCTTTATCATTTTCGCATCTCACCACCAAAGAAAAGGGTCCGAAAACTTCTTGATGCAAATTCGCATTTTTTAAGAAATCTTTACCCCTGACGGTAGCAAGTGTTTGTCTGGCAAAATTCGCTTTTATTTGATGATCAGCTTGATAAATTTGATCTACGCCGTCTTCTTTCAACACGGCATCCTTATCTTTTGAAAATTTACTTTCAATAACAGGATGAAGCATACAAGCAGCCTGTATTTCAGTGAAGTGATCAGCCAATTTTAAGCAGAAGTCATCGAGATCCTCACTTTCTACAGTAAGTATCAATCCTGGATTGGTGCAAAATTGACCTGCACCCAGTGTGATCGAGTTTGCGTATGCTTTTGCCCAAAAATCGAGCTTCTTTTTAAGGGCACTTGGCAATATTACGACCGGATTAACGCTTCCCATTTCTGCAAAGACAGGAATGGGTTCTTTCCTTTTTGACGCCAGATCGAACAAGGCCTTACCACCCGCATAACTACCGGTAAAACCAACTGCTTTGATCAAAGGATGACTTACCAACGACTGACCCACTTCGTAACCATTGCTGTTTACATGTGAAAAAACACCATCGGGCATACCCGTTTTTTTGACTGCTTTGACAATGGCTGAGGCGACCATTTCACTTGTGCCCGCATGCATAGGATGTGATTTAACGATTACCGGACAACCTGCCGCCAATGCAGAAGCTGTATCTCCACCGGCCGTAGAAAATGCCAACGGAAAATTACTGGCACCAAAAACAACTACGGGTCCGATGGCCCTGTTCATTCTTCGAATATCTTCTTTTGGGACAGGAATTCGATCAGGAATTGCCGTATCGATCACTGCATCTACCCAATCCCCTTTTTCCAGCAAATCGGCAAAGTTCTTTAACTGTCCGATGGTTCTGCCCCGCTCTCCGAGAGCTCTGCCTTCGGGTAAGCCACTTTCAGCACAATACATCAGGATCAATTCCTTACCTAATTGCTCAATTTCACTTGCGATCGATCTTAGAAAACTTGCTTTTTTAATGCCCGAAAAATCCCTGTAAGTTTTAAAGGCCCGGCTAGCCATTTGGGCAGCGCGATCGATTTCATCCTGATCTGCTTCATAAAAAACTTCGCTGTTCTCTGCGTTCAGTTGGGGATTAAATGTTTTAAAAGTTTTATTTCCTAAAGCCGACAATTCATTGCCGATATAATTCTTTCCTGTGATCATCTCATGTGATATTTTTTGGCAAGCTATTAGAAATTGGGCAAAGTTGGACGTGTTTTCATACTTTTCTCAATTATTTCTAGCACGCGTTCTCTTTCATCACCCTCCAGAGGGAGTCTTGGTTCACGTACAAATTCAGTTCCTATTCCTGTGGCAACTTCTGCTAATTTAATATTTTGAACTAATTTTTTATGGATATCCAATTCCAACAAGGGCATAAACCATCGATAAATGGCTATGGCTTCTTTTATTCTTTCTGCTTTGACCAATTCGTAAATGGCCACTGTTTCTTTGGGAAAGGCACAAACCAAACCTGCCACCCAGCCATCAGCACCCATGGCCATGCTTTCCAGAGCCAGGGTATCTACGCCACATAGAATTTGATATCTGTCGCCAAATCTGTTTCTCATCCGGGTAATATTTGTGATATCCCGGGTAGATTCCTTGACCGCCTGAATATTTGAATAAGCCTTTAGTTCATCAAACATATCTAAGGTCACCTCAATCCCATAATCAACGGGATTGTTATAGATCATGATGGGCAGATCTGTGCTTTCGGCAATACGTTTGAAATAGACTGTCGTCTCCCGGTCATCCGCTTTATAACGCATAGGGGGCAGGAGCATTAAGCCATGTGCACCGTATCTCTTTGCATTACCTGCCGCTTCGATGGCATTTTTTGTGGACTGCTCGGCAATATTAATGACAACAGGTACTTTTCCTTTGACGATCTCAACGGTTCTTTCTATTAAGATCTGCTTTTCATCATTGGTTAAAGTACTGGCTTCTCCCAATGTACCGCCCAAAATAATACCCTGCACCCCCGCTTCTAATTGTGCTTTGATGTTGACGGCGAAAGTGTTCAAATCTAATTGGTCATCTTTGGTGAATTTGGTTGTCACTGCAGGCATTACACCCCTCCATAGTTGGTTCATCTGTATGATTTTTTATCAAAATTAATTCTTCACAGACAAAAAAAATTTAGCTTAATTAACCAATTATAACATTATATTAACCACTTTTATGGTATTAACTCTATTTTTGTGTAATATAATACATTGTTTCATGAAAGTATTGCCTTTTAAAATCGTTAAAAGTGAACAACAGTCCATTCTTTATCAGAAGGATTGTGATGACATTTTTTATGATTCTCTGCATAACCATAGAGAAATTCAAATGAGCCTGATCGTCAATGGGGAGGGAACTTTTGTGATTGGTGATTGTGTTGGTGATTTTAAACCCAATGATATTTTTATCATAGGTGGATACCTTCCTCATGTATTTAAAAGTGATAAAATAGCAGGAGAAAAATCGGAAATGATCTCTTTATTTTTTACAGAACAGGCCTTTGGAGAAAATTTTTTTAGCATTCCCGAATTGTCCCAAATCAATCCTTTGTTGAGTAAAGCGCAACGGGGTATAAAAACTGGATTTTACCCAAAAGAGCTCAGAGATAAATTTATACAGTTTAACACTTTAGAACCTCTGGCTCAATTTATCAATTTTTTAGAGATATTATCTGTTCTATCGAACTATTCGGGTGAAGCGCTTTCTTCACAAACCGCTGTCAAAAAATATACTGATGAAGATGGCAAAAGAATGAGAGATATCTTTCAGTTTACGCTGAACAATTTTAACAGACCAATACAGCTGGAAGAAGTGGCGGACCTGGCGAGCATGACGGTTCATGGCTTTTGCAGGTATTTTAAAAAAAGAACGGATAGAACCTATGTCAATTTTTTGATCGAGCTCAGATTGGGTCACGCTTGTAAATTATTGTCGAAAGGAGAGTCAGATATAGCTGAAATAGCCTATCAATCGGGTTTTAACAATATCACACATTTCAACAGAAAATTTAAAGAAAAAAAGAAGCTGACACCCTCGGCTTACAGATCTAATCTGAGATCAGAGAAAGTATTACAATAAACCGTATTCCGATCTCACCTTTTTTGTCAGGCTCTGTACGATCAAATCATAGGAATGGTCTATCATTTTGACAAAAAGGGTTGACGGAATTGAACCGTCCAAAATAACCGTGTTCCAATGCTGTTTGTTCATATGATAACCGGGAATTACCGAAGCATAGGTTTCTCTTAGCTCAATTGCCCAATCCGGATCACATTTCAGGTTTACTTTAAAATCTGATTCATCTAATCCGGTAATCGCAAATATCTTATTGCACACTTTAAAAACAAGTGTCACTTCATCAAAAGGAAAAGATTCCGAAACATGCGCTTTTTGCAAACAGTAGGCGCGAAAATCTTCAATATTCATGCCTAAAAATAGTAAAACTTTCCGAAGAAAGTTTTACTTCATAGTTGAACTAACTGATTAACTCCTGTTCCAAATTGGCCACTACAGCAACCGATGGAGGCAGTACAAAATGCTTTTTTACCGGACATTGATCTACCACAGCTTTTATCGCTTTCTCGTATTTTGCCGGAAAACCAACAGGTAAATTTACTTGTATTTCAATATGCTCAACTCTGTTTTCTTGTTGATTGTAATTGATCAATTCATCTAAGGTGACTCCTTCCAAACTCATCCCTCTTTGCTGCAAAAAAGCTCTGACATATACGGCAGAACACATGCCAACAGTAGCCAAATAGATCATATAAGGAGAATCAGACATGCCGATTACATTACCTTTATAACTTGCAATAATATTTGCTGATTGATCAAACTGTACTTCAATTTTCATCGATAATTATTTAAAATTAAAGCACAAATGTAGACTTCTAAAATGATGGGATCTGTAACCTGAATTACTTTACTTCATCAGCCTTTTTGTATCGTCTTTTTCGAGGTGGATATTTTTATCCGGAAGCAGTAAATCCTGATAATCCAAACGCCAACCAATGGTTTCGACAATGGTCTGCATCATTAGGACAGCTTGAAGTGCTTCATTTTTTGCCGTGTCCAACAAGCCGCTTTCCGGCACTTTATCGAGTATATGTTCTTTGGCTTTTACATTGAGTTCAGTCAGATCGGCGTTATCGAACTTATTGAACAATCCGTCCTTTTTATCGTAATACTTAAAATCTGTATCGATGCTCAATACTTCCGGCTGAGGAAAAGCAGTGAGCTTGATGGTTTTTTTATCATTGACAGCTTCCATCTTTACCTTAGACAGATCATATCCTACGTGAGCTTTGGCATTGATTAAAATGATCGCTTTCTTTTTGCTTGAAACCATGTTCAAAAAGCGCTCTCTCACATTTTCATAATGATAGATTTCTGAAAATTCACCCTCTACAGTGATCAGTTTACATACTTTTCTGATCTTCTCCATCAATACGACCGACTGAACATTGATCTTTTCTTTGCTTTGTTGCAATTTTAAATATTGAAGAATTAAATAAGTGATAATCGCTCCAATCAACAATCCAAAAAGTGCTTCCATACATTCCTTCTTTTCGCTAATTTAGTCATTCTCGTTTATAAAAAACAGATCTGAAGCAATCCCGTCTACATAAAACTTTCCTTTCTCCGCAATCATCAAGGCTTCGGATTTTAACAGTAATACCTCATCATTAATATACTTTGAAGCATTTTTTAAAAGTAAATCGAGTTTCTCTTTTCCGAATTCATCTTGAAATTCGTGCAACGAAATTCCCCAAATCGTGCGAAGACCAATCATGATTTTTTCGTTCATTTTATCTGAAAGGCTCAATTCTTCAATTTCTGACGGTAGTGTATCATTCTGAAGCGCCTTGATGTATTTTACATTATTAGATACATTCCAGCTTCTCTTTTTACCGTCATAAGAATGTGCCGATGGACCAATGCCCAAATAAGAAACTCCTTTCCAATAAGCACTGTTGTGTTGAGAAAAATAACCTGGCAGACCAAAATTGGAAATCTCATAATGAACGTATCCTTCGCGGTTAAGTATTTCACATAAAATCTGAAATTGTTCGTTTGCAAGTTCTTCATTTAAAGGTTGATATTTTCCCGACTGAATAAACCCTGCCAGAGCCGTTTTTTCTTCTACTGTTAAGGCATAACAACTTAAGTGGGAGATTCCCAGATCTAATGCCTTTCGGATATTTTGTGTCCAGCGCTCATGAGTTAAACCGGGAACACCATAGATCAGATCAATCGTGATATGATCAAAATATTGCTTTCCATATTTTAAAGATTCTTGTGCTTCTTTCGCTGAATGTGCTCTGTTCATATAAACAAGATCTTGATCAAAAAAAGATTGAATTCCAATACTTAGCCGATTGATCTTGGTTCTTGACAAGTCCATGAGTTTTTCTTTGCTCAAATCATCTGGGTTGGCTTCAAGCGTTATTTCAGCTGAGGCTGAAACCGAAAAATTTTCAAAAATAGTATGTAGTAACAAGTCAATTTCGTCACTGTTCAAAATACTTGGAGTACCCCCTCCAAAATAAATGGTTTGTACTTCTTCAACTACTTCATTTTTCCTTAAGACAAGTTCTTTGGCCAGTGCTTCCAGTAATGGTGTTCTGTATTTTAAGGAGGTTGAAAAGTGAAAGTCACAGTAATGGCAAGCCTGTTTACAAAATGGAATATGCAAGTAAATTCCCGCCATTACAGATAGGTGTAATTAAGCGTTATTTTTCCCATTGTTTTTTCATCCTTTTCAGGAAAATGGCTCACATTTTGTTCTCTTCCAATAAATTTCAGGGGTAATTTGAATTTTTTTACTTCAAAAATAATCTCTGACCGGCTTGGAAAATTCTTGTCTGCATATTGATTTAATGTCTGAAAGGTTCCGTATTCTTTGGTGTTGACAACAGACTCCAGTATTTGTAATTCATTTTCTAAAAACTTAATATCGGCTGTAATCCAGTCTTTTTTTTGATCGAGTGAAACGAGTTTATACACCAACTGATCTCCTTCCTTGCCTAAAAATATGGATTGAAATGGAGCATTGAAAAAATCAAAAATCTGATTAACTGTTCCTTTTTTCGGCACAAGTGTTAAGCCTTCTCCTTTCAACACAATTTTGTTTTCTTTATCAAACTCCACGTACACTTCTTTTTCCGGAATTTTAATTCCTTCAACATCTATGTTCACCCTGATGTAACAAGTTATTTTTTTTTGATCGGCGTATTTTTGAATGAGCTTTTCAATCACGGGGTCATGCTGCGCAAACAAGCTTTGCCCAAAACAAAAAAGGAAAAGAAATAAAAAAGACTTCATTCGGTTATTTGCATTTTTTCAAACTTTCTAAAAGATAAAACTATAAAAAATAAAGCCATCGCCAATAAAAACAAAATTGAATGCAAAATACTTCGATCCGGCATCGCATCGACAAAAAACAATTGCCATTTCGCCATATGATGAGTAAATAAAAATGGTTGCCAATGACTAAAAAAACCAAAAACAAATGTTTGCAACAGCGTACTCACAATAAGTATACCCAAAGCCAATAAAACAGCAGTCAGCGTATTTCTAAAATAAATGGCAAAATACATGGCCATACATGTAAAAGCAAACATGGCCAAAGTGGCAAACAAAAGTGCCTTGATGTACCTGAGCAAATAGGTCGACTCCTGAATAAACTGAATCCCGTCAATAAAAATGATCACATCTCCTGAACCAAAAAAAAGTACCGAAGGGATCAAGGCCATTAAACCGGAAAGAATCATAAAAAGTAATACGAACAGCAGCATCGCCAAAATTTTTGCGACGAGTAGTTCCTTTCTTTTGATGGGCTGAGTCAAGACAGTTCGAATCGTTCCCAACTCGAATTCTCCGGAAAAAATATAGGCAGTGACAATAACAACTAAAACGGGTAAATGAACCCAGAGCGTATTTAAGGCGAGGTAACTGATCAAATATCCATTGACAATATTACCTTCTATATAGAAATTCTCCTCAATGGATCGCAATAGAAAATTGAACAGATCCTTACCGTCATGGTATAAACCCAAATCTATGAGGAGCATAAGAAATACCGAAATCCCCAATGAAATATAGGTTCTGTAAGAACGAAACAATTTATATATTTCAACCTGAAATAATGACATTATTGGGTGATTTGCATGTATGTATCTTGTAATACCGTTCTGGTTTGCACATTGATCGGGGTACTCCCCAAATGAACTAATTTTGAAATAGTATCTGCAATCTCATCCGGTTTTAAATGAACAAGTACTTTATTGGACTCTATTTCTTCTACATTGAACTTGGAAAACATTTGCTTCGCACTTTCAGGAAGATCTGTTTCAAATAGGAACTCTACTTTTTTGGGGATTTTTTGCAATTCTCCTTTTGATATCTGCATCGCAATAGCTCCTTTATGGATCAAAATGAACTTACCGGCCAACTCTTCAAGGTCATTCAATAAATGAGATGATATGACTATCGTTTTACCTTCCCGATTAATTTTTCGGATGAGACCGACCAGCTCCTGAAATCCGTTAGGATCTAAACCATTAAAAGGTTCATCCAGGATCAAGATCTCCGGATCTCTGATCAGGGCCTGGGCTATGGCAAGTCGCTGCTTCATTCCCGTAGAAAAATGTCTTACTTTTTTATGACCTGTATCGGACAATCCAACTTTACACAATAATGCAGGAGTATCTATATGGAGTTTATTGATTTTTGCGAACAATTCAAGGTTTTGCTTTGCATTCAAAAAAGGGTAAAAGGCAGGATAATCTATCAGATACCCGCACTGTTCTCTTAAATCTTCAAAATTCAACTTAGCATGATCGATGAATAATTCACCCGAATCAGGATAAATTAAATTGGCCAAGACCTTGATTAATGAACTTTTGCCGGCTCCATTTGGGCCGATCAAACCAATGATATCTCCGCGTTGTACAACAAAAGAAATGTTATTTAAAATAACCTGGTTTCCTAAGGTTAAGGTGACTTTATCGAATGAGAGCATAGCTTACCACAAGAAATATTGACGGTTGTATTTTTTGGTAAACAAAATATTCGCCCAAAATTGACCATAAAAAACGATAAAAGGGTTCTTCACAAAGGCATCAGGTAAAATATGATACCAGCGATATCCTTGTTCCTTAAAATATTGCTTTGTTTCTTGTTCAAATCCTAAATCTTTTACCGCCATTAAAACCGCATCTCTCTGACATTTTGAATACATGAAGGGACGGATCAATCTGGTGTCGAATCCAATCTTATAAATGGTATCTTTTATCTGCTTGTAATTTTGATATCTACCCATAGCATCCGCTTCAGCAAATAAAGCAAGACCTAAACCGTATATGGAGAATATGATCGACCAAATATGATGATAAAAATCTGAATTGGAATTAAAAAAAGCTTCCAACCCGAGAATGAAAAGTAACATACCTAAACCAAAAAACAGATGTAAAAAATATCCGACCATCAGAAAACGAAGTATTCTTTTGCCATATACTAATAAATGGACAGATTCTTCATATGGAGGGAAATACTTAAGCATAACCAAAAATATCATTTATTTATCAAAAGTTAAAACTTATTTATCCTATTGCGTAAATCACTAACATTCAGTACATTTGTTAGATTGGCTATATTGCAAAATAACTTAATTCCCCAAAAATCCCATGTATGTAAATATTTTGTCCTTCAAAATAGATGAGAAGGATGGCATTTCCGGTAACGAACTCAGCATGTTCGAAGACAATCTGACTAAAAAACCCAAAGGACTGGATCGTCTACACATTTTCAAGGACAAGGTAAAAGAAAATAAGTTTTATCTTATTGAATATTGGAAATCTGCAGAATACAAAGACCGAATGGAATCTAAAGATAAGACAAGTGTTTTATCGAGAATTCATAAGGTTTCTCAGGATCACCGATATAAAAAAATCGAGTGCGACGTAGTCATTTAAAGACTTTTTAACGACCAGACCTTAACCGTCAACTATCAAACCGAAGTGATCGTCTCGATAGTGATTACTATTTATTTTCTGTGTTTGCCCCCCAGTAGTAATTATTTTTTGAGACGATTTTTTTATGTATTCCCCAAAATTTATTTTACAATGCGCTTGTCGTTCTGACTCACAAATGAAGTCCAGCCGCTGTATCCTTTCGAACTCTCTGTTTTTCCTTCATTAAAAAAATGACAGACAGCCGCTGCAAGTCCGTCTGTAGCATCTAAATTAGTAGGCAGAGTCTTTATCTTTAATAATTGTTGCAACATTTTTGCCACTTGCTCCTTACTGGCATTTCCATTTCCTGTGATAGACATTTTTATTTTTTTCGGAGAGTACTCTGTAATAGGCAGATCACGACTTAGGCCGGCTGCCATGGCTACACCCTGAGCTCTTCCCAATTTGAGCATAGATTGAATGTTCTTACCAAAAAAAGGTGCTTCTATCGCAATTTCATCCGGGTGATAATCATCTATGATCTGAATCGTTCTCTCAAATATTTTTCTCAATTTAAGGTAATGATCGTCGTACTTTTTCAAAATTAGTTCATCCATTTGGATAAGTCCCATTTGGCCCTTTCTGACCTCAATTAAACCAAAACCCATGATGGTTGTACCCGGGTCGATCCCCAATATGATTTTTTCTGTTGACAAATTCGCAGATGTTTTTGAAGAAACCAGATAAAAATATTTTGTTTCTTTGCGTAAATGTACAATAACTTATCAAAATACAAATCCGAACTCACCTGGCTCTTAAAGGCTGTTGTGCTGATTTGTTCCCTTCTTGTCATTACCCTTAAAATGAAAGGAAACAGCTTACTGACCGGGGAACATATTTCTAACTGGCAGGTCATATTTGCTAAAAATCAATGGGCGTTTACAATGATCCTGTTGATGACAATTGGCAATTGGGCCTTGGAAATAGTTAAATGGGAGGTCCTGGTGAGTGCTGTTCAAAAAATCGGGTTTTCAGAAGCCTTAAAACAAAGTTTAGCCTCTTTAACTGCCTCGCTTTTAACACCTAACAGAATTGGAGAATACGGTGTAAAGGCCCTTTATTACAAAGGTGCTGAAAGAAAAAAAATCATGGCGCTTAATTTATTGGGCAATAGCTCCCAAATGATCATTACCGTATTATTTGGTTTGATCGGAATCCTTTATCTAGCCGAATATTTTCTTGAATTGCAATGGGTTTTAACGGCTTTAATTTTATTTTCCCTGTTAATTTTAGCTTTTTATCCTTATTTCAAATCGACATTCTTTTTCCCCTTTTTTAAAAAAATTATTTCTTTTTACGCCGAAATCGGCATTCGGCGACATCTTAAAATCTTTTTTTTAAGCACCTTGCGCTATTTGGTTTTTTCCCATCAGTTCTATTTTTTACTGACGATCTTTGGACTTGAACTGGACTATTTTTTGACCATGCCTCTCATTTTCTCTATGTACTTTTTAAGTTCGATCATTCCGGGATTTGTCGCTTTTGATTTTTTGATCAAAGGTTCCGTAGCCCTCACCCTATTCAGTTTTTTCGGTGTAAACGAATCCATTGTCCTGACCGTCACAACATTCATGTGGTTGCTGAATTTTGCGCTACCTTCCATTTTTGGAAGCTACTTTGTCTTTCGTTTTTCATTGCCAAAACCAGTAAAAATCCCCGTCAATTAATTGATTTTACTCACCCTCATTCCGCTGCTTCTTTATATCCTGATGCTTTTCTATTTCAGCATCGGATATAGACGATTAAGTATCTTTCAAGGTTGTAAAAACTCACAGGAATCTCAATTTTCCATCTTGATTCCTTTTAGAAATGAAAGTGAACACTTGCCTGCATTACTACAAAGCTTGGCACACTTGAATTACCCCAAAAACAATTTTGAGATTTGGTTGATCGATGATGACTCTTCTGACGATTCAGTCGCAAGGATTCGCACATTTATTTCAGAAAACACAGGTTTACACATACATCTCATCAACAACAAGCGAAAGACAGGGTCGGCAAAAAAGGATGCCATTCTTTCTGCCATTGAATTGTCTAATTTCGATTGGATCATAACCACCGACGCTGATTGTTTATTGCCTGAAAATTGGTTGCATCTTTTTGATCAGGCCATCAAAAAACACAAACCTGTTATGCTCGCTGCACCTGTGATGTATTCAAAAATTGAGCAAACCCTATTGGATCAAACACAATTTTTTGAGTTTCTAAGTCTGCAAATCATTACGATGGGTGCTTTTGGCCTGGGCAAGCCTTTTATGTGTAACGGCGCCAATCTTTGTTATAAAAAATCTGTATTTTCTTCCTTGAACGGATTCGAAGGAAATGAGAATTTCGCAGGTGGCGATGATCTTTTTTTACTGGAAAAAATGACAGAACATTTTCCGGATCGAGTGCATTTTATAAAAGATGATGATTGTTTGGTGCAGACCCCTACAGAAAATTCTTGGAGTTCATTTTTCTCCCAAAGAATTCGCTGGGCTGCAAAGTCAGGAGGCTATAGGCAAATCATAGCTAAACTTACGGGATTGATCGTTTTTTCCTGTAATTTGACTTTGGTCATTTTAGTTCTGATTTCAGTTCTTGATCCGGAAATATGGCGACTTGCTTTGTTAGGTTTCTTCTTAAAACTAACGTCCGACATGGCACTTCTGATGAACGGTAAAACATTATTCAAAAAACCGATCTCACCATTTTATTTTTTTGTGACAAGTTTAATTTATCCTTTCTTGAATGTATCAATCGGATGCAGATCTTTATTCGGTTTTACCTGGAAAGAGAGACACTATCAAAAATAATTCAAGACTTCACTTTGATAATGATAGGCAGTGTAAAAATAGAATGAACAGGAATTCCTCTCTCAGTAGAGGATTGTAAAAGTGTTGGGAATTTTTCCACCTCTTCTCTAAAAACTGTATCAAAATCAGGAATTTCTTCTTTCACCAGGTCAGATAATTCCAAATTCTTTACATACATTTTCCCCGTATTCTTAAAACCTATCTGTGCGTAGATCGTGTCGTTAAATTCAGTGTAAACTTCAAAAATATGCTCGTTTAATCGCTCTTCCAATTCTTCTTTCAAAGTTTGTTCAAAGCAGTAATTTTGAGTTGATGTATCGAAATTCTGACATGTTTCAAAGAGTGGATAGGCATCTACATTCCCGAGATCTAAAATTGTATCTAAAGACTTTTGATGACTTGTTTTATAGGGATTCGAGATCATTTCGCATGAAAGCAAAGTAAGCAAAGTAAGTCCAAAAATGCCCCATTTAAACATTTGAAATGATTACAATTGGGTGAAAGTACAAATATTTTAACTGATTACTATTTTTTGTTAAAAATGAATGATAAAAACCATTGATCAAAAGGCTTAGCGCAAGTTTTTAATTAAAAAAACTCAATCTTTTACCGCGGTCTCTTCTTCCCCTTTTAAATATTCATCCAAAAAAACCAAAATAGATCCATAACCTCTTATCTCGTTTTCTTTTTTTACAAATCCGTGACCTTCATCGGGAAAAACAATATAATTCACCGGGACATTGTTTTTCTCCATGGCCTCCACCATCTCATCTGATTCAATTTGCAGAACCCTCGGATCGTTCGCTCCTTGTAAGACCATCACAGGATTCTTAATTTTTTCTGCGTGAAACAAGGGTGAAATTTCGTACAATCTCGTCGAATCTGCCGAAAAAGGATCACCCAACTCTTTGTATAACGCTTCCCTAAACGATTCCCAATATGGTGGGATCGATTTAAGGGTTCTTATCCAATTGGTAACTCCAAAAATGTTCACTCCAACTTTAAACTCATCAGGAGCAAAGGCCATAGCGGCCATGGTCATATAACCTCCATAACTTCCACCAATAATGCCAATTTTTTCGCCATCAATATAGTCTTGAGATTGTAACCATTTCTTACCCCAAATACAATCTTTTAAATCTTTATCCCCGTGGTTTAAGTCATCCATGGTATAAAATGTTTTTCCATAACCACTGCTTCCGCGGTTGTTAACCGCTAAAATTGCATAACCATTATTTACCAGGTACTGAATAAGTGAAAAATAACCCATTCGGGACTGACCGCCCGGTCCTCCATGCACCCAAACTAATGCAGGGACCTTATTGGAATTTGAGGCATTTTTTGGTTTGTAATAAATGGCAGGAATCTCTAAATCGTCAAAGGATTTAAACCGAACAACTTCCGCTGAGACCAAATCATTTGGATCGATATCCTTATTTAAGGTTTCGCTTAATTTTTTCAGATCTCTAGTTGCTAAATTGTACACATAAATATTTCCCGGAGATGTAGAGGTTGACACTGACATTCTGATCAATTTTTCTGAATCAGAGATATTTACGGCTGATATGTCACCGTCCGGGAAGTCCGGCACCTCGATCTCCTTACCATCACTATTATTTCTGATGATCAAACTATTTTTACCGTCTTCATTAATGGCAATGACCCGATACTTTTCATTTTCACTCAAGTAACTGTACATTAAATCCCAGTTGGTTTCAAAGAGTATTTCTCTATTTCCGGTTTCTATTTCGTAAGCCACCAGATAAGTAAACTCCCTACCCGCATTGGTCAAGTAATAAAAATATTTGTCGTCTTTACTGAATCCCGAACCACTATAACTCCCTTTTTCCTCTGATATTTCTTTCATTTTATTGGCAGACCTGTCATATAAAAACAATTTATCCTCACTGGTCGTAATGGATTTATCTAAGGAGAAATAGTTTTCTTGATGGGAAATTGCGGAAATATCTAAGCCTTCACTATTTTCGTAGATCAGCTCGGGATTCCAATTGTCGACAGACATTTTATACAAATCAAAAAACTTAGCATCTCGCTTATTCGACAAATAAAACATGGACTTTTTATCCTCGCTCCAACCTTTGAATTCTGCCTTTTCATTTTCGCCGGGGGTTAGATCGACGCTGGACCCATCCTTTTTTAATAAATATAAATGATCTATTTCGTTTCCTCCCTTATCGGCAAAGTAGATGACCTCACCTGAACCGGGAACATAATCTACCGAGAAATACGACTCGTTTTCAGATCTTGTAATTTGAATTTGCTCACCCGTAGCAATGTCTATTTCATATACATTAAAGATACCTGAGGCATCGCTGTGCACCAAAAGTTTGGTCTCGTCCTCAGAGAAACTTCCGCCGCCTATTCGAATATTTTTGTAAAAATCTTCAATCGGATATGTTTTTTGAACAAGAGGTTCCGGATTCTCCTTTTTACAAGAAATCAGAAAAAAAAGGGCGAATAGACTTAAAAATAGTTTCATGGGTCAAGATGTTGAATTAATTATATGGCTGAATGATACTCAAATATAAGGCTTTTAAAAGATAAATTACCCTGATTTAGTCTTTATAAGAAATGTAAAAAATTTCCTTCAATTAAAATAAAATTCATACTTTTTTAACCTAATTTATTCCTATGGATATCTTTTTACTCATTGTCGGTTTTATCTTTTGTCTGATCGGAATCGCCGGAGCTCTTTTACCCGTTTTGCCGGGACCTTTTATGGGATGGATAGGTCTTTTACTTCTTTATTTAACCTCACCCATCGAAATGAATTACTGGGTCTTGGGCATCACTTTGTTTATTTCCATGCTGATACAAATTTTAGACTATATTATTCCTGCCATGGGCACAAAAAAATTTGGCGGTACAAAATACGGTGCCTATGGCACCACAATTGGTTTAATTATTGGCCTAATCGTTCCCATACCCTTGGGTTTCATCATGGGAGCATTTATCGGGGCTTTTATTGGAGAAATGATGCACGATGCCGGAAATCCAAAACGTGCGGGTAAAGCCGCCATAGGAAGTTTCCTGGGCTTCTTAGCCTCTACAACGCTCAAATTAATTGTAAGTGTGGCATTTACCGGAATTTTTATCCAACAAGCACTGGCAAATTGGGATAATTTGGTAAATTAAGCTCATTGTAAAAATTCAGATTTGACACCTCATCCAACAAATAAATATTCGACTGATATCGCCATCATTGGTGGAGGTATTTCCGGTATAGTTACAGCCTTGGAATTATTAGATTCAGGTAAAAAAATTGTGCTTTTTGACCGTGATCTTGAGGAGAATTTTGGCGGTTTGGCAAAAGAATCATTTGGCGGAATGTTTTTTGTCAACTCCCCCCAACAGCGATTGTCTAAAATTGATGACCATATTGACAATGCCATCAAAGATTGGTTTTCCTTCGCAGAATTTGATCAGGACGAAAAATGGGGAGCGCTTTGGGCGAAGTCTTTTATCGAAGAAAACCATCTGCTCTACCAGTGGCTGAAAATTAGGAAAATTAAGTTCTTCCCCATCGTGCATTGGGTGGAAAGAGGCCTGGATATTCCTGGAAATTCTGTTCCTAGATTTCATATGGTATGGGGCACAGGACATGGATTGATGGAAGCAATTATTTCGTCTCTAAAATCACATCCTAATTTCAAAAACCTAACCCTTCTCTTTCAGCATTTTGTTCAAGATTTTGAACTTGTCAATGGAAATATTTCGGCAATTAAGGGTACAAATGAAAAATCAGAACAAACTTTTGTATGCCATGCAAATGAATTCGTAGTTGCCACCGGAGGGATCAATGGCAATATAGAAAAGGTCAAGCAACATTGGCATAAAGAATGGAATCTCCCTCCGGAAAAGATCTTGAATGGCTCTCACCAATATTCTGACGGCATCATTCATGATAAGGTTAAAAAATTGGGCGGAAATATTACCCATTTAGACCTGATGTGGAATTATGCCGCAGGCATTCCGCATCCTTATCCCAAAAGAGAAAACCACGGCCTCAGCCTGGTTCCTCCAAAATCGGCGCTGTGGTTAAATTACAAGGGAGAAAGAATGGGTCCAAAACCACTGGTAACGGCTTATGATACGCGTTATTTGGTCACAAAAATTTGCGAACAGGAAAAGCAATATTCCTGGCAGATCTTAAATAAGAAAATAGCCTACAAAGAATTGGCCGTTTCGGGAGCAGAATTTAATGATGGGATCAGGAACAAAAGTCTTTTCGGATTCTTGTCCACCATTCTCTTTGGCAATAAAAAACTGATCAGGTCATTGGAAAAGGATTCCCCAAATTATATTGTAGCGAACAGCATCGAAGAATTGGCAGATAAAATGAATACCCTTACAGGAACAAATGACATGGATATGGCTCTTCTGAGAAAATCCATAGAAAGTTATGATGCCAATTTTGAGAAGGGAAAAGACCCATTAAAGGATGAACAAATCAGATTGATCAGCAAAGCCAGGGCCTATAAAGGTGATAAAGCACGCACACTAAAACCTCAGCCATTAAATCAAAAAAATGCTTATCCCCTAATTGCCATCAGAGAATTTATACTTTCGAGAAAAAGTTTGGGCGGAATTCAAACCAATTTACAATCGCAAGTACTCTCTGTTCCCAACAAAAATAATGAACAAAAGGCCTTTGACAATTTATACGCCGTGGGAGAAGCTGCGGGTTTTGGCGGGGGTGGATCTCACGGAAAAAGAGCCTTAGAAGGGACTTTTCTAACAACCTGTATTTTTACGGCACAGAAAGCAGCCGAACATATCAAGAAAAAAAATAAAAACTAGACACATGCAAAAGACCGGAGCACAATTAGTTGTTCATGCCTTAGAACAGATAGGTGTAAAATTTACCTTTGGTATACCCGGAGTACACAATATCGAATTGTACGACGAAGTCAATAATTCTGAAAAGATCCAACCTGTTTTGGTTACCCACGAAGGTGGCGCCTCTTTTATGGCCTTGGGATCTTCATGTACTTCCGATCGTATTGGTACTTTAATGATCGTGCCGGCGGCAGGGACAACCCACGCCATGAGCGGTATTGGTGAAGCTTTTTTAGACGGTATTCCCATGTTGATCATTTCAGGTGGCACCAGATTAGATACAGGAAGACAATATCAATTACATCAACTCAATCAAGGCAATTTGGTCAAAGAAATTACCAAAGCTTATTTTAAGATCACCTCGCACGAAGAAACGATTTCAACCATTTACAAAGCCTTTGATTTAGCTACCTCAGGGGAACCTGGACCTGTTTTTATTGAGATCCCAACAGAAATTCAAATGTTCAAAGGCGAAGTCAAATCTTTACTTCCGTATAAGAAAAGTATGGACAATCCTGAATTTGACCATAACGCTTTGATGGCTGCAGCTGAATTATTGGCCCGATCAAAAAACCCGGGGATCTATGTAGGCTGGGGTGCCGCCGGAGCTACGCAAGAACTGATCGAGATTGCCGAGGCAATTGGAGCACCGGTCTCAACGACCCTGCAAGGGAAAGCCTCTTTCCCCGCTTCACACCCTCTGCACACAGGATTTGGATTTGGACCAAATTCTGTTCCTGCCTGTCAGAAAGCTTTTAAAAACTGTGATGCAATGTTGGCAGTAGGAGTTCGATTTTCGGAAATAGGAACAGGAAGTTTTGGCGTCACAGTTCCCGAAAACCTGATTCATATAGACATCAATCAGACGGTATTTCACAAGAATTATCCCGCAAAAATTGCCGTACAGGCAGATGCCAAAGAAGCACTGGGTATTTTATCTGAGATCTTAAAAACCACCGCGGTAAAAAGAGATTCAAAAGAACTCCAGGATCTGATAAAAAAAGAGAAGCAGGCCTACTTGAAAGAATGGAATGTCCCTCAAAATAAAGAAAAAGTAAGTCCGGGTCATTTTTTCAATGCGCTGACAAAACACACCAATGATGACACTTTTTTTGTAGTTGACGATGGCAAACACACTTATTTGGCTGCTGAACTATTACCGGTAAACAAGGCCAGACATTTTGTTTCGCCTACAGATTTTAATTGCATGGGTTTTTGTGTGCCGGCTGTAATAGGTGCCAAATTGCACAACCCGAACGATCAGGTCATAGGTATTGTGGGTGACGGTGGTTTTTTGATGACCGGATTAGAAACCCTAACCGCCTCTACTCAAAAATTAGGTGTCATTTATTTTATTTTTCATGATGGAGAATTGGGTCAAATTTCTCAATTTCAAAAAATTCCACTGAAACGAAAGGTGGCTACCGTGATTGGTGATGTTAAATTCAAAGGAATTGCCGATGCCGTTGGCGCTGCGTATTATCCTATTCAAAATGATCTCGATCTCGACAAGCAGATGAAAGCAATTTTTAATCACGCTGACAAAGAACAACCGATCATCGTAGACGTCAATATAGACTATTCTAAAAAGACCTATATGACCAAAGGAGTAGTAAAAGTGAACTTAGCTCGATTCAGTTTAAAAGAAAAAATAAGGTTCTTGGGCCGAGCTGCAAAAAGACATTTAATGGGTTAATTTTAAACATTTTACACGATGCAATTTACATTTTTCGCAGGCTTATTGGCCTCTATTCTACATGTACTTTCAGGCCCTGATCATTTGGCAGCCGTCACTCCTTTTGCTATTGAAACAAAAAGAAAAGCATGGAAAGTTGGCCTTTTCTGGGGATTTGGACATTTGGCCGGGATGATCGTCATCGGACTGTTGTTTTACTTCTTCAGGGAACTAATCCCAGTTGAGCAAATTTCAAATTACAGCGAACAATTGGTCGGAATCGTATTGATCTTCATCGGGATCGCCTCTTTGTACAAGATTTTTCAAGAAAAAAGAAACCACAAACACCTTCATATTCACGCACAAAACCCCAAGATACACGCGCATCCGCATCAACACACGCATGAAAATGGGCATACGCATGTCCATCAACCCGAAAAGAAACAGAAATTGCTCAGCTCATTCCTTATTGGATTCCTTCACGGTTTGGCCGGCATAGCACATTTTATTTTGTTTTTACCCGTCCTTGGCTTTGAAAATACCAGTGATGCCCTGTTCTATATTTTTGGATTTGCTCTGGGAATATTGATCGCCATGGTTGCCTATGCTGCCGTCATCGGAAGTGTCTCCAACTTTGCCAAAAATGAACACAATGAATATTTTTTCAATGGAATCAGATTGATGGGGGGTATATTTGCTTTGATCATCGGCGTATATTGGCTTCTGTCAACAAATCCGGGGTAATTGTTCGCCGACTAAAGGGGTGACGATTCTCTTTCCTCCAATGACACTTTTCATCACTACTTTCTTAGGATGATCTGAGGTGAATTCACCAATGGTCTGACTGTTCTTACCTTTGTTTTTTGAACGCATGAGCGACAGAACATCTGACTCAATTTCTTGATCGACAATAGCCAAAAACAAACCTTCATTTGCTACATAAAGCGGATCTAGACCCAATAATTCACATACAGCCTTAACCTGTCTGTCTATCGGTAAATTATTTTCAATCAATGAAATTCCCAGGGTAGTTTCTCCTGCAATTTCCGAAAGAACACTGGCCACACCTCCACGGGTTGGATCTCTAAAAAGTTTGATCTGATCGCCAAATGCATCTAACAGGTCTTCCACCAATTCATGCAGATGAGTGGTATCACTTTCAATTTCAGATTCAAATGTGAGCCCTTCTCTTTGCGACATGATCGCTATACCGTGCTGAGCAATATTTCCATTCACAATAATCTTATCTCCCTTTCCAATTCTATCGATAGAAATATTGGCTTTAGGATGTATGGGTCCGAATCCTGTGGTATTGATAAATATTTTATCTCCCTTTCCTCTCTCAACTACTTTGGTATCGCCGGTTATGATTTCTACCTTGCTCTCTGCAGCTGCTTTTTTGATGGATTGGATAATTCGCCTGAAATCAGTCATCAAAAGACCTTCTTCTATGATAAAACTAAGTGTCAGAAATTTGGGAATCGCCCCGCACATGGCTACATCATTGACCGTTCCGTTGATGGCTAGATCTCCTATATTTCCTCCCTTAAAAAAAATTGGAGAAACGACAAAGCTATCTGTGCTTATGGCCAATTTTCCATTCATTTCCACAATGGATCCATCGTGCTTTTTATCCAGATAGGGATTAGAAAATGCTTCAAAAATAAGTTCGTCGAGCAATTCCTTTGTCATGATACCTCCACTCCCATGACCTAATTGAATCCGATCTTCCATAGTTTAAAAATTTGAAAAATGATAATACGCTGCGCAAGCTCCTTCCGAAGAAACCATAGGTGCCCCCAACGGATTTTTTGGATGACATCCTTTCCCGAATTCCGGACATTGATTTGGCTTTTTAATTCCTCTGAGTACTTCTCCGGCGATGCATTTTGTGTTTTCGGGTGAATTGATCTCCTCAACACTAAACTTTTTCTCGGCGTCAAAATCAGTGAATTCGGCACGGAGTTTATAGCCGCTTTGTGGAATTAAACCGATGCCGCGCCAATTTCTATCTGTCACTTCAAAGACCTGTTCAATGATCTTTTTTGCAGGTAAATTTCCTTCTCTATGCACGACACGGGCATATTGATTTTCTACCTTGGTCTCCCCCTTTTCTAACTGACAAACCGCTAAATAAATTCCCTGAACCAAATCCAAAGGTTCAAAACCGGTGATCACAATGGGTATCTTGTATCTTTTACTTAAAGGCTCATAGGCTTTATACCCCATAATTGCACAAACATGACCCGCACCTAAGAAAGCATCAATACTGCTAAATTCATCGTCCAAAATAGCTTCCATGGCAGGAGGCACCAGAACATGTGACACCAGCAAAGAGAAGTTCTTGATCCCCTCCTTTTGTGCATGTAAAACAGATAGCGCATTGGCCGGAGCAGTGGTTTCAAAACCAACAGCAAAAAAAACGACTTCCTTATCAGGATTATCCTTTGCAATAGTGACTGCTTCTAAAGGTGAATATAAAATTCTGAGATCTCCGCCTTTCGATTTGGTTTCTAACAAACTTTTTTTACTTCCGGGTACTCTGATCATATCTCCGAAAGAACAAACAATTACACCTCTTTCCAGTAATTCAATGGCCTTATCGATCAGGTTCAGCGGAGTGACGCAAACAGGACAGCCGGGGCCATGTATCATTTGAATTTGTGGCGGTAACATTTCTAACAAACCATTTTTGACAAAACCATGTGTTTGTCCACCGCAAATCTCCATGATCTTCCAGTCACGCGTAACAACTTGTTGAATCTTTTTTAAATAAGATTCAGTTGCTTTTAGGTTTCTGTATTCGGTTAAGTGCTTCATGATCCCAAATTCTCCATATGTAAGGCGTACATCATTTGACCAAATGAAATATTTTCATCGTTAGGCGAAAAACTTTTGTTAAAATACAAATTATAGTCGTTTCCTTTTAAATCAATGAGTAAATCTACTAAAAATGAATTTTGAAATACGCCTCCGCTAAAAGCTAGATCTTTAACTTTATATTTCTCTGCCATATAATAAACGATTTTAGCCAAGGTAACCATAAATTTAGACACGATGATATCTCGGGAAATTCCCTTTTTTAAATCCAAAAAAATGCCCTTTATAATGAGTTTTGGCGAGAGGTTTTCCTCATCCGATGCAAAAAGATAAAATCCATCTCTCTCATTATTTGATGAGGTCAATTGATTCTCCAGTAAAATAGCCGCTTCACCTTCATAACTGTTCAAATCACATATGCCGAGTAAGGAAGCAACCGCATCAAAAAGCCTTCCAACAGAGGATGTACTTAATTGATTTTTCTGGCTCAAGGCTTTATATAACTGCCATTCTTCATTTGTGAATTTGGTCATCAAGAGCTCTTCCATGGATTCATCCGCCAAAGAAAGCAGAGATAATCTGGGTTCAAGAGACATTCTATCACCGGCTAACCAGTCAAAATATTCAAAATGCGCTAATCGATGGATCTCTTTGTGCTGGTATAAAAAGAACTCGCCTCCCCAGATCTGCCCATCATCACCATAGCCGGTTCCATCCCAAATTACCCCTAATACCCTGTTGTGCTCAAACAAATCATGTTCGCCCAAAACGGAAGTAAAATGAGCCTTATGGTGTTGTACTTTTATCAAATCACATTCCCGTTCTTCTGTTAGTTCTTTTCCAAAAAGTGAGCTTTGGTAAGCAGGATGTCCGTCGGTCATAATATAGGCAGGTTCTTGTTCGAAAAGCTCCATAAAGTAAGACGTAGTTTTTGTAAACCTTTCATAAACATCAAAGTGATCTAAATTGCCGAGATACTGACTCACATATAAATGATCATTGGGTAAAAAAGCGATGGTGCTTTTTAAATGAGCGCCCAGGGCTAAAATGGCTTTCTTGCTTTTTTTAACTGAACCGAAATAGGTTGGAGCCATACCCCGTGATCTTCTAAAAATGATCTTTTGTTTATTTTTTGTCGAAAATTTTATCACCGAATCGTCCTGTGGGTTAAAGATCTCCAGGTCGTGCATTAAAAAAAAATCTGCCACTCCCGCTAATTCTCTAATGGCATCATTATTTTTGGCCAGAATAGGCGATCCGTGTATATTGCCACTCGTTGCCACAAGAGGAAATTGAAGTGCATCCATTAGAATTGATAAAATACCGGAATAGGGTAACATCACACCAATTTGTTTTAAACCGGGAGCTATATCAGGTATCACCAAATTATTCTCAGGTTTAGGGTGAGATAAAATGACGATAGGTGATATCGCATCTTTTAACTGGCTTTCTTCTTCTTCACTAATTTCGAAATGATCTTTGACCCAGGTCAGATCAGGATAGAGCACAGCGAAAGGTTTTTTGGGCCGTTGCTTCCTCGTTCTAAGTTTTTGCACTGCCCCATGATTCTTTGCATCACAACAAAGCAAAAATCCGGAGGTATTTTTTATGGCAATAATGGCTCCATTTAAAATTTGCTTAGCGAGCTCATCAAAAATTTGTTTCTCACTATTCAAAACCTCTTCTCCTTGACCTGTACAAAAGGAAAGTCGGAAACCGCAGTTCGGACAGGTATTGGTTTGAGAGTGAAACCTTCGGTTCGAGGGTGTCATATACTCGTCTGCACAATCCTTACACATAGCATGAGATGCTATGGTCGTTTTTTCTCTGTCAAATGGAAAGTTTTTAGTGATTGCCCATCTTGGGCCGCAATTGACGCAGGTCGTAAAGGGATAATAGTACCGTCGATCTTCTGTGTTTACTATTTCGTCTTTACAGGTAAGACAAATGCTGAAATCCGGCGTAAGAGGTAAATTTAGCTTTTCCCCTTTAGAACTTTTTCTGATCTCGAAGTGCTCAAAATGAGCTGCTGAGATCTCAAAAATAGAGCACTGATCGATCAAAGCTAAGGCAGGTGGATTTTGAAGGATATCATTATAAAAATTATTGACGACAGAAGCGCTGCCGTTTACCTGAATGATAACTCCCCTTTCATTGTTCGAAATGAATCCGTTTAAACCGTATTGCTGCGCCAAATTAAAAACAAAAGGTCGGAAACCGACCCCTTGCACCTGACCACTAAATGTAATTTCAAAAGTCATGAACGGATATAAAAGTTTTACAATTTCTAAATTAATGCTTTACTCCTTATCTGTTCACTTAATAATTGAATTTGTTCGATTAAACCGGGAATGGATTTCCTGACTTCAGGAGAAAGTCCCACTTCCATAGGCGTCATATTTTCTATGGAGACCGTAAATAAGTATAATTCCGGTATTTTCTCCATGAGAAAAACAGATTCTATCATATCCTTTAACCCTACATCATGAACGCTTAAGGCCGATGGAAAATCGCTTGCAAATCTAGGCTTGATCAAACTAATGGTTCCTTCAGCCTTTCCATCCATTGTCGCATCGACAATGATGATATTGGGATAGGTTTCAAAATAATTCAGCAACAAAAATCCACCTGTTCCCCCATCCAGTAAATCAATATGATCAGGCAATTTGGTTTTGTATAATTCTTCAATTAAATGAACCCCTACGCCTTCATCACCCATGAGATAATTTCCGACACCCATAACCAAAACACTGTCTGATTTATCTTTTTCAAAATAATAGGCATCGCTGCTCACTGCTAAAGGTTGCTCTCTCATACGATTCAAATTTATTCTTCTGGTATTAAATCTTCAACTTTTGGAGAGGGTTTTGTGTCGTCCAAATCCTTTTTAACCCTTTCTTCACTAACAAATTTATAGCCACCAAACATGGAAGATACTTCTCCTCTACCCTCCAACCAATCGTGATAAAAAACCAGATAAACATGAATAAAGGTAAAAAAGATAAAGCCCCACATGGCGATATGGTGAACTTGTCTTACGGCAAAATCACCCCCTAAAAGTGGAGTTACCCAACTAAAAAGTTTTGGTAACCACCAAGATGCCGTATCCGCATACAGAGCAAATCCGGTAAATACTTGGATCAAGGCGAGAATAAATAGGGCGATATAAGACATCGCTGCCACGCTATTATGACCAATACTTATATTCTTTACATCATGAATCTTTTCATTCTGCAAAAGAATATCTATTTTCAAAACATGACCGATGTTTTGAAGACCCTTTTTATCAAAGGGAAAAAGTGCTTTCCAGCTGGCATATCTATTACCCACAAATGACCAATAAATACGCAAAATCATATTGAAAAAGAAAATATAGGCGGCCGTAAAATGGATAAATCTGACGATACCAAATGAGTGTAGATTTGTCGCCTCTTCATTCGATAACAAAACGGGTGGATCTGCAATAATAAAACCCGTTACAGTTAGAGCAAATATGCACAATACATTGATCCAATGAAATATCCTAACCGGTAGCTCCCAAACATAAACACGTTTAAAATTTTTGGTTTTCATGATAATCTTTTTAAAATTCTAAGAGCAGCTCGAAATATTACTCACCTGAGAAATATGTTTTCCATGCTCATCGTATAAATGAACCGCACAAGCAAGACAAGGGTCAAATGAATGGATGGTTCTTATGATCTCCAAAGGCAATTCCGGATCTGCAACCGGAGTACCTATTAAAGTAGATTCATAAGCAGATCTTTGTCCATTGGGATCTCTCGGACTAGCATTCCAGGTAGATGGAACCACCTGCTGATAATTCTCGGTTTTACCATCCTTTATTTTTATCCAATGGGCAAGAGCACCTCTCGGTGCCTCCATAAATCCCACACCTTTAGTCTCTGCCGGCCAGGTCTTTGGATCCCAGTTCTCCGTGTTGGCCATTCTTTCATCCCCATTCCTGATATTATTGATCAGGCTATGATAAAATTCCATGGTCCAGTTCGCCACCAATTGTGTTTCAATACCCCTGGCCGCTGTTCTGCCTAAGGTGGAAAATAGTGCGTCTACGGGCACATCCAAATGAGTTAAAGCGCCATTCACTGCATCCTGAATTTCTTTATTGCCTCTACCATAGCCAACTAATAATCGAGCTAGAGGACCCACTTCCATCGGTTTTCCTCTCCAACGCGGTGTCTTGATAAAACTGTATTTATCATTGATATCTAAAAAATCATAGGGTGGTTTAGGCCCTGTATAGTTCAAATTTGTTTCCCCATCCCAAGGATGCTTGCCTACCTCATTTCCATCCTGATAATCATACCAGGAATTATTGATAAATTCTTCAATATCTCCATTCCTATGGTCAACATCGTGCACTTTGCTCAGATCTCTGTTTAAAATAACACCTTGAGGAAATTTAAAATTCGACACATCGGCATATCCGTTGGTAGGAAAATCTCCATACGACATGTAATTTCCAAATCCCTGTCCGATAGCGCCCCAATCTTTATAAAATGATGCGATGGCCAGAAGATCAGGGATATACACTTGCTCAATGAACTCTTTCCCTTCTTGCAGCAATTTGCCCACATAAGCCAACCTTTCTGCATTTAAGCCACCGGGATTTTCAGAATTGATGGCACATGCCATTCCTCCTACCAAATAATTTGGATGTGGATTTTTACCTCCAAAAATAGTGTGCACTTTGACAATCTCCTTTTGCCATTCTAAGGCTTCCAAATAATGCGCCACTGCCAGGAGATTTACTTCTGCGGGCAATTTCATTTGTGGATGACCCCAGTAGCCATTGGCAAAAATTCCTAACTGACCACTTTCAACAAACTTTTGTACCCTTTTTTGGACATCAGAAAAATATCCGGGTGAACTTTTTGGCCAGCTCGATATACTCTGCGCTATTTCAGAAGTTTTTTTCGGATCTGCCTTTAAAGCATTCACCACATCAACCCAATCCAATGCATGCAGATGATAAAAATGAACTGAGTGATCATGCATATACAAGGCTCCTTCCATAATATTTCGCACCAACTCTGCATTTTGGGGAACGGCAATGCCCAAAGCATCTTCCACAGCTCTCACAGAAGTGAGCGCGTGAACAGTGGTACAAACCCCACAGGTTCTTTGCACAAAGGCCCAAACATCTCTGGGGTCCCTCCCTTTTACAATATTCTCGATGCCCCGTACCATAGTACTCGAGCTGTAGGCATCAACAATTTTACCATCTTTTATTTCTGCTTCTATTCTTAAATGACCCTCAATTCTTGTTACAGGATCAACAACAATTCTATTTGACATGATATGCGTTTTAAGAGTCTATATTTTCTAAATTGGATTTTCCTCGTGAGGTTCTGTCCCTCAATTCTTTGCGTTTTGAAACATTTGCAGCAACGGCGTGTAGCGCAATACCACCGGCCAAAGCCCCGGCTGCCACTTTCCCAATTTTATCTGCGTTGTTTTCTATGGTAAATCCGGGAACATTGGTGAGTCTTTCATAGAAAGGACCATTATCCCAGAAATTAGCTTCGCTACAACCAATACATCCATGTCCTGACTGGATCGGATAACTCACTCCGTTATTCCATTTAATCGTTCCACAGGCATTGTAGGTCATCGGTCCTTTACATCCTAATTTATACAAACAGTAACCGTCTTTCGCATTTTGGTCATCAAATGACTCTGCAAATAATCCCGCATCGTAATAGGGCCTTCTGTAGCAACTGTCATGAACACGTTTGGCATAAAATGCTTTAGGTCTTCCTAACCTGTCTAATTCAGGCAATCTTCCAAAAGCAACCACATGTACAATAACACCGGCCATCACTTCACCAATTGGCGGACAACCTGGTACTCTGATGATAGGTTTGTTCTTGATGATCTTATGGATCGGTGTAGCATCTGTAGGATTTGGTTTGGCAGCCTGCACACAACCATTAGAAGCACAACTTCCCCAGGCGATAATGGCCTTGGCTCCTTCGGCCGCCTCTAACAATTGTTCTTTCGCAGATTTACCTGCTATACAACAATAGTTGCCATCTGCCCCCATAGGAACAGATCCTTCCACACAAAGAATATATTCTCCTTTGTATTTTTCCATCGTCGCATGTTTGGCCGCTTCGGCCTGATGACCTGATGCTGCCATGAGGGTAAGCGTATAATCCAAAGAAATCTTATCCAGGATAATATCGGCTACAATGGGATGATTCGACCTGATAAACGACTCGCTACAGCAGGTACATTCTTGAAAATGTTCCCAAATAACCGGTAATCTATGCGTCGATTCTAAAGATTTAGCCACCTGTCCTACCATGGAATTACTCAGTCCCATATAAGCGGTCATGTAGGTAGCAAATTTCATAAAATCACGACGAGAATAGCCTTGTTTGATAATGCTTTCGTAGTACGTTTCCTTTACTTCTGTTTTTGTTGCCATAGTCGAGAAAATTAAAAAAAGACCTTATTTTGAATAGCGCTAAATTAGCGTACTTTAAATGTAGGAATAAATGTTAAAAAAATCAAGCTAAATACCTAATTTAGAACAAGTTAAAATAGGCCTCAAAACATGATAAATATCATGTTTTTTATATCTGTTTTTTTGCTATTCTTTACCTATTTATCCTTAATTTTGTAAGACCAATTTCAAATTGGTAAACTATGCATGAACTATCAATTGCATTAGGTATAGTAAAAATTGCCGAACAGGAAATTGCTAAATCGCAGAAGAAAAAGGTCGATGTCATTGAGTTGGAAATCGGAACACTTGCCGGAATCGAATTTGACGCTTTGGATTTTGTTTGGCCCATGGCTGTTGAAAAAACAATTTTAGAAAAATCTCAAAAGAAAATTGACATTGTTAAGGCCAAGGCAAAATGCATGGATTGCGATACCGTTTTTAGTTTGGACTTTATTTATGATGCTTGTCCAAACTGCAACAGTCATTTAAAAGCCATACTTCAAGGGAAAGAATTAAGAGTTAAAGCACTTCAGGTGTCTTAACAATTTTGATATACGTCGCGCTGTTATAAAGAAGGACAGCAATTGGGAACAACAGAGGAAAACAATTTGTGATTAGCTCATATAGGGCTGGATCATATCTATATATTTATTTCTTATGGCAGTTCTAACCCCTCCTCGGCCAAAAACCGAATTGATGAATATCTTGTGGGATATTCAACGCAAAAGAAGATTTATCAGTCATGACGACATGACAAAAATCTGTGAAGAATTTCACATGTCTCGTATGGAACTGGAAGGAGTGATTACTTTTTATCATTTTTTTCATCGGGCACATTCGGGAAAGTATACGATCTATTTAAATACTTCACTCGCTTCCCAACAAAGAAAATTCAAAAAGGTAAAAAAAGCCTTTGAAAAAGAATGTGGGACTCCTTTTGAAACAGTGAGTAACGATAAAATGTTTGGTTTGTTCTTCACTTCCTGTATCGGATTAAGTGATCAAGAAACCGCTGCATTGATCAATTTTGTTCCTTTTACACATCTCACACCCAAAAAAGTCAGGGCTATTATTGACCACCTCAAAAGAGGTGAGTCTTTAGATGCTTTATTCGAATTACCTGACACAAATATCAGATACAGTCCACCCAAAGAAAAAACTGTTTTCCTCAAAGATTTTACAATAGGAAGATCGCTGGAGAAGCTGGTCAAAATGTCACCTGAAGAAGTGATCGAATTAATTAAAGATTCCCGATTAAAAGGACGTGGTGGTGCATTTTTCCCCACAGGCATCAAATGGGAATTGTGCAGAAATAATTCATCCGATCAGAAATATATTATCTGTAATGCCGATGAAGGGGAGCCGGGAACTTTTAAAGACAGGGTTCTATTGCAGCGATATGCATCACTTTTGATTGAAGGTATGACCGTTGCCGGTTATGCGGTAGGCGCAGACAAAGGAATTATTTATTTGAGGGCCGAGTATTTCTATTTGCGGGATCTGGTTCAAAAAGCCATTGATGAAGCTAAACAAAAAGCTTTTCTGGGCAAAGATATCATGGGTATTGAAGGATTTAATTTTGATATGACCATACACATGGGCGCCGGTGCCTATATCTGTGGCGAAGAGACAGCCCTTATCCATTCTATGGAAGGAAAAAGAGGAGAACCGAGTACCAAAGAATATTTTCCTGTTGAAAAAGGTTTTTTAGGAAAACCGACGATTGTGAATAATGTAGAAACCCTTTGTGCAATTCCCAGGATTCTGGAAATGGGTCTCGAAAAATACCTGGCTATTGGAACACCCATGACACCCGGCACAAAATTATTAAGTGTTTCGGGAGATTGCAACAAACCCGGAGTCTATGAAATTGAATGGGGGATGAAATTGAGAGATTTTTTAGAACTTATAGAGGCCGAAGATCCGCATATGGTCCTCTTCAATGGTTATGCCGGTGAAATGTTATCTCATATAGATTTTGACCGAGAAATTTCAGGAGAAAATCTTTTGGCCGAACACATTCAATTCAATTTAAATGACCCCATAGAATACGCCAGAAAAATGAGTGCTGTGGGTCTGAGAAGCGGAGGTTCATTTATGGTGTTCAACGAGAAAAGAAACTTGCTGGAAATTCTCAAAAATATCAATAATTTCTTCGTCAAAGAATCTTGCGGCGTATGTGTTCCCTGCAGAACGGGTAATTTCCTGCTTACCAAAAAAATCCACAAAATAGAACTTTGTCATGCAGAGAACAACGATCTGGACGACATCAAAGAATGGAGTACCATCATCAAACAATCCAGTCGCTGTGGTCTCGGAAAAACATCTACCAACGTCCTATTGACCGCAATGCTAAAATTTCCGGAAGAATTCAGAAAATGCTTACTGGCAGAAAGCGACTACAACCAAGCTTTTGATCTGGATAAAGCAACCAATGAATACGAGCGCATTATAAACGAAATTGAAAATAACTATGGATAATCCTGTAAACATAAAAATAGACGGTCACAATTATCAGGTAGAACAAGGTAAGAACCTGGTGAATGCAGCGAAGGAAAATGGCATTTATATCCCTACCTTATGTCATTTTCACAACCAAAATCATCCTCTGGGAACCTGTAGAATTTGTACGATAAACGTAAACGGAAAATTCACCACTGCATGTACGACCAAGGTCCATGAAGGAATGGAAATTGAGATCAACACCCCTGAACTCATCAATACGAGAAAAGCCCTTATAGAAATGATCTATGCCGAAGGAAATCATTTCTGCCCTTCCTGTGAAAAGAGCGGAAGTTGTGATCTTCAAAATCTGGCCTATGATATGGGTATTACGGTATCTAGATTTCCGCATGTCTTTAGCGATAAAATGGTAGATTTTAATGCAAAGCGAATCATCATGGATTCTAACCGATGTATCCTTTGTCAGCGCTGTGTAGAAGAAATAAAATCTGAAGACGGAAAAAATATATTCTCCTTTGTAAAACGAGGTGTAAAAACTCGGGTCTATATAGATTATGAATTAGAAGAGAATCTGTCTGAAGCACAAGCCATCAAAGCAATGAACACCTGCCCTGTCGGTGCGATCCTGGTCAAAGGAATGATGTATAAACAACCTTTTGGCGAAAGCAAATACGACCTTAACGGTAAGAAAAAGTTGACACCGAAAAAAAGGGATATGCGCAACGGAAAAAATAAATTCATTGTTGCTACCACCTCCTTGGCGGGTTGTTTTGGTTGCCATATGTCTTTGTTAGATATCGATACAGATATCTTAGAATTGGTAGAATTGATAGAGTTCAATAAATCACCGCTGACAGATATTAAAACTTTCAGCAAACGTTGCGATGTTGGACTAATTGAGGGGGGATGTGCTAATTCTGAAAACATTCATGTGTTAAAGGAATTTAGAAAAAAATGTGATGTCCTGATCGCTTTTGGAGAATGTGCGATCATGGGAGGTATTCCGGCCATGAGAAATTTTGTTCCCCTTGAAGAGTGTTTGGAAGAAGCTTATATTCATGGTGTGACCAGCGAAATAGGTGCCAATGTGATTCCCAATCACGAAGATATACCCCAATTACTGAACAATGTTTACCCTTGCAATGAGATCGTAAAGATCGATTATTTCATTCCGGGCTGTCCACCAAATGCCAATCATATCTGGAAGGTGGTCAAAAATGTGTTAAACGGGGAAGAGTATGCCATAGCACATGAAGAATTTAAATACGATTGACGATGAGAAAATTAGTAATAGACCCTGTTACACGTGTTGAAGGTCACGGTAAGGTGACCATACACTTAGACGAAAAAAATCAAGTAAAAGATTCCTTCTTTCATATCGTAGAATTTAGAGGTTTTGAAAGATTTATTCAAGGCCATCCCTACTGGGAAGCTCCCGTTCTGGTTCAGCGTTTATGCGGAATTTGCCCCGTGAGTCATCACTTGGCAGCGGCCAAAGCCATAGACCAAATTGTGGGTATAGACCCGAATGACCTTTCCCTGCCGGCTCAAAAGATCAGGAGGTTATTGCATTTCGGCCAAATATTTCAGTCGCATGCCTTACATTTCTTCTATCTCGCCTCACCCGACTTACTTTTCGGAGTAAATGCCGCACCCTCAAAAAGAAATGTGGTACAGGTCGCCATTAAAAATCCTGAATTGGCAAAGAAAGGAATACTCATGCGCAAATTCGGTCAGGAGATCATCAAGATGATTGCAGGGAAAAGAATTCACGGAATCTCTGCCGTTCCCGGCGGTGTGCATAAAAAAGTGAGTATCAAAGATCGGGACTATTTCCTTTCGGGCAAAGAAATCCCTTCGATCAACGCCATGATCAACTGGTCTAAAGAGATCATCGAATTCATAAAAAGTTATCACGAAACCAATAAAAAATGGTTAGATGAATTTGCCGCTTATCCTTCCGGGCATTTGGGTCTGATCAATAAAAAAACAGGTTTTTTAGAATTATATGATGGGAATTTAAGGGCAATTGATGGCGAAGGTAATAGTACACTAAATGATGTGCCTAGTGACGATTACTTAAAATATTTTAAAGAAAGTGTCGAAAAATGGTCTTACCTGAAATTCCCCTATCTTAAAAATGTAGGAAAGGAAAAAGGCTGGAATCGCGTAGGACCCCTAGCCAGAATGAATGTTTGTTCCGGAATAGAAACTCCTTTGGCCGAAAGAGAAAGAATGATCTTTAAAATGATGACCGAAGGTAAAGTGAATAATAGAACCATGTATTCGCATTGGGCCAGATTGATTGAAATGCTGTACTGCGCAGAAATGATCAGAAATTTACTCAACGATGATGATATTTTAATCAATGACCTGGTCAGAAAAGGAACGAGAAGGAATGAAGGAATCGGTATCATCGAAGCACCGAGAGGAACCTTGATCCATCATTATGAAGTGGATGATAAAGATAGAATTACCAGGTGTAATTTGATAGTATCGACCACCCACAATAATGAACCGATGAACCAGGCCGTAAAATGGGTAGCTAATCATGTGATCAGCGGTAAACAGAAAGTGACCGAAGAAATGCTCAACCAGGTAGAAGTTGCGATCAGGGCCTACGACCCTTGCCTGAGCTGTGCAACACATGCCCTGGGAGAAATGCCCTTGCACATTAGCCTGATAGACCATTTTGGAAATATCATAGATGAGAGAAATAATTAAAAGAAATTGTTTGGTCCTTGGAATAGGAAATTCCGGGAGACAAGACGATGGTTTGGGATGGGAGTTTTTGCATCTTCTTGAGCAACAAAATTTGAAGCATGTTGTTTGCGCATATCGCTATCAATTGCAAATAGAAGATGCAGAATTCCTGAACTCATTCGATTCTGTTATTTTTGTGGATGCCTCCAGAGAAAATTACAGGGATGGTTATGAATGGAAATTAGTTGAACCTTCTAACCAATACAGTTTTAGTACGCATAGTTTAAGACCCGAAACGATTTTGTTTCTCTCAGAAAACCTTTACCATCATAAACCCCCTTCGTATATTTTGGGAATACAAGGTTATGAATGGGCATTAGAAAATAAAATGTCGAAAAAAGCCCAAACAAACCTTCAAAAAGCATTTGATTTTATGCTCAATAAGGTATTTGCGCCTATATCATAGGGTATAGAAAGGGTAACAAAAGTCATCTCTCAAAAATGAAGAATTCACTATATTTGAGTAATTAAATAAGAATATTATGTGCGGAACATGCGGATGCGGAAGCGAAGAAGTAAAAATTTTAGATCATCATGATCAACACCATCACGGACATAGTCATGAACACGATCACCACCATCACGGACACAGTCATGACCATGACCACGACCACGACCATCACCATCATGACCATGCCCATCCTCATTCACACCATCATGACCATGCTCATTCAGTTTTAGAAGTGGAGAAAAATGTTCTTTTTCACAATGACCAGATGGCCGAAAGAAATCGCGGATATTTTGATGCCAAACAGATCAAAGTTTTTAATCTTGTGAGTTCGCCAGGTTCGGGAAAAACTTCTGTTCTGGAACGAACTTTACAAGACTTGAAAGCAGATCATCAATTTTATGTGATCGAGGGAGATCAGCAAACCATGAATGATTTTAACAGAATCAATGCATTGGATATACCTGCAGTTCAAATCAATACCGGAAAAGGTTGCCATTTAGAAAGTGATATGATCTACAGATCGGTAAAAAAATTAGACATGAAAGACAAGTCGATTCTTTTTATTGAAAATGTAGGAAATCTCGTTTGCCCGTCTATGTTCGATCTGGGTGAAGATAAGCGCATTGTCATTATAAGTACGACCGAAGGTGAGGATAAACCGCTAAAATACCCTGACATGTTTTATTCTTCCCATATTTGTTTGATCAATAAGATCGACCTGCTACCTTATCTCCAGACAGATGTTCAAAAAATCAAAGAAAATGCCTTGAAAATCAACCCGAATTTGTTGTTTTTTGAAGTGTCTGCCACAACAGGGGAAGGTATGCAAAAGTGGTACGAATGGCTCAAAAATTTTAAAAAAGAATAAGACCATGTGTTTATCAATTCCTGGAAAATTAGTCAAAATAACTGCAGAACTGGACGAAACATTTAGAACCGGCTTGGTTTCTTTTGACGGGATCACCAAAGAGATTAGTTTGACCCTGGTACCTGAAGCTAAAATTGGCGATTATGTCATGGTTCACGTAGGTGCTGCCATTGCCGTGGTCGATGAAGAAGAAGCTAAAAAAACTTTTGATCTACTCAAACAATTAGGCGAATTGCATGAATTAGAAACTGACGAGCCAGAATTTTAACATCTACTCTATTTAAAAAAGGATAAAATCATTGGCAAAAATAATTCCGGAAATAAACTACGACGAGCAAAATAAAACATTTGTTATAGATGATGGTTTAGCCCAGCAATATCAATTCATGTACTTATTACTCGGACTAAATATCGCGAATTCGATCATCAGATCGTACAAAATGGATTTTAATGATCCTTCTCAAAGCGACTATTTTTGGCTAGTGATTGGGGCAATATCCGCTATAGCTTTGCTTTATAGATACTTTAAAAAAACGACCGTAAAAGAGATAAAACTAGAAGAAATAGATTCTTTTAAAATTAAGCATGTCTTGGGAAATGAAAGATATAGTTTAATCCTAAAAAATGGTAAGTCTAGAAATTTACTCCTGGATAAATTTGGAAGGAACCAATTAAGCGAGTTTTTTAATGAATTGGGCCTAAAAATATCGGGATAGGCAGCTACCTTTTAACTTTACAGGTCCAAACTTTCTAAAGCCCCGTCCAATTCAGGATATTGAAACTCAAAACCATTTTTCAATATTTTATCGGCTGAAACCCTGCTGCCTTCCAAAATGATGACGGCCTGCTCCCCCAACATCAATTTCAGGATAAAGCCGGGCACCTTTGGCATCATAAAGGGCCTATTTAATACCTGTGCCAATGTTTTCATAAAAGATCGATTGGTTTGAAAATCGTTTGTAGCCGCATTATAAGCTCCTGACAATTTTTCATCTTGCAGGGCTTTTAGATACATGTTACACAGATCATCGATATGGATCCAAGGCATGTATTGTTTTCCCGTTCCTACGGCAGAACCAAAACCTGATTTGACCAGGGGCACTAATTTTTGCAGAGCTCCACCATTTTTAGCGAGCACCACACCGGTTCGTAATTTTACGACACGACTTCCCAATTCGCTAAATTCATCGGCAGCATCCTCCCAAACCTTACAGGTATTTCCCAAAAAATCATTGTGATGTTCGTCTGATTCGATACATATCTTTTCTGTGGTAACACCGCCATACCAACCCACAGCAGAAGACGAAATAAAAGCTTTGGGTTTGATATGCTGCTCTTTGCATTTATTTAAAAGAAGTTTTGCCGAATCAACTCTGCTGTCAACAATTTCTTTCTTTCGCTGATCTGTCCATTTTTGGTCACCAATTCCTGCCCCCGCCAAATGAACGATAGAATCGACATTCTTTAAAGCTCCCTCTTCAATAGATCCCTTTTCGATATCCCATTCAAAAGTTCGAAATTTCGAGCTTGAATTAGAAGTTCTGCTCAGCGTACAAACTTCATATCCATTCTCCGACAGTAAATTACACAGACTCTTTCCAACCAAACCACTGGCACCGGTGATCAAGACCTTTTTCATCTCCAATAATTTAGGGTAATTCTTTTCCTAATCCTGCTTCGAATATTTGAAACCATTGCTCCAGGTCCATGTTCACTTCTAAGGATTTCACTGCTGAATTTACTCTTTCGATTTTGCCTGTGCCGATCACAGGACAAATCCCTGCAGGGTGTTTGAGCAACCAGGCGTAAATGACCTGATCTACCCCACAGTTTAACTCATCTCCAATTCGGTTGAGCACTTTCAGGCAATCAATGGTTCCTTTATCTTTCGTATGAAAAATATCTCCACCTCCTAAGGGAGACCAGGCCATAGGTTTTACCTTGTGCTTTTGGAAAAAATCTATATTTCCATTTTCAAAATGTTCTAAACAAAATGGAGAAATTTCCACCTGATTCGTCACTAAGCGTTCCGGTAAATAGGATTGTAAAACGTCAAACTGTCCGGGCGTGAAATTAGACACCCCAAAATTGAGTACTTTTCCTTCTTTCTTCAAAAAATCAAAAGCTTTAGCAACTTCTTCAGCATTAAAAAAAGGAGAAGGCCTGTGCAGTAATAACAAATCCAGGCGATCTGTTTGCATATTTTTAAGCGAAGTCTCAGCACTTTTTACAATATGCTCATAGCTGTAATCATAATGCTTCGCTTTTCTCTCCGGGAATTTATCAGAAAGCAGTTTGATCCCGCATTTACTGATAATTTGAATTTCATCGCGCAACGAAGGTTTCAATTTTAGTGCTTCGCCAAATCTCTTTTCTGATTCGTAGTTGCCATAAATATCAGCTTGATCGAAAGTGCTTATTCCTAAACTAAAAACTTGTTCAATAAAGTTGAGCAGCTCTGTGTCCGAATAATTCCAGTCGGTAATTCGCCACAATCCCTGGACTATGCGGGAAATTCTTAATGATTCCGATAAGGGTACGTATTTCATACTACAACCTTTTACAGATTATAATTTAGCCATTTAAATTCGTATTGTTTTTCCGGGATGATCGATCTTTCCGCTATTCTTATCAACCTATCCGGTAACTTCATCAAATAGTCTCTCGTCTTTTCTGCCGATTCATTCAATGATTTGATATTGGCGATATCCCATTCTTTGATCAACATAGATAAAATTTCGATATAATCTTCTGTGGTATAAACCTTTGCTCTTTGGGCAGCATCAGAAAAATAACCGAACAAAGAACCAATAGATCCGCCTGTTTCACGCATAAAATGAGCAGGCATCACAATTTTTTTCTTCATCATATCACCAAAAGCCAGCATCATTTCACTCGGATCAAGTTCAAATATTCTTCGGATAAATTCCATATAGGCTCTGGCATGACGGGCCTCATCACTGGCAATTACGCCGCACATTTTGGCCAATAAATGATTCCCTGATTGTTTTGCCTGAGTGGCCACTCTTCTGTGAGAGACATTGGTAGCCATTTCTTGAAAACTCGTATAAACGAAGTTCCTATAAGGGTCTCCTCCTGTTTGTATATCAAATCCGTCATTGATCAAATGCTGAGTTGTTACCTCCATTTCTCTCATGTTCACCCGGCCGGATAAATACAAGTATTTATTCAAAACATCGCCATGTCTGTTCTCTTCAGCTGTCCAGGCTCTCACCCATTTGGTCCAACCCGAATGATTGTATTGATCTAATCCTTCCAATCCCATCAACCAAGACTCGTAGGTTGGTAAGGCTTCTTCTGTAATGGTATCTCCAATTAATACAGCAAAAAGATCGTGACTCATTTCTTTACACTGTCCCTGAATTTCACGCATTTCTTCCATGAAATGATCACTTGTCGTATCCGGAAGATAATCCGAAGGTTGCCAGTTTTCTTCAATAGGCTTTAAATATTTAGATAGAAATTCGCTCATCGATTTTTCTAAAACCTGCATGACCTCTATACGCGTTCTTCCTTTTGCTGAAAAATTCATTTGATTATGTTAAAGATTTTTGATTTTTTTCAAAAATACGGCTATTTCACGAATGAAGAATAATTTAGCCTTTTTTATATACTATTTAAAAACAAAAAAGGGAAGCAAAAAGCTTCCCTGGATAAAACATTTCAAAATTATTTAAAACTACTCCTTTAAGGTGCGTAAGTAATGTACGACCAACCATGCATCTTCTTCACTCATTTTCTTTTCATAATTGGGCATATCATCTTTTCCTATGTAACTCTTGTAAAACAATATCCCATCACCTTGTGCTTGGAATTCAGCTGTGGAGAAATCCCCAAGATCTCCGTCCACCTCTTCAGCTTTAGGCCCATCTCCTAAGCCGTCCTTCCCATGACATGATTTACAGTGTTTAGCATACAATGATTTTCCCATGGCAATATTATCTTTCGAAGCTTCTTCCGGATTGGTCATCGTCTTGTATTTGGCCGGAATATTCCAACCATCTTGAAAAGCGGTAAATGACATCAGAGCAAATCCAATTACTCCGATAAAAACTAAAATTTTAATTGATTTCATTTCGTATAACATATTAGATTAATGGTGATTTAATTATTTTTCAATATAAAATATTTTGTGAAAATAACAAATTACGATTTCATTTCAAATCTTTGTCCCTCTTTTTTAATTTTAAACAAATTGACAACAGTATAAACAAAATTAATCCAAACACCACCTAATAGAACGCTAAGTACGACATACATCCATATCGGAGCGGCTTCTGACCATAATTTATTGTTTTCAGGTTCAATTCCCTCACGATGCGTTCCCCAAGCGGCAGATTCTTTTTGTACAACACTGCCAAAATCATCGTTATCCTCAACTATTGCAAAAATTTCAACATCACCATCCATATCGCCCGGTACCATTTCTTCCATTTCAAAAACGTACTCCCCATCTTCTATAGTACCTTCATCGATTTTCATTTTTGAGAGCATTCCTCCAATAAAAATGCCAAAATCAACTTCAGAAACAGCTTCTTGATTGCCTAAACTATCAAGTGTATAGGCATTTACAGTGATGGTTTTTACACTATCCACTTCTTCTAGATTTAGGTCTAGAAATAGATCCCTGATATAAAGTTCCTCTTCTTCCGCATCCATGGTATCAGAACCTTCAAAAACAGCTTTTATCACAATTAATCCTTCCTCATTCTTTGTATAAACCTGATCGTCCTTGAGTAAAAGTCTAGCTATCCCATCTTTGTCGGTTTTCGCAGTTCCAAGTAAAACATCTTCTTCGGCTACATTAAAAAATTGAATTTCTGCCTCATAAACCGGGATGTTATCCTTTCTATCCTTTTTATTTCGAGCTACAAAACTCACTTCCAACAATCTTGACTGATCAGCATTTTTTGTAGTACTGAAATTATATATGGTTTTATAATTTCCTAGATCGAAATCTTGACTGTATGAGTTGTATGATGTTAAAAACATCATTACAAAAAAAGTAAAGAGGATGTTTTTTATATTTTTAGTTTTCATTTTCAGACATTTAATTATATTTCTAAAGCTGGTTTCACTTTTACCTTTTTAGTTGATACTTGTTCTCTTTCATGATCAATGATACCGGACATTGGAATAGCCGGAACAAATTTTAGAATAAGGGTAAACATCAATAAAAAAGCGGCGATTCCTGCAAATGTCAAGGACCATTCTATCCAGGTGGCAGAATAGTGAACAAATTCTTCTCTTGTATCTTGAATAGGTAAATAGGGTGTTTCCAGTGTGGGAACTACGATCAAATAACGATTGAGCCACATTCCTAATACTGCAACTACGGCAGCAAATGTGATCCACTTTATCGTTCTGAATTTTTTAAAGAATAAAATAATAACAGGAACAATAATTCCAATATAATTGGCTAGAATAAACTGTACAAAATATTTGCTAAACAATGTGTCCAACAAATCAATATCGTGTACCTTATGACTAAACCATCTGCTAAAATATTCACTAAATGTAAAATAACCATAAAGCAAGGACATGACTAACAAAATTATTCCTGCAACGACAAAATGAACTTTTCTAATGTAATGTTCCAATTTGAAATACTTTCTGATCATGTACATAGCGATGATAATTACCCCTACACCTGAATAAAGTCCTGCAATAATAAAATAAGGTGCAAAGATCGAACTGTTCCATCCGGGTTGAAGAGTTAAACTGAAAATCCAAGCCAATACTGAATAGGCAACAATGGCTAAGGCGATCACCATGACGGACATAGTTCTTGTTATTTTTTCTAACCTTTGCCTTTGCGTCGGTAAATCCTGGTAATTCATTGCGAAGAAGGTGTAGAATTTTCGTTTCCATTGAGGAATTTCAGGTCCTGCATGATCCCTTAGAATGGCAAAATCTGGGATAAATGTGAGGTACAAATAAATAAAACATCCAACAAGATCGGTCATGATGGCAATAATATCCCACGTAATGGGAGATTGAATGCGCGGATAGAGGAACAAGTAATGCAATCGATCTAATCTTCCAATACACAGTAAAATGAAAATAGGACCCACGATCAGCGAAAGCACCGTAACAATTTCAACAATCCTGGAGACTGAATTTTTCCATGGTGTTTTGAAAAAGTGCAAAATGCCTGAGATAAAGGCACCTGAATAACTGAGCCCGACAAAGAAGATAAAATTGATAATATAAACCCCCCAAACTACATTATCCCTCATGCCGGTAACAACATGACCGTTCTTTAGTTGAATAAAAAAGGCCACCAAACCTATGGCAATTAATACGATAAGTGTAAACATCCAAATTCTAGAAGGACCTCCCTTTTTTTGAAGCATTGGTGAAAACTCTTTTACCAATTCCTTTTTTCTAGTATCTAAATCCATAAACTGAACTTTTTAAATTATAATTTTCCCTGGTCTTTCAGATCTTTGATAAAGGGAACCTCATTGTATCGGTCAATAATATCTTGATCAACATCCAAACCTCTTTCCAAAGGAAACTGTCGATTTACTGCAGGCAAATAATACACATTTGGCTTGGTGCCTAAATGTTCTAAATGACGATAACCACCTCGGTCATTGATCAATTGGGTAAAACTTACAGTTTCTTCTCCATTGGTTACCAGATCTTCATTTCTATCTCCGAAATAAATCACACCCATCGGACAAGATTTTGCACAATGTGGGAGCTCTCCCTGCCTGAGCAAATCAGGGCAAAAATCACATTTCATAACTGTCCCTTCGGCAGCCGGAACACTTGTCTCCGGTGAATAGGGCTGATCTGTATTCTCGAATTTTGATTTATGACTCCAGTTAAAAATTCTGGCAGAATAAGGACAACTGGTAATACAAAATTTACATCCTATACAACGGTCATTATCTACGAGTACAATGTTATCATCTCGCTTGAAAGTGGCACCCGTTGGACAAACAGTAACACAGGGCGGCTCATCGCAATGAAAACAGGGCTTAGGGAACCAATAGGGTGAGGTTTCATCGTTATTCTGGATGAGTTGCACCTTCATGAACTCCTCGTTATAATCTAAATTATGGGCCTTTTGACAGCTCTCCACACATTTTCTGGCATTCTTACATTTGGCCAGGTCAATCACCATGACAAACTTCCTGTCTTTTATTCCTTTTCTTGATTCTTGCGGTGTGATTAGCGCTTCAGGATATTTATTGATGTTATCTGCATCCACTTCAACAAGTTTTCCGTCCGGAGTCAACAATCTGACTTTTTCACCTGAAGAAATCTTGGGCTCTTCTGCCTGCAATCCTGATAATAAAGAAGTGCCGGCAACTGCAGTTACACTCGAAAATAATCCAAGTTTAAGAAACTTGCGTCTGTCTGTATTTTTATTCTCTTCTTTATCGTTTTTCATAATTAACAAATGCTAAAAAATTGACATTATAACTTTCTTGACACCCTAAAATAGGGGTCCTAAATTGCTGTCTTTCCTAAAATTATATGGCAACCAGACCTCTAAAAATTATACACTCTTGTGATGGTAAATCCTAAGAGTATATCCCCATTAAAGAAGTCATTTTTGTTCCACATGTAATTTTGCTGGGGAACAATTCCGTTCAAGTTGCTGACGAATATCTGAAATGCGTGGGCAGAGGTCGCAAACTCAAATCCCAAACTCAATCCGGGATAATTGGAATAGCTAGAAAACTCATTCACATTATCAAATTGGGTGATGGGCTGACTGTAATCCACCAAAATAGAGGTTTGAGGAGATATTTTATACCGCGCCCCAAAAGCGATGGCAAATCGGTCATTTTCCATTCCTTCTTCTACCAAATTGAAATGAGAGATACTCGGTGCAATCTGCATAGAGAAATTCGAATTAAACCTTCTCGAGATGATGATCTGATGGAAATACGAATAGCGGTCCTGGTCATAATTAAAATAATCCCCGGGATTTTTTTGCTTTAAGGCATTGTAAACGAAATTTCCGTAATAGGTAACGTTGACTGGCATTTTACCTGAACGAGTTTGTCTAAGTATAGCCACTTTTAAATCAAAATCTTGTAGTCTTTGGTTTTTGGTTGTCCCATAACCAACGGTTAGCCAGTCTAGTATTGCATAAGTAAGGCCTAATCTTATATTAGACTCACCCCATATACCGGCCATATCATTTTCATCGAAATTGATCGTTCCAAACCTGTGATTCATTTGTGCTTCCATCGTGTTTTTTTGATAAACAACATCCGTTGGGTTATCAATGATAAAAGAGCTTTCAAAGGCAGGACGTTCGGGCTTATCGACAACTTCCTCTTGGTCTTCTTTTGCAGTCTCATCTTCTTGAGCGAACATAAACAATGGTAGTAAGAAGAAGATAAGAAGTAATTTTATATTTTTTTTCATGATGATCTTGCTTAAAAGTTAATTATTCTTAGCTCCCTGATTAATCCAGGCCTGTACCAAAGCAATATTCGTATTCGATAATTTCGCGCCTGGAGGCATTAAGGATACTCCATTGGTCCCCAATAAAGATTGATACAAAATGCTACCATCGGCATCCCCGGGCACAACATATCCATTCAAAAGATCATCATAGGATACTGCAGGTCGTAAATCTGGTGGTATATTTCCTTTGTGACAATTCACACAATAGTCTGCCCAAATAGGCATGATTTCTTCACTATATGACACATCTGTTTCGGGTGGGATGATTTCCCCTTCATCAACGATCACTGTGTCGTAATAACAAGATTGAAGAAAGAGCATCGCTGCGCTAAACAGAACTATTTTAAATAGTTTTTTCATTTTACTCAGTTTTAATTTTAGGTTAGATTAACTCAAGCAGGTTTTGAACAAAACACAAATCAATTAAATACCATTTGAGAATTTTGGTGTTTTAAAAAAGTTCAGAAGTAAAATTTCCTTCTGAACTTTTCCTTTTTCCCAAATATTAGTTTTGTAAAGCCTCTATGGAGTTTTTCAATAAAGCTCTTGTATAGGTAGGGTTGTGGATACCATGACTCTGGTCTTCATATAGAGTTTTATAATTCCATATAGCCGATGCATCCTGTGCGGAAACCACTAACGGATTCGTACTACTTGCATTTTCCCCGTTTGGTCCTTTTACGTATCCATCTTCACCTATATAACCTTTTGCCAACAATAAATTTTCTAAAGCCTTAAATTCCTCCGTATAACCATTGATTTCTTCAGGTATTTCTGTCATATTGGTATGACAAGCAGTACAAGATTCTAAAGCTGGACTAAAAGTGTGTAAACCGTGACTTTCACTTGATGAATCAGACATATGACAAGCCGTACAAGAAGAACCTGTTCTATGTGTAGCCGAACCAGGTGCTGGATATGTTGTAGTTCCAACCAAATTGGCTCCCATAATTCCCTCTAACATAGTAGATTGTGGTCCGTGATGCGGTCCGTATCTTTGACTTGTTATCGTTACTTCTCCTGTTCCTCCTGGAACTGGATAGCTGTTTCTGGGCTGGTGACAAGTGATACAGTTGTTACTTGATCCTCCGAAGTCGATTACAGTAGCTTCGTCTATCACTAAAGTTACCGGATCAAAATTACGTAAGGCATAATCGTAACCATCATTTTCAAAATCAAAAGTTGTATGACTGCTATGACAAGTAGTACAAGAAAGTGGCATAGGTGTTGAATATCCTTCAGGATTAACTGCTCCTGTATGAATATATTCTACATAACCTTGAGAGGCATGACATTGTGCACAACTTGAACTAGATCCTCTAGCGAATGTTGTTCCTAATGCATGACCCGACATTGCATATGTTTTTTCGATTTCTTCCTTCTTTGCTATGTTATGACAAGCAATACATTCTGTTGTACCATTGACCCCATCTACGCCATCCAAACCGTCTACTCCATCTAGACCATCGGCACCGGGAGGACCGGGAATTGGGTCAGTTGTACATGACATGACCAGGATACTGAGTGCTAATAAAAATAGCGAACTAATTGATTTAAGTGTTTTCATAATATTTGAGATTAACATATTCTTTTAAATAATAGTTAAATTTAGAAATACGTCAATTCTCAAAGTATGACAAATGTCATAGGTGTAAAAAAAATAACAGTCTGTTTATCAGTTAGTTAATTCTAGTTTAAATAAATTCTAAATAAAAAGTTTTAAAAAAAAGGCAAGTTAGTTACACACTTAAGTAACTTTTGTGACGAAATAGCTGAACTATTTTTCTTTAACACTACATGAAAGTGATTAAAATGCGTCCTGAAATCGGAAGCTTTGATAGGGAGGAAACATTTACATACAAAATAGTTCGTTCTAACTATTTTTGTCTTTGCTCAGGGTCAAAAATGCCAAATCTTTTTTCTAAAATGACTTTTCGATATGAAAAGATCTCTTTCAGCTTTTTTTCAATGAGTAAACCATTGGCCATGGCGCCTAAAAAACCGAAAGGTGGCTGGTAAGTAATGATGTCTTTCATAAAAACACCATTGTCAATAGGGGTGAGGTGATGCTGGTGATGCCACATGGCATAAGGACCTATTCTCTGCTCATCAATAAAAAATTCCAGCTCTTTCACTTGGGTAATTTCAGTGAGCCAATCCATTTTGATACCCAACAGAGGACTTACCTGATAACCGATGATCATTCCTGCGTACATTTTTTCAGGTAGGTCGGGGGTTATAACTTCAAAGCCCATATAATCCGGAGTGATCTCCTTTAAATTAGCTGGAGAGGAGATGAAATCCCACAATTCTTGCACAGAGCGATGAAAACGCTGCTCTTGAATAAATTGATAAAAGGCCATTAAGAGTTTCTTAATAAATTCAATTCATGGAGTAAGCTCTTTGCTTCTTCAAATTTTTGGTCACTTTCTTGTTTGTTTGTCTGCGATAGATCAAACCATTGCTCTATTAATTTTTTGATCTTCGCTTTCAACTCTTCCTCATGTGACAAATAAGATTTGTTTGCTTTCATGATGCCAGAAGATATATGTTTATAAATTAATGTAAGGTTCATGTTGCTGATTTAAAAAATCGGCGGTTGGGGAGCCGCCGATTTTCATCCTAAAATCTATGTTAACTAATTATGAAAATAAGGGTATTACAAAGCTAGGGGTAGCAATACTTTATCGATCACATGGATCACTCCATTACTACCGTGTACATTCACTTCCACCACATTGGCATTTCTTCCACCTGAAAGATCTTGTAGGGCAACGGCTCCATCTGTAATTCTTACTCTTGTATTTTGTCCGCTCAACATTGGAATAACTTGATTATTGACCAACTGAGTGCTGAATACTCTACCATTTGTAGCATGGTACCTCAATACTGTGGCAATTTGCTCTTCAGTTAAAGTTGGAATAACTGGCAGATATTTACTGCGAAAGCCGCATCGGTTGGAGCAAAAACGGTAATATTATCTGCATCTTTGATCGCCTCAGTAATATCAGCATAAGCCGGATTCGTCAATAAACTGACTAACACTGTAAACTCAGAAGCATCTCCGCTGTTTGCCAAGGCTGCTGCGATATCTACGATATCTCCTGCCGGTGGAACCAAAGTTCTGTCAATGACATGGATCACTCCGTTATCTTTTTCGATATCAACAGCGGTAATCGTGCTTAATCCATTGACCAACACTGAATTTGTCAAGTAACCCAAATAGATCATTTCATCATTCAACATTTTTGCCATACCATCAGCAGGTAATTGAGTTGACAATACTTTGGCACCTAGAACGTGATACAATAAAATTGGAGTCAAGTCATCTTTCGATAATCCGTCTAAAGAAGTGATCCCCGCTTTTACAAAGGCTGCATTATCCGGAGCAAATACAGTGATATTGTCTGTAGTAGACACAGCATCTAACAATTCAGCTTTTCTCAAGGCAGCTGCCAAAATCGTGAAATCCTTATTAAATAGGACAACTTCACCAATATTGCCTACTGCAGTAGCTACATAAGATGGAAGCAATACACCATCTACGGCGTGAATCACTCCATTGATCGCAGCTATGTCAGCAGAAATCACATTGGCATTGTCAATTTTAACACCATTGCCGCTTACGTCAACAGTAACTGACTCGCCAGGTAACAAAGTTGGAACTGCTCCGTTACTCAATTCGTTTGAGAAAACCGCTCCACCTAATATATGGTAGCTAACAATTTCTTTCAATATGCCTGTAGGTAGGTCATTGATACTGTTTTTACCCAAGGCAGCAAGTGTGGCATCAAAAGCAGCATTGGTTGGTGCAAATACAGTTAGGTCTGCTGTGGGATCATTAGCAGCAGCTAAAAGATCCGACATTTCAGGTAAGCTTAAGATCTGAACCAAAGTACTGAAGTTTGGATTTGAAGCTGCAATTTGAACGATCGTTTGCGCGGCAAAATCGTCTGGAATCAAAACCTGATCAATGATATGTATAACACCGTTAGAGGCTTTGATATCTGCATCAGTTACAGAAGTATTACCATTAAGTGTCACTGCGTTACCATTAACATCAACTAATATTGTTTGACCAGAAAGTGCCGTATTCACTTCGCCATCTGATAAATCTTTTGAGTAGACTTTACCATTAACTACATGGTATTGTAATAAGGCCGTTAATAAGGTAGGATTACCTATAATATTGTTCAGTGTTTCGGGATCCAATTTCGCGAAAGCTGCATTTGTTGGTGCAAATACGGTGAACGGTCCTGTTCCGGATAAATAACTGGTTAACCCGGCTGCTTGAATAGCACTTACCAAAGTACTCAATTCTGTATTTCCTTGAGCTACTTCTACTATGTTCTTCGATGGTTTATCATCGTCGTCGTTACAACTTGACACAAAGGTCAAGAGTCCTATCATTAATACAGAGAGAAAAATTCTCCCGACTACTTTTAATTGGTTTGAAATTGTTTTCATGTTTAACTTTTATTTAATATTGTTGGACAAATATAAAAACTTTTTCTATATTTGTTCAACTTTTTAATGTTTTTTTTAAACAAAAAAGGTAAATATTTTTTAAATCATTGATTTTAAATAGTTTAAACTTCAAAAAAAAATAAATATGACCTATTCAATTGCCGAGGCAGAGAGATTAACAGGTATAAAGGCACATACCTTAAGGATTTGGGAAAAGAGATATGATTTCTTGGCACCGGAAAGAACCGATACAAATATTCGCTACTTCAATGATGATCAATTGAGGAAATTGATCAACGTCAGTATCCTCCTTAAGAATAACCACAGGATATCCGCCATAGCCAAAATGGACGATGAGGTGATCAATCAGATCGTTACCGGAATACTGACCTCGGAAGACACCGGTAAGGATGAGATCATCAAGGCGCTTGTGATGAGTATGCTAAAGTTAGATGAAGTTGAATTCAACAATATATTCAACAGACAAATATTGAAACAAGGCCTGGTCAATACCATCCTGCATATTATCTATCCTTTTTTAGATCAGGTAGGTGTGCTTTGGGGAACTAATAAGGTCCTGCCTGCTCAGGAACATTTCACCTCAAACTTGATCAGGCAAAAAATAATCTCAGGCTTTGAAAGTTTACCCCAGCCGGCTGCGGATGCACCCAAAATTGTGCTATTTCTTTTAGAAGATGAAAATCACGAAATAGCCTTATTACTGGGGGCCTTTATTGCCAAAGACTTAGGTTGGAAAGTCTATTACTTAGGCCAAAATGTGCCTTCAGAAGACATTGGAGTACTCGTAGATTATCTAAATCCAAGACTGCTCATGACGATGTTTATCATTCCAAGAGCTAAAAAAAGAGATGATTGCTTCTGCGAAATGCTGGTAGAAAAAAACATGACCTTATTATATGGTGGAAATCCAAAAAGTTTTCCCTGTACAAATAAATCAGAAAACTTTGTAGCGATTCAAAGTCCTGATCATTTTATAGAATTTTTAAACAATAGCGCTGCTCAATTGAAAGAAGCCTAATTTAATAGGTGTAATACTTGTATCTTGACTCATTTTGTTTAATTTTGCTTAGCACATCATTAATCAAAATGAGTATAAAAACGACCTTTTCGATCAAAGACCTGGAGCACTTAAGTGGGATAAAGGCACACACAATCAGGATATGGGAACGCAGATATAAATTATTTGAACCAAGCCGAACAGATACGAATATCCGGACCTATGATCAAAAAACGCTTCAAAAATTACTCAATGTAGTACTTCTGCTGGAAAACGGGTTTAAAATTTCGAAGATCTCAGAAATCAAGGAAAGTGAACTGTTTAGCCTAACCAGAGAATTACAACTCAAAAAACATTCCAGCACCTATGCCTTAGATACCTTAAAATTAGCCATGCTCAATTTTGATCGTATCCTTTTCGAACAAGTATATAATCAATTGCTTGAAAAACATGATTTTAGAGAGATTTTTGTAAATTATTTCATTCCTTTTCTCAATGAAATCGGGATGCTTTGGCTCACCAAAACCATTTCACCGGCGCATGAACACTTCATTTCTAATTTAATTAAACAAAAAGTCCTGACGAATATTGAAAAAGTGCAGCATATGCCGTCAGAGAAAAAATCTACCTGGGTCCTTTTTCTGCCCTTGAACGAAATACATGAGTTGGGTTTAATGTATATCCATTTCGAATTATTGCTAAAGGGATACAATTCTATTTATTTAGGGATGAGCACACCGATCGAAAATCTGTTGGATTTACAGGATGTGTGTGAGGATATTACCTTTTTGAGCTATTTTACAGTAGAACCCAATGAAGAGAAAATAGAAGACTACTTATCTAAAATAGGTGAGGTCATCCTGCAACCCAGAAATGAAAAATTGCATATTCTAGGCAAAAACTGTGAAATGATCCAAACAGAAAATTTGAACCCCAACATTATTAAGCACAGTAGCCTAAATAGTTTCTTGGAAATATTAGATTAGCTTAGATTAATTTCGTTACATTTTTTTTATACCTTAAGGGGATTAAAAAGCAGAAGCTTATTTTTTTGGTTTAAAATTTGTTTTTGTTTAACTTTTAATTACTTTTGTTAAACATATGAAATCAACAATTGCCATTATCGGATCTGGATTCTCTTCTCTTGCTGCTGCTTGTTACATGGCTAAAGCCGGCTATAAGGTCACTGTTTATGAAAAAAACAAAGATCTGGGAGGACGAGCCAGGCATTTCACCTACGAAGGTTTTACTTTTGATATGGGACCAACCTGGTACTGGATGCCGGATGTTTTTGAGCGTTTTTTTGGAGATTTTGGCAAAAAGCCTTCAGACTACTATCAATTAGAGCGACTTTCACCGGGCTATAGGGTCTATTTTGGCGAAAATGACGCCATCGATGTCGCAGCAGATTTCAACCAGATCGTCGAAACTTTTGAAAGTGTAGAACCGGGTGCAGGAAAAGAATTACAAAAATTCATTCATAAAGCAGGTAAGAATTACGATGTTGCGATCAAAAACCTGGTATATAAACCGGGCTTAAGCCCCCTGGAATTAGTTTCAAAAGAAACGATCACAGAACTCAAACAATTTTATCTCACGATCAGCGATTACGTTAAGAAACATTTTAAAGACAGTAGATTACAGCAAATTTTAGAGTTTCCCGTGCTGTTTTTAGGGGCTAAACCGAGTAACACGCCTCTGTTCTACAGTTTTATGAATTATGCCGATTTGTATTTAGGCACCTGGTATGCCAAAGGAGGAATGGCCTCCGTTGTCAAAGGCATGGTTGATCTGGCCCTTGAACTCGGCGTTACTTTTGAGAAAGAAGCTAATGTTTCGGCCATAAACGTAGATGAAAAAGGTAAGGTTTCCAGTATTTATGTGAACGAAGAAATTATTCCCGTTAAAAATTTGATCTCGGGTGCTGATTACAAACATTCGGAAAGTTTATTACCCGAAGAATTGAGAGGATATACTGATTCTTTCTGGAACAAAAAGATCATGGCGCCTTCATCTTTACTTTTTTATGTTGGATTTGATAAGAAACTGGAAAACGTCTTGCACCATACCCTGTTTTTTGACACGTCCTTTGATGATCACGCAGTGAGCATCTATGATGACCCCGCCTGGCCTGAAAAACCCCTTTTCTATGCGAGTTTCCCTAGCATGACAGATGAAACTGTGGCACCCCTTGGTAAAGAAGCGGCCATTTTTTTGATCCCCTTAGCACCTGACCTGGAAGACACAGAAGAATTGAGAGAAAAATATTTTCAAATCATTTTAACTAGACTAGAAAAATTAACTAACCAAACCTTACATAATCATATCATCTTTAAGAAGTCTTATTGTGTCCAAGATTTCAAAGATGATTACAACTCTTTCAAAGGCAATGCCTATGGCATGGCCAATACTCTATTTCAAACTGCTTTCTTACGCCCCAAACTAAAGAGTAAAAAAGTTAAGAATTTATATTTTACAGGTCAATTAACGGTACCCGGGCCCGGGGTTCCACCCTCGTTAATATCAGGTAAATTAGTCTCAGAAATTGTCACCAAACAAAACAAATTACATCATGAATCAGTTGTTTAGCGATGTCGCTTATCTATGCAGCCAAACTGTAACCTCCAATTACAGCACTTCTTTTAGCCTGGCAGTTAAAATGTTATCGCCAAAAATTCAAAAGCCGATACATGCCATTTATGGCTTTGTAAGATTTGCAGACGAAATCGTCGATACCTTTCATGACACAGATCAGGAATTGTTGCTGAACGAATTTGAAAGAGACCTCAACGCAGCACTCGAGCGAAAAATAAGTTTGAATCCCATACTTCATGCATTTCAGGAGGTATATCACCGATACAATATAGATCGAGAAATGGTGGATGCATTTTTGCACAGTATGCGCCTGGATCTGCACCAGCAAAATTACAATTCCATGCAGGATTACCATGAATACATTTACGGTTCTGCCGATGTGGTTGGCTTGATGTGTTTAAAGGTCTTTGTAAATGGAGATCAGGCTACTTATGATGACCTTAAAGACGAGGCGATGAGATTGGGAAGTGCTTTTCAAAAAGTCAATTTCCTGCGTGATCTGAAACAAGATTCTGACGAGCTAAATCGTATTTACTTCCCTCATTTGCAAGGTGCTGGATTGAATGTGGCGACAAAAAAACAGATCATAGAAGAAATAGAAGGAGATTTTAACATAGCCTATCAGGGTATTAAAAAATTACCTATCGAAGCTAAATTTGGGGTATATACAGCATTTATTTATTACCAAAAACTGCTTTATAAATTGCAAAAGACCAATGCAGAAGAAATTAAGAATAAACGGATTAGAATTAATAATCCTACTAAAATTAAACTTTTAGTTTCTTCTTACGTGAATTATAAATTAGACCTTATTTGATGTTTAAAAAGTTGATATTCTTCATTCTTTTAGGACAAATTACCGCTCAGGCCCAAGAAAATTTGTCCTTTGTTCGAAATGAATTTCACAAGAACACAGAACAATCTTTGGAAAACATCATCAATTTAAAATTGACTGAAGGCGCTGAATATGATCAATTATTGGCCTATGTAGGGGCAAGTAACGCTAAGATGGCATCTTATGTTTCTTCGCCAATAAGTAAATTAAAATATTTCAATAAAGGAAAAACAAAACTAAACGAAAGTCTGGCAAAGAAAAAGTCCGTAGAAAGTGCTTATTTGAGATTGCTCATTCAATTGAATGCGCCCTCTTTTTTAAATTATAATGATTTTATTGAGGAAGATCTAAGCTTTTTTGAGAAGAACATTAAAACCGATCCATTACCTACAGAGTTTAAAAAGAAAATGATCGATAACTTAAAAGCAAGTAACACAAAAAGTTCTTTTAACGAAAGATTCGATCATATTAAACTGTAGAAATCTCCGTATTTATCTGAGGTTTATTTCATGAATAAGTATCTTTGTACAGTATAGAATTTAAACTTTAATTTATGACACTTTTTATCACCATCTTAATTACTTTTTTCCTCATGGAAGGGGTAGCTTGGGGAATGCATAAATATATCATGCACGGTTTTTTTTGGAATTTGCATGAAGATCACCATATCAGAACCAATCACGATTCATTCTTTGAGCGTAACGACACATTTTTCATATTTTTCTCGATACTTTCCATCGGTTCGTTTTTGATATGGAAGTTTTACGACTCGTCCTTGTTTTTAGGAGTAGGGATTGGTATCTGTATTTACGGCGTGGTTTATTTTATTATTCACGATCTTTTTATTCATCAGCGAATCAAAATATGGAGAAATACCAAGAATCCCTATTTGCGAGCGATCAGAAGAGCTCATAAGATGCATCACAAACATTTGGGCAAATATGACGGAGAGTGTTTCGGAATGCTTTGGGTTCCATTTAAATATTACAAATCTGAATTCAAAGCCTGATGTCGCTTTATTTTTGGATCAATCTGATATCGATTTCGGTTCCTTTCCTGGTTACCTTTCATCCCAGAATAAAACTTCATCATTATTGGAAAAGTCTATTCTCGGCGATCGCACTCAGTATGATCCCTTTTATTATTTGGGATATTTATTTTACAGAACACCAGATTTGGGGTTTTAACCCGCAATATGTAAGTGAAATATACATTTTAGGACTCCCGGTTGAAGAATGGCTGTTCTTTGTTTCTATCCCTTACGCTTGTGTGTTTACACATGAATCAATTCTGGCATTAAATAGAAATATTTCATTAAAAGAGAAAACGACAAAAATGATCACCTATGCTCTTTTGATTTTTTTCTCTGTTATGCTCATTCAACATGCTGACAAAGCCTATACCGCTGTTGACATGATCTTTGGAATGATCATTTTATCTGTTGCCTATTTCACCAATCTCAAATTGCTCTCTTCTTTCTATATCACTTTTTTAGTCATGCTCATCCCATTTTTCATTGTAAATGGCATACTGACAGGAACTGGTATTCATGAAGAAGTAGTTTGGTACAACGACGAAGAAAATCTTGGTATAAGGATCCTGACCATTCCCGTAGAGGATATAGTGTATGCCTTTTCTTTAATTCTACTCAATTTATTACTGTTTAAAAAATTCAAACAATACGACGTCTAATTTTAATGATCTTTTGCTAGGTCATTAGAAAATCGAATATCAAAATGAGTCAACATGTAAAGTTATTTATAAGTTTTTTTATCCTTTCCCTGACAACTTTGTTCGCACAGGATAAAATGACCCTGAGTGGCACAGTTACTAATGCCCTCAACAACGAAACCTTAATTGGAGTGACCATTATCATCCCGGAATTAGGTACGGGTACAACCACCAATGAATACGGTTTCTACTCTATTTCTATCCCGGAAGGAGAGTATACTATAGAAATAAGCTATGTAGGTTTTGAACCCATGACAGAAACCATTTTGCTGAATGAGAATATCAGAAGGAATTTTTCTTTAACAGAATCTAGTCAGCAATTAGATGAGATCATCCTCACAGACCAAACAGTGAGAACAGATATACGCAGACCTGAAATGAGCGTAAATAAATTGTCCATTAAAGAAATTAAAGACTTGCCTGTGGTACTGGGAGAGGCAGACATCATCAAATCCATCATTACACTTCCCGGTGTAACAAATGCCGGTGAAGGACAATCAGGTTTTAATGTCCGTGGAGGGGGTGCCGATCAAAATTTAATTCTTTTGGATGAGGCGACCATTTTTAATTCTTCGCATTTATTCGGCTTCTTTTCTGTATTTAACCCGGATGCGATCAAAGACCTCAAATTGTATAAAGGAGGAATCCCTGCGCGATACGGAGGAAGATTGTCCTCCGTATTGGATATTTATCAAAAAGAAGGGAACAGCACTGGTTTTCACATGAACGGCGGTATAGGGATTATCTCAAGTCGATTGCTGGCAGAAGGTCCTATCGTAAAGGACAGAGGTTCATTCTTAGTAGCCGGAAGAGCTTCTTATGCGCATCTTTTCCTCAACCTTACAGATAACCCAAACTCCGCTTATTTTTACGACCTCAACACCAAATTGAGCTATAGGCTCAACGATAATAACAGTGTATTTTTATCCGGATATTTTGGCAGAGATGTGTTTGATATCAACCAGAGTTTCCAAAATACTTATGGAAATGCCGTGATAAACCTCAGGTGGAACCACCTTTTCTCTGACAAACTTTTCTCAAATATGTCTTTTATCTATTCAGATTATTACTATGGTCTTACACTTGATTTTGTCGGATTTAACTGGGATAGCGGTATAAAAAATTATAATTTCAGGTACGATTTTAAGCACTACTTAACCGATAAATTGAAACTTTCCTACGGATTAAATTCGATTTATTACGACTTTAACCCCGGTAAAATTGAACCCAACAGCCCGGATTCTGGAATAAACCCCGATCAATTAGATAAGAAATATGCCTTTGAACCTGCTTTTTATGTAGATGCCGAACAACAACTCTCTTCCAGACTATCAATTTCTTACGGACTTCGTTTTAGCCTCTTCTATCGATTAGGTGAGCAAAATATCAATGTTTACGAAAATGACCAGGCCGTACTTTTTAATGAGCAATTTCAGATCTATGAAAAAGCAAACCCAATTGGTCAGGAATTCTATGATAAAAATGAAGTGATCGCCAGCTTTAATAATTTTGAGCCTCGTATCGCCGTTTCTTATGCTTTGAATGACCATCAATCTGTCAAAGCGAGTTATAACAGAATGAGTCAGTATTTACATCTCATATCCAACACCCAATCGCCCACACCACTGGATGTCTGGGTACCTGCAGATGATTTCTTAAAACCGGAAATTTTAGATCAATTTGCCCTGGGTTATTTTCAAAATTTCAAGAATGATGCCTTTAGTTTAGAAGTGGAAACCTTTTATAAAGAAATTCAAAACCGATTGGACTATATAGACGGTGCAAATTTGATCGCCAATAATGCAATTGAAGAAGTAGTGCTGAATGGTGAGGCGCGAGCCTATGGTTTAGAAGTATTGTTCAGAAAGAATGTAGGAAAGCTTAATGGATGGGTAGCTTATACCCTGTCCAGATCAGAGCAAAGAGTGGAAGGAAGGACCCCGGAAGAAACCGGTATCAATAATGGTGATTGGTACCGAACCGGTTACGATAAATTGCATGATCTATCTCTGGTGGGTAATTATAGGCTCAACCAAAAATGGAATTTCAGCGCAAATTTCGCTTTGCAATCGGGTCAGCCTGTTACCTATCCAAATGGACAATACCAATACCAAGGTATCTCTGTTCCCAGTTTCGGTGCACGTAATGCAGATAATTTACCCATTTATCACCACTTAGATATTTCAGCAACATTGACTCCCAAAAAAAATCTACAGAGAAATTGGCAAGCCGAGTGGGTTTTTGGAATTTATAATGTGTACAACAGAAGAAATGCCGCCTCGATTACATTTAGACAAAATCAAGAAACAGGGGCTAATGAGGCGCTGCGTTTATCAATTTTTGGGATAGTACCCAGTGTGTCTTATAATTTTAAATTTTAGTTATGAAATCTATTTCCTTTATACGAATCTTAATGATCAGCCTGTTCTTTATCAGTTGCGAAGATGTTGTCGATATTGATTTAAAAACAGCACCACCAAAACTAGTTGTCGAAGCTTCAATTGAATGGCTAAAAGGAACCTCAGGCAGTGTCCAGTTGATCAGGTTATCAACCACTACAGATTATTACGCTACGGAGATCCCGGCTGTTTCGAACGCTACTATTCGTGTCGAAAATTCGAAGAATGATCTGTTCATTTTTCAGGAAAGCGATGTAGCCGGAAATTATATCTGCAACAATTTTGTACCGGAATTAAACGAAACCTATCGCCTTTTTATAGATTATAACGGTGAAATTTTTACCGCAGAAGAGACTCTTTTGCCTGTTCCGGAGATCACCAGGGTAGAACAGGTGAATGATGGGGGCTTTTCCGGAGAAGATATTGAAGTGAAATTCTTTTTTGACGATATTAAAGATAACTCCAATTTTTATCTCAGTTATTTTAAATCTCCCTATGTCGTTTTTCCGGAATATGGTGTTTCCAGTGATGAATTTTTCGAGAACAACGAAATGTTCTCCCTCTATTTCAGTGAAGATCTGAAAGCCGGCGATGCATTAGATTTTACCCTTGGCGGCATTTCTGAGACTTATTTTAATTATATGAATATCCTGCTGAGTCAAGGCGGAGTAAATAATGGCGGGCCATTTCAAACACCTTCTTCAACGGTTAGAGGCAATATCGTAAACCAAACGAACTTTGATAATTTTGCGCTTGGTTTTTTTAGATTGAGTGAAACAGACGAAAAAATTTATATTGTCCAATAGTCATTTAGAAAAAGTAAATAGAACGGTGTACCAAATTGCAGTTGCTTAAAATTATCGATCAAAACCACTGTATAAAAAATAAAATAAGTGCATTATCTTTACATTATCTAAACTGATAACATGGAAAAGAAGTTTACCATCGCACTTGTACAAATAGGATTAAACGGAACACCGGATAAGAATCTCAAAAAATCAATAGATTGGGTGAGAAAAGCAGCTTCCAAAGGTGCTCAGGTCATTTGCCTCCCTGAGCTGTACAGCTCTTTCTATTTTTGTCAAAAAGAAGATACCGAGTACTTTTCTTTTGCAGAAGAACTATACACCACATCATTCAAAGCCTTTTCTTCCTTAGCAAAGGAGTTAAATGTAGTGATTATCGTGCCCTTTTTTGAAAAAAGAGCCATGGGACTTTATCATAATACGGCCTATATCATAGATGCAGATGGCTCAGAAGCCGGTTTGTACAGGAAAATGCATATTCCCGATGATCCCTTGTTCTACGAAAAATTTTATTTTACCCCGGGAGATATTGGTTTCAAAGCCTTTCAGACGAAATACGGCAAAATTGGGACACTGATCTGCTGGGACCAGTGGTATCCTGAAGGAGCCAGACTAACCGCCTTACAAGGGGCTGAAGTCCTCTTTTACCCTACGGCTATCGGTTGGCATCCTGCGGAAAAAGCCGAATATGGTAAAAAACAATTTGATGCCTGGCAGACAGTGCAGAGAGGACATGCCGTTGCCAATGGCGTTTTCGTTGCTGCAGTAAATCGGGTTGGCTTTGAACAGCCTATTAAAGAATTAGACGGACTTGAATTTTGGGGTTCTTCTTTTATAGCCGGACCACAGGGAGAGATTATAGCTCAGGCTTCTACTGATCAAGAAGAGATCTTATTGGCTGAAATTGATAGAGCACTCATGGAAGATGTTCGCCAAAATTGGCCCTTTTTGCGCGATAGACGTATAGATGCGTACGGAGAAATCACCAAAAGATATATCGATTGATGAATCATTTTAGATTGCCAGCCGAATTTGAAAAGCAAGAAGCCATTTTACTTTCCTTCCCCTTTGAAGGAAACGATTGGCCTGGAAAATTTGGTGCCATACAATGGGAGTTTACTGAGTTTATCCGAAAGGTTTCCTATTTTGAAAAAGTATTGCTCATTGTAAAATCTGATGAGCATGGCGACAAAGTAAAAAATATGCTCGATCTGGCTCATGCCGATCTCCGCAATATAGATTTTATCTCATTAAAAACCAATCGTGCCTGGATGCGCGATTCAGGTCCTGTAACTGTAAAAACGATCGACGGAAAAAGAATAGCCCTGCAGTTTTCATTTACCGGATGGGCAAAATATCCCAATCATAGATTAGATCAGAAAATTCCGCAAAAAATTGCTGAGAAATTAAAAATTCCGAGTCAAAAAGTATTTTACAAAGAGAAGCATGTGGTACTGGAAGGAGGCGCCATAGATGTCAATGGAAAAGGTACGATGCTGACCACAAAAGAGTGTTTACTGCACCCTAGTATTCAAATAAGAAACAAAGGGTTTGACCAAAAAGATTACGAAGCAATTTTTAAAGAAGCTTTCGGGATTACAAATACAATTTGGCTCAATGAGGGTATCGATGGGGATGATACCCATGGTCACGTGGATGATATTTGTCGATTTGTAAACCCAAAAACCGTGGTGGCTTGCGAAGAGAAAAACACCAAAGACAAAAACCATAAGAAACTCGCCGAAAATTTAGAAATTTTGGCGGGATCAGCGCTTGAAAATGGTGATCGCATTGAGGTCGTAAAAATGCCTATGCCCACACCATTATATTTTGACAAGATGAGATTACCTGCCAGTTATGTCAATTTTTTGATCGGTAATGATTTTGTTCTTGTTCCTACCTTTAACGATAAAAACGACTATAAAGCTTTAGGGATTCTCAACGAACTCTTTCCAAAAAGAGAGGTCATAGGGATCAATGCAACTCATTTGGTCTGGGGTTTAGGCACATTACATTGCCTGAGTCATGAGATTCCCGCTTAATCGCAGTAGGATGAATTATAGAAGACTTGGAAAAACAAATTTTAAGGTCTCGGAAATTTCTCTGGGAACATGGCAGGTGGGTGGAAAATGGGGTTCCGGATTTGATCAGAAAAATGCGGAGACCATTATCGAACAAGCCATTGAAAATGGCATTAATTTTATCGATACAGCAGATGTTTATGAAGCCGGATTAAGTGAAGCTGCCGTGGGCAAGGTCGTGAGAAGGCACCGAGAAAAAATATTTGTAGCTACCAAATGTGGCCGCCAGATCGATCCGCACACCAATGCAAATTACCAAACTGGAGTACTTAGAAAATTTGTTGAAGACAGTTTGAAAAATACCGGATTAGAATGCCTCGATTTAATACAGTTGCATTGCCCACCGACGGAGGTCTACTATCGCCCAGAAATATTTGAACTTTTTAGTCGCTTAAAAGAGGAGGGCAAGATCAAAAATTTGGGGATCAGTGTAGAAAAAATTGAAGAGGCTTTAAAAGGTATTGAATATGACAACGTCACTACCGTACAAATCATTTTTAACCTTTTCAGGCAAAGGCCTTCAGAGTTGTTTTTCCAGGAAGCGATAAAAAAAGATATTGGCCTTATTGTCAGAGTTCCTTTGGCAAGTGGATTACTGACGGGAAAGTTCCATAAACAATCGAAATTTGAAAAAGAAGATCATCGTTTTTTCAATCGCGATGGTGCCGGATTTGATAAGGGTGAAACTTTTTCGGGCGTTCCCTATGAAATGGGTCTGGAAGCAGTTGAAAAAATTAAACATCTTTTTCCTGACCAAAATTTAGCTACGATTGCCTTGCGCTGGATCTTGGATTTTGCTCAGGTGTCTTGTATTATCCCTGGCGTATCTGGAGTTGATCAATTAAGTTCAAATATACTGGCATCTGAAAGGGACTCCTTATCTCATGAAGAACGTAAAGCGATCGATCTGATTTATGAGAAAAATATCAAGCCATACGTTCATCAGTTATGGTAAACTAAAAACTAATTAAAAAATATATCGGGATATTTGAATTGGTAATTGAGCACCGATCTGATTTTTGCATTACTCACTTTTTTCCATTCGAAAAAATTTCCCTCTTCAAAAACAGCTTCCTCACCTCTGTATTCCCTGATCAGCTTACCGTAATACTCCCTTTTACTCGGATGTGCATCGGCACAGGCATTGTAGACATCGCCCCAAATATCATGAAGGATCAAGCCCTCAATAATACCTATACAATCTTCTCTGTGGATCATATTCACAAAATTTTCAGGATCTTTAATCGCTTTTCCGTTTCTAAAAAAATTGCCGGGATGTCGGTCTTCAGAGATTAAACCGGCAAATCGTATGATCGTTGTTTCGTATTGATCCGTCGATTTTAACAGTGTTTCAATTTTAGACAAAGGGGTCTCCAAAACTGGTGTATTTTCAGTGACCCAATCATTGGGTAAGGGGTATACCGAAGTTGAACTTATAAATAAAACCTTCTTTACGCGAGAGTTTTGAATCTTATGTTTTAATTGAGTAAAACCATGTAGATTTTTAGAGGTGACAGATATAATGAGTAGTTCGCTGTCTAAAAAATCAGACAGATCAGAAATCTCATCATCTAAATTGATTAAATAAGGCTTAATTCCCTTTTCATTAAATCTGCTGAGCTTTTCCTTGGAAGTTGTTGAGCCCTTTACTTCGAATCCTCTACCTAATAAGGCATGAGCCAAGGGTTCGCCCAACCAGCCACATCCTAAGATACTGATGGTTCTAGTTTCTTTCAAGTCCATTTTTATAAGTTTCTATGGCCCTTAACCTAGCCATTTTATGCTCGACCATAGGCTGAGGGTAATGAAAGGTTTCCAATTCAGGTACCCATTGATGAATATAGCTTAAATCTTTATCGAACTTTTTAATTTGTTCCGAAGGATTAAATACACGAAAATACGGAGCGGCATCACAACCTGTCCCCGCGGCCCATTGCCAATTTCCATTGTTCGACGCCAATTCGTAGTCGAGTAATTTTTCGGCAAAATAAGCTTCACCCCATTTCCAATCGATAAGCAAATGTTTGCACAAAAAACTTGCCACAACCATACGAACACGGTTATGCATAAATCCTGTTGCATTCAGTTCTCTCATACCGGCATCTACCAGCGGATAACCCGTTTGCCCGAGGCACCATTTTTCAAATTCCTCTTGTCTGTTTCTCCAGAGAATGTTGTTGTACTGTGGTTTAAAGTTTTCAGTAACGACCCTGGGGAAATGATATAGAATTTGCATAAAAAATTCTCGCCAGATCAATTCACTTAAATAAACTGAATCTTTCTTTTGCAGAGGTAAAACTACCTGTCTGATACTGATCGTTCCAAATCTGAGGTGCGGACCAATTCTCGTGGTTGAAACCGATGGAAAATCTCGCTGCTCAGCATAATGATCGATCTGATCAGCACAAAATGGTAGTACTTTAATGTTCGATGGCTGAAAACCAATGTCATCCATGCTTGGAAATGGTTCATGTATGGCAGCATAATTCTCAAGGGCAGCAGAATCGTAAGATTTGATGACTGACGCTTGAAAAATAGACAACCACTTGTTTTTAAAAGGTGTAAAAACAGTATAGGGTTTACCATCACTTTTTACAACTTCATTTTTTTCAAAGATGACCTGGTCTTTAAAAAAGCGCATGGGTATGCCTTTTTTTGATAAAAGATCCTGAATCTCCCGATCGCGTTTGATAGCATAAGGTTCATAGTCAGCATTGGTAAAAACTTCTTTGAGCCTATAGGTCCTCACCAAAGTTGCCCAAACATCCAAAGGCATGCCCTTTTTAACCAATAAACTACTGCCAAAACTTTTTAAAGTTCGATCTAAACCGAGTAGATTCTCATAAATAAAGCTGACCCGCGCATCATTTTTAGGCAATTCACTTAAGATTTGTTCATCAAAAATGAATAAAGGGATGACCTTTTTAGAACTTTGTAAAGCCCGAAATAATCCGTGATTATCGTGAAGTCTCAGATCTCTTCTAAACCAAAATATTGAAAATTCTTCCTTCATGTTAATCTCTTTGGGCAATTCTTTTCGCCATGGTCTTAAATATAATTTCATGGAAAGGAAGAACACTATACCAATATAGACGCCCCCAAAGTCCCTTCGGCCTGAAAGTAGCCGTTTGATGTAGAAGATCATCTTCAATTTTGAACTCGAGCCAGGCTTCCCCAGGCAATTTCATTTCGGCAAAAAGCAAAAGCCTGCCCTTTTCTTTGTTGGCTTCTAAGACACGCCAAAAATCAATAGCATCTCCGGCAGATAATTCGTTTTTATGCGTCCTTCCTCTTCTCAAGCCTACTCCACCCACCATTTTATCCATAATCCCGCGTATTTCCCACAACCAATCACCAAAGTACCAACCCGTTTCTCCACCAATGCTCCAGATCCTTTCTAAAACTTCCTCTCTGTTCTTTATCGGAAACTCTCTGTGATCCTTAAAAACACCATGGTCAGGCACTACAGCAAAATCACCGATTTTATCGTGCATTAATCCGCTCACCCAGGCATCCTTCCAGCTGGAGGCAATGTTATTCTCACCAATTTTAAGTACTGTTCTTCTGAGTGCTTCTTCATAGGAAATAGGTTCTATTTGAAGAATTTCTTCTAGATCCTTATTTCTGCAAACCACTTCTACCTTCATACTGCTCACCAATGCGGAAGCCAATTTATAGGAGGTGGAAGTGACAAAATACAGCCAATAGGAAGATAGTTTTGGCGTCATCACGGGTACCGTATAAATATATCTTTTTAATCCCCTTGCACGGGCATAACCCTGCAACATTTCTTGATAGGTTAAAATATCAGGTCCGCCGATATCAAAATTCTTGTCATAGGTCTCTTTATGGAATAATGATTGGGTGAGAAACTTGATCACGTCTACGATACCGATGGGTTGACATCTCGTTTTAAGCCATTTGGGAGTGACCATAACGGGTAATTTTTCGACCAGATCCCTGATAATTTCAAAGGAGGCACTCCCGGAACCAATAATAATGCCCGCCCTGAGCGTAGTGAGATGATAATTGCCTTTCTGAAGTATTTCTTCCACTGCTTTTCGAGAACTCAAATGTTTGGATAACTCTTCTTCATTTACCATCCCGCTCAGATAAATGACCTGCTGTAAACCCAGATCTTCTGTGGCTTCCACAAAATTATTTGCGCAGAGCTGCTCTAAAGATTCATAATCTTCAGAAGCCGACATGGAATGAAGGAGATAATAGGCAGCATCTATCTCTTCTGGCAAATTAGACAGACTTTCCTTTCGTAGAAAATCTACTTCTATCACTTCAATCTTTCCAAATAAATTTTCTGCGGCATGAAATCGCTGCTTGTCTCTTACACAGCAAATCAACTCATGACCTTGCTGAATCAATTCCGGTAATAATCGCTGTCCTATGTATCCTGTTGCACCTGTGAGTAATACTTTCATCTGTCATATGATCTTATGTAAAAATACGAAATAATACACACTCATTTTTTTTAGTGCTTGAACCAAAATATTGAACTGAAAATTTGAAATAAAAGAGTATTTAACCTACTGATAAACCCGGTAAATGATCGGCAAAAGCCAAATAATAATTATCTTAGCTCTTTTGATTTTCTCGCTTAAAATACAGTCATGGCGAGATTTACATTTGCTGTCAATGAAACATTACAAACCCAAGAACCGGTTAAGTGCTCAAACCTATATCGATGGTATCTTAAAAGGTGATCGTGTGATTCTTTCCAGAGCCATCACCATCATTGAGAGTCAGTTAGAGAGCGATAAAAACCTGGCGAAAGAAATTATTCAAGGCGTATTACCCGCTAGCGGAAAATCGATCAGGATCGGTATTACCGGTGTGCCGGGAGTCGGAAAAAGTACTTTTATTGAAGCTTTTGGAAAATACATCATCGCTCAGGGACATAAAGTGGCCATTCTTTCCATCGATCCCAGCAGCCAAAGGTCGAAAGGCAGTATCCTCGGCGACAAAACCCGAATGGAAGAATTGGCGAATATGGAGGACGCCTATATCAGACCTTCTGCTTCAGGTGACACACTCGGTGGTGTAGCCAATAAAACTGGTGAAGCCATGCTCCTTTGCGAAGCGGCGGGCTATGATGTTATTCTTATTGAAACCGTTGGAGTTGGACAATCAGAAACTGCTGTTCACGGAATGACCGATTTCTTTTTATTGTTGATGCTGGCAGGTGCAGGAGATGAGTTACAAGGGATCAAAAAAGGGATCATGGAAATGGCCGACATGGTGGTCATCAACAAGGCTGATGGGGAAAATATGAAAATGAGTGAAATGGCCAAATTGCAATACCAAAACGCGCTACATATTTTTCCGCAATCAGAATCGGGATGGACACCGGTCGTAAGCACGGCTTCTGCTATCAAAAACATAGGGATTGATCGCGTTTGGAATGAGATCCTGAAATTTAAAAAATTGGTTGACGAAAATGGTTATTTTGAAAAGAACAGAAATTACCAAAAGATACAATGGATGTATAACAACATCAATGAAGAATTAAAACGCCTTTTCTATAAATCGCCGCACATGGCTCAGCATCTGAAAGAACTGGAAAAAGAGGTGGTTTTATCCAAAATATCCCCTGTAAAAGCTTCACAAAAAATGATTGAAGAGTTTAGGAAATCACTGTAGTGGTTTCTAAAAGAAAAAATCCTGCCGAATTCGTTAAAGGCAGGATTCTTCTATTAAACTGTAAAACTAAACTTATTCCTGTTCGAGGTATTTCTCCATAATAGAAATAGCCGCTTCAGAAATGACCGTTCCCGGACCGAAAATAGCCACAACTTTCCTTTGGAGCAAATAATCGTAATCCTGAGCAGGTATGACACCACCGGCAAAGACCATGATATCAGATCTTCCTAATTTTGCTAACTCATCGATCAATTGCGGAATTAAAGTTTTGTGACCAGCGGCTAAACTCGATGCACCTATAAAATGAACGTCATTTTCTATAGCCTGCTTCGCTACTTCCTCCGGAGTTTGAAACAAGGAACCCATGTCAACATCAAAACCTAGATCGGCAAAACTGGAAGCGACTACCTTAGCCCCTCTGTCGTGTCCATCCTGCCCCATTTTAGCGATCATCACTCTTGGTCTGCGCCCTTCAATTTCAGCAAATTTATCTGTCATTTTTTGCGCTCTTGCAAAAAGATCATCATTACTTACTTCCTTACTATACACTCCGCTTATTAATTTAGTGTCTGCTTTGTGTCTGCCAAAATGGACTTCCAAAGCATCTGAAATTTCACCTAAAGTAGCAAAATTTTCTGCGGCTTCTACGGCTAAGGCTAATAAATTGCCTTTTCCTGTTTCAGCACATGTTGATAAGGCCGCTAACTTTGCATCAACTACCTTTTGATCTCTATTCGCCTTCAATTTTTTCAAACGTTCGATTTGCGCATTTCTAACGGCTGTATTGTCGACTTCTAAGATCTCAATGTCTGATTTTTCTTTGGTTTGGAATTTGTTTACCCCCACCAATATATCCTGACCCGAATCTAAACGCGCTTGTTTTCTTGCAGAAGCCTCTTCAATTCTCATTTTTGGCACACCGGTTTCTATAGCCTTGGCCATTCCACCTAATTCTTCAACTTCTTCGATCAATTTCCAAGCCTTTTTGGCGATTTCCTGAGTTAAATATTCTACATAAAAACTTCCTGCCCAAGGATCAACCGCTTTGGTAATCTGTGTTTCATCCTGAATAAATATCTGTGTATTTCTCGCAATTCTCGCAGAAAAATCAGTGGGTAAGGCAATCGCTTCATCCAATGCATTGGTATGTAAAGACTGCGTTCCTCCTAAGCCTGCCGCCATGGCTTCAATACAGGTCCTCGCCACATTATTAAAAGGATCTTGTTCACTCAAACTCCAACCTGAAGTCTGACTGTGCGTGCGCAAAGCCATCGATTTTGGATTTTGTGGATTGAATGATTTAATGATCTTGGCCCAAAGCATACGTGCTGCACGCATCTTTGCGATTTCCATGAAATGATTCATACCGACGGCCCAGAAAAAGGATAATCGAGGAGCAAACTCGTCAATTTTCAATCCTGATTTCAATCCTGTTCTGATGTATTCCAAGCCATCGGCCAGGGTATAGGCCAATTCAATATCTGCAGTAGCCCCAGCCTCTTGCATATGGTAACCACTGATGGAAATTGAATTGAACTTCGGCATGTTCTTGGTAGTGTAATCAAATATATCTCCGATGATCCGCATGGAAGGCAGTGGTGGATAAATATAGGTATTACGCACCATAAACTCTTTCAAAATATCATTTTGAATGGTACCACTCAACTGTTCTAAAGGTACCCCTTGCTTTCTGGCAGCGGCAATGTAAAATGCCATGATAGGTAAAACAGCACCGTTCATGGTCATCGAAACCGACATCTTGTCCAGTGGAATTTGATCGAATAAAATTTCCATATCTAAGATCGAATCGATCGCAACTCCTGCTTTCCCCACATCACCAGTTACTCTGGGATGGTCTGAATCATAGCCTCGGTGGGTAGCCAGATCAAAGGCTACGGACAGGCCTTTCTGACCTGCCGCTAAATTTCTCCTGTAAAAGGCATTGGATTCCTCTGCCGTAGAAAATCCGGCATATTGTCTGATTGTCCAGGGACGTGTGACATACATGGTGCTGTAAGGCCCTCTTAAAAAAGGAGCTAATCCTGCCGCAAATTGCAAATGCTCCGCGTCTTTGAGATCCTCCTGCGAAAAATGTTTTTTTACCGGAATTCCTTCAGGAGTGTTCCAAACCTCTTGGTTATTTGCAGCTACTTTCTGTTTCTTTGCTGCAGAATTTAATTTTATATCTGAAAAATTTGGTTTCATGTGTTCGTGTTTATTGTTCTTCAATTGTCACATGGTATCGCAAAAGCGATTTTATCCTTAGGCTTTTACCTTGTTTTGTATCTCTTTTTGTATCTCAGAGATCGTCTTGATGACATCCGATCTCAAATTCACACATCCGTTTAAACCGGCCCTGATAAGCTCCTCCAAATTTGACGGAGCTCCCGCTAACAACAAAACTTTATCTGAATTCAATGCCCGGAAAGATTTGACAAAATCAAGCGCGGTATCCTCATAATCCTGGTCAGAACTACAGATCACAACCACATGCGAATCTGATTGCGCGCCGGCCTTTGCCCCTGCCTCAAAATTGTCAAAACTTTTTTCTTGCATTACATTGAATCCGCTCACCCCAAGAAAATCGTAGGCAAATCCTGCTCTGGCTTTTCGCATGGTCAAATTGCCATAACTGACCAATTCTACGATCGGACGAATCCCCGTTTTATGGTAAAGATCTTCCGTTGTTTTTCTGATCGCTTCGATTTCTAAAGAAGCTCTTCTCGGCTTCAATAATTTTTCGTTTTCAGTAAAAATTCCATCAGATAAAATATCCGCAGAAATGGTTTCCATCAAGTTCGGATACTTATTGATCCCGACCATGGGCAACCTTCTCTGACTGATCAATTTCAATTTTTGCAAACGAATTTCCGCAATTTGCTCTTGGATCAAGCCGCCTTCAAATGCCTCATAAAATCCTCCTTTTGCTTCGATGAACTTAAATAATTCCAATGCTTTTTCTGCGATCTTCATGCTTACTTCTTCCATATAATAGGAACCATCAACCGGGTTTGCCACCTTCCCAAAATAAGATTCTTCCCTTAAGATAGTCGTGATATTTCCCGCAATTCTCATGGAAAAATCTGATGGAGCCTTGAACTCCTTATCATAGGGATCTATCAATACAGCATCGACATTCCCTAATATAGCAGACATCGCCTCCGTGGTTGAACGTAACATATTGGTATGCGCATCTGTGACTGATTTACTCCAAATAGAGGTTCTAGCTGAGATCGTATGGTCAAATGTGTCAATGCCATATCGACCTGCGATCTCGGTCAATAAATGATTGAAAGCCCTGAATTTACCAATCTCTACGAAATACTCTATTCCAATGGCTAAGTTTATATTCAAATTGTCAAAAACAGATGGAACCTCAAGCCCCCTTTTGGTCAACTCGTCAATTAAATACACCAAAGAATTTAATGTATAGGCCACTTCCTGAACTTGGTTAGCCCCGGAATCTAAATATTCGGTCCCTGAAATGGTGATGGCTTTGTAATTGGGAAAATCTTTAGTCAGTGTAATTAAATCTGCTAAGAATTTAAAATCCGCCTCCTCAATTTTGCCGGCAGTTATATAATGGCTAATGATTTCAGTATTAAAATACCCTTTTAATTGTTTGCTCGATGTAACATTATCTTGTGCAAAATCGAGAAACTTTTTGGCGAACACCGATGTGTTTTTCCCTAAAACAAAAGAGACGGTTATCCGGTCTAAATCGATCCCTGAGAGAAGTTTTTCGGGAGATATATCCTCCGAAATACTAAAAAGTAATCCATTTATTCCTTCTTCAATGGCTTTTATCGCCAGACTATTTCCGGATGCTGCAGTGCTTGCTTCTATATGCCGATAGTTTACCAGGGTTTGCGTATTCTCTCCGGTATGCTGTAAATAGTCTTTTTTATCTTCATGGTTGTAAAAAGGTTGAATGTCAATTTGGCTCAAGTTTTTCCAAACCAAAGTTTTATCGAAATCAGCTCCTCTTAGATCAACCTTCACTTTTTCTATCCAATCCTGTTTACTTACCGGACCGAATTCTGAAAAAAGTGATTTATCCTTATTGTTCATTGTACTTGATTTATGGTGATACATCAAATTGCTTTTAGATCAACGCTGCAAAAGCATTTAAAATAAAACTATTTTATCATTAAACTACTTCCAAAACGCTCAAAAATAGCTTTATCCAGTTCTTCTCTGTGGTCAGGATGAGCAATATCTCTGAGAGCCCTGGCCCTTTGCTTTAAAGTTTTACCAAATAAAAATGCCACACCGTATTCTGTAACCACATATCGTGCATGTGCTCTGGTCGTTACCACACCGGCACCTTGTTTCAACATAGGTACGATCTTAGACACTCCTTTTTGTGTCGCTGAAGTGATCGCAATAATTGGTTTGCCTCCTTTAGACAAAGCAGATCCTCTCATAAAATCCATTTGACCACCTACACCCGAAAACATTCTGGTTCCAATTGAGTCTGCGCAAACCTGACCGGTAAAATCGATCTCGATGGCTGAATTGATGGCAGTAGCTCTTGGGTTCTGACGAATAATGGCCGTATCGTTTACATAGGTGATGTCTTTCATTTCAATTTCAGGATTGTCATCCATAAAATCATAAAGACGGCGAGTTCCCATCGCAAAACCGGATACTATTTTATAAGGATTCATTTTTTTCTTTGAACCATTTATAATTCCTTTTTCTACCAGATCCACGATCCCGTCAGAAAACATTTCCGTATGGATTCCTAAATTCTTATGATTGGTCAAAAAGTTCAATACGGCATTTGGAATTCCGCCAATTCCCATTTGCAGTGTAGCGCCATCCTCAATGATCCCTGCAATATGTTGTCCGATGAGCACTTCCTCTGCTGAAGGAGTAGGTAATTTCATCTCATGGATTTCTTCCATTACCTCAACACAGGCATCAAAATTTTTGATGTGTACCAAGGCATCTCCAAAGGTTCTGGGCATTTTAGGATTGATCTGAGCGATCACCTTTTTACCTTGTTCAATGGCAGAGATGACGATATCTACAGAAACCCCCAAAGAGCAAAAGCCGTGTTTATCCGGTGGAGAAACATTGACTAATACCACATCCAAATTCATGATCCCACTTCGGAATAAACTGGGAATATCACTTAAAAAAATAGGTATATAATCTACGGTTTGACCCACCATTTTTCTCACATTCGCCCCGATAAAAAAGGCGCTTGTATGAAAACTTTCACTCAGTTCTACCGCAGTATACCCTGCCTCTCCTTCAGTGTGTAAATGAACAATTTCTACGTTTCGCAACTCAGCTGCTCTTGCAACCATCGCCCGAATTAATGCTTGTGGTGTAGCCGAACCTCCCTGAATCATGACTCTTTCTCCTGATTGTATCATTTTTACGGCTTCTTCCGCTGTCATTTTATTTGGTATATTCATTTTGTTTGATTTTAATTGTTATTCAATTCATATAATGCGCTCATACATTTTATCCCAAGAAACTTAAGATGATACCTGCCGCTACAGCAGATCCGATAACCCCTGAGACATTAGGGGCCATGGCATGCATCAACAAATAATTATGAGGATCTGCCTTGATGCCTTCTGCGTGCACCACTCTGGCACTGTCGGGAACCGCAGATACACCGGCTGCCCCGATAAGGGGATTCAGCTTATCTTCACCCTTTAAGAATAAGTTCATGAATTTTGCAAAAAGTAATCCTCCCATGGTGGCGATAACAAAAGAAATGGCCCCTAGACCAAAGATCATTAAAGAATCCTTAGTGATGAATACGTCTGCCTGAGTTGAGGCCCCAACGGTTACACCTAATAGGATGGTGACAATATCGATCATTTTAGTTCTTGCCGTATCCGCCAGCCTTTCAGTTCTGCCGGATTCTTTTAATAAATTGCCAAAGAACAGCATGCCCAATAAAGGTAAGGCACTGGGTGAAATAAATGTTGTCAATAATAATCCGGCTATGGGGAAGATCATCTTTTCCTTTTGTGAAACCGCTCTGGGTGGTTTCATTCTGATCAATCTTTCTCTTTTGCTGGTAAATAATTTCATGATCGGAGGTTGAATGACCGGTACCAGTGCCATATAAGAATAGGCAGCTATGGCAATAGGACCTATCAAGTTCTTCACCGTAGTTCCATCCGGTAAAATATTGATACCGTTGGCTAATTTCGAAGACAAGAAGATCGCTGTCGGGCCATCTGCTCCTCCAATGATACCAATGGCTCCCGCTTCGGGAAGATTAAAGCCCAGGTAGAGCGCCCCTAAAAATGTAGCAAAAACACCAATTTGTGCGGCAGCTCCTAATAACATCAATTTAGGGTTTGCGATGAGGGAAGAGAAATCTGTCATCGCGCCAATACCCAAAAATATGAGGGGTGGATAGATCCCTTTTACTACGCCAAAATAAAGGTAATTTAAAACCGAACCGGATTCGTAAATTCCCGTTTGAAATCCCGGCACGAAGGGAATATTTCCGATGATGATCCCCGTTCCGATCGGAATCAATAGCAGTGGTTCGTAATCAAATTTAATGCCTAAATAAATAAATATGATCCCTATCAGGATCATGATCAAATTTCCGCCTGTTGCATTGGCAAAGCCTGTATATTGATAAAATTGCTTGATCCCGTTAAAAGCCTCATTGACAAAGCTATCATTAGCCGACATCTCTGTTTGCAGGGCAGTTGTGGATGTCATATCATTTGTGGTATTCGCATGTAATCCCAGCACTGGCCTGATACTGACCAGCAACGAAATAACACCAAATATCAAGAATATTTTTTTCATTTTTTTATTTTTTATGAGAATGACATGTATGTTCAGATCATTCTTTCAACATCTATCCAAGTTCTATCATCACGTCATTTTGCAATACCTGTTGTCCGGTCCTTACGTGGATCGCCGTAATGGTTCCCGCTTTTTCAGAGGCGATATTATTTTCCATTTTCATCGCTTCCAACACGAGCAATCTATCCCCAATTTTGATCTCGTCACCAACCTTGACATCGACAGATAAGACGGTTCCCGGAATTGGCGCCACAATCTTTGAATTTGATGAGCTCGGGCTCACTCTTAAGGGTTCTGCCGGTCTTTTAGAGGCTGACCGCACTAAGGTAGGTGTCTTGGTCGTTTTTACTTCATTACTCAGTTTGACTGAATAAGCAGTACCATTTACCTCCAGGTCAATGATATTATCTTCATGAGAAATGATCCTCACATTATAATTGTTTTCGTATATTCTGAATTTGAAATTTTTCATTTTTTCTAATTGTTAAATGACAATCCTTTCACTAATGCTATCTTTTCTATTTAAGGGATTGATGTGTACCATAGATCTTTGAACTCCAGGGCGAATACATTTTTCTCGCCTGTTTAATGGTAAGTACGGCATTTTCACTGTCGTGCTGTTCACGCAGGTACAAGTGAATGGCTGTTGCTATAGCCGCTGCCACTTCTCCTGTAAACCCCTTGTCCACTTCCCTTGGTATATCCTTGATCTTTTTATCTCTGCCCTTGGTAATGATCTTGTAGATGTAAAGCATGACAGGCAAAGCGAACTTGAAAAATGCCGCGAGCAGCAGTAAGGCCAGGAACACGATTGTTAGACCTGTGATTAAAATAACATAACCTTCGTCTAATTGATCTATATATAATTTTGTGTGCATCATTATAAGGGCATATTTGAGTGTTTTCTAGGCGGATTGATCTCTTTTTTATTCGATAGCATTTCCAAACCTCTGATAATCCTGAATCTTGTATTTCGAGGTTCTATCACATCATCAATAAAACCGTATTTCGCCGCTACATAAGGATTGGCAAATTTGGTATTGTATTCATCTTCCTTTCTCTCGATATACTCTAACTTTTCTTCGGCATCTTCGATCTTGCTAATATTTGAACCTTCGAGCACTTCAATGGCTCCTTTCGCTCCCATCACAGCAATCTCCGCCGTGGGCCATGCATAGTTTAAGTCGCCGCGCAATTGTTTACAGCTCATGACATCATGAGCACCACCATAAGATTTGCGCAAAGTAATGGTTACTTTTGGCACTGTCGCTTCACCATAGGCAAACAGTAGTTTGGCTCCGTGAAGAATGATACCGCCGTACTCCTGGCCTGTTCCGGGTAAAAATCCTGGCACATCCACCAAAGTGACGATTGGGATATTAAATGCGTCGCAAAAACGAACGAATCTCGCTGCTTTTCTGGACGCTTCAATGTCCAGAACACCGGCGTAATATTTGGGTTGATTGGCCACAATACCTACTGAACGGCCATTAAAACGAGCAAAACCAACAACAATGTTTCTGGCGTAGTTTCTATGAACTTCCGTAAATTCTCCGTAATCCACGATCGTAGAAATTACATCTACAATGTCATAGGGTTGGTTAGCGTTTTCAGGAATAATTTCATTTAAAATATCGTCTAACCTGTCTATCGGATCATCACAATTGGCCGAAGGTGGCTCTTCCAGATTATTTGAAGGAAGATAACTCATCAACTTTCTGATCAGCAATAGATTTTCTTCATCGCTGTCTGCCAAAAAATGGGATACTCCTGATTTTGTGGAATGGATTTGAGCTCCTCCTAACTGCTCAGTGGTAACCACCTCACCCGTTACGGACTGAACTACTTTGGGCCCTGTTACGAACATATAACTGGTTTGATCTGTCATGATGGTAAAATCTGTTAAGGCCGGAGAATAGACCGCTCCACCGGCACAAGGACCCAGAATGGATGAGATTTGAGGAATTACCCCTGATGCCATAATATTTCTCTGAAAAATTTCGGCATAACCTGCCAATGATCTAACTCCTTCTTGTATACGAGCTCCACCACTGTCGTTTAAACCAATAACAGGAGCGCCCACTTTCATGGCCATATCCATGATCTTGCATATTTTCAAGGCATAGGTTTCTGAAAGTGATCCGCCAAAAACGGTGAAATCTTGAGAAAAAACATACACGATCCTTCCGTCTATGGTTCCATGCCCTGTCACAACCCCGTCAGAAAGATATATTTGCTTGTCTAAACCAAATGATTTGGTTCTGTGTGTGACGAACATATCGAACTCTTCGAAACTATTTTCGTCTAAGAGTATATCAATTCTTTCTCTTGCCGTTAGTTTTCCTTTTGCATGTTGTGAATCAATTCGTTTTTCTCCACCACCCAATCTTGCTTTAACTCTTTTTTGAATGAGTTCATTAATTTTATCCTGATTTGCCATGTTACAACTATTTTGCTTAGCGATTTATTTCGAACAAAGTTCTGTCAACACTCCTTGTGTCGATTTAGGATGCAGAAATCCTATTTTTAATCCTTCGGCCCCTTTTCTGGAAACTTTGTCTACCAATTGTACTCCTTTCTCCTCTGCCTGTTTTAAAGCCTGATCCGCATCCGGAACAGCAAAGGCAATGTGGTGAATTCCTTGGCCCTTTTTTTCTATAAATTTCCCAATTGGTCCATCGGGAGAAGTACTTTCCAATAATTCAATTTTTGTTTGACCTACCAAAAAAAAGGCTGTCTTCACTTTTTGATCGACAACCTCCTCTATAGCGTAGCACTTCATACCTAGGACCTCTTCATAGTATTTGATTGACTCGACTAAATTTTCGACAGCTATACCAATGTGCTCGATGTGTGAAATATGCATAATAAAGAATGTTTTTGTTTATAGATTAGTTTTCTGTTGTCTGCTCAATTACGGGGCAAAATTAGACCATGTTTCAAATTCAAATCATGACAGTTATCATATTTCAAAAATCATTTGAAAGAGCTAAAATTGACTAAGTAAAGGTCGTGAAAAGTGATCTCCTTTTTCAGAATTATTTTAAATATTTACAAAATCGTTTAAGTAAAAAAGCTTGAAAATCAGCCCGGTTTCGCCATTTGTCCTTAAATTTGCAAATCAGAAAATCAATCTTATGGCCGATTCAAGAAGTGCATCCGAAAGGTACATGCATAAATTTCAACATGTAGTGGATATCCAGCAAAGGATCATCTACTTTTTGTTGAGTGTGATCTTCGCATTTGGAATTACCTATGCCTTAGCTAGCCCCGATTTAGACCAAGCCCAGATTTATGTGCTTTTCCTGTTGTTCTTATCGATTGGTTTATGGATTACTGAAGCTGTACCCCCGTTTACCGTTGGTTTACTCATATTTGGTTTTTTGGTCTTTGCCCTGGGAAAGTATTACAATGAAATAGATCCCGAAAATGCCTCTAAATATGTTCAAAAGTATGTGCAAACCTGGTCAAATAGTGTGATTTGGCTCATGTTAGGGGGTTTCTTTATGGCAGAGGCACTGCAAAAAGTAGGTCTTGATAAAGAGATCTTTAAAATTACCATAGCTAAATTTGGCACCAAGCCCAAGTACGTTCTGTTGGGAATTATGCTGGTAACCGGCGTTTTTTCTATGATCATGTCAAATACCGCTACTACAGCGATGATGATCGCAGCGGTTTTACCTTTTATCAATACCCTGGATGACAATGCACCCATGGCTAAAGCCATGCTCATAGGTATTCCTGCGGCAGCTTCATTGGGAGGAATGGGAACCATCATTGGTTCTCCCCCAAATGCCATTGCGGTTGATGCCTTAAATAGCCACGGAATGCCCTTTGGTTTTTTAGAATGGATGATGATTGGTTTTCCGCTTGCCATTATCCTGGTTTTTGTGATGTGGTATATGCTTACCCTAAAATATGTGCCAAAAGTGGAATCTATTAATCTGTCCTTCCTGGAAGAATCTGAAAATATCGACAATTCTAAGCTGTTTGTAGCTAAAAAGAAAATTGTTGCAGGCGTTTTGATACTTACCCTTTTGCTTTGGCTAACTGGAAATCTACATGGTATTCCTGCTTCGGCCGTTTCCCTTTTACCCATTATTATCCTCACGATGTTGAGGATCGTTACCGGAGATGATGTCAGAAATCTGCCTTGGGATACCCTTATGTTAGTGGCAGGCGGTTTATCTTTAGGTTTGGCCATTCAGGAAACTGGCCTCGCAGAATATTACGTGAATAAATTGCAGAATTATGAGTTGAATTTTTACGCCTTGGTTGCTTTATTTGCATTTTTGACCGTAATCATGTCTAATTTCATGAGCAACACGGCAACCACCACCATCCTAATCCCCATCGCCATTATCTTAGTCTCGTCACAAAGGGAAATTCTGCCCATCGTGATTGGTCTCTGTGCTTCAACAGCCTTATTTCTTCCCATCTCTACACCGCCTAATGCGATCGCTTTTAGCACGGGAAAAGTTAGTCAAAAAGATTTTAGGTATGGCGGACTCATTGCGGGTCTATTGGGACCCATCATTATTATAGGATTTGTGCTGGTTTATGGTTTTTTTATTTACAATTAAAAAAAATTTATAAATAATAACTCGTGGTGCATTTTATTTCTAAACATAATTTTATGTCAGTTCGAGTGATTTTCGATAGAAAATTATAGCGAGAACGCTACTTTTGAAACATAAATTTAAATCTCGATACAACGAGACTCAGGGATCACTCATTTTTAATCGTGAAACTCACCCCAATCGACAAATTTTAATCAAAAGCCCAACGGGTAGGTAATCATAAAACCTTATGCATAAAAACAACATTTTTATGCCAGGTCAGACAAGGTCATTGATGCTAACATTTTTTAATGAGTCAATGAACTGATCCCATAGTTAAAATCTTTTTTCGGAATAATGTTGTCTGCAAAGGACCAAAAGAAGTCAAAAAAAAGGATGAGCCCGTTTAAATTGACTCATCCTTACATCTAAAAACAATGTATAAAATTTTCTATTTCTTCGCTCTTTTCTCTAGTTCAGTTCTTGAGAGTAACAATTCTCTTCCCACTGGTTTACCATCTATATAGGTCTGCGTTCTAAGTGATAAATTTCCTTTCGGAATCACAAACTCACCTTCGTATTTTTTGCCAAAATGAACCGGATAGGTATTATCAATGGTATAATAAACCTCACTGTTCGGGATAGAATTACTCAAGGTACAATGCAAGGCTTCACCTTTTAAAAACACTTTTACTTCCGGGTCATAGACAGCTTTTGAAATACTATTACCCATGGCATCGAATCGATCAAAATGATGCTGGGTTCTCATGACAAAATCATTGTAATCCTTATCGGCCTTTTTGCTCCATACACTTTCTGCAATGGCCAAAGCCCTGGGATAGGTCATGTAGAATGCAAACTGTATATCCGGAATAACCTCGGTCCATAAATTCCCCTGACCGCCTAAAATTAATTTGGCATCTATTCCCTCAGGAACAGGCTCAAAACTATAGGCTTTTTCTAGAGAAAGATCAGCGTAAATAGGGTTCTCGACCGAATGATCCCCTTGCGTATAATCTAAATAAGCAAATGTGGTTGGCGACATCACTACTTCGTGGCCCATTTTGGCCGCCTCAATACCGCCCTTCATTCCCCTCCAACTCATGACGGCTGCACCTTCTGCCAAACCTCCTTCTAAGATCTCATCCCAGCCGATCATTTTTTTTCCTTTGCTGTTGATGATCTTTTCTGTTCGTTTCACAAAATAACTCTGTAATTCATGACTGTCTTTGATCTGATGCTTTTTCATGAACTTTTGGACCTCCACATCCTTTTCCCAATATCCGTGATAGCATTCATCCCCTCCCATATGAATAAATTCTCCGGGAAAAAGTGCTGCTATCTCGGTAAAGACCTTATCTAAAAATTCGTATACTTTTTCATCCGCCGGATTCAGCGTGTTTTCGATAAGCATTTCAAACTTGCCGTCACCATACCATTCAGCAAACTTGGCTCCCGGATTGACCGTTTTGGGCTCTTTCCTGGTAGATAGTTCAGGATAGGCAGCCAAGGCAGCCATACTGTGTCCGGGCACATCAATTTCCGGTACGATCGTAATATTTCTGTCTTTGGCATATGCGATGACCTCCTTGATCTGTTCCTGTGTATAAAAGCCTCCATAAGTAGCTTTTTCTCCGGGCTTCGGCGCTTCGCGATTTTCGCCAAACCTTCCGTGACGCTCAACCCGCCAGGCACCTACCTCGGTAAGTTTTGGTAAAGATTTGATCTCAATCCTCCATCCCTCATCATCAGTTAAATGCCAGTGAAAAACATTGTATTTGTAAGCTGCCATCTGATCGATGTAATGCTTGACATCCTCCACGCTAAAAAAATGTCGACTGACATCCAGCATCAGCCCACGCCATTTAAATCTTGGATAATCGATAATTTTACAGGCTTCAATTACCTTTTCTTCTTTTGCAATAGGGATCAATTGCTTTAAGGATTGAAAGGCGTTCCATATACCTGCTTCTGTATTCGCACTAATATCTATGCCGCTTTCCTTTAATTCCAGCACATAACCCTCATCGCCAATTTCAGCCTTAACCTTCGAGTTTAAAGATACTTTTACAGGAATAGACTTATTAGAAGATGAAGCATGACTCATCTTTGCTTTTGTCAAAAATGCCTTGAAATCTTCAATTGTTTTCTCAACTTGAAGATTCTTGGGTGCTTCAAAAGCCAAAGCTTTGTTCATTGAGAGCGAACCTTCCAATGCCGTATAGGATACCGGTTTCGGAATGATGTTATTTTGGGCCAGGTTTACCTGAACACCGGAGAAAATGGCCAGAATGATAAGTTTTATTTTCATGAGAATTTATTGAATGACACGATTCGTTATTGTATTAATAAAAATCAGCTTGAAATGCAAAGGCTAAAATAAAAACAATTGGCTAAACAGATATTACTTTTATGGGTAATCTTTGTATGAAATGATCAAAAAGAGCAGACAAAGCAATTAATTCTTGATCAGTTTTTTTACAAAATGACCTTTTGGGGTATGAATTTTTACCATATATATTCCTTTTGGTAGCTCAGAAACATTGATCAGTTCATAGTTATGGATGATGTCTCGTTCTTTAAAACCAATTAAAGAATAAATCTCTACCCGGATGATATCAACATTTTGGTGTTCTATAGTGAATACATTATTCACAGGATTTGGAAAAATCCTGATGACAGGTTCTTTTGTTTTGTCTTGCGCAAAACCAAAACTGATGAAAAGAAAAAAGAAAAAAGAAAGCAAGTAATTTTTCATCATATAGGGAAAATTAATCTTGCATAAAATTACAAATTGTATCTGAGGGAATTTGTTAATTTTACGATAATTTATACATTTTCTTTAAACAAGATCTGATGAAAATTTATCAAAAAGAAATTACTTTACCTGCCTTCAAAAGGGGCTTTCATTTGATCACCCATGAGGTTATTAGTGAAATACCGGAAATGAAGGAAATGAGAACGGGGATGCTTCAGGTTTTCATCAAACATACTTCAGCAAGTTTATCGATCAATGAAAATGCCGACCCCACAGTACGATTAGATTTTGAATCTCATTTTAATCGATCTGTTCCTGAAAATATGACGTATTACCAACATTATGAGGAAGGATCAGACGACATGCCGGCACATATCAAAAATGCGTTGCTGGGTAGTTCCGTATCGATTCCCATCACAAATGGAAAATTAAACCTCGGCATATGGCAGGGTATCTATTTAGGTGAACATCGAAATGTCGGAGGAAATCGCAAAATTGTCCTGACTGCCTTCGGTAACTAACTTCTGGATTTAACCAATGCTTCCAAGATCAATTCTACTCCGCCATCATTATTACTGGCAGTGCTAAAATTGGCAATTTTTTTGATATTGGGATGCGCATTTTCCATGGCATAACTAAAATGGGCTTCTCCCATCATTTCTAAATCATTGTTATAATCTCCAAAAACCATGGTTTCTTCTTTGGTGATACCCTAAATGATGTTGAAGCATTTTTAAAGCAAAACCTTTATTGGCATTAAAATGCGAAATATCTACCCAGTTCTTACCCGAAACTTTTATTTGAATTTCCTTATCCAAATGAGCAACTGCAGGATAAATATGAGACTCTGAGCACTCATCGTGGTAAATGGCAATTTTAAAGAACTCATCATGGGTTACAGAAACGAGATCATCCACCAATTCATAAGAGGCGTAATACTCCTGGAACAAGGCCAGAAACATGTCGTTCTTTGATTCTATATAGGCTTTGTTCTTCCCGCATAGAACAATAAAAGCATTGGGTATGGTCCTCAAAATAGGGATCACCTTCGCAATTTTATCTTGCTCCATTTTCGCTACCAGTAGTTCCGTCTCTCCTTTTTTGGCCAAACCACCGTTTTCTGCAATAATGGTGATGTCATTTTTGATACGATCCAATTTCTTGGTGATGCTGTAATACTGCCTGCCACTGGCCGCTGCGAAATGTATCCCCCGATTTTGGAGTTCTGAGAACAATTCAAAGAATCTTTCGCTTACTTCTCCCTTTCCGTTTAAAAGTGTACCGTCCATATCGGATACCACTAACTTTACTTTTGATAAACTCATTGTCTAAAATTACAGGGCAAAAATAGCGCTATTGACCTAGATTCTCTTTAAATAAATGTTATTTATGTATGACTTGAGTTGATCTAATAAAAAGTTTCGTAGGCAATCACGACGCCATTTTCTATCTGGGGAATTTCTATTCCATACAAAATACCGTAATTCGGATCATGGTCTTTGGTAATTCTGAAATAATGTGTCAATCCGTCTCTAAAAAACTCTAATAAAAAAAAGGTGCGACCATCTGCATTGAGTTCGCTCACCCTCTCAATAGGTGTTTCCAATTGCTCAAAATAGAATTTGTTCTGATCCGGATAATACAGCTTGAGCTTGTTGCTTTTTAGTTCAACCCTTAAAGGGAACTTTAATTTCTGAGTGGCTTCACTGTTTCTTCCAAGCGGTAAGATCCATTTATTCGGTGCATCAAAAATAATGGTTTGTCCATAACTAAAAGCTGAGAAGAAAAATAAAAGAAGAATTAATCTTGACATTTTTGGGGGAATTTCCGCCAAATATAAAAATAACTTTAAAAAATCAAAAATATACATCGTCACTTTTTTCTATAAGCCATTCATAATCAGTATATAATTTACTATATTAGGAATCCTTAAAAACTGACTAAATTTCAAACCGATGAGTAAGACGACAAAGACACAACATTACACTTACCGTAGCCACCGCATTGATTAACAATAGTAATGTAGACCAACAAGTTATTTTTTCAGACGATCACAGGTGATGGCAAAAGTTCACCTGGCAATTCAAAAGATTATACTTCAAAAGTGAACAAGGGCAAAAAAGTGACATGGACAGCAACTCTTAATACTGAATCAGGAAAAAGTAATTCGGGCGATTCTGTCACAATGGTGGCAGTCTTAAAGAAGGCAAATGGTTTAGGAGGGGATGATATTTTAGAAAAGGATTGTTATTATGTTGATGGCACAGACGTACAAGGAAAAGTAAAAAGTAATGCCAAGGATGATGAAACTGAGAATTATTTGGTGTTTTCACGGTAACAACTGGTTCTCCGGCTGTATCTACCACTTATATAATAGACCCGAGAATTAAAAGTAGTAAATCAAAATTAATCATTTTATTTGGATAGATTTTTTAAACGTAAGCATTTTATATCGGCTGGTTTTGTACTTAATTTCCTTAACTATTTCGTATGGACAGGATCAAAAAATAGCTGATAGCCTTGTGCAGTTGTACAATAGCGGAAGTTATACCATGTCGGAATTGGAATTGCTTCAAGAAATTGTTGAGTAAGGTACGGCTGATCCTAGTTCGAAACTTGATTTTTCAGAGCTAATCATTGAGAAGTCTAGCATAGAATTAAGTTTAGGAAAAACATCAAAAGATTCCATTTTAAAAGACTCTTTATTTACCGGATATTTACAAAAAGGCAATGCTTATGCCTCTTTAGGCAACAATTCATTAGCCCTAGAATCCTACTTAAAAGGATTAAAATCGCTCAGAAAAATCAAAAAGCAACAGAACGTTGCTGGATCTTTTATATTGCAATTGCGGATACCTATGCCAGTCTTAGAAAATTATGAAAACAGCAAACGCTATTATAGTAAAGCAATCAATTTGTTGAGAACTATAGATAACCCAACCAACTTGGCGTCTGCCTTATTAAATGTGGGTGATCTCTATTTTAATGAAGGCCAATTAGACTCAGCCTCCATTTATACGAGAGAATCTGCAATAATATTTGAAAAAATCAATTCCAAAATTGGTCTGGCTTATGCCATGGGTAATATGGGTATGATTTATGCCGAGCAGGATAAATACATAGAAGCAGAAGAAAATATGTCAGATGCCATTGAAATATTGGAGGAATTAGAAGATTACTACCCCGTTTCTGTGTATTTAACTTATCTGTCGGATATTTATCTAAAAAAAAATGACTGGAAAGCAGCGGTACAGTATGCCAAAAGAAGTTTAGACCTTGCGCAAAAATACGGACTAAAAGACCAGATTAGTGATGCAAATCTGAAATTATCCGAGTTGTATGAGCATAGCGGGTGATTATAAAGTCTCCGGCCAATTCTACAAAGACCATATAAAATACCGCGATAGTGTGTTAAATATAAAAAACATTGAGGCCATGGCCGATCTCCGCACTAATTATGAAGTGGGACAAAAACAAGCAGAAGTAGATCTCCTACAAACAAAAACAGAATTACAAACACTGCAAGCCAAAAGGCAAAGAAATTTTCTTTATGCCACGGGTATAGGATTATTTTTGACCTTTTTATTAGCCATGGGTTGGTTCAGGCGCTATCGATACATTAAAAGAACAAATTTGATCATTGACGAAGAACGCAAGAAATCTGACCAACTATTATTGCGAACATCCTGCCGGAAGAAACTGCTAAAGAATTAAAACAAAATGGAAAGGTACTAGCCAAAAAATTTGACTCGGTAAGCGTTTTGTTTACAGATTTTAAGGAATTTACTCAAATTGCAGATCAACTGTCTCCTGAAAAAGTAGTGGAAAGTGTGGGGTATTATTTTTCAAAATTTGATGAGATCATAGAAAAATATGGCTTGGAAAAAATTAAAACCATTGGTGATGCCTATATGTGTGCCGGAGGATTGCCCTATCCTCTCAGAAAATCATGCCTTACAGACCATTAAGGCAGGATTAGAAATTGTAGCATTTGTGGAGGAGTGCAAGCACCGCAAGGATATAGACCTGGCAAAATTCGATGTTCGGATAGGAGTCAATACAGGTCCGGTAGTGGCCGGAGTAGTAGGCAGTAAAAAATTTGCCTACGATATTTGGGGTGATACGGTAAATATTGCCGCCCGTATGGAGTCTAATTCCCAACCGGGAAAGATCAATATTTCAGAACATACCTACGCTTTGGTCAAAGACGATTTCAGCTGCCAGTTCAGGGGAGAGATCGAGGTGAAAAACAAAGGTAAAATGAGTATGTATTTTGTAAATGATGAAGGCTAAAGAGCCTCACTTAAAAGTAATTCATTGACCTTTTGAATAATTTTCATTATATTTAACATTAGCTTTATACAATGATCACCAGCTGTAAATACCCTAAACATTCTTTTTAAGGTAAACCTGGCGTTTAAAACGATGATTAATTTTGTCGTTTTAGTTAAAAAAAGAAAATCAATTGATCTAACCAAAAAAATCAACTTATGAAACCAACGAACAAACTTTTATCCCTAACCTATATTTTACTTTGTTTCGCAACTTTTGGCTATTCACAGGAAACACATGTGGTTACACTCTACGTGAACACCGCAGAAATTACAAAAAATTCAATCCCTGAGCATGCTAATTTTGGACAAACCGACGGTGTAACCAATGAGGATTACACAACATTTGTCAATTTGAATGACAACATTGAATGGATTGGTGTTTCTACTTCTTCTGTCAATGATGAAGTAAACATTACAAAAATCAAATACAAAAAAGGGAAAAAGCTTTTGCAAAGAGATGAGAACGACGGAGAAAAAAAAGTAATGGCCAAAGTAGATAAGGGAGAAAAGGGTGACGAAGAGAAATATGTTCTTCATTTCAATATCGTTAGCCAGACTAACCCTCAAAACAGAACATTTATTATCGACCCAAAAATCAGTATTAAATCGCAGGAATAATTCTGATTGATTCTTCTGATACCCCTAAAAATGACCGTCATCCGTTTTCTTACTGGTTCCCATATAAAAACCTATTTCACAATAGGTTTTTTGATCTTATTCCCTTTTTTCTGTGCAGCTCAGGATAAAAGTGAAATAGATAGTTTGGAGATCACATTTGAGAATGGAAATTTTGAAGCTGCAAATCGTATGGCAATTCTTAAAGCGCTGGCAATTGGCCATCCCGATCCAAATAAGCAGCTTATCTATAGCAATGAGTTGATCATAGAGGCAAAACTAGCCGATTCCTCCAATTTACTTTTTGACGGGTATTTGCACAAGGGTTATGCTTTATATTTTAAAGCCGATTACGTGGAGGCTCTGGAAAGTTTTATAACAGCCTCAGAATTAGCCTATGAACACAACTCAGAAAAGAATTTAAAGATTGTAAACATTCCCATTGCAGATGTTTATTCGGCCATGGAGGACCACGATAATGCCATTTTTTATTACGATAAGGCCCTCGATCTGTATAAAAAAGAATTGGCTTCCTATGGAAGAAATACGGACGATAGAAAAAATCTTAATACCATGGCCATTATTTCTTATAATTTGGGTGATGAATACATAAAATACAAAATGCCCGATTCTGCCTTGGTATATCTGGAACAGTCAGAAAAATTTTTTAATGCCTTAGATGAAAAAGCCTATACACCCTATATCATGGGAAGCAAAGGGCAGGCTTATGCCCTGCAGGATAAAAATGAAATGGCCGCCGCTAATTTAATTCTCGCGGTTGATCAGTTGAAACAAAATGAAGAACATGATGCGGTAGCTGAATTTTTAAACTCACTTTCTGATATCTCCTACAAACAAAAAAAAATCAGAGAGGCCCTTGCGTATGCAGAAGAAAGTTTAGCTCTAGCCCAACAATTCAGCCTGAAAGATCACATAAGTAAAGCCAATTTAAAACTTGCTCAAATTTATGAGGACTTAGGAGAAATAAATAGATCCTATACGTTTTATAAAGATCATATCGCCTATAGGGATAGTGTAAATAACCTGACAACAGTTCAAAACCTCGCCAATGTGAGAACAAATTTTGAACTTTCTAAAAAACAGATCGAGGTAGATTTGCTCGAACAACAGAAGAAAAATCAAAAGATTCTCATTTTTTCCGTGGCAATTGCACTTGTATTGAGTTCGATAGTACTCCTCGGTCTTATTCGGCGAAATAGATACATCAAGCATACCCGGAAAGTGATAGAAGCGGAAAAGGAAAAGTCAGAACAACTATTGCTCAATATTCTGCCCGGCCATACAGCACAGGAATTAAAAACGAATGGCCACGTACAGGCGAAGAAATTCGAATCCGTGAGCGTCTTGTTTACAGATTTCTTGAGTTTTACCCATATCTCAGAAGATCTTTCTCCCGAGGAACTAGTGCGAAGTGTCGATTTTTACTATTCTAAATTTGATGAAATCACTACAAAGTTTGGATTGGAAAAGATCAAAACTTTAGGCGATTCTTATATGTGTGCCGGAGGTTTGCCTTTTAGCGATCAACATCATGCCAAGAAAATTGTCATGGCCGCCATAGAATTTTTACAATTCGTGGAGGAATCAAAACAATTTGAATCTGAAGAACACACCCGTTTTGACATGCGCATAGGCATTAATTCCGGACCTGTAGTGGCCGGAGTGGTAGGTACCAAAAAATTTGCCTACGACATATGGGGAGATACCGTAAATGTGGCTGCAAGAATGGAGTCCATGTCGATCCCGGGAAAAATTAATATTTCTGAAAACACCCATGAATTGATCAAAGACATCTTTGATTGCGAGTACAGGGGCGAAATAGATGTGAAAAACAAGGGCATGATGAAAATGTATTTTGTGAATTATAGAGTAAGAAAAAATACAGAAGAAAAAATTTGGACGGAAAAGGAACTGAATAAATAAAGTTTTAGCTTCTTTTATCAATTTTTTTGAGCTGCCATTTTATTTTTAGTAAATTTCACCCAAAATGATACCTTTAAAATGAAAAAACTATCCTTTACTAAAATCTTATTTTTTTATTTATTATCCCTTGTTGTCATGCAAGGTTTTGCTCAGAATAATTTCGGCGGACTTGCGCTTTATACCCTCAGGGATGACATGGGTAAAAATGCAGAAGAGACACTTCAAAAAGTGGCAGATGCCGGGTATGCCTATATTGAAGCGGCTGGTTATAAAGAAGGTAAATTTTATGGGATGAGTCCTGTGGATTTTAATAAAACCCTTTCCAAAATTGGTTTGACTCCTGTAAGTACCCACCAGGGTGGACTCACACTTGAAAACGTAGATCAGATGATCGCCGATGTAAAAGCCGCCGGTTTTGAATATTTTGTGATTCCGGTTCCTCCTTTGGGATATTTTAAAAGTGGAGAAAAAGGCATGAGCATGGAGGGTGATATTGCTTACCTCGCCCAATTCTTCGATAGTGTAGGTGAAAAATGTAATGCCGTAGGACTTAAACTTTTATACCACAACCATGATTTCGAATTTAAAAAAGATGGAAATGGGATCGTACCCATCGAGTATTTTTTGGAAAACTGCAACCCTGAATTTGTAAACTTTCAGATGGATTTATATTGGGTAACCAAAGCAGGTGCAGATCCTTTGGCCTATTTTGAAAAATATCCCGGACGATTTAAGATCTGGCACGTGAAAGACATGGATAAAGAAGGTCGATTTGCTCCGGTTAGCACAGGAACGATCGATTTTGGGAAAATTCTTGCTAAAAAAGACCTGTCGGGAATGATTTATTACATGGTGGAACAAGATAAAACCTTTGACGGTCAAAAACCATTGGAAGTAATTAAGATCAGTCACAAAGGACTTGAAAAGTTTGGCTTTAAATAAGCCTTTATACTTCTTATCCTTTGGCTAATTCCATATAGGCGGCCGATAAACTGCGAGAAATCCCATCTCCTTTCCATTCGTCCGCTCCTTTAATCGAAGTAATTTTCATTATTTCTTCTTCGCTTTTTCCGGATTTGATGGCAGCATCTACTGTTTCTAATAATCGAGACAGGTAATTTTGGAATGCCTGGATATCTGATCTTTTCCCGATTACATCAAACCCATTGTCCGAATGGCCGAAAATAAACAAGGTATCATTGTCGTAAATTTTCTGGGCCTGCTCTAAAACTTCAATCCAACTTTTAATATTGGCTCCGGCCGTCTTGTCTATATAGGGAAATCGCCTGTTAAAAATGAGGTCACCTGCATGCACTACATTGGCATTTTCAAAATGCACAAGAGCGTCGCCATCCGTATGGGCAGCGCCAAAATACTTCATGCTAATGGTTTCTTTTCCCGCTTTTCCCGTCCATTCTTTAGAAAAAGTAGTTTCCGGATAAAGCTGAGTGTCGGCTCTGTTGTTCTCCTCCGCCACACGCATCTGATTCTTTTTAGAATTTTCGTGTGCCACCACTGTATTGACAATTCCCTTAAAAGCAATATTTCCGCTCGTGTGATCGCCGTGATGGTGGGTATTGATCAACAGATCAATTTTTCTGTCCGTTAGTTTTTGAATCTCTGAAATTAAATGCTGAGACTGTTCAGGAAATTGTGTGTCTGCCACGGCAATACCTTCCTTGTCTATAAAATACCCTATGGTCCCTCCCCTTTCTGTAAAATAACCGACCTTATCTCTCAGTAAGGTCATTTTATAGGGTGTTTCCTGATTTAACAGTTGCGCAAAAAGTTGTGAATTTGCAAAGCTCAGACCGGCACCTGTTAAAATTGAATTTTTAAGAAAAAGACGTCTCGAGGTCATATGTTTTTTTTCTAAAAATAAACATAATTTCTTTTTACTCCGCTATTTGTAGTGTAGCCCTTGAAAAGAATTTTATTTTAACTTATTTTTCTTTTACATTTGCCCACATTCCTTAGGAAGTATAAGTAAAAATAATCAGGGCAATGACAAAAAAAAGTTTACATAAAAACATGAGGATATACCATCGTTATTTAGGTTTTTTCCTCGCAGGTATCATGGCGGTATATGCCATTAGCGGAACTATCCTGATTTTTAGAAAAACCGATTTTCTAAAAGTCGAAAAAACAGTTCAAAAAGAGCTGGATCAAAATTTAACTGCAGAAGAATTAGGTAAAATGCTCAGAATAAACGACTTTAAAGTCACAGAACAATCCGGGGATGTACTGACCTTTGAAGGAGGAACTTACAATAGGATAACAGGTGTAGCTACACAAACGGTAAAAGATTTGCCTTTCGTGTTAAAAAAAATGACTGACCTCCACAAGGCCACCACCGAAAAACCTTTATTTTTTTTGAATATCTTTTTTGGCCTCTCACTACTCTTTTTTGTCATCTCTTCCTTCTGGATGTTCGTTCCCAAAGCAAGTGTATTTAAAAAAGGAATTTATTTCTCTCTGGCCGGCTTAATTTTGGCGCTTTTGATCTTATTCCTATAAAAAACCCCCAGCAATGCTGAGGGTTTTTGTTGGTCAATTTTATTTTGGTCAATAATTGGTTGTTTTTAAATAGTCCAAACTTTTTTGACAGCTCACTAGCGGATCAAAGCTGTATTCCTCCACTTCAACGATACCGTATTCCAGCCCCGATTCTTTTTTTGCATTGAATATCATCGTAAAATCCATGTTACCGCTGCCCAATTCTTTTTGGTCCTTGATATGCCATAATTTAAATCTGCCCGGGTATTCTTCAAAATAATCAAGGGCATTTTTTCCTCCGTGATCGATCCAATACAGATCCAATTCAAACATGACCAGATCAGGGTCGCTCAACTCCAGCATATAATTGTAGACCGTTTTTCCGTCAAAAACAGTGGTAAACTCTTTGTCGTGGTTGTGGTAACCGAACTGAATCCCTGCTGCCTTGCACTTTTCTCCCACTGCATTGAAATAGGCGATATAATCTTTAAGTCCTTCCAGACTTTGGTACCCTTCTTCTCCCATCCAAGGCTGGACGATCCACTTAACGCCAGCTTCCTTGTGAGCAGCAATGGCCATATCCCACCACTCCATTGTTTTGTCCCAATCGGCTTTGCCGGGCATATTTTGTCCGGTGTGTGATCCCAGAAATTTGAGACCATTATCCTCGCATAATTGCTTAAACGCTAAAGGGCTCATGCCATAAAACTTTCCATTGTCAAAACCTGCCGCTTCAACAAAAGTATAGCCCATAGCGCCAACTTTAGCGATGGTAGCTTTTGCATCATTTTTCATATGATCCTTAACCGACCACAACTGCAAACCTATCATTTTTTCTTTTGGCTTAAAGCCAAATAAACTCAATCCCTGAACGGTCAAAGCCGTAAATACCAAAACCATAAAAATTTTAGTACGCCATTTTTTTTGATTCATATCTATACTATTTAATCCAACTATAAATTTGAAGTGCTAAACTTGTAAAACAGTACACTCCTTCTACTCAAAATTAGTAAATCTATCCTTGAATTTTCTTATAAACAGCGATGAATATTGATGCTAAAATGTCGATTTTCAATACAATATGATCGCTTAATTTACCCTGTTCCGCACTTCCTCTGCACCGGTATCCCTTTGTCTCGCCGATTTGACCTTATTGTTACCGAAATTTCGCGTATAGGTCAGTACAAAAGTTCTGTTGCTAAAATCGATATCGGCCCAGGTTTTGATCATTTCTTCGGGGAGTTCTTGCGTGCCCTGAAATTTTAAAGAATCAAATATATCGTTGACATTAAATCGCAGGGTACCCCATTTCTCGCTGAATTTCTTTTGAATGCCGAAATTCATAAAGAACCTGCTTTCTGCCTTGATGGCCCCGAATATACTGGGTCCGTTATAACTGATATTGAGTTCAGAACTGATCGTTTCACTGAATTTAAAGGATTGGGTACTGTTGATATTAAAGGTGTTTTGCTCGAACTTATAGGTCACAGCCTCAATGGTATTCTGCACTTGCGTATGGATATAAATAAATGTGTTTTGGGTTTTCCACCACTTCGTTAATTTAACCGGTAAACCCAGGGTGACGGAAAAAGTCTTCGTTTCATCTATATTTCCCGACACAAAGATCAAGCGGTCGTTGACCTCGTCATAAACCTGTTGAAATCTGGCGATCGTCCCTTCCTCGATGGTATACTGTGCCGAGAGCAAAAAAGATTTATAATTTGATCCAAAATTAAAACCGTTGGCGATAGAAGGCTGAACACCGGGATTTCCCGAAAAAAAAGTATTGGGGTCAAAAAAGATCACAAAAGGAGCCATGTCATTAAAAGTGGGCCTGGAAATTCGTCGGGAGTAAGAGGCATTAAAACTGAGCGAATCGTTCACGCTATGCGAGACAAATACACTGGGAAATAGTTCACCATAATTTCTGTCCACTACAAGACCCTCTGTATCCGACCTCAATTCTGTGTCTGTTTGCTCAAATCTCAAGCCTACTTTAGCACTCGTTTTATCCGATAATTTATAATCCACAGACGTATAGACCGCATAGATGTTTTCGCTTAGATCACTTCTATTGGTTAATATCGGATCCTCTACAAAATCATTTCCTTCAAAATTAGACACCACGATATCATTCTCAAAAGCGGAAAAGGAGGCTTTAACACCCGATTCAAGTTTGAACCGATCGGTGAACTGATTGCTGTAATCGGCATTGGTCACTAAAGTATTGATGGGTGTTGTCTTATCGGATTTGGTCAATTCCTGGTATAAGAAATTCTCTTGGCCATCATAAAAATCGTTGATGTAATCCGTTGGGTTTTCATTGTAAAAATAGAGGTAATCAATATCCATATTGAAGTATTCCTGTTCTTTGAAATTGTGTTTAAAATTAAAATTACCTCCTATATGCGACCACTGATTTCGTTCCTGTATATCCAATTCTACATAGGAAAAAGGTTCACTGTTCTCCGTTTCCAAACTTTCACTTAAGGCATCCATGGTCCATTTCTGATCATAGGCATCTACGATAACACCCACGATTGTTTTTTCGGTCAGCTCATAATCCAGTCCAAATCTTAGACTGTGATTGCGCTGTATGGGATCTCTGTAAGAGGTGGTACTCAAATCTCTCGAATTACCAAATTCATCCATTGACTCTCTGCCTAATTTAAAGACCTGTTTCTGATTTCTTCTCAGAAAGGAATAATTTCCAAATAGATTGAGCTTATTTTTTCTGTAATTAAAATTGATATTGTCTTGCGTTGTTGTACCATTTCCAACACCCGCAGACAGGGAGTAGGATCCATTGACACCAATGTCCTGTTGTTTTTTCAAAACAATATTGATAAATCCGGCATTCCCTTCCGCATCTAAATTCGCCGGTGGCGTAGTGATCAATTCTATGGATTCAATATTGTCCGAGCTCATACCTTCCAGCATCTGTACAATACTTGCCTGAGGCATATAACTGATCTTCCCGTTGATCATCACCATCAGACCTTGCTTACCCACCAGAGAAATGCTATTGCTTTGTCTGTTGACCAATACCCCCGGAGATCTTTCCAAAACCTCCAAAGCGGTCGACCCGGCTGCTAAAATACTGCTTTGCACATTGATAATAGTTCTGTCTACTTTTTGAACAAATAAGGGTTTATCTGCTTTTATGGTCACCTCCTCCAAACTTTGACCAATATTGGTTATGGCGATAGTTCCCAGATCCATTTCAGTAACGCCCGTTTTTACTTCCAGCTCCCTGATATAATTGTCATAACCGATAAATTGCACCTCAACCGAATATTTACCTGCCGGTATATTTTCAATCTCAAAATCACCCTGATCTCCTGAAATAACACCGCCAATACTTTTCCTGTTCTTATCGTAAATGACAACTGTGGCGAAGGCAATCGTTTCTTCTGTGGAGGAATCGATGACCTTACCCTTGATGCTGCAATTTTTTTGCTGATCCAAAAAACCAGGCATCCCAAGGATAGGTATAGAAAAAATGATGGCAAAAAATAGGCAAAGACTTCTCATAGGGCCTTGGTTTGAAAATGATAGACCTCGTAATCAAATGGCAGTAAAACAAAGCCTTTTTAAAATTAACCATAGTAGCCAACAAAAGATTGGACTTATCTTGCGTAAACTAGGATTTTTATTGCGTTTTGAGCTTTTATGTAGGCCTATTTCATTTTTTCGGAAAAGTAGACAAGGATTCTCCGGAAAAAACACAGTGTATGCTTCCTTCAAATAAATTCGAGAAAGTGATAAAGTTTTTGTTGAATTATGCCATCACTTTTTTTAAGGCAGCTCCAAACAGTTTCATTTCAGGCATGGTGCCTGTACTTATTCTGGCCCAATCGTACATGGGTGGAAAAGCCCTCCCTATAAGAATATTTTCATTTTTCATGGCTTGCATCAATTCATCGATAGGCCTGCCCGATTGAAAGAAAACAAAGTTGGTATGTGACCTCTGGTAGGCTAGTTTTAGAGATTCGAGTGTTTGATAAATATACTCCTTCGCTTCGTTGTTCTTTGCTATACTAAATTTGTAAAACTCCTCATCTTTGATGGCTGTTCTTAGCCGCTGCTATAGCAGGAATATTAGTGCCGGCCATGACAGCCGAATTCAATCTCTCCGCAATATCAGGTCTTGTGATCAAATAACCTACCCTTAGACCAGCCAACCCGTATACTTTCGAAAAAGTTTTACTCACAATGACATTTCGACCCTCTTTGACCAGTTCGACCATAGATGGATAATCGGGCTCTGTAATGAAATCATAATAGGCTTCATCACTAAAAATAACTGCCTGATGATCGACAGAAGTACAAAAATCTTTGAGCTGATCTCTGTCTAACAAAGTTCCTGTCGGGTTATTCGGGTTACAGATAAAAATAAGACTTGTCTTGCTGGTAATCCTATGATTCATGGCATTCAGATCATGCCCCAACTGATCATTGAGCGGAACTCTGTGAACATAGGCCCCAAAATTTTCAGCATAGGTCAATAAGGACTGAAAAGTTGGATCTGCGGCAATAATCTCACCCCCACCCAGACCGTAAACCAGACCTGCTGCTCTAAGCCCTTCTGTAGAACCACCTGTGACAACGACACAGGCTTTGGGAACTCCCTCCTTCTCAGCGATCATTTCTTCCAAAGACGATATGATCTTAAAGGGATATCTGCAGGCTTCACCAAAAGAATTTGTAATGGCTTCTCTTACCTTTTTGGATGGACCATAGGGATTTTCATTGGCATTGAGCTCAATCATCCTGTCTGCCCTAATTGCCCGTGCAGGAAAATCCAAAGCCATGGTTTCCAGACCTCCCAAAAATAAAAATCCTGATGATAAGCCGGCTGATCTGAGCCATTGTCTGCGATCTAAGGTTTTCATAATGATACATTTAAAAAATGAAAGTACAAAAAATATAAGACAAAGAACTTATTAAAATACAGGAATCAATTCAGTACTTTGACCGACAATATTCTTAAATCGGAAATGGGCCTGTCCGTAAGAATGATCAGGTGAATTTTCCTCTATTTCCTGGGCAGAAACAAACGAAATGGAGCCCATAAAAGTAAAGGCTGCACTCATGAATAATTTTTTGATCCTTCTTTTCTTTTTAGTATAATTTATACACCGAATTCATAAAGAAATTCCAAATATTTTCGAAGAAAAATAAGGCTCTATCAAACTATTTTTTTCTCTCATACATCATCGTTTCAAGACTCTTTATTGCGCGTATGCTTAAAACCCTCCAACTGCGATCTCAACGTATCTAAGTACTTTTGTAATTCTTCCAGATCGAATAGTTTTTCACCCGAATCTGTTGATTTGATGGGCGTTTCACCCAAATAAATGTACAGTTCAGGGTATTCCGAGTTAATGCGCTGTGTAAGCGAGATGATCTCTTGCATCAATTGATGACTCGTTTTCATTTTTTCTCTAGAAGATACGAAATTTATAAAAATAATAAAAGCGTTTAAAACCTGTATTTTGCCGCATGGGTATCCATACAGTAACAGACAAAATTCCTATATTTATAAATAAAGTCAAATCGATCAAAAAAAGAACTTAAACCGATTTCCAATGCCTATCGACCTTCCTTTTATTCGCTCCCAGTTTCCCGCTTTTTCAGAACCTACTTTAGAAGGTTGGGCTTTTTTTGAAAATGCCGGGGGATCTTATCCTTGTGCACAAGTCGTTAATCGCTTAACCGACTTCTACACCAGGAACAAGGTACAGGTAAATTACCCCTATCCTGCTTCTACTTTGGCAGGCAACCTGATGAATAATTCCTATAAAAGAATGGCCGATTTCCTGAATGTTGATGAATCCGAAATTCATTTTGGCCCTTCCACAACTCAAAATATCTACGTTTTGGCGAATGCCATGCGACCCATGTGGGAAAATGGAGATGAAATTATTGTTTCTTGCCAGGACCACGAAGCCAATGCAGGTGCGTGGAGAAGATTGGCCGAGAGAGGAATGAAAATTGTCGAATGGCACGTAGATCGGGAAAAGGGATTGTTGAGCATAGCTGACTTAAAACGTCTTTTTACGACCAGAACTAAAATGGTGGCCTTTCCTCATTGTTCCAATATCATCGGTCATATCAATCCTGTCAAAGAAATCACAGATCTGGCACATCAATTTGGCGCATTATCTGTTGTCGATGGCGTTGGTTTTGCCCCTCACGGTTTTCCCGATTTAAAAGAGCTAAATGCAGACATCTATCTTTTTTCATTGTACAAAACCTTTGGCACCCATTTAGGTTTGATGTATGTAAAGAATGAACTGATCAAGCTAATGACAAATCAGTCGCATTTCTTTAAAGAAGGCATCACGAGAAGTATGCTTACGCCGGCAGGGCCTGATCATGCACAAATTGCAGCAGCGAGTGGTATACTCGATTATTTCGATGCGGTGTATGCTTATCACTTTAAAACAGAGGCAAAATCCGCTAAAAAAATGATGGCCTTGAACGAATTGTTCTATGCACATGAGCATAAATTGTTGGAACGATTACTGCTTTTTTTAAGATCGCGTGAGGATGTAAAAATCATAGGTCCTGAAGCCACAGTAAACAGAGCGCCCATAGTGTCATTCATACCAAAAAATAAGAACATCAAAAAAGTATATACTGAGCTCATACAACATAAACTCATGCTGGGATTAGGGAACTTTTATGCATTTAGGCCATTGATAGATATGCAAATTCCAACTGATCCGGGTGTGATAAGAATTTCTTTTTTACATTACACCAGCGAGGAAGAGATAGAGCAGCTGATCAGCGGGCTTAAAGATGCCTTAAGCTAAAAATAGCTCACAAAAAAGCCCTGATGAAAACATGCAGGGCTTTAAATTTTTCTTGAAATGTGGCTACTTTTTAAAAAGTCCTGCCACAAATAAAACGATGACGGCACCTACAACAGATGTCAATAAAGAACCTACTAAACCGTCACCTGAACCAAGTCCCAGCAATCCGAACACCCAGCCTCCGACAGCTCCTCCAATGACCCCTAAGATGATATTGATCAGTAGTCCGAAACCACCGCCTTTCATAATATTTCCGGCAATCCAACCGGCAATAGCACCAATAATAATAAAATATAAAAAATTCATAGAATAATGATTAAATTGATTGTTAAGCTAAATATAATACTTTTATTCTTAGAAAGTTAGTACAATTAAAGTGTTTTAATTCAATCCATAAGAGTCGTCAAGACAGAAGCTTTAAAAAAAGCTGCAAAATGATGGTGATATGCTATATTTTTGTAGCATGTTAAAGGTACAAGATCTCTCCTACGCTTATCTAAAAGAAAAACCGGTTTTACAGCAACTCAATTTCTCATTGGGAAGAGGGGAACATTTATGTGTGATGGGTGAAAGTGGTTGTGGAAAGTCTACTTTGTTAAAAGCTATTTATGGCCTGTTAGATCTTGACAAAGGCACCGTATTTTGGGATGACCGCCAGGTGCTTGGACCTGCTTATCATTTGATTCCGGGTATGGAATTTTTTAAATACGTGGCCCAAGATTTTGAATTAATGCCTTTTACGACAGTAGCCGAAAATATCGCCAAATTTTTACCCAGGTATCATCCTGTAAAAGCAAAAAAGAGAACCAAAGAATTACTCGAGGTAATCGAAATGACCTCCTTTGCCGATATCAAAGTAAAATACCTGAGTGGAGGTCAGCAACAGCGTGTCGCCATCGCCAGAGCATTGGCCAAAGAGCCGGAAATGTTGTTGTTGGATGAGCCTTTCGGTCAGATCGATAATTTAAGAAAAAATAGTTTGCGGCGGATGCTCTTTGCTTATCTGAAAGATAAGAATATTTCTTGTATAGTGGCTACCCATGACAGCAATGATGCCCTGTCCTTTGCCGATCAGATGATCGTGCTGAACGACGGAAAAATAGTGGCAGAAGGTACTCCTGAGAACTTATATAGAGATCCGAAAAGCAGCTATGTCGCCTCTTTTTTTGATGATATCAATGAGGTGGTGATCAACCGTAAAAAAGTGCTTTTATATCCGCACCAATTGAAGATCGTCGAAAACTCGCCATTAAAAGCCACGGTCCTAAAAAACTATTACAAAGGTTTTTATTGGTTGACAGAAATGAATTGTAAGGGCCAAATCATCTTTGTTCATCACCATAGAAAAATAGAGCCGGGAAAAATTGTTTCATTGGCCACCACTTGAACGGATAGGCCATATCCTGAACATCGTAAAACCCCGGCATGACCGGGGTTTTAATTGTATTTTCTATATAAATTACCTTTTATTTTATTTCTAAAAGGACCTTGTGTATTTTTCCCGTAAACTTTGTTTCTGCAGGACCATAACCGATGCCTTCAGCAACTGGCGTTTGGTTATCCAAGCCAACATCTGCCGTTTCATCAGCAGAAAATATATTTGGCTGCGTTTTTTCGATTCGCCCTTCGCCAACTGCTTTTCCATCCACATAAATTACCGCTTTACCGCCTTTTCCAAAACCATTTCCATCATAGGTGAAATCTAATTTGACGGTCCTATCCCCTGCCGCTAATGATTCTTTGGCAGATACAACATAACGCTCCAAACCGAGAAAATTATAGGTGAATTCAGGTACACCCTCTTTTAGATACAAAGACCAACCTCCGAACCTGCCTCCCTGAGACAAGATTACACCTTTGGCGCCGCTTTGAGGAACATTGATATCCGAGGTAATCGCAAATGACTTATTCTTGATATTCATAAAGGTATTCTCCATCATACCCTCCATTCCTTCATAAAGGGTCAGACTTTTACGGGCACCCAATAGATCAGGCCTGCCTGCCAATTCGGGATTTGTCCTCTCAATGGTTCTGTCATCTATGGGGAGTACGTGATATTTTTGTGCCTCCGCCATAAAAAGACTTTTCATCTCTTCTAATTTCTCAGGATTTTTCGAAGCCAAATTATTGGTCAAACTGAAGTCCTCATCTACCTTATAAAGGTCCCAGACATCTGATTCTAAGGGAGTCAATTTGTTTGTTACCCAGGGAAACCTGTGGATGGTACGTGCAAACCAGCCATTGTGATAGATCCCTCTGTTTCCAAACATCTCAAAATATTGAATGGTATGTCTCTCCGCCGCTTTGGCATCATTGAATGTATACACTAAACTTGTCCCCTCAATCGGTGTTTGGGGTACACCATTGACCACTTTTGGTTCCGGTAAACCTGCCGCCTCAAGCACTGTAGGAGCAATGTCAATGGCATGTGAAAATTGTGTTCTGATGCCATTTTTCTCTTTTACACCTTCGGGGTAATGAATGACCATGCCATTGCGTGTTCCACCAAAATCTGAGGCAACTTGCTTTGTCCAGGAAAATGGTGCATCAAATGCAACTGCCCATCCGGCAGCCATATGAGGAAAAGTATTCTCAAGCCCCCAATCGTCGATTAAAGGAAGCAGATCCTCTACCTTTTCTTCTACGCCGTTAAAATAGGTCATTTCATTGTACATGCCCACCATGCCACCTTCTGCACTTGTTCCGTTATCACCGGCAATGAAAATAACAAGGGTATTGTCCATTTCTCCAATTTCCGATATAGCATCCATCAACCTTCCCACCTCATAATCGGTCATTTCCATAAATCCGGCAAAAACTTCCGCCTGACGCGCAAATAACTTTCGCTCATTCGCACTTAACTTATTCCAATCTTTGATGTCCTGTGGCTTAGGTGCCAAATTTGTATGTTCAGGAATGATACCCATCGATTTCATTCGAGAAACCGTTGCTTTTCTGATTTCATCCCAGCCTTGGTCAAATTTTCCTTTGTATTTATCCGACCATTCTTTAGAAACATGGTGCGGGGCATGCACTGCTCCAGTAGAAAAATAAACAAAGAAAGGTTTATCCGGAGTCATTGATTGCTGTGCCTTTACCCAGTTAATGGCCTGATTGGTCATATCTGTGGTAAAATGGTAGTTCTCCATTTTAGGGGGATTCACTTTCTTTGTTCCGTCGTAGATCAGTGGTGCCCATTGATCTGTTTCTCCACCGATAAATCCATAGAACTTATCAAATCCCTGACGTGTTGGCCAGCGATCAAAAGGTCCTGAAATACTCGTTTCCCACGCAGCCGTCTCATGCCATTTTCCAAATGCAGCCGTACTATATCCGTTTAACCTCAACATTTCTGCTAATGGGGCAACTGTATTGGGTAGTGCTCCAGTATTTCCGGGATATCCCGTTGCCGTTTCCATAATGGATCCGGTATTACAGGTATGATGGTTGCGGCCTGTTTTTAACGCCATTCTCGTTGGTGAACACAGGGCCGTGGTATGAAAATTGTTATAGCGCAAACCATTTTTGGCTAATTTATCCATGGTAGGAGTCTGAATTGGGCCTCCATAGGTATTCGTTGCGCCAAATCCAACATCATCTATCAGCACAATCACAACATTGGGCGCATCTTTTGGCGCTGTTACTTCTAATAGTTGAGGAGCTTTAGTATTTCGCACATCCAATTCTGTATAAGTTTGAGGTTCAGGGAAAACGACAGGGAGTATCTCTCTATTGTAATTTTCCTGAGCCATCAAATTTGATAGGCCTAAAGCGAATAAAATAATAAGGGTTGTTATGGATTTCATATCATTCTTTTTTCGATGAATCAACTACTCAACAACATAGCAAGGAGTTAAAATTGAGTGTAAATATAGCTAAGCTTTTTTTAACAAATCAAAAAAGAACAATGAAGATTTTGACAAATAATTTGGTGTCATATCTCCAGGTGAAAGCAGATATGAAGATCCGACCCTAAAGCAAAATTGAAGGTTAAGTTTTGACGAAGTCATTATTTCTCTTAAAGGTAGCGGATTCTCACTCTATTTCAATGCTGTAAACAACTCTTAAATTCCCAATGAACCCATCTTCAAAAGAGACGCTTTTGGCTGTTCTATCGTCTCCAACTTCAATAAGCGGTAGGCTGAAATCCATTTTTTGACCAGCGTCATATTGCTCGTAGCTTCTGCCAAATGCATAGCCAAACCTACCCTCAAGAAAAAAATTTCCGAACAATTGATACCTGGTATAGAGCATTTCATCAATACTCCTCCTCTCTATATAATCACCCTGATAAGCCTCGGCTCCTAATCGGTAAGTCGTGACCAAGCCAAAATGACTCCAACCTGCATCCAGACGTTCATTAAATTGGTAGGTCAATTTCCCATAAATGGGGAATAATCCTGTTAAAGACCATTTTTTATTCATCTTCCAATCTACATTGACCAGAGGCACGAAATTGGGTCCATAGAATTCTTGATTATACAAGCATCCAAAACCGATTTTAAGGTCGTCATGAACTCTTTTATCGTAAACGACCAGTCCACCCCATTGCAGGTGTTCTGTATCTGTCTGTGCGAAATCCGTCATGAGTCGGGGTGCCAACAAGACCTGTAATGCCTTTGAATCATCGAATTGATAATAAATCCCTGTTCTTAAAATAAAGCCGTGAACTTGTATAGGGTTCTGGATATCCATAGCCATATTTTCACCATTCTCTACCTGCCAATAAAAATAATTGAGGCTGTTGTACCAGATCAACTTTTCGGATAGCCTTACCGGTGCGACTAAATTTGCCATTAGTCCTGTTTCAGTTGCTTTTCCCTTATAAACTGAGTCATAAGAAGAAGGAAAACCATAGGAACCGGAAAGGGTGAACAGGTCTATTCTTTCCTGTGCTAAAGACATAAAACTCGCAAAAAGAGCAAAGACAGGAAATATATTCTTTATCAAGAAAATCTATTTGGTCAAATAAATATACATCTTTTCTTTTTGAAGTTTTACAACAAGGCAACATCTTTGGTATTATCTTCATCGCCGGCTGCGCCTGCAATTGACCCATAGGACAAGCACGGTCTTATACCCCTGCCACCCGGGAAGCATATTTCTCATGACCATAAAAAAGTATTTCCGACATACTTCTTTTCCCGGCTAGCTACTACTATATAAAGCCCTTAAACTATTCCGGATAGTCCACACCTATAGGCATAAAAGGGAGGAGAGTGCATGGAAAGCGCACTGAGAGTGCACGGAGAGTGCACTGAGAGCGCACTGAGAGTGCATGGAGATTGCACGGAAAGTGTATGAATTAATGCCATTTAACTGCTGTTATCACTGCCTTTGATCTCTTTTATTCATACCTTTTTCCGGGAGGGGTCCCAAAGAAAATAGACCCGTGGCAGGATCTTAAAATGAGCTGTGCTGCCGCGGTTGAAAGCCAATGCCTATGTGGTGCCCGATGGAAATCACTTCCTGTGTTTACGGGAAACTCGCAAGGGATAAACGCTCGAGTATCCGGATAGATCAAAGAAATTGAATCACTTGGATCAAGTCGTTTTCAGGTATTAAATTTTTTCAAAAAAAAAGTTCCTCTGGTGTTACAGAGGAACTTTTAGCTAAAAAATATCAGTTGATCAGTTCAGTTTCCGCCAGGACTAAAACCTTTTTGACCCTTGTAGTACGACAATAAATGCGTCCTGGTAGCCCTCCTTTTTCAATGCTTCGAGATGTTTCATGGCTGCTGCTCTCGAATCAAAAGTCCCTGAAAAATATCTTTTCCATCCATCTTCGTAATCAAATGAAAAAATACCGCTAAGTCCTAACAATTGATCGTTATGCTGTTTTTCTCTAAACGCGCCGACCTGAACCGTGTATATCTGTTCCCCACTGCTAAAGTCATATCCCAGTTGCTCGGACTTGACCGGAACGGGTAAAACAGTTGCTACAGTTGGAGCCATTTGTTTCTCTCTTTTCAAAGCCAGCACAAGGTTTTTGGGTTCAGCACCCGGATCATTTGCCGTTTGAATGGTGATCTCCTCCGTTAAATAACCGTCTAAATGCGCTATGAGGGTATAATTTGTATGACAGGATTGATCAAAACTAAAAGTCCCGTCTGCTTCATCAGTTTGCAAGGTTAAAAGCTTTTTATTTTCCTGATCAACTAAGTCCAGTCTTACTTTTGCTAAGGCCTCCATGGTATCAGCATTTCTAACCTTACCTGAAATCTTTTGTTTACAATCAAAAAATAAAGGTTGAGAAGAAACAAACCCATAAATTTCATCGGTGCCTTTTCCCGCTTTTTTTACGCTAGACAGGTCTTCCTTTTCTGTAAATACAGATACACTCAACAAGATCGGTTTCGAGAGCGTTGTTTCATAAATTTTGGCTGCAAAGACATCCAGATCACCCTTTTCATTTAATACATCCGATGAATAAAACAATACATTGTCCGCATCGACATAAGGAAATATTTCGCGATCTATCGAATTGATCTTTGGACCTAAATTTTCGGGTTGACCATAACTGCCGTCCTCATTGATGTCTACCGAAAAAATATCTGTCCTTCCTAATGAACCGGGACCATCGGAAACAAAATACAGTTTTGTGTCATTAGGATTCAAGGCGGGTTGTCCGGTTGAAAAATTTTCATTGTTAAAAGGTAACATTTCCAGGTTTACCCATTCTCCTTTTTCGTTGACATTGGCTTTGAATAAATGTAGATTGACTGAACTTTTTGTTTTGTCTCCAATCTCATTGATCTCTTTGTTCTTTTTTATTTTTCTGTTCACACTAAAAAAAACCGTCTTGCTGTCTTTTGTAAAAGTGTACATTCCATCATAAAGATCAGGATCTGCAGACAGCAAGTCCTCCTTGACGGAAAGTAAATTTTTAGAAATGTAGTCTTCGAACTCCAGCAATGAAAGCGAAAGGTCATTTTCTGTCATTGAACCGAAGCTAATTCCCTCGCCTTCTAAAAGGCCGGAAAACAGTTTAGTTTCATGGTCGTTTCTATGGTGTTGATCTGCCAAAAGAAACGCTTGAGAACCTTGTAAGATCATAGCAAAGGGGATAAATCCCAGGCACAGAATCAATAATTTTTTCATCAAATTGGTTTTTATAAATTTATTCGCAATTGAATAAAGAGGGGGATATTAAGAATTGCAAAATAGCAATTAATTGGGGAATTTTCAGAAACTACTCCTTTAGTTATCAAGATATTTATTAACGGTAGACACCCCTTGTGCATTTTGAATCATTGAACAATAGCTTATGTCAGTTCGAGTGATTTTCGATAGAAAATTTTATCGAGAACGCTTGTTTTGAAATAAAATAGTTGATGCTCGATACAATCCCGAGACTTCAGGACCGCTCATTTCAATCGTGAAATTCACTCGAATTGACAAACTTTAATCAACCTACACAACGGGTGTTATAGTTATTTTTAAGTGATGAAATCTACAAAACATACAGGCTAATTACATCTAATAAAAGGATATAGTCCTGAAGACTATGCTAAAATGAAAGCTTCATCTCGACTAAACATTCGACATTCCCCATTGAGAACTGCTATCCTAAATGAGCAAAACCCTTGAAAATTAATTAAAGTGACTGATCCCTAACCCGTATTCTTCAGTCCACCGGATAAGGCATTTACGAGCAAAAGCAATTGTAAAAGATGCTGATCGGCTTCTTCTTTGACGTTTAGTTCACCCCGTTCCTGTAAGGATCTCCATTTTTTTAGGTAGCTGATCTGTATGTCATGAAGGATTTTTAATGAATGGATTCTCAATTTATTGTTTTCTAATGCAGAACGTCGCCTGGCTTCTACAGAGGCACCTAATACTTCTTCAATTTGGCCTAAACAAGTTTCATAATCTGTCAGGATCAAACTCATCAATTCCTCCCTGGTTTGGTCATCCTCGACCAAGGCAGCAAAAGACTTCATGATCTCGCTGTCAGAATTCAATAAATTGGATTCAATTTGTATCAGACTGTATCTCAAAAAAGGCCATTTGTGGACCATTTGTTTTAAATAGTCAAAATCTTCCGGTTGCTGTTTTTGAAATTCGTCCAAGGCTGTTCCCATGCCAAACCATCCGCTCAGGTTAAATCTCGACTGACTCCAACTAAACACCCATGGGATAGAGCGAAGGTCTTCCAAGGAGCGCTGACCGGTTCTGCGCGCCGGTCTTGAACCGATCTTACTTTGTTCCAAAACATCTATAGGCGTCGCTTTTGAATAGAAATAAATAAACTTCGGATGATCGAGTAATTTTCTATACGTTTCCCTTGTTTTAGCCACCATTTGATCCATGATTCGGTACAGCCTTTCATCTTTGACCTCTTCCTCTTTAATAAGGGCCTGCCTTGCCGTTCCCGCCACGAACATCTCCAGGTTATAAGTTGCCGTAAGTCGGTTGGCAAACATATTGGCAATGGTCTCCCCCTGTACGGTCATTTTGATATGTCCGCTCATAGAACCCGGAGGCATACTGTCTAAAAAACGGTGTATTTTTCCGCCACCCCTGCTAATGGTACCTCCTCGTCCATGAAAAAGACACAATTTGACACCTGATGCACGAGCTACTTTGGTCAAATTTTCTTCAGCTTTGTAAATATTCCATCGGCTGGTCATGATGCCACCATCTTTGTTACTGTCGCTGTAACCCAACATGACTTCCTGAGTAAAGGATGGATTACTTTTTATTTGCTTTTGTACCACCGGATGACTGAGATAGGCAGTAAGAATTTCAGGACCTGCAATAAGGTCATCGATGGTTTCCAGCAATGGCACCACAGGCAGATTTGCCTCATGCAGTCCTACCTCGCGTAAAAGAAGGTGCACCAGGAGCAGATCGCTCAAACTGCGTGTCATACTCACAATGACAGAACCTATTCCCTCTTTACCGTAATGATCCACATAGATCTTCACCTCCCGCAAATAGCCCAGCACATTATCTGCTTCAGGGCCACAAGATGTTCCGGCTACTAGAAATGGCCTGTTGCTTTTTAGTTCCTTATTCAAAAAAGACAAGCGTTTGGCTTCATCCCAGGATCCGTAGTCTGTATCTGTTGCGCCGGAAGTGACTAGGATCTGACTGATGGCCTTTTCGTGGTAAGCGCTATTCTGACGGATATCGATCTTAGATAAATGAAATCCAAAACACAGTACGATTCTTTCTATCGGAAAAAGGGATTGCTTTGCTATTCTCTCTGCGCCGAGATCGAACAACAACTGTCTTAACTTTTGCAGTTCAACCGACAAACCGATGGCTGTGCTAAAAACTTCTGCTTCTTCAAATTCACCATCCTCTTCGAGGGTATTTGTCAAACGTTGCAATAACAAATTGACAAATTGTCTGAGCGGCTCGGAAGGATTCCTGTCCAGTGCTTTTTGTCCTGCATCTCCTAATAAACGAGCCCTTTCTTCGAGTTCTTCCAAAAATTGCTGCGGAAATGAAACTCTGTAAATAGAAAAACTCAGTTCTTCAGCGAGTTTAACCAGGTGATTTCGAATCATTTTGAGTGCTGCCTGACGCTGTAAGCGCAATGTAGAAGCCGTAAACTCAGGAGTTACAAACGGATGACCATCTCGATCTCCACCCACCCAGCTTCCGAATTGGATCAAGGGAAAATGCTCCGGCAATGCTAATAGGTCAGGTGAAAAACCCATAGAGCTCCATGCGTCCAATAAACGCTGATCCGTTAAACGCACTGCTTCGGGAAAAACATTTTCAAAATAGTGCATCAGGTTATTGCGCTCGTCCTCTAAGCGCGGCTTTTGAAGATAAATCTCTCCTGTCCGCCACCAGCGCTCCATCAGACTGATAATTTCGCGCTTGAGACCGGCTTGTTCTAAGGCAGACCAGGTAGGGTTCTCTCTCTTTACAAGGAGTAAATATAGTTCCCGGTGTATATCCAATACCGTAAGGCGTTTGGCTTCTGTAGGATGAGCCGTCAATACTGGTACAACCTTTATTTCTCTCAGCTTTTCAGCAATTTCATGTTCATCTATTCCCGCTGCTTTCCAGTGATACAATGTTTCTCCCCATGATCCGCGGGTGGATTCCAAACCAAAGGTCGTTTCTATTTTCCTGCGGTATTGGGTGGCTGCATTTTCTTCTGCCAGGTTCAGTAACTCAAAACAGATCCCTATCGCCTGGGTCAATTTCTCATCCGCATGGTCGATCTTTTGGGGCATTTCTTGCTTATCGAGTGCTAAACTTTTTGCAAGGTCAACTTCACCGATCGACATCAGCATTTCGCTAAACAGGGACATTAAATAGTGAAAATCGACTTTGATCTTTTCAAGGCCTTCGAATTGGAGTAATTCCTTAGTCATTCCTATAGATTTTGAATCATGAAACGGCAAAAATACCAAAATAATGAGCTATATAAAAGTGATTTTGAAACTTGCTTTTAGCGAACTGATACCCCATTGACAAGAAGTTTTATTGATTATTTCTGTATATTAGGCATAGCCTTGGCAACAAGGTTTTAGTTCATCCCTTATAAAACATAACAGGAAAAGTATTGAAATCCGGATTGAGAAAAGTAAAAAATCGTTCCCTTAATACCACTTCGGTTACCCAATGCCTGTCCTTAAATCAATCCACACTCTGATTAAAATCATCAGAACCATTGATATAAATCATTGGATATTAATTATTTGCTGTATTACTTTGTAAATTAATCAAAGAATGTAGTAAATAAAAAACATAGTTTACTTGTGAAAGATAAATAAACCTTATTTAGGTTTTAATATAACTACAATGAACCTTAAAAAGTTCTTCTCCGAACTTGAAAGACGCAAAGTCTATAAGGTTACTATTGCCTATGGCATTGCTGCCTGGGTGCTGGCCCAAATAGCAGGTCTTATTTCAGCTAGTTTTGAAGCACAGCCGTGGGTCATGCAAATGATTATCACGATCCTGATCATAGGATTTCCGGTTGCATTGACCCTTTCATGGATCTTTGATTTTGGCCCAAAAGGAATTGAGAGAACTGAGTATATAGATGGCGCTCTGTTAAATGAAAACGAGCCTATTTCAGTGAAACTGGTGATTGGCATGCTGGTTTTTATCATTATTATGGTCATGGCCGGTAGATGGTCTTTTCAGCAATTTGGTAAAGTCAAAAAAGAAACCATCAATTCTATAGCCATCCTGCCTTTTGACAATTTCACAGGTAACGATTCTTTAGCATATTTTGTTTCCGGAATGCAAGCCTCCCTTATTGGTGATATGCAAAAAATTGGTGCGCTGCGTGTCCCATCAAAAACCTCATCTAATTCTTTTAAGGATGTCGCATTATCTATTCCCGAAATTGCGAAAGAATTGAATGTTGATGCGGCCATTGAAGGTTCTATTACCTGTATGGGTGAAGACTCTATCTGCGTTCAAATTCGATTAATCCGCGCATTTCCGGAAGAAGAACAACTGTGGGTTCAGGATTACCGCATAGAAAAAAGGCAGATTTTAAATTTTTACAATAAGGTGACTAAACAAATTTCTAAAGAAATAGATATTGCACTAACACCTCAAGAAGATCTTTTACTGGCTGAGGCCAGACTGGTTAAACCCGAAGCATATGAAGCTTATTTAAAAGGTCTTTACTATTGGGAAAAACTAGATGAGCAATCGGTTAATAAAGCATTGAAGTATTTTCAATTGGCCGCTGATTTAGATCCTGAATGGGCAGAACCCTATGCCGGACTTGCCAATGCCTGGGGAGTGTTTAGCTTTTTTGGTTATTTGCCAAAATCGGTTACCCTGCCAAAAGTATATCCCTATTTAAATAAAGCGCTTGAAATAGATCCAAATTCGGCAAAGGCACATTATGTAGCTGCCATTCTCGCCGTATGGTCAGAATGGGATTGGGAGAAGGGCGAAAAAGAATTTTTACGATCGATTCAATTAGATCCGAATGACGCATTGACTAGAATGTATTATGCCCATTTACTAATGATCTTACGAAGATTGGATGAAGCGAATGAGCAGGGAAAAATTGGACTTGAGTTAGATCCGATGAAACCATTGGTACTTAGTCTTTATGGCGTATTAGTGTGGGGAACCGAGAACGACATTTCCGCTGCAACCAGGGCATTTGAGAAATCTCTTTCTATAGATTCGAATTTTGTATTTGCCATGGTTAATTTACTTGAAATTGAAATGGAGATTGCCTTAAAGAAGGGAGAACATGAAAAATGGATCGAATTTTGGAATAAAAAAGTAAGTACATCTGGAGATTGGAATGAAAAAGGCAGGGAAGCCGTTTTACAAGCTTTTCATGAGAATGGGTTTATTGCTTCTATCGAGGAAATGTTTAGGATGAATGAAATATATGGAAACGAATGCTATATGACCGGATATTTAAAAGCGGAAAGATATATGATCTTGGGAAATGTAGACAAAGCCATGGAGAGCCTTGAAAAAGATTTAAAAGAAATGGAAACGATGATGCCCTATATTTCGCCAAAATATCCTTATTATGAGCAATTTAAGGATAATCCCAGGTATATTGAGATCTTAAAGAAAATGAATTTGCCCACCGAATAGGCTTTCTCACAATTTATGAACCCTCTAAAGACTCGTCTTCATCATCGTGTAATTCAATGAGTGGTGAAAAAATCTTTGAAAATAACTTAAATTTAACCTCCTGTTGATCTAGTCAAACAGATTTGAGATGAAAAATAAAATTTATTTGGATTATAATGCCACCACACCCTGCGACCCTTTAGTCCTCGATGCCATGCTTCCTTATTTTACCGAAACTTTTGGAAATCCATCCAGCGCTCACCATGCCTATGGATGGCTCGCTGAGGAAGCTGTGACAGAGGCGACAAATAAGATCGCTAAAGCTCTAAAGGTAAGTACCGACGATCTCATCTATACCTCAGGTGCCACCGAAAGCATCAATACGGTCCTGAAGAGCATCGACTTTACATCCGATAGAAATCATATCATCACCTGCCGAACAGAACACAAAGCAGTGCTTGATGTCTGCCATTTTTTAGAATCTACTGCAGAGGTCAAGATTACCTATGTGGATGTCGATGCAAAGGGCATCATCGATCTGATGCAATTAGCGGAAGCCATTTGCACCGAAACCATTTTGGTGGCAGTCATGCATGCCAATAACGAAACGGGTGTTATCCAGCCCCTTCAGGAAGTCAGAAAAATAATTGAAGGCAAAGGTATTTATCTGTTTAGCGACGCCACCCAGTCATTGGGCAAGGTTGCGCTTGACGATGTCTTCAACACGGTCGATTTCGCTTGTTTCTCGGCACATAAGGTCTATGGCCCCAAAGGCATAGGGCTGCTTTATGCAAAAGACCGGGCGGAGAATAAATTTCTTCAGACCTTGATTCATGGGGGCGGCATGCAGAAAAAAATGCGTGGGGGCACATTGAACACACCGTCCATCGTTGGTTTTGCCAAGGCTGTCGAACTGTCTTTTTCGGATTTGTCTCACGAACAAGATCGATTGAGGTACTTGCGAGACAAATTGGAACAAGGGCTGTTGAAAATTGAGCATGCTAGGTCAAATGGCAAAGGTGCAGTGCGTCTTCCCAATTCGCTGAATATTTCCTTTGCTTATGTCGATGGATTTAAGCTTTTGAGCGCTCTGAGTAAATATATGGCGGTATCGAACGGATCTGCCTGTAATTCGGCTAATGAGACTCCTTCCCATGTGCTCTTAGCCATGGGAATTGACCCGGATCTTGCTTTTTCATCTATTCGCATGAGTCTGGGTAAATACACTTCAGAAAGCGATATAGATCAAGTCATTGAAATTTTGACCGAAACAGTGGCCTCCCAAAGGGCTGACAACATACTCTGGGAGAGAAGATCATTTTAAAGTACTCCGTCATCAATTCCTGTCGTGGATAGGCCCAATTTTGTCTTTGAGCATCCCACCTGCTTTTCCTGAAAAGACACTGATGATCTCTGAGCATAAACTCAAGGCAATCTCCTCCGGACTATCTGCGCCTATATCGAGACCGCATGGGGCATAAATTCTGTTTTTCTCCAATTCATCGACAAATCCTCCTGTATCTCCTAAACTTTTTCGGATCTTTTCATACCGCGTTTTGGGTCCTAAACTGGCGATATAAGGGGAAATGCTCTGGAGGGCAAATTTGAAATGCTCAAGATCTGTTTTGAAATCATGGGCCATTAAAACGATGGCGGTTCTCTCGTCAATAACAGGTCTTTGGGTTGAGTTCTTGGGATAAATATTCCTGACCGGTGTAAGGTACTCCTTTTTCAATTTTTGTACATTTCCAACCAGACTGATCTCCCAGTCGAGTAGTCCGGCAATCTGAATTAAAGGATAGACATCGTAGTTGTCTCCAAAGATCGCCAGATGGTATTGGGCCGGAACCCATTCTAGGTGAAAACTCAATTCAGTATCTGTTGAAGTATACAGGTAACTTCCTGATCTTTGTTCAGATTGCACTTGATCGATCTTTTCCAGTATAAAATCTTTTATGTCTGAAGAACCAAGTCCTTCAAGGCATTTCTTTTCTGTATCATAATACAGACAACTTCCCGGTTTTAGAGCTTTGTCCTTCAGATTCGACCCTATTATGGTAACGATCAGATGAGTTTTTCTTTCTGAAACGATCTTGTTCAGTATGTTTATTTGTTGTGAATCTTTTGAAATGGGGGTCAACAACACATCGATAATTCCATTACAGCCAAGTCCGATGCCAATTTCCAATTCTTTCGATGTATCATAGGTAATGAGGGTAGCCTCCTGTTTTACTATAGCCAGTTGAGACCGTTTTAAAGCATCGCCCTCCAGACAACCCCCGCTAATCCCTCCTTCGAAAATACCGGATTCAAAAACGATCATTCTCGCCCCTTCTCTTCTATAGGAAGATCCATCCACCCTGACAACCTGAGCCAAAGCGCATCGTTCTCCGGAATGTTGGCTTTGTTCGAAAAATCTCAAAATGGCTTTTATCTCTTTCATATGATTCTTTTAGCCAAAAATACTTCATTTAAGGCATAATATTTTGTCAATTTGTTCATGATAAGCCCCTTATTTTTGAACTTATCCCATTTTGAACATCAATTTTAAGACTGAGCAGCTATGCTGACGAATGAACTTTACGATCAGGGACATCCTATGGCATCCAACATTCTTTGATCGACGATCTCTCTTTGTTTTGGAGAGAATGTCGTTGATGAAGCATCCCCTCGCATGATAGAATTTTCCCATTCTCGCCAATAACCGGTTGAAACGTACCTGGCCCCTTCAAACCAATTATTTGGGTTATCGGTCAATACATTAAGTTTGGGTTCTTCAGGCAGATACCAGGGCTCGTAATTTCTCATGGCACAATCCGTGTTTTTACTTACATACTCATCATCCAGATTTCCAAATGAATGCCCGAATTCATGCCTGATCAGGTACTTAAATTGATCAATATCATCAAGTTTTGAAACGATCATATTGGAAACTTTAGGATTGATGATCGTGTTATGTTCCGTAACTCCGGGAAATTCGGCACCACCGTAGTATTTCGTTGTATTGGCTATAATGATGGTGTACACATAATCTCCGGTTGCATAATTGCCGTATAAATCTTCCAGCAAGTCCCTTTTGGAAGGTTCCATGCCGACATAATGTGCAATCCCTACCCGATTGCCAAAAACAGACCAGGCAGTTGTTGAAGATGTATTGACCACATTATTTTGATCACAGGTACTTGTAAACGCTTTTGTCTTAATTCCCGAAGTGGCAGAAATCGAATTTACCCGATAAAAGTTCAAGCTGTTCGATGCCGAAGCAAAAGGTTCCATATCGAGTATGGCTTGTTTGGCAACCTCACATCGCTCCATAAATTCCGTCATTTCTGAATCGGTAAAACCTTCTGCCAAAAATATAATATTGACCACACATCCCTTATTTTCTTGTCCTATGATCTCCGGGCAGGGAAATTCAGCATCTTCGCAACGCTCTTTGCGCTCGTCATCCCCACTTTGACAACTGCAAAGGGCAAAAAACAGTAAAATGAATAAAGCAATTTTTTTCATGGTTGTGATATTTATGAATGTTTCCCTGGCACTAAAGTTTCATACAAACATAGGTTTTACCTCGTTCTAATGAAAGAACAGGCCCCTCCAATTTTAAGTATTCCCTTTAATTTCGGGCTTGAATATCCTGATTTTTTATGAATAATCTGCTGATTTTTCTCATAGATGACTAATTGAATTTTGGAGTGTAAAACGAAATCCCCATGATAAGCCTTAGTTTGACCTTCTCCGGCATACTCAAAAAAAAGCTAATTTATTTAATCGACCACCTCTTGATTTTAGCTGTGAGCACAACAAATTATTCGTATGAAAAACACTATATTTAAACTCAGTAAATCATAACCCATGGAAAATTCAACTCATTCTGCTAGCAGAGAAGACAAAAAAAACTTAAGCCATTTCGCAAATATTGTCAGAATAGCCAAATCTGATCAGGAAATATCAACGGAAGAATTGGGATTACTGCTTAAAATAGCAAAGAAATACAAAATATCTGATGAGCACTTAAAAAGTATCCTTGCGGATCCTGACTCTATTCCTACCCTTGAGCTTCTCGAATTAGAAGAGCGAATTGAAAGACTGTACGAGCTTATGCAGATGATCGAAGCCGATCGGGAGATGAAATGGGAGGAAGTAGACACCCTAAAAAAAATTGTGACGGGTCTGTCTTTTCCATTTAACCAAATCGACAAGATCGTCAAAGAGTCTCTAAAGACTGACCTTCATATTACAGACCTTGACAATTTCAAGCGAGATATTTACAAATTGATCAAGAGCCAATAACAAATCAGTGTTTAAATCGTAAAACCTACTTTTCAAAAGGGTTTATCCCCTTATAAATTGAGATTTGTTTTATGTGGAATCAAATGTTCAAATCCAGGTTTTAAGCTTTCAAATGCAGGTTTGTTAGTTCCGGTTTACATATGATGCCCATGTACACAACCGCTCATTCATTGCAATGAAACAGATTTGATTTTTGGTAATTGCTGAAGAAAAGAACAGCTTATTGAAGCAAACTCAATAAGCTGTTTTTTTATAGTGCCCGTCAGTCAGGCAGCAATCCCGGGAATGACCTTTATAAAAGCTTATCCTCCATAAATTACTGCATCAATTACATAATATTTTTCAGTTCCGTTACAAATTAATTCCCACTCATCTGCTCCTATTTTTGCAAAGGTTAAGTTGCATCCTGACGTATTACATGACCACTCACCCTGAGAGAAAACAAAAACTCTTTTTACACCTGTACTTTTCAAGGTAGTATGAACTTCTGCACCGCCATTGGAACGAATCACTCCAAAACTTGCAGTGGTTGGATCAGATCCGTTTGCCGCTCTTAAATCTCCGGTTGCGTGATAATTTGTCCCGGGTACTTTGGCATCATGGGATTCAGCCGGTATTTCAATTTTCAAAGTGTAACTCGCCTTTTCACCCCTTCTCGCCGCACTGCGCATCTGATAAACCCTTATTTTATAATCGCCACTTTGGTCCAGCACAATATTACAGTTGTTTCCTTCATTCTGACCAATGAAAACCGCCACATCATTGGAACCGGGAGGTAACACATTAAAAGCGGGTTGGTTTGTCTTTGGTGTTAAGGTAACCATTAAATTTTGTCCTGCCCGGGCACCAACAACATAATCAATGGTTTGATCCCCGGCCATTGAGCCTTCAATGACAGTTGAAGTTTTGCCTTTGGAAAAGGAAACTTTTTCCGTAATGATTTGTGAGGTGACAGAAAATGGCAAAATGATAAGAAGAACTGCCATCAAGGAGATGGCTTTGATACTTGATTTCATATTCTTTTAAATTGGTTATTGATTCATCAAAAATAAACTATTTCTTCATCTTTTTTGAATACTGTGAAACAATTAAAAATAAAATATAAAAATTTGCCTGTTTTGCAGGCCCGGAATATGCATTTGAATCAAAAAATAAAATCCATTGCTCATTTAGATCACAAAAGCGTTTAAAACATATTGAATAGGTTAAAGAACCAAGCCCTGGAACCCGAAACCACAACAACATATCTTTTTGTTTGGCTAATGAAGCATTTTGAGAAGAATTTATCCCCTCCTGAGTTATCCCCCTAAAACAAAAAAACCTCAGTCCCGATCCCGAGTGCTCGGGACGGGATAAAGCTTTTCATGAGCTAAATCTTAAGCATTAAAACTTAAGTTAAATACCGCCTATTACATGCCCATAAGTAAATAAGAAAGCCACATATGATTTGTGGCTTTCTTATTTCATCCCATTTACTGAACTTTACTTTTGTCATCCTTTCATCCCTCATAATGAGTCAAGCAAATGAATTCTCTGGGTTCAGTCAATCTCTGAGTCTCTATTCTTTAATCAATTTAATGGTTTTAGACTTCCCTCCTGCCCAAATTGTGGCATGATAAATTCCTTCTTTAACCGGTCTTCCCTTAAAGCTCAATCCATTCCAACTAATTTCATAGGCTCCTTCCTTTTGCATTTGATTCATCAATGTGCAAACAAATTTTCCATGACTGTCATATACTTTTATAGATACAAAAGAACTTTGGGGCAGCTCATATTTTATGATTGTCGCATCGCGAAAAGGATTTGGATAATTTGGATAAAAAACCAATACTTTTTCTTCCGGATTCTCTGGTTTCATTTTCTGTTTGGGAAGACTGAATTTCCAAACATCATTGTCCACTTTGGTGAAATTCAATGGGTCATCTCTGTCGAAGGTTTCTCTGTCACCACCAAAAGTAAAGATTTCATCAGGATTTTGCCCATTTCCTTCCACTACAAAAGCGTCAAAATCATATTTAATATCTTCGGAACTTTTGGCATTCCAGGGTGCGTCACTCACTTTTTTCCATATCTTTCCATTATGACTAATCCATACATCACTTGGATTTGAAGGGGTAGTCCCATTGTCATCACCCAAACCAAAACCGCCAAAAAGAACAAAGGTATTTTGAGCCACCACTACCTGATGTCCGGGTCTTTTATCCCAGCCCGCATCTTCAGTGACCAGTTCCCAGTCTTTCCCATTCTTCGTTCTCCATACATCATTAAAATATGGAGGACAGGGTGATCCTGGAAAACAGATAAACCCATTTTCTCCGCCGATCATATACATGTAACCATCTTTCACAACTGCTATACCGCCTGCACGCGCTTCCCATCCAGCGTTAGAAGTTACTTTCTCCCAATCACTGCCATTAGTTGATCTCCATACATCGTTATAATATTTTCTAGGAGGCGGAGCTCCGGGAATACAAGAACCCGGGGGTAAAAGTGCACAGTCATCATTCTGAGAGCCACCCATCACATAAATATACCCATTAAAGGCAACAGAACTCAATCCGGCTCTGCCGTCCCATCTTGATGCGGAATTGGCCGGATCTGTCATTTGTGTCCACTCTGATCCGTTTTCACTTCTCCAGACATCATTGAAAAAATTGGACTCAGGAAAACCGAAATTCTGACCTCCTAATACATACATATATTTACCTTTTTTAACAGCCTGAAAATAGGCTCTATTAGACCAGTGAGTCTCAGGTTCTGGAAAATCAGGATTTGATTGTAAAATATTCGTCCAGGTTTTACCTTTATCTGCACTTACCCAGCCGTCTCCATGAATGATACTGGCACCAAATGGTGCTGGAGGAGGCAAAGGTGTGCGACCACCAAAAATATAAAATTTTCCTTGGTGATGTAAGGCTTGTAGTCCTGCCCTGGCTGACCAATGGCTATAATCCCCGGGAAATACCGGTTGATTTTCCTTTATAATTCCCCATGTCCAGGATTTAAAATTTTTGCCATTGTTTTTTTGCCATTCAGGAATTCCATTCGCAGACAGAACAAAAACGGCTAGTGTCAGAAATAACTTACCGAGAATAGACCTCGGAAAGATCTTCGATAAGGATCGAAAAAAAATACGTAAAGTAATTTTGTCCATAGCATATTGATTTAGTTATGAACAAGTTAGTAAAAATAAATGAGATTTTTAAAAAAATAAACCTGATTTTCATGAATTATGTCTCCTTCAAAGAAGTCACTGAATTTTCATTTTTTTAACTCTTCATTGAAAATATTTTGTTTAAAGTTTTATTCTTTTTATCAAACATTTTTCATCAAACTATTTTTTTGTTTAACTTTTTCGTATATTTGTTAAACACTTTAATTAAATCAACTTTTATTCAATTATTTAAAACTTTAAAATCAAAAACCATGAAATCAAAATTTTTTTACTACCTACCTTTAGTTTTTTTATTTGTTTTTGCTTCCTGTAGTGAAGATGACGCAAGGCAAGAAGATCAATACCTCAGTAAATCGTTTAACAAACCGGGTGATGAGACTATATTGGAAAAAGTTTTATTCTTAAATGATGCGATAGCCGATTTCAACGAACTTAGGAAAGCTATTATTTATGTCAATCAAGCAGGATTGGAACCCGACCTTCTTGCTGCGATTGGTAGCGATGAGGTTCAATTGACCGTCTTCGCTCCATCCGATGCTGCTTTTAATGAGCTGTACGCTACTTTAAGTGCTGTAAGTGGACAAACCATTGACGAGATCATGGACATTCCTGCCCCGGTCGTTCTTGATGTATTGTTATATCACATCGTCGAAGGTCGCCGTGGTTCCAATAGTGTTGTTCCCAAGAAAAACAACAAAAACATTGAAACCTTATTAGGAGTGCCTTTTCAGGTGAACAAAAACCTGGAAATCATGGATGTACTCGGTATTTGGAAGCCTGTCATTGGAACATTAAATCCAGATCCCGAAGCGGGAGAAATTCCTGGTACCAATGCCAATATTTCTGCATCGAATGGGATGATTCACTCAGTAAATCATGTGCTAGTTCCGCTTACATTACAACAAATTAAAGACCTGTACGGTGTAGAATAAAAAGGAGAAAAACGATTAGACTTTAATCAACGCCAAAGCGCAGGTATCCCCTGCGCTTTTTTATTTTTATTCATCTAAAATTAAAATGTCGTGTTGCGCAAAACAAAAAAACCTCAGTCCCGATCCCGAGTGCTCGGTGACGGGATAAAGCTTTTGATGAGCTAAATCTTAAGCATTAAAACTTAGCTTTACAACACAACGATTTATTACGCTTCAGTTCAATCTTTCAATTGAGGTCAGAAAAACGTATATTTAGATTCCTAAAACCAAACTTTTATGAAAGATCTCCAGTTTCTGGGAGTAGGACTAATTAGTCTTTTCCTCTTTGCCTGCAGTGAAAACAAAACCAAAACTATTATTTTTAATGACGAAGCCATAGCCAATGAAACGCAAACATCAGATTGGCTTGCTTATGGGCGTACCCATAATGAACGTCGATTTAGTCCTTCAACACAAATCAATATCGATAATGTGGCCGACCTAAAGGTAGATTGGTTTATGGATCTACCTGATGATGTTGGACTAGTTTCAACGCCTCTGGTAATCGATGGAGTCATCTATTTCACCGGTACGATGAATGTGATAAGAGCCGTTGATGCAGTGAAGGGTAACCTGCTCTGGGAATACAACCCACAAGTAGCCAAAGAAATTAAAGGAAAACGTAAAATTGGATGGAAACACAACCGGGGAATATCTTTTTATGATGGAAAAATTTTTGCCGCAACCTGGGACGGGAGACTCTTCGCCCTAGATGCCAAGACCGGGAAAGAAGTTTGGATGGTTAGAACTTTTAGCCTGGACCGATCTTTGTATATCACCGGAGCACCAAAAGCCTTCAATGGGAAGGTAATTATAGGAAATGGCGGCACAGAAAACGGACCTACACGGGGCTATGTTACAGCCTATGATGCCAATACCGGAAAGGAAGCATGGAAATTTTACATTGTGCCTGGTAACCCTGCTGATGGATTTGAAAATGACGCTATGGAAATGGCGGCTAAAACCTGGACAGGAGAATGGTGGAAGCACGGTGGAGGTGGAAATGCCTGGCATGCCTTTACTTATGATGAAGAGCTTGATGTACTTTATATTGGTACGGGGAATGGCTCACCCTGGAATCGAAAGATTCGCAGCCCCGAAGGAGGAGATAACCTCTTTTTATGTTCCATTGTAGCCCTAAGGCCAGATACCGGAGAATATCTATGGCACTATCAAACAACTCCAGGAGAAAGTTGGGATTATAATTCGAACATGGATATTGTGCTTACAGACCTCAACATAGAGGGTAAAGAAATTAAGGCCATACTACATGCACCAAAAAATGGATTCTTCTACGTGATCAATCGGGAAACAGGGAAATTGATCTCTGCAGAACCTTTTGTAAAAACCACCTGGGCTTCTCATATAGATGTAGAAACAGGAAGGCCTGTAGAGGTTCCCGGCGCCCGATATGAAAACGACACAGCTTACATCACCCCAAGCCCTTATGGAGCTCATAGTTGGTATGCCATGTCATATAATCCTCAGACTGGGCTGGTCTATTTACCCACATTGCACTATGCCACTAATTTTACAGACGAAGGGATTGATCTTGACAGCTGGCAAGCGGAAGAATTTGTTGGCGGATTAGGTGTGATTCCTCTTGAAGGGGAAGCCCCTGCAGAGTACCCGGCTTCCTTGATTGCATGGGATCCGGTTAAACAAAAAGAAGTTTGGACAGTTCCCCAAGAAATGACGCCAAATGCTGGTACACTTACTACGGCCGGAAACTTGGTTTTCCAAGGGCGAGCAGATGGAAATTTACTCGCCTATAATGCAAGTACGGGCAAGGTCCTTTGGACATACAACCTCGGTCTGGGTATTGCCGCACCTCCTGTAACTTATGAAATTAATGGCAAGCAATACCTCTCGCTTTTGGTAGGTTGGGGTGGCGGCGCCTCGGGTCTGGGGAGCTCGCTATCCTCCGAAAAAAATAACCCACAACAACTGGGTTGGTCTTATAAAACACATATGCGTCGTTTGGTAACCTTTTCGCTCGATGGAATGGCCGATATGCCAGCACTACCCCCACCTCATTTTCCCAAACCCATCGAGGCTCCGGAATTCACGATTAATCCCGAAAAAGCAGCACTTGGAGCACAACTATATGGTTTTTGTGGTTCATGCCATGGCGGTGGAGCAGTGGCCGCCGGAATGGCTCCTGATTTAAGAGCCTCTGAAATTGCGCTCAACAAAGAAACTTTTGCTGCCGTAGTGCGCGACGGTGCTAAAATAGATGCCGGAATGCCGGTTCGACCAGAGATGACAGATGAACAATTGGAGGCATTGCAACATTATATAAGACAACGGGCAAGAGAAACCATGCAAAAGTAGAAATTAAATTAATTTTAATAAATCGAAAGAATTAAGAATAGAAAATCCTTGATTACCTTCTAATCCCATATCAAAGAATCATTACGGGATAAAGCTTTTCATGAGCTAAATCTTAAGCATTAAAACATAAGTTAAATACCGCCTATTACATGCCTATAAGTAAATAAGAAACAGTCTGTCTCAAAACCTGTTATGGGTTGCCAAGGATAGCGCATTCGACTTTTCCAAAGATGGTTCCCTATTATGAAAACAAGATTTAGGGTATTTAGACAGTCTGCTCAGCGAAACTATAGTAACTATCTTCAGAAAGAGAGGTCCGTCCCTCGGGATTTTTCCGTCCCATCTTGCACCCCTTTTGGCTTATTCCAAGTATCTAAAATGATCATTCATCAATACGTGTTGAGCCTTTATAAATAAAGATATTTATAGATAATAAAACGGATCAAATATAGAATAGGGTATAAAACAAAAAAACCTTAGTCTCGACTCGATTGGTTATTCTATACCAATAAGGAAATAGAAAAAATTAATTCATCTTATTAATGAAGAAGTATCCAGATTAAGTGGAATTCCTCAAGAATAAATTATGTGCCGCGTCACTCAACCTGATTTTTAATGGTCTTACTCTGATACTTTCAAATAGTTGTCGAGAGGCTCCAAAATGTTATTGGATGTACTCATTTCTTCTGAAAGGGCTTGAGCTTAAGTAATCATGGCAGTAGTTAAACCCATAGTTGTTGAAATATTATTCCCTGCCTGGTTTTGAGGAGAATTATCCATCGTAGTTGATATCAGGAGAAGTGCAATGCCCGCAACCTTATTTTCTTTCACCCCCTGACCACGTATATACAACATTTCTAGATTACCAACAGCCAGTCCATCACCTTGAACTGAAGCCTTACGATACCACTCATTCGCTTTTTCGAAATCGACTGTAGTACCAAATCCATTTTCAAAGCACACTCCAAGATTAAATTGGGCAGCCGAATTTCCCCGCATAGCAGATTCTTTATACCAATAAACGGCTTCCTTTGCATTTTTACTAATTCCAAGACCCTGCTCATACATGAGTCCAACATTGTACTGAGCATAAACATGCCCTGCCTTGGCCGCCACCAAAAAATCTTTAAATGCCAATGGCATATTGTTGACATCAGCAGCCTTTAGCCCAGACTCAAAATACGCTATTCCTTTAGATGAATTAGCGGTTTCTTCTTGAGTAGAATTATAGACTTCTTCGTGCGCTGGACTAGAGGCTTCTCCTTTACATGATATCATAACATGAAGACACGCACTTAGCAAAAGGATTCGAAATGTGACTGGCACTATTTTCAATGGTTTCATTTTTATCTATTTTAAAGGAGGTTCTAACGATTAGAAAGAGACTAGATTTGCACTATCTTTTCGATTAAGCGCTAAGTCGTTTTTTTATTAGATAATCAAAAATAGTATTTCTATAACAAATTAGTTGTTAGTAGTATTCTTCTTTTAAAAGTCACTTCTAAAAACGTGCGCCACTCCTTACAATTGCAAATGACCATAATTTCTTATCTATTCGTTTTGTGTTTGTTCGGATATTGTTTTAAACCGGCTTTTTCATTTTTTAGAGTCAATAAAAGGAAACTTGAAAAATTGGAGTGTTGATACTAAAGACGTACGGCAGCCAAGTATTACATTTTATTTCATTTGCCACAATCTCCACCAGGGTACTGCCGGAGCGTCGTGGTGCTCGTAATGATAACCGAAAAAATAACAACTGAAAAAGGCCAACAGGTGATTTTTTTCAAGGGTTCTGGACTTGTGTTTGTTGTCGTGCTCATGACCGTCGTTGTGCGGTATAAAGGTGCCAAAATAGAACAACTGAAAGGTAGAAAGAATGCTTGGCAGACTCCAAAAAAGAATCAGGTTCTCCAATGGAAAGATCAACCATAACAACTGTAGACTAACGGTTATCAAAATAAGCTGTCTCACCGTGATATATCGTTTTAAGAAATTCCAGTACCACAACCAAAATTTCCCCGAATCATGGTAATCAGGATCTTTATCGGTAGCTACAAATCTGTGATGTTCATGATGCTTCACAATAAGTGCGTCGTAAGAATTAAAAGCAAATAAAAAAGAAGTGATATACCCAATGACATAGTTAACTTTTCTGTTTTTTGAAACCGAACCGTGCATGGCATCATGGGAGGTAATGAAAATTCCGGTGTACAGGTGAGTTTGAATGTAAATAAAAAGGTAGGTTAATGGGTTACTGAAGTCAATAGTCCAATTCAGCAAAAGAAGAAGACTCACACTCCAAACAACAATCAAGAAGATGGCCATTACAGTTCCAACCGGATCGACAGACAATGATATGAATTTGCGAGACTTCAAATTTTATTTTTTGTTTAACAAATATAAATATTTATTAAACAATAATACAACTTAATTACCTCCTTAAAAATAATTTTAACATAATTTAAACACACATAATATACTTTATAAATTGTATTTCAATCATTTACACATGGATTGATCACTTTTATTATTGTTTATTTTTTTATTTATTTAATTCTACAATGGAGTTATTTGCGACTAAACTTTTATCTCAATAATTATCTCCCACGGCTGAGATCTCAACCTTGTTAACCGAACAAAGTAATCTGTCATCCCCAATATGTTTATAAGGACAGGGTAATCAACAAAGAAAAACAAGGCACGTAGATCTTGCGCTTGATATGCGATCCAAATACTCAATAAATAGCGTGATGGGATTTATATATATAGACTAATTGTACATGACGATCAGATTGGCCATAAAAATCAAAGGTCAAGCATGAACAGAAATAATTGATCCAAAACCAAATGAGGATCCTTTTGGGTTTTTCTTAATCATCTTTTTAAGATGTTTTAATTTCCATAAGGTCTTTCAAAAAAATGGGACACTAAACGAAAATAAACTGAAGTTAAATAAGATAAAATATACCTGTTTTTTAAGTTGTGGTAACAAATGTAGTCACATAAAACAAAAAAACCTCAGTCCCGATCCCGTCCCGAGTGCTCGGGACGGGATGAAGCTTTTCATGAGCTAAATCTTAAGCTTTCAAACATAGCCTTAACAGTACAACGATTTATTACGCTTAAATGAAGCTGTCCGGACGGGACTCTTTTCACCCTTGTAAATAATTGTTTTACAGGCGAATAATCACTCCAAAAGGTGTTCATTTCTTTCATCCTGCCTCTCTGAATCATGAATTTGCCTATATTTAGAGTACAACAACTGAACTTATGATCCCCTTCTTTAGAAAAATCCGTAAAAAAATGGCAGACGATAACAGACCCTTAAAGTATATGAGATATGCTATTGGGGAGATCGTACTTGTAGTGATTGGGATATTGATTGCCTTGCAGATCAATAATTGGAATGAGGAGAGGAAAGACAAAGAAAAAACGAATCATTTATTTAAAGAAGCCCAGAAGGAATTGGTGTATAATATTAAACAGTCAAGTTCTGTAATTGACTATTATAGAAAAAAAGATTCTTTATTATATAAGGTAATTCATAAACAAGTAACATACGAAGACTACAAAACTAATTGGGAACTTAGAGTGCTTGTAACTGGCGATCGGCCTGCAAACTTGACTAGTGATGCATTTAACAATCTAATTAACAATGAAGGTTCTTTAACTCAACAAGAAGATTCCATAGTACTAAAACTAAAAAAACTCTTCGCAACACGTAAAAGATTAGTTGATGAACATGATATTAAAACGGTTTCGAATATCGATAGACATATGGAGAAACTTAAGAATGAGAAAGTATGGTATTCTCAGTTAATGCTTGTTCCTGATGAACAGATTGATTTTTTTCTTAATGATCCATTTTATTTAAATGAAGTGAAACACTTTGAAATTTACGCTCTTCAAACTCACCTTATGGCAGTAAAAGACTTTAAAGTAGATGCAACAAGTATATATGAAGAATTATCAGATTATCTGGACCTAAAAAAGGATACATCTATTGTAAAAGATCTAAATGATTATGATCATTACCTTGGAACATTTGAGATTGATAGTCTTTACAATGTAAAGATTGAAAGAGAAAACAACAGCTTAAGTTGGAATTTTATGGCTAAAAATGATACAACTGTCCTTGATAGAGCTCCTATAATTCCTGATTCAAAGACTTATTTTAATATTAATTTTGGTTTTGGTAAATTTACTTTTGATGAAAACGTTAACATAACTGGCATAATAGTATCATATGGATCCGACAGAAGAGAATTTAAAAAAATCGATTAGCTTCGAACATTTTCAAAAAACAATACCATCCATTTAATCTCGCTCAATGAAAATTTATAGTCTTTAACAGACCACAACACAAAGAGGTAACTAGCTTATAACAAGTAATTTGAATTTTGAATATCGAACAGGGAATATTGAAGGATGAAATCTCCCTCGAATACGATAATATCTAAAAACAAAAAAACCTCAGTCCCGAGCACTCGGGATGAAGTCTTTCATTAGCTAACTTCTTAAGTACTAAAACTTAACGTTAACAACACAACTATTTTTACTCTTAAAAGAAGCGGTCTGGACGGGACTCGAACCCGCGACCCCATGCGTGACAGGCATGTATTCTAACCAGCTGAACTACCAAACCGTTTGAGACTAATTAATTCGTCTCGTATAAACTCTTATAAAAAGAACTATTTCTTTGTTGCTTAAGAAATCGCTCTCTCTTTATGGCTTCTGTTCTTGTTTTAAATTTTTCAAAATAAACTATTTCCCAAGGTCTCTTACGACTTGTGTATTTTGATAAACCCTCATTATGGTCAAATAATCTTTTTTCAAGATCATTGGTCTGTCCAATATAATAAGATTTATCTAACTTACTTTGAAGAAGATAAACATAAAACATCTAATGAACTTTTCAATGCGGTTTGCGTGACAGGCATTCCCGAGGACTCGGGATAACCAGCTGAACTACCAAACCATCGCTTAAAGCGGATGCAAATATAAGATGGTTTTTTATTTTTGCAAAATGTTTTTTTACTTTTTATAAGATTTGTTGCCTTTTCAACAAATACGCACTCAATACTTTCTCGAAACCCTCGTGTATATCTACAGGAACATAGTCTATCTTATACTGCATACATTTCATTTTGAGTTGTTTAAAAAAATCCTCCATCATTTTTCTATAGTCCTCTCTGTAATTTTGTGCAAATACATTGATCTTTTCTCCTGTCTCTACATCGACAAATTTTTTGGGTCTTTCGTCATAATTGAGATCCAGTTCATATTTTCCCGAATAAACATGGAATAATACCACCTCATGTTTGTTGTATTTTAAATGGCGCAAAGCAGAAATTAATTCTTCTTCTTTTCTATCCGACTGCAACATATCGGTAAATAAAAAGATCAAAGACCGCCTGTGAATTTTTTCTGCGACCTCATGGAGTATCTGATAGGTATTGGTAGTTTTACTCCCCGGTTTTTGCATCAGTCTTTCAAGCTGGTCCATCAACATCCTCTTTTGCCTTTCGTTTCCTTTTGCCGGAGCGTAATAATCCAATTGATCAGAATAGATACACAATCCAAATGCATCCCGTTGCCTTTTCAAAATCTCCAACAAGGAAGCGGCGGCCAGTGCAGAAAATCCAATTTTGTTCAGATCTTCCAATTTTTTATTCTCACTTTCCGGAAATGACATAGAAGATGAATCGTCAATAATGATCTGACAGCGCAAATTGGTCTCTTCTTCATAACGCTTCACAAATAACTTCTCTGTCTTTGCAAACAACTTCCAATCCACATCCCTTACACTTTCCCCCTTATTGTACAATCTGTGTTCAGCAAATTCGACAGAAAAACCGTGAAAAGGACTTTTATGCATACCAGTAATAAACCCTTCTACCACCTGTTTAGCTAATATTTCGAGTGGCGGAATCTTTTCCAGGTATTTGATGTCATTCATACTCATAGACCAAAAGTAAGCATTAATTAAAAAGAAGGCATAAAAAAAGCCCGATCAAATCGGGCTTTTAATTTTGCTGTGCTCAGCTTATAACAAAGCGTTCAATTTATCCGCATATACATTTTTAGGCGCTACGCCTACTTGCTTGTCGACTTGTTCTCCACCTTTAAACAGTAAAACTGTCGGGATATTTCTCACTCCGTATTCGGCAGCGTATTTTTGATTATTGTCTACATCTACTTTAGCGATGACTACTTTATCTCCAAACTCACCGTTCAGTTCATCGATAATCGGGTGTAACATCCGACAGGGTCCGCACCAAGCTGCCCAAAAATCTACCAATACCGGTTTATCTGATTTCAATACTACCTCATCAAATGTAGCATCTGTAACTTCTATTGCCATAATTTTAAATTTTGATTCCTGATTTGAAGCACAAAAATAATCAATATTTTAATGCTCAGCACCATTTATAAATTCGTTTTTCTTATAACTGCATCAGTTTTACCTATTTAGAACACTTCTGAGGCGATGGCTTTGATGTTGTCTGATTTTCCCATCGAATAAAAATGAACCACCGGCACACCGGCTTTGATCAATTCCTTAGATTGCTGTATAGCCCATTCTATCCCCACCTGCCTGACGTCCTTATTCGAACTGCATTTATCCACTTCCTTGACAAGCTCATCCGGCAATTCGACCCTGAAAATTTGAGGTAAAACATTCATGTGTTTCTGAATGGCTATGGGTTTGATTCCGGGAATAATGGGTACGGTAATCCCTATTTCTCTCGCCTTTTCTACAAATTTGAAAAACTTTTTATTGTCAAAAAACATCTGCGTAACGACATAATCTGCCCCTGCATCTACTTTTTCCTTCAATCTCCTCAGATCAGATGCCATACTGGGCGATTCAAAATGCTTTTCCGGATAACCGGCCACCCCAATACAAAAATTGGTCTGATGGCTGGCGTCGACTATTTCGTGCAGGTATTTTCCGCGGTTGAGATCATGTATCTGCTTTACCAGCTCAACGGCATAGTTATTTCCATTTTCTGTGGGTACAAAATAAGCTTCATGTTTCATGGCATCGCCCCGCAAAGCCATCACATTTTCAATACCCAAATAATGGCAATCCACCAGTACGTATTCTGTTTCTTCTTTTGAAAATCCTCCACATAAAATATGGGGTACGGTATCTACACCGTATTTATGCATGATCGAAGCGCAAATACCAACCGTACCCGGGCGCATACGGGTTATTTTTCGCTCGAGCAATCCGTCTTTTCTTTGGATAAAGATATGCTCTTCTCTTGAAGTGGTCACATCGATAAAAGGCGGTTTAAATTCCATCAAAGGATCTATATTGTCATATAAATGTTGAATGTTCTGACCCTTTTGTGGCGGAACAATTTCAAAAGAAAACAAGGTCTTCCCTTTGGCTTGCTCGAAATGTGCTGAAATTTTCATGCTTTTGCTATACTTTTTTTTAATCCAACATTAGTTCATGAGATTCGGAGACAACCATTTTTTGGCCTCTTCCAAACGCATACCCTTTCTTTCGGCAAAATCTTTTACCTGATCTTCTGTAATTTTACCTAGTCCAAAATACCTGGATCTTTCATTGGCAAAATAATAGCCCGAAACAGATGCTGCAGGCCACATGGCCAAACTTTCCGTGAGCTTGACCCCAATTTTATCCTCTACTTCCAGCAGATCCCAGATCGTTAATTTCTCGGTGTGATCCGGACAGGCGGGATATCCGGGTGCAGGTCGAATTCCTATGTATTTTTCTTTGATCAGTTCCTCATTGCTCAAGGTTTCCTCCGGTGCATAACCCCAATACTGACGGCGAACTTCCATGTGTAAATATTCGGCCAATGCTTCGGCTAAACGATCTGCAATGGCCTTGATCATGATAGAATGATAGTCGTCGTGATCTGCCAAATATTTTTGAGAAAGTTCGTCGGTTCCAAAACCGGCTGTGACACAAAAAGCGCCCATATAATCCTCCTTCCCGCTATCCTTCGGTGCAATAAAGTCGGCTAATGCCAAATTCGGAATTCCTTCTTTCTTTTTACTCTGTTGTCGCAACGTGACAAATCTGGCACGAACTTCATTTCTATCAGCATTCGAATAGACTTCTATATCATCACCCACCGCATTCACAGGAAAAAGTCCGAAAATGGCTTTGGCAGTTAATAATTTTTTATCGATCACCTCTTTCAGCATTTTCTTTGCGTCTTTAAATAATTGGCTCGCTTCATTGCCTACCTCCTTATCTTCTAAAATAGCAGGATATTTACCGTGCAGCTCCCAGGTTCGAAAAAAAGGTGTCCAGTCTATATAAGGCACCACTCTTTTGAGATCCACCTCATCAAACTGTTTCGTACCCAAAATTTTGGGTATCCCAATTTTTTCCTTTTCCCAATCTATTTGTAAACGGTTATTTCTCGCTTCTTCTATGGAGAGCATTTCCTTTTTTTCATTTCTGGCAAAAAAACCTACGCGGAGTTTTTCGTAATCTTCTTTGATCTCCTTTTTATAGCTTGTTGAAGTTTCTTGTTGTAACAAATTACCCACTACGGTCACTGCTTTAGAAGCATCTAATACATGGACCACTGCATGGTGGTAATGCGGGTCAATTTTTACTGCCGTATGTGCTTTTGAAGTAGTAGCCCCACCGATCAATAGAGGAACAGTAAAGTTCTGTCTTTGCATTTCTTTGGCCAAATAAACCATTTCGTCAAGTGATGGTGTGATCAGACCGCTCAATCCGATCACATCTACATTTTCTGCGATGGCCGTTTCAAGAATTTTTTGTGGAGGAACCATAACCCCTAAATCGACGATTTCATAATTATTACAGCCCAATACTACGCTTACTATATTTTTACCTATATCGTGCACATCGCCTTTCACTGTGGCCAATAAGATTTTTCCCGCTCCTGAGCTTCCTCCGGGGTTTTTTAATTTTTCTTCCTCTATATAAGGAATCAGGTAAGCCACTGCCTTCTTCATCACACGAGCCGACTTGACCACTTGTGGTAAGAACATTTTTCCCGAACCGAAAAGGTCTCCCACCACATTCATCCCTGCCATTAAATTGATCTCGATTACATCCAATGGTTTAGCAGCAGCTGTTCTGGCTTCTTCAACATCATCCAAAATATACTGATCGACACCCTTTACCAGGGCATGTGTAATTCTGTCTTGTAAAGAAGCTTTTCTCCATTCCAGATCAACTTTCTGTTCTTTCTTAACACCCTTAAATGTTTCTGCAAAATCCAACAATCTTTCAGTGGCATCCTCGCGTCTGTTTAAGATCACATCTTCTACTCTTTCCAAAAGATCCTTCGGAATTTCGTCATAGACTTCCAGCATACTTGGGTTTACGATACCCATGTTCATACCGGCTTTGATGGCGTGGTATAAAAAGACAGAATGCATGGCTTCACGTACCGCATTGTTCCCTCTAAACGAAAAAGATACATTACTCACCCCACCACTCACACTTACTTTTGGTAAATTTTCTCTTACCCATTTCGTGGCATTGATAAAATCCAAAGCATTGTTTTTATGCTCATCCATCCCCGTGGCCACAGGAAAAATATTGAGGTCGAAAATAATGTCTTCAGGATCGAACTGTACTTGATTCACCAAAATGTCATAACATCTCTTGGCAATTTCAATTCTTCTTTCCAGATTATCTGCCTGGCCGACTTCATCGAAAGCCATGATGATCACTGCCGCACCGTATCTTTTGATCAGTTTAGCCTGTCTGACGAACTCTTCTTCACCTTCTTTTAAACTGATGCTGTTGACAACACTTTTCCCTTGAACTACCTGTAAACCAGCTTCGATGATCTCCCATTTTGAACTGTCTATCATCACAGGTACACGGGCTATATCCGGTTCCGATGCGATCAGATTTAAGAAATTAACCATGGCCTCTTTCCCGTCGATCAATCCGTCATCCATATTCACATCGATGATCTGTGCACCTCCATCTACCTGTTCCCTGGCTACATCCAGCGCTTTGTCGAACTGCCTTTCTTTGATCAAACGCAAAAACATTTTCGATCCGGCTACATTGGTGCGTTCGCCAACATTGATGAAATTACTCTCGGGGGTTATATATAATGGTTCTAATCCTGATAAAAACATAAATAAATTTTAGTAGAAGATTATACTTCCTGGGCAATTTTTCTCGGTTTATACTTTTTTGCCACCTCGGCAATGGCAGCGATATGGTCCGGAGTTGTTCCGCAACAACCGCCTATGATATTGATCAAATTCTTATCTAAATATTCTTTGATCTGATCTGCCATATCTTGGGGAGATTCATCGTATTCGCCAAAGGCATTGGGCAGACCGGCATTGGGGTGTGCAGAAATTCCAAACTCAGCTTTGTCAGATAAAACCTGTAAATAAGGCGTGAGTTGCTTAGCGCCAAGCGCACAATTCAGACCAACAGTGAGTAATGGAATATGAGAAACAGAGATCAAAAAAGCTTCTGCCGTTTGTCCGGAAAGTGTTCTGCCACTCGCATCGGTGATGGTGCCGCTCACCATGATCGGTATGTCTAAATTTCTTTCTTCTTTCACTTCTTCAATGGCAAATAGGGCTGCCTTTGCGTTTAACGTATCAAAGACCGTTTCAACCAATAACAGATCTACCCCACCATCGATCAAAGCCTCCACTTGTTGTTTATAGGCCACTTTTAGATCTTCAAAAGTTACCGCACGGTAACCCGGATCATTAACTTTAGGCGACATACTCGCGGTTTTATTCGTCGGACCGATAGAACCGGCTACAAAACGAGGCTTTTCGGGTTCTTTTTTCGTAAATTCATCCGCTACCTCTCTGGCTAGCCTCGCCGATTCAAAGTTGAGTTCATAGACCAGATCTTCCATCTCGTAATCTGCCATGGCAATGGTAGTCCCCGAAAAAGTATTTGTCTCGATAATATCGGCACCGGCAGCTAAATATTTTGCGTGAATCTCTTTGATCGCTTTGGGCTGAGTGAGCGATAAAAGATCATTGTTTCCCTTTAAAGAGCTTGGATAATCCTTAAAGCGTTCTCCCCGATAATCTTCCTCCGTAAAATGATACCGCTGAAGCATAGTCCCCATGGCACCATCTAAAACCAAAATTCTATCTTGTAAACTTTCTTCTATTTTATGCATTTTTTAAACTGTTTTCCCAAACCATGACTTTGGCGTAATTCATTAGGTTTTTGCAAAGATACTATATAACGGCAGCATTTCCTCGTTTGCCTTACATCGAACGCAGCTAATCCTGTTTAGATCGAGCTTCTTCTGCTAGTGCTTGTTTGATCAAATTGGTTTCGTCTGTATTAAATTTGATGGTAAGGGCTTCATCTCTGGCTTTATCAGACATTTTAGCCCAGGTTTTTTGTAAAATAGCGATGATCTTTTCTTCCTTATGCTTTTTGGCAAAATCAGAAAAGTAAAATTCTAAAAATACCAGGCAGGCAACATCCTCCAAAATCTGCGCTTCTCTATTTCTTTTGAGTTGTTTCTTTTTGATCAATGATTTTACCGTTTCTATCAAATCATTTTGATACCCCGCTTTTTCAAGTATTTCTTGCGCCTTTTGTGCGTGAAAATCTTTGAGCTCTTTTCGCCATTTTAAATAACCCTCTCGGTTCATTTCATAGGTTTCCCTTGGAATTTCCCACCTGCAAATATGTTGCGCTCTTATCGCCAACTGTAAGGCCTCAGAAGCATCTGGTGTAAAATGATTCAATACCTCTGTCATTCTCATGGAATACAGGTACTCTTTCGCATAAAACCTTCCACTTGCCTCCTCCAGGGTGGGGTCTTTTTGATTTTCAATATCAACTAATGAAATCGCTTTGATAAACTCCTTCGACCCTTTATTTTTCTCGATTAATCCTTTGGTCAGTTCATTCAATTGATTTACCTTTTCTTCAAAATCACCTTTTAGTGTTTTTCTGTAACTATGGAGATTTTCAAGCAGATCATTCATGTTTTCGGGTAAAAATTCTTCAAAAAATTGTCTTAAACGCTTAGCGGTCGTCGGTGATTTTCCATTCGTGGAAATAGCGATCTTCAGATTCTCTTTCGTCACTATACCTCCCATATAGAAATCGCAAAACGGGGGGTTGTCAGCAACATTGACCAAAATTCCTTTTTCTCTGCAATGGCTATAAATTTGCTCATTTACAATTAAATCATCTGTGGCAGCGATCACTATATTTTTTTTAGACAGATAGACTTGGTCATAGCTATCCTTCACCAAATGCACATCAAAATTCTTCGCCAGATCAACCAGATCAGGATGAAAATCTTTTGACAAAACTGTTACTTGGGCATCCGGACTGGATTTTAATAAAAAAGTCAATTTTTCAAGTCCCACATTTCCACCGCCAACAATCATTATATGTAAATTGCTGACTTTTAAAAAGATAGGATATAAGTTATTTCTTTCCAATTTGAATTGCTTTAATGGGGATTAGGCCAATGCTTGCTCAAAATCTGCGATAATATCCTCTACATGTTCCAATCCGATCGAAGTTCTCACCAAGCCATCTGTGATGCTCACTTCTAACCTGTCTTCGAGAGAGAGTTTACTGTGTGTTGTTGAAGCGGGATGAGTCACTATTGTTCTGGTATCTCCTAAATTGGCAGAAAGTGAACACATTTTTATTTTATTCAAAAAAGCTCTCCCGGCCTCAATTCCTCCCTTGATCTCAAAAGCGACAATATTTCCGCCCAGCTTCATCTGTTTTTTCGCCACTTCATAATTAGAATGACTTTTGAGGAAGGGATATTTTACCCAATTCACCTTGGGGTGTTTCTCCAAAAATTCTGCCACTTTCAAGGCATTCTCACAGTGCTTTTCTACCCTAACCGCCAAGGTCTCCAAACTTTTTGAAAGTACCCAGGCATTAAATGGAGACATAGCCGGACCGGTATTTCTGGCAAATAAATAGATCTCACGAATCAGATCCGCCCGTCCAACGGCAACGCCACCTAAAACTCTCCCCTGACCATCGATCAGTTTAGTGGCAGAATGTACAACGATATCAGCCCCAAAGTTGATCGGCTTTTGTAGGTAAGGTGTGGCAAAACAATTGTCGATGATCAGTATCAATTGATGTTTTTTTGCAATTTCCCCTAACAATTGCAGATCCAATACATCCACTCCCGGATTGGTAGGTGTTTCTGCGTAAAGAATCTTGGTATTGGGTTGGATCAATTCCTCAATTTTATCTACTTCTTCTACTTTAAAATAGGAAGTGCTTATATGCCATTTCGGAAAGTATTTGGTGAACAAAGTATGGGTAGAACCAAATACCGAACGAGCAGAAACAATATGATCACCCGCCGATAAAAGGGCGGCAAATGTAGCGTAGATAGCGGCCATTCCGGTAGCAAAAGCATAACCGCTCTCCGCACCCTCCATTTGAACGATCTTATCGATGAATTCAGTGGTGTTCGGATTGGTAAATCGGCTATACAAATTCTTCTCCTTTTCTTCCGCAAAAGAGGCACGCATATCCTCTGCATCGTCAAAAACAAAACTCGAAGTTAAAAACAAAGGCGTAGAATGCTCGCTATAAGGGGTTCTATCCATTTGATTTCTGATGGCTTCTGTTTCAAAATGCTTTTTTGTACTCATACTAAACTGCTTTTTCTGTTAATCTTAAAATATCTCCAAAAACTCCTCTTGCCGTTACTTTTGCACCGGCCCCTGCCCCTTGAATGACCAAAGGTCTTTCGCCGTATGACTCAGTGTAAATTTCAAAGATAGAATCCGATCCCTGAACCTGACCCAGTGAACTGCTATGAGGCACGGAAACCAATTCTACTTTCAACACACCTTTATCCTGACTCAAATCACCAGACAATTCCCCCACATATCTCAACACATGACCGGGCTTCTGATTTGCCTTTATGTGATCATAAATCTCATCCAGTTCCTCCATTTTTTCTAAAAATGTCTCCAAACCGACGGAGTGTAAATTTTCAGGGATCAAATTATGTATCCCGATATCCTGAAATTCATTTTGTAAATCCAATTCTCTGGCCAGGATCAGCAATTTTCTTCCTACATCATTTCCTCCAAGGTCTTCACGTGGGTCAGGCTCGGTAAATCCTTGCTCCATAGCTTCGCGAATAATTTTGCTGAACGGCTCATTTCTCAGAGAAAACTGGTTAAAAATATAGCTTAAACTTCCCGAAAAAACGCCTTTTATTTTGGTGATATTTTCTCCCGAAAGATGTAATAATTTGATCGTATCTAACAAAGGTAAACCGGCGCCCACATTGGTTTCATATAAATAGGATTTTTCAGCTTTTTTAAGCTTTTGCCTGAGCGAGGTATAATAATCATACGATTTTGTATTGGCGATCTTATTGGATGAAACCAGATCAAATCCATTTTCGACCAAAGGAAAGTAATTCATGACAAAACCCTCACTGGCCGTATTATCTACCGCGATTAAATTCTCCAAATGATTCTTTTTGGCAAACTGCATGACATCATTGATCGTATAAGGAGCTTTTCCTTTTTCTTCTAACAGGGTCCGCCAACTTTCATCGATACCCTGTCTGTCGAGCAAAACTTTTTTGGAGTTGGCCACAGCGAAGATATTGAGCTTTAGATCTCTTCTGTTTTCAATTTCAGGACTACTTTTTAATATTTGATCGATCAAAGTACCCCCTACCAGTCCTTTGCCAAACACAGCGATATTGATCTTTGTCGCCACACCAAAAATTCTTCCATGGATCACGTTGATCGCCTTGTTAAGGTCTGTTTCCTTGAGCAACAAGGATATGTTCTTTCCGGTCACCGCATTATTGATCAAAATAGGTGAAATACCATTCTTCATCAAAGCATTGTACGAAAAATGGAAATGATCTAAACTTTGGCCAATGATAGAAACGATGACCAGATCTTTCATGATATGAACCCTGTTCACATCCTTTGTTTCAAATTCCTTGGCAAATTCTTTTTCCAAAGCCTGTTTGGCAAATTTGGCATCAGAACTGTTTACCACAAAACCAATTCCTCTTTCACTAGATCCTTGTGAAATGATACTCACACTGATGTGTTCTTTCGCTAAAGCGGAAAAGATTCGGGCATCAACACCCGCCTTTCCTAATAAACCTCTACCTTCTAAGCTGATCAACGAAACATTTTCCTGAACCGTTACTGAGCGAATTCCTTCACTTTTTACTTCAGATTTGATCAAAGTTCCTTGATTCTCAGGTTCGAAAGTATTCAATAACCTCAGTGGGATATTTTTTTCAACTAATGGAATGATGGTTTTAGCATGTAAAATAGTCGCTCCAAAATTGGCCAGTTCATTGGCTTCCTGAAAAGTGAGCTCTTCAATTTTTTGCGCATCTTCAACCAACTCAGGGTTGGCCGTATAAATTCCGTTGACATGGGTATAATTTTCCAATTCCAGTGCATCCAGGTAATTGGCCAATAAGGCAGCGGAATAGTTACTGCCATTTCTTCCCAAAGTGGTTGTATCGCCATCCAGGTTAGAAGCTATAAATCCCGTGACCACCTGTATTTCATCATCCTTATCTTTAAAATGTCTGATGACGTTTTCACGAGATACTTTTTGAATAGGAATGGCCTCTCCAAAAGTATCGTCCGTTTTTATCAATTTCCGGGAATCTACCGGACTGGCCTTAATACCCTCTTTTGTGAGCAAATGAGCCAACATTTTAACCGAAATGATCTCACCCTGTGCGACCACCTTATCTTTTATTTTATGGCTGTAATCCCCCAAAAGCTGAACTCCGTCAAATACTTTTTTGAGCAGATCAAATTCCTGAGAAAGATCCAAAGAAGGATCCGGTAAATTTTGGTAAGCCTTAAAAGCCTCAAATTTATCCTGAAAATCTTCTCCAAGTCTTGCCAAATTGAGCATGTCGATCAGCTCATCAGTAGCATTTCCGCGCGCTGAAGCGACCAGGGCAATTTTCTCCTCCTGTGCGATCTTTTTCTTAATAATAGAGAGAACATAGTCCAAACCTTTGCCATTGCCCAATGACTTTCCACCAAATTTAAGCACCTTGATTTGTTGCTTGTTCTTTGGCTTTGTTTTGGGTGATTTAAAAAGTGGGGTCAACAGTTCCGACAATTGTTCATACTCGATCAAAAAAGCGTCGTGACCATGAATGGATTTGATCTCTTCATAAGAATTTTCTACACCTGCTCTGGTCAGTATCTTTTGGGTGTCTTTTATTTCCTGAGGAACAAAAAAGAAATCGGAATCGACACCAATTTGAAAAACACGGGCCTTTAACCTGCTCAAAACTTCTTCAAAAGTCCCGCGATCACGCGATACATCTACTGTACTTAGTAAATGATTGAGCATTTTATAGGCTTGTAGTGTAAATCTGTTCTCTAATTGTTTGCCGTGGTACAACAACCAGCTCTCGGTATTAAAAGTTCCTTGTTCCGCATTTTTAGTGCGATTAAACTTTTGTTTAAACGAATCTGCCGTGCGGTAAAATAACATCGCCATCATCCTTGCATCATGAACCGGCTGGGAAGAGTTGGACAGAATTTGCAATTGCGTTTTGTTATGCGCCAGTATCCAATCTGAAGCTTTCCAATCTGAAGCCACAGGGATCAAATTTTCGATGAGATCAGGGAAAGAAAACGCCATTTCCCAGGCAATCCCTCCACCCAAGGAACCCCCGATGGCCGCATATAATTTTTGGATACCCAGTTGTGACAAAGCCCTTCCGTAAAGCTCAGCGATATCCCGGGCATTAAAATCTTCGTAATTCTCTATGAGGTTCTCCGGTTTTTCATCGTAACCGTTTCCGGGCACGTTAAACGCAATGACCGCATAATGATTAGTATCAATTACTTTTCCCGGGTCCGATCAATGAATTCCACCAGCCGTCCTTCCCTGCAACATTCGAATTTCCGGTTAGCGCATGATTGACCAGTACATTTGGCGCAGTATTGATGGGCTCACCAAATACCTGATAACTCAATTCAAAAGACGGATAATAATAACCACTTTCCGTGGTAAAGTCTTTTATCTCAATAAAGTTTAAATCTTTTTTCAATTTCTTTCGTTTTTAAGCACAACTAGAGAAATTGTTATTGAAAAGTGGTGGTTCTTTACTGTTATCTATCCAATCTTGGTAGAATTTAGCACCTTCTTTACGGAGAAAGGGTTGCTAAGGCTTCATTGGGTCTAATCCCTCCGCCTTTCCGGATAACGATTTCTTTGTTTCAAATGAACTTGGGGCAAAAGTAAGCTTTTGCCTGTACTTTACAATAACAATTTCTGCCTAATTCTCCTGGGGTTCTTTTATTTCTCAACCAGCGATCGAACCTTTTTAAAAGCCTCTTTCAAATCTGTTTTTAAATCCTTTAAATCTTCTAAACCGACAGATAATCTGATCAAATCTTGGGAAACACCTGTTTTGAGCTGCTCTTCTTCACTTAACTGTTGGTGCGTTGTACTTGCCGGATGGATAATGAGTGATTTTGTATCGCCAATATTCGCCAATAGTGAGAAATAGTTCACAGAATCTACCACCTTTTGTGCCGCTTCATAGCCTCCTTTTAAACCAAAAGTGACCAAACCACTTTGCCCTTTAGGTAAATATTGCTTGGCCAAAGCATGATATTCAGAGCTTTTTAAACCGGGATAATTGACCCAACTCACTTCTTCCTGTTTTGCTAACCATTGCGCCAATTTTAAGGCACTTTTGCTGTGCTTTTTGATACGGACCGACAGGGTTTCAAGTCCTTGAATAATTTGAAAAGCATTAAAAGGACTCAAGGCTCCCCCAAAATCTCTTAATCCTTCCAAACGAATTTTAGCGATATAGGCCGCCTCACCCAGGGCTTCACTGTAAACCAAACCGTGATATCCTTTGGAAGGTTCTGTAAATTCCGGAAATTTACCACTACTCCAGTCAAAATTTCCTCCATCTACAATAGCACCCCCAAGCGAATTTCCTTGTCCGCCTATGTATTTTGTCAAAGAATACAAAACGATATTGGCTCCGTGTTCTATGGGGTTTAATAAGTAGGGGGTTGCCACAGTATTGTCCACCAAAAGAGGAATTTTAGCTTGATTTGCTATAGATGAAATTGATTTGATGTCTAATACATCCAATTTTGGATTCCCTACGGATTCAATAAAAACTGCCCGTGTGTTTTCTTGAATGGCGTTCTGAACATTTTCTGTCTCACCGGCATCCACAAAAGTGGTATGTATCCCCAATCTCGGCAGGGTAACCGACAGCAAATTGTAGGTGCCTCCATAAAGTGAATTCGATGCCACGATATGGTCCCCTGCTCGCAAAAGTGTTAACAAGGCCGTACTAATGGCTGCGGTCCCGGAGGCAAAAACTGCCGCGCCGATTCCCCCGTCTAAAGCGGCCAACCTCTTTTCTAAAATATCATTGGTCGGGTTATTGAGTCGGGTATAAATAAATCCCGGCTCTTTTAATGAAAAAAGATCTGCTGCGTGTTGGGTGTTGTTAAAAACATACGAAGTAGTCTGGTAAATAGGCACCGCTCTTGTTCCTGAAGTTTCTTTTGTATCGTGCCCTGCGTGTAATGCGTTTGTTGAAAATTTATTTGTACTCATGATTCTATTTTTTTTGAAATTAAAAAGTCCCTGTAGCTTGGTATTACCACAGGGACTTTACATTTTTTTGTTCAATCTAAATATGGCAATACCGAATCATGTTGGGAAACATCATTTTACACATCATGGTCATCTTTTTCGTTTTTGTCATTTTTTTCTAAAAAAAAAGCCTCTGAAAATTCAGAGGCCATCGTTATCTTTACTTATAAACAATACTATCCTCTGCGCTCGTTAAAGTGCATCATCATATACATATTGTTTAAAGAAATTTTCATTTTCTTGTGTTTTGAGCAACAAATGTAGGAATTATTTTCATATATCCTAACATTATTTTAATTCTGCGTGGCCAAAGCTCACGGAAAACTCTACGCACCAGATCACGACAAATTTGTATTCCGCCAAATTTACATTCGAAGGAAGGTCATAAGTAAAATCCCCTTCGATCCCCTTCAATTCTCCTAAATTAATATAATTTTTAGGGTCCGATTCCTTCGCCAGATACACATCCAGTTTCGGGCCCTTATCGGTTTTAAAATTTTTGAATTCCAACAGGGTTTTCTCTTTGTTCGTGCTGGCAATTCCTGATGTTGGATGGGCAACGGAGACAAAACTGCCCTGATAAACCTTTTGACTTTCCATCACAGACATCTCATTCATATCTGAATCATCCGAACTACAGGATATTAAAGTGCAAAATGCAAAAAATAAAATGACGGTTAACTGCTTCATATACGTTTGTTTTTTTTCTTAGACTTCCTGTTAAAAATCCCTTACAAATTATTTTCACATAATTTTATCTTTTTATCGATCTCTTTTATTTAAATTTGCAGCCGTAACAAGAGGAAAGATTTGAACTGATTGCAACCTCTATAAAAAATGCTAAAGCAGCATCTGCACGACTTTAGTATTTTCCCGTTGTACTTAATTTCAGTTCCTCTAAAAAAATAGAGAAATGTCATATTTATTTACGTCAGAATCTGTTTCTGAGGGTCATCCCGATAAAGTAGCCGACCAGATATCTGATAGCCTGTTGGATGCTTTTTTAGCTTTTGATCCGGATGCCAAAGTAGCTTGTGAAACCTTAGTGACCACAGGTCAGGTGGTTTTAGCCGGAGAGGTACATACAAATACCTATATCGATGTAGCTAAAATAGCGAGAGAAACGATCAATAAGATCGGTTATACCAAAGGTGCCTATCAGTTTGAGGGAGATAGTTGCGGTGTTATTTCACTGATCCATGAACAATCACAGGATATTAACCGTGGAGTTGATCGAGGAAAAAAAGAAGAACAGGGCGCCGGCGACCAGGGAATGATGTTCGGTTATGCCACCAAAGAAACTGAAAATTATATGCCTCTCGCACTGGACCTGAGTCATAAGCTATTGTTCGAGTTGGCCGCTTTGAGAAGAGAAAATGATGAAATTACTTATCTCAGACCCGATGCAAAAAGTCAGGTAACGGTTGAATATTCCGATGATAATGTACCTCTGAGAATTGATACCATCGTATTATCAACCCAACACGATGAATTTGACGAAGATGAAGCCATGCTGAAAAAAATTGCTCACGATGTCAAAACCATTTTGATCCCAAGAGTAAAAGCAACATTGCCCGAACACATTCAAAAACTTTTTAAAGGCGATATAACCTATCATATCAACCCCACAGGAAAATTTGTGATTGGAGGGCCACACGGCGACACAGGTCTGACAGGAAGAAAGATCATTGTCGATACCTATGGAGGAAAAGGAGCACACGGCGGTGGCGCATTTAGTGGTAAAGATCCGAGCAAAGTAGACAGGTCTGCGGCCTATGCGGCACGACATATCGCAAAAAATATGGTAGCAGCCGGAATTTGCGATGAAGTTTTGGTTCAGATTTCGTATGCCATAGGCGTAGTTAAACCTACTTCTGTCAATGTGAATACCTATGGAACCTCAAAGGTTAATTTGACCGACGGAGAAATTTCTAAAAAGATCGAACAAATTTTTGACCTTCGACCTGCGGCGATCGAAAAGCGGTTAAAATTGCGAAACCCCATCTATTCGGAAACTGCGGCTTACGGACATATGGGTCGTGATACGCGAACAGTGACAAAAACATTTACTTCTCAATATTTTGAGCCCGTAACCGTTGAAGTTGAGCTGTTCACCTGGGAGAAACTCGACTTTGTTGAAAGACTAAAAAAAGAGTTTGGTATTTGATCTAAACAAACATCGATAAAAAAGCTTGAGTTATCTCAAGCTTTTTTATTTTTATACCATGCGCTGGAGTCTTATCTTTTTCTTGTTCACCTCTGTTTTGATCGCTCAAAAGATAACAGCTACCTTTGAGAACAGTCAAACCCTTGATGCAGATTATTTTATTGGCAAAGACCCCCTGGAAAATATGTATTATGTCAAGAATAACACCCTGTTCAAAAAATCTGAAAAACTAAATCTTAATTACCAGAATCCAAATTTAGGCAGGCTTAGTTCCGTCGACATCACAAATCCTTTCAAGATCATCTTATTTTACAAAGATTTTAATACCGTTGTGATTTTGGATAACAACCTCAATCCTCATCTTGCTGCAATCGGACTGGGGAGTGTGAATTATTCCTTGGTGAGTTTTGCTTCAGAAAATAATTTATGGCTTTACAGCACGGAAAATAACATGCTCGAACTATTCGATTACCAGTTAAATCAGACCCGAATTACTTCACAACCCCTGTATTTCTATCATGCCGGTTTTATCGCATCAGAAATAGTGAGTACAAATCAATATGTTTATCTTGTCGGGGCAGAAGGGATCCTGGCCTTTAACCAATATGGTAGCTATTTGTCATTTGAATCAAAAACTGAATTTTCAGATCTCACAATATGGGCTAAAGAAAGAGTTATAAAGAAAAATAATGATCTTTTTTTGATACAAGAGCAGGACAAAGCCATTCTTCTGGACAAACAAGTCACCATAAAAGATTTTTACTTTTCCACAAATTCTTTGATGATTTTCGATGGAGAACAATTAATGCAATTTAAATTAGAGCAAATTGAGGGAAAATAAGTCTTTGTGATAGCAGAGCCCATAAAAATGCAATATGAAACCTGTATTAGTCGCTATTATTTTTTATTTTCGCTAAGCTATTCATCAGTAAAATAAAATCTATGCACGTTGCCATCGCCGGAAATATAGGAGCAGGTAAAACTACCCTCACAGAATTATTGGCCAAACATTACAAATGGGAACCGCATTTTGAATCAGTAGCTGAAAATCCCTATCTGGATGATTTTTACGGTTCTATGGAGCGTTGGTCTTTTAATTTGCAGATCTTCTTTTTGAATAGTCGGTTCAGACAAATTTTAGATATCCATGAAAGTGGTAAAAACGTGATTCAGGATAGAACCATTTATGAAGATGCCCATATTTTTGCGCCCAATTTACATTCGATGGGCTTAATGACAAACCGGGATTTCAAGAACTATATCTCTCTTTTTGAGTTGATGGAAAGATTGGTTTCTCCTCCTGATCTGCTCATTTATCTTCGTTCGAGCATCCCAACTTTGGTCGGCCAGATTCACAGAAGAGGCAGAGAATATGAAAATTCAATCAGCATCGATTATTTGAGCAGATTAAATGAGCGATACGAGGCCTGGATCTCTCAATATACCAAAGGGAATTTATTGATCGTAGACGTAGACAACCTCAATATTGTCGATAAAAAAGAAGATTTAGGTTACGTGATCGATAAGATCGATGCACAAATTCACGGTTTATTCTAAAAAAAAAGCTCCCATAAAATGAGAGCTTTTAACAATTAAACTGAAATTATTTTATTCCTGTTTCTCCTTCATTAACTTTTCAACCTCATCACCTGTTAAAGTCTCGGTCTCAACAACTTCTTTACCGTCAATGGTAGTCGTTGTTTTCACCTCAGCAACTTTTTCTCCGTTCTCATCAGTGCTTATGCGAACCTCTTTTTCAACTTTCTTTTGTACTGAAGTAGTTTCGTGTAATTCTATCGCCGTTGCGTTGTGCGCTTCCATTTTATCCGCGTCTAAAGCAATACTTGGTGCGATCACCAAGGCTACAACCGACATTAATTTTAATAAAATGTTCAACGAAGGACCTGAAGTATCTTTAAATGGATCTCCAACGGTATCCCCTACCACGGCAGCCTTATGGGCAGCAGTTCCTTTTCTTCCGTCTGCCTCTATCATTTTTTTGGCGTTATCCCATGCACCACCCGCATTTGATTGAAAAATAGCCATCAAAACTCCGGAAGTAGTCACACCGGCAAGCAATCCTCCTAACATCTGTGCTCCACCGATAAAACCAACGGCTACGGGAACCAGTAAAGCTAAAAGACCCGGTAATACCATTTCTCGAATAGAGGCTTCGGTAGAAATTTCTACGCATTTTTCATATTCTGCATAGCCATCCGCCTCATCAAAGACCTTTCTGTCTTCAGCAGTCGCTTTGCTCATATCAGAATCATATTTTCTCATGATCTCCAAGGCCGCGTGTAATTGTGGAATATCCTTAAATTGACGACGAACCTCTTCGATCATTGCCATCGCTGCACGACCCACTGCTTTCATAGATAAAGCAGAGAAAACAAAAGGAAGCATACCTCCGATCAGTAAGCCTGCCATGATATCAGGGCGAGATACATCAATTGATTCAACATTGGCCGTTTTCATAAATGCAGCAAAAAGAGCTAAGGCAGTAAGCGCAGCAGAAGCTATCGCAAAACCTTTTCCAATAGCAGCTGTTGTATTCCCAACTGCGTCTAACTGGTCTGTTCTTTCGCGAACCTCTTTTGGTAATTCAGCCATTTCGGCAATACCACCCGCATTATCAGAAATGGGTCCGTAAGCATCTACGGCAAGCTGGATCCCTGTATTGGCTAACATTCCTACAGCTGCAATCGCGATACCATATAATCCAGCAAAATAATGTGATACAATAATTCCGGTTGCAATTAACAAAATTGGAATGGCCGTAGACATCATTCCTACCCCTAAACCGGCAATAATATTTGTTGCTGAACCTGTTTCAGATTGTTTTACAATTGAAATAACAGGTTTAGTTCCTGTTCCCGTATAGTATTCTGTTATTTTACCCACTAAGAAACCGGCAATTAGACCGGCTAATGTAGCAAAGAAAACTCCGTTAGCGCCAAAAGGCAATCCTTCAACACTATCAGGAATCATTCCTTGTATAATAAAATAAGAGGCGATGATCATAAATAAGCCTGATCCAAACTCACCTAAATTTAAAGCTTTATGTGGACTGCCACCTTCTTTAACTCGTACGAAAAATGTTCCTATAATTGACATCACAATTCCTACAGCTGCGAGTACCAAAGGCAAATAAACAGCCCCTAATCCACCAAAATCCGGTGTGATGATCAATGCACCCAATACCATGGTTCCGATGATAGAACCTACATAGGATTCAAATAGATCCGCTCCCATACCGGCAACATCACCTACATTATCTCCAACGTTGTCAGCAATAGTAGCTGGGTTTAAAGGGTGATCTTCAGGAATACCGGCTTCAACTTTTCCAACCAGGTCAGCACCTACATCGGCCGCTTTGGTATAAATACCTCCACCAACACGGGCAAATAAAGCAATTGAAGAAGCTCCTAAAGAAAATCCGGACAACACATTAAGTACCATTGGAAGGTTTTCTGCTCCCGGCCACATGGTTTGATAGAGCATGAACAAAGAACTCAAACCTAATACACCGAGACCAACAACACCCAATCCCATGACAGATCCTCCGGCAAAAGCAACCTCCAAAGCCTTTCCTAAAGATTCTCTGGCAGCATTTGTCGTTCTAACATTTGCCTTAGTTGCCACGCGCATACCAATAAATCCTGCCAAAGCAGAACATATAGCACCAACAACAAAGGAAAAAGCAACAAGACCATTAGAACCAGGTTCTGAAGCACCTTTAAAATAAAGTAAAATAGCAACCGCTATAACAAAGATGGCCAAGATCTTATACTCAGCTTTTAAAAACGACATTGCACCATCGGCAATGTGTTTCGCAATGTTCGACATTTTTTCGTTTCCGACAGCTTGTTTAGAAACCCATTGATTCTTAAAAAAAACAAATAGTAACGCCAAAATGCCAAAGAATGGCAAATAGTTAACAATAAATTCCATTTCGTTATAATTAATTTTTGTGGGGTCAAAAGTAAGAATTAAAAAGCGATAAAAAAATATTAATAGCCACAACCTTTAAATCAAAAAAAATACTGCAATCAACCTTTTTGAAGTGGATCATATAAGGTCAATGGATCACATTTTCTGTTTTTTTAATACGTGTACTGCTGCCGTTTAAAAGGATTTGATCCAAAATCGGTATAGTTATTTTAACTTGGGTCAACCCAAAAATGAGGTCCGTAGTTCATGTATAGGATAAAGTATGGATAAAGTATGGATAGTGTATGAAGAGTGTATGAAAATAGCACAAGCAAAAATAAGAGGTAATGTTTGATGAATTGCAGAACGGGATAAATAAAAAAGCCTCAACTTAAATTAAGCTGAGGCTTGGTACCTTGGGTGGGAATCGAACCCACACGATATTGCTATCACTGGATTTTGAATCCAGCGCGTCTACCAATTCCGCCACCAAGGCAACTTATTTCAAAGAATCTCTGATCTTTCTTAATTTCTGTTTACCTATTCCCGATTTCCAATACTTTTCTCTTATTCTCACTTCGGGCCTTGTAAGGCAATACTCTGTAAAAATCAATTTAAACGGTCTATAAAATTTTGTAGTTCTTTCTCTACCGTCATTATGTCTATGTAATCTTAACTCTAAATCCTTGGTTAAACCTACATAAATATAATTATATGTCAAACTCGATATAGCATATACTTTATATATCTTCAAAATTTCAGCGCGCCTGTCTGCCGACAGGCAGACAGGTCTACCAATTCCGCTCTACCTGTCGGTAGACAGGCACCAAGGCAATTTATTTCAAAGAATCTTCATTATGCAGTTTCATTCCTATTAAACGGATCGCTAAAGGTCGAAAATTGCGTGGGCAAATATAGTAATAAATCGCTATTTGCAAATAAAAATGAATCAATTTCTCGTAGGACGATCAACGCTTTTTGAAAAATCATCCGTTTTAATAGGGCCCTGATTGACTTTCAATTTTTAGAAGCTCAATCACACGGGATAATGAAATATTTTATGTAATTTTGAAACCCATTCAATTTTATATTCAACATATTAATAATCAGTTATTTATAATGAAACTTAAACTTCCTGATCCAAAAATTTTCGCTTGCTCTCAAAGTATCATCCTAGCCCAAGACATTGCAAATTCCTATGGCATTGAACTGGGTAAAATGCAAAAAAACATCTTTAGCGACGGTGAATATCAAATTTCTTTCGAAGAGTCCATAAGAGGTAGGAGGATCTTTTTAATTGGTTCAACCTTTCCTCCAACAGATAATTTAATGGAGTTGTTATTGATGATCGATGCTGCCAAGAGAGCCTCTGCCAGACACATTACTGCTGTAATGCCCTATTATGGCTGGGCTCGTCAAGACAGAAAAGATAAACCTCGCGTTCCTATCGCTGCAAAAATGGTGGCCAAATTATTACAAAGTGCTGGTGCGACCCGCGTCATTACCATGGACTTACACGCAGATCAAATTCAAGGTTTTTTCGAAGTGCCTGTAGACCATCTCTATGCCTCTACCATATTAGTTCCCTATGTAAAAAACCTCAATTTAGACGATATCACCATCGCATCACCAGATATGGGAGGATCAAAAAGAGCCTATGCCTATTCTAAATTTTTGAATAGCGAAGTGGTGATATGTTATAAAGAGCGTAAAAAGGCGAATGTGATAGAACACATGGAATTAATTGGCGAAGTAAATGGAAGAAATGTGATCATTGTGGATGATATGGTAGACACGGCCGGAACACTAACAAAGGCTGCAGAATTGATGATGGAACGCGGAGCAAAGAGCGTTAGAGCACTGGCAACCCATGGAATTTTGTCAGGAAAAGCGATAGAAAGAATAGAACAGTCTCATTTAGAGGAACTTATAATAACTGATTCTATTCCTTTAAAACGTTCTACTTCTAAAATAAAAGTTGTAACTTGCGCCCCTTTATTTGCGGATGTGATGCATAGAGTACAAAACAATAAATCCATCGGCGATCAATTTTTAATATAAATAAATTTTACACAATGAAATCAATTACGATCAAAGGATCTAAAAGAGAAAGCGTGGGCAAGTCTTCGACAAAAGCCTTACGTAATGCTGGAAAGGTTCCTTGCGTGTTATACGGAGGAGAACAACCATTGCACTTTGCAGCAGACGAAATCGAGTTTAAGAACTTGGTGTACACTCCAAACGTTTACACTGCCTTAATTGAACTGGAAAGTGGTGAAAAACTGCAAGCTGTTTTACAAGATATTCAGTTTCATCCCGTTTCTGACAAAATTTTACATGTCGACTTCTATCAGTTATTCAGCGATAAAGAAGTGACGATGAACATTCCTGTAAGATTAGCAGGAGTTTCTCCTGGTGTTAGAAATGGTGGAGTTTTGAGGTTCCCTAACAGAACTTTAAAAGTAAAGGCCCTACCTGACAACCTTCCTGATTTTATTACAGTAGATATTTCTACCTTAAAAATCGGCGACAAGATCTTTGTAACTTCAGCACAAAGTGATAAATACACCATTTTACATCCGGATAACACGGTAATTGCGCAAGTAAGAATGTCTCGTGCTGTTGTCGTAGCTGATGAAGAAGAAGAGGAAGAAGAAGCTGAAGCAGTTGCAGATGCACCTGAAGCTACAAATGAGTAATCTTTTTTAAGTATATATAAAAAAGCTTTTCGAATTCGAAAAGCTTTTTTTATATCTTGACATTTGAAAAGAGTAGGGATCATGAAAAAATTCTTAATTGTAGGTCTTGGAAATATAGGAGAAACTTACCAAAACACAAGACACAATATTGGTTTTAAGGTATTGGATAACCTAATGGCTAAAAACGATCTTAAATTTGAAACTAAAAAGCTTGGAGATCTTACCGAGTTGAAAATAAAAGGCAGATCCTTTATCTTATTGAAACCAAATACTTTTATGAATCTTAGCGGTAAAGCCGTTAAGTATTGGATGGAAAAGGAAAATATTCCAGTGGAAAATATCTTTGTCATAACGGATGATCTGAATCTGCCTTTCGGGACGATTAGGATCAAAACAAAAGGAAGTGCAGGAGGACATAATGGATTACAAAATATTCAAGACATTTTGCAATCAACCAATTATAACCGGCTTCGTTTTGGCATTGGAGATGAGTTTCATAAAGGAAATCAAGTCGACTATGTTCTGGGAGAATGGACCGAGGAAGAGGAAAAACAGTTGCCCGAAAGAATTGAAAAAATACAGGAGGCCATTCGTTCTTTTGGTCTTGCAGGGATAAACGCAACAATGAACGAGTTCAATAATAAATAAGAGCGTTTATCTAAAAAAGAGCCCTGACTTATAGGCCAGGGCTCTTTTTATTGAATTTTCAATTATACAATTTCGCCATTTTTGAAGACTCCTTTATACTCTAAAGTTCCATCTTCATTGTACTGCTCAAAAGGCCCTTCTTCGACGCCGTCTACAAAGGTACACTTGAGACTCATGATGCCATTGTCAAAAAACTCGATAAAATCACCGTGCTTTTTGCCATTTTTGAAAGTTCCTCGTTGGTATAATTTGCCGTTTTCGTGATACTCTTCAAAACGATCATCATATTTACCGTGAACATTATAATTTTTATAACTCATAATTTTAAGGTTTTAGTTACTTATATCTGTCTTTCACAAAGATAACTAAAAGTCTCCCAAAAATAAAAGCGAATTACTCCACCGTAACGGATTTGGCCAAATTTCTTGGCTGATCTACATTGCAACCCCTCAGCACGGCAATATGATAAGATAACAATTGTAGAGGGATGGTTGTCAACAAAGGTGAAAAGGCCTCCTCTACATAAGGTATTTCAATAACGTGGTCGGCTAGTTCTTTAACTACCTGATCTCCCTCTGTAACAATGGCAATGATCTTTCCTTTTCTCGATTTAATTTCCTGAATATTGCTGACAATCTTTTCGTAGTGTTCCGAATCAGTGGCAATGACGATCACCGGCATATTTTCATCAATCAAAGCAATGGGCCCGTGCTTCATTTCCGCAGCCGGATAACCTTCTGCATGAATATAAGATATCTCTTTCAATTTTAACGCTCCTTCTAAGGCAACCGGGAAGTTAAATCCTCTTCCGAGATACAAACAATTGGGCACATGCTGATAGATTTCTGCTATTTCTTTCACCTTAGCATCTACCTGTAACAACCGCTCTATTTTAGAAGGAATTAATTCGATCTCTTGAAGATATAATCGGTATTTTGAACTGCTCATGGTCCCTTTGGCTCTCGCTAAGCGCAATGCCATTAAGGCCAAAACAGTAATTTGTGTTGTGAATGCTTTGGTAGAAGCTACACCTATTTCAGGTCCGGCATGGGTATAGGCTCCTGCATCAGTTTCTCTTGCAATTGACGAACCCACCACATTGCAAACACCAAAAACAAAAGCACCCCTGGATTTGGCCAGCTTGATTGCCGCTAATGTGTCTGCAGTTTCACCCGACTGTGAAATGACAATGAGCACATCCTTTTCTGAAATAATAGGATTTCTATACCTAAACTCAGAAGCATACTCCACTTCAACAGGTATCCTGGCAAATTCTTCAAAAATATATTCGGCTACTAAACCGGCATGCCATGAAGTACCACAGGCTGCAATAATAATTCTGTCTGCATTGAGCAGCTTTTTCATATTGTCCTCTACACCGGACATTTTGATAATGCCCTCTGCACGAACCAATCGCCCTCTGAAAGTATCGATAATAGCACGTGGTTGTTCATGAATTTCTTTTAACATAAAATGCTCGTAACCTCCCTTTTCAATCTGCTCCAAATTGAGCTTTAATTCATGAATTTCGGGATCGACATAGGAATCATCCTTGATCTTTCTCACATGCACTTTTCTACCCTTTTTAATGATGGCCATTTCTTCATCTTCCAAATAAATAGCATCTTTCGTATATTCTATAAAAGGTGAAGCATCAGAGGCGACAAAGTATTCCTCGAAGTTCTTACCTACCCCAATGGCAATTGGACTTCCTAACCTCGCTACCACCATTTCATCAGGTTTGTTCTTATCAAATACAGCGATGGCATAGGCACCAACCACTTGGTTTAAAGCAATTTGAACTGCCTGTCCCAATTTTACTTTGTGTTTCTTCTTGATCTCTTCGATGAGATTGACCAAAACTTCAGTATCTGTATCACTTTGAAAAACATAGCCCCTTGTTTGAAGCTCTTCTTTAATAGAACTGTAATTCTCTATGATGCCATTATGAACAATGACTAACTGTCCTGAAGAAGATAAGTGTGGATGTGAATTGACATCATTTGGCACCCCATGAGTAGCCCATCGGGTATGACCTATTCCAATTGACCCCTCCGCAATGATTTGCTCAGCAACCCTTTCTTCCAGGTCAGAAACTTTTCCTTTTGTTTTTGCTACATTTATCTTTTTCCCGTCAAAAAGCATAACACCTGCGCTATCGTAACCGCGGTATTCTAATCTTTTAAGTCCGTTGATAATAATAGGATAGGCCTCTCTATAGCCAATATAGCCAGTTATTCCACACACAATTTTGAGATTTTAGTTTGTTAAACGTTGTAAAGATAACGCTATTTTGAGTAAAATATTTCCAGCTTAAGTCTTTTATCACTCACTTTTGGCAGGTTTCCTCGAAGAGCTACCCCCTTTGGGATCCAACTATAATCTGCTACAATTGTATCCAAATTGGTAAAAGGATCATCTGTTCTATGGTAGGTCTTTAAGGCCAATTTGGATTCTGCAAATTCTGTATCGCGTAAAATTCTGCTTACAAATCGCGTAATCCTAAATTTGTACTTTTCAGGGTCTCCATTTGAATCGTAGGAGAGCGTACCTTCAAAAACATCAAATCCATCTAAACGCAAATCCCTTAAAACAGTATTGTCCGAATAATTATACAAGAACAATCGAGAGGGCAGTTTTCCTTTTTGTTTCAAATCATCGACATAAAAAGTGAGGTTCGCCTCATTGATCAATAATCCCTGACTTCTAAGTTCTTCCAAACTTTCCGGTGTAAACAATTGTATAACAGCTTCGGAACCGGCTGCACCCTGCACGTATAAAGTTGATTCTCCTTCCTCCATATTTGGTGTTGCCATGGCCATACCGGCCGGTGAACTGCCATAATCTCTTTTGTAAACACCCGTTCTGGCACCCCCAATATCAAATTTCATACTCGATTTTGTTCTGACCAGAACATTTGTTTCACCGTTAACCCCATTATAATTGAGATCTTCGTTTGTCCCTTCATCTTTTGTCTCCTCAAAAGTATAATAGATCGTCATCCCGCCTGTGGTAATAGGTAAATTCATCAAACTCCCGTCAGGCCCGATAGATTCAATATAAATACCTTTAAAATATCGTACGAAATTCTCGAAATTGTCAAAAAACGGTGAATCTTGCTGATCCACAAATCTGGTCTTGAAGAATGCTTTATCCAACTCAAACTTTATTGACGGATTCGCCGTTTCCGTTTTGATCGTATCTATATCATTGACCGTATCAGGATCCCCATCCAAATACCTGCGTTCCACATAAAGAACTGTATCGTTTCTATTCGGTTTGAATTCTCCAAAATACAACTCACTCAAAGTTTGATAATCTCTGTTCGAATAATATTTCTTTGGCTGGGTTGGGTTTTCAGGATCCAAAACATTCAAGAAAGTTCCTAATTCACTCACTTTAATTTGGTAGGCGAGATCTTCATTTCCATAGATCGAATCCAAAGAAAAACTTGGAGTAATGATCGGATTTCCCTCCGGATCTTTGATCTCTTCCCCTGTAATCGGATCCTTGGCATATTGAATCGTATCCCTTGTTGAGTAATAAGGAATATCGAGAACTACCATGTCTATTATTGCGTTGTCCCCAAAATTTACACCCAAATCAGGAAGCCTTAATTGTGAAGCAAAATTGGAACCTAAATATCCAAAATTTGCATTGCTGTTTACTCCTATTAGATAGCCGGGCTGCCCTAAAACCTCATTATTATCAACACGAGAAGAGTCTACATTGATGGTATAAGCAACTACTTCAAAAACAGTATCTCCCACTTGAAATCTCCCATTGTTGACCAAATCTACACCAACATTTTCTATGTCTTTTTCACATGATGTAAAACCTATAAGAACAAGCACAACAACAAGAAAAAATAAAGACCTAGCTAATTTATTTTTAACCATAAAAGTTGAGAAATTGAATGTAATTATTTTAAAAGGGTATTGAGATAAAAACCTGAATATGCCTCAGAAATATGCTCAGGCGCTTGGAAGTCTAAAATTGGCACATTCAAACTCGATACATATTTTTGTAATTCGTCGTTTAATGTTTCACTACCAATAATTACAGCGTCAGAATTATCCATGGCTATTTTAAGCATCGCATCCGAACTAATGCTTTCCAATTCTTGCAATTTTTCATCACTTAACTGATCAAATTTGATCTTTTCGATCAATTTTTCTTTGTCTAAACCTCCTTTAAAAGATTTATTATACACGGATGTGACGATCTTGCTGTTTGCAAAAAGCGGATCGTTTTTGTAAAATTCTTTGATATAAAGCGGAACCAATGAGGCTAACCATCCGGATACATGTACTAGGTCCGGAGCCCATTTTAACTTTTTAACAGTTTCCACAATACCTTTGGCAAAAAAAATGGCTCTTTCATCATTGTCAGCGAACAATTCATCGTCCTCGTTCAAATAGACCGCCTTTCTTTTGAAATATTCGTCATTATCAATGAAATAAACCTGCATTCTCTCTCTTGGAATTGAGGCCACCTTAATGATCAAAGGCATATCCATATCATTGATAATCAAATTCATCCCTGATAATCTTATCACTTCATGTAACTGATGTCTCCTCTCATTGATTACGCCGAATCTGGGCATAAACATCCTTATTTGTGCCCCTAATTCTTGCATTGCTTTAGGCACTTCAAAAGCCATTTTGGAAGCCTCGGTTTTAGGTAAATAAGGAATTAATTCAGAAGAAACATAGAGTATTCTCTTGTCTTTCATTCATCGATCTTTTTGGAATGGGGCAAAATTACGAAAATATATGTAAATTTCGCGCCATTTTTAAGAGTAATCCTCGCATTAACATTATTTAACAGGATCATGAAAGTATTTTACACGGTTTCAGAACTACAATCTTATTTAGCTAATTTTAAACAGAATAATTCGATTGGTTTTGTTCCGACGATGGGTGCTCTGCACGCCGGCCATATCTCTCTGATCAAAAGGGCGAAACGGGAAAATGACATCAATGTGACCAGTATTTTTGTGAATCCTACTCAATTTGATAAAGAAGAGGATCTGATTAAATATCCCAAAACCCTGAATTCAGACCTAGAGAAATTGCAGGGCTATTGTGATCTTGTATTTGTGCCCGGCGTTGAAGAAATCTATCCTGAATCAGTTATTTCAAAAGAATTTAATTTTAACGGATTAGACAAAACCATGGAAGGCTCCTTTAGAAAAGGCCATTTCGATGGTGTTGGAACCGTGGTAAAGCGCCTTTTCGAAATTGTTGAACCGACGAAAGCTTATTTTGGAGAAAAAGATTTTCAACAATTGACGATCATCAAAAAAATGGTCGAACTCGAGGGCTTATCGATCGAAATTATAGATTGTCCGATCGAAAGAGAAAAGGATGGATTGGCAATGAGTTCTCGTAACCAAAGACTGTCTCCTATTCAAAGAGCGGAGGCCCCCTTAATTTACAAAACCTTGCAAACTGCGCAAGCTATGTTTCCTGAAAATGAGATTTCCGCTATCAGGAAAATAGTTGAGGATACTTTCAAGAATAATAAGGTTCTCAAATTAGAATATTTTGAAATTGCAGATATTGAAACACTTCAACCCACTGATCATAAAATTGACTATAAGACTTATAGAGCCTTTATTGCCGTGTTCGCGGATACCGTTAGACTCATAGACAACATCGCTCTAAATTGATTATCTTTGCAGCAAATTTTGACTTAAAATGAATATTGAAGTTGTAAAATCGAAAATACACAGAGTATCAATAACCGGTTCTGAACTCAATTATATAGGAAGTATTACGATTGATGAAGATCTAATGGATGCTTCAAACTTGATAGAAGGTGAAAAGGTCCATATCGTCAACATTAATAATGGTGAGCGTTTTGTAACTTATGTCATTACCGGAGAACGCAAAAAGGGGGAAATCATTTTAAACGGGCCTGCGGCAAGGAAAGTGGCCAAAGGAGATATCATTATCATTATATCATATGCATCAATGCCTTTTGAAGATGCTAAAAAATTTAAGCCTACCATTATTTTTCCGAATGAATTAACCAATTCCTTAGACTAATTCTTGAATAAAAAACTCAAAAAAACAATATTTACTGTATTGCCTGTTGCGATAGGAATTGGTTTGATCTGGTTTTCTGTTTCGAAATTAACTCCGGAAGATAAACAAGCTATACAGTCATCTTTTGAATCAGCCAATTATTGGTGGATCTTTCTTTCCTTGGTCTTTGGTATATTAAGTCATTTATCCAGAGCTTATCGCTGGCAGTTTCTACTGGCCCCGCTGGGCTATAAACCAAAATTTGCCAATAGCGTCATGGCAGTATTAGTAGCCTACCTGGTCAATTTGTTGGTGCCCCGAGCAGGGGAGATTGCCCGGGCTACAACTATTTCAAAATATGAAAAAATTCCTTTTGAAAAAGCTTTTGGCACCATAGTCTCGGAAAGAATAGCTGATGTCCTCATCTTATTAGGAATTACTTTATTGGCTTTTGTATTGCAAACCGAACTGATCTCTGCTTATTTATTCAAGGAGGAGGCTGAAAGTTCTCATTTGAAATGGTACATCTTAATAGGCATAGGAATCATAGGTTTTATTTTTTATCGTTTGATAAAGAATTCTTCTAATCCCTTAATCCAAAAGATCCAAAAATTTTTACACGGACTCATACTGGGTGCGATCAGTATCTTTAGAATGAAGAACAAATGGTCGTTTATTTTTCATACGCTTTTTATTTGGCTGATGTATGTTTTGATGTTTTACGTGGTCACATTTGCCATTCCTGAAACTCAACATCTGCCTTTTGGCGCCATCATCGTAGGATTTGTGGTCGGGGGAATCAGCATGGCACTCACCAATGGCGGACTAGGGACCTATCCTATCTTTGTAGCCAGCGCTTTAACTTTGTATAAGGTACCACTCAATCCTGCCTTGGCATTTGGATGGATCATGTGGACCGCACAAACCTTAATGGTCTTAGTTTTTGGCGGATTGTCTTTTCTATTGCTCCCTATTTATAATAGAAATCTTAAAGATTAAACCATGTCTCAGTTTTACAGTCATGGAAAATTATTGATCACAGGAGAATATTTGGTGCTTGATGGTGTAAAAGCTCTCGCTGTAGCTACAAAATACGGACAAGATCTTCGCGTGGAAAAAAATGTTTCCAACAAGATATATTGGAAAAGTTTTGATCATAATGGAGAGCTTTGGTTCGAAACTGAACTGGATCCCGACTTACAGACTGGTCAAAAAGATCAAAAATCCACTGAAATTGAGTGGAGATTGATCGAAATCCTGAAAGAAGCAAAAAAGTTAAATCCACTTTTTCTGGCTGGTGATCAGGGATATCGCGTAGAAACAAAATTAGAATTTGACAGAAACTGGGGGCTCGGAACTTCTTCTACCCTAATTAACAATATTGCATCATGGGCAGAAATTGACGCCTTTGAACTCTTACAACGCTCGATGGGTGGTAGTGGTTATGACATAGCCTGCGCTCAAAATGATCATCCTATTCTTTATTCCTTAGATCAGGGTCATCCTCAAATACAAGAAGCTAAATTTAATCCACCGTTTAAAGAAAATTTATATTTTGTTTTTCTCAATCAAAAACAAAACAGCAGAGAAGGTATAGCCAGATACAAATCAATTCCTCATTTGTCAAAAGAAGTTTTTTTAGAAATTGATTTGATAACCGAAGAAATGATGATCTGTAAAGAGCTCAACCGCTTCAATGCATTAATGGCAGAACACGAAAAGATCATTTCTTCCATCATCAACATCGAACCCATTCAGAAAACCTTGTTCAAAGACTATTTCGGGCAAATAAAAAGTTTAGGTGCCTGGGGCGGCGATTTTATCTTAGCTACGGGAAATGAACATACGCCGGATTATTTTGTTAAAAAGGGTTTTAAAACAGTCATTCCTTATCGAGAAATGGTTTTATGAAGACAAATGTGATCATCATTGGCGGTGGGGCTGCCGGGTTTTTTGCCGCTGTGAATATGGCTGAATTCAATCCGTATCTGCAGGTAACTATTCTTGAAAAGGGAAGTCGTGTGCTGGAAAAAGTAAAGGTTTCCGGAGGGGGTCGCTGTAATGTTACACATGCTTGCTTCGAACCTAAAGAATTAGTCCAGTTTTATCCCCGCGGACAGAAAGAACTATTGGGTCCTTTTCATCAATTTATGACCGGTGATACGATGGAATGGTTTGAAACCAGAGGTGTTGAATTAAAAATTGAGGAAGATGGAAGGGTCTTCCCGGTATCTAACTCTTCTCAAACCATTATAGATTGTTTGGAAAACCACGCCAAAAGACTTGGTGTAAAAGTAAAATTAAATACGAAGGTGGCATCCATAGAAGCTTTTGGAGAAACATTTCATGTCAAAACAGACAAAGAACTTTTTATTGCAGACAAATTATTAATAGCCACCGGTTCGAATACGAAAATTTGGGATCTGCTAAGTCAACTTGGGCATCATATTATAAAACCGGTTCCCTCTTTATTCACTTTTAAAATAAAAGCAACATTAATCGAGAATCTTCCCGGGGTTTCTGTTTCAAAAGCTACTGTTTCCATTCCTGAAGAAAAACTGGAAAGTTCAGGACCAGTGCTCATAACTCATTGGGGACTTAGCGGACCTGCCATTTTAAAGCTTTCTGCTATTGCTGCTAATTATTTTGCAGAGAAAAACTATCAATTACCTGTCCACGTAAATTGGCTATCCAAATCTTATGAAAAAGTTTTTCACGAGCTCCTTCAATGTAAACGTGATTTTTCAAAAAGACAAATTGGACTGAAATCTGTTTTTGAGCAGATTCCCAATAGACTTTGGCAAAATTTTATTTCCGTCAGTGGTATGAACAGCGAATTCCGCTGGGCAGATGTGAACAACAAAGACCTGGAAAACTTGGCGCAACACTTAACCAGATCTGTGTTTTATGTCGACGGGAAAACAACTTTCAAGGAGGAATTCGTCACTGCAGGAGGAATAGATCTCAAAGAAATCGACTTTAAAAAGTTTGAAAGCAAAATTCATCCAAACCTGTATTTTGCCGGGGAAACATTGAATATAGATGCCGTCACCGGAGGGTTTAACTTTCAAAATGCCTGGACCGGTGCTTATATCGCTGCAAGAGCGATTGCTGATTGTGAAAAAAGAAATTTTATTTAGCCATTCCGGTAGTCATCTGCTTTTTTCCGGCAGTATCAAAGGTATAGCCCATTCCACTTACTTCTCCCTTAAACTCATCTCCTGCTATAGATCCGCTCAGGTTAAATTCAGAGCCTTCATAATCAAAATAAGCGCTCAAATTACCTGATATGATCTGCATGTTCTGAAGTTCAATTGTACCTGAGTCTGTGGTGAGTTTACCCACGTAATTATTTTCTACTTTATCAATATTGATCACCCCGTTAATGGTACCCATCGGCGTATCTTTTACAGCGATATCCCAATTTCCTATATTAGGATCTACTACAGCCGCTTTTTTTGAGGTGCCACAGCTCACTGATATGAATAAAATTACTGCGACAAATACAGACGATAAATTTTTCATAAGTTGAAGTATTTTTTTTGAAAATTAGCTGTTTTTTTTGAAGTATACAAGACAGTCGTTCGCTTATTTTAAAGAGAAAAAGCTGCTTTTCAATTCCTTTGTCAATCCATTCGTTTGGCTACTTCGCCCCGATGTGGTTTGAGCAAATCCCTCACAGCGATCATATCAGATTCATTGACAACTAGGGAGGCGGTACAATAAAATTCTGACATGACTTCGGATTGAATATCTTCAAAAGACAGGGAAGATTGATCGCTAAATTCTTTTAAATGAACACAATGGTGCTTAGCTATTTGCTCCGCATCTGGACCACGAAAATCCCAGATGAGCTTGATCTTTCGGTTTGACATGAACTAAAATTATTGGACAAACAAACTAAAAAAACTAGAAGTAAAAAAATTTATCTTTGCACAAACCAAAAACATGGCGCAAAACAAAGATTTTATTTTTGCCGATTCGATAATTGACCTACCCGAAAAAGCGAGTTTTACATGGAAAAGTCCCAGCAATATTGCCTTGGTAAAATACTGGGGTAAAACAGATCCGCAGATCCCGAAGAACGCATCGATTTCTTATACTTTATCGGAATCTTACACAAAGACAACTGTTCATTTTAAAAAAAAGAAACAGTCGGGTAAAAGCGAAATTTCTGTGACGCTTGGAGGATTAAAAATGGATTCGTTTGTTCCCAAAATCGCTATATTTTTAGAACGGATCAATGTTTATTCACCCTATTTATCGGAATACAATTTAGAAATTATCACTGAAAATTCTTTTCCACATAGCAGCGGTATCGCTTCTTCTGCCAGTGGAATGAGTGCTTTGGCACTTTGTTTTATGAGTTTAGAAAAAGAATTAAAACCTTCTATATCAGTGTCTTTTTTAAAACAAAAAGCATCTTTTTTAGCAAGATTAGGTTCTGGTAGCGCTTGCAGAAGTATAGAAGGGGAACTGGTAGTCTGGGGAAAACATCAGATGGTGGATGGCTCATCGGATCTATTGGGAATAAAGTTTTCGGAAAAGATCGATCCTGTTTTTCATGACTATCAAGACAGTATTCTCCTCATAGACAAAGGTGAAAAAGTGGTGTCGAGCACCGTGGGGCATAATTTAATGATCGATCATCCTTTTGCCGAACAGCGGTTTGAACAAGCAGATCAAAATCTCACACGTTTGATTGGTGCCTTGAAAAATGGCGATCTGGATACTTTTATTTCTATCGTAGAATCTGAGGCACTTACTTTACATGCCATGATGCTGACCTCAAATCCCTATTTCATTTTGATGAAACCAAATACCCTAAAAGTGATCGAAAAAATTTGGAATTACAGGAAGGAAACCGGTACTCCGGTTTGCTTTACTTTAGACGCGGGAGCCAATGTGCATGTCTTGTATCCTAAAAAGTGGAAAAAAGAGGTAGACCATTTTATTCAAAGTGAACTGGTAAAATATTGTCAGAATAATCACGTTATACAGGACCAATCGGGAATGGGAGCTGTTCAGGTAGCCTTATAATTTCTTATCTTTTCACTCAAAATATAGCTTTGTTGACTCAATTGTAGTAATTTGTATATTTGTAAATCTTAAATGCTTAATTTTCAATTGTTATGAGAGGACCTCTTTTTTACGCGAAAATTCTTCTGTTTGGAGAGTATGGCATCATCAAGGACTCAAAAGGATTAGCGATTCCGTATAATTCTTATCAAGGAGCTTTGAAGATGAGTGAACAACCAACAGAATTAGCAAAGAGTTCAAATCAAAAACTAAAAAGTTACTTAAACTATTTAAAAAACTTGAATCACGAAGGCCTTTCCCTGCGTTTGGATGAGCTTGAAAAAGATATTGAACGAGGAATGTATTTTGATTCGAGTATACCTCAGGGATATGGTGTGGGAAGTTCGGGTGCCTTAGTGGCGGCTATTTATGACAAGTATGCCGACCAAAAGATTACTGTTCTCGAAAATTTAACAAGAGATAAATTATTAAAATTGAAAGAATTTTTTTCGGTGATGGAATCTCATTTTCATGGAAAAAGTTCTGGATTAGATCCTTTAAATTCTTATTTGAGCCTGCCCATATTGATCAATTCTAAAGATCATATTGAGCCAACCGGAATCCCCTCGCAAAAAGAAGGGAAAGGAGCGGTTTTCTTGTTAGATTCTCAAATTATTGGAGAGACACAACCTATGGTGAACATCTTCATGAACAAAATGAAAAATGAAGGATTTAGAAAAATGATCGATGAAGATTTTGCCAGGATCACCGATGTCTGTATCCGCGATTTTCTCAATGGCGATGCCAAATCACTCTTCAAAAACGTAAAAAAATTGTCTAAAGTTGTGCTGAAACATTTCAAACCCATGATACCAGATTCTTTTCATAAGATTTGGCAAGAGGGAATCAGAACGAACGACTATTATTTGAAACTTTGCGGTTCCGGTGGAGGTGGTTATATTCTCGGATTTACTAAAGATTACGAAAAAACAAAAGAAATATTAAAAGACCATAAACTGGAATTAGTTTATCGCTTTTAACAATCCATTATAAAAATGGATCTATTAAAAATGGCCGAAGAAAATACGCCTAAAAAACCGGTTAAACATCCTTTCTTTTTTAAGTTTTTAAGCCTTCTTTCTGTGGTCAGAGGCTATAATATTCTGATCATGATCATGGCCCAATATTTGGCCGCCATTTTCATCTTCGCTCCCGAAAAATCTCTAAAAGACATCCTGCTCGATCTGGATTTATATCTTATCGTAGTGGCAACGGTTTGTTCTATAGCTTCCGGATATATCATCAATAATTTTTACGATGCTAAGAAAGATGCCATCAATCGACCTATTAAATCTAAGATCGATAATTTCGTGGGACAAAACACCAAATTAAACATCTACTTTCTTCTTAACTTTATCGCTGTTCTATGTGGTTTCATTGTTTCATGGCGTGCCGCCCTATTTTTCGCCGTCTACATTTTTCTGATCTGGATCTATTCCCATAAATTCAAGAAATATCCCTTAACCCGATTAATTTCGGCCTCTGTGTTAACATTACTGCCATTTTTCGTCATTTTCATTTATTTCAAGAATTTCTCTTACATCATTTTTACGCACGCCTTATTTTTATTTTTAGTGTTGATGATCAAAGAATTGATGAAAGATTTGGAGAATATCAAAGGGGATATTGCCCAGAATTACCTTACCATACCCATTAAATACGGAGAAAGATTTACGAAGATCCTTACATTTATTTTAGTCATCTTTACACTAGACCCTATTTATTTTCTTTGGAAATATCCTGAAATGGGCCTGATGAAGTATTATTTTTATTTTACGGGACTTGTCTTCCTCGTTTTTCTCTTTCTTCTGTGGAAAGCAAATTCAAAAAAAGATTATCTTATCTTACATAATATGATCAAATTGATCATTGTAATCGGGGTGTTGAGTTTGGTGCTCATAGACACATCCGTCATCTTACAAAAGATTCTTCAGCCTTTGTAATATTTATCCATAACACGCTGTGATAGAATTGTTTTTGTACTTTTGCAAAAATTTAAATGCAATGGCAACAGACAACAAATCGTCGGGAGGACGACAACAAAAATCGGGACCAGCACCCATCAAAAGAAATTTAGCTGCAAAAAAGAATAAAGATACTAGATCCGCTGCTCCGGAGAGAGGAGGGTCAAGCTCAGCTCAAAAGGAGAAAACGCTTAAGCCACGGCCGGAAAGAAAAGAGCAAACAGGAGAAAGAACCCTTAAACCTCGCACTGAAAGAAAAGGACCGGCAGGTGTGAATAAAGACAAAAACTTCAGACCACACCCTGAAAAGATCAAGAACTTTAAGGTAAAATCAGAAAGCAAACCCACTGCCCCAAAAGTAGAAAAAGACACGATCAGGTTAAATAAATATATTTCCAATTCAGGAATTTGCTCGAGAAGAGAAGCTGATACATTCATAAAATCTGGGAATGTGAAAGTAAATGGCAACATTGTCACTGAAATGGGCTTTCAAGTGAAACCGGGCGATGAGGTTAGGTTCGATGATTCCGTCATTTCACAAGAAACTAAAAGATACATTCTGTTGAACAAGCCTAAGAATTTCATTACCACTATGGACGATGAAAAGGGAAGAAAAACGGTCATGGATCTGGTAGCTACAGCAGCGAAAGAAAGAATTTATCCTGTTGGAAGACTCGATAAAAATACAACGGGGCTTTTACTTTTTACCAATGATGGAGAATTGGCTAAAAAACTGACACATCCAAAATTTGAAGTAAAGAAGATCTATCATGTATCGCTTGACAAAAAATTAGCCTTGAGCGATCTTCAAAAAATTGCCGCAAATTTTGTCTTAGAGGGTAAAATGGTGTTTGTAGACAACATTTCCTATATAGAAGGAAAATCACATGATGAAGTGGGCATAGAAATTCACTCGGGAAGAAACAGGATCGTCAGAAAGATATTTGAACATTTTGGTTATGTGGTCACCAAACTTGACCGGGTCTATTTCGCCGGTTTGACCAAGAAAAACCTTGCCAGAGGTGTCTGGCGACCGCTCACACAACAAGAGATCATTAACTTAAAAATGATTTAAGCACCCAATAAAAGACTGTCTGATTAGGCAGTCTTTTTTTTGCCTATCATAGGATAGATAAACATTGAACCTCATAGACCTCCATGTGCTCAACTTGGGTAAATAACTATATAAGATTCCCACAATACTGATGAGAGTGCACTGAAAGCGCACTGAGAGCACACTGAGAGTGCACGGAGATTGCACTGAAAGTGCACCAATAGTCATTTCATCGAGCAATTTACATGTCCTTTCATAGCAATGACATACCTGAAACAGGGTCTTTATCAATATTCGGATTGTATCATACCCTTAAGCCGTCTCCATAAAACCGTGGAAAAAACCAATTGAGTTACACGAAAAGTGAAGAGTAGGTATGCCACGTCAATGAAACCCATCGATGAAAACTTCCTAGAGCTTATGTAATTTTGGGCAATCATCAAAAAAGCCCTTTGAAAAAACTTATCAAAGGGCCTATAGTTATTGAACGATCAACTGCCTGCTTTCACTGGCTTGGTCCTTATAAATTTTTAACCAGTACAGAGCCGGTTTTAACTCACTGGTATCAAATCTGTGGTCTGCATTAAAATCTCCTTTAAAGGACTTTACTTTTCTTCCTAGCACATCGTAAATCTCCACTTTATCGACCTCATTCCCCACTCTGAAATATCCTGTTGACGGATTTGGAAATAAGGTTGAAAATTGCTCATTCACAAAGATATCTGAAGACAGGGTTACTTGACTGCTTCCATAAATTTTATATTCGCCAGGAGCTAAACTAATCGGCGCCGAAACATTGGAAACATTGATTGAAGTTTCCGTCATCAAATCATACCAGGTCCCTGTTTTTTGAAAGTTCGGGGTAATACTTTGGGTAGTTACTCCGAAATTCCCAAGAATGGTAATATATTCTACATCCGGGTTCTGACTTTTATCTCTCAGCTGAATTTTTTTCAAACCCGTCGTTGCAGCTACATCCATCGTAAAATCATCAGTTTGGAAGATACTGAGCTGATCTTTCATCTTCAACATTTTAGTCCAGGCGTCATACAAGGCTTTCCTGTTGGGTTCATTAAAGTATTCCCATTTAATGGGTTTGTTGCTCACTCGACAATTATTGTTAATGGTTCCGTCCGGGCATCTGTTGATACTGAAATCATACCCCAGTTCTCCAAACTGCCAGATCATTTTCGGACCGGGAACTGTAAAGTAGAAAGCCCCTGCCATTTCATTTCTTTTCAAGGCCGTATTTAATTCTTTTACACTATAACTGCCACTTGAATTTCCAAAACTAATATTCTTGAACATCAATCGCTCTTCATCATGGCTTTCCATATAGGCTATATTTGCCGGAACAGTCCAACCTCTATTCAAATAAGAAATCCAGGAAAAATTAGATTTACCCCCATCGTGGTAACCCATGGTAGCTTCGTTGTAATTGCCGTTAAGGTTACTCCAAACCATAATTCCCTTTCCTTCGTTCAATCTGTAATTTACCCATTCGGTCTCTTCCTGATTTGTGCCCAAATGTTCAAAGATTACATAAAAATTCGGATCGATTTCCCATTGATAGTCTGCATATTTTTTTAATACGGCTACGCGATCTGCCTGAAAGGCATTGGTACATGTTTCGTTCGAAGCACTGCAATTTTGAGTAAATCCTTTGGTTAAATCCCACCTAAAACCATCAATTTTGTATTCCTCGATCCAATATTGCGAGGTGCGCTTTACATAATCCTGAGTAGCCTGTTTACTGTGGTTGAAATCATTAAACACACTATAGCTGTGGGTCGCAGTAGGATTAAAGAAAGGACTATCGGCTGAGGCTTCACCCGTATACCCACCATTACTGGTATTCCACATACGGTAATAAGGATGTTGTCCAGTTGCATGGTTGTATACCACGTCTAAAATGACTGCCATACCCCTTTTATGACATTCGTCGATCAATTGTTTAAACGCATTAGGTGTACCGTAATATTTGTCCAGAGCCATATGAAATGCAGGGTTATACCCCCAGGATTCATTGCCGTCGAATTCACTTACAGGCATCAATTCTATGGCATTGATACCTAGATCACTCAGGTAATCCAATCTTGCCTTCAACGCGTCAAAACTGTGCAATACATCGAAATCTCTCAGCAATAATTCATAGATCACCAAATCGGTCTTTGCCGGTTTATTAAAATTCTGGACCTGCCAGTTATAAGACGAATCTCCTGTTCTCAACAGGCTGACCGCATGTGTTGTTTTCCCTGTTGGATAGGCCGGTAAATTCGGATAGGTAACCGCATCTATAAATTTATCATTGGCTTCGTCGAGGATGGTTGTCGAGTACGGATCAGCTACCTTGATAAATCCGTCCACCAAATATTGGTAACGGATATTGGTCCTGGCAGTTAATCCTGTTACTTCAACCCAAAAACGATCTTTACTGCTATCTTTTTTTAATAAATAACTTGCTGTTTTCTCCCAATTATTAAAATCCCCCAAAAGGTAAACGAACTCTTTTTCTGGTGCAAAAAGCACAAAAGTAACTTTTGTAGGATCATTGGGATTGACATTGGCCCCATCCACTAAACCGGCAGGCAGAGGTGCTTCTGTTACGGGAGGAACTTCTACGGAACCGACCTGTGCGATATAATCCTGAGATTTTTTATCTCCGGTCCCATTTTTTGCTTTGACCAAAAATCCGATCGTTTCCAATCCGGTTCTGCCGTAAAGGGTGGCGGGAACAAAACTGATAGAATAGGTTCCGTTTCCATTATTGGTCAACTTTTGCGCCTCATTTGAATTTTCCCAGGTGCCGTTTGTAGGTGAATTGACATCCGTTGCATCAGAGGGCTTTCTCGACCAGGCCCAAAGATAAATGTCTGTTACACCCCATAAAGAGGGATTGACATTAGATACGGTAATCGTGATCTGTTCATCTTCGTTAAAAGGATCTGGTTCAACTTTGAAAGTCACATTTTGCACCTGTGCAAAAACACTAGTCCCAGAAATAAGGAAAAATAAAAGTAAAAGTTTTTTCATATTTCAAACTGTATTAGTAAAAAAAAAGGCTGTAAAATTACAGCCTTTTTTACTCAATTAAAAAGAATTATTTAGCTGTAATGCTATACGTAGGATTATCCGGATTAGAAAGATCCATGATAATGCTATACGTACCTGCAGTACTCGGTATATTCGCTCCGCCGTCGTCTAACACACCATCCAAACCGTCATCTCCGTAGTTTCTACCCCAATCGCTATTCGCTCTAAACTTAATTTCACCTGTTAAGAGTGTTATAGAATTGATATAATATACACCTTCTTGACCAAAGTCAGGAGTAAATGGAAAATCAGGACCTCCGTCGCCCCAGGCATTCCAACCTGATCCAACTACACCCCAGATATCAGTTTCTTCAATGGTGTATGTGAGATTATTCAAATCCATGGTGACCAGGTAATTTCCTTTGCTCACGGCAATATTGGCTCCTCCTGGATCCAAAGTTCCATCAGCCCCGTCATCACCATAATTGGTTCCCCAGTCATTGTTAAATCTGAATTTCATTTCGCCATCAGCTAATGTAACTACTGCTTTCCATGTATCTGAGAAAGAATCGTACATCATAGGCATATCCGGACCGTCCCAACCATTGGTTGTTGCGCTACCTACCAGACCCCATGTGTACTCTTCAACGGTGTATGTCAGTGCATTTTCATTGAAAGTAACCTTATAGGTTCCTGCCGTAGCTACAATATTCGCACCTCCGGGTTCTAAAGTACCATCTGCTCCGTCATCTCCATAATTTACATCCCATGCATTGTCTTTTCTGATCTTCCACTCACCATCCAATAAAGTTACATAGGCTACATAAACACCCGCCTCATCAGTTTTATAGAAAGGAGCATCTGGTCCTGCACCGCCCCAGTCATTATAGGCAGAACCTACAATACCCCATGGAGTAGAAAGGTCTAATACATCCGCATAAGCTGTTGCAGTGAGTTCATTCACATTAGAATTAATGGCATAGCCTGTTCTATCATTTAAGATCGCTTTCACCATAACCTCAATTTCAGTTGCCTGCCCGGGTTCAAGTTCAAGATTTAATAAGATCTTATTCAATTCTTCATTTTTGAATGTCTTAGAAAATGAAGTCCCTCCATTCGCTGATTCAGCATTGCTAAAGTCTCCTCCTGCACGATCAAAATAGACCTTATAATTAGCTGCAGCGGCATAACCGAAATCTGGTTCGGTCCATGTCACTGTTAACACGTCCATTCCTGCATTGTCCTTCTCCAATACTACGTCACTTGTTGAAAGAGAAGAGGTAGTACTTGCATTTGGATTGAGTACGATCTGATCATCTTCCGAACAAGAACCGGCAATTAAGGTAACAGCCAGCAGGATCAAAATTTTATTTATAAATACTTTCATGATTTTTACTTTTTAAAATTAATATCCAGGATTTTGAACCAAAGTTGGATTCGCGATCAAATCGGATGACGGAATTGGATAAATATCTCTGAAAGATTCAGTTGTTCTACCTTCCATTACACCACCTTTCCAAGGCCAGATACCTTGCGTAGAGAACTGACCAAAACGAATCAAATCGGTTCTTCTATGTCCTTCCCAGAATAATTCTCTCGATCTTTCATCTAAAATAAAATTCAAAGTTAAATTACCCGAAGAAATATTTCCACTTCCACTGCCATAAGCTCTTTCCCTTAAAGCGTTGATATAACTGACCGCCGTGTTGGCATCTCCTCCTCCACCTTTTAAGAAGGCTTCTGCGTACATCAAATAAGCATCACCCAACCTAAACATAGGAAAGTCAATATCGACAAATTCACCTGCACTATCATTTCCTCTATTTCCATTCACATCCACATTTCTGTATTTCGCAATGGCATAACCATCATTAAAGTTAAATGGATCTTCTATTTCCAAAGTTTGTCCTTCACTAAAGAACATATTTCGGCTGTCACCTGAGAAAGTGAGCGCATATTTATTGGTGTTTAGGTCCATGGTCACAAAATAAATCCCTTCAGATGGGACCGCGATGTTCGCTCCTCCGGCTTCTAAATTACCATTAGTCCCACCGTAGTTGTTACCCCAGTCCTCGTTAAATCTAAATTTGATTTCACCCGCTTTTAAGTCGGCATAAAGCGCATAAGTATTGGTACCTGTAGATCTCATTTCCATATCCGGGCCATCCCAGCCATTCGTGGTGGCACTTCCTACCAATCCCCAATCTGTTGCAGCTCCTAAAGCAGTATTCAATGCGGCAAGGTCAGGCTTTGCATCAAATTTTTGAACTAAATTCTTGGTAGTTCTAAGACCTGCCCATCCACCATTTATTCCAAATTCTGCAGCGACCATATCACCACCTACTGCGGCATGGGTCAAGAAAGTAGTTCCACCGTATCCCAATGTACTTACACCGTCAAATCTCACGGTAAAAATGGTTTCGTTTTGAGCACCATTTCTATCGTTGTCGGCTAAGAATAGTTTTTGATAATCATCTACTAAACTATAGCCTCCTTCATTGATCACTTTATTGACATAAGTCAAGGCTTCAGTATATCTTCCGCTACCGGTGTACACTTCAGCATTCAAATATAACTTGGCCAATAACATCCAGGCAGCTCCTTTATCTGCGCGACCCAAATCATTTTGACGAGCACCTTTTAAAGTACCTTCAATTGCCAATAATTCTGACTCGATAAAATTAAACAGATCTGCTCTTGAAATTTGTTCTGGAAAGAAATTTCCAACAATATCATCTTCCGTTACAAAAGGTACATTACCATAAAAGTCTAAAGCATGCCAATAGCTCAACGCTCTCATAAATCTCGCTTCAGCCCTATACACTTCAATTTCTCCTTTTAAAGTCGCATCAACTCCTCTACCATCTAACTTTTCAGTTGTGGTTTCTCTCAAAAACTGATTGGTAATACCTACCTGAAAATAAATACGGTCATACATCGCTCTGACGAATTCATTGGAAGGAGTCCAAACCTGATTGTGTAAATCGTGAATGGTACCATCTTTCCAAGCAATGATCGCCTCATCAGTAGTTAATTCCTGATGTTTCCAGAACTGACGGATATAATTTGAAAATCCTTCATCAATTCCCTGAATATCGGGTTGTCCCGCAGGACCTTGCTGACCACTTACGGCCAGACCGGCATATACTCTAGCCAAAAATTGTTCATAAGACTCAGGGTCACTAAATACCTGTGCCTCCGTCAATTCTGTGATCGGCTCTTTGTCTAATTCACTCTCACAAGAAGTGAAAACAAGCATGAACATCACAATGATAACGCTCAAGCTAATTTTTGATTTGTTTATAAATACTTTCATTATCAATGTATTTTTTAAAAGTTAACATTAAATCCGAACAACAAAGTTTGCGGACGAGGATAGAAATTGTTGTCTATCCCTCCATTAATCTCCGGATCTAGGCCATCGTATTCCGTAATGGTGAATACGTTTTGAAGCGTTGAGTAAAGTCTCAATCTAACGTCGCCGTTTTTAAGATTTGAGAAGTTATATCCCAAGGTAATATTATCCATTCTTAAAAACGATGCATCTTGCACATAATAATCTGACCAATACTGTGGATTTCTAAAATTAGTATCTAAGATAGAAGCATGTGCATTTCGTATAGTTCCTAAATCATACAGGTTGTCTTGATTTCCATTTGCAGAAGCCACGTTATTATAGGCGTAATTACCTAAACTAGCTCTCATAGTAAAATTCAAGTCAAAATTTCTGTAAGTCATATAAGATGACAGACCCAATAACCAATCAGGGTTTGGACTGTTAAATATCCTTTTATCTGCATCAGTGATGGCACCGTCCTCATTGGTATCTACATATACTCCTTCAATTGGATCTCCGTTATTATCATACACTTGTTGGTATACCAAGAATGAACTTTGCGGATAACCTACTTTATGGGTTTGAATGGTATTACCAACACCTCCACTAATTCCACCTGTTGCCAAACCAGGTGATGTAGGATCGTCAACTGCGTTCAACTTTACAATTTCATTTTCTAACCAAGTGGCATTGAACATTAAGTTCCAAGTAAAGTGCTCACTTTGAACAACGTCTCCATTTAAAGTAAATTCAACCCCTTGTTTGTCCAAATCACCAATGTTGGTATACAAACTATTTGAGAGGTTCGAACCTGCAGGAGGAGCAACCGTATTTAATATATCTGTTGATTCTGATTTGAAATACTCTATAGAACCCGTAACTCTGTCCATAAAGAAACCATAATCCAAACCAATATTATAAGTAGCGGTTTCTTCCCATTTGATTCCTGCATCATATCCGGCAGGTCTCAAAGTGTTGATGTAACGATCTCCAAAAGGATACCTTACATTTTCTCGTCCTTCAAGATATACCGGTAGATAACCAAAGTCACTACCTATTTCTTGCTGACCGGTTTCACCATAGCCTAAACGCAATTTTAAGGTAGAAATCGTTTCTGAATTTTCCAAGAAGGCCTCTTCAGCAATATTCCAAGCTAAGGCACCGGAATAGAAATTACCCCATCTGTTTTCAGGAGCAAATCTAGAAGAACCATCGCGTCTGTAAGTAAACGTAAATAGGTATCGGTTGTCGTAACCGTAATTGAGACGTGCAATATATCCTAATAATGAGTTTGTCGAAGCATAATCAAATTCTCTGACAGTACCATCTCCATCTTCGCTAAAGCTACTTTCTTGACGATAAAAATCTTGAAAAGACTGCCCTAACATGATGTCAAATCTATGAACGTCATTAAATGTTTGCACATAATTTAAATAAACGTCAGCAAGTGTGTTTTTTCTCAAATTATCATATACACCTTTTGTTCCTCCATTATAAAAGCCACTCGCAGATGATGCCAAAGTCCGGTTGTATCCATCTACTTCTGAGTAGTCAAAACCAAAATTCGCCACGATACTCAACCCTTCAAGAAACCAAAGAGAATAATCGAACTTAGCGTTTCCAATAAAACGATCTGTTCCTGCATGACTTGAAAATTGCTTTAAAAGTCCTAATGGGTTTCTTGGAGAAAGATTATTGGGTGATCCGTTGGCATTGAGCCATTCCCAGTAGCCACCGTAATTATCATTCCCGCTAAAAACAGGTTTGGTAGGATCCATAGATACAGAACTTCCAATAGCTCCTTCATTGGCGAACTCATCCTGCGCGAATGAACCGCGGATATTAAAATCCATCTTCAAACTGTTATCAAAAAGGTTTTGACGGAAGTTTAAAGCTGCTGTTTTTCTGTTGTACTCTGAAGTTTTCAAGATCCCCTCTTGTAAAAAGTATCCCATCGAAATTCTATAAGAACTATTTTCAAAACCTTCTGAAAACGATAAGTTATTATCTGTACCAAAGGCAACTTGATAGATTTGATCTTGCCAATCCGTTTCGTCATCTGTCAATAAAGCAGCCGCTTCAGGAACATTGAGCCCGTTGATCGCATTGATGAATTCATCCTTATTGAGCAGGTCTACCTTATTTTCAGCTTGACCCCAAGAAAACTTACTATCCAGACTGATATTAAAATCTTGATGCATCTTTCCTGACTTCGTCGTAATAAGGATTACCCCGTTACTCGCTCTCGAACCGTAGATCGCTGTGGCAGAGGCATCTTTTAAAATGTTAAAGCTTTCAATATCATTCGGGTTGATCGTATTGAGTGCCGGTCCATCCTGGTCTACTGGCACACCGTCTATAACGATCAAAGGACTGTTGCTTGCGCTCAATGAAGAAACTCCACCCCTTATTTTAATCGTACCACCTTCACCTGGTCTACCACTTGGCGGAACTACGTTCACACCCGCTGATTTACCTGTGATCAATTGTTCTGGCGACGCAATGGCTCCAGGGTTAAATTCTTCAGAAGATACACGTTCAACAGCACCTGTTGCGTCTTTCTTGGTGGTTTGACCATAACCGATCAAAATCACCTCTTCTAAACTCTCAGCAGATTCATCCATCAACACATTCATGTTTTGAGAAGCTGCCATTTCCACATTATTGTATCCTACATAAGAAAATACAATCACAGCATTAGGGTTATCTACAGATAACTCAAAATTACCGTCAAAATCTGTGGCAGTACCCGTACTTGTTCCTTTCACTAAAACAGTTACACCGGGTAGTTCGGATCCTGTAAGTCGGTCTGTTACTTTACCACTAATCACATCTTGTGCAGACATAATTAGGGGAAACAACAACACCAAACTGAGGATTAATTGTCTAAATTGTTTCATAAATTATATTAATTTTTAGCACTAATTATTTTAAAAAAACTTGCCTTTCTTTAAAATTTCGTGGGGTGAATTTACATATTTAACATGCATTTAACATTGATATAAATCAGTGTTAAATTCACGAAAACGTTTGCGTGTTGATAAGTTTTACAACTCTAACGTTTGCGTAAATCGTATTTTTTTGACCTGCAATTCAATATTTTACAATTTTGAAGGGTTAAATTATCGATTTTATAAATTTTAACTTTGCTTTTTTGAGGTCCAAAGTCATCAAAATATTACTTTTTAGTGAGATATTCCATATATTTAACCAATGAAATCGAAGATCACTTTAAAGAAAATTGCCAAGGAGTTTGACGTCTCGATTTCTACTGTTTCCAAAGCTTTGAAAAACAGCCATGAGATCAGTGAAGACCTGCGCGAAAAAATTCAGGCTTTTGCCAATTATTATCACTATAAACCCAACAGTCTTGCCTTAAATCTAAGAAGCCAAAAGACGAAAACAATAGGTATTATCATCCCTGAAATTGTACATCATTTTTTTACTACTGTCATCAGTGGCATAGAACATATAGCCAATGAAAAAGGGTATAATGTGATGATCTGTGTATCTAATGAATCTTTTGAAAAGGAATTATTGAACATAGAAATGCTTGCAAACGGCATTGTTGACGGTATCATAGTCTCTCCTTCAAAAGAAACGCTCAAAAAGAATGAATTCAAACATTTCGAGGCCCTCATTGCAAATGGGATGCCGCTGGTCATGTTCGACAGAACCATTGATGAAGTAAAATGTAGTAAAGTCATTGTTGATGACGAAGGTGGGGGTTATTTAGCCACAAAACATTTAATCGATATAGGTTGTAAAAGAATTGCCATTGTCACCACAGAAGATTTTTTAACCGTTGGTTCACTTAGGACACGGGGTTATGTAAAAGCACTCACTGAACATGATCTACCTATTCGTAAGGATCTAATTGTCAATATCAATGATCAAAACGATATGACTGAACAAATCGCTAAACTTTTTACATTTAAGGAGCCGCCAGACGGGATTTTTGCGGTCAATGAAATTTATGCGGCCACTTCAATGAAAATTGCACAGAAACTGGGTTGGATGGTACCGGATAAACTGGCTATTATTGGCTTTACCGATGGCTTTATTTCAGAATTTACAAACCCTCCTCTGTCTACGGTAGCCCAACACGGTTTTAGAATGGGATTGAGATCTTTTGAACTTTTATTAGACGAGATCGAGCATCAGGAAGAACCCTATGACCATCTTTTTGAAAAAATCAGTACAGACCTGATTTTGAGAAAATCGACGATCAAAGAGTAATTATTTTTATTTTTTTTATACATTTGCACACTTGCCTTTTTTAAAATTTCACAAGAAAGCGCTTTGAGCGCAATACATGTAACAAATTGTACTTGGGTATCAGTACTTTGTAAATAAAGAACTTGTGGAAAAAAGAAAACTTAGTTTTTTAGAAATTTGGAACCTCAGTTTTGGGTTTCTGGGCATTCAAATGGGTTTTGCCCTGCAAAATGCGAATGCGAGTAGAGTGCTTCAGATCTTCGGAGCAGATGTACATGAACTTTCATGGTTTTGGATTGTAGCGCCTTTAACCGGCTTGATTGTTCAACCTATTATCGGACATTACAGCGATAAAACCTGGACCAGATTAGGCAGAAGAAGACCTTATTTTTTAGTCGGGGCAATTCTTGCTTCGATCGGTTTGGTGCTCATGCCCAATGCGAGCATGTTCACCGCATTTTTACCTGCTTTATGGATTGGCGCCGGGATGTTGATGATCATGGATGCTTCTTTTAACATTGCCATGGAGCCATTTAGAGCTCTGGTTGCAGATGTTTTACCGAGTGATCAAAGAACGCTGGGCTTTAGTATTCAAACCGTTCTCATTGGTATTGGCGCAGTTATCGGTTCTTGGTTGCCCTATGCATTAACGAATTGGTTTGGTATTTCGAATGTTTCGGCAAAAGGTGAAGTTCCTTTAAACTTATTATGGTCATTTATCATTGGTGCTTCTGTATTGATCATTAGTATCTTAATTACCGTATTCAACACCAAAGAGTATTCTCCTGAAGAAATGGAGGCCTTTAACGGTAAAGAAGAAGAGACCGGAAAAGAATCCAGCTTACTCAACATTTTTACGGATTTTAAGCAAATGCCAACAACCATGCGACAATTGAGCTGGGTTCAATTCTTTTCATGGTTTGGATTATTTGGTATGTGGGTATTCAGTGTGCCTGCCATCGCTCATCACATCTATGGTCTACCTTTAGATGATAGCAGTAGTGAATCTTATCAAAATGCCGGTGATTGGGTTGGCGTATTATTTGGAATCTATAATGCTGTATCAGCCGTATACGCCTTCTTTTTACCCGCGATTGCCAAAAAAATTGGACGTAAAAAGACGCATGCCATATCATTGATCATTGGAGGCCTCGGACTATTATCCATCTATTTCGTGCCTAATGAAAATTGGTTAATACTCTCTATGATTGGTATCGGAATTGCCTGGGCCAGTATTTTAGCCATGCCTTATGCGATTCTAGCGGGGTCAATTCCACCGAGAAAAATGGGTGTATATATGGGAATTTTTAACTTTTTTATTGTGCTACCACAAATCATTAACGCCATTATAGGCGGACCAATGGTCAAACATCTATATGGAGGTAATGCGGTGTATGCCTTAATGATAAGTGGTTTGTCTTTTCTTTTAGCGGCAGCACTGGTATTCAAGGTAAAGGATGTCGATGATGAAGTTGAATTGATCAAAGAATAAATTATCATGAGTAAAAATGCATTTATTTTCGATCTTGATGGGGTGATTGTCGATACAGCTAAATTTCATTATTTAGCTTGGAAACAACTGGCCAACGAATTAGGATTTGATTTTACCGAAGAACAAAATGAGCTGTTGAAAGGTGTGAGTCGAGTAAAGTCTTTAGAAATTCTGCTGAACATCGGTGGTGTATCGCTTGATCAAGCAAAAAAAGAAGCGCTTATGTTCGAAAAGAATGAAAGATATTTGGCCTATGTTTCTGATATCGACGAAAGTGAAATTCTCCCAGGAATAAAAGAGCTAATTCTTTTTTTGAAAGAAAAAAATATTCCGATCGCCCTTGGCTCTGCAAGTAAAAATGCCATTCCTATTCTCAAGAGTTTGGCGCTTTTTGATCTTTTTGACGCCATTGTGGATGGAAATGACGTGTCTAACGCAAAACCAGATCCCGAAGTTTTTCTATTGGCGGCCAAAAAACTAAACGTTCAACCTAAAGATTGTTTTGTGGTAGAAGACTCATTAGCGGGAATTCAAGCCGCAAATTCAGTGGATATGGTCAGTATAGGGATAGGTGAAAAAGAAAACCTACCCGGAACAGATCATCTATTTCATTCTACTAAAGACCTGACGGTCAATTTTGTAGAATCCATATTAAATTAATAAAGAGTAACAATGAATAAGAATTATATAGTTCCAAACGAATGGAATATCATAGAAGAGGGCTTTGATACTGAAAATGTAACCTCCTCTGAAAGTATTTTTAGTATAGGGAATGGAGCCATGGGACAGAGAGCTAATTTTGAAGAAAATTACTCTGGAGATACCTTTCAAGGTAGTTATATAGGAGGAATTTATTATCCGGATAAAACACGCGTGGGTTGGTGGAAGAATGGCTATCCTGAATATTTTGCCAAAGTTCTCAATGCACCAAACTGGATTGGCATCAGAGTCATTATCAACCAAACGGAGCTGGATTTAAATCATTGTAAAGTAACTGATTTCAAAAGAGTACTCCATATGAAAGAAGGTTTTCTGCAGAGATCCTTTAAGGCTGAGTTATCTTCTGGAGATCAGATCAAGGTTGAAGCATTGAGGTTTTTAAGTTTAGATTTAAATGAGGTAGGCGCCATTAAATATACCGTGACACCTTTAAATTTTGATGGAGAAATTACCTACATCCCTTATATCGATGCCGGTATCATGAACGAAGATGCCAATTATGACGAATTCTTTTGGGAAATAGAAAATATCCGTCAAGATAAAGACGAAGCTTTTATACTTTCGAGAACCCTGAAAACAGGATTTTATGTGAGTACAGGGATGAAAATGACTTTTTCTCTGAACGATATCGAAATTCCCTTAGAACATGAGATCGAAGAAAACGAAAAAAGTATTGCTTATACTTATAAATCCTATGTAAAAAAGAACGATTCTTTTACCATTTATAAGTTTGGAGGCTATACCCAATCCATGAATTACCCCAAAGAAGAGTTGTTATTCGCTTCCCAGAAAGCACTTCAAAAAGCCATGATCATAGGCTTCGATAATTTGCTGGAAAAACAAAAGCTGGCCTGGGAAAAAATTTGGGACACCGCAGATATTGTTATAGAAGGAGACCTGTTAGGTCAGCAAGCCATCAGATTTAATATCTTTCAGTTAAACCAGACCTATAGTGGGGAAGATGCCAGATTGAACATTGGACCAAAAGGATTTACCGGTGAAAAGTATGGCGGAAGTACCTATTGGGATACGGAAGCCTATTGTATCCCATTTTACATGAGCACCAAGCATAAAGAGGTAGCTAAGAACTTATTGGTATACAGGTATAATCATCTGCAAAAAGCGATTGAAAATGCAAAGAAATTGGGCTTTTCGAACGGAGCAGCTTTATACCCCATGGTCACCATGAACGGTGAAGAATGCCATAACGAATGGGAAATTACTTTTGAAGAAATTCACAGAAATGGATCCATGATTTACGCCATTTACAATTATGTAAACTATACAGGCGACTACAGCTATATACCTGAATACGGGATGGAAGTCATGATTGGAGTAGCCAGATTTTGGCATCAAAGAGCCAATCTTTCTACCGATAAGAACAAATACGTTATTTTAGGCGTTACCGGACCCAATGAATACGAAAATAATGTGAACAATAACTGGTACACAAATTACATCGCCAAATGGTGTATCGACTATGCTATTGAAAATATTGAAAAACTTAGGAATGGATTCAAGAATGATCACGACAGAATTCTGGCAAAAACGGCGCTCGCTGCGGAGGAAATCAAAAGCTGGAAAGAAGTAGCAGATAACATGTATTTCCCCTATGATGAAAAGCAGGGCATCTACTTACAACAAGATGGTTTCTTAGATAAGCACCTGGTTACGGTGGATAAGCTTCCCAAATCCGAACGTCCTATCAATCAAAAATGGTCTTGGGACAGGATTTTGAGAAGTCCCTATATCAAGCAAGCAGATGTTTTACAAGGAATTTATTTCTTCGAAAATCATTTCGACCAGAAAACCATTGAAAAGCATTTTAATTATTACGAACCTTTTACCGTGCATGAATCATCTTTGTCGCCATGTGTTCATTCTATTTTGGCGGCTAAAATAAATCGAATCGAAAAAGCCTATGAGATGTATCTGAGAACTTCTCGCCTGGATTTAGACGATTACAACCATGAAGTTCATGAAGGATTGCACATTACAAGTATGGCCGGAACATGGCTGTCTGTTGTTCAAGGTTTCGGGGGAATGAGGAATTTTGAAGATAAACTCAGTTTCGATCCCCAAATTCCTGAAAAATGGACCTCTTATTCTTTCAAAATAAATTATCGAGGAGAAACACTAAAAATTCAAAAAAGTCATAAATCTTGTGAGTTTTTCAATGAATCTGAGCAACCCATAGTCATTTATATGGGTGGAGATAAAATGACGATTCCGGCATTAGGGTCAATTAAAGTTTAATAAATCATGATGAAAAACATACTAAGCTTAACTATTATTGGATTTTTTTTTATGATCGGGTACGGACAAAATATGAGAATTGAACCTCCAAATTGGTGGGTAGGAATGAATCATGGCGTTGTTCAACTCATGGTACATGATGAAAATATTGCGGCCAGGGAAGTGAGTATTTCAGATGCAGATGTGGTAATTCTTGAAACTTCCAGAACTGAAAATCCCAATTACCTTTTTATCGATTTAGATTTAACTAATGTAAAATCATCAAAGAAAATTCCAATTAAATTCACCCAAAAAGGGAAGAAGGACTTGGTTTATGCATACGAGATAAAAGAGAGAGAAAGTGATGCTTTGTCTTTTAAGGGCTTTGATGTAACTGATGTCATTTATTTGATCACTCCGGATCGTTTTGCCAATGGTGATACATCGAATGATATGGTGAAAGGTCTTAGAGAGACCAAAATTAACCGTAATGATGATTATGGCAGACATGGTGGAGATTTAAAGGGAATTACAGATCATCTGGATTACATAGAAGATATGGGATTTACCGCCATTTGGCCAACTCCTGTTTTGATCAATGACATGAAAAGTAGTTCCTATCACGGATATGCCATCACCGACCTGTACAAAGTCGACCCTCGATTTGGAACTACCGATGAATACATCGAACTTTCGAGAAAGGCCAGGGAAAAAGGCATTAAACTCATCATGGACCAGGTAGCCAATCATATTGGTAGCGAGCACTGGTGGATGAAAGATCTGCCAACAAAAGACTGGGTTAATTTTCAAGACGAATTTTTGGAAGATAGTACGGTTGTCACAAATCACAGACGAACCGTCAATCAAGATTTTTATGCTTCAGAAAAAGATAAAAAATTAATGTCTGAGGGTTGGTTCGTACCAACCATGCCCGATATGAATCAGAAAAATCCGCTTTTGGCAAAATACCTCATCCAAAATAGCCTTTGGTGGATCGAGACTTTACAATTGGGCGGAATAAGGCAAGATACTTATCCTTATCCCGATAAAGATTTCATGTCTGATTGGGCAGGTGCCATCATGAAAGAATACCCAAACTTCAGTATTGTAGGTGAAGAATGGAGTTATAATCCTCTTTTGGTGGGCTATTGGCAGCAAGGAGCACAAAACAAAGACGGTTACCAATCTAACCTTACCTCAACCATGGATTTCCCCATGCAAAAAGCCATTGTCGATGGACTGAATGAAAAAGAGAGTTGGGATACGGGATTGGTTAAAATTTACGAAGGTCTGGCCAACGATTTTTCTTATGCCTATCCGGAAAAGATCATGGCTTTTATGGATAATCACGATATGGATCGCGTTTTTACTCAGCTAAAAGAGGATCCCGAAAAACTAAAAATGGCACTCGGTTATTTGCTGGCCCTGCCCAGAATTCCTCAAATTTATTACGGAACCGAAGTGTTGATCGAAAACTCAAAAAAACCGGGAGACCATGGACTGATAAGAACTGATTTCCCCGGAGGCTGGAAAGATGATTCTACTAATGCATTCACCGGAAAAGGACTTTCTCAAGATCAATTAGACATGCAATCTTTTTTAAAGAAAGTATTGTTATACAGAAAAAATAGTGTGGCCATTCATCGAGGAAGAACAGTTCATTTTGGCCCTGATAAGGGAGTGTACACTCTGTTTAGGATTTTTGAAGATGAAACTTATATGGTCATTCTCAATAAAAACGAAAACCCGATAGAATTGGATACAAGTAGGTTTGAAGAAATAGGTTTAGATGGTAAAACTGTAAAAGATATCATTTCAGGAAGCGCTAAAACTTGGCCTGATTCTCTCAAAATTCAAAAACAGGGAATTACCCTGTTGACCACCAAGCTGAATTAATTGATCCTATTTCGTAATTCAGCTTTCAATAAAATGTGTTTCAAATGAAAAACATCATTTTCTTATTTATTCTTCATTTTGTCTTTTTTGGACAATCGCAGAATGCGGAGAGAAGTTTTGTAAGTCTTGAAAAAAATAAGTTTGGCGCAAACATCGTGACCGATGAGGGCACTTATGAATTTATCTTTTACAACAAGGAAGTTGTTGAAACCAATTTTATCCCGCTTAAAGAAACAATTTCTGCCAAATCTCATGCCATCGAGGTAGAACCCGAATCTATTCCTGTAGAAGTTGTTGAAAAGTCTAACGAAATTCTCCTGATTACTTCTGGAATAAAAGTAGTTGTCAATAAGAAACCCTTCCAAATAAGCTACTTCTATAAAGACAACTTTTTGATCTCTGAGAAATTGGGCTTTATAAAAACAGACACCCTGGAAACCATAGAATTCAACTTAACTCCGGATGAAGTTTTGTATGGAGGTGGAGCCCGCGCGCTGGGAATGGATCGCCGGGGGCATGAATTAGAATTGTACAACAAGGCCCATTATGGTTATGAAGATCATTCCGATTTGATGAATTACACCATGCCTTTAGTACTTTCTTCCAATTTATACCTTATCCATTTTGATAACCCAGCCATAGGTTTTTTAGATCTCGATAGTCAAAAAAATAATACCCTTTCATATAAAACGATCAGTGGAAGAAAAACCTATCAGGTCATCGCAGGTTCCCGTTGGGAAGAAATCATCGAAAAATACACAGACTTAACCGGCAAACAACCACTTCCTCCCAGATGGGTTTTTGGCAACTTTTCGAGCAGATTTGGATACCATTCAGAAAAGGAAGTAAGAAGTACCGTTCAAAAATTCCTGGATGAAGAAATACCGCTTGATGCCGTGGTGATCGATATCTATTGGTTCGGAAAAGATATCAAAGGACATATGGGAAATCTGTCTTTTTTAAAAGATTCTTTTCCAACACCCAAATTAATGATTCAGGATCTTAAAAAGAAGGGTGTCAAAACAATTTTAGTCACTGAACCATTTATTCTAACCACTTCTAAGCGTTGGGAAGAAGCCGCAAAAAACAACTATTTAGGTAAAGACCTGGATGGAAAACCCTTTGTTTATGATTTTTATTTTGGTAATACCGGACTGATCGATCTTTTTGATCGGGAAGCCGGAAAATGGTTTTGGAATATTTACAAAGAACTTACCAATGATGGGGTTTCCGGATGGTGGGGTGACCTGGGTGAGCCGGAAGTACACCCTTCAGCGCTCATCCACGCGAATGGTACTGCAGATGAAGTGCATAATATTTACGGTCATGAATGGGCCAAACTAATTTATGATGGTTACAAAACTGATTTTCCTGATGTAAGACCCTTTATTTTGATGCGTTCGGGTTTTTCCGGATCACAAAGATTTGGATTGATCCCCTGGTCAGGGGATGTCAGCAGATCTTGGGGCGGATTAAAATCTCAACCTGAAATTGCCCTGCAGATGGGTTTACAGGGATTGGGCTATATGCATTCAGACCTGGGGGGATTTGCAGGTGCTGAAATTTTCGATTCGGAGCTCTATACGCGTTGGTTGCAATACGGTGTTTTTCAACCTGTTTTTAGACCTCACGCACAGGAACATATTGCTGCTGAACCTGTTTTTCATGATGATAAAACCAAAATGCTTGCCAAAAAAGCCATCGAACTGAGGTATTCGTTATTGCCCTATAATTACACACTTGCTTATATAAATAGTCAGACAGGAATGCCATTAATGAGACCTACATTCTTTGAAGAGCAAAAAAATAAAGATCTTTTGAACAGTTCGGAAACCTATTTATGGGGAGATCACTTTTTAGTTTATCCCATAAAAGAAGCGAAAAAAGAAAAGGCTGAGATCTATTTTCCAAAAACGAGTAATTGGTTCGATTTCTTTACGGATGAGAAATACGATAAAGGAAAGAAGTATTCTATAAAGTTAGTTGAAGATCATATCCCGGTATTTGTAAGAGGTGGCTCTTTTATACCCATGGTAAAACCAGTTCAAAATACAGATCTTTACAACCTTAAGGAATTTGCGCTACACTATTATTTCGATCCGACAGTCACCGGTAGCGATGATTTTCTTTACCATGATGATGGAAAAATTTCTCAAGCTGTGGAAAGAGAAAAATTTGAAAAGATTTATTTTAAAAGTACCTATGCCCATAAGGAGTTGAGCATTTTCATCGATCAAGAAACAGGTAGAAATTATGTCTCGGATAATAAAACAGTAGAGTTGATCATCCATCAAATAAGTCAGCCAAAAGAAGTTGTAGGTGGCACCTTTGACTATGATGCAGCAACTTTGATACTCAAAATAAAAGTTGATTTAAGCAAATCGACTCAACATAACATTAACATAAAACTTTAGTTCTATGACCAAATATCTGTTACTCTTACTATTCATTGGATTACAAATTCAATGCACAAAAAAAATTGAGGAAAAACCCGAAAAGATAAAAGCCGAAACTCCTTTTGTTTGGGAGGCCGCTAATTTATATTTTTTGATGACCGACAGATTCTACAATGGAAATACAGAAAATGATATCAATTTTGACCGAGATAAAGAAACTGCCCTATTGAGAGGGTTTGAAGGTGGAGATCTCGTCGGCATAACCAAAAAAATTGAAGAAGGATATTTTACCGACCTTGGGATCAACGCCATATGGTTTACTCCCGTTGTAGAGCAAATCCATGGCGATGTAGATGAAGGAACAGGTTCAACTTATGGATTTCATGGTTATTGGGCAAAAGACTGGACAGCTTTGGATCCTAACTTCGGTACAAAAGAAGATTTGAGAAACCTCGTTGAAGCCGCCCATAAAAAAGGAATTCGAATTGTATTGGACGGGGTGATCAATCACACAGGTCCGGTAACTGACCAGGATCCAGTGTGGCCTGAGGATTGGGTGCGAACAGAACCCGCGTGTACCTATCAGGATTATACTACAACCGTTTCCTGTACTTTAGTGAAAAACTTACCGGATATTAGAACAGAATCAGAATTGGAAGCAGACATTCCACCTGCATTGGCAGCAAAATGGAAGGCAGAAGGCAGATACGAGCAGGAAATGAAAGAACTGGAAGATTTCTTTAAAAGAACAGGCCTCAAAAAAACACCTTCTAATTATATCATAAAATGGTTGACCGATTATATTTTAGAATTTGGAGTTGACGGTTATCGCGCAGACACCGTAAAACATACAGAGCCGGAGATTTGGCTGGCCTTTAAGAAAGAATGTGACTATGCCTTCGGTGTTTGGAAACAAAACAACCCGGATTTAGTTTTAGATGATAATGAATTCTATTTGGTTGGTGAAGTATACAATTATGCTATCAGTCATGGAAAGGAATTTGATTTTGGAGATAAAAAAGTGAACTACTTTGACAATGGTTTCAGGAGCTTGATCAATTTTGAATTTAAAAGCGATGCAAATAAGCCCTATGAAGAACTATTTGTAAAATACGACAGCCTTTTGCATCTAAATCTAAAAGGATACGGCACCATGAACTACGTCAGTTCTCACGATGACGGCGGGCCTTTTGACAAAGAGAGAAATAGAGCCCTAGAAGCTGGCACCAAACTGCTGCTTTGTCCGGGAACTACGCAAGTCTATTACGGCGATGAATCTGCGAGAGATCTGACCATTGAAGGAACTCAAGGTGACGCTACTTTGCGGTCTTTTATGAATTGGGATGAAATTACCAACAATCCCCAAACCAAAGAAGTGCTGATCCATTGGCAAAAATTAGGAAAATTCAGAGCCGATCATCCTGCCATTGGTGCAGGGAAACATGAAATGATCAGTGAAAAACCCTATTTGTTCAAAAGAACCTATGTACAAGGAAATTATTCAGATAAAGTTGTGGTTGGTTTGGATCTCAATGAAGGTGAAAAACAAATTCTCGTAGCAGGAATATTTGATGATGGTGAGGAATTAATTGATAGGTATTCAGATCGTTCTGCTAAGGTAATAGATGGAAAAATTAGCTTAGACTCTCCTTTTGATATCGTTTTATTAGAATTAAAATAGCGCTTGTATGAAAAATATTCTTTCAGTTACCTTACTTTTGACGACCCTGATTATTTTTGGGTGCAAAAAGGAAGAAATTAAGAGCAACATAGAAGAAAATCCTATGACAAAACCACAGAAGAAAGTTGTTTATCAAGTATTTACACGTCTGTTTGGAAATACGAATACCACGAATAGACCCTGGGGAACCCTTGAAGAAAACGGTGTTGGAAAGTTTGCCGATTTTGACGCAAAAGCCCTGAAAGAGATCAAAGACTTGGGTGTTACCCACATTTGGTATACCGGTGTACCACATCATGCTACGGTAACAGATTATACAGCATATGGCATTTCTAATGACGACCCGGATGTAGTCAAAGGGAGGGCAGGTTCTCCTTATGCTGTAAAGGATTACTACAATGTAAATCCTGACCTGGCTATCGATCCGGAAAAAAGATTAGAGGAATTTGAAAGTTTGATTCAAAGATCACATGATGCCGGCTTGAACGTGATCATTGATATTGTGCCCAACCACGTGGCGAGAAAATATACAGGGACATCCAATCCGAAAGGGATAGTAGATTTTGGTGCAAATGATAATGCAGACCTTGTTTACGACAAAAACAACAACTTCTATTATGTTGTTGGTGAATCATTTAAAGTGCCTGTGTGGGAAAACAATTATTTGCCTTTGGGAGGTGAAAAACATGTCTTGGCAGATGGAAAATTTGAAGAAAATCCCGCTAAATGGACTGGAAATGGCGCACGTACTGCTCAGCCCGGATTTTATGATTGGTATGAGACTGTAAAAATTAATTATGGCATAAATGAAGCAGGGCAAAAAGACTTTGTTGAATTACCTGAGGGCTTTGATAAAGCATCTTATCAGGAACATTTTGATTTTTGGAAAGATAAAGATGTGCCCGATTCCTGGAAAAAATTTAGAGACATAGCCTTATATTGGTTAGACAAAGGTGTTGATGGTTTTCGTTATGATATGGCAGAAATGGTTCCGGTCGAGTTTTGGAGCTTCATGAATTCTTCTATTAAAATGAAAAATCCTGATGCCTTTTTATTGGCAGAAGTTTATAACCCTTCGCTGTATCGAGATTATATTTTTAAAGGTAAAATGGATTATTTATACGATAAAGTTGCCCTTTATGATAGCATAAAAGGAATCATGCAGGGCTGGGGCTCTACCGACCATTTACCTAAGGTTCAAGATCAAGTCAAAGATATTGAGCACAATATGCTGCATTTTCTTGAAAATCACGATGAACAGCGCATTGCGAGTCCCGAGTTTGCAGGATCCGCTTTAAAAGGTAAACCGGCCATGTTAGTTTCTGCCACAATAAGTACTTCACCGACTATGATCTATTTCGGACAAGAGGTGGGTGAGCCCGGAGCTGAAAATGCTGGTTTTGGCTCTCCTTCAAGAACATCTATCTTTGATTATATCGGAGTTCCAAATCACCAGAGATGGATGAATAATAAAAAATTCGATGGAGGTCAGTTGTCTGAAAGTGAAAAAGAATTGAGGAATTTTTATAAAAAATTACTGAATTTCACGGTCACTCATGAAGCGATGATGGGTGAATATCAGGAAATACATAGCTACAACCGAGAACATACCGAAAACTATTACAAGACATTGTATTCCTTTGTTCGCTGGAATGAAAATGAAAAGTTGATCATGGTTGCCAATTTCGATGAAAATATCAACTATAAGTTCACATTACAAATACCTAAAGACATCATTGAAAAATGGAACTTAAATGACGGTAACTATAGACTTTCGCAATACCTGGATCGTCTGAAAAAGGTAGAACTGATTGTAAAAAATGGAATAGGAGAAATATCTATTGAGGCCAAACCATTGGGTTCCTATATATTTGGAATAGAATAAAAAAGAAAGGCTACCGTAAAAATTCACAATAGCCTTTCTCGGGGGAATATGCTAAACTTGAGGGGATTCTTCTAAGAGGAGCTTTTGCTTCTGTGCTTTTAAAATATCCTTTATAACACGGAATATTTTCTTTTTTGTATACCTGAAATTGAGCTCCAACAACTTCACTTCTTGCTTACATTTGTCATGCTCGTTTATTAATTTTTCAAGATCTTCTTCTCTGAAAGATTTATATAATTTCGCAATGTTTTGATCATGCGACAATAATTCTGCTTGTATATCCTTTCTTTTCTGATCGGTAGCTTTAAGGAGTTCTATTTTTCTTTTTGTGAGATCATAGGAACTCTTTGAACTCAATTCTAAAAAATGGGTGCTCAATAGTTGTTTTAAAAAATTATGCTCATCCTTGATGAAATCTAACTCTTTTATCCAAAGTTGGACCTCTTCATGAAGTTCATTCTTTTTTTGTTCATTTTTACGACTGTTCATTTTTCTGACATTTTGGAAAAGGGAGGAATTCTCCTCCCCATTCACTCAATTAATTACTCAATTTCTATTACTCTTTTATGAGTAAGTACATCCATAGGAAGCTTGGTTAGTTCGATTTTCAAAATACCATTTTTGTAATTCGCTTTGATTTTTTCATCTTCGTTTACATTTTCTGGTAAAGTGAATGAACGATTAAAGCCACTGTAGTTAAATTCCTTTCTGGTAAAGTTTTCTCCAGTTTCTTCTTTCTCAGTTTCTCTTTCTGCGGCTATGCGTAATACACCGTTTTCAATGACAACGTTAAAGTCTTTTTTGTTAAAACCGGGCACTGCTACATCAATGACAAATTTTTCATCTGTTTCTTTGATGTTCATCGCTGGAACCCATTTGTCGTCTAGCAAAAAGTCTTTGGTAAATAATCTATCAGTTCCCAATAGATCGGAGAACATAGTGTCATACCAAGGTAAGCGAGGGGATTTAAATTTTACTAAGGTCATGATCTTAAGATTTAAGGTTAATTAAATAATATGTGTAAAATTAGGTTGAAACACCAGTACAAATCAATGACTAGTATCATCAGAACGATTGATTCAAATCAATACGGCATTTCTTTTATTACTAATTAGAATCCTTTTACAAAAAGGCGCCGTTTTCATCTAATTTAACGCGCATTTTTTTATCTCCATTCACAAGTGTAAGCTTGTAGGTCTTTTTAGCTCCTTTGTCTTGATTGTACGTGATTCTATAAACATCTTCGTAAATACCCCAACCGGGAAATCTTTTGACTACCGCATTTCTTACATCCTCAGGTAATGAAACATTATTGTACTTTTCGATGGTTCTTAAAATATTTCCATCTTTATCGTAAGCAGCAACAACTTTTCCATCAGGGATAAAGAAATTTACAGTATAAAAGTCATAGTCATCTTGATAGAAATCCGCTTCCTGAAGATCGTAATTCGCGACCTCCTTTTGAAGTAGATTAACAGAAACTGCAGCCTCCCGAGTTCCGGTGTCATTTAAATATTTATAATTTGTGGCTTTTACCACAACTTCATCTAACATACCATCATTAATGACTTGTGAGAAAAGGGGGATGGTTAACCCAATGGCTAATAAACTAATGATTAATTTTTTCATAATGATAGAGTTTAGGATTAATGTTCTATGAATTTACCTCTATCTATAGAACTATACAATGATACCCATCAATACCAATGATGATGATGATCAACAAAAAAAAGAACAGAAAGCTGAACTTTCTGTTCTCCAAAAAGAGATCTTAAAACTTTATTCTCGGGTCACAATCTTTAATTGGACCCACCAGAGAACTACTTAATCTCGATCTTCTTTTTTAATACTTAAATCTAATTAAAAAATCAATCTTATTCTTTCATAGAATTATTTTACAATTAACTGAGATAAAGATAAGATAGTAAAAATTATATTTTTATGACCTGGATCAACCAAAAGACTGATCTTCGTCAATTTAGTGCATATTCATTAATTTCGATCGATTTATAATTTTGATGGCCTTTCTGCTCGTTTGAATCGCTTCCTCATCACGCAACTCTGTGAGGGTCCTTATAAGTGTTTCTTTGGCGATCCCTATCAGATTTGCCAAATTATTTCTCGAGATTTCTATGACATTGGTATGCTCATTCAGATCATCTAATTCCAACAACATCTCGGCCGTTTTCTTGCGGACTGAATCGTAGACCAAATGAAGCATATGATTCTTAAGTAAATCAATATTTTGAATTAAAAGATCCATAAATTGCATACTTAAATTTGGGTTCTTCTTAAAAACCTGTCCCAATTCTTGCTTATTAATCTTTAAAAACTTTACATTCGACACGGCAACCGCATTTTCTGAATAAGGCTGGTTTTCGTTAAAGGGCGAAAATCCAAAAAAACCACCTTCATTGACAAGATTCACGATCAGTTCCTTACCGTATTCGTGATTTTTGAAAATTTTCACCTCCCCTTTTAACAAATAAAATATAGAATGGCCAGGACTATCCTCTGCATAGATCATACTTCCCTTTTTATGAAAGTGGATCATTTTTTCTTCAGCCATTTCCTCTATGGCATCTCGCAATAATTCAAAAGTGTTCGTATCTTGTGTTTTATTTAGGGGGGAATTTGTTTTAGATATTTTAATTCTGGTTTCGAGTGTATTTAAAAGTTCAGATTCATTAAAGGGTTTTGTCAAATAATCACTTGCGCCCATATTCATTCCTTTTCTTACGTCCATATGATCTGTCTTCGCCGTCATAAAAACAAAAGGAATATTTTTTAATTTTTCATTTCTCATCACAATTTGTAAGACACCATATCCATCTAAAACAGGCATCAGGATGTCACATAAAATCAGATCAGGATGTAATTGAAGCGCTTTTTCGATACCTATTTTACCATCTTCGGCGGTAAAAACATGGTAATTTGCCAAACGCAACAACTCCGCAGTGTTTTCTCTTACGATCTGATCGTCTTCTATGATAAGAATTCTATCCATCTGTTTTCTTCAATTTAAAGGACTAAGCTTCCACGGGAATTTGAACAGTAAATATAGACCCCTTGTGCTCCTTACTTTCAAAACTTATTTTTCCGCCAATTTCTTCTAAATGATGTTTCGCCATGTTCAAACCAATTCCGGACCCCTGCAAAAACAAGGCATTGGATGCGCGAAAAAATCGTTCAAACACATGCTTTTGTTCATCTTTGGGAATCCCAATACCCTTGTCTGTGATTTCAATAAAAAGATCCTCTTTTATCCATAAACGAACTTCTATTACTTTATTTTCTTGAGAATATTTAATAGCGTTCGAGAGTAAATTTCTATAAATAAAATCTACTATTGTCCTATCTTGGTTAATAAAAAATACCGTTTCAGGGCACTCAAAATGTATGCTCTGCCCGATTTTCAATATACTTTCTAAATCCTGATGGGCCTCTCTTATCAGTTCACATACATCAAAATTTATAATGCTGTATGCCAGTTTATTAGTATCACTTTTCTCTAAAAAAAGAAAATCGTTCAAAACATTGTTCAATTGAAAAATAAGTCGGTTGATGGTTTCAATGTGTTTTTGCAAAGAAGAATGATCTAGTTCATTTGTATATTTTTTGATCAGTGATAAGGAAGTAAGCATTCCGCTCAAGGGCGTTTTAAACTCGTGAGAAACCATCGATAAAAACTTCGTCTGAAGTAAGTGAAGCTCCTTTTCCTTTTGCAAAGCCTGTTTTGCCTGCATTTCGGCTAATTCCTTTTGCCGCACTTCTTTGACCAAAGCTTTGTTTGTATTTTGTAATTCTGTAACTACCTTTCGCAATTCGCGGGTTTGTTTATCTACTTCGTTTTTTAATTGAAGGTTGAGTGCATGAATTTCAAATTCTTTTTGTTTTCGGGAGCTAATGTCACTGACAGCAGCTTTAACAAAAAGTTTACCATCTAATTCAAGTTGATTTAGACCAATTTCTACATAGGCCGCAGAACCGTCTTTTTTTATCACTTTAAATTCTCTACCCTGTCTTTTTTTATAGGTAATAGCCGAATTAAAAAAATGACTGACATGATCTTGATGGAGCTTTCTTACTTCTTTTGGCAATAAAATATCGATCGTTTGGCTCTTTAGTTCATCTCTTTCATATCCAAAGATCTCTTCAAAAGATTTGTTATTGCGAACAATCTTTCCGGTTTCATCGATAATACAAATCCCCTCTTCTAATGTATCAAAATACTCGATACAAAATTTCTGATCGTTTTCAAACATATTCCTCTGTTTAAAAAAACAATAAAATTGGACTATGAAGTTACAAAACCTCGGTCAAATAATTGACTAATTCTCAGAAAAATAAGCCTATGATAGCTATTTTTAATGATTCTTTTTAGGCCAGTAAAAATGTAAAAATAAAAAGCCCGAACTAAAAAAGTTCGGGCTTTTGGGTGGTGCCTCCAGGAATCGAACCAGGGACACAAGGATTTTCAGTCCTTTGCTCTACCAACTGAGCTAAGGCACCATCGCAATTAGCGGCTGCAAATATAATTTTTAAATTAAAATGAACCAAAAAAAAACGCAAAAATGTATGTATTTTTGTCGCTCACTTTTTTTCATCTCATGAACCTGGTAATCGATATTGGAAATACTTTGGTAAAAGCTGCTGTTTTTAAGGAAGATAGCTTAGCTTTTAAAGCCTCCTTCCCCAAAGAAAATTTTGTGGCTGAGGCAAATTTAATCTCCGGGCAATTCAACATTGAAAGAGCTATCCTGTCAAATGTATCTCATTCGCCCGAAAATTTTGATTCCCTTTTAATCGATAAAGAAAATCTTTTGATACTGGATCAAGATACAAAGGTGCCATTTAAGAACCTGTACAGTACACCTCAAACGCTTGGGGTAGACAGAATAGCACTGATGGCAGGTGCAGCCGTTCAATTTCCTTTTAAAAACACCTTGGTCATCGATGCGGGCTCTTGTATAACCTATGACTTTTTAGATGGTGAAAATAACTATTTTGGCGGTGCCATTTCACCAGGTATTGAAATGCGCTACAAAGCGGTTCATCAGCAAACCGCAAAATTACCTCTTTTAAAGCCTGTTACTGAAATTCCGAGGATAGGAAATTCTACAGAAAATGCCATTCATTTAGGTGTATTAAATGGTGTTATTCAAGAAATTGATGGAATTATTGCACAATATGAAGCGCTTTATGATAATTTTACCACGATTTTAACGGGGGGTGACGCAATTTTTTTGTCCAAAAACCTAAAAAGTACCATATTTGCCAAGCCAAATTTTTTGTTGGAAGGACTAAATGGCATTTTGATCCATAATTTAGACGAATGAGTAAAAAAATTTTTGCAGTAATTGCAATTTTTTGTGGAATGATGGGAATCGCGCAAAAAAATAATTCATCACCCTATTCTTACTTCGGTATTGGAGATCCACTTACTTTAAAAAGTGTGGAAGAAATGAGTATGGGTAGAATTGGTGTATCCAATGACAGCCCTTTCCAGTTGAGCCTGACTAACCCTGCGTCTTATGGATCATTACTCTATACAACCTATGTTTTTTCTGGTGGAAATAAAATGACCAACTTTGAAGATGGCAATGATACCCAGACCAGCTCTCATGCCGGATTTACCTATTTGGCTTTAGGGATACCTCTGGGTGAGAATCAGGGAATGGCATTTGGACTTCAATTAAATACCTCTGTAGGTTATTCACTTTTATCCTATTCATTAGACGAGGAGGAAAATATTATTCAGGTAGATGAATTTGAAGGATCTGGAGGTACGAACAGAGTGTTTTTGGGCTATGGGTATAAATTTCCTTTTGGTTTAAGCCTGGGGGCAGAAACAGCCTATATTTTTGGTTCTTTGGATAATAGCATTCGAAACAGAAGACTCGGTATTCAACTAGCGACGAAATACAGGGTAGATAGCTGGGTGGATGGTTTTGAATTTAAAACAGGTGCTCAATATACGGCTCCACTGGCCAATGAATTAAAATTAAAATTGGGCGTATCTGCTGTTTTAGGAACTGATTTAACAGAAGACAGTGATGAGGTTTTGTATTCGATCAATAATACGCCATCCAATAACGAAATAATCATTGATACCCTTTATACCAATAATTACAGATCAACTATTACCTTTCCTTTAAAAACGGTTCTTGGAGGTGGTGTAGGCAAGGAAAACGTTTGGTTTGCGGGTATTGAATATGAATGGATGGATGCCATTTCCTTAGAGGGCGATTTTTATGATCAGCAAACAACTTATCAATATACTGAATCGAGCAGGTTATCATTAGGAGGATCATTTATACCTAATTTTAATGCCATAAGTAATTACTGGCAAAGAATAGAATATCGTGCCGGGTTTAGCTATAAAAAACTTGGTTTAACCATTACGGATACAGCGCTAAATGATTATGGCATTACTTTTGGAGTAGGATTACCCGTAGGATTTCAATTATCAAGGGTAAACTTGGGCTTTGAATTAGGAACAAGAGGCGAAAACAAAGATAATTTGGTTAAAGAAAATTATTTTAATTTTAGATTAAGTTTATCTTTGAGCGATAAATGGTTTAGAAAAAGGGAATTGTACTAGATTAATAACTAAATATTTTTAATTATGAAACTTAAATTACGTTTAGGAGCGGTTTTTATCTTTTTTTTGGGATTGATCGCCAATGCACAGGATAAATACGGGAGCGAGCCTGATAAATGTAAAACGAACCTGTCCATCTTTTATGAATATGCCAAGGTAAAAAATTATACATCTGCCTATGAACCATGGAAATGGTGTATTGATAATTGTCCGCAATCCTCTTTAAACCTTTATAAATACGGTCTTTTAATGGAAGAAGACCTAATGGCTAAGGCGCTTGCATCAGGAAATTATGCAGAATTCGATAAAAAAGCAGCTGATATTGATAAATTATACGAAATGCGTATCAAATATTATCCTGATAATTTAGGTAAAGTATACAGTGACTGGGCTAATTCTATTTTTGACAGAGCTGAGGCAGATAAGAGAGGAACTAAGGTTTACAAAGATGAGATCTATGATAAATTGAGACTTTCTTTCAAGACTGATCCTTCTGGTATGAGTGTGAAAAATCTGGCCTATTATTTCCAGGAATTTACCAATGCTAATAAAGATAATAACGCTCAAGCCGTTTTTGATACCTATGATGAAATTATGGAAGCGGTTGGTGATAAAATGGATACCTATTCAAAAAATCTTGACGTTTTAACAACTAAAGAAGAAGGGGGAGCTGCCTTATCGAGTAAAGAGAAAAAAACAAAAGAAGCCAGTGAAATTAACTTAACGGCACTTGGTCAGGTGCAAGTTTACCTCGATAACACATTGAGTTCTGTGGCCACTTGCGAAAGATTAATTCCGCTTTATGCCGGAAATTTTGAAAAAAACAAAGCTGATGTGATTTGGCTTAAAAGAGCTGTGTCTCGTTTGAATGATAAAGAATGTACAGACGACCCACTATATCCTAAAATGGTAGAAGCCTATGTAAATGCTGCACCATCATCAGATGCTTACGTTTTTTATGCCGGTATTTTGTTGGATCAAGGTCAGGATAATAAGGCCGTAGAATATTTTGATAAGGCTATCAATTTAGAAACGGACAACTATAAAAAAGCAAAATATTATTACCGTTTAGCTTTGATTTTTAAGGGTAAAGGCCAATCTAGCAAAGCAAGAGACAATGCAAAAAAAGCCATCCAACAAAGACCTAGCTATGGTGCTGCCTATTTGTTGATCTCCAATTTGTACGCAGGTAGTGCCAATAACTGTGGTACAGACGAATTTAGCAAGCGTATGGTTTATGTAGCTGCAGCAGATCAAGCGAGAAGAGCAAAAGCAGTTGACCCCGGAATTTCGGCTACGGCTAATAAATATATCGAAAGCTACATGGCCAGCGCCCCTTCAAAAAAATTAATTTTTACTGAAGGAAAAGCCTCGGGAACTCCCTATACCATAGGTTGTTGGATCAATGAAACAACGAAAATTCCTTAAAATCAAGGATGAAGAAATTAAGTTTTCATAATTATAAAAACATTGCTGCCCTATTTTTGGCGGCAATGTTTTTTTCATGTGGAAACGAATTAAAAGAGATCCAAGATTTTTTGGCAGAAAAAAACCTTCCCATTGGCTCTGTAAATGATGTGCGATTGATCCATACAGATTCAGGAAGGGTGATGACCAGGTTAGTGGCACCAAAAATGAATGATTTCGCCAATAGAAAAGATCATCCATTTACAGAATTTCCTGAAGGATTAACTGTGACTACCTATGATAAAAAAGGTGATTCAGTTACGATGAAGGCAAATTATGCGATCAATTTTAATAATACCAATATTTCAGAAGCTCAAAAGGGGGTTATCATCCAAAACTACGCTGAAAAATCCATTTTAAAAACGGAGCAACTTTTTTGGGATGCAAATGTGCATTATATTTACACAGAAAAAGAATTTACTTTAATCACAAAAACAGATACCATATCTGGCAAAGGTTTTGAAGCAAATGAAGATCTTTCGAAAGTTATTATGAAATCTATCAGCGGAATTATTTACGTTAACGAAGAGTAAAATCATGACAAAATATTTTAAGTTTTTCGAAGTTGCCTATTTGGTTATTGCCATTGTTTTTGTGGTTGAAACGTTTTTGAATTGGAATACGCAAAGAGAAAAAGCCTATTTGTATTTAGTATTTTCTTTTTTGGCCATATTTATGTATTTATTTAGAAGAAAGTACCGCAAAAAGTTCGAAAATAAAGACAATTATAAGAAATGATCTTTCATCTCGTTATCATCATTTTGTCGCTAGTGTTTTCAGCCTTCTTTTCCGGAATGGAGATCGCTTTCGTCTCTGCGAACAAGATGCATATCGAGATTGAAAAAAAGAAAGATACATTGCTGGCTGAGATCCTTAAAAGATTGACCAAAAAACCCTCTAAATTCATCACCACCATGTTGGTGGGCAACAATATTTCTTTGGTGATCTACGGTTATTTCATGGGGGAATTATTAATGACCTTATTGGCACCTTACCTTTCTAATGATTTTACGATCTTACTTGTTCAGACCATCGTTTCCACGATCATTATTTTAGTTACGGCCGAATTTATGCCTAAAGCCATTTTTAGAATCTATGCCAACGAAACAATGAAAATATTTGCCATACCGGTCTATATTTTTTACTTGCTCATCTATTTCATTTCGGACTTCATCATTTTTATTTCCGATTTTATCCTCAGGGTCTTCTTCAATATCAAACAAGATCAAGTACAATTAGTTTTTAGCAAAGCAGAACTTGGAAATTTTATCACCGAACAATTGGAATCTACAGAAGATGAAATGGATGCGGAAATACAGATCTTCCAAAACGCATTGGAATTTCACAATGTTCGCGCAAGAGAAGCAATGATCCCAAGAACTGAAATTGTCGCTGTAGAATTACATGAGACTTTAAGAAATCTGAAACAACTATTTGTTGAAACCGGATATTCTAAAATTATGGTGTACAATAATTCCTTTGACGATATCATTGGTTACGTTCATGTTTTCGACATGTTTCAAAAGCCTAAAAATATTCGATCAATTTTAATGCCTATCGAAATTGTTCCCGAAACGATGATGATCAACGATATCCTCAATGAATTGATCAAAAAAAGTAAGAGTGTTGCCATTGTTATTGATGAATATGGAGGAACTTCAGGCTTAATTACTGTGGAGGACATCATTGAAGAACTCTTTGGAGATATTGAAGATGAGCATGATACGGTTACTTTTTTAGAGGAGAAAATTGGCCCTTTTGAATATAAGTTTTCTACACGTCTGGAAGTGGATTATATCAATGAAACCTATGACCTCAATTTGAAGGAGGACAACTCTTATGAAACTTTAGGAGGACTCATTATGGATCATACGGAAAATATTCCTGAATTAAACGAAGTAATCGTCATAGACAATTTCGAATTTACCATTCTCAAAGTTTCAGCCAGCAAAATAGAAGAGGTACAACTCAAAATTTTAAGCACGGAAACCTAATAAAATCAGCGATTTAAATTTAGTAAAAACTACTTTTTTTATTAAAAGGTATATTGTATTTTCGCAGCCTAAATTTTAAAGAAAGGAAAATGGCAGTATTATCTAAAATTAGAGAACGTTCAGTTTTTTTGATTATCATTATTGCACTAGCTCTTTTTTCATTTGTTCTCAGCGGAATTTTTGACAATAATTCTCCGCTTTTCAATAAGAATGTAGAAAATATTGGAGAAGTAAATGGGGATCCTATAACCCGGGAAGAGTTTGCTCAAGAAGTGGAGTTGATCAGATCGAGAAGCAATGGCCGTTCAAATGAAATGATGAATGTTGATATCGCTTGGAATAATTTAGTCAGACAAAAATTATACAAGTCTCAATTAGACAAATCAGGCATTGTAGTTGGTGAAAAAGATATATGGGATGCAATCGTATCTCAGGTTCAGATGCAAAACAGCCCGATGTTCTTGAATGAAGTAGGGATGTTCGATGAAGAAAAACTTAAAGAGTATGTGGCTACTTTAAAAGAAAGTGCCAATGATAGCGAGCAAGACAAACTTGCTTGGTTAAATTGGTTGAATTACGAGAAAAATGTAAAAGCAAATCTAGAGCAAAATACTTATAATTCTTTGGTGAATGCCGGACTTTCTAGTACAAACAAAGAAGCCGAAAGAGATTATACTTTCAAAAACACCAATGTTGATATAGATTATGTATATGTGCCATTCAGCACCATTCCTGATAGTTTAGTACAAATTACCGAAGACGATATCAAATCGTATATCAAGGCTCATGCAAAAGATTACCCAACAGATGCCTCAAGAGATATTCAGTTCGTAAGCTTTAATGTTGTGCCTTCTGCGGAAGATGAAGAAGCCATAAAACAAGAGTTGATCAATATGATCAAGAACAGAGAAGAATATAGCAATGCTGCTAAGACAACAGTTACTTTAACAGGTTTTTCAGAGGCTACTAATTTGACAGACTTCTTTAGTACGAACAGTTCAGATACTCCTTTAGACCAGAACTTTTATACAGCGGCTAAACTCACACCTATTTTAAGAGATTCTTTATTTAATAGAGAGATCAACAGCGTTTACGGACCTTATAAAGAAAATGGATTTTATAAGTTATCGAAAGTAACCGCAGTAAAACAATTACCCGATTCTGTGAAAGCCAGTCATATTTTAATTCCTTTTGCGGGTTCAGCTATCGCAGATCCGACCATAACAATGAATGAAGAAGATGCAAAAATTTATGCAGACAGCCTTTATAATGTGGTTAAAGCAGATAAAACCAAGTTCGAAAACTTTGCTAAAGAATTATCTGCAGACAAAGTAAGTGGTGAGAAAGGCGGAGACCTGGGTTGGTTTGTGTATACTACCATGATACCTGAATTTAGAGATTATGTATTTGAGAATAAGGTAGGCGACCTCGGGCTTGTTAAATCGCAATTTGGCTATCATATTATTCGTGTCGATGGACAAAAAAATCCGCAAACGAATGTTCAGATAGCTACTTTTTCAAGAAAGATCGAGCCTTCTGAAATAACTGAAAATAATGTATTTGAAAATGCAGAAACATTTGCTTCAGACCTTAGCTCTGGAAAAGATATTACTGAACTCGCCAAAGAGAAAGGGTATTTTGTGATGCCTGTAATGAATCTGAAAGAGTTTGATCACAATGTATCAAGTTTAGGATCACAAAGACAAATTGTGAGATGGCTGTATGAGGATGGAACTTCAGAAGGGGATGTAAAACGCTTTGATATAGAGAACGGATATGCCGTTGTTCGTTTGAACAAGATCAACAAAAAAGGTGTTCATTCTGCAACAACAGTTCAGTCGGTTAGAGCAAAATTGATCAATGATAAGAAAGTTGAGATCATCAAGGAGCGATCTAACGGATCACTTGCTGATATTGCTTCACAAAACAATACGGAGATAAAATCAGCTATGGCTGTTTCTCCTGCAAGCCCTGTGCTTCCTGGTGAGGGCAGGTTTGTCAATGTGGCTGGTATTGCCACTCAGTTGAACGAGAACAGTGATCCACATTCGGTAACCGATCAAACAGGAGTCGTATTTGTACAAGTTAAAAAGAAAACTTCTCCAACTGTTTTAGAAAATTACATGAATAACAAGCAGGCACTTGAAAGACAACTTAAATCGAGAAATTTACAAGTGTACAACTCTATCAAAGAAAATGCTGAAATCGAAGACAATAGAGCTGTATTTTATTAATAAAATTTATATTATTTTTGTAAAACATTTAGCTTAGTTAAAGCATATTCAAATATTTTAAGACAAAAGTGCGTATTATATGAACTTTTTATATATTTGTCTATTGGTAAAGTATTAAATAACCAAACCATATTAAACTGAAAATTATTAATTTAAATTAATTACAATGAAACATTTTAAAAGTTTTCTATTCATTTTTTTGATCGTAGCGGGCGTTAGTACGGCAATTGCCCAAGACGAAGACAACCCATGGGCTATCGAAATTGGTACCAATGCGGTTGATTTTTACCCTACTGGTGCTGACTTCAGCCCGAGTGCTGTTGGCGGTGTAGATCCAGGATTCAGTATAGATCCAGACAATCCTTTTATAGGAGATATGTTCGAGGATTTCTTTAATGTAGAGGATCACTGGAATACTGCATCTGTTATTTCAAGAATTAGAGTGGGTCGTTATCTAGGTTCTGGCTTTGCCTTAGGCTTAGCAGGGTCTTTTAACCAAATTGACAAAGTAGGAGACTACAAAACAAATGATCTTTCTTATTTCGGATTAGATCTAGACGTGAGATGGAGTTTCTTAGACGGTTGGTTTGACCCATACCTTTTAGTAGGTGGAGGTTACACTTGGATCGATGAAGAAGGAAACGGTACTGTAAATGGAGGTTTAGGATTGAACTTCTGGTTTAACGATTTTATTGGTGCCAACGTTCAAACAATGTATAAGCATTCATTTGATGAAGAAGCCATGTTACCACATTGGCAACATGCCTTAGGTATTACTTTCAAATTTGGAGGAAAAGATACTGACGGTGATGGTATTTATGACAAATATGATGCTTGTCCGGATGTTGCTGGTATCGAAGCTTTCAATGGTTGTCCTGATACTGACGGTGATGGTATCCAAGATGCTGAAGATGCTTGTCCTATGGAAGCTGGTTTAGCTTCTTTGAATGGTTGTCCTGATAGAGATGGTGACGGTGTTGCTGACAAAGATGATTTATGTCCGGATGTAGCTGGTTTAGCTGCATTAAACGGTTGTCCAGATGCTGACGGTGACGGTGTTGCTGATAAAGATGACAACTGTCCTAATGTTGCAGGTCCTGCTGAAAATAGCGGATGTCCTTGGCCAGATACAGATGGTGACGGTGTTCTTGACAAAGATGACCAATGTCCAAATATCGCTGGTCCAGCTGATAACAATGGTTGTCCAATTGTAACTGAAGAAGTTCAGAAAGAAATCACTGATTTGGCAAGAGCTATCTATTTCAATACCGGTAAATTTACTTTCACAGATGAGACTCTTATCAGGTTAGATAAAATTCATAGTATCTTAAATAATTACACTACATTGAACTTTAGAGTTGAAGGTCATACAGACAGTACAGGTAGTGATAAGATTAACAATAAATTATCTCAAGATAGAGCCAATGCTGTGATGGAATACCTAGTAAAAGCCGGTTTCCCAGCTGATAAAATTAAAGCTGTAGGTTTTGGTTCTGCTAATCCAATTGGAGATAACAAGACTAAAAAAGGTAGATTAGAAAACCGTAGAGTTGAAATTTTCCAAGACAGAGACTAATTCATTTTAATAGAATATGTAAAAAAGCCATCTTAACCGATGGCTTTTTTTTATTTTAGTATTCGAAACATTGAAACTAATGCAATCCTTTATATCAAAAGTAGTACAGGAAGAAATTGAGAATCAAAAAGACTTTTCAAGTCTGATCTATATTTTACCCAGTAACAGATCCGTTCTCTTTTTTAAAAGAACACTGGTGGAGGAATTACCTGAGCAAGCTATTCTTCCAAAAATATATACCATTGAAAGTTTTATCCAGCAACTTTCAGGTTACCAACGCATAGATTCGCTCAATTTGTTATTCGAATTTTACGAGCTATACAAACAGGAAAAACAGGAAAAGAGTGAGTCCTTTGATCAATTCATGCAATGGGCCTCAATTTTACTTTCAGACTTCAACGAGATCGACAGCCACTTGGCAGACCCAAAGCAAGTCTTTTCCTATTTAGCAGATTTAACTAGAATTGACAACTCGTTTCAATTAGATAATTTATCTCCTACAAGCTTAAATTATGTCCTATTTATAGAATCCTTCCACAAGTATTATATAAGCCTTCAAAAGACCTTAAAACATAAAAAGAAGGGGTATTCAGGCTTACTATACAGAGAAGCCGATTTAAATTTGGAACATTATTTAACGCACACCAATTTTAGTCATGTTTTTATTGGATTCAACGCACTAAATCACGCTGAAGAAAAGATCTTTCAAAGAATCTTGCTCAACAATTCAGGTAAGATCTATTGGGACTATGACCAATTTTATTTATCCACCAATATAGGTGACTTTCAGAGAAATCATAAAAAATGGAATTACTTTCAGTCTCATTCTTTCGATTGGATAAGTGAGGATTTTAAAAATTCTAAAGAGATTGCCGTTTATTCAACTCCCCAGGATGTTGGGCAGGTCAAACTGGTGGGAGAAATCTTACAAAGATCTGCCGATAAAGAAAAAAATTACCAGAATACTGCCATTGTTTTAGCAGATGAAAAATTGCTGCCCGTTCTATTGAATTCTTTACCTCCGGAGGTTAAAAATGTGAACATTACCATGGGGCTAAACCTGACATATGTCGATTTTGGCAACCTGATACGACATTTTTTTACACTGCATCAAAATAGACTTCTACATAAAAATGGTCAATATGTATATAAGGATATCGACCAGATCCTCAATCAAAATTATATAACCCGCCTCTTTGAGAAGTCGAATATTCAGGAGTTTCAAAAACATTGTTTAACAACCAACAAAATTTATATTTCATACCTTGAATTGGAGAGTGCCATACAGGATACTCAAGGTCTTTTTTCTATCCTGTTCGATAGCTATAGTACGGTTGAATCATTTATTGAACGAATTTTAAGGCTCATCCATCAAATTTCTCTCCTCCCAACTTTAAGTCTTTTGGAAAAAGAGTATTTAAATCGATTTTCCCAGGTATTTCGTCAATTAGAGTATTATCAATCAGCCTATAAAGCGATCAACGATCTCAAATCACTCTTTACCACCTTTACTTATTTATTACAACAGGAAAGTATTTCTTTTAAAGGTGAACCCCTCAGTGGATTGCAAATTTTGGGGGTTTTAGAAACAAGGGTATTAGATTTTGAACAAGTGATCATGACCTCGGTAAATGAAGGAATTTTACCTGCCGGTAAGTCGGAACAAAGTTTTTTAACTTTTGAAACTAAAATGCATTTCAATCTCCCCACTTATCGAGAAAAAGACAAAATATTTGGATATCATTTCTTTCGCCTTTTACAAAGAGTCGAAAAAGCCTTTCTTATATCCAACTCATCAACTTCTAATTTTGGAGCCGGTGAACAAAGTCGTTTTATAACCCAACTAGAAATTGCCCATGAGTCAGGCCTCTTACCAAATTTGAAATTTGAAAAAAAACTGATTAGGCCCAATAATTCAAATGAATCAATTTCTCTTAGATCGATACCTAAATCGCCTGAATGTATGGCCCGATTAGAAGAGTTGGCGATAAGCGGATTCTCACCTTCCTCACTTACATCTTATATTCGCAACCCCTTGGATTTTTACAAGCAAAAAATTCTGAGGCTCAAGGAACTCGATGAATTAGAAGAAAACATTGCGCACAACACCTTTGGTACCATTGTACACGAAGCATTGTACGATCTCTATCTGCCTTTTTTAGGTAAAAATCTTACAGTGAAAGGGTTAAAAGAAATGCTCGTTTTAATTCCTGAAGTAGTTGAAAAACAGTTTCAACAATTTTTTCACCTATCTGACTTTAAGACCGGTCAAAACTTCATCAATTTTAAAGTGGCTCTCAAGTATATAGAAAAGTTTATTTTATCGGAGTTAAAACAAATTGAATCGGGAAGTAGTATAAAAATTTTATCCCTTGAAGAGGAACTAAAACTGACCTATTTCTGTGAACCACTTCAAAAAAATATTCATTTAAAAGGGTTTGTAGATAGAATTGATGAAAAGGATGAGGTGATCAGAATCATAGACTATAAAACAGGTGCTGTGACCAAGAACGATCTAAAAATTAAAGATTGGGATCTTTTAATTACCGATGAAAAATACAGCAAGTGCTTTCAGGTCTTGTTCTATGCCTATATTTATAAGCAAAATAATGAGCCAATGGGTGATATGGAAAGTGGAATATATTCCTTTAAAAAGCTCAATAGCGGATTTCTTAAATTCAATGATACATACCTTGAACCATCTTATTTCGAAGAGTTTCTTGCTCAGCTCGATCTCCTGTTGATGGACTTGTTTAACCCGGAAATAAATATTGACGAAAAAGAAATCAAAACCTTCTTTACATGATAAAACTTCAAAATATACAAATAAAAGGTAAGCATGACTTACCCATTCTGCTGGATCTCAATTACCTTCAAACAAACACGGAAAAACCATTGGTCATATTCTGCCATGGATACAAAGGATTTAAAGATTGGGGTCCATGGAACTTGGTAGCGAAAAATTTTGCAGAAGCCGGTTTTATTTTTGCCAAATTTAATTTTTCCCATAATGGAGGAACAGTAGAACAACCGATTGATTTTCCCGATTTAGAGGCTTTCGGGCAGAATAATTTCATCAAAGAATTGGATGATATAGAATCTGTATTAGACTGGCTTATGGAATCTTCAGAATTTTCCAATGTCATTGATAAAAACTCTGTTTCATTGATTGGACATTCTCGAGGTGGTGCCATTGCCACCATAAAAGCAAGTGAAGACAACAGGATTCATAAAATTATCTCTTGGGCCGGAGTTTCAGATTTTGCTATAAGATTCCCTCAGGGCGAAGAACTGGCCTATTGGAAAAAAAATGGCGTTGCCTATATCGAAAACTTGCGAACCAAACAAAAAATGCCTCATTACATCCAGTTTTATGAGAGTTTTGTGGAAAACGAAGAGCGACTTACCATCAAAAACGCTGTAGAAAAACTCGACATTCCACATCTCATCGTACAGGCGACAGACGATGAAAATGTGCGGATAGAAGAGGGCGAAAAACTCCATCAATGGAACCCAAAAAGCGAACTTTTATTGGTAGAGCAAGCCAATCACACCTTTAATTCCGGGCATCCTTTTCATCATAATGAATTGAATAAAGAACTTCAATGGGTAGTAGAGAAAACCATCAATTTTATTCAAAAATAAATGAGTTACCTGATTGATGTTGACCTTTTTAATTATTTTACATGAAAGAACAATTCCATTAAATTAGTTTGAAGCATCTTTATTTCAAACCTTTACTCCCCTCATTACCAATGAAAAAGCCAATATAAATTGGCTTTTTTTGACTAACTTTATCGCACTAAACTCCCCCGATATGAAAACTACCACCTTTTTCTCCCTGATTGTTTGTTTTATATTGATTCCTCTAAATCCGGTTCAAGGTCAGATCCTCAAAAAACTTAAAAATAAAGTGCAACAGGCTGCAGAAGAATCTGTTTTGAATAAACTGGGTGAAAAAGTAGGCCAGGAAACCGATAAGCAAATGGACAGTTTGTTAAATATTGATCCTGATTACGAATCACAAACCAGCGAAAATTTGGGCAAATTACTCTCAGGTTCTTCTGTTCCCGTTGCCGACCAATACAGTTTCGATACCCGTGTTGTTTATGACCTAGAAACGATACATAAAGAAGAGAAAACAGTGATGGAGAACACTTTTTGGCTCTCAAAAGATGCCCAATATTTTGGCAGTGAGATCAAAATGAAAGAGACAAAAAAAATGGATGAATTGCCCGCAATATTTACAATATTAGATGAAGATCATGAGGCCATACTGATTTTTATTGAAGAACAAAAAATTGTACAAACTATGTCCATGAAATCTATTTCTGATTTAGTTCAAGATGAAACTCTAACTGACGGCAAAATTGACATCGAAAAAACTGGAAATAAAAAAGCCATTTTAGGTTATGACTGTGAAGAATTTGTCTCTGTGACACCCGATGCAAGAACAAGTATGTGGATCACACAAGAACTGGAATTGTTCAAAAAAAATATGTTCTACAATTTAAACAAATCTCTTGGAGGAAATAAGATAAACATCCCCGAGAAGGCAAAAGGGATGATGATGGAGATGACTGTGGAAGGCTTGAGCAAGAATACTCAGGGTGATATTACAAAAATGACAGTGAAGCAAATCGATAAACAGGATAAAACCATCACCCTAAAAAACTACCAAAGAATGAATTTAGGAAATCTGATGAATCATTGATATTTCCATCTCTATTTTGGCTGTTTTAAATTTTATTTTTTTTTATACCCAGACGGCAACCTAAGTAAACAATGGCTTTCAATTGGCTTATAAACAAAAGCACTTCAGTTATTAACGATGTGTGAATAAATATATCTTTTATATCCGGAATTAATTCCAAATCTTTGCTCTGTCGATTCCCCAAAATTCAAGTAACACTTTTAACCAAAAAACACCTTAGAAAAGTATGTCTAATATTGAGCCTATTTTGCAACCCAACAAAGATCGTTTTGTTATTTTTCCTATTCAGCATCCAGATATTTGGGATTGGTACAAAAGGCAGGAAGCAAGTTTTTGGACTGCAGAAGAAATTGATCTGGAACAAGATGTTATCGACTGGGATAATAAATTAAATGATGACGAAAGGTATTTTTTAAAGCACATCTTGGCATTTTTCGCAGCTTCCGATGGAATTGTAAATGAAAACCTGGCAGAAAATTTTGTGAGTGAAGTGCAATACACTGAGGCAAAATTCTTTTATGGGTTTCAGCTCATGATGGAAAATATTCACTCAGAAGTCTATTCATTGTTAATAGATACTTATATCAAGAACGAAAAAGAAAAAACCGAGTTATTTAAGGCAATCGAGGTTTTCCCCGCAATTAAAGAAAAGGCCGAATGGGCCTTAAAATGGGTGGAGAGTGACAATTTTGCAGAAAGAATTATCGCTTTTTCTGCCGTTGAGGGTATCTTTTTTTCCGGTAGTTTCTGCGCCATTTTTTGGATGAAAAAAAGAGGTCTTTTACCTGGATTGACATTTTCGAATGAACTGATTAATCGTGACGAAGGTTTACACGCCGATTTTGCTGTATTCTTACATCAAAATCATATTCAAAATAAAGTGCCAAAAGAAAGAATTACTCAGATTTTGGTCGATGCGCTAAATATAGAGCGATCATTTATCACCGAATCATTACCTGTGAGCCTCATAGGAATGAATTCAAAATTGATGACACAATATTTAGAGTTTGTAACCGACAGACTTTTGGTTGAATACGGTTGTGAAAAAGTATATAATGTAAAAAATCCTTTCGATTTCATGGAAATGATCTCTTTGGAAGGTAAAACCAACTTCTTTGAAAAAAGGGTTTCGGAATATCAAAAGGCAGGCGTAAAATCGGGGGGAACAGGAAACATCGTTTTCGATGCCGATTTTTAACATGTATTTATAAACAAAGAAGTTTCATAACTTCTTAATAAATTTTTATCTGGACTTGTCCAGCTGAGCTTATTTTGTGTAATTTTTAAAAAAAAAGTATGTACGTAATTAAAAGAGACGGTAGGCAAGAACCTATCATGTTTGATAAAATCACTGCGAGAGTAAAAAAATTGTGCTACGGCTTAAACGATTTAGTAGATCCTATTAAAGTAGCCATGCGTGTGATCGAAGGGATTTACGAAGGAGTAACCACTTCAGAATTAGATAATTTAGCTGCTGAAATTGCCGCTACATTAACTACCTCTCATCCTGATTACGCTGTCTTAGCCGCGAGAATTGCCGTTTCAAACTTACACAAAAACACAAAAAAGTCTTTTACCCAAACTGTGACAGATCTGTATGAATATGTCAACCCAAGAACGGGAAAAAAGGCACCAATGATCGCTGATGATGTGTATGAAATCATCATGGAGCACAAAGATAAACTCGATTCTACCATCATTTACAGCCGTGATTTTGGTTATGACTACTTCGGATTTAAAACTTTGGAACGATCATACTTACTCAAAATAAATGGTCAAATTGTAGAGCGGCCACAACATATGTTGATGCGTGTTTCTATCGGGATTCATAAAGAAGATGTGGATGCGGCAATAGAAACTTATGAGTTAATGAGTAAGCGTTATTTTACACATGCCACTCCTACTCTTTTCAATTCCGGAACACCAAAACCTCAAATGTCTTCTTGTTTTTTATTGCAAATGCAGGATGACAGCATAGACGGTATTTACGATACTTTAAAACAAACTGCAAAGATTTCCCAATCGGCCGGTGGAATAGGACTATCTATCCACAATGTTCGAGCTACGGGTTCATACATCCGCGGTACAAATGGTACATCAAATGGTATTGTTCCCATGTTGCGCGTATTTAACGATACTGCCAGATATGTGGATCAGGGTGGTGGTAAAAGAAAGGGTTCATTTGCGATTTATATGGAGCCATGGCATGCCGATATCATGCAATTCTTAGATTTAAAAAAGAACCATGGTAAAGAAGAAATGCGCGCCAGAGACCTCTTCTACGCGATGTGGATCTCAGATCTATTCATGAAAAGAGTTCAGGAGGATGGACCCTGGACCTTGATGTGCCCGAATGAATGTCCGAATTTATACAATACCTACGGTGAAGAGTTTGAAGCACTTTATACCAAATACGAAGCACAAGGAAAAGGAAGAAAGACCATAAAAGCAAGAGAATTATGGGAGAAAATCCTGGAATCTCAAATTGAAACAGGCACACCCTATATGCTTTATAAGGACGCTGCGAACAGAAAGTCCAATCAAAAGAATTTAGGTACGATCAGATCTTCTAATTTGTGTACGGAAATTCTGGAATATACTGCCAAAGACGAAGTAGCTGTATGTAATTTGGCCTCTATTGCTTTACCGATGTTTATTGCTGAAGATACAGAGGGTCAATTGAGTTTTGACCATAAAAAACTGTTCAAAGTTGTAAAAAAGGTGACCAAAAACCTGGATTCAGTGATCGACCAAAACTACTATCCTGTTAAAGAAGCCGAAAACTCTAACTTTAGACACCGTCCGGTAGGATTGGGAGTTCAAGGTTTGGCAGATGCATTTATCGCATTGAGAATGCCTTTTACCAGTGATGAAGCGAAAAAATTGAACGAAGAAATTTTTGAAACCATTTATTTTGGGGCTTTGAGCGCTTCTATGGAGCTGGCCAAAGATAAAGGAGCCTATTCTTCGTACAAAGGTTCACCCATATCTCAAGGTTTGTTTCAGTTCAACTTGTGGAATGTAAGTGAAGACGACCTAAGTGGCAGATGGGATTGGGTAAAACTCCGCAGTCAGATTATGGAGTTTGGCGTTAGAAATTCATTGTTAGTTGCCCCAATGCCAACAGCGTCCACTTCGCAAATTCTGGGAAATAATGAGGCTTTTGAACCGTATACCTCAAATATTTATACAAGACGCGTACTCTCAGGTGAATTCATTGTTGTAAATAAACATTTACTAAAGGATCTTGTAAAACTAGGTCTTTGGAATAATGATATGAAAGAGGAAATTATGCGCGCGAATGGTTCTATCCAACATATAGAAAGTATTCCTCAAGATATCAAAGAACTTTACAAAACAGTGTGGGAATTGAGTATGAAAGATATTATCGATATGGCTCGCCAAAGAGGTTATTTTATCGATCAATCTCAATCACTTAATCTATTCCTGCAAGATCCTGATTACGGTAAACTTACTTCAATGCATTTCTATGCTTGGAAATCCGGACTAAAAACAGGAATGTATTACCTGAGAACCAAATCTGCTGTCAATGCGATTCAGTTTACGCTATCTAATGAAAACAAAAAGAAAGTGACCGAAGAAGAGCCGTTAACAGCTGATGAATTGAAAAACATGATTCTAAAAGCCAAAGACAATCCGGATGATTGTTTAATGTGTGGATCTTAAACTAAAAAAACCCGAAATATTAATTTCGGGTTTTTTTTATGACTATTTTTTTACTGATTTATTCATTCATCGCTAAAGTCGGAGATGACTGCATCTGATAAGCTTTTAGTACAACTGGATTCAACACCAAACCTTCATTTGTTAAAACAGTTTTTTGCTCAATCGGTTCATATCCAACAAAATCATAAACAAAAGTATAATTTCCGGGAGCTAATGCCAACTCAAAATTTCCTTCCAGATCTGCATTCACCATCATATTCAACTCTTTTACATGTACACTGGCAAATGCCAAAGCCTCATTTTGATTTTCTGCATCCAAGACCGTACCTGTGACAACTATTTCTTGTGAAAATACAGCAGTTGATAATCCAAAAGCCAATAAAAAAAGTAATTTTTTCATCTTTATAATTTTTTACAAAGTAACTATCCGTTTCTATTTTTAAAGTTAATTCTGAGTTAAGTAATTGATATGAATTAGTTAAACAGATTTGAAATACAATTGCTAAAAAAACTTATAACAAATGGTATATTAGCAAAAATATTAAGCATGAACTGGGAAGATTTATTATCGCTGAAACGATTTGGAGACGGTCAAAAAAGATTGAGAAGTGAGCAAGATGAGACAAGATTGGGTTTTGAAGTAGATTATGACCGGATCATTTTTTCAAATGCTTTTAGAAGTCTGCAAGACAAAACCCAGGTTGTTCCGCTCTCTAAAACAGATTTTGTTCATACCAGATTAACCCATAGCTTAGAAGTTTCTGTGGTTGCCAGATCACTCGGCAGAAAAGTGGGTCAGTTCTTACTCACCAAATATCCCAATCTGACAGAAAAAGGTTATCAGATGAATGATTTTGGGGCTATCGTTGCGGCGGCTGCCCTTTCACATGACATAGGAAATCCTCCTTTCGGACATAGCGGTGAAAAAGCAATTGGCGATTTTTTTAAAACCGGTAATGGACGAATTTTTAAAGATCGACTCAGCGAAAAACAATGGCAGGATCTCATCGATTTTGAAGGAAATGCCAATGGTTTTAAAATACTCACAGAATCTAAAAACGGAATTGAAGGTGGCTTGCGCTTATCCTATGCCACACTTGGAGCCTTTACCAAATATCCCAAAGAATCTTTACCCAAAAAACCGAGTAAGCAGATTTCTGATAAGAAGTTTGGTTTTTTCCAAACGGAAAAGGATTTCTTTAAAGAAGTTGCTTCAGAATTAGGGTTGATTTCAAATGGAAAAAGTGAAGATATTTCTTACCTCAGACATCCATTGACCTTTTTGGTGGAAGCGGCAGACGATATCTGTTATACCATCATTGATTTTGAAGACGGCATTAATATGGGATGGATCTCTGAAGATTATGCCTTGGAATATTTGATCAATTTGGTTCGTGACAAGCTCAATACCAAAAAATACCATCAGCTCTCAAATACAAAGGAACGTATAAGCTATCTTCGTGCCTTAGCAATTGGAAATTTAATAGAAGAAGCGACCAGGATCTTTATCGAAAATGAATCCTTAATTCTGAGTGGAAAATTCCATCAATCCTTGTTAGAAAAATGCAAATACGAAGCACAGTTAAATGATATAATCACCTTGAGCGTTGAAAAAATCTATCAGAGCAAAGAAGTTGTTGAAAAGGAAATAGCCGGGTATCAGGTAATTGCAGATCTTCTTGAAACATTTATTACGGCGGTAAATAATGGTCACGAAAGGAGCTTGAGTAATTTTGATAAACTTATTTTTCTTCTACTGCCAAATGAATTTAAAGAAATTGAAACAACGCTCTACGAAAGAATTATTCACGTCTGTAGTTTTGTCGCTACTTTTTCTGATAGTTATGCCATTCAACTACATCGAAAAATAAAGGGAATTGATATCCACTAAAAATTCAATGAAAGCCCAACATTAAACACTTGTTTAAACTGAACCCTTGCCCCCAAAGTTTCAAGGTCTCCGTCTCCATTGATATCTTCTTTGAACTTAATATCATTGTCGTAAATTAATTGGCCCCCAAGATTAGCCTTGATCCATTTGTTTACCCTCAGATTAAAGTCGATTCCCCAATCAACATCGACGTTACCAAAATCATTTAAATAATCTGTATACAAACCCAAACGGTTGATCATTACTACATTTTTCATCACTTCTGTTTCCCAAGAAGCTTCGGTAAAAATACCGAACTCCACCCTGGATCTTTCACCGGGTTTAACCCCAAAAGCCCCTTCTGCAGATAATTTGTCATCAAAAACAAATGTGGATTTTACAGTAAGGGGAGACATGTATACCGATAATTTTTCTTTTTTCACATTATACTCTGTTCCTGCTCCAAAAAACAAATAGGCCGGGGCAAAAAATCGCGATATGGGATCGTCTGTATTCGGATAATTAAAACCATCTGTAAATTGGGTCTTAAAGTTAAACTTGGCAGTATAATACCAGTGAGAAATTGTGTCGCTCCTATAACCAAAAGTTGAATTCAATTGTATTCTGTCTTCTGTTTTCCGCAAGCCCCTTTCTTCTGTATTGTTTAAACCGTAGCTTAAAAACAATTCATTATTCCATAGTGTATAGAGTTTCTGATATTTTCTAACCATAGAGAGCTTTGCTAAACCCGCAATGGAATTATTACCTCCTGCATTCCAATTGATAAAAGCTGCTTCGCTGATGGCCAGGGTAAAAACATCCTCATCTTTCCACCAAACAGGTGCATTTAACTTTTTGAGGCGATCCACGTCCTGCTGATTTACCTGCTGCTCGATTTGCACAGGCTGAAAGCGATATATTCTTTTCGTCACTAAATATTCACTTTGTTTGGGTAAGGGAACAAAAAGGGTATCTCCATTAAGCTGCCTTATCCGCATTCTGTATTTAGGCAGAATGACAGAGTCCAGACCAGCTGAATCGATTCTATAAGTATAGTATGGCTTTAAAAGTGAATCTAACAATGATCTTTTCAGACTTATATAAGGCTCAGGCACACTGTTATTCTCAATAGTCATCAGGTCGATCAGACTTTGATCAAAATCAATCTTTGAATTCAGGCTATCGACCCGATCTGCCGGAAGAATCGTGTCGACAGAATTTACATAATCGAAAGTAGTTGTAATTTGCGCATAAGCGCTTGAGACAAATAAAACCGAAAAAAATATTCCCGCGTAAATACCTAATTTCGATCTTTGCAAAGAGTTGCTAATCATTTAAAAAAATCTTTATTCCCTTTTTTATTCCCTCCTTATCAAGCCCTAGCTGAGCCAATAATTCTTTTACTGAGCCCTGTTCAATAAACTTATCTGGGATACCCATTCGCCTTATGTTCAAATGAGTAAACCCTTGATCTTGATAATATTCTAAAATTGCACTGCCAAAACCTCCCTGAAGAACCCCTTCTTCTATGACCAGAATTTTAGCAAAATGGCCGGCAATATGATCCAATAATTCTATATCCAATGGCTTCACGAACCGCATATCAAAGTGAGCAATTTTATCCGAATTAAAATCCTCTAATACGGAGCAAACTGTTTCTCCTATTGTTCCAATACTTAAAACTGCCAAATCACTTCCTTCTCTTAAAATCCTTCCCTTTCCTAATTCGATGGAAACAAAAGGCCTTTGCCAATCTGTATAAAAACCTTTCCCTCTCGGATAACGGATGGCTATAGGCTGAGTTAAATTGTTTTGAGCAGTATACATCAAATTTCTCAATTCAATTTCATTCATCGGGGCTGTAATAATCATATTAGGAATCAACCTTAAAAAGGCCATATCAAAAACACCATGGTGAGTAGGGCCGTCTTCTCCAACAATTCCGGCTCTGTCTAAACAAAAAACAACGGGTAAATTTTGCAGAGCGATGTCGTGAATAATTTGATCATAAGCTCTTTGCAAAAATGTAGAATAAATAGCACAAAAGGGAATATAACCTTCTGCAGCCATACCTGCTGCCATTGTTACAGCATGCTGTTCTGCAATACCTACATCAAAAGCGCGCTCAGGAATTTCATCCAACATATATTTTATGGAGGTACCTGTGGGCATTGCAGCAGTGATCCCAATAATTTTTTCATTTTTCTTTGCTAATTCAACCAATGTTTTCCCAAACACATCCTGAAATTTTGGTGGCTCAGATGCATCCTCAAATTCAAGTAAATCTCCGGTTTGTTTGTCAAATTTTCCTGGAGCATGGTAGGTCACCTGATTTTGTTCTGCCTGTTTTAATCCTTTGCCTTTTTTAGTAATAACGTGCAAGAATTTAGGACCACTTCGTTTTTTAAGTTCTTCTAAAGTTCTGATCAAAGCAGGTATGTCATGACCGTCAATTGGCCCGTTATAGGAAAAATTGAGCGCTTCAAAAATATTCTTCTGTGTCCGACGATCTGCCTTAACAGCGGTTAAATACTGTTTTAATGCCCCTACATTTGGATCGATCCCCATTTCGTTATCATTGAGCACAATTAATATATTCGACTTGGCTACACCGGCGTGATTCAGCCCTTCAAAAGCCATTCCACCTGCAATACTGGCATCTCCAATAACGGCAATGTGCTGCTTATTGTCATCTCCGCTCAACCGGGATGCTATAGCCATTCCTAGGGCCGCTGAAATGGAAGTTGACGCATGACCCACACCAAACGCATCAAATTCACTTTCTTTCCTGCTTGGGAAACCCGAAATGCCCTTGAATTGCCTGTTGGTATGAAAAAGTTCTCTTCTTCCCGTCAAAATTTTATGTGGATAGGCCTGGTGACCCACATCCCAAACCAGCAGATCACTTGGGGTATCAAATACATAGTGAAGCGCTATGGTGAGTTCGATAACACCTAAGCTCGATCCTAGATGACCCTTTTTAACCGAAACGATATCAATAATAAATTCCCTCAGCTCCCGGGCTAGTATACTTAGTTCCTCTACCGTCAATTTCTTGAGATCTTCGGGATTGTTGATATGTTGTAGATAATTTTTTTTCACAAACACAAAACTACAATTATCTTTGAAGTTAAAGGGGATTTTTTCTTGCCCAATGAGACATAAATGAATAAACAGCCTATAGGAATTTTTGACTCTGGTCTCGGTGGACTTACCGTTTGGCGTGAGGTTCATAGACTTTTACCCAATGAGGACATTATTTATTTAGCAGATAGCAAAAATGCACCCTACGGAGAAAAATCGAAACAAGAAATTATTGACCTGTGCTTTAAGAATACTGAATATTTACTCAGTAAAGGATGTAAATTAATAGTGGTGGCTTGTAATACCGCTTCCACCAATGCAGTGGCAGAATTAAGAGCTCATTTTCCCATTCCGTTCATACGAATTCAGCCTGCTATAAAACCGGCCGCCTTACAGACCAAAACTAAATCAATAGGCATCCTGGCCACCAAAGGAACGCTTACAAGTGAATTGTTCTATGAGAACACCAAAAAATTTGCTCAAGGGGTTACGGTTGTTGAGCAGGTTGGTAACGGAATAGTCAATTTAATGGAAGAAGGGAAAATGTATTCAGAAGAAATGGATTCGCTATTAAAAAAATACCTGTACCCTATGCTGGAAAAGAAAGTAGATCATATTGTCTTGGGTTGTACGCATTATCCTTTCTTAATACCGCAGATCAAAGAAATTATTGGTTATCAGGTAGCTGTCTTGGATACCGGAGAACCCGTTGCTCGGCAAACCAAAAATATTCTTATTCAAGAAAACCTGCTCAGCGACAAGGATACACAAGGAAGACAATTTTTTTACGTGAACAAGGACCCTAAAGTTTTCCAGAATTTCTTAGACAAATTTGAATTGAATTTTAATGCCGAACAAATAGATTTTTAAAGATGATTCAGCCTTTTAATGATGAATATTTTATGAGAAAAGCCTTTGTAGAGGCCGAAATTGCATTTGAAAAAGGCGAAGTCCCTATTGGCGCTGTAATTGTGATCAATAATCAAATTATCGCGAGAGCACATAATCTGACCGAAACTCTTCGCGATGTGACGGCGCATGCTGAAATGCAATGTTTTACCGCAGCAGCAGATTATTTGGGCGGAAAATATCTTAAAAAATGTACGCTTTACGTAACCCTCGAACCCTGTCAGATGTGTGCCGGTGCGAGTTATTGGTCGCAGATTGATAGAATTGTGTTCGGCGCGCCAGATCCTACTCGAGGTTTTCAATATTTCAAAACAAGTTTACATCCAAAAACAAAAGTAGAAGGAGGCGTTTTGGAAGAACAATGTTCTACTTTGTTAAAAAAATTTTTTATTGAAAAAAGGAATTTGAACTGACCCTATTTTTTGGGATTGTTGTGCTTGTTTTCTCTAAAATATTGATCTATGCTGTATTTCGATAAATCTTTGCCTTTGTATCTATGGTAGATAAATAGCGGCATGAGGATAAATGCGAAGATCAAAACACCAATTCCAATATATATTTCTCCTTTGCCCGATTCAATGAGGTTGGCTATAGTTCCCCCGGCTATAAGGGAGACCACAATAAATAGAACAATTCTTAACAGATTTTTCATTTTTAAATATATTTCAAGATTGGATAAAACTAAGAAGTAACCATAATCAGTTTGCGACGATAGGCCGTCAGTAACTTCGATTTTGATATAAATCCAATATACTTTCCATCCTTTAGAACGGGTAAATTCCAAGCTCCGCTATCCTGAAATTTTTTCATTACTTCATTCATATTATCCGACTCATAATGAATTACCTCCGGAGCGGCTTGCATAAAGTCATCAACAGTTGTCGTTTCATATAGATCATCATTGAACATGCTGGATCGAATGTTATCTAACAAAACTATTCCGATAAAATTATTCTCCTCATCAACTACAGGGAAAATATTCCGATTGGAATTTACCACACAATTTTTAAGCATATCGCCAAATTTCATATCTGGCGAAAGACTGATAAAGTTTTGTTCAATCAATTTATCAAACTCCATTAAAGCCAACACTGTTTTGTCTTTATCATGGGTAATCAATTCACCGCGCTCCGCCAATTGTGTCGCGTAAATATTAAAAGGAACATATTTCTTTGTGATAATAAATGAGATCAAAGCCACGATCATCAACGGAACAAATAATTCGTAACCCCCCGTAATTTCGGCGATAAGAAATATGGCAGTTAGCGGAGCGTGCAGAACTCCTGCCATTAGACCGGCCATGCCCACCAACGCGAAATTACTATTAGAAAGTTGATGATCAAAAATATTCAAATAATTCACAAATTTGGCAAAGACATATCCCGTAATACTTCCTGTAAACAAGGTAGGTGCAAAAACACCTCCAACACCCCCCGCTCCAAAAGTAATGGATGTGGCAAAAACCTTGAATAATACCAAACCAGACAACATAATCAGTATCATCACCGAATTGTCCGTTGGAATATTAAAGAAATTATACTTCAGTACGCCTGAATAATTGTCTATTAATAAGTTATTGATGACCTCATAGCCTTCACCAAAAAGTGGTGGCACAAAATAAACGATCACTCCGAGTGCAACTCCTCCAACAAGCAGGCGTTTGAATGGGTGCCCGAGCCTCTTAAAAAAATTGCCGACAAAAAAATATACCTTACTAAAGTAGATGGATGTCATTGCCGTGATAGCCCCCAGTAATACAAAAAAGCCAACATCAATTAGCTTAAATTTATCTTGTAATTGAAAGTGAAAAAGTACATCGTCCCCAGAAAAAAAATAGGAAGTAAGAATGGCTGTAATCGAGGCCAAAATCAACGGAATGATTGATGCCAAAGTGAGATCCAGACTAAAAATTTCAACCGCAAAAAGAATGGCCGCAATAGGCGCTTTAAAGATGGATGACATTGCTCCTGCTGCCGCCGCGCCAATCAGAAGTGTTCTTGTCGCTTGATTTAAATGAAAAGTATGGCCAAAGTTTGACCCTAAAGCCGCCCCTGTCGCTACAGTAGGTCCTTCCAATCCAACTGAGCCTCCAAAACCTACCGTAATTGGCGCCGTAATTAGTGAAGACCACATTTGATGTCTGGGCATAAGGCTCTTGAGCTTCGATATAGCATAGAGCGTAGAGGGAATACCATGTCCAACCGGCTTTTTGATCACGTATTTCTTGACTAAAAAGACGAGCAAAAGTCCGATAATAGGAAATACAAAATAAAAAGCCTTGTGAAATTCGAAAATAAACTTACCCTCTAATAAAACCTGAATAAAATGGGTGAGGTTTTTTAAAGTTACTGCCGCCAACCCGGCCAATAGTCCAATAATTGCACTGACAATATTCCTAAACTGGCTCTGCGTAAAGTATTTATAACGCCATCTTAAAAATTTAGTAAGTGCAACTTTAGAGTCCATCAAGTTTTCTTATTCCGGTTACTTAATTTCAACTTTTAAAGAAAGTTCTTTTAACTGTTCTTGATCGATGACAGACGGTGCATCTATCATCACATCTCTTCCGGCATTATTCTTTGGAAAGGCAATGAAATCTCTGATGGTTTCTTGTCCGCCTAAAATCGATACCAATCTGTCTAATCCAAAAGCAATACCACCATGAGGTGGTGCCCCGAACTGAAATGCATCCATCAAAAATCCAAATTGATCCTGTGCTTGTTCATCTGTAAAACCGAGTAATTGGAACATTCTTTTTTGAGTAGCTTTGTCGTGAATTCTGATAGAACCACCCCCAATTTCGTTTCCATTTAATACCAGATCATAGGCATTTGCTCTCACTTTACCCGGTGTTGACTCCAGTAAATGTAGGTCTTCAGGTTTTGGTGACGTAAACGGATGGTGCATAGCATGAAAACGATTTGTCTCTTCGTCCCATTCCAGCAATGGAAAATCAACTACCCACAGTGGGGCAAATTCATTCTTTTTGCGCAAACCTAATTTTTCTGCCATGTGCATGCGCAAAGTACTCAATTGAGATCTGGTTTTGTCCGTCTTACCGGCCATCACCAACATCAAATCCCCGGGTTTTGCTTTTAACCTTTCTGCCCATAAGGACAAATCTCCTTCTGAGAAGAATTTATCAACAGAAGATTTTAACGTGCCATCTTCATTATATTTTACCCAAATCAATCCATTGGCACCAATTTGAGGTCTTTTGACAAAATCGATCAATGCGTCGATCTCTTTACGAGAATATGCAGCACAAGCAGGAACACAAATTCCGACCACCAACTCCTGCTGATCAAAAACTTGAAAACCTTTATTCTGTGCCAAGTCGTTTAATTCTCCGAATTTCATGTCAAAACGAATATCCGGCTTGTCATTTCCATACGTTTTCATTGCCTCTTCATAGGACATCCTCGGAAATTTAGTCACTTCAACACCATTGATTTCTTTTAAGATATGTCTGGTCAATCCTTCAAAAACATCTAAAATATCCTCTTGTTCTACAAAAGCCATTTCGCAGTCAATCTGTGTAAATTCAGGTTGTCTGTCGGCCCTTAAGGTCCTCATCCCTAAAACATTTTACGATTTGATAATACTTATCTAATCCTCCAACCATCAATAATTGTTTGAATGTTTGTGGTGATTGCGGTAAGGCATAAAATTGACCCGCATTCATCCTTGAAGGTACCACAAAATCTCGGGCTCCTTCGGGTGTGGATTTGATCAAATAAGGCGTTTCTACATCTATAAAACCCTCGCCTGAAAGGTATTTTCTCACCTCCATATTTACTTTGGCGCGAAAAATTAAGTTATTGCGAACCGGAGTTCTTCTTATATCAAGGTACCGATATTTCATCCTCAGTTCATCTCCTCCATCGGTGTCATCCTCTATGGTAAATGGGGGGAGTTGTGATTTGTTCAATATGTTTAATTCTTTCACCAGGATCTCAATTTCTCCCGTTGGAATATTTTTGTTCTTAGCCTCGCGCTCGATCACTTTACCTTTTACTTGTATCACAAATTCCCGACCTAAAGTTCGGGCTAGTTCGAAAACTTCTTTATCAGTCCTTTCAGCATCGAATATCAATTGAGTTACACCGTATCTGTCGCGCAAATCAACCCAAATCATAAATCCTTTATCTCTGGTTTTTTGCACCCATCCGGCTAAGATTACTTCCTGATCAACATGTTCAAGTCTTAATTCACCGTTCGTTCTGTTTCTGTACATTGTTCGAATTTTAATGTGCAAATTTAATCAATTAGCCTACAGTTTATTGTTAATTTCGACATATTTTTAAGACAGTAAGAGATCGAAAAAATAGAATCGATTTATTGTAACTTTGAGATCTAAACCTTTGTTCGATGAAACTATACCTCGTGCCAACCCCAATTGGAAATTTAGATGATATCACTCTTCGTGCCATTAATGTGTTAAAAGAAGTCGACTTGATCCTGGCTGAAGACACAAGAACTTCGGGAAAATTATTGAAACATTTTCAAATTAACACGCCCATGCAAAGTCATCACATGCATAACGAACATAAAACCACAGACCATATTGTCTCAAAAATAGAGAGTGGTTTGACCGTTGCTTTAATTTCTGATGCGGGTACTCCGGCTATCTCAGATCCTGGATTTTTGCTGACCCGGGCATGTATAGAAAAGGGAATAGAAGTTGATTGTTTACCCGGAGCCACGGCCTTTGTTCCCGCTTTGGTCAATTCAGGTTTGCCAAATGATCGATTTGTTTTTGAAGGTTTTCTACCTGTAAAAAAAGGAAGGCAAACACGATTTATAGAATTAGCCGACGAAAAAAGAACCATGATTTTTTATGAATCCCCCCATAAAATCATCAAAACATTGGAGCAGATGAAAACGTATTTTGGAGAGGACAGAAGGGTCTCTATTTCCAGAGAGATCACTAAAATGTATGAAGAAACCCTTCGTGGGAATATCTTAACCCTGATTGAACACTTTGAAAAACATCCGCCTAAAGGAGAATTTGTCTTGATTGTCGAAGGAAAAACAAAATGAAAATATGTAATATTTAAGCATTTTAATAGAATGCTTTTTTTACTTTTGGCAGTTCATTAAACTCTTCTATATGCAATTAATACTTAGATCTTTTGATCTTGAATTGACACATACGTTCACTATTTCCAGACAATCTTTTAGCCATAAACCTACCTTAATTGTAGAATTAAAAGAGGGTGATCTGAGCGGCTTTGGAGAATCTTCTGAGAATCCCTATTACCATAAAACAGTCGAAATGATGATGGAAGATTTGCGCAAATGCAAATCTGTTATCGAAGAAACCGCGAATGAAACGCCTACAGATTTCTGGAAAAAAATGTATCCCTACTTAAAACATAACATGTTCGCTCTATGCGCATTGGACATTGCCTACAATGATTTGTTTGCCAGAAAAAGAGGCGTAAAATTGTATGAGCTATGGGGATTAGATATCTCGAATAATCCCATGACAAATTATACCATTGGCATCGATTCTATCGAAAAAATGGTAAATAAAATGAAAGAAACTCCCTGGCCGATTTACAAAATAAAATTGGGGACGAATGATGATATCGCCATCGTTAAAGAATTGAGAAAACATTCTGATGCCATTTTTAGGATTGATGCAAATTGTGCCTGGGGAGTGGAGGAAACTTTAAAGAACGCAGAAGTATTTAGAACATTGGGTGTAGAGTTTATTGAACAACCCATGCCTGCAGAAAATTGGGACGATGCAAAAATTGTTTATGAAAAATCCGTACTGCCCATTATTGCAGATGAAAGCTGTCAAATTGAAAGCGATGTCTTAAAATGTGTCGGACATTTTCATGGGATAAATATTAAATTAGCCAAATGCGGAGGGTTGACCCCTGCGAGAAGAATGCTGTTTGAAGCAGAAAAACTCGGACTTAAAAAAATGGTGGGTTGTATGACGGAATCTACCGTGGGTATGTCGGCCATTGCGCACCTTCTGCCCTATTTAGATTATGTCGATATGGATGGACAGCTTTTAATGAAATACGCCATTGCAGATGGTACCTCATTAGATTTTGGCAAGATCATTTATGCCGAAGGGATTGGAACAGGAGTAGAACTTAAAAATATAAGCCCCAAAACAGAAATAAAATGAAAAACGAAATTAAAACTTCTTGGAAAGGTAAAATGTTGTTTAAAGCAGAAACGATAGGAGGATCTATATTGATAGATACGGCTGAAGATTCAGGAGGACAAGGACTTGGAGTGCGTCCAAAGGCTTTAATGCTGACTGCCTTAGCCGGATGTACAGGTATGGATATCGTTTCTTTGTTTAAAAAAATGAGGGTGGAAGTTGACGATATCGATATCGATGTAGAAGCAGACCTCACAGAGGAACATCCAAAATATTATCATCAGGTAAAAGTAATTTACAAATTTTACGGAAGTAATATGGACAAAGATAAAATTGAAAAGGCCGTCACTCTATCCCAAGAAAAGTATTGCGGTGTAAGTGAAATGTTTAGACAATTTTCAGAGCTAACGCACGAAATACATTACCTGGAAAAAAAATAACACGCCAAAGCGTGTTATTCTTAATTTTTTATGGCTTGACTTTTAAAGTTAATTGTTGTTTAAAATAGTCACGACCAAAGTAGCCACAGAAACTAAGACACTGACAATAGAAATTGTCACACCCGTAGCTGCACCGATCGATGAGTTTCTTGCTCTCGTTTTGTTTGGTTCAACATAGACTACATCATTCTGAGCCAGATAGTAAGCTGGTGAATCGAACAAGTTTTTGTCTTTAAGATTTACTCGAGTAAATGTTTTTTCTCCATCGTAATCATGAATGACGAGTACATTTTCCCTTTCTCCATATATGGTTAGATCACCTGCTAAGCCTAAAGCGTCGATCAAGGTGATTCTTTCGTTCGTCGCTGTATAGGTTCCGGGTCGGTTTACCTCACCCAAAACCGTAATACGATAATTGACCGTTCTGATATTGACAATCGGATCTTTGATATAATCTCTCAGTTTTTCCTCCAACATATTGGTGGCCTGATCCCTGCTGAGTCCGGCAATTTTTAATTTCCCTAACACTGGAAAATCTATATTCCCTTCCGAATCAACAATATAAGATTGTATCCTTTCCTGACCCCTGGCAAAGTTATTAGTTATCTGAAAATGCGACCGCAGTCAAATTAAAGGGTTTGGCGGCTTCCGCGTCGATGGCATTGACCACAATGATCAATTCATCATTGTTGTGGTAAACAGGCATATAGGTATCTATCCCTGTTATGTTATCGGCTAAATTAATCCCATTAAAATAGACTACATCATCTTTCGAGGCACAAGAGGCGAGCAAAAGAACTGACAGAATTGTATAAAAAATCTTTTTCATCTTTTTTCTTATAAAAGTAATCATTATTTTTAATTTTAGTTAAAAACCATGTTTTTAACATTTTTAACACCTATTTGATAATATTCAAATCCCTTTTCTTCCAAATTAAAGACACCATATTGGTTTCTTCCGTCAAAAATGATCGGTGATTTCATTTTTTCTTTGAGCTCACCAAAATCAGGAGATCTAAATTCTTTCCACTCTGTCAACAAGATCAATGCATCTGCCTCGGGTACGCAAGCATATTTTGAGTTGAGATAGTCTATACCCTTAACTCCTTTTAAATAAAAATGTTGTGCTTCATCCATGGCTTTTGGATCATAGGCCTTAATGGTAGCTCCCCTTTTTACCAACTCTTTGATGATATAAATGGCCGGAGCCTCTCGCATATCATCTGTACCCGGCTTAAAGGCCAAGCCCCAAACGGCAAATGATTTCCCGCTGAGGTCTTCGCCAAATCTTCTGATTATTTTATTCGCCACAACTAATTTCTGTCTGTCGTTCACATCTTCAACCGCCTTGATCAACTCAGGTTCATAATTATACTCTTGGGCAATTCTTTTAAGAGCCTTGACATCTTTTGGAAAACAAGACCCCCCATATCCACTTCCCGGGTAGATAAAACTATAACCAATTCTTGAATCAGACCCAATTCCAATGCGAACCTTATTGACATCCGCACCTACCAATTCACAAATATTAGCTACCTCATTCATGAAGGAAATTTTAGTCGCCAACATAGCGTTTGCCACATACTTTGTCATCTCGGCCGAACGAATATCCATCGTAATAATTCGATCATGGCTATGTGTAAATGGGTGATATAAATCTCTCATCATCTTCATGGCGTATTCGCTTTCTGCACCTATAACAACCCTATCAGGTTTCATGAAATCTTCTATCGCTGCTCCTTCTTTTAAAAACTCAGGATTGGAAACGACATGAAATTCAATCTTTATGCCTCTCTTATCTAATTCTTCTTGAATGGCATCTCTCACTTTTTCTGCAGTTCCTACAGGTACTGTGGACTTATCTACTACGATAAGAGGATGATCCATTTCTCTGCCTATCTGACGGGCAACTGCGGTAACATATTGTAGATCTGCAGAACCATCTTCACCCATCGGCGTACCTACGGCAATAAATACTATATCCGCTTTCCTTAAACCATCTTTTAACTCAGTACTAAAATGAAGGCAATTATTCGATACATTCTTTGCGACCATGGCCTCTAAGCCGGGTTCGAAAATGGGAATTATTCCATTCTTTAATTTTTCAATTTTGCTTTTATCTACATCGATACAAGTAACATTGTTCCCCATTTCAGAAAAACATGTTCCACTAACAAGACCTACATATCCGGTTCCTACTACTGTTAAATTCATTAAAAAAAATTTGAAAGAGCCTTTTTATGGCTCAAATATGATTACACGGCTATTTTTTGAATTCTTTCCAAATGGCTTAAGGGAATATCTACAGAAAAACAACTTCCTGTAAGGTTTAACTGTACCACCACTCTGTGCTTATTTCCATCTTTAATACAGGTACCAATCAGGCCCATAAAAGGACCTTTAGTCACTTCTACAGGGTCTCCTTTAGACATCCTTACTCCTGTTACGATCGTATTTGGATCGGCATTATCACTTAGAATTTTTAAATTTTCTATCTCATCCTGTCTGATCACAGCAGGCTTGCCCAAGTGCTTTAATACCGCCACAGTACCCGGTATGGGCAAAGTTTTATTCAGCTCCCTTTCATGCATGTGCACAAAAACATAAGAAGGTATCAGGGGTAATTTTAAGGTTTTTTTTCTGTCGCTCCATTGGCGCACGGTTTTGATCAGTGGCAGAAAGGATTCAATTTCATGCTCTTCAAATCTGTCGTGTACTTTTTTCTCGGATCTGGGTTTTGTAAACACCGCAAACCACTTCTTTTCCATTTCAGGTCTAATCACTTCCATTTTATCTATTTTGTTATATCAACACCGACAAGTGAATTCTAGGTTAGTAGGGCAAATATAATATTTAATACATTTGTAACGAATTGATGTGCTATATATTTTATTTTCAGAATATATTTAGCTAAGAATTAAATGCCAGCACTTTTGCCCAAAATTATTGTTTCTGTTACCAATGATTTAACGACAGACCAGCGCGTGAAAAAGGTATGCGCTACCCTTCAAAATTCCGGATTCGAAATTATCTTGATTGGGAGAAGACTGCCTGAAAGCATTACCCTCAAGAGATCCTATCAAACGATCAGATTAAAGAACTTTTTTAACAAAGGCTTTCTCTTTTACGCAGAATATAATTTGCGCCTTTTTTTTAAACTGTTGACCCTAAAAGGAGATGTTTTACTGGCAAATGACTTGGATACGCTTTTACCCAATTTCCTGGTAAGTCGCTTAAAAAGTAAAAAATTGGTGTACGATAGTCATGAATTATTTACCGAAGTTCCTGAGTTGAACAACAAACGTTTTGTGAGAAATTTTTGGTTGAATCTCGAAAAATCTCTTTTGCCTCGTTTACAGATCATGTATACGGTAAACCGGCCCTTGGCTGATTATTTTCAAGAAAAATACCCTATTCCGGTTGAGATCATCTTAAATGTTCCTAATAGGATCGATCGAATTCACATCGATGATTCCTTTGTCGATAAAGTAAAAGGAACTAAAAAAATGCTGATCATTCAAGGAAGGGGACTGAACATGGATCGGGGATTGGAAGAGGCTGTCTCAATGATGAAATTTCTGGAGAACTATATCCTTTATATCATTGGAGATGGAGATGTGATCCCAAACATAAGAAAAATGATACGGGATGAAAGACTGGAGGATAAAGTGCATTTGCTTCCTCCCATGCCCTATGAGGAGTTAATTCAATACACCTGTATAGCCGATCTGGGTCTAACCTTAGACAAGCCTACGAACCTCAACTACGAATGGAGTCTGCCAAATAAACTTTTTGATTATATACAATGCCGGGTTCCCGTTCTTGCATCTAACCGAAAATTGGTGTCAGAAATTGTGTTGAAAAATGATATAGGATTGGTTGTAAATTCTTTTGATCCTGAATACCTTTCCACACAAGTTTCATCTATATTTGCCAACGAAAAATTACTCCAACAATGGCGCATAAATCTTGAAAAGGTCGCACCAAATTATGTTTGGGAAAATCAAGAGAAAAAACTTATCCAAATTTTTACCAGGTGAAAACTTTACATATCGTCTCATTCGAAGTGCCTTATCCCCCTAATTATGGCGGTGTGGTCGATATTTTTTACAAAATTAAGGCCTTGCACGATCTTGGCGTACAGATTTATCTGCACGCTTTTGAAAGCAGAAATTCAAAAAATCAGGACATTGAAGCTTATTGCAAAAAGGTTTTTTATTATGAACGTCAAAATACAGCTTTAAAAACGCTAACCTTGACGCCATTTATCGTCTCATCAAGATCAAATAAGAAGCTGATCGAAAATTTGGAGGCCATCAACGCTCCTATTTTATTTGAAGGATTGCACACCACTTATCCCTTGGTGAAAAATTCGTTTAAAAACCGAATAATTCTCATAAGAACTCACAATATAGAACACCATTATTACCAAGGATTAGTTAAAAATGAGACCAATGCTTTTACAAGGGCCTTTTTCTATATTGAATCATTAAAACTTCAATATTTCGAGCGGATACTTAAAAAGGCGAACTATATTTTGACCATTTCTAAAGCAGATGAAAAATATTTTCATCAAAAATTTGGTGATTCTGTGAGGTTCCTTCCTCCATTTCATCCTAATAAAGGTGTGAGTCATCCCTCAAAAAAGGGTTATTTTGCGCTTTTTCATGGCGATTTTAGAATTGCCGAGAACCAGAGGTCCATTAGTTATTTGTATGAAGTTTTTAGCAAAGTTGACTACCCCTTGGTCATCGCAGGAGATTTGGACTATTCGCCCATCGATATAAAAACCTCGACCAACAAAAAGATTTCATTTATTCAGTTAGAAAATGAAGATCAACTCAAAGAATTATTAAAGCGAGCCCATGTGAATGTTTTTCCGGCCTTTCAAAAATCGGGCATTAAATTAAAACTCATCAATGCCCTTTTTCTGAGTCGTTTTGCTTTGTGCCACCCGAATATCGTGGAAGGAACCGGTTTGGAAGGTCTTTGTGAAATAGCTCACAACAAATCAGAATTTATCAAACAAATGTACCGCCTGATCGATGAGGAATATTCAGAAGAAGAAATACTAAAAAGAGAAGAGATTTTAAACGAATACTCTTGTCTCGAAAATGCTCAAAGCATTATTAATTTGATCAGTTAAACCACTTCAAAGACAATTCCTCCCTCACATTTTATTGTTTTATGGGGAAATTTTAAGATCAGCGCATAATCGTGGGTTGCCATTAAAATCGTTATCCCCAGTTTGTTTATTTCTTCCAGAACATGCATGATCTCTATAGAGGTCTTAGGGTCCAAATTACCGGTAGGTTCATCTGCCAAAATCATTTCAGGATTATTTAACAGTGCGCGGGCAATGGCTACTCTTTGTTGCTCTCCCCCCGAAAGTTGAAAAGGCATTTTAAATCCTTTAGATTTCATGTCTACCTTCTCGAGCACCGTATTTATTTTGAGTTCCATTTCACCTTTATTCTTCCAGCCGGTCGCTTTTAGCACAAAGTATAAATTATCATATACCGTACGATCATTCAATAAATTAAAATCCTGAAAAACAATGCCAATTTTCCTTCTTAAAAACGGAATGTCCTTTTCCCTTAATTTTTTCAGGTCAAAACCAACAATAGAACCAGTCCCCTGCTGCAAGGGCAAATCGCCATACAAGGTCTTCATCAAACTGCTCTTACCACTTCCTGTTTTCCCAATTAAATAATTAAACTCGCCTTTTTTGATAAAAAGATTGATGTTGGAAAGGATTAAATTTTCTCGCTGAAAAATTGAAACCTCATTGAGCTGTACCATACATACATGATTATTTGTGTCTGCAAACTTACAGTTAAAATTTTAAATTTTAATGCTCAAGATTGACTTATCAATTCTTCTATTTCGCCAAAAGAGACTTGTTTGACCCGAGAAATTAAGAATAGTTTAACGAATTAATGGTGTCTGTAAAGAACAACCTTTGGTTTAATTTTTATCTTTGACTATGATTAAAAAAACCATGCTCCAAAAAGCTATTTTCATCGGACTATTTATGCTGTCTTTTGCCGGTTGCCAAAAGGAGACACCTCCTACGATCCTCAAAACAGGGATGTGGAGAGGGAATATTGAGATACAGGGTCAGGATTTACCTTTTAATTTTAAAGTAGTAAAAGACAAGGGCCGTTTTGAGATCGATCTGATCAACGGTAAAGAATATTTCTCCATTGATAAAGTGTATTTGTTTGGCGATAGTTTGGCTTTTAACCTACATATATTCGATATAGAAATAAGAGCAAAAATTAAAAACGACAGCCTTGTTGGAACCTATACTAAGAATTATGCCGAGGGATATGTCCTGCCTTTTTATGCCGTACATGGAAAAAATGGGAGATTTGATAGCATGAATGCTCACCACAGGTTTGACGGTAAATGGGAAACCTATTTTACGAACCAGGATGGTAAGAAATCATTGAGCATTGGGGTATTCAAATCTCAGGATTCTGTTCTAACAGGTACATTTCTGAACACGACAGGGGATTTTCGCTATTTAGATGGTTACACCAACCAAGATACCATGTATCTGTACTCTTTTGACGGAAATCATTTGTACAAATTTAAAGGTGTTTTGGAAAACGACAGTTTGATCAATGGTACATACTGGTCAGGTAAAACCGGATACAAAAATTTTATCTCTACAAGAAATGATAGCATAGAACTGCCCGACCCACATTCCCTGACTTATTTAAAAGAGGGTTATGACAAAGTATCATTCAAGTTTAAAAATATAGAGGGTAAGGATGTAAGTATTGACGATCCGGCCTATAAGAACAAAGTGGTTGTGGTACAGATTCTCGGTACCTGGTGCCCTAACTGTATGGATGAAACAAGGTTTTTGGCAGATTGGTACAAAAAAAATAAAGACAGAGGAGCGGAGGTCATTGGCTTGGCTTATGAAATAAAACCGGAATTTTCATATGCCAAAGACCGCATAAAAACTATGAAAAGTCAAATGGGAGTGGAGTATGAAGTCTTGGTCGCCGGCTTGTCTACGACTGAATCTGCCTCAGCATCTTTGCCCATGCTCAACGAAGTGATTTCTTTCCCGACCACCATCATTATAGATAAATTTGGCAAAGTAAGACAAATACATACAGGTTTTTCAGGACCCGCGACTGGCGAATATTACGATCAATATGTAAAAGATTTTAACCAATTCATGGATGAACTGCTCGAAGAAACCATCTAATTGCTCATACTTTTCAACAATTCATGTAACTATTCAACAATTTCTAATTTTAATGCTTTTCACTCGTTCATATAGTAAATAGACTCTTAATTTTGGTAAAAATTTTACACATGCCTCTGCCACGAAAAACTGTTTTTTGGTTTATCTTTTTGATCACTGCATTTGCTGTAGCTCAAAAATCTGAAATTTACACAGATGAACTGGCCCCATATAATCACGCCGTTCAATTATACCAAAACAAAGATTATTATGCGGCTCAAATCCTCTTTAAAAATCTCAAAAACACTTTTGATGATTCCTCAGAATTAAAGGCGAGATGTTATTACTATGAAGCTTTTTGTTCCATCAAAACCGGTTACGACGATGGAGAGGCATTGATGAAGGCCTTTGTTGACAGGTTCCCGACCAGCACCAAAAGAAATCATGCTTTTTTGGAAGTAGGAGATTACTATTTCAACAACGCCAATTATCCCTATGCATTAAAGTGGTATTCCAGGGTTAATGAAAAAAACCTTTACGCAGAACAAAAAGAAGACTTTCAATTTCGTTTTGCCTATGGCTTGTTCGCGACCCGAAACTATGAAAAATCTAAAAGTTATTTTTCTCCACTTCTGAACTCGCCAAAATACGGTTCTGATGCGAAATATTATTACGGGTATATGGCTTACCGAGATGACGACTATGTCAATGCTGATAAATACCTGAGTCAGGCTGCAGAAGATAAAAAGGACAAAGACATTCCTTATTTCATGGCGAACATCAAATTTAAAACAGGAAAATTTGAAGAAGCGATTGAATTGGGTGTTCCTCTTTACGCAGAATCGAACGGAATTCAAAGATCTGAAGTGGCGAAGATCGTTGGAGAGAGCTATTTTAATTTAGAAGAATACGCCAAAGCTATCCCCTATTTAGAAAACTATGAAGGAAAAAAGGGCCGTTTGAACAATACCGACTACTACCTGCTCGGCTATGCATATTACAAACAAAAAGATTACGATACGGCCATTTCTTATTTCAACAAAATCATAGACGGTAATAATTCCGTTTCGCAAAATGCTTATTACCATTTGGGCGAGTGTTATTTGCGTGCCGAAAGCAAAGCTGAAGCATTAAATGCGTTCCGGAATGCGTCGCAGATGGATTTTGATAAAGCCATCCAACAGGACGCAGCACTCAATTATGCCAAACTCAGTTATGACATCGGAAACCCCTATCAAAGTGTGGCAAAAGTGATTCAGGATTATTTAAATAAATATCCTGCCGATGCCCATAAGGATGAATTAAACAGCCTGATCGTCAATTCTTATATTTCCTCAAAAGATTACCAGGGAGCACTAAATTTTTTAGAAGACAATCCTGAATCTGAAGATTTCTTAAAAGTGGCCTATTTAAGAGGAACGCAATTATTCAAACAGCAGAATTATACGGAAGCAAAACAGCTTTTTGAAATGGCACAGAAAAAGGAGAATCCCTTTTTAGCAGAGACAATCTTTTGGCATGCAGAAAGCGATTTCCGCATGGGAAATTATGAAAAAGCATTAGAAGGTTTTGAAAAATTCATCCAGACTCCTGATGCCATAGCAACCACAACATATAAACTGATCGATTATCACAAGGCCTATGCTTATTTTAATTTGAAAGATTATAACCTGGCCGGTGGACATTTTGATAAGTTCATCGAATCAAATCCGGGTAACAGTGAATTACTGAGCGATGCCTACTTGCGACTTGGCGACTGTTATTTTAGTATGAGTAATTACTACAAGGCTTTAAAACCCTATCAACTCGCTGTGGCAGAAAATAACCAGGATGCCGATAAAGCTTCCTTTAAAATTGCCATGTCGCATGGTTTGATGGGTGAAAACGACAAAAAGATTGCCGAATTAAACAATTTATTGAACACCTATTTGAGATCTCCTTTAAGAGATGATGCCCTTTTTGAACTGGGAAATACCTATAGTTCTATCGATCAGAGCAGCAAAGCAATAGAAGCATATGACGATCTGATCAGGCAATTTCCAAATTCTAATCTGGTGTCAAAAAGTATGGTGAAACAAGGATTGATCTATTATAATACAGATCAAAATGACCTCGCCTTGGCAAAATATAAAAAAGTGGTTCAAGATTTTCCGAATACACCTGAAGCCCGGGAGGCCATAGCCAACGCCCGACAAGTATATGTCGACCTAGGTCGAGTTTCAGAATACGAAAAATTAGTAAAAGGCATTGATTATATAGATGTTTCCAGCAGCGATATCGAAAACACACTGTACGAATCTGCCGAAAAACAATTGGTGTCAAACAATGCAAAAAAAGCGATCCAGGGCTTTGAGGATTATCTAAAACGTTTCCCAAAAGGTCAGTTTGCCTTACCTGCTCATGATAATCTGGGCAAGATCTATGAGAACGAAGGCGATAAAAAAAATGCAATAGCTCATTATACTGCGCTTATACAAGGTGCTCCTTCTGATTATTCTGAAAATGCACTCTTGCGTTTATCTGAGATCTATTTAAAGGACAATAATTTTAATGAAGCCATGCCTTTGTTAGAAAGATTGGAAAGAGAAGGTTCTACCAAAACAAATATTGATTTTGCGCAGAGCAATTTAATGAAAGGAAATTATGCCCTGAACAATTACGATGTGGCCTTAAACTATGCCAATACCATACTGGAAAATCCGGATTTAGATCCAAAAATTAAATCGGATGCAGAAATCATCATCGCGAGATCGGCATTTAAATCGGGCGATTTCATTAGCGCTCAAGACGCCTTTAAACGTGTTGAAGAAAATGCGACCGGAGAATTAAAAGCAGAAGCCATTTATTATGACGGCTATTTTTTACATCAGGAAGGAAATTACAAAAACTCGAATCAGGTCATTCAAAAACTCGCTTCAGATTATGCCAACTACAAATATTGGGGCGCCAAAGGCTTGGTGATCATGGCGAAGAATTTTTACGCGCTGGAAGATTTGTATCAAGCGACCTATATTCTGGAAAGTGTGATCAAAAATTTCTCAAATTATCCGGATGTCACAGGAGAAGCAAAAGTGGAACTCCAAAAAATTAAAACTGAAGCAAAAAAAACAAATGAATCCGTTATTCAAAATAATTAATATAATTTTCATGAAAAAGCAGTTGATCTTCTTGTTTTTGCTTAGTTTTTGTGGAATTGCTTTTGCTCAAAAAAAAGACACCCTCAAAACAGAGGTGATCAGGGTGGTAAAACCATTTGCACCGACTGTTGGTGATGCAGAAAAAATTAGTCAGGAGCCCAAAATAGACTCTGTAGCCATCGATAAAAAAAGAGAAGTAAACTATACCTTCAATTCAGTCCCTGTTGCTTCTACGTTTATACCAGAAAAAGGAGCCGCAAGATCTCTTGCCAGAATGCCCAAAGAACGTTTTTATAACAACTATGTTTCTTTAGGTTTTGGCAATTACCTCACCCCTTACGCCGAGATTTTTGCCCATAGTAACCTGACAAAATCAAGTGATTTTGGCGGTTTATTAAAATACCAGGCCTCATTTGGCGACATCCAGGACGTTGAGCTGGAAAGCGGTTATTCCGATTTAACCGCAGACTTGTTCTATAAACAAACCGAAAGATATTTTGACTGGCAAGTAACGGGAGGAATAAAAAGTGAAACGGTGAACTGGTATGGATTATCGGATGTGATCAGCTTTACATCCAACACCATTAATTCTATTGATCCCAAACAATCTTACGGAACCATTTATTTAGGAGGTGCCGTAAATTTCGATGAGGCTTTGGTTCATCATGGAGAACTAAAAGTCATCAATTTTATCGATGATTTTAAGAGTTCTGAATTCTATGTGAATACCAACGCAAATATAGAATTCCCCGTCTGGGAATTGTTGATGAACAGTTTTATTACTTTAGAATATGTGCGAGGAAGTTTTGATGAGGATTTTCAAAATGAAGCCATTAATTATAACTATTTTAATGTAGGTTTTAGTCCTAACTTTTCATTTTACAACGAATATCTCTCTTTGAACGTCGGTGCCAATTTATGGTATAGCATGACGAACAACCGCGATGAGTCGAGTAAGTTTTACGCCTATCCCAATGTTACGGCCTCTTATAAAGTAAACGAAGAGAATTTAATAGCCTATGCCGGAGTAACAGGAGATCTAAAGCAAAATACTTATAGAGAGTTTGTGGATGAAAATCCTTTTGTCTCTCCTACGCTGGATGTTCTGAGAACCAGTCAGCCTTATTTTGGCTTTATCGGTGCCAAAGGAAAGATCTTATCAGATTTGAGTTTTAACTTTAAAGCGGGATATGGCAGTGAAAAAGACAAACCGCTATTCAAACTCAATACCGCCAAAACCAATGGCAATATTGCTTTGGATGACGGCTATGCTGCAGGAAACTCTTTTAAAGTAGTCTATGATGATGTCAATACGATTCAGATCTTCGGAGAAGTGATCTATGATTTCGACAATCATTTTAAAATCGGCGGTAATTTTGAGTTCAACAGCTATGAAACCAATCTGGAAGAATATGCATGGAATTTACCCATGTTCAAAGCCGCTATCATCACTAAATACCTCAGGAAAAAGTGGTACGCAGGAGCAGACCTCTATTTTCACAGCGATAGAAAAGATGAATTGATGATTGATAATGCCATTGTTACCCTCCCTACAGGACTGGAAAGAGTTACGCCAATAACCAACAGTGCTTTTGTAGACTTGAACTTGAATGCGGGTTATTATTTTAACGACCATTGGTCTACTTTTTTAAAACTGAATAATGTCTTAAATCAGAATTACCAGGATTTTACCAATTTTGAGGTGCAGGGTTTTCAAGTCTTAGGTGGATTTACCTATCGCTTTGATTTCGATTAAACTTGAATGGGTAACAAACCTGGGACCCAATACACGTCTATAATATTTTTTTGACAATCAGATCAAAATCCTTACTTTACTGCTATAATTGTTTAGCCTCCTTGTTATGTTTAAAAAATTTGTCGTTTTCTGCCTGACATTCGTTCTTTCGTTACCATTTTTATGGTCTCAAAACGAATTAAAAGATCTGCCATCACTAAAAAATAAAAATATTTTGATGGTCTGGGGAGGCTGGGATGGGCATAAACCTAAAGAATTTACCGAAAGAGTGGCCAAATGGCTCAACATACAAGGCGCAAACGTGCTCATTTACGATACGCTTTCCGTTTACACCGATTCACTTTTACTCGAACAACAAGACCTCATCATCCAATACCATACCATGGGTACCATTACCAAAGAACAAAACATGGGATTGTTAAAAGCCGTAAAAAACGGCGTGGGTATTGCAGGTTGTCATGGAGGCATAGGGGATTCTTTCCGACAGGAAACCCGGTACCAGTATATGATCGGAGGTCAATGGGTCGAGCATCCGGGGGGAAAGATCAATTATAAAGTAGACATCACCAACCTACAAGACCCCGTAACAGCAGGTTTAAAAGATTTTGACATTGAAGATACCGAACAATATTTTATGCATGTAGATCCGAATGTCAACGTACTGGCAACAACAACCTTTAGCGATGCATATGACCCATGGATAAAAAGTGCGGTAATGCCGGTGTCCTGGAAAAAATATTACGGTAAAGGGAGGGTTTTTTATCTCTCGATCGGACACAACCCTAAAGACTTCGACAATCCTTCCGCTTGGGCCCTGCTCACCCGCGGGATCGCCTGGGCGAGTGGTAGCAGAACAGAACCGACAGAAAAATGGCTTTCACCTGTTTACCCTAGTCATACAAAACTGAAATAAACAGGGTTGGATGGTTTTCAAATTTTTTTTGCTTCGTTTTTTTTGGTCGATCAAAGAAAAGGAAGAATTCAAACTATTTGCTCCTTGTGCTCAAATAAGGCTGCGGAGATTTCGTTTTATACACTTCCTGAGCTATCGGCATTAGCCTCTTGAGATCATTGATCCTTGTTCCGGAACTAGGGTGCGTAGATAAAAATTCCGGCGGACTTCCTCCCCCGTCCTCTTTTCCTTTAGCTTCCATCCTTTTCCAGAACTCAGGAGCATGTATAGGATCATAACCGGCCAAGGCCATAAATAACAATCCCATTTCATCCGCTTCAGATTCGTGTTTTCTGCTATAGGTGAGCATACCGAGGCTCGCCCCCGTTCCATAGGCTTGCAAGATCAATTCAGTAGAAGAAGAACTAACCCCCCCTGCTCCTAAAGCAATGGCTCCCGCCGCCGCAATGGCATTCTTGATATTATCCTGACTCATTCTTTCTGCTCCATGATTGGCTACCGCATGAGCAATTTCATGCCCCATGACCACCGCTACACCATTATCATCCATACAAACTGGCAAAATTCCGGTGTAAAAAGCCACCTTTCCACCAGGCATACACCAGGCATTGAGCTTGTCACTCTCTATTACTGTATACTGCCATTCATAACCGTCCAGGTAATTGGGCATTCCGGCCTGTTTGAAAAATTCTTCCACCGATGCCTGAATTCTTTTGCCTACGCGTAAAACCTGATCATTATAGGTTTTATTGGTCGAAATTTTCTCCGCTTTTAAGGTCTCCTGATAGGCCGCAAAAGATTGCGGAAACAAAGCTTCATTAGACACCATACTCGCCTGTTTCCTGCCTGTTACAGGATTTACCGCACAGGAAACAAAAAATAATTGCAAAACCAGTAGAGGGATGAAATACTTTATTTTCATATCACTTAACCTTTTTTAACAAAAATAATCATTTTTATTCTTATCCAAAAGTCATAAAATTGATCCTTCCCCTTATCGAATGGTTCCAAACTGTCGTCGATATCAATCCGTGAATTTCAAAAAAATAGGCTAGTCCTCGATTAAGTACTGAACTGACTCTGCAATTACGAACTTGTTATTTTTTAAACATAAAATAAACGGCAAGGATCAAAAAAAGAAAAGATAGGATATGATTGAGCCTGAAGGTTTCTGTTTTGAAAACGATCAATGTAAAAATAGCGAAAACAACCAGGGTAACTACTTCCTGAATCACCTTTAACTGAATCAGTGAAAAAGGCCCTCCGTTCTCTTTAAAGCCAATCCTATTTGCCGGTACCTGAAACATATATTCAAAAAGGGCAATACCCCAACTGATCAATACGATCGAGACCAGGCCCAGTTTACTGAACCATTTCCATTCAGCAAATTTTAAATGTCCATACCAGGCAATTACCATAAAGGTATTGCTCAAAATGAGAAGTCCGATGGTCAGTATTGCTTTCACTTTAGTTTAAATCTTGTCTGTTTTAGGCTAAAAAAATCCAGCTAAACTTACTTAAAAAGATCACACCAATGATCTGTGCTAAAATTTTTTAGGGAGATAAAGAACTTCTTAAATATTTTAGACTATTTCGGCTCGATATGAATTAAAACATGGCCCATATGGGGAATGCTATTTCTCAAATGGTCCTTTAATTGATGTGCAATATCGTGACCTTCCTTTACAGAAATTTTCCCGTCTACCACAGCATGCAGATCAACGTGATATCTCATCCCTGACTTGCGAATAAAACATTTCTCTGTTTCCAGTACCCCCTCAACTTCAAGGGATTTCAACCTAATTTCATCGATAAGGTCATCGTAGATGTGTTCATCCATGATCTCCCCAAGTGCTGGTCTCAAAATGAGATAACTATTGTATAAAATAAAACCGGAAGCGAGCAAAGCAGCCCAATCATCAGCGGTTTCATAGCCTTTTCCAAAAATAAGGGCTATGGATATACCGATGAAGGCCATCACCGAAGTGATCGCATCACTTCGGTGGTGCCAGGCATCCGCTTTTAAGGCTGAGCTATTAGTTTCTTTACTTTTCTTCATCACAAATTGAAAGGATAATTCTTTCCACAAGATTATCGCTCCCAAGATCAATAAGGTCCATGACTTCGGTATTTTGTGAGGGGTCCGGATATTTTGAATGCTTTCGTAAGCAATAATGGTTGCCGAACTTATCAGAAAGGCAACCACAATAATCGTGATCAATGGTTCTATTCTGCCATGTCCATAGGGATGGTTATCATCCGCCGGACGTTTGGCATATTTTAATCCGAATAGAACCAGTAAAGAAGAGAAAATGTCCGTGGTCGATTCGATCGCATCAGCAATTAAAGCATAAGAATTCCCAAAGAAACCGGCCAGTCCTTTGATTAGTGCCAATCCCGTATTCGAAACTATGCTTATATATGTCGTTCGAATCGCCTTTTGTTCAACGGGCAAATCAACTTTTTCAATTTTTCTCAAAAGTCAGGTAATCAGTTCCTCCATTACCGCCGCTCACATCGATGAGTTCAATTTTAGTTGAAGATCTGGAAATGATATCCCAGTCATCATTCAAATCTTCAAAATCATTGGTCAAATTAAAGTTAATGTTGAAATGAAGATCGTCAAGGCTGTCATCATCGCTGCTGCTGTCCGTAATACTCCAGGTGCCATCATAGTTGTTCGTTCCATTATTGGCATTCAACACCCCTGAATCCCGAAAGATAAAATCATATCCGTTAAAATCGCTGGTTTCGTCATCTCCCGAATCAATGAATTTTGAAATTCTCCAGGTGCCTTTTTGTACCTCAGATTCTATTTCGTCTTTGATATCATTAGGTTCATCCTTGTCGTCATCCGAACAAGAAAAAAAGACGAGAAGCAGTAAAATCCCCGTCAAAAGCAAATAATTCTTTTTTAGTGTAGTCATATTATTTCTTTTCTTTTAATTTACATGTACTGATATGAAATGGCGCGTAAAGCGGGCAAAAACTAATCAAACTAGTTAAAACAAATACCCCTGCCAAGACGAGTAGTATCCAACCCAATGTACCCGATATGGTTCCGTTATAAAAAAGTAAACCAATGATCACCGCTGCGATTACCCTGACGATTCGATCTGCTGAACCCATATTTTTTTTCATCTTTTAAAGTTTTAAAGGTTAATATTCTTTTTTCAAAGATCTGCAAAACAGGGCAGGTTTGCAGTGACTGCAGTCACCACTCTCCAATAATTCTTATTCCGTTGGTATTCTGTTCAATTTTTTCGTCAGTTTCCAGCTTTTTCAATACTCGGCTCACTACTTCGCGAACCGTTCCCAGTTCATTGGCAATCTGGCTATGACTCATTTTTATGGAATCGCTCTCTGTCAAAAGTGATTTCTTTTTTAAATGATCATAAATTCGCTTGTCCATTTTATACAATAATAATTGTCCAATCGTATCCAAAAGCTCGGTATAACGCATATTAAATTCGTTGTAAAAAAGCTGATTAAATTCAGGATGAACCCTTAACCAACCGGGAAGATTCTCTACCGGTATCAAAAGAATCTTTGTGCTTTCTTCGGTTACGGCAAAAACTCTGCTCGGTGTATTCTTTAAAGTAGCATAAAAAGTCATCACACAACTCTGCGCTGGCTTGATATAATACAACAACAATTCCTTATCCTCAAAACGCGAATAGACCTTCACCAATCCTTCCAGCACGATAGGTAAAAATTTCACGTATTGCTCTTCCCTGAGTATTTCTGTACCCTTCGAAAATTCTTTCACAGAAGAAACTTCAGTGATCTTGTCGAGTAGCTCCGGTTTTAAAAAACTTAGTTTTTCCTTTTCAAATTCCATTTACTAAGATCTTCATCTAATTCAAATTGTGCACATCATTAATCCGCTAAGTCTTGAGCCGGGGTTTTATACTTCCTTTCCACTTCGGCTGCTAATCTCCCTTTTTCCTGTTCAAGCTTTTCCCAAATCTGATCAAAAAATAAATGAAAAGGCTAATGATGATCCAAAATGGCCAAATCCTGACCGCAAAAACGATAAAATCAACAAAACCTATCCAGCCTTTAACCAAAGCAAACCGAATTCGGGTAAGAAAATGGTCTCTCTTTTCTATTTCGTATTTTTTGTCCTTGGGCTTTGTAAGCTCCAGATCTAGCGTACTGTAGGCTACCAGATCACTCAAATATTTCAGCCTTCCATAGGTACTTTCTATCTCCTCTTCAATGGCCCTGATGTTTGTCTCAATTTCGAGTATATCTTTCACGTTTTTCGCCTGACTCAAAAGTTCTCTGTACTTCAATAAATAACTTTTTTTATTGGCCAAACGGGTTTCCAAATCAATGAATTGCTCCGTTACATCTCTTGCATCGATCTCTTTATACTTGATCTCTCCCTCGCCCATTTCAAGGGTCGAAATCAGATTTTCAAATTGACTGTCAGGCACTCTTATTTTAAGATGATAGGCCGTTGTATAATCCGTATTGATCAGCCTTTCATTCGCGTAATAAGCCCCGCTTTTTTTCACCAGACTGTCGACTTTGGTTTTTGCTTTTTCCAAATCCTGAACTTCTATGCCCAAACGACCGTCTTTTATGATTTTCTTTTTATTGACGACTTCATTTTCTACATCAACCGGAGGGGCCGGGGCACTTAATTCCTGACCGGCGGTGGACATGCTTCTGTTTTCTATAGAAACAACATCACCCTGAACACCAACAGAATCTGACCTTCCTTGGTTACAGGAAGCCAATAAAAACGCAAATAGTAATAAGTAAAGAATCTTTTTCATGGGTATACCTTTCCGCTTTGTTAAAAGTTAAAAATTTCAGATCACTAAACAGATCAGATATTTTTGGTTGGACAGACTAAGTTACGAAATGTGCTTTATATTTAGCGAAAGAAAATGGCATTTGTTAGCTGATCTTTGAGAGATACGTCTCCTCATAACAGCATTTTCCGGTTCAAAAAAAATGCAGTTCCCACTGTTTTTTTTTTTTTCAATCTTACGCTTCTCTCACCATTTACGGTCTAATTTTTTAAAAATATGACTCATCGATGCACTGTCTAAGGCTTCCATATCGATTAGTTTTAGCGATTTTACCATTTGCGAGGTGCTGCTTTTGTAATGCTTAAAATGGGTCGTTTGTAAATGAGATTCATAAGCTTCCCGGTTAGCGTAAATTTCTATGATCCTGATCTCATGATGATTTTCTTTGATAAACATCGGAAAAATAGCGATTACTCCTGCCTCCAGTCTTACAGAGGCCTCTGATTCCTCTTTGAGTATGGCCAGATAGGCATCCAGAAAATCAGGTTCGATCTCTATCTCAGCGATCCTGATCATCAGTTCATTTGAGTCCGGCAAAGTCGCTTCCATAACATGCCCGGTACCCATCTTTTCATTCTGGGCATAGCTGAGCAAAGCGAAATTCATCAAGAAAATAAAGATGCTAATTTTCAAGTTTCTGGTATGTATTTGTTAGGTTTTTCTTAAAAATATAAAAATACGAAAATGTTGGTTGATTGATTTGTATTTTTGTAAACCGATAGATGTAGCCCTCTTTTGTAAAGTTTTGAAAGAATTATCGTCTATGGACTAACATAACCAGAATCATTTTATGCGCTTTTTAATTCCTTTTGCCCTATTTATTATCGTAGATTTTTACCTCTATCAGGCTGTTTTGAAGAGTACGCAAAATCTGAGTAAGAAAAAACAGAATTGGATCAAATGGATCTATTGGAGCATCCCAGTTATTTTTAGTGTGCTGATCGGAATTGCCTTTGTTTCAGAAAGTCGGTCCTTGTTCTATCCCATTCTCCCATTTATTCTGCTCTATTTATCAAAATTGCTGGGTGTCGTGATCCTGAGTATCGAAGACCTCAGCAGAGGCCTGAGATGGATCGTTCTAAAAATTAAAACTCTGTTTTCTCCTCCTAAAAAAGAGCTTCCCGGAACCAAAATATCTCGGTCGACTTTTATCTCTCAAACGGCTCTGGCAGCAACTGCAGTGCATACGGGCGCTTTTGGTTGGGGAATTTTATCCGGTGCGCACGATTATACCGTTCATAGAGTGAGCTTAGCACTTAAAAATTTGCCTGCTGCTTTCGACGGTATGGTGATCGGGCAATTGTCTGATATTCACTCAGGCAGTTTTTATAAGAAAACAGCTGTCCAGGGGGGTGTAGACATGCTCTTGGAACAAAAACCTGACTTGGTCTTCTTTACCGGAGATCTGGTAAACAACGAAGCCAAAGAGCTCAATGAGTATTTCGATATTTTTAAGCAGGTTAAAGCACCTCTTGGGGTGTATTCTATTATGGGAAATCACGATTATGGCGATTACCACCGTTGGGAAAACGATGCGGCGAAGCAAAAGAACCTGGAGATGCTCAAAAAAGGCCACCAAACCTTGGGTTGGGACCTGCTTTTAGACGAACACAGAAGAATTAAAATAGGCAATGATAGCATTGGCATTCTCGGTATTCAAAACTGGGGAGAGGGCGGTTTTGCCAAATACGGCGACCTAGACAAAGCCCTTCAACAAACAGATGATTTTCCGGTTAAACTTTTATTGTCGCACGATCCTTCCCATTGGCGTGCTCAGGTATTGGGTAAGACGAATATAGATGCAGTTTTTTCCGGACATACCCATGGAATGCAATACGGTGTAGAATTAGGAGGTTTTAAATTTTCACCTGCGCAATTGCGCTATAAAGAATGGGCAGGCTTATATACAGAAAATGACCAACATTTATACGTCAATCGCGGTTTTGGTTACCTGGGTTATCCGGGAAGAATAGGGATTCTACCTGAAATTACCCTGATAGAGCTAAAGAAGGCATAAACATTATTTCAAGTTTAATTTTTCCATACTTGTAAGTTCAGGTGAACCTCCTCTGTTTCCGCTTCCAGAAGCGAGGTACAAAGCACCTTTGTAATTTATTATACCTGTCCCATGTCGGCCGCTAATCAATTTTGGATAAACTATCCATGCCCTGCTCTCCAGATCTAATACCTCAACCTCTGCGTGCGCTTTTTCCTGGGCCACTGATTCTCCGCCTATCACAAAAATCTTTTTGCCCACCGCACAAACCATATTTCCTGCTCTTTGCGTGGGAATTTTTAAAGTTGAATTTTCCCATTTTCCAGATTTTAAATCAAAAACATCAATGTTAGCTATGGTTTCAGAAAAAGTTTTTTGCGGGGCTTTAGACAACCTTCCACCAATGAGGTACACTTTATGATCAACCACCGCAGCTTGAAAATGATCTCTGGCTTCGGGCGCATCATGGTAAGTCTCCCACATTCCCGTTTTAAAATCATAGCTATCTGTCCATTTTTTATGGTCGCTTCTGTGCCCGTCTTTGATTCCACAAAAAATATAGACCTTGTTGTTCACTACCACATTGCCTGTAGACCCTCTTTGTCGATCGGCAGGAATAGCCGCACCTTTTGCCCAGATATCGGTTTCAGGATCATAACTATAGATGTTTTCAATAGGTGTTTCTGCCGGGTATTTTCCTGTTAAGGCACCGATAATATAGACTTTGTCCTTATAGACAACCGGCTGGAAATGATGTAATTCTATCGGGGGCTTTTGTCCTTCCGTCCAGCGCAAAGTTGTTGTATCAAAAATACTCACAGGTCTTAATCCTCTTCCGCCCAATAAATAGAACTTGTCTCCCACGGCTACAAAAGCCGCTTCGTGCCTGGCAATTAAACCTGTTCCGTCTGCGCAAGTTACTTCTTCCCAAGTACCTTCTATCAATTCTGTTTGGGCATTTAGGTAAATTGTAAAAAACAATACTATATAAATCAATACTTTTTGAATCATATCTTTACTTTTTGAAGATAAGCTAAAGTACAATTTATGATTTAATTCTATTTGATAGCAAAGTGCTTCATCCTCAATTTTAGTGCGTAAATCTATACTGACTAACCCCTTGTGTATGATGTAATTAAATAGTTTCAACAATGTCAGTTCGAGTGATTTTTTATCAAAAAATCGTATCGAGAACTTATTGATAGGCTAAAATTCTTATTCTCGATACAATCCGGAAACTTCGGGATCACCTATTTCAATCGTGAAACTCACTCGAATTGACAGAATTTTATCGAAATACACAACGGGTTAACTACCATGTTTTTACTATTTTTATTCTAAATAGGCTAAATTAGCTAACAGATCAAATTTTTAAAACAGACTGGTATGAAAGAACTGGAACCCAAAGTAACAGGTATAGGCGGAATCTTTTTCAGAACAAAAGATCCGAAGAAAACCAACGCTTGGTACAGCGAGAATCTGGGCCTGGCCATTACCGATTACGGCTCATCCTTTGAGTTTAGAAATGCACACCGACCTGAAGAAATCAATTATTTGCAATGGAGTACTTTTCCCGAAAATACCGATTATTTTGATCCTTCCAACAAGGAGTTCATGATCAATTACAGGGTGCAACATATAGAAGCGCTGGTCGAAAAATTGCGCAAAAATGGAGTGACTATAGTCGATCAAATCGAAAGCTACGACTATGGGAAATTTGTTCATATCATGGATCCCGAAGGAAATAAAATTGAGCTTTGGGAGCCTGTAGATAAAGTCTTTACAGCGATGGGTGGAGAAACCACCAAGTAAAATAGCACACTATTTTATTTTTTTGTTTGTCTGTTTCTTCTTTTATCGTAATATTGCAATTAAATAAAACCTATGGGCTTAGTCAAATCTGAAATTTATAGCGAAAAACAGCTCTTGATCGCATCATGGGCAAAAGTATTAGGCCATCCGGCAAGGATAGGAATTCTGCAACATCTGCTCAAAATAAACGCCTGTATTTGTGGTGATCTGGTGGAGGAAATTGGACTTGCCCAGGCAACTATTTCACAGCACTTAAAAGAATTAAAGACCATAGGTCTGATAAAAGGAAATATTGAAGGAACCAGCGTTTGCTATTGTATCAACAATGAAAAATGGGCTGAAATGAAAGAGGTCCTATCAGTTTTTATGAACCAAAAAGACCAGGAAAACCTGACATGTTGCTAACCAAAAATATAAAATCATGAACCTCTCAGAACTAAAACAAAACCTTAAAAAATTAGACAGGATCGCCTTTCAATTACCCGATGGAAATTTCGTTCCGAGGCATTTTCACGTAACAGAAATTGGTCAGATTTCAAAGCGCTTTATCGATTGTGGCGGAACTTTGAGAAATGAGGAAAAAGTGAGTTTACAGTTATGGAATGAAAATGACTACGACCACCGTTTACACCCGGAAAAACTTCTGCACATTGTGGAACTTTCTGAAAAAACTTTAGAATTGGAAAATGTCGAAATTGAAGTAGAATATCAAGGGGAAACGATCCAAAAGTTTGGACTTGAATTCGATGGGGTCAATTTTATCCTCTCCACCAAACAAACCGATTGTTTGGCCAAGGAAAAATGTGCTATTCCGACCAGTAAGCCAAAAGTAAAATTATCCGAATTGACCTCTTCTTGTTGTACGCCGGATTCTAGCTGTTGCTGAGATGAGATTTGTTGAAATAACTTCTCTGAACTATCCGACTGTGGCAAAAATTTATCAGGAAGGGATCGAAACCGGTATGGCTACCTTCGAAGAAATTGTCCCTGATTGGGAAACCTGGCAAAACAATCATCTGCCGTTTGGAAATATTGCCCTTCTGGTACAGAACGAACTCGTCGGCTGGGCTTCATTGGCCCCTACCTCTAAAAGAAATGCTTACCGCGGTGTGGCAGAAGTAAGTGTATACGTGTCAAAAGATCATCAGGGAAATGGATATGGCAGGCACTTGCTCAATGAACTGATCCAAATTAGCGAGAAAAATGGGTTATGGACCTTGCAAGCAGGCATCATGAGAGAAAACCAAAGGAGCATTCACCTCCACAAAAATTGTGGCTTCCGAGAGATCGGATACAGAGAAAAAATAGCAAAACTTCAAGGAACTTGGAGAGATAATATCCTGTTGGAAAGAAGAAGTAAAACCATTATTTAAACCTAATCAGAAATACATGAAATTAAATAAGAACATCGCCACCGCTATAGAAGCGCTTGACATTTCGACCATTACCGGGCAGCGTAAACAGCTTCTTCAGCCCCTTGTAGATTATATGCAGGAAAAGGTAAACCTAAACGAACCCATCCGACTCAATTTTATCTGTACCCATAATTCGAGAAGAAGTCATTTATCACAAGTCTGGGCACAAACCCTGGCGGCCTATTATGACATTCCTCAATTGACTTCCTATTCAGGTGGCACAGAGGCTACGGCACTCTTCCCCATGGTGGCAACAGTTTTAGCTGAAACCGGTTTTGAGGTATACACACTTTCTGAAGGGAAAAATCCGGTTTACAGCCTAAAATATGCGGAAAACGAATTACCTGTGATCGGCTTTTCAAAAACCTTTGACGACCCCTTTAACCCGAAATCTGATTTTGCCGCTATCCTGACCTGTAACCATGCCGACGAGAATTGCCCATTCATTGCCGGTGCAGCAAAGCGCATATCGATTACTTTTGAAGATCCAAAGGCATTCGACGGAACACCTTTGCAAAAAGAAAAGTACGCGGAAAGAAGTCGACAAATTATGACCGAATTAGGCTATGTCTTTTCAAAAATCAAGCGCCATGACCACAACTAAAAAATTAAGTTTTCTAGACAATTATTTAACCCTTTGGATCTTTTTAGCCATGTTAATTGGTGTGGGGCTGGGTTATTTTTTTCCTCGATTTCCCGATCTGATCAATTCCTTCCAAAAAGGTTCTACCAATATACCTATTGCCATCGGTCTTATATTAATGATGTACCCTCCCCTGGCCAAAGTCAATTATGGACTGTTGCCCCAGGTATTCAAGAATACAAAGATCCTGACAATTTCGCTATTGCTCAATTGGGTCATTGGTCCCATATTGATGTTCTTTCTCGCCATCACCTTTTTGCGCGACTATCCCGAATACATGGTCGGATTGATCCTGATCGGTTTGGCGAGATGTATTGCAATGGTACTCGTGTGGAATGATCTGGCAGAGGGTAGCAGCGAATACGGAGCCGGACTCGTTGCGCTCAACAGTATTTTTCAGGTCTTTGCCTATAGTTTTTACGCCTGGCTGTTTATCACCAAATTGCCTCCTCTATTCGGATTTGAAGGTGCGATCGTCGATATTTCGATCGCCACGATCGCAGAAAGCGTGGCCATTTATTTAGGAATCCCCTTTATTTTAGGCTTTTTATCGAGAAAAATCTTGGTGAAATTAAAAGGTGAAGATTGGTACAACAAAGTCTTTATTCCAAAAATTTCTCCTCTTACCTTAATTGCTTTGCTCTTTACCATCGTAGTGATGTTCAGTTTAAAGGGAGAGCTCATTGTAGAAATTCCGGGTGATGTATTATTGATTGCCATTCCCCTGGTTCTCTATTTCGCGATCATGTTTTTTATCGCCTTCTTTAGCAGCAGAGCGAGCGGTGCACAATACCCTGTCAACGCAGCTGTTTCATTTACAGCCGCAGGAAATAATTTTGAATTGGCGATTGCCGTGGCGATAGCGGTTTTCGGATTGAACTCAGGGCAGGCATTTGCGGGTGTGATAGGTCCTTTGGTCGAAGTGCCTGCACTGATCTTACTTGTGCGTGTCGCTGAAGGTTTACGAAAGAAATATTATTAAGTAAAAACTGTAATTCAAAAACCTGATTCTTAAACAAATAATTATACAAAGTGAGATTTTGACATTTACTGTTAAAAAAACTGATAAATATTAGTTTTTATAAGGGTACTTTTTACTATTTTTGAATATGTTAAGGCAAAATCCTTTTTGTGTTTAACTTTTAAGGTTTAATAAGGGGGAAAATTAAACTTTGGCCATAGTAGTTTTCTACTATGGTTTTTTTATTTTTAGACCACTAATAATCAAATCATGAGTTATACTTTAGGGTATGATGTGCAGGTAAACCTTTGCTCATTTCCAACCATAAAATAAAATGCTCCAAACCTTTTCCATTTATCACGACCTCTTCATCCATTCGACACCTTCCGCCGTCTTTAAAGCTGTCAGCGAACCGAAGGAATTAGTGAAATGGTGGCCCCTGGAATGCTCAGGGCTTCCTCAAAAAGGAGAAGTTTACAGATTCTATTTCGGTCCTGAATACGATTGGTACGGAAAAGTGACCGAGTTGGAGCAAGACCATTCCTTTTATATCAAAATGACCCGGTCAGATAAAGACTGGGATCCAACAGGTTTTGGTTTTACCTTTGTTCAGCAAGACGATTCGGTTTGGGTACAATTTTCACATACCGATTGGGAGGCCTGTAACCCCCATTTTGAAAGAACATCCTATTGTTGGGCTAATCTTTTGAGGGGGCTGAAAAATTATGTGGAAAAAGGAGAGATCATTCCTTTTGAAGAAAGAGAATAGTATGATTCTATTTACGCTGATAAAACAAGATATGTATACTCATTTTTATTTTTTTCTTTTCATTCTTTACTTTTGTTTCCATGGAGATCAAGTTACTGAACAAATAGATTCAGAGAAAGTTTCCCTTGTGGTATTGGGAAATATCCAGGATGCCGGCTCACCTCATATTGCCTGCAACAAAGACTGCTGTGTAGATCTGCTCAATAATCCGGATGCCACCCGTAAAGTAGTTTCTTTGGGTTTGATCGATCACAACCGGTCTAAGACTTACTTGTTTGAGGCAACTCCTCAAATGCCGGAACAAATAAAATTTTTAAAAGAATTTGCGCACCGAGATGCTGAAATCCCCGATGGTATCTTTTTGACACATGCCCATATCGGGCATTATACCGGATTGATGTACCTGGGAAAAGAGGCCATGAATGCCAAAGAAGTTCCTGTTTATGTGATGCCCGGAATGAAAACATTTTTAGAGGAGAACGGCCCCTGGAGTCAATTGGTATCGAATAGCAATATTAAACTCCAAAAGGTTTTTAACCAAACAGAAACAAAACTGGGACCAACACTTAAAGTTATTCCTGTGTTGGTACCCCACAGAGATGAATATGCTGAAACCGTTGGATATACGATCATAGGCCCCAATAAAAAGGCATTATTCATTCCTGATATCGACAAATGGGAAAAGTGGGATCAGTCCATTATTGAACAAATTAAAAAGGTAGATTACGCTTTTATTGATGCCTCTTTTTACGACGAAAAGGAGATCAGCTATAGAGCTGTTTCAGAAATTCCACATCCTTTTGTCATAGAAAGTATGGCCAAATTTCAACATGTAGAGACTACTGAAAAAAGTAAAATCTACTTTATTCACCTCAACCATACCAATCCCTTATTGAACCCCGAAAGCAGTGAAACAAAAGAAGTCCTTAAAAACGGTTTTAAGATTGCTCGCTTTCTAGATGTATTTGAACTGTAATTAGGGTTTTACAAAAAAGAACCGGCAACATTGGCCGGTTCTTCATTGCACTATGATATGATAAAATATCCTATTTGACATGAACTGTCAAATTACCCGCCACGATATTGCGGTTTTCAAGGCTTCCCCAACCTGCCGGATTTTCCAGAACGGGTTGGTTTGGATTGTTCACGCCAAACCATTTCCAGCCGATCTCATCTCCATTATTGCCTGGGGTTCCTCCATCAATGACCGTAACTGCCAAAATCTGGCCTACACGAGATTGATTCCCTTTAGGTGTTCCGCTATTTCCGTGCGCACCTTCCTCATGATCTCCTTCCTCATGATCTCCCTCATCGTGACCGCCCTCATCATGACCGCCATCATCATGGCCGTGATCGGAATCATCAGACTCTGTTTTTATATCTGATACCACGATCGCCAGAAACCTGGCCCTCATCAATTCGGGTTCTACCAGTACACCGGTCACATCAGCTGTAAATTGCCTCGTAATCTCTCCATTTTCATCGGTCATATGTATAGAGACCATACCCTTGGCAGGATTTTTCTTTGCCGCTTCATGCGCGTCAAAAACCACATGGGCATACTTCAACACATCCGCCGCCGGTCCATTTTCTACGGACTGCCCGCCGTGATTTTGACCTCCCATAGGATAGAATGTTACCTGAATATCTCCGGTAGCGTGCATCGCTTTTGTTGCCTCATTTGATTTAAACGACTCCATCAAATCATCAGCAGTCGTGGGCATGAAACGTTCTTCATCACAACCGATCCAAAAAAAGACCAGGCTTAACATGATGATACTCAACCGTATTTTCATTTGTCTTTACTTTTAATTTCTGCCTTTTCCTCCGCCTGGGAATCCGTTACCATCATTTCCTCCTCCAGAGCCACCTGAACCGACTCCACCTTTTCCACCACCTTTGGTTTTAGGGGTGATCAAAATGTCCATATAAGTAAGGTTGTTTGCTACATCCATTACCCCGATTCCTCCTCGGTCATGTTCTGTTTCTCCGTCTTCCTCAACCGTATCTTCTTCCTCTGCCAAAAGTATTTTAGTATTGGCATCAAAAAAAGTATTCAATGCTACCAGGTCCGTCATTGTCAAAACTAAAGGTCAACCTGTAATACCCGTCTCCTTCATTCATATTGCGCACTTTCCAGGTATAGCCATAAATGATCTTTCCTTTTACATTGATCTCGGCATTGTAATAACCGGGTCCGTCACCTGCTTGATGCACGGCCATATTGTACAAAGGTTCATTGATCAGGTCTTCTGCACCGTCAATACCTTCCCAGGAATTAGTGACCTGATTCCATTCTAAATTGCCGTCCAAGGCGGCTAGATCACTTACATTGATTTTCTGTATGGTAAAACGGGCATTATGTGAATAGACAGTAGCCAAATCTCCTCTCTACAAACTCAAATGCAGGAGTGGGATCTGATTCGTTTTTAAAAGCCTGAACTCCATGCACTTCATTGCTACCCCAACCGTAAACATGTCGCATAGGGAACTGTGGATGCTCCGGATAAGGTTTATTGTAGGTCTCGTCATCTAACCATTCAAACAAAACCACTTCGCAGCGCACCTGAGAATTAAGTGTCCAGTCTACTGACTCAAGGTCATCACCCCAATCCACCTCGTCTACAAAGACCATTCCGGTTGGAGTGGCATTAAAGGCTTGCCAGATGTTGTTTACGTCCTTTTGTACAAAGGCCTTATACACTGTGCTACTTCCATCACCCGGTGGCGTACCATCGAGACAAACATCCGGATTTGAGGGGTTTGGTTGACAACTGTACACTGGATAATTGGGGTCTATAGGGTCTTCACCCCAGACATACCACCATACACCATTGAGCGAGTATTCTCCCATGATTTCCGGGTAATTCTTTTTCATGATCATCGGACCATAACACAGGAAATGAAAGATTGTTCCCGGCTGTTTCGCCGTCTGGTGCTTTAATCGTTGTCTTTTTTTCCATCACTTGATTCTGTGAAGAATTCTCTGGAAATAGGATCTCGTCATCGCATTGCACAAACAGCAATGCCAATAAGACCATTCCCAGTCCAAAAATAAATTTTAAGGTTTTCATTTGATAAATTTTAAGGTTTGTTCAAAACATTTCTTTAAAAAAAAGAATAAGGGGTTCCTATGCAATTTCCTACTATTCCTATGATTATGCTATGATTTGGATCAGGCAAAACAATGATTTTAGTCAGTATGTATTCGTCGCGGGTAGATAAGGAAGGACTACCCCTAAAGTGAGCCTAAGCCTAAGGTTTTGTTAACAAATAATGGGATCTGAAAATCAAGTGAAGCTTACCTCTTTATACCTCTTTTAATCACCAGTTCATCCTCAAGATGGATTCTGAAAATATATACTCCCGGCGCAATACCGGATAGATCGATCTGGTCAAAATTTGAATATACACGTTTGACCACTGTACCCAGCACAGAATAAATGATCACTTGTTCCAATTCATGAGAATCACATTCGATGGCCACCGAATGTCGGGCAGGATTAGGATATAGTTTAACTGACTGATCCATACGTTCCTCCTCGATGCCTAAAAAAGCCTCACAGTCTTCAGCGTATGAAGTGGTATCGTCTTTCAACCAGCTGTCATAGGGCGACAGGCCTGCTCTGGCCTCATCTTCACTGTCCACTTGAATACAAGATAAAAGAGGATTATTCATTGAATTCATCCCTTCTAAATAGATCATATTTCCGTCATAATTTGTGATTCCGCCTGTCATTAATGCATTATGATCGTTCTTCAGATCGAGTGATTCGAGCTCGTTGTCATTGTACTTTGAGGAAAAGCGAGATGAACATTCTTGCTGAGGTCCAACGACTTTCGAATCGATTATTTTGACAATAGAGATTTTCAAGGAAGGTATTCGTTGCTCAGATCCAAGGACGTCGAAGTTGATTAGTGGCTGCAATTTAAATAGTGTAAGGACCGTTAGTTCCATAAAGTATCAATACTGGTTAATAGCATTATTGTCACGGCAAATGACTCTCTTCTAATTTGGTAATTATGGCTAAAATTAACACTGGGTCAATAAATCATTATCCACCATTTCGTATGCTTTTTAATTCGTGTCATATTGTATCAAATATATAGATCGTAAGCGGGTTATTACTGCAATCGAGATTATTCAACCTTGACATGAATTGCTCAGATCAATATATACCAATAGATTCGAAGAGAAATTGAGCTGTTCGTATCTTCCAGTTAAACGTGATGTTCAACACTTCAAATTGATTGTCAGCACAATTCAATGCGATGAGTTCAAGGTTGTCTTTGAAGTTGATATTCGTCAACTTATTTTCCTGACAATAGAATTCTTTTAGATTTTTATTCCCGGATAAATTGATCTCCGCGATCATATTCCTGCTGCAATCGAGATAGGTAAGTTCGCTGAGCTGAGCAGGAGTCAGGGAAGTCAAATTGTTATCACTGCAATCCAAAAAAGTAAGTGACTTATTCTCATTCAGATTAATGCTTTGGAGAAGATTATTGTGGCAATCGAGTACCTCTAAACTTATAAAATCTTGAATTCCTGTGAGAGCTGTAATCCCTTTTCCGGGTATGGCCAAAGATGTAAGCCCTGCAATATCTGCTGTCGCCACACTTCCATTGATCAGGCCATCTTTGTCAATTCCGAGATCGATAAGAGCCTGCTCAAAATTAACATCCGGAATCTGGGTAATTTGGGCCAAACCCATCATACCTATCAGTGTAAGCGTAAGACTTACCAGGATATGTTTTGGCTTGAGCATCGGAATGGCAGGTTACTTGAACTTGTAAATTTAAGTGACTGCCAAAAACCTATACATGACGGGTATCAATTATTTCATTGATTGTGATCAGTTTACAACTATTTCTTAAACAAGCCTTTAGTGTCCCTAAGTTTTCCTCGCAAATCGTATGGCTGTTCCTCCGCCTTCTGCAAGTATAAGGTTCAGACTGTCCTTACTCGTTACTTCTTTCGATAGAATTTTTATTTTCGTGGCATTGGTGTTCCAGGTCGTCCCTTCCGCGTCCTGGTAGATCTGGGCCTCGTACACAGAACCGGCATCGAGAAAGGAAAGATCTATAGTGAACGTTCGGCTTTTCTCATTGCTAAGACTCCCTAAAAACCAATCGTCGCTATGTCTGTCCTTGCGCACGGTGGTAATGAATTCGCCGATTTCACCGTTCAACACTTGGGTATCCTCCCAATCTGTGGGTACATCCTGCAAAAATGTAAAAGCGGGATGTCCGTCATAATTTTCGGGCAGATCCGCCAGCATCTGAATAGGCGAATAAAGAACCACGTATAAAGCCAATTGTTTGGCGGCCGTGGTATGCACATCTCTTCCCTCAAAACCTTGTTTAATGTCAACATCTAACACCCCCGGTGTAAAATCCATCGGGCCGGAAAGCATTCTGGTAAAAGGGATGGTCGCGGTATGACTTGGCGGATTCCCTTCGCTCCAGGCATTGTATTCCTGACCTCTTGCGCCTTCTCTGGCCATCATGTTCGGAAAAGTCCTGCGTTCACCTGTATCTTTGATGGGTTCGTGAAAATTGACCGTTAATTGGTGTTTGGCGGCTTCTTTTAAGACATAGCGATAATAATTCACCCCAAACTGACCGTGATGCCATTCTTTCATATTCAGCCGGGAACCTACCTGACCGATCTTCACATCGTGAATTCCCATTTTTTGATACAAGGCCATGCCCTCCTCAATTTGTTTTAAGTAATTGATGATATTCGATCCCGTTTCATGGTAGCCGATGATGCTCACCCCATTTTCCCTTGCGTAATCGGTGACCTTTTTAAGGTCAAAACCATCGGCTTCCTGGGTGAAACTGAACATATGCATGGCATTTTCATACCAGGCCGGCGTCCATCCTTTGTTCCATCCCTCGATCAACAAATGATCTATGCCAAATTTCTTACAATAATCGATATAAGCAAAAGCGTTCTTCGTGGTGGCGCCTTGGGTGGGACTTTCCCAAAAAGTGTATTTCCCAATATGCATACCCCACCAAATCCCCAAATACTTATGGGGTTTGATCCAGCTCGTATCTTCAAAAGAATTCGGGTCATTCAGGTTCAAGATCAAATAGGAAGTGATCAGGTCTCCCGGTTTCTCTGCTAGTTGAATCGTTCTCCACGGTGTCATAAAACTGCCACTGGTCTTTACCCTATCGCCATCTGCCCAGGGCACCAGGTCACTTTTTAAATAGGTACCCGATGTCCGTGCCAAAGTCATGCTCGCAAAATCTTTTAAATTGGCTTCGTGAAAACTCAGGTACAATCCCTTATTGGTTTTAAGGGTTAAAGGTGTAACTACCGTATCCAGACTGCTTATACTTGACCTTTCGGTTAAATATTCATAGCGGTTGTCTTGATAAGCGCCTATCCACCAGGCCTCTCCGTCATCCTTTAGATTGAACTCGGTCAATTCATCCATGATCACCAAACTGTCTTTTTTACCCTGGTCCGGGTAGAGATAACGCAAAGCAACCCCATCATCATAGGCCCTGAACTGGATCTCCAATTTTCTCTTATTCCCGGATCTTTCCTGAAGCAGAGCAGACAGTTGATTGTAATGGTTTCTGATCAATCGTTTTTCACCCCATACCTGCTCCCAGGTTTCATCAAAGGAACTTGTATCGATTTTTAAGACGGTAAGATCTCGGTACAAAGAGTCATTTCCTTTAAAAACAAAACCGAGTTTGGAGGGTTCGATAATGACCTCATTCAATCGATTGACAGAATAAAGAGGTGTCGATGCTTTTAGTTCAAATTGCAAAGTATGCACCCCATTCGGAGAACGCAAGACAAAAACTTCTTCTTTTTTAGGGCTTGAACAAGAAAATAAAACGAGTGAGGAAAGGAGCAATAAAGATTTATATAACATGGCCTGCTATTTATTTCCGGGTAAAACGATCAGGCGATTTGACCAGAAAAAACAAATCAAAACCGGCCTAAAAGTAGTTGGCAATTATTCCTCTAAAGTAGTGCAAATTATTCCTAAACAAAAAGCATTTGACTCCTTTTTTCGACAAAAAAAGTGAGATAGTTTCTCAATTCTTACACGCCCCCTGTGGGTTCAAATCTCAGATCCAACTCCTGTAATTTGGCCTCCTTTTCAGGTGTTAGCGTAAAAAAAACACGGATCTTTCCTTTTTCTGTGATGAACTCGAAAGTACCCCTCAATTGGTTTTCCGGAATCAGTTCGGCTATACCTTTGATCTCACCTGCCTGCGAAAAGATTTCCTCACATTCCTTCTTTCTGTATTCTCTGCTAAAATCGAGATAGAAATTTTCGGCCAGGAACTCATCCGGCACCTCATTCCATGTTTGTATCAGGCCGATGACCTGCTCCTTTCGTTGAGCCAAAATTTCGGAAACAGGCAATCTTCTCGGCTCGAGCTTCAGGGTTTCAAACAGGAGCTTCTCAATTTTATCCCTTGGATAGGCAGCGGTATAGGTGAGATTACAAAAAGCCATGATCCCGATACCGTATTCCGGATAAAATCGATAATCACTTCCGAATCCCGGAAGTGCTCCTCCATGACCCACACGTTTCAGATCCTCACAATCAGTGGATATGCCTAAACCATAACCATAGCCCGAGATCTGGGCACAGGGCTCTTGGTTATAATCCTTGGCCGTCGCATATAAATGGGCATATTTAGGCGTCTGCATTTCTCTTAAACTGCTCCTTTCTAAAGGTCCGTAATGATCCTCGTTTCGCGGTGGCCAGGCCGACAAATGATAACTCACATATTTACTAAAATCTTCAATGGAGGTGATCAATCCGCCCATTGCCCCATAGATACCGTCGTGCAAAAGGGGTTCCTGTAACCATCGTCCATTCTCCCGGCGATAACCCAGAACGAGTTGATCCTTGGGAACCTTGTCGTATTCCCAAAAAGTCTCATGCATTCCCAAAGGGATCAGGATGTTCTGATGGATGTAATCCTGATAGGGCATTCCCGAAACCCGGGAAATTACATAGCCCAACAGGGCATAACCCGTATTGCTGTATTCAAAGTCAAAGGACGGCGGATTGGAAAAGGAGATTCCATCCTCGATGAGATCGATCAACATCTGGTCGGGTTCATCAAGTTGTCGGTCACCCCAGGGATTGTCTTCAGGAAATCCCGCCGTCATCGTAAGCAAGTTCTCCAGGGTCATATCAGGAGAATCTTTGGTCAGATAGGCTATTTTCGCCAATTCGGGAATGTATCGATGAACGGGATCGTTCAAAGACAATTTTCCTTCATCTCTTAATTTCATGATCGCCATAGCCGTAAAACTCTTCGACATAGAAGCAATCCGAAAAGAAGATCGCGTACTGGCCATGACATTCTCTTCTACCTTCATGAGTCCGGTAGCGGAGGCCAAAACCAGTACATCATCTACCACGATCCCATAGGCGATCCCAGGGATATTCCTTTCTTTGGCGTGCTCTTCCATCATCTTTTGAAGCTCAGAAGCGATACTTTTTATCTTTTCAGCCCGCTGATCCACGAGAAAAACTGGCGGAAAATAGTTTGTGGAAAAGCGCCGGTTCTCGTCTTTCCCTTCTGCAGGTCTAGGTTCTTCTTGCTTACAGGAAAGGGTGAAAATGACTAATATAGTAAGGATATACTGTGAAAAGAAGTGCTTCTTCATATGGCTGATATTTTAGTTAAATATACCCAATTTGAAATCATTTGATCAATTTTATATAGCTAATTGACCTTCTCATCGATCTAAAAATAGGGTGCGCATACCCTCTGGGCTATTTAAAAAATTGGCCGTATTTTTAAGTCGGAATTTTTAGGTATTCAAACAACTTATAGTAGGTTAAATATGAAAAAAAACAAAAAGATCATCTGTTTTGGAGAAGTGCTTTGGGATGTTTTTCCTTCCCATAAAAAAATTGGCGGCGCTCCTTTAAATGTGGCATTGAGATTAAATTCTTTTGGGAATGAAGTTTGGGTGATCAGCAGAATTGGTCGCGATGAACCGGGGAATACACTCCTCGATTTTATTCAGAACGCAGGTATTCATACAGGCTTGATCCAATGGGATGACGCCTTAGGGACGGGAGAGGTTAAAGTCACCTTGGATGCCAAAGGTTCTGCAGCTTATGAGATCATCGCTCCACGTGCCTTCGACAGGATCAGTTTGAACAAAGACTGTATGGCTGCCGTGGAAAAAGCGGATGTCTTTATTTTCGGCAGCCTGATCACCAGAGATGCAGTTTCGGGACATACCCTTTTCAGCCTTTTGAAAAAGGCTCCCTTTAAAGTATTCGACGTGAATTTAAGAGCCCCTTTTTACGAAAAAGAGATGCTGCTTCAATTGATGCAGGAAGCTGACTTTATCAAGTTTAACGATGACGAACTCTTCGAGATTGCAAAAATGATGCATTCAAAATTCCATTCCTTGGAACAAAACATTCAATTTATAGCAGCACAAACTGAGACAAAAATGATTTGTGTCACCAAGGGCTCTCATGGCGCTGTTCTGCTGTTCAACCATCATTTGTATTACAACAGCGGTTACCGCATTGCGGTCAGGGATACGGTAGGAGCGGGAGATTCCTTTTTAGCAGCTTTGATCCACCAGCTCATTCAGGGTGAAACGCCGCAAAAAGCCATTGATTTTGCCTGTGCTGTAGGAGCGCTGGTCGCCTCTGAAGAAGGCGCTAATCCTGCCCTTTCTCTGGATAGCATTGTCCGATTTATGGATCCGGAAAAGTCGGCTTGAAATTGGTACTTCCCTTTCCATCTGTGGAAGCTTCCAATTTTAAAAGTAAAATTTTTCTATATACTCATTCTAAATGAAAGCAATTCGTAATGGATATAGACACCTATTTTAATCGATCCTTACTTTTTCAGAAATCGGCAACCCTAAAAGTCTGATTTGCTCAGCCGCTATTTTTGCTATCTCTGTAGCGCCTAATACAGATAAATGGGTGTTGTCATTAATTCCTTCAGGATAATAGGGGTGCTCACCCTTTTCGTATTGCAGATGTAAATCTTTTGAATTTTCAGGACCATAAGATTCTTCTAATAATTCTGTAAAATATTGCATATCCACCCATGGTATATTGAATTCCTGCGCAACTAACCTTGTTTCCAGAGTATATGCTCCATGTGAATCAATCAGTACGCCATTTTCGTTGAATTTTCTCCTTGCAATAGAAGTAAACAAAATAGGAATTGCCCCTTTTTCCTGGGATTCTTTAACATATCTGATTAAATTCTGCCGGAATGAGGAATGTGGATTTGTAAATCTCGTCGGGTCCGTCATTTTACCATCGTTATGACCAAATTGAATGAAAACATAATCTCCCATTTTAAGCACTTCATAGATTGGTTTCCAATGCCCCAAATCTCTAAAACTCCGTGTACTTCTTCCGTTTACCGCATGATTTTCAATTTGAACATCTTTGTTAAAAAATAAAGGCAGCATCTGCCCCCAGCCCCTTTCAGGATTCTGGTCAGGCTCAGGTTTGTTGGCCATTGTAGAATCTCCAATGGTATAAATTTTAAACGTTTGACCATAACTATTTATGCTCAAACAAAGTAAAATGAGGAGAATATTTTTCATGTTTTATCTAATTTTTTAAATACCAATGCTTATCGAGTTGATTATTACCCAGTATATTTTTTAGTGAATATTTTTTTGCTTCGGAGCTACTGAGTTGATGAGACCAAACCACCCTTTTCCCAGGCTGAAACCCTTTACCAGTGCAATTGTATTCGGCATAAAATGCAGTCTTCTCCGATTCGGGATTTGACCAGTTATGCCAACCCTCCGGTTTGATATGGGATCCCATTTCACAATCGATAAAAACTGTCTTGGCATAGATTCTCCATGGTCTCCCCAAATAAACAGCATTCACATCTTTATCAGCTGTAAGATTACAATTCACAAACACAAAACCGTATTCATTCCCCTCAGAAGTTGATGCTGCCGTAATGTATGAGTCTTTTTTACTATGGATTGTACAATTTTGAAATAGAGCTGTGGCTCCTCCGAAAATGAAGTCAGTTGTCCCTTCAATATAACAATCCTTAAAGTATTGTTTATTGCCATCACCCGACACATACAATGTGTCCTGATTTCCGCGGATACGACAATTAATAATCGACGTTCTGTTTGCAAATACTGATAGTGCGACCGCTTGTCCAACTTCACCAGAAGTGTTTTGTATAGTTAAATTCTTCGCTAAAAAATCGTCTCCTTGGACCAGTAAGGTATAGGTATAAAAAGTACTGTTTCTTCCTAGTTTCATTTTATCAAAAAAATCGTCATAGGTAATTATCGTATGCTCCCTGCTTTCCCCAATCAGGCTTATCTTTGTGTTCCATTCTGGAACGCTTACTTTTTCACGGTAAACACCATTTTTTATCTCGATGATAATGCGTCGATCGGGAAAAGACTTTGCGTGATTAATTGCTTCTTGAATACTGGCGAAATCACCTGTACCATCTTTGGAAACAACCATATGAAATTCATCACGAGGTTTTTGTACATCCATTTTTCCTTCAATATCCCATTTTGCTTTCCAAGCTGGATATTTTTTAAGGACTTCTTTTGGCTTGTCTACATACCAGGCATATCCATTTCGACGTTCAGGGCCAATTTCGGCTAACGAAGCTTTTTTAATTCCGTCCCGGTCGCAAAAAAATGGAGTATTATCATCCAATTCCATAAATCGAGCCCAAATAAATGGTGCATTGGGGTCTGAGATCATTTTTTTATCGATCACTTTGACCACTTTCATTATAAATGTGTTCTTCTCTTAATCCCGTTATTTTTACTTTTTCAAACCATGCCACTGCACTATTTACAGCTGAGACTACTTCTTTAGATGGATTTTCAAGAGTCATGAGCAATAGTACTATTTTTGCAGATTCACTTCCACTCAAAGATGGCAATTCGTAAGCGCGAGCCTTTGCAGGTAATAATGTATTCTCATCATGTTGTGCGCACCAACCTGTAAGCGTGTCATTTTGTTTATACTGCGTTTTTAAAATGCAATCAATTCCTTTATCAAAGGCAATCGAAACTTTGTCCGTGATTGAGTCTGAAGGTTGAATGGAAAAGTAATTTGTTTTGTCTTTTACTTCTTTGAGAATGTTTAAAATATTCACCATCGAATCATCATTGAAGGTAATATGAGAATAATATCCCTTTCTTAAAGGATAAAATTGAGGCCAGCCACCATTATCGTATTGTGCCATCAATAGGTAGTTTACTCCTTTAACAAATGCCTCTTTATATCTTTTATCCGGGACTTGTCTATACATTTTAGAAAGAAACAGCATTTCCTGGCAAGTCGCTCCATTATCCGTGGTCACATCTTTTGTGCTTTTTTTTAATGCATTTAGATCTTTTATTTCCTCTTTGGATAAAGATTGATGCATTTGAATATTTTTTGGCCAACCTCCAATATCCCTCTGATAAAGTAGAACGTTCTCTGCAATTCTTACAGCTTCTTTTGAAGCGAACCAAGAGCCCTCTTCCTTATGAATGATCTCCTTCCACTCCATATCATGGACCTGAGCAAAAACATTTGAACTTATCAGTAAAATAGTCAAAAATAAACCAAATAACATTTTCCTTTCCACTGCCTTATTTATTAATTCTCAAAAAATCAATATCTACGCTGCCAGAATCATTTGTTTTCCGATCGCTTAAAGCAAAAAATCCAATTTTTGCTCCAATCCATTTGCCTTCACGTGCCCTGAAACTCTTACCTATACCAATAAATTTCTCTCCATCTTCGCTATAAAGAAAATCACATACCCCATCCGCTCCAACTTTAACTTGTAAAAAAAGTGTATTAGCTCTAACCCTAATGGGTTCACTTTCTGATTCGAGACCTTGCCTATCTGCATTTTTACAAATGATCTGCGAAATATAGTAGGCTTCTTCTTTCTTTCTGAGACCTATATAACTATAGTCCAGACCCATCACCAAAAATCCCATGCTATCTCCATCAGACCTTGCATGAAATGTAATTTTAGAAGTCGCAGTAAATACTTCTGCAGTAAATTTTTGCAGCAATAAATTCGGTACTTCCCATAAATTCACTGCTCCTGTTGGCTTGGGCTGACAGTATACAGAAAAATGACCAGAACTGGTAGGCAGGCCCCAATTGACCTGTGGGTTGGCATGCCATTGCCATTGTAAACCGAGTTGAGGTTTATCGAACTCATCACTTTCTGGCGGCGTAAGTATCGGATAAGTTTTACCCACTCTGGGTTTACTATATTTTACTACAGGTTCGCCTATCCCGTCTCCGTCTTCATCCTTTCCAATGACAGGCCAATCATTGATCCATTTCATAGGTTGAAGGTGAACGATCCTTCCAAAGGCACCCTTATCTTGAAAATGAATAAACCAATCCTCTCCCGTTTGAGTCTTGATCCATGCACCCTGATGTGGTCCGTTGATAGCCGAAGATCCTTGCTGCATAACCCTCCTTTTCTCGTAAGGGCCGTATATATTTTTTGATCTCAACACCGTCTGCCAACCGTTCGTAACACCTCCTGCCGGTGCAAATATGTAATAGAAACCCTCGTACTTGTATATTTTTGGGCCTTCAATAGTAGGTTCATCGGTATGACCATCGAAGATCTTTACATCATCGGAATTGGCTTTGGTTCCTTCAGCATTAAGTGTGCAAATTGCTAAAAGACTTTTTATTCCTGCCCGACTACCTGCAAAAGCATAGGTGAGGTAAACTTTTCCGTCATCGTCCCAAAGGGGAGATGGATCAATTAAACCTTTACCTTCTTTAACCAAAACAGGATCAGACCAATTTCCTCCAGGATCTTTGGTTTTGATCATATATATGCCAAAATCAGGATCGGGATAATAGATGTAAAATTCGTTTTGATGATACCTGATGCAGGGTGCCCAGATCCCATTCCCATGTTGGGGTTTAACAAATACCTCATCGGGAATAAGTTTTGGCAGCGCATAATTGATTAACTTCCAATTTACAAGATCCTTGGAATGTAAAATGGGCAAACCGGGTACACAATTAAAAGAGGAGGAGGTCAAATAATAATCCTCTCCAACCCTGATTACATCGGGATCTGAATAATCTGCATGCAAGATTGGATTGGTATAAGTACCATCACCATTATCAGATACCCAAACTTCAGAAATTTTAGAGGATTGTTGGGCGATTAAAGAAGTAAAACTAAGATACCATATGAACCACAACTTCATCCTCATAGGTCAATTACTTTTCGATCTCGATTGCTTTTAATGGCTGCCTCAATCACTTTGATCACTTTCAAAGCCTCTGTTCCTGTAACGGGCAGCTCCTGACCCTCTCTGATCGCCTTATAGATCTGATCGTAATAGCCCATATAATTACCTCTTTCGGTAGGAATATGTTCTCTTATCACCTTGCCTTCCTTTTCCGTATGTAATAATCCTCTTTCACTTTCCAACTCAATTCCCCAATCCCCGGCATCGGGCATTTTCCCCGCCTGCAGATCTCTTTCCTGCACATCTGCATTAGATTTGATAAACGAGCCCTTCTTTCCGTGAAAGATATTTCCGGGTAAAGGTTCTCTTACGAAATAACTGGATTTCAGTGTGACTTTATGGCTCTTGTAAAACAACTTGACATCAAAATAATCTACAACTTTGGAGTTTGGTCGATGTATGGCAAAATCCGCATAGACCGCATGAGGCATCCCGAATAAAACCAAGGACTGATCTATCAAATGCGATCCCAGGTCATACAAACTTCCAACCGCATCGGTGGGTGTTTCTTTGTGTACTTTATAACTGAGCTCCGGCACATATCGGTCAAAATGCATTTCAGCATCTACCATGTCTCCCAGCCAACCCTCACCCAGTACTTTTCTTACCGTTTTAAATCCACTGTCATAACGCCTGTTGTGATAAACCGAGAGCTTGACCTGGTATTGCTCCGCTAATTCAATTAATTCCTCGGCTTCTTTCACGCTTGCCGTAAAAGGCTTTTCAACGATCAGGTGTTTGCCGGCTCGAATGATTTGTTTTGCGAAGTCAAAATGGGTAATATTGGGTGTATTCACCACCACTAACTCGATATGCTCATCGGCCAACAGTTCGTCCAGGGTCCTATAAGATTGAATCCCCGGGTAGGTCTTATGCGCAAGCTGATTGGTCCGCTCCAAAACGGCCCTCAAATGGAATTTAGGGCTCACAGAGATAAAGGGTGCATGAAATAACTTTCCACTCATCCCAAAAGAACACAGGGCTGTTTGTATGGCTTGCATAAATTATAATTATGATTTGTTGCCCAAAAGTTTCATCATTACGTCAGTACTACACCTTATTTATTCGCTTTAAACCTGGTTTTAGATCTGTTAAAGTTTCGATCTTAACGGGCTTTCCGGTTTCTATACTGTTTCTGGCCGCTATACCCATTAATACTGACATAACTCCATCTCTTAAACCGGCAGACCTATTAAATGGATCTTCGACATTTGGTGTCTTAAATATTTTATCATGTAAACGCTTGTCTCCTCCTCCATGACCTCCCTTTTCCGTGGGAACTATAACCGTGTTAAAATCACTCCACAGCTTATGGATGACTATAGATTCTGAACTCGCCTTTTCCAAGGTATTTTGTTCCATTTCTTTGGCGTGCATTTCAGCCTGATCGACAGTGCTTTTCTTATCATATGGAATGTCCAATGAGGCTTCAACCCTTCCTTCAGTGCCGTTAAAGGCAATCCTCCAACCCTCAAATGGGGAATATGTTGTTAATGAATAATTTACGACAACATTATTCTCATATTTAATTTGTGCAGACATTTTATCGTAAATATCAATTTCTTCTCTAAACAAACAATTGTCTCTGATATAATTGTCATAATTTTCATTTTTTACATAGAGATCCATTAAATGTTTGTCTTTACTGATATCAAAATAAAAATCACATTGGTTTTTGTGAATACAAGTTCTACAATTTGTTCCTCGAAATGGCCCATTCTTTCCATAAAATTCCAGATTCCCATAGGCAAAAACTTCACTGGGATCAGAGTCTATCCACCAGTTTAATAAATCAAAATGATGCGTGGCTTTATGAACCCAAAGTGATCCTCCTTTGTCCTTTAGACCGTGCCATCTTCTAAAATAAGAAGCTCCGTGATAAGTATTCAGGTACCAATGAAAATCTACCGAAGTAATTCTTCCAATAGTATTGGACGACAATATTTCTTTAATTTTAGTAGTGTATGGACTCCAGCGGTAATTGAAACCAACAATTAAATTCTTTCCGGATTTTCTTTCAGCATCTACTATAGCCTGCGCTTTATGTTCATCTGTCGTTAGGGGCTTCTCAGTGAGTACATCACAACCAAATTCCAATCCTTTAATGATAAAATCATGATGTGTTGAATCGACCGTGGTTACAATAACCAAATCAGGTTTGGTTTGTACCAACATCTCATCAAAGTTTACAAAGGTTGGGCAATTAGTCCCGATAAATTCTTTACCGTATTTGAGTCTTCCAGGATTTATATCACTCAATCCAACAAACTCTAATATGTCAGCATATTCATCAACCAATCTCTTTCCCCAAAAGCTAGTGCCTCGAATACCTGTTCCTACGAGCGCAATTTTTAGCTTTTTTGACATTTCAAATTGAAATGAATTTATCGGAAAAGCGGTAGCTGCAGCTAGCATGCTTATTGAATTCAAAAATTTACGCCTGGAATTGTCCATGTTTTTTGGAAATTAAATGTCTGACAAAAGCCTATTCTTTTAGTTTTTATTTTTTTAATTCTCAATAATTATAAAGTAATAAAATGTAAAGCTAACGAGAATTATTCTATCCCTATTTATCTAATTCTAATGCTGCCAAAATAAATGGACCTGTTACTTTAGGGTCATTATCCTTTTTTCGTTCATTGATATAATAATCAAAGGAACCATCTCTGTAGGGATTTCCTCCCAGACCGGCTACTGCACATGCCTGAGTTATAATAACATCACCCTCGTCAGAAACCTTTACAAGTTCGCGGGTGAGTCCATCGAAAGCATTGTTGGCAACTTGCATATACTCTTTGGGCAAATAGCCCTTATTTACCCCCTTTGCGAGGGCATAGGCAAACATCGCGGATCCGGTAGCTTCTAAATAATTCCCTTCCCTATCTCCCATATCGGTTACCTGATACCACAAGCCTGATTCGTGTTGCTGATTTGTGAGTGCTGTAGCCAATTGATTCAGATAACTGACCAATTCCGACTGTTTCGGGTGGTCTTTTGGAAAATAATCTAGTACATCTACTAAAGCCATCGCGTACCATCCTAATGAACGTGACCAAAAATTTGGAGATGTTCCTGTTTCTTTATTGGCCCAATCCATTGCTTTACTCTCATCCCAGCCGTGATATAATAGTCCCGTCTTTTCATCACGAGCGTGTTTTTGAATTAACTCAAATTGCTTAGCCACATCATCTAAATTTCTTCCATTTTCGAATATTACAGTGTATTTAGTGTAAAATGGCGAGCCCATATATAAACCATCTAACCACATTTGTGAGGGATAAATCTTTTTATGCCAAAAACCACCTTCACTAGTTCTCGGATGCTCTTCCAATTGCTTGCGCAAAAGCTGCATGGCTTTTAAATATTTTTCTTCTTTTGTTTTATCATACAAGTAAAAAAGAACATTCCCGGCTTCTATCATATCTATATTGAAATTCTCAAATTTATAACTCGGAATAGTCCCAAGCGAATCGATCGTCGCATCAGCATAGTTTTTGATATAATCAAAATACGCCTGGTCATTTGTTTTTTTATACAATGCTTCGAATGAAGTGAGTACCAAGCCGTGAACATAATCCCACTTGGGCTCTGTTTTATCATCTATTTGATAGGCTTCTGGATGATGCTTCATCAAGGTCAGCGCCATTCTTTCAGACCATTTTAAGGTATCCGAAATAGACATCTTTTCAGTTGGCTCTTCATTTTCAACATGCCTTTTTTCTTGTTTACAACTTGTAAAAATAGTTGAACAAAAAAATAGTAAAACTACTATAAACTTTGTGCTATTGATTGCTTTCATATGATGATGTTGTAAAAATATTAGTCCCTTTGATACTTTTTAATGACCAGATATTTAAGCTCTGATTCTCCTGAATTAATTATTCCGTGCATCACATTTGACGGACAGTACAAACTTGTATTTGGGCCTACCTCAATACTTTCTCCGTTCAAGTAAAAAGTTGCTCTCCCCTCTAAAATAAAAAAGAACTCATCTTCTATATGTTTATGAGGCTTATGTGTGGCTTGATGGGGCAAAACAACACTTAACTTGAGCGTTCTTCCGTCAATAAAGTCTTTATTTGCAAACCAATATTGATATCCTACATCCGTTTTTACAGTTTTTTTCGGATCAAATTGATTGACACAATTTCCTATATTAAATACATTTTGAACATCGGCAGTGTTTTCATTTTCTGTCTGTGCAGACAAACTCTGACTAAAAAATAGACCAAGACAAGCGTTAAATATAAAAATAGTCAGTCTGCTTATTGTTCCATTTCTAATCATAATTCTCCATTTGTATTTAACTCACCTAATAAATCATCTAAATAATTAATAAATTCGGTTTTGTTTTTTATTCCTTCTCTTTCCTTTTCCCATGCGCCTAATAAATAATAGGTAATTTTTTCTGTAGTTGGCTTAAAGACAATTAAGTGATCAAATGACCCGTCATAAGTGGATTCGACAGTTTCGGTCTTATACAAAATAGCAAGACCTAGTCGGTCAGGAACGAGTGTCTGTTCTCCATAGGTTGCGAGATAGGCCCATTCCCCATTCTGACTTTGCTTTTCGAAAAGATCTATTCCATCAAACTTAACTATTCCGGTAGAAATACCTTCAATGGCTTTATCTGTTGTAAAAATATGTTCTGTATATCTTTTGTCTTGTTTAATACTCAATTTAGATTTCAGATTTATTTTATCCACACCTGTTTGCCATCCGTAATAATCAATGTACACTGATGACTTATTAGGCAGATTTTCCACCCTGGCAAAGGTCGAATCAACAGTTTTAAAGTGTAAAACTTCTTTATTCAATAGCCTGCCCAGTGCGCCTATTCCCAAAGACTTACCAGCCTTGAGTATATCCATGCCCCAGCTGCTCATCTCATGGTAAGAATCAAAACCGTCTTGACCTACTTTTTGTAAGATCAAGGAATCTGTGACTTTACCAAAAATATCGATCGCATTTCTCCAGTCGAGATAAATTCTGTATCCAACTTTATTACTTTCCCAACCTGGTCCTTCATACCTTATGTACCATGAATGATCAGTATGTTCAGATGGAACTTTAAGCGCTTCCACATTTTTAAAATGACCATTCATATATTCTCTGCCTTCCCAATTACCTCCCTCTTTAATAGAAATTTCAGCATATGTTTTTGAAGAAGGTTCTTCGGGAATAATACTAACTTCAGCGGTTGCTTCTTCTTTTACTTCGTTCTTACAACTAGATAGAAGTAAAACGATTAAAAAAATTTGAAAAGCTTTTTTCATCACATTAAATTTAGAATTAATTTACTTTTTTAAAAACTGATCTATCTGGATTACCAATTCATCTTGCCATGGTTCAAATAACCAAAATGTATGTGGTGCATCGATAGAAACGGTTTCATTATAAATCTTGTACTTGTTCATCTGTTCTAACGCAGTAATTCTCCCTGCTTGAAATCTTTTTTGATTACCATGGACAAAAAGTATAGGTGGAGAATAGGGATTGATATAGTTAACCGGAGAAGCTTCTCTCCATATTTCTCTTTTTTGATTTGCTGATCCCCCTAACCACTTTTCTGCGGAGGAGCCTTCTTGAGCATCTTTATCCAAAAAATCCATCAGCCCATCTACGTTCACGATTGATCTTATTTTGATGGCAGAATTTTTCTGATCCTTCTTGCTGTTCTTTAAACCTACCAAAGTCGCCATTTGTGCACCTGCAGAACAACCTAAAATCGAAATTTTATCCTTGTCTAAATTGTATTCATTAGAGGCTTTGGCCAAAAATGCCAAAGCACTTTCGATGTCGATTATGGCTGCCGGATACTGAGCATCACCCGATAATCTATATGAAATCGTAAAGGTTTGGTACCCTTTTAAGGTCAGGCGTTGCGCCATCGGATTTAACATCTGTCTGCTTCCTGATTTCCAACCCCCGCCATGTATCAACACAATGCCTGGTAAATTATGCTTCGACTTATCATAAAACGCATCAAACTTTAGGTCATTTGTACCATACCTAGTATAGATGACATTTTTTTTTGATTCGAATTTTTCGCTTTGTATCTCTTGAGCAATACTTAGATCAGCATAATTTCCTTTCATCTTTAAAAACGCTGATTCAATAGTATAAGTCGTATCTAATTGCCTGGTTATTTGGGCATAGGTATCGAAAATTGCCAAGCACAAAACAAAAATTGTGATTTTCATAACCAAAACATAATTGAAGAGCCCAATTTTCATTGAGCTCTTCACAAAATTCAACTAACTAATAATTATACGAAATTTGCTTATTCTCAATCAATTGTAGGCCGGGTTTTGTGGAAAATCTTTGTTTTGATTCAAATCCAGTGCACTTTGTGGAATAGGTCGTAATATTTTAAGCTCTCCATTAGCCCCGGCAAAATTCGCTTCATCTATTCTATAGTTATACAGAGATGCTCTGCGAACTAAGGTACCGGTTCTTTTTAGATCGAACCATCGATGGTATTCTCCAAATAATTCTCTTGCTCTTTCATCTAAAATTACTTCAATATCTATAGCCAGAACATCAGGAACATTGGCTCTTCTTCTTACCTCATTTAATCTTTCCAGGGCCAACCCATCATTTCCTGCTTTATAATAGGCTTCGGCCGCTATTAAATAGGTCTCACCTAATCTCGATAAAATAATGTCTCTCGTACTTGTCCTCGAATTAGAACCTGCACTAAAAGGCTCTGTTGGGTCATCAAACTTTCTACAGGAGATCAATTGAAAGTCAGAAGTTGCCAATTGAGAAGAATGCGTACCATAATCGTGGTAATTCACCCCGGGATGTGCCGCTTTGTAATTATCTCTGTCGGCCTGCGTAAACCATTTTGGTTCATAAAAATCTCTTACAGTTAAATCATCGTGATCAGCGACGTCTACGTCGTAATAATCATAATAACGGGTAAATATTTCTGTCATAAAGGTTCCTTCCCATCTGGTATCTGTTTCTTCAAATAGATCTAAAGTATAATCGGTAGCAATCAGACTATATAGTCTATATGGCATATTGCCGGCATTTTCAGAACCTCCCATATAAGAGCCAAACCATTTGGATTGTTTGTGTCCTAAATTTTGTGGATCGGTACTCACCGCGCTTGAACTATACTGCACAGAGAATAAAACTTCAGCATTCATTTCGTTTCCGGGTTCCCATAAATTACCAAAAGGAATATTAAGCCCTTGACCTGCTATGGCTTGATCTGCATAACTTGCTGCCTGATCAAAATCATTTGCCGATCCAAAACTTTCATATCCTCTTGTTAAGTGAACTTTAGCCAACATATGTTGTACTGCTCTTTTATTCACTCTTCCGTTATATCCACCATCTGATACAAGATTTAGTGCATCGTTCAATTCGGTGAGAATGAAAGAATAGACCTCTTCTGCTGAATTCCTGTCAAATGAAAGTATAGGACTGTCTATAAAGTCAGTAATTATCCCTACACCACCATAGGTTTGAACTAATAGAAAATAGGCATTTGCCCTTAAATATTTCAATTCTCCTATTCTAGTATTTAGGGTACTTGTCTGGTCTGTGATCTCTGAATAGTATAATCCCATATTCGCCTTTGCAATGGCATTATAACAATTTTCATACAAGGGTTCAATTTCACTGTCACCAGGATTAAGGGTAAGATATTCTGCTATGCCCTGAGGTAATTCAACTCGCCCATTAGAGTACATGTCTGTACCTGCACAAAACGTATAGGGATCACCACCATAGATGTCTTTCATTAAGGCGTAATTCGCATTTACCAAGGCTTCAAAACCTTCAGCTGTTACATAGAAGCTTTCTGCTGTAACATTAGAGAGGTTATCTTCTTCTAAAAAGGTCTCACAAGAAGTAAAGAACAACCCCGCCATCATTATAATTGAATATATTTTTTTCATTTTCTTGTTTTTTAAAATTTAACACTCAATCCGAGTTGATAAGTAATCGCACCAACACGACCTATATTTAAGCTTGCTCCTGCCCATTCAGGATCATAACCTTCATAATCAGTAAAGACAAATGGATCCAAAACATTGGCATAAATTCTTAAATAAGATAAGCCTGCTGGTTTGATCAAATCACGGTTAAAAGTATAGCCAATGGCAATATTTTTTATTTTAACAAAATCCGCGTCTTCATAGAATACAGAATTTTGAAGACCTGAAGGTCCTCGATCTCTTGATGGATATTCATTTGTGAAATTCGAAGGTACTCCTGCTCCGTTCTCTGGCACATAGTATTGCAATCCTCCCAATTTTTGTCTGCCTCGATCTGAAGTGTTGGCAAAATTTTGATGGAAACTACTGAGTACAAAAACACCCTGATTGGTTATTGCAGAAGCCGTTAAGTCGAAATTCCCTACAGTCAATCGCGTATTTAAACCGCCTGTCCAATCTGGTGCAGAGGTACCCAGAATCAATTTATCATCATTATTGATCTTTCCGTCATTATTTACATCAAGTACTTTAACCTGACCCTCTCTTTGACCATATGAAGCTGCTTCATCACGCTCATTTGCCTGCCAGTTTCCAATATGCCGGTAATCCCAGATAGCATCGATAGCTTCTCCAATAAAAAGGCCGTTTCCTATATCGTCACTTCCATCACCATAGAGCTCTTCAATTGAGTTCTTGTTTTTAGCATAGGTCAGTGTCATTTCCCATCTCACATTTTCATTGTCCACAATAATGCCTGTCAAGCCTAGCTCAACTCCCTTATTACTAACAGATCCAACGTTTGCAGCAATTGTACCGCCACCAGATTCAACAGGTAATTGTTGGTTAAAAAGCAAATCTTCCGAAAGCTTGTCATAGAAATCCAGCGAACCAAAAATTCGGTTGTTCAAGAACCCAAAATCCACACCTACGTTAAATTCTCTCGTTTTTTCCCAGCCCAACTGCGTATTGGCCAATCTGCTAGGTAACCAACCATTAGCTGTACTGCCATTAAAATCATAGTATACCTGGTTATCCAATGTATTCTTAGTCGAATAAGGATCGATGATATTGTTTCCGGTATAGCCATAGCCCAGTCTAAACTTCAGATTTGAAATAAAATTCTGATTCTTCATAAAGGATTCTTCGCTTAAGCGATACGCAATAGCTGCTGAAGGAAAGAAATCCCATTGATTGCCTTCTGCCAATAAGTGAAGAACCATCGTACCTGCCGGATAAGGTAATTAAAATTTTATCGTTAAAAGAATAATTCAAACGCGCGGCAAAAGAAACCAATGAATTTTCAAAATAATTCGTCCCTAGATTAAAGGTAGACTGCTCTCCTGAGCCTAAATTTTGAAAACCTGTATCAAAAGGCTGTCTTTGAGAACTAAGGAATGATGTTTCCGTCTGACTTTCATATAAACTTCCCAACAAGAGTAAATTAAACTTGTTAACCTCATTTAGGTCATAAATTATGTTGATCTGATTATCCCATGTATAATTGAAATTGTTATAATTCTCCACGTCTCCCGAGGGTAAATTTCCATTAGATATACCTGTATTGGTAAGCGCTCCCCATGATCTTCCTCTCCTCCAATCATCATTACCGGCAGAAAGTGTTGATCGAAAGGTCAACCAGGTTAACGGACTATACTCTGCATAAATATTTCCAATAATATTCAATCTTTTGGTTTCATCTGAAGAATTGGCAATTTCTAACAAAGGATTATAAGTACTTGTTTTATTAATTAAGAATTTTCCATCTTCATCTAACAACTTACCCGGTTGTGGATATAATTCCCCCTCTAAACCATATGGAGTCATCACAGGTGCCAAGCGAAAAGCTTCTCGCATACCAACATTACTACCTCTTTGAATATTACTTTTTGCCACAGTGATCGTACCGCCGGTAGCAAACTTATCGTTGACCTTATGATTGACACTGGTTTTAAACGTGTATTTATCTAAAGATTCGTTGTCGATATTCCCCGTTTCACTTTGAACACCAAGGCCTATATTGTAGCCTATTCCGCTATCAGAAGTTCCGGATACTTGAAGATAATTATTTGACTGCATTCCCGATTTCAATACGGCATCGTACCAATCAAAAGTTTCATCATTATCCACTCTTTCTCGAACCAAAGAGTTTTGTGATCCTATCACTGTACTCTCCAATTTCTCTGGTGTGATACTCATATAATCAAAACTTATTGAGCTTAAATAGGCATGTTGATGAAAAGCAAACCACTCAGCTGTATCCATCATTTTCGGTAATCGTGCAACATTTTTAATTCCGTAAAACGAATCGAAAGAAACCGTCACTTTTCCTCTGGCGTTCGCCCCACTTTTTGTGGATACGATAATAACACCGTTTGAGCCCCTTGATCCATAGATGGCCGTTGAAGAAGCATCCTTTAAAATGTCTATTCTCGCAATATCATTCGGATTCAAAAAATCTATCCCATCTGTTGGTACCCCATCCACCACATATAAGGGCTGCGAATCTGAATTGATCGAATTCTTTCCCCTAATGGTCACACTCACGGGATCACCTACTCTACCCGTGGAAGTTTGAATTGCCACACCCGCTACATTTCCTTGAATTGCCTGCATGGGATCTGTCACATTTCTTTCAGTGATCATTTTTTCATCTAGTGTCCCAACCGCACCCGTTAAGTCCTTTTTTTGAACTGTTCCATAACCAACGACAACAACTTCCTCAAGTGCCTCTGCATCAGGATTAAGAGTGATATTGACATTATTTTGCCCGCTCACAGAAACTTCTTGAGAGGAAAAGCCCAAATAGCTAAATACTAATGTTGCATCAGGATTTGAAACGTCTAGAGTAAAATTTCCATCAAAATCAGTGACAGTCCCATTGCTTGTCCCTTTTTCAATAACATTGACCCCCGGCAGTGGCATGTTGCCATCCGATTCAATTACATTTCCCGTAATAATCTTCGTGGTTTGAGCACTTATACTTTGCCCAAGACCGAGCAAAAGTAGCAGGAAAAACATCCAGAATCTGGAAAGGTTTCTCTTTTTAAGTAATAGCTTGTTTTTCATAAATAATTAGAGTTAATAAAGTTAGATTTGTGGACTTAATCAGAATTCAATCCGACCAATTTCCCGTTCATGTAGGTATCAATTAGTTTTAAATTTATGACGTTCTTCAAGGAATAGGGTTCTTTCACTTCTTGAATAACTACATTTTTAAGTGTGATTCCATCAATCGGAACCCCATCATGCCCAATGAGTAAAAGTCCGAATTGGCCCGAATTGGCCACTCGTATATTTTCTAAAGATATATTCCTGACTTCCGGTATGAATCCGCCGGTTTGATTGTTATAGGTGGCATAAAAAAGGTTGATCTTTAATAAAGCCTCTTTTACATTGCCTACTTCAAGATTTCTGACAAAAATATTTTCAACAATACCGCCTCTTTTTGAATTTGACTTGATCCTAATAGCCCTATCCAGTTCGGGACTATCCATTACGCAGTTCTCAACGAACACATTTTTTACTCCTGAAGACATTTCACTACCTATAACTACACCACCATGACCATCTATCATCCTGCAATTTTGAATAACTATATTTTCACTTTTGACAGCTACCCTTCTTCCATCGTTATCCCTCCCGGCCTTTATAGCGATACAATCATCACCTGTATTAAAAACACTGTTTTTAATGATTACATTCTTTGAATACTCCGGATCGCAACCATCATTATTAGGTCCATGACTTTCTATATTGACACCGTCAACAATAACATTAGTGGATTTTAGTGGGTGAATGATCCAAAATGGTGCTTTTATAATTTTTACACCCTGTAACATGACATTTTCACATTCATATGGTTCAAAAAAGTTGGGCCTCAGATAATGATTTGGACCAAAAACGCGATCCCCTACAGAAATACCATTCTCTCCCATTTTCATCAATTGTGGAAGATTTAGACTGTCCAATTGGGAAGGCATCCCTTTACTCCAACCATATTGCTCGCTCCCTTTCCACGCCCACCAATTGTCAATTGAGGCCTGACCATTTAAAGTACCCTTGCCGGTAATCGCAATATTTTTCTTTTGATAAGCGTAAATCAGAGGTGAATAATTGATCAGCTCTATGCCTTCGAATGAGGTAGGGACCAAAGGCAAATAATCATTTGGATTAGTGCTGAATTTGATCTCCGCCCCCTCTTCTAAATGAAGATTGACATTATTGTCCAAATGAATCGCGCCTGTAATATATACCCCTTTAGGAACCAATACCCTACCTCCACCGGCAGATGTACAAGCCTGTATTGCCTTTTTAAAAACTTCTGTATTGCTATGGATTCCTGTTGGATCTGCACCAAATTTTAAAATATTGAACTCCTTGTCACTAAACACAGGTGGCCTTACAGCTTCCACAATTTCCTGCATCAATGACCAAGGATCAGCATCTATTTCTTGTGCATAGATCAAATTGCTTTGCGTAAAAAATGAAAACACCAAAAGAAGCCAATAATTCAATGGGCCTGCCAGGAAAGTTTTACTCAAGTATCTGTTAAAATTCATTTTATTCCGCTCAATATAGGTAATCACAATTTGATATATCATGCAATCGATTACACAAATCTATGTAATAGACTTGAATTAACCAAATTATTCTCTAAAATTTTACTTTATTCATCTAAAATAGTGTGTTATTAGAGCAACCCGAAAAAGTATCATTTGTGTTTTACTGCAGTATTATTCTATAACTATCTGTTATAAAGCGTTTTAATTGTCCAATTAATATAATGTAATCGATAGCATAAAAATTTAGAACAAACATGTTATTTTCTTATATTTACTTTCGTAATTATAATGTATTCAATGAGTAGTAAAACTACAATCTACGATATTGCCAAAGCCTTAAACATTACGGCAGCGACTGTTTCAAGAGCCTTAAATGACAATCCCAAGATCAGCCAGAAAACCAGAGATTTGGTAATGAAAACTGCGGAAAAGATGAATTATGAGCAGAACAAACTTGCCCTTGCTCTCAAAAGTGGAAAAAGTAAAAATGTTGGTGTTATAGTGCCACGTGTCGATAGTAATTTTTTTGGCTCAATTATTCACGGCATAGAAGAGGAACTTTATCCGGCAGGGTATCATGTAATTATTTGCCAAACACACGATATCGAGGAAAGAGAAACCGAAAATATTATTACCCTTATCAATGCTCAGGTAGACGGCATTCTGATGTCTATCTCTGCACCAGAAACTGATAATAGCGTTTTTTTACAGGTCTTGAAAAAAAATATTCCTTTGGTTTTTTTCGACAGAAAAAAGGATATGGAGGGGGTGAGTTCTGTGACGATCAACGATTTTGAAGGTGGTTATTTAGCGACAACCCAATTAATAGAACAGGGCTGTCAAAATATCGTTCATCTGAGCGGTAATCCCAAAATTGAAATTTTTAAAGAACGGTGCAGGGGATATAAACAAGCACTTTCAGACCATGGGCTTGAATTTAATAAAGACTTTGTCATCCAAACAAAAAGTAATGTTGAAGAAGGAAAAAGAGTGGCTAAAATGCTGCTTCAAATGAATAGCTTGCCAGATGCTGTATTCTCCTCCAGTGATTTTGTTGCTTTAGGCGTCATCCAAGAATTAAGCGCTCAAGGAATAAAAATACCGGAGGATATTTGTGTGACGGGATTTGCCAATGAGCCTTTTACTAAATTCATGGAACTTTCAATTACAACAGTTGACCAATCTCCGGTCGAAATGGGAAAAATGGCGGCAAGGGTATTCTTGGAAAAAGTGAATAACACAAGTATAAAGATTGAAAAAAAAGTAGTCTTAACACCTCAATTACTGGTTCGTCAATCCTCTCTTAGAAATCATAAGAAAAAAACGATTCCAAGACTAAAGCAAATTTCCAAATAATGCTACAAGGAAACACCCCGTTTCCATGGAATAAAATCATTTTGATCTAATAACCTGGCCTTTACAATTGTTATCCCGCTGGCAACATCAATAATCAAATTCAACATATCCTCAGCCATTTCTTCAATCGTTTTCTCTCCCTTAATTACATCACCTGTGTCTATGTCAATAATATCATTCATTTTTTCCGCTAACTCCGAATTAGATGAAACCTTGATTACGGGAACTATTGGATTTCCGGTAGGTGTTCCCAAACCCGTAGTAAACAGTACAATATTTGCTCCCGAACCAACCATACCGGTGGTACTCTCCACATCATTTCCAGGCGTACACAATAAATTCAGCCCTGATTTTGAAACATATTCTCCATAATCCAAAACATCGACAATCGGGGAGGTCCCTCCCTTTTTTGCTGCTCCGGCCGATTTCATAGCATCTGTGATTAATCCGTCTTTAATATTCCCCGGGGAAGGATTCATATCAAACCCCGAACCTGCATCTACTACGGACTTTTCAAATGCCTTCATGAGTCCTAAAAATTTGTCTGCAATTTCATCTGTCAAACACCTGTTGACCAATTCTTGTTCAACTCCGCATAACTCTGGAAATTCAGATAGAATGGCAGTACCCCCTATAGCTATCAGTAAATCCGAAGTATATCCCAAAACAGGATTTGCTGAAATTCCCGAAAAACCATCAGACCCTCCACATTCCAATCCTATGTTTAACTTAGTTAAAGGAGCCGGTCTTCTGGTAATTTGATTGGCTTTCTTAATTTCTTCATATGAACTTTTGATAACTTGCTCTAACATGTCATCTACCGTTCCCATTTGTTGTTGTTCAAAAATAAGTACTGGCTTTTGCAGATCTGGATTGATCTCTTTTAAAGCCTCATTAAATAATTTTATCTGTAAATTTTGACATCCCAAACTCAAAACAGTTGCTCCAGCTACATTTGGATGATTGACATAACCCGCTAATAATTTGGCAAGTACCTCAGAATCTTGCCTAATCCCTCCACATCCACCTGCATGTGTAATAAACTTAACCTCTATATTGTCAAATACATTTGATCTCATTTGACTTTCTTCTTCTTCGATGTTCTCTCCCAGAACCAGTGAACGCAGTAAACGCCTATGGCTGCTTTGCTTTTTAGTAAGCAATTCATTCTCGAAGACTTCCTTTAAAATTTCTAAATTTCTATTTTCACAAAACACCAAAGGAAAAAACAACCAGATATTCTCTGTACCAACTTGCCCATCAGGTCTGTGATATCCCAAAAAAGTTCTGTCTTTCCATTGATCGACATTGGGAGGTGTCCAGCTTGTATTCCCATTTTTCCCGAATACTTGTTCACTTTCATGCTTTACATTGACTACAGTTAGTCCTTCACCCTCTTTGATAATTCCATTTGCCTTTCCCACTAAGACCCCATACATCACAATACGATCTCCATTTTTAAAATGGGTCAAGGCAATTTTATGCTTAGCTTTGATGTCAGTTACAATTGAAATTGTTTTTTCTTCAAATTTAAATACCTCTCCCGCCTTCAAATCTACTAAGGCAACAGCCACATTGTCCGCAGGATGTACCTTAATCATTTTCTTTTGTCTCATAGCGTGTAACATTGTTTTATCCTGTCCTGGAAATTAAAAAAGCCTAACTCGATTCCATTCCTGTCAATTTCCTGAAGTGCCCAGCAGATTGCCTTTGTCAAGTTATGTGTTTTTGTCAAATCTGTACCCCAAAAATCATCATTTTTCAGAACTGCGTTTACTGTTTTTTCATAGTCGTTCCAACTCCAGTATTCCTTAAATTGACTGATAATCTCCTCACTGTCTTTCACAGGCAATTTTTTGTCCTTCCAATCTCCTTTATAGAAGCGTATGAGACAAGCGAAAGCAAAAGTTAAATAGACAGGTATCTTTTTGTGAATCATTTGGTATTCGATTAAACTCGGCAATACCCTTACTTTGAATTTAGAAATAGAATTCAAGGCAATATCTGAGAGTTGATGCTTAATAAAGGGGTTTCTAAAACGATCCAGTACTTCTGCAGCAAAAAGATGCAGTTCCTCCTTATCCATCTCAAGCGTATCAACGATCTCATTAAAAATAAGTTCGTTGACAAAATTTCCGGTAAACTGATGATCTACTGTTTCTTTTACTGTTGAATTACCGTATAAAATAGAAAATGGAACCATTGAAGTATGCGCGCCATTTAAAATGCGCACCTTCCTGGTCCTGTAAGGCTGCATGTCATCGACAATTTTAACATCTAGATCGGTTTTGTGAAATGGTAACTTTTCTTTCAAATCCGCACCGCCTTCAATAACCCATAGAAAAAATGCTTCTGCTGTAACGATTAAATTATCTTTATAATCCAATTGTTTATTGTATTCTTCTATTTCATCCTTAGGATAACCCGGTACTATTCTATCTACAAGCGTATTATGAAATGAGCTGTGGTTTAACAGCCAGTTCCTAAATTCCTCTCCTAACTGCCAGTCATCAATATATTTTAGTATGATTTCTTTTAATGCGTCAGAATTATAGTTGATTAGTTCGCAAGGGATGATGGTGAGGCCCTTATTTGGATTTCCCTTGAAATAAGAAAATCTTTCATATAACAGTATTGTCAATTTTGCGGGAAACGAATCCGGTGGCTGCATGTCTAAACGATCAGATTCCAAATAAGCTATACCTGCTTCGGTTGTATTTGAAATAATAAATTCGAGATCTTCCTCTTTGGCCAGATCTTTAAAAGCCTTAAAATCAGCATAAGGATCTACTCCTTTTACAATTGATGTGATCAACTCCATTTCCTGAATCTCCTTGCCTTTTTTCACACCCTTCATAAAAAGCGTATACAATCCATCCTGGTCATTTAACATGCTTATCAGACCCTTATTAATTGGCTGAACAACGGCCACACCGGCATTGAAACCTAGTTCCATATTCAATTTTTGAAAGGCATAATCTATAAAGGCCCTTAAAAAATTACCTTCTCCAAATTGAACAATTTTAATTGGAAGCTTTTCTTCTAATTTTAAATTTTCTCTGTTTAGTGCATTCATAGTGTACGCTGTCTTTTTTTAGTCTACCCTTTTTCTACAGGATTTAAATTTTCATCCAGTGGTGTCATAGTAGGCATAAGCAAATGCACCAGTCCCAGGATGATCAGGTAACAGGATCCCGCTATCAAGAATGCCCAGAAATACCCGCTGTTTCCTGCCGTATCCAAGACAGATCCCAGGGCTTTATCCGCGATGATACCGGCTACAGCACCAACCATACCCCCTATACCTACCACAGAGGCCGTCGCTTTTTTAGGAAATACATCCGATACCAAAGTGAAAATATTCGCCGACCAGGCCTGGTGACCTCCAGCTGCGATCCCTATCAAAATGATGGCCACCCACTTGTTTTCGGTAATCGCCACATAGCTCACCGGTAAGATGATCAAGGCACAGATCAACAATGTGATTTTTCTTGCCTTATTGATCGGCCATCCTTTTCGCATAAATGCCCCTGAGAGATATCCTCCAAATATACTGCCCGCATCTGCCAAAATATAGATCACAAAAAACGGAAGTGCTATGTTCTTGATATTCACATCAAAGGTGACCGCTAAAAACTTAGCTCCCCAGAATAAATAGAACCACCAAACCGCATCAGTTACTTTTGCCAGAGCAAATGCCCAGGTTTGTCGTTTGTCTAACACACTTTTCCATGGAAGTTTCTCTTCATTTTCTACCACCGAATCACTCTGTATATAGGCCAGCTCTTCTTTTGTGACTTTCGGATGTACTTCCGGTTTCTTATACATTCTAAACCACAGATACACCCATAATGAACTCAAAGCGCCGGTGATCAAAAATGGAATCTGCCAATTCTTGCCATCCTCATGTACGATCCAGCCTACCACAAAGGGTGCCGCTATTGCGCCTATACTGGTAGCCGCATTGAAAAGTCCCGTCGCAAATGCCCTGTCCTTCTTTGGAAACCACTCTGCTGTTGTTTTGATCGCGGCAGGAAAGTTCCCGGCTTCTCCAAAACCCAAGCCAAATCGCGCGGCAGCAAAGCCAATCACACTAAAGCCAGGACGCACCAAAGCGTGCAACATCCCAAAAATACTCCATATCGCAATGGATACCGTGTAACCTTTCTTGGTACCCAATCGATCGATCAGTCCTCCCATATATAGCAATCCTATGGCATAGGCTATTTTGAAGGAAACCATGATATTCGCATAATCTGTATTGGTCCAACCAAACAACTTTTCCAGCGTTGGCGCCATGACACCAATGATACTTCGATCGAAATAATTGATCGTCGTAGCGAACATTAATAAGGCTAAAATCCTATATCGATAAGTGCCTATGTTTTGATTAGTATCCCTCATAATGAACTATTTTAATTTAGTTTTTTTGATTGCGTTATTTTCTAACTGCTTTGATAATGGCCAAGGCCTCTTTTACTTTTTGTTCCAGCTTATCAAAATCTCCGTTTGCCAATATGTCTTTCGAGATCAATTGTGAACCCATACCCACACAAGTTACTCCTGCATCGAACCATCCTTTTAAATTGGCTTCGTCCGGTGATACACCGCCCGTTGGCATAATGCTCGTCCACGGTTGTGGCCCTTTGATCCCTTTCACAAATTGTGGTCCGTAGATATCGCCGGGAAACAACTTGACGATCTCACATCCCAACTCTTCTGCTTTGGCTATCTCAGTCAAAGTTCCACAGCCCGGAGACCACAATACTTTCCTTCGGTTACAAACTATCGCTATATCTTCTCTCAATACCGGTGTCACAATAAAGTTTGCGCCTAATTGCATATATAAAGAGGCTGCCGCCGCATCCGTCACAGAACCCACACCCATGACCATTCCCGGTAATTCCTTTAAGGCATATTTGTTGAGTGCGCCGAACACTTCAAACGCAAAATCCCCACGACTGGTAAATTCCATCAGTCTCGCTCCGCCATCATAACAGGCTTTGAGTACCTTCTTCCCCAATTCTATATCACTGTGAAAAAACAAAGGAACCATCCCCGTGTCCTTCATCACTTGTGCTACTTCTAATCTTGTGTATTTTGCCATTTTATTTATTTAATATTTTGTCAAAATCATAGTCGGCCGGATTGCTGAGGTATGCTTTTGCTAAATGATAATCCTTTTCTGTAAGGTAATGCATATTTTGAAAGCAGAGTTTTGCTATTTGGGAATTGATATCCACCAAACGAGGAGGAATCTTTCCTTCTTCATTCTGCAGCTCTGACAGATAGATCGGACTGACATCTCCTTTAGAATTAGCCGTAACCATACAGCCACTTATGCCTTCATCGAATAACTTTTTTACACCTATCCCCAATAAAGTACAAAGGGTAAGATCGAAGCCTATCGGTCTGCAACACCTGAGTTCATATCCCAGTTCTACAGGCCTGGTTTTGATGTTGATCCCCAGTTCGTTTAGCCTCTCTTGTACCAGCACATTAAAAATATGTGATTTAGACACATTGCCCAATTCCGGATGTCCGTGTGAATCATAGGTGAATTCTATGCCAATTTTATCCAATTCTTCTTTGGGCATAAAGTGAAAAACACCTTCACTGATCAGCGCTACCCCATAATTGACGTTTAAAATTTTTCTTTTGATGATGGAAGAGATCACTAAACTGATGACCTTATCCAAAGTAATTCCGGTTTTATCGAACATCTCAGGAATGATCATCATCGGAAAGTGACAACTCGTGGCAATCCCAAAGGCTAAATGCCCGGCAGATCTTCCCATAGCCGACATCACAAACCAATTCTGACTGGTTCTGGCATCTTCATAAATGGTATTTCCAATTCTCACGCCCTCATCTTTTGCCGAGTGAAATCCAAATGTCGGATTTCGATCTGGTAACGGTAGATCGTTGTCGATGGTCTTAGGAACATGAATATTAGAGATATGGATGTTTTCTTTGTGTAAATAATCTGTAATTCTGTTGGCAGTAGAGGCGGTGTCATCACCACCTATACTGACCAACAATCTCACATTATTCTCTGAAAACAATTTTGTGTTCAATTTCTCATTCTTAGGCTTGAAACGGCTCATGATCAAGGTAGAACCTCCACGACTAAAAATTCTGTCAGCGTGATAAAAATCCAGTTCTTTGAGCTCGGGTGTATCGCTGAACAAGCCTTTAAATCCCTCATGAACACCCAATACTCTATAGCCATCGTTTAAAAATGATTTGGCTACAGTACTGATGACCGAGTTGATGCCCGGGGCCGGACCGCCACCGCAAAGAATCAATATGGATTTCTGATCTGACATTTTGTTTAATTTTATCTCGCTACTCTACCTGAAGCGTCTCCGCCCATCAGTTTTTCTACTTCGTCAACAGTGACCAGGTTCGCATCTCCTTTGATCGTGTGTTTCAAACAAGAGGCTGCTACTGCAAAGTCTAAAGCATTCTGATCATCTTCCGGGTATTGTAACAACCCGTAGATCAATCCGCCCATAAAGCTATCTCCTCCTCCTACTCTATCTACGATATCTGTAATTTGGTACTGGCGTGTTTCGTACATCTTCTTGCCATCATACAATACACCTGCCCAGGTGTTATGAGATGCTGAAATCGATCCTCTCAAAGTGGTAATTACTTTCTTTGCCCGGGGGAATTTCTTCATCATTTGCTCACAAACCGATAAAAAGGCTTCTGCTTTGACATCATGTCCGTGTTTTGTCACATCCAAACCTTCAGGATGAATGTTAAAATGCTTTTCTGCATCTTCTTCATTGCCCAAGATCACATCGCAATAGGAAGTGAGTTCTGTCATGATCTTTTCTCTGTCTCCTCCGTATTTCCACAATTTTGCTCGGTAATTCAAATCTGTTGAAATAGTGATCCCTTTGGCAGAGGCTGCTTTTACCGCTTCCAAACAAGCGTCTGCTGCTCCTTGTGATATGGCCGGTGTAATCCCGGTCCAGTGAAACCATGTGGCCCCTTCAAATACTTTATCCCAGTCGATCATTCCCGGCTGTATCTCAGACATCGCCGAATGTGACCTGTCGTAAACTACTTTGGATCCACGGCTCACCGCTCCTGTTTCAAGAAAGTAAATCCCCAATCGATCTCCTCCGTAAACAATATGATCCACACCAACACCTCGCTTGCGCATTTCCATCATCGCACATTCCCCTATATCATTCTTGGGTAATCGCGTGACAAAATCCACAGGTACACCATAATTCGCCAAACTCACCGCTACATTTGACTCACCGCCTCCATAAACAACATCAAAGCTGTTCGCTTGGGAAAATCTTAAAAATCCTTGTGGAGATAATCGCAACATGATCTCTCCAAAGGTGACTACTTTTTTCATTCTTATTCTTTGTTTTTTAGAAATTAAAATATTCTTTTGCGTTGTAATAACATATATCAGATACTATTTTACCAATCCACTGCATATCATTCGGTAACTCTCCACTCTCTATTTCTGAACCGAAAATGTTACACAGTATCCTTCTAAAATATTCGTGACGAGGGTACGACATAAAGCTTCTCGAATCTGTCAGCATCCCGACAAAACAACTGATCAATCCCATATTAGACAAGGTATTGATCTGCTTGGTCATCCCGTCTTTTTGATCTAAAAACCACCATCCTGAACCCCATTGTACCTTTCCCTTTAACGATCCATCATTAAAATTACCGATCATGGTGGCAAAAACTTCATTAAAAGCCGGATTCAAATTGTATAATATCGTCTTTGTGAGTTTATTCTGACTGTCTAATTTGTCCAGGAACTTAGACAAGCCCTCAGCCTGTCGTTCATCGCCCATAGAATCCCAACCCGTATCCGGACCTAACAATTGTAACATTCTGCTGTTATTGTTTCTGAGCGCGCCTAGATGAAACTGCTGTACCCACCCAAATTGGTGATAAGTTTCACACAAAAACAATAGCAAAGCACTTTGAAACTTCTCATCCTCATGCTCTGTCAGCATTCTACCCTCCATTCTTTTACTAAATATTAGATCAATTTCTTGCTGAGTATAGGGCACAAAACAAATCTTGTTCAAACCATGATCGCAAAGTCGACAGCCATTCGCATGAAAAAAGTTGATTCTGCTCAGTAAAGCGTCACATAGATTTTGATAGGAATTGATGGTAATTCCTGAAATTTCGCTTAGTTTATCCAAATAATCAATATACTGCAAATCGTTTATCAAAATTGCTTTGTCGGGCCTGAAAGCTGTACTCACTTTAGTTTTAAGAGAATCCTTTGCTATTTTTTGATGAAATTCCAGATGATCAAGTGGATCTTCTGTGGTACAAACCACTTCCACATTCATTTTAGATATTAAACTTTTACAACTAAAATCACTTGAGTTAAGCTTTTCAGCGGCATTTCGATATACCCTTTCAGCTGATTCTTCATTTAGCAACTCATCAATATCGAAGTACCGCTTTAATTCCAAGTGTGTCCAATGATACAATGGATTTCGCATAGTAAAAGGAACTGATTTGGCCCAATGTTTAAATTTCTCTAGATCACTGCCATTGCCCGTAATATACTTTTCATCAATCCCCAGCGTTCGCATGGCGCGCCATTTATAATGGTCTCCATAAATCCATATCTGAGTAAGATTTTCGAATATCTTGTCATTTGCTATATCCCCTGGAGAAATATGGCAGTGATAATCAATGATCGGTAAATGCTTTACATAATTGTGATACAATTCTTTAGCAAATTTATTCTGCAATAAAAAATCATCGTGTATAAAGCTATTTGAACTTGTCATAGTTAAATTATATTATTCATTAGAAGGTTTTCCTATGGTTGCCAATATTCCGCCATCGACATATAAGACATGTCCGTTGACAAAGTCACTGGCTTTTGAACTTAAAAAAATAGCCGCTCCGGCCAGATCTTCAGGTTCTCCCCATCTACCCGCAGGGGTTCTGCTGATGATGAAATCATTGAACGGATGCCCGTTTACGCGTATTGGAGCTGTTTGACTCGTAGCAAAATAGCCAGGACCAATTCCGTTGGTCTGCACGTTAAATTTCGCCCATTCCGTTGCCATATTCTTGGTCAACATTTTTAAGCCTCCCTTTGCCGCTGCATAAGCACTCACGGAGTCTCTTCCCAATTCACTCATCATCGAACAAATATTGATGATCTTACCCCCTCCGCGTTCGATCATTCCTTTTACTACATTTTTTGACACAATAAAGGGTCCGATCAGATCTACTTTGATCACCGCTTCAAAATCATCCACTTCCATATCGACCATGGGTATTCTTTTGATGATCCCGGCATTGTTCACTAAAATATCTATAGGTCCAACTTCTGACTCTATTTTTTTAATCGCCGCAATCACAGCTTGTTCATCGGTTACATCAAAAATATACCCGTAAGCGTCTATGCCCACAGATCTGTATTCCGCGACTGCTTCATCTACCTTCTCTTGAGAGGAACGCTCGTTTACGACAATTTTAGCACCGGCTTGCCCGATACCCTTGGCCATGGCCATTCCCAATCCGTGAACTCCTCCTGTAATAAGGGCTGTTTTTCCTGTTAAATCGAATAAATTAATTGACATCTCTATTTTCCTTAGTTATTTTTATCTCAGTTCTGTGATCTTCGCAACATCCATATCACCATAGTCTAAATTCTCTCCTGCCATTCCCCAGATAAAGGAGTAATTCGAAGTACCCGATCCACAGTGGATAGACCAAGGTGGTGAGATTACCGCCTGATGGTTTTGCATCCAAATATGTCTTGTTTCCTGGGGTTGCCCCATAAAATGACATACTGCTTGACCCTCAGGGATATCCAAATAAAAATAGATCTCCATTCTTCTATCGTGTACATGGGCCGGCATGGTATTCCAAACACTTCCTGTTTTTAATTCAGTCATGCCCATTTGCAATTGACAAGTTTCTACTATGCCTCCGATGATCATTTGATTGACCGTTCTGTGGTTCGCTGTTTCCAAAGAGCCCAATTCTAATTTATTTGCCTCTTTTAAACTGACCAATTTGGTTGGAAAGTTTTTATGTGCCGGTGCCGCATTCAGATAATATTTTGCAGGGCTTTTGGCGTCATCACTTTTAAACACTACTTTTTCGTTACCCTGACCTACGTACAAGGCTTCCTTGTGATTTAGTTTGTACTCCTGCCCATTTACTTCGACGGTTCCACTTCCTCCTACATTGATAATACCCAGTTCTCTTCTCTCTAAAAAGTATTTGGCTTTAAGTGGGTCGATCGTTTCCAGAGACAATGGTTTTAAAGGAACTGCCGAACCTGCCATATATCTGTCGTAATGCGAATAGGTCCAGTTTACCTTATCCGATTTCATCAAGTTATCGATCAAAAACTCCTTCCTCAATTGATCAGTATCGTATCCTTTTACCGCTTCAGGACTTGAAGCATATCGCGTTTCGTATGTCGTGCTCATAGTATATTTGTGTAATCGATTACACAAATATATATATTATTTTCTTTTAACCCATAAATTCTTAAAATAATTATGCTTCTTGGAGTATTACCTCCTTCAGCTATTCAAAGGAATTAAAATGACAAAAGATCAAAAAAGGTCAATTAAATTCATTCTGTTCTGTTAGAGATCCATTGTCTAACGCGCTCTTCAATGATCCTCCCCTCTGCGTCGAAAGTCCAAATTTTGTTTGATCTGTAACCAGAATACCTGTAAGGAAGCATATTGACCGGCTTGAGCGGTGCCTGCAAAAGTGTAGTTATAGGTCAGGGCAAAGGAGAATTGTTCGTTCAACTTGTAGGTCGGACTCACCAATAACCTGTTTTGATCAAACACATTGTTCACAATGTCAGGACCTGCATTGATGAATATTTCATTTCCCAGGTGCAGCGATAATTCGGAACCCTGATTACCGGTGAACTGAAACAATGGTATACCTACCATCAACAGATACCTAAATCGAAAGTTAAAGCTGTTTGCCTCATGAAAGGGGTCCGGATTTTGTTCTTTGAAGAAACGTTCCTCTATTCTCAATCGATGACTCAGACCTATCTTATTCAATTGATTGGCCATGGCAATTTCCTGATAAGGGCGATATTCGGTTTTAGACAAGTTTCCGGAAGAATAAAATCCCAAATGGGCAAAACCCGCTGCAAAGCGGAGCTTGGAAAAGGGCTGATAACCTATACCTGCTCTGACGATATACTGAGAACGCTCTTCAAAGCCATCCAGCCACCTGTATCCCGCATCAAATAATACTTGCCATTTTTCACTGAGCCTTGATTGGTTATAATACTGTATCCATTGCGAATTTTCTTGGATGATCTCCTTCTTTTGTCCCCACAGAAAAGCGACATGCACAAAAAATAATAGAAATAATAAGGATTGTTTATGGGGTAAAGGGTATTTCAATTTTAGTACATTTTTAAGCGTCTAAAAAAATAAAGTCGCATCTTGAGTAACAGTGAAAAAAACTAACCAACAGCCTAAACTCTCAGTAAAAATAATATAAATATTTAGTGAAAAAGGTATCAATAGTAGCACAAGTTGGGTTGCAAGCCACTCGGATGATTGATTTTTTTTCCATCTCGTATCGGTTAGGTATGTTGTAGATAGAAGATATAAGAATTGATCAACAGATTGATAAGTTTTTAATCAGATACTGCATCAGCTCAAAGAAATACCTCGGGCCACCTTAAAAATTCCACCTCTAAAGTGTAGCTCCTTTAACTTATCTGTAATTATACCTGTAGTTTCAATTACAAATCTTAACTTTCCACCTGATTTTACATTCTGGCTAAAATTCCCTTATCCAACAAAAAACAGGTCGTAAAATAACCCCCATGAACCCAAAAATATCCATTTCAAAATATCAGGCTTGTCTGCTCGGTGGTGCCATCGGTGATGCCCTTGGCGCTCCGGTCGAATTCTTATCTGCCCAACAAATTCAAAGCAAATACGGACATCGAGGGATTTCGACTTATGTTGAATTTTCTGATGGAAAAGGAATGTTTACCGATGACACCCAAATGACCCTATTCACTGCTGAAGGTCTTTTGCGCTCAGGCCATGGGCAAAATGGCACCAGAGCTAATCTGAATACCACCACCTACGAGGCCTACCAACACTGGATATATACCCAGGATCATCCTTTTTCACAAGATCAACCAAAAAATAGCGGGTGGCTCATGCGAGAATCCGATTTATACCAACGCCGCGCACCAGGTACAACTTGTCTTGTATCCTTGAGAGGTAAAAAACCCGGATCGATCCTTGAACCCATCAATAATAGCAAAGGTTGCGGTGCGATCATGCGTATGGCTCCGGTTGGACTCATGTATTTCGGACAAACGGAAGAGGCTTTTAAAATTGGATCTGACTTATCTGCCCTTACACACGGACACCCTTCCGGGTATCTCTCAGGTGGTTTTTTTGCAGCTTTGATCGCTGATCTGGCTGTTGGCCTCGACCTGAATACCGCCGTCCAGCATGCCATAGAACAACTAAAAAAATGGGGAGAACATGAAGAGACCTTGCATGCAGTTCAATGTGCCTTAGACCTTTTTCAAGAAACGAAAAAAAGCAAAAGCCTATCGCCCGAAATCATCGAGAAATTAGGCAGTGGCTGGGTCGCTGAAGAAGCCCTTTCCATTTCTCTATTCGCTTCTTTACACCATGAAAAAGATGTCAAAAAAGGACTTATTCTTTCTGTGAACCACAGCGGAGATTCGGATAGTACAGGTGCGATTACAGGCAATATTTTAGGATTGATCAATGGAATGGAAAGCATTCCCGAAAAGTGGATCTCAAATCTCCAAAGTAAGGACATCGTGCTGGAAGTAGCGGGCGATCTGTATACCCAGGCGATGGTAGAGGAAAAACCGGCGGATGACACTTGGTGGGATAAATATCCGGGAAGTTGAAAGGACAATTTATTCCATTCTAAAAAATTCAGGAATAAAACCATGGTTGGTCAAACCAGGTTTTGTTATTCATTCAAGTCTCAAATGCTTAATGATCATTTTTTCTTTAAGACTTTGATACGACTTAAATATAAAACCCGAGAACAAATTAACCTTTAGAACAAGAATATACAGCACTACCTCGAGCAAAAAGGCGAAAAATATGTCGAAAAAAAAATCACAATATTTTCCTATATTGTTCGATGCAATCAAATACCAAATAATCCCTTCATTCAGCAAATAGCAGGTGTGCAAATGTATGGGAGGTATGTTGAAATAAAGGCAAAGGGAAGATTGAAAACACGGGCAAAATATGAATACCCTATTTCGCAATATCAGACGAAAACTAGCAGACAACAATCAATTCTTCAAGTATACCAGATATGCTGTAGGAGAGATTATACTCGTGGTCATTGGAATTTTAATTGCACTCTCCATAAACAACTGGCAAAAAGAAAAACAGAACATCAAACTTGAAAAACGATACATTGAGGATTTAATCAATGATTTGAAAAAAGATTCTATAAACCTAAGTCAATTGTATAAGGAGGCGAACTTGGTTGCCGATGCTAAAGATTCGATCTATAAAGTGCTAAATGAGCCTGATTATCAGCTCGATTCTCTTCCAAAATATTTTCAAAGACAATGGGAACCCTACAGGATTTTTTCACCGAGTAAATCCACAATTGATGAAATGAAAAGCAGCAGCCATTTGGAGATTATCAGAAATGAAATCCTTAGAAAGCAAATAGTAAGTATTTATTATAAATATGAACTCTTTCTGCAAGATGAGGAGTTGTATCGCGAAGCAACTCGCGAAATATTTGCAATTGCCAAAAGTGGTTTAAGAAACATTAATGAAGCTCCCTCAGATGAAATAAAACTGTTGTTGCAAGATCAAACCTTAAAAAATACGATTAGAAAGAATTTTGCCTACGGCAGGGTAAAATCTATTTCAAATATCTCTGATGAATGCAACAAGCTTTTAGAATTACTAAGTGAAAATAAAAGCAATGATAACCCATGATAAAATTCTTAAGACATATTCGCCAGCAATTACTTTCAGAAGGTAAAACAGGGAGCTATTTAAAATATGCCATAGGAGAAATTATACTTGTGGTCTTCGGAATATTGATTGCTCTTCAAATAAACGCATGGTATGAGAATTCAAAAAAAGTAAAACTGAAACATGTTTATACCAAAAATCTCATAAAAGACCTTACAAATGATACCATTCAATTAAATGATCGGCTTATTCTAAATGAAAACACTTTTCTTAAAATTTCAGATTCAATTATAAACATAATTGATCATCCAAAGACCACCGTAAATGAGGTTAAAGAATTAGCGAAAACGGTTGGAATTGGCGGTTTAAGAATAGTAAATAACTACAACACAAACACCTTTCAAATTCTTACATCATCTGGCAATATCGATTTGTTTGATGAGGATGTTATTCAAAAAATTATGGAGCTCGACGCTTTGCAAAACTTTGAATTGAATATATCTTCAAACAACAGAGACACTTACTTCGATATATATAATAGATATAGAGAGCAATATCTACACCAACCCATTAATAGTAATGAAACTATCATGAATGAATTATGGGACAATGTAGATGCTTTTGAACATGCCCCTATTTACATAAATGCAGTAAATGTGGGACATCATGCCATGACAAGATATGTTTCCTTAACAAAGGAAGTATTAGACAAAACTGAGGAACTTCTCCAAATCTTAGAAGATCAATAAATTAGTTATGATAAAATTCTTAAGACAATTCAGACAAAATATGATTTCCGAAGGTAAAACAGGGAGGTATTTAAAATATGCCATAGGAGAAATAGTTCTTGTTGTTATTGGAATTTTAATTGCACTTCAGATCAATAATTGGAATGAAAACAGAAAAGAATACAATAAATCAAGGGATTTACTAGCCGAATTCAGAAAGGATCTTGCAAGAGATACAGTGGAAAGTAATTACGTAACTGGTATGTTAGAACGTCAAATTAAAATTGAATCTTGGACCCTTCATTTGGTTAAATATAAAAAGAGTCAATTTGATAGCTTAAGAATGGTCTTTTATGGTCCATATTATCAACAACCTATGACAGTTCGCACCTATCATAAACTGCAAAATTCTGAAAATCCAAACCTCACCGGTTTTCCCGATTTACAAAACAACCTTACAAAGTATTATACCGATACTAAATACCTACTTGATGCTTATAATGAAGAAGAGAAGCATTTTGCTTTTGACAACGAGATAAATCAAGTCATTCGATCGAAATTAGAAATGGATTTAACTGATTTTCCGATGCTGCCTCAAGAAAATGCACAGGATGAGTTGCTTATTGACTTTGCACAAAGCATTGAAGGAAGGAATTTTGTTAAAGAGAATTATATTCGCAGAAAAGGCATGAAACGTTATTTTGAAAAAGTGAAAGAAGAAGCAAAAGAATTAATTGAATTGATCAATACAAACTTAGAAGGAGGTAGCTAGCTAAAGTAAAGAGTATGTCGGTAATTAACTCAATCAACTGCTTGTGTTCGTAAGAGTTTTTTGAAAAAGTTTTCGAATTTTTTACTCTTTAATTCTGACTAAATAAAGTATACCGGCCAAGGCAAACTATGCTCATCGTTAATAGCAAAAATATGATCCTAAAAAATCTACTTATCCTAAGTCTAATCCTCACACTTTTTTCTTGTAAGCCTGAAACTAAATTGTCCGACTTTGAAAAATTCACGGGGAGATGGATCCTTCATACGGTGGAAACCCAAACCGATTCTTCTTCTTGGAAACCTAGACAAGACCATTACAAAAATCGCCGTGGATTTATTATTTATGATGGCCGGGGAGGTATGGGCGTACATCATGTTACTGAAAATTATGAAAACTATCAATTTGAAGGAAAGGGTGGGCTAGATAGTTTGACAAGCAATGATTTGAGGCACTTAGCGGATAATTTTGTTTATTTTGGAAAATACATCGTCAATGACTCAAGTAAGATCATTGAACACCATATTGAATCTGCCAACTTTCAGCATATGTGGGGCACCATCGCAAAAAGAGAATATGCGTTTTCAGGTGATACCTTAACATTGAATCCAATAACCGACAATTATCCAAAAACTCGACTCAAATGGATACGTCTGCATGATATAGAATAAAGAAATGATATAGAATGAAAATAAAAGATTTAAATTGGGCTTTCTTGGCCATCTGTCTCATACTGTCTGTTTGCATGTTGAGTTGTGGCCAAAAAACAAGAACAATTGAAGAAGCTAAACCAACCGACTTATCCCTCATTGAAAGTGAGATCACTTTGCGACTTAGACAATATGAGAATTATCTACAAAAAGGAGATTCCATTGCCCTGAGCCATATGTATACAGAAGATGCCGAAGTTCTTCCTGCCGTGGCAGGCAGAGAGCATATAAAAAAGGTCTTTTCTGCGATGATACGAGATAGTGTGATTGGAAATTTTGAAACAACCCATTTGTGGGGAAACGAGGAATTGCTCGTTGAAGAAGGGAAAGGAGTCTGGTCAGATAAAAGCGGGAAGACAGCAAGTAAAGGAAAATATTTGCTCGTATGGAAAAAAGAGGAGGGCGAATGGAAAATATTGCGCGATACCTGGTTTCCTGTGGAATAAAATACGCGCAAAACAGCAGATCACACATATTGAAAAACCGGCAAGCAATCGGTAATAGAGTTTTAATGAACAGGTAAAAAAGGAGTAGAATTATGGTTGTATCCATTTTAATTTTTGGTTTTATTTTCGGAGCGATCTTGCAATATGCAAGTCTGAACAAGTATAATGTGATCAGCGGATTGGCAGTACTAGAGAATTTTGCCGTTGCGAAAGCCATCGCCCTGGCTATCGGAGTTGGCTCTATTTTGTTGACCCTCGAAATCGGAATGGGTTTTGCTTCTTATCATATCAAACCCCTGCTACTGGGAGGTATTGTGCTGGGGGGCTTATTGTTTGGTGCCGGAATGGCCATTCTGGGTTACTGCCCCGGTACGCTTGCCATTTCCTTGGGAGAAGGTTCGATAGACGCCCTGATAGGGATACTGGGAGGTTTACTAGGCGGATTGATCTTCACCCTGTTCCAACCTTCTATTACCGGTCTTTTGGGACCCGATCTCGGCAGTATTTCTTTGCATTCGCTCAGCAGTTCGAATGCCGTTTTTTACCTGCTCAGTTTTATCCTCAGCGGACTATTCATCGCTGTTTCATTCTGGTTGCACAAAAAGGATCAGACCAAAGATTATAAATGGCTCTATGCAGGAATAGCATTGGCTTTTTTAAACGCCATTATATTTTTAACGGCTACTTTTGACAGACCCATTGGTGCCTCAACTGCCTTTCCCTATGCCGCTGATCTGCTGTCCGGAACAACCGAAAACAGCTATTTCGAAAAGATCAAAAATTCAGGAAATTGGCAGCTGATCTTTCTCACCGGTGCTCTGTTGGCGGGATTCATGATCTCTCTGCTCAAAAAAGAATTTAAATGGGTATTGATCCACAGTAACTGGGAAAAATTTAAAGGTTCGTCGAAGACCAAAAGAATCATTTGGGCCTTCATCGGGGGTTTTGTGCTGATCATTGGCGCACGCATAGCCGGAGGCTGTACAAGCGGACATATTCTGTCAGGAGGCATGCAACTTGCCCTGAGCAGTATGTTATTTGCCGTATTTACTTTTGCAGGACTCTTGATCACCGGAAAATTGTTCTATCACAAAAAAGCAGACCGGTAACCAAGCCTATGAATGATCTTGTCGAAAAAGCAAACTGGTTCCGGGCTGCTTGCAGACCATTTCATTCAGGATGATCAACCTCTTGAGCTCGCTAAGATCCTCATCGCTTTTTTCAAAGCCATTCGCTGATCGACCCAAAACACATGACCGAAATCATAGAAAAAATGATTTGCTTCTTCTAATTTTATGGGTTGAAATATAAACCACCAAGCGATGAACAAACACCTGGTACTCGGGAACGAAGCTTTGGCACAGGGCGCCATCGATGCAGGAATTTCCGGTGTCTATGCCTATCCGGGAACACCTTCAACAGAGATCACAGAATACATTCAACATGCAAGATCAGCCCGGGATAAGGGCGTACACACCACCTGGTCTGTCAATGAGAAGACGGCTATGGAATCGGCTCTGGGCATGTCTTATGCCGGAAAAAGAGCACTTACCGTGATGAAGCATGTAGGTCTGAATGTGGCCAGTGATGTATTCATGAATATGGCTGTTTCGGGAGTCAACGGCGGACTGGTGGTGGTAGTGGCTGACGACCCATCCATGCACTCCTCCCAAAACGAACAGGATTCCCGCTTTTACGGAAAGTTTGCTTCTGTTCCTATCCTGGAACCTTCAGACCAGCAGGAAGCTTATGATATCATGGCCTATGCTTTCGACCTTTCCGAAAAACTTCAGTTGCCTGTGCTGGTGCGCATGGTCACCCGTCTTTCCCATTCCAGGTCCGGGGTTGTCTTTAAAGATCCTCTGGCGCAAAAGGAGATCGGCCTGCCTGAAAATACCCGGCGTTTTGCCCTGATCCCTGCTTTTGCCAAAAAGGGATTCGAAAACCTGCTCAAAAAACGTGAATTACTCCTCAGTTTCTCCGAAAAAACAACGCTCAACAGCCTTGAACTCAGAGAAAACAAAGAATTAGGGATCATCGCCTGCGGTATTGCCCGCAATTACGTGCTCGAGCATCTGGACCTGCTCAAAAATAAACCGTCCATCTTAAAGATCTCCCAGTATCCGCTTCCCAAAGAGAAAGTAAGCGCGCTGTATCAGCACTGTAAAAAAGTACTCGTGGTGGAAGAAGGCTATCCACTGGTTGAAGAATTGCTTCACGACTATTTTCATATCGATCAAAAAATAATCGGGAAGTTATCGGGTCATTTACCTATGACAGGAGAGCTCACCCCCAACCTCGTAGCTAAGGCTTTGGGTCTGAAACAGGAAACCTTAGCACCAGTCCCTGAGATCGTTCAGAGCAGACCCCCCCGTTTATGTGAGGGCTGCGGACATACCGATCTTTTTAATGCCATCAACCAACTACTGCCTGAAATTGGAGATAAGAAGGTCTTTGGCGATATCGGTTGTTATGCGCTGGGCGTGCTGCCTCCCCTGAACACCATCAATACCCTTATCGATATGGGTGCTTCCATCACCATGGCCAAAGGGGCTGCCGATGCAGGTTTAAAAAATGTGATCGCCGTGATCGGCGATTCTACCTTTACACACTCCGGTATGACCGGATTGCTGGATGCTGTCTACGAAAATTCTCCTATCACGGTCATTATCTCTGATAATTCTGCTGTGGCCATGACCGGCGGACAAGATTCTACGGCGGTGGGTAGACTCAGAAACATCTGCCTCGGACTGGGTGTAAACCCCGCACACATCAGAGAAATTGTGCCCTTAAAGAAAAATCACGAAAAGAATGTCTCTGTCATCAGAGAAGAACTGAAACATCAGGGTGTTTCGGTCATTATTTCTGAAAGACCTTGCATCAGACTTTCCAGAGAAAAGAAAGAAGAGATCAAAGAGAAAATCACTTCCATACACGAAACATTGTCCCTATGAAAACAAATATCATCATCGCCGGTGTAGGTGGTCAGGGTATCCTGACCATTGCCGCCGTACTGGATACCGCCGCCCTCAGTGAAAATTTATTTGTCAAACAATCTGAAGTACACGGGATGAGTCAGAGAGGAGGGGCTGTCGAATCGCATGTGCGCATTTCTGATACTCCTGTACATTCCGACCTGATCCCCGAGGGAAAAGCAGATCTTATCATAGCGGTAGAACCTATGGAATCTTTGCGCCATTTACCTTTCCTCAAAAAAGGTGGTACGCTGATCACCGATACCCAGACTTTTGAGAATACCGATCATTACCCCGATAAAAAAGCCTTGTATGACACCATAGAAAAATTTCCTCAACACCTCATGCTGGATGCCACAGAAGCAGCCAAAGCAATGGGCAACTCAAAAGTGGCCAATATGATCCTGCTAGGTGCAGCCTCTGTGCTGCTCCCACTTAAAGAAAAGAGTCTGACTCAGGCCATTGAGGCCATGTTCTCCTCAAAAAGTGAAAAAATTGCAACGCTTAATCTGGAGGCATTTGCTAAAGGAAAGGAACTGGCGCTCCAGCGCGTTTGAACCGACCAGAAATCGATTACAAGACTGCTTTAAAGCGGTCTTTTTTCTTCATGATCTTTCTGATCGCCTGAGCGAGGATTTGGATGCCTTTGTCGATTTCATTTTTAGGTACATTGGCAAAAGACAGGCGAAGAAACTGGTCTCCTTTTCCTTCCGGATCGAACGTGCGTCCCGTGACAAAAACCACCCCTTTTTTGACGCTTTCTTTAAATACATTTTTAGACCGTATGCCTCCCGGAAGTTCTACCCAACTATAAAAACCTCCTTTGGGTTCGTTCCAGACCACGCCCTCGGGCATGTGCTTTTTCAGGCTGCCGATCATCAGATCCTTTCTCTCACCATATTCCTGCCTCAGGAAACTGAGGTAATTTTTCAGTGCTCCACTGTCCATAAACGCATGCCCCAGTATCTGGCAAAAATTTGAGGTACAGGCATCCAGTGCCTGTTTGATGGTTTCAGCCTTATCGAAAATATCAGGGGAGGCGAGCATAAAGCCCAACCGAAATCCGGGTCCGAGAATTTTTGAGAAAGAGCCGGTATAGATCACATCCACCCCATCGGTATCCATGGCCTTCATCGGCAGCGTAAGACCTTTGTCTTCTTCTTTAAAATACAGATCGCTGTAGGCATCGTCCTCGAGCAGTAAAATCCCCTTCCCCGAAAGTGTTTCGAGCAGCGCTCTTTTTCTTTCTATTGAATAAATGATCCCTGCCGGGTTGTGAAAATTTGGCGTTACGTATAAAAATTTAGGCTTTTTAGGCAACTCGTCCAGTACCTTTTTAAGTTCATCTATCAGGATCCCATTTTCATCCACCGGAATACCGATGATCTTGGCGCCATAGGTTTCGAAAACAGTCAAGGCTCCCACAAAACAAGGCTTTTCGGTGAGTATAATATCGCCTTTATTGATAAATTCCTGGGTGATGATACTGATCGCCTGAAGCGATCCTGTAGTGATGAGGATCTTGTTCTCCTCTACAGGCAGTTCTTTTTCCTTGAGAAATTGCGCAAGGGTCTCGACCAAAGGTGGAAATCCAGAGGTAGGTCCGTATTGAAAACAAAGTTTTTTTAATTCCTGTGGCAGAGAATGAAAGATCTCCTCAACCTCCTTTACCGGAAAAAGATCATTGTTTGGCATTCCGCCCGCAAAGGAGATCATGTCTTTCCCGGAGGATTGTTTCATGAGCAGTTTCACATCCTTTGCATGCATGGAATTGACCATATGTGAAAAATGATATGCCATCCCTAAGCTTCTTTGATTCAAAGTAAAGCAAATTTATTCATTTAGATATTGATAAAAATCAGTCTATAAAACAGAATTTTTCTCTTATTTTATAAAGAAATTAAGACGAATTTTTTCATATCCATAAAAACCAATGATCCATCGCGATATCATCGACCCTGAACAAATTGTTGTCATCGGGGGTTCTGAAAATCTGGAAAACCCGGGAGGCCGGGTGCTTCAGAACTTGCTCAGACATCCTTACAAAGGCAAACTCTATGTAGTCAATCCAAAAGGAGGAGTGATCCAGGGTCAACGCGCTTTTGAAAGGGCGGAAGACCTTCCCGAAGTGGCCATGGCCATCATCGCCATACCCGCGGCTCTGGTACCCGAAGTGGTAAAGGTCCTTACGGAAGAAAAAAACACCAGGGCCTTGATCATTTTATCAGCGGGATTTGGGGAAAAAGACCAAAAAGGCCACGCCTTGGAAGAAGAGATCAAAAGGCAGGTAGAAAAGGTTGGGGCTACCCTGCTCGGACCGAACAATATTGGGGTCATCAACCAGCATTATGCGGGGGTCTTTACCTTACCTGTGCCAACGCTCGACCCGCAGGGGGTCGATCTGCTGTCGGCTTCGGGAGCTACTGCGGTCTTCGTGATGGAGGCGGCACTGAGTATGGGCTTAAAATTTTCAAGTGTATACACTTTTGGGAATAGTACCCAAACCAGTGTGGAGGATATGCTGGAATATATGGATGAACACTACGAGGAAGGAGTAAGTGCCAAAGTAAAACTATTGTATATCGAAAGTTTTAAAGATCCTGCCCGTTTTTTAAAACACACTGCTTCGCTTAGGGCAAAAGGGTGTAAACTGGCAGCCATCAAAGCGGGAAGAACCGAAGAGGGCAGTCGGGCGGCTTCTTCTCATACCGGTGCCATGGCGAGTCCTGATGTCTTTACCGACGCGCTTTTTAAAAAAGCGGGTATCATCAGGTGTTTCGGCAGAACCGAATTGGTAAACGTAGCGGGAATTCTGCTTCAGAAAGAAAGTAAGGGAAAGAACCTGGCGATCATCACACATGCCGGCGGACCGGGAGTCATGCTCACCGATGTACTCTCACAAAATGGGATAAAAGTACCACAGATCAAAGGAGCACATCGGGAGAATTTACTCTCCCAACTGTACGACGGGTCTTCTGCTGGAAACCCTATCGATCTGCTGGCCACAGGCACAGCCGAACAATTGGGAGTAACCATTGACTATGTTGAAAATAACCTTAGCGAGATCGATGCCTTGGCCGTCATTTTTGGAAGTCCGGGTTTGAGAAATGTTTCCGATGTATATGCCGTCCTCAGTGAAAAGATCCGCAGGTGCAAAAAACCCATTTATGCGGTTTTGCCTTCCGTGCTCAACGCCCGGGAAGAGATCAGTACTTTCCTGGTTGCAGGACATACGGCTTTTTATGACGAAGTCATGTTTGGAGAAGCCCTGGCGAAGGTCTATCAGCACCCTGACTATAAGAGAACTGAGAACGAACAGGTCGAACTCGATGAAAGATCGATCAGCACGCTGCTCTCCCAAAGTCCCGACGGGTATCTATCTCCCGAAAAAGCGATGAAGGTACTGGAGTCGGTCGGAATCCGGGTGGTCAGCTCCATATGGATCGATAAGGAGGAAGAACTTCTGTATAAAGAAAGTGAGGTCATCTATCCGGTGGTACTAAAAGTCATGGGTGTGCTGCACAAATCAGATGCAGGCGGAGTCAGATTGAATGTATCCGATAAAGCCTCACTGTTACAACATTTCCATGAACTCATGGCCATTCCGGGTGCAAAAGGAGTAATGGTTCAGCCCATGATCAAAGGTCATGAATTATTCATAGGAGCCAAAAGAGAAGAGAAATTTCCTCCTGTAGTCCTTTTCGGTTCTGGAGGAATATTTGTAGAAGTCCTGAAAGACCTCAACAGTGCCATGTGTCCGGTTTCACATGCTCAAGCCCTCGAACAGATCGCACAACTTCGGTCTTATCCCTTGCTCGAAGGGATACGCGGACAAAAAGGTATACATCTCGACTTGTTTGCCGATTATATTTCCCGGATTTCGGCTTTAATGGGTTTTGCACCGGAGATCAAAGAACTCGACATCAATCCTTGTATGGCTATGGAGAACCGTCTCACTGTGGTAGATGTCAGGATCCGAATCGAACATGAACCAAAGCATTGGGCTCAGTAACTGGCGCCCATTTTTCGCGGATCAATTTTTAACTCTTTTTGCTAAATGCATAAGCAAGGTTTCCATCGCAATTGTCAGAACTTTGCCCTGTGATGTACTCGAACTATTTTAAAGGAATTATCAACGAAGGAAATGTGCTTTCGCTCTCCCCGAAATGTATTACGGCGATGATGAATATCATTCACCTGGAAGGGAAACTGGCCGGAATGAATGCGCTACGGGATAAGTACGACAAGTTTAATTTTAGCCGGGAGATCTTTGAGGTAGAAAGAAGACTCACCGATCTCACCGGAAATATCCCCCCGAGGCAACTGCTTGAAAGATTTTACCATTTAACTCAAAATGAGAAATAAAAAACCCGAATAAAGAATTATTCGGGTGGAAATGCATTGTTGAGGGGGATAATAAAATTAATTGTGTTGAAGATCTTTTTCAGCTTCCATTATCTATGCATCTTTACAGATGCCCCAATGATAATGATGGAACAAATATAAGGAGAGAAAAAGTCAGTCTATTCAATTATTTTAATCAAAATCTATGCTCAATTATCCATTTAGATACTGATTTACAATTATTTAAACGACATATCCAGCGTGTACCCACCAAAAGGTGTCCGGAAAATAACTTTTCAGAAACGACAAATAGCATATATTTTCTGGTCCTTATTGGGTGAATTTTGCGGGCTTTTGTGTATGGTGTTTTATAGGGTTTAAACCTGCAAATGGGCCCTGCTACATGCATACTTCCTCCTTGATGATCTATCTCAAAGTCCCATTAATACTTCAAAGATTTTTTGCGAATTGAATCGTTCGTCTTTTAGGTGTAGTTCGTTAACTCGGGTACCCAAAAGCAATCCTTATGAGACGATCAGACAATAAGCCTCTCCCCACCCTTGATCGCCCTATCCATGGATCACCCCCGATATGGTTAAAAAGAACGACCATTAAACAATAACGAATTCTTAAACATTACATAATACCGCGGATTCTTGTTTTTCTGAGTCATATCTTATATTTGGCAAGACATATTGAACCATGAAATATCTTAAATTACTCTTGTTATCCCTTTTTCTGATGTCCTTTCAATGCGAAGAGGATATCCTCATAGAAGATGATCTTTTATTTGAAACAGGACTATTGGGAACCTGGGAGATTGCGGACGAAACCATCAATGGCATAGGAGACCTGTTACCCAAATGCTGCCTGTTTTTAGAATTTTACCCAGACGATAACTACAGTGACCTGCAGGGTTTCTTTAGCTATACAGAAGGGGAAACAGAAATTTCCCAGGGCAGATTTTTGGTTGATCCATCCGAACAAGTGATCATTTTCAGCAGAGAGGGAAGAGAAGACAGGGTATATACTTATTCCATGAATCAACCGCAGGATATTCTGGTGCTTCATTTTTTTGAGGACGATGCCGCATTTATTCAAACCTGGAATAAACAGTAAATGAGATACAGCACCTAGTAAATCGCTATGACGAGAACCTGCAATGGTGTGGGTTTCACAGGTTGAATTACCGCCTGAACCCGGTATAGCTCGTCCACATATAGTTACGTTTTCCCCAAAAAAAATAAACTGCTATCTTTGTTCACATACCGGGAGTTTTGCGCTCATCCTGTATTTCGGACCAGCCTTTATTCCTGTTCAACATCTTTTGACATCCGGCCTTCAGGCAAAAGCCTGTCAATGCAGCGGCATGTCGATACAAGGCCGAGAACATTTGTATGATTAAATTTTTTAAAGACATCCGCCAAAAACTGCTTGTTGAAGGTCATTCAGGAAAACCTTTCAACAAGGCCTTGCGGTACTTAAAATACGCTGTTGGGGAAATTTTTCTCGTAGTCATCGGAATCTTGATAGCACTCCAGATCAATAATTGGAACCAAAACAGAATCGATAAAAAAAATGAACGAATCTATCTGATCGGATTGAAGGAAGAATTTCTGATCAGTAAATTAAAATTGGAAGAATTGAGATCGGTAAATCAAAATAATTATGCCGGCGCCAAAAAAATATTGGCCTATACCCATTCCACAAAAGAAAGACCTTCCGAAGCACTTTTTTCAACCCTCCTGTACCAAACTTTTTCAAATGACATTGCATTTAATCCGAACAATTCCCTTTTAGATGAAATGATCAATTCAGGGAATCTGAAAAACCTTTCGAATACCGAGTTGCGAAAACAACTGACCAATTGGATTTCAACACTTGAAGATATTTCAAAGCAGGAACGGGAACTGGCCGATCAAAGAATAAAAGTGCTGGATATGTTCAGGACAAATCATACCAGCCTGAGTGCTGTTTTTAAACAAGCCGGTGTCTATGAAGATCTGGAACTGCCCGAAAGCGATAAGGAGCTGAGTAATTTAAGTCTTCTGGATTCTACGGAGTTTGAGAATAATCTATTGATGTTTATCCTTGCTTCTCATGCCACCGAAATAGCTCATTTTGAACCCTTGATGCAGGATATAGACAACATTATCGATTTGATAAACAGAGAAATAGAACTTTCGTAAACGACAAAATTGAAGTCATGACAAAAAAAAAGATACAACAGCTCACCCGCATCCTTCTTTTGGTAGGTACTGCCATATCCTTGTACTTCGTGCCCTGGCCTATCGTAAAAGCATGGATCAAACCTTTGCCCGATTCTGTTCAGGAGCAGGTCAATGCAGCTGTTGATATGGGCTTCGACGGCATTATCGTTTATATAGACAAGGATGGTGAGGAGCCGGCCACCTATGTGGCTGGTTATAAAAATACAGAAAACAAAATCCCAGCCGATCCTCAAGCCTTGTTCAAAATAGCCAGTGTAGACAAACTATATCTCGCCTTGGCGATTACAAAGTTAGTGCGTCGCGGTGAGCTCTCCCTGGAGAAAAGCCTGGCAGATTATTTACCGGAATTGAAAGGCAGAATTGAATATGCCGATCAAATTACCTTGCGTATGTTGATCCAACACCGCAGTGGTATTCCCAATTTTACGGACACCTTCAATTATTGGGCTGCTCCCAAAGAAACAGCTGAGGAAAAACTCGCTTTGATTCTCGATTTGCCCGCCGATTTTGAGCCCGGTGAAACCTATGCCTATTGCAATACCAATTATCTCTTGCTCAACAGCATCGCCTACAAACAGTTGGGCTATGAACCATTCGAATTCATCCGGGAGGAGATCCTGACTCCTTTGAACCTGACACATACCTATGGTTCCATTAAAGAGGTAGATATAGAAGAAGTCATGAGCGGCTATTATGTTGGCTATGAGCCAGATTTAAAAACCGTTGACAATGGCTCCATGCTCGCCACCGCAGAGGATCTGGGGAAATTTATAAGGGCTTTAAATATGGGCACCGTTTTTAAAGATCAAAAAGAGCAGGAAATCTATGCTTCGCTTTACAAATACGAACACACCGGCTTGATACCCGGTTACCAGACCATCGCCAAATACCACAAAGACATAGACGCGGTAGTCATCCAATTTACGAATACGGTCGACTTTGAAGGTTATAACTGGAATTTATCAGAAATTGAATATAACCGAATCGTAAAAATCTTAAAAAAGAAAAGAAACCAGTAAGCGCTTGGTATCAAAGGAATTTCGGAATTTTGCTTCTGTCTCAGCAAAGAACACAACCTCCCTGTCACTGAATATAAAAAAGTACTGCTTACCTTTATACAATTAATTTGTCTAGAAATCCCTTCAAATAAGTCAGGTGAAACTTGGGGTCCGTCTTTGACACGAACTAAAAATAAACCATTTGATTTTTTTAATTTTAGAACTAACTTGTGAGCAAATAAAATAAAATGACCAAACCCCTATTTCAAATAGCTTTGATGCTTTCCATGGCCTTCTGTCAGTGGACTTTTGCCCAACAAATGTCAGGGAAATTATATGCCGAAGGGTATACTCCCGTGGATCAGGAAATTTATGACCTCATCGCAGCAAAGGACAAAGAATATTTTGACGCCTACAATGCCTGTGATATGAAAACACAAGCATCGCTCTATGCCGAAAAAATTGAATTTTTTCACGATAAAGGGGGGTTAAACACGTCAAAAGAGGAGATTCTCGCATCCATTGAAAAAAACATTTGTGGGAAAGTAACGCGAACCTTATTGGAAGGAAGTATTGAGGTGTATCCGATTAAGGATTATGGGGCCGTTGAAATAGGATACCACGAATTTTACAACAACCAGGAACCCGATGCCGAATCTAAACCGGTAAAGTTCATCATCATGTGGAAAAAGGAAGCAGATCAATGGCTGATCACCAAAGTCATCAGCCTTCACTAAAGTATACTGGGCCAAATGCCTGAGAGGCATGAAATAGGAATTAAATTCAAAAATATTCACCTCCAACACAATTATGAACATAAAATTATTTCAAATGCGTTTTTTAATTCTTTCTGCTCTTTTTATTTCTGCCCTGGCAGGTCATGCACAAGATAGTTCAGCGCCTGAAGAGAATGATTTTAAGATCAGAAAAGGTAGATTTTTTAGCACATTGACCTTTTCTATGGATTCTCGTCAGGCTGAAAATGAGGATCAGCTTATCAGGCAAGTGGTAGATCAGGATAAATATAACTACAGGATCATAGGAAATGGCGGTTATGCAATTAAGGATAATATGACCTTGGGTCTGTCGGCAGGATATGGACGTTCCGGTGAAGAGATTACCTATGTGGGTGAAAATGACGAAAACATTAGCTCTAAAAAATTGCAGCATGGGTTTTCTATAGCTCCGAATATGCGTAACTATATCCCCATAGGGAAAGGACAATTGCAAATTTTAGTACAGACAGAATTAGGTTTTACTTTTGGAGAATCTTTACAAAGGATATTTCTTCCGGATGACATCGATAAAGTCGAAAGTAATTTGTTCGAATTTGAATTGGGTGTAAGTCCCGGTCTGATCTTGTTTTTTGACAAGCACTGGGCTTTTGAAACAACCGTAGGAATTGCCGGATTTTCTACCCGTATAGAAGAAGAAACAACCAATAATGATGAAGACAACAAACAGAAAATAGTTGAAACGAACATAGACTTAAGAATCAATCTGCTCCAGTTAAACCTCGGGGTTGCCTACTATTTCTGAGCCTAATATTCTGATAAAATCATGGGAAGAATAAAATATATTTCTAATGCAACACTGCCGACAAGTATCTTTTATGCACTGATCGCTATTGGTTTGATTTTGCCCGGCTCTTGCATTAAAGATGACGAATTTGGCCTTTCCGGTTTTAAGGTCATTGAGGTTTTTGAATTGCCCGGTCAAGCCGGACTGAGCAATATCAATAAAGAGGAAAGAAGCATTGTCATTCCGATGAGCGAAGGAACAGCACTCGAGAATTTAGTTCCCACAACGATCAAAGTGTCCAATTTTGCATCTGTTTCTCCCTCGGCTCAAGAGGCACGTGATTTCACTGATCTAGTTGAATACACGGTTACAGCCGAAGACGGATCAAGTGCAATTTGGTCCGTTACTGCTGTACCGGCTTTACCCAATCCTCAGCTACCAAACAGCGACTTTGATCTCTGGTACAAAGTTGGAAGCTATCAACAACCCGGAGAAAGTGCAGAGAATACCGTTTGGGGAACCGCAAACAGAGCACTGGCCATTGCCGGTACTGCCAACACAAATCCGGAAGACCTTGGGGGCGGAGATTTTGCGGCCAACTTAAAAAGTGTAGCAGCTCCACTTTTGGTCCGCATGGCAGCAGCTACTCTGTTTACCGGGAAATTCACTGAAGGGTTTCCAAACCCATCTGATCCGAGATCGAACATAGACTTTGGAACACCATTCAACGGACGCCCCAAAGCTTTCCAGGTCGATTATAAATACATTCCAGGAGCGTCTTACGAAGACGACAAAGGCAATCCACTGCCCGGCGGTGATCAATGTGACATCTACGTTCTTTTAGAAAAAAGAGAGGGAACCGACGTGCAAAGAATTGCCACAGGATGGTTCAGGAGTGCAAATCAAATAAGTGATTGGACTAAACTTGACATACCCATCAAATACGGTGAACTGAGCCCTTCTGATCCGGAGTTTGCCTATGCCAATATCCGCGAAGGAGAGACTTGGGCTAGCCCTCAGGACAAGCCTACGCATATTACGGTTGTTTTTTCCTCCAGTGCTTTAGGTGATTTTTTCACCGGGGCCATAGGAAGTGAATTGTGGATCAATAACTTTGAACTGATCTATTAAACCTAAGAAGGGGATCAAAAGCTTAATCAAAATAGCACTCAATAAAAAAAATGGAAATGAAAAATCAGAAAGACAGTTTAAAACGCAGAGAATTTTTAAAAGGAACTGCAAAGGCTGCACTGGCAACCGTACTTTTTGGATCGGTCAGCTCGAAACTGTTCGGAGCGATAAACCAAAGTCCTAATAAACTTTCAATTCCAACAGTGACACTCAACAACGGCGTCCAAATGCCGATCCTCGGATTTGGCACCAATACTTTAAGGGATTCAATTGGTATCCAAAGCGTCTCTGCAGCGATTGCTGTGGGTTATCGCCTGATAGACACAGCACATATCTATGGCAACGAAGAGGCCGTGGGAGAAGGGATCAGACAAAGTGGTATAAACAGAAAAGAACTGTTCATCACCTCAAAACTTTGGGTAGACGATTCGGGTTATGAAAACACCAAAAAGGCATTTGACACATCCATAAAAAAATTAGGGGTAGACTATTTAGACCTTTATCTGATCCATCGTCCCAGAGGAGAGGTAAAAGGTTCGTGGCAGGCCATGGAAGAGTTGCACGAAGCAGGTAAGATCAAAGCAATTGGGGTGAGTAATTTTCTGCCTGAGCAACTCGAACAATTGAAAACCTATGCAAAAATTGAACCGGCCATCAATCAAATAGAGACACATGTTTTCTTTCAGGAGAAAATTTCCTACCCGTATTTGAAAAATTCAGCCACACAAATGGAAGCCTGGTCGCCATTTGCGGCAGGTAGAAATGATATTTTTACCAACCCGATCCTGGCCTCGATCGGTAAAAAGTACCAAAAGACCAATGCCCAGGTATGCCTGAGATGGCAATACCAGCGAGGAGTTGTGGCCATTCCCAGGTCTTCGCAAAAAAACCATATGATCGAAAATCTGACTATTTTCGATTTCGAACTTTCTGAAGACGATATGAATACCATTGCCACACTGGATCTGAATAAAACGCAATTTCCTGAATGGGGCTAGTTAAATTGAAAAGAAAATCTCCCGACCCCGCTTAAGGTCCCCGCAACGAAATTAACATGAAAAAAACAACATGTACCCTTTTATTGAATCATATACAAAAATGAACCCATCATAACAACTCTAGGATGTTTAATGAAGAGCTGAACACATTGAAAATTAATCCATAATTTTAGCATGGTGCCTACACTATTTACCTAAAAAACATGAAATACGATTACGTCATCATCGGGAGTGGTTTTGGAGGGTCTGTCAGTGCCTTGCGACTGAGCGAAAAAGGGTACAAGGTTTTGGTGATCGAAAAAGGAAAATGGTACACGTCTGAAGATTTTCCAAAAACGAACTGGAACCTGAGAAAATGGCTCTGGCTTCCTTTTTTTCGGTTTTTTGGTATCATGAAGCTCAGTATTTTCAGACATGTGGCCGTTTTATCGGGTACCGGAGTTGGCGGTGGCTCACTGGTCTATGCCAATACCCTGCCCATTCCCAAAACTTCCTTTTTTAACACCGGCAGCTGGCGTAAATTGTGCCATTGGGAAGAAGAACTAAAGCCTTTTTATCAGTTGGCACTCAAGATGCTGGGTGCCGCCAAAAATCCCAAATTGTTCGACGGTGATCTGGCACTACAACAGCTCAGTAAAAACCTCGGTATACAAGATAAATTTGAAGCCACACAGGTAGCGGTGTTTTTCGGAAAAGAAAATGTAACGGTACCCGATCCTTATTTCGATGGTCAGGGTCCCGACCGCGCAGGTTGTAATTTTTGTGGCGCCTGTATGACGGGTTGCCGCCATAATGCGAAGAACACCCTCGATAAAAATTACCTCTACCTGGCACAAAAACACGGGGCTGAGATCATGGCAGAACAGGAAGTGTACGATGTAGCGCCGCTGGATCAGGCCGAAGGAGCATCGGGCTATGAACTCCGTGTCAGATCGAGTACCCGCTTCTTTAAAAAACGTCAGACCATTCAAGCCCGGGGGGTCATCTTTTCAGGGGGCGTGCTGGGTACCGTGAAATTATTGCTCAAGCTCAAAAAAAAATCGCTGCCCAGGCTTTCCGATAAACTGGGAGATGATATCCGAACCAACAACGAAACGCTCATCAGTGTATCGAGTCTCGAAAAAGAAAAAAACTTCTCAAAAGGGATCGCCATAGGCAGTATCTTACATGCCGATGAAAACAGTCATTTGGAGATCTGTAGGTACGGAGAGGGATCAAATGCCTGGAAGTTGGTCCATTTTCCTTATGCAACCGGAAAAAATGTCTTTGGGCGACTGATCAAAGTGCTGGGGGCCTGGCTCAGATCACCCTGGCAATTCTTCAGGATCTATTGGCTAAATCCCTGGGCAAGATCAACGGTCGTGCTCTTGTTCATGCAAACACTGGACAGTACCCTGCAGTTGAAACGAAACTTTTTGGGCCTGACAAATACGACTTTGAGTACCGGTAAAAAACCCAGTCCCTTTATTCCGGAGTCTGTTAGCCTGGCTAAAGCCTACAGCAAAATTGTAAAAGGAAAAAACACCTCTTTTGCCCTGGAAACCCTGGCGGGGATTCCATCTACTGCGCATATTTTAGGAGGAGCTGTCATGGGCGCCGATGCATCGGAGGGAGTTATCGATAAAGACAACAAAGTATTTGGCTACAAAGATCTGTATGTGATCGATGGGTCGATGATCTCTGCCAACCCCGGCGTAAACCCCTCTTTGTCGATCACCGCCATCGCCGAAAGAGCCATGGATAAGATTTCACCCAAATCATCAAAGTACAAGGCATGAAGAAAATAGCCAAATTAATCAAATGGCTGCTCTACAGTATCGGTGTGCTGATCGTTCTGATGATCGTATTCTTCGGACACCGGGATAAATCTGTTGAAGACCTGAGTTCCCTCTATGCAGAAGCTCCTTCTGCTTTTGTGGAGATCGACGGCATGAATGTCCATTACCGCGATGAAGGCGACCCCCTCGATTCCTTACCCCTGGTCCTGATCCACGGCACGAGCTCGAGTTTACATACTTTTGACGCCTGGGTAAAGCTCCTCAAACCTCAAAAACGGGTAGTGCGTATGGACCTCCCCGGATTTGGCCTGACGGGACCCTTCCCCGACCGGAATTACGCCATTGACCGCTATATCGATTTTCTCAAAAAATTTTTAGCGTCCAGAGGCATTGAGCACTGTATCTTGGGGGGTAATTCTTTGGGTGGCTCTATCGCATGGGAATTTGCGCTTGCCAGACCGGAAATGGTCGACAAACTCATCCTGATCGACGCCGCGGGTTATCCTAAAAAATCGACCCGTGTGCCAGTTGGTTTCGCACTGGCCCGAACCCCTGTCTTCAACAAACTGCTCAGGTATATTACCCCGCGATTTTTGGTGAGATCGAGTGTTGAAAATGTATATGCCGATAAAAGCAAGGTGTCAAAAGCGCTGGTAAACCGATACTTTGATCTGACCCTCAGAGCGGGTAATCGCCAGGCACTGGTTGACCGGATGAAGGCGGGCTTTGATACCCTCAGGGTAGCCCGGATCAAAAGTATACAGGCACCAACTCTTGTTTTATGGGGTGAACAAGACCGACTGATTCCTGTAGCCAGCGCCTATCGTTTTCATGAAGATCTTCCGAATGATACTTTGGTGATTTTGCAAAATAACGGACATGTACCTATGGAAGAGAGCCCTGAAGAAAGTGTAAAGGCCCTTCTGAATTTTATCGACAAGTAGCCCTGAAGGCCTAGGTCAGTTTTTATTCCTTTTCTCGCAGAAAGGAAATGGTGACCTTTTTCCTACCCCAATTTCGCGCGGCAGCTACATCGTTCCCCATGTAAATATCAATTCTTTTTTTCCATTTATAATGCATTTTATCGAGCACTTGATAGGTGCCGGGCAATCCTTCAATTTTAACTTCAGTCTGATGCTTTAGTCCTAAGGGAATTAAGTCTCTCGAGACCGCTATACATTTCATACCGGGTTTTAATTCATCTCCCCAGGCAGTGGTGGTGGAGTTTCCATCGGTTTGGGAAGGGACCGAATTGTAAGCCGAGGCGGTCACTTCCATGGTAATGATCTCCATTTTTGAACATGCGGCCAGCAAGAACAAGATCCCCAATGAACTTGTTCTAAGCAGATGTAAAATAAAGTGCACTCCTTGCCTTTGTCTATTTTTCACTGTGATGTAATCCATATAGTCGGTTTCGACGAATAAGCTACAGTTTTTAAGTGAAATAAAGTACACGAGACCTTGAATTTATTGGAAATTCCGACCGAACACTGATGAAGAACAGCAAAATCTCTGCAGACATCCTTTGCTCAACTGATGAAGGTCATTGTATCAACAGGTCATCCTCTTTAATTTTATAAGCACTGCCTCAGCTGCTTTACAAACTCAAATCAAAAAAACGGACCATGAGATACAAGGTACACAGACTGGATGTCAAAAAAGACAATATACAAGACAAGCTAGAAAAATTCATCAATCAACTCAACGGCGAAATCGTTTCTATCGTTCCCAATGTACGCCCCACCTTTCAATTTATGGGTGCCACTGCAAAGGTCGATTTTTTACTGATCGTCGAAAAGTTGCATTGAGCTCAGCCAGACACGAAATAATTTCTGCTTACTGAACGGGTTCAAGATAGAACTCATAGGTATATTCCTTTGCTTTTAACAAATATTCCTCATGGGTAAAGGCTCCCCAGCTGTTGTCTCCTCCTACACCCATTTGTCTGTGATCAATGTTAATGGTCGTCAGGTCTCGAACGGGTACATCTATCGTATGGCGGTTTTTCACTGTATCGCCGTCTCTATGTCGTCCATCCGTTCTCTCCAACGATTCAAAATCCTCCATGATCTGGTGGTGTGCACTGACATCTACCAGTGGTAATCCGGTTATTTTTATGCCTTTTCCGAGCTTGTTGGTCAGACTTACCCAGCGCACATCACTTTTGTTACCATTTTCCTGTGGCCTGAGATAGGCCCAGTACTGTTCCCCCACGGTACCGCTGTAAAGACCAACTTTTGCGCCAGTTTTTCTGTCCCAATAACTCTCAAAAGGGCCTTTGCCATACCAATTCATCTCGTCTATCTCTTTGTTGACTTGCATCGTAAGGCCAATTCTAGGAGTTTCAGGAAGGTCGTCTATTAATTTCTCCAAATGAGTTTGAACGTGTATCTTTCCATCACCCGAAATTTGATAGATCACCTCCACATTCGCTATAGGCTCACTTTTTTCATTCTTTAACAAGTAGCGCACATTCACCTTTGCTTTGGCACCGTCATTTGAAAAATCAAATGAGGAGAGTTCTCTGTTTTTACTGACGTATCTCCAGACCTGACATCGTTTGTGCAGGTCATTACCGAAGTCATTATCGGTAGGTGCTCTCCAAAAATTGGGAACAAAGCCCATTTCATTTTCTATATATTCGATTCCATGGTACACCAAAGAGGTCATGATACCCGTTTTTTTATTGAATTTCGTTCGGATAGCCTGGCTGCTCACATCGATCTCACCTTCGTTTTGTGTGACGATCACCTTCTGGTCTGTGTGTTTTAAAGCAGGAAGTTCGCCCTCCTGCAAGACAAATTGTTCCCAGGCGATCTCATGCCCTTTGGCCAATAAAAGATCCTTTTCTTTTAAGGTCGCACTGAGGGTAAGGATGTATTCCTCTCCCCCTGAAAGTTCAGGTAAACCTTTTAGGATGACATCCTTTGCCGTTCCCGCTCCTATCTCGGGTACCTGCAGATCTCCGTTTTGAATGATCTTCCCGTTCTCCAGTAATTGCCAACTAAAATCGTATTTCGAACTCCCTGTAAAACTGAACCGGTTAGTGATCCGAATCCTTTGATCCTCTTCACCGAGCCAATCAAAATGAAAGGGCTGGTATACTTTTTTGACCTCGTTCAAAGCCGGTTTAGGCGTTCTGTCGGGATCAACCAGTCCGTTGAGGCAAAAGTTCCCGTCTGAAGGCACATCGGCAGGTCCAAAGTCGCCTCCATAGGCCCAGTATTCCACCCCCTTTTCATCTTCTTTTACCAATCCCTGGTCTACCCAATCCCATATAAATCCGCCTTGCAGTACCGGGTATTTGTAGATCACATCCCAATACTCTTTTAAATTCCCCACGCTATTGCCCATGGCATGTGCGTATTCGCAAAGTATATACGGTCTGTCTGTATGGTTTTTTGCGTACTCTTCCAATTGTTCGATCCTGGCGTACATGGGTGCAACGATATCTGTATTGGACTGCAATCCGGCCTGTTCGAATATCACTTTTCTGGAAGGATCTCTTTGCTTGATCCAGTCATAACCTTTAAAAAAGGCGGGGCCGTTACCGCATTCATTCCCCATCGACCAAAGGATCACAGAGGGTTGATTTTTATCCCTTTCAACCATGCTTTTCATTCGGTCCAGGTGTGCCGGAATCCATTCCTCCCTGTAGCCTATATGGGCAAGGGTATCAAAACTGCCCTGGTGTTCTGCCCCCATGCCATGCGATTCGATATTCGCCTCATCTACCACATACAGTCCGTAGGTATTGCACAATTCATAAAACTTTTCCGATTGGGGGTAATGCGAGGTTCTCACCGCATTGATATTGTATTGCTTCATGGTTTGAATGTCTTTCAGGATGGTTTCTTCATCCATCACATGACCGTTCCTGTCGTGGTGCTCATGCAGGTTCACGCCCCTGATATAAACAGATCTGCCGTTTACCATCAATTGGCCTTCTTTTATGTCAATCGTTCTGAAGCCCACCTGATTGCCGATCATTTCCAGGGTTTCCCCCGCAGCATTTTTATGTGTGACGATCAGGTGATACAAATGAGGTTCTTCGGCACTCCAGGCCAATACATTTGGAAGCTCAGCTTCGAATTGCAGTGAGGTTGTAAGATCGCTTAACTGATAGTTCTTTTCTCCTTTGTAAACCACTTTTCTATCTCGATCCAACAAAACGGTTTCGACGAGGCCCTGTGAATTGACCTCTCCTGAAAGATTGACTTTCAATTGAAAAACACCCTCTCTGTAATCTGATTTCAGGCTTGAATGGACAGAAAAATCTTCTATACGGGTTTTGTTGCGATACAAGAGATACACATCCCTGGTGATACCCGATAAACGCCAAAAATCCTGGTCTTCCAAATAGCTGCCATCCGACCATCTATACACCTCTGCTGCCAGCAGATTTTCGCCCTTTTTAAGAAATGGCGTAATATTAAATTCTGCCGGCGTTTTGCTTCCTTCACTATAGCCCACTTTTTTGCCGTTCACCCAAACATAGATGGCAGAACTGACTGCGCCGAAATGAAGGATCATTTCTTTGTTCGCATCGAGTTCATCCACCTTAAAAACGGTTCGATAAGAACCGACAGGATTGTAATGATCCTGAATTTTTGGAGGCGTTTTTTCATGCGGATACTTCACGTTGGTATAAATGGGCACATCATAGCCGTGCATCTCCCAATTAGAAGGAACAGGTATTGCAGGCCAGGAGCGGTCATCGAAATCAGGCTCAAAAAAAAGCAGGGGACGGTCGGCGGGTTTTACAGACAGATGAAACTTCCATTCCCCATTCAAAGAGCTTAAAAACGGTGAGTTTTTCGGCTCGTTCTCCAGTACCTCCTCCAACTCGAGATAGGGGATAAACGATGCTCTTGCGGGAAGTTTATGGATACCAAAAACAGCCGGATTTTCCCAATCTTCCATTTCCTCGGGCTGGATTTTTATTGCTGTTGAGTTGTTCTTGCTGGAACATCCCGCAAGCATAAGCAGGACTAGTATAAAAAGGTTTTTCATATCTCGATTAAAAATTGTTCATCCAGGCATAGGTATAAGCTTGAAATGTTTCTCTAACTCTATCCCATGTGATTCAACTGGAAATTAAGGACATAAAAATTATCATGAACTCCATGGGTATTAGTGGGGTACATTTGTAATAAAAGAATCGCTGTAAAATTTAAATTTGGATCTGTCCAGGCATAGGTGTCAAAAAAGCCACCAAAACCATACGATCCTTTGGTCATTGGTCCATTTTTTGCGCCTTTTTCATTGACCATCCATGCGGCATAGCCCTGGTCGGAATCTCCATCATTAAAAGGGGTTTGTTTGGAAAGCATCATTTTAACAAACTTCTCTCCCAGAACTCTATTTCCCTTATAAAGCCCTTTGTGATGTATCATTTGCATAAATTTCAGGTAATCGGCTGCTGTGGCGCATAGATCAGCTCCACCCGAAAAGAATCTTCGCTCCGGGATGACCGGATAACTTATATCGGGGTAGCTTGTTGGTTCCAATCCATCTCCGTTTTCATTGGGCTGATAGACATCCGCCAGTCGGTACCTTTTGTCTTCCGGGATGATGAAATAGCTATCTTCCATCTCTAATGGATCCAATATGTACTGCTGGATATATTGGTCATAGCGCAAGCCTGAGACCAACTCTATCAAAGTGCCGAGCACATCATAACTCATCGAGTATATATTGGCGGTGCCGGGTTCCTTCAAGAGAGGTAGTTTGGCAATTTTAAGCGTGTTTTCCATGGAAGTACGGTCATCCTCGCAAAATCCCTCACTGACCTTATTCTTGAGCACAATTTTATTGTAATCTTCATCCTGGAAACCATAGCCAATCCCGGAAGTATGCGTTAGCAACTGATGAATAGTGATGTCTGAATGGGCAGGAACTGAATGAAAAGTAGAATCCGGTAAGACCTCTGTCAATAGTAGGGGGGAATGGAAAGCAGGAATGTATTTATATACCGGATCCATCAAATCAATTTTTGCCGGCCTCCACCAATTGTAAGATAGCTAAAGCGGTAAGTCCTTTGGTCATCGATGCCAGCTTAAAAATACTGTTCTCCTGCATCTCGATCTTTTGAGCTATTTGCTGATAACCAAATGCTTTTTGAAATACCAGGCTGTCATTTTTTATCACCATGGCCACTCCGCCCGGTATATGATGCTGCTTTACGGCATTTTCTAAAATGGAATCTAGTGCGAGAAGACCGGACCGAAAATTCCTGTTCCCTTTGGCAGGAAAATAACACGGCACTGCACATGATAACGATTAACAGTTGTCTCATAAACTTGTCTTATTCTATGACCACGGTGATAATACTTCTTGCGGGTACATCAAAGATTCCCTCTTGCTGCACTTCTCCCCTAACGAAAAGGTTATCCTCTCGCTGGCCGGAAGTGATGTATTTCTTTCCTTTAAAAGTAGTTTTTCCATCTATTTTAAGTTTAAGCGGGATGGTTAGGTCTCTTTGATTCACGATCACAGCCACCAGCCTGGAGCCATTACCAGATCTGTAGGCAGAAACCAGCAGACCATTGATCGATTGTTTCTATGGTCAGACGATCAGACCTGGAAATGTCTATCCTTTGAAAACCCTCCTTGATAAAAAAAGAGTAGTTGCACAGGGCCCATAGTAATTTTGACTCATAAATATTACCGTTATCCTTCTTATCATCGATATAGATCAACGCGTCTTTATAATCATAGGGGCTAACCGCCAGCCACCATTGCCAGGCAGAGGCATTCGCCACCACCAGATCCGCATAGATCACTCTCGCCAAGATACAGCGCTGGATCAATGCCCAGATCTCTTCCATTGCCAACCGATCCTCTTCGTTGTTCTCCAACAAACAGTATTCAGACATAGCAAACTCAAAATACCGGCGACATACGTCTGACTCTTTCATTGAGCTTTTTCCTCACATCGATCAGCGCAGACGTTCCAAACGTAGTATAATAACTATGTCCGCTTATTCCATGTCGCACAGAGGGCAGGTCCCCTATGTAATCAGCTGAACCTTCTTCAAAGAAGGCATTGATCTGGTCTGAATCTTCCCGGTTTATCGGCGTTTTCATAAAGGTAATTCAATTTCCCCGCATCCACTAAATCAATTTTTGTCTGAAAGTTTTCCTCCTGAATTTTTGCGTCGATCGTTCTCGTTACTTCGGCAATCTCTTCATTTAACCAGGGACTTCCCTCCTGTCCTCCTTTCCAGTCCCATTGCGGTTCATTAAAAGGCGATAGTTCGCTAAAACTGATGCCAAATCTTTGCTGGGACTGATCGAGTACTTCGACCAAAAAATCTGCATAAGCAGTATATTTTTCTTTACTCAAATTAGCGCTTTCTTCCTCCCGAAGAATGAGCTTTTCCGTTTTTTGTCACGGTGATGGGCGGACTGTTAGAGAATGCCGTAAAGTGATCCACACCCCTAGCTTTAGCTGCTTGTAAGAACCAGCGTTGCCCTTTATGTGCCTCCCAATCATAACCCGTTGGGCGCCTATAAAAGATTCAGCTCTTCTCCACTCATCTTCAATTCCGCTGCTCCCACCCTGAGATGCACTTCCGGCACCCAAATTAAAACGCCAACTGTTTAGTCCTATACCCTTGGGATTTCCCTACATCATCCAATTCATCGCTAAAAAGCCAATCTGCGATCTGCTCCTATTTTCGTTTCAGGCCATTCGGCTCCAACAAATTGACAGCTCCAGGCATCTGAAGCTCCAAAATGGCGGATGGTTTGTTGTACACTTGACGAGTGTAAAACGATCTCTAAATGATCTTTCAGAGGTGGTTCGGGCTCCTGAGTATCAGATGATTCACTGCAACTTTGACTCAGCAAAATGAGTAGAGCTAAAATATATATGGGCATGATCTTTTTTATCATCTTAAACAATTTCTGATTCCACACAGAGGCATGGATAGACGGAGGCAAATATACTTCATTGCCAAGTACCTTCCTCCGGTTGTAAAATCCTAATAACGCGGATTTTGAGTTATCAAACCTCCTGACAGATCTATTTCAGTCTGAGGAACAGGGAACAAATAATGAAGAGCAGGGTTAAAGAATTTGCCCTCATCATTTCCTGCATCATAGACGTCCGTGTTGGTATTCAGATTGTAATTTAAAAATTCCTGCATAGCATCTCCTAGTCTGCCAGTTCTTTTGAGGTCATAGTACCTATGTCCTTCCATGGCCAGTTCTAGCCTTCGTTCGTTGTAGATCGCGGTAAGGAGATCAGGGCCCGATAAACTGATCAGATCTGGCACCGGCGCGCTCTCTTACTCGATTGACCAATGCCATTGCTTCAGCTTCATTGCCATTTTGAAAGGCAGCTTCGGCCTTCATTAAAAGCAGATCTGCATATCTGAATAAAATATGATTTAAACCGGATCTGATGTACTCATCTTTTTCGGGTCTGTCTGCAAATGCCAAATAGTATTTTTTATTAATTCTTCCGCTCATGTTCTCAGAGGGGTTGGTATCATATGAAGGGTGTTCTTCATCTACATAATCCCCCTGACGTATTATGGAATACACTCTTCTCGGATCATCTCCCATAAAGTTATCTAAATGGCTGCTAGGCGTAGTAAAACCCCATCCGCCATCTGACCTGCTTCTGGAAAGGACAGGCAAGGCCGAACCTGAACAAAACAGGTCGTTTAAAAAACCTGCGATCTCTAAGATCGATCCATTTCCATTCGGGTTGTTTATACTCCAAACATTTTCAAAGGAATCGCTTAGGTTATAGTCGCCTAAACTTTCCACTTCCTGAGCATAGTTGTAGGCCTCCTGGAACTTTTTTTGGTACAAGGCAGATTTGGCTAAGTATGCCAGGGCCGCTCCTTTGGTAGCTCTACTCATGTTTACGGCGGATAAGGACGATTTGGAAGGCAAGACCTCTGCTGCTTCTTGAAAATCGCTATCAATTTGCGACCAGATCCTATCTTCAGGAGTTCTTTCCAGTTTCGCATCACTTACAGAAAGAGGCTCTAATAACAGTGGTACAGCACCCCAGTTCTTTACCAGTTCAAAATAATGAACCGCCCTTAAAAATTTAGCTTCGGCCACGAATATCCTGATCTGCTCTTCGTCGATCGGTGCACCGGAAACATGCTTTATAGCTAAATTAGTCCTGTAAATCCCCTGGTAACTATATCTCCATTTTATTTCCAACCATTCATTGGAAGGGGTAATATTGAAATCGGCAAGATTTCCAAAATCTCTCTGGTCTCCTTCATTGTTATTTCCTTTAAAGGCATCATCATAGCAGATATCTCCCACCATCCAGAAGAAATCCATTTGCCACCAATCTTCGGGGCTGAGGTAGGCATAACAACCGATAATGGCCTTGTCACATTCGTCAAAATTCGAGTAATAACGATCTAAGGTTTGTTTGCCTGTCACATCGTTCTCTATGTAATCTTCACAACTTGTAAAGAACAAAGCCAAAGCAAAAAACGATATAAATGATATTTTTTTCATGGTGCTCATTTTAATAATAATTTAAAAAGTAAGGTTGATCCCCAGGTTAAAAATTCTAGGTAAGGGATAGTGCCCCCAATCGACGCCCTGCAGGGTTGCATAACCGCCTACATCAGGATCCAATCCGCTAAAATCTGAAATGGTAAAGATGTTTTCTCCACTTACATAAAATCTGGCGTGGCTCATACCGGCTTTTCCGGAGAGATTTCCCGGCAAAGTATAACCCAATTGAATGTTCCTCAATCTAAAGAAAGAACCATCTTCAATATAATAAGAAGAATACCTGAAATTTTGATTAGGATCATCGTTAGAAAGTCTGGGCTGGGTATTGCTGGTTCCCTCGCCACTCCATGCTTTATTCAGGAGTCCTGCGTAAGAATTATAATTTCCTGCGCCCGACATCATATAGGGATTTGCTGCATTGAGCATATCATTGCCATAAGAACCGGTAAACAAGGCGCTTAAATCCACCTTTTTATATCCGAATTTCATGTTGATCCCATAGGTAAAATCCGGAACAGGGTTCCCGATGATTTCCCTGTCTTTGTCTGTCAGCTGCCCGTCTCCATTAAGGTCTCTGAACCTCATGTCGCCTGGCTTGGCAAACGGTTGTATGAGGGTGCCAAATTCATCCGAATGGCTGTTGATCTCTGTTTGATTCTGAAAGACCCCATTGGCCACATAGCCAAAAAAGGAGCCCGGGGTTTCACCCTCGGCCGTATAGCCCAAAAAGTCCAATCTCTGGTGATTTCCGTCGTAGATCGCTTCTCCGTCTGCCAGCTTCTCCACTTCCGCCGAATAGTGAGAAACATTTACGGTAAATTCTACTGAAAAATCATTAAATGTCTGATTGTAATTCAGTCCAAGATCAAAACCTTGTGTTTTAAAACTTCCGATATTCGACCATTGAGCGTTAAAACCTGATCCCAAATAGGCCGGAATAGACTTAGCCATCAACATATCTCTGGTGGTTCTCTGATAAACGTCAAAATTAATTCCGAATCGCGAATCAAACATAGAAAGATCGATCCCCAAGTTAATGTCTTCCACGGTCTCCCATTTGATATCTGGGTTACCCACATTATCCGGGGCTGTCCCTATCACCGTTGTTTGATCATTGCCAAAAGTATAGTAGTCATTGCCGATGGTAGTCAGTCTGGCATCTACTGGAATCGAGTTTCTGTTATCATTTCCGATCTGTCCCCATCCTGCCCTTAATTTCAATTGGCTGATCAAGTTCGAGTCTTGTAAAAAGGCCTCGTTGGATATCACCCAGGCAGCGGAAACAGAAGGGAAAATCCCCCATTTATTTTCTTCAGGGAAAAGCGAAGATGCGTCAGCTCTTATCGTAGCCGTTAACAAATATTTGTCTTTATATCCGTAATTCGCTCTCCCCAGATAGGACAATAAGCTGTAATTTTCATTATTCCCTTAATTGAAAAAAGTTTCCGTTGCCGCATCCAGGTACCGTAAATCCGGATGGTTGCTAGGGATATTTTCTCCTGTTTCGTATAAAGTTCTGTGTTCCTGATCTTCAAAGATCATCCCTGCCATCAGATTCAAACTGTGATCTCCGAATTGCTTTGCGTAGGTAAGGGTGTTGTTCCAGGTCGTATTGGTTCTGTTGTTATGCGTTCTGCCCACAGAATTAACGTCCTGTCTGTCTATTTCTTCTATATAATAGTCCGGTGAGAACCAGTTGTTCTCATAAGTGCTAAAGTAAACACTATACTGTGTTTTAAATGACAGACCTTCTACAATTTCCCAATCGAAATACACGTTCCCTACAACGCGGTAAAAATCGGTTTCATCGAAAGTTCTGGCCAGCATCCCAACTGCATTAGGAACATCAGTGATCGTTGGAGAAAAAATGCTGAACTCGTTTCTGTCTGCCCATTCGTACTCGGGTAAATAGGGATTTGTGATGGGTTCTAAGCGGTGGACATCCCACACGGCATTCGGGCCGTTCACTGTATTCGATTTGGCAAAAGTAAAATTCTCACCTACCTTAATTTTGTCGGTCAATTGAAATTCTGTATTCAAACGAGCGGTGACCCGATCAAAACTGCTTCCTTCAATAATTCCCTGCTGATCCTGATAAGAAAGTCCCGTGGAGATTTTCATTTTATCTGTCCCTGAGGTAAGACTCATATTGACATCGGTTATCGGTGCTACTCTGGTCACCTCATCCCACCAATCTGTTCCTTTGCCAAATTGCTCGGGATCTGGGTATAAAATGCTGTTTCCATCATTGAACCTTGCCGTATTAATGATATTGGCGTATTCGGTACCATCTGCAAGGTCAGGTTTCTTGGCAACTGTCTGTAAACCTGAATAGGCATTGACATTTATGGTTGTTCGGTTTACTTTGGCTTGTTTGGTGCGAATAATGATCACCCCATTCGAGGCGCGCGAACCAAAGATCGCAGCGGCTGATGCATCTTTTAAGACCTGAACACTTTCAATATCACTGGGGGCTAAAAAATTAATATCATTTAACGGCACATCATCTACCACATACAAAGGTGTATTGTCATTTAAAGTAGATATCCCGCGAATCGTAATGGTCGATTCTGTACCCGGCTGACCGCCATTCGAGCTCACCTGCACCCCGGGTAGTTGTCCGGCCAGTGCATCCTGGATGTTGGTGGTGACCCTTTTGCTGAGTTCTTCCCCTTCTACGGTACTGATGGCCGAGGTCAGATCCTTCTTTTTAATAGAACCATAGCCTACCAAAACCACTTCTTCCAATTGCTGGGCATCTTCTGTCAAGGTTAAGTTGATGTTGTTTTGGTCTCCAACCGCTATCTCCTGTGTGATAAATCCAACAAAGGAAAACACCAGTACATCTTCAGGGCTTACTTCTAAGCTGTACATGCCGTCAAAATCCGTGGTGGTTCCAGTCGTTTGATCTTTTACCAAAATGGTTACCCCTGGAATAGGTTCGCCCCCTGCAGTGACCTGTCCGGAAACTCTTTTGGTCTGTGCGTGCATTGCAAACATCCCGTAAAGGGAGAAAGCAATGAGAAAATATATTTTTTTCATTCGAGAAAAATTATAATTAATTATCATTTTGTGATGATCCGGTTGTCAGTTTTAAATAGCCGGGGAGAAAATTGCTCACCCCGGCCAAGTGCTAACAAACTAACAATTCAATTATGGGTTGTAAGGATGGATGGTGGTTCTGTTGAGGAAGTAATCATAGGTTACCCAATACACTCCTGCCTGATTTTTAAACTTGATATCCGCAGAGCCGTCTCCCACTTTATTCTTTTCAAAATTAACCGGCAATTGTTGCTCTCCTCCCACTTCAAAACCGCAGTCATAAGGTCCCCAACCGGTATTTTGTCCTAAAAATTTCATGCTGGCATCATCTGAAATTTCCACGATTTTTTCGAAAACATAAGGATTTCCCCAGCGATCAGCATCCATGGGTATTGCTTCTTCCGGATTCCAGTCCAAGTTAGGATACTGCGGATATCCATTTCCAACGATATACATCTCATTTCTCACCTCAATATCCACCACCATTTTTTCGTAGGTGTATTCAAGGCTATAAGGATTGAATTTTACTCGGTAATAGCCATCGCCATCAGGGAAATTGATATAACTGGCGTTGCCATCGAGTATGGCCATATTCGCATTGTCTGGATCCTGACCCCAGTAATTGGGTTCCCAGCCCAGCTGACTCAAGAAGCCAATACCGTAATCTGTCCAGTAATAGAATTCTGCGATCCACACATTCTCATCATCCGGATCCTGCCACATCTTATAGGCTTTTTCAGGGTCACTAGGATATTGCATAGAGTCCCCAACAAGGTATAAATTCGTAAACTTGCCCGATTCACCCACAGTGATCGTCAGTGATTTCTCAGTTTTATTCCCCGTAGCATCAATTGCGATGGCTTTGATGGCATATGAATTTGCAGGATTTTCCAACGGAATTGTTGCGGTTCCCTCATAATTATAAGTTTGCGTACCGGCCTCCAATTTCATTTTGACATGTAAGCCCAAACCAGCGTTTTCTATCCTGATCGAATCTAAGGCCACATTATCCCCAAAGTCTAAATTGAGCGGTACAGAAGCACCACTGGTAAATGATTCCCCCTGTGCTGGGGTATTGAAAATAATGGTAGGTTTGGTAGAATCGTAATCGAGGGTAACCACTACGTCATGGGTAGCAATGTTCCCTCCCAGATCCGTCACCGAAACTTTTATGTTGTGAATCGATTCCGGTTCTTCATCTTCGGGTGTCAAAAAACTGTATTGCAAAAAATATTCTTTCGGAGCTTCTTTAAATTCTATGACCTTATCGAGATGCCATTCAGGATAATACAAACTCACATTTGCAATACCGGTTTCATCCGCTACCTTTCCTTCTATGGTAAATTTCAAACCGGGTGCAGTAGATATCTCAGAAGTAAATTCTGGAAAACCCGGTGTGGTACTGTCGTTAAAATCATCATCATCATCACAAGAAATTACGAGTGAAACTGATGAAATCAAAAACAACATCAAGTAAAATGAATGTAGAATTCGTTTTGTCATAATCGTTCATTTAAGTTAAATAGTTGGGTAAACTTATTACTGTGTTGGTAAAAACAGGGGTGAGAAATTGTTCAAAAAGGAGGGTGATTTTGTTCAAATCCATAAAGCAGCCCCTAAAGTCAAGGCTTTGCAAAAAAGAATGGATAATTTATATCTCGATTGATATATTTGTGTCTGATACACATTCGATTCTATAGATGACCTTAGCCAGGAAAATATATATTCTATTCACCTTGCTCTCTTTGTGCATGAATGCTCAGGAAGAGTTGCCCCCGAAGTTAAAGTTTTATTCTTTGATGGTAGAAGACGGCCTGCCCAATAACACCGTAAATGCCATTGTACAAGATTCTCTTGGCTTTATTTGGATCGGCACCAACGACGGGCTTTGCCGTTACGACGGAAAGCAATTCAAAGTGTACAGAGAAGGTGCAGCTCTGCAACAAACCGTTTCCAATAATTTTATCCAGTCTCTTTTTATAGACCGAAAAGGCCTTTTATGGATCATGACCGATCAGGGACTCAATATTTTTGATGGGCAAAATGAGCATTTCGACTATTTATTTGCCGATGGCTCGGCGGGCGCCCTGAGTCATAACAGCGTAACCACAATAGCAGAAACCAAAAATAATGACATTTACGTAGGGTCGTATGGGGGAGGGATTGATCAGGTCAAAGACCGGAAAGTGGTCAAAAATTATTCCACCACTTCCCCTAGTCCACTTTCGTCAAATATTATCTCTTCTCTTCAGATACAACATGATACGATACTCTGGGCAGCTACATATGACAGTGGAATTAACCGTATCGACCTTCGACAAAATATGGTTAGAAACTATGCGATCGACAAAACAAATCCATCTCTTTCGCAAAATATGAAACACCTGTACTTAGATCACGAAGACTTTTTGTGGATCTCTACCGATGCAGGGATCATTGTACTGAATACCCGCAATGGCGATTATTTTCACATCAATGAATCGAATTGCCCTTCATTTACGGATGACGATGTGCTCACTATTTTTGAAGATCATACAGGGCTTATCTGGATAGGCACCCGAAATAAGGGGATCATGTATGCTGACAGGGCCGATCTGCTCCGTTTAAAAGAATTAAGCAGTTTCAACTACCACAAACCCACTCCTACGGATGAAAGTATCTATTACCGTTCTGTCAGTTCTTTTTTGCAGGACAGAGATCAGAATATCTGGATCGGTACCCATTTAGGAGGTGTCAACCTGGTTGATCCGGAAGGCGAAAAGATCAGGTACTACAGCAGCTTTTCGCAAAGCGATAATTTGAGCAGTAAAAGTGTATGGGGAATTTGCGAAGACGATGAAAACCATATTTGGATGGGAACTGATGGTGGTGGGATCTTTAGTTTAAATCCGTTTACACAGGAGATTGCGCACTATCAAAACGATCCGGAAGACCCCCAGTCATTAAGTGACAACGCCATCCTTTGCGCCTTATTTGATAGCCGGGGGACTTTGTGGTTTGGCACCTACGCAGGAGGGATCAATACCTATCACCGCAAAACGGGGATTTTTAAACATTATCGCAGAAGCCTGGTGCCCAGCGGTTTAAATTCTGATGATGTAAGGGTGCTGTTCGAAGACAGTCAGGGCAGGATCTGGGTAGGCTCAAACGGCGGGGGACTGCAACTTTTTAAACCGGATACAGATAATTTCGAGTTCATAGACGATGTAGGATGGCTTGATGTGAGGGCCATTACCGAAGATCCTGAGGGAAACTTATGGATCGGTACATTTGGAAACGGAATTGTAAAATACGATCATCGATCGGGTATAGCTGAAGATATCCCCGTTTACGATGATCTCAATGCACACATCGTGTTTTCTATTCTGGCTACTTCGTCAGAAGATATCTGGATCGGAACGCGGTACAAAGGCCTGGTGCATCTCAATCCAAAAACAAGGGAGGTCAAACAGTATACAGAAAAAGACGGCTTGTCGAATGGCACCATCCATTCCATTGTAGCCGACAAGTCGTTCAAGCAATTATGGCTGAGTACCAATGAGGGTATAAACATGTACGACATCGAGCTCAATAAATTTGTGAGGTACGACAGTTCGAGCGGGGTTCAGTCGGGCCCCTTTAACAATAACTCAGGGTTTCTTTCGCGAAATGGCTATCTGGTCTTTGGAGGAACCAACGGAATGAATGTTTTTTATCCTTATGTTATCAAAAGTGAAGTAAGGCCTTTGGACATTGTTTTTACCGACTTTAAATTGTTCAACGAATCGATACCCGTCAGCAGTCCCGACCAATCCAGTCCTTTGCAAAAAAGTGTGTCCTTCATCGACCAGATCGACCTCGCACACAACCAAGATGTTATCACCATAGACTATATCGCCCTGAATTATCCGGTGACAAAAAATTTGCAATACGCCTATAGGCTCGATCAGTTTGATCCCGACTGGAACTACGTGGGTACATCGACCAGTGCGACCTACCGCAATTTATCTCCAGGAGAGTATACTTTCAGGGTTAAAGTGATTGACGAAGCGAACAAATGGGGTACGCAGATCAAGTCCTTAAAGATCCGGATCCATCCGCCTGTCTGGCTCACCTGGCCAGCGATCATCGCTTATCTTATCCTGGGTAGTCTATTGATCTATTTTGTGTCGCGGTATTACATCGAGAGAATAAAATTAAAGAATTCACTCTTTTTTGAGCAAAAGTTAAGGCAACAGGAATCGGCTATCAATCAGGAAAGGTTTCGTTTCTTTACCAATTTTTCCACGAACTCAGAACCCCTCTCACCCTTATCTTAGGACCCATTAACGATCTGTTGAGAGAACCGGAGCCTCAGTTACAACCCAAGAAATTGAATTTAATCCAGCGCAATGCCCAAATCTTATTGGAGCTCATCAATAAAATGCTGGAATTCAGGAAATCTGAGACCGACCATAATCACTTGGAGTTGAGCTATCTGAATCTCAGCCATTTTATTGATGAAGTAGCGGAGAATTTTAATTACTATGCAGAAAAAAAGGAGATCTTATTCAGTACCAAGGAGAATGGTGAACATTTTTTATGGGTAGATCATAAAAAATTGCAGATTATACTCAACAATTTACTTTCCAATGCTTTTAAATATACGCCCAAAGGAGGGAAAATTGAAATCGAATTAAGCGAAACAGAAGAAACCACTAAAATGATCATCAGGGATAACGGGCAGGGGATTGATGAAGATTCACTCAAATCGATCTTTAACCTGTATTATCACAAAGATGATGTTGACCGCCTAGATGGCACCGGTATTGGCCTGGCCTTGTGCAAAAAACTCATGGAACTGCATGAAGGAAGTATAGCCGTGGAAAGTGAAATCGACCAGGGCACTACCTTTACACTGAGCTTTCATAAAGGAAAAGAATTTTATGAAACCCTGGACAACGTCGAATTTATAGACGAAGAAGAGATCAAGTTCAAAAAACCATTTATCAATGATCCTTTTTATGTGGAACAACTTCCTGATGATACGATCACAGATGACAGTGACCGCGTGATCCTGGTGGTAGAAGACAACCCCGATGTGGTGCAGTATTTAAAGGAAATATTGAGCAAACACTACAAAATATTTTCAGCGCCCAATGGGACAGAAGGCATCAAAAAAGCGTTGGCACTGGTACCGGATATTATTATATCGGATGTTATGATGCCGGAAAGATCAGGGATCGAGCTTTGTCAGATATTAAAGAATACAGATCAGACAAGCCATATACCCATCGTCTTGCTAACGGCCAAGGTTGAAACACAGGATAAGATCGAAGGTTTGCAGCAAGGTGCGGATGCCTATATTTCTAAGCCCTTTGATTCGGAAATTCTTCAACTGACCCTATCTAACCTCTTAAAGAGCAGGGCAAGGATCATTGAGTACTTCAAAGCGAGCAAAGAGGAACCTAAGGACCCGAACGAAAACAAACTGGACAGGCTCTTTTTGGAAAAAATTGAAAAAGTGATCCTCGAGATCGGTTGCGCCGATGATTTTAATACAGAAGATCTGGCTCAGGAACTGGGCTTTAGCAGGTCTTCTCTTTTTAGAAAGGTAAAAGCCATTACGGGACTATCCATCAATCAATTCTCACGAAAAGTAAGGCTGCACAGAGCTTCAAAACTCATACAGCAAGGGGAGTTAAATGTTTCAGAAATTGCTTTTGAACTTGGCTTTAACGACCTAAAATATTTTAGAAAATGTTTCAAAGAAGAATTTGGAGTCACTCCTTCAGCCTTTAAAAAACCTGCACTATAATTGAAAAAATTCAAAGCTTTCTGACACCAAACTACTCAAAACAAGTCAATCTTAGCCTTCAAAAAAGATCCCTTTGTTAAAAAATCAGTTAAATTCCCGTATATTTCCTTATGTTACAAACCTATTTTAGGCCACCGCTTTATTTGAACCAAAATGTAAGAGGAAATCTTGATTTGAGGAAATGGAAGTAAAAATAACCGAAAGCGGTTATACGGTGATGCGGTGCCTGGCGGGCAGGGATAAAGCCTGCCTGCCGGCAGGCAGGGACAAAGGATAAAGGATAAAGTTTAAAGGATAAAGTATTGAGATTTTAGATAGATTTGAGATTTGAGAAAGAAAGTGTTGAAGGATGAGTGTTAAATTGGTTAGATGGTTAGATGGTTAGGCGGTTAGGCAATGTCTGTCTGCCGATAAGGCTCCTAAAAGGAGGGACGTCGTTGTGATAAAATTTATTCTAAAATTTCTCCTCCTCTTAGGAGGAGCCCCCGAAGGGGGAGGTGGTTAAAAAAAATTATTTATTCAATATAACCACCCCGGCTTGCAGCCACCCCTCCTAAAAGGAGGGGAAGGACTTCATCCAAAACTTTAAAGGGTCAATAACTAAAACCCGTCTGTTCGGCAGCGATAGCGAGAGAAGTGCCGGTAGGCAAGGATAAAGTTTAAAGGATTGATACAGATTTAAAACTTGGGCTCAAGTTAAAAAGTTTGAAGGTTTTCGCTAAAACATCTTCCCCCTTTTGCGCCAGTGTAGGCAAGGAGGCCCGTTAAAAATTTCTGAAGCCTTGGAGGAAATTTAGGGCCTCTTTGCCGGTTTTCTTCGTTATGAACGAAGAAAGACACCTCGCAAAAGTTCCCTTTCTTTTGGTTCGTTTTCTTTGAAGGCAAAGAAAATGAACAAGATAACATTTCCGACTAACAGGAGGACATTGAAAATTCGACGAAGTCAAATCGAAGATTCGACGAAGTCACATCGAAGATTCGACGTAGTCACATCAAAGATTCAGCGGAGCTGAATCAAAGCCCGCAGAAATACTTGTAAGCGGTTAATGTCTTCGGCAACATTTAACAAGTTATTCTGTAACCTATTTCCTTAACCTATCATCCTATAAAGAAATCCTTACTCACAGCAAAATGCAAAAAATGAAATTACTTTCTATGATAATGTTTACCGGATTTATCTTATGTATCCCTTTTTCGGAAGTATATCCGATTACAAGTTCCGGAAATAGTGCCCCTATCATTCAAAAATCAAATCATTCACCAGATCAATATCATCTTGAGTTTTCGGAGGTAAATCCTGAAATTGTAAAAATTGAAGCCCAATTAACCCTACAAGATTCACTCTTAAAAATGAGTAATCATGGGCCTATGCCCCATAGATGGCCTCAATATGTTCATGACTTAGTCGCTTATGGGAAAAATGGGAAACAACTCGAATTGGTAAAAAGAGATTCGACCGCTTGGAAAGTACATGATATGTACAAAGGACAGGAAGTTTTAATCCGTTATTATGTATTGATTGAGCATGAAAAACAGAATTGGCCCGGCGGAATCGATGGGGTGGCATTCGTAAGAGATTGGGGCATTACCGCTACAGGTCGCTCTTTGTTCATTATAAACGGAGATAAAGCAGATATAAAAGTGCGCTTTAAAAAACCTGAGCATTGGAAAATATCCACTCCTTGGAAAAGTGTAAATCATGAGAACACCGAATATGTTGTCACCAACCAGTCTCACCTTTTAGAATCATTCATCACAGTGGGAACCCAACAGGAATCTAACATAACACGTGAGGATTTTAGTTTAAACTTTGTACTTGGAGGTGAAAACATCGCAAAGAATAAAGAACACTATGTAAATGCAGCCAATAAAATAGTAGATTATTACATCAACCTCATGGGAGGTTTACCCAAACATTCCTCCTGGAATGAACCATCCCAAGTCTTGATCATCATGAATGAATCAAAAACAATGGACGGTGAAGTAATCGGTGATAACATTAGCCTGTTTATGAATCCGGACGCGAACCCACAAGAACAGGTCATTAGTTGGTTTCTATTTGCTCATGAGTTCTTTCATCTTTGGAACGGAAAAACAATTAGGTTTGACGATACTCACTCGGACTGGTTTAAGGAAGGCGTTACAAATTATTATACCCTTAAAGCACTGTATAATGCCAAATTGGTGGATGAGGAAGCCATTAAAATGGTCATGAATCAGCTATTTTATGCGAGGTATGTGAACGACACAGGTTTAGGGAAAATGGCACCCTCTGATGCGGCTTCAGGTTTTGATAAGGATAACCACTGGGGGCTTGTTTATGGAGGAGGTTTCTTTGCCGGAATTTGTATGGATATGGAAATTAGGCATAACACGGAAAACACTCAAAGCCTGGATGACCTCATGCGATTTTTATACACGAAAACAGGAGTAACCGCAAAATTAACAAACAACCAAGATATTCTGAATCAAGTCAATTTGCTTGGCCATACAGACTTCACCCAATTCTTTAAGGCCTATATAAATGGTCTTGAAGAAATTCAATTGAATAATTACTTAGCCTTTGCCGGGATCGAAGTAAAGACTGACAATAAACAATTACAATTAATTCATACTTTGCGTAAAACTGATCTACAACAAAAGTTGTGGTATGGCTTTTTAGGATTGAATTAATCAAAGAACTTCCTTTCGCAAACATAGGATGACAAGGGCAGGATAGCACTGATAAAGTTTAAAGTATAAAGGACAATGGATAAAGTTTAAGCCTGCTAAACCAAATAAATTCAAGAATCTCAAGACCATGTCTCATAAATTTTACGGATCTAAACCCGGCATCAAATAAAAAAGTGCTTCGATCAAAATCAAGGCTGCAAGTTAAGACCATTAATCTACCATGCCGGTACTTTTACACCCTGCCTAAAGGAGGGGAAGGAAAATAAAGCTAGTATGACACTAAAACAGATCATTACGAGGGTTAAGACCGTGCCTTATGAATTTTACGGGTACCAAAACACCGCAAGATCCGTTAAAATTTTGAAGCTGTCTGAGCGTAGCGAGTTCTTCAAAGTTAGGATCGAAGTGCTTTTTCGTCAAAATTTATGAAGCACTTGTCCCGAGTACTCGGGATTGTTTCGTTTTTGTGTCAAGACAACTGCGAAGCCTGCCGGCCGGCAGGCGGGCACATCACGAACTCAAAAACAAATAGATATTAAGTGAAGTAAAAAATTGAAACTTCGATAACATTTCCGAGTAACAGGAGAAAATTGAAAATTCAGCGGAGCTAAATTGAACAAAACAGATAATTAAATAAATTTGTGAGAACAGAATAATTCAAAACTATGTTACCCAAATTTCTATTCACTTTTAGCCTAATTTTATTAGTAACATCTCATGTAGTAGCGAAGGGCCAGCCTGTTAAAGTTGGTATTGTGGGTCTTACCCACACCCACGTACATTGGATTCTTGGCCGAGAAGACCGCAGCGATATTCAAATTGTCGGAATTGTTGAGCCAAATCGGGATTTAGCAGAAAGATATTCCAAGCAACATGGGTTTCCCATGAGCATTGTTTTTAATACAATCGAAGAATTGATTTCCGTAACTCATCCGGAGGCAGTTACTGCCTTTGGTACGATCTATGAACATTTGCGAGTTGTTGAAATTTGTGCTCCACTAGGAATTCATGTCATGGTGGAAAAACCCTTGGCAGTAAGCCTGGAACACGCAAAGAAAATGGAAATACTTGCTGAAAAACACAACATCCATTTGCTTACGAATTACGAGACAAGCTGGTATCCTTCCAATCACAAAGCTTATCAATTGCTGAAAACCGGAACTGTTGGAGATTTACGTAAAGTTATTATTCGCGATGGCCATAAAGGGCCAAAAAAAATAGGGGTTAATAGTGAATTTTTAGAATGGCTTATAGACCCTGTTCAAAACGGCGGTGGAGCTATGATGGATTTTGGTTGTTATGGTGTAAATCTAATGACTTGGTTACAGAATGGACAAAAACCTACTACCGTGACTGCAGTAACTCAACAACAACAAGGAGAAAACAATCCCAAAGTAGATGATGATGCAACAATAATTTTGACATATGATCATTCAAATGCCATTATTCAAGCATCTTGGAATTGGCCAATTGGGAGAAAAGACATGGAAATTTATGGTCTAAAGGGTGCAATTTATGCTGACGATCGCAACAATCTTCGTGTCAGAATAGCCGAGGGCTATGATGGATATCAAGAGGAATTATACAATTTAGAAGAAAGAGAATCGCCGTTGGACGATCCTTTTGCCTTATTTGCGGCTGTGATAAAAAATGAAATCATATTAAATCCCTATGATCTCTCCTCTCTAAAAAATAATATGATCGTTATGGAAATTCTCGAAGCGGCTCGAAAAAGTGCTCAAACTAAAACAACGATTGAAATCGATTAACAATGATGTCCCCCGCTCTCGCGCAAAATCAAAGATTCGACGAAGTCACATCAAAGATTCGACGAAGTCAAATCAAAGATTCGACGTAGTCACATCGAAGATTCAGCGAAGCCACATCAAAGATTCGACGAAGCTAAATCAAAGTGAAATTCCCTGAATAGTGTTGACCGTTTTTACTTACTTTTTATCACTTTTTGGGATTATAATTCTAGAGTGACATTAGCGTCCAAGGGTTGTTGATTTTGATCAAATTTGAATAAGCTCAGCGGTAATTATTGGAATTAGATCTTCATACTTTATCCATACACTATCCATACACTATCCATACACTATCCATACTTTATCTATGGAGTATCTAAAATGGATGAAATTGGACTCTTTTTTTATTTGTAGCCTTGATTTTCTCTACCCTCCGGGAGGCGGGCTCCTAAAAGGAGGGGAAGTAATTTAACACGGCCTCAAAGAAAAAAGTGCTGCGATCAAAATCAAGGTTTAGTAAGACGGGTAAGCTCCGAAGTGTATACGAGGAGATCAACCCGCCGCACTTAGCCTTGATAAAGAGTGAAGCACTTTTTTCTTTGCAGCCTTGATCTTTTTGCCTACTTTTTTATCAAGAAAAAAGTAGGGTAGATAAATTCCGACTAACAGGAGGAAATCGAAATAGATTCAGCGGAGCTAATATTTTGGCGTGGTATCCAGTTCTTCTCTTACCTGAAAATAAGTCGAAAAATTAAACAGCTCCAGTAGTTTAATCCTATAAATAATTATTTTAGTGCCACTATTACAAGTTGGCAAACATTAAAAAAAGGAACAATGAATGAATTATTAACTTTTGCAATTTTAACTTTTACATCATTCTTTACACTAATTAATCCATTAGGTACAATGCCAATATTTATGACTATGACTGCGGATTTAGATGAGCCACATAGAACAAGAACAGCGAAAAAAGCATCCATAGTTGCCTTTATCACTATTATTATTTTTGCTTTTTCCGGACAAGTACTTTTTAATTTTTTTGGAATTTCAGTTCACAGCTTTAGAATAGTAGGTGGTGTCATTTTTTTTCTAATGGGAATGGATATGCTACAAGCAAGGCTAGGTAAGGTGAAAATAAAGGAGTCTGAAGTTAAGACCTATGTCAATGATATTTCAATAACACCATTAGCCATACCAATGATTTGTGGTCCTGGAGCATTGACAAATGCAATAATTATGATGGAAGATGCTGATTCTATTGAAAAAAAAGTTGTTTTGATATTAACTGTATTTTTAGTTATGTTGATCACATATTTCATCCTTTATAGTTCCTCCCGAATCATAAAAGTATTAGGTGAAACAGGGATTAATGTAATGATGAGATTAATGGGATTAATCGTTATGGTAATTGCTGTTGAATTCTTTTTTAGCGGGTTAAAACCTATCATCATGGATATGATCAAATAAGGGTAGGATGACGAAAATTAAACCGTTGCACTTTCCTGTTTTCTTTATAGATTCTTTATTTTTATACAAAAGATCGATTTTTAAAAATTTTACTGACAACATCTTAAATAGAAACCTATGGATCTGAGACTACAAGGAAAAATTGCCATCGTTACAGGTGCCAGCAAAGGAATAGGAAAAAGTATCGCCTCCATACTCGCAGAAGAAGGTGTACATGTGGCCATCTGCGCACGCGGGGAGGAAGCCCTTCGGGCTGCCGAAAAAGAGCTGCTGGAGAAAGGGGTAAAAGTATTTGCACAGTCCTGTGACATTGGCGATACAGAAAAATTTAACGCCTTTCTGGACGCGGTCAAAACAAAATTCGGACAAGTGGATATCCTCGTGAACAATGTCTCGGCCCTGAGTCTTGGCGAAGAAGAGGGTGATTGGGAAGCCTCAGTGGCCATCGATCTGATGGCCAGTGTAAAGGCCACCCGAAAAGTGATCCCCTGGATGATCGAATCTGGCGGCGGAAACATTTTGTTCATTTCTTCCATCTCCGGTCTCGAATCCGGTTCTCCGGCCTCCTATGCCGCTTCAAAAGCAGCCTTGATCAGTTATTCCAAGACCTTGTCTGCGCAACTTGCTCCTAAGAACATAAGGGTAAACACGATCGCACCGGGCTCGGTGGAATTTAGCGGCGGACTATGGGAAATGGCTAAAATGCACGATCGGCCTTTTTATGACATGGTAGTGGGTTCCATTCCTATGGGAAGAATGGGCACACCGGATGAAATTGGAAAAGTGGCCGCCTTTTTGGTTTCCCCCTGCGCCAGCTGGGTCACAGGAACCTGTCTTTCCGTTGACGGAGGGCAGCACAAATCAAATCTATAGCCCAACCTTGTGATCGGTAAAAAAACAGGGATCAATCACTCCCTGAAACTCTATTTATGGCCTAAAATCAAAGAGTAATTTTATTTGCTGTTTGTTGGGGATCTCAGTGTTAGGTAAAAAGGTAGATGGCTTCGACTGAGGCCCTAATCTTCCGGGATGGTGGAACTTTGTCCCTATGGCCGGTATGCTGTTTAAAAAGGAGAGCTCACCTGCAGAATGCACTACCCTGGTTCTTTTGGGTTCGGGTCCTTCTTCAGGATTAAAAAGTTTAAGAAAAAGATCTTCGGTTTCTGCATATATCCTGAACGACCTGTTTGGTTGATACGTGATCTCTGCCCAATATAAATTTGAATGATATCCCTTAAATTCGGGGTAAACAAATTCAGTATATCCTGTAATGGTATTGTTATAGGCTTTTTCCCATAGGCCAAATTCGGCTCCTTTCAACCTGTTCTTCCATACCCTATAAGGACCATTGCCCATCCATTTTACCTTTCGCATTTCCGATTCAGGAAAACTAAAATCGATTCCGGCCGCGTAAGTTTTGTCTTTGGGTTCATAACCGACCTCGAGATGAAGCAGGCCCGAGGGTTCGATCGTCCATTCAAATGCATGCTTGTTATTTTCAAAATTCACAAACACCTTATGATCCTTTCCATCGTATAGGTGGCTTATCTGTTCGGGTTGTAAATCGTTATCGATCAGTACAGGTCCTTCGCTAATGGGTATCAGCCCATCACGGTCAGAAACAGACTTAAGTAGTCCGTCTTCTTTTCCAATGCTAATCCTGATCCCATTGGAAACCTCAAAAATATAGGCTGTATCATTTTCCTCGAACTTTAGTCCACCTCCCTCTTTTTTGTTGATCGTCCGGGCAATTTTCTTAGGGTGGGAAACCGGAAATGACCAGGAATAAATAAGTCTGCCATGTGGGTCGTTTGCGCTGATCTCCAATGCATCGGCATTTTCCCGGCCATCCATTGGTATTTTGAAGATTCCTCTTTCCAGCGGCTGCAGTGCGGGCACTTCCGGAAATCCCGATCTCAATACTTCTCTCTGACCGGAAGAATACGCTACCCAATGGTACTGAAAAGAACATTGTTCTAGGGTAGTAAATTGAAAGCGGTTTTCTATCTCAAATTCCCCATCAAAATCTGTCGAACTCGTTCTTTCTTCTAGTTGAATGGGAGACCATATTTTCTTAATGGCAAAATAACTGCCCTCTTTTTCAAAATAAGGCCCCAAAATACCATCCGGTGCCTGATTGCTGTCAGAATCTAATTTCCCTGTATCTGTTCTGAGCACATCTTCATCTGCCAAGGCCCACAAAAAACCCCCTGCACTTAAAGGATGAACCCACATTTTTTCCCAGTAGTCATCTAAACCGGCACCGAGTCCACCGTCGTATAAACCGTGTAAAAACTCTGTTGGGAAAACTATTTGTTTCCGCATGAAATGTTCAAAAGACAATTCTTCATAATTGGGGTAATGGGGTGTGTGCGTTTTCTTTAAAGATCCCCCCGGATGTAAGACCTCTCTTTTCTGGATATCAAATTTTCCAAAATATTTATCAATTTTAGTATTCCAGCCTCCTTCATTTCCGTTATCCCATAAAATGATAGATGGATGATTGACATCCGTTCTGATCATTTCCTGAAGCAGTTTTCTGCCAATGTCCTGATCGTAACTAGGCTTTTGCCATCCGGCCAATTCATCGAGAACGAACAAGCCCAAAGAATCACAGGCATTTAGCAAATGTTGATCATGCGGGTAATGTGAAAAGCGAATGGCATTCATGTTCATATCCTTCATCGTGTTTACCAGTCTCGCACTGAGCGTTTTGCTTGAGGTTCTGCCGTGATCAGGATGAAAAGAATGGCCATTGGCACCCCTGAATTTTGTTTTTACCCCATTTACATAGATCCCGTCCTTCGCGCGGACCTCTATGCTGCGAAATCCTATTTTTTCTGAAAGTTGATGTAACAGCTTATGGGAACTATCCAACAGCCTGAAGTTGACGGTATAGCGATTTGGAAATTCCGTCGACCACAATTTCGGATTTTCTACCAGGCCTTTTATCCTAACTGAATCTGTTCTTTTGCCCAGATCTTTGGAAAATTTGGCCCGTTCGATGCCCTCTGAATCTACTACAGAAACTTCGATGGATGAGGCGCTTTTTTTATTTTCGATCAATACGTCGGCTTTAAAAGATCCATCAGCCTTTGCGTCGATCGCCACCCTGGCGATATGCTCAAAGGGTTGGGCCACTAAATAAACAGGTCTGAAAATACCTCCAAAGACCCAATAGTCGGCTTTTCTTTCTGCAAAATTGACCGATTCATTCTCCGAGTGCTTTTTAACCTTTACTTCCAATACATTCTCGCCATCAAAATTCAACAAGTTTGAAATAGTAAACCCAAATGTATAAAAGGCTCCCTGGTGTTTCCCTATCGTCTTTCCGTTGAGGATGACCTCACAATCTGTCATCACACCCTCAAAAATCAGGTCGACCTGCAGGTTTTCCCAGCTTTTCTCGACCTCAAAATTGTATTTGTAATGGCCCTCTTCGTTCAATCTTTTCTCGAAGGGAACGGTTCCATAATCATAGGCTCCAAAACCCTGTTGTTCCCAGCATGAGGGTACCTCAATAGGTTTCCATTCCTTGCTGTTGGCGCCATCGGTACAATAAAATTCCCAGCTTACCGTATCATCGGCACCGGTTCCAGACAAATATTGAATAACGGATTCTTGCGCATACAAAGGGCACCATAACAGCCCCATTAAAAAAAGAGAAAAATACTTCATACCTAAAAAATGATTCCCCTGGCCTGTTTTGTTTTTTTTCTATGGCCAAAGAGTGCATAAAACGAGAAGTAATATACAATAATCCAAAATTTATAAGCACCCCTAAAAATACTTTGGATGTTCAACTTGACAAAAAGAATATCAATTGAATGAACTTACTTTGAATTTGATAATAACGGGAATGCCGGTCAAATGTAGAAAGCCCTCGTAGCCATGCTCATTTCTCCTTTCTTTTTGCATGTCCAATATAGTCCTGAAGGGCATAGTATAGTGCCTAAGCTGCTGTCGCGGGCAAGGATAAAGCCTGTGGCGGGTTATACGGTGATGCGGTGCCTGGCGGGCAGGGATAAAGCCTGCCTGCCGGCAGGCAGGGACAAAGGATAAAGTTTAAAGGATAAAGTTTAAAGGATAAAGTATTGAGATTTGAGATTTGAGATTTGAGAAAGAAAGTGTTGAAGGATGAGTGTTAAATTGTTATGCGGTTATACAGTTAGGCGGTTAGGCGGTGCCTGGCGGGCAGGGATAAAGCCTGCCTGCCGGCAGGCAGGGACAAAGGATAAAGTTTAAAGCCTGCTAAACCATATAAATTCAAGAATCTCAAGACCGTGCCTCAAAAATTTTACGGGTACAAAAACACCGCAAGATCCGTTAAAAACGAATTTCCATAGAAAAAACTATTTTTATACAGAAAACGTTATACAAACATTGACGAAACACCTGTAAATTTCAGTATGGTACAAACGCATTTTCGACATTCATTTATTTATCCGGAAAGTAAATCATTTAAGTGGGTGCTGGCTGGGGTATCAAGCCTGTTCATTTATTTTTTTCTGATCTTTTTTCAACCTTTTGGGGTGAATAATTATGAATCGAATGATGCCATTTCTTGGGACTTGGCCTTGGGGCTGACAGCCATCATCCCGGTTATCTTTGTCACCATCAGTTTCAACGAGTTCATACTCAGACCCAAAGTTTTGTCAACTCAAAAACTAACTGCTTTAATACCCTGGTTTATGTATTGTTTTATTTCTGTGGGTACAAGTAGTTTTATGTTGTATAACTACTTAGGTGATTTTCACGATTTTCATTTTTCAAGTTATCTCAAGCACCTTTTTGAAATTAGTACTGTCCTTATTTTTCCTTTTTTTGGCACCTTGTTTTTTTACAACTATGCTGAAGTCACAAAAAGTTATGTGGCCAAAAGTGCCGTTGCGGATGGCATGGCTGCCTTGAATGAAGTTATCCTGCTCAAAGGGGATTATAAAGCGGATCAAATTGCCCTTCGTCAGCATGCGATTATCTGTTTGGAATCTGAGGATAATTATGTGGGCATTACTTTTCTGGAAAACGATCAGGTGAAGAAACACCTGATCAGGTCTACGATTTCAAAAATGAATGAGTTGATCGATCATGAATTATTTGTTCAGTGCAATCGATCTATGATTTGTAACCTATTTCATCTGGAATGGATCAAGAAACATGCGCCGGGATTACTTTTAAAATTGCACTACCTCGAAAATCCAGTAAAAGTTTCTAAAACGAACAGCCCAAAAGTAACTCTATTGCTTGAAAAGCATTTCGACCTTAGCTCTATATAAATTGCTTTATCCCTAAAACAAAGTACTTCATCCCTAAAAGCCCCAAACACTGTAACTACAAGGTTTTATGACTCGTCACTCAAACGAATCATAAATCTTATGTAAAATGAAAACAACATTTATTTCCTTAAAAAGCAAAAAACAGTCTTTGATCTTTCACCTGGTATTTACCCTTTTATTGATGGGATTCTCGCTTGATGCCACTGCACAGGAAGATTCTGTAAAAAGTATTTTAGAAAGGTTCGCGACGGACTACAAAAAAGACCCCATGTTTACCTCAGATCATTCTTTTGGTTTGGAAGTGGACAAAGAAATGTGGCACATAGAGGCAATTGCGGCCACAGAAAAAAGTAGTGCGGTCATTAACATAGCGAAAGGTTCTCCTGCGAAACCCACATTTTATTATAAGACCAATAGTAGAACTTTGAGGCAATTAGACAAAGGAGAACTCAATGCACTCACCGCCGGAGTAAAAGCATTCTCTACAGACTTTGCCCCTTTTGACCTGGAGGTGATGGAGGGTTTCCAACCCGATGAGAAATTTGTTGGCGATGTATTGGGCTTTACCTTTCATTTCTGGACCAAAGGGATGCCAGAAATAGTTCCTTTTGGCCAGCATTATACCAGAGGGACCCATGGCGCTCAGGCCGCCATTTTTTATTACGATACCGGCCTTAGAACAGGGTATGGTTATCTCCATCCGGGGCAACATGCCAATGAACACCCACAATCTAAAACAAACCCCTTTTCTTCCATGATCATTTTGATCAAAGGAAAAGTGAAAGCCCGATTGAACGATATAGATTATGAGATTGAAGCGGGAAATGCCTTTTTTATTCCACCAGGAATGACCCATGAAGTTTTGAATCCCTATGATGAACCTGCAGAGTTTATTTTATTGATGTTTGGTGAAGGGGCTTAGGAAGGCAGGGATAAAGGGAAAAGGATAAAGTTTAAAGGATAAAGGACAAAGTATTGAGTATTGAGTATTGAGATTTTAGATATGAGATATGAGATATGAGAATGTGTTGAAGGATGAGTGTTATATTGGTTATACAGTTATGCGGTTATACAGTTATGCAGTGATGCGGTTTCTGGTTGGCAGGGATAAAGTTCAAAGGACAAAGGATAAAACCCTGTGGCGGGTTATAGGGTGATGCCGTGATGCAGTGCCGGGTGGGCAAGGATAAAGTTTGAAAATCAAATCTCATATCCCGCCACCCTGCTAATTTCTCACAGGCCATTCCACTGATATTTTCTAACCTTGAATCTAGTGAAAAATAACCAGCTCGGCCAATTTAAAATTTTAAATAATTATTTTAGTAGGCAAATAAAGAGTTGTGCAGCATACCCAAATAGCATCTGCCATAAAAACGAAAATGCCGAATAAATTACTTCCTTTGTTTATCTTTTGTTTGATGAGTTTTGTTATCAATGGACAAATTGACAACACTTGGCAACAAAAACCACAACTTAAGATTTCTGGTTTCGCAGATGTTTTTTATGTCTATGATTTTAACGAACCTCAAGGCACGAAAAGACAACCATTTTTGTTCAACCATAATCGACATAACGAATTTAATTTGAACTTGGGTCTTGTAAAACTGAATTTGGAACATTCAAAATACCGTGCGAATCTAGCGCTGCAAGTAGGCACCTATGCGAATGACAACTATGCGGCAGAACCTGGTCTATTGAAAAATATCTTTGAAGCGAACATCGGTATTTCTCTGAATAAGAAAAATAACCTTTGGCTGGACGCAGGAGTTTTGACTTCTCATATTGGTTTTGAAAGTGCCATTTCTATGGACAATATGACTTTGACACGCTCTTTGTTGGCCGAAAATTCACCTTATTTTTTGACCGGGGCAAAATTCACCTTTAACCCAAATGACAAATGGGAATTCGCCGGTTTGATCGTTAATGGGTGGCAACGTATTCAACGATTAGAAGGGAATTCATTACCATCATTTGGAACTCAGGTGAATTACAGTCCAACTGAAAAAGTTAATTTCAATTGGAGTACATTTATCGGTACTGACGACCCGGATATCACAAGAAGAATGCGATATTTCAATAATTTTTATGGTCAATTTCAAGTATCAGCTAAATTTGCTTGTATCGCGGGTTTTGACATTGGAACTCAGCAACGTTCAAAAGGAAGTTCAACCTATGATTTTTGGTATAGTCCAGTATTTATCGGACAATATACCATTGATAAAAATTGGAAAACATCCATCAGAGCAGAGTATTATCACGATGAAACAGGAATAATAATTCCGACAGAAACAACGGATGGTTTTCAAACTACAGGACTTTCTTATACGCTCGACTATTCACCAACTCAAAATATCCTTTGTCGATTTGAAGGACGTTGGCTCAAAAGTAAAGACAATGTTTTTGAATCTAATGATAAAATGACCAACAACAACTTTATTATAGCAGCCTCGATAGCCATAAAATTTGCAGAAATTTTTAACGATAGATAAAAGGCATAATATGTATAAATGGTTTTAGGCAATTGGATTTAGAACCTTAAAAAAATGAAAGTGAATAAAAACGGTCAACTTTATTTAGGCATCGATACCTTCTCCCTTCAGACTTAACGGTTGCCTGAGCCTCTTTCAGCGAGCAACTCAAGCTTGACAAGAAAAAAATTCTTAAATTTCGAGCAATGGAATACCTTAAACAAATAGGACAGCTCAATCCTCCATATGTATTTTGGTCAGCACTGGGCCTCTTTGTGATCATCTTTTTTCGGTATCTCATCTTCTCCTGGGTTTATCATCTTTTTTTCCATCGTTGGCTGAGGGACAAATTTCGGCATCGATTGCTAAGTATTTCAAAATTGAGAAGCAAACAAATTAGAAAGGAGATCTACAGTTCTGCGATGAGTGCTGCTATCTTTACAATTCTCGGGATGGGGGTGATCATCTTGTGGCAGCAGGGACACACCGCGATTTACACAAACTTTAATGCCTATCCTGTCTGGTATTCGGTGTTGAGTGTATTCCTTGTGCTTATCATCCAGGATACCTTTTATTACTGGCTCCATCGTTGGATGCACATACCCCCGTTTTACAGATGGGTACACAAGGAACATCACATGAGCTTGCAAACTTCGGCCTTTACCTCATTTTCCTTTCATCCTATGGAATCATTATTACAAGCCATCGTCTTACCTGTATTGGCCCTGTGGATGCCTTTGCATATTGGGGTCATACTGGGGATCCTTTTATTGATGACCTTTGCGGCCACTATTAACCACGGAGGTGTGGAAATTTATTCCACCAAATGGGCTCGGCACCCCTTAGCCAAATGGCTGATCGGAGCGGCGCATCACGACGACCATCACAAAAAATTCAACTATAACTATGGGCTCTATTTCACTTTTTGGGATACCTGGATGGGTACGGAGACCCCTGATTTTAAAGAGCGTTTTGAGAAATTGACTACAAAAGAGGAAGCAGTTTGAATAGGAAATAGTCAGCTAATGATACGGATATTAACCCCCGGCCTTAAATTAAAAATGGGAGTTTGAAAAAGAATAAAGAGTCTCCGATTTGCAAACTTCGGCTTGCCTCCCAGCTCTACGGTAACCCAAAAAAATAAGAAAGTTATCCCTTCTTCTGACGTAAATCGATAAAAGTGTATTTTAGTACACACAAACATATGGTAGCCAATTTTAAGAGACCAATCAGAAAAAATGAAAAGACTCGTCATTATCATGTTATTTGCACCGCTATTACTACTTGGACAAGAAAGTGATATAGGTAATTGGCTCATTTATATTGGAGATAAAAAAATCAATGATAGATTCAATTGGCATCACGAAGTTCAATATCGTAGCTTTAATTTCATTGGTGATACCGAACAATTACTTTTAAGAACCGGGTTAGGATATAATCTTTCTGAAAATAACAACAATATACTTTTGGGCTATGGTTTTATTTATAGCGAACCCTACGTCAAAAATACTGATGTCAAAACAAAAAATACCGAAAACCGCATTTATCAACAGTTTATAACAAGACAAGCTTTTGGACGATTGTCTTTACTGCACCGCTACAGATTTGAACAACGCTTTCTTGAAAATGATTTCAAACTCAGATTAAGGTATTTTCTCGCATTAAATATGGCACTCAATCATACAGAGCTGAGTGATAAGACTTTTTATTTATCGGCCTACAACGAAATCTTTGTCAACACCGAACAAAATTATTTTGATAGAAACCGACTATACGGTGGAATGGGATATAAATTTTCAAAAAATATCAAAATAGAAATTGGTGTGATGAATCAAACAACCGCTTCGGATTCGAGAAATCAGCTCAATATATTGACCTTCGTAAACTTTTAAAACGATAAAAAATCGGTTTGTAACTTCTCCCATATAGCAAGTGCAGAATAGACCTCTTAAACTTTCTACAGCCTTGGTCCAAGTGTCTCGGGATTGGTTCGTTTTTGTGTCAAGACAACTGCGAAGCCTGCCGGCCATTAGCCGGGCACATCACGAACTCAAAAATAAGTAACTATTAAGTGAGTAAAAATGAACATGATAACATTTCCTCCTGTTAGACAACCACCCCTGCCTGGTTTGCAGGGACAAAGTGTAAATGCCAATTATGAGATTCCTCACCCTACTTCGCAGGGATTCGGAATGATAAGGGCCTAATGGAACTGATAAAGTTTAAAGTATTCCTAAGCATTTTAAGCCCCTACTTCAAAACCCGTCTGTTCGGCAGCGATAGCGAATGAAGTGCCGGAAGTGCGTTTTTCAGAGCGAAGCGAAAGAAAAAAAGAGCATGCAGGCACAAAAATGAGCGGTGCGAAGCAATCGCCTTCGAACAGACTTGACTTTTTTGGTTCGTTTTTGTGTCAAGAAATGAAGATGACGAAGCACATCAGATTCAGAGCAAATGAAGATTAGATGAGTCACATCGAGATTGACAATCATTTCCGACTAGCAGGAGGAAATATTAAAAAAAAAATAATCCAATATCTTTGTGAGAACAGCACAAGTTTCCAAAACAAAGAAAACATAGCTCATATGGAAAGAACCACCGAACTCGCTAATCGTTTGACTGAAGTCTTATTAAACGGACATTGGATTGCGAATACAAACTACAAATCGCAAATTGAAAACTTGACCTGGGAGCAGGCAAGGCAAAAAACAGGAACCTGTAACTCCATAGCGACTTTGACCTTCCATGTCAACTATTATCTGGCAGGGATGATGAATGTCTTCAAGGGAGGTGAACTCGAAATTCGGGATAAGTACAGTTTCGACATGCCAGCAATAACCTCAGAAAGGGATTGGCAAAGATTGGTCGACGAATTTTTGACTAATGCAGAACACTTTGTGGACTGCGTTCTCCAGTTACCCGAAAATAAACTGGAAGAAGCCTTTGCCGATGAAAAATACGGCACTTATGCCAGAAACATCGAAGGCCTCATCGAGCACAGTTACTACCATCTGGGACAAATTTCTTTACTAAAAAAGATGCTTGACATGGACTTGTGAAATCCGGCGACAACATCCGCCAGCAATAAAAAAACGGACAACTATTTCATAAAAAACAACAAACTAAAAAAATCACATTATTTTCCTATCTTGTTCGTAACAACCAACCCTATATGATCTCTTGCTTAGAACAGCGTTTTGGAAAAATGAGAAGAACAGGTTGAGCCGGAGACAACAGGCTGGTTGAAAACAAAGACGCAGATGACCAACCTATTTCGCCATATCAGACAGCAATTGGCTGACGACAATCAATTCCTCAAATATAGCCGCTATGCGATAGGTGAGATCGTATTGGTAGTGATCGGAATTCTTTTTGCCTTGCAGATCAACAACTGGAATATCCAGCGAATCGACAGAAAGAATGAAAAGATGATCCTATTGGATCTGCAAGTAGAATTTCAAGAGAACCTCAAGGATGCAGAACGCGTTTTTGAGGGAAATGAAGGTATAGTGAATGCGATATCAGCCATTCAACAAAACACAGACCAAAAGAATTATGTACAGCGCGAATTAGACAGTTTGATGTATTTTGTATTCGACTGGTTCGATTACACCCCAAAACCGGGAGCTTCAAACAATCTGATCAATTCAGGAAACCTCAATCTTATCAGCAATCCAGAGCTCAGAAAATTGCTTACCCTATGGTCAGGGGTCGATGCGGAATTGGAAGATGACGAAGCGGTAGCCCTGAGGTATTCGCAGGATATCATCATTCCCTTTATGGCTGCCAACTATCCCATTGCTAACCTGGAACAATTCGATGGCGGTGTCGATTTTTATAAAAGAGAGGCCATGGAACATATGGAATTCAAACCCGCAACAAATCAATCTTACGATGTGGAGGCACTGTTGCAAAACAAGGTCTTTGAAAGTCATATTTCTGTAAAAAAAATGCATGCAAGGCACAATGCCATGGAATGTTTACATGTCATCAATACCTGCCGTTCCATTTTGGAATTGATCGAACAAGAACTCAAATAGCACAAAACCTAAAACCTGATCACCTATGCCAAACAATCAAAAAATACAGCCCTATCGATTCAAAGTTTTCCTCCTGGCCCTCATCCTGATGCAAAGTATGAGCTCCTTCAAAAATGAAATTCCCGAAGACACTTTCCGGCCTGACCGAAATTCCGCAGATGAACTGCCCCTCAAGCGGAACCTGAACGAACTGACATTTTCGGGCAGTGGATACGAATTAGGTTTTGAACACGGGTCGACCTTAAAAGATCAAATTGCTGAAATGGTAAAAAAGTGGAAGGCCAATACGACAGAGAATTTGAAGAGAGATGCCGATGAGGTACTGAAAGAATTTATGGCCTACGGACAATTTACTGCGGCCATCAAACAATGGACGCCTGAACTTTACGATGAAATAAAAGGAATTTCCGACGGATCAGGACAAGATCTTGAGCATATCATGGTACTCAATCTGCTGGATGAATTCTGGGTCTATTTAGATGATCCACAAAATCATCATTGCAGCGACATGGGTGTTCCGGCACGAAATGGAAACCCCACCTTTGTGGCCCAGAACATGGACATTGAAGGCTATACAGATGGTTTTCAAACGGTGGTTCGACTTGAAAGAACTTCAGACAGACCGGAACAACTTTTGTTGACGCATCCGGGCCTGATCGTCCTCAATGGAATGAATGAAGCGGGAGTGGGTGTGGTCGTAAACACGATCATGCAGCTCAAAGCTTCGGCCACGGGTTTACCTGTTGCTTTTGTGATTCGAAAGATCCTCAGTCTGACGAATAAGACCGATATTTTGGATTTCATTCAAACGGTCCCCCATGCATCGGGTCAGAATTATATCATCGGTATCGGACCTGAGGTTTTCGATTTTGAAGCCTCTGCAGGGAAAGTGGTCAGGTACGACCCGGAAAATGCAAACGGAACGGTTTACCATACGAACCATCCTGTGGTGAATGACCATGTAAAACAATGGTATGAAGCCTACCATCCGCAAACGATTGATGGTGGTTTGGCCGCTATGTCGAATAGCTATATTCGTTTTAACTCTTTGGTAAAAGGCATAAAAACGGCAGAGGATATAAAGGCAGAGACCCTTATGAAGGTGCTGAGGTCAAAAGACGATCCCAATAACCCGGTGTGTAGGAATTGGAATGAAAAGAGGGGTTTTACTTTTGCTTCGACGATCATGACCCTGGGAGAAGATCCTTTTTTACTCGTCACGGCAGGACCCCCTGACGAGTCGGAATACCTGCAAATAAATTTTTCAAGAGCCAAAAAATAAACGAAGATCAGACAGAACACGGGATACAAAACAGACTGAGATGACCAACCTATTTCGCCATATCAGACGATCAGTTTTAACTGTCAGCATTTTATACTGAGGTTTTATAAACTATAGTTCATATTGACTGAAAAATTAAATTTAGCAAGAATGAAATACCAGACATCTGCCCCCGAAGCATATATAGGGCAACTTCCGGATGACAGGAAAGAAGCGATAAAAAAACTGCGCAAGGTCATTTTGAAAAATTTGGTTAGATAGGTTGAACCATTTTGAGAAATACAAAAAAGGGGTTTTAAATTGATTTAAGTTTTGATGGAATTAGTAGGTATAGAACCTGTAACAGAGCATTTAAAACAATTTGGTTGAAGTTGATTTTAATTGTTATGAATTTGAGATAGCTGCTATTTATAAATTTTCACTAAATTAGATCGTTGCAAGATGTAAAGTCTTGACTACGACCAATTTTTATTGACTGAAAAATTGATTTAGCAAAATACTCTGTGGATATCAATTTAATTCTTAATTATCAATAATTGTTTTATATGAAGTGCGAAAACTGTTCAAAAACGAATAATAAGGGTGCTCGATTTTGTGGGTTTTGTGGCACTGCATTAAAAAAAGAATGTCCAAGTTGTAAGGCAAAAAACGAACCTGATTTTCATTTTTGTAATTCTTGTGGTTATCATTTTGATGATCAGCCTTTGGTCAAATCAATTGTCAAAAAAAAATTTGGCTCCTTTGCAGAAAGAAGACAGATCACCATAATGTTTTCTGATATAGTCAATTCCACATCTTTGTCCGAAAAATTAGATCCCGAAGACCTTCAAGTTTTATTACACAAATATCAGATTATTTGTGACCGAGTTATTTCGTTTTATGGAGGTTATTTGGCCAAGTTTTTGGGAGATGGAATTTTGGCTTATTTTGGTTATCCCCATGCACATGATGACGATGGAAACAGGGCAATTCAAGCAGGCTTAGGAATTGTTGAAGCAATTAAGGCTTTGAGCAATGATTTTGTCAATCAATTCAGCATTGATATTCAGGTTAGGGTAGGAATTCATTCTGGTGTGGTAGTCGTAGGTGATATGGATGAAAAAAATACGCTTGAATCGAATGCTATCGTAGGCTTTGCGACAAATTTAGCTTCTAGAATTCAATCTGTTGCAGAACCCAATTCGGTTGTGATTAGCGAAGATACCCATAAGTTAACCCAAGGTTATTTTGAATTTAAGGACTTTGGAAAGCACAAATTAAAAGGGATAAGTAAACCCATAAATTTATATAAAATTGGGCATAAAAGCGCTGCACGAAATCGGTTAGAGACCTCCGGGGTCAAACTTACTCCTTTTACGGGAAGGCTGGAGGAAATAAAAATTTTAAATACAGCTTGGGAAGAGACAATTGCCGGATCCGGGAGGGTAATTCATCTGATTGGCGAAGGTGGGTTAGGAAAATCAAGAATGCTGCATTGGCTAAAGAATGAGGTTATTAAAAATTCATCCACCTGGATTACAGAGATTTATTGTTCCGCATATCACAGCAATAGTGCATATTATCCTATCATTCAGCTTCTCGAAAAGAATGTTTTAAATTTCCTAAAAGAAGACTCAAACCAAGATAAATTGAGAAGATTAGAAGGTCTAATCGCTCTATATGGTATGGATGTTGAAGAGAACTTGCCTTTGTTGGCAGAGATGCTTTCAATTCCTCATAACAATGTTTATGGCTTTTTAGAACTTACTCCACAACGAAAAAAATCTAAAACCATTGATTTATTGGTAAATATTTTGTTGCACAGGGCTGCAATTCAACCAGTTGTTTTTATTGCAGAAGATTTGCATTGGTCAGACCCTTCAACGATAGAATTATTAGAATCTCTTACCTATCAAAGCAAAAACCATAGTATTTTTATCTTATTTGCCTACAGACCACAGCTCAATTATAAATGGGTGAATACAAGAGATATTATAAAAATTGAATTGAATGGATTAGCGAGAGCAGAGGCAGAAGAAATTATTAAAAAAGTTGTGGGATCCAAAAAAATTCCGACAGAATTACTAGATTTTATTATTTCGAAAACGGAGGGGGTTCCATTGTATATTGAAGAAATGACCAAGGAAGTTTTTAATTCTGATTTATTTCTTGAACAAGAAGTTGAGTTCAAATTAAAAAAACCGATTGATTCTCTCGAAATTCCTTCAACACTTCACGATTTGTTGATGACAAAATTGGATAGGATTCCAGAAGCCCGAAACATTGCTCAGTTAGCGGCGATAATCGGAAGGGAATTTTCATATAAAGTTCTGTTTTCCGTTTCCGGCTTAGACAAACAACATTATGATGATCAACTCGATAAACTGGTTGAATCTGAAGTGATTAGCTTTAAAGAAAATGATGAAGAGGGAGTTCCAATTTACAAATTCAAACATGCGCTAATTCAAGATTCAGCCTATTCTTCCTTACTCAAAAGCACGCGAAAGCAATACCATCAATTGATTGGAGACAGACTTTTGGCAATTTCTAAGGATTTTGAAGAAAAGCAACCTGAACTTTTGGCTTACCATTATACAAAAGCCTACAATACCTTAAAAGCTATTCAATATTGGTTGAAAGCTGGAGTTAGATCGATTCAAAGATCAGAAAACCTAGAAGCCATTTTACACCTCAGACAAGGACTAAATTTGATTAAGTTTTTGGATTCAGATGAAAAAGCTACCTATGAATTGCAGTTGCTCTCAGCAATTGGACCTGCACTAATTGCTACCAGAGGCTTCGCGGACAAAGAAATTGGTGAGGTTTATATGCGCGCAAATCAACTCAGTCAAAAAATAGGAAATGCCCCTCAAATTTTTATTCCAATTTGGGGTCAATGGGTGTATAATTTGGTACGCGGAAATCTAGAAAAGGCAGAGGGCTTGTCTAATGATATGCATGAGCTTGGTAAGGAATTGGACAATTCAAGTATGTTGGTTGAAGCCTATTGGACCATGGGAAACACCCAGTATTGGTTAGGAAAGCTTGAATCTTCTAGGAATAACCTCAACAAAGCCATTGAAATTTACGATCAAAATATTCACCATCAACAAGCTCATGTTTATGGTCAAGATCCCGGTGTAGCTTCACATTGTTATCGATCTTATAACCTTTGGCAATCGGGATTTCCCGAACAAGCCATGAAAGATAGTAAAACAGCAATCGATTTGGCCTTAAGTTTCCGCCATCCCTTTAGCATAGGCTGGGCAAAATCTTTCAATTTTTCGCTCCATATGTACAGTCAGGATTATAAAAAAAATCTTGAAGCTTCTTTGGATGCCGTTAATTATTGTAAAGAACAAGCTTATCCGTTTTGGCTCTTTGCAGGAATGTGTAATCTGGGATGGTCTACCGCACATGTTGACAACCCAAAAAAGGGACTTGAAATTTTAGAGCAAGGTTTGCAAGGTTGGAATATGATAGGATCTATTCTTGTAACCCCCTCTTATTTTAACTTAAAGGCCGATGTGCTCTGTTTAAACGACAATTTGGATGATGCTTTAAGTGTGGTTAAAGAAGGAATTGCTTTGTCAAAAAAAATAAACGAGGTTGTATCTGAAATTGATTCGTACCGAATGCTAGCCCAGTGTTTAAGACTTTCAGGAAAACTGGAGGAGGGATTAGAAGCCGCAAAATATAGCATTAAATATGCCCAAGAAAAGGGTGCACTTTCTTTAGAATTAAAAGCCAGTATAGAGCATTTTAAGATTTTAGAAAAATTAGGAAAAGAAAAGGAAGGCAGAACAGTTTTGCAAAAGTCTTATGGAAAGTTCAAGGAAGGATTTGATTTTCCTTACATCCAAGAAGCCGCAGATATCTTAAAAACTTAGTTATAAAACGAAACAACCATGACCAAACCAAAATTTATTAATAGAGGAGGTGAACTTGTATTTGCTCCTCCATTTGTGGCAGATAATGTTCAGCAATATTCTTTTTTTCTGGATGCAGATATCCATGCCCTACAAACACTTTGTGATCGATATTTCAATGTTCCCTTGGGTTATCAAAGATTTGTACCTGGAGGACCTTTTGTGATGCTCGCTTGCTGTGCGCTCACTTCGCTGCGCTCTACAACCCCGCCTTACAGCGATATGGGTTGGTTTGAAGAAAATGAAATTGCCTTTTGGATGTTGGTGATCGATAAAGAGAATAAACGCATGTATTGGACCCTACCGTACATTTGGGTAGACAATGATTATGCCTTTGCTATGGGAAGAGAATTATATGGATTTCAAAAAGGAATAGGTACAATTACCTTGGCCAAAGACCCGGAGGATGCCAATAATTTTGCAATAGACACTTTGGTTCTGAAAAAATATTCACCGCAGACCAAAGGCGAAATCATCCGATTGGTACAAGTAAATAAAGTCCCTGGCAAATCTCCTGTAAAAGTTATTGCCGGAGATGCCTGGAAAGGGATTGAAGAATTGATGAAGGAGGTAATTACCGTATTGGATGACGGTTTGTCTATGCTGGGCAATGCCAAGTTGATTTTAGATTCTTTAGATGACCTCAAACACTTGCGTATTCCGATGATTTTTCTGAAAGAGTTTAGAGATGTAAGCGACCCAAAATTTGCATCTTTTCAAGCCATTGTGGAAACTGAGGCTAAAATGAAAAAGTATCATAAAGGCAAGATCTTTGAGGATGCTTATGACATCGATATTGAATTATGCGATAGTCATCCAATACGACAAGATCTAGGACTTAAGCCTTCAGGAACTTTGAGATCAAATTACAGTTTTTGGGTAAGCTATGATTTTGAAATAGGACTAGGAACCCAAACTGTAATTAAAAAATAAAAGCACCTAAAACCAGCGAGATGTCAATCAATACAAAACGAAAAAAAATAGCAGTTCTTGGAGGAGGAATTAGTTCTTTGAGTTCAATTTTTGAGCTTACCAATAAACCCGATTGGAAAGAAAAATATGAAGATATTACAGTTTACCAAATGGGATGGAGACTTGGAGGAAAAGGTGCTAGTGGAAGAAGATTGCCCTATGGCAGAATTGAAGAACACGGTTTACATGTTTGGATGGGCTTTTACAACAACTCTTTTGATGCTATTCAGATAGCCTATAAAGAATTGGGAAGACCAATAGGCACACCTTTAGCGACTTGGGAAGATGCTTTTAAACAACATAGCTATATCGTACTTGCTCAAGAATTTAAGAATCAATGGTATCCTTGGGTTTTTGATTTTCCGACCAACAATTTGATTCCTGGGCAAGGAGACCCCTTGCCAACACTTTGGGATTTTATAAAAATGACCTTGGAATGGATGAAGAACATTTTAGGAAAAACATTAAAATCTACTTTAACCAAAGTTTTCAATCAAGATGCCCATATTTCTGCCATACAACGAATAAAAAAAATCATTCCTGATATTTTGTGGAATGGAGAGGAAATCGGTATTGAACTCGGCGAAGAATTATTGAAAGTATTAATTAATGAAGCTAAAAAACTTGAAATTGATTCAAATAACCATACTTCAAATGATCACCAAAAACTTATATTGTTATTAGAAGAATTATCGGCCTGGTTTAAGCGTGAACTGATTCACATAGCCGAACACAATTTGGAAATCTTAAGATTGGTTATTTTATTTGATTTAGGAACCACGATGATTTCTGGCTTGCTCAAAGATGGAGTTCTTAAACATCCGGAAAAATTAGACTCAATAGACAACCTCGATTTAAGGGAATGGTATTTAAAACATGGTGCTCTGGATATTACTGTTGAATCACCCTTGCTCAAGGGAATTTATGACCTTGTTTTTGCCTACCACGATGGAAAATCCGGCATTGAAAATGCAGATTTTGCTGCGGGAACTGCCATTCGCTGTATCTTTCGAATTGTGGCTACTTATAAAGGTTCGGTTTTTTGGAAAATGCAAGCAGGAATGGGAGATACCGTTTTTACCCCCCTTCACAAAGTACTTGAAAAAAGAGGCGTGAAGTTTAAATTTTTCAATAAAGTAAAACGTTTACAAGTTTCTGATGATGGAAAATCCATTTCAACCATATCGATGGGAAGACAAGCCCATGTTAAAAATGGAGATACTGCTTACGATCCTTATGTGGATATACAAAATCTTGCCTGTTGGCCAAGTATTCCTAATTATGATCAATTGGTTGAAGGGGAAAAATTAAAGAATAATGAAATTAATCTTGAATCCTTTTATACAGAATGGAAAGATGAAGATTATGAACTAAAATCTGGTGTAGATTTTGACGAAGTTATCTTTGGAATTTCTATGGGAAGCATTCCGTTTTTATGCGACGATTTAATTAAGTCGAACAGCAAATGGAAGGACATGGTGGACAATATTAAAACCGTGAGAACCATGGCACTTCAATTATGGTTAAACAAGGATTTAGAAGAGTTGGGCTGGGATGCTGAAAGTCCTGTAATGGATGCCTATGTAGACCCTTTGAATACTTGGGCAGATATGTCGCAAGTAATCGATAAAGAAAGTTGGCCTCTAAGCGATAACGTAAGGAATATATCCTATTTCTGCGGACCAATGGAAGGTGGAATTCCACCGGTTTCTGAAAGTCAAACACCTGAAAAGGCTTTGGAGGTTGTTAAAAAAGCCGGCAACGCATATATTGAAAATGATGCTTCCGTCTGGTGGCCTAAAGTGAAAAATTCCAAGGGTGGAATCGATCGTTCATCAATCGTTGATACCTATTACCGCGCCAACATTGATCCTTCAGAAAGATATGTGCTCTCCTTAAAAAATACTACTCAATTCAGAATTCATGGCGGAGATTCAGGATTTAATAATCTGTATCTAGCAGGAGACTGGACCTACAACGGAATTAATGCTGGTTGTATAGAAGCTTGTGTAATGTCTGGAAAAATTGTTTCAAATGCCATGGTGGGATACCCAAAACTTAAAGACATTGATGGTTTAGGTGATATTTAACCGTTTTTAAAATGTTTGTGTAATTTGATACGTGCTATACTTCAATAAATTCAGCTTTGACAAAAACATGAACAATAAAAATTAGCATTATTTAAAATACACAACGAGTTATTGATAGTTTTTGTTTGAATCAAAACTTGTTAGTCAGAAAAGTAAGATAAAAAGCAGATATTGAAGTAAATGAAAATTACTTCTGTTTTTTTAGCCATTTTGGTAAAGCTAATATTTCTCTAAAAAATTGGAAAGAATGAAATACGAAGCATCTACACCCGAAGAGTATATAGCACAACTTCCTGACGACAGGAAAGAAGCCATTCAAAAACTGCGCGAGGTCATTTTAAAAAATTTACCCAAAGGTTTTGAAGAAGGAATGAATTACGGAATGATCGGCTATTACGTCCCTCATGCTATTTATCCCGATGGGTATCATTGCAGCCCTGAATTGCCGCTGCCCTTTATGAGCATTGCTTCTCAAAAGAATTCGGTCAATGTGTACCACAGCGGGATCTATGCGGATAACAGGTTGTATGAGTGGTTCGTAGGTGAGTATCCGACCTATAGTAAACGCAAATTAGATATGGGCAAGAGCTGTATCCGCTTTAAGAAACCGGAGGATATACCCTATACATTGATCGGGGAACTGTGTACAAAACTAACGGTTCAGCAATGGATCGCGATGTACGAAAGGAACATTAAAAAATGAGCTCAAAAGGAGCGATATACCCGGGTCATACGGGAAATTTGTCGGAAGGCAAAAAATAAAATCTTCTATATTTGTAAAGAAGAACCCTCCTAAGCCATTTGATAAACTATTTTAAACCATCCTCATGAAGAACAGCAAAATCATTTTTATCAACTTTCTTTTCGCCTTTGTGTTCCTGTGTAATCCGGTATTTGGTCAGCACCAAAGTAAAGAAGCCCTGGGAAACGCTTTAGTGTCGAGTATTGTGAACGATGACCTGAACAGTTTTAAATCTCTGCTCCTACCGAAGGATGTAGCCCTGCAATACCAGGATGAGGGGATGATGGAACTGGATGAAAAAGTGAAGGATTCATTGATGGCCCAATATGAGGTGGCCTATGAGCAGGTAGTGATGCCCGGCTATGAAAAAAACTTTGCGGACATCGTACATCTGAACAAAACCAGTCAGATAGATTGGACGAATTTGAACTATTTTATTTTGTACAAGGCTTCCTCAAAAGGAGAGGAATACATACCCTTTTTTATCCATACAAAGTTGAATAACTCAGCTTATCATCATTTTTATTTTGTGGCGACCCGATACAAAGGAGAATGGTATTTGTCGGGCAATATGGAATTGACAAAGGAAGAGAAATATGCCCCTAAGTGATACATCCAGTATCTGCCGTAAAGTGAAACAGACTTGACTGAGACTATTCCTGATGTAGGGCAATGAAATTAACGCCCTGTTCAAAGCCCTGTTTTGTCAACTTATACCCTTACTTTTGTTTCATATTTGTCAGCTTATACCCTTACAAAATAAACCAGACCGAAAGCTGAACAGAACGAATTTAACCCTTTGCTAAACTCTAATTGATGTTGAAATATTAAATTTACAGGGTTTTAAACCTGCTTATGTTTTCTTTCAAGATCCAAATAAACTTTTTATTCCTTGTCCTGATGGCTTCAACCCACTTTGCCCAAAATAAGATCGACCTCCAGGGGCACCGAGGTTGTCGCGGACTTATGCCTGAAAATACCATCCCGGGGTTTATCAAGGCGATGGAAATTGGCGTAACTACCCTTGAAATGGACCTGGTCATTTCCAAAGACCTTCAGGTAGTTGTTTCACATGATCCCTATTTTGCTGCGGAGATCTCTACAGGTCCCAATAAGGAACCGATCACCCAAAAAACAGAAAAACAGCACAACCTGTTTCAATTGGATCTGGTTGACATTCAACGATACGATGTGGGTTTAAAGCCTCATCCCGATTACCCCGACCAAGAAAAAATACCTGTGGCTAAACCGCTTTTAAAAGAGGTCATTGCTCAAACCGACCGCTTTGCCCAAGCGCATCAGCTCCCCTTAGCTCAACTCAACCTCGAGATCAAACGAAAGCCTAAATGGGATGGTATTTACCATCCTCCGGTACAAGAATTTGTGCAACTGGTGCTCAAAGAGGTCTATGCCCTCGGCATTGAACAGAGGACCTGTATCCAATCTTTCGACCTCGAAACTTTACAGCTGGTAAAACGACAGGCTCCCGAGATCACCCTGGCCTTACTGGTTGAAAACCCTCGATCCATCAAAACCAACATCAAAAAACTCGGCTTTCAACCCAATATTTATTCTCCCGAATACAAATGGGTCACCGCCAAAACGGTCCGCTATGGCAAAGAGAATGGGATCCTGATCATTCCGTGGACGGTCAATGAGGCCAAAAGACATCCTTGCTATGATCGAACTGGGTGTGGATGGCCTCATCAGCGATTATCCCGACCGGGTCAGGGCAGTCCTGAAACAAAATAATTTGGCTGTCAAATAATTTTTTTTTTGATTTTTATATTAACTTTCCATCCTTATTCAATTAAGCTCATAAACCCTCCCCTGACTTAGTCATGTTGAACCTATTTTTTATTACGAGTCATGGCGGAAACTATTCCTTCTTTCCACTCCATTTTATTGGAATTCTTTGAAGTTTGCCTTCAAATCCATCAATTAGAATCTCAAACCGATAAACAGATCCAGGAACTCATCGCTTCCAGAGAATTGACCTCTGCACACATCGATGAGATCAACCTCGCTTTTGAAAAGGATTTTCAAAGAACCAAAGACAAGGGTGGCTTTTTACTCCACCAGCTCTTTTTTCTCAGCGAAAGAGAGAATTTCTATTTCTTCGACTGCCCTTTGCAGGTCTATAAAGATCATTACAAAAGCAGGAAAAAGGTGTTTTTGAAAGAAAACCTCGACGCCAAAGAAAAAGATTTTATCGCTTGTGAGCTCAAGAACCTGAAACATCCCGGCTGTAAAAGAATTTTGGAATTCCCTGTCAAAACCATGTGCAAAGCCTGTTCTGCTAAAAAGGCTGAACTTCATGCCAATAAGCTCTGTAAACAAATAGGTAAAGGCAGCGGACTCATGTTCTTAAACAGCCAAACCGTACTGGTCAATTATTCCAGACTCATTCCCACCGTTGCTCCCTGGAAATATTCTACCGGTCGTAAAATTGCTTTTCTCGAAAAGAAATTGATCAAACTAAAAAATAAAAAGAAGGCAGACTTAATTCCTGATACCGCTCAGGAAAACAAATTGACCGCCAACCAAAGTGTCCTGCTCTTAGATCAGCTCGGGGTCTTTGCCCTGCCCTTTTTTGAAAAGACCAGTAAGAACAAACAAGCTGAAATCTTGTGTAAACTGATCGGAAAACACAGCAAGAACATCAAAACCGCCATGGAAAGGCTCGACAGATCACCTTCGACTTTAGGAGCTGGTTATCAGCGCGATATGAGCATCATTCAGCAATTTTTGAACGAGTTGGAGTAGGTGTTGGAGTTACTCCAGGAGTAACTCCAACTGTGCTGTTTTGCAGGGATGGGAATACATTCGCATCGTTAAACTTTTAAATCAAGAACGATGTCATTAAAAGCCAAAGAAGTCGGCAGGAGTTTATCCGAAGAAGTCAAAGAAATGATCCGGGAACTGGTACGGGCTGAACTCAAACAACTGATGCCGCAGGGACAAACGGCCAGACCCACGGAATACATCACCCGGCAGGAAGCGGGAAAATTGCTCAAAGTTTCTCTGCCTACTTTGACCGAGTGGAACAAAAAAGGGATCATCAAGCCCTATCGCCTCGGCAACCTCGTGCGCTATAAAAAGTCTGAACTGGACCAGGCACTGATCAAGATCAATCACTAATTATTTTTCCGAAAATCCTCATCGAATTTGAGGGGATTCATGAGGGTTTTCACTTTTTATTTATGGAGAACATCAATTACATCAAGCACTTGAACGGGGTCTTTCAGCTCTTTGCCAAAGATGCCCGTCTCAATCCCAGCCATATCAGTTTGTACATGGCGCTCTTCCAATTGTGGAATTTCAATCGCTTTCCAGACGTTTTTTTTATCCACCGCGGAGAGGTCATGCAACTCTCTAAAATTGGCTCGCAGGGTACTTACCACAAATGTATCCGGGAACTGGATTACTGGTCCTATCTCAAATACCTTCCCTCTCATAATCATTTCCGGGGAAGCAGGGTCAAGCTATTCAATTTTGAAGAAACAGCCATTTTTTTGAACGAATCTAACCTGGTTAAAAATGGGACAAGAGCCGAACAAGAGGTAGACGGGATCCGTATCAAAAATGGGACAAGAGCCGAACAAGAGCTGGTATCTTTAATAAACAATAATAAACTTATTAAACAATATAAACCAGAGGAAACAGCACTGCCAAAAAATGAAGAAGAAGTCATTGCTTTTTTTAAAAAAGAGAACCGGCCGGCCATCGAAGCCAAAAAATTCTTTCATTACTACAAAGGGATCGATTGGATGATCGGGAAAGCCAAAATAACCGACTGGCAAGCCACGGCAAAGACCTGGATGCTCCGGATCTAATGAAAATGAAACCAAGAAAGGGCCTGGTCAAAAATTGGACAACCTCCGTACAAGTAAAAATAAGAACTTTAACGAACCGCTTTGATGAAGGATCATCCGCTACAAACCGTCACAGAAGGCGCACAAACCTTTCACCTGGCCAAAGTGAATGAGAACCACCTCACTATGATTTTGACCAACTATGGGCTTATTTTGAGTGCAAAGGAAAAAGTCTTTTTCACCCAAATTTCACGCCTCCATGAATCCGACAAATCCCTGTTACTCCAACTCTGTGCTTATTTTTTGAATGATCAGCAACTTTGCGCTACAATTCAAGCTCGACCTCAACAAAGGCATCCTGCTCACCGGTCCGGTAGGTTGCGGAAAAACCAGTTTTATGAAATTGTTATCTACCATCAGCCACAAAAAAGAAATCATTCGATCTCATCCCTGCCCGCAACATCGCTTTCGAATTTTCAAACCAGGGTTTTTCTGTCATCGAAAAGTATGGCAACCACAAAAGTTTTTGTTTTGACGATCTGGGTGTAGAACCCAACGGAAAACATTTCGGTGCCGAATGCAACGTGATCGGAGAAGTGCTGCTATCCCGTTACGACCTTTTTGTCAACCACAAAGTAAAGACCCATGCCACCACCAACCTCAACGCACAAGAACTCGAAGATCGCTATGGCAACCGAGTGAGATCGAGAATGAGGGCGATGTTTAATTTGGTGGGAATTGAGTCTGATGCGAAGGATAAAAGGGTTTAACAAGGCCTAGTCTGCGCCTGTGGCAGGGATAAAGTTCAAAGGATAAAGAAAAAAGTATTGAGGTTATTGGATATGGAAGTGATGGGTGATGCGGTTATACAGTTATGCGGTTATACGGTGCCCTGCGGGCAGGGAAAAAGTAAAAAGGATAATGTTTAAAGGATTGATAAACCAAATAAATTGAAGAATCTCAAGACCGTGCCTTATAAATTTAACGGAGCACCAAAACACCGCAAGATCCGTTAATATTTTGAAGCTGTCTGAGCGTAGCGAGTTCTTCAAAATTAGGATCGAGGATGATTTTGGTCGTAAAAATTTATGCAGCACTAGTCCGAGTATTGGATTGTTACTTTTTTGTGGCAATGACAACTTTGGAGTCAGCCAACCGGCAGAAGAATATCATGAACTCAAAAACAAATAGATTCAAGTGAATAAAAAAGTAAAAGAACAATTTCCGACTAACAGGAGGACATCGAAGATTCGGCGTAGTCTAAATTGAAAATTCAGCGGAGCTAAATCAACCCCAATAATCACCCTACTAATTACCCGACAAGCTACCAGACAAGCACCCGACAAGCTACCCCACAAGCTACCCCCCAAGCTTATTTGAACGATTTAGATCCAACTGCCCGTCTGGTTATAACCCTTACAGAAGAATCAACAACGAGCAAAATTCAAGATAAACTGGAATTAAAAGACAGAAAATACTTTAGAGAAATATATTTAAAGCCGGCTATTAAAAGTGGCTTTATTGAACTCACCATACCCGACAAGCCTACAAGCCCTAACCAAAAATACCGACTAACCCCAAAAGGCTTACAATTACAAAAGGACTTAATTAAATCCCTTGAGTAAAATCAATTGAATTTTCTGTAAAATTGAATTATGTTTATTAAACTATCTTCAATGCACTTAACCTGCATAAAATTTTCACCTTTAATTTTCACCCATTTATGAGAAGCTAATTTTCTGAGATTTCAATACCTTTAAGCAATCAAAAAATATTAATTATGCTCATAGGAGAATTTGTAAGATCTCAAATTGATAAAATCTTCCAATACTGCGAAAAAAAAGACCGTGATGAATTATTCCGACTCATGGACAAAGAATATTCTAAAAGAACTTTTAATATCGGCTTTCCATTTTGCAAAGAGTATAACCAAATCATGAAGGATGATGAGTATGTGCGCTTTTGGAAGAAAGATTACACCATTCGCAACAAAGACTTGCGCGTTTGCAGTCAATGGGTCATTACTAGCAAAGATTTGTTTTTAAACTACCTTTTAGAAAAAAACATCATTTCTTTAGACGAGTTTAACCATTACCAAAAAATAGTCCAGGCCGATCCAAACAAAAGATCCGTTGTCAAATCTAAATCCCCAAATAAAAAGCCTGCAAAACTTTTACAGGAAATTTTAGATCATATAACTTCTGATGAAGTGCTCAAATCCGAAGCGATAGAAATGAGTTCCTATTACACCCTTTTTTACACCTTAGAAAGATCTATTCGCAAAATGATTGTAGAAGTCATGGAAGAGAAATACGGAGAAAATTGGTGGGATAATGTCATCCATTTCTCGATTAAAGAAACCGTAGAAAGAATGATGGAAAATGAAATGGAAACACCTCATTCTAAACGTTCAGACCATTTTATAGATTACACTTCGTTTATTCAATTAAAAAATATCATTTTCCACAATTGGGAATTATTTGAAGGTAAATTCAACAAAAAAAAGAAATCAATAGACGAAATTTTAACGGATATCAATCGCCTGCGGTGGCCTATCGCCCACAGCACACCCATGGTCTCTAAAGAAATCCAACGGTTAGAAATGCGTCTTGACGATTGGTACTCTGCCCTTAATTAGAAAAAATCATTCACTTAAAAGGGATTGTTTTTAGCCAAGCATATGCTTATATCCTCCAACGCTCTATTGCTTCATCACTTTCCTCGAAAAAACAACACCGTTATCCAATTCAAAAAATAGTACATAAGTTCCCGGTAATAATTTCTCAAGATGAAGTGTCTCTTCCTCGCCTATCTTTAAATGCTTTTTAGACAAAATCTCCTTTCCATTAAGGCTGTACAACTTTATGCGATAGGAAATAGCATTGTCAGCTTTGATATTACATTTAAAAAGTCCTTCTGTAGGATTCGGAAACACCTTGATCTCTACCTTTTGTTCTGCTATATCCTCTATCCCTAAAGTTGCACTGTTGATCTTCCATTGTACAACAGCCATATGAACATTTTCATGATTATCCACTCTTAATAAATACGAATTATCATGTACTTGAACCGACAATACATTCTCGCCAGAGATAAGATCCGATTTTTGAAGTTCGAGAACTATATCATGTTGATCGAGGGTTGTGCCGTTCAAAAACCATTCTATGTTTAAATAGCTCGGCCTACTTTCAAGTAATTCCAGTTTAAATTCCATTGGAAAGTCGCCACCCGGATTCTGGGTATCTGAAGGAGAAAATCCGTCTATGGGTGAAACGAGGCTATGGATTTGTTCAACAATTCCCTCGGCACATACGCTGCAAAATTTTCGATCTAGACTTGTCATTTTACAATTTAAATGAGGCTTATACCAATTACTAGCTTCTCCAGATCCCTCATGTTGATAGATCCCAATACCGTTCAAATTGTACCAGTTTTTCCATTTGACCGAGGCCGGATCATTATTCTGAGTCATGTTGATCTTTTCTATTGCATACCTGTCCCCTGCGTAATATTCATCGGCCAGGTCGGCAAAGGAATGACCTAATTCATGGATAGATAGGTTATTTGATTCAGGAGCTAAGGTGGCCATGGCAAAGTTGCCGAACCATCCTACTCCGCCAAAATAAGGACTATTTACAAGTACCAGTACCGTGTCATAAAAGGGCGTATGATTGGCCAATACATTCGTAATTTCAGTTGTTTTCTTTGGAAAGATCAATCGGTGCAAACCATCATGATCAAAAGTAGAACCAAAATAATTATCTACAATTTTGATAGGATGATCACTATAATTGAGTTCATCAACAGCAGTGCCCGGGTGACTTGCCCCACTCTAGGCACGATCCATCTGGAACGGGAAGCTGCCGACGTTCTCGAAGGTCGAGTAGGCGGCGTCGATGGTGAGGATGGAAACCAGCCACCGCAGGTCACCGGTCAGGAGTTCGCCATCCTCGGCGTAGATCGACTGCGACCGGTTCCCAGATGTCTGGGGGACCCGGTACGGGATCTCGGTGTCGGTCTGGTAGGAGTCCCAGGCCAACGCCGAAGCATGAGGTTCTCGGTTGGGGTGATATCGAGGTCGAGGGCGTAGTGCTGGGTCTCGGCCTCGTACCCGACGTCTGACGATTTGTTGTCGGTGTCGATCGACTCGGCGGTGCGAGGACCCTGAATACTCTGCTGATCGACCAATCGACCCGACCGCGGAGGCGGGTGCGATCGTTGAAATCGGTGCGCATGATGATCTCGTCGGCGTCTTGGCCAGCCGATGTCGAGCAGGATCTTCGCTTTTCCGAGGTCGACCATCGCGCCGACTTCAAAATTCTCGATCCGGCGGTCGAAGTCACCCTCCTGGCCGCCGGGAAGCACGATCTGAGCGACGTCCTGCGAAACGTCGAGACTCTGATTGTTGATCGAGAACTCTGCCCACAGGGAGAACACGCCGAGGTCACGAGCGTCGAGGCGGACATTTGCGATCTTGTCCTGTCGCTCGTATCCCGACTGCGATTCGGCCAATGACCTGGATGTCGCGAGGATCGAAGCCGCTGAAGTTCAAGGTGTCCATGAACAGGCTCGAGACCATCGCCCAGCCCTCGAGTTCGCGTTCGCGGAACTGGTAGCCGACCTTGAAGCCGAGTTTCTGGCTGAGATCGAACTCGAATCGAACTTCACCGCGGGAGTACGGATTCTCGGTGCGGCTCTCGATGGTCTGGTCGAGCCCCTGGAAGAACCTCGAGAACTGGAAGGAGACCAGGCTGCCGGAGAGCATCTCATTCATCGAGGTGTCGCCCTCATTGTCGGCGCGAACATACGAACCGATGAGGCGGACCTGGTCACTGGCGCGGGCCGTGATGTGAAAGGTCGTGACCGGGGTTTTGGCCGAGGTCCTGGTGGTTCGGTCGAAGGAGTCGAGCTCGACTTCCTGGCCGAGGGTCGTGCCGGGGTTGTTGCCGACGCCTTCACCGGGCGCGAGTGTCTGGCGGTCGGTGCCGTCGAAATCGCGCCAACCCTGGATGAAGGTTCCAAAAACGGACTTCGTGGCGAAGTTCAAACCGACGTAGAACTCCGACTCGGTCTGCTCGAGATCCGAGGCGAGCCGGAACTCGTCGTTGCCGACGCTGTAGGTGGTCTGGCCCGGGCCCTCGTAGCGGTTCCACCGGTAGCCGATGATCGGAGTGACCGCTTTCCAGATCGGGAACTCGAGCTGGATGTCGAGGACGTTGCGGGTGCGGTCCCACGTGTGCTGTCCCGGAACCACGCCGTCATCGATCATCGGGTTGGCATAAGCCGGAAGCGCGCTGTAGGTCTTGAACTCCTGGTAGAAGAGCCGCAGTCGATAGGTTTGACCTTTCCCCATGTCGAGGCGCAGGCGTCCGGCGGGGTTGCCGCCGAATCCGGAGGCGTCGACCCGAAGGCGATCCGCAAAACCGGACTCTCCGGAGGGGTCGATGAAATTGATCGAGAGGTTGCGGAGGACAAAACCGCTGTCCTGGTTGATCTGGGTCTTGAACATATCCTCGTTGCCGTTGACGTCGACACTCTGATAGCCGAGCTCGATGTCGAACGAGGTCGACTGGGCGACGGCCATCGAGCTGGCGGCGAGGATGAAGATGGCGGCGATCGAAAGACGGAGTGTTTTCATCGTCTCACCTCCTACTTCAACAACAACGGTGAGGTGTTCGAACCGTGCACCGTCACGTGGCAGGTCGTACAGTTTTGGTATCTCGGGCTGCGGAGGTCGTGGAACGACGGCGGCTGCGACCCGAGGGTGCTGCCGTCAAAGACGCTGTGGCACTCGAGGCAGAGCTGATCGACCCGGGCCCTCTTGAGGGCCATGGGGTTGGTCGAGCCGTGCGGCTCGTGGCAGCTCAAGCAGGTGCCGGCGACGTCAGTCACGTGGGGGAAGACGAACGGCCCCCGCTTCTCGGCGTGGCAGGAAACGCAGACCACATCTCCCGAACGATCCACCTTGAGGCTCTGTTCGCCCTGGCCGCCGTGGGGGTTGTGGCAGGAAACGCACTGGAGCCCCCCACGATCGAGGTCATGGCCGAACGGCTTCTTGAAGGAGCCGGTCTCGAGACGGGTGGCAGTCCGCGCACAGCAGATTGGCCGCCTTGGCGAGCTGCATCGGCTGCGCCCGGTCCGTCGAATGGACCGAGTGGCACGAATCGCAGTGAACCCCGCTATCGGCATGGGCCGAGCGACTCGAAAACATCGTGTTGATAGTTCCGTGACACTGGAGCACGTCGTGTCGACCGAAGATCCGCGGGGGATCTCGATCATCGTCGGGTCTCCGTCGTTCTCCATATGCTCGGCGCCGTCACCGTGGCAGGTGACGCAGGACGGTGCGCCGGCTCGGTTGGGGGCGTGCACCGTCATGTCGAACTCGGCGGCCACGGTGTCGTGGCACACGGCGCACATCTCCGACGCCTCGCGGTCGTCGTCAGCCGCCTGTGCCGCTACCGCACCCCCAAGCAACATGAGCAGGGCGCCATAGCTCAGTAGTCGAATCATCTGTCTCATGCCCGACCCACCTTTCGCGCTACGCTGCGACCCCCGGCCGGAGCCGGGGGTCGTTGATTTCATCATTCGTTAGTGTGCGTGAACCGCGTCGACCGAGTAGGTCCGGTCGTCGCCGTGGCACGAAGCACAGGATTCGCCGAAGGGAGCCGTGTTCACATAGGCGTGAGCGGCGGCATCGACGCTGCTGTGGCACGCCAGACAGGCGGCGGCTGCCGGCTGCAGTGGGCGTGTAGTAGCTGCGCAGGGTCTCCACTTCGGCAGAGCCCTCCGGCGCCGGCACCCCGTAGGTACCCGAATCGTGGCACGCCACGCAGTTGCGAAGGTCGCCCGGGTAGACCACGTCGTTGTAGTTGTGGACCGAGCTGCGGTAGCCATAGACCGTGAAGTCGTTCTCGAGCAGGTGCGCCGGTGTGGATGCGATGGATCATCCAGCGCATGTCGATCGACTCCGCCGGTCCTTCTTCTTCGGGCCGGACCTCGTGGTCGTTGTTGTTCGGGCGGTGGCAGATGAGGCATTCCTGGACGTTGAATCGCTGCCCGCCGTGGAGCGCGAGCGTGTCGTGGCAGGTGTTGCACTTCTCCATCGACACGACCTCCGCCGTCCATCGACCTCGGCGTCGGTCACGGTCGCATAGAAGATCGGGTTGAAGGCGCCCTCGGTGACGTCGAGGCCTTCGATCTGATCCGTCGTCAATGACGCTGGCGCGGCGGACATCGGCGGTGAAGGTCCAGGTGCCGGTCGCGTCCTCGGGGAGCGGCGTTTCAAAGGTCGCCATGTACTCGTCACCCGAGGTCGTCGCGTCGCGAGCGTCCTGGGAGATGTCGACCGTGTAATCGATGGTCTGACCCTGCGGACCGGCGGCCCTGAGAGTGAGGGTGCGCAGACCGGAGATCGTCGTCGACCATCGAACCGTCGTCGTTCTTGAGCGTGAAGTACACCGTCGGCATCCCGCCAGGCGCGGCATTGGTGACGTCGGTGATGTCCATGTTCAGACCGGCCAGCTGGGTCGACTTGGTCGGGATGGTGTGCGCACCCGATGACCGAGATGTCGAACTCGTGCTCACCCTCGGGGAGGTGGCAGTTGGCGCACAGGCTCATCGTCGAACTGCGGCACCGGATGGCCTTCGCCGGTCTCCCAGTCGATGTTGTCGTGGCAACTGCCGCAGGCGGCCGCGTGGGCGCCGTCATGTAACGGATAGCCCTTGGGAGCGTCATCCCTGTGGCAGGTCGTGCAGTTGCGGATGTCCTGCGGGAAAGATGACCTCGGAGTAGTCGTGAACCGAACCGCGATAGCCGATGATCTGGTAGGGGAATCCCGGCTTGTACGCTCGGCAGATTGGCGCCCATGTGGATCTTGTGGGCCATCTCCTTCATGTTGACCGTGTTGCCGCTTTCGGGATCGGTCGACTGCGGGCTGTGGCACATCATGCAGCCCTTGAGGGCGCGGCGGCGGCTGCCGTGGAGGGCGAGATCGTGGTGGCAGCTGTTGCAGGTCGACTCGAGCATCGAGCCCCACTGATCTCGGTCGCCTCTACACCGTCGGGACGGAAGTCGTAGGTGGGATCCGAGTAGTAGGTCTTGCCGAGGATGCTCCTCGGTGTTGCGCGTGGCATAGGTGTACATCGTGTGGGTCTTGGTCATGTCATAACCCTCGGGCAGCTGCGTGCCGAAGGTGTAGAACGAATGACCGATCGTCACGTCCTCCCAGCTTCCACCGGAGTCGGATGTCGCCTGCTCGTAGTCTCCGGCGGGCCGGACGGTATAGGCCGTGTACTGGTTGAGGGCGCCGTCATACCAGGCGAAGACGAAGCTGAAGCTGATCGTGCCCGGCGTCTCGATACCCGCCCGGTCAAGCGGCTGACCGAGGTCGTCGTAGTACATCAGCTCGACCACCGGATAGCGGTCGGCCGGGATCTCGACGTCGACGATCTCGACCGTCATGCCCGGACGAGCCCACGACTTCTCGTCGTCGGTCATGTAGAACTCTTTCTGGTGCTTGGTGTACTGCACATCCTGGTCGGCATGGCTGGGGACCAATCTGGCCGACGGGTCCTCTGACCGGCGCCGGCGCCCTGACCGCCGACTTGGTCTCGACCGTGGAGGATGCCCCGACCTTGTCGGGTGCCTTGTCCATCGGCATGGCCGTGACTCCTGCGGTCGCCAAAATCACCAGGGTCTTTGCGAACGTGATCATCTTCCTGCCTCCTTGCTTTGACTCGGCGCGATTCGCGCAGAGGAACCGGCCGGCCGGCGCCCCCAATACACATTTTCCGTAGCTATGAATGATCGATCGATGTCGCCGTTGGGATGAATTGTCGTGAGAAGATGGGCCTCTGGCGCCGTCTCGATCTCGCATCAACATCTCAAGCCGACAACGTGACACTTCCATGACCGGACTAGAATGGACCGATCTCGTTTCGTTGTCAACTCATTTGTAAGACTAAACAAATATGCATATGCGTTAAAGATTGTAAATAAAAGAATTTTCTTCAGAGAGGATGTATGCAATTGATTTTCTTCAAGACGTCGTCTCAATATCGATCGAATTTCACGTCAGATGCAGGGTGAATCGTCGATAACGGTTTCTATTTCAGATCTCTAAATTGCACGCATCCAACAAATCAAACTCGTACAAACGCGAATTTCTGTACTCCCGCCGGTGTCACTTCGTTGAATTCTGCAGGGCGATGATGTGCGGGGCGGCGGCCCGCCGTTGACCGCGACTTGCGAAGTCGCGGCGGGCAGGCGACACTGCCGTCCATGCCGAATCATTCGAGGTCCTTTGTCGTCTCAGTCGTCATCGCCATCCTCGTCATTGCAATTGCCGCGTTGGTTTTGCGGGACCAAATGCGGTGTGCTGGGTTTCCCGGGTCCTTCGGTGGCATCAGAAGAGTTACCGGCCGGACCGCCGGACGAGGGAAGTCTTCGCATCGCGTCGTGGAACGTCCGCAACTTTCCGCTCGACGAGCGTCCACAGGAGGACGACCTCGGCTATTCACGTCGAACCAATATCTGCGATTTTGAAACCGCTTTCGGTGGGCTGGATGCAGATCTATATGGCCTGCAGGAGGTCAATGACATTCGACGCTTTCAGCCGATTCTCCGGCGTGCCTGCGGCGAGCGGTCGATGGATGTCAGGTACTCGTCGAGTAGGCGGCCGACACGGCCAACATCTCGCAATCGCATGGGACAACTCCAAGCTCGAGCTCGTCGGGCAACCGATAGAGATCGATGAGCTCGTGCTCGAGCTTGGGATGCGGCCAGCTTTCGCTGGATATTTTCGCAGCCTTCGGGCGGGCGGCGTTGATTTCACCGTGGTGGTCGTGCATCTGGAGTCGGGGCCGCAGAACTTTGCGGACCGGCGGCGCCAGAACCGGGAGCTGGCGTCGTGGATCAAGACTCGGATCGAAGAGACAGGTGATCCGGACGTCATCGTGCTTGGCGACTTCAACACCACTGGTTCGCCACGTGGCGGTCTCGAGGGCGAGCTGCAATCCGTAGATGCGATCCTCGGGGATGTCGGGCTCGAACGGCTCCACAACCCGCTCGGCTGCACCTCGTACTGGGAGGGTGGAGGGGAAAGGGACGGAGTCCAGCGTGCCGTCGCTCCTCGACCACGCCTTTATCGGCGGGTTCGGACCTGGCGCGATCTCCAGTCCGCTCGAGGCCTGGCTCCATTGCTCGCGGTGGCAATGCTCCGAACTCATTTCGCGGTCGGTGAGGAAGACGGGACATTTTGGGATGTGTCGGATCATTGCCCAATGACCTTCGAGATCAGGGACGCTGTTGATTGACTCATTGCCACTGCGGAGGGAAAACAGTCTCACGGCAATACGGCTATGCGGCCAAACGGCGCGATGCACCAACAATCCACAACCTCGAATCTGCCGGGTGGTTGAGCGGCCCGTATAGCCGTATTCCGTATAGCCGTAAAGCCCTTCGGACTGCGCCTCTGTATGATGGCCGCGGATTTTGAGATGACTGTGAAAAGAACCCCACCCCGCGATTTTGCACCGCGCGAATTTCACGTCTCGCGCGGTGTGCGCGAAGCCTATGGGTTGGACGAAAGCCTTTTCACAATTTCCGGCAACGTGGTCTTTGCGGACTTTCACGCGGCGAGGACGTTTGCCCACCGTTTGAACGAGCATCGGCCAGCAGAGCGGGCGGTGAGCGCGAGCGATATCTATGCTCTCGGTCTGATCGACGAGGCACTCCACCTTGTGGTGGCGCGCCACCGCCGTGAGAGCGCTCCGCAATTGTGGGCAGACGCAATAGCCCTTCTCGGAGAAGAGATTGGCCAGGGCCCGCTCGATGAGCTTTTGCTGGCCTTCGTCGATGAGTTTCCTCCAACTGCCGTCTTCAAAGGTGAGGTCACGGAAGAGGAGTACCTCGCCGGCGAGACTGATGGCGAGGGTCATCGTGAAGCCGCTCTCGAGGAGCTGGTTCTGGTGTGGCTTGCCAACCGCAACCCGGCCTTCGAGCCCTTCCGCGAGCTCTTCGATGACGACAATCTTCGGCAAACAACTGCGTACGGGTCTGCGGTACGCCGAATCGAGAGTTTCCTTGCCTCCTCCGAGACGTCCGGCCCGGCCTGCAGTAGCCTCCTCGATCGATTATTGGCTCCGGTGCGAGCTGCGCCGGACTCGCTGCAGGGACAGCTCGAGTTCATTCGTACCACGTGGGCGGAGCTCCTCGGTCCCGACCTCCATCGGGTCCTCGGTGGGCTCGATTTTCTAGCCGAGGAAAATCGGGCCTGGTTCCCGGCCGGACCCGGGCCGATCGAACCACCCGACTACCGGGTCCTCGCCGAAACCGGTGAACGCTACTCTGCCGATCGCGATTGGATGCCGCAGCTGGTGTTGCTGGCAAAAAACGCCCACGTTTGGTTGGCCCAGCTCAGCAAAAGGCACGGTTTCGAGATATCGACTCTCGATGGCATTCCAGACGAGGAACTCGAACGATTAGCGAGTTGGGGTCTCACCGGCCTCTGGCTGATCGGTGTCTGGGAGCGGAGCCGAGCTTCGGAGCAGATCAAGAAGAGAATGGGCGATGAGGAAGCGGTTGCATCCGCTTACTCGCTCGAGGACTACCGCATTGCGGACGCCCTCGGTGGCGAGAGCGCCTACGAAGATCTGCGCGGACGGGCGTGGAATTATGGAATTCGGCTCTCAACCGACATGGTGCCCAACCACATGGGCATCGATTCGCGATGGGTGATAGAACACCCGGACTGGTTCCTTTCGCTCGGCCACTCTCCTTACCCGGCTTATAGTTTCGACGGCCCTGATCTCTCGGACGATTCCAGAGTCGGGATCTTTATCGAGGACCATTATTGGGACCGTTCCGATGCGGCGGTGGTCTTCAAACGAGTGGATCGAGAAACTGGCGACGAGCGATTCGTCTATCACGGCAACGACGGGACCTCGATGCCGTGGAACGATACCGCCCAACTCGACTACCTCAACCCTGAGGTGCGAGAGGCGGTCATTCAGACCATCCTCGCGGTCGCACGGCGATCGCCCGTGATTCGCTTTGACGCGGCAATGACCCTGGCGCGCCAGCACTACCACCGGCTGTGGTTTCCAGAACCGGGGGCTGCCGGCGCGGTGCCGTCTCGGGCCGAGTACTCGATGAGCCGTGCCGACTTCGACCGTGCGATGCCGCGCGAGTTCTGGCGCGAGGTGGTCGACCGCGTGGCCGAGGAAGCGCCGGATACCCTTTTACTTGCAGAGGCGTTCTGGTTGCTCGAAGGGTACTTCGTGCGCACCCTCGGAATGCACCGGGTCTACAATTCGGCCTTCATGAACATGCTCCGTGATGAGCGCAATGCCGAGTATCGGCAGCTGATCCGGTCGACCCTCGAATTTGATCCACAGATCCTCAAGCGCTACGTCAACTTCATGTCGAACCCTGATGAACGGACCGCTGTCGATCAGTTTGGCACCGGTGACAAGTACTTCGGGGTGGCGACACTGATGGCGACCATGCCCGGGCTGCCGATGTTTGGTCACGGCCAGATCGAAGGGCTGGAGGAGAAGTACGGCATGGAGTTTCGGCGCCCACGCTGGGACGAGGCGCCGAACGAGGGACTGGTCTGGCGGCACGAGTTGCAGCTCTTCCCGCTTTTGCGGCGGCGCCGGTTCTTTGCCGAGGTCGATCGCTTTCTGCTCTATGACTTCGAAGCCGACGACGGGTCGGTAGATGAAAATGTCTTCGCCTATTCCAACGTTATTGACGGTGAGCGCAGTCTGGTTGTCTTCCACAACCGATATGCGGAAACGCGGGGCCGACTTCAGCTTTCGACGGCCGTTGCGGAGGGTACGAGAGGCGATAAGAAGAACCTGGTTCGGACAACCCTTGGCGATGGCCTCGAACTGCCCGAGGGCGACGGTCTGTGGGTGGTCTACCGCGACTCGGTGTCGGGTCTGGAGTATCTGAGATCGTGCCGTGAGCTGCGGTCGGGTGGATTTTTCTTCGATCTCGACGGCTACCGTCTCCATTGCTTTCAAGAATTCCGCGAAACGGTCGAGGATGAGGACCACCCGTGGCACGAGCTTGCCGCTCATCTTGACGGTCAAGGAGTCCGCAGCGTCGACGACGCCCTCGGTCAGTGGCACATGAGAGAGCTTTTGAAACCCTTCAGGCGAATGCTTTCCCCGGAAATCGCCAAACGTCTGGCCTCGGATGATGATCGGGACGGGGCTGTCGTCGAGCTTCTCGAGCTTGCGCGCACCGAGGTCGAAGCGTTGCTCGAGGCGGCTCTGTCGGCGACGAGATTCGAGGGCGAGAGGAGCGTTGCGCAGATCGAGAGCCGAATTCTCACCGAGATCGAAGCCGTACTCGAATTGGCGCAGCATGTGGGGAGAATTGAGAAGGGTCGCGACGAGGAGGAAGGCTGGGAAGTTGAACTCACGCACGCCCTTGACGACCCTGTCGCCTGGATGACTCTGGTTACCTGGGTGCTCGTTCGCCATCTTGGCGAGGTCGGTCGTCGTGATGATCGTCAGGAAATGACTCGCGAGCGGTTCACCGAGTGGTATCTGGGTTCGGCCCTCGTCGATCTCGTCATCGCTCTCGGTCGCTCCGAGGACGACGGGCGGCGAGCCGCCCTTGCCGTGGACCTGATGAACCAAACCGTCAGTTGGAGATCGAAGGTTAAGGGGTTGGAAGGCATTGGACCGGCATTGACCGAGATAGTCGGAGACGAAAAGGGCCAGGAATTTTTGAGGGTCAACAGCCACGCCGACGTCCTGTGGTTCCAGCGCGAAGCATTCGAAGAGCTGCTGAGATGGATGATCCTGGGATGGGTCTCGGATGGAATCGTCGAGGACAGCGAGGATGCGCCGGCGACTGTCGCTGCAACAGCCGCCGTTTGGGAAGCCCTGGCATTGGCGGCGGAAGCTTCGGGATTCCGGGTGGCCGACCTTCTAGAGGTTTTGACGGCTGCAGATGATCTGGCGTTTTCGAAATATTGATGGATTACAGTCGACTTTTCCGGCCACTGCCTCTGATCTTGATTTTCCTCTTCATCGCAGTGGCGGTTGCCGACCTGGTTCAGAAGCTGACGGAGGAGCCGCCGCCACCACCGCAGATCGCGGGGGCGGCGAATCCCCGCTTTGAAGTCTTGGAGCCGGTGATCGATTTTCGGGCGGATAGTGGAGACCCGGCGGTCGAGATTCTGCCGATTCCGGAGGTAGCGCGAGGTCAGTGGTCCGCTCCCAAGTCTCAAGGTGTCTGGGCGAGAGGCGCCGCCGCCGACTTCCGGCTCGAGCTCGCGGCCGGCGGTCATCGCGTGCTGATTCTGGAGTGCCTGCCGGCGAGCGGCAAAAGTCCAGTACGTACCGTTCACCTGAAGATTAACGGAATCGACTGCGGTTCAATCGAGCTTGCTTCGGAGTGGGATCAATATCGAATTGTCCTCCCGGAAGGAGTTGTTCGGTCCGGGTCGAACCGGGTCGACTTCCGATTCCCGGACCGGGATCCGACCGCCAGGCCTCGGCGTGCGCTGCTCATCCGCAAGCTCGGTTGGTTTCTTGACGCCAGTGTCGACGTTGAAGTCCTCGATGGCCCGCGTCCGGTTTCTGTCGACCTCGGCGCCGAACGGGTCACCATCCGACAATCGGGGATTCTGGAAATGCCCGTTGTTCTGGACGACCGGACTGATGCTCTCCAGATGCGCTTCCGTTTTCCTGCCGGTGCCGGCCGCGCCGAAGTGGTGGTAGAGCAGATGGAGAACGGCGGCTTTGATGACGTGATGAGAGCGACCATGAGATCAGACGAAAAAAACTCCGGACGCATCCGGATTCCGCTCCACGGCCGCCGCGGGCCGTTCGTAATTCGCATCCGGGCAGACCTCGAACCATCCGGTTCTCAACTGCTGATTTCTTCCCTGCGGTTGGTCGAGGAGGGTGACCCTACCCGTCGCCCCTGGGCTGCGAATCCTCCCCCGAACTGAGTGCTCGTGGGTCCTTTTCCGGTGGAGTGATATCCCGCGGTTCGGGGTCCTCCTCCCGACGGATCGTAAAGGTGGCGGCAATGAAGGTGAGGACTGCGAGCAGGATCTCATCGACGAGTGGGATCGGGTCCGGGATAACGAGGTCGACCAGAAACAGGGCCCCGAGGAACAGGAAGAGATAGGGATAGCGCATCCGTGGTAGGAGGCGGTTGACGAGGAGGGTCAGCGGTGACGCCATAGGGTCAGGAGCCCTTTTCCTCATGGTTCATGGGAATACCACCTTTGGGCTGATACGAGGAGTAGGCATTGGGTTTGCCCGAGAGTCCGGAGAGCTTGATGACCAGTACCTGGCCGAGCGGCAATCCCTCGATCCATTTCAGCATCCTGTCGTGAAGCTTTCGAAGGTCTCGGCCTTCGATTGTGATGTTTTGTATGGCCAAAAACTCGTCGAGTGTCTCCTTGGCTGCGATCGTGAGTTCGGTGACTCCCTGAACGTTCTGGACCAACGGTTCGAGGTCGCTATTCTCGAGGATCAGCCGGGCGTTGGAATCCACCTCGAGCACCGGCAGGTCATCGATACCGCCGCTCAGGTTCTCGGCCGTCGGCGGTAGAGCGTTCGGTGTCTTCATGCGGGTCAAAAGGCTTTCGACGGCAGCGCACACGTGAGCGAGCGCGCAATGCATCTCTTGCACCGACTCTTTGCTGCCTTCCGGAAACTTGACATCGTTCTGTGAAGAGAACCAGTTCTGGAGCTGATCGAGAAAGTCGGCAAACTTGGACAGCCTGGTGGCCGATATCTTTGCGCTGGGCGTCAGCTTTGGCGGGAACTCCAATTCGAGGTCGGGATCTGGATCTACTCCTGACCTCTCGGCCAGCTTTATGGTGAGTAACCTGGCACTGCCGCGGATCGCAGTCACCTTCGACTCGCCGCCTTCGGCGACGATCCAGTCCCGACGCTCGCCGATGAAGGCGGAGACGCG
>CAWIJU010000005.1:0-422790 GCA_963836505.1 uncultured Flavobacteriaceae bacterium
TTCACCAAAAACAAAAGTCGAGAAATTAACAAGACCATCCAAATAAAAAACAGCCCAATTTCACCCATTTTAGATGGTGTATAGATAAAGCATAGATAAGGTATGGATAGTGTATGGATAGTGTATGGATATGTATGAAAAACTAATTCCAAAAATTGCTGCTGAGCTTGTTCAAATTTGATCAAATTAAACTGTTATAATAGTCTTTATTTACAGTACTAACTTATTATTTGTTAAACTTAGTCCTTTTCCCTTCGTCCCTTATTACTGCCTACCGATTTACTAGCTCTAGGCTAGCGGGCAGGGTTTAAACTTTATCCGTGCCAACCGCCCAGGGAGGTTTTTTAGCAAATGATTTTGATTTCCTCCTGTTAGTCGGAAATTGATCTTATTCATTTTTACTCACTTAATATTTACTTGTTTTTGAGTTCGTGATGTGCTTCGCAGTTGGCTTGATCCAACAATCAAATGGCGAAATAAAATTCACCTCAAGTCAGCATGAATATCAATCTGCACTACGAATCTAATACCTATCCTTTGGCTCTCTATATCAATCTCAAAAAGTGATAAAAAGTTAAAAACGGGTCAAGGTTATTTACCATCGAGACACTCAAGCTTTATCATCGTCACTCAAATATCATATCTAAAATCTCAATACTAACTACTTGTTCAATTTCATCAATTCATCACTCTACTATATACTCAAGTGACAGGAAGTAAAAACGGACAATTTATAAAGGCATCAAGAACTTCAAACTTCTCACTTCATACTTCTCACTTCACACTTTCCGCGCTTATCCTGACCCAACAATCTGGTATATCACAATTTTTCCAATATCCAATTCTTTACTATTACTTCATAATTCATCACTCACCACTGCCGGTGGCAGGAAGGAAAAAGGATAATTTATAAAGGATAAAGTTTTTTTATTGAACCTTATAATTCATCACTCATCACTGCCGTTAGCAGGAAGGAAAAAAGGATAATTTATAAAGGATAAAGTTTTCTCATATCTCATATCTAATATCTCAATATCTAAATACTCAATACTCAATACTCAATTCTAACTACTCTTCCCTGCTCAACCGCCTCTTATATTCTTCTAAATGAGCCAATGTCTTTTCATCCAACTCAGGTTCTTTGATATCCGTATATTTTTCAAGGGTTTCCAAAATAGTCTTCGCCACAATTAACCTGCACGAATCTTTGTCATCCGCCGGAATGACGAACCAGGGGGCATTCTTTTTAGAAGTGCGACCTAACATATCCTCATAACAAGCCATATACCGATCCCATAACTGTCTTTCATCCATATCTCCCGCACTGAACTTCCAGTTCTTTTCCTGCAGATCAATACGCCTTAACAAGCGATTGCGTTGCTCCTTTTTGGACAGATGCAAATAAAATTTAAGGATGATCATGCCATTGTCACTCCAATGTTTCTCGAAATGATTGATATGTTCCATTCGCCGATGAAAAAAGGCATCATCCACTTGACCCACTTCCTCTATTCCCGGAATGTTCTCTCCTAAAATATAATTGGGATGTACCCGGGTTACCAAAACGTTTTCGTAGTGGGTACGGTTAAAGATCCCGAATGTTCCCCCTGTCAGGAAGTGCGAGATAATGTCTCCACATAAAGTCGTGCTCCTTTTCTTGTGCGGTGGGTTGTTTAAAACTATGAACAATGATGCCCCTTGTATTAAAACTTTTAAAAACTTCCCTGATCAGACTATCTTTCCCTGCCGTATCCATCCCTTGAAAACAGATCAGCACACTGTATTTGTTGTGTGCATACATGGTGTTCTGGATCTTAGCGATCTTCTTTCTCACCTTTTTGAGCTTGTTCTCGGCATCAGCAATCACTTCTCTGGTTTTCAAATGGGATAGACTTACGCTTTGGTTCACTTGATAGGGGTTGGCCATGATAATATGATTTGGATGATTATTAAAACAGAAAATTAAGAAAAAAAGTTGAGTAAACTTTGTCCGTGCCAACCGAATCCCAGGGAGGTTTTTATAGCAAATGATTTTGATTTCCTCCTGTTAGTCGGAAATTGATCTTTATTCATTTTTACTCACTTAATATTTACTTGTTTTTGAGTTCGTGATTCATGCCTTCCGCCGGCAGGCTTCGCAGTTGGCTTGATCCAAAAACGAATCAATCCCGAGCACTCGGGACAAGGCTTTTGTCAAATCTTATAAAGATTCATCGGACTCTATCACATTCATAATCTCAACAATTCATAACTACCGCTAGCAGAAAGTAAAAACGGTCAACGTTATTTAGGCATCGAGACACTATTTCTCATATCTCATATCTAAAATCTCAATATCTAAAATCTCAATACTCAATACTCAACTACTAAAACCTTACTTGCTCGCAAACAACTGAACATCCTCCGCAGAGATCACTTTTCCTCCCAGGATCATCAATCGTTCCACCACATTCCTCAATTCCCTGATGTTTCCTGTCCAGTTATAATTCTTCAGCAGTTCAATGGCTTCATTACTGAATTGTTTTTGTATGCTTCCCTGCTCTTCAGAGATGCGCTCCACAAAATAATCGATCAAAAGAGAAATGTCTTCCGGCCTTTCGTTCAAAGAGGGAACTTCGATCAATATCACTGCCAAACGGTGGTACAGATCTTCTCTGAACCTTCCTTTGTCGATCTCCTTTTGTAAGTTCTTATTCGTTGCGGCAATTACGCGCACATCTACCTGAATATCTTTATCGCTCCCTACACGGGTAATTTTGTTTTCCTGCAGCACCCTCAATACTTTGGCCTGAGCAGATAAACTCATATCACCAACTTCATCTAAAAATATAGTTCCTCCGTTGGCAGCTTCAAACTTCCCGGCCCTGTCTTTATTTGCACCGGTAAAAGATCCTTTCATATGACCAAACAATTCACTTTCAATTAATTCTGAAGGAATCGCCGCACAGTTCACTTCGATCATGGGTCCGTTGGCACGTTGACTTTGTGCATGCAGGGCATGCGCTACCAACTCTTTCCCACTGCCATTGGGTCCGGTGATCAATACCCTGGCTTCGGTTGGCGCCACTTTGTCGATGATGTTTTTTATTTTAAGGATAGCCTTGCTCTCCCCGATCATTTCGGTATGCTTATGGATCTTGCTTTTGAGGATCTTGTTTTCAGTAACCAACTGCTTTTTGTCCAGTGCATTTCTGATGGCGTTGAGCAAGCGATTCAAATCAGGTGGTTTGGATATATAATCATAAGCACCCAGTCGCATACTGTCGACCGCAGTTTCTAATTCTCCATGACCGGAGATCATGATAAATGGCGTTTCCGGTTTGATCTTCATGGCCTTCTCGAGTACTTCTACCCCATCCATTTTGGGCATTTTAATGTCGCACAAGACCAGATCATAATCCGTCTTTTCGATCATATGGTAACCAATAGCCCCATCTTCAGCCTCTTCGATCTGATAATCTTTGTATTCATTGGAAATGATCTTGGTCAATACTCTTCTGATGGCTGCTTCGTCTTCTACGATAAGAATTTTGGACATGTATGGTTGGATTGGTTTATATCGAACAAAAATAAATTTTAAAGGATAAAGTACAGCAAAGGATAAAGTTACTGCTTTTAAAAAGTAAAGTGGATCAACTTTAACTTTTTTTCCTTTAAATGCTTACTTCAACAACATAAAGTGCATAAATAAAAAAATGTTACCTGTTTATGCAAAGAAAGCTGAGGCCAAGAATATTTGAATTCGTGGTAAATATTTTAAAACTATCCCGTAATTTCAGCAATTCAGTTGAGTATAATGTTATTAAATATCAACTCATACGATCAGCTACTTCTTCTGGAGCAAATTACGAGGAATCCCAGGGTGCCGGTTCAAGAGCCGACTTTTCTCATAAAGTAAGGATCGCATTAAAGGAAATGAGAGAAACAAACTATTGGCTTCGTTTGTTAAAAGAAATTTCTAGTGAAAAGGCTTTGGATTTTGAAGCCCTTATTTCTGAATCTGAAGAATTGAAAAATATTCTTGGCGCTATAGCTAGCAAATCTCGTAAATAATTATCTACACAAAATCCCTAGATGCTAAAACCCACTATTTTTTTACTTTATCCTTTTTTACTTTATCCTTTATCCTTTTTTACTTTGAACTTTATCCTTTATCCCTTATCCTTTATCCCTTATCCTTTATCCCTTATCCTTTATCCCTTATCCCTTATCCTTTATCCCTTATCCTTTATCCTTTATCCTTTATCCTTTATCCTTTCCTTATCCTTTATCCCTTATCCTTTATCCCTTATCCTTTATCCTTTATCCTTTATCCTTTATCCCTTATCCTTTGTCCTTTGGTGCTTTACCCCTGATACCTGATCCATTTCCAAAGCTCTTTATAACTCGCCTTTTTACCGTACATCAAAATACCTACCCGGTAAATTTTTGCAGCTACCCAAATGACCACAAAAAAAGTGGCATATAAGATCACCAGGGAAACGACTACCTCCCACCATGGCACTCCGAAAGGAATTCTCATCAACATGACGATGGGCGAAGTAAAGGGTATATACGAAAAGATCGTAGCGATGGTGCCATGCGGATCATTGATCACCGTTGCAAATCCTACATACACACCGATCATCAAAGGCATGATCACAGGCATCATAAATTGTTGTGTATCTGTTTCATTATCAACCGCCGATCCTATTGCCGCATACAAAGAACTATACAATAAATATCCTCCCAAAAAGAATAGAACGAACCAAAAGAACATGCTGATAATGGGCAACTTCATGACTTCCTCAAAGGCAAATTGAAAGTCATTTTGCTGTAAAACTTCCATTTGCTCTGCTGTCATCTGAGCCTGATTCATTCCTCCCAGATCTACCCCAAAGAAGAAACTCAAACCGAAAAATAGCACAATTAAAATAACGGCCCATATCAAAAACTGCAGCAAGCCTGCACCTGCCGTACCCAGTACTTTACCTAGCATTAACTGAAATGGCTTTACCGAAGAAATGATCACTTCAACAATTCTGCTGGTCTTTTCTTCGATCACACTGCGCATCACCATAGCGCCATAAATGATAATAAACATCATGATCAGATAACCGGCACCCATACCCATCGCTACTTTGATTCCGTTGATCATTTTGGAAGAACGCTCTCCGGTAAAATTTGACATGCTGATATCTACATTTATATTCGCTTGGTCTAATTTCTCGAGATCTATCCCCAACTGTTCCATCTTTTGTTTTTCAAGCTTGCGCTCGATGGTGTTTTCCAGATCTCCTATCAAGACCATACCCGGTGTTTCTTTAGAGAAAAATTGTATGGAAGCAGCCAATTGATCCAGACTATCTCTTTGGGGTATATAGAGCAAACCATCCTGATCAGCTTCCATGACAATGATCTTGGCCTTTTCTATGCCTACTTCAGATAGATCCATAAAGTCAATCGATTTACCCGCAAAATCTTCCTCAGTAAATAATTCAGACTCATCAACATAAGCCACAACACTTCTTTTTTCCAGACTGCTTTTAGATAAAAAAGCCACCAATAAGATCATTCCTATCATGACCAATGGACTTAAAAAGGTCATCACAATAAAAGATCTATTTCTAACTTTTGCCAGAAATTCACGTTGTATAATTAACATTAACTTTTTCATGCACTGTGCTGTTTAACGGCTTGAATAAAAATATCACTGGCTGTAGGGATAACTTCAACAAAATGGTTGATGGTAGATCTACTGTTCAGATACCTGATCAGTTCACTCCCTGATTCTTCATCGGACAACTTGATCCTCATCTTTAGATCATCTTCTAAAGATTTAAAATGAGCGGGTTCAACCATAAATCGTTGACTGAGATCTTTAAAGAGCAAATCCTTGTCATCGCTGTGTAATCCTACCTCGAAAGTATGGGTTTTAAAATCCTTTTTGATATCGGATAATTTTCCGTCGAGTATTTTGTTCGACCGATGAATAAGGGCTATATGCTCGCACAATTCTTCTACTGACTCCATCCTGTGGGTAGAAAAAATGATGGTTGCGCCGTCTTCTTTTAGCTGTAAGATCTCTTCTTTGATCAAATTTGCATTGATCGGATCAAAGCCACTAAAAGGTTCATCGAAGATCAGTAATTTGGGCTTGTGCAAAACGGTAGCAATGAACTGTACTTTTTGCGCCATACCCTTCGATAATTCTTCTACTTTCTTATCCCACCAATTGCCAATTTCAAATTTATCGAACCAATAATGTAACCTTTGTTTTGCTTCTTGTTTTGATAAGCCTTTAAGCTGTGCTAAATAAATACACTGCTCGCCCACTTTCATTCGCTTGTACAAACCTCTTTCTTCCGGTAAATAACCGATCATAGCCACATCTTCAGGTACTAAAGGTCTGCCGTCAAAAATAACTTTCCCTTCATCGGGCATGGTAATCTGATTGATGATCCTGATCAAAGTTGTTTTACCCGCTCCATTCGGACCTAAAAGACCAAATATACTTTGAGAGGGTACTTCTATTGAAATATTGTTGAGTGCTTTAAAATCGCCGTAGTTCTTGACGATATTCTCTGTAATCAGAATTGAGGGCATAAAAAATATTTAAGCGCCAAATATATAAATTTGACGCTTAATGTCTCAATTAATTGATAATTGATTTAGGAAAGTCTGTCTACATATTTTTGGTGAATTTCTTTCACCATTGCTTCGGTAATGTCCGGTTTGATGATCCTCACCATTTCGGTAATACCATTGTTTTCGTAGAAAATTCCTTTGGCCACATCATAGCCGGTAACGGATACATTATTTTTAATGTCAAACGTAACATCCCTGAATTCATTCCAATCGATATATTTCGGAATATGAATATAATATCGATTTGGGTTACCATTAGATTGCCAGATCTGATCAGTCACTTTTTTAATCGTAAAGAATTTATTTACCCTTACCAAAGCATCCGTATCATTTTTCATACGCACAGGTTTGGCAAATTCAAAACCTTCTTTTTGATATAAGCGTTGTACCTCTTCGATCAGATTATGTCGGTTAATTCGTTTAACGCGGATACCACTGTACTTTTTCTTGCCAATGGTTATTTCACATTTGGCACCACCTATGTCAAAATTGGTTTCCTTATTGATCTTTGTTGTCGCTCGCAGTATCTTTTCAAAGGATGCAGGTTCTTTTGTGATGAACACAATAGAATGTGGTTTTTCTATGGCCGTAAACCTGCCGTAATAAGAAGCGAGTGGATTTGGAATGTTAATGACAAAGGTATTGGGTATTTTATTTCTTTCAATTGGACTAATATTTTCTTGAATAATTAGTTTCCCTATGAGTTGGCGTATTTCCATGAATTTTGTTTGTGCATTGCTGACGCCTAATTTACAAATAAGTATCAGGAAAAAAAACAAAATTTTTAAATATATTATGCACGCATAGTATATTTTTATATCTTTGGAATTATGAAAAAGGAAAAAACCATAGATCATGCTTTGAGAGCCACATGGCAATCAGTTGCCAAATCTTATAATGAGCAGGCCTTGAAACATCAGAGTACCATGGCCATGGGTATGGCCTTACTCTACATTGATCATGAAAAAGGTACTCCCTCTACGGCCTTGGGTCCGTCTATGGGAATGGAGGCCACCAGCTTATCGAGGATCTTAAAGAATATGGAGGAAAAGGGACTTATTTACAGAGAAAAAAATCCGGAAGATGGTCGTGGGGTTTTACTTAAACTCACAGCTCTGGGGAAAGAAAAAAGAGAAATTTCCAAACATACAGTTTTACAATTTAATAATTCTGTAAAAGAGCATATAGAAGAAATTAAAATTGAACATTTTTTTGAAGTAACAGAATTGATCAATAAACTCATTACAGAAAAAGTCATTTTTTAGTACGAACAAAATAAACTTTTAGCAAGTGAAAAAAAGACATATTAAAAAAGTAGTGGTCATCGGATCCGGTATCATGGGATCAGGAATAGCCTGTCATTTTGCAAATATTGGCGTTGAGGTTCTTCTCCTGGATATTGTGCCAAGAGAGCTCAATGACGAGGAAAAAGCAAAAGGTCTCACCTTAGATCATAAACAAGTCAGAAATAGAATCGTAAACTCAAGTTTACAGGCAGCCTTAAAATCTAACCCCTCTCCTATTTACAATCAAAAGTTCGCGGAGAGAATAACCACCGGTAATTTAGAGGATGATATTCAAAAGATCAAAGACTATGACTGGATCATTGAGGTTGTCGTAGAGAGATTGGATATCAAGCAGCAGGTATTTGAAAAAATTGAAAAATACCGTTCCCCCGGCTGCTTGATCACCTCAAATACTTCGGGCATACCGATTCAATTCATGAACAAAGGGCGCAGTGAAGATTTTCAAAAGCATTTCGCTGTCACTCATTTCTTCAATCCGCCGAGATACTTAAAACTTTTCGAAGTCGTTCCCGGTCCGAATTGCGACCAGGAAGTAGTGGATTTCTTAATGATGTACGGTGAGAAGTTTTTGGGAAAAACCTCCGTTTTGGCCAAAGATACACCGGCATTTATAGGAAACAGAATAGGCATTTTTGGTATCATGAGCTTGTTTCACAGTGTAAAAGAACTGGGCCTGACCATCGAAGAGGTCGATAAACTTACCGGTCCGGTGATCGGCAGACCTAAATCGGCCACCTTTAGAACAGTAGACGTAGTAGGTTTAGATACCTTGGTACATGTAGCCAATGGTCTATATGAAAATGTACCCAAAGATGAAGCCCATGAGCTTTTTAAATTACCTGAATTTATCCGAAAAATGATGGATAATAAATGGTTGGGAAGTAAAACCAAACAAGGATTTTATAAGAAAGTTGTCGATGAGAAAGGCAGATCTGAAATTCAAGGTTTGGATCTGGATACCTTGACTTACAGGTCGAGCTCAAAAGTAAAGTTTGCCACTTTGGAGAGTACGAAGGGGATTGATAAAGTGATCGATCGTTTTCCCGTTTTGATCAAAGGTAAAGACAAAGCCGGTGAATTCTATCGCAAGAACTTTGCAGCCATGTTTGCCTATGTTCAAAACAGGATTCCCGAAATATCAGATGAGTTATACCGTATAGATGATGCTATGAAAGCAGGTTTTGGATGGGAAAATGGTCCCTTCGAAATTTGGAATTCAATTGGGGTTAAGGAGGGTATTGCTTTGATGGAAAAAGAAGGACATCTTGTGAATGACTGGGTAAAAGCACTTTCAACAAAAAACCTTCCTTTTTATGAAGTCAATGAAGGGAAAAAATATTTTTATGATATTCCTTCAGGGTCCATGAAAGAAATACCCGGTCAGGATGCTTTTATCATCTTAGATAACATAAGAGAATCTAAAACTATTTGGTCTAATAAAGAAGCGGCTATCCAGCATTTGGGCGACGGCGTTTTAAATGTGGAATTCCGTTCAAAAATGAATACCATCGGCGGTGGTGTTCTACAGGCCATCAACAAAGGAATTGATTTGGCAGAACAGGAATACGAAGCGGTTATCCTTGGAAATCAGGCAGCAAATTTTTCGGTCGGTGCAAATTTAGCCATGGCTTTTATGCTGGCCATAGAGCAGGAATACGACGAATTGAATATGGCGACAAAAATGTTTCAGGATACCGTTATGCGCCTGAGGTATTCTTCTGTACCGACATTAATTACACCTCGGGGAATGACCTTTGGTGGTGCTTGTGAAATGAGCTTACACGCAGACAAAGTAGTGGCTGCTGCAGAGACCTATATCGGTCTGGTGGAATTTGGTGTGGGAATTATTCCTGCAGGTGCCGGAACCAAAGAAATGACCAAAAGAGTAGCAGATCTATGGGTAAAAGACGATGTAAAACTCAATAGAATGAGAGATGCTTTTATCAATATCGCAATGGCAAAGGTAGCCACATCAGCATATGAGGCATTTCGAGCTGGGTTATTTTAAAGAAGGGAAAGATGTAGTGGTCGTCAATGCCGACAGACAAATAGCCACTGCCAAAAGATTGGCATTGGAGATGTTAGAAAATGGATATACGCAGCCAACACCTCAAAAGGTAACGGTGCTAGGTCAGCAGGCGCTGGGCATGTTTATGGTAGGAAGTGACAGTTTGGTGAGCGGGAAATACGCATCTGAACACGATAGAAAAATTGCCAATAAACTGGCTTATATCATGGCCGGGGGCGATCTTTCTGAACCGACAGAAGTGAGTGAACAATATCTCCTGGATCTCGAACGCGAAGCGATCTTGTCATTGCTCACCGAGAGAAAAACACTGGAAAGAATTGAGCATACTTTAAAAACCGGTAAACCTTTGAGAAATTAGAATAGCTATTGAGCATGAGATCTGAGAGATCTAGAATGTTAGAAATAATTATATCAACTATTTGCAAATTCATTTACATAAATCTAATCGATTATGGGAAAAATTTATGGAACTGGCAAAGTCAACCTACAATTTGACCTTATTAATTTGCCTGAAACAGAAAAATATGGATTGATGACTCAAATGAGGAGATTGGCAATATCAATTCCTTCAAATATAGCAGAGGGTGCAGGATGGAAGTACTGATAAAGAATTTAAACATTTTTTCGGAGTAGCCAATGGTTCTGTTTTTGAATTACAAACCCAACTTTTGTTGGCAAACAATTTAAGCCTAATCAGAATGATGGAATTCGACCCTTTGATTGACATTTGTACAGAGTTACAAAAAATGATTTACTCATTTCAAAACAATTTAAACAACAAAATTGAACAGTTAAACCAATTACACATACTCAATATTCTAATTTCTCAATATCTCAATCTAAAAGTAAATGAAAACAGCATATATCATAAAAGGATACAGAACAGCAGTTGGTAAAGCACCAAAAGGTGTCTTTAGATTCAAAAGACCTGATGAACTGGCAGCAGAAACCATCGCTTTTTTATTGGAAAAAGTACCGGAACTGGACAAATCGCGAATTGACGATGTCATTGTTGGAAATGCCATGCCTGAAGCAGAACAGGGATTGAATATGGCACGCCTTATTTCACTGATGGGTTTAAAAACAGACGAAGTTCCGGGTGTAACGGTAAACAGATATTGTGCCTCAGGATTAGAAACGATTGCCATGGCAACCGCTAAGATCCAATCGGGAATGGCGGATTGTATCATTGCAGGCGGAGTAGAAAGTATGAGTTATATCCCCATGGGAGGCTACCGCCCTACCCCGAATTACCAATCGGCAAAAGAAGGTCATGAAGACTATTACTGGGGAATGGGATTAACTGCGGAAGCTGTTGCCGAACAATTTAAGATCTCCCGAGAAGCCCAGGATGAATTCGCCTTTCAATCGCATCAGAAAGCGATCAAGGCCTTGGAAAACGACACTTTTAAAGAGGATATCGTACCCATCACGGTAGAGCAAATTTTTCTGGATGATTCCAGCAAAAGAAGATCAAAAAAATATACCGTAACTAGCGATGAGGGTCCTAGAAAAGATACGTCCGTCCCCGCTTTGGCAAGATTGCGACCTGTTTTTGCAAATAATGGATCCGTCACAGCAGGAAATTCATCCCAGATGTCGGATGGAGCCGCTTTTGTGCTTGTCATGAGTGAAGCGATGGTAAAAGAGCTCAATCTCGAACCAATCGCAAGAATGGTTTCTTATGCCGCTGTTGGGGTAGAACCAAGAATTATGGGTATAGGTCCGGTGAAAGCGATTCCAAAGGCAATCGAAAAATCGGGATTAAAAATTAAAGATATTGAACTATTTGAACTGAATGAAGCCTTTGCCTCTCAATCACTGGCGGTAATTCAGGAGCTTGGACTAGATAAAGAAAGAATTAATGTGAATGGAGGTGCGATTGCATTAGGACATCCGCTGGGTTGTACAGGAGCAAAGCTTTCTGTTCAATTGTTCAATGAAATGAAACGAAGAAAAAACAAATACGGAATGGTTACCATGTGTGTAGGAACAGGACAGGGTGCAGCCGGAATTTACGAACTACTATAACATCAAAAAAGAACAAAATGGAAGTAATCAAAGGAGCAGAATTCTTGGTCAAGGAGGTATCGAGCAATTCAGTATATATCACCGAAGAGTTCACAGAAGAACAAAAAATGATGAAAGAGGCCGTTATCGAATTCATCGATCGCGAAGTATGGCCAAATAAAGAAAGATTTGAAAATAAAGATTATGCCCTTACAGAACAGATCATGCGTCAGGCCGGGGAAATGGGATTTTTAGGTATCTCTATTCCGGAAGAGTATGGCGGATTGGGAATGGGATTTGTCTCAACAATGCTCGTAACGGATTATATTTCTGCTGCAACGGGATCTGTAGGTACTGCCTATGGTGCACATACAGGGATTGGAACGATGCCGATTTACTTGTACGGAACAGAAGAGCAAAGAAAAAAGTATTTGCCTCAACTTACCTCAGGTGCTAAATTTGGTGCTTACTGTCTTACTGAGCCAGGCGCCGGTAGTGATGCCAATTCAGGTAAAACCACTGCTAAATTGACCGAAGACGGTAAACATTATTTGATCAACGGTCAGAAAATGTGGATATCCAATGCAGGATTTGCAGAGATTTTTATCGTTTTCGCAAGAATTGAAAACGACAAAAATATTACCGGATTTATTTTGGAATACGACAAAAATAATCCGAATGGCGTAACTTTAGGGGAAGAAGAAAAGAAATTGGGGATTACTTCCTCATCTACACGTCAGGTGTTTTTCAACGACACGAAAATTCCCGTTGAAAACATGTTGTCGGAAAGAGGAAAAGGATTCAAAATTGCACTGAACTCCTTAAATGTTGGAAGAATAAAACTGGCAGCGGCCTGTTTAGATGCTGGACGTAGAGTCATTACCGAATCGGTAAAATACGCCAACGAAAGAGTTCAGTTTAAATCACCCATTGCTAAATTTGGAGCCATTCAGGCTAAACTGGCTGACATGAGTACGAGATTATTCGTGAGCGACGCCGGATCCTACAGAGCTGCTAAAGATATTCAGAACTATATCGATGATCTGCTCGAAAAAGGAAAATCACACCAGGAAGCAGAATTAGAAGCGTTTAGCGAATATGCCATCGAAGCCGCCATCTTAAAAGTATACGCTTCTGAAATGAGTCAGTACGTGACAGATGAAGGTATTCAGATCTTCGGAGGAATGGGATTCTCTAAAGATACTCCTATGGAATCGGCTTGGAGAGATGCAAGAATTACGCGTATCTATGAGGGAACCAACGAAATCAATAGAATGCTTACCATTGGTATGTTGCTAAAAAAAGCGATGGGTGGCAGCATCGACCTGCTCACTCCGGCAATGGAAGTTGGCAATAGTTTAATGGAAATACCCTCATTTGATATTCCCGATTACAGCGAAAGATTGAGCGAAGAAAAAGAAATGTTAGCCAAGCTCAAAAAGGCCTTTTTGATGATTTCTGGTAAAGCAGTTCAATCCTTTGGGATGGATCTTGAAAATCACCAGCAACTAGTGATGGCTGCAGCAGAGGTAATGATCGAAATTTATATGGCAGAAAGTGCCATCCTGAAGGCAGATAAGCTAGCTCAAATGACTTCAGATAAAGAGGTCAGCGGACAAATTTTGATGGCAAAGCTGAATTTATACAAGGCAGTCAATGTCATTGCTGAAAAAGGGAAGGAAGCCATTGCTTATTTCGCTGATGGTGATGAAGAAAGAATGATGTTAATGGGTTTAAAAAGGTTTACAAAATATACGAACTCTCCAAACCCAATAAAATGGCGAAAAGAAATTGCTGCACATATCATCGAAGCGAATCGCTATTGTTTTTAAATGATTGAGTTAGTCCCGCTTTGGCGGGACTATTTTTTTATACACAATTTATGCAAATGAAGATCACATCCACATCAGATAACAGTCTCTGTCATACTTTTGAAAAAGAGTTTACTTTGAGGTATTTTGAAATGAACAAACAAGGTGCAATTACGCCTTCTGCTATGCTTACTTTATTGGAAGAAACTGCTGCCGATCACTGTGAAATGATTGATCAAAGCTTGTATGAATTGGGTAAAAAAAATACAGGTTGGGTATTGATCTCGGGTTGTTTACAAATGATCAAATACCCAAAATATAAAGAAAAAATTACCATTAAGACCTGGATGTCTGAATATACCAGTGTGAAAGGCATCAGAGAGAACCTTATTTATGATGAGCAAAGAAACATTATTGGTAAAGCGAAAGGTCTCTGGATCTTTTTTGACATAAAAAGAAGACGACCGGTTCGCATTTTTGATGAAATCAAAACAAAATGGTCTTCGTCAAAGGAAGTAAGTATAGAATGTAAACTAAATAGTGAAGTACCTGTTATTGAATCTGGAGATATTGAAACCAAAATAAAGGTAAAGCGATATGACACAGATATGAATGACCATGTAAACAATATTAGATACCTGGATTGGTTGATGGATTCTATCCCAAATAATTATGTAGAGAATTACTCTTTGAGTTCCATAGACGGTCGATTTTTAGGTGAAGCTCAGGTAAATGATCGCTTGATCAATTATACCAGAAAGGGAAATGATGAAAATACTTTTTTCCATACGATTAAAAATATTCGAACCAATAAAGTTTGTGCTACAGCTGTAACACAATGGTCTTCTAACAAATAGAAATTCAAAATGTTTTTATAAGGTTTGAACACAATTAAAATAATTTAAGTTTATCTTTGTGTGTATCGCAATAAAATAGCTTAAACATGCGCATAAAAATGCCCCTCGTAATTTTTATGATTTTTTCTGTTGCTTCAATTTTTTCTCAAAAAGCATCAGAGATCTATTTATTTGAATTGGTTCTGACAGAAACCAGTTACGAATTGAACAATCCCGTTAATATTTCGAACAACCCGGGATATGACAATCAACCGGCATTTACTTTAGATGGAGGATCCATTCTCTTTACCTCTTTTAGAGATAATCAGGCAGATATCGCACTTTATGATATAAACCTGAATTATAGAAAATGGCTTACGGAAACTCCCGAAAACGAAATATCACCACTGCCCTATCCCGATAAAAAAAAGTGGTTTACTGCGGCCAAATCTGATTCTTTGGGTGATCAGAAAGTTTTTCAATATGCCTATAAACCCAAAACGCCCAAACCCCTATTAACGGAAAGTGAAATTATTTATTACGATTGGTATGATAAGTATACCATGATCTGTTTTATAGATGGAGATGTAGACGCTTTGTATATCAAAAATTTTAAATATGATATACTCTATCCCATACAACAAAAGGTTGGCAGATCCTTTCAAAGAATTCCCGGAACTGATCTGATTGGCTTTATCAACTACGATCATGAAGCACCTGAAATTTATAGCATTCACCCCAAAACCAATAAAATGAAATACATAGTAGATGCCTTAGAGGGATCTGAGGATATGGCCTTTACGAATAATGGCACCATTTTCATGGCAAAGGGTAATCAGGTTTTTAAATTCAGACCTGAACAGGATAAAGACTGGGTTCCGGTCATCATCAATTCCGGAACAGAACTGAAAGGTATTACGAGAATCGCCATAAGTCCTGATGGCAACAAATTAGCCCTCGTCGCTGAGGAATAGTCGTTTTATTCCGGTAAAAGCGGATGCATCATTTTAAACCATAAAGGAGGTACAAGTGCAACCAACATCATAGTAGGATATCCAAAAGGCAATTGCGGTGAATCATCGTGATGATCGAGTAACTGGTATTTTTTATTGGCCAGAAAATGATGGTCTGAATGACGCGTTAATTCGTAGAGAACAATTCTGCCAAAACTAAAATTTGCGTTCCAGGAATGTCTCGGTTTTACCCTTTCAAAGCCTGCATGTGACAAAGTTTTTCTGCTTAAACCATAATGTTCCAAATAATTGATGGTCTCCAATAAAAAGATACCAATTATCCCTGCGCAAACAATGATCAGAACTGTACTTAAGTTGAAAAGGGTCAATAAGAGGGATAAATAAAAAAACTGCAACAAAGTTAAATTGAGCATCGTGTTCTTAAATCCCCAAAAGGATTGCTTATTCCTTTTAAGCAGATTCCTTTGAATTTTCCAGGCACTCGAATAACTTTTCAAAATAGATTTGAACCAAAAAAAGTATAATACTTCCCCTTTTTGGGCTGTTGCAGGATCTATAGGTGTTGCTACATATTTGTGATGGCCTCGGTTGTGCTCAACAAAAAAGTGGGTGTAAAATGCAGGCGTCAATAACAACTGGGCCATTAATTGATCAAATTTAGATTTCCTATGACCCAATTCATGCCCAACATTGATTCCGCAGGTACCAATAACGATCCCAACCGACCAAGGTATTCCCTACGATTTCAAATAAACTGAAAGTATTTTTATCCAGGGAATGTGCCGTACAAATAGATCACCAGTAACAATATGGGCAAATTCAAATATAAGATCCAATCAAAATATTTTTGTTTGGCATAAAGTGATTTTTGCTCCTGACTCAGGTTACTGGCATCATTTGGTGAAAAATGATCGATCAATGGAACCATTAAAAAAACAAAGATTACATTGGTAAAGCTCCATATACCACCTGCATACAGTCCAATCACGGTCAAAGCCGGATTGATATAGGCAGCGAGGTACTTAAGCTCTTTAAACCACGGACCGATCATCAGTTAGCATCAGTTTATTTGCTCTTCAAGTAATTGTTGGTATTGCTCCATCATTACTTCGTATTCTCCTGTACTAAAAATATATATGATCCAGATCAAAGCCAAAACACCAATGACGATTCCTATGATCGAAGTTGTTTTCCCGGTATTGGCATTATTTATTCCTTGATATAGATCAGGATCTTGGTTGTGAATAGCAATTGCTTTATTCGCCTGTAACAATCCTATGATTCCGGTGATAATGCCAATAAAACCGTAACAACAACAGGCCGTAACTATAGAGACTATTCCCAATATCAATGCTGCTTGTGAATGAGGTAATTTTTCTTTCATTTTCAGTAAGTTTAAATGATTTTTATAATATAGTTAGTAATGATAATCAGTACATTAAATATAAAAAGCCAAAGTAAAACTTTATGACCCTTTGCAAATTGAAACTTTAGGTGAAGAAGTAAAAATCCGAACATAAAAAGCAAGCTGTAAATAGCCGGATACATATAAAAAGCTTCCGTGAATTCTCCCTTTAAGATCAAAACAACAGAACGTTGTAAACCACAACCCATGCACTCTACTCCCATGGATTTCCATTGACACGCAAGTAAGTTTTCTTCTAAAAATGATACCAATCCCATAATGTAATGATCCTATGTTTAAAGATAAAAAAAATATCAGATTTTAAAAGCGCTGTTGTATTTTTGAGTTATGAAAAATGAATTTAAAATTGGTGATACGGTCGCGGTTGTAGATGAAGATCTATCTGGAAAAATCGTTCAGATTGATCTGGATCAGATCAGCTTCAGAAGTCAGGATGATTTTATTTTTACCTATTCAAAGAATGAATTAGTTCTGAAGGAAAAACTTCCTGCGCAAATCTTATTTCAAGATGAAAACAAATTCAGAGCAGATAAAATTGAAATTAAAAGGAAAACCGCTCCCAGCAAAAAAATGTTGAAAAAAGCGCCTTCCTTAGAAGTTGACTTACACATAGAAAAAATTATCGATCATTACAGACAATTAGATAATTATCAAATTCTGGAAAAACAACTCGATTTTGCCAAACATAAAATAGAATTTGCACAAAGAAAAAATATCAAAAAAATTGTATTTATCCACGGCGTTGGCGCAGGTGTGCTTAAATATGAACTGTTGAGAGTTCTAAAGAATTATCCGGTTGAAATCAATGAAGCCTCTTATGCCCAATATGGAGAAGGAGCCACGGAGATCTATTTTACAAATGATTAGGGAGTCACTGTGGTTTGAAAAGTGCCAAACAAATAGGTATCATTAAAGACCAAGGTTTCATTGCCGCTTTCCAGCAGCACATCATTTAACACAATAATATGCTCATACCCTACAATAGTGGTACCATCAGTGCCGTAAACCGCATTATTCCGGACTAGAATACTTCCTGAAACACCACGCCAGTCCTTTTTGACTTTCGGCTCTGTTGGCGGGATTACCTGACAGAAATAGGAAGAGGTCACTTCGTCTGCAAAAACACGGTCTGTAACAGTATAGGGTCCCGTAAGGGTTACATTTACAGGAGCAACCGGTTCGACGGAGTTTTTGATTTGAGCATCTGTTAAGGTTATGATAAGCGCCTCTCTAGCTCCATTTTCACTCAAGCGATACAAAGTATATTCGCCACAAACATTTACTTTTTCAGCAAATTCAAAACTTGATTGATCTATATCTCCATCATCACAAGCCAAAAAACTTAGAGCCATTATAGTAAGAAAAACTAATTTTTTCATGAAGCTGATTTAAAGAACAAAAATAACGCATTTAACGGGATTACAAATTTATGATTCATACAAAATAATTACTTTTACCTCATGCAAAGTATTTATTTTGACAATGCCGCTACCACACCACTCAAAAAAGAGGTTGTTGATGTGATGACAGAGGCCTATTTGACCTATTTTGGAAACCCTTCCTCAACCCATCAATATGGAAGAAAAGCAAAGGCTTTATTGGAATCTGCCAGGAAGAACATCGCTAAATACTTGCATTGCGATCCCATGGAGATCTACTTTACGGGTGGGGGCACCGAAGCCGATAACCTTATACTTTTTAACTGCGTAAGGCATTTAGGAATAAAAAGAATCATTACTTCGGCTATTGAACATCATGCGGTATTACATACCGCAGATCGGCTCGTTTCTTTTGATGGCATCGAGGTTCGTTATGTAAAACTTTTAGATAATGGCTCACCTGATCTGCATGATCTGGAAAATCTATTGGCCGAAAATGTGCCTACTTTGGTGAGTTTAATGTGGGTAAATAATGAAATTGGTAATACGATCGATCTAAAAGAAATATCCGCACTATGCGAGAAATATAATGCTTATTTTCACTCAGATTCTGTACAAGGTATTGGTCATTTACCTCTTGATCTAAAAGATACCGGCGTCCATTTTATGGCTGCAAGTGCTCATAAATTCCACGGACCGAAAGGAGTGGGTTTCGCCTATATCCAAAAAGGAATTCCTATCCAATCTTTACTCATTGGAGGAGAACAGGAAAGAGCGGTGCGGGCAGGAACTGAAAATTTACCCGGAATACTGGGCATGGAAAAAGCCTTGCAACTCGCAACAGAAAATCTTGAAGGCGACATAAAAAAATTAAAGGAACTTAAATCTTATTTTATTGGAGAACTTCGCCATATTTTTGAAAATATCCAATTCAACGGTACCAGCGCATATGTAGACGAAAGCGCTCCTCATATCTTGAGTGTTAGGTTCCCCAAAGCCGTTCCTATGTTACTTTTTCAATTGGACCTGAAAGGAATAGCTGCTTCCGGGGGAAGTGCTTGCCAGAGCGGAAGTAATAAAGGATCCCATGTTTTGCAACATATATTGAATAGCGATGAACAGAAAAAAACAAGTGTGAGGTTTTCTTTTAGTACGCTAAATACAATAGAAGAAATTGACAGTCTACTATTAGTTTTGAAGGAGTTGATAAAAGTTTAGCTAATCGCTTTTAGCGCCTGGTCAATATCCGCCTGAATGTCCTCCGCATCTTCGATGCCTACAGAAAATCTCAATAAATGATCATTGATCCCTGTTTTTTTTCTGTCCTCTTTGGACATTAAACTATGCGATGTTAAGGTGGGTAATAAAATGGTAGATTCAACCCCTGCCAGACTCAAGGATGGCTTGATCATTCTTAGGGCTTTTTGAAAAGCAACAGCATCGAGATTTTCTTCCAGCTCAAAAGACATCATTCCACCGAAATCATGCATTTGTGCCTTAGCAATGTCATGTCCGCAATGTGTTTTCAAACCTGGATAATAAACTTTTTTCACTTCCGGTTTTGCCTCCAGATAAGTTGCCAGTATTCGAGCATTTTCATTGTGCTTTTTTACTCTGACCGCCAAGGTCTTGATGCTCCTTTCCAATAAATAGGCCATGAAATCACTTAAATTACCTCCAAAATTGATACCCTTGGCCCTTACTCTTTGAATATGGTCCTTCTTCCCGACCACAACACCGGCCAAAATATCACTGTGTCCACCCAGATATTTGGTCGCACTATGCATCACTATATCGATACCGAGATCTATAGGGGTTTGATTGATCGGTGAAGCGAAAGTATTATCGATCATAGTTATCAAACCATTGCTTTTTGCCAAAGCAGCGACACTTTTTATATCTGTAATCGTTAACAAAGGATTTGATGGAGTTTCCAGATAGATGACCTTTGTATTCTTTTTAATTTTTGCCTCAAAATCTGAAGGTTCTACCCCATCGGTAAAATCGTATTCAATACCGTATTCAGGAAATTCCTTTACCACAAAATTATAGGTCCCTCCGTAAATAGCATTGGGGAAAATAGCATGATCTCCGGCCTTTAAAAAAGCCAGAAGTGCTGTGGCTATAGCGGCCATGCCCGAACCAAAAGACAGTCCGGCCTCAGCATTTTCCAGAGCCGCAACTTTCTTTGCTACAACTTCTTGATTTGGCGTATTGAAATTTCTAGGGTATCGGTTCTGGTCGACATCTAAAAAGGGATAAGAACTCGCCATGAAAATCGGAGAAACTGCTCCACCAAACTGCGTGTCTTTTATTTCACCTTCATGTACACAAAGCGAATTCTTACCTTTTCCTGTCATTTTATTTTACGATTTTTGATTGATCCAGGCGACAATGGTTTCATCTGTCGGCAAAGTCTTAGGAGGGACAACTCTCACTAATTTACCGTTTTCATCGATTAAATACTTTTGGAAATTCCAGGCTACTTCCGAATCTTCCAGACCATTCTTAGATTTTTGGGTCAAATAGTTGTAAATGGGGTGCATGTCATCGCCTTTTACTGATATTTTTGACATCATAGGGAATGATACACCATAATTCATTTTACAGAATTGAGCAATCTCTTCATCAGAACCCGGCTCCTGACCTCCGAAATTATTTGCCGGAAAACCTACAATAACAAAATTATTGTCTTTATACTGCTCATACAAAGATTGTAAATTCTCGTACTGAGGAGTTAATCCACATTCAGATGCCGTATTTACGATCATGACTTTTTTTCCTTTTAAAGAAGAAAAATCAAATTCTTTACCATAAAGGTCAGTGACTTTGAAATCATAAATATTCTGTTGCATTTGTTCTGTATTAGTGTTTGACGATATTTCTCCGGTTTCTTTTGGCGCTTCTTTCTTGCAAGCAGCTAAACAAACCAATAGGGCAATGATCATTAGGTTTTTCATGGTTTTATTTTTTTATAGTATTTCTTGAATTTAATAAATGCAAAAATACTGATTATTGCAGAGAAAATTAACCAACCCCAAATTTCATTCGGAATGGGTGCCGATTCACCTGCTGCATAAGAGTGTAATCCCGATAGTAAATGATTTACCCCTAAATAGGTCATTAGTATAGAAGCAAATCCAAAAACCGCCATTAGATTGAAGGTGTACTTACTTTTTAACCCTGGTATCAATCGCATATGAAGAATGAACGAATAGACCATGATACTGATCAAAGCCCATGTTTCTTTAGGATCCCAGCCCCAGTATCGTCCCCAACTTTCGTTCGCCCACATGCCACCGAGAAAATTCCCGATGGTTAGCATGACCAAACCAATGGTTAGAGACATTTCATTGATCACAGTGATCTCGTCTATGGCCAATTTTATTTTCTTCTTATTATTCGAATTGGTAAATATGTATAGTAAAAGAGCCAATAAACCTAAGATCATACTTATGGTAAAGGGTCCGTAGCTCGCAACAATAATCGCCACATGCACCATTAACCAATAAGAATCCAGCACCGGAACTAAATTCCCTATAGAAGGATCCATCCAATTCCAATGCGCAACCATAAGCAACATAGAGGTTACAAAGGTTGTTGATGCCAAGGTTAAAGGAGATTTTCTTCCAAAAGCGAAACCGAATAACATGGTTGCCCAAGCCACATAGATCATAGATTCATAACCATTGCTCCATGGAGCATGACCGGATATATACCATCTTATGGCCAACCCTGCCGTGTGGTATAGAAACAACAACAAAATAGAAATGCTGCTTATTTTTATCAATAAACGCAATAATTTATTGTCTTTGAAAATATGAATGATAACTAAAATAAATAGCACCAAACTCGCCAGCATATACTTCCAAAATAATCCTTTGAAAATGTCGTATTCATTATAGAATAGCTCCAGATCAATTTTCCTTTCCGAGGGAATTACTTCTGCCCCAAATTTTTGCTGGTACTTGTGCATGCTGTCCAGATATTGATTAGGCGTTGTATAATCACCTGTTTTAAATGATTCTCTCAATGCATCTGCATACAAGGGTACAATTTTGCTCACAAATAATGAATCCTCTCCTTTAAAACCTGCAAAACCTACTTCAGGGTATGCATACCATTTGTTATTTTCATCATCAGGCAAAGGGAAGAACTTAAAAATTCCACCACCCAGGGCACCAAATAGCAAGTTAGCTCTCCCATCCACATTTAATACACTTTCTTCGTACTTGGTCTTTATCTTCTTTTTGTGTGCAGCGGCAACTTCATCCTTTAATTTATAATTTCCTTCTGCTGTGAAAAAAGTCAGAAAAACGGGCGTATTTTTGATCATGCGGAATCCCGATCAGATCTCTTAGCTTGGTGTTGTCCTTTTTGATATAGATAAACGGCACAAAATACCAGGCCCTTGGGTTAATCACCATCGAAACCACTACTTGATTGGCATCCATATCTCCATAATTGTCCTTTTTACTTACTTTTCGAAGCAACTCAGAAGCAAAAGTATTGACAGGTTTCATTCTTCCACCTGCATCCTGAATAACCAAAGATCCAAACTCTCTGGCGTGCATTGGATCGACATTCTGTTGCCGCAGAATCGAATCTATCACCTGATAATTATTGTTATGTGTATGCTCCTCCGTAGTTTGCGCAATTCCCGCCAAGGCAAAAGTCAACAATAAAAGGGTCAATATTTCCTTTTTCGATTTGATCTTTTGTAGTTTTTTTTCTAAAAAAGTAAATCTTGATTCTTTGGTAAACAAGGAAAATGTCAGGGCAAAGAATAAAAGCAAATAACCAAAATAAGTTGTGTAAGTTCCTAATTGATCGTGATTTACAGAGAGAAAAGTTTGTTCAACTTCTCCTTGGTCATTGTAACTTGACTGAAAAAATCTGTACCCTTTATAATCCAAAATATGATTCATAAAAATTCTGTAATCAAAAGTTTTATCCTTATCGATTACCGTCACTTCACTTGCATATGATTTCGGACTCATGGAACCCGGATATCTGTCTAATTGAAAATCTCTTAATTTTACCTGAAATGGAACTCTCCATTGCACTGAGCCATAGGCCAGTCTGAAATTCAATCCGTCCATTTCAAATTTTGCGGGAGAATTTATACTTAGTGCACTTCCGGTGAGTTTGACCAATTTCTCTTCGTTCTCAGTTTTCACCAATAATTCAAGCATATCCGAAGGATTGGCATCTTTATCACCTGCTTGTAATTCCATTTTTCCTTTTATAGGGCCTTCCGGCACAACAAATTGTGTTCCGTCAAACATGTATAGTGCTCGCAAATTAAAATGTTGAAGAGAATCTGCTACAACCTCACCCTGCTGTTGGGTGGCCATCACCATAAAATTTCCGGTTGATGGAGGATTAATTTTTAATGAATCATTAACGGTTACAAAATTAAAAGCACCCTGAGTAGGCTTGTCAAATGCAAATAAATTATTGTGCACGTTAACCACATCACCTTGCTTTAGTAAATGTTCATGGCGTCCATCTCCACCTGATTCAACTACTTTTAAATAGACCTCGCCATTTGGATCATTTACAAAAACTTCTTTGGCATTAGCAATATAACTCACATATTCAATAGATACAGGCTTTCCTTTAAAATCAGTTTCCATTAAAAAATGATTTCCTCCTCGGATCAGATCAAAAAAATTAGCCATTCTTCCGGTAAAACTCTTTTCTTCTCCGTTCAGATTTGCGAATAAAAAATCTTGAGAAACCGGTGTTTTCTCATCCTTTCCGTCATTCAAATAGAGTGAAACAAAGGCCTTGTCAGATAACATCAGGTCTGTAGTTTCCCCTTCATAAATAGGCATAACCCCTTCAAAACTATAGTATCTGGTTATAGCGGCACCAAAAATGATAAAGACGAAGGCCAGGTGAAAAAGAAAAGTCACCCTTTTTCCCTTTTTATACAACTGATACTTTTTAATATTTCCAATAAAATTGATCAAGAAAAACACTAAAATTAATTCAAACCACCAGGAATTATAAACCAAAGCTTTAGCCGTTTGCGTACCAAAATCATTTTCGATGAAAGTAGCAATGGCCATTGATGCACCATAGGTTAAAAAAAGTATTCCGGTAAGTCTGGTTGAAAACAAAAAATTGAGTAATTTTTTCATAAAATATATCTAGCAATAAAGTCAGCAAAAGTACGAAAATTAAAAATGAACGACTAAACTAAAAATAAAAATAGATTTAGATCAGACTTTATAATCTTTTTCAAAATATTATTAGTTGCATGTGCAACCAATTAATTTATTCTTTACATTTGCCACCTATTTTTTTCTTTAGATTAAACCATTTTATTTTCCAGTAGTCAAATTGTTAAACTTTTTAAGTGGATAGTTCGATCATTACTCATTTAGGTCAATCAACCAGACTCGTCGGTCTTTGGATTATCGATCATTTTCAAGCTAATGGTATCGATCTGAACAAGGAACAGTGGTTAGTGCTAAAAAAATTACACGAAGAGAATGGCCGAGTGCAAAATGATCTCGCCTATATTACTGACCGCTCCAAAACATCCCTGACAAGATTGTTAAATACCATGGAGAAAAAGGGCTTGGTTTATAGAAAAAATTGCGAAAAAGACCAGCGAATTAATCATGTTTATTATTCAGATAAAGGAGCCGACTTATATCGAAGATCCTTACCTTTTTTTAATCAAGTGATTGATGAATTAACTCAAGGCATTACTAAGGAGGAAATCTACCAGACAATTTCAGTTCTAGAACAAATTAAACAAAACGCACAAAATAAGCTTAACGATGTAAAACTATGAGAAAGAGCATAAGTATTGTAATTGGAATTCTACTTTTATTACTCACCTATTTTGGGGTGAAATACATGATTTCAAGTAACCAAAAACCTACTTTACCGCCAAAAATAAATGTAAATTCTGTATTTGTGCAAACGGTAGAAAACAAAGATGTAGCTATCCAAATTTCAGCTAGTGGAAACATCGTCGCCAAAAATAAGATTGAATTGTACTCTGAGGTTCAGGGAGTACTGGTGCCGCTGAATAAAGAATTCAAACCGGGAACTTCATATCAAAAGGGAGAAACCATACTAAAAATTGACAATCAGGAACATCTGGCTAACTTACAAGCCCAAAAAAGTAACTTATTCAATTCTATTGCCTCGATCATGCCTGACCTCAGGTTAGATTACCCCAATGAATTTCAAAAGTGGGAACAATATTTAAATCTTTTTGATTTTGACAAAAGCACTCCTCCCCTTCCGGAGACTAATTCTGATAAGGAAAAGTTCTTTATTTCTGGTAGAAATATTTACACCACCTATTACAATGTTAAAAACCTGGAAGTGAGGTTGTCTAAATATGCCATCAGAGCTCCTTTTAATGGGATCCTGACTGAGGCACTGGTCAATCAGGGAACCCTGATCAGGCAGGGCCAAAAATTGGGAGAATTTATTGATCCGTCTAATTATGAAATGGAAATTGCAATAAATGCTAATTATAAGGACTTAATGCAGGTTGGAAAAACAGTTGATCTGCACGATTTAGAAAAGACCAAGAGTTGGCAAGGTAAAGTTGTACGGATCAATGGTAAAATAGATCAAGCCTCGCAAACCTTAAAAGTGTTCATCCAGGTAGCTGGTGAAGGCCTCAAAGAGGGTATGTACTTAGAAGCTGATCTCCAGGCAAAAACGGAACAAAATGCTTTTGAAATATCGAGAAAACTTTTGGTAAATAACGAAAATGTATATCAAGTAAAGGATACCGTATTGATGCTCACACCGGTGCGCACCGTTTATTTCAGCGATCAAACTGCTGTAATCAAAGGATTGGAAAACGGTACCAAGATTTTATCAAAACCAGTTCCGGGAGCCTATGATGGAATGGTTGTGAAGGTCATTGGAAATACAAGCAACCAAAACAATTAAAGACCGTGAAAAAGATCATTGCCTATTTTATAAAATATGACGCGGCGGTAAATGTTTTTATGCTCGCTTTCATTGTTTTTGGTATTATTGGGGTTCTCGCGATGAAATCCTCATTCTTTCCTCTGACAGATTCCAGGAACATTTCCATTTCGCTGATTTACCCCGGAGCTTCCCCTCAGGAAATGGAGGAGGGGATCGTATTAAAGATCGAAGATAATTTAAAAGGAATTGTCGGTATTGATCGGGTTACTTCCGTTTCCAGAGAGAACTCAGCCAATATTAATGTAGAAATTGTCAAAGGGAAAAATATCGATGTCGTTTTGGCCGATGTGAAAAATGCGGTCGACCGGGTTCCCTCCTTTCCAACCGGAATGGAACCTCCTGTCATCGCGAAAATTGAAAACACGAGAGAAACGATCAGTTTCACCTTGAACGGTGAGAACATTCCCTTAAAAACACTCAAACAATACGCTAGAGAAATAGAAAAGGACCTCCGCCGTATGGACGGTATTTCGCAAATTGAGCTGACAGGTTTTCCTGAAGAAGAAATTGAAATTGCCTTGCGTGAGAATGACTTACGAGCCTACAACTTAACTTTCACTGAAGTTGCAACAGCCGTTAGTCAAACGAATTTATTGATCACAGGGGGTAACATCAAAACCGAGGAGGAAGATTTCTTAATCCGTGCCCGGAATAGAAATTACTTTGGTGATGAATTGAATAACATTATTGTAAGAGCAAATCCTGATGGCAATATCATTCGATTAAAAGATGTCGCTGAAGTTAGGGATACCTGGAATGAAACACCCGATAGACTTTATTTTAATGATGAAATTGCCATACAAATAGGGGTAAGTAACACAAATAATGAAGACTTGCTCAAAAGTGCTGATATCATCAAGGCTTATATCGCGGATTTTAATGCCAAACACGACAATTTAACGCTAAACATCGTTGATGACAGATCAATTACCCTTAACCAAAGAACAGAATTGTTGGTTAAAAATGCAATTGCCGGAATTTTCTTGGTTTTGCTTTTCCTTTCCTTGTTTCTGAATTTAAGATTAGCTTTTTGGGTGGCAGTTGGCATTCCTATCTCGTTTTTTGGGATGTTCGTCTTTGCTCCAATGCTCAACATAACAATCAATGTGCTTTCCCTTTTTGGAATGATCATCGTCATTGGTATTCTGGTTGACGACGGTATCGTTATTGGGGAGAACATTTACCAGCATTATGAATCAGGTAAATCACCTATCAAGGCTGCGATAGATGGCACCATGGAGGTTATTCCGCCGATTGTTTCGGCCATATTGACCACCATCATTGCCTTTTCTACCTTCTTTTTCTTAGACGGTCGCTTGGGTGAATTTTTTGCAGAAGTTTCTGCTGTCGTAATTCTTACGCTGGCAATTTCATTAGTCGAAGCCCTGCTGATCTTACCGGCCCACTTAGCTCATTCGAAAGCCTTACACAGAAGTGAAGAAGATGAAGAACGAAAATCTTCAAAATTAGCCGCCTTTTTTTACAAGATCAATCAAGGTGCAGAGAAGTTCTTATTCTTTATTAGAGATAAAATGTACGAACCCTATATCCGTTTTTTTATAAAGCATAAGTTTTTGGGTTTTGCTATTCCCTTAGCATTGCTGATGCTCGCTTTTGGAAGTATCAATAGTGGTATCGTAAAAACTGCTTTTTTCCCAAACATCGCGAGTGATGTCATCAGAATAAATTTGTCGATGCCTCAGGGTACTAATGAAAAGATTACAGATTCCATTATTTCGGGAATTGAAGAAAAAGTATGGGTGGTCAATGCTGATTTTACAGACCGGCAAACAGACAAGCAGCAAGTCGTTCAGAATGTAATCAAGAGAATTGGTCCGGGTACCAATACTGCTAGTTTAACTGTCAATTTATTACCTGGTGAGTTAAGAGATTTTCCTTCCCTTGATATAACAAATGCCTTTAGAGATGCCGTTGGAAAAATCTATGGTACAGAATCACTGACATTTGGTTCCGGGTCTAATTTTGGTGGTAATCCTATTGCAGTTGCGCTGTTGGGTAATAATATTGAAGAATTAAAAGCAGCAAAAGTTGAGCTCAAAAGAGCCATGGAAGCCAATCCTGTTCTGAAAGATGTTTCTGATAATGACCCTGACGGAATCAAAGAAATTGAAATTAAATTAAAAGATAAGGCGCAAATTTTAGGACTTACGCTTCAATCTGTTATGAATCAGGTTCGCTATGGTTTTTTCGGGTTCCAAGCTCAAAGATTTCAAAGAGGACAGGATGAAATTAAGGTGTGGGTGCGGTATGACAAGGAAAACAGATCATCTATCAAAAATTTGGATGATATGTGGATTAATACACCGACAGGCAACAAAGTCCCTTTCCGAGAAATCGCTACTTATACCATTGCAAGAGGTGAAGTGGCCATTAATCACCTTTCCGGACAGAGAGAAATTCAATTAACAGCAGATTTACAGTCGCCGAAAGACAGTGCGACCGAAATCTTAGAAGAAATGAAAGAAACCGTGATCGCGAGCATCCTTTCAAAATATCCGACAGTGAGTACGAGTTATGAAGGTCAAAATCGTGAAGCATTAAAAACACAGAAATCTGCCAGTTCTGTTGGGTTGATCATTATTATTTTAATCTATATCGTCATTGCTTTTACCTTCAGATCTTTCAGTCAGCCATTAATGCTTATTTTAATGGTTCCATTTAGTTTAATTGGTGTGGTAGTAGGTCATTATTTTCACGGATTCCCAATTAACATTTTATCCTGGTTAGGGATTATAGCACTGATCGGTATTATGGTCAATGATGGACTTGTTCTAGTTGGAAAATTCAACTCGAACCTAAAAGAAGGTTTAAAGTTTGATGAGGCCTTGGTCCAGGCGGGAGTCTCCAGGTTTAGAGCTATATTTTTAACCTCCCTGACTACCGTTGCAGGTTTGGCACCTTTATTATTGGAGAAAAGCAGACAGGCTCAATTTTTAAAACCAATGGCTATTTCCATTTCTTATGGGATCATCGTAGCCACATTCTTAACCCTGTTGATGTTGCCCCTAATGTTGTCTTTGTCTAATAACATCACCGTCTATTTTAAATGGTTGATCACAGGTAAAAAACCAAGTAAAGAAGAAGTAACGAGAGCCATAAAAGAATTAAGTTCAGAAAATGAAGCAATATAAATATTTGATCCTTTTAATAGGGTTTTGTTCCACTTTCATTTCGGCCCAGACTAGATTGAGTAAAGATGAAGCCGTGGGAATAACTTTAGAGAATAACTACGATATTTTGGTGAGTACCAACAATGTTAAAATTGCAGAAAACAATGCCAGTATTTACAACAGTGGTTATTTGCCAAATTTATTTGTTAACGGAAATGGGAGTTTTCAGGATTCTCAAAGGGATTCTGAATTTTTGGACGGGTCGACTTTTGTAAGTAATATCAACAGCGAAGTGTTAAACGGTAGCGTTGGTGTGGGTTATAATTTGTTTGATGGTTTTGGTAGAAAATACAATTACAAACGCCTAAAGGAGCAATACAACCTCAGTGAAGTTCAGGCAAAACAAGTTATTGAGCTTTCCGTATTGCAATTGCTTCAAGCCTATTACGAAGTTGCCAGATTAACTCAAAACAAAATCAATCAGGAAATTTCCTTGGGAATTTCGAAGGAACGATTGACCCGGGAAAAATACAGTTACGAATTTGGGCAGAACACAATTTTGGATGTCTTAAATTCTGAGGTAAATGTGAATAATGATAGTATTACAATTTTAAATACAGACCGATTATTATCCAATGCTAAGAGAGATCTGAATGTGATCGCTGGAAGGGATGTTAATATTGATTTTGAAGTTGATACCTTGGTAGAATACAACTTAGGATTAAATTTAGCATCTTTGATCGGATCTGCTAAAAAAGACAACAAGGCCTTACAACAGGCCGAGAAGAATATTGCATTGAGCAATTATGATCTAAAAATCAGCAAATCCACGCTATATCCTAGTTTGGATTTGAGCAGCTCCTATTCCCTGAATAACACCTACAACCAAACCGACGTAGGAAACCCGTTTTCTCTGATTCGTCAAAACTCAAAAGGGATTCAGGCAGGAGTTAACCTAACCTGGAATATTTTTGACGGCGGATTTACCAAAACCCGTATACAAAACGCAAAGATCGCCATTGAAAACAACGAGATCTTAAAAAAACAAATAGAACAAGATCTCGAAAGAAATATCTCCAATGCTTGGGAAACTTATCAAAACGCACTTTATATACTTCAGGCAGAAAAAAAAGAATGTCGAAACAAACCAACGAAATTTCTCTAGAAGTGAGGAACAATTCAAATTGGGACAAATAATTTCCATTGAATTTCGTTTGGCTCAAACCAATTATCTCAATGCAGTCACCAATTATACTTTGGCCAAATATTCTGCGAAAGTAGCAGAGCTTGTTCTTTTGCAATTGAGCGGACAATTGCTAGGCGCTAACTACTAAGAAAAAGTAACAAAGGTTACTCGAAATTAAAATTTTGTGCTTCCATGATTTTAATCATTTTATCCATCGAATCGGTGTATTAACTTTGGCCCATATAAAAAATCAAAAATAATACGATCATGGAAACGATAAATCAGACAAAACCTCATGTATACAAGTTTGGGGATAAAACGACCGATGGGAACAGCAAAATGAAAAACCTCTTAGGAGGTAAAGGAGCTAACTTAGCTGAAATGAGCGCAATTGGCATACCAGTGCCACCGGGTTTTACCATCACCACTGAAGTTTGTACAGAATACAATTTAGTTGGACAAGAGGCAGTGATTGAAATGATAAAAGGAGAGGTTGAATCTGCCATAGAAACAATAGAAGGAATAATGGGCGCTAAATTTGGCGATAACGAAAATCCTTTATTGTTGTCAGTCCGCTCCGGAGCCCGTGTGTCTATGCCGGGTATGATGGATACAGTTTTGAATTTAGGGATGAATGACGAAGCCGTAAGAGGTATTGCTGCGAAGATGAACAATGAGCGTTTTGCCTGGGATTCTTACAGAAGATTCATTCAAATGTACGGCGGGGTTGTTCTAGGGATGAAACCTCATTCTAAAGAGGATATTGATCCTTTTGAAGAAATAATTGAAAACTTAAAAGAAAAAAGAGGAATAGATCTGGATACAGCATTCACCGTTCAGGATCTTAAAGACCTCGTTTTCGACTTTAAAGCCGTTGTTAAGAAAAGAAAAGGTTTTGATTTTCCAAGTAATCCTTGGGATCAACTTTGGGGGGCAGTGATGGCTGTTTTTGATAGCTGGAATGGAGATCGAGCTGTTTATTACAGAAATATGCACGGATACCCAGCAGATTGGGGAACTGCCGTAAATGTTCAGGCCATGGTCTTTGGAAATATGGGCGATAACTCTGGTACCGGTGTTTGTTTTACAAGAGATGCCGGAACAGGTGAGAATATCTTCAACGGAGAATATTTGATCAATGCACAAGGAGAAGATGTGGTTGCCGGTGTAAGAACACCTCAGCAAATCACAAAAATTGGATCACAACGTTGGGCAGAACTTGCCAAAGTTGAAGAAGAAGACCGCAGAACAAATTACCCTTCTTTAGAAGAGTTAATGCCTTCTATTTATAAAGAACTAAATGATTACCAAGAAGTACTCGAGAAACATTATCGAGATATGCAAGACATGGAATTTACCATTCAAGAAGGTAAGCTTTGGATACTTCAAACCAGAAATGGAAAAAGAACAGGTGCGGCGATGGTTAAAATTGCCATGGACCTTTACAAAGAAAAACTCATCGACGAAAAAGAGGCCCTTTTAAGAATAGAACCACTAAAATTAGATGAACTCTTGCACCCTATTTTCGATCCAAAAGCGATCAAAAAATCACATATCATTGCTCAAGGATTACCTGCCTCTCCGGGAGCTGCAACAGGTCAGATCGTTTTCTTTGCCGATGAAGCAAATAAATTCAAGAACACCATTTTGACCAGAATAGAAACTTCTCCTGAAGATTTGGAAGGAATGAACGTAGCCAGAGGTATTTTAACTGCCAGAGGTGGAATGACTTCTCACGCTGCAGTTGTGGCCAGAGGTATGGGTAAATGTTGTGTATCAGGAGCAGGTGCTTTAAAAATTAATTACAAAACACGCACGCTTACGGTAGACGGAAAAGAATACCATGAAGGTGATTGGATCTCAATCAATGGTACGACAGGAAATATTATGGAGGGTAAAGTAGCTACGATGGAACCTGAATTAACCGGTGAGTTTGCCGAATTGATGAAACTTTCCGAAAAATTCTCTAAAATGAAGGTTCGTACCAATGCAGACTCTCCTAAAGACGCTTTGGCCGCTCGTAATTTTGGTGCACTAGGTATTGGTTTGACCAGAACTGAACACATGTTCTTTGAGGTGGATAGAATCAAGGCTATGAGAGAAATGATCTTGGCAAGCACTGTAAAAGGCCGTAAACATGCCTTAGATATGCTATTGCCCATGCAAAGAGAAGATTTTGAAGGTATATTTGAAGCGATGGCTGGTCTACCGGTAACTGTAAGATTACTCGATCCACCACTGCACGAATTTGTACCTCACCAGTTAGCTCAGCAAAAAGAATTAGCAGAAGAAATGCATATTTCATTAGAAGCTGTAAAAGCTAAAGTGGCCGAATTGGAAGAGTTCAATCCTATGCTAGGACACAGGGGATGTAGGTTAGGTATAACTTATCCTGAAATTACTGAAATGCAAACCAGAGCGATCATTGAAGCCGCACTAAATTTAAAGGAAAAAGGTATTGTTTCTTATCCTGAAATTATGGTTCCGCTCATTGGAACTAAGGCTGAATTCTTGTCTCAGGAAAAAATAATCAGAGATACTGCAGCAGTTGTTTTTGAAGAAAGAAATGACAGCATCGAATTCAAAGTAGGAACTATGATCGAGGTGCCAAGAGCAGCGCTTATGGCTGAATCAATTGCACAAAGTGCTGAATTCTTCTCTTTTGGAACAAATGACCTTACGCAAATGACATTTGGTTATTCAAGAGATGATGCCGGAAAATTCTTGCCAATTTATATAGAAAAAGGAATTTTAAAACACGACCCATTTGAAGTACTAGATCAAGAAGGAGTGGGTCAATTGGTTTCTTTAGCAACAATAAATGGTAGAAAAACAAATAAATCACTTAAAGTTGGGATTTGTGGTGAACATGGAGGTGAACCAGAATCTGTCGCTTTTTGTTATAAGAACGGATTAAACTATGTGAGTTGTTCGCCTTACCGTGTACCAATTGCACGAATCGCCTCAGCACAAGCAGAGATTTTAAATTCCTGATTAGTATTAGATTTTTGTTGGTAAAAAGGGCTTTTCTTCGGAATTGCCCTTTTTTCTTTGGATCAATTTCAGCAGACGACTAGTAAACTCATACGTAACTTTTGGTTATCTTCGCACCATGATCAAGGTCGTTTTAATTGGTGCAGGAAATGTTGCTGTTCATATGGCAAAAGCAATGTATACTGCAAAAGGTATTGAATTAGTTCAGCGTTATGCCAGAAGCACTAAAAATCAAGCGTATTTTGAATCGAATATCCCATTTACAAAATCTTTATCAGAATTAAAGAAGGCAGATTTGTATCTGCTTGCGATCAATGATGATGAAATTGCTGAATTTTCAAAACAGTTAAATGTTTCAGGACTTGTTGCGCACACATCAGGCAGTATTCCTTTAACTGAATTAAAATGTAAATCGACTAAAGGGGTATGCTATCCTGTTCAAACTTTTTCAAAAAATGAAACAATGGAATATCAGAATATTCCGTTTTGTTTGGAAGCGGAAAGAGAAAAGGATATGCTCTTACTAAAATATTTTGCTTCTGCCATCTCTCAAAATGTGTTTGAAATTAACAGTGGGCAGAGAGAAAAACTTCATTTAGCCGCTGTATTTGCCAATAACTTTAGTAATCATATGTTTAAGTTAGCGAATGATATCTGTATAGAACAAAATTTTACCTTCGATATCTTAAAACCTTTGCTTATGGAAACGGTGGTTAAGCTAGATCATATGAGCCCTTTAGAAGCACAGACAGGTCCTGCTCGTCGCAATGATCAGAAAGTGATTCAAAAACATCTCGACCAACTAAATCATACAGAAAAGGAAATATACCAGGTGATAACTAAATCCATTTTAAAGACTTATACTTAAAACACTATGGAAAAGAATTATAAAGAAATCATGACGGGGATTGATACATTTATTTTTGATGTAGACGGCGTATTAACAGACGGTAGTGTAACGATTTTTCCTAATGGCGAACTTGTAAGAACCATGAACACCAAAGATGGTTTTGCCTTAAAAACTGCTGTTGAAATGGGTTTCAGGGTTTGTGTGATTTCAGGTGGTACCAATGAAGGTGTGAGAAGCAGATTGAGAGCCTTAGGAATTACAGATATTTTTTTGGGAGCACACCAAAAGTTAGAGCAATACCGGGCCTATATCGAATTGTACGAGATCGATCCCGAGAAGATCCTATTCATGGGAGATGATATTCCTGATCTGCCTGTGATGGAGTTGGTTGGACTCGCTGCCTGTCCGAGTGATGCTGTGCCAGAAATAAAGCATATTTCAAAATATATTTCACAAAAAAAAGGAGGCAAGGGTTGTGCTCGTGACGTGATTGAACAAGTTTTAAAAGTTCAGGATAAATGGCACACAAATTTCGATGCCAAATATTTTTAGAATGTCTACAAGAGATGGTTTGCATAAAATCCCCGTAATACGGTGGATCGTAACTTTCCTGGAAAAAATCAGATTGCCCGGTTTTGAGGGAATGTCTGTTTACGAAATCCTGGAAATGTACATTACCGGTATTATCAAAGGAACACTAACAACAAGAGCCGGTAGTATTGCATTCAGTTTTTTTATTGCGCTTTTCCCATTTGCCTTGTTTATTTTAACATTGATCCCATTTGTTCCTATACCGGATTTTCAGGAGGACTTTATGGAACTGATCTTTAATTTTACACCCTCTCAGAGTTCTAAAGAAGCAATCGCTTTTGTCCTGAACGATATTGCAAACAATAAATATGCTGAACTGCTTTCTTTTGGTTTTTTCCTATCCATGTTCCTTATGACAAATGGGGTCAATGCCATTTTGAATAGTTTTGAATATACCTACCATGACATCCAAACCAGAACAATCGTCAGGCAATATTTCGTTTCTTTGATCATTACACTCATCCTGGCCGTTATTTTGATCATTTCAGTGGCAGGATTGATCTTTTTTGAAATTTTTGTCAATGATTTGAAAGTAAAAGGCCTAGTTGATGATGCTGAATTTTGGATGAAAATGATTCGGTTACTTTTTCTAATTATGATTATCCTGATCAGCTTTTCTCTGCTCTTCTATTTTGGTACCAGAGAAGGCAGAAGGCTTGCCTTTTTTTCTCCTGGAACCATTTTAACTACCCTTTTATTTATTCTCAACTTTGAGATATTCGGGATTTACATCGAAAAATTTGCCCAGTATAACAAACTTTATGGTTCTATCGGGACAGTCTTGGTGATCATGCTTTTTATTTACCTCAATTCTATTATTCTTCTTCTCGGTTTTGAATTAAACACGACCATCACCAAATTACACGAAGAAAAAACTTCAAGCTTGAAATGATAATTCATTATTTTCCAATCATATAACTCACTTTTATCCACCTAAATAAAATCAATCGTTTAAGTTAAAAAGAGAGGAAAAAATCATTTTTCTACCACCTAAAACCTTGTGGTTTTCGTAAATTTGTGTAAATTTTTTAAAATCATTATCATGAATTATAGAATAGAAAAAGATACCATTGGTGAGGTTAAAGTGCCTGCTGACAAATATTGGGGTGCTCAAACTGAGAGATCGAGGAACAATTTTAAAATTGGACCCTCAGCGTCTATGCCAAGAGAAATTATTGTTGCTTTTGCCTATTTAAAAAAGGCAGCCGCTTTGGCAAATGCTGAATTAGGTGTTCTCGAAGAAAATAAAAAAGACCTTATCGCAAAAGTATGTGATGAAATAATTGCAGGAAAGCTAGATGATCATTTCCCATTAGTCATCTGGCAAACAGGAAGTGGTACGCAGAGTAATATGAATGCTAATGAGGTTATCGCACATAGAGCAGAGGAATTGGCCGGAGAAAAATTAGGTACAGATAAAAAGGTTTTATCACCAAATGACGATGTAAACAAATCTCAGTCTTCAAATGATACTTTTCCGACGGGTATGCACATTGCTTGTTATAAAATGATTGTAGAAAAAACCATTCCCGGAGTAAAACAACTGAGAGACACCTTGCATAAAAAGTCTGTAGAATTCAAAAATGTGGTGAAAATTGGAAGAACACATTTAATGGATGCTACCCCCCTAACCTTGGGACAAGAATTTAGCGGATATGTTTCTCAACTTGATCACGGACTAAAAGCTTTAAATAATACCTTAGATCATTTAGCTGAATTGGCCTTAGGAGGAACAGCCGTCGGAACCGGTTTGAACACACCAAAAGGATATGATGTACTTGTGGCAAAAAAAATAGCTGAATTAACTGGTCTGCCTTTTAGAACAGCTGAAAATAAATTTGAAGCCTTAGCATCTCATGATGCTATTGTAGAAAGTCATGGCGCTTTAAAACAACTGGCCGTTTCTTTGAATAAAATTGCGAACGATATAAGGATGTTAGCGTCCGGACCCAGAAGCGGTATTGGAGAGATCATTATTCCGGCTAACGAACCCGGCTCTTCCATTATGCCGGGTAAAGTAAACCCTACACAATCTGAAGCGATGACCATGGTTTGTGCCCAGGTAATGGGAAATGATGTGGCTATTACTATAGCCGGTACTCAGGGACATTATGAGCTAAACGTGTTTAAGCCCGTTATGGCCTATAACTTTTTACAAAGTGCCGAATTAATTGGAGATGCCTGCGTATCGTTTGATGAACATTGTGCTCAGGGAATTGAACCAAATCACAAGAGAATTAAAGAACTTTTAGACAATTCTTTGATGTTAGTTACAGCTTTAAACACTAAAATAGGCTATTATAAAGCGGCTGAGATTGCAAATACGGCCCATAATAATGGAACCACGTTAAAAGAAGAAGCTGTTAATCTTGGCTATGTTACAGCAGAAGATTTCGATAAGTGGGTTCGACCGGAAGATATGGTTGGTAGCCTGAAATAATTCAATGGAGTGTCCGAAATTCGGGCACTCTTCTTTAACTTTTTCATTATGTGTAATGCCTTTAACAAAAAGTTTTTGGACGAAGCTTCAAAAATGTACGAGCAAAATGATGATCCTATCAATGAACATGAAAAGTTTATGTCCATGGCTATCGCCTTGGCAAAAAAAGGAATGGAAAATGAAGAAGGTGGTCCTTTCGGTTGCATTATTGTGAAAGATGGAAAAATAATTGGAAAAGGAAACAATATGGTTACCGGCACAAATGACCCGACAGCTCATGCAGAGGTTGTGGCGATTAGAGATGCTTGTGCTCATCTGAAAGATTTTCAATTGACAGACTGTACCATTTACGCTACTTGTGAACCCTGCCCCATGTGCCTCGGAGCCATTTATTGGGCAAGACCTAAAGAAGTGTTTTACGGCGCTTTAAAAAGTGATGCCGCCAAAATTGGATTTGATGACCAGTTCATCTATGAAGAATTAGATATTGAAATGCACCATAGACAAATTTCCTTTCAACAGATTTCCAGAAACGAATCCATTGAATTATTCGATATATGGGAAAAGAACGACCTCAAAAAACCCTATTGAGATCGACTTAAATTGAAAGAAATCATTCCATTCAAATTTGATAAAACCACATTTTTTGAAAATTAAAAAAACAAAAAATATTTTTATGATTACACAGGAAATAGTTTAATTTCGTCAAAAACTCAACTATTTGGTCAGTATGGAAAAGAAGAAATTATACAAAGATTTCCTGATCAAGAGATTGAAGAAAACTTTAGGGACTCAGAGTTCTGCTCAAATAAGCGATTATTTGATCGCCAAGCAAGCGCTAAAGTTCAGGGTTACCTTACTTCATTTTATTCGCGATACACTTTTCATCTTTTTAGGAGTTATCTGTGCCAGTTTTGGGCTTTCAGGTTTCTTGCTTTCTAATGGTTTTATAGATGGAGGTGTAACAGGAATTTCCCTTTTGGTCAATGCAACCACAGAAATTCCTTTGTACTATTTGATCATTATTATTAATGCACCTTTTATCATCTTAGGCTATTACCAGATCAGCAGAAGTTTTGCTATCAGAAGTATTTTTGCAATTCTCGGTTTAGCCCTGGCGCTAGCAACCTTAGAATACCCTATGATTACTTCCGACAAACTATTGGTTGCTATTTTTGGAGGATTCTTTCTGGGTGCGGGAATAGGTTTAGCCGTAAGAGGTGGCAGTGTGCTGGATGGGACAGAAGTATTGGCGGTTTATCTCAATAGAAAAATTGGACTAACTATTGGCGATTTAATTCTTGTTTTTAATATTTTCATTTTTTTAACGGCGGCGTATTTGCTCTCCATTGAAACAGCGCTATATTCAATTCTTACCTACCTGGCTGCTTCAAAAACGGTTGACTTCATTATTGAAGGTGTAGAAGAGTACATCGGTGTAACGATCATATCAAATCACAGTGATGAAATAAGAGAAATGCTCACCGTTGAAATGAGAAAAGGCGTTACAATTTTTAAAGGGGAAAGAGGCTTCAGTAAACGCGGAGAAAATCTCAACGAAATAGATATAATTTACACCGTCACAACGCGTTTGGAAATTGCAAAATTACAAACCGAAGTTCAAAAAATTGACATGAATGCCTTTATTGTCATGGATAGTGTAAAAGATCTTAAAGGTGGAATGATCAAAAGAAGACCACTCAACGAACATGAATAGAACTTCATTCATTATTTCTTATCTTTAATTTATAAAAGTTAAATCTTATGATGGATATTTTTTCGGAAAAGGATGTTAAAAGTTGTATCGAACGCATCGATCGTTTAGATAAAAATACCCAACCAAAATGGGGTAAGATGAATGTTTCCCAAATGCTGGCTCATTGCAACGTAGCTTATGACATGATCTATTCAGATAAATATCCTCAGCCGAATCCATTTAAGAAGTTTTTGTTGCGAAATTTCTTAAAACCCATTTTAGTTAATGACAAGCCTTACAAACCCGGCAGTCCAACTTCCAAAGACTTTAAAATAGTAGATCAAATGGATTTTGAATTGGAAAAATCAAAATTGATAACGCATATACAAAAAACCATAAATCTTGGTTCGGATTTTTTTGATGGGAAAGAATCGCATTCCTTTGGCAAACTTACGGCCCATGAATGGAACAGGATGCTGGGCAAACATTTGGAACATCATTTAAATCAATTTGGAGTATAAAAAAGATCATATGAAAGTAAATCCGTTTCATTTGGCAATTCCAGTTAAAAATCTGGACTTAATGAGGAAATTTTACCGTGATGTTTTAGCGTGTTCTGAAGGTAGAAGTAGCGAAATCTGGGTCGATTTTAATTTTTTTGGTCATCAACTTGTCATACATAAGGCCGATATCTCTGAAGATGTAAAAAAACGCTTGTCAAATCCTGTTGACGGTCATCACGTTCCTGTGCCACATTTTGGCGTTGTGCTGGATTGGGAAGACTGGGAAAACTTATCCTTGACATTAAAAGGAAAAGAGATTAAGTTTGTCATTGAGCCTTATATTCGCTTCAAAGGAGAAGTTGGGGAACAAGGCACCATGTTTTTTTTAGATCCTGAAGGCAATGCTTTGGAATTTAAAGCTTTTAAAGACATAAAAAACCTGTTTGAAAAATAAATTCCAAACAGGTTGTTTTGATTTTTTAGAAACCCTGACTTGAAAGTTTCATACGAGTTAAATATAGCTCGTATTCTAACTCAGCAGATTGCAAGTTTGTCTTGTACTTTTTAGTACTTAATTGCTTACTTTTCTTCTTTCCTTTTTCAGAAGATTCCGGTTTCTCACGATAAGATTTACCCATTTTCTGCAATTTTTAATTTAAAAAATAACGTTTAATGAACCTCATTTAGTATGGATAGAACAAAAATAAGCAAGAATATTTTACATTTTAAAAAAATATCAACGCTTTTTTTAAACAATTGTTTTAATGAATTTGGCAGCGTGATTTGCTGCTCTTGCAGTGAAAGCCATATAGGTTAAAGATGGATTTTGACAAGCGGAAGAAGTCATAAAAGCCCCATCTGTTACATATACATTAGGTACAGCATGAATTTGATTATTTTCATTTAGGACAGATGTTTTAGGATCTCTTCCCATTCTTGCAGTTCCCATTTCATGAATTCCATTTCCCGGAAAAAAAGAATCTTTGCTGTCAAAAGTTTGAACATTTGAAAAGCCTGCGGCTTTTAGCATAGAAGAAGCCTCTTTTTGGATATCTTCGCGCATTCTGATTTCATTTTCTTTGAATTCAACATCTAAGTCATAGGTTGGTAATCCCCATTCATCCAATTTATTGTAGTTCAAGGTCATTTTATTGTCGTGATAAGGCAGACATTCGCCAAATCCTCCTAATCCAATTTGCCAATTACCGGGTTTCAGCAAATCGTTTTTTAGATCTTTGCCATAAGTAAACTCAGCAACAGATCTTTGCCAACTGGATCTGCTCGCTCCTCCTTGGTAACCATAGCCCCTAATAAAATCCTTATTAGAATTTTTCCCGGGCATATTTACAAATCTCGGGATATAAAACCCGTTTGGCCTTCTACCCTTATAATACTGATCTTCGAAACCCTTAATGGATGCAGATGCTCCGGCACCTAATTGGTGATCCATGATATTATGCCCAAGCTCACCGGAATCGTTACCCAGACCATTTGGAAATCTTTGCGATTTTGAATGCATTAAAATTCCTGCAGAGGCCAAGGCAGAAGCGCAGCAAAAGATAATTTTAGTTTCAAAGAAAAATTCTTCCTTGGTTTCTGCATCTAACACTTTAACTCCTGTTGCTCTCTTTAGATGATCATCGTAGACAATTTCATAAACTACAGAAAGCGGCCTAATGGTTAAATTTCCGGTTCTTTGTGCAGCCGGTATAGTAGAACTATTGCTGCTAAAATAGCCGCCATACGGACAACCTCTAATACATCTGTTTCTATTTTGACAGTTTGACCTGCCCTCCAGTACCTGATCACCTGTCTTGTTGGCTACCCTTCCAATGGTTAATAATCTGTCGTCAAAATTTTCCTCAATCTTCTTTTGCAGTTCAATTTCTACACAATTTAGTTCCATGGGTGTTGTAAATTTGCCATCAGGCAAATGATCTAAACCCAGTTTCTCGCCAGAAACACCAATAAACTCTTCCACTTTATCGTACCAAGGAGCAATATCAGCATATCTGACAGGCCAATCTATCCCATGTCCATCATTCAAATTAGCTTCAAAATCCATGTCACTTAAACGATAAGACTGTCTTCCCCAAACAAGTGATCTTCCTCCAACCTGGTAACCTCTAATCCAATCAAACCTTTTTGGTTCGTTGTAAGGATGTTTGAGATCATCTACAAAAAAATGTTTGCTTTCTGGTCTGATAAGGGCTCCATTCCAAAATCTTTTTTGCTTTAGTTGATTTGACATTGCCTCCGGATTTTGTTCATTGCGATACTCAAAATCCCATGGATCCATATTCATTGTAGGATAATCTTCCAGGTGTTTGACCATTCTTCCTCGCTCTAAAACCAAGGTTTTAAGACCGTTCTCACAAAGCTCTTTAGCGGCCCAACCACCTGATATGCCTGAGCCAATAACTATGGCATCGAATTTAGTATTTTGTAAATCTTCCATTGATAAGCTATTTAAAGAGACCAGGCATTTCCGACATCGCTTAATGGAATGCAACCTTGAAAAACACCGGGGACCGGATCATAACTCAAAATTTCCTCGCCAACTTTTTCGGAAGTGTAATAACCAAACAAAGTGTAATACCTTACCTTCATCAAAAAGCTGTACAAGAAATATTTTTCTTTTTCTGTATCAGCCACTTCCGATAAGTCTTTATTGGTCAATGCCTTTATTTTTTCTTGCTCAACATCACTAACTGTAAACAATTCTTTAAATACTGCTTCCAGATCTGCCTTATTTGCATTCGATCTTTTCTTTCCTGCCTTTTCCTCCAATAGTTTTCCAAAAATTTCTCCACCTGATCGAAAGAGTTCCTGACTTTCCTTTGTCTCCACACCTTTGTACATTTTATCAATAAACTGCGGAACATTTACATCTAACGCACCAGGTAATTCGTCTTTTGGTAAAATAATATCAACCAAATACGTTACCATAACTTGCTCATCATTAGTAAAAAATAATGGTTGCCAACCAAGACCTTCATCTTTGCAGGAGTTCAATACACCCAACATGGTTGAGGTAGTTGCTACATAACCCAAACCTAGGGTAATGTTTTTCAAGGCTGTTCTTCTATCCATTATGATCAATTTTAAGTGTTTTTATAAATTCCGTGGCATGATTTGCCGCTCTTGCTGTGATTGCCATATAAGTGAGGGAAGGGTTTTGACAACCGGCAGAGGTCATACAAGCCCCATCAGTGACATATACATTGGAGACAGCATGTATTTGATTATGCTTATTCAATACTGATGTTTTTGGATCATTACCCATTCTTGCTGTTCCCATTTCATGAATTCCAATGCCCAGGTAACCGTCGTTATCATAGCCTTTGACATTTTTAAATCCGGCAGCTTTCAGCATAGCAACTGCTTGGGCGACCATGTCTTCCCGCATTCTAAACTCGTTCTCCTTTAACCCGGCGTCAAATTGCAAAATTGGCAAACCCCATTCATCAAGGGTATCATAGTTTAGCGTAACTTTATTATCGTGATAGGGTAAAACTTCTCCAAAGCCCCCCATACCTACACTCCATTTTCCCGGTTTTAAAAGCTCCTCTTTTAGTTCTACTCCAAAACTCATTTCGGCTACTGCCCTTGTCCAATTTGATCGACTTGACCCTCCCTGATATCCATAACCTCTTATAAATTCTTTTTTCTCTGATTTTTTATCGAGATTTTGAAAACGAGGTATATAGAAACCATTAGGTCTTCTTCCTTTAAAATAAGAATCGTCTATATTATCTATGATAGCACTGGCTCCAGCACCCAAATGATGGTCCATGATATTATGCCCCAGTTCTCCTGAATCATTGCCCATGCCATTTGGAAATCGATCTGATTTTGATTGCAATAAAATTTGTGTGGTTGGCATGGTAGACGCACAGCAAAAAATGATTTTTGCTTTAAATTCTATTTTTTCTTTAGTCTCTGCATCAATAACCTTTACTCCGGTAGCTAATTTTTGTTTGTCGTCATAAATGATCTCATGCACAATTGAATTTGGTCTCAAGGTCATGTTTCCGGTTCTCTGAGCCGCAGGAAGTGTTGAGGCATTGCTGCTAAAATACCCTCCAAAAGGACATCCGCGAATACACCTATTTCTATATTGGCATTTTACTCTTCCTTCAAATTTTCCATCTCCTGTAATATTTGCCGTTCGTCCGATGGTCAGGTATCTATTTTCAAAATTCGATTCAATTCCCTTTTTTAAGAGCTTTTCGGCACAGGTCAGCTCCATAGGCGGTGTAAATTTACCATCCGGTAATTGTGGTAAACCTAAATTTTCACCTGAAACTCCAATGTACTCTTCAACTTTGTCATACCAAGGAGCGAGGTCTTTATATCTGATCGGCCAGTCAATACCGTATCCATCTTGTTTATTTGCCTCAAAATCAATATCACTCAATCTGTAACTTTGCCTACCCCAGGTAATCGACCTACCTCCTACGTGATATCCTCTGATCCAATCAAATCTTTGTGTTTCACCATAAGGATGTTGCAGATCATTTACGAACCAATGTTTACTTTCCGGGTCTGTAGCATATCCGGTTCTAGCTTGTTTTTCTTGATTTTTCTTATCTTCAGGAGTGATTTTTTCTCTAAATTCAAAATCCCAAGGATCTTTATACATGGTAGGGTAATCTTTAATATGTTCTACCATCCTCCCTCTTTCCAACACTAGGGTCCTTAACCCATTTTCACAAAGTTCTTTAGCCGCCCAACCTCCGGAAATTCCAGTGCCAATTACAATGGCATCGTAAATTTCATCCTCTAGGGCCTTACTGTTGTCATTCATACACAATTATACTAATTCTATATTATACGCAGGTATTTCTTTCCTCCTAATTATTCTGTCGAAGTTGCCACAATATATATATTATTTTTTATAAATTGTTAAGCGTTTTTAAAGATAGAGAAAACACAAATTTATCATGTATAATTCTTTTCAATGAAATATCCTACACAATTGATTCAGCCCTATATTGATAATGACGTAGAGTATCACGCAGATACTTGCCTGCCATTGATCGATGCAGTTTCGAGGAATAAGGTAAAATTCAATGCCTTAGCGAGGTATACTTATCCTGGCAGAAGATTAACAGACCAAACACTAGGGCTAAATAGTGTAGGTTACTGGGATGCAAATGAACCTCAGGACTGGGGTTTAGACTGGCATAGAAATGAGGGTATTGAAATACATTTTCTGGAATCTGGAACGATGCCTTATAGTCAAGAGAATAAGCATACTATTTTAAGTCCTAATCAATTAACTATTACAAGACCTTGGGAAATCCACAAAGTAGGTAACCCTAAAATAAATATGGGTAAATTTTATTGGGTGATCTTAGATGTAGGAATCAGACGGCCGCACGAAAAGTGGAAATGGCCTGATTGGATCGTTTTAACGCCTGAAGATCTTGATAAATTAACCAAGCTGTTAAGACATAACAACAAAAGTGTTTGGGATGGAAATAAAAAGATCCGGAACTGTTTTGTTCGAATAGGACTCGCCGTAGACACAGATAAGAATGGCAGTAATGCAACACTTGTGAGAATCTTGATCAATGAGCTGTTACATTTACTTCTAGACCTGATCCATCGTGAAGATATTATTTTAAACGAGTCATTGACAGACAGTCTGCACAGCGTAAAACATTTTCTTAAAGAATTGAACAGCAATTTATTTGAAGACTGGACCATAGAAAAAATGGCTGAATCGGCAGGTATGGGAACAACTCGATTTACACATCACTGTAAACAACTCACCAATCTAACCCCCATGCGCTACCTGGTCATGAAAAGATTGGAGATGTCTAAAAATGCCCTGATCTACAATAAAAATCAGACAATTACAGACATCGCATACAACTGCGGTTTTTCTACAAGCCAATATTTTTCGACGGTTTTTAAAAAACATGAAAAATGTACACCCCAGGAATTTAGAGAAAAAATTATGGTTGAATAATCGAGTTCATGTTCAAAATATTTCAATGAACAAAAACAAACAAAAAAAACATCATATTTCCGTACATTTCCATTCGCAAATATTTTTAACCGCTCACTTACCATGAAAAGAAGACAGTTTTTAATAAAATCTGCACAAACCTCTGCAGCTATATCAATTGTTTCACCATTTAACTTTTTGAATTTCACACAAGATAAACCTTTGTTTTTTAAGATTTCCTTGGCTCAATGGTCATTGCATAACGCCTTGTTCGACAAGAAAATGGATAATTTGGATTTTGCTGCTAAGTCAAGACAACTCGGCTGTGAGGGCTTGGAATATGTCAACGCTTTTTTTAAGGACAAAGCCACAGACAAGTCTTATTTGGCCGAAATGAACAATCGTGCTCAAGCTGAGGGGCAAAAGAATGTTTTAATTATGATCGATGGTGAAGGAAATTTGGCAGATGCTGATACTTCTAAAAGATTAGTCGGCATTGAGAACCATCATAAATGGGTTGATGCGGCACATTATTTAGGTTGTCATGCTATTCGTGTCAATTTAGGAGGTGGTGTAGATAAAGATGAAGCAATAAAGGCAAGTATAGATTCATTGACAAAATTGTCTGATTACGCTAAAGGTTCCAATATCAATATTTTGGTGGAGAACCACGGTGGCTTTTCATCAGATGGATCTTGGATGACAAAAGTTTTTTCACAGGTTGAAAATACGAATTGTGGGACCCTTCCTGATTTCGGAAATTTTTGTATCACCCGTAAAAATAATGAATGCTTAGAATCATACGACCGGTATAAGGGAATGGAAGAATTACTTCCATTTGCAAAGGCCGTAAGTGCCAAATCAAATGATTTTAATGCAGAGGGTGATGAAATCCATACTGATTTTTACAGAGTGATGAAAATGGTAAAAGAGGTTGGCTACAAGGGTTATGTCGGAATTGAATATGAGGGAACAAAAGTTAGTGAAGAAAAAGGAATAGAACTGACAAGAGATCTATTGATTAAAGTAGGTAAAAAATTATCCTAATTTGAAAATTTATTAAACTATAGCTATATGACAAATAAAAAGAAAGGTTTTACACTTTCTCGCAGAGACTTTGTGGGTAAAACCCTTGCAGCTTCTGCAGGAATTAGTATTGTTCCGTCCTACGCCATCAGCGGTTTAGGACATGTTGCACCCAGTGACAAACTGAACATTGCCGGGATCGGTATAGGCGGTATGGGATTTGCAAATCTCAAAAATATGGAAACCGAAAATATTGTCGGTCTATGTGACGTAGACTGGAAATATTCAGACCGTGTATTCAAGCATTATCCAAAAGCTAAAAAATACAAAGACTTTAGAAAGATGTACGATGAAATGGGCAAAGACATTGATGCTGTAATGGTAAGTACGGCAGATCATACCCATGCCATTGTTGCTGCACAGGCCATTGCTATGGGTAAACATGCTTATGTTCAAAAACCCTTAACTCATACCGTTTATGAATCTAGATTATTGACCAAATTGGCGGCCAAACATCAGGTAGCTACACAAATGGGTAATCAGGGTGCTTCGGAAGAAGGCGTTAGTTTAGTCGCTGAATGGTTGGCAAATGGTGAAATTGGTGAAGTAACAAAAGTAGAAGCTTTTACTGATCGTCCCATATGGCCCCAAGGTCTTGAAAGACCTGATGCCATGACAGCACCAAGTACATTGGACTGGGATCTTTTTATCGGTCCTGCAAAAATGAGACCTTACAATGAAATCTACACGCCATGGAATTGGAGAGGATGGTGGGATTTTGGTACCGGTGCATTAGGTGATATGGCTTGTCATATTTTACATCCTGTGTTCGTAGGATTAAATTTAGGTTATCCAACCAAAGTAAATGGTAGTTCTACCTTGTTATTGGCAGATTCAGCTCCAAATGCTGAAAAAGTAAGTATCATATTCCCTGAAAGACAACCTACTTCGAATATGAAAATCAAACTTCCTGAAGTTGAGGTAACCTGGTTTGATGGAGGATTACAACCTGATAAACCAGCAGGATGGCCTGATGGAAAAGATATGAATAACCAAGGTGGTGGCGTAATTTTTCACGGAACAAAAGATAAAATTATTTGCGGCTGCTATGGAAGAGATCCTTGGTTGCTTTCAGGTAGAACTCCAGCTGCTCCTAAATTTAGAAGAAGAATTAGTGTTTCTCATGAACAAGATTGGATTAGAGCGGCAAAAGAAACCGCAGCTAACAGAGTAGCAACTTCTTCAGATTTTAAAGAAGCAGGACCTTTTAACGAAATGGTTGTCATGGGTGTATTAGCCGTGCGATTACAAACATTGAACAAAACCCTTAACTGGGATGGTCAAAATATGAAGTTTACCAATATTTCTCCTAATGATGAAATAAAGATCATTACCAAAGATAAATTTAAAATTCACGACGGACATCCAACTTTTGAAAAGGAATTTACCGATCCTGTTAAAGCAACTGATTTTGCCGCGGAATTGATCAAACATGAATATCGTGATGGTTGGAAACTTCCTGATATGCCTGTATAAATTTTATAAAAATTAAATTATTTAAAAGAATGAAAAAATATTCAATACTTGTTGCTTTTATGCTAATCCTATCAGTTATAGGGTGTAAAAAATCCCAAAATACTGATACAGAGAATTCTTCAAAAGATGAAATAGTTGAAGAAATAGTTGAAGTTCTATCGAACGAAGCACCCTTAAATGGCTTAAGCGAAGCCGAACAAAAAGATGGTTGGATGCTCTTGTTTAATGGAACGAGTACAGACGGATGGCGTGGTTATAAAAAAGACCACTTCCCTGAAGGTTGGAAGATCGTGGATGGTACAATTATGTGTGCCGGATCTGGCCGAGGTGAGGCTGGAGCTAAAGATGGTGGTGATATCATTTATGATAAGGTTTTTCAAAACTTTCATCTTAAACTAGATTGGAAAATTTCTAAAGGAGGTAATTCCGGAGTTTTTTATCTGGGACAAGAAGAACTGGATTTTATCTGGAAAACAGCACCCGAAATGCAGGTGCTTGATAATGTCAATCATCCTGACGCAAAATTAGGTGTAGACGGAAACAGACAAGCAGGGTCTTTGTACGATTTGATTCCTGCAAAACCTCAAAATGCCAATCCTTATGACGAATGGAATTCGATTGAAATTATCGTTTACAAAGGAACTGTTGTCCATAAGCAAAATGGAGTTAACGTAGTTGAATACCATTTATGGACTCCCGAGTGGAATGAAATGGTGGCCAATAGCAAGTTTCCTGCTTTGAACGCAGATTGGGCCGATGTTGCAAGCAAGGGTTTAATCGGATTGCAGGATCACGGGGACGATGTTTGGTTTAGAAATATTAAAATCAAGGAGCTCGACTAATTGTTTTTGCATTTTTGATCGATGTAATAATTATAAAGAACTCCTTGGTTTCCAAGGAGTTTTTTTAACCACTTAAACCAAAAGTATTATGAGAAAATTGAGAATGGGAATGATTGGAGGTGGCCAAGGTTCTTTTATTGGCGAGGTTCACAGAATTGCATCGCGGCTCGACGGCATGATAGACCTAGTTTGCGGTGCGTTTAGCAGTACTCCCGAAAGATCAATGGAATCAGGTAAGGCTTTACTTATACCCGATAATAGGTGCTATGGTAATTTTGAAGAGATGATTGAAAAAGAAAAATCACTCCCTCCTGATGTAAAAATGGATTTTGTCGCTATTGTCACGCCAAACCATATGCATTTTAGGCCGGCAAAACTGGCATTAGAAAACGGATTTCATGTGGTTTGTGATAAGCCAATGACCCTTACTTTAGAAGAAGCGCTTGCGCTTGAAAGAATTGCAGCGTCAAGTGATCTCTTGTTTGCGCTTACGCACAACTATCCCAGCAGCCCGATGGTTCAGCAGGCCAGATCCATGGTTTTAAATGGAGAAATTGGTCAGGTTCGAAAAGTGGTTGTACAATATTTACAAGGTTGGCTTTCAACCTCACTTGAAAATACAGGTCAGAAGCAAGCCTCGTGGCGAGTTGATCCGGATAAATCAGGAATCGGAGGAGCATTGGGTGATATAGGAACCCATGCACACAACTTGGTCGAATTTGTCACCGGATTAAATGTGGTAGAGCTGGCCGCAGATCTGGGTAAGTTCGGCAAAAACAGGGTTTTAGATGACGATGGAAATATACTTATTCGATTAGAAAATGGTGCAAAAGGAAGTATGTCTTTTTCCCAAATTGCCTTAGGTGAAGAAAATAATTTAGCGATAAGCGTTTACGGTGATAAAGGTAGTTTTACATGGCGACAAGAAAATCCGAATGAATTAGTTGCCCGCTGGCTAGACAAACCCAAAACCATTTATACACCAAATGGGGTGGCAACAAGCGCTATAGCTTCAAGCTATTCTAGAATTCCCGCAGGACATCCCGAGGGGTATTTAGAAGCTTTTGCCAATATTTACAAGAATTTCGCCATTCATCTCAATGATTATTTAGATGGCAATAGAGATGGTCTACCCAATTATCCGGGTATAAAAGAAGGCGTTCGGGGTATGCAGTTCATCTATGCCTGTGTAAATAGCAGCGAGAACAACAGTGAATGGAAAAAAATTTAAACATGAAAACAATTAAAGGACCAGCCGTTTATTTAGCACAATTTATGGGAAACGACCCGGCTAAGCATCAACTAGCTCCTATGTGCAAGTATTTTAGCGAACTAGGCTATAAAGGTATTCAACTACCAGCCTGGGAATCCAGGTTGTTTGATCTAAAACTCGCCGCAGAAAGTAAAAATTATTGTGACGAATTAAAAGGAATTGCAGCAGAGCACCATATTGAAATTGTTGATATGGCTTCCCATTTACAAGGACAATTGGTAGCAGTTCATCCTGCTTATGATCAACTTTTTGATGGTTTTGCACCTGAATCTTGCAGAAATAATCCAAAAAAAAGAACTGATTGGGCCGTTCAGCAAATGAAATATTGCGCAGAAGCGAGTAAAAATTTAGGTGTAAAAGTTCACGGTACTTTTTCTGGTTCACTTTTATGGCATACGGCTCACCCCTGGCCTCAAACACCAAACGGATTAGTCGAATTAGGGTTTAAAGAATTGGCAAATAGGTGGTTGCCTATATTAAATCATTTTGATGAAATGGGTGTTGATGTTTGTTATGAGATACATCCCGGTGAAGATCTGCACGACGGTATTACTTTTGAAAGGTTTTTAGAAGCTACGGGAAATCATAAGCGTGTAAATATTCTATATGATCCCAGTCATTTTATTTTACAACAACTCAACTATTTGGATTATATAGATATTTATAAAGACTATATAAAAATGTTCCATGTCAAAGATGCTGAATTTAATCCGACCGGGAAATCAGGTACATTTGGTGGTTATCAAAATTGGGTCGACAGAGCCGGGAGGTATCGTTCTCCCGGGGATGGACAAGTAGACTTTAAAAAAATATTCTCAAAGCTCACCCAATACGATTGCGATGTTTGGGCTGTCATGGAATGGGAGTGTTGCATTAAAAGTCCTGACCAAGGTGCAAGGGAAGGTGCTCCTTTCATCGAAAAATTAATTATTGAATCTACTGACAAAAATTTCGATGATTTTGCTGGTAGCCAACAAGATGATTTAAAAAAGTTACTCGGTTTATCATGAAATACAAATCCTTGTTATTGATCTACTTCCTGATAGTTACCTCCGGTTTTTGTCAGGTCAACATAAAACCTGAAGAAACAGAAGTTTGGGCACCAAAACCGCCAGTTGTTATACCGGGAAATGAGCGCAAAGCTCCTTCTGATGCTATTGTTTTATTCGATGGAATCGATTTTTCAAACTGGGAAAGTGAAAAAGATGGAGCTGAGCCAAAATGGCAATTGAATTCAGATGGGAGCATGACCGTATTGCCTGGAACAGGAAATATTCAAACAAAAGGAAAATTTGGCGACGTGCAGTTACATATAGAATGGAAATCTCCGGTCGAATTAGAAAAAACAGGACAGAACAGGGGTAATAGCGGTGTTTATCTTCAAAAAAGATACGAAGTACAAGTCCTGGATAACAATGATAATGATACCTATGTCAATGGTCAGGTCGCATCCATCTATAAACAAGCTATTCCCTTAGCCATGGCTTCGAAAAAAACGGGCGAATGGAATAGTTATGACATCATTTTCCATGCGCCAAAATTTGATGTCCAGGGAAACCTGTTCAAAAAAGGTACCATTTCAGTATTACATAACGGAATTTTAGTTCAAGATCATTTTGAATTAGAGGGAACTACCGAGTATATAGGCAAACCAAAAAATATAGCTCACGGAAAAGCGCCACTTGAGCTACAAGATCACGGAAGCGCCGTGAGCTATCGAAATATTTGGCTCAGAAAATTAAACGAATAAACTCAATTTAAACAGCTCTTATGAAACTCAATATAAAAACACTCGTTCTCTTGTTGGTCGCTTTTTTAGCAGGATTTTTCGGCTTTAAGTACACATTTGATTACTTTAAGAGCAAACAAGAAAACAAGGAACAAACCAAAAATAATACCGTTCAGTTAAATCCGGGTTTCACCTCTCTTTTTGACGGAAAATCATTTCAAGGATGGCATGGCTATGGTATTGATTCTGTTCCTGATTCATGGAAAATTAAGGAAGGTACCATGGTATTTAAGCCGGATTTTGAAAATCGAAGTGGATTGAATAATCTGGTGACCGATCATACATACCAAAGTTTTATCCTTTCACTGGATTGGAAAATTGAAAAGGAAGGAAACAGCGGAATTTTTTGGGCAGTCCAGGAAGTTGATAGTCTGGCAGTTCCCTACCTCAGTGGTCCGGAAATACAAATTTTAGACGATGAAAATCATCCGGATCGCAATGATCCATATAAGCGAAGTGGCGCCTTGTTCGGTATCGTTCCTGTAGAAAAATCATTTTCAAAACCCTTGGGTGAATGGAACACCATGATCTTAAAAGTTGATCATGTTAACAATTTAGGTGAAGTCATGCTAAACGGCAATCTGCTGCATCAATTTCCGGTCAATGGTGAAGCATGGGAAAATCTTGTGGCACAATCAAAATTTAAAGACTGGGCTGCTTTTGGTAAATCTAAAAAGGGAAAGATTTCCTTACAGGATTTTGCAGGGGGTGTAGCTTTCAGAAATATTCAGATCAAAGAATTATAAATATCTCTCCTGAATTATTTTCATGTGATGAATTGAATGCCCGCTAATGATAAATCCGATAGCTCTAACTGACATATCATTATCGCTGGCAATACCCATTTTCTTCATATCATCCCCGTTAAAACTTGAAAACAAAGAAATACTGGCATCACGGACCGTTTGAAATTCATTTAACAAAGACTCAAAAGTTCTGCTATTAGCCCTGGCGTTTTGAACGAACTCATTTTCTTCAAAGCCCGGTAGAGGGGTTTTATCACGGCGAGAAAATCTCAAAGCCCGATAGGTAAAAACTCTTTCTGAATCTATCAAATGCTGTAATAATTCTAAAACGGTCCACTTTTTATCTGCATAACTATATAAATACTTTTCTTCAGGTATTCGCTTAAAAAAGTCAACAGTTTCTTTCTTATTCTCTATCATCAAATTTAAAAGATCCGTGCTTCTGTTTGTTGCCTTTTGGATGTATCCCGAATAGAAAGGAGCGTATTCTTTTTGACTTAATTCATTCATAACTCATTACTTAAGTGCTTCATAGGATTGTTGGGCAATTTCCAGTTCCTCATCGGTCGGAACAATTAAAATTTTCACTTTTGAGGCCGGAGTATTAATTTCTCTTGTCACCTTTTCTCTTTTTGCATTTAATCCTTCATCCAGTTCCAATCCTAAAAAATCCATATCCTTACACACCATTTTTCTGAGTACATCTGAATTTTCTCCGATTCCTGCCGTAAAAACAATGGCATCCAATCCATTCAAAATGGCGGCATAACTACCAATATATTTTTTGATCCGGTAAGCATTCATTTGTAAAGCTATTTGACAATTTCTGTTCCCATTCTCTGCTTCTGCTTCAATTTCTCTGAGATCGCTAAATCCTGTCAGTCCGAACATTCCGCTTTCTTTCTGCAAAATTTGATTTACTTCTTTGGCGCTATACCCCAACACATCCATCATATAAAAAATGATCGATTGATCGATATCACCACTACGTGTTCCCATGATCAAACCGTTCATCGGACCAAAACCTAAGGTATGATCAATACTTTTACCATTTTCCACAGCAGTCATACTACAACCATTCCCGAGATGAATGGTGATGATCTTTGAGTGTGTTATTCCTAAATAGGAGATCGCTTTTTCGGTCACATACTTATGGCTAGTACCATGAAAACCATATACACGAATCCTATTTTCTTCTAAAAACTTGTTCGGAATAGCATATCGATAAGCCTCCTCAGGAATTGTTTGGTGGAAAGCCGTATCAAAAACGGCTATTTGTTTTGCCTTTGGAAATATGCTCTCTGCCACTTCAATACCAATATAATTTGGAGGGTTGTGAAGCGGTGCCAAACCAAACAATTCTTTTATCTTACTTTTTACTTGTTCATCAATGACAACTGTCTTTGAGAAATCACTACCCCCATGCACTACCCTATGCCCAACAGCATTGATCTCATCAGCAGAATGAATCACCCCAACATTTTTGTCCATCAACAAAGCCGCAATTTTATTCAGACCCACTTTGTGGTCTGGTATATCACAGATCTCTTCATGTGAATGACCCGCTGTTTTATAGATGATTTTTCCATTTTCAATTCCGATCCTTTCCACCATTCCTTTGCAAATCACCTTTTTCTCAGGCATTTGAAATAATTGATATTTAATGGAAGAACTTCCGGAATTGATGACTAATATATTCATGTTTTTGTTTTTCTAAATTAAAATCCCTGTGCTTGAATTGCTGTAATAATCACCGTATTAAACACATCATCTACCGTACAACCTCTGCTCAAATCATTTACAGGTTTATTTAATCCCTGTAGCATCGGGCCAATGGCTAAAGCACCAGTTTCTCTTTGTACTGCTTTATAAGTGTTATTCCCCGTATTCAAATCGGGGAAAATAAGCACGGTGGCTTGTCCGGCAACTTCAGAATTGGGCATTTTTGACTTACCTACTTGCATATCGACCGCCGCGTCGTATTGAATGGGTCCTTCAATTTTTAAATCAGGATTTTTCTTTTTCACAATTTCTGTGGCCTCACGCACTCTATTCACATCCTCTCCTTTCCCAGAATCTCCCGATGAATAAGAAAGCATGGCAACCCTTGGTTCAATTCCAAAAGCTTTACTTGATTCTGCCGATGAAAGTGCAATTTCAGCCAATTCTTCTGCGGTTGGATTTGGATTGATCGCACAGTCGCCAAAGACCGAAACACGATCTTCTAAGCACATAAAAAATACAGAAGAAACGATGTTCATACCGGGTTTTGTTTTAATAAATTGCAAGGCCGGTCTAATGGTGTGTTGGGTTGTATGAACTGCTCCGGAAACCATGCCATCTGCATGACCTTTGTATACCATCATCGTTCCAAAATAAGATACATCTGTCATTAAATCTTTTGCCATATCTCTGTTTAGCACTTTCCCTTTTCTCAATTCATAAAGTGTATCGACATAGTCTTCAAATCTATCAGAATTTACAGGATCGATGATCTGTATCTTTTCCAAATCCAATGGCAATGCCAAACTCTCTGCTAAAGCCACAATTTCATCCTGGTTCCCTAAAAGAGTAATATCTACAATTTGCATAGATACCAGTCTTATCGCTGCTCTCAAAATTCTTTCATCAGAGCCTTCCGGAAGTACTATATGCTTTTTGTTTTTCTTAGCCCTTACCACTAAATTGTACTGAAACATTCTTGGAGTTATTCCTTCAGGGTGGAATGTGGTAAATTTCTCTGCAATTTCCTCAACATCCACGTGCTTTTCAAAGGACTCCAAAGAGGTGTAAATTTTATTTTTGTTTTCCGCATAAATATGAGACCTGATAGATCCAATTTTATTGGTAGCCTCAAAAGTTCCTGATTGTACTGAGATAATAGGCACAACCTGCGTTAATCCTTCAATTAGTTTTAAGATGGGTTCCTCTGGTATAATACCTCCGGTAAGCACAATCCCTGAAATTTTAGGATAATTTCTGGACATATTGGCTTGTAAAGAACCCAAAATCAAATCGGCACGATCGCCTGGGGTTATCACCAGACAATTTTCAAAAATATTGCGTAAAAAATTTCTTAGCTGCATCGCTCCTACTGCAAAACTTCCGCTTTGGTTATTTAAATGACTTTCACCAAAAAGTACCTTGGCATCTAAAACTTCTACCAGTTCCTTTAAAGTTGGGTTATCAAGAGAGGGTATAAATGGAATGGTATAAACCTGAGTAGAGGAAGGAATTACCTTTTTTAATTTGCGGTCAATTTCTTCTTTATCTGAGGGGTTTACTTTGTTAACCACTATGGCCAACACAGTAACATCTTTATCATCAAAAGAATCATATGATAAATGAGCATTACCAATAACTTCCTCTACGGTTTTATTCTTGCCATTTGAAACGATGATAGTTGGAATTCCTAAGTTCTTAGCAATTAAAACATTAAAATCCAGTTCGATGAACAAACCTTCCCCCGAAAAATCAGTGCCCTCTACCAGGATAAAATCAAATCGATCTTCAAGTTTTTTATATTTTGAAATGATCACATCGATTATTTCATCTTCTTGGTTGTTCGCTTTCTTATTAATTACTTCACTCCCCGTAACCGCATAACAATCATCGTAGGTCAGGTCTAAGTCGAAATGAGAAAGTACAGTATTGATATGATTATCAATTTTTTTATCTGGGGTACTATCAATGATAGGTCGGAAATAAGCTACTTTATTGGTTTTTCCTAATAAGGTACGCATCAGACCTAAAGTTACTATCGACTTACCGCTTTCCGGTTCACTTGTTGCGATATAAATGGCTTTACTCATCTCAAAAATTTTTAGCAAAAATACTCAATTATCAAGGATATTTCTTGACAAATATCATTTTACTTCTCTGATGTAAAAAGGCTCAATCCTATATTTTATATAGCATAGAAGGCGTATAGTCTTTATTGATAATGTAAATTAAGTTACATTTATATGCTAAAACCAATTTTCATGCGCACACTTATTAAAAATATAAAGGAACTAATTCAGATCAGACCCCAAAATATTAAACTTGTCCGAGGCGAAGAAATGAAGAATTTACCTACTTTAAAAAATGCCTATTTGGTCATTGAACATGAGCAAATACTAAATTTCGGATCGATGAATGATCTGAAAGATCAACAATTTGATAAAGAAATTGATGCTGCAGGAAAATTGGTGCTTCCCAGTTGGTGCGATTCTCATACCCACATCGTATATGCCGGTAATAGAGAGGATGAATTTGTGGATAGAATTAATGGTTTAACCTATGAAGAAATTGCCTCAAAGGGGGGTGGAATTTTAAATTCAGCTAAAAAATTGCAAAATACCTCAGAAAATGATCTGCTTGAACAAGCTGTCGCGAGAATTGAGGAAATTATCAGGTCTGGTACCGGAGCCGTAGAAATTAAATCGGGCTATGGTTTGGAAACTGAAGCCGAAATAAAAATGCTTCGGGTGATTAAAAAACTGGCAAAAAAATATCCACTAACTATTAAATCAACGTTTTTGGGCGCCCACGCTTTTCCTATAGAATTTAAAAATGATCAAGGAACCTATATAAGAATGATTTGCGACGAAATGATCCCAAAAATAGTGGAAGAAAACTTGGCAGAATTTATCGATGTATTTTGTGAAAAAAATTATTTTTCTGTTGAACAAATGGAAACCATTTTAGAAGCCGGAAAAAAATACGGATTAGTTCCTAAAATTCACGTTAATCAGTTTACCAGTATAGGTGGAGTGGCAGCCGGCGTAAGGCAAAATGCGCTGAGCGTAGATCATTTGGAAATTATGACTGACAATGATATACAAGTTTTAAAAGATACTGAAACCATGCCCGTTGCCTTGCCGGCCTGTTCATTCTTTTTGAGCATTCCTTACACTCCGGCCAGAAAAATGATCGATAGTGGATTGCCTTTGGCATTGGCGACAGATTTCAACCCCGGCTCCTCACCTACCGGAAATATGCATTTTGTAGTGGCTACTGCCTGTATCAAAATGAAGCTGACTCCTGAAGAAGCCATCAATGCAGCCACATTAAACGGAGCCTATGCCATGAATATAAGCCATAGTCACGGAAGTATTACTAAAGGTAAAAAAGCAAATCTGATCATTACAAAACCAATACCTTCCTACTCGTTTATTCCATATGCATTTGGCAGTGATTTAATAGAAAAGGTAATCTTAAACGGAAAGCTTTATTAAGCGATGTTAAGTATTTTAACATTGATCAATCTTAAGGCAAGTGAATCATATGTTTTCGTACTTTTGCCCAGTATTTAAATCACAAGTAATTGAAAGCAAGAAAAAGTAATCCATGGCACGCCGTAGAAATTGGCGCAAATGCTCCCCACATTGTAAATGGAATTATAGAGATCCCAAGACATACTAGAGCGAAATACGAATTAGATAAAGAAAGTGGACTTTTAAAACTAGACCGGGTTTTATACTCTTCTGTTTACTATCCGGCCAATTACGGTTTTATCCCAAAAACCTATTGTGATGACCATGATCCTTTAGATATATTGGTGCTTTCACAAATTACAATTGTACCCCTTTGTATTGTACCTGCTAAAGTGATTGGCGTTATGCGAATGTTAGATGGCGGTGAGCATGATGATAAGATCATTGCCGTAGCCGAAAATGATATGAGTGTAAGTCACTACAACGATATTTCAGAACTTCCTGATCACTTTAAAAGAGAAATGCAAAACTTTTTTGAAGATTATAAAAAACTGGAACACAAGACTGTGCAGGTAAAAGAATTTCAGAATGCTGAATTAGCCAGAGAAATTGTGGCACAAAGTATTGTGGATTACCAAAAATTAATTGCAGAAGAGGGTCATTAAACCTCAATTTTTGACGTTCTTATTAAGAAATTACCCAGTTCGCAATCTAAACATCTTTTTTGTTCGCAAAAAAATTGTTTTAGCTGAATCAATGATTGCGAATACATGGCATCGGTTGATGCCAGGCCTATTTCTTTAAAGGATTGGACAAGCTTATTTTTTTCAGGCTTTATTTGCTGCATAAGCTCAAAAAGAGCCTCATTATTTTCTTGTCCGATTTGTTTTAAATAGACAAACTTTAATGGCACAAGGCTATTGATAACAAGTAAATCGATAAAATTTTTGGTGAGTTTTTTATCAAGGAATGAGGTTTCTTTCCGAAAAGTATAATGGTTCAACCAAAACTCAGAAACCTTTACGCGAAATAATTCATAGAAGTCATCAATTTTCTCAAGGTTGATCAATTGACTAAATAGACTTTTAATGCTGCAGAGTAAAGCGGCAAATTGCGCCAGGCGTATGGTTGGAAAGTTGGATGGTCTCAGTCTCCCAAATTGAACTAAAACTATATCGTCAGGCAATTGATATTTGTGTTTTAAAAAATCGTATTTATCTGATAATTCATGTTGATAAGAACCCTTCTCTGAATTTTTTAAGAGATCGGTCTGACCAAAAAACAAGGCTTCTAGGGATGCCAGTTCATCCCTCTCTTTTTTGATGATTGTCCAGGGAATGGTTTTTGCCAAATGAAAAAAAGCTTCTCCGTTGACATTCAAACCAAAATTCTTGGCCAAAAGCATGTAAAGTGTTTCTTCCCAGTCGCCTTTATTGTTTTTCCAAAGGTTTTCTATGAACACTGATTTAGATTCCAAACGATCAATGAACAATCTTTCTTTCCAATGCTCAAGAACAAGCTCATCTACTTCTTTGATATGCGTCTCACAAGAAATAAACACAGACTTGCCATACATCAAATCGCGGTAATTATTTAAAATCGAAGTATTTGTGAGGCGAGATAATTCAATACAGGGTATAATAACTTTGTGCTTGTCAAAGATGTCGGCATCCTTATTCCATACCACATGTAAGATGACGTTGTCATAAAAGGGATCTCTATGGTGAAGATGTTTGTACCAGTCTGAAGCATTGACATGGATCTCGACATTTCCTGCCCATACTTGGTCTCCGATTTTAATTTTGGCATTGAAAAAATCAGGTCCTCCAAACGTATTTCTTTGTCCAGATTGAAGAATGGTAATTTTTTGACCTTGATGATCCTTTAAATTATCTACATCAAAGAGTTTGTATTGCCATAAATAGTACAAAAAATCTTCATGAATTTGCATCGTTTTTTAAACTTGATGCAAAATAGAAGTTTGGGTTAACTTTCTGTTTCAGATTCTTTCATTCGAAGAGGCATAACAGGTCCCGTCAATTTTTCTCGCCAGTTCGTCCAACCGTATTTTTTAGAAAATAAGACCAAGACCAAAGGATAGACCACAAAAACAGGAATAAAGGTTTCCATGCCTGCCGAGGGCTCAGAGGTATCTACCCAAAGGGCATCTGTTTGAAAAACCATCCAATCCGAAGTAACAAGAACTGCTGCAATGATGTTATTGGCCGCATGCATGCCCAGTGCCAATTCTGTTCCCTCATCCATTAAAGTACAAATCCCAAACATCAGGCCGGTACCGATATAATACACCATGATAATCTGACCCAGCTTCTCCACTTCCGGATTAAAGCCGTGCAATAAACCAAAAATAACAGAGGTAAGTACCAAAGGCATCAAGGCGTTCTTAAACCAAAGCCCAAGACCTTGCATGGCATATCCTCTAAACAAAATTTCTTCAAAACTCGTCTGAAATGGCAATAAAGTAAAGGAAATGATGAGCAAGATCAAAAATGGGATCGGTTTAAAATTCCATGTAAATAATTCGGGCTCTGAGAGATAGCCCAAAACAAAAAATATGACAGAAATACCGCCCCAAAGTAAAAACGAAAAAATGACTCTTTTAAAATCTATGCTCTCTCTGGTTGTGATCACCGTTTTAAATGCCCTTTGGTGAATGTATTTTATCCCTAGAAAAAGAAAATACAAACCGATGATAAACATCAATAACATCAAAAACAAATACAAATTGGCATTGATGCCCAGCCCGGCAAAAGCATTCTCAGCCGATTCTATAAAAGTACCCAGGTTACCGGCTTTTGTATAAGCCACCACTGTTATGGGAATAATACCTATGACTTGCCAACCAAATAGTAACAAAAAAAAGGTCAGCAGATAACGCCACCAATCATTTTTTCCCAAATAGGCTTGTTGAATAAAATTCATGCTTCTAATTTTTCTTTATTTCGTTTAATATATCTTTTGGCCAGTGATACGATGTCTGGTTTGGTAAATATAACAATTGACCCTTTTCTACAAAAAGTGGAGAAGAAATATTATTGGTAAATAAACCTCCGGTACCCAGACCTTGGGGTAAAGGGTTTTGCAAAGTATAAGTAAACTGTGCTATGGCATTTAAACCAACATTACTTTCCAGTGCTGATGTGATCCAATAGGGAATATTCATTTTTTCTGAAAGCCTGATCCATTCCAGGCTTCCGGCTATTCCACCAACCAGACTAGGTTTTAGAATGATAAATTGGGGTTTTATTTTTTGCAAAATTCCCTCCTTTTCTTCGTTCTGAAAAACTCCGATCAGCTCTTCGTCCAATGCAATAGGTACAGGTGTTCTTCTGCAAAGATCCTCCATGGCTCCCCATTGCTTTGCTGCAATGGGCTGTTCTATGGAATGAATGTCAAATTCTGCGAGCTGATCCAGCTTTTGCAAGGCATTTTGGGGTGAAAAGGCCCCATTGGCATCTACCCTTAACGTAATCTCTTTTTCTGAAAAATGATCTCTGATAAATTGCAAAAGATCCAGTTCTGCTTGAAAATTAATGGCGCCAATTTTTAATTTAATGGTAGAAAAGCCCTCTTTAATTTTTTCTTTGATCTGTGCTAACATATACTCCTTATCGCCCATCCAGATCAAACCATTGATCAGAATTCCTTTGCTTCCTTCCGTAAATTCTGAGGGAAATAACAAAAACGGATCTTTACTTTTTAGGCTTAAAAGAGCCTGTTCCAAGCCAAATTGTATCGAAGGAAATTCACGTAGTTCTTCCAGTAATTCTTCTTCAGAGAGATATATATGTTGGCAAAGCCATTGTAATTTCTCCTCGTAATCGGGTCTGTCATCGGCGCTTAAACCTCTAAAAAGGGCACATTCGCCAATGCCAAATTTTCCACCCTCCTCGAGTACCAAAAAAAAGGTTTCTTTAGTACGTAAAATGCCTCGGGAAGTACCGGCTGCTCTTTTAAAAATTAATGGATATGGTTGGACCCAAGCACTAAGCGACATAGAAAAAATTTACTGCACTAATTTAAGTGAATTATACGAGACAGAAATTAACATTTTTTTTATCTTCGTCCTATGGCCTCGTAGTTCAACGGATAGAATAGAAGTTTCCTAAACTTTAGATCCAAGTTCGATTCTTGGCGAGGCTACTTTCCACTGGGCAACCAATGCCAATTGCTCATAAAAAATGATCAATCTTAAAGATCAATGATGAACATTGGCATATCTTTATCAAAAAAGCGATGAACTAACTATGAGAACCATGAACGATCTAACAACCATCATCATTAGGTCAGATACATAAACCTTTAAGGAATCATATCCCGGCGTATTTAAGATAAAAAATATTATTGTCGCGATATTACAAATTGAACCACATTAAAAACCAAGCTATATGCATAGACTATTATCGATCTTTATCATAACCATGCTCATTTGTTCCCTGTCTTACGGACAAAAACCGAGAGCTCGAGATTTGGGAATTCCATTTGACGGACAACCAGGAAAATTCAATGCCATTACAGATGTAGAAGGTGTTGAAGTTGGATACAGTACCATAATTCTGGGAGAGGGGAAAAATATAGTTGGTAAAGGACCTGTTCGAACAGGCGTCACAGCCATTTTTCCAAGAGGAAAAACTTCAAAATTCAGTCCTGTTTTTGCCAACTGGTATAGTCTTAACGGCAATGGGGAGATGACCGGAACAACGTGGGTAACTGAATCAGGATTTTTGGAAACCCCTATCATGATCACGAATACGAATAGCGTTGGTGAAGTAAGACAAGCTGTGTTAAAATGGTTTGTAGATACGAACTGGTATAAGGGTGAAGAATGGTGGTACACTTATCCGGTTGTTGCTGAAACTTATGATGGTTTTTTGAATGACATTTATGGTTTCCATGTAAAAGAAAAGCATGTTCTGGAAGCCATTGGTAACGCCAAAGGAGGACAGATTTCAGAAGGTAACATTGGTGGAGGCACCGGAATGATGTGTTTGGGTTTCAAAGGAGGAACTGGAACTTCCTCAAGGATAGTGCAGATCAAAGATTCAACTTATACTATAGGGGCCCTAGTTCAAGCTAATTTTGGAAGGCGCAATTCCCTGACCATAGCTGGTGTACCTGTTGGTTTAGAACTGAAAGATACCTTAAACAATGAATTAGTTATTCCACCACAATCTTACCGACAAGAAGGTGATGGGTCAATTATAGTGGTTGTAGCCACAGATGCTCCCTTACTTCCATTTCAATTAAAGAGAATAGCCCATAGAGTACCTTTAGGAATAGGTAGAACAGGAGGTTATGGAACAAATGGCTCCGGAGATATATTCATAGCCTTTTCAACGGCTAACACAGCATCATTTCAGAGGGATCAATTTTCGCAAGCGAACATGTTGCCAAACGACCTTAGTTCACCCCTATTTGAAGCTACCGTTCAGGTAGTGGAAGAAGCCATTATCAATGCGATGGTTGCTGCTGAAACCATGGAAGGCATAAATGGAAATAAGTCTTATGCTATTCCCCACGATCTATTGATCGAAATCTTAAAAAAATATCATCGAATACAGAAATAAAGCGGCACAACAATGAGTGAGCTTCATGTGAGTTCATCCGGTGAGAATTTAAATCAAAACGAGTAAGCACGAGCATTAACAAATCAAGAACTTTATTAATTTGCCTCGATAAAATTATCCGATTAAAGAACCAAAAGATAAATGATCATGAAATTGACTCCTGTAAAAAGTTTAGTTATTTTTAATTTGCTAAGCTAAAAAAAGAAAGGCGCAGTGAAACCATATACAAATATTGCCTATTATACCAACAACTTAAATATACCCGCATTGAAGTGACTTTTAGAGAAGCAAATAAAGACGACATCAAACAGATACAAAGCGTACGAAACTCGGTAACGGAAAATACGCTTTCGGATCCGCAATTAGTAACGGATGAGGACTGTCTTGAATTTATTACGATCAGGGGAAAAGGATGGGTTTGTGAAATAAAAAATCGCATTGTTGGATTTTCCATAGTGGACTTAAAAGAAAATAATATTTGGGCGCTATTTGTGCACCCGGAACATGACAAAAAGGGAATCGGAAGACAATTGCACGACTTGATGCTGAATTGGTATTTTGATCAAACTGCTGCAACCGTATGGTTAGGAACGGACCCGGGTACCAGAGCAGAATTGTTCTATAGAAAATCCGGTTGGGATGAGGTTGGAACCCACGGAAAAGGAGAGATCAAATTTGAAATGACTTGTGAAAAATGGAAAGCTATACACAGCGCGAAAAACCATGTAACTATAATCATTGGTAAAACATAAAAAACGTACAGGGTGAAAAATTCAAAGTCGTATTTTATTTTAGCAGGACTATTCCTGATAGCCCTTCTAGTGGTTAAGTTCACTGCTATTTACGGAGACTCTATGTGATTTCAGGTTTTTGCTCTTATCCTTTCTACTACTTTTTTAGTAAGCGGGATTGCCCAAAGGCGAAAGCCAGATTAGACCAGCTATGAAAGGAATTTAAACAGTTAAATCAATTATATATCGGGTTGTATCCTAGCCTAAAAAATGACAGATCATATGATCCGGAATACTCGCGGGACTGCTGCCCTGTGAATTTTTCTTTTTATAACCAAAAAAGTATTAACCTTGATATTTATCAGTCTTTTTGAGCTACCTATCTGTTAATTTAGTTTGTTGGATAGAAAGGGGGCTCTATATCCTGAAAATAAAATGATAAACAGCTGAAATTGGGCCTATATCATAATTTGTGTGCAATTTCTCGAGAATGCGAATTTTTATTTTTTATCAGATCGTGAATTTTCTGAATTGTAACTATAGGGCTTGAAAATTTAATAAATGAAAATTTCTAATCTCTTATTACTTCTTTTGATTCTGCTCATAAGTATGCATACTTCGGCCCAACAAAATGATGCTGTGAGCAAATACGATTCAATAGAAAGTTTATCCTATAGAGTATTCAGCGTAAAAACGAAAGGGAAGAAAGTCATAAAAAGCAAGCCCATCAATACCCCTGATTTTTATCCCATACAATATCCTTCCACTACCCTTCACTACAATAGAAATGGCCATTTAATTAAAAAAGACAATTCTAATCAAAAAGACACAACTTACTACAATTCAGAAAATAAGAAGATTAAAACGGTACTTATTCCAAATCCACAAAATTCAAAGGATAGTATTACGATAAGTTATTCCTACGATATGCAGGGTAATTTAAAAATGGAAAAGATGCAGGCCTCTGCCCCAAAAATGGATTACAGTTTAGACAACAATTACTATTCCTTCGCATCTCTAACAGACAAAATCTATATCAATTATTATTTATTAAAAAATGATTCAACAGAACAAAAGAAATTTGAAAATGCAAAGCCTCAGTTGAACTATTACTACAGAATATTTGACGACAAGAACAAGTTGATAGAACAAAAACATGTAACAACTTCTAAAAAACCTTTTCCCTACAAACAGGACTCTGTGATACATCATACTAAATATCAATACAATAAATACGACAAGATTAGTCAAGTATCAAATATCAATACGCATATTAATTCGATTGGTAAAAATTATACATCAGAAAGAACAGAACAGCACACTTATTTAAATGAGGGACTAATTCATGAAATTAAACATTTTTTTAACGAGAAGCTAGAGCGAGAGGAGCAAATTATATATAATCCAGAAGGAACACTCCTCAATTATACAAACCACTCGTTAAATCCAAACCGCACAGCACAATATTTATATAATTCTAAAGGAGAACTAACGCACTATATTTTTAGTAAAGGAAATAAGATGATGAGCAATATTTTACTTGTATATACCTATAATGGTAAAGGACATTGGATAACGTGTGTCCACTATGACAAAAATAAGAGGCCTAAATATTTGATTGAAAGGAATATTGAGTATTATATAATGAAGTAATTTAAAACAGCTTACAACATTTTGAATTATAAATGGCAAGCAAAGTACTAGGCATAAAGGATTGCACCCCCAGCCCAAAATCCAAGATTGAGCATGGTTAATAAATCAAATGGTTGTTAAGTTTATGCTTTAGCAGGCAAAAGAATCTTTAGACGAAGCTGATTGGTCTGGGAACATGAAATATAAAAAATTATTATTTAAAATATATCAAGTATTATCCTAAGAAAAAAAAGAAAACAAATGAAACACAATTGTAAGAAAAAACTCAAAATGTTTGTGCTGTTTTTGGTACTGCTCTCATTAGGTTGCGGGCAGCAAAAAAAGGAGGTAAGCCAAATGGAAAGCACCAAAGCACCTTTAGAACGCCTGTTAGAAGGAAATATAAGATTTCAGGAAGATCACCCCTTACATCCCGACCAGACCTTAGAAAGGTTGCGCGAACTCAGAAAAGGGCAGCATCCTTTTGCGGTGATCGTGAGTTGCTCTGATTCAAGAGTGCCGCCTGAATTAATTTTCGACCAGGGTCTTGGCGATCTATTTGTCATCAGAAATGCCGGTAATCTAATTTCAGATTACGAACTGGGAAGTATTGAATACGCCGTTGAACACCTGGATACCAAATTGATCGTTGTTTTAGGGCATAAACAGTGCGGTGCGATCAGCGCTTTTATAGAACATAAAAAAGACAGTGTGCAAAGTCATATACAGCAGATCATTGATTACATTAAAAGAGAACCGGAAGAGCTCGCGCTTGAAGAAAACGTCTCCAATTATTACGAACAAGCCATCAATGCCAATGTGGCGCACGGTGTACATGTGATTGAACAATCAGAACCTGTCTTAAAAGAATATTTAGAGGCAGGTAAAGTTGAAGTTTATGGCATGTTGTATGACCTTGAAACCGGTAAAGTAGAACTTATTCATAATGAAAAGTAAGGTATACTCCCTCATTGCCGCATGAGTATGGCGTAGAATAATTCAATGCTCTAACTTGGAATAAAGGCTAAAAACCAATCATTATCTTTTATAGGAAGCGATAATTAATTATTTTAGATACGTCTTCAACCCAATGAAACGAATCAATGACAGAATTAGAACTGATAATTGACCTGCACAAAAATTCCGACAGACAAGGACCGGGAAGTGAAAATGACACATTGAAAGCGCTTGGATTTTTGAACTTGCCGACTGACCAACATTTGAAAGTAGCTGATATTGGCTGCGGCTCGGGTGGACAGACCCTTACATTGGCCAAAAAGATCAAGGGACAAATCACCGCAGTGGACTTGTTTCCCGAATTTCTGGATGAACTCAATGAAAGATCACAAAAGTTGGGATTGTCTGACAAGATCATTACGCTTGAAAAATCCATGGACGAATTACCCTTTCATAAGGGTGAATTTGACCTCATATGGTCTGAAGGAGCGATCTATAACATAGGATTTGAAAACGGGCTAAAAAAGTGGTGGGACTACTTGAAAATTGGTGGTTATTTGGCTGTAAGCGAAATCACTTGGATAACTCAATCCCGACCCAAAGAAATTGAAGAGTTTTGGAAAGCGGAATACCCGGAAATTGATATAGCGTCTAACAAAATAAAATTATTGGAAAATACGGGTTATTCACTTGTAGGATATTTTTATTTAAGTGAAAACAGTTGGATCGAAAACTATTATAAACCAATGGAAGCCAGATTTGAGACCTTTCTCAAGCGACACGACCATTCACAAGTCGCAAGAAAGGTAGTTTACGACCATAAAGCTGAAATTGAATTATTTCAAAAATTCAAGGATACTTACAGTTATGGATTTTACATAGCAAGAAAAAAATAAAAATACATTCTCCATCGGCTATCTATCTGGCCCTATTCCCACCCGATTATCTATATCAATTAACCTTCACAAGAGGCTAAAAAACCAGCCGGTTCCTATATTTTAAAAGGATAATTCCTTAACTTAGTATACCTTATAAATTTTGGCCTTTATCCGAAGACACCAACACCTAACCGATGATCAATTTCTTTAGAAGAATAAGGCAAAAACTATTGACAGAAAATAAGCTTAGCAAATATCTTGTTTACGCTATTGGAGAAATTGTGCTCGTTGTTGTTGGGATCCTCATTGCCTTACAGGTGAATAATTGGAATATAAAACAAAAAGACAAAGCAAAGACAGATAAGTATGTAAAGAATTTAATCGCAGCCCTTGATAACGATATAGCCACTTTTGAACATAACATTTCCTTTAATAAAACGAGACTAAAAGGAATCTTTTATCTTCTTGAACAATCGGGATTGAACACACATACGTTTACAGAATTAGACTGGATAGATGATTTCGAAGAGGATAAGGAAAATAACTTATGGCGGGGAGCCTTTCCGGATACCTTGAACCCACAATTCACGGTTTTGGCTTTTTCCCTTATCGGAAGGGGGTTCGGTGGTATTTCTTTGGATAAAACGGTGATCAATGAGCTTTTTTCCACAGGCTCTTTTTCTAATATTGAAGATGACAAGTTGAAAAGTCAAATTGGTAATTATTACAGTTTTGCGGCTAAACGACTTGAAGGTTATGCCATAGAAGAACATGAGGAATGGGCAAATGAAACGACCCGATTCTTGCGTGACAATTGCGGAATATTTTCTTTGGATGTTTCAGATATGGAAAATCCTATTGAACGTTTAAAAGGAAGAAAAGATGTAGAACATCATTTAAGATATTTAGCGCTTGAGGTAAATTATCACTGTATTTGGGCTGTACATGCAAAAGAACAAGCTTTAGAATTACAAAGACTTATTGAAAAGAAGATGCAAGCGGATTAATCTAAATGGAATAACCAAAGTGCAACAATAAGAATGAGGCAATGCGTATCGTTTTAACTATATTCATTGGAATACATGGAATGATCCATTTATTCGGGTTTTTCAAAGCTTTTGGTCTGGCTGAATTTAAGGCAATTTCTCAGGCCATTTCAAAAGCGACAGGAAGTTGCTGGTTCTTGACATTTCTACTTTTTACGATCACCGCAATTTTATTGCTTATCCATTCTGACCATTGGTGGGTATACGGTTTAATGGCGGTGGTCATTTCACAAATATTAATTTTTATCTTTTGGTCTGACGCTAAATTTGGTACCCTTTCAAACGTCATTATTCTATCGGCCACAATTATTGGATATTCAAGTTTCAACTTCAAGCAAAACATTAAAGCAGAAAGAATAAGTCTTTTTGAAAATGCTAAATTCGAAGACCAAGATATAATTACCGAAGAAGATTTAGTCGGTCTACCGCCAATCATAAAAAAATGGCTGATTCAAAGCGGAATAACTGATAAACAATCGATTGCTAATGTACGCTTGGTTCAAGAATTACTGCTCAAATTAAAACCAGAGGAAACAAATTGGAGCGAAGGTACAGCAGAACAATATTTTACGATTCAGCCGCCGGCCTTTAATTGGACTATACTGACTGAAATAAACCCGATTTTACCTGTGGTCGGCAGAGACAAATTTGAAGATGGGAAAGGCGAGATGATCATTAAACTGCTGTTTCTTATTCCGGTAGCCCAAGCAAAAGATGACGAAAAGGTAGATCAAGCCACTTTGCAGCGTTATTTGGCGGAAATCGTGTGGTTTCCATCAGCCTCTTTGAGTCCATATATCAAATGGGAAACGATTGACGACTATTCGGCAAGTGCCACAATGACCTATAACGGAACGACAGGATCAGGCGAATTTCATTTTGATAAAGACGGGAATTTCGAAAAATTCACCTGTGAGCGTTACCGGGATTCAAAGGCGAGCAAAACCAATCAATGGACAGTTTTGGCGACAAAATTGGAAGAACGGAATGGTATAACAATACCCGTTGAATGTGAAGTAAATTGGGAATTGGAGGCAGGTGAATGGACTTGGCTAACATTGAAGATTACCGAGATCCAATACGACCTAAAAGTAATCCCCTTGGCAGACAAGGTTAGACCTTGAGGAAGGGGTGATGATCCTATTTATTTAACAAATTGTTTTTAATTGACTATGACATAAAAGCCATGTACCCTTGTTTGAGCTGAGCCAAGATCACCGCTCCCGCGCGATTGCCCATCCCGTGGACCTGAGCACTCGGGATCAAGTTACTTCTTTAAGCAAGAACAGTCTATAAAAAATTAACGAACGCTAAAAATTTGAAGCAAAATTGATTCTGAGAACAAAACATCACCCAAAACGAAGGGCGTTGAAACAGGCTTTATTCAAACCCTAGGTGGTCATTAAAATGTTTAACCATGAAAACGAATGAAAAGATCTGGATAACTCTAGTGGGAATACTCATTGGGGGTATTTCATATTGGCGAATTCCCTACGCTGAAATGAATTATGTTGAAATAAATATTTGGCTCCTTGTAGGGTCTGGCGCTTTAATTGGAGCATTATTTTCAACTTTATTCTTCAATCAAAAGCCTTCAAAAGTTGGATTATTCATTATGCTCGGGGTTATACTATCAGTAATTATTCGAATCATTTATGACACAACATTATGGGATTCAACATCGCATAACCTCGCCCCGTTTGAAATAATATTTGCCGGACTTCAATCTTTACCTATGGCTTTGGTCGGAGCTTTTTTAGCAAAGTTTATTCAAACATATCAAAAATAGCAACTGTACATGTTGCCTTGATGCACATTATAAAAAGTCTGGTTCTGTTAAAAATCGTCTTTTTTGACTTCGTAATTTGCTTTCAAATCTCATTGTTTAGCACTAATAAAAATACAAAAGCGTATAAGACGATTGTTCTGTCCTGATAAATTACTACAAAAATGTAGAACAATTAGAGTAAAGATCAAGATATTTTATGACAGAGATCAAGATCTTTTTAGCAAAACATCAAGTTCTTTTAATGAAAACATCTAGATCTTTTTATCGAAACATCAAGATCTTTTTGATGGCACATAATGATCACTTTAATGATTGGAGCTGACAGGTGTATGTTTTCGTCCTCAAATACCCTCAAACCGGAGCAGAACATGATAAAAAACGATAGAACGATAAAAAATGATTTTTCGGGAATTTACCTGATAAAAAACTATTTTAGTGAACCTATTATAGAATGGCAGTTAACCTCTACACAAACAAACCGAAATGATACATCTCATTGTAGGAAATACTGGTTCCGGAAAGACTACCTATGCCAAGGCATTAAAAAGTAAGACAAAGGGAGTCCTGTTTTCTATTGATACCTGGAATAAAACCCTATTTCTCGCCGATAAAAAACCGGATAACGGGCTGGAATGGTTTTTAGAAAGAATTGAGAGAGCAGAAGAAATGATCATGGGCTTGGTGCAACAGTTGGAAGATGCTGAGGTAGATTCTTTACTGGACTTGGGCTTGTCAAAATTCTCGCATAGAGAAAAATTTAGAAAATTTGCCGAAACCCATGGATACGAAGTCAAAATTCATTTTTTAGAGATCTCTAAAGAACTCAGGTTGGAAAGGGTCATGAAAAGAAATAAGGAAAAAGGCGGTACTTTCGAGTTTGAAGTCACGAAAGAAAATTTCGATTTTATGGAAACCTGGTTCGAAAAACCGAGTCAAAAAGAGATGGCTGAAGGAATCATCATTACTGCATAAATAAGCCACAGTGCATTTTAATTATTTGCTTACATTAGGTTCTTGGAAAAATATCTGAGACAAAGGTGTTCTGTTACCACTGGCATGCCGGATCCCAGTCCGTTGCTGATGAAAGTGAATAAGAGGACAAAAAGTTCTAGATAAATTTTGATATTTGGGATTGGGTCGGTGTACAGATTTTAACAATAAGCAATCATGATTAAGTTTTTTAGACAAATTAGATTAGATCTTATGGCGCAAAATAGATCCGAAAGGCCCACCTGGCCACGCCGGAAGGTATATCAAATATGCCATTGGCGAAATTGTGTTGGTGGTGATTGGAATATTAATCGCTCTCCAAATTAATAATTGGAATGAAAAACAAAAATTAGAAGCTAAAAAACAGGATTATTATCTACAGTTACTAGACGACTTAAACAGTGATATTGCCTTTGCGAATCAAACGATTGAAAAATTCAATCAATACCTTGAAGATTTCGAGGCATATACCAGCAGTTTTGATAAAGGTGTACTCAGCCCTAATGAAATCTATGAACAGATTGCTAAACTACCGGTAATTTCTACCTCTTTAACGTTCAATTCAAGTACGATAGAAACGCTTCAGAACAGCGGTGACGTTGGATTAATTCCGGCAGTAATAAGAAATAAATTAATCGACCTAAGACGGCAACAAGATCTGATCATCAAGCGTGCCGAATATACGGACGCCGGTAAAAATGGCATCATTCAAAATTTAAATCCCCTGTTAGGGTCGACAACCTTACCGGGAAGGCTTGAAAAGCAACCTGAAGTAAAAGCCTTTTTTGACATTGATAAAAATAGACGAGAGATCATATTGGTTTACGAGGGAATCCATCGATGGAAAAGTTCATCTGAACTGGAAACTAAAAATAGACTAGAGGATATGCTTAGGGAAATAGATACAATTGTCGCGCTAATTCATATGGAATTAGAGAAATAAGGAGAGATTAACTAAAATCGTTGGTGGAATAAATGTTTCTTAAGAATAAATATACACTTTGAATTTTCGGAAAGGTAATAGTGAAGATTTAGAACAACTAAAAGCATTAGGTGTAAAATCTTGGAGTCAATTCAAAAATCAATTAACAGATCAACATTGGAGTGATTTGTATAAAACGATTAACAATAAAGACACTTACGCAGATTTACTGAAAATTTCAGATTGTGTGATTTGTGAGAACAATGACCAAAAAGTTATTGGCATGGCCTTTTTGGTGCCGAAAGGAAATCCGACTGAAATTTATGACGCCACATGGTGTCACTTAAGATTTGTTTCTGTGGATCCTGAGTATAGAGGTCAAAAAATTGGAGAAACATTAACCGGCAAGTGTATTGAAATTGCTTTGCAGAATAATGAACAGATGATGGCGCTTCACACGGCCGAACTCATGTACAGTGCCCGACATATTTACGAGAAAATCGGGTTTAAAGTGTTCAAAGCCATTGAGCCGAAATTCGGCTTGAAGTATTGGCTCTATACACTGGAACTAGATAAGGCAAACAGAACGATCAATAATAATTGATCGAATATCGCTACTTCTATCCAATCGCATCAAGGGAAAATCGACATAATGGTAATCCTACTTGCTGCGATCAAAGCAATTTTGAGAAGTTACATTGGAAAAGAACTATTTTCGTTAACAATGAAGGACTGGTGTACATAGTCAATAAAAAACTGGATCATGACTGAATTTTGGGAATCCGTTTATAAAAGTAATGAAAGAATGTGGGGCGAAAAAGCTACTGACAATGCCTACAGCGTGCTCGAACTATTTCAAAAACGCCATATCAAGAACGTATTAATTCCGGGTTTCGGATATGGGAGAAATGCGAAGGTTTTTTATGATAAAGGATTTGATGTGACAGGAATTGAAATATCTAAAACAGCGATTGAAAGGGCCCGAAAGTATTTTGGTAATGAAGTAACCATCCACCATGGCTCTGTTACTGCCATGCCCTTTGATAAACAACAATACCAATCGATCTACTGCTACTCCCTTATTCACCTTTTGAACAAAGCTGAGCGAAAAAAACTAATCCATGATTGTTATAGTCAATTAATGCCAAAAGGAATGATGGTTTTTGTCGCATTATCTATGAACGATAAGCGATTTGGCCTTGGAGAGGAAGTGCGAAAGAACTCCTTCCGTTCTCCAAATGGATTAAATCTTTACTTCTATAACGAAGCCTCAGTAAAAAAAGAATTTGGAAAGTATCATATAATAGCATTAAAAGAAATCAACGAACCTGAAAAAGATCCAAACGAAAAGCATTGGATGATCGCTTGTGAAAAAAATCTATCCCTATAAATAGAAGCTTTTGCAATTAGGATTTAAAATGGGGATGTAGAGGAAAATCCTTCTCATTACAGTTTCGAATGCAGGGCAATTCTATTGCCTTCGCTATCGATAAAAACAGCCATATAACCTATGTCTTCAGAAATTAAGGTTTTTTGATGGAGTATTGTACCCCCTGATTTTTCAATTCTACTTAATTCATTATTGACATCCTCCGAAGAAAAATAGATCAAAATACCCTCTTTGCTCGGTTTGTAAAAATCTTTATGCATCACCAAAGAACCTGATGCGCCTGGAGAATTTGTGTCTTCGGCATTTGGAAACCAGCCCATTACAAGTCCACCCATATCATGGATACTTATTTTAAGCTTAAAAACCGTTTCGTAAAATTTTTTGGCCCGGTCCATATCTGTCACAGGAATTTCGAACCAGCCTACCATATTGTGTTTCATGATCTTAAAGTTTTTTTAGATGATATTTTCAAACGGTCATCTCTCCTCCTACTGAGAGCAAAATAAGTTCTTTGCCTTTGTCTTTAAAAGTTTGTTTTGCTTTTTTGTGGTCTATGACGATATAACCAAAAGTATCGTAATGATATCCCAAAACACGATTGCACTCGATAAAATCCGAAGCGATCACGGCACTTTCAATACCCATGGTAAAATTGTCTCCAACGGGTAAAACTGCGAGATCGAGTTTTGTGAGAAGCGGAACTAATTTCATATCCATGCTCAAAGCCGTATCTCCGGCGATATACACATTTCCTTCCTCAGTTTGAAGAATAAAACCTCCCGGTTGTCCGCCATAACTTCCATCCGGAAAAGAGCTGGTATGGATGGCATTGACATAGGTCAGTTTTCCAAAATCGAACTGCCATGAACCACCGTGATTCATGGGGTGACCTTCAAATCCCTTATTCCCATAATAAGTGACAATTTCGTAATTGGAAACAATTTTTGCTTTGGTTCTTTTGGCAATGGTTTCAACATCCAAAATATGATCCTGATGCGCATGAGTGAGTAGAATATAATCTGCTTTAAGTTGATCCAGATCGATATCCTTTGCCAATTCGTTCGCAGAAATAAACGGATCTACAATGATATTTTTACCTCCAACTTCAAGGGACAAAGAGGCGTGTCCTAAATAAGTAATTTTCATGGGGAATTATTTTTCCCATAAATTTAAGCAACAAGTTTTTAACATATACAATTTTGAGCACAATATTTTAAATACGCTATTGATTGAATCACAAAATTTGTCCGATGCCAAATAAAACGGCAAATAGAAAAGTACTCAGCGCTAACTTTTTTAATTCAGGATCGAGATTTTGAGGAGATTTGTTTATCCAAACCATTTTGGCATGAATAAAAATGGGAATAAATGCCAATACAAATAAAAATTGAAAATAAGATCTGGGGTTTAAGGCATTGTAAACCAAAGCAAATAAAAAGGCAGAACCCAATAAATATAGGTGGTAATATTTCGCAAATTCAGAACCTATTTTAACCACTAAAGTGTTTTTACCGGATAATTTATCTGAGGCAATGTCGCGCATATTATTCAGATTCAATACGCCTACTGATAATAGTCCAACTGAAAAAGCGGGTAAGAAAATATCAAATGGAAGTTTTTTGGCAAACAAAAAATACGCACCACAAACGCTGAGCAAACCGAAGAAAAGAAAGACAAAAACATCTCCAAAGCCGGCATAACCATAGGCGTTTTTCCCAACTGTGTATTTAATTGCCGCTACAATACTCGCAAGTCCTAATCCAAAAAATAAAAGGGCATATCCTAAATGATGGTCTTTAAATGAGACATAGATCAAGATAGTCGCAATGATTAATGTCAGGCCAATAGTCAGCCACATTACTTTTTTCATTTCTCCCGGACTTATCGCTCCGGTTTGGATCATTCGTTTAGGACCGATCCTCTGGTCGTTATCGGTTCCTTTTAATCCATCACCATAATCATTGGCGAAATTGGAAAGTATTTGAAATCCAATGGTTGTGAGTAAAGCTAAAAATAAAATGATCGGGTTAAAACAATCATCAGCCATCGCCAAAAATCCGGCAACAATAATACCTGAGACAGACAAAGGCAATGTTCTCAACCGAGCAGCATTGATCCATTTATTTTGTGCCATAAAAACTAAGAATTATTCGGCTTTGATCCATTTTTCACCGCTCAATTGCAGTGCTTCAGCCATGTTGATAGGTTCTCCGTAAGATTTAGCGATAATAAAACAATCTTTAAAACCCATTCTTTTCAGGTCGTTTCTAAGCTCAAACGCCTCTTTATAGGTACTGAATTTTCCGAGTGCGTATTTGTTCATTCCATCTTCCATATATTCTGACATCTGGGCCATATCCTCAGAAATCAAATTACTGCCAAAACTCGTATAAGCCCCAATCTGGACACTGTAGACCAAGGGTAGATTATTTATACTAAACGAACTTTCTCTGTCAAATTTAGTAGCTTTCATTTGCAATTTATGTAGTGAATCGGTCTCAATGATACTCAAATTGTTTCGGATCAAATACTCTTCCGAAACTCTTTCCTCTTTAGGTAAAAAAGACCAAATAAATAAAACGAGTAGTAGAACAGAAAGAATACTCAATAATACTCTATGCCGTTTGAAAACGCTTACCTTGTGCTCCTCTTCTTGCAATGCAGTGGCCAAAGCATCAATGGTCTCCTTAGACTTTTCTACTTCGTTGTATAGATTCGTTAAATCGTTTTCGTTAACGTAAGGCATATTATTTTATCAATTAGCTATAAATCTTCTGCTTTCGCTATTAATTCAGCTATATCCATCACTGATACACTTGATTCCTTTTCCTTGTTTTTGATACCATCTGTCAGCATCGTATTGCAAAAAGGACAACCCGTTGCAATGGTATCAGGATTCAAAGATAAGGCTTCCTCAGTTCTTTCTATGTTAATATCTTTATTTCCTTTTTCGGGTTCTTTAAACATTTGAGCTCCTCCAGCTCCACAGCATAGTCCATTAGATCTGCATCTCTTCATTTCGACCAACTCTGCATCCAATTTTTCTAAAAGCAATCTCGGTGCCTCATAGATATCATTCGCTCTCCCTAAATAGCATGGGTCGTGAAAGGTAATTTTTTTTCCTTTAAAAGACCCTCCCTCAATTTTCAATCTGCCTGAATTCAATAAATCATGAATTAATTCGGTGTGATGTACAACCTCATAATTTCCACCCAATTCAGGATATTCATTTTTTAAGGTATTGAAGCAATGCGGACAAGCCGTAACGATCTTTTTTACTTCATAGCCATCCAGTACCTGAATATTCATCATCGCCTGCATTTGAAATAAGAACTCATTCCCTGCTCTCTTTGCAGGATCTCCCGTACAACTTTCTTCAGTCCCCAAAACAGCAAAATTAACTTTCGCCTTATTCAAAATTTTCACAAAGGCTTTGGTTATTTTTTTAGCCCTATCATCAAAACTTCCGGCACATCCTACCCAAAATAAAATTTCAGGAGTTTTACCTTCAGCCATCATTTCGGCCATTGTTGGAACTGACATATACATCTCGTTAGACTCCATAAAGTTATTCATTTTTCCAATTCAAACGATCCATCTGATTATATTGCCATGGCGCACCGTTATTCTCGATATTTGTCATAACCGAATTTAATTCTTGGGGTGCTGCTGATTCTTCCATCACCAAATAACGCCTCATGTCCATAATTATCGATAAAGGATCTATTTCTATCGGACATTCTTCCACACAAGCATTACAACTCGTACACGCCCATATTTCTTCATGTGTAATGGTTGAAAAGAGAGATTTTTCATCTTCAACGAATTTGCCGTTCACATCAATGTTCCTGCCCATTTCTTCCAATCTGTCCCTCGTTTTCATCATAATTGCCCTCGGAGAAAGCTCTTTTCCGGTCAGATTCGCGGGACAAACTGAAGTACACCTACCACACTCGGTGCAAGTGTAGGAATTCAGCAATTGCACCCAGTTTAGATCAGTCACATCTTTAGCCCCAAATCTTTCAATGGGCTTATTCGGATCGGGAGCGGCATAAGGATCCGCGCTGGGATCTAACATCAGTTTTACTTCGTCTGTCACTGATTGTAAGTTATTGAATTGCCCCTTTGGATTCAAATTACCAAAGTATACATTGGGGAAAGCCAAAAGAATATGTAAATGTTTGGAATAATATAAATAGTTCAAGAAAATCAGAATGCCAATGATATGTAACCACCATGCTCCTCTTTCTATTATCATCAGTGTTCCGGGTTCATTAGGTAAGACCTGCGAGATAAACTTACTTATAGGATAGGCTCCTGCTTGATTGTAATGATCGTAGCCTATTTGTTGCAAACTATAATCAGCCGCATTCATCAAAAGAAAAAGCGACATCAAGACCATTTCAAAATACAAAATATTCAGCGCATCATTCTTTGGCCATTTGGTCATTTCCTTCTTCCAGAATCGAGGAATTCGCAACACCATTCTTCTGATCCAAAAAATGACCACAGAAACTAAAACCAAAAAAGCCAAGATTTCGAATGAGCCAATTAAAAAGTCATAGACAGGGCCCAAAAAAGAAAAACTGCGATGTGTACCAAATAATCCGTCAATGATAATTTCCAGCACTTCAATATTAATGATTAAAAAGCCAACATAAACAATGATATGCAACAGACCTGAAACTGGTCTCGTCACCATTTTAGACTGACCTAAGGCCACTCTCATCATGTTCTTCCATCTCACTGAAGACTGGTCAGAACGATTTACCTCCTTACCCAAACGAATATTTCTGATGAGTTTCTTTATATTTTTTACAAAAAAGAAAACCCCACCAAAAAGGACGATCGCGAATAAAATATTTGGAAGAAATTGCATGTAATTTTTTTTCTATATAAGCTATTTTAAATCAGTGAATTGAATCATTCCCTTCTCCCGGATAACCGTGAGATATGCTGAACTACTTTTCGAATATAAAACTAATAAAATTCGTTCGGAAAATATAGAAGGGAATTGTATTTTTTAAAAACTTATTAACCACTTAATTTTCCACCTCGGTTTCTTCGTAGCCTTTATCTTTCTTACCAAATACTGAAAAATGAACATATCTTTTTGGATGTTCTTTCATATCTCTCAGCAGTTCTTCCAATTCTTTGGATGCAGCTTCTAAATTGTTGTATAAACCCTCATCATGCATGAGTTTACCCATACTTCCATTGCCCTTATTGATACTGTCCAGTAAAACATTGAAATTCGAAATGGCCTGTTCAAAACTCCTCAAAGATTCAGAAATATTTGCCTTCTGAAGAGAATCGCTCAACACAGAGAAATCTTTCATGGCTGCATTGGCATTGAACAATATGCTGTCAATTCTAGCCGAATTATCGCTCAACATGCTCTCTGCTTGCCCGGATAATCCCTTGAACTTGATCAGGGTATAATTGAGGTTATCTAAAGACTGCGACAGGGCTTCCCTGTTCTTATTATCTAACACCTTGTTGATATTGGCCATCACGGTATCTGCATTTACGATAAAACTCTCAACTTTACTTTGCAAGGGAGCGATCTGTTCGTTGATCATACCAATAATATCTTCAGAAACTTCCCCTTTTAAAGTATCGCCATTCTTCGCAATTAGATCATCTTCCACAAGCTCTAAACGAACGGATTTTCCACTGATAAAATCGGGGCTGTAAATTTCTGCTATTGTATTTTTGGAAAAAGAAATATCATCTGACATTAGAATATGAACAACCAAAGCTCCCTTTTTAGTTGGGTGAAAGGTAATTTTGGAAACCCTGCCTACTTTTAGACCATTGATAGTTACCTGTCCGTTGGGACTTAAACCCTGTACGTTCTCATATACGGCATAGAACGTCCTGTCTTTATGCGTTAATGAGCTATCTTTTAAGAAATTATAACCCCAAACAAATAAGGCAATAACAAGGACGGCAACGATTCCAGTCTTTAATTCTCTACTTATTTTCAAAAGCAACAAATTTTAAACAATATTACGAAATAAAACGGCAAATCGTCCTAAATCAAATATCTTCAGCGAACGATTTCCTTTAAGGGAACATTCTTTCCATCTCTGAAAGCCACTACAAAAGCAGATTTGTAACCCTTTTGTCTCGCTTCATTTTGCAAATTACCTATTTCGTTATAATCATTGGTCTTGCCGTAGTAGTATTTGTAATGCTTTCCAATTTTTTCCATTTCCACATCCTTCAAACCTTTAAAATTATAGGGTTTAAGATCTAATTTATTCGTACTTGACGCAATTTGAACTTTAAAATCTACCCCTTCATAAATCTTTGGCTGCGCTGCTATCTTTTCTTCTTTTTTCTCAGGGGTCACCTCAACTACGGTATTTTTATCTAAATGATTTTTATAAGATAAGATAGCATCACCGATAATTTTTGCCACTTTTTCCTGACCTTGCTTCGAGTTCAAAAATGCCCCCTCATCGGAATTGGTAATAAAACCTGTCTCGATCAGGATACTGGGCATATACGTTTGATGAAGAACAACAAATCCGGCTTGTTTTACGCCTCTGCTCACCCGCTTGGCTTCTTTGAATTTGTCTTCTACCAAACTCGCTAAATGGAGACTTTGATCCAGAAACTCCTCTTGCATCACAGTCATACCAATGACTGCTTCTGGAGAATTTGGATCAAAACCGGCATATGTTTTTTCATAATTGTCTTCCAAGAAAATAACTGAGTTTTCATGCTTGGCCACTTCGAAATTTTGCTTGTTGGCATGTACTCCAAGTACATAGGTTTCTGTTCCTGAGGCCTGTGTATTATGGGCGTTACAATGAATTGATACAAATAAGTTTGCATCTGCATCATTGGCTATTTTTCCTCTTTTTTCTAATTCTACAAAGACATCTTTATCTCTCGTATAAACAACATTGATACTTTTGTCTTTTTTGAGATATTCACCCGCTTTTAAAACAATACTCAAAGCAATATCTTTTTCGATATAATTCTTAGCAGGTCTTCCGGGATCTTTCCCTCCGTGGCCGGCATCCAGCACTACGACAAAAGCCTTTTGGGCAAACATTTGTACTGAAAAAACTAAAAAGAATAAAACTACTGAAGCTTTCCTCAACATCATTTTTAATCACATTTTTAGATAATTTGCGCCTAAAATAAGCACCTTCATTTTTTACTTAGTATAAACTTGACTGCCAAAAAATATATGTAAGTTTGTACCTTTAAAATTTTGGCTTCTTTTTTACAAAAATAGTATTTAAAGTATTGCATACAAATATAAGGTATATAGTTTTTATTTTCCTTACGCTACTCGTTGTAAATGGCACATTGAAAGCACAAATCAGATCTGAAACAGATTCTATTGTAGCACCTACTTTGTCAGCTAATATCAATGAAATAGAAGCAGATACTACTGCAACAGATTCTCTGAATTTGAAGAAAGAGTTTCTGGATAATAACATTAAACACAGAGCCAAAGACTATGTTCAAAACGATTTTATCAACGAAAGAGTAATTCTTTATAATGAAGCAGAGCTGCTCTATGGAGATATTGAGTTAAGGGCAGGTGAAATTATCATAGACTACAAAACAAATTTAGCCTACGCCAAAGGAATAATTGATACTGCGGGAGCCTATGTCCAAAGGCCTAATTTTAAACAAGGTGCCCAGGAGAGTGAGCAAGATTCATTGATCTATAACTTTAAATCGGAAAAAGCGCTCATTTACAATTCGAGAACTGAGCAGCAGGGGGTTTATATTTTAGGTGATCTCACAAAAAAAGAAAACGATTCTGTGTTCTATATAAACAAAGCAAAATTCACGACCTCACAAAAAGAAAAACCGGATTACTATATATCCACCTCCAATATTAAAGTGGTTCCCAATAGTAAAATTGTTGGAGGCCTCAGTAATTTGGTTATAGCCGATGTGCCCACCCCCCTTTTTTTACCATTCTTTTATGCGCCTATCACAAAGGGACGAGCATCCGGTTTTTTGATTCCTACTTGGGGTCAAAATAACAGCCAAGGCTATTTTTTGCAAAACGGAGGATACTATTTTGCCATCAACGATTTTTTAGATTTGGCTGTTTTGGGTGATATCTATACCAATGGGAGTTGGGGAATGCGAGCAGAGTCCAACTACGCCAAAAGATATAAGTTTACGGGTAATTTCAGTTTTAGGTATGAAAGTTTAATTAACAGCTACTTAGGACTACCCGACTATAGTAAATCGACCAATTTTTTTATCAGATGGAGCCATAGTCAATCGGCACAGGTTAATCCTAATCAGCGTTTTTCTGCCTCAGTAAATTTTGGTAGCAGTAACTTTTTTAAGAATTCTTACAATGAGTTTAGTTCACCAGAATATTTAGTAAACACATTTAACTCTTCGGTAAACTTTTATAAAAAGTTTGTGGGTACCCCTTTTAATATGAATGTGGGTTTAACACATACTCAGAATACAAATACGGACCAGGTGGATATGAATTTGCCTTCCCTGCAATTGAGCATGGAACGAATCTATCCTTTTGCTCCCAGAAGTGGCCCAAAGAAAAATCCAATTCAAAATATTGGTCTAACCTACAATATGAATGCTCAAAACAGAATCACAACTACCAGCGAAGAGTTTTTGTCTGCTAAGGCATTTGAAAATGCGAGATCTGGGGTGCAGCACAATGCCTCTATAGGTACGAACATGAAAGCACTCAAATATTTTACCATTTCACCTAACGCTACCTACAGAGATGTTTGGTATTTAAATACCATTGAAAAAAACTGGGATACCATTTCACAATCGGTTGTGACCGATACCATACAGGGTTTTGATTCTTTTAGAGAATATTCGGCAAATGTCTCGGCGTCTACGACTTTATATGGTATGTTCAATTTTAACAAAGGGCGTTTAAGGGCTATTAGGCACATTATCAGACCTACGATATCGTATGCGTATCGACCTGATTTCAGCAATTATTACGACGAATACCAGGCAAGTTTAGACCCCAGGGATATTCAGGAATACACCCGTTTTCAAAATGGGATCTTTGGTGGACCCTCGCGAGGTGAATCAAACAGCCTTGCTTTTGCTGTGAATAATGCTTTTGAAGGTAAGGTGATGAAAAAAGATGCAGAGGACGATGAGGAACCTGAGAAAATGGTTTTGATCAATAACCTGAACTTTTCTACAAATTATAATTTTGCCGCAGATTCGCTCAATTTCAGTCCGGTTAGAATGACAGCAGGAACGACACTGCTGAAAAACAAAATGAATATCAATCTCAATGCCTCCCTCGACCCTTATGCCATTAATGCAAATGGCACAAGAATAAACACTTTTAACATCAACAACGGTGGAAGTTTGTTTCGATTGACCAATGCGGGATTTACAACCAATTACCAGGTTTCAAGCAAGGATTTTGGTAAAGATAAAAAAGGAAAGTCCAGTTCAGAAAATGATGAGAGCGAAAATAATGCTGATTTAGATCCTTTGTTGGGTAGAAGTATCAATGATAACAGACAATCCGTCAACGCGAATAAATCGGACGATGTAAAGGTGGCAAAATTGTATAAAAACAGTATGCCATGGAATGTTTCTATGCGCTACTCTTTGAATTACTCCAACTCGAGGGGCGAAGGTTTGATCTCCACAAATTCCTTACAGGTGGATGGTGATATTGAATTTACACCAAAATGGCGTGTAGGAGTTTCTTCGGGATATGATTTTAAAGATAATGGCGTAACTTACACGCAATTGAGGTTTGAACGAGATCTTGATAGCTGGAGGTTCAGTTTTAACTGGGTTCCATTTGGAGACAGAGCCACCTATTATTTCTTTATTGGTGTAAAATCATCCGCTTTAAGCGATTTAAAATACGACAAACGCTCAGTACCAGACAGACGATTATTCTAAATCATTTATCATGAAAAAAATTATAAAAACAAAAAATGCTCCAGCTCCGATAGGGCCCTATAATCAGGCGATCTTAACAGGTAATACTTTATATATTTCGGGTCAAATTGCCATAAATCCGGGGACTAATGACTTGGTCTTATCCGATATTAAGATGGAAACCAGGCAGGTAATGGAAAATTTAAAAGCCATTTTAAAAGAAGCCAATACTGATTTTTCTGCTGTGGTTAAAACTTCTATTTTCATATCAGACATGAATAATTTTGGAGCGATCAATGAGGTGTACGGTAGTTACTTTGAGGGTTTGATAGCGCCCGCAAGAGAAACGGTAGAGGTTTCTGTTCTTCCAAAAAATGTGAATGTCGAAATATCTATGATCGCAATTATTTAAGAATTTGTAAAAAAGCTTCTTTCATGAATATTAAAAAGTATGTATTCCTACCATTAATCGCACTTCTATTTTTTTCCTGCAGTACACAAAAGAGCTCTACGGATGATTTTTTTTCGGTTTCCGAAACTTATACCAGCGATGAGTCTTTATTAAAAAAGAATTTGATCAAAATAGCATCAGAGGAATTTAACGGAAGGGAAACAGGTAAACCCGGACAAAAAAATGCCGGTCAGTACATAGCCAATTATTACAAAAGTTTGGGTATTATTTCGCCCTTGAAAGACGGGAACTATTTTCAAGAGGTGCCCAAAGAATTCTTTAATAAAAATGCTCAATATAGCAGTGAAAATGTATTGGCCTATATTGAAGGAAATACGTACCCTGAAGAAGTTATTGTAGTATCTGCCCATTACGATCATTTGGGTAATGTTGATGGACAGATTTATTATGGTGCAGACGACGATGCCTCCGGTACAGTGGCGGTAATGGAAATTGCCAGACTTTTTCATTTAGCCAAAAAAGAAGGAAAAGGACCCAAAAGATCTATTCTGTTCTTACATGTTACAGGTGAAGAAATCGGACTTTTTGGTTCAAAGTACTATACCTCCCATCCAATTTTTCCACTCGATAAAACTGTGGCCAATTTAAATATCGATATGGTAGGAAGAGTGGACGAAAAACATAATAAGAACCCTGATTATGTTTATTTAATCGGGTCTGATAAATTGAGTCAGGATTTACATCAACTATCTGAACAAGTCAATCAATCTACCGTAAAATTGGAATTAGACTATACGTTTAACAGTGAAAAAGATCCTAACCGATTTTATTACAGAAGTGATCATTACAATTTTGCCAAGAATAACATACCCATTATTTTTTACTTTAACGGAACTCACGAAGATTACCATAAGCCCTCTGATACGGCCGATAAAATTAATTATGATATGTTGGTGAAAAGAACTAATTTGATCTTCTATACGGCGTGGGAAATTGCCAATAGAGAAGAGCGCATAGCACTAACCACCAATTGATTTTTTGTGTATGCCATTTTAGACATAGAAACTACAGGAGGGAAATACAATGAAGAGGGATTAACCGAAATTGCTATTTATCGTTTTGACGGACATGAAATTAGAGACAAGGTCTCTACTTTGGTGAATCCCGACAAACCCATTCAGCCTTTTGTCCAGCAACTAACAGGAATCAATGAAGGTATGCTGATAAATGCACCTAAATTTCACGAAGTCGCTAAACGGATCATAGAAATTACCAAAGATTGTGTTTTGGTAGCCCACAATGCCTCATTCGATTTTAGAGTAATTCACAATGAATTTAAAGAGTTGGGATACGATTTTGAAAGACCAACCCTTTGTACAGTTGAACTCACTAAAACTTTAATTCCTGATCTGGAATCATATAGTCTGGGAAAGCTTTGCAGAAAGTTAGGTATTCCGGTTAGCGATAGACATCGGGCAGAAGGAGATGCTTTGGCAACCTTAAAACTTTTTAAAATCCTTTTACAAAAGGATGAAGAAAAAGAGATCGTAAAAAAGGCAATCAGGTTTGACAATAGCAGGGATCTATCGTCGAAATACTTGACTATTTTAGAAAATCTGCCCAATACGGCAGGCTTATATTTCATTTTTAATTACAGAAAGGAAATTATCTATATCAATAAAGGAGACAATTTAAAAAAAGCCGTCAATAAATTATTTCTTACCAGTACCTATAAAGCCGGAAAAATAAGGAAAGAGATGAAATCACTATCCTTTGAGGAAACAGGAAGTAATTTGATCAAAGAAATAAAGTATGCGGAGTTGATATACACTAATCGTCCAAAATTCAATACCCTGAAAATAAGTGGAATTGAGAGATCAAATTTTTCAAATCCCAATATGATTTTGATAGATTCCGGTAGAAATCAAGAGGAAAATTCGGTTGTTTTGATTGAGAAAAATGAGCTCATTGGCTATGGCTATGTCGATTTAAATTATCAAATAAACAATATCGAGATCCTTCGGTCTTTGATTTCTAAAAAAAAATTCATCGACGGAACTGAAAAAATTGTTCAGGAATATTTAAAGAAAGAAAAAGTTAAGAAAATTATTAGATTTGAGGAATAAAACAATATTTTCTTATTTTGGAAGAATATAAAAGCATAGTATTGTTTAATTGAAATCATTATTTTTAAACTTTAGAAAAATATCTCTCGTTGGCTTTAAAAAAGACAGATTGGCAGGAAAGATTACATGAAATTATTTATGAAGCTGATACTAAGGCTGGTAAACGATTTGATGTCATCTTATTGTGGTTCATTTTATTTAGTATCGTACTTGTCATGCTTGAAAGTGTCAAAGAACTGGACGCCAAATACCATACTTTCTTTAATGTATCAGAATGGGTAATCACTATCCTTTTTTCGATTGAGTATATTGCCAGAATTCTTTCTGTAAAAGAGCCCTCCAAATACATCTTTAGTTTTTACGGTATCATTGATCTGCTTTCAACGATTCCAAAATATATCTCGCTCATTTTTGGCGGTGCCCATGCTTTAGTTGCGCTAAGAGCTTTGAGATTGCTCCGTGTATTTAGAATATTAAAATTAGTGCGGTATATAGGAGAATCTGAAAAATTAGCCAAAGCACTTAAAGCAAGCAGGTACAAAATCCTTGTTTTTATTCTGGCCGTATTCATTATCTGTTTGATCATTGGCACGTTCATGTACTTAATTGAAGGGGACGAAAGTGGTTTTACGAGCATTCCTATCAGTGTTTATTGGGCCATTGTTACCCTCACAACCGTAGGGTACGGAGATATTGCACCTCAAACAGCCCTCGGCCAAATGCTGGCCAGTGTGGTTATGATCTTGGGTTACGGCATCATCGCCATCCCTACCGGTATTGTCACTGCAGAATTTACAAAGCAAGTAGGTCCAAAAATTGACGTCAACACACAATCTTGTCCAAACTGTTCTATTGGATACCATAAAGACAATGCTAAATATTGTTATTCATGCGGGGCTAGTTTTGAAAACAAATAATTTTCATGGTTGAAATGATCATCTTCCTCTGTTAATGATGGGTTTATTTTATAGTTTTGTACCATGCAAAAGAATATCAACATTCAAAATAAAAAAGCTCGTTACGAATACGAGCTTCTCGATACTTATATTTCAGGAATTCAATTGAGCGGAACAGAAATTAAATCGATTAGATTGGGTAAGGCAAGAATTACTGAAAGCTTTTGCGAATTTAACGAGAAAGGGGAACTTTTCGTCATAAACATGTATATTGAAGAGTATCAGCAGGGTAGTTTTTACAATCACTTACCAAAAAGTGCCAGAAAATTGTTATTACAGAAAAAAGAGCTTAAAAAACTGGCGAGAGAAGTTCAAAATGTGGGTTTAACCATTGTACCCCTTAAACTATTTATTACGGATAAAGGTTGGGCCAAACTTCAAATTGCTTTGGTAAAAGGAAAAAAATTACACGATAAACGAGAGACGATAAAAGATCGGGACAATAAAAGAGATCTTGCCAGAATTAAAAAGATTTACCAATAAATGATGTATTGGTTTAAACTTGTTCGTGCGAAAAACCTGTTGATGATGCTTTTGATTTTCGCATTGATCAAATTTTCCTTTCTCGAAAAACTTCCCTTCGTCACTGCTTTGAACATCAAAAATTATCTTCTTTTATCATTTTCTATCATTTTCATTATGGCTGGAGGATATGTTCTCAATGATCTATACGATATAGAAACGGATAAAATAAATAAGAATAGATCATTGATTTTGGGAAATAAAATCTCTGTTGAGGAAGCTAAAATTCTTTATGGAATATTGAGTTTCCTAGGCCTGCTATCGGGCCTTCTGCTTAGTTTAGACCTAAAAATACCTTTGTATTTTTTTCTTTTTCTATTTCCTTTTTTACTTTTAATAATATACTCTAAGAAACTGAAATACAAATTTTTAATTGGAAATATAACTATTGGATTTCTGCTATTTATCAGTATCTATTACTTCAATATATTTGAACTTTATTTAATTGATCATAGTTCGTTTGTCATCGAAAAAAATCAGGCACAAAACGAAATAATAGCCATTGGCATTTTTGCTTTTTTACTCACTCTATTGAGAGAAATAGCTAAAGATGCTGAAGATATTCCAGGAGATTTGATTTCGAAATCATCGAGTATACCAATAAAATTAGGTCTTAAAAAAACCAATTTAATACTCGGTACTCTCGCATGCATCACCACGATCTCCGTGATTTATTTCATTTGGCAAATGCCTTCTTATTTACTCAAGGCTTACTTATTGCTTGGCGTCATAGTTCCTCTGCTCTATTTTACTATTTCGATTCAGAAAAACAATAAACCCTTAGATTATACAAGATCTACTAAACTATTAAAATCGATCATGCTTATTGGAATTCTGAGCATACTGTTTTTTTAAAGATGATAAATTTCGACCATAAAATAATTTTAGCATCAGCTTCGCCGAGAAGACAAGATTTTCTTACCGCATTGGGCATTCCTTTTGAAATAAGGTTAAAAGAAGTTGAAGAGGTTTTTCCTTCCACTTTAAAAAGAGAACAAATTACTGATTATTTGTCCGTTTTAAAGGCAAAACCCTTTTTGAATGAATTAAAGAAAGATGAAATATTGATTACCTCAGACACTATTGTATGGCTCGGTAATCAGGCATTGGGAAAACCAAAAAACCGCGAAGAGGCTTTTGCTATGCTCAAATTATTATCCGGAAGAATGCATGAAGTGATTACCTCAATATGTTTATCATCAAGTAAAAAGCAATTCATCGAGTACGATATTACTAAAGTATTTTTCAAAGAATTTAGTGATCAAGAAATAAATTTCTATGTAGACAAATACCAACCATTTGACAAAGCCGGCAGTTATGGAATTCAAGAATGGATAGGTTTAATAGGTGTTACAAAGATCGAAGGAAGTTATTTTAATGTGATGGGCTTACCAACAGAAAAATTGTACACATCTTTAAAAGAATTTACTGCAGAGGGTTAATATTTTTATATTTTTGCAGCCTATAAAAAACACTGAGCATAAAGCATTGACCATGAAAAAATTCACTTTTACAGAAAAAAAAGATACAAGATCGGGATTTGGTGCCGGTTTAACCGAACTAGGAAGAACAAATCCTAATGTTGTTGCCTTGTGCGCCGATCTTGTGGGTTCCTTGAAAATGGATAAATTTATTGAAGAGAATCCCGATCGATTTTTTCAAATTGGAATTGCCGAAGCGAATATGATGGGAATTGCTGCAGGATTGACCATTGGAGGTAAAATTCCTTTTACCGGTACTTTTGCTAATTTCTCAACAGGAAGGGTATATGACCAGATTAGACAATCGATTGCTTACTCAGGTAAAAATGTAAAAATTTGCGCATCGCATGCTGGTCTTACCCTGGGTGAAGACGGTGCCACTCACCAAATATTGGAGGATATAGGTTTGATGAAAATGTTACCCGGTATGGTGGTGATCAATCCTTGTGATTATAATCAGACCAAAGCGGCTACAATTGCAATTGCAGATTATGAAGGACCGGTTTATTTAAGATTTGGCCGACCAGCTGTTCCCGTTTTCATGCCTGAAAATGAAAAGTTCGAAATTGGTAAGGCATTGGTGTTAAGCGAAGGTTCTGATGTAACGATCCTGGCTACAGGCCATTTGGTCTGGGAAGCCATCCTTGCCGGAGAGGCCCTAGAAAAAGAAGGTATCTCTGCAGAAATAATCAATATTCACACAATCAAACCACTTGATGATGCCGCTATTTTAAAATCAGTTGCTAAAACAGGCTGTGTGGTTACCTGTGAAGAGCATAATTATTACGGAGGTCTTGGAGAAAGTGTGGCCAGAGTTTTAACGCAAAACAATCCCGTACCACAAGAATTCGTGGCAGTTCAAGATAGTTTTGGTGAAAGCGCTACTCCTGCTCAACTCATGGAAAAGTACGGTTTAAATGATAAAGCTATCTTCAAAGCTGTAAAAAATGTGTTGAAAAGAAAATAATTGTAAATTTGTAGGGAACTAAACAAATCTTACTAATATGAAAAAATTAATGATCATTATCATTGTATTCTTTGGTTGCCAAATTACAAATGCGCAATTAATTCAATACGGAATTAAAGGTGGTGTAAACTACAATTCAAATGGAAACCTGCAAGACCTTTCTGGTTTCGAAGACGACTTCAAAATTAAATCTAACGAAGAAACAGGATATCATGTAGGTGTGTTTTCCGAAATTAACTTACCTCTATGGTTATATGTTCGTCCGGAACTACTTTATACCCATACAGAAAGTACTTACAAGGAAGCTGGTAAAAAATCAAGACTAGAAATGAACAAGTTCGATGTACCTGTTCTATTAGGATTTAAGTTTTTAGGCCTTGGCCGAATTCTTGTCGGTCCCTCTTTCTCTTATGCCTTTGATACTGATTTATCGGATACAGATATTTTTGATAAGGTAAAGAAAATTGATTCTGACGATTTTTCAGTAAATGGTCAAGTAGGTCTTGGCTTAGAATTAGGGAACTTAGGAGCAGATGTAAGATGGGAAATAGGACTCTCTAGTACTCAAGCCATTTTTAGCGGACAACCCTCTAACCCTGAGGCTGATGATATCAGCACTGTGAGAGTAGACACAAATCCCCAGCAGGTCATCTTTAGTGTTTACTACAAATTCAGATAAATTTCATTTTAAGGAAAAGGCGTGATCTTGCGGTCACGCTTTATAAAATGATAATTTTTACCGGTCAGGACTCTTTGTCTATACCCAAATAAATGAAATATTTCTTTTGCCATAAATTTGGCGACAGTTGGATTCACAATTAATGTAAAGGGATTATCCGGATGCCTTTGTATACCGGGCAGTATTCTCAATAAATGGTGAAACTTGAATTTTCTCAAAGCGGCTGAAAGTTTCAACCATTTTTTGGATATTTTGTGAATAATAAAATAACCATCCTCACCCAATTTCTGATATAAAGGCATAAATAGTAAGCCATTTGATTGAGCTCTGATTTCCTTCCCATCACTATAAGCCAATAATTTACCTCTATCTATTTGATCAAAATTTCTAAAACCCTTTACCATTGTGAAATTTTCGTTCTTTCGAATGGAATATCGAAAATCGATTTGATAAAAATTTTTATTTTGAAATGACCGGTTAAGCTTTTGATGGAAAATATCAAAATTAATTATTTCTTTCTTTTTCAGGCATTTACCATAAAAAAGAGCAAGCCAAATAAAAGCTTCGCAATTGTCAATTGACACTTCACTAAAATGTTCGCCGGCTTCAAACCCTAAAGAAATATGTCCATACTCATTCATAAATGTTAACAGCGGCCCGTTTAAATACTCTTCTAAGCCTAAGATCACCGGAACCGAAAAGAAACTTGAAAACTTTCTGTTGTTCAGAGAATCACTGATGGTAATAAAAGGTGGTGTTGGAGAAGAGGTGGTGTGCAGGTCAATAAAATATTTAGTACCCTGATGTTTTGCTATGATTTCCTTTACAACACTATAGATTTCAAACTGTTCAATTTCTTCAGAATTATTTTCATCTATCCTCTCTTTGACCTTTTTAATTCTTTCTAAGCTCCAAATTCTATTCAGGTCGACCTGAAGATATCGAACCTCTAGATCCAAGGCTTTCTTATTCCCATAAATGAAATAGACATTACCCTTAAAGGTACCCCTTAGCTTTTCCAATTTTTTTAAAACGCGTTTTGCCGCATGCACGCCTGCTTTTTCGTTACCGTGTATACCTGCAAAAAAAATAAAGGTCGGATCTTCTGAGTTATTCAAAACTTTTCCAATGATTCTTTCTCTATGAATACTTATACACCTCGATTTCTTAAAATCAATATCGTTTTTCAAAGTCATGTCTTGTAATTATACCAACCAGATCGTTATGATCAATAACAGGCAGGCAACCTATTCCATTTTCTATCATTATACTTTTAGCTTCTTTCATTGTTCTTTCCGGTGAAATTGTGATCAAATGAGTAGCCATTATTTCGTGAGCGATAATCGGATCATCTGTTCCGGACTCAGTAATATTATTTAATCTCGTATTCGTGATCAATCCAATTAGTTTATTAGACTTATTAACAACTGGCATGTGATTGATTTTTTTCCATTTCATTACTTTTTCAATCAATTCCACCAAGCTGTTCTCGTTGACCACAAATAACTCCGTCGACATAAATCTTTCCACCTTTTTGTTTAAAAAATCATTTTCATTAAGCTTATCTAGACATACATCGGGCCATTCAGTAATAGGTAAATTTAATCTTTGATTTTTGTAAATTTCAGCAGTAAGTGCATAGTTGGCAGATTCTCGTGTCATTTTTTGCCTGAGGGTTCTATGATTTTTTATCATCCAACTGCTACCGGTCGCTTGTGCTTTAACTCTGCTCTCAATGATCCCTAAATAAAAATCTATATCCCCATCAGAGATATTTTCATTCATTAATCCTTTTTTGCAAATTGGCAATAACTCATCCAGAATCAATTGAGATGCAGAAATAGATCTGCCAAACCAATCGAAACAAGTGTCCAGTCCTGTTCTGGCCGCACGAACAAAGTTACCACGCGCATCATCAAAATCCATCTTGGTTTGAAGATTACAATATTTCTCAGGCAAACCCTTCATCAGTCCGATCCAGAAAGCCGCATTAGCTACCTCGTCTACTAGGGTCGGCCCGGCGGGAATATACCTGTTTTCAATTCTCAAGTGAGGTTTACCGGCTGTAACTCCGTAACAAAGCCTGTTCCACTTATATAATGTGCCATTGAATAAATTTAACGCTGTCAATTTTGGAATATTTCCCGATTGAAAGATGGATTCAGAATTCTCATATTCCTCAGAAGTTAAAATAGGAGAATATCTTGCAATATCGTCCCTGTACAACTCCAATATGGACTCCTTAATCCAATTTGTACCAAATGCTACCCTCGCTTTTTGTTCTCTTAAAAGGTAAGATGCATTTCTGAGATCAACACTCTGTTGAAAAAGTGCTATTCTTGTTTCACTCCACAATTCTCTGCCCATTAAAAGGGGAGAATTTGTAGCAACAGAAAGTACGGGTCCGGCGATGGCCTGTGCCCAATTATATTCATCGATCATTTTTGAAGGATCAAGCTGCAAATGAACCTGAAAACTGGTATTACAAGCTTCAAATAAAATAGATCTGTGAGTGACAATAAATTGATGAACACCCTTAATATGCAGCTTAAACTCATTACCTCTGATTTTTCTTAAGATCCTATTGAGGGTTGTGTACCTGTTAAACGGAGTTATATGGTCTAAGTGGAGATTTTTTTGCTTAATTGTGGGCAAAATACCCGTTATGATGATCTTTGTATCCTCCTCGGCTGCCGCCTGATCGGCTTCTGCCAAGTACGATTTTAGCCTTGATTCCAGTTCAGAAAAACATTTACTTTTTAGTTCAACCGGTTGTGTATTCAATTCCATGTTGAATAATGCAAGTTCTGTGGTGAAAGTATCATTATCCAGCCGAGCTAATATTTTTAAAGCCTTTTTGGTAGGATGATAATCAAAGTCAGTCAAACACATTTCCTGCTCAACACCCATTCTGCTAATTCCACGTTCAAGCATGTTTTTAGTGATCATCTGATCGAGTATTTCTAAATCACTCAACAAATGTGTTAAACATTCTCGCTGTGCTTCTAAACCAATAATCTCTTTAACGGTAAGTGAGCCCATAAAAAAAAGCATTCAATCTTTAAATATAAGACTAAATGCTTTTCTAATTAATGACTATCGTCACTTTTAAGAATGAGCGAACAAAGGTTTTGAGCTCATGAAGTCGTTCACCGTTTTTCCCACTCTATGAATTACATCATCATCTCCGGGATGTTTAATTACTTGATCTATGAGTGAAACAATTTGTTCCATATCAGTTTCCTTAAGACCTCTCGTAGTAACAGCAGCCGTTCCAACACGAATACCTGAAGTGATAAATGGTGATTTATCATCAAAAGGAACCATATTTTTATTTACTGTAATTTCAGCTTTCACCAAAGCATTTTCAGCATCTTTACCTGAAATATTTTTATTTCTTAGGTCGATCAACATCATATGATTATCAGTTCCACCACTTATAATTTGGTAATCTCTCGCTACAAAAGCCTTAGCCATTGCAGCTGCATTTTTCTTCACTTGTATCTGATAATGTAAAAAGGAGTCACTCAACGCTTCGCCAAAAGCAACTGCTTTCGCGGCAATGATATGCTCGAGCGGACCTCCCTGCATTCCAGGGAAAACAGCACTGTTTAACATGGAACTCATCATTTTAACTTCTCCTTTTGGTGTTTTTTCACCTAAAGGATTTTCAAAATCCTTTCCAAGCATGATCATTCCTCCTCTGGGTCCTCTTAAAGTTTTATGAGTAGTTGTAGTGACGATATGACAATGCGGCATCGGATCATTCAAAATTCCTTTGGCAATAAGGCCCGAAGGGTGAGAAATATCTGCAACTAATGTTGCTCCAACACTATCAGCGATTACTCTGAATCTTTCGAAATCAATATCTCTTGAATATGCAGAGGCTCCTGCAATGATCATTTTTGGCTTCACCTTAGAAGCGGTCTCCTGAATCTTATCGTAATTTAATACACCTGTCTCTTTTTCTACGCCGTAAAAATGAGGTTTATATAATTTACCGGAAAAATTCACGGACGAGCCATGGGTTAAATGTCCGCCATGTGACAGATCAAAACCTAAAATGCTATCTCCCGGCTTTAAAATAGCCTGATAGACAGCCGCATTTGCCTGAGAGCCTGAATGGGGTTGTACATTCACATAAAATGCTCCAAAAAGCTCCTTAGCTCTATCTATAGCCAATTGCTCTACTTCATCTACTACCTCGCAACCGCCATAGTATCTTTTGCCCGGATATCCCTCTGCATATTTATTCGTTAATACCGATCCCGCAGCCTCGAGTACCTGTTCGCTTACAAAGTTTTCTGATGCGATTAATTCAAGCCCATTTGTTTGTCTTTCTTTTTCCTGTCTGATTAAATCAAATATTTGCTGATCACGTTGCATTGTTACTAAAAATATTAAGTTTTGTTAAAATCGGTCAAAAATAGTAAAATCATTTTGCAAATAAGGATAAACTTATATATTTGACTATTAAATAAATTAACCATGAGCAATTCCCCCACAGTAAGAATTTCGGCAAATGATCCTAAAAGAAAATCTTGGATAAAGGTTAATTCCTATTCAGATTTTCCGATTCAAAACATTCCTTTTGGTGTTTTTATTACTAAGCACGATGTAATCACCATTGGAACGAGAATTGGCAAAACTTGTATTGACTTGGCTGCATTGCATCAATTGGGATACTTTGAAGGAGTTCCTCTTACGGAGGATATCTTTATGCAAGACAATCTGAATGATTTTATCGATGACGGGAGAAAGACCTGGAGAGCAGTGAGAAACAGAATCGCCGAAATTTTTGATGAGAACAATCCTATCTTACGGGATAATGAAAAACACAGAGAGGAGATCTTGTTCGATGAAAAAGACATAGAAATGCTCATGCCTATTTCTGTGAACGATTACACGGATTTTTATTCGAGTAGAGAACATGCAACGAATGTAGGAAGTATTTTTAGAGATCCTGAGAATGCCTTATTGCCAAATTACCTTCATATCCCGATCGGGTACCACGGAAGAAGCTCTTCAATTGTAATTTCCGGAACCAATATTCGAAGACCGGCCGGTCAAAGAAAAACGAATGGTAAAAAAGAGATTACCTTCGGTCCCACTAAATCGATGGATTTTGAACTTGAGATGGCTTTTATTACCACCGGGGCAAATAAATTGGGGAAAACAATTCCTATCAATGAAACCGAACAATATATTTTTGGTATGGTCCTATTGAATGATTGGAGTGCCAGAGATATTCAGGCTTGGGAATACGCTCCACTTGGGCCATTTTTGGGCAAAAGTTTTGCAACATCCATTTCACCCTGGATTGTCACTTTGGATGCTCTTCAACCTTTCAGAGTAGAAGGACCGGAACAAGATCCTAAACCCCTTCCCTATTTGCGTCAGACAGGAAAAAACAATTACGATATTCATTTATCGGCTTCGATTAAACCGAAAGGAAAACAAGAAGCTGTGGTAACTGAAACCAATCTTAAATATATGTATTGGTCCATCTATCAGCAACTCGCGCATCAAGCCAGTAACGGCTGTAATATTTGTACGGCCGACATCTATGGCAGTGGTACGATCAGCGGACCGGAAAAGGGAAGTTTTGGCTCTATGCTGGAAATCACGTGGAATGGTAAAGAACCGATAAAAATGAAAGATGGTACCGACCGTAAATTCCTAAAAAACGGCGATACTGTTATCTTGCGAGGTTATTGTAAGAATGACAAAGTTAGAATTGGATTTGGCGAATGTAGAGGTTATATAAAAAAGACAAAAGAAGGCATTTAGTTATAAGTCAAGTTCCAAAATCTCATAATGAGAAGCGTATGCCAGTACCTTCTCATTTTTTATGATCAAAACTTGAGGAGATTGATGTATAATTTGAAACCTTTGGGCAATAGCATTTGAAACTTCTCTTTCCGAAATCACATTGACCAGATAAAACCGGCCATCACGATGAGAGGCGATCAGCTTACCTTCAAATCTTCTCAAAACAGAGTTACTTATCCCACAACGCGGACTGTGCTTGAAAATAACAATTTCTTTATCCAGACTTAAATTGGCCAATTCATCCAACTGTGCAACCCCATTGAATTGATTCCAGTTCGTCAATTCCTTTTCCGTCTCCGTTTTGTCGCCAAAGAAAAAATCTTTTATACTCACTGCGCTAATTTTGACGACAAAAATAATCTAATTCATTTAGAGAAGTATAAGACATTTAGGCAGTTTTTTATTGAAAATCAAGTCATTTTGACCGTTTTAACAAATTTTTAGTGCCTTGGAACGCAATTTGACCGTATCCAATGAAGCTTAAAAATAAAACTATGAACTTTAATAATTTCACTATAAAATCGCAAGAAGCAGTGCAGAAAGCACAGCAAATTGCTTACGGTCTCGGACAGCAACAAATTGAAAACGCCCATTTACTTAAAGCAATTTTAGAAGTTGACGAGAACGTAACTCCATATATCTTAAATAAATTGGGTGTTAATGTAGATCTTTTTAAAAAAACCCTGGAGAGTATCATTAAAAGCTATCCTAAGGTTGAGGGAGCTGAGATCATGCTTTCAAAAAGTGCTAATAATACCTTAATGGAGGCCGGAAAGATCGCCAAAGATATGAAGGATGAGTATGTGTCGCTGGAACACTTATTGATGGCCATGTTAAAAGGAAAAGATGCCACCGCTCAATTGATGAAAGATAATGGTATTAATGAAAAAGACCTAAAACAGAGTATTGAAGGACTGAGAAAGGGTCAAAAAGTTTCTTCCCAAAGTGCAGAAGAAACATACAATGCTTTGAATAAATACGCCAAAAACTTGAATCAATTGGCAAACGAAGGAAAGCTCGATCCCGTTATTGGAAGGGATGAAGAGATCAGAAGAATTTTACAAATTTTATCGCGAAGGACAAAGAACAATCCTATACTCATCGGAGAACCTGGTACCGGAAAAACTGCGATAGCCGAAGGGCTTGCTCACAGAATTGTAAAAGGTGATGTGCCTGAAAATCTCAGAAACAAGGTAATCTACTCTTTAGACATGGGAGCCTTGATCGCCGGGGCGAAGTATAAGGGAGAATTCGAAGAAAGATTAAAGTCTGTGGTAAAAGAGGTCATATCTGCAGAAGGAGACATCGTTCTTTTTATAGACGAAATTCACACCTTAGTCGGTGCCGGAGGAGGAGAAGGCGCAATGGATGCTGCCAATATTCTCAAACCTGCCCTGGCAAGAGGTGAACTCAGAGCCATTGGTGCCACGACATTAAATGAGTACCAAAAGTATTTTGAAAAGGACAAAGCTTTGGAACGAAGGTTTCAAAAGGTTATGGTAGATGAACCGGATACAGAAAGTGCTATCTCAATTTTACGGGGTATCAAAGAAAAATACGAAAACCACCACAAAGTACAGATTAAAGATAGCGCTATTATTTCTGCAGTTGAACTATCTCAAAGGTATATCAGTGATCGATTTTTACCGGATAAGGCGATTGACCTAATGGACGAAGCTGCCGCTAAACTGAGGATGGAGATCAATTCTAAACCGGAAGAACTCGATGTGCTCGACAGAAAAATAATGCAATTGGAGATCGAATTAGAAGCGATCAAACGTGAAAACGACTTGGATAAGATGTCGAGCTTAAAAGAGGAATTGGCTAATTTGAAAGAAAAACGAAACGAGATCAATGCTAAATGGACGAGTGAAAAAGAAATTGTTGACAAGATTCAGGAAGCGAAAAAAAATATAGAGCAATATAATCAGGAAGCTGAAAGAGCAGAAAGAGAAGGAAATTATGGCCTTGTTGCTGAATTGCGCTATGGCAAAATAAAAAAGGAAGAAGAAAAGTTAACTGCCCTCCAACAAGATTTTGAAAAAAATCAGGAAACAGCAATGATCAAAGAGGAAGTGACCAGTGAGGATATTGCCGAGGTAGTGGCTAAATGGACAGGAATTCCTGTGCAAAAAATGCTTCAGAGCGATCGGGTTAAATTACTTAATCTGGAAGAAGAATTACACAAAAAAGTAATAGGTCAGGACGAAGCGATTCAGGCCGTTGCCGATGCTGTAAGAAGATCCAGGGCGGGCTTACAAGACAGTAAAAAACCTATAGGAACCTTTTTATTCCTCGGGACAACAGGGGTTGGTAAAACAGAATTGGCAAAAGCCCTGGCTGATTATTTATTCAATGATGAATCGGCAATGACGAGGATCGATATGAGCGAGTACCAGGAAAGACATGCAGTGAGCAGACTCATAGGAGCTCCTCCGGGGTATGTGGGTTACGATGAAGGTGGTCAATTAACAGAGGCTGTAAGAAGAAAACCTTATTCAGTTATTTTACTGGATGAGATCGAAAAAGCACATCCGGATACTTTTAACATTTTGTTGCAAGTCTTAGACGAAGGAAGGCTGACAGATAACAAAGGCCGTGTAGCCGATTTCAGGAATGCCATAATCATTATGACTTCAAACATGGGGTCTGAAATCATTCAGAACAATTTTGAAGATATCGACATGAATAAACGGGATCAGGTGATCGAGTTAACAAAAATTGAAGTGATCAATTTATTGAAAAAAACCATTCGTCCGGAATTTTTGAACAGGATAGATGAGATCATTATGTTTACGCCGCTTAACAAGGAAGAGGTAGCTCAAATTGTAAAATTACAATTGAACCTGCTTACTAAAATGCTTAAAGAAAAAAATATTGAATTTTCGGCGACAGCTGAAGCAATCGAAAGCTTGACTGAAAAAGGGTTTGACCCGCAATACGGCGCACGACCGATCAAACGAGTGATCCAACGCGAAGTATTAAATGAATTATCTAAAGAAATTTTAGCGGGAAACATTTCTGCACAAAGCGAAATTTTATTAGATTCGTTTAATGATAAATTTGTATTTAGGAACAAATAGTATAGATTAGACACCTTTTATTAATTGTTGAAAAAATTTATCATCATAGACCCCGATCAAAATTTGGTCGGGGTTATTTTTTGTCATAAAAAACTGATTATCAGCAGTCAAATTGTCATTATATAAAGTTATTCAACTGACATTTTTTCATTTTTTTTATTTGGCATTTTATTTGAAATATCAATCAAAATTTGAAATAATAACTTAAAATTCTATAATTATGTTAGTAAAAAGAAATCCTATATTTTCAACAGTATTCGACGAATTATTAAACGATTTGGCAATTAAAACGAATGATGATTTTCGTTTTAAAACACCTGCCGCGAATATCATAGAAAATGAAAAAGACTTTGTGCTTAGTTTAGCCGCACCTGGAATGAATAAGAAAGATTTTACTATTGATGTAGATGGTGATCTGCTTACCATTTCAGCCGAAAATAAATCTGAGAACGAAGAAAGTAAACCGAAATTTACCTTAAAAGAGTATAATTTCACTACGTTTAAAAGAAGTTTCACTTTGCCAAAGGACCTGGTTGAAATTGAAAAAATTTCAGCTACCTACAAAAATGGTGAGCTTAGCTTAGTAATTCCAAAGGTCGAATTGGTCGAACAAAAACCAAAGTTGATCGAAGTTAAATAATTTAAATGAATACCAATGAAAAGCTGCTAAAATTAGCAGCTTTTTTTTATTCTTTCCTTTAAATGAAACCACATATTTTGTACATTATCGAAAAATATCACTAGTTATTTCATTTTATAGCAAAAACCTTTTAAGTTCTGGATTTAACCTTATTTTTGTCCTTTAAAAGCAGAAAAGAATATGATCACCCAGCCAAAACTCACAAGGTTCAACCAAAATATACTTTCTAAATTTCAGATCTATAACAGTATTTTTATCACTTTACCATTTGACAATATAGGTCATACAGGAGTACTCCTCCCCCTATTTAAACAAGTTTGTGAAAGTGGTTTGGCCCAAGGGAAGAATCCGGAGGAAATCATCAACTATTTCTTTGCAAAATATGATGAAAATCCATCAGAAAAAGACAGAATAGATCTGATGTTTCGTTTTATACAATACATTGAGCGGCAAGTCGTTCTGTTTGACGCTGTGGAAGATGCCGCTTTTCCTATTGTGAACAATATGGATGGTATTGGCACATTGCGCAACACCAAAGAAATTGCCTTTGAACAAAATAAAAAAGAAGCGCTGCAACAATATTTAGACGAGTTTAAAGTGCGCGTTGTACTTACTGCTCATCCTACACAGTTCTATCCGGGTTCTGTTTTAGGTATTATTACAGATCTTACAACAGCTATTGAAAAAAATGACTTGACCCTCATAAAAAAGTTACTGGCTCAACTTGGAAAAACACCATTTCTAAAAGAAAGTAAGCCTTCTCCCCTAGATGAAGCGATCAATTTAACCTGGTACCTGGAGAACGTATTTTATCATTCGGTCAGTACTATTTTCAATTATCTGAAAAGTAATATTTACGATAACAAAATTATTGATAATGAAGTGGTCAATTTAGGCTTTTGGCCTGGAGGTGATCGAGATGGTAATCCTTTTGTAACTACTGATATAACGCTGCAAGTTGCTCATCGACTTAGAAATACAGCTATTAAAAATTACTATCGGGATATTCGAAAGCTAAAAAGAAGGTTAACTTTTAAAAATGTTGAGCCATTGATGTCAAATTTGGAGAACAAACTTTATACAAGTTTTACCAACCCCGATGAAAAACCAACTATTAGCCTGATAGAAATTAAATCTGAGCTCAAGAAAATAAGAGAAATAGTTATCACAAACCATCAGTCCTTATTTCTGCAAGAACTGGAAGATTTAATCGCAAAAGTAAATCTCTTCGGTTACCATTTCGCATCGTTAGATATTCGTCAGGACAGCAGAATTCACACAAGTGTCTTAAATTGTATCATAGAAAAAATGCAAAAATCAGGAGAAAAAGATTTTCCTGAAAATTACCATACCCTAAGTGAGGATGAAAAAATAAAGCATTTAGGAAGTCTTCAAAATGATATTCCTGTTGATTATGCAGACGATGAAATGACAAAGAATACGCTTGGTTCCATTCAGGCGATGAAACAAATCCAGGATTGGAACGGTGAAAAAGGTTCAAACAGATACATTATTAGCAACAACCAAAGCGCTTTAAATATTTTTGAAGTTTTTTCTTTATTCAGACTTTCCGGTTATAGCGGAAATTTACCTCTAGATATTGTACCTCTGTTTGAAACCGTCAATGATTTGACCAATGCTCCTAGAATTATGGAGCAATTATACAATAACGAATTGTATAAAAAGCATTTAGCCTCTCGGGGAAACAGGCAGACAGTCATGCTCGGATTTTCAGATGGAACAAAAGATGGCGGTTATTTAAAAGCAAATTGGTCTATCTACGAAGCAAAGGAAAATCTGACAAGAATATCCAGAAAAAATAACATCAAAGTGATTTTCTTTGACGGTCGCGGAGGACCTCCGGCAAGAGGCGGGGGAAAGACCCATCAATTTTATGCTTCATTGGGTCCAGATATAGAAAGTTCTGAAATTCAATTAACCATTCAAGGGCAAACCATCAGTTCTAATTTTGGGACAATAGATTCCTCTCAATTTAATCTCGAGCAATTGGTTAGTGCAGGTGTCTCTAATCATTTATTTGAAGGATCAAAGAACCGGATGTCTCCAGAGCAGAAAGAACTAATGAGCGATCTTGCAGATATTAGCTATAGATCTTATGTCGACTTTAAAAATCATCCGAAATTTCTGCCTTATTTGGAAAACATAAGCACATTGAATTACTATGCAAAAACAAATATAGGCAGTCGACCTTCGAAAAGGGGTAAATCTTCCGGATTAGAATTTAGCAATCTAAGAGCAATCCCCTTTGTAGGCTCATGGAGTCAGTTAAAACAAAATGTACCTGGATTTTACGGTGTAGGTACAGCTTTGAAGAAATATGAAAGTGAAGGAAGGTTTCATGAATTAATAGAATTGTACAACTCTTCCAAATTTTTCAAAAGTTTGATCGAGAATAGTATGATGTCAATGAAAAAATCAAACTTTGAATTAACCCGTTATATGTCTTCTGATCCTGAATTTGGTTCTTTTTGGCAAATGATTCACGAAGAGTTTGAAACCTCAAAAAGACTGTGTTTAGAACTTGCCAATCAGAAAGAATTAATGGAAAATTATCCTGAAGGTAATGCTTCGATCAATGTAAGAGAATCAATCGTTTTACCTCTACTGGTAATCCAGCAATTCGCTTTGATGAACTTACAGAAATTGAAAAATGAAGCCAATCCTGACAAAAAGAAAATAGATACTTACGAAACCATCGTTACCCGGTCATTATTTGGCAATATCAACGCGAGCAGAAATTCTGCTTAGCATTAAACAATAAACTTAATTCACTAAGCATCAGTATTATTATTACAGCTTAACACAATAATTGCTTTTAAAGCAGCGTTATACTTACATATACCTGCAAATAAAAGGATTATGAGATTTTTAAAGAACTTTTTGTTGATCGTTTTGATCGTTTCTTTCTTTTCTTGTAGCACCAATGACGACTTAAAAGAGATATCTGGAAGTTATGCTTTTCACCAAGCCGGTAAACACAGTTTTGTGGTCAATGCTGAAAATATTGTTGCCACTATAAAATTGGTTGGAGCAAACAAGGGTGAAACAATTATTCTCGATAATGTAATCCTTAACAGAAATGTAGAATACACGGCGATTGTCGGAGATGGGAAGTATTACGAAACTGAAATATGGAATAATCTGGTCCCTGAATTCGCAGCAAAATCAGGAAATAATGACCTTAACGAAAATGGGTACATTAAAATTGATTGGACCGGATTTGATTAATTAAAAGCTTGCCCGCAGCTGAACAGTTCCTGTATGAATTGCTTTACTCTGCTCAGATTTTCTACCTAAATATGCTAAATTCAAATCTAAGAACTTAAAAATTCTCTTTTGAAAATTCAATGACCAAGTCATATTTTTCCCGGCTTTTAAACCTTCTAACATTTGATAACCCACAACAGAATTTGCATTTCCTTCAAATTCATTAATGATGTAATTAATAGAACCTATTAAATTAAATTTGTTCTCATTCGCCCAATTCCCGCTTGCGCCAATATTGTGACTTTGCAGGTTTTCGAAATCAGCTTGTTTATTTTCTTTATCCTTAAATTGATAGTTAAGATCAAATTTAACCTGATTACTCATTAAATAGGATACACCTGGCTTAAAGAGGAGTGTTTCAATTTCATAATTTCTATTCGGAAAAAGATCTGAGTCTGAAATTGTCTTGCCAATATCTCCATTCATTTCAAAAAGCCAAAATGTATTGAAGCGATGATTAAATATCACCTGGTGATTTTGAACCGAGAGATCCTGATCATCTATTAAAAAATAATTCTTTTTCCTGCCCTCAGAATAAATATACCCGGTGCTGTACTTCTGCAATCCCCTATTAAAGAAAAAACTGTTCCGAACTTGATTATCTAATGAAAGAAGATTTGCTTCATCAATAGCAAACGGATTAAAGTTCACACTACCCTCTCCCCTTTTTTCATTGGATCTGATCAAATAATAAAACTGATTACTAAAATGTGAGATCACCTTTTTAATACCAGACTGATTTTGCCATGAACGAGCCTGAATATTTAATGATTGACTCAGACTATTTTCGTGTGAGTTTATATAATTCAAATTCGGCAGTAAAACACGGACATAAATGGCCTCATCGGGAAAACTGGCAACAACGAATTCGTCTAATTCTTGAATAGCATTTCCATTAAAATCGATCCAAGTGTAAAAACCTTTGCCAGGCTCAACTTCAACATAAGAAAAATCTTGCTGCGGTAAAACACCGGATTTAGTCTGATAGGTAAAATTAAAGTGTACAAAATCTCTCCATAAAAACTGATTATACAGTAAACGAGCATTGACGGTCTCTTCCCTCTTTTCTTCAACTGGTCTTACTTGCCTGTAGTTCACATTAAAGTTTATTTCACTTCTTTGAAATGGTCTCCAAATTCCTTCTAACCTGAAGTTATGTGCATGATTGACTTTCTCTAAATTATTTTGGTTTACACTGTCTACCTTTTGATACAGATACCCAAGTTGTATATATGATCTTGTGCTATCACCTACTCCAATATAGCCATTTACATCAAACAATTTATGGCTCAAGGGATCATAATTCTGGTCAAAATCTTTTATCTTATTTGACTCAAATACAGATTTAAGTCCAACCCAATAATCACCAAACTCCTTTTGAACACTTAAATAAGATCTTAAAAAAGAACTTTGTTCTAATTTTGAATTACCCTTTAAGAAACTGCCCTCCCATTGAATATGTGTATGATTAAAATCGTAATTGGTCTGCAATATATTGCGGTTTCCTCTATAAGCCTCTCCAAAACTTAAATTTTGAAAATGATACACTAATTGCCCCTGATCTTCATTTAACAATTTAAATCCTCCCGAAAAAAAAGACTGATTTTCATTATTCAATTGTGTTTGGTTCTGCAGGTTCCAATCACGCAAAAATTCAATATTTCTAAAACGCTCTATGGTTCTAAAATCTTTCGTAATAAACTCATAATCTATATTAGAAAATAGATCCCATTTGCGGTCAAAGATCATTTGTTCCCATAAAAATTTAGTTGCCACACCCTTATTATCGCTATCATCCTCAGACGAAAATAAATTCAAATCCTGATTACTCACCGCTACCTCTGAAAGTAAATTTGTCTTTTTACCGGGTCGATATTGGATGTTCATATCTATTATTTGCAAAGAAACAGGAGCAACTAATAAGGAAATGGGTTCATAGGCTCCTTGTTTTAAACCGTTTACAGGACTCACGTAAGCAAAAACTCTTCCCGGCGCAATACTTCTTTCTAAAACATAGTTGCCACGGTTATTACCTATAAAGGAAAATTTAACCTCGTAAAGTTCATCATCGGGATTATTACTGTATACAAAATAATCACCATTTAACGATTTCTCTTTTTTGTATAAAACCTTATTGGGCGTATATTCCGATAAAATTTCTGATGGACTTATCATTTTTAAGGGGTCGTCGCCCGCTTTCGACAAAATTTCCTTTTGACCATCTGTCAAATCTTGAAGGGCAGGTCGATTTTTAGCATCCGTTTCGTTATAATAATCAACGTTTACAGATAATTTATCAGAAGTAAAAGCGTAACCATCATTCGTGATAAATCTTGTGTAATTATTCTCCGCTAATTGATAATCCAGGGTAAAACGCATATTTGCATTTACAGTAAAAAGGGTTGTAAAAGTAATTTCACCAGTGGTATAGTTGATGATATATTGCTCATTTTCACCTCTTTTTAAAGGAACCCCATTCAGATACAAGGTTTCACTTCCGGATAAAATAAAGAAAGATTGTTCGCGATTTGGACCAGTTATTCTGTATGGGCCTTGATTTCCTTCAACCCCATTAAACTGAAAAGTAGAAAACTTTCCCCTTACTAATCCGGCAGTAGCATAAAAAGAATGGCTATCTCTTTCTCCTTCAATTTCTCCCCCAAAACTAATTCCAGTTATTTTTTTATTGAACTTCATAAAAGAAGCGTCCATTTTCGTTAAATTGAGATCTCCCCCTTTAACGTTCCAATGATCTCCTAATATTTCTAAATAAATTCTATCGAAATCCCTTAATCTTTGGGTATAAACCCCTTCCTGAAGAGGAATGTTATTATCGGTAATGGAAGCTCTTAAAGATACCTTTTCATTTAGTTTACCCTCAATTTGTAAATTAAAATTAGAGTTTACTACCGCATCTTGATTATTTCCAACCGTAATGGCGCGAGATAGGCTCCCAGAACTTTGCAATCCTTCAAACAACTCTGTCGCAGTTCTTTTTGTTTTAGAGGAAATGCTGTACAATTCAGTGAGATCATTTGTTTTATCCTGTATGATTGAAGGATCCAGACCGGAATAGGTTTTAGTAAGAAAATAAGGATACCTTTTATAGGTAATTTGAATTCGAGTTGGTAACTCAGCTATGGTGAATAAAAGAGTTAATACTCCTGTTGAAAAATTGATAGTATAATTTGAAGGTGAAATAAGTTCTTCCGCGATATTTCTTACTTCAAAATCCGAGGCCATTATACTTACACTATCCACTTGAACCAAAGGCGAAGTAACTTCAATCCATTTAGTAATGAGCGTATTATCTTTATTCTGTGCGAAGGAATTTGACAAACACAAAATAAAAGCGACAAGCAAATAATTTCTCATGAAAAAATGGTTCGACAACTTCAAAAATAGTCGAAATTAAAAAAGTGATTGTTGCTTTTCACTCTTTTCATGTTCTATGAGCCATTTTTTTCTCCAAATCCCTCCGGCATAACCGGTCAACGAACCATTGCTGCCTATCACCCGGTGACAAGGCACAACGATCCAAAGAGGGTTTTTACCATTTGCAGCTGCAACAGCTCGAATTGATTTAAGATCACCCATTTTTTTAGATTGCTCTGCATAGGATATCGTTTTACCATAGGGAATTTTACAAAGCTCATTCCATACGCTAACTTGAAATTCAGTTCCGATCAAGGCTATGGGAAAATCAAACACTTTTCTTGTCCCATTAAAATATTCAGCCAACTGCTTTATGGCCATTAATAAATAATCCGGAAGCTCTTTTGTTTCCTCAATTTTGTCATCCAAAACCACCAGAGATACAATTGCGGATCCATTACCAACAATTCTTGCCGTTCCCAATGGAGTCTCGAAATATGCTTTTTGAAGTTCCTCCACAATAAAAATTTAAAGATTGAAAATTTGCTTGGAATTTTCAGTAGTTATCCGCGCCAATTCAGCCATACTAATTCCATAAATTTCACTTAATTTCTCGGCTACTTTCAGTAGGTAAATACTTTCATTTCTTTTGCCTCGGTATGGCGCTGGAGCCAAATAGGGAGAATCAGTTTCTAAAACAATGTTTTCCAGCGGAATATCCTTTAAATATTGATCAATTTTTCCATTTTTAAAGGTTACGACACCACCTATCCCCAACTTCATATTTAAGCGAATGGCTCTTTCAGCCTGTTCTTTGTTTCCTGTAAAACAATGAAATATACCGTATAAACTATCATCTTTTTCCTCCTCTAAAATTTCAAAGATAGGATCAAAAGCATCTCTGCAATGTATGGCAATTGGGTAGTCGTATTCTTTTGCCCATTGAATCTGCTTTTTAAACGCTTGTTGTTGTTGGGTAAAAAATGTTTTATCCCAATATAGATCAATTCCTATTTCACCAATAGCGCAGAAAGATCCGGTTTCAAGATTCTTTTTGACTATGTCTAATTCTTCTTCAAAGTCTTCTTTAACATGCGTAGGGTGAAGTCCGGTCATTAAAAAAATATGTTCAGGGAATTCCTTTTTCAAGCTAAACATGGCCGGATAATAATCTTTATCAATGGCAGGTATAAAGAATCTTTTTATCCCGGCATCAATAGCTTTTTGAACAACTTCGGATCTGTCATCGTCAAATTGTTCCGAATAAAGATGGGTATGTGTATCTGTAAGAATCAATTTTTTTGTTGCAAATATAGACCTTCTGTTTTAGTTGAAATATAAAAATGAGCTTTGATGAAACTAAAAAATCCCATATGAATCAATTATATTTGCTTACTTAAACAATATTAGATGATCAAAATTTATCATAATCCAAGATGTAGCAAAAGTAGGCAGGGACTCGCAATTCTTGAAAACAGCAAACTCAATTTTGAGGTTGTCGAATATCTGAAAAATCCGCTTTCTAAATCAGAGGTGGAGGAAATTATACGTAGTCTAAAAATCAAACCCATTGATTTGGTGAGAACAAATGAAACAGATTGGAGAGATAATTTTAAAGGAAAAGAACTGTCTGATGAAGAAATCATAAGCGCTTTGGTTAATTATCCAAAATTAATTGAAAGACCTATCGTGATCTCAGATAAAAAAGGAGTCATTGGCAGACCGCCGGAAAACATAGCTTCATTTATCAAGAATAAATAAAAAGTCGTGGTTTTTGGGTAGATAAAAATTTACCGAATTTCACTAACAATTGGCTAGAAATTTTTATCTATTTTACGCGTTTGATAATGACGAATGAAAATTATTCCTCTGATCATATTATTATTTTTTATTTCGTATTTTACTTCTGGTCAAAATACCAGTTCTGCATCAATTACAGGAATAGTAAAAGATGCTCAAAACCACCAGCCTTTACCCTACGCTACAGTAACTTTTTACAATGTTGAAAATAGCGAATTTAAAGGTATTGTCACCGACAATAAAGGGAACTTCATGATCGATATTCCATTCGGAATTTATAAAGTATCTTTTCAATTTTTATCTTATAAACCATTTGTTATCAATCATTTAAATATAGAACAGGATTTAGATCTCGGCACTATTGAAATTGAAGAATCAGCTGAAAATTTAGATGAAATTGAAATTACCGGCAGAACTAATCTGATGGATTATAAGTTCGACAAAAAGATCTATAACGCTTCAAAGGACATTGGAAATTTAGGTGGTAGCGCCATAACAGTTCTTGAAAATACACCGTCATTAAGAGTAGATGAAGAGGGAAAAGTAATTATAAGGGGATCTGAGGCGATGATTCTAGTGAATGGAAAACCATTTGCTACGGCGGGTAATTACGCAGATTTACTTCAAGCCATCCCTTCAAATTCCATTAAAGAAGTGGAAATAATCAGTAAATCGGCAAAATATGACGCACAATCTGGGGGCGGAATTGTAAATATTGTGCTCAAAAAAGGTGGGTCTGAGGTTTTTAACGGAACTGTAGAAATGCACGGAGGAATTCCCACGGAAGCTGGTGGTTCCTTATTTATCAATTATAATTCTGATAAGGTCAATGTCTATTCTACTGCAAGTTTCAATCATAATAACCAAATTAAGTATTCAGAAATAGAACAATTTTACAATGTGAACGATCCTGAAAATGGACCATTTTTATACGAAACGAGAGACGATTTCAGACAAAGAAATAGCTTTTTGTTTAATGTGGGCAGCGAGTTTAAACTGGACGAAAAAAATTCTTTGAACTCTTCCCTGCTCTATAGTATGGCCAATAAAAACTTTAAATCTGAGCTTGACCTGACGGATTTTAATTCGATTGATATTATAAAAAATAAAAACCATCGAGATGTATGGGACAATACCGATGAAAATTATATTGAGTTTTTAGTAAGCTATAAAACCGAGTTCAAAGTAGAGGGTCATCAACTCACTTTCGATGTAAAATATGATCAGTCGGAATCCGACAACCTAATGGACATTTTAAATACGAACTTAACTCCCAGTATATCGACCGATCAGCAAAAAACAACAAAAATCCAAAACTATTACACCGTTATGGGTCAGGCCGACTACAGTCTGCCTATGAAGGCGAATTGGCTTTTTGAAAGTGGCCTAAAGGCTAATTACAGAGATTATAAAAATGATTTCAATATTTTCAATTTTGCGCCAATTCCCCAGACTTTTGTACCCATAGAGGGCTTTGAAAACAATATCGGCTACAAGGAAACTGTTTTGGCAGGCTATGTCAACTTAGGTAAAAAAACCGAAAGATGGAACTTTTCTGTTGGATTAAGAACGGAGTATAGTGATGTGATCACAAGTGATCTAACAAATAATACTGAAAATACGGATCAATACACCGACTTTTTCCCAAGTGCGTTAATCGGTTATAGCTTTGAAGATGAAAGTATGATCACTTTTAATTATTCCAGATCCATATACAGACCAACCGTAGCCCAATTAAATCCTTTCGTTTCCTTTGCTGATGAAAGATTTATCGTGACTGGAAATCCATTCTTAAAACCATATTACTCTGATTATTTCGTGGCTGAATATTACAAGCAATTCAAAAGTGGTTCTTTGAACACAGCCATTTTCGCATCATTAGACCATAACCAAGTGCTTACCGTACTCGAAAATACTGGGGAACAAACGTTAGAGGGATTTGATGTTTTTTTGAGAAAACCAATTAACAACGGTGATTTGAATCAATATGGAATTGAATTTGACTTCATCTATCCTATATCAAAACAAATAAGATTCAGAACTTTATTGAGCCCTTATTATTTTGAATTGACCAAAACAGAAGACGAATTATATGATGCCGAAGATTTTGTGTTTTACGGCAATGCCATATTGGATTTTCGTTTTGGTAATTCATGGAAAATTCAACCCAGCTATACCTATCAAAGCCAAAAAATAACGGGGCTCACTAAACTGAAGGCTATACAATACGTCAATTTAGCTTTGAGTAAAGATCTGTTGAATAACAAAGCGACCCTGGCCTTTACAGCACATGATTTATTTAAAACTAGAAAGATCATCTATGAATCTAACGAAGCAGACGCAATTACTAACCGATATTCCATTTTTGACCCGCAATTCTTACTTTCTTTTTCATACAGGTTTAACAAGGCGCCAAAAAGGAATACTAAAAATAGAGCCGGCGAACTAAAGGGAAACATCTTTGAAGTAGATGAAGATGAGAAGAATTAAAAAAGGGTTTGAAATTATTCAAACCCTTTACTTTATGCTTTTTGCTTTTTAGCAGCTCTTTTTAACTTTCTATCTTCTAAAAAATTCCCGATCAACCAATAAGGTACCACGAAAGTAGCCAAAAATATCATCAACCAAAATCCCATTGTAAAGATGATCATGAAAACAATGTAACCTATAAAATGTGAAAATTCCATCTATTTATTTTTAGAATGACAAAAATAAGTTTTTTTTCATAATTCCGTCGATTTAACAAAAAAAAATAAAGATATTTTTAACATACTATTAACAGAGCTGCCATTAAACTAAATCTAATTTCGCCTGTCAAATTTCAAAACAATTTTACATATAATGGCGAAGTACATACTCTTATTCATATTTTCTTTTTTATTTATCAATCATATCATCTCCCAAAGACCACCAGGTGCAGGACCGGGACAAAATCAGGCTACTTTTGAGATTAAAGGGATTGTTCACGATAAAACTACAGACCAAGCATTGGAATATGCCACTATTGTGGCGAAACCCATCTCAGGCACACAGATTTTTGGTGGCATTACGGATAGTAAAGGGAATTTTTCAATAGATGTTCCTCAAGGGACCTATTTGGTAACTATTGAATTTATTTCATTTAAAACAAAAGATTTAGGTGAAATAATTATAGACAAAAATATCGATCTAGGCACCGTGGTTCTTGAAGAAGATGCCGAAAATTTAGAGGAGGTTCAGGTTATTGCTGAGAAGAGTACCGTTGAGATAAAACTGGATAAAAAAATCTATAATGTAGGTAAAGACATGACCGTTAAGGGTGGAAATGCAATTGATGTATTAAACAACGTGCCCTCTGTAACTGTTGATGTAGATGGAGCCGTGAGTTTAAGAGGAAATGAAAACGTTCGTATTCTCATCAATGGCAGACCCAATAATTTGGTAGGTGGATCTGACAATGAAGCACTAAGACAATTTTCTGCAGAAATGATTGAAAAAGTTGAAGTCATCACAAGCCCATCTGCCAGATATGATGCTGAAGGTACAGCGGGTATTGTCAATATTATTTTGAGAAAAGGATCTAATGATGGTTTTAATGCAAATGCAACGATCTTTGGTGGATATCCTGAAAATGCCGGTGGTTCTGTAAATTTAAATTATAGAAAAAATAAATTCAACTTTTTTAATAATACTGGATATAGTTATTCTGATGCCCCTGGTAATGCAAGCTATTATTCTGAATTTTTCAATAATCCCGTTTCTCCATTTGTGAAAGAAAAAAGGGAATACAATCGGGTAAATAACAATATCAATACAAATTTTGGCGTAGAGTACTTTATCACAGATAAAAGTTCTATCGTGGCGAGTTTTATTTATCGGAATTCCAGAGGTAATGATGAAACTGTAAACGAAACGACCAAGTTTGATTCTAATTTACAAGAAACAGATTTTATTGTTAGGACCAGTGATGATTCTGAAGATAGAAATGACTGGCAGTACAACTTAAACTATATGAACAATTTTAATGAGAATGGGCATAAGTTAACTGTTGATTTCCAATTTGAAGACAATTACGAAAAAGAATTTACGGATATTAACGAAAAAGAATTCTTCCCGGTTGAACAAGATCAATTAGGTGAACAAAATAGTACTGAACGCCCTGAAAAACAGTATTTATTTCAGTCTGATTACGTACTACCCATGGAAAATGAACATCAGTTTGAGGCAGGAGTTAGGAGCAATATTTTAGATCAAACAACTGATTTTAGGGTTTATTTTGAAGATGACAATGGAGATTTTAATCTGGATACAAATCTTTCGAATATATTTAATTACGATGAAAAAATTCATGCGGCCTATACTCAGTATGGTGCAAAATTTAACAAGTTTAGCGGCCTCCTGGGGCTTAGAATGGAAATTACAGATATAGATATTGAAATTGTAGATCGCGAAGATCTTGCAGCAGAGAGAAACTACACCAATTGGTTTCCTACAGTTAATTTAGGTTATGAATTGGCAGATGAAGAAAATATCACCATAGGTTATAACAGAAGAATTAGACGGCCAAGGTCAAGAATGATTAACCCCTTTCCTTCCCGATCAAGTGAAACCAATATTTTTCAAGGTAATCCCTATCTAAATCCTTCTATATCAGATGCTTTTGAAATAGGATATTTTAAAAAATGGCCAAAAATAACCCTGAACACTTCCGTTTATTACAATCATGCAACAGATGTTTTTCAATTTATTACAGAAGATACAGGTGAAACTACAGAGGGTGGAATTCCAATTATAAAAAGATTTCCGATCAACTTAAGTACGGAAGATCGATATGGATTTGAAATGGCGGCTAACTATACGCCTAAAAAGAATTGGCGGTTTAATGCAAGTTTTAACCTCTTTCAAAATACTGTAGAAGGTTTTTATGAAGGTGTAGATTTTGGTGCAGAAAATTTGAGTTGGTTTACGCGTTTAAGTGGAAAAGTTGTTTTACCCTATAGCATAGATTGGCAAACGAATATGATGTACATGGGTCCGATGCAGAATGCACAAAATGAATATAAAGGAATGTTTTCCACAGATATGGCCTTTAGTAAAGATATCATGGATGGAGATGGAACACTTTCACTAAACATCAGTGATTTGTTTAACTCCAGAAAAAGAATGATGGAAACATCTACTGATACTTTTTATTCCGAAAGTGAGTTTCAGTGGAGAGAGAGACAATTCAGATTAACATTTACTTATCGATTCAAACAGAAAAAGAAAAGAGAATTCAACCGCGATTTTGATGGTGGAGGAGATTTTGAAATGATGGGAAGCTAAATAAAAAAGGAGGTTAAACCTCCTTTTTTATTGTCAAAGTTTTTATTATTGAAAAACAACTGAGCCGGGAATTACACCTGTCATAAGGGTCTCTAATTCAGCTCCAGTACTGGCACTAAAAATTTTTAGTTCCCCTTCACTTTGGTAATCTTTGGCATCCGTCACATATAAATTTCCATTAAAAGCATTCATCGAATAAAAATAACCCTCTATTCCCTGAACAATTTCAATGGGAGCCTCTATGGAATTTGCATTGATTTTTAACACTTTTCCGTCTAAATTAAGAAACAAATTTCCATTAGTAAAAGTCAATAAATCAGGATGTTGTGATGTTGTAAAGCCAATATGTTCCTGACTCAAATCAGAAGGATCAATGCGGTATAAACTCCCGTTGGTCTCTGAACCTGTCCAGGCCGGTTTACCTCCACATAAAACCCAAATATGATCCTTATCGTCCTTAAGAATGGAATTAGGCACATCTGCTACTTCAATCATTTCTACACTTTCAAGGTTATTGAGGTTTAAAGCCATCACAAATTTATTTTGACTATAACCTCCTTCAAGGTTGATAAAAAGTTTCCCTTGGCTGATAGCCATATTTTCCGGCCCCTCTCCCACCGGAATTACTTCAATGACCTCATCCTTATTTAAATCAATCACAGAAATAAAATCATCCGAATTATTGATCGGATCTCCCCAGTTGCTCAAATAACCACGGTCATTAAAAGCGACCATATGTCTTGGAAAATAAACGCCTTCTCCTTCTATAGTACCCATTTTTTTCAGGGTATATCTATCAACCACAACCACCTTATTAGAATTGTTCACAACAATGTAAGCCTTATCATTATGCATGCTCATCGATTGAACAATGTTACCTAATACCTCATTATTGACCTTTTCGTACACCTTTTGAGTTATAACACCCTCTTCAGATACATGGGTTATACTTCCTGAACCATTGTTAAATGGCCCTTCATTGGTAATAAAAAAACCATCGGCATAATCCCCTTTTTCTTCTACTTTCTTGTCGTCGTCACTACAGCTTATAATCATAAAACTGAAAACAAAAATGGTTACTAATTTTTTTAGATACATCATCATGCTAAAATTGATATTTGATATTTAAATTAAAATTTGTTCCAGGCATGGGTCGGTAGGCCACTGCCTCATAAGCTTGATTAAAAATGTTTTCGATCTGCAAACCTACCTTTAATCGGTTCTCAATCATCTGGTAATAAAAATGTAAATTAGACAACCAAAAATCATCTAAAGATTCTGTATTCGAAGTAGTTATATAAACACTATCTGTAAACTGTAAATAGTATTTCATCAAAAATTGCTTATGTCTGATACTAAATACATTGTTTAGTTTATTTTTGGGCACATAGATCAAATCTTCATTCAAGTCGATATCTTTTGCACTGACAAAAGTATACTGACTTTCAAAATCAAAATATAATGATCGGTAATTAAAATTGTATTTTAATTGGAATTCGGCCCCTAACTGCCTACTCTCTTTTACATTTTCGGGGGTCCAGAAAGCATTGTCACGAGGAACCCACTGAATCAGATTTTCACTTTTTATATAAAATCCGGCCATATCAAAACTGAATCTGGTTTTGTTCCAAGTTGCCCCAATTTCAGAAGTAAAACTGTCTTCAGGATTTAGATCAGGATTTCCGCCGGGATTCCAGAATAGATCATTAAAAGTGGGTAATCTATAATTTGTTCCTGCATTGGCTCTAAAATTTAAATTTTCTGACGCTTTCCATCTTCCATCTATCGCATAGATAAAAGGAATGTCATAGAGATTTGAAAATCCTTTTTTAAAGCTGACATTGTAAGTAAATTTACTTCTAATTTGTTGTCCAAAGAGGGCATAAAATTCTCCTTTATTCAGGTTTTCCTCTTCCAAATTATCTCCCTCGGCATTTGATAATTGGACATCAAATCCCGCTCCAAAAAATATATTCTTGATTAGAGTGTATGAAAAATCAGTACTGGCTATCACATTTTTGCCAATGTTTTCTGTATGATTATCTAATCGATGATCGTTGTAATACAAATAATCCTCTTGTAAATAAGCCAAATTGGTAGAAAAAGAATATCTGTCCGAAACGCTTTTCCAATTCAATAAAAACCGATTGTTCTTGTTTTTTAATTTGGCCATACTCCTTGAAGTAAGGGTTCCGGAAAGGTTTCTATCATTCAGTACATAAGACTGAAACAGTGCAAGCTCATTTTTTTCATCGAGCTTAAAACCCAAGGTCAAGTGCAAGTCAAAGTTTTTGAAAGCGCCGTTCTCATTCTTTTCATCTAAACCCGGAAAAGGATAATCGTTCTCACTTTGATCATAGCCAGAAGCGAGCTTTAAAAACACTTTTTCAAAACTTTGCTCTATTTTAAAATTGGCTGCATAGGTGTTAAATTGCCCAATTCCAGCGGAGATACTGACCTCATCTTCGGCATCAAATTGTATCTCATCTTTTAAATTAATTGCCCCCCCAATGGCTCCACTACCCAGTAATACGCTGCCGCCCCCTTTTCTTATTTCTATCGAAGATGAGCCGTTTGTGCCAAGCGTATTAAAATCTGTTTGCCCGTTGAGCGAGGAATTAATCGGCACACCATTCCAATAAACAGCAGTTTGTGAAGCTGTACTTCCTCTCAGAGAAACTGAAGAAACCATTCCTCTTCCATTTTCTTTAAAATAAAAATTGGCTTCATCCCTTAATACATCTTGAAGTGTACCAAATTGATCTTGAAACAAACTATCAGGTATTTGATCAAAGCTGTATCCTGTTTGTAAATTCGGAGAAAATCTACCAAAAACCAATATTTCTTTCAAGTTATTGGTCGGTTCATCCTGAGCCAATGCCGAAAAAGAGAAAATTAAAAAGCAGGTAAAAAAGTATCTATCCATCATAAAAATATTTTTCCTCCGAAAATATTTGTTATCGATTTTTTTGGCAGGTTTCCTGGCTTGCGTCTTATTGAATGCCTTCCCTTGTTAAACACAAAGTGACTTTAGATTTCCAATAAGCACCTTTCGGCTGAGCTTACAGTTGCGGAGACAGCTCTCGAATTAAACGAGATTCCCTCTTAACACTACATCTTAATCCGATGTAGGTCACCAAAAATTTCTAGGCAAATGTACAGAAATAAGCTTGATATAAGCGGTTTTATTCTTTAATTTGCTAACTAATTTTCTAACCGTTCTTCAATAAATAAGATGAGATATTTCTTGATCATATTATTGCTTATCACTTCACTAGCCTGTAAAAAGAATACGGCGAGATTAGAGGTAATGGATGAGATCGTTATGATAGAAAGTTCTGTTCAGCACGCTCAGGGTTTTGACCTTCAAACATTTCAGGACATAAGTAAATTGGTCATTAAAAGGCCTTATCCCAATGCACAGAATCAGGAAGTATTTTATTTGGTACCTAAAAACAAGCTGATTCCTGACTCCATCCAAGGTAAAAATGTGATCCGAACACCCATTGTTAGTATAGTGCCTACCTCTACCACACACATCCCAATGATCGAATTATTTAATATGGAAGATAAGATCCTGGGCTTTCCCCAAACAAATTATATTTCTTCCAACAGAACCGCTGAATTGGTAAAAACAGGTAAGATTGCTGAATTGGGAAATATTCAGAACCTTAACTTTGAAATATTGATTTCTTTAAACCCTGAATTGGTCATAGGTTTCAGTATGAGTGAAAATGACCCTGCTTTCAGCCGTTTAAAAGAAACACAGATTCCGATACTTTTTAATGGTGACTGGTTAGAAGAAGAACCCTTAGGCAGAGCCGAATGGCTTAAAGTTTTTGGTGCCTTGTTCGATAAAAATCAAATGGCAGATAGTATTTTTGATCAAATTGAAAAAGAATATACAGAAGCCAAAAAAATTGCTCTACATTCTAAAAACCGACCCACTGTGCTTTCCGGAATACTATTTGAAGATAAATGGAGCCTGCCGGCCGGAGAAAGCTTTATGGCTAATCTCTTTGAAGATGCCAATACGAACTATCTCTGGAAAGAAACCAAAGGAACAGGTTCTTTGGTTCTCGCACTAGAAAGTGTAATTGAAAAAGGAAATGCCTCTGATCTATGGATTGGCGCAGGAATTTTTACAGACTACAGTGCAATGTTAGAAAGTAATAGTCATTACAGTATATTCGACGCTTTTCAAGAAAAAAAGATCTTTAACTTTGCCAAACGAAAAGGAGAACAAGGAGGGATTTTGTTTTTTGAGTTAGCACCCATCCAACCACAAATTGTTTTAAAAGATTTGATTAAAGCTGCTCATCCTGACCTTTTACCGGATTATATTCCTTATTTTTTGGAACCCTTAGACTAAAAATTATAATTATCAATTCAAAGAAACATACCGCTTACTTTTTTTTGCTGGGATTGGGGCTGCTCATTGCCTTGTTGATCAATCTCAGTTTTGGTTCTGTTTCCATTCCATTTAAAGAAATTATGGGGAACCTTTCGGGTTATTCATCAGAAAAAAGCGAATGGCATTACATCATAACTCAATTTCGCCTGCCCAAGTCTCTTACAGCGATTTTAGTTGGTTCAGGATTGAGCATCTGCGGATTACTGATGCAAACCTTGTTTAGAAATCCTTTGGCGGGTCCTTTTGTACTTGGCATCAGTTCAGGTGCAAGTTTAGGGGTAGCTTTACTCATTTTGGGTGCCACCGCTTTTGGCGGGATTTTTTTGACCTTATCAGGAAATCAAATGGCCATTGCAACAGCCGGGAGTATCGGTGCATTGTCAGTTCTCTTTGCCATACTCCTTATCTCTAATCAAATAAGAAATACCATGGCTATTCTTATCATCGGTCTTATGTTCGGCAGTTTTAGTGGAGCGGTCATTAGCATTTTGTCTTATTTCAGCTCCGCCGAAAATTTGCAGCAATATATGTTTTGGAGCTTCGGCAGTCTGGGCAATACCAACTGGAAATCTCTAGGCGTATTCTTTATCCTTTATATCATTGGAATGATCATGGTCATACCGACTATCAAATCTTTAAATACTTTATTGTTGGGAGAAAATTATGCGAAAAGTCTTGGTTTATCCATTAAAAAAACAAGAAATCAAATACTCATTTTAACCAGTATCATCACCGGAGTAATCACGGCTTTTGCCGGTCCAATTGCCTTTATAGGTTTGGCGGTTCCTCACATCGCAAAACTTAGTTTACAAACCTCTAACCACAAAATATTGATCCCGGCAGTTTTTCTCTTAGGGGCCATTGTCATGTTATTATGTGATACCATTGCTCAATTGCCCAATTCGGCCTATGTGTTACCTATAAATGCTGTGACATCTTTATTTGGTGCGCCATTGGTTATTTGGTTATTATTCAGAAAAAAACGATTGACTTAAATCATTTTTGTTGAACGGAAAAAATTACATATTATCAACACAAAATCTTGCCATAGGTTATCGAAAAAAAGAAGGTGATCATATCATAGGCAAAAATATTTCTTTGGGACTCAACAAAGGAGAAGTTGTTTGTTTAATGGGCAAAAATGGTATTGGAAAATCTACACTCATCAGAAGTATCACAGGTGTTCAAGAAAATCTTGGTGGAGATGTCTTTATCGGTCATAAATTATTATCTAAATTTTCTTTGTCTCAAATTGCGCAAACCATTAGTTTAGTGCTTACCGATAAAATTGAGCCCAGCAACCTCACTGTTTTTGAATTAGTCGCGCTGGGAAGACATCCCTATACAAATTGGTTAGGCACCTTATCTGAAAAAGATGAGGAATCCATTATTTTTTCCCTTTCAAGAACAGATTTACTTTCGATAAAGAATACCAAAGTAAATGAATTGAGTGATGGTCAGATGCAGCGCGTGATGATTTGCAGGGCTTTAGCACAAGATACACCCATCATTATTTTAGATGAACCAACGGCACATTTGGATATTCAACACAAAATTGAAACATTTCAATTGCTGCATTCTTTTGCACATGAATTGAACAAAGCGATTTTGATTTCGACACATGAAATTCAGCTCAGTTTACAAATAGCCGATCAACTTTGGTTGATGGACGATCAAGGAATCACAACAGGCCATGCTGACGAACTAATAAAAAATGGAGAAATTAATCGTTTATTCGATAACCCGTCCATTCATTTTGACCATCAAAGCAGGCTGTTCAAATTTATCAACTTTAAAAAATAATATCATGTGTTTTTACTCCAAACTCAGTAAAAAAGCAGAAGAAATAGAAAGTAAACTGAAGGCTAAGTTTAAGGATAAAACGAGTTTTGTTCCTCAAGATGAAATCAAGGCATTCGATTTTCCAAAGTTGCCGGTCATTACTGTAGAAGATCAACAAGTCATCAATTTTTTTCAATGGGGTTTAATCCCTGAATTTTCCAATAATGATGAGATTAAAAAATTTACGCTCAACGCAAAAATAGAAACCATAACAACAAAACCCTCGTTTCAGTTATACACTTCTAACAGGTGTTTAATTCCAGCTGATGGCTTTTATGAATGGCAATGGCTGGATGAAAAAGGTAAAAAGAAAGAAAAATACCTCATCTCCTTAGCAGATGATGAATTGTTTTGTTTTGCCGGTATTTATTGTTCATGGCAAAACCCTATAGATCATCAGAAATTAGACACTTTTACACTGCTTACTACCGAGGCAAATGAACTAATGAGTAAAATTCACAATTCAAAAAAAAGAATGCCTGTAGTATTGACGAGTAAAAATCAAAAGAACTGGTTAAATGGAGAAAATCTAGAAAATTTCAAAAAACAACAAGTTAATTTAATCGCTACAAAACTGAACAAGGAAACCCAACAATATTCCCTTTTCTGATTATTGTACAGCAGCAACGCGTTGCAATGCCATATCATAAATTCGTTCGTATTCAGGTAATATTTTATCTATGCTGAACCGCTTAGCGTTTTCAAAGGCATTTTGTTTGAATTTATTCAATCGGTTCTCGTCCTCCAAAATATAAATTGCATTCCTCGCCATATCTTTACAATCTCCTACATCGCTCAAGAATCCTGTCACACCTTGTACGTTCACTTCAGGTAATCCTCCGGTATTTGAAGAAATAACCGGAGTTTTAACAGCCATTGCCTCCAATGCAGCCAATCCAAAACTTTCTGTAGCTGAGGGTAATAAAAATAGGTCGGCATAACATAAGATCTTTTTTATTTCGGTCGTGTTTCCCATAAAGATAATCTTGTCCTTAATCCCCAACTCTTTGGCATATCTCATGGCAGACTCTTTTTCCGGTCCCTCACCTATCATAATTAATTTGGAAGCTAATTTCTGTTGTACTTTATTAAAAATAGTGATGATGTCATGAATTCTCTTTACAGGTCTGAAATTACTGATATGAAGCAATATTTTTTCCTCCGGCTTTGCAATTGTAGATCTCATACAATCAGAGTCCTCATGGTCCTTTACATGATCAAAGTCGATAAAATTATAAATAACCTCTATCTTATTTTTGATATTAAACAACCTCAAAGTATCTTGTTTTAAGTTTTCGGATACTGCGGTGACCACATCGGAATTATTAATGCTAAACTCAACTGCCGTTTTGTAGACTGGATGGCTGCCCACTAGGGTAATATCGGTACCGTGTAAAGTAGTGACCACCGGAATTTCAACGCCCTTTTCTTTGAGCATTTGTTTACTCATATATGCTGCATAAGCATGCGGAATGGCATAATGCACATGTAAAATATCCAATTTATATTTGAAGATCACTTCTACCAATTTGCTCGATAAGGCGAGTTCATATGGTTGGTAATGAAATAAGGGATACTCTTCTACAAACACTTCATGGAAAAACAAATTCGCATTTAAAAAATCCAACCTAACGGGTTGATGAGTAGTTATAAAATGCACCTCATGTCCATCTTTGGCCAGACCCATACCCAATTCAGTTGCTAATACACCACTTCCACCATAGGTGGGGTAACAAACAATTCCAATTTTCATGAAAAAAATATTTTGTCGTTCTACAAAGCTGAGTCGTATTTCACCAGAATACTTTCAAAATACTTACAGATTTGTTTAATTTTGATTTCTGTAAAATTACATTTTTTATAATGGACTTTCACCATTTTTTAGATTTGGTACCCGATTTGATCAGTGCACCCTTGGGTGGGCTTGAGTCTCAATTAAAGATGGTGCCAAAAGAGAGGCCGTTATTTAATGAAAAGGAACTTTTGAAAAGATTGCCCAAGGAGGCATCTGTCCTGGCATTATTTTATCCCAATTCTTTGGGGAAAACCAGTTTTTTATTAACTTTAAGAGCTTCGTACCAAGGTGTACACGCAGCGCAAATAAGTTTTCCGGGAGGAAAAAAGGAACCAGGAGATAAAACCTTTGCAGAGACGGCTCTTAGAGAGGCAAATGAAGAAATTGGGGTTAATCCGACTGACATCAAACTATTACGAAAAATAAGTAACACTTATATTCCTCCTAGTAATTTTTTAGTACATTCATATGTTGGTATTTTGGCTTACGAACCAGAATTTAGGCTAAATCATGAGGTAGAACAAATAATTGAAGTAAAATTATCCGATCTGCTCGATAGCAGAACATTGAAAACTAAGAGATTAACGACGAGTTATATGAATGACGTACAAGTACCATATTACGATTTGAATAATCACACAGTTTGGGGTGCAACAGCAATGATTTTAAGTGAAATTAAAGACCTCATCAAGGTGGTAAATTCATAATTTTAGTTATGTTTGCCAAGCAAATTTTAAAGCATGACCTTGTTTAAAAAAGATATTTTTGGGAAAAGCCTTTTTCTTAAAAAAACTTTAATTCGAACCCTCGGACTTATATCACATAGAAGATATAGAGGCTTTAATGAATTACATATTGAGGGCTCAGAGATTATTCGGGATTTACCCCCTACCAATGTACTTTTTATCTCTAACCATCAGACCTATTTTGCCGATGTTGCTGCAATGTTTCATGTTTTTAATGCCGCACTGAACGGAAGAGTTGATACAATTAAAGACATAGGCTATCTTTTTAATCCGAAATTGAACATTTATTTTGTGGCAGCAAAAGAAACCATGCGGGCCGGACTTTTGCCAAAGATCATGGAGTATGCCGGTTCTATTTCGATTGAACGAACCTGGAGAGAAAAAGGAAAGGATGTAAATAAGCAGGTTAAAATGAGTGATATATCAAATATCACCAGAGCATTGGATGACGGTTGGGTCATAACTTTCCCGCAGGGTACAACAACGCCTTTTAAACCGATCAGGAGAGGTACAGCTCATATCATCTTAAAAAATAAACCTATTGTAATTCCTATTGTTATCGACGGATTTAGGAGATCTTTTGATAAAAAAGGCTTATTGATCAAAAAGAGAGGTATTTTACAATCTATGGTCATCAAACCGGCTTTAGAAATAGATTATGAAAATGATTCTGTTGATGATGTGGTCACAAAGATTGAATATGCCATAGAGCAACATCCTTCCTTTTTAAAAGTAGTTCCGGTTCCTGTTGAAGATTACCATAAATCTGAAGACGAGCTCAATAAAAAAAGAGAATTCTGGCAAAACTATTAACGGTTATTAAATTGCTTACTGATTTTGAGTTTCAAAAGTCTTTGATAATCCTCCTCTAACCATTTCAAATAATTTGTAGAACTTTTCATGATACAATAAGAGTATTGTTTTATTCTGTAGGCAATATCTTCTTTCAGTAAATTAGAAAGCATATAGGCATCAATAATACTCTCTGAATTTTCTACGCACATCTGAGCATGCTGTTTTACCGATTTCTCCAGAGCTAATTTTGATTTTTTTCCCGTATCAAGAGCTTCTTGATAGGCCATTTTTATATCAAAATCTAAATTTTCCGTTTTTGAAAACTTCCTTTTAATTTCGTCTGGTAATTGATAAGTAAACTTTTTTTCAATTTCATCATCACTGCGCAAGCTTTCCAAGAAAATATTTGGATTCTTAAAAATATAATTCCAATCGATTGGATCTGTCCATAATCCAAATCTGGCCACATTATTACCTAAATCGAGTATTTTAAATTTGTCTTTTTTGGCAATAACCCTAGATCCCCTTCCTATCATCTGAAAGTAAAGGGCCAATGATCTGGTTGCCCTGTTGATAATGATCGTCTCTATAGTAGGCTCGTCAAAACCCGTAGTAAGAATACTTACGGAGGTTAACACGGCATCCGGCGTTTCCTTAAACCATTTAAGAATACTTCTCCTCTCCTCTTTGGTATTTGTATTATCTATGTATTTTACCTTATAACCAGCTGCCAAAAAAGTTTCGTAAACAAATCTGGAGGTCATGATCCCATTATTAAAGATCAAGGTCTTGGTTCCCTTTGCTTCCAATTCATAGGCTTTCAAAAGCTTTTGCTGCATGGTGGTTTGGATATACAGTTCTTCAGAAGATTTTACCGTATAATCACCATTGATTCCAATTTTTAATGAAGTCAGACTTACATTAAAATTTAATGTGGCCGCTTCAGCCAAAAAACCCTTCTCAATTAACGAACTGATATTTTCACCCACAATTAGATCTTTATAGATCTCATGCATTGGTAAATTTATGTTTGAACTCAATGGTGTTGCCGTAACACCAAGAATAAAGCAGAATTCAAAATACTTAAATAGTTTTCGGAAAGAATTGTAATGCGCTTCATCGACAATCACCATGCCGATATCATTGATCATTACTTTCCCCTCCTTTAGCCTGTTGTTCAAGGTTTCAACCATGGCCACAAAGCAGTGGTAATTACTATCATTGCGCACTTCCTTTACATTGCTGTCGATGATCTTATTTGGAACACCAAATTCATCCAACATGTGCGAAGTCTGTTTGCTAAGCTCAATTCTGTGGGTAAGGATCAATACTTTCTTCCCTGTAGTAGCTATATATTTCCTGGCAATTTCAGAGAAAATAACCGTTTTTCCTCCACCTGTTGGAAGTTGATAAAGAAGGTTATAATTACTTGGGTAATTTTCAATACAATCAAAAATTTTTTCAATGGCTCCCTGTTGATAGCCATATAATTTTTTCCCAATTTTTCTTTCTTCTTTCTCGAGCGAGGTAAGCGACATGCATCTAAAAATAAGTTACAAAAATACAGTTTTACTAAGGTTACAAAAGCATTTTTTAAAAACTTTTAAAAAGTATTTTTTAAATGCCGGTATCTCTCTGAAACTCAACGATTCACCATAAAAAAAATCCGTATAAATTGCTTTATACGGATTCTTATATGAGTTATAGCTATCCTAAATTCTCGATGCGAGCCAATTTCCGACTTCACTGGTTTTATAAGCCTTTCCTCCATCCGCTAAATCTTCGGTAACATATCCCTCTTCTAAAGATTTATTTACCACTGCCCTGATAGCCTCAGCCTCTTCTTTCAGTCCAAAAGCATCTTCGAACATCATAGCAGCAGACAATATGGTCGCAAGTGGATTAGCAATGTCCTTCCCGGCAGCTTGAGGATAAGATCCGTGAATTGGCTCGAACAAAGATGTCTTTTCACCTAAGGAAGCCGAAGGCATTAATCCCATTGAACCAGAAATCACAGAAGCTTCATCAGTAAGAATATCTCCGAACAAATTCTCCGTGATCAATACATCGTAACTATTTGGCCATTGTACCAAACGCATGGCGACAGCATCAACAAATTCATAAGAAACGGTTACTTCCGGATAGTCTTTTTCCATGGCCTGAACAGTTTCTCTCCACAACCTGGACGTTTCTAAAACATTTGCTTTATCCACACAACATAATTTTTTAGATCTTGACATGGCCATTTCAAAACCTTTTTTCGCTAAACGAGTCACTTCCGCTCTCGAATAAACGCAATTATCAAAGGCTACATCACCATTCTCCTTTCTTCCTTTTTCACCAAAATATATTCCCCCGGTTAATTCTCTTAGAAAAACGAGGTCTGTTCCTTGAATTCTTTCTCTTTTCAATGGAGACTTATCGATCAAAGATGGAAATGTAAATGTTGGCCGAACATTGGCAAAAAGTCCTAGCTTTTTTCTCATCTTCAATAAACCTTGCTCAGGGCGTACCTTAGCTGAAGGATCATTGTCATATTTTGGATGACCAATAGCACCGAACAGCACTGCATCCGCCTTTTCACAAATGGCGTGTGTTTCATCCGGATATGGTTCTCCAACAGCATCAATTGCCGCTGCTCCCGTTAATGCCGGTGTCCAAGTTATTTCGTGTCCGAATTTTTTTGCCACGGCATTAGATACTTTTACCGCCTGGTCTATCACTTCAGGACCAATCCCGTCTCCTGCCAATAAGGCTATATTTAATTTCATCTAATTCTTTATTATGTTTAACATTTTTTGTGTGGCAATGATCGCCGAAACTGTTTGATCTGAATCTAATCCTCTGGTTTTAAACGTTTTTTCACCAAATTTCCAGGTAATTACCGTTTCACATAAAGCATCTGAATTGGATCCGGGAGGAATTCTGACCGCATAATCAGTCAATTTTGGTAATTCCAATTTTTTCTTTGCATAAATCTTATGCAGTGTTTTCATAAATGCATCAAACTGCCCGTCGCCCTGAGCACTTTCTTCAATCGTTTCTTTATCTATGGTCAAAGAAATTGTTGTTGTAGGTCTCAGCCCTTTGGCATGGTTAAGCACGTATGAATTTACCTTTATTTTTTCTTCGTAACTCTGATTGTGCAATACGTCGGAAATAATATAGGGTAAGTCCTCCTTGGTGACCACTTCCTTTTTATCTCCTAATTCAATGATTCTATTGGTAACTTTTAAGATATCTTCATCGCTTAAATGCAAACCGAGCTCGAGCAGATTCTTTTGAATATTTGCTTTACCAGAGGTTTTTCCCAGCGCATAAGTTCTCTTTCTGCCAAATCTTTCAGGCAATAATTCATTGAAATACAAATTGTGCTTAGAGTCGCCATCAGCATGTATCCCTGCAGTCTGTGTAAAAACATTATCTCCCAAAATCGGTTTATTCTCAGGAATTCTAAATCCCGAAAACGTTTCTACCAGCTTACTCACTTTATAGAGTGAACTCTCTCTTACATCTATACTGATATTTGGAAAGAAATCATTGATGACGGCTACTACACTCGCCAATGGTGCATTCCCAGCTCGTTCACCCATTCCATTGATCGTCAAATGGATACCATTCACCCCGGCCTCGATCGATTCCATTACATTGGCTACACCCAGATCATAATCGTTATGACCGTGAAAATCGAGATGCATTTTCGGATATTTCTCCCTAATTTGAGACAAAAACTTATATGTTTCTCTTGGCGTTAAAACACCCAAAGTATCCGGTAATAGAACTCTTTTTATTTTTTGCGTTTCTAGAAAATCCAAAAACTGGTACACGTAATCAGGAGAATTTTTCATCCCATTACTCCAATCTTCCAGATAAACATTCGTTTCAATTCCCTTGTCTTGAGCTAGTTGAATTACTTTAGCGATCGCCTCAAAATGTTCTTTAGGCGTTTTTTTTAGTTGATGTTTGAGGTGATTGAGCGAACCTTTTGTGAGCAGGTTCTGGACTTTCGCACCTGATTTTTCCATCCAAGCAATAGACAGACCTCCGTCTACAAAAGAGAGAACTTCTATTTTATCGATAAGCCCCTTTTTTTCAGCCCATGAGGTAATACTTTTCACTGCATCAAATTCACCCTCTGATACCCTGGTTGAAGCAATTTCAATTCTATCGACATGCAATTCTTCAAGCAAAAGCTGAGCAATGGTCAGCTTTTCCGAGGCAGTAAAAGATACTCCACTGGTCTGTTCTCCATCCCTAAGGGTGGTATCCATAATCTCGATCTTCCTTTTTTCCATTGGGAGTGGTGTGAGTTGAATTAAAACGGCCTTGAATTAGCGAATGTTTTTATCTCAGATTTGATATTCTCCAGATAATCAATATCGTCGAACCCGTTGAGCATATTCTCTTTTTTGTAAGAATTGATCTCAAACGATTCTGATCGACCGGTTGTAGTTAAAGTTACTTTTTGATTGGGCAAGTCTACTTCAATTTTCGTTTTTGGATCTTTGTATATTTCCTCAAAGATCTCTTGTAAAAAAGACTCACTTACTTGAACCGGCAATACACCAATATTCAAACAGTTATTTTTAAAAATATCTGCAAAGAAGCTCGAAATCACAACCCTAAAACCGAAGTCGTAAATGGCCCAGGCAGCGTGCTCTCTGGATGAACCCGAACCAAAATTCTTTCCTCCGACAAGTATTTTACCACTGTACTTTGAGTCGTTGAGTACAAAATCTGCTTTTGGACTATGATCACTGTTATATCTCCAATCTCTGAACAGGTTATCTCCGAATCCCTTTCTTTCTGTGGCCTTTAAAAAGCGTGCAGGAATAATTTGATCTGTATCGACGTTTTCTATGGGTAGCGGAAATGCGCTACTTTTTATCATACTAAATTTATCGTAAGCCATATGGCAATTGTTTTTTGATTAAACGTGTTCTAAAAGTTCTCTAGGGTCTGTAACTTTCCCTGTAACGGCAGCTGCTGCGGCTACCAAAGGACTTGCCAACAAGGTTCTTGAACCAGGTCCTTGTCTTCCTTCAAAATTTCTATTGGAAGTACTCACAGCATATTTTCCGGCAGGAACTTTATCATCATTCATGGCCAAACAAGCAGAACAACCAGGTTGTCTGAGTGTAAATCCTGCTTCATTTAATATATCGAGAATTCCTTCTTCTTTGATCTGATCTTCTACCTTATGCGAGCCGGGAACCAACCAAACAGTAACGTCATCGGCTTTCTTTTTACCTTTTACAATAGAAGCAAAAGCCCTAAAATCTTCAATACGTCCATTAGTGCAGCTTCCTACAAAAACATAATCGATCTTTTTGCCGATCATAGCATCTCCTTGTCCGAAGCCCATATAATCTAAGGATTTTATATAGCTTGCTTTTCCTCCCGTAATAGTATCTGACCCTGGAATAGATTGTGAAATGCCCAAGCCCATACCGGGATTTGTACCGTAAGTAATCATCGGCTCAATATCTGCTGCATCAAATTCAAATACTTTGTCGAATTTGGCACCTTCATCAGTTTTTAAGGTTTGCCAATAGGCCATGGCAGCTTCCCATTCAGCTCCTTTTGGTGTAAATGTTCTCCCTTTGATGTAGTTAAAAGTTTTTTCATCTGGAGCGATCATCCCTCCTCTTGCACCCATCTCTATACTCAAATTACAAACTGTCATTCTACCTTCCATGCTCATTTCTTCAAACACTTCTCCGGCATATTCTACAAAATAACCTGTAGCACCAGACGTAGATAATTGTGAAATAATATACAGAGCCACATCTTTAGGTGTAACACCAAACTGAAGCTTTCCATTTACTTTGATCAACATTTTCCTGGGTTTAGGCTGCATGATACATTGTGAAGCCAATACCATTTCTACTTCGGATGTACCAATACCAAAAGCGATTGCTCCAAAAGCACCGTGTGTTGAAGTATGAGAATCACCGCAAACGATGGTTGCACCGGGAAGTGTAATTCCATTTTCGGGGCCCACCACATGTACTATTCCATTATTTTCATGCCCAAGTCCCCAATGTCTGATGCCATTCTCGTTGGCATTCTGCTCTAATGCCAATAACTGATTGGCAGAAAGCGGATCTTCAACCGGTAAATGTTGGTTAATGGTAGGTGTATTGTGATCTGCCGTAGCAAAGGTTTTTTCAGGAAACAATACTTTGATTCCTCTAGCTTTTAAACCCAGAAAGGCCACAGGACTGGTAACTTCATGGATCAAATGTCTGTCTATAAACAACACATCCGGTCCGTCTTCTATGTGTTTTACTACGTGCGAATCCCAAACTTTATCAAAAAGTGTTTTGCTCATAATGTTCAAATTAACTTTGCTTATTTTTTTAAGGCTTGCAAATTTAAATATATAAAGGTAAGCACCTCTTGAAATGCTCATTTTTTTTACAATGTTCAAACAAAAATAAACTTGTTAAAATCAATTTTAATTACTTAATAATCAACTATAAAGACAAATTTTGTTCGATGCAATTTAACAGAAGTCATGTTTCTATTATTTAAAGAATAATGCTTTCTTCGCACTAAAACGCTAACCTGTGCTCAATTCCTAAACTAAAAACATTTGTAAAAAAGAATTCAGCGCTCATCAATATTTTGTAATATTAAAGCTCAAAACAAATGACCATGATCAATATTTACTCAAAAAAGTTTTTTTTAATCTTTACCTTCATCGGGGGTGCGGTATTAGCTCAAGGACCAAAACCTGAATTAGATCTTTACAATATGGCAAAGGAAATTCATGCCGAAGTAATTACAATCGATACGCATTGCGATATCAATATCAATAATTTTACTGAAAGCAAAAATTACACGCAAGAGCTATCCTCGCAGGTGAATTTACCCAAAATGGAAAAAGGAGGATTGGATGTAGCTTGGTTCATTGTTTATACGGGACAAGGAGATTTAAACGAAGAGGGGTATAAAGCTGCTTATGAAAATGCGATCAGTAAATTTGATGCCATCCACAACTTGACCGAAAAATATGCCTCTGACAGAATTGAACTAGCCTATACTTCCTCTGATGTTTTTAGAATTATAAAGACAGGAAAAAAAGTGGCCATGATCGGGATTGAAAATGCCTATCCTTTAGGATTGGACCTGAAGAATATAGGAAAATTTCAAAAACTTGGAGGAAGATATATGTCATTGGCACATCAAGGTCACAGTCAGTTCTCAGATAGCAATACCGGGGAAAAAGATAATGTCTGGCTACATCACAATGGCTTGAGTGATCTCGGTAAAGAGGCAGTCGTTGAAATGAATAAAGTGGGTATTATGATAGATGTTTCACATCCTTCTAAAGGAGCCTTTAAAGATATCATTGCACTGAGTAAAGCGCCAATTATTGCCTCGCACTCTTCGGCAAGAGCCCTTTGTAATCACTCTCGAAATCTTGACGACGAACAATTAAAAGATATAAAAAGTAATGGTGGTGTGGTACAAACAGTAGCATTTTCCAGCTATGTAAATACCTCAAAAGATGCTGCATACAAAAATGCTCAAAAAGTTGTGCTGGAGAAGTTCGCAGCAGAAAATCAATTTGAGATCTTGGATTGGGAAAAAAGACAAAAATTGTCAAATGAGGAATTAAATGTTTACAACAGTAGGTATAATGACATCAAAAGCTTAGCTTCAAAAGAGCTACTTGAAGCAAAAAAACAATTTCCGCCTGTTAATGTGGCTGATTTTGTTGACCACATAGATTATATGGTCAAATTGATCGGGATAGACCATGTTGGTATTAGCTCTGATTTTGATGGCGGAGGTGGAATTGAAGGTTGGAACGACGCTTCGGAAACCTTTAATGTAACGATGGAACTCGTCAAAAGAGGCTACAATAAAGAACAAATTGCCAAACTCTGGGGATTGAATTTATTAAGGGTATTGGATGAGGTGCAAAAAATAGCCAAAAAATAGACTGTGGTCAGAAAAATAAAAAGCCTGTTCAATGAACAGGCTTTTTATTTAGGCTGCTTTTTGGTTTGTACTTGGAAAGGTTCTACATGAATTAATTTTTTTAACCCAGTCTTCAGCCCTGCTGTTCTCATTGTTTTCTTTATAAAACACATCAGCATCGAATAAAGGAATAAGCGACTCTCCATTTGGGCTAAGACTAACCAACAAATCTAATCTATTCAAGGCCCAATTAGTCTTATTGTCCTTATCTACCTCAATTTTTTTGTCAATTTTTATATGTTTTATTTTTGATAGATCTATAGTAACTGCATCACTATGATCCCCATTAACACGTACGAACAAAAGTTTTTTAGCGACTCCGTCAATGCCTATAAAACTATGAGCCCAATACTCCGAATCAGTAAAGTTTAAACCTGAAGAAGAAATTTCCTTTTGAATAAGTTGGTTGACCTTTTTTTTAATTGAATTTCCGTTTTTTAAAAAGATATAATAAGGTATAAATACTAAAGCTAGTACGGTTAAACCGGTAAGAAAAAATTCCATATATTTTATTTTTAAATGATTACTATTTAGTTAAGACAGAGAATAGCTTCTCACTTAAAAAAAGTAATGTTTGGGAAACAGTATTGCCCCCAAAATTTCTTTAAAAATAAAGTTTGAATCGACAGATGCTCTCCAATAAAATAGCTTTATTGGAACTATAAATTGTTTTGAATTATGTACAAGGATCGAAAAAAATGGAGGGACTTCTGTTTTAGAAACTTGTGGAAGAACCGTTTTTAAGGTTTCCTTGAGTAATTGATCGATGGAATTTTCCTTTTCATTTAAATTCTGACCCGCAATTTGAATCTGATCTTGTACTTTAATGGAAACGTCAACCGCGGCAAAAACCAAGGTGAACTGAAGCAGAAAAAAGGCAATCAAGTACCTTTTCATATTGCGCTAAATTTGTGTAAATGTATGATTTCTTTTGATAAAGAAATGTTAAATATGAGCCATACAAAAAAGGGTGAAAAACACCCACAATTATGGTCTTTAAACGAGATAAAGACAAAATATAATTAGCCTTAAAATGATCAACTCAAACTACCAAGCTTAAGACAAAAGTATAGCAGGCAACTTTAATTTTAAGTGATAACTTTGATTATCCAATAAAACCCTCAGCCTTATGCTTACCGTCGCAATAGGGCTTATTGGCGGAATGACCACATCTGCAAAATGCAGTTTTATTCTCTTTGATCTCTTCCTTGCCCTCAGCAGTAACAACTCTGATTGTTCCTGTACAAATTAACGGGCCATTGGCCATTACTTCTATCTTGTTTAGGTCTGCCATTTTTTCTTGTTTTTGATTAGTGATATAACTCAATGCTCCAGATGGACATTGCTCAATTTGTTCTATTAATTGCTGAGTATTCGCATTTTCAATTTTAATCCAGGGTTTGGCTTTTGGATTATATACCTTCGGTAACATTTTTACACAAGTACCTGCATGAATGCAAGTACCCGGTTTCCAAACTATCGTAATGTCATCGTTGCTATACTGTTTTATGATCTCTTTATTCTCCATATCATTTATTCTTGAGGACTGATCATAATGTGTGCGTTATACTTACCGGGGAACATCAACCAAGGATGCCCCTCTTTATTTGGCTGCAATCCCAAACCAGTACTCTCTGATGTAGCAAATGGCGTATACACGACATATCTGTATCTGCAATTTCTTACTTCATTTTTTTCGATATCGTAATATCCGTTCTTGCCAAAATAAATATGAAGGGCCGCAGGAACCTCAGGCATTGCCAAAACTTTTGTTATGGCCTCTTGCTCTCTGATCATCTCCTTCTCTTCTCTGCTTTTCCCTTCCTTTGTCAATTCTCGCCCTCTCGCCATAAAAGGATCTAAACTCTTGTGATAGGCCACTACTTCATAACCATCTCTATCAGGGTCATCGGCAACACATATCATGCTGTTGGAACCTTGCCTTAACATAACAAATTCGCCCTGTTCATCATAGCCATAAACTGTCGCTAAATCTCTCGAGGCCATTGGAGCTGCCTGAACAGCAGATAAAATTTGTTGTTCTTGGGTGAGTTTTTGATTTTTAACTATATCTACTGTTTTCTCTTCAACCTCTTCAATAACAACTTCATCAACTTTTTTAGTTTCTTGTTTACATCCCGTTATCGATATAATAGCGAGTAAAACAATTAATAAATAATATTTCATACAAGTATAATTTTCCTTCGAATTTACAATAATTAATTGAAAATAAAGAAAGCCACGAAATGCACTGTTTCTACTTTCCTCCACATTTATCATGGTATCTGGGTATTTTTTAAAAAAATGCAATTTTGGCGCAATTAAACTTTAATATGTCCGTTTTTAAATATGAAAATTGCTATGAAAAAGAATACAAAAAATTGCTAAAGAAATTCTCTCAAATCTCAATAAAATGAGATTTAAAAATAAAGGTTTTTAGTTAATAATTGATTGATTCGGCCATGACAAAATATGCCTTGAGGGGGGCGAACAAAAAATTTAAAGTTGAATAATTTTACGTTTTGTCATGGCCTTAATTTTTAACCTTTGCCATACCTTCAGCTCCAATAAAAAATTACTTTTCTAATTAAACGACATTGTCTTTTTTACTCCATCTTTAATGTGATGTATATCAAAATGATATGTCCTAAGATCAGCGATTAGCTGTACTGATTCATTTTCACAGGCCCAAGTCATATCTATTTCATTTTCCGAAGTCTCTTTAAATCTTAGGACTCCTAAAAATGCTTTGGAATGATTTCTCAATCGTATTAATTGTAATTGATCTTTTACAATTTTTCTTTTTAGTCCTTTTTCGACATCTTGCAGGCTTATATTACTTCTATTTATTTCCTTGTGACCCGCTTTTCCTCCTCCATCAGCAGCTTCGTAATTATTTACACCGGCAAAAATATCCAGGTACCATACTTGAGGGATCCCAGGCATAAACAGTTGTATCGCTCTTGCCAATAACAATTTTTGTTCGTCTTCCCCTAAAGCACTAAAAAATGTCGCATTGACCTGATAATAAGAGAGTTTTTTTCCTTCAGCGTCATAAAGATTTTTAACCCTTCCTCCTCGCTCTATGATCTTGTTCATCACCTGCTCTATTTCCTGATCAGACAACAACCCCCTATGAGCAACACCCTCCATTTCTTTACCTTTTAGGTCTAAAACCGGAATCCCATCATGGCAGCCCAACATATTTACCGTTTTAAATCCTTTGCTGATCACTTCCTTCGTCCAATTGACCAGCGCTTTATTTGAAGATGTCTCCAAAGTATGAATCACAAGACCCGGAAAAAAGAAATCGTATATATAAAAACCTTTATTTGCAACCTCGTCGTGTAAATGAAGCCCGTATTCTGCGTGAATTTCGGGTAGAAGTATCAAATCATTCTTTTTGGCTATTTGCTTAATTCTATCTAAGTAGTTCCAAGTACCCGGTTTATTAAAAAAATTGGATTGTCCTATTTCTTTGTGCAAATATGCAAAAGCATCTAAGCGTAATATTTTACAACCATAACCGGCCAATTTTCGCAAAGTTTCTTCATAAAATTCCCAAACTAACGGCGACTTCGCATTAAGATCCATCTGTCCTAGATAAGATCTATTTAGTTCTATGATTTGAACGACCTCATTTTTCAAATAGTTATAATCTTCCAGATCGATCGAAGAAATATCCCGGTTCTCATTTAAAGCAAGATTAACCTTATTGCAAATAAACTCCCTCTCAACATCTGTTATCCCTGGTAAATATTGAAGATCATCTTCAGCTATTTCTTTATACGTAATTTGTTGATAAAAGGTGTTCCAAAAGGGTTCTTCAGTGCCATCAGGAAAAATCACCTTTAAAATAGGCAATCCGGATTTTCGCATAAATAATTTTTCGAGATACTCCTTTTTTGGATGTATGATTCCATCTTCACCCATTGTTCCGTTTCCTTCCCAAAAGGTATTCCAGTTGATAAAAAAGTCTTTAAACTGAGATTTATTTCCATACTTCAATAAATCTTTGAACTGAGGTGAAGCAACGGATAAATGATTTAAAACGATATCGAATTTTAACGCTATTCCCATTTCTTCCAATGCTTTCAGATCATCAACAGACACCAATTCTTTATTGACATCATAATCGATAACCGAAAACCCTCTATCTAAATCACTATTGAAAAAAGTAGGTAAAACATAAAATAAAGAAAATGCATCTTTAAACTCATTTTTTTTTAAAATTGAAATAAGATCGCTCAATTGATCACCAATACTATCCGGATAGGCGTTTAACATAACCCCGGTCAAACCCGGGACCTGATTTTTATTTTTGGTGCTCATCTTTACAATTACATTAATTCTGACATCACAGAAATATTATCTGGTAATCTCCCTAAATTCTGCAGTTTTAAGGCAGCCAGATGAAGTGCTATTTCCAGACATTTTTCTAAGGGTCTTTTCTTACTGAATGCCCATAAAAATCCTGACCAAAAAGCATCACCCGCACCCGTTGCATCTACTATTTTTTCAACTTTTACAGCCGGAAACAGAACGATTCCTTTTGTTCTGTGCGAACACTTCACTCCGTTTCTTCCCAGTGTTAAACAAACCAGATCAACTCCCAAATGATGAAAAAAAGCAAATATCTCTTCATGAGGAAGTTTTTGCTCAAAAAGTCTAAACATGTCATCCTCACTGATCTTGACCAATGGATTGAGCTTGCAATAAGCTTTGATCACCTCAAACGCTTTTTCCTGGGAATCCCAGATTTTTTTTGCGTAATTGATATCTATACTCAATTGGCAGCCCAAATGAAACGCTTCTTCAGCTTTCTTTAAAATGGTTTCTTGCGCGGGGTTTTTACTGAGCGCGAAACAGGTGGTATGAAAAATATGCGTATGAGCGAGCAGTTCTTTTGGTATTTGTTTTTCATAAATATTGAAATCTGCATCTCTGTAAGGTATGAATTCAGGCGTATGCACTGTTTTGGATACAAAAATAACACTGGTATTTTTCTGATCTAATTTGGCCACATGATCGACCGTTACACCTCCCTCTTTCAGATTTTCCAAAATATATTCACCAAATCCATCTGCCCCGACCGACGCCACCATCATTGTTTTCAATCCCAGTTTCGACGTATTCATGGCTACATTCGCAGGAGAACCGCCTATGTAACGGTGGTAATCAGAAGTATCTTGAATTTCTTTTTCCAATTGATGTCCAATAAAATCAATAAGAACCTCCCCCACACATAAAATATCTATATTTCTTTTATTCTGTTCCAAAACTATTTTCTTATTTGAAATTCAACTATTTAAGTTTCTCAAATTAATAATCCCTCATGTGCCACCGGATTTATTGAGGAAGTTTTTTCATTCTCCTCGAGGGATGGCGGTTGTTTAAGTCGCATAGCCAAGATCCCTGCAATGATGAAAAATACCCCACCAAACAGAATGGCATTTACGGCGCTATTATGCAAAAGATTTTTTACAATGGGACCAAAAGTTAAGGTTTGAATTCCCATAGGAATAACGATCATCATATTCAGAATTCCCATGTAAACACCTCTTCTTTCTTGCGGAACAATTTTCGATACCATGGAATAAGGGATGCCCATCATGGCCGCCCAACCGATCCCAAATAAGATCATTGGAAAAATGACTATCGTCGGATCATGAATATAAGGAATACTGAGCATCGCAATTCCTGTTAAGAAAAGGCTCAATACATAGACCTTTTTACCTCCAAATTTAAGCGCCAATGGCACCAGGGCCAAGGCAAAAACAATGGTCGACACATTGTAGGCCGTATTCATCTTGGCGGCCTGACTAAGTGCCTGCGATTTATCAAACCCCATGCTTTCTTCAAACATAGGGGCGATGAACTGCCAATACACAAACAAAGCATACCATTGAAATAAATAGACAAGAGACAATTTCCACATGAACTTCGGCATATCCTTAATGGCATGAACAATTTCCAAAAAAGGTGTTTTGATTCGGTCAGAAAGTGAAAGCGCATTGTGTTTCTTTATTTCATCCAATTCCACTTCAGATGGCGGTATTTCAGGGGTTTTAAATACTGACCATAAAATAGTTGAAACTGACAGGATCGCACCCATAAAAAAAGAATAATAGAGCCATTTTGGAATTGTATTGGTCACTTCATTTACCGATTCGGCATCCCCAAACCAATCCTGAAAAAGAAAAATAGAGGCATTTGCCAATACGATACCTGCGCCTACAAACAAACTTTGCATCTGGTATCCGAAACTCAATTGTTTATTGGGCAATTTATCGCCCACAAAAGCTCGGTACGGTTCCATGGCCATATTATTTCCAACATCTAAGATCCACAATAATCCAACCGCAAACCACAAAGCAGGACTGAAAGGGAAGGCAAATAAACACAAACTACCAATTAAGGCCCCTATTAAAAAGAATGGCTTACGCCTACCCCATTTGGGAGACCAGGTCTTATCAGAAATAGCTCCTATGATAGGTTGAACAATTAATCCCGTTACAGGACCGGCTAAATTGAGAAGCGGTAATTCTTCATGATGGGCGCCCAGAAATGAAAATATCGGATTGACGGCCGTTTGCTGCAGACCAAAACTAAATTGGATACCCAAAAATCCAACGTTCATATTAAAGATTTGCCAGAAACTCAGGTTAGGTTTTTTAATCATGTCGCGGTTTTAGATCATGCAATTTACATCCTGAAATAACTTTGTTGATCGATTTTCTTGTAAATTCATTTTTTATGAGACGAAATCGATTTCGAATGTTCGTACCCGGATCTATCGACCTTATTAATTTCCATTTTTAAAAAAATGACCTATGGCAAAAGATTTATTTGATGCAACCTCTTATGACTAGATTTCAAAATGCCTATATTTACATTTTAAAATATTTAATCAAATAACCAAAAATTAATCTCATGAAAAAATTAAGCTTTCTTATTGCCTTTTTGTGCATTGCCATGTCTTATGCACAAATGCCCACCAAAGATGAAATGACCATGATCCAGGATATTTTCGGATCAGAAAAAAAAGAGATCATTTCTGATAACATTGACCTGAGTGGTGTTGATGCCGCTAAATTCTGGCAATTGTACGACGAATACGAAGTGGCCAGAAAATTGAATGGTCAAGAAAGAATTAAATTACTCAGCTCCTATACCTCAATGGGCAAGCCCACTAGTGAACAAGCGGAAAGCATGTTGCAAAAAGCCATCACCATCAGATCGGCCAATGAAAATAATTTGATGAAATACACGAAGAAGATCAAAAAAGCCACCAACCCGGTAGTGGCCGCACAGTTTTATCAAATAGAACAATACATCGCCGATGGTATTCGATTTTCTATTTTAGACGGTATAGATTTTATTCAAGACAAATAATTATCTCTTTTTTTCTGTTTGGATTATCCTATTGATTTTAATTGATGACCAGATTATTAGGCATTAAAAATATTCAATAAAAAAATGAGCAATTAGAAAAAATAGAATAAAATATTTTACATTTGATTGACGAACCGATGCGTTCTCAACAAATTAAAATGTAAGAAAAGCTCAAACACTGGCGTTTGGGCTTTTTTGTTCGACATATTTATTTTTTACTGAACGAAAATGCTGTCTTACAGCTTTTTATAAACCTAAAAAATAAACATAAAATCATCTAAGGTCTTTTTTGCAACTCATCTAGACGTTTTCGCAAACTCATCTGCTTGTTTTGTATCAATCATCTAGACGTTTTTTGCCAAACAAATAAAGCAAAAAAAGAACGCCACAAAATTGCGGCGTTCTCAACAAATTAAAATCTAAGAAAAGCTAAGCCAAACGCTGTGTCTCTTTTCTAAATACCAGGTTTCTGAGCATATCCCTCAAACCCTGTGCAGGCCTAAACAAGATTCTGGCTTTCTTGATCGCCCCTACTGTCAATTCTTCCGAAGTATCTTTTCCTTCAGAAGAAATACTTACACGAAAAGTACCTAATTCCCCAAGCCTTACAATGTTACCCATTTTCAGCTCTTCAATGATGTTCTTCTCTAAGGAAGAAAGCACATTGTAACAGTCGCCCGGCGTTAGGGTGCTTTGGTAAGCAATTCTTTCGGCCAGCTCTTTTAAATTGATACTACCCTTGCTGACCGTTGTCAGGTAGTACTTTTCCGGTGAAGCGATATCTCTCGGATCTCTTCGCTTCAAAAACTTTACCTTTAACATAAAATAAAATTTTAATGAATAATAAATCTGTCATGTCACTATAACATGGTTGATTAAAGTTAAAATTATGATCCCAAACAAAAAGCAAAATGGTTTAAACTTTTCAACAAGTAATACGTCTTAACAAACTCTTTTAATGAAACTTATCTAATTATTTTTTAGTAAATTAAATCGAGTAAGATTTGATCAATTTCGGACAAGTAAAGTAAAATTTTGTCAGAAAAAATAATTTTCATTTGTCTTCATTTTACTGCATTTTATCCATTCAAAAAAAGTTGATCCCGAGCCACATCGTATAAATGAAAAACTTATCAACAAAAAGTTTCACGTGCGTCAAAATTTCTAGAAAAAAAGTATGTGAATTTCTGCCGAAGCATACACTAGGAATAGATTTTTTTATCGAGCAGATCATTTTATCTTCAAGGCGTAATTATCATTTGCAGATTAACCTGACAAACTTTATCTTTAGTACCTTTACAATTTCCTTAATTGTTTTTCATTATTAATCCCCCAAACTAATGAGAGATTCTTGTACTACTCGCTTTTGGATTATTTTTATAGGTCCATATATTATTTTTTACCTGAAATTTGTAAGAGTCAACCTTTTGAAAGGTTGTAATGATATAGTCGGGAAACCTGTTCATTAAAGTTTTCAATTTAAATCAGATACAATAAAATAAATAACCAAAAATCAATTACTTATGAAATTAAAATCTTTTTCCTTGCTGCTCATAGCAGTCTTTTTCTCGGCTCACATTTTTGGGCAATCAAAACCCAATATTTTGGTGATCTGGGGTGATGACATCGGAACCTGGAACATCAGCCACAACAACCGCGGAATGATGGGTTATGAAACGCCCAACATCGACCGAATTGCCAAAGAAGGTCTGGCCTTTACGGATTATTACGGGCAACAGAGTTGTACGGCAGGTCGTGCTGCTTTTTTAGGCGGTAATGTGCCGGTAAGAACCGGGATGACCAAAGTAGGAATGCCGGGTGCCAAAGAGGGCTGGCAAAAATCTGACATTACCATCGCTACTGTTTTAAAAGGACAAGGCTATGCCACCGGACAATTCGGAAAGAATCACCAGGGAGACAGAGACGAACATTTACCCACCATGCACGGTTTTGACGAATTCTTTGGGAATCTTTATCATTTAAACGCAGAAGAAGAACCGGAAAATGAGGATTATCCGACTGATATGAAACTTAAGAACGGGAAAACTTTCAGAGAGGTCTATGGACCAAGGGGAGTTTTACACACTTATGCAGATGGAAAAGGTGGGCAACGTATAGAAGATACAGGGGCCTTGACTAAAAAGAGAATGGAAACCGTTGACGATGAAACTTTGGCAGCTGCCAAAGTATTTATCAAAAAACAAGTGGATGCAGGAAAACCTTTCTTTACCTGGTGGAACGGTACAAGAATGCACTTTAGAACCCATGTAAAAGCAGATCGCAGACATGAAGGAAACGATGAATACACGGACGGAATGATCGAGCACGACATGCACGTGGGTATGTTGTTGGATTATTTAGATGAGCTGGGTATTGCAGACAATACCATCGTACTCTATTCAACAGATAATGGACCTCACTACAATACATGGCCCGATGCAGGTACAACTCCTTTCCACGGAGAAAAGAACAGCAGCTGGGAAGGCGCTTATCGAGTTCCTGCTTTTATCAAATGGCCTGGTAAATTCGCGGCCAACAAAACTCTAAACGGTATCGTAGCCCATGAAGACTGGTTACCGACTTTTGCTGCTGTGGCAGGTAATGCAAATATTTCAGAGCAATTGAAGAAAGGTATCTCTGTAAATGGAAGATCATATAAAAATTATATCGATGGAGTGAACCAACTGGATTATCTGATGGGAAAAACCAAAGATTCTCCCAGAGAAGGTTTTATTTATGTGAATGATGCAGGTGAAATTGCGGCACTGAGATATGGGGACTGGAAAGCCATGTTTATGGAAAACAGAGCTGATCAATTACAGATCTGGCTGGAACCTTTTGTAGAATTAAGAGCTCCTTATTTGATGAATTTAAGACGTGATCCTTTTGAAAAAGCACTGCACGGTTCTAATACGTATTACGATTGGTACATAGACAGAGCCTATATTTTAATGGCGATGCAAGGTTATGCCTTCAATTTCTTAAGTACCTTTAAAGATTATGTGCCCAGTCAGACTGCGGGTGATTGGAGTTTGAGCAAAACGCAAAAACAAATAGAGGCGATGACCGCCAAAAGTCATTAATCATTGCCTTCCTCAACTTAATTAATAGTTTTTCAGTATAAATGTCCTCTTTCTTATTAAAGTGAGAGGACATTTGTTTTGTAAATCAACTAGTTTTATCTTTAACATTTAAAAAGTAGCATATAATTCCCATTTTTATCTTTTTCACCAATTAAACCAAACAGTTATCATGAAAATTAAAATCTGCCTTTACGCAATTTTTTTACTTGTCGCATGTTTCTCGGTATCCTGCAAACAAGAACATCCAATCTCTCCGGTTACACCAGAGGAAATCGCCCAAAGTAATGTAGAAATTGATCACTTGCCTTCATGGAACGATTCAGCGGCAAAAAAAAATATCATCGCCTTTGTTGAAGAGGTAACAGATCGAAACAGTGCCAATTATATAGAGGTCGAAGATCGCATCGCAACCTTCGACAATGATGGCTGTTTATGGACAGAGCAACCCGCCTATTTCCAGTTGTTATTTGCTTTAGACAGAATAAAAGCGATGGCAGGAGATCATCCGGAATGGAAAAATAAACAGCCTTTTAAAGCGGTGTTGGAGGATGACATGAAAACCATCATGGCTTCCGGGCATAAGGGATTGGCTGAATTGGTCATGGCCTCTCATGCCGGCGGTACGACGGAGGAATTTGAAAAAGCAGTACAGGATTGGATCAAAACAGCAAAACATCCCACTAAAAATGTTCCCTATGATCAATTGGTCTATCAGCCCATGCTAGAATTATTGGAATATTTGCGCGCCCATAATTTCAAAACTTTTATCGTTTCCGGTGGTGGAATAGAATTTATGCGCGCCATCGTACAGGACGTGTACAAAATACCTGCCGAGCAGATCATCGGCAGCTCGATTAAAACCGAATTTGATTACAATAATGGGAATCCTGTGATAAGGAGATTACCGGAAATCGATTTTATTGATGATAAAGAAGGGAAGCCGGTGGGAATCAATAAATTTATTGGGAAAAAACCTGTTTTCGCCGCGGGAAATTCAGACGGCGATTTACAGATGTTACAATGGACAGCTTCAAATAAACATAAGAATTTTGAATTGTATATCCATCATACGGATGAAGTGAGAGAATGGGCTTATGACAAAGGTTCTCCCATAGGAGGTTTGGAGAAAGGATTGGAGGAAGCTGCCAAAAACGGTTGGACAGTGGTCGACATGAAAACCGACTGGAAGGTGATCTATCCTTTCGAATTAAAATAAGTGTTAACATAAAAATTGATCTAATTTAAATATTCGAAAAAGGACTTAAACCAATTTTTGTAAATCACTACCTATCAAAAAAGAACAGTACATAGATCTCGATTCCATTTTAAACAATCAATTGGTAGAATTTTTGCCAGGGATATTCTATGTTTATGTGTTAAATGAAAAGAATTTCGACCTGATACATTGGAATAAAAATCACGAGACCATAACCGGTTATTCGGCACAAGAATTAAAACGTAAATGTGTTTACGATTTTTTTTATCCCGCCGATTACCCGGTGATCGAAGGAGGTTTGGGCGAAATTATTGAAACAGGAGCTGTTAAACAAGTCTCGGCAAATCTAAAATTGAAAAACGGAAATACCTTACCTTTTTTATTTGAAGGTCATCGTTTTTATTCCGGTGAAAATTTATGTTTTATGGGAGTAGGTATCGATATGACCGCTTATATCGAAACTAAAAAAAAGTTAGCACTGGCCAAAGCAAAAATGAATTCCTTTAAACAGGAACTGCAAAAAAAAGAAAGGGAATTGCTCTCCTTTGCACTTGATAAAACCAAAGAATTAAAAATTGAAACAGAGTTCAAAAAGCGGATCAAACAAATTGTCAAGAAGAATCCAACGGAAATAAAAGAGTTGCTTCTTCAGTTAGAAAAGGAATTTACAACACAATCCAATGAATATAATGTCTGGGAAGTTTTTAAATTGAGATTCATCGAAGTACACCCCAATTTTTTTAAAAATTTACAAAAAAAGCATCCCGATCTCACCCCTTCTGAATGGAGGATATGTGCCTACTTGAAGATGAAAATGTCTGCCGAAAATATGTCGGGTATCTTAAATATATCCAAAGAAGGGGTGAAAAAGAGCAGATACAGATTGAGGAAAAAAATGGAATTATCCAGGAATACCTCATTGGACGATTACATTGATACTTTCTAATGTCTACCATTTGTCCACTTTAGATCCTTATAAATACCTCAATAATATTGTATTTTAGCCCATGATCTAAATGATCCAAAAATCAATTCTAACCAAATCTTATTTTCATGAAAAAAAATTATCTGTGGCTTTCGCTTTTAGTGATGGCCTTAACTTTACAACTTCATTCTCAAAAAAAACCCAATATCGTAGTGATTTGGGGTGATGACCTTGGTGTAGATAACGTGAGTGCCTACCATCGCGGTATGGTAAAACCTATGACGCCAAATATAGACCGAATTGCCAATGAGGGTGCCTTGATGACAGATGCCTATGCTCAACAAAGTTGTACTGCCGGTAGAGCTGCGTTTATCATGGGTCAACATCCATTTAGAACAGGAATGTTAACTATTGGAATGCCAGGGGCAAAAGAAGGAATTAGAGCAACTGACATGACCATTGCTGATATGCTCAAAAATTTTGGTTATGCCACAGCTCAAATTGGTAAAAACCATTTAGGTGACAGAAATGAATTCTTGCCAACTGTGCATGGTTTTGATCGTTTTTATGGTAATTTATACCACTTAAACTCAGAAGAAGAACCAGAAGATCCTGAGTATCCAAAAGATCCAGAATTTGATAAAAAATATGGTCCAAGAGGAGTTTTAGAATCTTATGCTACTTCGAAAATGGATGCAACTGAAGATCCTAGATGGGGTAAAGTTGGAAATCAAACTGTTAAAGATCATGGTCCATTAACTAAAAAGAAAATGGAAACTGTAGAAATGGAATTGTTAGACCGTTCTTTGGAGTTTATTGAGGAACAAGCGAAAAACAATAAACCTTTCTTTTTATGGCACAATAGTACTAGAATGCACGTGTGGACTCACCTTGCGGAAAAATGGGTGAATAGCTCTAATGGTGGTGGACTTTATGGTGATGGTATGATGGAGCTTGATTATGTTGTTGGTAAACTTCTCGATAAATTAGATGAATTGGGTATTGCAGACAACACAATTGTGGTTTTTAGTACAGATAATGGTGCTGAAATGATGAGCTGGCCAGATGGAGGAACTTCTCCTTTTAAAGGTGAGAAAGGAACAACTTGGGAAGGCGGTTTCAGAGTACCACAAGTGGTTAGATGGCCAGGTAAAATTCCTGCTGGATCTATAGTGAATGGTATTTTTAGCCATGAAGACTGGATGCCAACCTTCGCAGCTGCCGTAGGTGAGCCTAATCTGACCGAAAAAGTTAAAGCCGGTTTCAAAACAAATGGCAAAACCTTTAAAAATCATTTAGATGGCTATAACCAATTAGACATGTTAATGGGAAAAGATAAAGTAGGTAAAAGAAGAGAAATCTTTTATTTTGATGCAGGAGGTAACCTAAATGCATTGAGATATGACGACTGGAAGGTTCATTTTTCAATCATTGAAGGAGATCTCACTACAGCCTATAGAAAATCACCGAGCTGGCCGATCATTGTCAATATGCGTCAAGATCCTTATGAAAGAGCTCCAGACGAAAGTCGAATGTATTTGCGTTGGCAAGGAGAAAAAATGTGGACAATGGTTCCTGCCCAGAGTATCGTAGCAGATTTTATAGAGTCATTTAAAGCCTTTCCACCGGCCAAAAGTGGAAGTTTAAGTGTTGATAAAGTGTTGCAGCAATTAACTACAGCGCCAGCGAATTAAAATATATTGTTTCTAATTAAAAAAAAAGCCACAAAGAATTGTGGCTTTTTTTATAGGGACAAGTATTGATTAAGATCACAAGAAGAATGAGCACCTACAAAAAAAGGAAGAGAGCTACTCATATTTTACTGAAAAAGTCAAAATAAATAATCTTACACAAAAACTTCCAAAACCAAATTAAATAATTAATCAAATCTCATTAAAAATGAATTGGGTAACTGGAAAAAATCTTACTCCCATATCCAAAGAAAAATGAGTTATTGGAAATTCTTAAGTCAATATTTAATGAAATTTATCCCAACTTTAAAAAAAATTAAAAAAAAGAATTAGATGTGAAAAGTTCAGAGTCGAGAATTTGTATTGATTTAAAGGTGAAGAAGCTTGGCCTAGAAAGGAATTTTTATATTGGATAGATGGTGGAGATTTAGCCTGCTTGCGATACGACCAATGGAAGGTTCACTTTTTAGAACAACGCGATCATGGTTTTGATGTCTGGCAAGATCCTTTTGTTCAACTGCGTTTACCCAAATTGTATACGCTCCGTGGAGATCCATTTGAAAGGGTTGATCACGATGCAGAGCTTTACGCCAAATGGCGATTTGACAGAGCTTATGTTTTGGTGCCAGCACAGGCCTATGTCAGTAAGTGGATAGGTAGTTTTAAGGACTTTCCTCCTCGTATGAAGCCAGCTAGTTTTAGTCTGGATCAAGTGATGGATCAGCTCAGTACACCCTCAGACTAATCAAATACTTTTTTAGGGATCGGTTTATTTTAACCTTACAAAAAAATGATCTAAAAAATCGTCTCATAGGAATGAGGCGGTTTTTTTATTTTAAAAAATATTACTTTTAAAGAACCATTTATTAACCAATCCCCACTAAAAATGAAAAGTAAGACAAATTTTAAATTAGCCTTATATGTTGGAATCGTTTTATTGCTGTTCCTCGTTGGATGTCAACAAACTACTAAAACAAATGAGGACAATGCTTTATCAAAAGAAGATGCCAAATTACCTTATGACGATCCTAAGTTCACAGGTAAGATTGGGAGAACCTATCAAGATTCCGAAATGGCCTGGCCCGATCTGCCAAGTCCGGCCGAAGGTGCACCCAATGTTATCGTGATCTTATTAGATGATGTAGGTTTTGGAATGACCAGTACCTTTGGCGGCTCTATTCCCACGCCCAATCTTGACAAGCTGGCAGACAATGGTTTGCGCTATACGCGCTTCCATACTACGGCAATTTGTGGCCCAAGTCGCGCTGCTTTAATTACAGGACGAAATCATCACAATGCCGGAAGTGGTTTTTTGGCAGAATGGGCAACCGGATTTCCCAGTTATACGACCATGATACCAAGAAGTACAGCTACTATAGCCAAAGTATTAAAGTACAACGGAATGAACTCTTCCTGGTTCGGGAAAAACCACAATACACCCGATTGGGAAACTTCAGCGGTTGGACCATTTGACCGTTGGCCCACTAATTTAGGATTTGACTATTTCTATGGGTTTAATGCAGGGGAAACCCACCAATATTACCCCGTTATTTTTGAAAATACAATTCCCGTTGAACCTGACAAATCACCCGAAGAAGGATACCATTTCATGACAGATATGACTGACAGAGCCATTGGTTGGATGCAATTACAAAAATCTATTTCACCTGAAAAACCAGTATTTATGTACTTTGCTCCCGGGGCTGCCCATGCTCCGCATCATGTCACCAAAGAATGGCGAGATAAATTTAAAGGTAAATTTGACCATGGCTGGGATAAAGAACGTGAAATTGTCTATGAACGTCAGAAAAAAATGGGAATCATTCCTGCAGATGCTAAACTTTCCCCCAGAAATGATTTCGTCCCAAAATGGGATACCATCAATGAAAATGAAAAAAAATTATACACCCTATTATATGAGAATTACGCGGGGTATTTGGCTTTTACAGATCATGAGGTTGGTCGATTAATCGATGCCATTCATGCATTGCCCGATGCCGAAAACACCATGATCTTATATATCGTTGGCGATAATGGAGCAAGTGCTGAGGGAGGATTAGAAGGTACCGTAAATGAAGTAAAAGCTTTAAATGGTATCCCTACAAGTATTGCCGAAAATCTGGAAAAGATGGACGAAATCGGTGGTCCGACAACAGAACCTCATTTCCCGGTAGGCTGGGCTTTCGCCGGAAACACTCCCTTTCCCTGGGTAAAACAAGTAGCATCGCATTTTGGTGGCACCAGAAATCCAATGGTTGTTTCATGGCCTAAAGTGATTAAAGACAAAGGGGGAATTCGAGATCAGTTCTTGCACTTAATCGATGTTGTCCCCACGGTGTTGGAAGCAACAGGTGTAGAAATGCCCGAATATGTAGAAGGTGTGAAACAGAGGCCTCTGGACGGCAAATCATTTTTATCCACTTTGACCAATGCCAATGCTCCGGAAATTAGAACGACTCAGTATTTTGAAGTTTTCAGTAACCGTGCTTTGTATCATGAAGGCTGGGTTGCCGCACACCAACATACTTACCCTTGGCGTCAGGATTTTTCTCCGGGATATGAAAATGAGGTGTGGGAACTTTACAACGTAGCAGAAGATTTTTCAGAAGCCGTTAATGTAGCTGAACAGTACCCTGAGAAATTAGAAGAATTAAAAGCGATTTGGGAAGAAGAAGCAGAAAAATACCATGTTTTCCCGCTAGATGACAGAGGTACAGCTAGAATAAGCAGTCCAAAGCCATCACCTTTAGGAAAACGTACCCACTTTACGTTTTATGAGGGTGCTACAAGAATCCCAGAAACTGCTGCACCAAATACAAAAAACACTTCCTGGACGATGGAAGCTATGGTAGAGACAAGTCCTAAAAACAAAGACGGTGTAATTAATGCCATTGGAGGTTCCGGTGCGGGTTACACGCTATATGTAAAAGATGGGTATCCTACGTTTTTATATAACTTTTTTGAGGCAGATATCGTTACAATCAAATCCAGTAAAAAATTACCTGATGGTTTGGCCTCTATCAAAGTAGATTTCAAATATGATGGCGGTGGTGAAGGAAAAGGTGCTCTGGTGACCTTATTGCTCAACAACGAAAAGGTAGGTGAATCCAGGATAGAGCGAACAGTACCTGGTCGGTTTGGAATCGATACTTTTGGAATTGGCGAAGACAGTGGCTCGCCTGTAACCCACCATTACAAACCTCCTTTTAGTTATCAAGGACATATAAAAGAGGTGAATATTGATTTGATACCTGAAAAAAAATCATAAACATCTACTCCTTTTTGATTTAATTAAATCAATCCACGAGGAGTTATAGAAAAGGCCACATTTTCTATGCGGCCTTTTTTATTAATGATCATCAAATAATAAGGAGCTTCCTTTTTTCTTATGCCGGTTTAAGGTCAGTCAATTCTTCTGTTGAAATTGGCAGGTCAGTTTTGCTTTTTTGAAATAAAAGTAAACTGAGCAAGAAACCGTAAAGAAAATTTGAAATACCCACTTCATAACCATGCCCTATACGAACAAATTGAGGCATTAGTTCATTGGGAACAATAAGGGGTGCTATTCCTCCAATGACTGAAAATATCAGACCTACGAGGACAGCCTTTTGGTATTTGGGAAGAACTACTGTTCTGTTTATCAAAACTGCGATGGCCATAAAAACAAATGCCCTCAGAAATATTTGTGTTTTGATGATTAATTCCATCGGTGGAATTTTGTCGCCATAGAACTCATTCAATCTTGGCATAGATAAATAAAGGATCATCCCTGCCAAAATATATAAAAATAGATATAAAATATTGCCTGAAAAGATTCGCCATAGCCAGGACCCAAACTTTCTTCTCTCGAATGAAATGGATTGAGAATCTGACTTCTTAACAATAAATTTAATAAAGAAAATCGAAAAAATTGCCATTTCAAAGGCATTGAGAAGTATTTGCTGCAGAGTTTCTGTCTGGTCGGTTACGTTAAATATATATGCTTCTATCAATATATTAAAACTACCTACTCCAAAAAAGATCATAAAGATGATCGCTATAAGTTTATAAGAATCATACCTGTTGTTAATGGCGACCAAGCATAACAAAAAAACAACCATCAAATCAGATAGAAATAACCAAAATACATTTTCAAATCCGTGCAAATTTCCGATCAAAAGGCTTGTACTAAATTGAAGTAGCAATAATAGCACTGCCCCAAAAACTGTTTGAAAATAAAATGATGCTTTCATGGTATTAAGTTTTATTGATTAAATTTTTTACTTTTTTGCTCCAAGACAAAGTTGCCTTTAAGGTTTGTATGCCATGATCAACGGCTAATTGCGCGTAATATGGATTCTGATGCTCCGTTTGTTGTACATATTCTTTCAGTACTGTTAAATGTGTCTGAATTAATTCTATTAATGAATCTAGAAATAGTAATACTTGCGCCTTGTCGACAAGGTCATCCATAAAAGCGAAACGCAATAACAATTCATCAAGTCTTTTTTGGACATCGACCAGCGCAAGTGGTTTTAAAATCCAATCTTTGAGTACCTCCAATCCTTTTGGCGTGATTGCAAACTGCATTTTTCCTGACGACTCATTTAAAATTTGCCCAATGTAACGTAGCTGTTGCATTCTTTTTAGTGCCGGATAAATAGAACCAGGACTACTACTGTAGTTCCCCATGGCGGTTTCTTCAAATACTTTTCTAATTTGATAACCACTTAAACTCTCTTTTTTCAACAAACCTAAAATGGCAAAATCTAAAACAGTAGGTTCTTTTGTCTTCATAATGATACGTTTCGTACTACTAATATAATACGTTTCGTATTAATATGCAATATTTATTTTATTTTTTTAAACTATAGGGCTCTAACTTCAATTATTCTTGTTGGTTTAACTTTAGAATAAGCTTTTTAATAATAAAAAAGGAGGCCAACAAGCCTCCCTTTATTAAAGTGAAATATGAAAACCTACCTCTAATAGGCCTCGATATGAATAAGAACTAATTTCCATTCATTCTGTTCGTTCAGATTCCAAATCAAGGATAGATTTCCCGAATCTTTTTGGACACCTGCCGCGTCGCTTATCTCGAGGTTATACTTCCCTGACATATAAGCTACTTCTCCCTTACCACCCATCACATACGGCTCAACAGATATATTCTTTACTACTTTTATGGCATTTTGAACCCAACCCCTTTCGATCGTAGTAAGCCCTTTATAAACAGACTTTCCGTTTACGGCTACTGCGTCATAATTAAGTGTGTTCCGCACTTTTTCAATATCTCCTTCGTTCCAACCTTCAAGATAAACCTCGAGTAATTCTTCCACATCAGAACTGGACAATTCCTTTTTGTCGGTATGGGTACTACTACAAGAGATGAATAGTACAGATAATAAAAGTAATAAGTAATGTTTCATAATAATTGATTTTGAATTTAACCCCTAAATATATGAACAGCCTATGTCTCCGAAAATGAGATTTATCATTTATTTAAAATTTTTATGAAAATACATTTTTGATTCAACTTTCAATAAAAAAGCTTGGTCCTTTTCCATTGTGTACTTTCCTTTATTTTTTCTTGGCTTGATCAGATTCCTGGTTATATTTCTCAAACCAATGAAATTTATCTCGAATGATATTTTGTTTTTCAAACCTTACATAATCCAAAAACGCTTCAGCAATAGGAGACAATTTCTTATTCTTTAACCAGATCAAGTACCAGGTAGACTGAATCGGAAACCCTTTTACAGGTATAATTTGCAATTCATCATCCAATAATTCATTTTTGATCCCTATCAGAGGCATGATGGAGTAACCTAAGCCGGCTATTACTGCTTGTTTTACAGCCTCATTAGAGGTGAGTTCCATCTTTTTCCTCACGGGCAATTTATTTCTATTGATATATCGCTCCATGACCAATCTCGTTCCTGATCCCTCTTCCCTGTAAATTAAAGGGATAGATTCAAATATTTCTTTGCCATATAACTTTTCCTCAAAACTCTCATCCCTATTTCCCACAACATATAATTTGTTCTTCATCAATTCAACTTTATTTAACGCAAGATGTTCGGGCATCACACTCACCAAAGAAAAATCTACCTCATTGTTTTCCAGACTCTCTATCACCTTGGCTTTATTGGTCACATCCAACAAAAGTTCTACACCTTCATTTATACGCATAAAGTCGCTTAAAAAATAGGGAATGATATATTTACCCGTAGAAACCACGGACATTTTTAACTTCCCTGTAAGCTTTCCTTTGTGTGCCAAAGTCTTGTATTCAATCTTATGGACTTCCTGTAGAATTTTATCTGCCGCCACCGAAATCTCTTTTCCAAAATCTGTGATAAATATTTTTTTATTGATCACCTCCAACAAAGGAATATCGAACTGGTTCTGAAAATTCTTTAACTGAATGGATACGGCAGGTTGTGTTAAGTGCAACTCCTCTGCGGCTTTAGTGATACTTCGGTACTGTACAACTTTTAAAAAGATCCGTAATTGATTCAATGTATAGTTCATAAATATATTTTATGACATGCATAGCAAATTTAAATAAAAATTTATGAATTATGTTTTGCAATTTTGCCAAACCGATTAAATCACATTTCATACATGACAAAAATAACAATTGCAAAAGGAGACGGAATTGGTCCCGAAATTATGGATGCTACACTTTCAATTCTTATGGCAGCAGGTGCCCGGATAGAATGCGAAGAAATTGAAGTGGGAGAAAAAGTTTATTTATCAGGGAATTCTGCGGGTATCTCAAAAGATTCATGGGATGTCATACGCAGAAACAAAGTTTTCCTGAAAGCACCTATCACAACACCACAAGGTGGTGGCTACAAAAGTTTGAATGTAACAACAAGAAAATTCTTAGGCTTATATTCCAATATTCGTCCTTGTACAAGTTTACACCCTTTTGTTAAGACAAAGCATCCTGAAATGGATATTGTCATTGTAAGAGAAAATGAAGAAGATCTTTATGCAGGAATTGAGCATCAGCAAACAGACGAGGTGGTACAGTGCCTCAAGTTAATCAGTCGTCCGGGTTGTGAAAAAATTGTGAGATATGCCTTTGAATTCGCCAAAAAATACAATCGTAAAAAAGTGACTTGTTTTACGAAAGATAATATCATGAAGCAAACAGACGGATTATTTCACAAAGTTTTTGACGAGATCGCTATGGAATATCCGGAAATAGAAAACGAGCACTGGATCATAGACATTGGTGCTGCCAAAATGGCGGATACCCCGGAAGTTTTTGATGTAATCGTCATGCCAAACCTTTATGGAGATGTTTTGTCTGATGTAGCGGCTCAGATCGCCGGATCAGTTGGACTGGCAGGATCAGCAAATATTGGTGAAGAATGTGCCATGTTCGAAGCTATTCACGGATCTGCACCTAGAAGAGCAGGACAAAATTTAGCCAATCCTTCAGGATTATTGCAAGGAGCAATATTAATGCTCAATCATATCGGTCAGACACAGGTAGCTCAAAAAGTACAGAACGCCTGGCTTAAAACCATAGAAGAAGGAATACATACCTATGATATTTACAATGAAGAAATCAGTACCCAAAAAGTGGGAACCAAAGAATTTGCTCAAGCAGTAATAGGAAATCTAGGTAAGAAACCAAGCCAATTAAAAGCAGTCGAATACAAGGAAGGCGAGCCGTTGAATTTACCAAAGTTTGTCAGGAAACCTGCCAAAACAAAAGAATTACTCGGTGTAGATGTCTTTGTTCACTGGTCTGGTGATAATCCCGATAAATTGGCCTCAAAACTTCAAAAGTTAAATTCTGAGACAGTCGAATTGATAATGATCACAAATCGCGGAATTAAAGTTTGGCCTGAAGGTTTTAAAGAAACATTTTGTACTGACCACTGGAGGTGCAGGTTTCAGAATAAAAATGGAAATATGATCGACAAATCAGAAATTGTAAAGCTCTTGGGTAAAGCAATTGATCTCAATATAGATACCATTAAAACGGAAAATCTCTATGCATTTGAAGGAAAACACTCATTCTCTTTAGGACAAGGACAATAATCATACAATCAAAACAAATGAAATTTCAACTCATTCAAGGTAATTTTTCGTCCACCGATGCCATCGATATACTCACACATATGTTCCAGATAAAAATAAAATATCATGAAAACAAAATAGATAAAAATATGCCAGTAGAGGATGTTAAAATGCGAGAAAAGAAAATTAAACAATTACAGAATGATCTGGAGGAAGTGAGAAAGTTTATAAAACAAGGCGGGGAGTTTTCAAATCTTCAGGCCATCATTGATATTACTTAGTTTAAAAACAACAAGAAAATGGATAACAATAAAAATTTAGCAGAAATCACTTTAATTGACGGTAAGTTTACAGGACAGGAGGCAAAAGAAATATTGCTCCATCTCATCTTTAGTAAAATGAATTTTCATACTAAGAAAAGTCTCGGTTCTATTGAGCGAAATGGAGAACCAGATCCTGTTTCAGAACGCAGAATAGAGCAATTATTAAATTCTGAAAAGGAGATCAAAGCATTGATGGAAGGTTTAGCCAAAGACAATAAAAAACTGGTTATAGAATCTTCAATCAATATTAGATTAGCGTAATTTTAAGTAAAACGCCTTTCTGAATTCGAAAGGCGTTTTTAAAAATTTAAAGAACTAACTGGATTTCTTTACAAATTTTGTCAAGATAACAATTTGCTGACCATTTATTTTACCTTCAATCTGCTCCTCATTGTCAGACACTAGACGAATATTTTTTACAACTGTTCCTCTTTTGGCATTGAAATTTGCCCCTTTTACATCGAGGTCTTTAATCAGCACTACTTGATCTCCATTCACTAAAATGGAGCCATTGCTATCCAGGTGAATTATTTGGTTCTCTTCCGCATTTTCCAATGATTTGGCCCATTGCAGGGTTTCGTCATCCAAATATAACTGGTCTAATAAATCTTGAGGCCATCCTTCGTTTTTCAATTTTCTCAGCATTCTCCAGATCAACACCTTAACGGGCTCGAACTCTGTCCACATACTATTATTCAAACAGTGCCAATGCGCGGGAACGATCTTTGAATCATCGGACAATTGCTCTGCACAAGTGGTACATACAAGTACCGTAGCATCTGGTTCTTCCAATTCTTTAGGAGGTACTAAATAAATTTGTAAACCATGATCAGATCCACATAATTCACAAGCATTACCACTTCTTTTTATTAAAAAATCAAATGTATCCATCTTTTAAATTAGATGTTATACATTTTTTCATAATAGTCCCTTGCCATTCTTCGACTCGTGAATTCAGGAATCACATCAGAAATACCTTGCATGACCATTTTTTGCCAAGTAGCAGGCTTTTTATAATAAGTTGGGATTACATCCTTTTCTAAAGATTCGTACAAATTTAAGGCATCAAATTCGTCTTGTTCCCACACAGGGGTTTTAAAATCTGCTTCCGGCAGAATAAAACAATTCTTTTTATTCTTTTCAAATTCAGGAATCCAACCATCATTTACCGAAACATTGATCGATGCATTCATGGCAGCTGTCATACCGCTTGTCCCAGATGCTTCGCGGGTGATTCGCGGTGTATTTAACCATACATCAGAACCCAGTTTTAGCATTCTTGATAGTTCTATTTCATAACCGATAAGGACGGCTAAATTCTTGTGATCTTTTGAAAAACGCACCAAATGATTAAAAATATCAATCGCGTAATAATCCATTGGATAAGGCTTTCCAGCCCAAATTACCTGAACTGGTTGATCGGGATCATTGATCATTTTCAGAAATCTTTTCTGATCATACAATAAGAGATCTGCTCTTTTATAACCGGCAAATCTTCTGGCCCAAACAATCGTAAGCGCATTGGGATCCATTTTCTTACCTGTCTGTTTTTGGACCTCCTTAAAAAGTTTTTTCTTTAATTCTTTTTTTCGTTTTGATAAAATTTCCGGCTTTTTATTTTCCCAGGCTTTTTTGATCTCATCATCTTGCCAGAAATTTTGATTTTGAGCATTGGTGATCGCAATGATCTTACTGATGCCGTGATAACCATTCCACATATCATTGGCCACTACCCCATGCAATTTAGAAACTGCATTTGAAATTTTCGCAAATCTCAAGGCAGAAATGGTGTAATTGATCATCCCACCATGTATCATTTCTTTTTGTAATTCTTCATTCGATAAAGTTCTTCCAAAGAAGCCACATCTGTTTAAATGTCGACCATCTCTTTCTTCATTTCCCGCCTTTTCAGGCGTATGTGTGGTAAAAACCATTTGCTCCTTTTTTACTCCACGATCTCTTAAATAGTAGAACGCAGGTAAGCCATGTCCTTCATTAAGGTGATATATATCTGCCCCACCAAGAGCTTCAACCACTTTAGCACCGCCAACACCCAGAACAATACTTTGAGAAATTCTAGTCAATTCATTGGCGTCGTATAAATGATTTGTAATGGTTCTAGACAAATGATCATTACCTTCGACATCTGTGCTTAGAAAATACATTGGCGCAGTTCCAAATGTTTCTGGTTTCAATTTATAAGCCCTCACCTTTACATGCGGATTATCGTGTAATTGAACTTCCACTTCTATACCTGTATCCTCTAAAAAGTCATACTGACGTTCTACAAAATTTGTGCTTAAAGTTTGGTCTTCATTTCTCTGTTGGTCGTAATAACCAAATTTCCATAACATGCCAATACCAATTAAGTTCTGCTTAAGCTCATAGGCCGAACGCATGTGTGAACCGGCCAAAAAACCCAAACCACCCGAATATATATGTAAATCTTGATGAATAGCAAATTCCATACTGAAATAAGCTACTTTTTTATTAAACTCTTTTGCAGGTTTGTAAGGCATCTCCCACTTATCTTTCTTTAAACTCATTCTTTCAATTTTTTAATTTAGTCGCAAATTTAAACTTTCCATTGATTTAGAAACCTGCGAATTCTCATAAATAGATATCTTTAGGTAAAATATTCACGAAAACGTTATCGGATTTGAAACTTTGGATCAAGTAAAATAAGAAACAAGTTGCCAATAACCATACGAGCAATACAAATGATTTTTTTAGAGGTTGAGCATCTATCACTGCGTTTATAAAGTAAAAACCAGAAAAAATGATCGAAGCAGAGCAATTAAATGAATTGATTGAATAAACTCGTTTTTTAAATCACACCAAATAATTCTATTTTTTTGTAAATTTCCCAATAAATATAAATAGATGAAAAATTATTCTATCCTCGTTTTGTTGTTTTTAATTTTATCTTGCGGATCTGCTCAACAAACCTCTGTAGAACCACATGCACAAGCGCATCAGAATGTGCATGAAAATTTTGCCAATAAACAACGGCAAGAGATGGCTGATAAAGAATTTGCCTTTAAAGTTCAAGGTATTTATGAAGGACTTGTTCCTTGCGGAGATTGTAGCGGTATTGAAACAAAAGTTCAATTGTATTCTGACATGATGTACCGTACTGAAATGACCTACAAAGGTAAATCTGACGCGCCAATTGTAAGGAGCGGAAAATATTCCGTGGCTAACAATGGCGTTATTTTATTGGGAGAAGAACCGACAGGTTACAATCAATTTATATTTGTAACGGACCATTTAATTTTGTTAAACAAGAATGGTCAAATGATTGAAGGAAATCTCGCGGAAAAATATTATTTATATCCACCTAATCAACAGCCTGTTATGAAACATGAGGAGGGAACCCCTAATTTTTTGATCGAAAAATACCAAAGAGGCATTGATTTTTATGCCCAAGGAAATGAGCCATTTTGGAATTTAGAAATGGATTTTGAAAAAATCATTTCATTTAACACACTAAATGGGCTTAAATTTAATAGTCCACCTGTTAAAGCTGACAAGGCCATGGATGCCAATATCATACGATACAGGGCCGTGACAGAATCAGGTGAAATCATTATACAGTTGTACAAGTCTAAATGCGACGATACAATGGCTGATAAAAGCTATGGTTATGCAGTGAATATAGATTTTAAAACTTCAAAGGAGACCAATTATACTAGCTACAAGGGTTGTGGTGATTATATTCCGGATATGCGATTGCATGATATTTGGGCAATTGAGACTGTAGGTGAAACAACTTTAAATCGGGCCGATTTCAGCCAAAAATATCCTACCATAGAAATCAATACCTCCGAAGGCAGAGCTAATGGCAATGACGGATGTAACAATTTAATGGGAAAAGTAAGTTTTGAACCCGGAAAAATTGAGTTTGGACCTATGGCTAGCACGATGATGGCCTGTCATGAAAATGAAGAAATTAGCCGCAAAATTGTTCAAACGCTCAATGGAGTACTTGATTATACCCTAGAAAATAATCGTTTGGTTTTATCAAAAAATGGGAAAAATGTGATGACCCTAAGACATGTCGATTAAGCTGAACCAATAGTAGCCTATTTTTTTAGTCTACACTATACAATTAACCAAACCAGTAAACGAATATATTTTGACATCAAAAACGATTTCCCAAGGCATTTTAAGAGCAATAGCGATTCTTGTTGGCATAGCACTTGTACTTCTTTTTTTATATAAAATTCAATCCGTAATTGTTTATTTGGCAGTTTCTATTGTACTCGCTTTGATCGCTGGTCCTTTTTTGAGGTTCTTCGAATCTAAGCTCAAAATGTCTCGGACCATCGCTGTAGTTTTGATGATGATCATTTATATGTTCATCCTATTGGGTATTATTTCCATGTTTATCCCATTAATCATTAAGCAGGGACACCACATTTCTTTGATGAATACAGATGAATTGATGGGGGATCTTCACTTACTCTCTTCCAAACTGGAACAACATCCGTTTTTGGACAAAATAAAACTGGAGGAGAGGGTTAGAAATTACGACTATTCAACTTTAACCAGTTCATTGTCAGGATTAATGAATAGATTGCTAGGTACAGCAGGAACTTTTAGTGTAGGACTTTTCTCCGTTTTGTTTATCACCTTCTTTTTAATGAAAGATAACCAGCTGTTATATAATGCGTTCCTAGCTGTGACACCTGATGAAAAAGAAGAGAGAATCTTAAAATCCATTTTAAAGATCAGAACTTTACTTTCACGATATTTTATCGGATTGATTATCCAGGTCATTATCTTATTTGTTTTATATTCGATCATCCTGCTCATATTTGGCGTAGAGAGTGCCATTGTCATCGCATTTCTTTGTGCCTTACTAAACCTGATACCCTATGTAGGTCCATTGATTGGGGGTGCATTAATGCTTACTTTAACCATGACCAGTAATTTGGAAAACGATTTTCACAATGTATTAATTCCAACAACCATTTATGTGGGTATTGGATACATTGTTGCACAATTAATCGACAATTTTTTTAGTCAGCCCATTATTTTTTCTAAAAGTGTAAAGTCTCATCCCTTAGAAATATTTTTGATAATTATTATCGGTGGTCTTTTGTTCGGAATTATAGGTATGATCCTAGCGATACCCATTTATACCGCGATAAAAGTTATTTTAAAAGAATTTATAAAAGACAACGAAGTAGTGAACAAACTCACTCAAGATCTTGAAGATTGAACTCTGAGCTCTTAAATAAGGAGGTACAGGAGTTTATTAGAGAGAATTCCACTAAAGAAATTAATAAAATCGTTTTAGCAGGTTCTCCATTTCCCAATATTTCGATCAAAGAATTGGCGGAACAGATCGTCGCGAGAAAGCAAATAGAGGACAAACTTCCCACTTATTTTAAAACTTTTGGAATTCTGTTCCCTCCAAAGTTAAATCTCGAGCAGAGTTCCTCAGAAATTACAGGAAATTTCAAATGTCAACTGCTTCGAGGTAAAAATATGGCAGACCTTACAGGTGGTTTTGGAATTGACAGTTACTTCTTTACAAAAAGTTTCGATCAAGTAACCTATTGCGAGCAAAATACCGATCTGTGCACCATAGCAAGACATAACTTTAAAGTTCTGAACCTAAAAAATATCATTTGCCGATGCGGTGATGGTTTAGCATGGCTTTCTCAAAGCAAAGAAAAATTTGATTGTATTTATTTAGATCCGGCCCGAAGAAGTGCCGAGCAAAAAAAAGTTTTTTTACTTGAAGACTGTACTCCTGACCCATTACAAAATTTTGATTTACTCTTTTCTTATACAAATCAAATTTTATTGAAATTATCCCCAATGATCGATATCAGTTCTGTTGTATTGAAAATTCCTTTTGTAAAACAGATACACATTATAGCCGTTAAAAATGAGGTAAAAGAATTACTTATCCTTATCGAAAAAGGATTTGATAAAGAAATTCACATCAGTACTACTAATTTTTCAAAAGAAACTGAAAGATTTCAGGCAATATACCCGGACATAAATGAAGTGAGTTTAACTTATCCCAAAAAATTCCTCTACGAACCCAATAGCGCGATTTTAAAATCAGGCCTTTTTAATAAATTATCTAAAGACTTGTCATTAAGTAAATTACATGTAAACACACATTTATATACCTCGGATAAAATCATCAATTTTCCCGGGAGATCCTTTGAAATAATCGCACAAACAAAAGTGAATAAAAAGGAAATAAAAAAGCAGATCCCAGAGTTGAAGGCCAATGTTGCTATTCGCAATTTTCCAAGTACCGTTTCTGATTTGAGGAAGAAATTTAAATTAAAAGAAGGCGGAGCGGATTATCTATTTTTTACGACAAATCTGAATGATGAACATATTCTTTTGTATTGTAAAAAAATCAATTTAGATCAAAACTGAGACCATCGTAAGCTAAAAAAACATTTTGCGGTAAAATCTTAGTGACTTCAGCATGTAATCCCAACATATGACTAATATGTGTAAAATAGCACCGTTTAGGTTTAATTTTTTCGATGAGATTGAGCGCTTCTTCCAAATTTAAATGAGTGGGGTGCCAATCTATCCTCAAGGCATTGATCACCAACACTTCTAAATTCCTTAATTTTTCCAATTGCTCCTCCTCTATTCTTTTTACATCCGTTAAATAGGCAAAATCACAGGTTCTGTATCCCAATATTTTCAATTTGCCATGCCAAACTTCAATCGGCTGAAATTCAATTTGTTTTACAGTAAATTTTTTTTCAAAAACTTCAATAACATCAATATTCGGCGCTCCCTCATATCGATCTTCCCTAGCAAAAATATAGGCAAATCTCTCCTGCAAATTTTGAATGACATCTTTTTTAGCATACACGTTCATACTTCCCTGCCTCAAGGTAAAAGACCTGATATCATCAATTCCTGCGGTATGATCAGCATGAATATGTGTAAATAAAAGTGCATCCAAATGATCGATATCAACGTTTAGCATTTGTTGCCTAAAATCAGGGCCACAATCGATAACGACATTAGTATCCTTTTCCTGAATTAAAACGGATGATCTCAATCTTTTATCTTTCGGATCGTCAGATAAGCAGACTTCATGCTTGCAACCGATCACAGGAATTCCCTGTGAAGTACCTGTTCCTAAAAAAGTAATTTTCAAAAGAATTTTGTTTAAATAGCTAAAAAACGAATATACAAAGATAATAAACATTGAATCGTTCAAATAGCTCAATAGTTTTGTTAAAAAAGCAAGGAAAATGAATTATATTTTTTAGTTATTTTTTTATAAAATTCGTCAAAATCAGCTAAATGACATGACATTTATCAAATTTTAATAATGATTTAATCTATATCTTTATCAAAAGTGAAAAAGAAAGCATTTGCGATTGTCCAATTCATATCCAACAAATACATTTTTAGATAAAACACTCCTTAACAGGATTTAACATATGATGATCTATGATGAAAATAGGTATTCTAAAAGATAATAAAAAAGGTGAAAGGCGCGTGGCGATTTCCCCTAAAATCACGAAGCAATTAATTGATAAAGGTTTTGATGTCCTTGTAGAAAATGATGCAGGACACAATGCCTCTTTTAAAGATAGTGACTACGAAAAAAGTGGCGCAAAAGTTGAAAGGCGGGCAGTTGTATTTAAGGACGCCGATATCCTTATCAAGATAAATCCTTTTGATGAAGAGGACCTTAAACTTATAGACGACCATCACATATTGATCAGTCAGCTGTACCATAAATCAAACACGAAGTTGATTCATGATATCGCAGAAAGAGGAGCAACAGCCTTTTCTTTAGATGCAATGCCCAGAATTTCAAGGGCCCAGGAAATGGATGTGTTGAGTTCACAAAGCAATTTAGCAGGTTACAAAGCTGTTATTTTAGGTGCTTATGAAATGACGAAAATTTTCCCGCTTATGATGACTGCGGCAGGTACTATTACACCCTCAAGAGTATTGATTTTTGGTGTTGGCGTCGCCGGATTACAGGCAATTGCCACCGCTAAAAGATTGGGTGCAATTGTTGAGGCGACAGATATAAGGCTTGAAACCAAGGAGCAGGCAGAATCTTTAGGAGCAAAGTTTATTACAGTTGAAGGAGACACCGCCGATGCATCGGAAGACGGTTATGCCAAAGTTGCCTCTGAAGAATACAAAAAGAAACAGAAAGAAGCTGTGAATAAATCATTGTTTGATGCAGATCTTGTGATTACTACAGCCATGGTTCCCGGAAGAAAATCTCCGGTTTTAATTACCGAAGATCAAGTAAAACAAATGAAAAATGGAGCGGTGATCATAGATCTTGCCGCGGCACAAGGTGGAAATTGTGAATTGAGCAAACTCAATAAAACAGTTATTGCAAATGGGGTAAAGATCATAGGCACAACTATTGCCCCTGAAAGTGTATCGACCAATGCCAGCGATCTTTTTGCAAAAAATATTTACAATTTCATCTCCCATCTCACAGAAAATGCTCAGTTCAAATGGGATTTTGAAGATGAAATAACTAAAGGCACGTGTATTGTTAAAAATGGTATCATCAAACAAAATGGAATAGAAAATGGATAATATCTTAACTTTTTTTAGCGAAAACCTTCAAATGGTTTATATCGTCATCCTCATGATTTTTGTGGGGGTAGAAGTAATTGGTCATGTTCCCTCCGTGTTACATACTCCTTTGATGTCAGGGGCAAATGCCATACATGGTGTGATCATCGTAGGAGCCATACTGGTCATGCTCAATGCAGACCCAACCAACTATTTTGCGCTGAGCCTGGGCTTTGTTGCCGTTTTTCTCGGTACCTTAAATGTAGTCGGGGGTTTCGTAGTTACAGACAGGATGCTTGAAATGTTTAAAAAGAAAAAGTGATGGAATATATTTTCAGTTTAGAGGTAATTTACCTCATCGCCTCGGTAACATTCATACTCGGATTAAAACTATTGGGCAAACCCCAAACGGCTCGGAAAGGAAATTTGATAGCGGCCTTCGGGATGTCTTTAGCTATTTTTGGAACTATTTTTCTTTATAAATCTGGAGTAAGCAATGTTGTCTATTCATTAATTGGACTAGCTATTTTATTAGGAACTATAGTAGGCTGGCTCATTGCAAAAAAAGTGGCCATGACAAAAATGCCGGAACTGGTTTCTTTATTTAATGGAATGGGAGGTGCCAGTGCTGCACTAATTGGTATCATTGAATTCCCTCATTTTACAGGAGAACCACTTTTATTAATGACAATCGTTTTAGGAATGATCATAGGAAGTATATCTTTTTCAGGTAGTATCATTGCTTATGCAAAGCTCAATGGATCACTAAAAAAACCGATTAGAATTTCTGGATATAACATCATTAATAATTTGTTTTTATTAGTCTTAATTGCCTATGCCTTTGCGATTGGTTCTGGATTTTTGACGGATGGATGGCATGTATACCTTTTGTTTTTTATGGCCCTTTTATATGGTATATTGTTCGTCATTCCGATTGGAGGTGCAGATATGCCTGTGGTCATCTCTCTGTTAAACTCATTCACAGGTTTGGCGGCGGCCTTTGCGGGATTTTTATACAATAATATGGCGCTGCTAACCGGAGGTATTTTAGTGGGATCTGCCGGAACCATTCTTACTTTTGCTATGTGTAAAGCCATGAACAGACCTTTGGCCAACGTTATTTTTGGTGCCTTTGGAGATGTCAAATCACAAGCCGTTTCCAATACTAATTCACAAAAAAGTGTCAAAGAAGTTACCCCTAGTGATGTAGCCATTTTAATGAATTATGCACAAAAGGTAGTCATTGTGCCCGGTTACGGATTAGCGGTTGCCCAGGCTCAACACGAAATACACGAATTGGAGCAATTACTGGAAAGTAAAGGAATTATTGTCAAATACGCAATTCACCCGGTAGCAGGGAGAATGCCCGGCCATATGAATGTCCTTTTGGCTGAAACAAATGTGGAATACGACAAACTAGTTGAAATGGAGGAAATCAATCCCGAGTTTAGCAATACAGATGTTGTATTTGTGGTAGGTGCCAATGATGTTGTAAATCCAGCTGCCCATAATGATAAATCAAGTCCTATTTACGGAATGCCTATTTTGGAGGTTGTCAATGCTAAAAATATCATCATTAACAAACGGAGTATGAATCCTGGTTATGCCGGTATTGACAACGAACTCTTTTACTATCCAAAAGCGTCTATGCTTTTTGGTAATGCAAAACCTGTTTTAAACAAACTAATTCAAGAAATAAAGGCATTGTAAGATATATCTTAAAAAATAAAGCTGCACATCATTGTTTTTCAGAATAGCCAAAACTTAATTATCTTTGCACAAAGACAATTGAAATGGCTGCACTTAAAGGTGATACTGAATTAGAACATGCGTTAACGTTAAAACAAAAAGCGCTGCAAATTAATTTAAATGAACATATTTATGGAACATTTGCAGAAATTGGCGCTGGACAAGAAACGGTAAGGCATTTTTTCCGTGCAGGCGGTGCTTCTGGCACTATTGCAAAAGCCATGTCAGCCTATGACAAAGAGTTTTCTGATGCAATTTACGGTGTTGAACCGGACAAGCGGTATGTAACAGAATCTCGGTTGAGGAAAATGTTGGCACACGAAATGGATCTAATTGAACATCGAATTGATCGCGAAAAACATCCTCATAAAATCTTTTTCACTTATGCCAATACAGTTACTACCATCGATTTTGCCAAACAATTTAAAGGTCATGGATGGGTTGGTATCAAATTTCAAATGGATCCTTTAGAGGATTACAATGAGATTGTGATTCACTGTCGTTTTAAAGAAACAGATTCGCGCTTACAACAAGAAACTTTGGGAATGCTAGGTGTAAACCTCATCTATGGTGCTTTCTATATCAATGATAAACCAAAAGAAATGATCGAATCTTTTTATGATAACATTGATAAAGATTCGGTTGAAATTGACATGGTTGACTTTTCGGGACCTCGCTTTATGTATGTTGACAACCGCTTGATGAGTTTGTATTTGGTGAAAAATGGCATGACCAATGCCGTCATGTTTAATCCAAATGGCAACAACCTATTACCGGCTCAGGTACTTTATAAAAAAAATATCTTGGCATTCAGAGGAAGTTTCCGGCCAGTAACCAAAGTAAATCTCGATATTTTTGAAAAAAGTAAGCAACTGTTTTTTGCTGAAAAACGGGTAGATGAAAAAAACACCCAGACTATTTTTGAAATGACTCTTGCCAACTTGATCTCGGAAGGTGGTAAGATCAATGAGCGGGACTTTTTAGACAGAGCTGAATTACTTTGCTCATTAGGCCAAACCGTAATGATCACTAATTTCCAGGAATATTATAAACTGGTTGAGTATTTTTCTGAATTCACAAAGGCGAGAATGGGACTGGCAATGGGTGTTTATAATTTGATACAAATTTTTGACGAAAAATATTACAGACATCTAAGCGGTGGTATTCTAGAAGCATTTGGAAAATTATTCTATAAAGACTTAAAGATTTATTTGTACCCTTTAATGGATATAGAAACAGGAGAAATCATTACAAGTGAGTCATTAAGGGTTCACCCAAGAATGAAGGAACTCTATAAATACTTTAAATTTAATGGTCGTATCGTCGACATCGATAATTACAATCCGGAAATTTTAGATGTTTATTCAAGAACAGCCTTTAAAATGATTGCCCAAGGCAAAAAAGGATGGGAAGACATGCTCCCTCCTGGTGTTGCTGAAATCATAAAAACGAAAAGGTTATTCGGTTATAATCCCAGGCGGGTTGAAAAAACTAAAGGACCTGCCCACTAGAGTAATTGTTCCGCATGGTTCTTGGTTTGGACCTTGGTAATTATATTTTCAATATTACCGTTTTCATCTATGACAAAGGTAGTTCTATGGATGCCATCAAATTCTTTTCCCATAAACTTTTTGGGTCCCCAAACGCCGAAAGCATTAATTATTTTTTTATCCTCATCGGCAATTAATGAAAAGGGAAGGTTGTTCTTATCACTGAAATTCTTTTGCCTTTTAACAGAATCCGCACTTACACCAATTACTTCATAATTTTTATTCAAAAAACGTTCATAATTATCCCTTAGATCACAGGCTTCCGCGGTACATCCGGGAGTGCTTGCTTTGGGATAAAAGAAAACAATCACCTTTTTTCCCAAAAAATTATATGATTTTATTGTTTCATTATTCTGATTAACTCCTTCAAACAGAGGTGCTTTATCACCAACTTTTAATTCTGACATAATTTGTAATTTTAAGCCTAAAAATACAAAAAATGAATAAAAAAGAAAAAGTGCAATTTGTGATTGACACCCTTGAAAAATTGTACCCTGAAACACCTATTCCGTTAAAACATAAAGATCCATACACTCTCCTTATAGCAGTCTTACTTTCTGCACAAAGCACCGACGCCCGCGTAAATACCATAACCCCAATATTATTTGCCAAAGCAAGTACACCTGAAGATATGGTCAAATTGTCTGTTTCAGAAATCGAGTCGATTATTAAACCTGTCGGACTTTCGCCAATGAAATCCAAAAGCATTCACCGCTTATCTGAAATTCTTTTAGAGAAACATCAGGGTCAAGTTCCCAAAAATTTTAAAGATTTAGAAGAACTGCCGGGTGTAGGGCATAAAACAGCTTCGGTAGTAATGAGTCAGGCTTTTGGAGTACCGGCATTCCCGGTTGACACTCATATTCACAGGTTGATGTATCGTTGGAATTTAAGTAGTGGAAAAAATGTTGTTCAAACAGAAAAGGATGCAAAAAGGTTATTCCCGAAAGAACTCTGGAATAAACTGCATTTACAAATTATTTTTTATGGAAGAGAATATTCTCCTGCCAGAGGCTGGCGGATTGAAAATGATTTGATCACAAGAAAAATTGGTCGAAAAAACCTATTAACAAATTAAATTAAAAAAGCCTCGAACTTTTACGTTCAAGGCTTTTTCTTCGATTAATTCAAATGAAACATTAAGCTTTCTTTTTCCACCTCCACTACCTTAATTGACTTAGAGTAGTTTAATAAAAAGGAGATTGTCTCGTTTTTTGGTTCTAATTTTTCTTTAAAAAATTTTTGTGTGTAAAGTTTTGCCATATACTTAAATTGTTAAGGGATTTTATATAATAACGGGCAAAACTCAACATTATTGTATCAGATTAAAAAAAAATTAAAAATTTATTGATTTGTCAATATAATCTTATTCTGATCTATCAATTTTCTTAAGTTGATAAGTGCATAACGCATTCTACCTAAGGCTGTATTGATACTAACACTGGTTTGCTCTGAGATTTCTTTAAAACTCATTTCTCCATATATACGCATTTTCAATACTTCTTTTTGATCTTCAGGTAATTGTTCAACCAATTTTCTCACATCACTGTGAATTTGATCTTTGATCATATGGTTTTCAACATTTCCGGTTGGATCTCCTAAAACAGAGAAAATATCAAATTCATCTGTGTTTTGAAAAGTAGGCATTCTATTGCCTTTTCTGAAGTAATCAATAATTAAATTGTGCGCAATTCTCATCGACCATGGTAAAAATTTACCTTCTTCGTTGTATTTACCCAATTTTAAAGTGTTGATGATTTTTACAAAGGTATCTTGAAAGATATCTTCTGCAACATCTCTATCTTGCACTTTTGAATAAATAAAACTAAAAACTCTTTGTTTGTGTCGAAGGATAAGAATTTCGAGCGATCGCTCATTCCCCTCAATGTAACTCTTTACGAGCACACTGTCGTCTAATTTTTGTGTTTGCATAATTCCCCTTTTTTTTATTGAAGTTAATTTTAATCTAAACTTCGATTAGCTATTGTTATGAAAGTAGAACTATACTATAAGCACAAATTTTTTAAGTTAATAAATACAGGGGAGACTAGTTCTGTTCTCTTAGTCTCTGGACAAATATAAATACATATTTAGTTAATAAACAAATTTTTTGCAAAAATATTTTGTTGAAATTAACATTTTTTCAATTTTTATTAACAAATCTATCTCACTATCTTTGTTATTTCCTAAACGCAAATCCTCGATAAACCTTGAAAAATATAGACTTCAGAGATCATATCCTCATAAAAGGAGCTTCAATTCACAATCTAAAAAAAATTGATGTTAAAATTCCAAGAAATAAGCTTGTTGTGGTCACCGGACTATCCGGATCGGGTAAATCGAGCCTCGCTTTTGATACTTTGTACGCCGAAGGACAGCGAAAATATGTCGAAAGTTTATCGGCATACGCCCGCCAATTTTTAGGAAAATTAGATAAACCGAAGGTAGAATACATCAAAGGAATTTCCCCGGCGATTGCCATCGAGCAGAAAGTAAATAGCACAAATCCAAGATCAACTGTTGGAACCACAACAGAAATTTATGACTATTTAAAGTTGCTTTTTGCCAGAATCGGACGTACTTATTCACCCCTTTCTGGTGAGGAAGTAAAGAAAAACACCGTCACGGATGTTATAGAATATACAAAATCATTGCCTGAAAAGACCAAATTACTACTCTTATCTCCTATTGTGTTGGATAAGAATAAAGCTTTAGATAAAATGTTGGCCATTTATCAGCAACAGGGTTTTTCAAGAATTCAGGTCAATGATGAAATTTTGAGGATTGAAGAATTTACGGAGTTTAAGGCTAAAAATATATTTCTGGTTGTTGATAGATTAGTCACACAAAACGACGAACATTTTTATGCTCGTATGGCTGATTCTGTCCAAACTGCTTTTTACGAGGGCAAAGGAAATTGTATTATTCAAAATTTAAACGATGGATCGTCCAGATCATTTTCTAACTTGTTCAATTTGGATGGAATCGATTTTTTAGAACCGAATGTACATTTATTTAGTTTTAACAACCCTTACGGGGCCTGTCCGAAATGTGAAGGATATGGAAATGTCATTGGAATCGATGAGGACCTGGTCATTCCAAATTCTGCCTTATCTATTTATGAAGATGCGATTATGCCATGGAAAAGTGATTCATTTGCGGATTATAAGGAAGAGCTCATTTTAAATGCCTATAAATTCGATTTCCCCATACACAAGCCCTATTTCGAATTAACGGATGAACAAAAGCAAACGCTTTGGGAGGGCAATAAATATTTTAAAGGATTAAATAAATTCTTTAAATATATAGAGGAAAAAAGTTACAAAATTCAGTATCGCGTCATGCTTTCGCGTTATAGAGGAAAAACAAAATGTAATACTTGTAAAGGGCTTAGGCTTAGACCAGAGGCAAATTACGTCAAAATAGACCAGCACACCATTTCAGAATTAGTAGAATTACCCATTGAGGAGCTCGCTGTTATTTTCGACAATTTATCTTTAACTGATAAAGAAAACAAAATCGCCAATCGATTATTAGTTGAAATTCAGTCAAGGTTACATTTTTTATGTGATGTTGGATTGACCTATTTAACACTTAACCGCAACTCTAATTCACTTTCAGGTGGAGAAAGTCAGAGAATAAATCTGGCCACATCTTTGGGAAGCAGTTTAGTCGGTTCTTTATATATACTAGACGAACCTAGCATTGGTTTACATTCTCGAGATACGGAAAATCTAATCAAAGTTTTAAAAAAGTTAAGAGATCTGGGAAACACGGTAATGGTTGTCGAACACGACGAAGATATCATGAAGGCAGCCGATCATATCATAGATATTGGTCCAGAAGCCGGAACCCACGGAGGCGAACTTGTCGCAGAAGGAGATTTTAAAAAGATCCTCAAAAGCTCTTCTCTGACTGCAAAATACCTTAGTGGCGCTATGAACATAGAGGTGCCAAAGAAAAGAAGAACCTCAGATAAGTTTATTAAAATAAAGGGGGCACGTGAGCACAACCTAAAGAATATAGATGTTTCCATTCCTTTAAATGTATTCACAGTGATTACTGGAGTATCGGGAAGTGGTAAAAGTACTCTGGTGCGAAATATTCTCTATCCTGCCATGCAAAAGAAACTGATGCAATACGGAGAAAAAGTAGGTCACTTTTCTGGATTAGAAGGGAATTTTAGTCATTTGAAAATGATCGAATTCGTCGATCAAAACCCCATTGGGAGATCAAGTCGTTCAAATCCAGTAACTTATATCAAAGCCTTTGATGATATAAGATCGCTTTTTGCCAACCAGAAATTATCAAAAATGAGAGGATATAAAACCAATCATTTCTCTTTTAATGTTGAAGGGGGCAGGTGTGAAACGTGTAAAGGAGATGGTGAGGTCACCATAGAAATGCAGTTTATGGCCGATGTGCATCTGGAATGTGAAACCTGCAAAGGCAAAAGATTTAAAAAAGAAATCCTAGCAGTGAATTTTGAAGGTAAGAACATTTTTGATATTCTTTCCTCTACCGTTGATGAAGCCATAGAATTCTTCTCCAAACACAATCAACTTAAAATTGTTCAAAAATTAAAACCATTATTTGATGTTGGCTTGGGCTATGTTCAACTCGGACAAGCTTCTTCTACCCTTTCCGGTGGAGAAGCGCAAAGAATTAAACTAGCTTCTTTCTTGGTAAAAGGAAATTCAGCTAAAAAAACGCTGTTTATTTTTGATGAACCGACTACAGGATTGCATTTTCACGACATCCACAAATTACTCAAATCCTTTAATGCACTCTTAGACAAAGGTCATTCGGTGGTTGTTATCGAACACAATATGGATTTGATCAAATGTGCAGATCATATCATAGACCTCGGTCTTGAGGGTGGAAAAAATGGTGGTTTTATAGTGGCTGAAGGAACCCCAGAAATGATTGTGGAAAATCAAAGATCTTATACCGGAAAGTACCTCAAAGAAAAAATTTAAATTATCTCATTTTATCATGATTTAGTGATAAATGTTAGGTTTTATCTATTCGAATATTAGCACCTTTACTGTTTCTTTTGAATAAATAAAACATAATGAATAAACCACACCATTTTCATATTCCTGTCATGGGAATTGGATTTACACTTGACTCTCCTTTAAAAGTTGCTCATCTCGGCATTGATTCTGTCATTTCATTGGTAGACGATATCCTGATTGAAAAAATGAGAAAATTTTACTCTGAGAAATACTTAATTCCTTATAATGAAATCTCCGATAAAATTGAAGATTTCAGAGCGAGGCGCATTACCTCTTATCTAAATTTAATGCATGATTTGGTTGAACATAAATTCAATGAGCTAAAAAATATTACCCAAGAAAAAAGTAATGATTTACAAAATTACTTTAATCTTCTTTCGAGTGGCTCTACCCTAAAAAAGGAGTTTAACGAACTATTGAACAAGAGTTTCTCTAAAAAAGATATTCAAAATTGGTTAGACAAACATCTAAAAATGGGTAGTATTGATGTGAATATAATGACCAAAATCGATAAAGAGAATTATTTTAACGGACAAAAATTACCTGCGGAATACAATGATGCACATGCCGCTCTCAGAGGTTTCGCTGAAAGTAAGCTCAGTTCTTCTGTGATTTTATCGGCTGGTATGAATCCAAGACTATATAGTTATTTGGAGTCATTTCAAGATTTCTTCCCTGATGAAAATGGTTACATAAAAAAGAAAGTTGTTTTAAAAGTAAGTGATTACAGATCTGCTTTGATACAGGGCAAATTTTTAGCTAAAAAAGGAATATGGGTTTCAGAATACAGAATTGAATCCGGACTAAATTGTGGAGGACATGCCTTTGCTACCCAAGGATTTTTGTTAGGTCCAATACTCCAGGAATTCAAAGACAATAGAATTGAGTTAGCAAAATCTGTACAAGAAATTTTATTTCAGACGCTGGACTCTAAAAAGAGAGTAGTCCCAAATGTTGATCTTGACCTTAAAATATCCGCTCAAGGCGGTGTAGGAACCCATGAAGAACAAGAGTTTTTGATCAATTATTTCGAAGTAGATTCAGTGGGATGGGGAACGCCATTTCTTTTGGTCCCTGAAGCTACAACAGTAGATGATGCCACCATCAAAAGATTGGAGGAAGCTAAAGAATCTGATCTTTATTTAAGTAATATTTCTCCCTTAGGGGTGCCGTTCAATAACTTAAAAGGCAACACTAAAGATGCTGAAAAACACCTTAAAATTGAAGCTAACAGGCCGGGAAGTTCATGTCCAAAACAATATGTGGCATTAAATAAAGAATTGACGAATGATCCAATTTGTACGGCATCCAGACAATACCAAAGGTTAAAGATCAAAGAATTGGAAAAAGAAAATTTAACAAGTATTGAATTTACGAAACAAAAAAAACGTATCGTCGAAAAATCTTGTATCTGTGTAGGTTTGGGAACTTCTAGCTTGTTAGCCTATGGTATTGAGCATAAAGCAGAAGGTGAAGGAGTCTCCATTTGTCCAGGACCAAATATGGCTTATTTTTCTAAGAAGTTGAGTTTAAAAGAAATGATCGATCATATTTACGGTAATTCTGATATCACTCAAAACAAGAATAGACCTCATTTCTTTATTAAAGAATTGGATTTATATGTCAAGTATTTTAAAGATATGGTTGAAGAGTCGATTATTGATTTAAACGACAAACAAACCAAAATAATTAGCGCATTTGCAGAAAATCTGAATACAGGTATTTCGTATTACAAAAGATTGTTTGAAGAAATGAGCGGTTATTTTGTAGAATCAAGAAACACAATTCAACAAGAATTACATCAAAATCAAAAAAAATTAAAAGAAATTTACGAAGAATTTGAGCGTTGTTTATTTCCTCAAACTTCAAATTAAGGTCATCAATTAGTTGTAAAAACACAGGCTCAATAAGGAGTGAAAAATGCCCTTTTAAATGCGGTATGTTACTGTTTTTCAGCGTTTAAATTACCCAAAGCCTCTTTGGCCAATACAAAATCAGGCTGGATGGTTATGGCTTTTTCAAAACTTGCTTTAGCAACTGGATTTTGTTTTAGCTCGGCTGCATTTAATCCTTTTAAATATTGAATAGCAGCAATTAATTCAACCTCTTGATTGTGGTTTTGGTTAATGGCGTAACTCACCGTATAATTTCCTGAGTCATTTAGTTTTTCAACTTTCTGAATTGTTGCAAAAGATTCAGGATACTTTTTTAAAACATACTGCAGATTAGCCAAACTAAATCCATGGTAATTATCATTTGATTGAGCAAATAGTTTTGCAAATGACTCCGCTGCTTTATCATAGGCCCCAATTGCTTCCAAAGAGAAAGATTGAAGCTCTAGATTTTTCACATCATTTGGTCTGTTCTTTAAAATTTCCTGAGTAATTACAAAACAAGACCCATATTTTCTTTCTGCATAATAAACTAAGGCCAAACTATCTTTGTACTTACTTTGGTCTCCTTCCAATACTATCAGTTTTAGCATACTGTTTTTAATGGAAACCGGATCACTGTAATCTTTTGCTTTTTGCAAGATTTGCTTCTCCAATTTAATGGCTTCAGCATTATTTTGCGCATAGAGATTGACAAAAAATAGCATCGCAATTACACCTAAAATATTTTTCATTTTTTCTAACTTTATTTGTTTAAAAAATAAACGCCCAATGCAAAATTGGGCGTTTTAATTTGGGTGGAAGACCGGTCTCGAACCGGCGACCTCTAGAACCACAATCTAGCGCTCTAACCAACTGAGCTACAACCACCATGGTCTTTGTTACTTGGCTTTTTGCAAAGTGAGTGCAAATGTAATTAATTTCTCATTTCACACAAACAAAAAATTATATTAATTTATCTAAAGATGTAACAGCCACAAATCGCTCTGTGGTAAAGCCTTCAGCATACTCTGCATCAATCAATCTTCCAAGGTCTCTTGCTCTGTAGGTAACGCTTTCTTCAAAGTTTTTGGTAGCTATTGGAGAAATAGGTTCTTTGCTATCCGGATTATAAAATTGGCTGGAATAAGCCATGACAGCTTGCACTTTTTTCTCAATAAAATCGTTTACCTCAACCACAAAATCAGGTTCTATATTTTTCCATTGAATATAATGATAAACCCATTTAGGCCTCCAGGCATCTTGAATACTTCCGTCCAATTTTGTTTCAATCTTTCTCAAACCAGATAAAAAACAAGCATCACTAACCAGTCTGCTTCCTTTTGGATGATCTATATGTCGGTCATCAATAGAATTACATAAAACGATCTCAGGTTTATATTTCCTGATCATTTTAATGATTTCTATCTGATTTGCTCTGTCGTTTTGAAAAAATCCATCGGCAAAACCCAGATTTTCGCGCAGTTCAACGCCTAAAATCTCAGCAGCGTCCTTTGCCTCCTGATCTCTTATTTCTGCGGAACCTCGTGTTCCTAATTCTCCTCTTGTCAAATCGACAATTCCCACCTTTTTCCCCAAAGAAATTTCTTTTGCCAAAGTGGCTCCGCAGCCTAATTCCACATCGTCCGGATGTGCTCCAAATGCCAATATATCTAGTTTCATCATTTTTTCAAAAAAGTAAAAGTAAAGCAATTCTCAAGGAGTTCCAAGTACTAATGACATTAGTTTAAGCGAATTTTTATAAGAAAATAACGCCTTCCATTTTTAAATTGCAACTAATAAAATTGTTGAGATACTAATTCGATAAAGTCCTTTTGAATAACTCATTTTATCCCAACCAAGCTTCTCTATCCAAACTTCTATATTGTATCGCTTCTCCAATATGATGGGTCTTGATTTCACTGGACTCCTCCAAATCTGATATAGTTCTCGCGACTTTTAATATCCTGTCAAAGGCCCTAGCCGACAAATTCAATCTGTCCATCGCTTCTTTCAACATTTTTTTAGAATCAGTATTTAAAACACAGATCTCTCGGATCATTTTTGCGCTCATTTGGGCATTGTAATGTACCTTTTCATTTTGATTAAATCTTTCTGTTTGAATTTCTCTTGCTTTGATCACACGCTCTCTAATGATCGCGCTGTTTTCTCCTTTTCGCTCATCTGTTAGTTTTTCGAAAGGAACAGGCTGAACCTCAATATGAATATCAATTCGATCCAATAACGGACCAGAAATTTTGTTCAAATACCGCTGCATTTCCAAAGGGTTGTTGATACCCGGCTTGTCAGGGTCTAAAAAATATCCGTTTGGACTTGGGTTCATACTTGCCACTAGCATAAAGCTACTTGGATAGGTTACCGTAAATTTTGCTCTTGAGATAGTTACTTCCCTATCTTCAAGTGGTTGGCGCATTACCTCTAAAACCGATCTTTTAAATTCCGGGAGTTCATCCAAAAACAACACACCATTATGTGATAGAGAAATTTCTCCTGGTTGCGGATATGATCCTCCGCCAACCAAAGCGACATCAGAAATAGTATGGTGTGGAGATCGAAACGGTCTATGATACATTAATCCTACCTCACCCGAAATTCTGCCTACCACAGAATGTATTTTGGTAGTTTCCAGTGCTTCCTGAAGGGTCATTGGTGGCAAAATGGAAGGCATTCTTTTAGCCAGCATAGTCTTCCCGGAACCCGGCGGACCAATAAGAATGATATTATGTCCTCCAGCAGCAGCAATTTCCATACATCTTTTTATACTTTCTTGACCTTTGACATCCGAAAAATCGAATTCAGGATTCTGTATATGATCATAAAATGCTTTTCTGGTATCTATTTTCGTTGGAATGAGCTCTCCTTTTCCCTCAAAAAATTCTATTACTTCTTTTATATTTTCAACACCGTAAACATCTAAATTGTTGACAATCGCTGCTTCGTTCACGTTTTGTATGGGTAAAATAAATCCTTTAAAACCCTCCTCTCTTGCTTTAATGGCAATAGGCAACACGCCTTTAATGGGTTGTAAACTACCATCCAGAGAAAGTTCTCCCATGATCAAATAGTCTTCAAGAATTTCTGTTCGTATTTGACCAGACGCGGCCAAAATTCCTATGGCTATGGCAAGATCATAAGCAGAACCTTCTTTCCGAAGGTCGGCTGGAGCCATATTAATGGTGATTTTTTTTCCTGGCAATTGGTATCCATTATTCTTAAGTGCCGCAGAAATTCTGTAGCTACTTTCTTTAATGGCATTATCCGGTAACCCGACCAAATGATAGGCGTAACCTTTATCAACGTTTACTTCAATGGTAATTGTGGTGGCCTCCACACCAAATACAGCACTGCCAAAAACTTTTACGAGCATTGTTTATTATTTCAATGCACGAAAAGAGAAAAAGTTAACCTGAAAAAAATAAAATTTACAAAGTACCTCTTCTAGCTTGTTCTGCTTCTATCGATTCGAATAATGCTTTAAAATTGCCCTTACCAAAAGATTGTGCACCCTTTCTTTGAATAATTTCGAAAAATAAAGTGGGTCTGTCAGTTAAAGGTTTCGTGAATATCTGTAATAAATAGCCCTCGTCATCACGATCCACCATAATTCCATGTTCCTTCAAAACAGCTAATTTTTCATCGATCTCTCCAACCCTTTCACCCACTGTATCATAATAAGTTCCCGGCACATAAAGGAACTCCACTCCGCGTTCTTTCATTTGGCTTACCGTAAACACAATATCATCCGTAGCAACCGCTATATGCTGACAACCAGCTCCTTGATAAAAATCGATATACTCTTCTATCTGAGATTTTTTCTTGCCGGCTGCTGGCTCATTGATAGGAAATTTTATCCTGCCATTGCCATTTGTCATTACTTTACTCATCAATGCTGTATATTCCGTGGAAATATCTTTGTCATCAAATGTGATCAAATTGGCAAAACCCATGACCTCATTGTAAAATTTTGCCCAAATATTCATTTCTCCCCAACCCACATTGCCAACCATATGGTCAATGTATTTTAGTCCACAGGAAGTAGGGTTATAATCTGATTTCCATTCCACAAAACCCGGTAAAAAAGCACCATTGAAATTCTTCCTTTCTACAAAAATATGTACGGTATCGCCGTAGGTATGAATTCCCGATCTGACAACTTTTCCATTTTCATCTTCCTCTGTTTTAGGAGAAAAATAAGATTTAGCCCCTCTTTTAGTGGTTTCTTCCCAAGCTTTTGTAGCGTCATCAACCCAAAGCGCAATTACTTTTACTCCATCTCCATGCTTTTCTAAATGTTCAAAAATTTCTCTATTCTTACCGGGCATTGGTGTGGTTAGCACCAATCTGATTTTATCCTGTACCAATACATAACTAGTTCTGTCTTTCAGACCTGTTTCCAGCCCTGCATAGGCCAAAGATTGAAATCCGAGAGCCGTTTTATAAAAATGCGCGGCCTGTTTGGCATTTCCCACATACATTTCTACGTAATCAGTACCAAGTAGAGGCAAAAAATCTTCTGCTTCTTCAAATATTTTTGTCAAACCAAAGTTTGTATTTTGCTTATTCTTCAAACTTTCCATAATTACTAAGTTTTAAATAATCCAAGATTTGTAATAATCACCAACTTCCATATCCATCGCTGCTTGAGTAATTTTTAAAGGATGAAAAGGATCTATCATCACTGCGAGCTCATCGGTTTTAGTTTTTCCTATACTGCGCTCTATTGCACCGGGATGAGGACCATGCGGAATACCGCCAGGATGCAAAGTAATCTGTCCCTTTTCAATGTTGTTCCTACTCATAAAATCGCCATCAACATAGTACAATAATTCTTCAGAATCTATATTGCTGTGATGATATGGCGCCGGAATTGATAAAGGATGATAATCATATAATCTGGGCACGAATGAACATACGACGAAACCATTTCCTTCCCATTGTTGGTGCACCGGAGGGGGTTGATGAATCCTCCCTGTAATAGGCTCAAAATCGTGAATTGAAAAAGCATAAGGATAATTAAATCCATCCCAGCCCACCACGTCGAAAGGATGATATGTAAGGGTATATTCCCATAAAATTCCTTGCTTTTTGGCAAGTACTTTAAAACTTCCTTTTTCATCAATGGTTTCCAGGTTTTCCGGTAACCTAAAATCTCGTTCGCAATAGGGAGAATGCTCTAATAACTGACCGAAATTATTTCGATATCTTTTTGGCGTGACTATCGGGCTAAATGATTCAATAAATAAGAAGCGATTATCTTGAGTATCAAATTCAATCTGATAAGTTGTTCCTCTGGGTATGATCAGATAATCTCCGTAACGGAATTTAATTTTTCCATACATGGTTTTCAATACACCGGAACCTACATGTATAAAAAGCATTTCATCAGCATCACTATTTCGATAAAAGTAATCTTGAGAAAAAGTTCTAGGCGCTGCTAATCCTATATGCAGGTCATTATTTACGAACATGGCTTTTCTGCTTTCAATATAGTCCTCAGTCGATTTTAAAGAAAACCCTTTAAAACTAAGGGCTCGCATATTTTTTTCAATTGCGATAGCAGGTGTCAGATCTTTTGATTGCCTGACTTCCGTGACAACGGTTGGCGGATGCAAGTGATAGATCAAAGAGGACATCCCGACAAAACCGGCAGTACCAAAAAGTTCTTCTTGATACAAACCTCCACCAGGATTTTTGAATTGTGTGTGCCTTTTGGGTGGAATCTTACCTAAACGATGATATCGAGGCATAATACGAAGGGTTTAATTGAAACTGAAAAATATGCTTTGGCCATAATTACGTTATTCACAAATATAGCGAATAATCATTTAGCTTCCTAAACCAAACCCTTCGTTAAAATGAGAATTATCTAATTTCTTCTACTCTGTTTATTTGAGGAACATGTTTTTTTATGGTAGCTTCAACGCCATTTTTTAAAGTAAGCTGGTTGACATTACAACCAGAACAAGCTCCTTCTAACTGAACCTTGACCACGTCATCTACAACATCGACCAAAGTTATATTTCCACCATCTGCAATCAGATAAGGTCTGATTTCGTCTAATGCTTTTTCGATGTTCTTAATTAACTCTTCTTTCATATATTCCTTTTTCTATTGCTCTGTTATTTAGTACTGCAACCAGACATGGTCGTAATTCTTACAACTTCGGTTGGTGGTAAAGATTCATTTCTTTTTACCAATTCGCTCAACATATTCTTAGTTACTTCGGTAAATGCTTCTTCTAATTTCGAATTTGTCTGCAGTGCCACCGGACGACCTACATCGCCTGATTCTCTGATACTCTGAACCAATGGGATCTCGCCCAGAAAAGCTGTGTCTAAATCTTCTGCCAAATGTTTAGCTCCGCTTTGACCAAAAATATAGTACTTATTTTCAGGCAATTCCTCTGGCGTAAAATAACTCATATTCTCCACAATTCCCAATACAGGAACCTTGATGTTTTCTTGTTTGAACATGGCTACTCCCTTTTTAGCATCTGCTAAAGCTACCGCTTGTGGAGTACTCACAATGACAGCTCCTGTAACAGGGACCGACTGTACAATCGACAAATGAATATCACCAGTTCCCGGAGGAAGATCTATTAGCATAAAATCAAGCTCACCCCAATGTGCATCAAATATCATTTGATTCAGAGCTTTGGAGGCCATAGCCCCTCGCCAAATTACTGCTTGATTTGCCTCTGTAAAAAAGCCCAAACTTAAAATCTTTACACCGTAATTTTCAATTGGTTTCATTTTTGATTGGCCATTAATGTTTACAGCCAATGGACGCTCCGTCATCACATCGAACATGATCGGCATCGAAGGTCCGTAAACATCCGCATCTAAAATCCCAACTGAAAACCCCATTTTTGACAAGCTCACCGCTAAATTTGCCGTTACAGTTGATTTTCCAACTCCACCTTTACCAGATGCAACCGCTATAATATTCTTGATTCCGGGAATCTTTTTCTCAGGTACAATGCGTTCAACTTTCGCATTCTCAACAATGACATTTACCTTCACATCAATTTTTTGATCAACTTTATCATGAATTACCTTCATGATTTCCACTTCTGTCTTTTTCTTAGCTTGCAGAGAAGGGTTCGAAATAGCTACATCAACAATGACTTCTTTATCAAAAATTACAATGTTCTTGATCGCTTCACTTTCTACTAAACTTTTTCCTTCGCCTGGTGCGCTAATCGTATTCAACGCATTTAATATGTCTTGTTTTTTAAAACTCATTTTTCTTATTTTTAATCAAATATACTTTAAAATCGGGTTTAGCTAATGTCCTTCAACCTTTATTCCTGATGTAAAAACTTCTTTTTAGCAAGCAGTTCCTCTTCGGTTTCAACATGGTCGTCATCAGGAACGCAACAGTCTACCGGACAAACAGCTGCACATTGGGGTTCATTATGGAAACCCTTGCACTCTGTACATTTATCTGTTACAATAAAATAATACTCGTCACTAACCGGTTCTTGCAATGCATCCGCATCGACTTCCTTTCCATCCGGTAAGATAACTATTCCTTTTATATTTGTTCCTTGACTATACTTCCAATCGTCCGAAGCTTCATAAATCGCATTATTCGGACATTCAGGTTCACAAGCACCGCAATTGATGCACTCATCTGTAATCTTTATTGCCATCTATTTTTTAATTATTTTTGCAGCACAAAGATAACATTCATAAATTATATTTCATGCGACTAGAAAAGAGAATTGAGGCATTTAGCGAATTGGGCAAATTTCTGGCGCAGTTTTCAGAAAATACGATTGAAAAAAATAATTCTGTAATAGGTAACGAACTTTTCTTTGAAGATTTTTTAGAAGAAGTTAAAAATGCTCATCATTACAATGGCTGGTTTACCGAAGAAAACATGCTCTTTGCATTTACGAGCTGGGCTAGCCTTTTAACCTCCGAAAATCTTAAAAATTGGACATCCGGATATTCAGTCGATAATAGCAAAAACAAAAATATTGCAGTTATCACTGCTGGAAATATACCCTTAGTGGGTTTTCACGATTTTTTATCAGTTCTTATTTCCGGAAATTCAATTACTGTAAAACAATCTTCAAGCGATTCAGAATTACTTCCAAAAATTGCAAAATATTTAGAATTTGTCGAACCTGAATTTAAAGGGAAAATTAATTTCACCAAAGGCAGAATGGATCAATTTGACGCTGTTATTGCCACCGGGAGTAATAATACTGCTCGTTATTTTGATTATTATTTTGGAAAATATCCCAACATCATAAGAAAAAATCGAAATTCGGTTGCGGTGCTAAATGGACAAGAAACTGAAGAAGATTTAAAAAATCTTGGCGAAGATATTTTTAGGTATTTTGGCTTAGGATGCAGGAGTGTTTCAAAAGTGTTCGTGCCGAAAAATTACAATTTCGATCCATTTTTTCAGCAGATTTATCCTTATTCCTGCTTGATGGAGTACAAAAAATATGAAAACAATTATACCTACAATAAAGCAGTTTATCTGATGAGTAAATTTTCTTTACTCGAAAATGGATTTTTTATTCTGAAAGAAGACTTCGGATATTCCTCCCCTATTGGTACACTATTTTATGAGTACTATGATAATGCTCAAGAACTTCAAAAAAAGCTCAGTGTAGACAAAGAAAAAATTCAATGTGTCGTGGGAAAAAATAAAGAACACCATGTTCCATTTGGCCAAACACAAACACCCTCGCTAACTGATTATGCTGATGGCATAAACACACTTGATTTTTTGAGTAAACTTTGAGGGTAATTTTTTTGCAAATCATTTCGTCATTTAGAAAATATTTATACTTTTATCATCGGTAACAAATGTTACAAAGATAAAAATGAAAATGATCGAATTAACTCAGAAGCAAAGGTTAAGTCTGCTCAGAATAAGCATAGGTATCATTTATCTATGGTTTGGAGCACTTAAATTTTTTCCAAACCTTAGCCCGGCAGAATCAATTGCCACTGAAACCGTAGACTGCCTCACATTACATATTTTACCTGAAAATTGGGGTTGTTTTATACTCGCCTTTTGGGAAATTCTGATAGGATTTTTATTGATTTTCAACTATTACATCAAACAAACGATCATATTTGCGATAATCCATATGATCTTTACGTTTACTCCCCTATTTGTGTTTTCCGATCTATCTTTTACAAAACCACCTTATGCATTTACCCTATTGGGGCAATACATCTTAAAAAATATTATCATAGTGGCAGCACTATTGGTTATTTATCCTTATCCCAAGGAAAAAGAGCTGCTGGTCTGAACAAAATAGTGTCGGTAAATTGTTTTATTCGAAATTTATTCGAAAGTAGTATCTAGTTTTATATAATCTAGAAATTCACGTCGGAGAATATCATTTTCTCTGAACTGGCCACCGTATTCTGCTGTTACCGTGCTGCTTGCGATATCCTGAATCCCCCTTGAGTTAACACACAAATGCTTTGCGTCAATTACACATGCCACATCCTCAGTTCCCAAAGCCTGCTTTAATGCCTGTACGATTTGCATATTTAATCTTTCTTGAACCTGTGGTCTCTTGGCAAAGTATTCCACTACACGATTCATTTTTGATAAACCAATTACCCTACCGCTCGAAATATAGGCGATATGAGCTCTGCCGATAATCGGCAGCAAATGATGTTCACAGGTAGAATACAGTGTAATATTCTTTTCAACCAACATTTCGCCATATTTATAATTATTGTCGAAAGTCGATAGTTTAGGCATCGTTTCAGGGCTTAAACCTGAAAAAATTTCCTTCACATACATCTTGGCCACACGTAATGGAGTTCCCTTTAAACTGTCATCAGATAAATCCATACCTAAGGTATGGAGAATCTCAGCGACATTCTTTTCTATTGATTTTATTTTTTCAGCATTACTTAGCTTAAAAGCATCCTCTCTTAAGGGAGTTTTTGCGGAAGTAGAAATGTGATCATCTCCTATTTCGTCTATCATTTTAATCATGTTATAAGATTGAGAAATCTTTGCTTTAGCGGACAAAAATACAACTAAATGCGGAAATTTTATTTATTTCCTAGTTTCATAGCCAAAACATCCAAAGTGCAATTCATTTGATCGCCTAATATCATATTTTTAAGGGTATATATTCCTTTTTTAATTTCTTCCACACCGGCCATCACAACAAATTCGATTTCTCTTTTATTGGCGTAGTTCAGCTGTTTTTTAAGCTTATCAGCATCGGGAAATATTTCGGCAGATATGCCAAGAGCACGCAATTTTTTTATCGCTTTTAAACTATACAAAGCTTCTTCATTTCCGAAATTCACAAACAAAACCTTCGGTTTAGGCATTAAAACTTTTTTGAACAAGCCAAGTTCCTCCATGACCAAATAAATCCTATCCAAACCAAAAGAGATCCCTACACCGCTAGTTCCTTTCATACCAAAAATCCCTGTTAAGTCATCATACCTTCCTCCTCCGCCAACAGAGCCCATTTCAACATTTTTTGCCTGCACCTCGAAAATTGCTCCGGTATAATAATTCAATCCTCTGGCCAAAGTAATATCGAGCACTAATTCCGAACTTTCTAAACCCAGTTGTTCAATATTTTGCAAAACAAATTTCAGCTCTTGAACGCCTTTTTGTCCGATACTTGAATCTTTCAACAAAGCATCAATTTGCTCCAATTTTTCAAAATTATCACCCTGAAGAGCCAATAAAGGTCTTACTTTTTCAATGGCCAAATCCGAAATTCCTCTGTCTGACATTTCTTCAATGACATTTTCAATACCTATCTTATCCAGTTTATCAAGTGCGACAGTAAAATCAATTAACCTGTCCGATTCTCCCATTAATTCAGCGATACCTGCTAAAATTTTTCTATTGTTGAGTTTGATCGTAACGGGCAGCTTAAGTTCTTTAAAAACATCGTCATACAACTGCACAAATTCCACTTCCTGCCATAAGCTATCACTTCCTACAACATCTGCGTCGCATTGAAAAAACTCTCTGAATCTTCCTTTTTGAGGGCGATCTGCACGCCAAACGGGTTGCATTTGATATCTTTTAAAAGGAAAGGTAATTTCATTCTGATGTTGTACGACATAACGGGCAAAAGGAACCGTCAAATCATAACGAAGTGCTTTTTCTGAAATTTTTGGACTTAGTTTAGAATGATCCTTTTGAATAAGTATTTGCTCTTCCACTTTTGAAAGATATTCCCCCGAATTCAAAATTTTAAAAATGAGTCGATCCCCTTCCTCACCATATTTACCTAACAAAGTAGATGAATTCTCAAAACTAGGGGTTTCTATTGGCTGAAATCCATATTTTAAAAACACTCCTGAAATAGTCTGAAATAAATAGTTTCTTTTGGTCAGTTCTTCCGGACCAAAATCTCTAGTTCCTTTGGGTATATTGGGTTTCATCAAAATTTTTGTTCATTTTTGAAAACGCTGCAAATATCCAAAAAAATAGTTGGAAAACGGGAAGAATTTATAATTTATCGAATTACTTTTTTTGTTTTAGCATAGAGTTTATACATCAAAAAAAGGATTGAAATAACAAGAATAATTGCAAGAATTGGCACGAAAATGGCAGACAACGATAAAACACTTGATAGACCAGATTCTGTTGCCGAAACTATTGGATTTGCTAATCCGGCAGTGACAGTTGAAGATGCTAATCTCGACGTTGAAGTTGCAGATTTGACCAGAGCGGCTGTTCCACCACCAGCTAAAATAGCCAAAGAATAGGTAATCAATGGGTCAAATTCACCAATTGTTGAAAGCATGATCACAGAACCGGCAAGGCCGGCTATGGGAACAGCAATGGTATCTAATAAGTTGTCTACAAAGGGAATAAAATAAGCGAATATTTCTACAATGGTTGCTATAGCAAATGTCAAGATTGCGGGTATTCCACCAATCCACTGCCAATTATCATTTAAATCAAAATAACCAAAATGAGCTGCAAGACTAACAATTAAAAAGGGAATAAAAACTCGAAAACCAACGGCTGACGCCAATGAAATACCTAAAATTACACTAATCAGTTGCTCCATGTATCGTAGAAGTAAAAATTTAAATTAAATTTAGCAAAATAAATTGGTCTCAAATAGAATCCTTATAATTTGTATTAACTTTGATGTAAAATAGTTTGGAAATGAAATTTCGATTTCTCATTCTTTTAGTTGTATTTCAAATTTCTTCAGGCTTTTCTCAAAAATCTACCTATAGTTATCTTGAATTAAATAGCGAAACAACCCCATTGGAAGTTTTACTGCAAAAATATATTCAAATTCCCTCTGTTAGTGGTGAAGAAAAAGAAGCTGGAGAGTTTTTGAAAACAGTTTGTAAAGAGAATGGTCTTTTAATCACAGATTTTGGAACAGAAAATGGCAACTATAATTTTGCGGCTTCTCTGCAACCACTTGAACTAGGAAAACCGAACATCGTTTTTCTCAATCATATAGATGTGGTAATGGAAAGTGAAGGTTCTAAATTTGGACCTTATTCGGGCAAAATTGAAAATGGACATGTCTATGGAAGAGGGGCTATTGATAACAAGGGAGCCGCCGTAATGCAGTTAGGGGCCGTACTTCAGGCTCATAAATTAATCAATAAGGCAGATACAAATTACAATGTAACTTTTTTAAGTGTTTCATGCGAAGAAAATCAATGCGAGGGGGGTGCTAATTTTGTAGTGCAAAACTATTTGGACTTGCTTAATCCTGTTGTAGTTATCGGTGAGGGCCCTTCGGAATTAAGTTCAATTTTAGGCGGTGAATTTAATCATGATGTTTTTGGTATTTCACTTGTCCATAAAAGAACACTGTGGTTAAATCTAAAACTGAACATCGAAACAGCAGGCCATGCCAGTGTAACTCCGCATCATTATGCCAATAAGGACATGGTGAAGGCCCTTGACAATCTTGTCAGCAAAAAGCAAAAAATCATTTTTAATGATATCAATATTGAATTTTTAAAATCACTAGGTGAGCATAAAAAAGGAATCGAAAAATTGGTTCTTTCACATCCAAAATTTTTTAAACCTTTTTTGGCCAAACAGATAAGAGCACATCCAGAATTATCTGCTATTTATTCCAATACCCTGACTCTTACCAATGTATACTCTGACAATGATACGTATAACAAAATCCCAAATTCAATTGAAGCTTATCTGGATTGTAGATTATTACCGGAAACAGATGAAGATAAATTTATCAAAGACATTAAGAAAAGATTAAAAAACGATTCTATTTCAGTTAAAATCATAGAACAAACTGCCAGAACTTTTCCTTCAGGTAAGCAGAACATCTATTATCAAAATCTCAAAAAAGCCATCAAATTGAATTATGCAGGAGCAGAAGTCATTTCACTAATTATGCCTAATCTAAATGATCTGGGGGTTTTTAGGGAAAAAGGCATTCCATGTTATGCTACTATACCCGTATACTTTTCAAGAGATGAAGTGGAAACCATTCACAATGTTGATGAGAATATCGCCATTAAATCACTTTATCAGGGAACTCAAGTCTACTATGACTTTATTGAATTGATGTTGGAATAAACCTATTTAGCCACGTTTACAACCCTCGTTTCTCTTATGACCGTGATTTTAACTTGTCCCGGATAGGTCATTTCATTTTGAATTTTTTGAGAAATACTAAAAGACAGTTCAGCAGCTTTAGCATCATCTACTCTTTCACTTTCAACAATCACCCTCAATTCACGACCTGCTTGAATGGCATATGCTTTTTGAACCCCTTGGAAACTAAAAGCGAGGTCTTCTAATTCTTTTAAACGCTGAATATAAGAATCGACAACTTGTCTGCGCGCACCAGGTCTTGCACCAGAAATAGCATCGCATATTTGAACGATAGGTGCATAAAGCGATTTCATTTCAATTTCATCATGGTGTGCACCAATCGCATTGCACACATCCGGTTTTTCTCCAAATTTTTCAGCCCACTCCATACCTAGGATTGCGTGTGGCAGTTCTGTATCCGTATCAGGTACTTTACCTATATCGTGCAAAAGTCCGGCTCTTTTGGCAATTTTTGGATTTAATCCTAATTCAGCCGCCATCACCGAGCAAAGGTTTGCAACCTCTCTCGAGTGTTGCAATAAGTTCTGACCATAACTAGAGCGATATTTCATTCTACCGACTGTCTTGATCAACTCAGGATGTAATCCGTTTATTCCTAGATCAATGACGGTTCTTTTTCCTATTTCAATGATTTCTTGCTCTACTTCTTTGGTTGTTTTGGCTACCACCTCCTCAATTCTTGCCGGGTGTATCCGTCCATCAGTTACAAGTTTATGCAGCGCCAACCTTGCGATCTCCCTCCTAACTGGATCAAAGCAAGATAAAATAATGGCTTCAGGTGTATCGTCTACAATGATCTCGACCCCGGTAGTAGATTCTAAGGTTCTAATATTTCGGCCCTCTCTACCAATAATTCTACCCTTTACCTCATCACTGTCCAAGTTAAAAACCGACACGCAATTATCTATGGTCTGCTCTACTCCAATGCGCTGAATTGTATTTAGAATTACTTTTTTAGACTCTTGCTGGGCAGTCAGTTTGGCCTCTTCCAGAGTATCTTGAATATAAGACATCGCATCTGATTTTGCCTCATCCTTCAAAGTTTCCAACAGCTCCTTTTTGGCCTCTTCAGCAGATAATCCTGAAATGGTTTCCAATTGTAATACTTGGTTCTTATGTAATTTTTCTATTTCGGATTGTCTCTTTTCGATAAATTCCAATCTTTGTTGAAGTGATTTTTCTTTGTCCTCTAACGATCTGGTAAAACGCTTACTTTTATCTAATTCCTGAGAAACCATTGATTCTTTATCTCGAATTCTCTTTTCTGCATCGCTGATCTTTTTATCACGTGAAATGATTACTTTTTCATGCTCTGCCTTTAATTCAATAAATTTTTCCTTGGCCTGTAAGATCTTATCTTTCTTAATCCCCTCAGCTTCGATATTGGCCTCCTTAAGAATTGTTGCTGCTTGTTCTTTTACGTTTTTTAAAGTATTAGATGCCCTATTTTTTTCGATGAGCTTGGCTATTAAAAAGCCTAAACCCAGTGCGATAATACCAACTATTATTGTTTCCATTTTTTGATTATTAAGTATAAAAAAAGCCCACATTAGCCTGGGGTTTATAAAACTCCATTAATACAAGTTTAGGGTTAACAAAGTATTCAAGTATCCATAAAATGGCGCGCTTTAGCACTTTTGACTCACCCTTTTTAAATTGATCGTGTTGAGTTTTCCAAACAAATAACTAATGTAGGCAGTATTGTTGTATTTTAAGAACTTACTATAAATGATCAGCTAAAACCTTATTCAGCTCATCCAATTTATTTTCGACATAAACGGTATCTTGACCCTTATGTATACTTTTCACTTCACTCATAGCTGCAAATTGAAGAGCACACATCGCCAAAACATCTTGTTTATCTCTTATTTCATAATTCTGCTCAAATTTCTTTACGAGTTCATTAATCTTTTTAACAGCTTTTCGCACCCCTTCTTCTTCATTCTCATTTTTTATCGTCAACGGATAAACCCTATCTCCAATTGTCACCTTTATCCTAAGCTTATCGTCCATAATAACTTCATTCACTTAATTGGGCAATACATTTATCTATTTCTCTAACCAAGGTGTTTATTTTCAGTTTGGTCACATGCTTATCTTCTTTGCTGCCTACTATTGCATTTGCAATTCTCGATGTTTCTAATTTTTCTTCTAGATCAGAAATTTCCTTTTCCTGCTCAGAAATTTTTAATTGTAAACTTTCTTTCTCCTTCAACAAATCTTGTAAAGATTGTCGCAAAGTACTGTACTTTGACAGTAGTTTTGAAAGATTGACTTCCAGTAAATCAACTGATTGTGATAAATTATTCATCAAACCAAAGAATCTAACATATGCAACAAAGTTAATATACCATTTTAAATAATACAACTCTTTTGTCTATTTAACAAAAAAATACCACTAATTAATTGTTTATCAGAGTACTAAATAATTATTTTTTCTTTTACTCGCTAATTACTAATTTAGCGCAAATTATGACTAAACAACTCTCCCTCGTTTTATTTATCGTCCTTTTCTGGTACCATAGTTTTGGTCAACAAAGCTATCCAAAAGACTATTTCATCAATCCTTTAGAGATTCCGTTGGTACTTTCAGGTACCTTCGGTGAACTTAGATCGAATCATTTTCACGGTGGCCTGGATATTAAAACTCAACAAGTTGTAGGACAAAAAGTTGTGGCCTCGGCAGATGGATATGTTTCCAGAATAAATGTGGCTCACTGGAGTTATGGAAAGGCACTTTACGTAACTCATCCTAACGGATATACTACAGTTTATGGACATTTAAAAGAGTTTTCACCCGATATTCAAACATATGTAAAGCAACAACAATACGCCAAAGAAAGCTATGAGATTCAGCTATATCCAAAATCAAATGAACTCAAAGTAAACAAAGGTGAATTAATCGCTTATAGCGGCAATAGCGGAAGCTCAGGTGGACCTCACTTGCACTATGAAATTCGAAATTCGAAGGCAGACCCCCACAATCCCTTGCTTTTCGGAATTGATATCCCTGACCACAAATCACCAATATTTAAAAATGCAGTGGCCTATGCCTTAAACGATACTTCCCATGTGAATCAAATCAGCGATAACATCGATCTAGTATTAAAATCCAATAATTTGGGCAATCTGGATGCAAATACCATTTATGCCTATGGAATTATCGGTTTAGGGGTGAATGTAACAGACAGGCAAGACGGGGCTATTAATAACAACGGTATTTATGATCTACAATTGGAAGTCAATAATAAAAAAGTGTTTCAGTATACGGTAAATTCATTTTCGTTTGCCGAGTCGAGATATATAAATAACTTTTTTGACTATGAAAGATATAATCAAAAAAAGCAACGAATTATCAAATGCTTTAAAGAACCCAATACTAAGCTAAGTGTTTATAAAAACTTGGTGAAAGACGGCTATCTTTTCATTAAAGACAGTACAGAATATCAGGTTAAAATATCTGCTTTTGATTACAAAGGAAATCAAACCGATCTTTTATTAAAAATCATCGGAAAAAAAGACACCATCGTAAGAACTAAAAAAGAAAATATTACGCCATACTACTTTCAATATGCTAAACAAAATGAAATCAATGATAGTTTAGTGAAAGCCTATTTTCCTAAGGATATTTTTTACAAAGATCTTTTTTTCGATTATTCCTATCGAGATGGTGTTGCCAGTTTTCACAATTCTTCTGTTGCCATACATGGTAATTTTACCATGTCTTTTAACATTAAGAAATTCAGTGAGGAAGATCTAAAGCAGATATATATTGCAAGAAAGAACTACAACAAATTTTATTACCAAAAATCTTATCGAAAAGGTGATTGGATCACAGCCAAAAACAATGAATTAGGTGATTATAAGTTAATGCAAGATAAAGATCCACCGGTCATTACGCCGGTCAATATCAAGGATCAGCAGGTACTTAACAAACAAAATTCAATCGTTTTTAAAATTTCGGACAAAGACTCGGGGATTAAATCCTACAGAGGTGAAATTAACGGAAAATTTGCGCTCTTTGAATACGATCCAAAAACAGGGAGACTTGTTTACGATGTAAACGACAGAACCTGGGATGAGGACAATTATAATTTGGTCCTTAAGGTAAATGACAATGTGAATAATTCGGCTACCTTTAACGCCACATTCACAAAAAAGGATTAGACTTGAAAACGAAAATTGCGCTTATATCTATCTTTACTTTATTCTTTTTTGAAAACTGGGCTCAAAATGCGCTTATAAAAGGTTTTGTTTTAGATGAAAACAATGAGCCTATAGAAAATGTGTCTGTTTTTTATCGGTCAAAAGGTGTGGTTACCAATAATGATGGTTTTTACGAAATTACGGTTCCTTCGAATGTCTCAATAAAATTAAATTTTAGTCATGTTGCCTTTGAAAAACTCCAGTTCGAATTTAGACTGCGAAGCGGAGAAGTGATCGATTTTTCACCTGTTCTAAAATCGAAACCTGAAGAGATGAAGGAAGTGCTCATAAAAGATCAGAGCAATGAAGTTCAGGGAAACGTCACAGTAAAAACACAGACAATCAAAAACATTCCAGGCGCGAATCAAGGTGTTGAGAGTATTTTAAAGACTTTGCCCGGTGTAAATTTTAACAATGAATTGAGCACGCAATACAATGTGCGGGGAGGAAGTTTTGATGAAAACCTTATATACATTAATGGCATTGAGGTTTATAAACCTTTTTTAGTGCGATCGGGACAACAAGAAGGTCTAAGTATAGTGAATCCGCAAATGACTCAAAATGTAAAATTTTCCGCTGGTGGTTTCCAAGCAAAATACGGCGATAAGTTGTCTTCTGTTCTAGATATCACCTACCGGAAGCCTGAAACATTTGGACTTCAATTTGACGCCAGCTTGTTGGGTTTTGGAGCAACTGTTGAAGGCCTTGCCCTCAATAATAAAATGCAAATAATGGTTGGAGCCAGATACAGAAACAATAGTTTATTTGTAGATCAAAACGACACACGCTCCAATTTTAATCCGTCTTTTACAGATATTCAATCTTTTTTAACCTACCGTTTTTCTGACAAGTTTTCAATGGAATTTTTGGGCACAGCCGGTTTGAACGATTATAATTTCACCCCTTTTACAAGAAAAACAAATTTCGGAACTGTCTTAAATCCTGTATCGGTAATTGTGGATTATGAAGGAAAAGAGGAAGATCATTACCAGACAATTTCAGGTGCCTTAAAGGGTACTTATGCTTTCAATCAAACACTTTCTTTAGAGCTTACCGGATCGACTTATTATACGCGCGAGCAAGAATATTACGATATAATTGCAGCTTATGGTATTGGAAATGTTAACACTGATCTAGGCTCAGATGATTTTGGAAATGCAGATTTTATTCAATCAATTGGCATTCAACAAGATCATGCAAGAAATGAACTCGAAGCAAAAATTTCTAATTTTCAGGCAAAATTGAATTACAAAAAGAGCAATCGGCTTTTGGAATTTGGATTAAAGTATCAGAATGAAGATTTTAAAGATCGAGTCATCGAATGGCAAATGATTGATTCAGCCGGTTTTGCTGTGAGACCACCTAATCGTTATCCCGGAAATAACGAACCCTATATCCCTTATACAACCCCAATTATTCCCTTTCAAAATGTCAGAGCTTTTAACGATGTGAATACTAAAAGGATTTTAGGTTTTACTCAAATTAGCGATCAATTTTTTATTCAGGATCAAAGATTTTGGTACAATATAGGCGTTCGAGCTCAGCATTGGGTGGTGTCAGGGAAAGAACTTCCAGAAGTTAGTCAGACCGTTTTTAGCCCTAGAGCTCAATTAGCCTGGAAACCAAGTTGGAAAAGAGATATGCTGTTTAGAATTTCAGGTGGCCTTTACCAGCAACCTCCTTTTTACAGAGAAATGAGGGATTCATTAGGTATGGTGCATCCCGAGGTGAAAGCCCAAAAATCTGTTCAAATTGTTTTGGGGAATGATTACAGTTTCGACATGTGGAACAGACCTTTTAAACTGTCAACTGAGGCATTTTATAAAAAATTAACCGATGTAAATCCATTTACCATAGACAATGTAAGGATACGTTATAGAGCAAAAAATAACGCCAATGCCTATGCCGCCGGATTTGAAATAAGATTGAACGGAGAGTTCGTAGAAGGAACTGAGTCCTGGTTTAGTTTTGGCTATTTACGAACCGAAGAAAACATAGAAAATAGAGGATATATTTCAAGGCCCACAGATCAGCGTTTAAAATTTGCTCTACTTTTTCAGGATTATATTCCGGCCATTCCTAATATTAAAATGTATTTAAATACTGTTTATAATACAGGTGTACCTGGTGGTTCACCGAGTTATGCAGATCCGTATGACTATCAAAATAGATTAAAGGATTATTTTAGAGCCGATTTGGGTGTTTCCTATGTTTTCAAGGACATAAATACACCCTCCAAAGAACCTTGGTTAAAAAGTTTTAAGTCGCTTTCAGCGGGAATAGAAGTCTTTAACATGTTCGATGCACAAAATACAATAAGCAATACCTGGGTCACAGACGTGTCATCAAATCAATCTTTTGCAGTTCCTAATTATCTAAGTCCGCGTATTTTAAATGTTAAAGTGAGTATGTCTCTTTAATCAAATTTCATTTTTTTAACTTTGATGGTTTAAACCTTTTGACCAAATTAGGGTCATAATATGAAACAGTAGTTTTGGAAGAAGCTTTATTGGTAGAACGGCTCAAAAACATTGGTACACAAGAGCTGGCATTTAAAGACCTGGTAGAAACGCATAAAGAGCGTCTGTATTGGCATATCCGAAAGATTGTGATTAATCATGATGATGCAGATGATGTATTGCAAAATACATTTTTAAAGGTTTTTAAAAGTATTGCCAATTTTAAAGGAGAAAGTAAAATTTTTTCTTGGATGTATAGAATAGCTACAAATGAGGCCATCAACTTTTTAAATACAAAAGCAAGAATGGTCAATACAAGTCCGGAAATGCTGCAAATGAAAAGGGTAGAACAATTGGAAGAAGACCCCTATTTCGATGGTGATGAGTTACAAATTAAGTTGCAAAAAGCGATAGCTCATTTACCTCAAAAACAACAAATTGTTTTTAATATGCGCTATTTTGACGAAGTGAAATACGAGGAAATGAGTGAAATATTAGGTACTTCAGTAGGAGCTTTAAAAGCTTCGTACCATCAAGCTCGAAAAAAAATAGAAAAATACTTTGAAGAATGAGTAAATCCGGAGCTGACATATTGAGATCATTAAAAGTAGAAAAGCAAGGGTTTAAAGTTCCTGAAAATTATTTTCAGAATTTTGAGCTTAAATCTTCTATGACGTACAGTAAAGAAAAATTTTTATTGCCAAAAAAATCAGGATTCCTAGTCCCTGAAAATTATTTTGAATCGACAGAACTTCATCCCTTAGATTTACTTAAAAAATCTTCCCAAAATAATGGTTTCAAAACTCCTGAAAATTATTTAGAGAATTTTGAAGCCCAACTACCAAAAACAAAAATCTATACTAATTTACTGAGATCTAGAATGTTTCAATTGACAGCAATAGCGGCTTCTCTTTTGATCCTTTTGGGACTTGGTAACTTATTGAGTTTAGACAAAAGCGGCGATGTACAGGTTGAAATTAGTATGGAAGATTTGGAAAATTGGTTAGATGACAATGCCGGAGTTTTGACAAGTTCAGAAATTGTCGAGACCTATGATGATTTAACGCTCAATCTCACCTCATTTAACTTTAACGGTGAAATTGCAGATTATTTAGCACAAGAAGATTTAGAAGATATTATTATTCAAGAAGAACCATGAAAATAAGAACCCTAACCATTTTTATCGTTTTATTATTTCCTTTGGCTGTTATTAGTCAGGAAAATAAACACGAAAAATTAAAAGCTTTTAAAACTGCCTATTTAACAGAGCAATTAACTTTAAGTAAAAGTGAAGCCGAAAAGTTCTGGCCAATTTACAATGCATTTGAAGAAAAAGTACATTCGATCAAAGTTAAAAGCTCTAAAACTGTAAAAAATGACATTTATAAAAAGGGCGGTTTTGATTCGATTTCAGATAAAGAAGCCGAAGTCTATTTAAAACGTTTAATGGACAATGAAGAAGAAATGCTTTCTTTAAAAAAAGCACTTTATAAGGATCTAAAACCCATTCTTACTTCTAAGAAAATTTTGCAATTGCATCATGCCGAGTACGAATTCAACAGGAAATTATTGGATGAGTATAGAAGAAAGCAAAAAAATGTAGGGTCGGCACAAAATTAATATTAGAAGCCAGGCAAATTCGAAATTCTTTTTCTGATCAGGTCAAAGTCATCAATAATTTCTTTAACTATTTCACCAGCTGGTTTGATGTTATGAATAAGTCCGGCAATTTGTCCAATTTCTAGTTCACCTTCCACTAAATCGCCTTCAAACATTCCTTTTTTGGCTCTTGCTCTTCCGAGTAAATTTTTCAATTCCTCAACGCTACCCCCCCCTTGATAAAGCTTTTGAACATTTTGATAAAATTCGTTCTTGATTAGTCTTACAGGAGTTAATTCCTTTAGTGTCAAATCCGTCCCTCCATCAGCAGTTTCTACTACCCTATTTTTGAAATTCTGATGTGCAGAAGATTCCTCTGAAGCAACAAATCTGCTTCCAATTTGAACACCTTCGGCTCCTAAAGCCATTGCCGCCATCATTCCTGATCCCGTTGCAATTCCTCCTGCAGCGATCAAAGGGACTTCAATTTTTTCTTTTACCATAGGGATCAGGGTAAAAGTAGTTGACTCTTCTCTTCCATTATGTCCTCCTGCCTCAAATCCTTCAGCCACAATAGCATCGACACCAGCCTCTTCAGATTTTTGGGCAAACTTAACACTACTTACTACTTGAACCACGGTAATTCCTTCATTTTTAAATCTTTGCGTGTACAATTTTGGATTTCCTGCAGAGGTGAAAACGATCTTGATCTTTTCTTTAAAGATTATTTCTATGATCTCTTCCAAATCAGGATAAAACAGTGGGATATTTACACCAAATGGTTTATTTGTTGATTTTTTGCATTGCTGAAGGTGATACTGCAATACATCCGGATACATAGAACCAGCGCCAATTAAACCCAATCCACCCGCATTACTCACAGCCGCTGCCAGTTTATAACCACTTACCCAAACCATTCCTGCCTGAATGATCGGATATTTTATTTCAAACAAAGAAGTAATACGACTGTACATATCTTAATTGATTACACCTGATCCGACTAATTCATCATCTAAATACCATGCGACGAACTGCCCTTCTGTAATGGCAGATTGAGGATTTTCGAAGGAAACATACATTCCCTTTTCCGTTCGATATAATTCTGCTTTTTGTAATTTTTGGCGGTATCGAATTCTGGCTAAAACTTTAAGTGATTCACCAATTTCTAATCTGAGGTCTTCTCTCACCCAATGAATATCATCCTTTTGTACGAAGAGAACGTTTCGATATAAGCCTCGATGATTTTTACCCTCACCTGTATAGATAACATTGGTTTCAACGTCAGTATCAATAACAAAAAGTGGCTCTATTGTTCCACCCACAGCTAAACCTTTTCGTTGACCTTTTGTAAAATAATGTGCACCCTGATGCTTTCCAACTACTTTACCATCCTGCAAATTATACTTGTGCTTTGAGGCAAAAAAAGATAATTTTTCTTCCTGATTTCCAAATACCGGTGATTCTGTGGCGTAAAATTTATCCTCGTCGGGAATTTGCACGATCAAACCTTCTTTAGGACTTAATTTTTGTTGCAAAAATTCAGGAAGCCGAACTTTACCGATAAAACACAATCCTTGTGAATCTTTTTTATCAGCTGTAATAAGCTCTTGTTCAGCGGCGATCTTTCTAACTTCATCTTTTTTTAACTCGCCAATAGGAAATAAAGATTTGGCCAACTGCTCCTGAGAAAGCTGACACAAAAAATAGGACTGATCTTTATTTTCATCCACACCCGAAAGTAAACGATAGACATTCTTACTTTCCTTTTCAAAAACATCCTTTCTGCAATAATGGCCCGTGGCAACAAAATCTGCTCCTAAATCGAGAGCAATTTTCATAAAAACATCAAACTTTATTTCGCGATTGCACAGCACATCCGGATTTGGCGTTCTTCCTTGTTCGTACTCTCTGAACATGTAGTCTACAATTCGCTCCTTATATTCCTCACTTAGATCGACAACCTGAAAAGGAATTCCCAATTTATCTGCCACAAGCATGGCATCATTACTATCTTCCAACCAAGGGCATTCTTTCGATATGGTCACAGAATCATCATGCCAATTTTTCATGAAAAGGCCTATGACTTCATAACCTTGCTGTTTCAATAAATAGGCTGCAACGCTTGAATCAACTCCTCCGGACAATCCAACAATCACTCTTTTCATAACATTGATTTTTGAGCGTGCAAAGATAAAACAATCCCCACATTATAAAAAGTAGGCTAATACCTCAATCTTCTTTTTTGGGTTTAATGGCAGGTTGTTCTGTACTCACTAATTCGCCATCCACGTAATTTTCCCAAGTACCTACACGCTCATCATCTTTAAACGGACCTTTTTTTATGAGATCTCCAGTTCGCCTTGAATAATAGGTGGCTAAACCATTTAGTTTGCCATTTTTGTAGTTAAAATCGTAAATCAAATGTCCTTTGATCGCATATTTCTTATAATTACCGTCCAGTAAACCATTTTTATAGTTTGCGATTTCTGTGGGAGAACCATCTTGAAAATAAGTTTTATAAGTACCATCCAATTTTCCATTTACATAGTTTTCTTCACTCATGACCGATTTTCCATCAGTATGATAAAAAATCCATTTTCCAACTCTATCTTTACCTTTCATTTGACCCTCACTTTCCAAAACCCCTGCCTCAGTATAAAATTTAACATCTGCCAAATCTGAATTAGCATCAAATTCTTTGATAATTACCGGATGATCCGAAGAAGCTGCAGAATAGTATTTAAATGTTCCCACTTCCCTACCATTTTTAAATGTTCCTCTATATCTCAGTCGATTATTATCATAATATTTTTCCCATACACCTTCGCGCTCCCCATTTTTGTTCAACTGATTTACCTCTCCTTGAGAAAAAACCGGATGAATAATCAAAAAAACAATTAACAAAAAGACAATTTTAATTCCTTTTTCCATATCAACTAATCAAATTTATCAACAAAGTGCGCTATGTTACATTCATAGCGGAGTTAAAAGTAACATTTTTTCCTAATTTTGATAAGAATCTCGATATGAATTGATAGTTATGGGAAGTTCAGATTTTTGGTATTACACTGTAATGGTCATTGTCATTCTTCATTTTTTGGTTGGATTTGGTTATTTAATCTATAAGTTATCTCCCAGGAAAAATGATAAAAAAAATAAAGATGACCAGACTTGAGTCAATATTATCACAAATAAGAAATGCGGAAAGGAAATATAGAGATACAGCGGCTATTGAAGTTCTGCAAAATTCCGAGCTCATTGAAGAATTAGTTCAATTGACATTAGATTCATCCGCTGAATTTCATGTGCAAGCTGCATGGACCTTAGAACTTGTTTTTTTGACCAAACCCACTATAATTATCCCTCATCTCAGTACCTGGTGCAGTAAACTTGATTCAATAAAAAATGAAAGTGCTTTAAGACCAATCGCCAAAATTTGTCGGGGTCTTGTGGAAAAAGAAAGAAAAAATCAACCCAAATTTCTTTTGACAACAGAGCAAAAAGAAAAAATCATAGAAGCTAGTTTCAACTGGTTAATTTCAGACAAGAAAACCGCAACACAAGTATTTGCAATGGATTCGCTTTATAGCTGCTCTGACGAATACACCTGGATCAAAGAGAATTTGAAAGAGGTTCTACAAAAAGATATTTCATCAAAATCCAATGGCTATGTCAGTCAGGCAAGAAAAATTCTTCAAAAAATAGAAAAAGAGCTAAATTAATGAGTAAGATTAAGATTTGACAAACCAATTCAAGTCATTTAAAAATGCTAATTTTGTAGTTTAATTTTTAGAGAAACAAATGACTTTAAACAGCCTAAATGCCATTTCTCCGATAGATGGAAGATATCGTGACAAAGTAGAAAATTTAGCTCCTTATTTTTCTGAGGAGGCCTTGATAAAGTACCGCGTAAAGGTGGAGATCGAATATTTTATCAACTTATGTCAGATTCCACTTCCCCAATTAATTAACTTCGATCGCAAAAACTTTCAAAAACTGCGTGAAATCTACCTGCAATTTGGTTTTGATGATGCACTTAAGATCAAGGAAATAGAAAAGGTAACTAACCATGACGTAAAGGCTGTTGAATATTTTATCAAAGAAAAATTTGACACCTTAAAATTAGGAGACTATAAAGAATTCATTCATTTTGGACTAACTTCTCAGGATATCAATAATACGGCTATTCCTCTTTTGTTAAAGGAGGCCTTCTATGAAGTTTACCTTCCGGAATTAGAGAATTTAGAACAGAAACTGGCAGAGCTTGCGCAGGAATGGAAAGCCATACCTATGTTAGCAAAAACGCATGGGCAGCCGGCATCCCCTACCCTTTTGGGTAAAGAAATTTACGTTTTCGTAGAGCGAATTAAGCAGCAAAGAAAACTCATCTTACAGGTCCCATTTGCCGCCAAATTTGGAGGTGCAACCGGTAATTACAATGCACATCAAATTGCCTATCCGGAAATAAATTGGCGCGTTTTTGGACAAAATTTTGTTGTCAATGCCTTAGGCTTGCATCACTCATTCCCCACTACTCAAATTGAGCATTATGATCATATGGCTGCTTTCTTTGACGGACTGAAACGAATTAACTCTATCTTGATAGATTTAGATCGAGATGTTTGGCAATACATTTCCATGAATTATTTTAAACAAAAAATTAAGGCAGGTGAAGTTGGGTCATCGGCAATGCCGCACAAGGTTAATCCCATAGATTTTGAAAATAGTGAAGGAAATTTAGGTATAGCCAATGCTATTTTCGAACATCTTTCTGCTAAATTGCCTATTTCTCGATTGCAAAGAGACTTGACTGATTCAACGGTCTTAAGAAATATTGGAGTTCCATTTGCCCATTCACTAATAGGGTTTTTATCCACCAAAAAGGGCTTGGGTAAATTACTGCTCAATGAAACTGCTTTTGCAGATGATTTAGAGGCGAATTGGGCCGTTGTAGCTGAAGCAATTCAAACTATTTTGCGAAGAGAGGGTTATCCAAACCCATACGAAGCGCTCAAAGGCTTGACAAGAACCAATCAAAAAATTAACAAAGAATCTATTGCTGCTTTTATTGATAGTCTTGTTATTTCTGATGAATTAAAGAAAGAACTAAAAAATATTAGTCCGAGCAATTATACAGGACTGTCATTTTAAATCATGCGAATCACAACTCTCTTGTTTTGTTTTATTTTTTTTCAGTTAGTTGGATGTAAATCTGAATCTACAAATATAGATTCGTTTAAAACCGGGAAATACAAAACACTCCTTAAAGAGAGCGAAATCAGTTCTATTGCTGTGCGAAATGATTCTTTGCAAATTGAATTGACCGAGGGAGTTCGTGATACTTTTTACATTGATTGGAAAAACGATTTTGAATATATATTACTCAAAAAGAATCCTAAAAGCTTGTTAGACAGCACTCCTTTTCACGTTAAAATTACAGGGATAAAAAATAAGGAATATACTTTCAAAGCCTATTTTAAAGGATCCAATTTTAAACAAGAGGGCACTGCTGTAAAATTAGAAGAATAATCTTTTAACCCATAAAAAATGGAACTATTCTCTCATCCCGAAACCTGGGGAGCACTTGTCACACTTACCTTTTTAGAAATTATTTTAGGTATAGATAATATTATTTTCATCTCTATTACTGCAGGAAAATTACCCGAGAACAAAATAAAAAAGGCGACGAATATTGGTCTTTTACTCGCAATGGTCTTTAGAATCTTGTTATTGATGGGCGTTACTTATCTCATTGCAATGAAAGACTCCTTATTTCATCTAGATTGGAATTGGTTAAAAGCGAATGTTTCAGGTCAGAGTTTGATTCTTTTTGCCGGTGGTCTCTTTTTGTTGTACAAAAGTACACACGAAATTCATACCAAAGTAGAAGGAAATGGCCCAGATGAAGAAATAACAAAGAAAAATGGAACTTCTACAATGCTATCAGTAATTATTCAAATCGTCTTAATTGATATTGTTTTTAGTTTCGATTCGGTGCTTACAGCTGTGGGTATGACCAATGGTATTCATGGGGCATTAGTGATCATGATTGTTGCAGTTATTATTTCGATTTTAATTATGATGATTTTTGCCATGCCTATTGGTCAGTTCGTCAATAAACATCCAAGTATTCAAATGTTGGCACTTTCATTTTTGATTTTAATCGGCTTTATGCTGGTAACAGAAAGTGCACATATTTCACATGCAGTGGTTTTCGGACAAGAGGTAGGTGCGATACCTAAAGGCTACCTCTATTTTGCCATCACATTTTCTCTTGGTGTAGAAATATTGAATATGAAAATGAGAAGCAAAAGCAATAAAAACATAGGCTGAACGACCATAGCGGTTTTAAATTAGAACTCTGTAATCTAAGTTACGCAGGCTACGTAGATAGCAAGATACTTTTGCAGAGAATTTTTAATTTAATAACCAAATGAAATTTAACTGTGATAAGCTCTTATTAGGATTGTCAATCTTCCTAATCCTATTTAGTTTAAAAAATGGAATCGCACAAAATGCAGAGCCCATTAGTCTTGAGCAAGCGAAATCTTTAGCTATTCAGAACAACTATGAGTTAAGGATGAATGAACAGAGTTATGCTGTTGCCCAGGCTGAACAAGAACAGGCAAATGCTGCATTCCTACCCTCATTAGTTTTATCTAACACAAGTGTTTCAACCAACAACCCACTTCAAGCCTTTGGATTTAAGTTATTGCAAAAGTCTGTTTCGGTGGAAGATTTTAATCCAGACAGATTAAATGATCCAGGAAACCAGGAAAACTTCAATACGAAAATAGAATTGATGCAACCCATTTTCCATCTGGACGGCTGGAAAATGAAAAAGGCGGCTAAAAGTAAAATGGAAGCTGTTGAACTTGAAAACGAAAGGTCAAAAGAATATTTGCTGTTGGAAATTGAAAAAGCCTATATGCAACTGCAGTTGGCTTACAAACAACAAGAAGTTATTGAAAAAGCTTTGGAAACAGGCGAAGAGAATTTAAAAATAACCAAAAATCAATTCGATCAGGGCTTAATTCAATATGCCGATGTAATCAATGTTGAAGTGAGGTATAATGAAGTCAAAAACAATCTGCTAATAGCGAAAAGCAATTTGCTCAATTCATCAGACTATTTGAACTATTTAACTGGAAAAGAATCTAAAGATGTTCTTATACCAACAGAGAAACTTGTCATGAGTAACTATGATGAGCAAGATGTTATAGAAATGAGCTCAAGCAGAAAAGATCTCTTAGCAATAGAACAAAATTTAGAGGCACAAGAACAAATGCTCAAATCATCTCAATATCAATTTGTTCCAAAAGCAAGTGCATTGGCACATTACGAATGGAACGATAACAATTTTATGGGATTTGATGCAAGTAACTATTTGGTTGGCTTACAACTCTCTTGGGACATTTTCGACGGGGGAAAAACGCTGGGGAAAGTTCATAGAGAAAAAGCAATGCTCGAAAAAAATGAAATTTATAAACAAAACTATTTGGCTCAAAGCGAATTAGAATTGAATAAAGCGTATAGACAAATGAACGACGCAAGAGATGCTGTAGAAATATCAAAATTAGCGGTAGAGCAATCAAAAGAATCTTATAGAATTGTGAGTAATCGTTTTTCTCAAGGATTAGAAAAAACGAGTGATTTGCTATACGCTGAAACCCAACTACAAAAACAAGAGCTCAATTATTCACAGGCATTATTCAACTATAACTATGCCCTATCATACCTTAACTTTTTAACGAAATAAATAGAATCATGAAAAAAATAATCATATTAATCATTATCGTTTTTAGCGCATCTAGTTGTGGCGACAGTAAAAAAGAAGTCGCTATGGACAATAACATTGTGAACATCAGTGTTGCCAAGCCCAACTCAAATGCGACCGGTCAGTTTTTTACCGCAAGCGGACAAATCGAAGCAGATCAATTTTCCAATTTAAGCACCAAAGTAACGGGATACATAGAGAGAATTTATGTGAAAATTGGCGACAAAGTGAATAAAGGTCAGTTATTGCTTAAAATTAATAATACCGATTTAGAAGCACAACGTTCTCAGGTAAAGGCAAAATTGTTACAAGCTGAAGCAAATTATAAAATAGCTGAAAACAACTATAACCGTTTTAAAAAATTATATGAGCAAAAAAGTGCTTCAACCAAAGAATTTGAAGACATTCAAGCTGCTTACGACATTGCTAAAGCCCAAGTAACTGCAGTTAAAGAAATGGAAAATGAAGTATCTGCCATGCTTAATTACAGCAATATAAAGGCTCCTTTTAAGGGAGTAATAACCGATGTTTATGCAAAAGAAGGAAATATGGCCTTGCCCGGAAATCCTTTGTTAGGTTTAGAAGACCCGGCCAATCTGGTTGCCACGGCGGTAATTCCGGAAATGTATTTGACCAATGTGAATCGCGGAGATAAAGTAAAGGTGAGAATAAAAAGTAATCAAAAACTTTTAAATGGATCTGTCAGAGAAATAAGTAGATCATCTCAAAATAGTGGTGGGCAGTATTTAGCTAAAATTGAAATTCCAAATGCGGAGGAAGGAATTTTTTCCGGAATGGATGTTACTACTGAGTTTCAGTTTGAAGGAATTTCTGGTGCTAGAATAACCATTCCAAAATCTATTTTGATATATAAAGGTCAATTATCGGGAATCTACACATTAAGTCAATCAAATACGGCAGTTTTGCGCTGGTTGAGATTAGGTAAAGAATACGGTGATCAGATTGAAGTTTTATCGGGTCTTTCTGCCGACGAAAGCTATATAACTGAAGCCGACGGAAAATTATACAACGGAGTTAAAATTCAAATAAAGTAGTCTGATGGAAAAAGGATTTGCAGGAAAAATAGCAGCCTTCTTTTTAGAATCGAAGCTGACAATTTTATTGATGATCATGTTCTTACTTATAGGAATCTATAGTTCATTTTTGATTCCCAGAGAAGAAGAACCTCAAATTGAAGTACCGATTGCCGATATATTTTTACAATATCCTGGAGCGAGCCCTTCTGAAATAGAAACCAAGGTTATCAAGCCACTTGAAAAAGTTATTGCGAATATTCCGGGGGTAGAATATACTTATTCTACTTCCATGAAAGAGCAAGCCATGGTGATTGTGCAATTTTACGTGGGTTCCGACATAGAAAGATCATTTGTACAGTTGTACAATGAAATCATCAAACATATGGATCAAATGCCGCAAGGTGTTTCTCTTCCGCTCGTAAAAACAAGAGCCATTGATGATGTACCTGTGTTGGGGTTAACCTTTTGGAGTGATTCTTATGACGACTACGAGTTAAAACTAATTGTAGAAGAAGTCAATAATGAGATCAAAAAAGTCAATGGTGTTGCCAGTACAAAAAGTATAGGTGGCCGTGATAGAGAAATTAGTGTGATTCTAGACAAAGACAAAATGGCAGAAAAGAATGTCGATTTTTTATCTGTCGCACAAAAAATTCAAATTAATAACGCACAGTCGAACTCAGGTAGTTTTAATGAAAAGGATGAAGAATTCTTAGTTCATACAGGTGATTTTTTAAAAAGTCTATCTGATGTTCAAAATCTAATTGTAGGGGTCAATGGCCAAAATCCGGTATATTTAAAGCAAGTTGCAGAAGTTAAGGAGGGTCCCGAAATTCCTGTCACCTATGTCAATTATGGATTTGGATCGGCAAATGTAGATGACCAAATAGCATTTCCAGCTGAATATCCTGCTATTACGCTTTCTGTAGCAAAGCAAAAAGGCGGTGACGCAATGAAAATTTCTGAGGTCATTATTGATAAGATCGAAGTACTGAAAAAAGACCTGATACCCGATGAAGTGCATGTTTCTGTCAGCAGAAATTATGGAGAAACCGCATCGCATAAAGTTTCTGAGCTATTAAGCCATTTGATTATTGCCATTATTTCAGTTTCGTTAGTGGTAATGTTGGCTATGGGCTGGCGAGGTGGTTTGGTCGTTTTCTTATCAGTTCCTGTAACCTTTGCATTGACCTTGTTCAGCTATTATTTTATGGATTATACGCTAAACAGAATAACCTTATTCGCACTTGTATTTGTTACCGGTATCGTTGTAGATGATTCGATCATTATTGCAGAAAATATGCACAGGCATTTTAAAATGAAACGTTTGCCTTTTAAACAAGCGGCCATATATGCCATTAATGAGGTAGGAAATCCTACTATTTTAGCCACTTTTACGGTCATCGCAGCGGTACTTCCAATGGCTTTTGTATCTGGTTTAATGGGGCCTTATATGAGTCCAATGCCTATTGGCGCTTCTATAGCTATGATCGTTTCTCTTTTTGTCGCATTAACAATTACTCCATATTTAGGCTATATCTTTCTTAGAGAAAAAGATAAAAAAGGAGCAAAAAAAGAAGATCATGCACATGATATTACACAGTCCAAAATTTATATCTACTACAAAAAGTTTATCGACCCCTTGTTGGAAAATAAATTGTATCGGTTCCTGTTTTTTGGCATCAATATTATACTGTTATTAGGAACAATGTCAATGTTCTTGACAAAATCTGTGGCCGTTAAAATGTTGCCTTTTGACAACAAAAATGAATTTCAGATTATCATTGATATGCCAGAAGGTTCGACTTTAGAAAGAACCCAGGTCGTAACAAAAGAAATTGCTCAATATTTGAGACAAAGTACCTATGTAAATGATTACCAAACTTATGTTGGTACTGCTTCTCCTATAACTTTTAATGGTCTGGTTCGTCACTATGACTTACGAAGAGGATCGAATACAGCAGATATTCAGGTTAATCTGGTGGACAAAGGTGATAGGAAAGAGCAAAGTCACTATATCACAAAAATACTTCGCCCTGAAGTTCAGGAAATTGCCAAAAAATATCACGCAAATGTGAAAGTAGTGGAAGTCCCGCCTGGGCCTCCCGTTTTATCTACATTGGTTGCCGAAGTCTATGGTCCTGATTACAAAGAACAGATCAAAATTGCTGAGCAATTAAAAGACCTGTTCCGAGAGAATCAAGAAGTAGTTGATGTTGATTGGATGATTGAAGCAGATCAAACGGAATATCGTTTTGAGATAGATAAAGAAAAAGCGATGTTAAACGGAGTAGCACCTCAACAAATTGTGAGTACCATGCAAATGGCTTTAAGCCATCAACCAATTAGCAAAATTTACAATGAAGAAGCCAGTAAAGACATAGGAATTGTCCTTCAAATGAAGGAGAGCGAGAAAACCAGTATCGATGATCTATTAGCTCTAAAAGTTATGTCGGCTAATAAAATGGCCGTTCCGGTAAGTGATTTGGTTCATGTGAGAAAGGATACTATTGAGAAAAGTATCATGCGCAAAAACCAACGAAGAGTGGTTTATGTAACTGGTGAGATGGCCGGTAAGTTAGAAAGTCCTGTGTACGCCCTTCTCGACTTTTCTGACAACCTGAATAAAATAGAAATGCCTGAAGGTTATTCTCTGCAAGAAGAGTGGAATCAACAGCCCGAGCACGAAAATGAATACACAGTCAAATGGGATGGAGAATGGCAAATTACATTTGAAGTTTTTAGAGACTTAGGCGCGGCATTTGCAGTGGTAATCATCATTATTTATATGTTACTCGTGGGCTGGTTCCAAAGTTTTAAATCGCCAATAGTAATGCTTGTCGCTCTGCCACTTTCATTAGTTGGAATCATTTTGGGTCATTGGGTTTTTGATGCCTATTTTACGGCAACCTCAATGATCGGTTTGATTGCTTTGGCGGGAATTATGGTTCGAAACTCAGTACTATTGGTCGATTTTATCAATTTGAGATTAGAAGAAAATATTCCGCTCAAACAAGCTGTAATCGAAGCTGGTGCAGTAAGAACAACACCCATTCTTTTGACAGCAGGAACCGTGGTCATCGGTGCTTTTGTCATGTTATTCGATCCAATTTTCCAAGGGCTGGCCATTTCAATGCTAGGAGGAACTATATTCTCAACTGTTTTGACATTACTGATGGTACCTCTTATTTACTATTTCATGGAAAGAAAAAAATATAATTCATAAAATCATGGTCAAACTTATTGCATTAACCGCCGTCAAAGAATTCGAAAAAAAAGCTGTAGAGCTTTTCCGAAAAGCCTCAATTCCGGTTTGGAGCGTCTTTAATATCGATGGATTCAAAAATAATCCGGAAGATAGTATAGAATCTAATTGGTTCTCTGGAGCTAGTCATAATGTCAGATCGATTATGGTCTTTTCATTCGTAGATGAGGATAAAATCGAGGTGCTTACCAAAGAGTTGGAAAAATTCAATCTAACTATTGAAAGTAGCAATCCGATCAGATTAGCCGTATTGAATGTAGAAAAATTTATATAATCATGGAAAAATATATCAGAGCAATTGCAGGAACTTTTATCATTATCAGTGTTTTACTGGCTTATTTTGTAAATATCAATTGGATTTGGTTTACATTGTTTGTAGGTGTTAATCTTCTACAATACAGTTTTACGGACTGGTGTTTGATGGAAAACATCCTGAAAAAACTGGGAATCAAGTAAAAAAATAAGTTTTTGTAGTGAGGATGAAAATTCATCCTCACTTTTTCCTTATTTTTGTCTTGTGTTAAAGCAGAGAAAACAACTTTTTGCATTTCTGTTTATTGCAGGACTCTTATCTCCAACAATTGGGGGTCTTATACACGCTTTTCAGAATCACGAGCACAGTTCTTGTTTTGCAACAAATGAGCTTCATCTGCACAAATCAAAGAATAATTGCTCAAGTTTTCATCAAATTCAACACGCACTTCAGGATTTTGAGAACGAGGAAGAGATTGTATCTCTTAATTTTAATTTTAAATCGACTTATTTTTTAAAACCCCAACAATTAGTATCACGAAATTTTGATATCAATACACTTCGAGGGCCACCGGTTAATATTTTTTAAAAGATCAAACCAATCTATTAAAAATCATTAACTTATATAAAAAATGAAAATCAAATTATTTTTACTTTTTTTTGTATTTGCCATTTCAATTCATGGGCAAATATCTTTAAAGGGCTTCGTGCTCAATGAAAATCAAGAACCCGTAGAAAATGCGGAAGTGTACATCGAACTTTTACATATTGGCTCAACCTCTCTAGAAGATGGTTCATTTGTACTTAAAAATATCCCAAGAGGAAATCACAAACTGACAATTAACTATTTGGGTTATGATACCGAAAATATAATGATTGAAGTTGCTGAAAAGAATGTGGAAATTAATATTGTTTTGCGACCGACGATCTTCCATATGGACGAGGTTATTTTATCAACTCCATTTCATCGACTTCAAAGTGAAAATGTGATGAAGATTGAGTCAAAATCAATAGAATCTCTGCAAAAAAATGGTGCGCCAACACTAATAGAAAGCTTGACTAGTATTCCCGGAGTAGAACAATTCTCAACAGGAACCGGTATTGGTAAACCTGTCATCAGAGGACTTACGGGAAATCGAGTATTGGTTTACACACAAGGAGTAAGGCTTGAAAATCAGCAGTTTGGTGATGAACACGGCCTGGGATTAAATGGTTCTGGTATAGAAAGTGTAGAGATCATTAAAGGTCCGGCCTCATTGCTATATGGATCTGATGCTTTGGGCGGAGTATTGTATTTTAATCCTGAAAAGTTTGCCTATCAGGATGATACAGAAGTTAATATCAGTCAAGATTTTTTCTCAAATACGCTAGGAAGTTCAACCTCCGCTGGAGTGAAAACCTCAAGAGATATTTTTAAATTTTTGGCAAGAGGAACTTACAACACTCATTCTGATTATGAAATTCCCAACGGTGACAGAGTTACAAATACCAGATTCAATGAAAAAGATTTTAAATTTGGATTGGGACTGAATTTAAGCAATTATGTGTCAGAAATTCGCTACAATTACAATGATGCGGAAATTGGTATAACCGAAGGAATCAATGATCAATCTTCGACAAAAAAGGTAGAATTGCCCTATCAGGATATCCAAAATCATATCATCAGTATACACAATCATTTCTTTTTAAATAAAGCTAAAATAGATTTAAATCTGGGCTACGTTATCAATAATCGTAAAGAATTTGAAGAACACGAAGATGAAGATCATGATTTAGAGCATAGTGAAGAAGAGGAACATTTGGAAGCCGCTCTTGATATGGAATTGCACACTTTTACCTTTGACGCAAAGTACTATTTCCCAAGTTTTAAAAAATTTGAAACCATTTTGGGTGTTCAAGGAATGTTGCAAACGAACAAAAACTACGGTGAAGAAATTTTAATACCCGATGCCAGAACCAACGACATTGGTTTTTTGGCAACTTCCATATACAACTTGAGCGAGATCAGTTTACTACAAGCCGGAGTGAGATATGACCATCGAAAATTGAGCACTGATAGTTATGAAATTCTTCATCACGACCATGAAGAAGGCGAATCACATGAAACTGATGAAATTGAAATGATTGATGCAATAGATAAGAATTATGGAAACTTTACTTTTTCTTTGGGCTACAAAACCAAAATATTAGATAAAATTGTCACTCGTTTGAATTTAGCGAGTGGATTTAGAGCACCTAATTTAGCAGAATTAACCTCCTATGGGGTACACCATGGTACTAACAGATTCGAAATAGGTAATCCTGATTTAGAAAGTGAAAGAAATTTTCAAACAGATCTTTCTTTAGAATATGGAAATCAGCATTTTGAAGTTTTCGCCAATGGTTTTTACAATAGCCTGAACAATTATATTTATGCCTCACCCAATGGAGAATTTGAAGAGGATTATGCGATTTATGAATACATTCAAAATGACGCAGAATTATATGGCGGTGAGTTTGGAATTCATTTACACCCGCACCCACTGGATTGGCTACATTTAGAAAGCAATTTTGAAATGGTTATCGGAAAACAAAAAAACGGGGATTATTTACCCTTGATTCCTGCCAATAAATGGTCAAACACGGTCAGAGGCGAATTCACTGGAAATAAATTATTTAAGGATATGTATGTCGCACTGAACTTAGATTCTTACTCAGACCAAGACAGAACGAACGAATTTGAGGCAAATACGGACGGATATAGTTTATTAAATTTTAGATCGGGAGGAAATATCGAATTGAATAAGGTTGATATTTCTGTCAATTTCAGCATCAATAATTTACTGGATAAAGAATACATTTCGCATTTATCGGCTTTGAAAATTGATCAAATTCCAAATCCGGGTCGAAATTTTGTACTTGGCTTAAATTTCACCCTATAGATAAATACATCCCCAGTATAGATGAAATGATTCGATCACAATTGCTAACTTTGGTAATCAAATAAAACTCATGCAAAAAAGACTTATTGAATGTGTTCCTAACATAAGTGAAGGACGTGATAGGCAGAAAATAAATGCAATAGCAAGTGTAGTTGAAACGATTGAAGGAGTTAAATTACTGGAAGTTGATCCTGGAATAGCCACGAATAGGACAGTCATTACGTTTGTTGGAGAACCTGAGAAAGTTATAGAAGCGGCTTTTTTATTAATTAAAAAAGCCGCCGATTTAATTGATATGTCCAAACATAAGGGTGAACACCCAAGATTTGGTGCCACTGATGTTTGTCCGTTGATCCCTATTTCAGGTATTACGATGGAAGAAACTGCAAAATATGCCCATGAACTAGGTAAAATGGTGGGTGAACAATTGGGCATTCCCGGTTATTTTTATGAAAATGCAGCCACATCGCCTGAAAGAAAGAATTTAGCCAGTTGCCGATCTGGTGAATACGAGGGACTAAAAGAAAAATTAACCAATAAAGCATGGAAACCTGATTTTGGACCGGCAGCATTCAATGAGACTGTCAGAAAAACAGGCGCTATCGCTATTTCTGCAAGAGATTTTTTGGTCGCCTACAATGTAAATCTCAATTCGACTTCTGCGAGGAGGGCCAATGCTATTGCATTTGATATCCGCGAAGCAGGCCGCGTAAAAAAACTTGGTGATCCAATAACTGGTAAAACTGTTTTAGATAAAAATGGGGAGCCGGAACGGATTCCCGGAAAATTAAAAGCCGTAAAAGGAATAGGGTGGTTTATTGAAGAATATGGCATTGCTCAGATCTCATATAACCTTACTAATATTAGCATTACCCCTGTTCATATAGCTTTTGACGAAACATGCAAATCCGCAAACGAGAGAGGGCTAAGAGTAACAGGCTCCGAATTAGTTGGATTGATACCGCTTAAAGCCATGCTCGATGCCGCGGATTATTTTTTAGAAAAACAGAACCGTTCACTTGGTATTTCTGAAAAGGAAAAAATAAAAATTGCCATCAAATCTTTAGGACTAGACGATATAAAGCCTTTCCATCCAGAAGAAAAAATTATTGAATACGTACTAAAAGATAAATCGCAAAAGAAACTAATCGACTTAAGTATTCACGATTTTGCCGATGAAACAGCAAGTGAATCTTTTGCCCCTGGTGGTGGATCAATTTCAGCATATGTTGGTGTGCTGGGTGTTTCTTTAGGTACTATGGTAGCCAATTTATCTGCTCATAAACCAGGTTGGGATAATCGTTGGGAAGAGTTTTCAAATTGGGCTGTTAAAGGCCAAAAGCTCAAAGAAGACTTGCTATTTTTAGTCGATGAAGACACCAATGCATTTAATCAGATCATAGAGGCAGTTAGGCTACCAAAGAATAATTCAAAGGAGCAGGAAGCGCGAAAAAATGCCATAGAGTACGCTACTAAATATGCTACTGAGATTCCATTCAAAGTGATGCAGACAGCACTGGATTCGCTTTCGGTAATGAAAAAAATGGTTGAAATTGGAAATCAAAATTCCTTGTCTGATGCTGCAGTTGGTGCATTATGTGCAAAAACCGCAATCGCAGGTGCTTTTCTAAATGTTAGAATTAATGCTAAGGATTTAAACGATAAAAAGTTTGCTCAGGATATCGTAGTAAGAGCTAAAAATATTTTTGATGAAGCCGCAAAGATTGAAAATGAAATCCTAAAAATTGTAAATGAAATGATTTAGCAACTTATTGTGTAGGCAATTATTATTGGAGATATTTGGTTTACTTGTATCTCGAAGCATGCTAAAAAGAAAGAAAAACCATAAATAATATATTCACACTATTACCCATGGATTTTTTTGAAAAGTATAAAGCAATATTCGACTCAGAGACTACCTTTTCTCATGCTTCGATAAAAGATCATTTGTTAAAACTGGAAGAAATTGATTCCTACCTACCCCCTTCTCAATCGTTCTTTATTTTGATAAATACGGCAAATTCCTCTTATGAATTTGTTAGTAAAAACTTTGAATACTCCTTGGGTTACAGCAGAGAAGACATGTTGAAAAACGGTGCGAAATTTTGGCTTTCTTGCATACATCCAGAAGATTGTGAAAATTGGCTCAAAAGTTCTCAGGAAATGATGGAGTTTACCTTGTCAAAAGTAAAACCGGCCGATAGAAAAAAGTTAATCTATGCTTATAATTTCAGAGTAAGAACGTCTCAAGGAACTTATGTCCAAATAGTAGCCTCTCTTTCACCTACCCATTTCGATGAAAAAGGAAAACCTATTTTAGGATTGGCACATTACACGATCGTTGAAACAGAGGGACAATCTTCCAGTTGTGCTGTTAAGATCCTTGATGATAAGAATAGATACCAAATCTTATTCTACAAAAATTACTTTCATGAATCACTTTACTCAAAATTAAGTTTAAGACAAGTTGAAATCTTAAAATTATTAATTCAGGATAAAAAGAGTAAAGAAATTGCAGAAGAACTTTTCTTAAGTCATCATACTGTGGACGGACATAGGAGGAATATTTTAAAAAAACTTGGATTTAAGTCAACAGACGAATTAATTCAGCATTTAAAAAGTCATGAATTAAACGAAAAACACTCAAATTGAGTATTTTATTTAACGGGAATCAGTAGTATTTTTGAACTATTAAAAGATTAGACTACTTCTCCCCCTTGTTTAATTTTTAAATTGATTTTGGATTAATAAAAAAACTCGATTTTTCAATCGAGTTTTTCGTTTCTTAATTAGGAGTACATCTCCTTTCGAAGTTCTTTGATCTTTGGGTCGTCCAGATACTCGTCAAAGGTCATGTAACGATCTATAACACCCTTTGGTGTAAGTTCAATTACTCTATTTGCCACAGTTTCTGCAAATTCATGGTCATGTGTAGAAAAAATTACAGTTCCTTTAAATTTGGTTAAAGAGTTATTAAATGCCTGTATTGATTCCAGATCGAGGTGATTTGTGGGCTCATCTATTAATAAGACATTGGCTCTGGTCATCATCATTCTGGATAACATACAACGGACTTTCTCTCCTCCTGACAGTACATTACTTTTCTTTAAAGCTTCATCCCCGCTAAAGAGCATCTTTCCTAAAAAGCCTCTTAAAAATACTTCTTCTCTTTCTTCGTCTGTCTTTGCGTACTGCCTTAACCAATCCACTAGACTCAAATCATTTTCAAAGAAGCCCGAATTATCTAATGGCAAATAAGCATTTGAAGTTGTTACTCCCCAGTTAAACTTTCCATTATCAGCTTTCAATTGATCTGTAATGATTTGATAAAATGCTGTAACCGCGCGAGAATCTTTAGATAGCAATACAACTTTATCTCCCTTTGCCAAATTGATATTTACATCGCTAAAAAGAACTTCTCCGTCTTCTGTTGTTGATGCCAAATTTTCTACATGTAAAATCTGATCGCCGGCTTCCCTTTCCTGATCAAAAATAATGGCCGGATATCTTCTACTCGAAGGTTTGATATCAGAAATATTTAACTTCTCAATCATTTTTTTTCTACTCGTAGCTTGTTTTGACTTGGCCACATTCGCAGAAAAGCGACGAATAAATTCTTCCAATTCCTTTTTCTTCTCTTCTGCCTTTTTATTCTGTTGGGCCTTTTGCTTAGCTGCTAATTGACTCGATTCATACCAAAAAGAATAATTTCCTGAATATTGATTGATCTTTCCAAAATCGATATCAGAAATATGTGTACAAACTGCGTCTAGAAAGTGTCTATCGTGAGAAACAACAATAACCGTATTCTCGTAATTTGCCAAGAAATTCTCCAACCAGCCGATCGTTTCAAAATCTAAGTCGTTGGTTGGCTCATCCATAATTAGAACATCTGGACTTCCAAAAAGTGCCTGAGCTAGTAAAACACGGACTTTTGCTTTTCCATCCAGGTCCTTCATCATAGTATAATGTTGGTCATCTTCGATTCCTAAAGAGGATAATAAACTTGCGGCTTCACTCTCTGCAGTCCAGCCACCCATCTCTTCAAATGTAACACCTAATTCCCCGGCTTCCACTCCGTCAGCTTCACTAAAATCAGGTCTTGCATAAATGGCGTCCAATTCATTTTTGAGTTTATATAAGGGAGCGTTTCCCATTAGAACCGTTTCCAAGACAGTGTGGTCATCATAGGCGTAATGGTCTTGGGTCAAAACAGACATCCTTTTTCCCTTTTCCAAAGATACATTTCCGGAAGTGGGATCCATTTTTCCTGAAATTATTTTTAGGAAAGTAGATTTACCGGCTCCATTTGCGCCAATGATTCCGTAACAATTCCCTTTTGTAAATTTCGTATTTACTTCATCAAAAAGTATTCTCTTGCCGAATTGCACGGATAAATTTGATACTGCCAACATGCTTTAAAAATTTTTGCAAAAGTAAAGAATTATAAAGGATTTCTTAATGTTATCTAAAACTAAATTGAATTTTAACAAAGTCTTGGTAAAACAACGATTTACAGATGAATATTGCGTTAAAATAGATCTGTGAAAGAGTATTTTAACATGCCATTAACAAGGGGCAACATGGTATATATTTACATTTGCTCAATATGTTAACCTCAATGCATTTGAAAAAGAATTACTTTGACTTAGCGAAATTTTCATTTTTACTTTTATGGCTATTTTTAGCTTCTTGTAGTAATGAAAAGAATGGAGAGACTAAAACGTATTTTGGGGGGAAAATTAAAAATCCAAGAGAGCAATTTGTGTATTTCATCAAAGATGAAAAAGTTATTGATTCTGCCAAGATTGAAAATTCCAGATTCCTCTTTGAATTAAAGTCCATTGAAAACGGTTTATACACATTTAAACACGGACCAGAATTTCAATACCTCTATTTAGAACCCCAAGATAGTTTGCTGCTATATCTCAATACTTGGAATTTTGATGAAACCATTAATTTCAGCGGAAAAGGTTCCAGAAAAAATAATTTCTTGATCAATCTGTTTTTAAAACAGGAAGAAATCGAAAAATTGAATCATGACAGTTTTCATTTAGATCAATACGCCTTTGAAGATAGAATAGATTCAATTACTGCATCGTTAGTCATGGAATTCGAAAAACTTGTAGAGGCAGAAAATGAGGAGCCTTCGGAATTCTTCAAAAAATTAGCAGAAGTCGCTATTTATTATCCGGGATATGCTAAAATGGAATATTTTCCGATGAAGCATAGGGATCCAAATGAAAATTATGATCATCCGGAAGTAAGTGATGATTTTTACAGCTTTCGCTCAAAGGTTGATTTGAATGATGAATCTCTGATCAATTACGCTACCTATAGTTATTACATAAAGACTTTTCTATACAATCAGGCTTTTGAAAAAGAAATGCAAGATTCAACCCAAAATAATTTTTCGTTGAATTTTATGGAAGCTGCCAAAGAAAACATCAAAAGTGAAAAAATAAGAAATATGTTGTTGGCTTCGGGTTTTTGGATCTCTGTATCAGCGTTTAATATGAATCCAAAGCAAGCAAAAGAAGTAGAAGAATTCTTTTTTGCACATTGTACAGATGAAAAATATATTGCAGAAGCAAAGCAAGTGATCAACCAACGAAATTTGCTTAGAAATGGTGATTCTTTACCCTTTTTGAGAACATATAACATTAATAAAGAGCATCAAGACATTAAAAAGTTAATCAGAAATAAAAATGCAGTCATTTATTTTTGGCCTAAAGAAGAAGGTTCTCAAGAATTATTAGTGGAATCTTTACATGAAATGAACGAAAAATATCCTGAAATTATATTTATTGGCATAGAAAGAGAAAAATCATATGATGAATGGGCTCATTTTGTAAAGTCTCGAAAATTGCCTGAACACCTACAATACAGGATAGATAATACTTGCAGCTCCTACCCTTTGTTTGAAGGAGATATGGCAAGAACCCTTATCTTAGACAAAGGGTTAATAATGAACAATTATTTGTTGTTCAATGATTCTTACACCTTAGAAAAAAACCTTGCTCTATTGAAAAAGTAAGATATATCCCATATATCAGAAAATAAGTAGTACTTTTGCAGCCCAAAACATCAAATAACTTATTTTATTATAAATCAGTTATTTATATTCATTTTTTAAACACAATTTATGTCATCATTCAAAGATCTGGGATTAAGTGAAAATATACTCGAAACACTTACAGAACTCGGTTACGAACAACCAACTCCAATTCAAGAAATAGCAATACCCCAGATCATTAATTACGAGAATGATTTAAAGGCCTTCGCTCAAACTGGAACAGGTAAAACAGCAGCCTTCAGCTTACCTATTTTAGAGTTAATCGACAATGAATCATATGAATCACAGGCAATTATTCTTTCGCCCACCAGAGAATTAGCTATTCAAATTGCCAAAAATATTACTGATTTTTCAAAGAATGTTCCTGGATTAAAGACTGTAGCTGTATATGGAGGAGCGAGTATTGAGGAGCAGATCAGAGCCATAAAAAAAGGAGCACAAATTATTGTGGGAACTCCTGGTAGAACTGTCGATTTAATCAATAGAAAAGTTTTAAAACTCAATAGTATACAATGGCTGGTTTTAGACGAAGCTGACGAAATGCTTAACATGGGTTTTAAAGAAGAACTCGATAAAATTTTAGATGTAACTCCGGAAACCAAACAAACTTTATTATTTTCTGCTACATTTCCAAAAGAAGTTGAAGCTATCGCAAAGAATTACATGAAAAATGCCATGGAAATTTCTGCCGGAACTAAAAATGTGGGAGCGGATAGTGTTAGTCATGAATATTACCAGGTTTCTGACAGAAACCGTTACAATGCTTTGAAACGTATTGCCGACCTAAACCCAAATATTTATTGTATCGTTTTTTGTAGAACGAGAAGAGAAACTAAGGATGTTGCAGATAAATTAATTGCTGATGGATATAATGCAGATGCACTTCATGGAGATTTATCACAGGCTCAGCGTGACATCGTCATGCAAAAATTCAGGAACAAAAATCTACAAATTTTAGTCGCAACAGATGTAGCAGCAAGAGGTTTAGATGTAACTGATTTGACTCATGTAATTAACTACAAATTGCCGGACCAGATCGAATCTTATACGCACAGAAGTGGTAGAACGGGAAGGGCAGGTAAAATTGGTATTTCCATCGCTATTATTACAGCTAAAGAAAAGCGTACACTGTCTTCGATAGAAAAAATAATCAACAAAAAATTTGAACAGAAGCAAGTACCGAATGGGCGGGAAGTTTGCAAGAGTCAGTTGTATAGTCTCATTGACAAAGTCCACGATATTGAGGTGAATGAAAAGGAAATCAAAGAATATTTGCCGGATATTTATGAAAAATTAGAAGGTCTTTCAAGAGAGGAATTAATACAGCGATTTGTTTCGATAGAGTTCAATCAGTTTTTATCTTATTACGAAAATACCCAAGACATCAATGAAGATGGAAATTCAAAAGGTCGTCAACCTGATGCTAATTTTGAAAGATTCTACATCAATTTAGGTAAAAAAGACAAAATAAATGCCGCTAAATTGATCGGCTTGATTAATGAAAATTTAAAAGTTCGAAATGTTGAGATAGGCAAAATTGAAATTCTGAATAACTTTTCTTTTTTTGAAATCGATAAAAATTACCTCGATCAAACAATTGAAGGTTTTAAAAGAACGAACTATAATGGTAGAAATATTATTGTAGAACAGGCCGGTTCTAAAAAAGGTGCTGGAAAAAGGAAAAAAACCAAACGATATTAATTAAAATCCAACATATCGGTGGCGATTATATTTATTGTCGTTTTTATAAAGAATCTATATTTTTATCAAAAACTTTATTAAATTTAATGTTTCAAGCCACCTGATATGAAAATTAATTATTTTTTTCTCCCCATAATTTTAATTACCATACCACTCTTTGGTCAAGAGATAATTTCTCCATTTGGTCAAAGTAACACATCCAATGGTGTAAGCATAAATGCTACTTTAGGTGAATTGGCCATTGCTACTGAACAATCAAGTGAGGGAATAATCACCCAGGGATTTCACCAGACCAATCTTTCGGTCTTGTCTGTTGATGATCTCGACCCACAGTTAAAAGTGTCGTTATACCCCAACCCTAGTCCGGATTTATTTCACATAGAAATGGAGGATTTTTCTGATTCTCGAGTTAAAGTTTATAACATACATGGTCAATTGATGTTGGATCAGATCCTCAACAGAAATGATTCTGAAGTACATACTGAAAAGCTCCAAAAAGGGATATATTTTCTCACTTTATTTAAAAATGAAAAACCCGTTAAAACCTATAAAATCTTAAAAAACTAGCCATGAAGAATATTTTTACGCTTATTTGTTCATTTTTTTTCATTGTAATAGCATTTGCACAAAGTCCGGAAGGATTTAATTATCAAGCCGTTATTCGAGACTCAGGAGGAAATGTAATCCCCAGTCAGAATGTAGGTGTAAAATTTTCTATTCATCAATCTTCTGCTTCGGGTACTATTGTTTATAGCGAAACCCAATCTCCGACCACGAATGAATTTGGCTTGATCAATTTACAGATTGGACAAGGAACTCCCATTACTGGACAAATTGAAAACATTGATTGGGGATCAGGACCCTATTTTCTTGAAACGTCGATTGATGTATCTGGTGGAACAAATTATGTAACCATGGGAAGCAATCAATTAATGAGTGTGCCTTATGCTTTATATGCTAAAAATTCCAGTGGTGATTATTGGAAACCAACCGTTAGTGATAAGGGAATTTCATATAATCAGGGTAATGTAGCCATAGGATTGAATAATATTGCTGATTATGACAAATTATACATCTATGCAAATGAAGCAAATGCAAATGCTTCTAATTTGGTTATGACAAATCGAGCATCAACGACCCAAACACGTTTAACATGGATCAATGATGAAAATAATGCCCTTGTCATGGGTATCAATGGTTCGAATTCTGTATTTGGTGAAAATGAAGCTTTCCTTTTTTATTTCAATAATTTTGATTTAAAAATAGGTGTTGGAGGTTTGGAACGAATGAGGTTTAAAGCAGATGGTAAAATTGGTATTGGAACAACTGACCCAAAAACTCAACTACAGGTAACAGGTGGAGATATCTATATTGAAAATGTAAATAGCGGTGTGATTATGAAATCACCTGATGGAAATTGCTGGAGAATGACTGTAGATAATAGCGGTAACCCCGTCTTTACAAGTATAGCTTGTCCTTAAAATAAAAAAAGCCTCAAAATGAGGCTTTTTTTTATCCTTATGTTAATTATCTTGTAGAATAATTTGGCGCCTCTTTGGTAATTGTCACATTGTGCGGGTGACTTTCCGTAATGCCTGCAGCAGTAATTCTAACAAATTTTGCTTGTTTATGGGCTGCAATATCCTTACTGCCACAATACCCCATACCTGCTCTTAATCCACCAATGAACTGATGCATGGTTTCATAAACTTCACCTTTATAGGGAACCCTGCCAACTATTCCTTCCGGTACAAGTTTTTTAATGTCGTCTTCTACATCCTGAAAATATCGATCTTTAGAACCTTGAGTCATGGCTTCAACAGAGCCCATTCCACGATAGGATTTAAATTTTCTTCCTTCAAAAATTATTGTTTCACCCGGAGATTCTTTAGTCCCTGCGAGTAAAGATCCTAGCATAACCGAATCTGCTCCAGCTGCAATAGCTTTAGGAATATCACCCGTATATCGAATTCCACCATCTGCAATGATCGGCACTCCTGTATTTTGGATGGCCTTTGCTACTTCTATGATCGCTGAAAGTTGAGGAAAACCAACACCGGCAACGATTCGCGTTGTGCAAATCGACCCAGGACCAATTCCAACTTTGACCGCATCTGCTCCTGCATCAACTAAATACTTGGCAGCTTCACCTGTGGCGATATTACCAACTACAATATCCGTATCAGGAAATTCAGACTTGATCGACTCTAACACTGAGATAACTCCTTTGGAATGTCCATGAGCCGTATCGACTACCAATGCATCTACACCATGTTTGATCAAAGCCCTTGCACGGTCTAAGGTATCTCGAGTAACACCCAAAGCAGCCGCTACCCGTAAACGACCATAACTATCCTTATTGGCATATGGATTTTCACTGACCTTTATAATATCTCTAAAGGTGATCAATCCAACTAATTTATTATTGGAGTTAACAACAGGTAATTTCTCTATTTTATAGTTCTGCAAGATAGCTTCAGCCTCTTTAAGAGATGTTCCTTCTTTCGCAGTTACTAAATTTTCAGAGGTCATCACTTCAGCCACCAATCTGTCTTCATCTTTTTCAAATCGCAAGTCTCGATTGGTAATGATTCCTATTAACTCACCATCATCATTGATCACGGGAATACCTCCTATGGAATATTTTTTCATCAAACCTTTTGCATGTGCTACCGTTCTGTCCTTTTTCAAGGTTATTGGGTCTATGATCATGCCTGATTCAGACCTTTTAACTCTTTTTACTTCTGAGGCCTGTTGGTCAATGGTCATGTTCTTATGCAATACCCCAATACCTCCTTCTCTTGCCATGGCTATGGCCATATCAGATTCTGTAACAGTGTCCATCGCTGCAGAAACGATTGGAACGTTTAAAGAAATATTTCTGGTAAAATTTGATCTAGTACTGACATCTCTTGGTAAAACCTCCGAAAAAGCAGGAACCAATAAGACATCATCATAAGTAAGACCTTCGAGTAAAATTTTTGAAGTAGACATATTGCAATTAGAATTAATTGCGAGCAAATTTACGATAATATATTGGATTCTAGTAAATAATAGCGGTACTTGAAAAAATAAAATTTAAATGTTAAAAAATAGCTTCTGATTTAATAAAAATAGCTCTTCGATTTATCTGAAGAGCTATTTTTAATGTAACTTCATTTAAAAAGAATATCCCACCCCAGCATTGATCATAAAAGGAGCACCAGGACGAAGCCCTGCCGGGGTTCTTGCTACCTCATATTCACTATCGAATATGTTCATCATATTAGTAAAAAAAGTAACTCTAGGTGTAAAAAAATAACGCGCAGCTGCATCAACAATAAAATTACTTCCAATTTTGAAATTTTCAGGAATTGATCCTGTTCCGGCCTGAGTTCTGAATTCGTCAGTATATCTTCCACTTAAACTTAGGTGAAACCTTTCGCTTTCTAAAGAAGCAGTAATATTAAATTGGTTTTCAGGTATATAAGGAATTTGATCACCTTTAGATACTTCTCCATAAATATCTACCTGACTATCAAAATCTGAATCAAATCTTGTATCAGTTAAAGTATAGGAAAAAGTAACTGGAAACCTTAAATTACCTGACCTGTTTCTTAAAAAATCGTAGTTTATTATAAATTCAATACCTTTTACAGTTGCTGCTCCAGCGTTAAATAAATCCAAACTGCCAGTACCTCCGGTAGCGGCCAAATCACTTCCTAAAAGATTGGAGTAATCATTGTAATAACCTACTAATTCACCTGTTATTCCTGCAAAGTTAAATCGGCCTCCCAATTCATAGTTCATACTGTTTTCAGGATCTGAACCATCCTGATTTCCCGGAGGTGAAAACCCTCTGTGAACCCCTCCAAATATCGACAGATCATTACTGAATTTATAATTTGCGCCAATTCCAGGAATTACAACATCCACCACATTTTCTCTCTTTGTTAAATCTGCACCCGTTCTATCTGAATCATTTTTCCCATAATCCTTTTTCATCAGTGTCATATTCTCATACCTCAATCCAGGAGTAATAGTCAGTTTATTCCAGGTTAATTTGTAAAGAACATATGTTGCAATTGCCTCTGCACTATTTATTAAGTTCGAATCACTTCCCTTTCTGGCAACGGTTGTACGAATCATTTCCTGGTTTTGAATCGCATATTTATCAACCCACTGAAAACGATCCTCATAATCTTCATGATAACGAAGACCTACTTCCAAATCGTTAAACGTATTCTTACCAAAAGTAAAATTAGCTACAGCCTGAATCCCTTTAGACTCATAACTTCTATTATTTGCCTTTACCCCAAAAACATCATTTTCAGTATCACTCATGCTGGCAATAGCCTCATATTCCAGCGGATAATCTTGAGGAGTTTCGAGAACATCACCGATACTAACCTTTTCGGTAACAGTCACATCATTTAATTTATACCAATTTCGATTAAATTTATTTTGATAAGCGGTTGCTCTAATTTTCAAATTTTCTAAAGGTTTAATCAAATAGTCCATTTGAATCTGCTTATGTTCTGTATCCATTTTATCTTCAGCCGATGATAAATATCTACGGTACGGATTTAGCTCAAAATCATCCTGGGTCAACCCTAAATAAGTCTCATTGGAAGCTTCTTCTGAAAATTCAACTTTAAGCGTTAAAGATTGAAATATTTTTGCATCATAATCTGAATTTAAACGAACCTTACCGAGGTAATCATTCTTATCAAAGCCTGTATTTCCCCCTCCATCTAAACTTTTAAATCCGTCAGAATTATAGTTAAAAAACTGTGTTACAAAACCAAAATTTTCAGTAGAATGCCCTAAAGTTGCTTCAGTACTTTTAGAATTGTAGTTTCCATAGGTAAAGCGCACATCTCCTGAGAAATCATTTGGAATTTGCTTTGAAACCATATTAATAGCTCCACCGGTAGTATAAGGACCATATTGAATCTGGCTGCTCCCTTTGAGAACTTCAACATCCTCAATTCTTCCAATAGTGGGAAAATAATACGCAGATGAAGCACTGTATGGAGCTGGTGCAATTAATACACCATCTTCCATCAAAGTAATTTTAGAGGATCTTTCTGGTGAAGTTCCACGAATACTAATATTGGGTCGCAATCCAAATCCATCTTCCTCGACAATAGAAACCCCTGGAACCGCTCTGATCACCTTGTTCATGTCTGTATAACCAAATTGTTGTAAATCCTGCGGTGATAAAAAATAAGCCGAACCGGTTCGATTTCTTACTTCGAACTTACTCCCCAAAATATTGTTCGACAAGATGATCTCATCTAAAATTTCGGGCTCCTTATTTTCCCCAATAGTGTCTTTTGTATTTTCTACCTGTGCAAAAAGACTAAATGAAAACACCACAAATAACAATGTTAAAACAATTCTACTCATTCTATTATTATTAAGATTAATTATAAATTACTAAGTTTTCAGAGGCAAAAATATGTTAAGAAAATCAAAAAAAAAAGCTTATTTAGAATTATTTTAAATAACATGACAAATGTCATGTTTTGGATAGACAATAGTTTATTTTCAATATTTAGATATTCCAACTAGATCAATATATTTGATAAAAAAAAAACCTAATAAAGTGTAAAACACATTTTTTTTTATCTTTGATCATAACTTAAAATTAACCAATCATGAAAAGATTTTTTACCTTTTTAACTATCGTTTTAGCTCTTTCTTTTGCCAATCATGCAAATGCACAGGAAGATTACAGTGCGCTAAATTTATTCGTAGCTTTTGGAAGTGATGCCGCAATTAATGGCCATTATGAAATTCCAATTGCCAATAACCTAACTGTTTCGCCAAGCGCTACCCTCGCTTTCAATTTTGACTATATGGCCTTAGGTGCAAGACTTGACTATTATTTTGATAGCCTATTGAAATTAAATGAACCTTGGGACATTTGGGCCGGTGTCGATACCGGATTTGTTGTTATTGATGACAACAAAGATTACGATGATTTTAATCTAAATATCCACGCTGGTGTGGAATATAAATTTAATGATACCTGGGGAATCATTGGTGAATTTGGAGGAGGTACGTCATCCTTCGGGGGAATAGGTGTGGGTATACATTTCTAAATTCAAAATCCAATTCTTTAAAAAAACCTGCAGTTTGCAGGTTTTTTTTTGCTCAAATCCTTTAACTTTAAACTCAAATAAGTTTAAATGATTGCATTAGGAATAGATATTGGTGGAACAGGAATAAAAGGAGCCCCTGTTGATTTAACAACAGGTGAATTAACGGCAGAAAGATTCAGGCTTGAAACACCAAGACCCGCGACTCCGGAAAAAATAGCAGAAAAAATTGTCGAAATGGTCCAACATTTTAATTGGACAGGCCCTGTTGGTTGTGGCTTCCCTACTCCATTTTACCATGGAAGATGCTTATCTGGTGGAAATTTACATCCGGATTGGGCAAATGTTCACGTAGAGAAACTTTTTGAAAGGGTCACAGGGCTTGATGTTCATGTCATAAATGATGCTGATGCTGCAGGTCTTGCTGAAATGAATTTTGGAGTTGGCAATGACAAGAAAGGATTAGTGGCTGTGATTACATTAGGAACAGGGATTGGTTCCGGATTGTTCTTCAACGGGGAATTAATCCCCAATACCGAATTGGGTCATTTGTTATATAAAAATAAACCTTTTGAAAAATACGCAGCTGATTCTATTCGGAAAAAGAAATCTTTGAGTTATAAAAAATGGGGAAATAGACTAAATAAATACTTTCAAAGAGTAGAGTTATTACTATCTCCTGACTTAATCATAATTGGTGGTGGAGCGAGCAAATATTTTGAAAAATATAAACGTAAGATAAAAATAAATGCCCCGATCATACCAGCTGAAAATAAAAACGAAGCCGGAATCATCGGAGCAGCTTTGGCTAGTAAATTAGCCAAAAATTAATCAATATTTATTCGTCATCATCACTGTCGTCATCCTCAGTATCCGGATCTAAGTATTCTTCTTCCAAACTTTCTTTAACATCATCTTTTAATACACCATCATCATCATAATCATCATCATCATAAATAATCTTTTCTGCCGCAGTTTGACTCATTTTTATTAATAAAATCTTTTCGTCAGTTTCAAAAATAAGTGCACTTACATTTATCCCGTCCTTGTCATAGAAATTAATCAATTCATGACTAAAACCTTCAGGATATTGAAGTTTTAAAAGATTCTTTATATCGTTACTCAATTTGTCATAAGACGTGAATACTCTAGGCTTTTGTGAACTCATAGTTACCAATTTAACAAATATGCAAAAATTAATGGCGCAACAATAGTTGCATCGGATTCTACTATATATTTTGGTGTGTTAATATCTAGTTTCCCCCAGGTGATTTTTTCATTAGGTACTGCTCCTGAATAGGATCCGTAGCTGGTAGTAGAATCACTAATCTGACAGAAATAGCTCCAAAAAGGAGTGTCTTCTCTCTCCATATCCTGATAAAGCATTGGAACAACACATATAGGAAAATCACCGGCAATTCCACCCCCTATTTGGAAAAATCCAATTCCTTTATCTTCAGCTTGTTCTGTATACCAGTCAGCCAAAAAGGTCATATATTCTATACCTGATTTCATCGTACTTGGGTTTAATTCACCTTTTAAGCAATACGAAGCAAAAATATTTCCCATGGTGGAATCTTCCCACCCAGGAACCACCATCGGTAAATTTTTCTTGGCTGCAGCTAGCATCCAACTATTTTTGGGATCGATCTCATAATACTCTTCCAATACTCCGGATAAAAGCATTTTATACATGAACTCATGCGGAAAATATCTTTCTCCTTTATCTTCCGCGTCTTTCCAAATCTTAAAAATATGTTTTTGCAATCTTCTAAAAGCCTCTTCTTCGGGAATACATGTATCTGTTACGCGATTCAATCCTTTTTCGAGCAAATCCCATTCATCCTTTGGCGTGAGGTCTCTGTAATTTGGCACTCTTTTGTAATGACTATGAGATACTAAATTCATAATATCCTCTTCGAGATTGGCACCGGTACAAGATATAATTTGCACTTTATCTTGTCTGATAATTTCCGATAAAGAAATCCCCAACTCCGCCGTACTCATCGCTCCGGCCAAGGAGATCAACATTTTTTTATTTTCGGCAAGATGCTTTTCATAACCTTTGGCAGCATCAACTAGGGCGGCAGCATTGAAATGTTTATAATGCTTTAGAATATATTCACTAATTGGACCTCTATTTGGCATAATTAAAAGTTTAAATCAAAAATAAGTTTTTCATTTCTGAAAAAACAAAATTACTTGTTGTAACCAAGAATTTTGAACATTTCTTCGAACGATTGTTCGTTTCTATAGACGTAATCAATGATATTACCTTTTTCATCTCTATCAATTATTACGTGTTTCGGAGAAGGGATTAAACAATGCTTGATACCTCCATATCCCGATATAGCGTCTTGATAGGCGCCTGTGTGAAAAAATCCAAGATAAAGTGGTTCTTCTTCGTCATCATTCATATTTGGCAATAAAACCTCCTGGTTCAAATCTTCTGAATTATAATAATCAGAATGGTCACAACTTATACCACCTATATTTACACGCTTATATTCGTTATCCCATTTATTTACAGGCAACAATATAAACTTTTCGTGAATAGACCATGAGTCTGGAATAGTATTCATTAAGCTGTTATCGATCAAATACCAAATTTCCGCATCGTTCTGATCCTTCTTTTCTAAGACCTTGAAAATAATTGCACCACTCTCACCAACCGTATATTTACCAAACTCGGTATATATATCTGGCTCAGGAACATTGTCATTTTCGCAGGCTGATTTTATGTTTTTTATGATTTCGTTTATGATACCTTCATAATCGTACTCAAATCCTAAATTATTTCTGATTGGGAAGCCTCCACCTAAATTGAAGGAATCTAAGGTTTCACATTCTTTTTTTAGATCGATATAGATTTTTAGCGCTTTTTTGAATTCTCCCCAGTAATACAAACTGTCTTTAATACCCGAATCCACAAAAAAGTGAAGCATTTTAAACTCGACCCTTGGATTGTCCTTGATCTTTTCCTTAAAAAAATCAATAAGTTCATTCGATCTGATACCCAATCGGGAAGTGTAATAAGAGGATTGCGGCTCTTCATTTATTGCCATTCTCATTCCTATTTTAATCTTATTGTTACCCGCAGCGTGCATCAAACGATCTAACTCAGTTTTACTGTCAAGCACTACAACAATATTGCTAAAACCCAACTCTTGCAATGCCACAATTTTCTTCAGGTAATCGACAGTTTTGTAACCATTACAAATAATAGTTCGTTTTTTATCTATTTTCTTTTCTTTTAAAAGATTGATAATTAAATCGATATCAAAAGATGAAGAGGTCTCTAAATGTACATTGTGTTTTAATGCTTCCGATACAACATGCGAAAAGTGGTTGCATTTTGTACAATAACAATAATGATATTTACCTTTGTAGTTATTTTTTTTAATCGCGCGATTAAAAAGGTTTCTAGCCTTTTTAATTTGATCACCAATCTTTGGTAAATAAATAAATCTAAACGGTGTACCATACTTTTCAATCAAGTGTTTCAAAGAAATTCCGTGAAAAGTTAGGTTTCCATTTTTTAAATCAAATCCTTCCTGGGGAAAATAATAGCTTTGATCAATTAAATCAAAATAGGTGTTTTTCATTTACGGTTAGATATAGGTAATGAGGTATAATTAAAAGTGCAATATTAATCTTTTTTAAAAAACCATCAAACATTTTTAAGCAACGATATTTTTAGCTTATCTAAAATAGTGAATCTCAGATTAAATCAAATAAAATTACCGGTTAATTCAAGCTTTATATTTTTTTAAATTCTCCTAAAGATTTTTAAAGCCTCATTATATGCCGATTCAAATCTCAACGGATTCAATCCAATGTCTATTTTTTTAGCTGAAAAATAAGTTATCAACTTCTCTGTTGGCATATTTCCTGTTAATTCGTCCTTTGCCATCGGACAACCTCCAAAGCCCATAATTGCGCCGTCAAATCTCTGACATCCAGCCCTAAATGCAGCATCTACTTTGGTATACCAATTTCTTGGATGTGTATGTAAATGTGCTCCAAATTCAATTTCAGGATATAGTGGGATCAAATTAGAAAAAAGTTCTGAAATAATTATATCATCTGCCATACCCACAGTATCCGACAATGACAAAATTTTTACCCCCAGATCTGAAAGCCTTTTTACCCATTTAGATACTATGGCAACACTCCAAGGATCTCCATACGGATTTCCAAATCCCATCGATAAATAGGCTACTAATTCTTTATTATTGTTAGAGCAAATCGAAATTAAATCAGTTAAAAGACGAACTGATTCTTCTATTGTTTTCCCGGTGTTTCTCATTTGGAATATCTCGGATATCGAAAAGGGGTATCCTATATAGTCAATCGCATCAAATTTAGAGGCCTCTTCTGCTCCTCTTAAATTTGCCACAATAGCCAATAATTTGCTAGTGAGAATTAAGTATATCTAAATTAGCCAGAACTTCTGCTGAATCTCGCATTTGAGGAATGGCTTTCGGAGAAACGAAACTTCCAAAATCAATAGTGTCGAAACCAACTTTGAGCAAAGCATTGAGATAAGTGATTTTATCCTCTGTTGGAATAAACCTTTCTGTTATACCTTGCATGGCATCCCGAGGACATTCTATGATCTTTACTTTTTTCATGGATTTGTAAAGATACAAAATAGCTAAATGTTGAACATTAGGTCAATTTTATAAAATAAGGAGAAATTGGACTGTTCGCATAAAAAAACCCGCAACAAAGCTGCGGGTTTCTTAATTATATCTATTATTCTTATAAGGTTGCTGCGTGTGCAATTAAATCAAGAATTTTAGTTGAATATCCGTATTCGTTATCATACCAAGAAACAACTTTGACAAATTTGTCTGTCAAAGCAATACCTGCTCCTGCATCGAATACTGAAGTACAAGGTTCTCCAACAAAATCTTGAGAAACTACAGATTCATCAGTATAACCAAGTATTCCTTTAAGTTCACCTTCAGAAGCTGCTTTCATCGTTTTACATATGTCTTCGTATGTAGCGCTCTTAGCCAGATTTACTGTTAAATCTACTACAGAGACATCCATTACCGGAACTCTGAACGACATACCTGTTAACTTTCCATTTAAAGATGGAATAACTTTACCTACAGCTTTTGCAGCCCCTGTAGAAGATGGAATGATGTTATGCAATGCTGCACGTCCACCTCTCCAATCTTTCATAGAGGGTCCGTCAACTGTTTTTTGAGTTGCAGTAGTCGCATGAATTGTGGTCATTAATCCGTCAGTAATGCCATATGCATCATTCAATACTTTAGCGATAGGAGCCAAACAATTGGTCGTACAAGAAGCATTTGAGAAAATTTTGTCCGAAGCTTTTAATTCTTTATGATTAACACCCATTACAAACATTGGAGCATCTGCTGAAGGGGCCGATATCACGACCTTTTTCGCACCTCCTTGTATGTGTAGATCCGCTTTTTCTTTTGTTGTAAACAACCCTGTAGATTCAATTACATACTCTGCGTCGACTTCATTCCATTTTAAATCAGCAGGATTTCTTTCAGCAGTAATTCTAATTACTTCTCCGTTTACCACCAATTTTCCTCCTTTTACTTCAACGTCTCCCTCAAATGTTCCATGAACAGAGTCATATTTCAACATATAAGCCAAATAATCTACGTCTAATAAATCATTGATGGCGACAACCTGCATATCTTTTCTTTGAGTAGCAATTCTAAATGCTAATCTCCCTATTCTACCAAATCCGTTAATACCTACTTTAATCATTTGTTTTTATTTTAGTTGTTATTACACTGACATTATATCAGAGATTCTTAATATTTCTTTATTAATTGCATGGTGTTCTTTTACGGCCAATTCCAAATCTACCGCTACCATTTCATTATTTACTGAACCTACCATTAAATTGGTTTTGCCATCCAACAATAACTCTACAGCTTTAACACCCATTCTACTCGCCAATACACGATCAAAACAGCTCGGAGAACCTCCTCTTTGCATATGTCCCATAATTGAAACCCTTACCTCGTATTCCGGAAGATTTTTTTCAACGAACTGAGCAATCTCAAAAACATTCTTTCCTGTTTTATCGCCTTCAGCTACAACTACGATACTCGATGATTTGCCTGATCTTCTGCTCTTTTGAAGTGAATCTAACAATCTGTCTAATCCCAAATCCTCCTCAGGAATTAAAATTTCCTCTGCTCCTGCTCCTATACCAGCATGAAGAGCAATAAAACCTGAATCACGACCCATCACTTCAACAAAGAATAATCTGTTATGTGAACTTGCGGTATCTCTAATTTTATCTATAACTTCTACAACTGTATTTAGAGCAGTGTCGTAACCAATGGTGAAATCTGTTCCAAAAATATCATTGTCTATTGTTCCCGGAATACCAATTACTGGAAAGTTAAATTCTTTATTAAAAATCATTCCTCCAGTAAAAGAACCATCTCCACCAATGACAACTAAGGCATGGATATCAGAGTTAACCAAATTATTGTAGGCCTTTTCACGACCTTCTTTTTCCATAAAATCTTTAGATCTTGCAGATTTTAAAATGGTTCCTCCTTTATTGATGATATTGTGAACACTTCTCGCGTTCATACTTATAAAGTCTGCTTCTATAAGTCCTTGATAACCACGGTAAATACCAACGCAGTCTATTTTATAATATGCACAAGATCTTACAACTGATCTAATGGCTGCGTTCATCCCTGGAGAATCTCCTCCCGACGTCATTACAGCTACTCTAGTGATTCTTTTTTTCATATTTCATTTAATGCCTAGCAAAAATAGAAAAAATAAGTGTAAAAAATAGTCGAGCTACGACTTTTAACCGAAATCGTTTAAGAATAAAAAATCGTTAAATAACTTCACCAGCCCCTTCAAAAAAAGGGGTTAAATCTATTGCCTTCCGGGAAATAGAGCATTAAACACCTCTAAACATCCCCTATCGGACAATGTAACGTAACATTGTTGATTTTTATCACCACCAAATGTTATGTTGGTCGGATTTTTTCCCTTGAGTACAATTGTTTGAAGTAATTCACTATTTGGGCTTAAAATAATGACCTTTCCTGCACCGTATCTGCACACGTACAGATTACCCTTTTCATCGCACCTCATTCCATCTAATCCAAAATCCTCAAAAGAATAGAATATTTTTTTGTTAGAAATTTCACCCTTTTCGTTCAAATCATAAACCCAAATTTTTTTTTGGACAGATTCATTGACATATAGTTTTTTACCATCAGGACTCACTTCTATACCATTTGTAGTGCCCATATCCTTCTCCAACAAAACAAATTTCCCTTCTTCAACCCGCCATAGCTTACCCGTATTATTTTGCCAATTTGGATCACTGGCAAAAATTTGATCATTCGGACCAATTGCTAAGTCATTTGGTTGATTTGCACTTGGTTCGTGTGCGAAAACGTCAATCTTTGTTGAATCTTGAGAAACTTTCAGGATATTATGCCCCTTGTAATCAGCAATATACATATTGCCCTTTATATCAAAGCGAATACCATTCCCAATGCTGCCATCAGGTAATTTGATAAACAATTCTGCTTGTCCATTTTGATCAACCTTTCCAATAGTGCCCTCTTCGCCAAAATTTACCGCATAAATATATCCATGGCTGTCCGTTGCAGGTCCCTCAATTCCTGAAGTAAATAAATTGGGATGCGTAAAATCTTTGGATTGCGACGCGAGACGATTTATCCCGGCAAGAATGCAAAAACTGAAGAAAGTATATTTGAGTAAAGTAAGTTTCATCGATCTATTTATTTAAATATCGGGCTAATTTAATTGTAGAACTTGTAAGCGCAAATTCAACATCCAGGTTTATTTTCGGGTCTTCCTTCTGATCTAATAACGATTTAAGTTCATTGTATTGGGAGGCAGACATTTTGCTGTTTTCCAGCCCACTTTTCATCAATTTTGAAATCTCCTCAATCCTATTTGAGTAAGGAAGTATCCTCTCTATTAATGGCGCCTTGGCTGAGATATTCTTTAATTCTTTATTCAGCTGTGCCCATTGATTAAACGAGGCTATCAAATTTCTCCTCGCTATTTCACTTTGGTTGGTAGTATACTCCTCTACCCATTTGTCAAATTCTCTTTTCGACAAAGCATCGGCAGTACATGCATCTGCAAATAAGGTTAACGGTGAGAACATTTTATATTCTGTACCTCCTGCATTTCTGGAATATATTTTAAACGGTTCACTAATATTCGACAAAACTTCTAGCGCCTCTATATCCTGATAATTTGAAATATTTCTGAGAATCACATCTTTATTTCTTTTATGCTGAATTCCAATTTGCTCCAGATCATTACTTATCTTTCCGTATCGGTCTAACATAAAATCAAGGTCATTTATCCCTTTTGGTGACCATAATTTTTCAGCAATTGCGGCAGTCCGTGGCCATAATCTGGAATCAATAGTCAATGGCGTAACTAATTCAGACCACATGGTAGCTTCTCCGCCTAAAATTCTTTTCTCTTCCTCAGTTGACAATTTTTCATCAGGCATAGGGTCTATGCTGTAATGACTATCAACAGAAAGCATTAAATCGATATAGTAACCATTAGACAGAATTGTTTCATGCCCGTTTTTGACGGCATTTACTAATGATTGCTTTGGCCTTAACCCTTCATTTACACCACGCCAGGCGTGAATAACAGCAGTTTTAGACATATTAGGCGTCATAATTTCTTCCCAGCCCACTAATTTCTTATTGTATTTCGTTAATATTTTTTCAAGGCGTAAATTGAAGTACGTCTGAAGCTCATGATTGTCCTTTATGCCATTTTTAGTCTTAAAATCAGTAATTTTTGGATTTTCATTCCAATGAACTCCGGCATTTTCATCACCGCCTATATGCACATAGTCATCTGGAAATAAGGGCGTGATTTCTTCGAATAATTGATCCAAAAATTCATAAACCGCGTCATTTGTAGGATCTAATGTTGGGTTAAAAATTCCTGCATTGCGCTCTAATTCATATATCATATCCTTGCTACCCAATTCCGGATAGGCAGTTAGAATAGCAGTGGCATGTGGCGGAACATCTATTTCAGGAATAACTCTTATACCTCTTTCCGCTGCATAGGAGACAATATCCCTTATTTGTTCCTGAGTATAATAATCACCATCTGAACCCTTTTCATGCAGTTTGGGTAAACTTTTCACTTCAATTCTAAAACCTTGATCATCAGATAAATGCCAATGAAAAACATTCAATTTAACAAAAGACATTGCATCCAAGTTTCTTTTAATTACATCCACCGGCATGAAATGCCTTGAAGCATCGATCATCAATCCTCTCCAAACAAACCTCGGACTGTCATTAATTTTGACCAAAGGGAACACAAAAACCCCGTCTTGGACCTTAATTAGTTGAATAAGCGTTTGTAGACCGTGAATAGCACCTAAATCCGTTTTTGCATTTAACCTAATCTGATTCTCACTTACTTGAATATAATAGGATTCATCCTCTTTGAGCTTATTTACGCCTGGCCTTTCAACCGTAATTAAAAGTTTTGGAGCTTCAATTTTATCAGTAAACTCAACAAAACCTTGCTTTATAAAAACACCTGTTTTATTTGATATCCTTCTTAGAAAATTAGTTGCATTTCTATAAATTCTTACATCAGGATTACCCATCACCTGAATTGTAAAGTTCTCGTCAATATGAAAATAACCCCCCTCGGAAGAAATTTGATCAGGATAAGGCATTAATTGAAAGGTTTGACTTAATCCTTTATCAAATATTAAAACAGTAAAAATAAAAAAATAGAAAATTGACTTTTTCATAGAGAGTAAAAAAAGTGGCAGAGCATAAATACCAAGCCACTTTTAAGTGTGTTTAATTAAAAATGATGTCTTTTAAAAGCTTCTAATGCTTCGTAATCTGCAAGGCCAAGAGCGTGATATTTCTGAGCAGTAGCTTTATTTCTATCTTCTGCTCTCATCCAAAATTCGCGGGAATCATCACCTTGGAACATCACCCCATCTTTTTGAGATTGATGGTAGAATATTGCCTGCCGCTTTTTAAGAACCTGATCCGGACTCATAGGTACAGCCATTTCAATCTCATGAATTTCCCATTCGTGCCATGCTCCTCGGTATAACCAAACCCAACAATCTTTCATGAAGCGTTTACCTTTTAATTCCTGAAGTGCACCAAAAAGAGAATCCAGACAAACTTTGTGAGTCCCGTGCGGATCTGCTAGATCACCGGCAGCGTAAATTTGATGTGGTTTTACTTCTTCGATCAGATTTTTCATGATATCAATATCTGCCTCACTTAGCTTATTCTTTTTTATTCTTCCGGTTTCGTAAAAAGGTAAGTTTAAAAAATGAACTTGGTCATCGGGCAATGATAAATATCTGGTTGCGGCAAGACATTCCTTCTGTCTGATAAGTCCTTTTAGCTTCCGCACTTCCAATTCATCAATATCAAATTCTTTTTTATTTTGAATGCTATTAACAATTCTGTTGAAATGAGCACTTTTTGGATTCATCGCAAGACCCACCTCTGCAAACTTCATGGCTTCTTTATCAGAAACTGCTATATTCCCGGAAGTTTGGTAGGCTACATGAACTTCATGTCCCTGCTCTACTAAACGATCAAACGTACCTCCCATAGAAATTACATCATCATCAGGGTGTGGGCTAAAAATAATGACTCTTTTTCTTGCAGGATCCTTTCTTTCTGGTCGATTCGTATCGTCTGCATTAGGCTTACCTCCCGGCCATCCGGTTATAGTATGTTGCAACTGATTGAATAAGGAAATATTCAAATTATAAGCGGAACCGTGTTCAACCAATAAATTGGCCATTCCATTGTTGTTATAATCGGAATCTGTCAATTTTAAAATCGACTTTTTGACTAATCCACTGAGCCAAACAGCAGCCTTTAATGTTAATTCATTTGTCCAGACACAAGACTTAACTAACCATGGCGTTTTGATCCTTGTTAACTCTTCGGATGCTCCTTCATCTAAAACGAAAGTCACATTATCGTGATTCTGTAAATAAGAAGATGGAATTTCTGAGGTAACCTCTCCTTCTATCGCTTTTTGAACCACAGAAGCCTTATTTATACCCCAGGCAAGTAGGACAATTCTTTTGGCTCTCCTAATCGTGCTTATACCCATAGTTATGGCAACCTTAGGTACATTGTCTATCCCTAAAAATGAAGGTGCGGCATCAATACGAGTAATATGATCTAAAGTAATGTTTCGTGTACCAGAATTAAAATGTGACCCGGGTTCATTAAATCCAATATGCCCGGTTCTACCAATACCCAATAATTGAAAATCCAATCCACCAACCTCTTTGATCTTCATTTCATAATCTATACAAAATTGATAAATTTCATTGTTAGGTATTTCACCATTTGGAATATGTATGTTTTCAGGTAAAATATCGATGTGATTAAAAAGATGCTCATGCATGAAATACCAATAACTTTGGGTATTTGTTTTTTGCATTGGATAATACTCATCGAGGTTAAACGTTATCACATTCTTAAAACTGAGTCCTTCTTCCTTGTGCATTCTTACCAACTCTTCGTATACATTGATCGGCGAAGAACCAGTTGCTAGACCAAGTACGCATTTCTCGCCTCGACTTTCCTTTTCCCTGATAAGTTTTGCAATTTCTTGAGCTACAATAATTGAGGCCTCATTAGAATCCTTAAAAATAACGTTATGAATTTTTTCAAAACGAGTTTCTTCAAATTTTCCGGCCTGTTCGTGATTAATACTAATTACCATATTTTTTAAAATTATAATCTAAAAGATTTTTTATTATTGGTCACTTTTAAAATTTCCAACTAATTTTTTAATGATTCAAAATTAATAAGGAGAATAGATCTCCGGAAATAAAATCGACATACAACATAAAATGAACAATTAATAACATCATATAACCTGTTTTATAAATAGACAGAAAGTAGATATAAACAATTTATTTCCAGACTTTAAAGGGCAGTAATAATAATTTCATAATCAGAAGGATCCAGAATAGAAAAAATATCATCTGATCTTTTTTTAAAACATCATACATTTACATTTATGCGCAGATCAAGAAAAATAAAATTTTATGACAGTAAAGTATAAAATACGTCCTTTATATCATTTTGTATTTTGGTCAGTCTATTTCCTCTTTAATGTAATTAGGTGGGGGTCATATTTTAATGACTACCAATATTCATTAAAATCCAATTTAGTTGAATTCCCTCTTCATATCATCATAACCTATATCACTGTTTACTACCTCATTCCAAAGTTTATAACAAGAAAGAAATATGGGCAATTTTTAATCTATTTCGGTCTGCTTCTCACAGGTCTGTATTTTATACGCACGAGTTTAAGCTATTTCTTTGTTTCTAAAAATTTATGGCCTGAAGCTGAAGGAATTCAGGAAGCTTTCACTTTGAATCATGTCATCGCAGTAGTTATTGGTGAGGTCTATGTAGTGGCTTTGGCCTCTGCAATAAAGCTCACTATCGATTGGGCAGAAGAAAAAAGAAGAAATAATGAATTATTGCAATTACAAACCAAAACAGAATTAGATTTTTTAAAATCACAAATACAACCTCATTTTTTCTTTAATACACTAAATAATCTTTATTCATTGACAGTGCTAAAATCAGATAATGCCCCTGAAGTTGTGATCAAACTTTCTGATATGATGCAATATGTACTCTATGAAGTAAAGGAACCATTTATACATATCTTAAAAGAAATAAATTATATCCAAAGTTATATAGAACTTGAACAATTGAGATTTGGAGAAAGAGTGACGGCTGATATAAAACTTAAAGGAGATCTATCTGATATTCAGGTACCTCCTTTAATTTATTTACCTTTTGTTGAGAACTGTTTTAAACATGGATCGAAAAACATCGAAAAAATAAAAATAAAACTTCGATTTGAAACTAAAAAAGATTTGGTTTACTTTAGTGTCAGTAATTCCATTGAAGAAGTGACTGCCAAAAAGGTTACTCATGGAATTGGATTAGAAAATGTCAAGAGAAGACTAGAATTAATTTATGGTAAAAACTACAGACTTTCTGCAAAAATCGAAGATCAAAAGTATACCGTAAATCTTGAACTACCTATATTATGATCGTAAAATGTATTTTGATTGATGATGAACCATTGGCTATTAAACTGCTTGAATCGCACATCAATGAAATTTCTGATTTCCAATTAGTTGGTAGTTTTGGAAATCCATTAGACGCAATTGCCACCATTGAAAAGGAGTATATCGATATAATTTTTATTGATATAAATCTTCCAAAGATGAACGGTATTGATTTTATTAAAAATTTCAATTCTAAATCTCAATTTGTCATTACAACGGCCTACAGAGAATTTGCCGCAGAAAGTTATGATTTGAATGTGATAGATTATTTGTTAAAACCTATCGCATTTAGCCGGTTTTTAAAAGCAACTCAAAAAATAAAAAGTGTAATTCGACCAGAATCTTCACAAGAAAACGGAGTCGAAAAGACCTCTATTTTCATTAAAGTGGACAAAAAATACGTCAAGGTAAAATTTGATGATATATTCTATGTAGAAAGCCTAAAGGATTATGTGAAAATATTTACCAAAACGGGTAATTACCTGGTGCATAAATCACTCACCAGCCTTATTGATGAGCTACCTGCAGAAAGGTTTTTAAGAATCCACAGGTCTTTTGTAATCTCCTTAAATGAGGTTGAATTTATAGAAGGAAACTCAATTCAAATAAATAAAAAAAGAATCCCAATTGGTCGGAAATATGCAGATACAGCAAAAAGTATCTTACTTGATTTGAATGATTAATTTGATTTTGTATGGAAGCAAAAACAGTCAACCTTGTACATAAGAAAAGGCTGACCATTTTATTTTTTTTATAGACTAATTAGTGCTTACAGCATTTTCCCAATCTTTTTCTGCTCTGCTATTATTTATACTGCCACCACTGCTAGTGTTCGAATTTAGATCCTCTTTAACATTTACGCTCATATTTCCTCCACTTGATGCGCTTGCATCACATCTTTCAGCCTCAAGCTGATTTGCCTTAATATTTCCTCCACTCGAAACATCAGCTATGAGCAGATTACATTCTCCTCTTAAATGTATATTACCTCCGCTACTTGCTTTAGTATTTACTTCATTTGCGTAAATAAGTAAACTTAGACTTCCGCCACTTGAAGCTTTCAATTCAAGCTCCTTTGAACTTACTCTGTCCTCTGCTTTAATAGAGGCACCGCTCTGAACAGTTAAGGCATTAATTCCAGGTATAGATACATAAACATTCTTGGCGGTTGCCCTTCTTATAAAACCTTTTGCTCCAACATATAAAACTCCATTTTTGACTTTAGTTGTGATCAATTCTTGCAAATTTTCATCTGTTTCCACCCTAACATTTGTTTGATCGGCCATATCGAGTATCACGTTTACCCCGGCACTGGCATCGATCTTTATAAAATCAGTTGGAACATCTCTTTTGGTCATCACAACCTCACCGTTCCCTTTTGCTCCATTTATAAAGCACGAGACCGATAGTTGGCTTACAATAAGTAGAATAATAATTTTTGTTAAGGTTTTCATTAGATATATAATTTTAAAGGTTTGGTTAAATTTAAAATAAGCACAAGAGCTGAAATAAAATATTTAACTGAATTGTAAAAATTAAAGGTTGAATTGTAGGATCAAATAGAATCCTTTTCTCCTTCAATTTTGATTCCGTTTTTATCAATTTTTACTGTAGCCTTACCCTCTGTATCATCTACTATATCAATATGCACGCCGTCATCATCAATTTTCATATTAAACGATTCGGGACGCACTGTCTTAGGGGTATCACCTTTTTCTTCGTTACTCCATTCCAAATCGCAATCTGTACATTTCAATCCTTCCTGATGCATGATAAAATAATGTCTGGCCATATCTTTATCATAGATATCGTAAAAATTATCTACATCATAAAGGTAAGATTCAGATGACTTGTCCAAATATATTGCTTGATTTTCAGGTAAATACAAATCAATATACAATTTCTGTTCTTTAAATTTATTAGATAAATCTGTTAGGAAATATCCGTTTAATTCAATTTTTGTAGAGTCTATCATCAGCCCATAATCAATCATTTCTGCAAATTCTCTGGCAGCCTCACGGCTACTACCTTTAGACTTTTTTCTGATTTTTAGATAAGCTGTTTCACCGTCAGCCCGATGAATATCGAACCGTATATTGGTTGAATAAACTCTGTCTTCATTGTTGTAATCTGTCACCACATCATAACCCCAACTTCGTCGCAATTCACTGTTTCCAAGCTTTTCATGGTCAACAAATTTGATGGCTAGAGTATCAGCTGTGGATACATACAATTCCTTATTTTCATTAACAACTCCGTCAAAAGCAGTTTGCATGACCTGTTTTGTACCGAAAAATATACTTGTCACCAAAGCCACAAGCCAGATGCCTAATAGGGATAAATTTCCGGTTTTACCTAAAGTCTTAGCTCTGCTCGAAAGTATCCTCAGACCCAGTAAGAAAAGCCAGAAAACAGGAATACCTAGCAAAAGAAACGATAGTATGGATATCAACCAAATTGGCAATCCCGAATTGTTAAAGAACAATGAATGATCCAAGACCCAGCCGTCATGCACAAAGTCAATAGAACCTAAGGTAAATAAACCAACAACCAGCGCAATTAACAGGGATACGGAAACAATGATCAACAAAACACCTATAAGCTTGCCTATCACCATAAAAATGGTCGCAAAAATGTTCCCAATGACATCAACAAACTCTTGGGCACCAGACTTAGCTTTATGGCCATATTTTTGGTAATCTGCATTTTTCACTTTCTCACTTGCATCAGAAAGGCCAGCTTTGATGCGCTCCCCTGCTTCGTTCAATTCTTCTTTAATTTTTTTTTCGATATTGGAGATATTGACCGCTTCACCCATCATTTCAAGTTTTTCAGCGGTTGTGTTGGCCTGCGGTAATAAGATCCAAAGAATTGGATAAACAATAAATCCAAAACCAAATCCAAAGGCGGCAATCAACCAAGCCAATCGTACCCAAATGACGTCTACATTAAAATAATGTGCAATACCAGATGAAACTCCTCCAAGGAATTTATCATCAGCATCCCTATAAAGTTTTTTAGTTTTTTTATTTCGATAAGTCGTATTATAATCCATGAAAACATCTTCATCAACAGAGTAATCTTCCGGTTTTCCCATGATTTCGATTATCTCATTAATGTCGTTTTCGTTGACGACTTGCCGTACATCCTTTATTTTTTCGCTCAATAATTCTCCAATACGTGCCTCTATATCAGCCAAAATTTCATCTTGACCTTTTGGATCGTCGCTTAATGAAGCTTTTACAGATTCTAAGTATTTTTTCAAATTAAAGTAAGCACTCTCGTCTATATGAAAAAAACTTCCTCCTAAATTAATATTTATAGTCTTGTTCATTTTATGGTCGTTTTATTTTTTTTATTCTTTTTCGTTACTAGGTCTACAGCCGCAACTAAGTCGGCCCATGTATTGTTTAATTCTTCCAGGAATATTTTTCCGTTCTCTGTTAAGCCATAATATTTTCTTGGCGGTCCTGAGGTAGATTCTTCCCATCTGTAATTAAGTAAGCCTGCGTTTTTCAACCTGGTTAAAAGGGGGTACACTGTACCTTCAACCACCAGTAATTTGGCTTCTTTCAATTGATCCAGGATTTCAGAAGTATAAGCATCTTCATCTTGTAAGATGGATAAAATGCAGTACTCCAGAACCCCTTTTCGCATTTGCGCTTTTGTATTCTCTATCTTCATTTCTTCTTTTTTTAGATGTGATTTAACTCATCATTGATTGAATCTGTTGAGTGATAACGATGATCACTGCAATTAAAATGGTAATCATTTCTTTGAGGTTTTAGTTAATAAAATTGATTGTTCCCGGGTAATGAAACTCTTCTCCTTTGTTGGCGCTCATCACACCTAATATGATTAATACAAATTTGGTGATAGATAAGATCACCATAAATACAGCCATGCATATAATTGAAAATAACAAGAAATGATTGGCTTCATGGACTGCCATAAAAATGGCTATTGAGATAATAACCAAAATAGCGATGGCAAAATATAGAGCATAACTCAGGTTAAAGTTTATTACGCTCTTCCCTTCTCTCTTTATCGACTCACTTTTCTCTTTTTGCATTTCCCACACTACCAAAGGCACTACTATCCCTCCTAATGGAAAAATATAGGCGCTAAGACTGCTTAAATGCATCAATAGTGAATTATTTTTTTCGTTCGTATTTTTCATTTTCACATTTGTATATTACTATCTTATGCAAATATATATCTTATCTACACTACTATGCAATACAAAGTACTATAATTAACATTTTTTTAACATTTTCCTGACTCTATAAATTATTTAGAAAATCATACTATTGCATTATAGAAGCAAGTTTTATGGAGTTTTCAGTAAGTAATGTGAATAAATTTATCATGTTTAAACTACCCTCGGCATATATCTCAGGGGTTCGATTGACAGAGGTTTCTGATGATAAAGCGGTTGCCTCAGTAAAGCATAAATGGATCAATCAGAATCCGTTTAAGTCTATGTATTGGGCCACGCAAGGAATGGCTTCAGAACTTGCAACCGGAATCTTACTGATGAAAGGAGTCGATAATTCTCAACATAAATTGTCGACCCTAGTGACTGCTCAAACAGGAGAATTTTATAAAAAGGCAACCGGAAGGATCACTTTTATATGTGATGACGGCGACAAAATAAATTCGATCATAGCCAGGGCCATTCATACCAAAGAAGGTCAAAAAGTTTTACTTACGGCAACCGGATATAATGAAGAGAAAGAAGTCGTATCCTATTTTACGTATACCTGGAGCATAAAACTCAGAAGTTGAGAACTCCTTATTCTTCTGCCACTTTAATTTTGATAATGAAGTTTTTAAGCTCTTCTCCGTATTTAGATGTTTTGATCTCCGGATTCAGAGAATTGTATATGCTATCCAACCAAACGGTATTGGCATTTACAAGATCAGTCAAGGTGATATAAGGCGATACTTCCCTGTTTTTGTGATTGATCGCAAAATTGATCGCATATAAATATTTTCTTTTTTCTAAAGCCTTTTGCTGCTTTTCTATTAAGGCGATAGAATCTGTATTTTGACTCATCTGGGCTTGCCAATAGGCTTTTTGAAGATCTAAATTCTGACTGTTAAACTTCTGAATAAAATCGTAATAATCATCTAACAGATCTTGATTCTCAGATCCGTCGATCAAATATTTAAAATTGAATTTTTCTAAACTAGATTTGATGTACACGGTATCCTTTTCTCCGAAAAATGGTATTTTTTTATCCGACTTATCCATCGCCAAATAATACATTTCCGGACTATCCACAACATCGGTAAGTATAAATTCGTTTGTTCCATTCACATCGACAGAATCTACACTCACCACCAAAGTATCAACCTGCTTTTGCAGGTAAAACTTACCTTTTTTCAAGCCACTAATATTCCCCTTAACGATCATCAGATTTTCTTCCTCTTTTGCGCAAGCAAAAACAATCAATCCCAACAAAACAAGCGCTAATAACTTTTTCATATCCCTGTGTAAATTTGAGCGCAAATATCTAAATTATTTTTAAAAAACATCAACCCTGAATAGAAACAATTCGCATTAATTCTGCACATAGTATAGCTCCGTATGTTCCAACTACATAGCCAAAAACAGCTAAAAGAACCCCAACCGTGGCCAAAGAGGGATGGAACGCTGCTGCTACTACCGGTGCTGAGGCAGCACCTCCTACGTTGGCCTGACTTCCCACTGCCAAAAAGAAATAGGGCGCTTTGATGATCTTTGCAACCAAAAAGAGTAAAATCACATGTATGAGCATCCATACGACACCTATCAGAATCAGTCCTGGGTTATCCAATACCATTGTCAAATCCATTTTCATACCAATGGTTGCCACGAGAATATAGATAAAGACAGACCCCATTTTACTGGCGCCGGCACCTTCATAATTCTTTGCCTTAGTATAGGATAAAATTATCCCCAAAAATGTGGCGATAGTGATCATCCAGAAAAATTGAGACCCAAATGATGAAAAAGCAGATCGGCTATCTTTGACCGCTTCAAAATTATTCGTCAGAAAATCAGAAATATAATTCGCACCGAAGTGAGAAATTCCAACGGCAACAAAGGCCATTGCACCTATCATGATATAATCTGTTAAAGTTGGTATTCTTTTTACGCTTTCAGAAAAATGAGATACTTTTTTAACCAGTTCATCAATAGCGGAATTATCTGCTTTCAACCATTTATCAATTTTATCAGACTTGCCAATTCCTATTAATAAAGCGGCCATCAAAATATTGGCCACAACTATATCTACCAATACCATACCCCCATATAATTTAGGGTTATACTGATAAATTTCCAACATAGCTGCCTGATTGGCGCCCCCTCCTATCCAGCTTCCTGCCAAAGTTGCCAATCCTCGCCAGGTGGCGTCAAAACCAGCTCCACCAACAGTTTCGGGGGAAAAAATAGAAATGAGCAAAATAGCAATCGGGCCACCTATAACGATACCGATCGTTCCGGTAAAAAACATGATCAAAGCTTTGGGTCCGAGATTGAAAATAGCCTTTAGATCAATACTTAGCGTCATTAAAACCAAAGCAGCAGGCAATAAATATCTGCTGGCAATGAAGTATAAATTTGAATGAGCATCTGATATAATCCCTAAAGAATTAAAAATGGCCGGTAATAAATAGGCCATCAATAAGGCTGGAACTATTTTGTAAAATTTTTGCCAAAAACCTTCTTTCTTCGAAGAGGTGAAGAAAACAAAGCCCAGACAAAGCATTATTATTCCAAATACAATGGTATCATCTGTAAAAAAAGGTAATTTCTCCATCAAAAAAATTTTGGCTAATATATAAATTTAAGAAAGCATGGTTCATAAAAGTTAGAAAAGTATTCTTTCATACCATATAAATATTCTCTCGTTTACCCTATTTTTGAATACCATAATGAATATATGCAGAAGTTTTTTCTTACTTTACTTTTCATACCAGTAGTCTTACATTCTCAAAATTTCGATCGTAGGTTTTCCAAGGATTTTATTGAGGAAATGACCAATACATTAAACGTTAGATTTGGTTTGGATAATGATATAGAATCTTTTGATTTTAAAGAAGATGAACTCAGTTATTCCGTTTCACCAAATTTAAGTTACAAGATGCGTTTGGCTATCAATTATCGTTTTCTATCATTTAAAATTGGCTACACCCCTACTTTTTTTGCTAATGCAGACAGCGATAAAAAAGGAAAAACAAAAATATTTAAAGTGGGAGGCGATGTTTTTTTAAATAATTGGCTACAAACCCTTGAATACAGCAAAATTCAGGGCTATTACATTTCAGATATCAAAATTGGAGACGATTTTTTACCGGGCTACGAAGACTATATTGTTTTACCTAACCTAAAATCTGTTATGGTCGGTTCCATGACACGATATAAATTCAACGAAAAATACTCCTTAAAATCACTCATCAACCAAACAGAAATTCAACGAAAAAGTGCGGGTACATTTATGCCCAGCTTTATTCTGAAGTATAACAAGATCTCCGACGCTTCCATTAATGAAACTTTCAATATTTTTGATGTAGCCATTACAACTGGCTATTATTACAATTTTGTTATTAACAGACGATGGTTTGTAAACGCCGGTTTTGCTCCGGGGATAGGTTATGAATACAGTCGAAGAGAAAGTGAAGCGGATATGGTCATAAAGACCAGAGATAATTCGGCTTTGGTCACTCTTTTACTCGTTGATTTTGGAATGGGTTATAATTCTAAAGATTTTTTTGGAGGATTTAATTTTAATGGTAACTTTTTGAATAGGGACGAAAATCCTTTGGTGGAATTCAATACCTCTCGTTCATTTGTCCAAATGTATATTGGATATCGTTTTAAAGCACCAAATTTTTTAAAGAACGCCGTAGATAAAATAGAATATACATCACCCTAAAATAATGGTATTTAGATATGAAGAAAATTAGTTTACTATTTATGTTTGTCACATCCTTGCTTTTTGCACAGCAGGGAGGCATGTGGATTCCGTCTTTATTAGAAGGAATGAATGAAAAAGAAATGCATCAATTAGGTGGGAAACTTTCCGCCAAAGACATTTATGATATTAATAAGGAAAGTTTAAAAGATGCGGTCATTCACTTTAACGGAGGATGTACCGGTGAAATTATTTCTCCGCAGGGATTAATTCTCACCAATCATCATTGTGGTTATGGCGCCATTCAATCGCACTCATCTGTTGATAAAGATTATTTGACCGATGGTTTTTGGGCTGAAAAACTAACAGATGAGTTGCCAAATCCCGGTATGTACGTCACTTTTATCAAGAGAATTGAAGATGTAACGAATACTGTTTTGAACGGGATAAACAAGGAACTTAATCCCTCAGAAAAACAATCAAAAATAGATCAGAATATCGACCAGATCTTGAATACAGTCGAGAAAGAAGACTGGCAAGAAGCAATGATCAAACCCATGTATAAAGGGAATCAATATATGCTTTTCATCACTGAAAAATTCAGAGATATTAGAATGGTAGGTGCACCGCCCTCTTCAATCGGGAAATTTGGGTCGGATACGGATAACTGGATGTGGCCTAGACATACAGGTGATTTTTCTCTTTTCAGGATTTATGCAGACAAGAACAATCGACCTGCAGAATACAGCCAGGATAATCAGCCTTACACACCAGCTCATTTTTTACCTGTGTCACTTGACGGCATTGAGGAAGGAGATTTTACCCTGATTTTTGGATTTCCTGGATCAACTGATGAATATTTACCTTCTTTTGCAATAGATCAACTTGTAAAAACAATTAATCCGGCCAAAATAGAAATCAGAGATAATGCCCTGAAAATTACCGATAAGTATATGAGGGCTGATAACAAAATCAAAATTCAATACGCTGCCAAATACGCCAGTACAGCTAACTATTGGAAAAAATGGATTGGAGAAACACAGGGCTTAACTAAAACAAATGCCCTTGCTAAAAAGCAAGAACTTGAAAATAAATTTCAGCAAAAAGTAATCAATAACAGTCAATACAAAGATTTAATTCCTTCGTTCGAACAATACTATAAAAAGATCGAGGAAATTGGACTGGCACAAGCCTATTGGGGCGAAGTTGTGAATAGAAATATAGAATTGCTTCGACAAACAACCAGATTATATCAGTTTGAGGAAAAAATTAAAAAGAACCCCGAACTTTTTGAAATTGAAAGAGAAAAAATGATCAATGGTTTAGATGGTTTTTACAAAAATTACAGCGCTCAAGTAGATGAGGAGGTTTTTAAAAAATTAATGGAAATCTATATTTCTAAAAATCCTCAAAAATATTTAATCGATGTATTAAAAAATAAAAATATTGATGCCCTTGGAACACAAATCTACAGCGAATCCGGTTTAATAGATCAAACCAAAGCAACAAGCTTACTAACGGGTAGTTCTGATGAAGTTTTCGAAAAGTTAAACAATGATATTGCCTATGATTTAGGAAAGAAACTTTGCACAGAATACTATCAAAATATTCAACCTCAATATCAAGATACTCAGCTTAAAATAAATGATTTACAAAAAGATTATATGAAAGGTTTAATGGAGACCTTCCCTAAAGAGCGTTTTTTTCCTGATGCGAACAGCACCCTTCGCGTGACGTACGGACAAGTGAAAGGTTATCAACCCAAAGATGCTGTATATTATGAGCCTGTTACTTATTTAGAAGGAGTTCTAGAAAAGTATGTTCCGGGTGATTATGAATTCGATCTTCCGGAAAAACTAATTGCACTTTACGAAGCAAAAAATTATGGACCATACGCTAAAAATGGAAAGCTACCCATTAATTTTATAGGGACCAATCATACAACAGGAGGTAATTCAGGGAGTCCAGCTATAGATGCACATGGAAATCTGATTGGCTTAAACTTTGACCGTGTTTGGGAAGGAACAATGAGCGACTACTTTTATGATCCTTCCATTTGTAGAAATATTATGGTGGACGTGCGATACATATTATTTATTATCGACAAATACGCAGGGAATGAGCGTCTGATCAAAGAAATGAAATTGGTTCATCCAAAGATTAAAAAAGGCGGACATTAATCCGCCTTTTTTTTATTGGGAAAACGATTCGCTTCTTTTAGAACTTTAGTGAGCATCCACTCTATTTGTCCATTTGTAGATCTAAACTCATCGGAAGCCCATTTCTCGATTGCATTTAAAACACCCTCATCAATCCGCAAAGCAAAAGCTTTTTTCTTCATTTCAGCTGTATTTTCCTTATTCTAATGATTTAGGGTTCCGGCATTAACTACAGGTGTTGCGTCTTTATCTGAACAAAGGATCACCATCAAATTGCTGACCATGGCAGCTTTTCGCTCTTCATCTAATTCTACAATTTGTTTTTTGCTCAATTCTTGCAGGGCCATTTCTACCATACTTACCGCTCCTTCAACAATTTTATGACGGGCCGCAATAATTGCGGTAGCCTGTTGTCTTTTGAGCATGGCATTAGCAATTTCCTGTGCATAGGCTAAATAACCAATTCTAGCTTCCAACACTTCAATCCCTGCCATATCCAAACGCTCCGATAATTCCTTTTCCAAAGCTTCGCTCACCTCGTTTACACTCGCTCTCAAAGTAATTTCCTCCTCTGCCCCATCATCTTCAAAATTATCATAGGGATATAAACTCGCCAACTTTCTTACTGCAGCATCAGACTGAACCCTCACAAAATTTTCATAATTATCAACTTCGAATGCCGCCTTATACGTATTCCTAACCCGCCAAACCAATATCGTACTGATCATAATCGGATTACCCAATTTATCATTTACCTTGACCCTTTCACTATCGAAATTACTTGCACGCAGTGAGATATTCCTTTTGGTGTAAAAAGGATTGGCCCAAAAGAAACCGTTCTCTTTAACAGTTCCTATATATTTTCCAAAAAGTAACAATACTTTAGATGTATTGGGATTTACAAGAAAAAATCCTGGTAACATTAAAAAGCCAAAGATAAACAGCAATGCAGATAACATCATCCCTCGCGTTATACCAAAAACGCCAAAAGCGATCACCAATAAAACAACAGCTAAAAACATATAGCCATTTTGAACTTTAATAATTTTTTCGTCTTCCATAATAAATTGTTTATATTATATTGATATCATAAATATATCATTTTAAATAAGATTAAGCAAAAAAATAACCACATTTCTGTGGTTATTTTTTTACTTATCTTCTATTTCTCTCACTAACAGCGCTTTAATAATCCCTCGATGCGTAAAACAATTAACCACTTCCCATCTCATTTTTGCATAACTATTAATGAGATCTTCAAAATCTTGTTGCGACTTAACTGCCGTTCCGATTTGCTTAATCAATTTATACTCTTTCATTTAGTTTAAAATTTAAATTTTTTCGCTCTAATATGTGCTAAAAACAAATATAATGATACTTTCTAATGCAAGTAAATTATTATGTAATAAGTTCAATTCTATCCGTAAAATCATCTTGTAAGGTAAAAAAAGACTATTTCGGGGTCATTTTAAACTTCCATCTTCTATTTAAAATGCAAATTGACTAAAACTTCATCTGGTAATTTAATTTTTTTTACTATATATTTTTACTCACCCTTCATTTAATTAGGGCTCTTTTTTTTATTTTAATAATAATAACACTCATACCCCTATTTTTTTTGGGGGTGTTGTGAATTATTTTACTTTTACCACGACATTTTAAACAATTACTAACTTTATTTTAATCTCTATGAAAAAATTATTAATCATTTTAACCGTGCTAAGCTCTACCTTTTTGAGTGCTCAGGAAGTAGATTCAACCGAGGTAAGCACCATGGAAAAAATCAAAAAGAATTTTTCTTTTTCGGGAAGTGTCGATGCGTACTTCAGACAAAATCTCAACGCACCCAATGGAGGAGAATACGCTCAAGCACCCAATACCTCGTTTGCCAATCTTAATGGGTTTGCTCTAGGCATGGTCAATACGATCATTTCTTATGAAGGTGAAAAAGTAGGAGCTGTCGCCGATTTAGTTTTTGGCCCCAGAGGAGCCGATGCCGTTTTTTTATCAGAGCCAAGTGCGAATATTGTAAACCAATTATATGTATACTGGAATGTTTCTGATAAATTAACCTTAACCTTTGGTAATTTTAATACTTTCCTGGGCTATGAGGTAATTTCACCAGTACCTAATTTCAATTACAGCACTTCTTACATGTTCTCTTACGGACCCTTTTCTCATACGGGTATAAAAGCAGACTACGCCATTTCTGATAAATGGTCTGCCATGGTTGCTTTTATGAACGATAATGACTGGACAGAGTACAACCCGACAAACAATTATACTTTTGGTGCCCAATTAGGTTATGATGGAACTTATTTAAACTTCTTGTTCGGCCCCCAGTTTCAAATTGACTTAACCACTGGTTTCGATCTGTCAGACACTTTCTTTTTAGGCTTGAACAGCACCTATTATGACGATGATTTCGGAAGTTTTTACGGTGTAGCACTTTATCCGCAACTACAAGCAACAGATAATTTTGCCATCGGTTTAAGAGGTGAATATTTTGCAGAAACCGATGGAGGTGTTGGAGCCATTGGTGGCTACGACGAAGATGGTGATGGTTCTGTATTTGCTTTTACGCTCACCGGAAGTTATACCGTGGGAGACCTAATCATCAAACCAGAATTTAGACTTGACTCTACAAGTGAAGATACTTTCTTAGATAGAGATCTAGATCCAACTAGCTCATTGAGCTCATTTTTAGTAGCGGCTATTTATAAATTTTAATAAACAACTCTTATGAAAAAAATTGATGCAATTATCCGAAAATCGAAGTATTCGGAAGTGAAAAATGCTTTACACGCAAAAGGAGTCACCTTTTTTACCTATTGGGATGTCACTGGTGTAGGCAATGAAAAACAAGGACATGTATATCGCGGTATAGCATACAGCACATCAGATATACAAAGGAGATATCTCTCTATTGTCGTAAATGACGACTTCGAGCAAATTACCATTGATACTATTTTAAAGGTAGCCTATACCGGAGAAGTAGGAGATGGAAAAATATTTGTTTCAGAGATCAAAGAGACATATAGAATAAGAACAGGAGAAAAAGGGGGAGCAACTTTAAAATAATTAAAACAAATGGAAAATCTTTTTACAATTAATAATGTTTGGATGATGGTATCAATTTTTTTGGTCTTCGCCATGCATTTAGGCTTCGCAACCTTAGAAGCGGGCCTTACAAGATCAAAAAATACGATTAATATACTATTCAAAAATGTAATGGTATTGGCTATCGGCTTATTGACCTACACATTTGTCGGATTCAATCTCATGTATCCGGGTGAAGATTTTGCCGGAGGTTTTTTCGGTTTCGCCGGATTCGGTTTAAGTCTTCCGGAAAATGGCCTTACAGCAGATTATAATCCGGGATACACTTATTATACAGACTTCTTATTTCAAGCAATGTTTGCTGCAACGGCTGCGACTATCGTTTCAGGAGCAGTTGCTGAACGCATAAAATTGAATGCATTTTTAATCTTTTCCGTGATTTATGTAGGCCTGGTATACCCAATTGTTGGGATGTGGAAATGGGGAGGTGGATTTCTTAACGAATTGGGCTTTTATGACTTCGCAGGTTCAACATTGGTTCACTCTGTTGGAGGATGGGCTGCTTTGGTGGCTGTTATCTTATTAGGCCCCAGAATCGGTAAATACAATGGCGCTACAAAAGCCATAGAAGGACATAATATTCCACTTGTCCTAATTGGTGTTTTCCTTTTATGGTTTGGGTGGTTCGGATTTAACGGCGGTTCTGTGCTAAGCGCTGACCCTGGACTCGTATCTCTAGTGTTGGTTACAACTTGTATTGCTGCTGCGGCCGGCGCAGTTGGCGCTTTCTTTACATCATATGCCATCTTTAAATCTTATGATATCACTATGGTATTAAACGGTATTTTGGCAGGATTAGTGGGCATCACAGCCGGAGCAGATTTGATGAGCGTTACCGATTCTTTAATCATTGGACTTCTCGCTGGGGTCATCATTGTCTTAGGCGTGATCTTATTGGATAAACTTAAACTCGATGATCCGGTTGGAGCAATTGCAGTTCACTTGGTCTGTGGAATCTGGGGAACTCTTGCTGTAGGATTGTTTGGAGACAAAGCCGGAATTGGTCAGTTTATGGATCAATTGATCGGAGTAGCGGCTGTAGGAGCATTTTGTCTCATCACTTCATTTATTATTCTTTTCTCTATCAAGAAAACAATAGGTTTAAGAGTTTCAGAAAAAGAAGAAATCGAAGGTCTGGACCTACACGAACACGGAATGAGTGCCTACCCCGATTTCCGTATGAATGAGCATTAATTTTTTAGTACTTGAGTGAAGAGGGAGTCGAAAGGCTCCCTTTTTTTATTACTTTTGATCAAAATTTTAAAAAAATGCCCAAATCAATTTCAATTTTTTTAGCCTGTTTATTTTTGATGCCTTGTGCAGTTTTTGCTAAGACCGATGAATGGGGCCCAACAGGACATCGTGTAATTGGCGAAATTGCTCAAAAGCACCTCAACAAAAAAGCAGAAAAAAAAGTTAGAAAATTACTTAATGGCCATAGTTTGGCCTATGTTTCTAACTACATGGATGAAATAAAATCCGATCGTAAATACGATGTGTATAAACCTTGGCATTATGTAAACTATCCTTTTGATCAAAACTATGCTGAGTCGAAAAAAAGCAGTGATGGTGACATTATTGTGGCTATAGAAACGTGTATTTCGAAATTAAAAAGCCCCAGCACCAGTGAAAATGAACAGATCATGTATCTTAAATTTCTTGTCCATCTAGTTGGCGATCTTCATCAACCCCTGCATATTGGCCTGGAAGAAGACAAAGGTGGGAACGATTTTCAAGTACGTTGGTTCAATAGTGGCACAAACTTACATAGGGTTTGGGATAGCGACATGATAGAATCTTATAATATGAGTTATACAGAATTATCATCCAACATTTTAGAAGGAGAAATATATCGTGAAGCAAACACAAAGGGAACAGTAACTGAGTGGGCCGATAAAACACATCAATTTACAGCAACTTTATACGATGATATTAAAATAGGAGATAAACTTGGCTATAATTATAGTTATGACCATTTTAAAGAAGTGCAAAATCAACTTTATTTATCCGGCATTCGTCTGGCAAAAATTCTAAATGAGATTTACGGTTAAGGATATTTTAAATTCATTGTTTCTGTAAATGATTGAATAATTTCCTTCGATACATCCATATCTATGCTTGCCTGAACTTTCTACACTGCTCTGATGATTTGAAAACCGTCGAGGATATTGCTGCTCATATTATTTAATGAGGAGAAAAATCTATAAGAAAAAAATCAAGTTCCCTTCCAATGGCATGTTTCTAATGACATTGACCAAAATCAACTTTGCCATCTCCCCACATCGTGCCCTTGGTCTACATGATAAGCTTCTTTAAAGCATAAATATTTGACAACCTATCCTGTTTTCTTCTCCAATTTCATCGAAAAGTATATTGCTATCAAAAATGGTTGGGTCTGTTTCTTTCTTCGACACAAACATTGACGAGGCTTAAAATTATTTATTTTTTAAATAAAACACATTATTAACATAAAATATTTAATAAAAAACTGCGTTATTAAGTTTACTTTAACAATGCTATATGAAAATTAGGAAGTTTTATAAATTAGTCACTGTTCTTCTCTTTATGAGTTTTACAACTAAAACGGAAGAGCCAAATTACAATCCACCTCCGATACATAAAGATTTTGTTTATGTTGAAGATTTAATGCCTACCATCAAAATTGATTTGCGATATTTCGGATCAAATAATTTTGTTGGCAAGCCATTTGCCGGCTACAATCAACCCAGATGCATTTTATCAAAAGAGGCGGCAGAAGCTTTACAAAAAGTTCAAGAAGGTTTTGAAAGATTGGGATTTGGCCTCAAAATTTACGACGCTTATCGCCCTCAATCAGCAGTAAATCAATTAGTAGAATGGGCTGATGATGAGTCTGACACAGTTATGAAATCCATTTATTATCCCAATGTGGATAAAAGCGATTTGATCCCAAAAGGATACATCGCATCAAAATCCGGGCATAGCCGAGGAAGCACCATAGATTGTACCATTATTTCATTGACAACAGGTAAAGAATTAAATATGGGTAGCCCATATGATCTTTTTGATGAAAAATCTCATATAGACTATCCTTATATCACTAAGAATCAAAGAGCGTTAAGACTTCTGTTGAGAAGAAGAATGGAAGCGCAAGGCTTTAAAGGATACGACAATGAATGGTGGCATTTTACCTTGCAGGATGAACCATTTCCTGACACCTATTTTGATTTTCCAATTGAATAAACCAATTTTCATTATATACCAATTATTATTAGAGGGGGTAAAAGGGCAAGTTAAACTTGACCCTTTTTTTTGGCGTAAAAAAACCCGCGAAATCACGGGTTCTTTACTTTAGTTCATCAATTCAAAACTTCTTTTTATAAATTGGGTAAGATCTTTACCCTGCAATAAGTTTTGAGAAAGTTTGGCTAAATCTAAGGCCTGACTTACGTATTCATTTCGCTTAGATTTTGCACTTAAAATCTTTTTCATTAAATCGTTATTGGTATTGACAACCAAATTATACATTTCCGGAAAATTACTCATTCCCATAAATCCACCACCACCGGTTCTTTGCATGTCTTTCATCCTTCTCATAAATTCTGGTTGAGTTATGATAAAAGGATTTGACTTGGAATCTAATGCCTCTAATTGAACCGTATATTTTTCTTTAGGCACAATTTCTTCAATAATTTCCTTCAATTTTTTCTGTTCATCATCAGATAACTTGGAAATTTGATTTTCTTCTTTTTGAATTAATTTATCCATAGAATCTGCATCAACACGACTAAATCTCACTTTTTCATTTGCTCCTTCTAATTTTTGCATCAAGTGAGCCACAATTGGAGAGTCCATCAACAATACTTCATAACCCTTTGCCTCGGCCTCTTCAATAAAGCCGTGTTGCTCATCCGCATCACTGGCATAAAGTATAATTAAATTGCCGTCTTTATCTGTTTGGGCAGGCTTTAGTTTTTCTTGAAGTTCCTCAAAAGTAAAATACTTGTTATTTACAGTTGGATAAAGAGCAAATGACTTTGCTTTATCGAAGAACTTCTCTTCAGAAAGCATCCCGTATTCAATAACAATTTTAATATCATTCCATTTCTTTTCAAAATCTTCTCTGTTGTTTTTGAACAATGAAGCTAATTTTTCTCCTACTTTTTTAGTGATATAGGAAGAGATCTTCTTTACTGCTCCATCTGCTTGTAAATAACTTCTCGAAACATTTAAAGGTATATCTGGTGAATCAATTACACCTCTTAACATCTGTAAAAAGTCAGGCACAATTCCCTCTACATTATCAGTTACATAAACTTGATTTTGATACAACTGAATTTTATCTTTCTGAATATCTATATTTTGAGTCAATTTCGGAAAGAAAAGGATTCCCGTTAAATTAAATGGGTAATCTACATTTAAATGAATATTGAACAAAGGATCATCGAATTGCATCGGGTACAATTCTCTGTAAAAATTCTTATAATCCTCTTCCTTTAACTCACTTGGTTGTTTTGTCCAAGCCGGAGTTGTATTATTGATGATATTATCAACTGTAATCTTTTCAGGTTTTGCATCTTTACCTGCACCTTCTGGCAAAGGAAGCTCTTCTTCTCTTGTGCCAAACTTAATAGGAACAGGCATGAACTTGTTGTATTTTTGCAACAAATCCCCAATTCTATTTTTTTCTAAAAACTCTAGAGAGTCATCTGCAATATGAAGAATAATTTCTGTACCTCTCTCTTTCTTATCATGAGGTTCAAGCGTGAATTCAGGAGAACCGTCACAAGTCCATTTTACACCAGGATCCTCTTCTCTAAAAGACTTTGTGATAAGTTCAACCTTACTTGCCACCATAAAGGCAGAATAAAAACCTAAACCGAAGTGACCTATGATACCCGTTTGATTTTTTTCATCCTTATATTTATCTAAAAATTCTTCAGCACCTGAGAAAGCAACATCGTTAATGTATTTTTTAACTTCATCTTCACTCATTCCAATCCCCTGATCGATGATGTGAATCTTCTTACCTTCTTTATCTATTTTTACCTCAATTTTAACATCGTCGGTATTTCCCTTAAATTCACCAACAGAAGCGAGATGATTTAGTTTTAATGTAGCATCGGTAGCATTCGAAATTAATTCCCGTAAAAAAATTTCATGATCTGAATACAAGAACTTTTTTATAAGTGGAAATATATTTTCCACCGAAACATTTATTTTTCCTTTTGACATAATCTAAATTTTATAATGATTCGTGCAGTCTATTGCAAAAGAAGTACCAAAAAGCTAGGTCTGTCAAGTTGTCAGAAAATGAACATTTTAAAATCTATTTTCTTTTTAATTTGAAAAAAAAGTAATTCAATTTTTGACATTTTCTCTTTTTCTTTTTAATAAAAAAATCGTTTTGGCAAAAATATACCTCCTTTTTATTTTAATGATTATAAAATGTGCATAAATGAAGGTTTGTTTGTATTTTTGCCCTGAATATCAAACACAAAACAATTCAATTATGTCTATCAAAAAACAATTTTTAAAATCGAAACCCGTTTGTAAAGTTTCTTTTAAATTATCTTCAGAAGAGGCTAAAAATGCTGATAAGGTTCAAATCTTAGGGGATTTTAATAAATGGAAAACCTCTACGAAAGGAATGAATAAACTTAAATCGGGTGATTTCTCTCAAACACTTGAGCTTGAATCAGGAAAAGAATATCAGTTCAGATATTTAATTAATGGAGAAATTTGGGTCAATGAGCCTGAAGCTGACGGTATGGCTTCAAATGAATTTAATTCAGAGAATAGCATTATCTCAACAAAACAATAAATAAAAAAGGATTTTCTGATGAAAATCCTTTTTTATTCCACAAGCTTCTCAACTTATAATTCATTCAATATTTTGTTATCTTTATGCTTTATATAACTTTCTTATTAAAGTTATATGATACAGCTAAACTCAAATACGTATGTACAACTCGAAGATAACAGGACTAGGTTTTTTTGTACCCGAAAATGTAGTAACTAACCATGATTTAACCCAAATCATGGATACAAGTGATGAATGGATTCAAGAAAGAACTGGTATCAAAGAAAGAAGGTGGATTTCTGAAGGCAGCAATGAAACAAGTGCAACCATGGGCGCAAAAGCTGCCAAAATTGCCATTGAAAGAGCTGGCTTAACAAAAGATGATATAGATTTTATTGTTTTTGCTACGCTCAGCCCCGATTATTATTTTCCAGGATGTGGAGTTCAAATTCAGGACATGCTTGACATGCCAACGGTTGGAGCATTGGATATCCGAAATCAATGTTCTGGGTTTATCTATAGTTTAGCGACGGCAGATCAATTTATCAAAACAGGAATGTACAAAAACATTCTTGTGATAGGTTCAGAGTATCATTCTAATGGATTAGACAAAACAACTCGGGGAAGAGGAGTTTCTGTTATTTTTGGAGATGGTGCAGGAGCTTGTGTATTATCTAGAACAGAAGAAAAAGGAAAAGGTATTCTATCCTCGCACCTGCATAGTGAAGGGAAACACGCGGAAGAGCTGACCGTAATTTCTCCTAGTATTAAACACTGGGTACCGGAGATTATTGATTCAAAAGGAGATGATATTAGCTATTTTCCGTACATGAACGGAACCTTTGTTTTTAAAAATGCCGTTGTAAGATTTAGTGAAGTAATTGTAGAAGGATTAAAAGCGAATAACTTACAATCAACCGATATCAACCTTTTAATTCCACATCAAGCTAATCTCAGAATTTCCCAGTTTGTTCAGCAAAAATTCAGACTGAAGGATGATCAGGTTTATAACAACATCATGCACTACGGAAATACTACTGCAGCCTCAATAATAATCGCGCTTACAGAGGCTTGGGAAAAAGGTTTAGTGAAAGAAAACGATATTATTGTACTTGCTGCTTTTGGTAGTGGCTTTACTTGGGGAAGCACCATCATTAGATGGTAGATCAACCCTTCTTATAGTTATCATTCCAATTTACCACGTGTGGATCACTTAATTTATCCTCAGATTTTGCTATGACCATAGAGACCGTCGCATCACCTGTCACATTGACAACTGTTCTGCACATATCCAATGGTCTATCTACTGCAAAAATGAGCGCTAGACCTGCTTCCGGAATTCCGGCCTGAGCGAGCACTATTACCAACATGACCATACCCGCTCCCGGCACAGCTGCCGAGCCAATGCTTGCCAAAGTTGCGGTAACAACGATACCCAATTGCGTACCGAAAGATAAATCCATTCCAAAAGCCTGGGCAATAAAAACTGCCGCTACAGCTTGATATAAACTTGTCCCATCCATATTTATGGTAGCGCCTATGGGCAACACAAAGCTGGAAACTTCCTTTTCAACGCCCAAATGTTCTGTTACCCTTTCCATTGTGACTGGCAAAGTAGCGGCGCTCGAACTTGTTGAAAATGCAAGAAGTTGTGCTGGAGAGATACCCTTAATAAAAAAACTGGGCGATTTTCCTGTAAACAATTTTACAAGTAAAATATAAAATGATATCATGATTACTAAACCGACCAAAACTGTGACAGAATACATACCCAGTGCTTTAAATAAATCAGCGCTAGGCGCTTCTGCCACGAGGGCGCAAAGCAATGCAAAAACGCCATATGGCGCGGCCAACATGATCAAATCGACCATTTTTAAGATAACCTCATTAAATCCGTCGAAGAAGTCCTTTACCGGTTTTGATTTTTCATCAGGTATCAATATTAAACCTACTCCAAAAAAAACTGAAAAAAAGATTACCTGTAACATATTTTTATTGGCACTTGCGGCGTCAAAAATATTCTCAGGTACAAGGTCAATTAATGCTTGTAATGGACCTGAAGCCTGCTGATTAGCAGCTTCTTCCTTGTATTGTTTCGTACTATCAGTATAATTACTTACCAATTCAGTTCTTGTTTCTTCACTAATTGAATTTCCGGGCTTAATCATATTTACTAAAAACAAACCAATACTCACAGCGACAACAGTTGTTAATAAATACATCAAGACGGTTTTCCCACCCATTTTTGATAACTTGGCAATGTCCTGTAAATCACTTACTCCCTTGATCAAAGAACCGAGAATTAATGGAACTGCAATCAATTTAAGCGCATTGATAAAAATTGTTCCGAATGGTTTGATCCAATTTTGAACTATTTCCTTTCCGCCATCAAAATAAGTAAAAATGAAACCGATCAAAACACCAAGTATCATTCCTAATAAAATTTGCCAATGCAATGCCATTTTCTTCATAACCTAAGTTTAATTCATGACAAATTATCAAAATTAACAGTCTCAACAATTTATTCACAAAAAATTGAACAGGACGAAAATAACAAAATTAAGTCGTATTTTTATAGACCTAACCACTAAACTAAAAATTATGAGTTTATTCAATGAATTATTAAACGGCCCAATTGGCAAACAACTAATAGAAGGTTCTAGCAAACAATTAGGCCTGAACAAAGCAAGTACTGCAGCTGCTTTTGGAGCTGCGCTTCCAATGATCATGGGTGCAATGAAAAATAACGCTTCAAATAGCGATGGAGCAGGCGGCTTATTAAAAGCTCTTATGAATAGCAATCACAGTTCTGGTGGACTACTTGACAATCTTTCTAGTGTATTGGGAGGAAGTAACATAGATGATAATGTCCTTCAAGATGGTGGTAATATTTTAAATCATGTCTTTGGTGGACAAACAAATAATGCTGCTCAGGTGTTAGGGAAAACAAGTAATATTGACCCGGCCATGGCGAGCCAGATCATGAAAATGGCCGCTCCGGTTGTAATGGGTTATCTTGGTAAAAATGCCATGTCTAATAAAATTTCTGATGGAAATAGTTTAAGCAGTATGTTGGGAAGTCTGCTTGACGATGACGACGATTATGTTCAAACTGCATCTAGGATTCAAGATTTTGATAATAACGATGATACTATTGACGATTTGGCCAATAAATTTAAACAAAAAGGAAATAGTCAAGGTATTATAGGTAATCTTTTAAATAACCTATTGTCTTAAAATTTAAGATAAACTTTCAATTGCCCTCCTAAAGTGATAAACTTTTTGAGGGCATTTTTTTTTAATTTCAACGTGATTTTTTTTAATGAGATAGCATTCTTACTTTTGTCAAAAATTTTGATTTGAGAAAATTTAAAGAACGCTGGAATATTCAGTCTGACTTTCAGCTAGCCATCATTATATTAGTTTTTTCCTTAAACGGTTCTTTAGCTGTATATGTAGCAAAACCTCTTTTGAGGTTTATTGGACTAAATCAAGAAACCACGCACCCTCTCATTTTCTGGCCGCTGAGAATTTTAATTGTCTTTCTGGTTTATCAGTTTACCCTCATCATTATAGGTACTTTATTTGGGCAAAAAGAATTTTTCTGGAATTTCTCTAAAAAAATGTGGAGCAGATTTAATGTTACCAAATCCTAATTTCCTTTTTTTACGTAGTATTTATACAACCAAACAATTGTAAAGGAAGGAACAAAATCAAAGGGTAAAATTTCTTCAATGAACGAGAAAACACCTCCTATTTTTCCTAAATTCCCTTTGTGCAACTTGGTCATTAACCATGCAGAAAGCGGAGCCCAAACAATATCTATTGGAGGAAAAACATAAGATATCATTCCAATTAGATCAAAAAACAAGCCCAATAAAAGCAGTTGGCGCTTAGAAAATTCTTTATTAATATTAGTCATTCTCTATTTTAATTTTGCCTGATATTTTTTGACAAATTTATCCAATTTAGGATTGATCACGGCACGGCAGTAGGGCTGGTCTTTATTGTTATTGTAATAATTCTGATGGTAATCTTCAGCCGGATAAAAAACATCAAAAGCAGTGATCTCCGTAACGATCCTTCGATCATAAACTCCCTCAGCCTCTAATTGACGAATAATTAACTCTGCATCGTCCTTTTGATTTTTACTATTGTAAAAAATAGCGGATCTGTATTGAGTTCCCACATCATTACCTTGTCTGTTCAACGTTGTAGGGTCATGTGTATAGAAAAATACTTCCAGCAATTCTCTAAAACTAATGGTATTAGGATCAAATATAATCTGAATAACCTCAGCATGGCCGGTATTTCCCGTGCATACCTCCTTGTAGCTAGGATTTTTTATCTTCCCCCCTGAATAACCGGGGAGTACAGATTCGACGCCTTTTAACTGCATAAAAATAGCTTCTGTACACCAAAAGCATCCATTTCCAAAAATTGCGATTTCCTTCTTATCCATATTTTTTATATTAGTTCTCTGAGCCGTCAAATTAAATGAAAAAGCAAAACACAGAAAAATAAAAATTATTTTTTTCATATAAATTCATTTTGCTCAATTGGTCGTAAACCAAATCAAACATTACAAATTAATTCCCTGGAAAAACAACAACACTTTCTGCTCCGTTTTCTGCCACACTCGCTACGCCGAACAAATAGTTGTCAATAACGAGATTCTTAAATTCATAGGAAGTAACTTTCCCCACATATTTACTATTTTGCCAGCTAGCATCGGTTGTTTTTCTCCAGTAAACCTTATAACCCTTTAAATGTTTATCACTACTTATGTCCCAACTAAGTTTAGCCGATGCCTCTACAGCTCCTTTTATCTTTACATTTTTTGGTTGTTCTGCGGCACTTGCCAATGCAGCTAACGTTATGGCATTTACCCCAGTCAATTTAGAAGCATAATCAAAATTCACACCTTCAAGCACATCACCATAGGAAATACCATTCTGAACTCTAATGTCTTGGTGTTGGCGATTATAATTTTCATGAGTCTCCATTATTCTAACCCCCGGAAAACCAGCATCATTAAATGGTCTATGATGACCACCTCTTCCAAATCTATCTAATCTATACACCATGATTGGTTCTAAATTAATCATATATTTCTCAGTTAAAGCCGCAATGTATCTCGCCAGTTGTCTCGATGGCCCATCGACCTCACCTCCGTAAAAACGCATGGCATTTCTTTGCTGCTCAGTTAAATTCATGGAAATAGCTTCAGAGAAAATCCTAAAGCTATTGTTTTCAATGACACCGTCAATACCTTCAATATTGCCGATCATATCATTATTGAGAACACCAATGATCTCATAACCTTTTTCCTTAAAAGTTTCCGCTAGAAATTTTCCTCCGTAAAGGCCTTGTTCCTCACCTGATAATCCGACAAAAATAATAGAGATAGGAAATTGATATTTTGATAAGATCCTTGCTGCCTCAATGGTTCCGGCCATGCCCGAGGCATTGTCATTCGCACCAGGTGAATCACTTGTAAAGTTATTTGCATCACTCACTCTTGAATCAATATCGCCCGACATAATGACATACCGATTTGGGTAAAGCGTTCCTTTTTGCACAGCTAACACATTTACGATCCACGTATCTTTCGTGATTCTTCTACTATCGGCTTTTGCTAAACTTCTGTGAAAAGAAACTTCCAAGCAATTTCCGCAATCTTTTGATATCTGCTCAAAACTTGCCTTGATTGATCTTCTAGCAGCCCCTATCCCACGAGTATTTGATACCGTATCCGAAAGGGTATGCCTCGTGCCAAAATTGACTAGCTTTACTATGTCTTTTTCTATATTACTGGCAGAGGGTGAACTCGCAATTCTGTATAAATATTCATCGACATTCATATTCTGGCTAACTATTTGCGCCTCCAATTCCATACCAATTAAAATAAGCAGAAAAGAGAATACGATCTTCAGATTTTGTTTATTTGTCATTTGAGTAATTTTATTTATTGAATTTTTTCAATACTTGCTCTAATCTTTCTAACATTTCATCAGTGAAGTCCAGATGAGTAACCATCCTTAGTTTACCCTCACCCATACTGATAAGGTAAATGTTATGGCGATTCAAGAATTCTATAAATTCCTTTTCTTCAACTGATTTATCGAGATTAAAGATAAGAATATTGGTTTCGATCTCCTCTATATTTGTTACATAGGTCAATCCCGATAAGATCTGACCAATTTTCTTTGCTCTTATATGGTCTTCTTTTAATCTATTTACGTGATGATCCAATGCATAAATTCCGGCAGCAGCCAAATAGCCAGACTGTCTCATTGCACCTCCGAATAGTTTTCTAATTCTGAGTGCTTTTCTGATTTGTACACGAGATCCCAAAAGTACTGAACCCACTGGCGCACCCAAACCTTTTGAAAGGCAAATAGAAATGGTATCAAACAGTTCCCCATAGGCCATAGGAGTTTCATTTTTTTCGACCATAGCATTAAACAGCCGAGCCCCATCTAAATGATAAGCCATATTGAATTCTTTACAAATCTCCTTGATCTTTACTAATTCATTAAAATCCCAGCATGCACCTCCACCCTTATTTGTCGTATTTTCAACTGCCACCAAAGTGGTTTCCGGAATATGAATGTTTTCAGGATCATGAATAACATATTTTACCTGTTCCGCCTTAAACATCCCTCTATTTCCATCAAGTAAACTACATGAAACACCTGAATTAAATGCGGCACCACCACCTTCATAATTGAATACATGTGCCCATTTGTCGCAAATCAATTGATCTGCCGGCTTGGTGTGAATTTTTATGGCAGTTTGATTAGCCATAGTTCCCGAAGGAAAAAAGAGTGCATCTTCCATTCCAAACATTTTTGCCAGTTTCTCTTGCAATTCGATGACTGTTGGATCTGCTTTAAACACATCATCACCCACCTTTGCAGACATCATGACTGCAAGCATTTCTTTCGTCGGTTTAGTTACTGTATCACTGATTAAATTTATTTCCATAACTATATATTATTCAAATGAGCCTATAGGCGAGCCATCCGGTATCTTAGGCACTTCAGTCCTTTTATACTTTGATGGATCTTTTTGATAATGATTGATCATCCGTTGAAATTCCTTGAAAACTTCTGCTTTGTCTCCCTTTGTTTTAGTAGTACCTAAAATTCTAGAAATGTCACCAATCTTTTGATTCACTATTGAGCGAGCCCCCACATATAATTCATCATTGGTTGAAAGGCTAAATAATTCTTCCAAGAAAACCGTATTCACAACTCTTTGCAATTCCTCTTCATAACCAGAAACGTAATTTTTCTTAAAGCTATCATTAATAATCTCATCCAAAACATCATTCAAGCCCAACTGTTCTTCATCAAGACTTTTTTGCACGACCAGTCGATTGACGCGATCTGGATGCAATAATAAAGAAATGGTAAAATGAGAAGCTGTAGCTACTGCTCCATAAGGATCAAAGGCTAATCCTAAATTACTTTTGAATGTTTCTCTATTTCTGCCAAAACCCATGGCACGTGGCGGAAATAATTCCAATAAAGAGACAGGAATAGCCATTTCTTTAACGTCGATTGTCCTTAAAACTTCTTGTAAGGCCTCCCTTTGAACTTCCGGAGACAGAAATGCTGTATTCTCTTGTTGATTATTTTTTACGGCATAACTATAATCCATCCCTCCTACCATTTTCGTAACGGCCTCAGTTTGATAACGATGATAAAAATAAACGGGTACAAAGACATCTTCTAGGACAGAATAAGGTTGTCCGTCTTTAATATTATCCAAAGAAAACCGAGCCATCGCCATTTTTCGCACCGCTAAAACATTGTTGAGTTCAGCAACTGGGTCATTACCGTTGTCCCATAAGTGGGCATAGCCATGAGCACTGCCTTCTGGACGAGCATCGCTATCTGAAATATACCTAAGACCTTTTTCAAAGGCACCGTCCAATATCTTTTGCAGTTCTACCCCTTCGTCATTCATAAAAGTCTGATAAGCATAATTTACTGTAACTTTATCCCACTCACCTATTCCTGTTTCATAAGCGTCAGAAAAATCGAGCTGATCATTTTTTACTTTTATCCATGGGTGAGGATAATCCATTACTGAAGATCTGTCATTTGTACTTGCCGCAAAGTTGTGCGAAAAACCAAGCGTGTGACCTACCTCATGTGCTGATAATTGACGAATTCTAGCCAATGCCATTTTCATGGCAAAATCATCATTATTTCCAATTCCGAAAGGCGACTGTAATCCTTGCGCAATTAAATAATCCTGACGCACCCGTAAAGATCCCAAACTTACATGCCCTTTAATTATTTCGCCCGTTCGCGGATCTACTATAGAACTGCCATAGCTCCATCCTCTTGTTGAGCGATGTACCCATTGAATTACGTTATACCTCAGATCTAAAGGATCTGCATCCTCGGGTAATACCTTTACCTGAAAGGCATTATCATAACCAATTGCTTCAAATGCTTGATTCCACCAACTCGCTCCCTCAATCAAAGCATTTTTGATTAATTCGGGAGCTCCTCGATCGACATAATAAATAATTGGCTCAACGGCTTCCGACCGCAGGGAATTAGGATTTTTCTTTTCCAGTCTGTGCCTGGTAATGAACATTTGATTGATGGGTTCGTTGATAGGGGTAGCATAATCAAAATAAGAGACGTCCCATGATCCACATCTGGGATCGTATTTTCTGGGTCTATAATTGTTGTCCGGTAATTCTACGAAAGAATGGTGCTGAAATACGGTTACCAATTCAGCATCAGGGCTAACACTTCGAATTTCGTAAGATTTTGGTTTTCCTTTAAATGTGACCATAGCTTCAAACTCTACATTCTTCGGAAATGCTTTTGTCCGGTCCAGATGGATTGCAGACTTGCTTTTATCTACGCTGTAACTTCCTTGTTTATTCGAATCTAACCTGTCTGCTACGCCATGTGCATCTCGAATAATGAAATCCGTCAAGTCTATGATTACCTCCCCGTTTTTCTCCTCTTTTATTTCTGTTCCAAACAAAACAGATTTGGCAAATGCCTCTTCCACAGAATTCCTTTCTGCTTCATTTTGAGAGATCGCCCTATAATTCAAATTCGGTTGCAGCAATAAAACTTTATTGCCCTTTCTGATCCATTTTACCAATACTCCACCACCGAGCTGTCCGCGATCTAAACCTATATCATTGGAGCCCAAACCTTGAGCCAATGCATTGACATAAAGAAATTCTTTGTCGAACTGATCTTTCTTTATGGTCAATAAAACCTTATCTTCTTTATTATTGTACTGAAATTCGAAAAAACCTTTAAATTGAATTTTTTCATCTCCTGAAGATTGAGCTGTGACCATTCCTACCGACAGCAGAAAGTATAAAAATAGCTTTAAGTTTTGCATACCTTATATTTTCTATAAATCTAACAAATAAGCCCAAGAATTTAAATTTGAATTCATTTTTTTTAGATTAATTTTGTGCACCTATGATTACACAAGAAAACATAAGAGATATTGCCGAAAGGGTTGATAAACTGAAAAATTATTTACAAATAGATCAAAAAAAGATTGAAGTAAGTAATGATGAAGAAAAAGCGGCCGATCCTGAGTTTTGGAATAATCCAAGAGAAGCGGAATCATTTATGCGCGTATTAAGAGGAAAAAAGAAATGGGTGGAAGATTATGAGGAATTGGTTTCGCTATCAGAAGAACTCAGTATATTTTATGATTTCTATAAAGACGGTGAATCTTCAGAAACGGAAATTCAAAAAGCTTACGACAAAACTTTTGATTTATTGGAAGACCTCGAATTTAGAAATATGCTATCCGACGAGGGTGATAATCTTAGCGCTGTTATTCAAATCACATCTGGTGCAGGAGGTACAGAGAGTTGTGATTGGGCCCAGATGCTCATGAGAATGTATATAATGTGGGCCGAAAAACACGGGTATAAAATTAAAGAACTCAATTATCAGGAAGGTGATGTGGCAGGGATCAAAACTGTCACTTTAGAAATTGATGGCGAATATGCTTTCGGTTACCTAAAAAGTGAAAATGGAGTTCACCGATTGGTAAGAATTTCTCCTTTTGACAGCAACGCTAAACGTCATACCAGTTTTGCATCGGTCTATGTATATCCTCTCGCAGATGACTCTATTGAAATTACGATCAACCCGGGTGATATTACCTGGGATTTTGCGCGTTCAAGTGGCGCAGGAGGTCAAAATGTAAACAAGGTAGAAACCAAGGCTATTTTGAGACATAAACCAAGTGGGATCATGGTTGTCAACTCAGAAACGAGATCTCAGCTTGAAAATAGAGAAAAGGCCATGCAGATGCTTAAGTCTCAACTCTATGAAATTGAATTACAAAAGCAACGAGAGAAAAGAGATTCAATAGAGGCGAATAAAATGAAGATTGATTTCGGTTCGCAGATTAGAAACTATGTAATGCATCCATACAAATTGGTAAAAGATGTGCGTACCTCCTATGAAACTGCTAATGTAGATGCGGTAATGGATGGGGACATTGATGGGTTTATAAAGGCATTTTTAATGCAGAGTAATGCACCAATAGAAGACGAGTTATAAAAAACTGATGAATGGCCAAAGCAACTATAGATACAATTGTTTTTGATCTTGGTGGAGTCTTGATAGACTGGAGTCCGAGGTACTTATACGACAAAGTTTTTGAAGGTGACACAGAAAAATCAAAATGGTTTCTCGATCATATCTGTACTCCCGAATGGAATGTAGAACAGGATGCCGGAAAACCCTTGGCATTGGCAACCTCAGAGTTGATAAAAAAACATCCGGATCAGTCCAAATACATAGAATTATTTTATGAACGATGGACAGAAATGTTGGGCGACCCAATAAAGGAAACGGTCAATCTGCTTCAAAAGTTTAAGTCCCAAGAGTTATACAGACTTTACGCTTTGACAAATTGGAGCAATGAAACCTTTCCCGTAGCCTTGGAGCGATTTGAATTCCTCCATCTTTTTGAAGGAATTGTTGTTTCGGGAAGAGAATTCACCCGTAAACCGTTTCCGAAAATTTACCAAATTTTAATGGATCGATATGAGGTTTTACCTCATCAATCTGTTTTTATCGATGACAATTTAGACAATGTGATCGGTGCCCAAGAAATGGGATTTCACGCAATTCAATTTATCAATCCGCAAACGCTTTTAAAAGATCTCGGAGAATTAGGTATTCAATTTTAAGGTTTACCAATTTTTTTCATTAAAGATTCGACTGCCTTTTTCAATTGAGGATCTTCGCCTTTTGCTTTGCTATCAGGAAAATCTTCAACAATGATATCCGGAACCGCTGGCGTATCTTCCATATTTCCTCCACTTTCCTTCACAAACCAACCTCTAAAGGGAATCCTGACATAGGAGCCATCAATCAATGTTCTTCCTCCGGTAGAGATAACCGCTCCAAAAGTAGGCACGCCTACTAAATCTCCCAAACCCAATGATTTATAGGCATGAGAAAAGATTTCAGCATTGGAATAACTCGCCTGATTACAAATAGCTACAGAGGGTTTTGTCCATGAGCTCAGAGGTAACCTCTCGTGAAACGGATAATGGTCGCGAAATTTTTGATGATCTTTCTTTACATTTTGAGCCGCACCACGAGGTATCGTATAGGCGTGCTGTTTAACATTCAAAACAGCCATCAAATAATCTGTTGTCCAACCGCCACCGTTATAGCGAACATCTATCACAATTCCCTCCTTACCTTCACCGGCGACTGCCAATTCCTGCTCAAAAACTTCAAAACTCTCCCAGTTCATTCCCTGGATATGAATGTAACCCAGCTTCCCGTTTGAATAATTTTCCGTTAATCGCTTTCTCTCCTTAACCCAATCGAGGTACTTTTCATCCCGGTCATTTGATGAAGGCCTGATCACTACCTCTCTTTTACCATTTTTACCTACTACATCTAAAAATATTTTTTCAGCTCCTAAATGGTTAAATAACTCATAAAAGTTCTTTCCTTTCGCCAGCTCCTCTCCATTGATGTGAGTAATTACATCACCCACAAAAAGCTTACTAGTCGTTTTATCAGCAGGCATCATTGAGGTGACTTTTTCGACCTTGACCGAACCATTTTCTAATACACTTACAGATATACCTAGTTTTCCGGTAGCATCCTTCTGTAGATCTGCTCTTTCTTCTTCGCGGTACATACCCATATGACTAGCATTTATCTGACCGAGCATTCTATTAAAAACCTGCATAAAATCTCTTCTTGTTGAAGCTCTCATCGCTAAAGGTTTGTATACCTCTTTGAGGAGAATCCAATCCTGCCCGTGAAAGTCAGGATCATAAAATGAGTTATTTATGGCTGACCATGCCTCTTCGAAAATCTGCTCCGATTCAATGGTATAATTGATATCCATGTTTCCTGAAACAGGCAAAGTTTCAGATTTTTGATCTTTAAGTTTTAAATTATTCAGCTTTCCTTTTGAGGTGAAAAAAAGATATGTAAACTTGTCATTCATTTTAACATTCCTCGGTTCTTTATCCCCGGAGGTCAATTCCTTTTTGTCCTTTCCGTCCCATTTTATTTCGAAGAGATCGGACTCGATTTTAATGTTACCTCTTGTCCCATTTTCTGAAGTATAATAGAATTTTTCACCATCCTTTGAAATGGCTCTTAAAAACTCACCACCTGCAAACCCTGTCACTTGAACCTTTCTTTCATGGATATTTTCCAGATCAATTTTCAGTGCAGACACTGTTTCTGTTTTATCTTTATCTTCTTTATCATCCTCATCTTTATCTTGCGCACTATCCAACTCTTCCCAATCTTCCTTTGTTCTTTCCCAGTCTTCTTTTTTTAGCCAAATAAACCAAACATCGAAATCTCCATTATTTCGATTTGAGGTAAATCCCAGTTTCGAGCCATCTTTACTCCACACCGGAAGAACATCATTTTTAGGATGAAACGAAACATTGATCGGTTTAGAATTTATCGTAGTTTTTTGAATAAACACCTCTTCATTAAAATCCAAATTATCAGCAGAATAAGCTATCCAATTTGAATCAGGAGACCAGCTTAGTCCTCCGGGCTTTGACCAACCATCCAAAAGAATGATTTCATTAGAAAGCTGACCTGAAGCAGAAATATTCGCTACCACTAATTTGCCGTTTCCTCTTATGAAAGCAATTTTTTCCTTATCCGGAGAAATGACAGGATCAACTTCTTCTTCCTTTGTATTTGTCAGTTGTCTCTTCTGTCTCTTTAATGTTTTGAAGAGATTCTTTTCGTCAGGGTCAGCCGAACTCAATGCGTAAATTTCATTGTTTCCCGTTTCATCCGAAACATAAATAAGCAACTCATCATTAAGCCATACTGGCATTCTATCTCTAAATGCAGACCTGGTAACATTCACAGCTCTGGATTTGTCCTTATCATTTTCTGTAAGGAAAATCTCACCTCGATACACGAAGGCAGTGTATTCCCCGTTAGGCGAAACAGCCAGTTCTTCTATATCTCCGTTTACATTTTTTCTTTCAACAGGATAGGTCGTAAGATCAGCTTGAATATTTAAATTTAATTTTTCCTTATTTTTTGAGAATATATCTACCAACCAAATCTCATCTCCCTTGGTCAAGATCAATTTTTTCCCATTTCCACTCAGATCATATGACCAAATACCCATATCTGTAAAATCAGTCACTGGCTCCGAATTACCTATTCTCTTTCCAGCTGCATCAATTTTTATTTTTCTAATGTTGTACTTGCCACTTTCCGAAGATTGGTAATAAATGGTTTCATTATCACCCCACTGAGGAAAAAAGTCATTTCCCTGAAAATCAGTAATTTTCGTGTAAGTTTCATTCTTAAAATGATAGATCCAAACATCTCTATTCGCCGATCCCCTATATGCCTCTCGCTCCATTCTGCAATGCCCCTTTACAAATGCGAACATCGTTTTATCAGGTGAAAGCACCCCGTCAAAACCTAAAGAATTAATTTTATCAACCGGAGTACCGCCGTTCACAAGAACAGTTTGAATCTGTGGTTCTCTTTCTACTTGAACATTATTTCTGGAAGTATTAAATAAAATCTCTGTATTCCCTACAAAATCAGTAATTACATCATTTGCTGAGTGAAAAGTAAGTCGCTTTGGAACACCTCCCTGAGAAGGAATGATGAAGATATCTTCATTGTCATACCTGTTGCTCTGAAAAGCGATCATACGGCTGTCCTCACTCCAAAAAGGATTACTGTCATAACTTTCGTGAACGGTCAATCTTTTTAAATTCTTTCCTGAAGTATCGGAAACCCAAATATCACCGTATAATCCGAAAGCTATTTTTGTACCATCGAAATTCAGCGAGGGATTTTGAACCAAGCTCTCTTGTGAAAAGGCAAAAGAAACAAATATTAAGCTTAGGAAAAACGTGTAACTATATTTCATCATAAAAGTAGTTTTGGAGATTTTTTTCTAAAATACAACTTTTAGCAGAGGCTCGAAAGAAATTGATAGTTTGATTCTCACTTTTGCAAATACAGAATAAATTTCACAACCATTTCTTGTTATTTTTAAATATAGAAAAAATCTATACTTACAACATTTAATCCTGTTTATCAAATTATTACATTCACTATATAAAGTATTAGTTTATATATAAATGCGGGTAACTAAAAATTAGATTTCTCCAAGGACACAGTGCAGAAAAAGAAAAAAACCGCATCAAAACTGTATTGAAGCGGTTTGCTAAAACTATATCACAATAATTTTTACAATCCATTAATGAGCAAATCTGCAGTTGCAGGGTTGGTTGCTAACGGAACATTGTAGACATCACATAAACGCATCAGCATTAAAATATCCGGTTCATGAGGATGTTTATCTAAAGGGTCTCTAAAAAAGAATACCATATTCGTTTTTCCCTCAGCTACCCGAGCGGCGATTTGCGCATCTCCGCCCAAAGGACCTGACAGCAATCTTTTCACTTCCAGCCCCGCTTTTAACACTTTCGATCCGGTAGTCCCTGTGGCAATGATATTGATATTCTTAGACTCCAAAATAGCTTTGTGATCCATTAAAAACTGAACCATTTCTGCCTTTTTTCCATCATGTGCAATAATGGCTATTTCCATTTACAAATTCTTTAAATGATATTCGGCAACACTATTGATCGGATGACGAACTATCTTACCCAATTTTAAGTTGTACTCTTCTAGCACCTCCTCTACTTCTTCTTTTAAATAATGGGCTATAGAGCCAACAAATGAAACCGGTACAACTTTACTTTCCTCAAATTGTAAAATCTGATTCTCCACAAAAATGCGTAATCCGGTTTTAATTACCTTTTGAGCATATTCACTTTCCTTATTTTCTATAATAAACCTTCCCAGATCAGCCAAGTAGGTATTTGGGTTTTCGTATTTATAAAGATTTTCCTTAATGATATCAGGACTTAACTCATAAGCACTCGCGAACATCTCGGCAAGCTTTTTTGGCATTTTATGAAAATAATAATCTCTAAGGAGCTGCCTGCCGTAATAATTGCCACTTGCATCATCCATCACAATATACCCCAAAGATACAATCTTTTGATGCGTTTCTTTACCGTCAAAATAACTGCAGTTTGAGCCAGTTCCCAATATACATACAATTGCAGGGTCTTCTGATTGTAAAGCTTTCACAGCGGCTAAAGTATCTTCTTTTATATCTATATTGGCCTTTGTAAATATCAATTTAAACACATCTTCCAGGTATTTAACAGCAGTCTTTGTACCGCAGCCTGCTCCGTAAAAAAAGACATTAGTAATCTTATTTCTATTCTCGGAAATATCTTTGTCACTCATTACACGGTCGTGCAATGTTTGTTTTGGAAACACAGCCGGGTTCAAACCCTTTGTTTCTGATTTAAAAACTTGATTTCCCTTATTATCGAGACAAATCCAACTAGTCTTGGTCGATCCACTATCTGCAACTAATAACATAAATTCAAAAAATTATGGATAAAAATAAAAAATATTAAGGCTTAATCTAAGGAAACGAGGCACAAATCACGAAATCGTTTAAATGAACTCATATTTAAAGTAAAAAAGATTGAATGGCCAAATCATAACTCTTCAATCCAAAACCGGCAATAATTCCAGCAGCATTTGGAGCGATATAAGACTGATGCCTAAAACTTTCTCTTGCGTAAACATTTGAGATATGAACTTCAATAACAGGCGTTTGCACTGCTTTTATTGCATCACCTATCCCAACAGACGTATGGGTATATGCCGCGGCATTAAGGACAATTCCATCAAAATCAAACCCAACTTCCTGGATTTTTTCTATGATTTCACCCTCTATATTTGACTGAAAATACAAGAGATTCAGCTGATGATATTTCTTTTGCAATCCTTCAAAATACTGTTCAAAAGTTTCACTACCATAGATAGACGGCTCTCTCTTTCCCAAAAGATTTAAATTGGGACCGTTTATTATCAATATCTTCATAAATAATTGGATTTTTCCCCTTGTAAAGCGAATCAAATGTAATAAATTTTTATGATAACTTTGTCCGCATAGATGGCAACGAATTGGGATACATATTTAAAAACCTATACCGATTATCTCAAACTTGAGCGGTCGATGTCTGACCATACCATATCGAGTTATTTATACGATTTAAAAAACCTGATTCATTTTCTGTCATCTAATAAAATCGATGTAAGCCCGATTGAGATCTCTGGAGAAACCGTGCAACAATTTATCTACGAATCTTCAAAATCAGTCAATCCTCGCACACAGGCCAGGTTAATTTCAGGCTTAAGAAATTTCTTCGAATACTTAATTTTTGATAAAAAACGAAAGGACAATCCGACAGACTTACTAGAATCCCCAAAAATCGGGCGAAAATTACCGGATTTTTTAAGCTTAACCGAAATCGATCTAATTATATCGCAAATAGACCTCAGCACTCTTGAAGGAGAACGTAACAAGGTAATGCTCGAAATACTTTACAGCTGTGGTCTGAGGGTCTCAGAATTAATTACATTGCAAATTTCTGATCTGTTTTTTGAAGAAGGATTTATTCGTGTCATTGGAAAAGGAAATAAGCAGCGTTATGTTCCAATAAGTGAATCTGCTATTCGTTTGATCAACCATTATCTGAATTGTGTCCGTAATAATTTTAAGATACAGAAAGGTTTCGAAGATACATTGTTTCTAAATCGTCGCGGGAAAAGTATTTCTCGAAATATGGTCTTTATGATCACCAAAGAGCTGGCTCAAAAAGCAGGTATAAAAAAGAATATTAGTCCTCATACGTTCAGACATTCGTTTGCCACCCATTTATTAGAAAATGGCGCTGACTTAAGAGCGATTCAACAAATGTTAGGCCATGAAAGCATCACAACTACAGAAATTTACATGCATTTAGATAAAACTTTTCTTAAAGACATTGTAGAAAAATATCACCCCAGAAAATAGCACTACATACTGTGGAATTGCACTAAAGTAGCTTCGTAATATTGGGGACCCAGTTGATTCAGCAAACCTTTTATTTCCCGTGGATCACCTTCTACGGCCAAAGCAGAATATCCGAATTTATGCCAATTACCTAACCTAAGATCTATAATATTGATATTCTTTGAAGCCAAAGCAGACAGTAATATGAGCAGAACACCTGGCTGGTTATTATGCTTTGTAAGAATTACTTTATCGCTCAAAGGTAAATTGAGCTGAACGCCATCCATTTCATATAAATATACACCTTCCCTGTAATAATTTGGCAAATTAGCATTCTCCTGATAAGAAATATTTAAAAAAATATCCTGATCGGTACCTTTGATAAAATCCATTGCATTGTCTATGTTCTCCTTATTGCCTGTAATTGTTAAAAAAGCAACAGCTGTTCCGTCATTATTAGACTTCAACCTTGCCGTTTCAACGTTTATCTCTTCTGAGGCAAGTGAATTAAAAATGGAAGACAACACCCCTGGCTGATCCAAATGTTCTGAAAAAAGCCCTTTTACTTTTTCATTTTCAATTTTCGGAATTTCATTGCTAACCGTAATCGATTTTTCGTTCTTTCTGATTCTTATCGCATTATAACTACCCATTCCAGTAGCATTTGGATAAATATCCAAAAAATCTAAAAACTTGCCCCCGAAAGAAAATTCAGGAATTACATTTCTGTTTACGCTTTTTAAACGCTGGTTGAGCAGTTCAATTCCTTTATTCAGGATGGTGTATTTCACTTTTAAGTCATGGTCATCAAAAACGGTTCTTTTTTCAGGAATCAGCTTCGAGTAACTCACATATTGCTGATACCCTGCCTCATGAATATATGCCAGACTTTCTTGAAAATTTTCACCATAATACCTGACATGATGTAAATCTGTTCCTAAACACACGGGTATTTGCAGCTTATGAGCCCTCTTTAAAATAGCCTGAGTTGGATATACCCCACAACCCTTTACCTTCCCGGCCATATTCACATCTAAAGATAAATTCCTGTCGGCAATAACTTCCAATAGTGTTCGAAATTTATTCGCTAAACGATGATCACTTGTCTCAAAATCCTGCAAAACATCAGGAACTGCAACATTCAATTTCGGGAGATCTATATGGCCAATGATTTGGATCATTTCGCCAAATCCTTCGATCATTTCGATCATTTCGTCAAAATAACCTTCCCAATAAGCTTCTAAACTTCCCCTTAACTTTAAAAGTTCCTGAGCCTCTTCAATAGTTCCATCATAAGGCAAACCTTCTGGAGCAAAATGAACCGAACCAATTACAAAATCAGCATCCTCCGCCTGAAATATTTTCGAACGACTCCATTCCAAACCCAAACCGGAACCCATCCACTCCAGCTCTACCCCATATTTTATATTGATCTTACCGGCATATTTTTCGCGCAAATTGGCGATTCTTTTAGGATAATTTAAATAAGAACGATTTCCTCTGATAAATTTTATATCCGTCTCTCTTTCAGCCGTATACCTATAGTTCGTCAACCTTGGAGAGTGAATGATAAAAGTAATACTTGGATGATTATGTTCAATGGCTTTATCTACTACATCCTCAAGTCGATCAATTCCATGCTTTACGTGATCTTGTTCCGTCCCTGCATGGATTCCGTGCGTTTCCCAAATAAACTTATTAAAAGGTCTCATCTAATTTCTCGTTCTTTTTTGCAGTGCAAACTTAACAATTGATTTTATGAATTTTTGTCAAATAAGATAATTTTTACAGCAATTTATAACAAAAATTTCCCTTTTCTAAAAAACAATTTACAAAACCACAAAAAGTAATTATGGCTTCAAATCAGTACTTTAGTTGCATACAATCGATCCAATTATTGTCAGTAGTTAAATATTTTTTCATCAAATCAGCTGTCATACAGGAATGTACAGGTAAAACATAGAGCAAATCACCCACTTTAAAATCATCTATTTTGTTTGGAGAACAATGTATGATTCCGTGTTCCTGTGATAAACTTTTCACCCACATTCCATCTATTTGAGCACCCCATTTTGTTCCTCTTCTTTCAACTACTTTACCAAAAATAACTTTTCCATTCTCCTCAACCCTATCTTTTGAAAAATGAATCCCCCCACCATAAATTACAAGTTCATTTCGATCTTTGTGAATAGCTACCAGTGGACAAGCGAGCGCTACTGCAATGCTATTTGTTTGACAAGACCCAATTACAGACTGAGTAATATCATAAAAAACAAAATTACCTGGCCTAATCTCATCAAAATCTGAAAAATCCTCTATAATACTGCAACTAGGCGTATCTCCGTAAGAGAGAATCAAATTGGGAAATTCATTGACATATCTTTTTTTTAAGATATTCATAGCACCTCCAGCAGCTGTATAAATCGCTTCAATTTCTTTCTTTGTCCTACAAGAATAGGTATGTCCGGAATGTGATAAAAACCCTTTAAAATGGATCTTTGGAGAAGACTCCATTTTATGTATTAGTTCATCTAACACATCAACTTTTGAACTGGGCACACCCGTTCTGTTGTATCCGGTATCAATTTTAATAAAACACCCAACTTGATCAGACAAATGATCATGGAGAAATTGAACTGTTTCAACTGATTCTACCAATAAATTTAAGGTGATCTTTTTTGCCAATATATTTATTAAATCAATCTCGAGAATATTGACAGGGAATGCAACTGTTATATCATTCCAGTCTGCCGAAAAATATTCTGCCATACGAAGAGATGACACTGTAATACTTTGAACATTCGCATCTTTAAACCATCTTCCTATCTCTAAAGACTGGTGTGTCTTAAAATGAGGGCGAAAGACAACTTTAGAATCATTAGCCTTTTTGGCCATTTTTTGAATGTTCTGCTTACATCGGTCTACATCCAGAACAAGGGTTGGGGTAATGATATCAGATTTCATCTCGAAATTTTATTTCGACTGAAAGTACTAAAAACAAAATAAGTAGGCTTAATTTTAGAAAAGAAAAAAGAAATCTTAAACTTTTCCCTTCATTTATCGATTAAAGTAAGCTTTTCCCCCGAATGATTACTCTAACTACATTATAAGTTTAAGATTTCTTTTTAAAACGTTCTCTTTACAGAACAATTCTAATCAATCATGATCTCCTGTTTCATCATTCCCCCAAATCAAAAAACAGGAACTGATCATGATTTTTATTCAAATTAATTACACTGCAAATTTATAATCTTAAACATCTAATTTACATGACATTAGATGTCTTTTTTATTTAAAAAAATGTTAATCTATATGTGGGCTTACCTTTTTTAATAAATACAAACCGATACAAGAAACCTTAGAAAATCCACTTCATTTTCTTTCTAAAATCTAACGTTTCCCCCGAGTATTAGATCTACGGTATTCTAAGATTTCGTGTATACAATTTGCGCTTGCTATTCCATTACCTGATTGTGTCTAACCAATACATACCTGGCAAGCATTTCCTTTTCCTTTTCTGTAAGCATTTCCCCTTTTAAACTCTCTGCGAGTTTACTTAATCTGTTGAGATCATCCACAACTACTAATTCAGCGTTATAATCAATCTCTCTAAAAATTCTTATCAAACTTCTGATCGAATCGAGCTCTAAGTCATTTATTACTGCCTCAGACTTTATCTTTTCTTCAATTCCCAAAAGTATGTCGATAATCATATCTGTTTCTTTTTCGAGTGCAAAAGTACATACGAACAAAAGAAGCTCACACGACAGCAGATGTCTTGCTAAGCCATTAATTTGTTAATTTTAGTATATTTACAAAACCCCCTAATTGAGACCTAATGAAAAAGTACGAGCAGTTTGGTGAGCTTTTGATAGATTATAGAACCTTTATGCAAATATCACAAGCTGATTTTGCAGCACAACTTCAGGTTGATCCTCGTACCATACAAAGATGGGAAAGAAATGAAACCTTGATTAAGCCGAATAAAGAACCCGAAATTGCCGAAGTCACACTTTTTCCATATCAGGTAATTCGAAATTTAAACTCGCCAGATCCAATACCAACCTATTACGATTTACATTTACGCAAATACGCTTTAACAGAAATTGGGGTGGAAATGCCTGATGCCGATTGGTTCAAAGATCAGTTATATAAAAAGACGGATAGATTAATGAAAATCGATTTTGAAAAAGATTTTGATTATTTGATAAAGTACATGGGAATGCATAGAAATTTGAATAAAAATATAAAAAATGTCATTCAGGAAGGAATAAAAATAGTTCCTGAAATGAATTATATTTTACATGACGATTCTGGTTATTATGCTGCACATAGTATTATATTGCCTATTACACATGAAGCATATTTAAAATTGAGATCAAATAAACTAAAAGATGTTGATTTGGAAATTTCGGATATTGCTAATTACAAGCTACAAAAAATACCCATTTTTTTGGCTTTTGATGTTACCGCAGACTGTAATGAAAATTTTTACCACATCATAAATCCGAGTATCCATTTTTTACAATCGCTTCCAAATCAGGAATATATCTATTGTGCAATTCCTTATCGACACGATAATTATGAGTTAACCGAAAAAGCGGGTTTAAAGATCATATGGGAAGATAAATTTAAAAATATAGAACGAAAAGGGCATTTCTCCAGAAGATTTATTGAAGGAAATTTTACCCAATTTTTAAATACACCTGAGCATTAGGGAACCGGGTCATATCCTTTTCCTCCCCAAGGATGACAGCGAGCGATTCTTTTTATGGTCAACCAACCACCTTTAAACAATCCGTGTTTTTGCAATGCCTCAACACCATAATGAGAGCAGGTTGGAGAAAATCTACAAGTAGAAGGAAAATAGGGTGAAACTGCCGCTTGATAGAACCTAATTAGCACGACAAAAGGAAAGATTGCTATTTTACGAATTTCGCCCAAAATATTAGTTCAACGAAAAGCTTGTTCCCTCTTTACCGTCTTTCAACTGAATGCCAGCAGCAGCCAGATCATCTCTTACCTTATCAGAAAGTGCCCAATCTTTGTTTGCTCTTGCCTGATCTCTTATTTCAATCAACATTTGAACTGTCGCATTAATTTTTTCGGCAAAATCACCTTTTTGCTCTTCGATTTTTAGTCCGAGAACTTCGGTAATAAAACTATTCATCGTCTCCTTTAAAATTTTCAAATCATCAGTAGTAAGAGATAATTTTCCGTCTTTCACGCCATTAATCACTCTGACTGCATCAAATAGATGAGCAATTAAAATTGGACTATTAAAATCGTCATTCATAGCATCATAGCAAGAAGTTCTCCATTTTTTAACATCAAAATCTGAAGAATTTCCGGCAGTTAATTTGTCCAATTCCCCTGCCGCTGACATCAGGCGCTGGTAACCTTTCTCTGCAGATAAAATAGCCGCATCTGAAAAATCTAATATACTTCTGTAATGAGCTTGAAGCATAAAAAACCTAACCACATCTGCTTCATAAGATTTACTTAAAAAAGGACTGTCACCAGTTAACAATTGACTTGGAAGTATATTATTTCCTGTTGACTTTGCCATTTTTTTGCCATTCAATGTGAGCATATTTCCATGCATCCAAAATCGGACAGGAGCGACATGATTACAAGCCTGGGCTTGGGCAATTTCGCATTCGTGGTGAGGAAACTTCAAATCCATTCCGCCACCGTGAATATCGAATTGTTCTCCCAAATATTTTGTGCTCATCACCGTACACTCCAAATGCCATCCCGGAAAACCAATTCCCCATGGCGAAGGCCAACGCTGAATGTGTTCAGGTTCCGCTTTTTTCCATAGCGCAAAATCCTGCGGATTCTTTTTATCAGACTGACCATCCAAATCCCTGGTATTTTCTATGGTCTCTTCCAATTTCCTTTTCGAAAGAATTCCATAATGCTCCTTTTCGTTGTATTTTAGAACATCAAAATAGACCGAACCATTAACTTCATAAGCAAGACCTTCATTTAAAATAGTTTTGATCGCCTCAATCTGTTCTACAATATGACCTGTAGCTGTAGGTTCTATGCTTGGGGGTAAAAGATTGAATTTTGCCAATGTATCATGAAAATCTACCGTGTATCTCTGAACGATTTCCATGGGTTCAACTTTCTCCAATCGCGCTTTAGTAGAAATTTTATCTTCAGATTGATCATCTGTTAAATGTCCGGCATCAGTAATATTTCTAACATACCTCACTTTATAACCCAGAAACTGCAAATAACGAAATACAAGATCAAAAGACATGAATGTTCTCACATTACCCAAATGAACGTTGCTGTAAACAGTTGGACCACAAACATACATACCTACATATCCTTTTTGTAAGGGAGTAAATAATTCTTTTTTGTTTGAAAGTGAGTTATAAATATGTAATTCTTGCATTTTCTTCCTTTTTGCGCTTCAAAGATAATAACTTAAAACGATAAGCTAGTAATTGGAATATAACTTATGAGTGATGTAAAATGATACCCTTAAGACAGTCCGACATAAAACCCTGCCCATCTGGTGGGCTCTAAAAAATAGGGGATCGCATTATTTTTTGTTCAAATCAATTGCCTCTCTTACGCTCTTATGTTTCATCAATAGTTCAAAAGCCAGCTCTTCATCTATATTTAATTCGTTTTTAATCATCATGGTACCACGCTTCACCAATTTCTCATTGGTAAGTTGCATATCGACCATTTTATTGCCTCTAACCCTTCCCAATTTGATCATCACAGAAGTAGTAATCATATTTAACACCAACTTCTGGGCGGTCCCAGATTTCATTCTTGTACTCCCTGTAACAAATTCAGGTCCCACAATAACTTCAATAGGATACTTAGCATTTGCAGCGACTTCCGATACGGGATTACAAGTTACACAACCTGTTACAATACCATTTTCGTTAGCTTTCTGCAATCCCCCGATGACATAGGGTGTAGTTCCGGAAGCAGCAATACCTACTAATACATCATTAGAATTGATGTCAAACTTTAACAGGTCTTTCCAGGCCTGATCCAGGTCATCCTCCGCATTCTCAATTGCTCTTCTAAATGCCTGATCACCACCTGCGATGAGCCCAATTACCCAATCATGTGGCACCCCAAAAGTAGGCGGGCATTCAGAAGCATCCAAAACGCCAAGTCTACCGCTGGTTCCTGCTCCAATATAGAATAACCTTCCTCCCATTTCAAATTTTGCGATAATCTGTTCAACCAAGGCCTCAATTTGAGGAATTGCCTTTTCTACCGCAGCAGGTACTTTTTTATCCTCCTGGTTCATGTTAACCAATAAATCATGTACACTCATTTTCTCTAAGTGGTCATAATTCGAAGATTCTTCTGTAATTCTTTTTACCGACATAGTAAAATATTTACTTTTTTATCATTAATAATCCTAAAATCGTGAGCATTGCATTCACCGCAATATTGATAAAACCAAAATCAAAATTGAACGCAGAAGATGTCCAAATATTTAATATGTAAGTGATTATTGGGGCAAGTACGCAAATGACCGGAACAAATTTATCCTTAACTTGAATTTTACTGAACATACCAAATAAATACAGACCTAGCAATGGCCCATAAGTATACCCGGCCACCTTAAAAATAGTACTTATCACATCCCCTCTGCTTCCTGAAAAAGCCATAATGATGACAAAAACAACGAATGAGAATCCGAAAAGCACCCGGTTCTTCAATTTTTTCCTTACCAATCCACTTTTACTTTCCATTTCCATAAAATCATAAGTAAAAGAAGTTGTCAGAGCAGTAAGTGCCGAGTCTACACTTGAAAAAGAAGCTGCGATTATTCCTAACAAAAAACTTATTCCAGCGACTGTTCCTAAATAATTGATCGCCAAATTTGGAAAAAGAGTATCGGTATCCAGAAAATTCCCATTTTCATCAAAGGATAAGGATATATGATTTGTTTCAGCATACAAATAAAGCATGATACCTAAACCTAGGAACAAAAATTGGGTGAATGCCAGAATTAAACTAAACGTTAATGTATTCTTTTGCGCATCCTTAAGATTTTTACAGGTAAGTGTTTTCTGCATCATATTTTGATCTAATCCCATCATCGCAATAGCGATCAAGACACCTGAAATAAATTGTTTAAAAAAGTTATTTCCTGATTTTGGATCCCAATTAAAAACTTCAAAATATTTGTGTTTTGTTACCTCTTTTACTGAGCCAATCAGGCTTAAATCTAATGATGTGACTATCGCATAAATAGTGACTATTGCCGCCAGAATCAAAAAAATAGTTTGCATGGTGTCTGTCCATACAATGGTTTTTATACCCGATTTATTTGTGTATAACCAAACCAATAAAAGGATGATGATCACTGTGAGAAAGAAGGGAATATGGAGCGCATCAAAAAAGGCAAACTGCAGGATCTTGGCGGCCAACAGCAGTCTTAATGACGCACCAAATGATTGTGAGATCAAAAAGAATAAAGAGCCTGTTTTAAAGGTTTTATATCCGAATCTTTCCTTTAAATACCCATAAATAGAAATCAGTTTTAATCTGTAATACAGGGGGATCAGGACAAATGTGATAAATAAATAGCCTACTATATTTCCTAAAATAAACTGGAAGAAAAAGAAACTGTTATTGCCTACCATACCAGGCACGGAAACAAAGGTCACACCCGAAAGCGCTGCACCCACCATACCGAAAGCAACCAAAAACCAGGGCGATTCTCTATCTCCTGTAAAAAAAGTTTCATCGCTTTGCTTTCTGGAAGTCAGGTAAGAAATTACCATGATTACGGAAAAATAGGCAACAATAATTAAAAAGATTAAAAGTGTGCTCAAAGATTTATTTTAATTGTTTTAGACCGGCATGAACAAACTGAGTTTTTTAAAGGGACTCACCATCAGCATACGATCAAAAAATATTTGTGATAAACTTTATTTTGGACTTTTTTGTTCCTTCAAACAGAAAACGATCTTCTATTTATACAGGCGAATATAACATCTAATCCTAGATGACGCAAATTAGCGCATAAAATATTGCGCTTTTATGCATTATTTAAACATTGTAAAGACAAAATTATGATTCATTCCATAGAGGCAAATGAATAAAAATATTTAGCTTCAAAAGTTGCCATCTATTTATCAGATCACATCTATACCTTTTCTCAAAAATGGATACAGCAAAGGATCATCTGGTGATAATTCTGTAATTATTTTGTGTATTTCGTTCAAATCACAAACCGGATAGCGCTGCGTAGTATTCAGTTTATCGGAGGTTACTAAGGTAACTACCATTTCAGAAGAAGCAATCATCACTCTTTTGATAAAAGAAACTTCATAGCCAACCTCGGTAATCCCTTCTTCGATATCTAATCCACTGGTTCCTAAAAAACAAATATCCGCCTTGATTTTTGATAGAACTTTGACCACATTGACACCAACTGTTACCAGCGCATCCTTATTCAGTTTTCCCCCTATAATAATTACTTCTGCATTGGGATGTTCCGTCAACTGCATAGCGATCGTCAAACTATAAGTATAAACTGTAATTTTTAATTCATGTGGCAGTAATCTCGCAAGTTCAAGATTTGTCGTACCTCCACTAATAATAATGGTTTGACCATCTTTTAGGAGTGATATTGCCTTTTCGGCAATTGCAATTTTACTCTCCCTATTAAAAACGGTGCTTTCATTATAGGAATACAATTTTTGATGGGTTGAAAGTGCTCCTCCATGCACTTTTAGAATCATGCCATTATAGGCCAATTGATTGAGATCTCTTCGAATCGTATCCTCTGATACATTTAATTCTATGGCTAGTTCATTAGACTTAACCCTATTGAATTCTCGTAGTTTTTCTAAAATATAATTTTGTCTTTCTTTTTTGAGCATATCAATAATAAATGCTAATATCTAATGAAAATTTCCATTGGTACTATATTTTTCTATGAAAATCAATGTTACCATTTTTTAATTTTATATCCCTTAACAGCAAAAAACAAAATCACTAAATAACTTGGGATCATTATCCAATAAGCCTCTCTAGGCGAGGACAAATCTGCTATTTTTCCCCAAAGCAATGGAATAATTGCCCCTCCGGAAATTGCCATAATAAGTAGCGCAGATCCCGTATTGATAAACTTCCCAAGTCCATGAATAGCCAAAGGCCAAACAGCAGGCCAAACCAGTGCATTTGCCAGACCTAAAATAGCAATAAAGAAGACAGAGGTAAATCCATCAGTAAAAATAGCTCCAAGTGAAAAAACGATTCCTAAAATCGCAGAAAATTGTAGGGCCTTTCTCTGACTAATATATTTCGGAATAAGAATAATTCCTAAAATATACCCGATGAGCATTGCTGTCAAAGTATAAGTGGTAAATACTTTTGCTACATTAAGTTCTATTCCTAAAGATTCACCGTATCGAATAATGGTATCCCCCGCTATTACTTCTACCCCTACATAAAAGAATAAGGCAACTACACCCAAAATAAGATACGGAAATTGAAAAATACTACTTTTTTCAATTTCTCCCGTTTCTTCTTTAACCGAGTCATCATCCTCAGATTTTAAATCTGGTAAATGAATGAATCTGATGGCCAACGCCAATAGAAATAAAACACCTGCCATGACCAAATAAGGAACAATTACACGCTGTGCCATTTCATCAAGTAATCGCACTTTCTCATCTAAAGCAATGGTCTCTAATGATTTTATCATTTCATTATCCCCCTCACGAACAATAAAATAAGCCAAAATGAGCGGGGCAATAGCTCCTGCAACTTTATTACATATACCCATGATACTAATTCTTTTTGCCGCAGAATCTATCGGTCCAAGAATAGTGACATAAGGATTAACCGCTGTCTGTAACAAGGCAATGCCTGTGCCTAAAATAAATAAGCCTGTAAGAAAAAACTTAAAATCGCGTGTATTAGCGGCAGGTATAAAAACTAAAGCTCCCAATGACATGATAAATAAGCCTAAACTCATCCCACTTTTAAAACCTATCTTCTTTAAAATATATGAGGAAGGCAGCGCCATCAAAGTAAAAGATATATAAAAGGCAAATGCTACAAACAAAGCTTGAAAATTAGTGAGTTCACAAGCTGTTTTCAGATAGGGTATTAAAAGACCATTTAGCCAAGTAATAAAACCTAAAATAAAGAATAATGCACCTACAATGACCAGTGGAAAAAAGTTTGAAGATTTATTCATTTTGAAATGTATTAATTTAAATGTTGCTGTTCGTATTAATTAATAACCAATTTTAATCCCATAAAAGTAGCCATGCTTTAATTTTTATTATCAAAATTTCGGCAAACAGCAAAACTTGGCATATCAAATACAAAAAAAAGTAAATTTCATGATAATCTTACATATCATTATTTTTTTTATCCTGTTTCAGTTCGTTTTTTTGCTTTTTCATGGCCTTCTCACTCACTTTAATACTGTCTCTTTGTTCCTTTGTGAGTAATTTATCAGCTTCACTCTTTTTTAAACCGACTTTCTCTAAAAATTCTGATGTATTATCAAATTCAAAACGATAAGATATTCCCGCCCCCTGCGTATAGCCCTCACTATCCAAGTCAAATTGAATCTCATTTTGCCTATTATACACTTTACCCATCAATGTCTCTGACTCATTCAAAGGTACGAGCAGTTCTACTTCTCCCACCACACTGGATTGGGTGTTGGCACCAACCGGAACCCCAACCTTTCCATTGACAATGACCTTATTTCCAATCCTTCCTGAAACCAGGATTCCCAATTGATCATCGGTCACAACATTTTCAACCCTGTTTTGAGCGCCAACTTCATAATCTACACCTATTTGGAAATTATCATTTGAAGAACTCAAAACATTTGATAATATAGACGAAGCCTGCTCTGCCACCGTACCGGCGATAACGGCACTACTATTAAATTCACCCTTTCTTTGATCGGTGTTAAAAAAAGAACCTGTTGCAAGTAGGGAAAAAAACTGGGTCAATTTTTCGTCTTTATTGGCCAATATAAAATTTAACTCAGTTGTCACATCAGAACTGGCCGTCGGAATTTCGATATTAAAATCGAACTGAGGCTGCGATAAAGAACCGCTCAAAGTGGTAATTAAATCGACATCTATTTTTCTTGAACTACTTACATCTTGTAGCAAAACTGAAGGATTTGCTTTGGTTTTATACAAAGCTTCAATGTTGATATTTGCATCCATTGGATCACCATTCCAAATAACCGTTCCTCCATTTTGCACGCTAAAATTCTTACTCACGATGTTTTTAAACAAATACTCACCACTATCTATAAGAAGTTCTCCATACATCTCAAATTTACCATTCATATCAATACCCAACCTAAGATTTCCATCCCCTCTCCCTTTGAGTAAACTTCCTGTTTTTTTATCTATCACTATTTCAGCAATTGCGTCTCTCGTCACATTCAAATTAAAGTTTAAGTTAAGTCCTTTAATTTTTTCTAAGGGGAAAGCAACCGTTTCATCATTTTCTTCCTCATCAACCGGGTTTACGAAATGAATTAACTTCGACTCCCCTACCGTACTTACATCGCTTAAAGGAATGACGAATTTCGTTCCGGGGTTAGTCGTTGCTTCCACATCGATTAACAGATCGTCTACAGGGCCATATATACTCGTTTCACCTTCGATTAATGCTGTGCCATAATACAGAGCTCCTTCTTTATCTTCAGTATTCAGCGCCAATAAATTCTGACTCGATATGAATAAATCCAGAAACCATTTAGTAAATCCCTCATGTTTTATTATACCTGAAAGCGTTCCACTTGTTCCCATATGGGTATCCGTAAGGGTTATAGTCTGAAAATCGAATGTTTGTTTATTCAAAACGACTTTAGACTGATCCGAAAAATTATAATCTACGTTTAGATATGGAAATGACATTCCTGCATTAGACAATAAAATTTCACCTGTCATATCCGGATTGTTCAAATTTCCGGTAATCGTCACATTACCTGTAGCCAACCCCCTAATATCAGATAAAACATCTTTACCTAAAGGACTAAAAGCTTCCAGTTTGATCTTATTGAGAATTACTTCAGCCAAAATAACCGGAGGTTTTTGATTAAAATCTATATTCCCTCTGGAATTAAACGAAACCAAATCATTATTTAATAATTCAACATCAAAATTATATTCAGATAAATTGTCATTACCACTTGCAGCCAATGACAAATCGCCATAATATAAATCATTAATACTGAAGTAATTAATCTTAAGATCCGCAAGAGGAACATATTTTTGATTCTTTTTCTGTAAACTTATTTGTCCGTTTACTTTCCCATCAAAATTTAAACTATCTATATCGGGCGTTATGGCATCTAAATTTACATACTCCAAATTCATATCTATACTTGAACCGTCTCCTCCGAACGCACCGGCTAACTCAACGTTCTGTGACCCTGAGACCATCGTAATTTTATCTATCACAAAAGTTTCAAAATTTTTATCGAAAACCAGTTTGTTCAGATCATTATTGTTTTCATTGATAAACCATTGATTATTTTTAAAATTGATCTCGGATTTCTTAATTCCCACCACGGAATTACCTCTTTCGTCGATCGTATGATAAAAGCTTAAATCGTAATTTTCCAATTTATTAGGACCGCCGATAAAATCCGTTCTCACATATAATGTATCGTTCAATGTTACATTGACCAAGTTAAAGTTTGAAGCTTCATAAATACCCGTATCAATTCTATCAATACTTATAATGGTATTGTATAAAGGGCTTTTACTATTGATCTGCAATTTCACCTCGTCAAACTTATTGTTCGCGATCGTTATTTTAGGTGACTTTAAAAGGAGATCTATTTTATCCTCATTAGAATCAATTTGGCCTTTTACAAAAGTATTTGGGGCCAAATTTACCTTTGGATAAAAAACTTCGATGATCTTGTTGAATATATTGAAATTAAAATCGACAGATTGGTTTGGCTCAACTTCAATTCGTTCATAATTTGCATAGATACTTCCCAAAGAATTTTTCGCGATCTTTACGAGATCCTTATAATTAAAATGTCCTTCAATTTGTCCCTCGATAATATCTGGAGAATTGATAGAAATTGACCTAATAGAATCCTTTTCAGTAGCTGTTATTTGAAAATTTGTGAAAATATATTCATCATTCTCATTGGTATAGGAAGCATCTTGAAATTTTATTTCACCTATTAAGTTATCGAAAGTATTACCTGTAAAAGCGAAGTCTATTTTCCCTTTTAATATTGACTTTTCGTATTTATTATAAAGATTGAGCTGTTTAAAATCCGAATAAAGAACATTCGTACTAAAATCAAATTTGTTTATTTCTCCTTTGAAATCTGCTAATCCTGAGAATTTCATCTGTAGATTTGGATCATCCACATTCAATTCACCATTAAAAAGTCTATTTTCAAATACCCCATTTACATCCATATTTTTGTAGGTATAACCATTATATTCATACTTAGAAATGTTACCTATGACAGTTGTATTAATTGTGTTGATCGTAAATCCATGACCATTTACTTCTCCTTTTAAGGAAATATTACCCATTTTAGGATCTTTTAGAAATTTTCCAATTTTAAAATTCCTGAGATCGACAGTTCCTCTATACCTCATGTCATCCTTCCGAGAAAGATTAACCAATGAAATATCAGTATTCAAAACACCAAAATTTGAAGTAGAACTTATATTCGCATTGACTTCATCCCTTGTGACATCAATATTTCCAACCGCCGTGATCGTGCCCATATCCCTCAAACTTTCAGGTAGATTTTTACCTAAAATACGGGGTAAAAGTCGGTTGAGATTATCATAATTTGTAGCAATTTTATCTATATCTCCTTGCAGTGCAAAAAGCTCAGGATCCATTACATGCTGAATACTAATGTCACCCATAAATTCAGATTTTCTTTCTGTAGTTAAAACAAGTTTATTTAATTGAAAATCATTTATAGTACCTATGGCATGAGTTTGAAAATGAATAATATCCTTTTTCCCAAATTCACTGTATAATTGATTGAGATCGACCAAAGCTAAATTGGCTTCCTTAAATTTTGCGTCAATATTTACCTTATTATTAAAATCCGACATATCTCCTTCTCCGTATTCAAAGACAATATCCGCATCAATGTTTGAATTTTCTGTATAGAAAGAAGTGTTTAAGCATTCCATTCTATTATCTGAATACAAAAAATCTGTTTTAAACAATATCACCGGAACAAGATGATTCTTTGGTATTTTCACTTTTCTGATCAAGGCTTTCACCTCAGAACCAATTAAAGAAAACTCATTTAACTCACCAGAAATTCCATAATAATACACAATAGGTTCTTCATTTTTATTATCATCGACCAGGGTGAAATCAATATCCTCCAGCAAGAGCTTGGGTGAACTCAGTTTAAAAGTAGTATCGGATTCTTTACCGGAACCAAATGCATTAACAAATATTGTTAAATTATTGATAGTATCACCTTCATAGGTTCTCATCCTTAAAAAACCATCTGATAAAGAGGTCCTTTTCAGCATATACTCTGAATGAAAAACAGCTTTTATATCCTTTATTGAACTGGTCAATGAACTTACATAAATCATAGAATCCTTACGATGATCCAAAATAAGGACATCGTTTAATTCTACATCTTTTAAAGAGGATAAGTCGATTTTACCTATGTGAATTTCTGTGCCGTATTTACTGTTAATACTTGAGGTAATCTTTTTGGCTAAAAAAGTTTGAACGGAAGATCGAGACAATAGGAACATTGACAATGCGATCATTAGCATTGCGAATAATAAAAGTCTTAAGAATATTTTTTTAAACCGAACGATAATTTAATGCCTATTTTTGCATGCTAAAAGTACAATATTTGTAATTACATTTTATTGATATGCATAAAAATACAATAAATATTCTGGCCATAGAATCATCTTGTGATGACACTTCTGCAGCCGTTTTGCAAAACAATAGAGTATTGGCTAATGTCATTGCAAACCAAAAGGTTCACGCCGAATACGGAGGAGTTGTGCCGGAGCTGGCTTCAAGGGCGCATCAGCAAAATATTGTTCCCGTCATTGAAACTGCCTTAAAAAGATCGGGAATAGATAAAAGTGAATTAAACGGAATCGCATTTACCAAAGGCCCGGGACTTTTAGGCTCACTTTTAGTCGGTGCTTCATTTGCCAAATCTCTGTCTTTGGCACTAGATATTCCCCTTATAGGTGTAAATCATATGCAAGCCCATGTTTTGGCTCATTTTATTGATGATGAGCAGCAAAAAAAACCACCATTCCCATTTATCTGTTTGACGATCAGCGGTGGACATACACAAATTTTAAAAGTAAAGAGTTATTTCGATTTTGAAATCTTGGGAGAAACAATTGATGATGCAGTTGGTGAAACTTTTGATAAAGCAGCAAAAATTATGGGATTACCCTATCCCGGTGGACCATTTATCGACAAATTAGCAGCTTCAGGTAATCCTGATCGATTTATCTTTCCTCATCCTAAAACCCAAAATGAGCTAGATTTTAGTTTTAGCGGATTAAAAACTTCAATACTTTATTTCCTGCAAAAAAATCAAAAAGAAAATCAAAATTTTATTTCAGAGAACAAAGAGGATATATGTGCTTCAATTCAAAAAACGATCATAGACATTTTAATGACAAAATTAAAGATTGCTTCACAATTGACCGGAATAAAGCATATCGCTATTGCTGGCGGGGTTTCTGCTAATTCAGGGATTCGCCAGGTACTGAAAGCTGCTGAAGCTGATCTGGGCTGGACTACCTATATCCCAAAATTTGAATTCACAACAGACAATGCGGCCATGATCGGTATTGTAGGTTATTTTAAGTACTTGGATCAGAATTTTTCAGATCAACAAATCAAAGCTAAAGCAAGGCTATCTGTTGAAAAGGATTAAAAAAACCGTCTAAAGACGGTTTTTTTATTATTCTGTTAAGGCTGCAGCAATCTGCTTGTATACACCTGACTCAAGCTTTTCTCGAATGGAAGAAAATGCTTCTATCGTTTCGCTAACATTATCTAAAGTATGCGCTGCTGTTGGTATTAACCTCAACAAAATCATACCTTTTGGAATCACTGGATAAACTACAATACTGCAGAATATCTTATAGTTCTCCCTTAAATCTTGAACTAAAGCCATTGCTTCAGGTATTTCACCTTCTAAAAATACAGGCGTTACACAAGTATTGGTATTCCCTATATTGAAACCCTTTTCAACCAGACCTTCCTGCAATGCCTTTACATTTTCCCATAGTTTTTCGCGCAATTCTGGCATGGTTCTGATCATATCCAGACGCTTAAGTGCTCCTTTCACCATAGCCATGGGAAGGGATTTAGCAAACATTTGAGAACGCATATTATATTGCAGATACTGAATGATGTCTTTATTTGCTGCAAAAAAGGCTCCAAAACCGGCCATCGACTTTGCAAATGTGGCAAAATAAACGTCTATTTCATCTTGAACTCCTTGTTCCTCTCCTGCTCCTGCTCCGGTTTTGCCGAGTGTACCAAATCCATGGGCATCATCTACGAGCAGCCTAAAGTTGTACTTTTTCTTGAGCTCGACAATTTCTTTCAATTTACCTTGCTCACCACGCATCCCGAAAACACCCTCGCTAATCACCAAAATACCACCATTTAATTCAGTTGCCATTTTAGTTGCTCTGACCAAGTTTTTTTCAAAACTCTCCATGTCGTTATGACGGTAAGTAAATCTTTTACCTTGATGCAAGCGAACTCCATCAATGATACAGGCATGAGAATCTACATCGTATACGATTACATCATTCTTTGTAACCAGGGCATCAATAGCAGATACCATACCCTGGTAGCCAAAATTCACCAAATATGCGGCTTCCTTATTGACAAATTCAGCACATTCTCTCTCTAATTGCTCGTGAAAAACTGTATGCCCACTCATCATTCTGGCACCCATTGGGTAAGCCATACCATGTTCTTGTGCAGCCTCAGCATCAACTTTTCTAACTTCAGGGTGATTTGCCAAACCGAGGTAATCATTAATACTCCAGGTAATTACCTCTTTTCCGTTAAAATTCATACGGTTAGCAATAGGTCCTTCCAACTTCGGAAAAACATAGTACCCTTCTGCCTGTTTTGCCCATTTTCCTAAAGGACCTTTGTCATTATTTATTCTCTCAAATAGATCTTTCATCTAGTTTAAAATTAATTAAAATTTTCGCAAAATTACTCAAATTCTGATTGTACTCTAAATTAGTAGAATTTTTTTCGTTTTAAAAAAAAAGGCCGATTGTACTAACAATCAGCCCTGTGATATTCTATCTTGTCAATATTATACGTATTCAACTTCGCCTGAAGATACTTTTTGAGTATCAAAAAAGCCTTGTTCACTCATCCAATCATCGCTGTAGATTTTTTCCATATAACGCGATCCGTGATCCGGCAGAACCAATACGACCATACTATTTTCATCAAAATAACCTTTTTCTCCGTATTGCATCGTTGCCTGAATAACGGCACCACTTGTATAACCTGTGAATAATCCTTCAGCTATGGCTAACTCTCTTGCTCTATGAGCGGCATCCTCATCCTTCACTTTCTCAAAATAATCGATCACCTCAAAATTCGTAGCGCTAGGAATCAAATTTTTACCTAAACCTTCAATTCTGTATGGATAGATCTCATTTGTATCCAACTCTCTTGTTTCGTGAAATTTCTTCAATAAAGATCCGTATGCATCTACACCCAGTACTTTTATCTTTGGATTCTTCTCTTTTAAGTATTTTCCAACACCAGAAATAGTTCCACCGGTACCGCTTGCCACAATAACATGGGTCACTTTACCTTCTGTTTGTTCCCATATCTCTGGCCCGGTTGATAAATAATGTGATTCTGAATTTAAGCTATTAAAATACTGATTGATATAAACAGAATCAGCAGTTTCCTCATGAAGTCTTTTGGCAACCTCATAATACGACCGCGGATCATCAGCACTTACATGGGCCGGACAAACATAAACTTTGGCGCCCATCGCCTTCAACATTCCAATTTTTCCTGGAGAAGCTTTAGAGTTTACTGCTAAAATGCAATTATAACCCTTAATCAAACAAACCATCGCAACACTGAAACCTGTATTCCCCGATGTTGTCTCGATCACCGTACTTCCCTTTTTCAAAACACCACGTCTTTCAGCCTCTTCGACGATATGCAACGCAATCCTATCCTTCATTGAATGACCAGGATTATAGCCTTCATATTTTACCAAAAATTGACCTGATAAATGTTGAGTGATTTTGTTTAATCTGATAAGCGGTGTATCTCCAATTAACTCTAGCACATTGTTAACTATCCTTTGATGCTTTTCCATAAACCTAGAACTCTTTTATAAAATTCCGTGGCAAAGTTAATTATTTTTGCCTATTTCGCTTATTAAAGTAACACTTTTTACACATTTATTATTAACAAAAGTTAATCTTTTAACGGATGATTATTTGTAACCCCCTCTAAATCAAGCAAAAAAGCGTAATCCTTAGCAACATCTTTTAAAGCGTCAAATCTGCCTGAAGCACCTCCATGTCCTGCATCCATATCGGTATACATTAATAATAAATTGTTATCCGTTTTTAAATCTCTCAATTTTGCTACCCATTTGGCGGGTTCAAAATATTGCACCTGAGAATCGTGTAATCCGGTTGTGACAAATATATTCGGATATTTTTTAGCTTCAACATTGTCATAAGGAGAATAAGAAAGCATATACTCATAAGAATCCTTATTATTAGGGTTTCCCCATTCGTCATATTCTCCTGTAGTAAGCGGAATACTATCATCCAACATGGTCGTGACCACATCAACAAAAGGGACGGCGGCTATGATTCCATTGAACAATTCCGGACTTTGATTCATTACAGCTCCCATCAATAATCCTCCTGCTGAACCTCCTTCTGCGTATAAATGTGCCGGAGATGTGTAGTTTTGTTCGATTAAATGCTTGGCACAATCAACAAAATCATTAAATGTATTTTTCTTATTGAACATTTTTCCGTCCTCATACCACTCTCTTCCCAAATACTCACTTCCACGAATATGTGCAGTAGCATATATAAATCCTCTATCTAACAATGACAGTCTAGTTGTACTAAACCTATCCTCGATTGTGTTGCCATACGAACCATAGCCATAAAGCAATAAGGGGGTTTCTGCACTAAGTTTTGTTTTTTTATGATAGACCAATGAAATGGGCACCATCTTACCATCTCTGGCTTTGGCCCAAATTCGTTCACTTTTGTAATTGTTCTTGTCAAATTTTCCCCCAAGGACTTCTTGTTCTTTTTTTACTTCCTTTTCTTGGGTTGTCATGTTAAAATCGATGACAGAATTTGGAGTCGTTAATGAATTATAGCTAAATCTGAGAATATCTGTATTAAATTCGGGATTAGACCAAACATTCACTGAATAAGTTTCTTCTTCAATGGGTAAATAATAATCTGCACGACCATCCCAATTTTTAATTCTTATTTTGGATAGACCATTAGTCCTTTCTTCTAAGACGAGATAATCTTTAAAAATAGAAACATCTTCAAGTAAAGTTTCTTTTCTGTGCGGAATCACGTCAACCCAATTTTCTTTAGTGGTTTTATCTAACGGAGTCTTCATCAATTTAAAATTCTTCGCTCCATCCTTATTGGTCAAGAGATAGAAATAATCGCCATAATGATACAGGTTATACTCGAGCTCCCTTTCTCTGGGCTGAATAATTTTGAACTCCTCATTTGGTTCGTTGGCAGAAACAACGCGGTACTCGGTCGATAATGTATTATAACATGCAATGATGATAAATTCTTTCGACTTAGATTTGTATACTGAAGTTCCAAAAGTTTCGTCCTTCTCTTCATAGACCAACATATCATCCGAAACATTTGTTCCTAAAACATGTTTAAAGATTTGATTGCTTCGAAGCGTTACAGGATCCTTTTTTGTGTAAAAAATCGTTTTATTATCGTTAGCCCAAGCTGAACCTCCTGTCGTATTTGGAATATTTTCACTTAAAATTTCACCTGATGTCAAATTCTTAAAATGAAGATTATATTGTCTTCTGCTTATCGTATCTACACCAAAGGCAACCATATGATTATCATCACTCACATTTAAACCTACCAGTGCATAATATTCATGATCTTTGGCTAACTCATTTACATCAAAAATAATTTCATCTGCGGCTTCAAGACTTTCTTTTTTTCTGATATAAATAGGGTATTGTGCACCAATATTGTACTTCGTAATATAAAAATATCCGTTATCCTTATATGGAACCGATTCGTCATCTTCCTTTATTCTACCTTTCATTTCTTCAAATAATTCCTCTTGAAATTGCTTGGTATGACTAGTCATTAGATCATAGTATTCATTCTCAGCATTTAAATAATCGATCACTTTAGGATTTTCTCTGTCATTTAACCAATAATAAGGATCTATCCGTGTTTGACCGTGAATTTCAAGCTTCTTTTCAACTTTCTCAGCTATAGGAGCCAGAACTATATTTTTTTCTTCCATGGATTCCTTTTTACATGATGTCGCAAAAATAAGTGGAATAAATAAAGTGACAGCAATTGATCTTTTCATTTCGTTTTATTTTAGTGGCCTAATTTTATTTAAATTTGCGTAAAGGTATAAATAGTTAGACTATGTTTGGAGATCTGCAAGGAATGATGGCTAAATTAAAGGAAGCTCAGGTTAAAATTGAGGAAACTAAAAAAAGACTGGATACTGTTTTGGTAAATAGTCAAAGTGGTAGTGGAGCAGTTAAATTGACCATGACTGCCAATAGAGAGGTTAAAACAATTGAAATTGCTGATGAGATTCTAGAGGACAAAGAAGTTTTAGAAGACTACTTGATTCTCGCATTCAACGATGCCCTCAAAAAAGCGAATAGCATCAATGAAGTGGAAATGGCTAATGCAGCAAAGGAAGGAATGCCTAATATTCCTGGACTAGATATGTTTAAATAAACACTAATTCTTCTGCTTTGTCTCTCATGTACAAATAGATATAGTATTGCGCCAGGACATAAGTTATCATAATGATACTTGGAAAAAATTCATTGGGTTGATGAAAATTTTGCAAGGCGATCAAGCTATCTGATAAAATAAACAGTAAAGCACCAATAAACAATACCAGACTTAATCTGTCTCTTCTTTGTAAATAAGTGAGAAATGCGGTTATACCAAAAAGGGAAATAACAGAGCCATAAATCATTACCGGAATTAATAGGGATCCCAAATTTTGTTTTAAGATCGTGATCAGAACAAAATAATAGATCACAAAGGGAAGTATGGCGATTAACTTTTGTTTTAGTGTTGTTTTTGTTAATTCTTTAGACAAAATATACACATACAGTATTTGTGTCACCAAGAATGCACCAATACCTTGCAAGAACATATCGTTTTTATCCAGTAAAAAAACATCTCCTAAAAAAGAAAAAGACAAAGCCAGCAAATACCAGTTGTTCGGCTTTTCAGTCCCAAAAAAATAGGCTGCCATCAAGCTCAAAATGATCATCGGTTTAAAAATAGCCTGCATGAGGGCATTGTTCAAAATCACGCCTAAAATGTCTAAAAATGAAACTAGAAAGAATAAACTTAAAAAAACTTTTGCCGGGCGATTATTTTTCATTTTTATGATTTAAATGGTAAAATACATCTTTCATTTAAATTTATCAAAGATTTTTCGATGCCATTTTGAAGAAGGTCTTTTATTTCTTTTGTTTCCGGCTGGTGACATTGCAAGCAAGCGCCAACTGTCAGTATGGTCTTTTGCTCCTCAACTGAGAAAGGTTTAAAATCAGTTCGCGTAGAAAGTGTTTTGGCAGACGATTCTATTAAAAATGGAATCCATGCATCTTCGGGTAATCCATCCTCTTCATTTAATGCATAGATCGGGTCAAAATTCCATTTTCCTTGACCATTTTGTATTTCGTAGCTCAACTTCCCTTTGCCATAACCCAAAGCAACCGGGTTGGCATGACATGAAATACATGATCTCGAGGTTGAACTTGTGGTGTGTGGCGAATTTGGAGCATAGAGCCTGTGGAAAGTATTTTCTTTACTGCTGTCAAAGCTTTGATGGTCAATGGTCATGATCATACCTGGAATGGCAGGTTCAATTTTTCGTTCAACTGGCGTTTTTCTCACACCCAATGCCGGTAATTCTGTTTCAAATTCAAACACATGTTCAATCCATTGTCCTTTGACAAATTTTTTATCCAATAAATCATATCCCATCGGATCATTTGGATCAAAGGAATTATGACAACCTATGCATTTCGGTGCCCATTGTGCATGACAGGTACTACAACTCATGTTTTGATGGGAGGGATCATTTGCGCATATAGTTGGTTGCTTTTTTATTGGAAAAATTTTTCCGCTTTCTTTTCCGATCAAAAAACCATTATTGTTCTGATCCAAATAAGTATGAATTAGAGGCTCTCCTCCATTCATTTTCCTCAACATTTTTTTATCCTGATGATCATATGCTCTGTGCAACCATACCAAATAGGACTCAGTGTCTAATTCTTCATAGGAAACTGTTCGAGGTTCTTCTTTAAAATGACAGTCAGAACAGGTTATTTTAACTGCATTCTCCTCATGTAAATAGGTTTTGCCATCTCCCATAACTTCATGAGATGTATGGCAGTCTATACATAACATACCTCCCTTGTGGTGAATGTCTTGGCCTTGAAAAGAATAAATTCGCCCATCCTGATTTTTTTTAAAATTCCGGCTGTCAATTTTTGGCAGATCTTCCAACAAAGTCTCGTGCCATCCTTCATAATTCGTCGAAATTCTGCTGGAACGACTATGGCAACCGTAACAATGTTCATTGGTCATTTTAATATCCACGGAGGGATGAACTTTTGGGAGGTTCGTGCTGTCTCTTAAGTACAAAGCCAATTCTTGCTCTCCTTTTTCACTGTAATTTAAATGGCAGGCAATGCAACCACCCCCTCTACTCATTTGATCTATTTTCCCCAACTCAGTTTTTTGAGCACCCAAATGGCAGTTCGCACACAAGTCTCTCAAGTGTTTGTCGGCACCGGAAAATTGAAGATCCTTTATATGGTAAGTTAAATCAGGGCTTTCTGCTTCACCAAAAATGAATTTATCCACAGCAATTATTCCGCTGTTGGTGGTCATTAATGAAAGATTGACTTTTTCCATTTCTTTCACATGACATTTCCCACAAGTATGCTCTACATCACTTAAATTCCCTGGTATTAAGACCATATTATGATGTGAAATTTCTTTATCATCACTTTTCGCATTTCCCAAATGACAACTCACACAGCCTATTTTCTTCGGATCGTGATAGGGCGAAAAACCTGTCATTTCACTATGACAATTCAAACACCTTTCCTTATTCTCTATTTTGGCGTATTCTGATTGATCAGAAAAAGTAATTTCAGTATCTGCTAAAACAAAACGAAAGAAAATATATCCCGCTAAAATTAAAAATGCAGAAAAAAATAGCAAGAAATTAAGTTTTAAATTTCTTTTCATTGAAAAGGAGTTCTGAACAAAGCTAAATGTTTTGTGCTGTAAAACAATTTTCTACAATTTATTTTATACCCCAAAATTTTTCATGGTAACCCAGGTAACATAGGACATAAATCCTGATTTAAATCAGGATTCTAATGAAAATACCATTCTAACTTTGTCCATGAATAAGTGTAAAAGTAAAATTTCATTTCATAAAAATCCAATAAATATGCGTAGTTCAAGAAGATCTTTTATAAAAATATCGGCCATTACTGCTGGTGGACTCGCTTTATACAACCCTCTTCAATCCTTGGGTTCATCCTTGACCGAGAACAACGCTTTAGCAAATTCAGCTAAAAAATTAAATCGCACCGCAACCTATTGTGAGGTTTGTTTTTGGAAATGTGCGGCTTGGGCTTACACTGATGAAAACAATCAAATTAAAAAGTTGATCGGAAATGCAGAAGATCCCCATTGCTTCGGTAGACTTTGTCCGAGAGGAACCGGCGGCGTCGGAATGTATGCTGATGAAGACCGATTAAAGACTCCTTTGATTAGAACAAAAGAAAATGGCGTAGATACATTTCGTGAAGCGAGTTGGGAAGAAGCATTGAATTTGATCGCGGAAAAAATGACCGCTGTCAAAGAGCAATATGGACCTGAAAGTTTTGCTTTACTCAAACATGGTTCACCGGGAAGTCATTTCGAACATTTATTCAGAGCCTATGGTTCTGATACTGTTGGTGAACCGGCTTATGCCCAATGCAGAGGACCCAGAGAAACTGGATTTGGACTTACATTTGGATCTTGGGTAGGTTCTCCTGAACCTACAGATATCAGAGATACAAAATGTCTCGTACTGATTGGTTCTCATATCGGTGAAAATATGCACAATTCACAAGTGCAGGAAATGTCAGATTGTATTGATCATGGGGCAACTATAATTACCGTAGATCCAAGATTTTCAACAGCGGCTAGTAAATCACAACATTGGCTGGCCATTAAACCGGCAACTGATATCGCCTTGATGCTTGCGTGGATGAACGTTTTGATTGCTGAAAATTTGTACGATAAAGCATACGTTGATCTGTATGGAAAGGGTTTTGACCAATTAAAAGAACATGTGCATTCCTTTACTCCGGAATGGGCCTATGGTATTACCACCATTAAACCAGATGAAATAAGAAAAACTGCCAGAATCATGGCGGCAGCAGCTCCTTCTGTCATTATACATCCGGGAAGACATGTAACATGGTACGGTGATGACTCACAAAGAGCCAGAGCGATGGCAATTTTAAACGGACTCCTCGGTTCTTGGGGAAGACGAGGAGGTTTCTATTTTAAAGAATCAATCAAAGTTCCGTCATATCCTCACCCGGAATTCCCAAAACCAAAATGGAGCTGGCACGAAATAGGTGAAAAATATCCATTTGCCCAAATGGGCATTACCAATGAATTGATCAGAGCAACAATCCCAACTGAGGATAATGAACATCAAATTAAAGCCTGGCTAGTTGCGGGAACAAATTTGACCTCTACAATACCGCAAAAAAAATTACTCGAAGAGGCTATGGACAATTTGGAATTTATGGTTGTTGTTGATACCATGCCTATGGAAATAACAGGTTTTGCAGATGTAGTTTTACCGGAATGTACTTATTTAGAAAGATATGATGGCATTAGATCTTCCACGAATAGAGAGCCTTCTATTGCTTTAAGAGCTCCTGCCGCTCCGCCTAAATATGATTCAAAACCTGCTTGGTGGATCGCCAAAGAAATAGGTGAAAGATTGGGCCTGCACGATTATTTTAATTATACCGATTTTGAAGAAGTGATCTCCTGGCAATTAGAACAATTGGGAACTTCATTAGACGAAATGAAAAAAATAGGTGTAAAAATGTTTCCGAGAAAATCAGGTTCACTTTATTTAAAAGAAGGTCAAGCACACGAATTTGGCACTCCTAGCGGAAAAATAGAATTCTTTTCAGAGGCATTACTGGCCAAAGGATTTGATCCGATGCCTGTATACAAACCTCATGATGAGCCTGCACAAGGATTTTACCGATTGAATTATGGAAGATCTCCTATGCATACGTTTAGCAGAACGATCAATAATCCGAACTTGAATGACCTCAAAGATGAAAATAAACTGTGGGTTAATCCTAAAGTGGCAAAAATAGAAGGTTTGAGAAACAACCAGGAGGTATGGTTAGAAAATCAAGATGGCATACTTTCAACTTTCTCAATCAAAGTGAGGGTCACCGAAAGAATTCGCTGGGATTCTGTTTATATGTACCACGGATTCGGACATAACAATAAGAAATTATCACGAGCCTTTGGAAAAGGAATTAGTGATACTGAGTTAATCACAAAAATTTCAATTGATCCACTTATGGGAGGAACAGGGATGCGAGGAAATTTTGTCAAAATTTTAAAAGAGAATCCACATAAAGTAGCTGTTTTATGAGATATGCAATGGTAATAGACACATTAAAATGTGTTGGGTGTAGTGATTGTGTTGTAGCCTGTCAAACAGAAAACAACGTTCCAATTGGTTATTGCCGGGATTGGATTACAGAAACTGTAAATGGGGCCTATCCACAAGTAGAATTAGAGTTAAAATCTGAGCGATGTAATCATTGCGAAAATGCTCCTTGTGTGAGATGTTGCCCAACCGGCGCCAGTCATATCATAGAGGGTGGAATTGTTTTAGTAACGCCTAATGAATGTATCGGTTGCGGAGCCTGCATAGAATCTTGCCCATACGACGCAAGGTTCCAACATCCTGATGGCTATGTAGATAAATGTACTTTTTGTCACCACCGCTTGCAAAAAGGCGAACAGCCTGCATGTGTGGAAGTTTGCCCCACAAAATGTATGTATTTCGGTGATCTGGACGATCCTACCAGTCAGGTATCAAAACTTTTAGCAACCAGAAAATACAAAGTATTGGCACCAGAAGCAGGAACCAAACCTCAAGTTTATTATTTAATTAAATAAATCATCTCATGCAAGAAGAAATTTTCATCAGCGGTAGAGATATTCCCAAAATAGATCCGAATCTCGAAATCTGGCATTTTCCCATTTCTCTCTATTTATTTTTAGGCGGACTTGCTGCCGGAATTATATTTTTCGCCGCTCTGTTTACCTTGATAAAAAGGGATAAGGAATATCCGGCAGTTGTTAAATATGCCATGATCATACCTCCTATTGCTTTAACAGTTGGCTTGATCGCACTCTTTTATGATCTAACCCATAAATTCTACGTTTGGCAATTGTATACTACCGTGCGAATCGAATCTCCTATGTCCTGGGGTGCATGGGTTTTATTGATCATTACACCTCTCTCTTTTTTATGGATCTTTAGCTATTTAACTGATTTCTTTCCAAAGCTAAAATGGAAATGGAATTGGTTAGAAAAATTTGATGCTTATATCAAAAACAACAGGCGGAATATGGCCATCCTATTATTGCCCTTATCCATCATTCTTGGGATTTATACGGGTATTTTACTCTCAGCCTTTAACGCAAGACCATTGTGGAACAATGCCATTTTGGGCCCTTTATTTCTGACCTCCGGATTATCAACAGGAGCAGCTGCCATATTATTGATGTCGCGATCACATGCTGAAAAGGCCCTGTTTAGCAAGATTGATTTGGCACTTATCACCATAGAAATATTTTTAATCATTCATATGATCATGGGAATGTACGCCGGCTCGGCAGTTCAATTAGAAGCTTTAGAAATTCTGATGAATGGTGAATTTACAGTGATGTTCTTTGTCTTTGTCGTATTTCTGGGCCTATTGGTTCCTGCTATTTTGGAAACAATTGAAGTGCTCGGACATAAAGTCCCTGTGGTTGTACCCGCTGTATTAGTTCTGATTGGTGGACTTATCTTCAGAATGGTCATGGTTGAAGCAGGTCAATTAACTCGTTATTTATACTAATAAGATGAAAAAAGAAGATCAATTTAAATCAAGAGTATACTGGAACCCCTATTTCGGAGGATTTTTATTAGGACTACTGATCATATTTACATTTTATATTACAGGTAGAGGTCTTGGGGCAAGTGGTGCATTAAAAAGTGTAGTTGTGACCACGGCAGATGCCATAGCCCCTGAACACGCACATAGCAATAAATATTACGCACAATTTCTTGATAGTGATGATTCACCCATGAATAACTGGTTAGTTTTTGAAGCACTTGGTATGTTGTTTGGCGCTTTTGTTTCAGGAGCCATTGCCGGCAGATTAAAACTAAAGGTCGAGCATTCTCCAAAAATAACGAGTGCCAGAAGATTGGTTTTTGCACTTGTCGGTGGCGCACTGTTTGGCTTAGGGGCTCAAATAGCCAGAGGCTGTACAAGCGGAGCCGCCTTAAGTGGAATAAGTGTTCTTTCTACAGGCGGTTTTATAACCATGCTTTCCATCTTTGGAAGTGGCTTTTTAGTAGCCTATTTATTTAGAAAAAATTGGATTTAAAAAAATTATATTATGGGACCATTAATTCCTAACGGACTAATTCCAATTGAATGGAATTTTGTAATTTCTATACTCATCGGATTTGCTTTTGGATATATTTTGGAAGCTTCAGGATTTTCTTCCTCACGCAAATTAGTGGGTGTATTTTACGGGTATGACTTTGCCGTGTTAAAAGTGTTTTTTACCGCAGCGGCTGTTGCTGTAATTGGTTTATATTATATGGATTACTTAAATTGGTTAGATATCTCTCAACTATACGTTCAGCCAACCTACCTTTGGGCAGCTATTGTAGGAGGTATCATCATGGGTACAGGATTCTTAGCGGGAGGTTATTGTCCCGGAACTAGTTTGGCCGGAGTGGCCATAGGGAAAATTGATGCGATTGTATTCACAATTGGCCTGATGATTGGAATATTCGTTTTTTCTGAATTTTATGAGTTGTTAGAGCCACTTTTTACAACAACTAATTTGGGAAATCCTACTCTTGCAGACTCATTTGGAATCTCACCGTATACGCTCATACTTGGTTTTTCTTTATGTGCAATCATTGCGTTCTATGTGTCGGATAAAGTCCGAGCAAAAGTTAAAAAGGTTATTTATTAAATGTCAAAGAAATGTCTACAGATTATAAATTTAAAAAATTTCTGACCAGAAGGTATCAATTATTGGCTAGTGTGTTGGTTTTGTTAGCCGTCGGACTGGTACTATTGCCTAAGCACATTAAAAATGATGGGGTTTCGCCTGAACTTTTTGTAAATAATGTGTTGAGCGATGAACGATATATTTCAAGTGATGATCTGGTAGATCGCATCATAAACAAAGACCCGTCTATGATACTCGTAGATGTTCGCTCAAAGGATGAGTTTGAAAGTTTTACTTTACCGGGAGCTATTCACATTCCTTTGGAAAATTTCTTGAACGAGGAAACCCTGCCTTATCTGGATCAAAACACTTATAAAATCGTATTATTTTCAAATGATAATTTTTTTGCCAATGAAGCTTGGTTAATTGGAAATAGGTCAGGCTTTAACAACTTATACGTTTTAAAAGGTGGCTTAAACGATTGGTTTTCCACCATATTTTATCCAACCGCCCCATCTGAAACCGCTAATCAAGAAGCTTTTGATCTCTATGACTTCAGAAAGGGTGCAGCCCTGTATTTCGGAATTGGCGGATATGAAAAAGAAAGTAAGCCTGTTGTTAAAAATACATCTCCACAACCAAAAAAAGTAACCCCTGCTCCAAAAAAGAAAAAAGCAGCACCTGAGGGTGGTTGTTGAGCAAAAGAAAGTATCATTTCAATAAAAAATGCATAACAAATGAAAGAGTTAGAAAAAACAAAGAGAATTTCAATTTCAGCCGTTATTTTTCTTTTGGTTTTAGTTATTGCCCTGCTCACGTATAAAAAACCAAAATATATCTTCCTAAAAAGTTCTGAACAAACTTTGCAAGAAACGGTGCAAAAGAAATACTTATTAGGTCAACAAGAATTCAATAAAGACTCGTCAAACTACATCCTTATTGATACACGAGATTTATATGAATTCAATAAAAGTCACCTTCCAAATGCCGTAAATATTCCTTTGAAAGACGTTTTGGAAGAAACCACCATCGATTACCTTGAAAGCATAAATAACCAAGGTAAGTCTCCTGTTCTTTACGGAACAGATCCAACAGAAGTGGTTTCAGTTTGGATGACCTTATATCAATTAGGCTTCGAAAACACAAAAGTACTTGCCATTTCAACAAAAAACGATCGCAACGTACTCACGGTTAGCGATTACTCATTGGAAAAGGCCGCAACAGATTATAAAAAAACACTTGATTCTTTGCGCTCTATTAAAACAAAATTAGTGGTTCCCATAGAAAAAGTTGAAAAAAAACCGGCGCCCATCAAAGTTGCACCCGCTCCAAAGAAGAAAAAAGCGGCACCTGAAGGTGGTTGTTAGATCAATTCGAGATAAATATTGATACTGCTGATATTTTTCTACATTTGGATACTTAAATCCTAAGTATGAAAATATCGGCTTTTCTGTTTGTATTCTTCCTTTCGCTTATATGTTCCAGTCAAAATCAAACCATTTCAAAGTATAAAATTTCATTTCAAAATGCCATTCATCACGAGGCTCAAATTGAAATTGAATTTGATCAAATTACCGATTCGATTTTTGAATTGAGAATGAGCAGAACTTCCCCCGGAAGATATGCTATACATGAATTTGCAAAAAATGTATACCATGTTGAGGCCTTAGATCAAAATGGTAAAAACCTGGAAATAGAAAGACCAAATCCACATCAGTGGAATATTGTAAACCCTAGCAAAAAAATCAATGTCAGGTACACCCTTTTTGGTGATCGAGCTGACGGGACTTTTAGTCAGATAGACGAAAGTCATGCGCATTTAAACATGCCTGCTACATTCATGTTTGCACCTTCCAGAATGTCGAACCCCATAGAAGTTGAATTTATCCCACGGGAAGATCTCAACTGGAAAATAGCCACACAACTAAAACCCATTTCCAAAAATTTATATTTTTCACCAAATATGAACTATTTCATGGATAGCCCCACTGAGATCAGTGATTTTACCAAAAGAAGTTTTCAGACTATTTCAAATGGGAAGGAGTATACCGTTAATTTCATTTTACATCACAGCGGTACAGAAAAAGATACAGATCAATATGTTGAACAGGTCATAAAAATTGTTGAGCAGGAAAAACTTGTCTTTGGTGAATTACCCGACTTTGACTTTGGAGAATATTATTTTCTCGCATGCTATTTGCCTCACGTTGCTGGTGATGGAATGGAACACAGAAATTCAACTATTCTGACCGACAAAGAGGGTCTGAGTGAAGGAGGTATGAAAAATAATATCGGTACTGTGGCTCACGAGTTCTTTCACGCTTGGAACGTGGAGAGAATAAGACCACGATCTCTGGAACCCTTTAATTATGAAGATGCCAATATGAGTGGCGAATTATGGTTTGCCGAAGGGTTTACAAGTTACTATACCAATTTAATTTTATGCAGAGCCGGAATTATTTCTGAAAAAGAATATGTTGAGGGTTTGTCTAAAACATTTAATTACGTTTGGACCTCCCCGGGAAGAAATGTCTTTAATCCCATAGAAATGAGTTACCAGGCTCCTTTTGTTGATGCCGCCACTTTTTTAGATCCAACAAGCAAAGACAATACTTTTATTTCTTATTATGCTTATGGCAGTGTCCTGGGTTTGGCCTTGGATCTCTCGCTAAGGAAAACATTTAAAGAAAAGAATTTAGATGATTTTATGGCACTTATCTACCAGAAATATGGTAAAAAAGAAAGTCCCTATACAGTAGTTGATTTAGAAGAGACCTTATGTGAGTACGCAAATAAAGATTTTGGAAAATCCTTCTTTCGCGATTTTATTTATCAAAGTCAAATGCCTGATTATCACAAATTATTTCAGTCAGTTGGGATAGAATTGTCTCAACCTAAAGAGAAGCCCTTTTTTGGAGCAGACATGACTTGGGAAAAAGGAAAGCTCATCATTTCATCCTATCCCTTAAAGAACAGCCCTTTTTATAATTCCGGATTGACAAAAGGAGATAGGTTGATTTCTATCAACAAAGTGAACACCTTTAAAGATTTTTTTGAGAGATACAAGTTTAATCCCGAAGAAAATCTATCTATTGTTTTTGAACGATTTGGAAAAAGAAATGAAACTGAGGTTTTTCTGACTTCCGATCCCAATTACTCCATTCAATTAATTGGTACCACAGATGATAATATTTTAAAAAATAGAAAATCTTGGTTGGGTGGTAAATAAAAAAGCCACGTAAATTTTACGTGACTTTCCAATCTTATTTGAATTTTATATGAAAAATTAAAGTGTTTTAGAACTCTAAATCTACAACCAGGTCAAATTCGTCATAAATTACCTTGTCTTTCAAGTCGTCAAAGAAACTTGCTGAACCATATTTAACATTATAGGCAGATCTGTCTATCTTCACTGTAGCATTCGCCTTACTCCCGTAAATGGCCATATCGAAAGTAATCGATTTTGTAATCCCTTTTACTGTCAAATCTCCAGTGACCTCATAAGAGTTTTTTCCTACAGATTTTACTTTTGTAAAAACTAATTGTGCGGTTGGAAATTTTTCAATACCAAAAAAATCATCAGACTTTAAATGTCCTTCTAATTTACCTTTGTATTCTCCTTGTAAATCTTCACTTGTTATTGAAGTTAAATCTGCAACAAATTCACCTCCTGTAAGCGCGTCATTTTCAAAAATTAACTTTCCGGATTGTATGTTGACAGAACCATAGTGAGAACCTGTCATTTTATAACCTTTCCAGGTGATTTTACTTTTGTCTGTTTTGATCGTTTTTACCTCATTTCTTATGCCGGTAAAAGAGAGCATACCAATGGCCAAAAAGGCTATCATTGAATTTAAAACTAATTTTCTCATCGTAATCATTGTTTAAGGGTTATAATATAATTTTTCTTTAATAATTTTTCCGTCTTGCCATTCTTGAACAGCTACATGCATTATTCTCTTATTACTTTTCAATTTATCGGTATAATCATATAACCACTCTACCATAGTTATGCCTTCGCCAATAGAAACTTTCAAAGGATTTGCAGAATGCCATTCCAAAATACCGTTTAAGAATTGCTCTTTATAGGTTCTGTTCTTTTCTTTCCCCTCGATCAACTGATTTGCATTTACTTCAATACACACCTCATCGTGATAGAACCTATCAAAAGCTTCCAAAACTCTGCCTTGAATGATCATGTCATTCAAATCGCTTATTTTTTCAATTAATGTCGAACAAATTTTTTTCATCTCCTATGGTACAAAGATGCAACAACAAATGAGATTCATAAAATGAAGTAGTTTATAAAATAATATTAATCTAGTTTAATATTATTGCTCTAAGATGAGCTGGCTCTTTATTTTACTGAGAAATTCTTTGCTTATCCCGAGATAAGAAGCGATCATGTATTGAGGAATTCTGCTGTCAATTTCCGGGTATAGCGCTTTAAAAGCCAAATATCTTTCTTTTGCGGTTAAACTAAAATTTCTGACGATTCGATTCTGAGCTGCAACTAATGCCTTCTCTAAAAGAACTCTGAAGAATACGTTGAGTTTGGGTACTTCTTCATATAATAGCTGCAGATTTTCATAGGTAAATTGAACTACTTCCGTAGGTTCCATACATTGTATATGATAATCCGCAGGATTTCTGGATACAAAACTACCTAAATCAGATGTCCACCAATTTTCAATAGAAAACATAATGATATGTTCCTGACCTTCTTCATCGATCACAAAAGTTTTGGTGCAACCGGAGATAATAAAATTTGTTGTATTACAAAAATCCCCCTGCTGAACTATATACTGACCTTTTAAATATTTTCGTATTGAGGTACGCCGCTCTATCAATGCGATTTCATCTTCCGTAAGATCAATCGTACTGCTAAAATTTTTTAAAAGTATTTGCAAATTTGACATTACCTGTTTTAGATCAAAGCGAAAATAATAAAAACTCTTTCGATTGAACAATGAAATAAAAAGAATTAAGCCGATTTTTATTTCGCTTTTTCCGAACAATTTTTGTCTTTAAATTGACTTCTTGAAGCAAACGAATCAAAAATACTTCCCAAAAAGTAACTTCTTTTTCTATTGACTTTTAACTCACTGTCTATCTGTAAATTACGAACAATATTTATCGTAACAAATGTTACTTAAATATGTAAAATATGTTACTCAGTAGAACAAAAACATATTAGCTAAAATTGATAAAAGTCATAAAAAAGCACTTGTTCTCCCTTTAATTTTACATCAATAATAAAACTCAAATTATTGTTTTTTAAACAGTTATACTATGAAAAATCTATTTTTATACACCATTATTTTCTTTTTCCCACTGGTAATTTTAACCTCCGGTTTTAACTTACCCGATCCTCCGGTTTCAAATGATAGTTCTGAAACTGAGCAACTCATTAATTATTTAGAATCGCATGGAAATTTCATCAATTCTTCCGCTTCAGAGGCTATCATTTCTGCGGATGAAGTTAAAAAGAACATGAAAAATGAAAAATATCATTTGATTGACATCAGGACCGATACCTGGTTTGCTTATGGACACATCAAAGGAGCAAATAATGTATTGGCGCCTGACCTGCTGGATTACTTCCAAAACAAGATCAACCCGAGTGATTTTGACAAGATCGTTCTGATCTGTTATTCAGGTCAATCAGCGGCCTACTACACCAGTTTCTTGAGATTGGCCGGATACGAGAATGTCTATTCTTTAAAATGGGGTATGAGCTCTTGGAGACAAGATTTTGCGGAGAACTCATGGCTAAAGAACATCTCAGATGCCCATAGCGGAGATTTAGAAACCACTTCAAATGCTAAACCCTCCATAGGTACCTTACCTAGTCTGGCAACTGGAAAAAGTAGTCCGGAGGAAATCCTGAAAGAGCGTCTAGTCCTTGCTTTTGAAAAACCCTACAAAGACTTTGCGATTACTGCAGCTGATGTTTTTGCCAATCCTGATCAATATTTTATTCTCAATTACAGCTCGGCAAGGAATTATGAATTAGGTCATATAAAAGGTGCATATCAATACGAACCTTTTGGCTCCTTATCGTCTACCACCGATTTAGCTTCGTTACCAACCGACAAAAAGATAGTGGTATATGACGAAAATGGTCAAACCGCTGCAGCAGTAACTGCCTATTTAAACTTAATCGGTTATGATGCTTCAAATTTAGCTTATGGAATGAATGGCTTTATGAATAAAGAAATGAGCAAAAAAGGCTTGGACGCTTTTACCTCAAAAGAAATAAATATGTTCCCTGTTGTGGAATAGCCCTATGAATTAGAAAATTTAAAAACTCAATATTATGAAAAAAGTATTTTATATAGTTTATTTATTGCTCTTTGTCCCTGCCCTATTTTTACAGTCTTGCGACAGAGGCGATGATCCGGGAGAAGAGATAGCAACACCGGCCTTTAGTTTGATGAAAGATTACATGGTATCTAATAATTTAGATATCGATAAAATCCTCACAAGTCCGAGTGGAGCAAAATTTGTCGCCGGACCTCCTGCAGATGCAGATCTGGCATCCTTCCTGGCCAAATATTATATGATGGATATCAGAAGTGCTGCGGATTATGCCAAAGGACATATTGAAGGAGCAAAAAACGTAACATTCGCAAACATACTAACTGAAGCCGCAAATTCCAATGGAAAACCGATCCTAATGATCTGTTACACCGGACAAACGGCTTGTTATGGTACCGCATTGCTCAGATTGTATGGCTACAGCGAAGCCCAGGCTCTGAAATGGGGTATGTCAGGTTGGAATTCATCCACTGCAGGATCCTGGAATAACAGTATAGGAAATGAGGCCGATGGCCACTCAAATTGGTCTTACAGCGCAGCACCGGCAAACCAGGTGTACAAAGATCCTACAATTAATAGTTTTTCTCAAGACGGTGCTGCTATTTTAAGAGCACGTGTAGAACAGGTTGTAAGTGAAGGTTTTAAAACAGTGAAAGGTACGGAAGTATTAAATGCACCTGGTAACTACTTCATCAATAATTACTTTACCGATGCGGATTATAATGCCTTTGGACATATAGCCGACGCGAACAAAATTTTGCCTTGGGTACTTGCAGACAACTCCTATTTGGCTTTTGATCCTGGAGCCAACGCAAAAATTGCTACCTATTGTTACACCGGGCAAACTTCTGCTGTTCTTACCGCCTGTTTAAGAGTTTTAGGTTATGACGCCTATAGTTTGATATTTGGAATGAACGGAATGTACAATAGCAATCCCGCATGGACATCTAACAAATGGTCAGCATCAGTTCCTAAAAACTTACCATTAGTAAACTAAGCAGTTATGAAAAAAATAATTTTAGCGATACTTGCAATTTTCACATTGCAAATGGGGAATTCATATGCACAAGGCTGTGATACGGATATGCCGGGCAGTACCAGTGATTCAACTGCGACACAAGCCATAAAAATATTTGGATATCTCCAACCTGAATACGACTATACTTTTTCAGATCCTTCAGTGAATAATTTCGGATTTAGAAGAGCCAGAATTGGCGTAAGAGGAAAAGTACTCAATGATTTCTCCTATTACATGATGCTCGAAACAAGTCCTTTTATTGGCGGGGAAGGAAATGCATACCTCATGGATGCATTTGTAGCCTGGGAAAAATATAACTGGGCCAGAATTGCCATCGGGTCATACAAGCAGCCATTTAGTTTAGAATTATACACCCCTTGTTTCGCGTTGACTACCATTGATCGATCCATTGTTGTTGATCAATTGGTAGCCCCCCAACGTGATTATGGAGTCATGGTCCTGGGAGGAAACCAATACAACAGATTCAATTATTGGGTTGCGCTCATGAATGGTAGAGGTTTATTGGTCAAAGATAATAATGCAAAAAAAGATATTATAACCCGGGTTACCTATAAACCATTCCAGTTCATGCAAATTGGGGGTAGTTTTAGATATGGTTACCCAAATAACGATGAGGATACCAGAACTACTTATGGTGGTGAAGTGTTATTCAATTTCGGAAACTGGCATATTCAAGGAGAATATATTTATGACGAAGGTGACTATAATCGCGCTGCAGGTGGTGGCTGTGGCTCAGAACCCGTTGAACTAGGCGAAAAAAGAGACGGTGCCTATGGTATGATCTGGTATGATCTGAAAGGAGGTTTTCAACCAGTTTTTAAATATGAATTCTTTGATCCAAGCCATGAAGTTAAAGAGATTGGTTACACGGAAAGAATGACCATAGGTTTGAACTACTTCTTTAATGACTATATCAGAGTGCAATTAAACTATCAGGCAAATATAGAAACCTATATTAACCAGGATAATGACAGGTTCTTAGCGCAGATCCAAGTTAAATTTTGATTCATTTATTAGAGTGACTTAATTGTCGCGTTAATTGGAAAACTCTCTAATCCATTTTAGAGAGTTTTTTTATTTATTTACTTAACTTTACAATCCTAAATAAATGCAATGACTACACAAGAACTGGTCTTAAGAGAGAAACTGGACGAATATTTTGCTGGCATTTTTGAAAAAGAATTAATTGATGAAATTGTTCAGGTCGGATTTATGGATAAATTCAAAAGTGGTGATATAATGGTCGATATAGGGGAAAAAATGACCCATATTCCACTAATTTTAGAGGGTGCAGTAAAGATCATAAGGCAAGAAAAAAAAGGAGATGAACTCGTTATATATCATTTAGAAAAAGGAGATACCTGCGCTATTTCTTTTATCAATTGTATCAATAGAAAAGAGAGTATTTTTAGAGGTGAAGTAGAAATGGATACAGAAGCCATTTTCTTACCTGTTGAGAAGATAGATGATTGGTTGGCAAGCTATAAGACCTGGCGGAATTACATCATCGATAGCTACCATTTCAGGCTTTTGGAATTAGTAGAGTCAATTGACGGGTTGGCCTTTTTGAATATGACCGAAAGAATTCATAAATACCTTTATGATTTATCCAAAGTAAAACGAAATGATGAGCTGGAAATTACGCACCAGCAACTTGCCAATGATTTGAATACTTCACGAGTAGTCGTAACAAGAATCTTAAAGCAACTGCATGATGAAGGAAAAATATATTCAACCAGAAATAAAATTCGTGTCCTGGAAGAATCTTAAGTGCCTTTTATCATTTGTAAATAATCCTGTTCTGAAATAATCGGTATCTCGAGTGATTTTGCTTTTTCTGATTTAGCCGGGCCCATATTGGCACCTGCAATGACATAATCGGTTTTTTTCGAAATAGAACTGCCCACTTTACCTCCGTTAGCCTCAATAGATTGTTTTAATTCCTCTCTTGAAAAAATAGTAAATACGCCGGAGACGACAAAAACTTTACCATTTAACAATTCTGATATCTTCTCCTCTTCTTCTATTTCAAATTGAAGTCGGTATTCTTTCAGCCGAGCTATTATTGAACGATTGTATTCATTTTCAAAAAAATCAATAATACTGGCAGCAATTCTTTCACCGATCTCATCTACCGAAATCAATTCCTCATAGCTCGCCCTCATGAGCTGATCAATATTTTTAAAATGTTGCGCAATTTTTTTAGCTACTGTTTCGCCTACAAATCTGATGCCCAGCGCAAACAGCACTTTTTCAAAAGGAATACGCTTTGATGCCTCAATACCCATGATCAAATTTTCAGCCGACTTTTGCGCCATTCTTTCCAAGGGAATAATTTGTTCTATTTTTAAATCGTACAAATCAGCATAATTTTTAATTAAACCCTCCTTATATAAAAGCTCGACCGTTTCAACACCTAATCCGTCTATATTCATCGCTTTTCTGCTGATAAAATGAATGATCTTACCCGTGATCTGAGTAGGGCAACCAAATTCATTCGGACAATAGTGTTTGGCATCACCTTCATTTCTGATGAGTAAAGTGTGGCAATCCGGACAATGGGTTATGTACTCAGTCGGTACTGAATTCTCAGGTCTTAATGATCGTTCCACGCCAACAATTTTTGGGATAATTTCACCCCCCTTTTCCACATAAACGGAATCCCCAACTCGTATATCTAATTTCTCAATCTGATCTGCATTGTGCAAAGAAGCCCTTTTTACTATCGTTCCAGCCAATTCAACCGGCTCCAGATTAGCCACCGGTGTAATGGCTCCTGTTCGGCCAACTTGATAGGAAATTTTGCGCAGGACGGTCATAGCCTGCTCCGCCTTAAATTTATAGGCTAGCGCCCAACGCGGTGATTTAGAAGTAAATCCCAATTCATCCTGAAACTGTAAATCATTCACTTTTATGACGATTCCATCCGTTTCATAGGGCAGATCATGTCGATTTTTATCCCAATAATTGATGAATTCTATAATTTCATCAACATTCCTGCAAACTTTAATTGTTTTGGGTATTTTAAACCCAAGCTCAGACGCAAATTGTAACGCCGCCTCGTGTGTTTCAAACGGCATTCTTTCTGCCACAAGTTGATAGAGCAGACAATCTAAGGGCCTGGAAGCTACCTCAGAACTATCCTGTAATTTAAGACTACCACTTGCCGTGTTGCGAGGATTTCTGTAAGGATCTTCACCGGCTCCAATTCTTTCCGCATTCATTTTTTCAAAACCCGCAAGCGGCAGAATTACTTCTCCTCTAATTTCGAATTCGGTCAACTCCTGGGAATCTATGACCAAAGGAATCGATTTGATCGTTTTAATATTCGCGGTAACTTCATCTCCCTCAATTCCATCTCCCCTTGTGGTAGCAGATGCTAGTTTACCATTGACATAATACAGATTTATGGAAGCACCGTCGTACTTTAATTCGCAGGTATAACTTATTTTAGGCTCACCTAATATTTTATGATTTCTCTTTTCCCAATCGATAATATCTTCCTTAGAATAGGAATTATCTAATGAATACATGGGAAATTTGTGCTTTCTGGTTTGAAATACTTTAGTTACCTCTCCACCTACCCTTTTAGAGGGAGAATTGGGATCGTCAAATTCAGGGAATTTTTCCTCCAGCGATTGCAATTTTTTAAGCAAAACATCAAATTCATAATCACTGATAACGGGTTCATCCAGAACATAGTAGTTATAGTTGTGCTCCCTCAAAATTTTTCGCAATTCTAAAATTTCTTTCAAATTCTTATCCATTTTTCGCTTCAAAGTTAATTTCCTATGTAACTTAAGTTACTGTTTTTGGACACTTTAGCTACATTTTGATGACTAATATCATCTTCTAAGCAATGCTTTAAACTTAAATTTGCCTATATAAATAACGCATAAAAATAGTAAATAAATCATGAAAAAATTAGTCATACTAGGAGCAGGAACAGCGGGAACCATGATGCTCAACAAACTATATAAAGTGCTAGATCGAGAAGAATGGGAACTAACCATTGTAGATCAATATAAAACACATTATTACCAGCCTGGATTTTTATTTATTCCTTTTGGTATTTATAAAAAAGATGATGTCATCAAACCTAAAGCAAATTTCTTTCCTCCTGGAACAAATGTCATTTTTAGCCCTATAGATAAGATCGTAGCGGAAGAAAATAAAGTCTTACTTGAAGGTGGAAAAGTTTTAAACTACGATTATTTAATTGTGGCCACCGGAACTGAAACAAGACCCAGCGAAACAGAAGGCTTAAAAGACAAATTATGGTACAAAGATATTTTTGATTTCTATACCATTGAAGGTGCCCTTGAATTACATAAAAGATTCAAAGACTGGGAAGGTGGTGATCTCGTGATGTGTATTCCTGAATTACCCTATAAATGCCCGGTAGCTCCATTGGAATTTGTTTTTCTTGCCGATGATTATTTCACTAAAAAAGGAATGAGAGATAAAGTAAATATTAAATATGTCACTTTAATGTCCGGTGCATTTACTAAGCCGGTAGCCTCAAAAATGTTGGGTGAAATATTATCAGAAAAAAATATAGAAGTGATCCCCGATTTCTATTTGAGCAGCGTAGATAATGATGAGAAAAAGATCATTTCTTATGATGAGCGCGAAATCCCATTCGATATTTTGACTATAGTCCCTGTAAATATGGGTTCAGAAATGGTCGAACGAAGTGGTTTAGGTGATGATATGAATTACATCCCTACAAACAAGCACACCTTACAGTCAGATGCCTTTGAAAATATTTTTGTAATTGGAGATGCTGCCAATATACCCACATCAAAAGCTGGTTCTGTGGCCCATTTCGCTGCAGAAATACTCACAGAGAATATTTTATCCGCCATGGAAGGAAGACCCCTGGATGCTAAATTCGACGGACATGCCAATTGCTATATCGAAACAGGGCAAGGAAAAGGTGCTTTAATCGACTTTAATTACGAGACAGAGCCGCTTCCGGGAACTTTCCCGCTTCCGGGAATTGGACCCTTCGGATTGTTGAAAAACACAAAAATAAATCATTACGGAAAAGTAATGTTCCGATGGATCTATTGGCATATTTTATTGAAAGGTAGAGAACTGCCGATCGAAGCAGATATGTCAATGGCCGGAAAACACCGAGTTTAATTTTTAAAAAGTGCTTATCATGCAAGAAGAAATTCTAAATAAAAGAATAGACGCGCTGGATAGAAAGTTAGACTTGCTTCTCGCCCATGTCCAGGAACAAAAGCTCAATACCGAAATGGTAACCGATTTGGTAAGCGACTTCCAGATTATTGGAAAGGATGCCTATGATTCTACTGTCGCCGAATTAGATAAAAGACAAATAGAAATTCATCCCAATGAATTGACAGATTTAGCTGTTACTTTTCTGAGAAATATAGGTAATATACGGAAGGTAATGGAAATGTTAGAAATGGGTATGGACTTTGCCAATGACGTTGGTCCAATCGCAAATGAAGCGATCATTGATTTCACGAAAAGTATGTCAAAATTTGAACAAAAAGGATATTTCGAATTCGCTAAAGAGATCGTTCCGATCGCTGATAATATCGTTCAAGGATTTAAACCTGAAGACGTCAGAGAATTGGCAAATAGCGTTGTTTCAATTCTGACAACTTTAAAACAAATGACTCAGCCAGATGTTTTGAACACCATGAACAATGCTGTAAAAGTTTTCAATAGTATCGAAACGGAGAACGTGCCATCCTACTCGCTGTGGAAGTTCATGAAAGAAATGAATAGTCCTGAGATGAGAAAATCTTTGGGTGTTGCCGTCACATTCCTTAAAAACTTATCAAAAACAACCTAAATAGTAACAGAACAATTTAAAATTTATATTATGTCAGTAAAAACAATCGCAGGAAAGCAAGTAAATGTTTCAGATGATGGATATCTAGAAGATATGAACCAATGGAACGAGGATATTGCAAAAGAAATAGCAAAAGAAATAGGAATTGAATTAACTCCAAAACATTTTGAAGTACTCAATTACTTAAGAGACAAACATGCTGCCGGAGAAGCTTTAACTATTAGAAAGGTAGGAAAATCAGGTATAGTAGATATTAAAGAGTTATATGTTCTTTTCCCAAAAGGGCCTTTAAAATTCTCTTCTCAAATCGCTGGTATTCCGAAACCAACAAGCTGTGTTTAGTTCACTTTTAAATTAACTGATTATGTCAAAAACAGAGAAAAAACCCCTGGAAAAAGTATGTATTATATGTGCCAAAGGTAGCTTGGAAGATGTATATGCAACATTGGTCATGGCAAATGGTGCCGTGATGGAAGGGATAGAAACAAATGTATTCTTTACTTTTTTCGGATTGGACGGAATAACAAAAGAAAGAATGAATCATTTGCATACGGCAACAACAGGTAACCCTGCCATGAGAATGCCCGGTGGAATTCCATTTCCAACCATGTTAGGTGGACTACCCGGAGTTGAAACAGCAGTTTCCAGTATGATGAGAAAACAAATGGAAGAATTAGATATGCCTCCTGTAGATGAGTTTTTAGAAATGATTACAGCTGGTGGAGGAACTATTTACGCCTGTAAATTAGCGGTGGATATGTTCAAATTAGAAAAGAAGGATCTGTCTGATGAGGTAACCGATATCATTACAATTGGACAATTTTACGAATTGTGCGACGGAGATAGAACACAAATCATATTTACATAATAATTAATTCACTTGAATTAAAAAAGGAGCAGTTTTTCTGCTCCTTTTTTGGTTAATTATTTGATCTTCTCTGTTCTTTTTCCAACTTGCGTTGAAGTTTTTTCTCTTCCTTTCTTTGCTGAATTTCCTCTTTGGTCAGGTCGAGATCCGTAACCTGACCGTCATAGATCATCGATTGATCTTCTATAATACCTACTTCTACGCCTTCTTTTTCAGCTTGTTGTGCGGCATATCTCTCTCTTTCCTGTTCTGTGATCCATCCTCCACCGAGAACTTTATACAAATTGATATAAGAAGACAAGACCAAATTGTAATTTTGAGAATACCCAAGCTTTGCTTCAAATTCTTGCCTTTGCGTTTCCAACACTTCTAAATAACTCGTAACACCCTTGTCATAGCGCATTTCAGATAGTTCCCTGGCACTTTGAGCGGCTCTCACACCTTCGGCTCTGGCCGAAAGCTCTTCTTGATAGGTTTGTATTTCTATCAGGGCATCTTGTACTTCTCGCAAGGCATTGATAACAGAAAACTCATAGGCCAACAAGGCTTGATTAGCCCTTTCTCTTTCAATATCGACCCTTCTGATATTTTTCCCCCATTCAAATAAAGGTCCTACCAGTGAGGCCCCGGCAGTCCAACCTAAACCGTTAGATACCAAATTGGATAGATCTGTACTGCCAACCCCTAATAATCCGGTCAAACTAATAGAGGGAAACCTCATGGCCTGTGCCACACCAATTCGGGCGTTCTGAGCTTTGTACAATTGTTCATATTGCGCAATATCAGGCCTTCTTGCCAATAGTTGAGAAGGAATTCCCACCGGAATTGAATCAGGGATTTGTTGACTTAACAGATCTGAACCTGTTGAGATACTATCCGGATTTTTACCCAAAAGAACACTGATATTGTGCTCGGACTGAGCAATTAGCCTTTTAAATTGAGGAATTGAAGCTAGGGCAATACTCCGTTGAACTTGGGCCTGATTTACATCTATCAAAGGAATAATCCCTTTCTCATATCTCATTTCAATGATGGTCAGGGCACTATCTCTGGAGGTAAAAGTCTTTTCAGAAATTTCTAAACGTGCACGATAATCGAGCAGCTTAAAATAATTTGAAGCAACTTCACTGATCAAACTGAGCTCAACACCTCTTTTTGCATAGAACGTAGAGAGTAATTCTGCGCGAGCAGCCTCAGTAGACCTTCTTATTTTTCCCCAAATATCGAGCTCCCAATATAAATTTGTATTTCCTGAATAGAGGTTTACTGCTTCGTCTTGCTTAACTCCCTGAATAAAATTTGACTTGGCTGCTACACCTTCAAGGCCAATTTTAGGCCCAAAATCTGCCCTATTATAACCCACATTAGCCCTGGCCTGTTCAATTCTGCTGGCAGCGATCAACACGTCTTTATTGTTTTCTAATGCCTCATCGATCAAGGATTCCAATACAGGGTCGTTAAAAATAGTCCACCATTGAAGATTCACCAAGGTATCCTGACCAGCATCTTGAAACCTGAATAGGTCGGGATTTTGTGTGATCGGTTTTTGGTATTTTGGACCAACCGCACAGGATGCCAATCCAATCGAAAAAATAATAAAACTTATATATGTAACAATAAAACTTCTCATTCCTCCAATTCTGATTTAAGACCTTTTTCGTTTTGGATCTGTTTTTCTCTGATCTTTTCATAACCGGCAATTTTACCGATAAAAACAAACAATAAGGGATATAGAAAGACCCCTAAAAAGGTGGCCAAGGTCATCCCTCCCAATAATGCCATTCCCATTACTTTTCGAGCTTCTGCGCCTGAACCGGTAGCAACAACCAAAGGGAAAACTCCTAAAATAAATGAGAATGCCGTCATTAAGATAGGTCTAAACCTCGATCTGGCTGCCGCCATTGCCGAATCAAACAAACTCAATCCTTTTTTAAATTCCTCATTCGCAAACTCTACGATCAAAATGGCATTCTTTGCGGCCATTCCGATGAGCATCACAAAGGATACCTGAGCAAAAATATTGTTTTCAAATGTTGGACTGACCAATCTACCTACCCACAGTGCAAAGAGTGCCCCAAAGATGGCAAAGGGGGTCCCTAATAAGATACTCAAAGGTAAGGACCAACTTTCGTATTGTGCAGCGAGAATCAGGAAGACGAAAACCAAAGAAAAGACCAAGATCATCATCAACGAACCCGAAGCTTTCTCTTCCTGAAAAGACATGGCATTCCAGGCGTAATTCATATCCTGAGGCAAGGTTTCTTCAGCAACTTCCTTTAGCGCCTGCCTCGCCTGATCTGAGGTGTATCCCGGCGCTGGTGCACCTGTTACTTCAACTGATCTAAACAAATTAAACCTAGTCGTAAAATCAGGTCCCGAAATCGGTTTTATTGAGGAAATAGTCGCCAAAGGAACCATATTACCCTCTTTATTTTTTATGAAGAAGTTACTTATTTGAGATTCATCCACCCTATACTCAGGTTCTGCTTGTATGTAGGTTTTATATAATCTTCCAAATCGGGTAAAGTCGTTTACATAGGCTCCTCCCATAAATGCTCCGACAGTTTTGTATAAGTCATTAAGAGACACGCCTAATTTCAATGCCTTTTCCTTATCAATATCCATGAACCGTTGAGGAACATTGGCTTGAAAGGCTGAAAATGCACTACCTATTTCTTCTCTTTCATTTGCGGCCTTAATAAATTTCATAACATTCGTTGCTAGATATTCGGGATCATTACCACCCTTATCTTGAATCATAATACTGAATCCTGATCCATTCCCTAAACCTGGCAAAGCTGGTGGTCCGAAAGCAAAAGCCTGAGCAGATTTTATTTTTTGAGATAATTCTAGGTTTATTCGTCCTATCATTTCTCTAACGGTAAAATCTCGTTCAGACCAATCCTTTAAGGTCACAAACATAAATCCACTATTCGGAATGTTTGAACCTGTAAGCATACTGTAACCTGTAGCATTGGTTATATATTTCACTTCAGGATAGCTCATTAAAATATTTTCAATTTCCTGAGATACAACATCCGTCCTTTGAATGGATGATGCGTTTGGTAATTGAATATTAACATAGAAATATCCCATATCCTCTTCAGGTATAAATCCACCAGGTACTAACGCACCGAATAGAGCTGAACCTAAAGTCATAAAAAGAATAAAAATGACCCCTCTTTTAAGCTTTCGGGTAAAAATATTAGTAAAAGACATATAGCCTTCCGTACTTTTATCCATCACTCTATTAAACTTGTCAAAGAACTTTCCAAGCAAGCCGCCGTAAGGCTTAGGTTCTTTTAACAATAATGAGCAAAGTGCCGGACTCAAGGTAAGGGCATTGATCGAAGAAACGATCACAGAAACTACTATTGTAATGGCGAATTGCTGATATAAAATCCCGGTTATTCCTGCCATACCGGCCACAGGAATAAAAACTGCGATCAAAACTAATGTAGTAGCAATGACCGGTGCCGTAACTTTTTCCATGGCATCCAAAGTAGCCTCTTTTGTTGTCATTCCATTAGCAATATTAACTTGTACTGCCTCAACAACAACGATGGCGTCATCTACTACAATACCAATGGCCAATACCAGACCTAAAAGTGATAAAACATTGATAGTAAAGCCAAGGGCCGGAAAAAATATAAAAGCGCCGATAAGAGAAACTGGGATTGCTAGTGTCGGTATCAGGGTTGCTCTCCAGTCTTGAATAAAAATAAAAACAACTAAAATAACCAGTACTAAAGCAATGATGAGCGTAACAATGATATCCCTAATTCCGGCTGTAATTGGCAAGGTAGAATCTAGTGCGACCTCGTATTTCATACTTTCAGGAAAGCTCTTTTTAAGCACTTCCATCTCGCTGATTATGTTTTTTGCTAATTCAACGGCATTTGATCCTGGAGCCTGATACAAAGCAATAATTGCACAGGTTTCTTTATTCATCCTTGGAATCATATTATACGTCTCCACTCCCAAATTTACTGTTGCTATATCCCTGATCTGAACCTGTGAACCATCAGTATTTGTTCGAACAACAATATCTTCAAAAGCTTCGGCAGAATTAAAACGGTCAGGCAGTCTAACCGTGTATGTAAACTCTGTTCCCACGGGCGCCGGTTCAGCTCCAAATTTACCTCCGGGTACAATTAAATTCTGTTCATTTATGGCATTGATAATCTCAGGAATAGTAATTCCCCTATGAGCTAACATATCCGGTTTAACCCAGATTCGCATGGAATAGTCCGCAGAGCCCATTACATCTACTCTTCCAATTCCCTTAATTCTGGCAAGCTGATCTTTAATATTGATTAATGCGTAATTACCTAAAAAATTCTGATCATATCTCCCATCAGATGTAAGGGCAATTGCCAACATAATATTGGGTAATGACTTTTTTGTCGTAACACCGTATTTAGTGACATCGGAAGGAAGCTTTGCTGATGCCGCGGAAACCCTGTTTTGAGCCAAAACTGTATTCATATCTGGATCAGTTCCCACGTCAAATGATATGTCAATCACCATACTACCGTCGTTGGCATTGGTAGATTTCATATACAACATATTATCCACACCGTTTATTTCTTGTTCTAAGGGTGTTGCTACAGATTCTTCTACACTAATGGCATTTGCACCATTATAATTAGCTCTAACCTGAACAACAGGGGGAGTTAGATTAGGATACTGCTCTATGGCCAGGCCTAACATTGAAACACTTCCTACAATAACGATCACAATTGCAATGACAATTGCTACTATGGGTCGGTGTACAAAAAAATTACCTTTATTCTCAGCCATTATTATTCATTGGATTTCATTTGACTTTTAAATTCAATCACAATTGGCTCAACGGCCATACCAGAACTGACTTTTTGAAGTCCCTCTATAACCACTTTTTCATTTTCCACTAAACCACTTTTAACCACATAGTAATCATTGTATCTTTCACCAATTTCTATTTGTTTTGCCACAATTTTATTTTCTTCATTCACAGTAAATACCGAATAATTTCCTTGTAGTTCTGAAACACACCTTTGCGGAACAATTAAGACATTATCCTTTTCGGTCCTTTTGATCCTTACCCGTGCAAATTGCCCGGGGCGCAGGACAAGATCAGGATTTGGAAAGGAAGCTTGTACCAATATTGTACCTGTACCGGCATCTATTCCCCTATCGATGAAATCTACTTTACCCTTATGCTCATGGATGGAGTCATCTGAAAGTAACAGAGAAAGTTCTATCTCTTCTTCATTTCTCTTGATTCCATTGTTCTTTCTAAATTCATTCACAAAAAAAAGATATTCTGCTTCAGTCAAAAAAAACTGAACCCTTACGATATCTATTTCTGAGATTGTTGTTAAAATAACAGGATTTGGAGATTTCCCAACATACTCCCCCTCTCGGGCAAGTGTTTTCCCTATGATCCCGGTAATTGGCGCCAAGATTTCTGTATAACTCAGATCGATTTGAGCAATTTTTAACCCGGCCTTTGCCGCGTTCAGTTCCGCCTCTGAAGCTTCTTTCCTCGCTCTAGCGCCATCCAGATCGCTCTTACTCACGGCATTCATATCAGCTAACGGTTTTATCCTGTCGTATTCGCTATTGGCAAAAGCTAGCCTTGTATTGGCTTCTGTTTCATAACTTTTTTTAGATGCGAGATTTGCCTCAAAAGGCTGCGCATCTATTGTGTAAAGAAGTGTTCCTTTGTTAATTTTTGTTCCCTCTTTAAAATGTACGCCTTCCAAGAATCCATCAACCCTTGCTCTTATAGGGATATCCTTGATTCCATAAACTTGGCCAACATAGTCGGAGAAAATAGGAACATTCTCTGACTTAACTTCTACAACGTTGATCTTCTGTACCACAGATCTTCCATCATTGCCATCCTTATGGCAGGATAGAAGCAATCCAACAAAAAATAATGCGAGGTATTTATAGCTCATTCAGTTCTGATTTATTGCTATAAAAATAAAAAAACCAAACGGATATGTTTGGCTTTTTTAGTTAATATTCGAGGAGAATTCGACTATTCTCTTAATCGCACATACCCATAGGTACCATTTTGCTTTAAGATGAGCACATTGATATATTCCTTACTTTGGTAGTACCTTAAAAGTTCCTCTACCTCTTGTTCAGAGGTCACCTTTTGATCTTCTATGGCTAGTAGCATATCACCATTTTCTACGCCATATTTAGCATACAAGGTTTTGTTGTTCAGTGAAGTAATTTCCATACCGTAATCCAGATCAAATTTATTCGCATTCTTAGAACTCAATGGTTTAATAGCACCGATTAAACTTTTTGTAAAATCATTCGCTCCAAAACTTTCTTTACCGAATTGATTTTTCAAGATCAGATCAACTTGTTTGTTTTGGTTATCCCTTAAAACAGTCACCTTTACCTGATCTCCGGGTCTTTTTGAACCCAAAAAGCCTTGTAAATCAGCGAATTTATTGATTTTAATATTGTCCATTTTAATGATGACATCATTGTCCTTAAGGCCGGCTTCGCTGGCCGCGCCCTTGTCTGCCACCCTGGTAATAATTACGCCTTGCGATGTGCTTACACCATATTTTTCTGCCTTCTCACTGTCTAATTCATCATAATTGATTCCTAAATAAGCTCTTTGCACATTGCCGAACTCCAGAATATCTTCAATTACCTTTTTGGCAATATTAGAGGGTACGGCAAAGCTATAGCCCACGTAACTACCTGTTTGCGAAGAAATGGCCGTATTTATGCCGATCAACTCACCTCTGACATTGACAAGTGCCCCGCCGCTATTCCCGGGATTCACGGCGGCATCGGTTTGAATGAATGATTCTATTTGAGCGTTATTCCCATTCATACGAATATCTCTCGCCTTCGCACTTACAATTCCCGCTGTCACAGTTGAAGTTAAGTTATACGGATTCCCAACAGCTAAAACCCATTCACCTACCTTCAGGTGATCAGAATCACCAAAACCAAGCGATGGCAGATCTCCCGCATCAATTTTCAACAAGGCTATATCTGTAGTCTTATCTACTCCGACGATCTCTGCTTCATAGGTTTTTTTATTATTTAAAGTTACCTCAATTTTCTTCGCACCATTGATCACATGATTGTTGGTAATAATATAGCCATCGGGCGAGATAATGACTCCAGAGCCCGCTCCAACAACTACTTGCCCTCCTTGAGCGGAACTGCCGTAGAAGAATTCCATCAATGGATTGGAGGGTGCCACTGAAACATTTTTGACATGAACTACCGCGTTGACTGTTGATTCTGCGATGATCGTAAAATCCGTGTTTTCAGCAGCTTCTGCCCTGGCAACCCCGGTATAGACTGCGGGAATCGCTTCGAACTTGCTATTAGCCTGAGCTTGTGTTTCTTTACTTAAACCGAATTGGGGAAACAATAAAAAATAACTACCTAATGTAATCATTCCGCCTAAAATGGAGGCAAGAATTAATTGAATTGTCTTTTTCATCATTTTTAAAATTTTAACTTTAACAAATTTATATTTTTAGTTTTTACCTTATTCGTATTTAACGATACTTTAACGGCGTTCAAAAGCTACTTAATAGTTAAATTTGTATCATGGAAATAAGTTTTTATAAATATCAAGGGACAGGAAATGATTTTATCCTCATCGATAATCGAGATTTCCATTTTCCTTCTTCTGATGTACAATTTTATTCAAAAGTTGTGCCACCGACAATTTGGCATAGGGGCTGATGGTTTGATGCTTTTAGAAGAATCAAATTGTGCCGATTTTAAAATGATCTATTACAATGCTGATGGGAAAATTGGCAGTATGTGCGGTAATGGAGGCAGATGTATCGTAGCCTTCGCAGAAAAGCTTGGTATAGTTAATGGCAAAACAAGCTTTGAAGCCCCTGACGGATTGCATCAGGCAACAATAAAGAACAATTGGGTGACTTTGGAAATTTCTGATGTGGAGCAAATTGAAAAACACAACGGTGATGTTTTTTTAAACACCGGTTCCCCACATCACGTATGTTTTAAAACTGATATTGAAAAGACAGATGTTTATCATGAAGGCAAAAAGATAAGATTTGGAGCTCCCTATCACGAAGTTGGTGCAAATGTGAATTTTGTCCAAATTATAGGCGAAAATGAATTAAAAGTGAGAACCTACGAACGCGGTGTAGAAAATGAAACGTTGAGTTGCGGAACAGGGGTGACAGCCTCGGCAATTGCAGCAGCCCACCTTAATCATACAACCCAACTACCGATAAAAATTCAAACCTTAGGCGGAAATTTAGAAATCAATTTCAGTCAAAATAAAGACCAAACTAAATACGAAAATATAACTCTTTCAGGACCGGCCACATTCGTGTTTCAGGGAGTTTTTCCTTTTTAAAAATGAAGAGACTAGAAAATGAAATAATTTATTTAAGAGCCTTAGAACCAGAGGATTTAGATTTTTTATTTGAAGTCGAAAACGATGTAAAAAACTGGGAAGTAAGCACTACGCAAAAACCATTTTCCCGTAAGGACTTAAAGGACTATTTATTGAATTCCAATAAGGATATTTATGAAGTCAAACAATTGAGGCTTGTGATCGAAAGAAAATCTGACAATAAGTCTGTTGGTCTAATCGATCTTTTCGATTTTGATCCCTATAACAAAAGAGCAGGTTTGGGAATTTTGATCAAAGAAGAATTTCAACATATGGGTTTTGCAAGCAGTTCAATAGAATTATTTAATGACTATGCGTTTCGATATGTAGATCTCAATCAGATCTACGCACACGTTCCGGCAAACAATAACGCGAGTGTTGCTTTGTTTACCAAAATGGGCTTTGTAAAATCAGGAAATCTGAAAAATTGGTTAAAAACCGAGGAAGGTTTTACCGATGTAATGATCTTTCAATTCTTTAAAAATTCATGAAAAAAATATATATCATAGGACTTCTACTCCTGGCATTGATCATTGGCATATCCTTGATCGGTTATAATTACTACAGTAAAATTAAAAAACCTAACGTTAAAGATTCAACCTACTTATATATCCCTACCGGAGCGAATTTTGATACTGTTTCAAAATTAATTTCACCCTATCTCAAAAACTTAAATGGTTTTAAATGGGTAGCAGATAAAAAGAATTATCCCAATAAAATTCGAGCCGGGAAATTTAAGATTGAAGCCGGAATGAGCAATGAAGAGCTCCTGGACCATCTGAGAGGTGGAGCACCTGAAACCGTTTTGGTTACTTTTAATAACCAGGATAATTTCGAAAAATTGGCAGGAAGGATCTCAGATCAAATTGAAGCCGATTCTCTGAGTTTATTAAAAACCTTCCATGAAAAAGATTTTTTAGCTCAAAATGGTTTAAACGACGATACTGCCCTATCGATCTGTATTCCGAACAGCTACGAGTTTTACTGGAATACTTCTTCGGAAGAATTCAGAGATCGCATGCTCGCAGAATACAAAAAATACTGGACATCCGAACGGATTGAAAAAGCTAAAAAACAAAGACTTACACCAGTACAAGTGACCACTTTAGCCTCGATCGTTCAAAAAGAAACCAGCGTCGTAAAAGAAAGACCTATTGTCGCAGGCTTGTATTTGAACAGACTGAAAGACAATTGGCCACTTCAAGCAGATCCAACCGTTATTTATGCTTTACATCAAACATACGGACAGGATAGTATCATCAAAAGAGTGTTGACAAAAGATCTAAAAATAAATTCGCCATATAACACCTATAAGAATTTAGGCTTACCTCCCGGACCTATTGGAATGCCGGATATTTCATCCATAGAAGCCGTATTAAATCCTTCCAATCACAATTTTTACTATATGTGTGCCAGTGTTGAAAGAATAGGAGAACACGAGTTCACGAATAGCTTGAGGCAGCACAATTTGAATGCCCGGAAATACCAGGAATGGGTGAATAAACAAGGTATTTTGCGATGAAGATGAATTGGACCACAAAGGGTGTCAGTTGCAGTATGGCCTTGCTTTTCTTTTCATTATTACTGATGGGGCAACAAAAACCCTCCTTTTTCGAGACATCTGATACGCTAAACATCAAAAGGAGAAATACGGTTTATATCACTGAAGGTGTGGGTGCCGGTATCGCGCTTCTGGGATTAAATCAGTTGTGGTACGCAGATTATGAAAGATCTAATTTCCATTTTTATAACGACAATAGTGCCTGGCTGCAAATGGACAAGTTTGGCCATACGTTTAGCAGTTATTACATGGGTAAAATGGGAATGGATGCGCTTTCTTGGGCCGGAGAATCTCAAAAAAATCAACTTTTATTTGGGGCTACACTGGGTTTCACCTTCTTAACGGCCGTCGAAGTATTAGATGGTTTTAGTGAAGAATGGGGGTTTTCAGTTGGCGATATGGCAGCAAATGCCTTGGGAACAGGAATTTTAATAGGACAGGAATTATTGTGGAACGAACAACGCATTCAGATGAAATTTTCTTTTCAAAGTACAAATTACCCGAATCTCGACCCCAACCTCGGCACAAATACTTTAGAGCAAATTTTAAAAGATTACAATGGTCAGACTTATTGGTTATCTGCCAATCTTTGGTCCTTCTTTAAAGAAAGTAAAATCCCGAAATGGTTGAATATTTCTTTTGGATACGGTGCAGAAGACCTGCCAAAAGAGATTAAAACAGACGCTGGGGAGGTCATTTTTCAGCATCCATACAGACAATTTTACACCAGTTTGGACATAGATTTAACAAAAATTAACACAAAATCTGCATTTTTAAAGACAACATTTAATGTCCTTAATTTTATAAAAATCCCTTCTCCAACCCTTGAAATTACTAGCAATGGAGACTTTATTTTCCACCCCATCTTTTTTTAATAAGCTGCTTTTCAAAGTATTAATTAATTGTTAATTGTATATCAAAACATTTTTTTGCCTTATCTTTGCCCGGCAAATTAAAATTGGTTTAGTATTTCATTAATCAATCAATGAAACCTAAATCAGAAATGAAAAAGATGAAAAGTTACTTAATTACGATTTCCGTATTCGTAACATTTTGCTTTGTGCTCGTTGAGCAGATCAGATTTGAGCAGAATAACCATTACAGCGATTGGCAGGATTATTTTAACGAAACTGCCATCACTACGGTAAAAAAGGATATACAACCCTTTAAAGTTGTTTATACTCCTACCATAGACAAGTCATTTATCGGTTTTAGAGAGGCCTTGGCTTTTAAAGAATCTCAGGGTAAGTATCATGTTGTAAATGAATTGGGTTATATGGGAAAATACCAGTTCGGTAAAACTACGCTGCAGCGTCTTAAAATTAATGACACCAATGAATTTATGGAAAACCCTGAATTACAGGAAAAAGCCTTTATTGCATTGTGTTCTTTAAATAAGTGGATACTGAAAAGAGATATAGACCGAAGTGTTGGTAAAAAGATCAATGGAGTTATGATCACTGAATCAGGTATTTTAGCCGCCGCCCACCTGGCCGGTGCAGGTAATGTAAAAAAATTCTTGAGAAGTAACGGTACTGAGGTCTTTAGTGATGCGAACGGTGTAAACGTTCAATTCTACATGAAAAAATTCTCAGGATATGATACTTCTTTCATTAAACCTGATAAAAGTCCGCAAATCGTTTAATTACATTTGGTGAAAAATAAAGATGGCTGGACGTTTGTGCAAATCAAGAGGCACAGATTTCCAGTCTTTTATTTTCAAGGTCTTGATGAATTCTGTCCCTAAAGTGATGTCGGCAGCAATACATAGATAAGTTTCAGGATGTAGATTTTGTTTTAAATCATCAAACAGCGCATTATTGCGATAAGGCGTTTCAATAAAAATCTGGCTCTGATTTTTACTTTTTGACAACCTTTCAAAATCTTTTATTGTGGATTTCCTTTCAGACTTATCCACCGGCAGATAACCGTTAAAAGCAAAATTCTGACCGTTTAATCCGGAACTCATCATCGCCAGGATAATAGAAGAAGGGCCTACGAGAGGTACAACTGGAATCCCCTTTCTATGGGCCAACAGAACTATATTGGCGCCGGGGTCTGCCACTCCCGGTACTCCTGCCTCCGAAATCAAACCTATTGACAGTCCCTTCTCACAGATATCCAAAAATGAATTGGATTCTTGTTCTGAAGTTCTTTTGTCTAAAGTATAGAGGTTTAATTCACTTTGAACTTTTTCCGGACAAATATGCTTGATAAATCTCCTTGCAGTTTTATTATTCTCGACAATAAAATGATCTAGTTTTTCAATGATCAATTTTACCGTAACAGGCAAAACGAGATCGGGTTGAACCTCACCAAGCGTTGTTGGTATTAAATACAAAGTCCCTTTTTTATTCATTCATAAGATTTTTGGCAATTTGATCACAAGCCTCATCTAAAAGCTGAAAGACAAAATCAAAACCTTGATCACCTCCGTAATACGGATCAGGTACTTCTCTGTATCCGGGATTTTTGGTGACGTCTAAAATTAATTTAACTTTTTTACGCTGCTCCTGATTCAGTGCCATGGACTGTACATTTCTTAAATTTTCTTTGTCCATCACATAGATCAGATCGAACAAATCAAAATCTTCTTCTGTGAATTGCCGTGCCCTTTGGTAAGAAATATCAATATTGTGCTTCTGAGCAACCTCGATAGATCTTTTATCGGGCAAATGTCCAACATGCCAGGCCCCGGTACCGGCTGAATCTACAAATATTTCTTCCGCGTTTATTTTAGAACGCAAAACGCCTTCGGCCAATGGCGACCTGCAGATATTTCCAAGGCAAACCATCAACACTCTGATCATACAACTCTATTAAAAGGTAAGTTTTTTTGTAATTTCGTCTACGTACTTTCTGAATTGTTTATCCGTTTCTAAAAGATTATCAACTGTTTTACATGCATGCAGTACAGTGGCATGATCTCGACTTCCTATTTGCGAACCAATGCTCGCTAAAGAGGCTTTAGTCATTCTTTTAGAAAAATACATGGCCAATTGACGTGCCTGTACAATATGACGTTTACGGGTTTTTGATTGAAGAGTGGTCACATCCATCTCGAAGTATTTCGAAATAACTTTCTGGATGTAATCAATGGAAACTTCTTTCTTGGTATTCTTTACAAATTTATCTACGATCTGCTTGGTAAGCTGCAATGTAAATTCTTTGTGATTAAAAGAAGCCTGAGCAATAAGAGAGATCAAAACCCCTTCTAATTCTCTTACATTCGTTTTTATATTTTTAGCAATGTATTCAACTATCTCATCAGGGATATCTACGCCGTCTCTGAACATTTTATTTTTGAGTATCAAAACTCTGGTTTCAAATTCCGGCGATACTAATTCAGCGGACAGTCCCCATTTGAACCTGGACAAAAGTCTTTGCTCTATATCTTGCATGTCAACCGGCGCTTTATCACTGGTCAAAATGACTTGCTTTCCATTTTGATGAAGGTGATTGAAGATATGGAAAAACACATCTTGTGTTCCAGCCTTTCCTGATAAAAACTGAACGTCATCAACGATCAATACATCGATCATTTGATAGAAATGAATAAAATCGTTTCGGGTATTTCCTTTTATGGAATCTATGAATTGTTGCGTGAATTTTTCAGCTGAAATGTAAAGTACGGTCCTTTCAGGATACTTATCCTTTATTCTGACACCAATGGCCTGAGCCAAATGCGTCTTCCCAAGACCAACACCTCCGTAGATCAGTAATGGATTAAATGAGGTGCCTCCGGGTTTATTCGAAACCGCTAAACCTGCAGATCGCGCCAAACGATTCGATTCACCTTCTATAAAATTGTCAAAACTGTAATTAGGATTTAATTGAGATTCTATTTTAACCTTTTGAATACCGGGAATCACAAAAGGATTCTTTAATTCGTGCTTATCTATTTCAAGCGGCACAGTTACCCCTTGAGAATTAAAAGGTTTTCTATTTGAACTGGGAAACTTCACTGTGTGCGGCTTTTTACTGCTGTAAGAATTTTCCATTTTTACATCATAAACAAGTTTGGCATTTTCGCCCAACTCTTTTACCAAGGCAACTCTTAAAAGTTTAATATAATGTTCCTCTAACCATTCAAAGAAAAATTTACTTGGAACCTGTATAGTCAACACGTCATTCGTAACCTTCATTGGTTTTATAGGTTCAAACCACGTTTTAAACGCTTGTGGTTTGATGTTATCCTTTATAAATAATAGACAATTGTTCCAGACAGATTCTGCTGTTTGTTTCATTAAATTAATTAGATTTCAAAATTTTACTTTAACTCTTTTTCAAAGAATTTTTTCCCCCTAATTCTCAACTACAAAAGTGTGAATAAACTTTATTATAAAAAAACGAAATAGGTATTGATTTTTATTTTTTTTTTCACTAGACTTCCCTGCAAATTACAAAAAAATGTTGAACCACAAAACAAAAATTAGGGTACGATATGGTGAAACAGATCAAATGGGATATGTGTACTATGGCAACTATGCCCAATATCTGGAAGTTGGCAGAGTAGAATGGCTTAGAAACCTTGGAGTTAGCTACAAAAGCCTTGAAGAATCAGGAATTATGTTACCGGTTCTCGAAATGAAAATTCGCTACTTTAATCCCGCAAAATATGATGATCTGCTCACCATTGAAACCATCCTGACCAAGGTTCCCGGTGCCAAAATAGAATTTGACTTTCATGTTTACAACGAAAAGGATCAACTTTTGTCTGAAGCCACAGTTCAACTTGTATTTGTCGACATGAAAAAAAATAGACCGACAAAAACACCTGCCTTTCTTTTAGATAAGATCAATTCGCTTATTCAATCCTCCTAAACTGACCGATTCTCATTTCCGAAAAGAGTTCAATGATCTCCTGGGTCTTACTTCTTCTTACCGCAAGCCAGAATACACAGGATAATTGCATTTCTTGTTTCAAAATAGTGAGATTAAAATCTTTGATCATTTTCATCACCTTATTCATATCCGTGTAGTCAAATTTTAATTCGATGGTATCATCTATCGTTTTTTGAATGATGGTTGCAGATGCTAAAGCCATATTTGCCGCTGTTCTATAGGCACTGATCAATCCTCCAACACCGAGCTTTATGCCGCCAAAATACCGAACGACCACCACAAGCACGTTTGTTAATTCATGTGATAGAATTTGTCCGTAAATTGGCATTCCCGCGCTGTTTGATGGTTCTCCATCATCATTAGCTCTATAAACAAAAGGGTCAACTCCAATTTTATAGGCATAACACCAATGCCTTGCTTTATGGTGTTTTGCTTTTATGTTCTGGATTTCGAAATCAAGCTCTGATTCTTCAGATAGCGGAATGGCAAAACCAAAAAATTTACTCCCCTTATCCTTAAAAAGAACCTCATCCGTTGGATTTTCGATGGTTTGAAAAGTATCGCTTTGTTCTAATGGATTCAAATTAATTTGATTTTAAATAGGGCCTGGTTGATTTTGGAGGATACTAACTTCGTCCTCTACTATTTTAAAGGATAATTTCAACTCGCCAGCTATTTGGGGGGCTTTCGTTCCCTTGCCAAAGATCGATAACCCTTTGAACAAAATAGCCTCATCCCATAAGCTTTTCTCGATGAAACCTCTCAAAATTTGACCTCCACCTTCAACCAGAACAGATTGAATACCTCTTTTATAGAGCTCATCTAAAACTTGCTCTTCTAATTGATCTCCAAAACTGAGTTTGATAAAATCTACTTTGGGAAAATATTCTTTACGATCTGCTAAGGTTTCGCAAAAAACGAGCGTTTCAACTGCTCCATTGTACAAATTAGCATCTTTAGTTATCGATAACCTGCGATCGATTAAAATTCTCAACGGATCTTTACCTGAATAACTTCTGACATCCAACTTGGGATTATCCATAAGTGCGGTCCTGGCTCCTATTAAAATACTTTGCTCCTCTGCCCTAAATTTATGCACAAGGCTTCTTGAATAATTGTTTGAGATCCAATATGGCTCTCTGTTCTTTAGCTCATCCAAATTCAACTCTTCAAAGCGTTCAGGACTTATATACCCGTCAAAAGATTCTGCCCATTTCAACAGAACATAAGGTCGTTTTTTTAAATGAAAGGTAAAAAACCTTTTGTTCAATTCCTTACATTTTTCTTCTAAGACACCAACAACCACTTCACAACCTGCTGATTTCAATTTTTCAATCCCCCTTCCACATACCCTGTCGTTAAAATCAAGTGAACCAATGACTACTTTTCTTATTTTCTTTTCAATGATCAGGTCCGCACAAGGTGGCGTTCTTCCGAAATGTGAACAAGGCTCAAGATTTACGTAAAGTGTTGAGTCTTTCAATAAATCAGGATTTTTAACCGAATCAATCGCATTTACTTCTGCGTGAGGTTCTCCCGCTTTTCTATGCCATCCTTCACCGATGATCAGATCCTTATGAACCACAACAGCACCAACCAAAGGATTTGGATAGGTGGTTCCCAAACCATTGGAAGCCAATTGCAAACATCTTAGCATATAAAATTCTTCTCGACTCACACTTTTCAACAAAAGTTTTAACGATTATAGTTACTTTTAGGCAATTTTTGAGGAACAAAGATATGAATGATCCCTTAATAATAAGACGTATTTTACCTGCTGATAATGCGGAGGTATCTAGAATCATTAAGTCCGTTCTGGTTGAACATGACGCCGCAAAAGAAGGTACAGCCTATATGGATAAAGAAACTGATGCCATGTTTGAAGCATATCAAGAACAGCATCAGGCTTATTTTGTAGCGATCTTAGATGATAAAATTGTTGGTGGCGCCGGTATTAAACATTTGAGCGGAAGTGATGAGCATATTTGTGAATTGCAAAAGATGTACATTCTGCCGGAAGCCAGAAACAAAAAAGTGGGCAAAGAACTGATCTTAAAATGCCTTGACTATGCAAAAAAAAGCAATTACGATCAATGCTATTTAGAAACTTTTCCACATATGCAGTCCGCCATTAATTTGTATGTAAAAAATGGCTTTACACAAATCGATCAAGCGTTGGGAAATACTTCTCATTATGCGTGTAATGTTTGGATGATCAAAACCTTATAACCATCTAAATGACTTTCAAACAAAATCAAACGCATTTTTTAAATTTATTAGCCTCTAAATATACTGAAGAAGAAATTCTGTTCTTTTTCAGAATCTTATGCGAGGACTTTTTCGACTTACCCAGACACAAATTAGCGCTCCAATTAGATGAGCAATTGTCTGAAGAACAACAAACTAAACTAAATAATGCCCTTTTACTTTTACAACAGGAATATCCCTTACAATATATCATAGGACATACAGAATTTTATGGACTTAAGATCAAAGTGAATTTGAGCACGCTGATTCCCAGACCGGAAACTGAGGAATTAGTAGATTGGATCATTTCTTCAACGAACAAAAACAAAGAAGTAAAAATTTTAGACATCGGAACAGGTTCAGGTTGCATAGCCATTTCACTGGCCAAAAACCTACCCAAATCAAAAGTTTTCGCACTGGATATTTCAGCTGAAGCAATTAAAACGGCAAAAGAAAATGCATTGATCAATAAGGTTAATGTGCAATTTAAGGAAGCGAATATTTTAAATGCTCCGGAGATCAATGAAACATTTGATATCATTGTGTCAAATCCTCCTTACGTTTTAGAATCAGAGAAAGATTTGATGAAAAAGAATGTGCTGGATTTTGAACCCGAAACGGCCTTGTTTGTAAAAGACACCGACGCACTCATTTTTTATCGTGCTATTACAGAGTTGTCAAGAGAAAAATTAAATCCCGACGGGGTTCTCTTCTTTGAAATCAACGAGAACAAAGGAAATCAAACCATGGACCTGCTTAAGCAGCAGAACTTTATAAATATTGAAATCAAAAAAGATTACCGGGAAAAAGACCGAATGGTCAAAGCGCAAAAGAGCAACCCTTTAAATCAGAAATAAACTTTAATTTTGTCCCATGCGAATTGATATTATTTCTGTTTCTCCGGAATTGATCAAAAGTCCTTTTGAACATTCTATTTTAAAAAGGGCCATAGACAAAAAGATTGCCGAGATCCATTTTCATAACCTGCGCGATTATGCCCTTAATCGCTATGGAAAAATTGACGACTATCAGTTTGGCGGAGGTGCCGGGATGGTTTTGATGATCGAACCTGTAGATAAATGTCTCAGTGATCTCTTTGCTGAAAGAACCTACGACCAGGTTATCTATATGACACCCGATGCCCCGACCCTGGATCAGCAAACCGCCAACCAACTTTCTACTTATCAAAATTTAATGATCATAACAGGTCATTATAAGGGAATTGACCAAAGAATAAGAGACACATACGTGACCAAAGAAATATCGATTGGAGATTATGTCCTATCGGGTGGAGAATTGGCCGCAGCTGTATTATGTGATGCAGTTATACGATTAATACCGGGTGTTTTAGGTGATGAAACCTCTGCCCTGACGGATTCTTTTCAGGATAACTTATTGGCCCCACCGGTTTATACAAGACCGGCAGAATACAAAGGAATGAAGGTGCCGGATATTTTATTGTCCGGAAATTTCCCTAAAATAGATGAGTGGCGACATGAACAAGCTTTAAAAAGAACCAAACTCATCCGACCGGATCTTTTAAACAATGAAAAAAAATCGTGAAAGTTCAAACTTTAATTATCGCACTTTTAACAATCCTTAAACTTTCTGCACAAATAGATTCTTCTTCGGTTGAAATACCAAAAATTGATTCGAAAAAATCTTTTGTAAAAAGCTCGATCATTCCTGTTTCTCTGATCGGAGCCGGTTTATTTGTCAATTATACTGATGGAACTTTTGGAAAAGAAAATCTTCAGGAAGAAATTCAACAAGGATTAAATGGATTTGAAACAAGTTTTGATGATCTTCTTTTTGCTACACCGGCCTTAGTCATGTACGGAGCAGATCTCTTAAAAATAGAAAGTAAAAATGATGCGTTCACCCAAACGAAATATCTGGGCATTGCATTGATGGCCAATGGCGCTATTACCTACGGTCTTAAAAAGTTAACAAATGAAGAAAGGCCCAATGGAGAGGCAGATAGTTTCCCTTCCGGGCACACTTCCATGGCCTTTGTCATGGCCACAGTGCTGCACCGTGAATTTAATGATTCTAATAAATGGATCGCTTATTCAGGTTATATTCTAGCAACAGGTACGGCTGCCTTGCGGGTAATGAATAATGAACACTGGGTATCAGATGTATTAGTGGGCGCCGGGCTCGGGATGCTGGTTGCTGATTTGGTTTACCGAATCGAACCTCTAAAAAATTGGCAACCCTTTAAAGAAAAACAATGGAAGGCCATGTTAAGTCCAACTTTCGAGGACAACACAATGGGTCTTTACGCTAACTTGCAGTTTTAAAGGTATTTACTTATGTAGCCCGGGTGAAATTATTTATACTTTCTTCTTTTATTTATCAAAAAAATATTTCTAAATTTGCAAGCTCAAAATTAACCTCTGACGAAAATCGTGAATGTTGATGATTGAATAACAATTTATTATTGGAAAAATGGAAAATTTAGTAAAATTTGTTCAAGACGAATTTGTGAACAAAAACGAATTGCCTTCATTCTCAACAGGGGATACAATTACTGTTTACTATGAAATTACGGAAGGTAAAAAAACACGTACTCAGTTTTTTAGAGGAGTGGTGATTCAAAAAAGAGGATCAGGCGCTTCTGAAACTTTTACGATCAGAAAAATGTCTGGTACAGTTGGGGTTGAGCGTATCTTCCCAATTAACTTGCCTGCTATCTCAAAAATTGAGATCAACAAACGAGGTAAGGTTAGAAGAGCAAGAATTTTCTACTACAGAGAATTGACAGGTAAAAAAGCTCAAATCAAAGAAAAAAGAGTGTAAATATAAAAGCGTTAGTTTTCAAAAGTCCTGTAGTTTACAGGACTTTTTTTATGCACAATTGTTAATATCTGCGGAGGATAAAATGTGGATAACATAATTGAGTAAATGTTGGCTAAAATCTAAATACACATTACTTTTATACTACAGTTTTAGAGAGAGATTTTCAAAGTCGGGTCTGACTCGACTAATGAAGTTGAATTCTGAAATTGAAAAGTTGATTCTTTTAGAGTTAACTTTAGGTTTAGGAAAATTTTGCTGAGTATTTAGCACGAATCATTTGGTAAAAATAGTTTCCGAAAACCGCAGTTCACGCAAATTTAAGCGATAGCTTGAATGGTTGAGTGAACTTGACGAAACAGTTATAAATATTTTGAATTCTATTCAAAAAGTTTGTAAAAGTTTCTGAAAAGGCCATAAAAAGGGTAAAATCTTTTTATGGCTTTTGTTTTTGGTCATTTTTATACACAATTGTTCATAAGATATGTTTACAAAGTGTTTGTAAATTAAAATTCTTAAATCAGATTAAATGAGTCACAAACGTTAAATTTGATCGAGTCTTAAAATTGATAAAGGTACATCCCCTTGCTATTGTTATGAAAATGGATGTATGGCAATCGATTGACTCACCATAGTTTTTCAGCTTTATTTCAAAGTGTTTAGCGCATAAAGAAAGAAATGGAAGTGAAAAACACCAAGGAGTTATCTCCCTAAAAAGTCACACAATTCATTGTGTAAACTTTCTCAATTGAGGCCATTCAGCAATGTTTGGCCTCTTTGTTTACCAATAAATTTTATTCTTCTAGTTTTAATTCGTTTTTAATAGTTAAACTTTTAATTGTTTTTTATATTTGCAGCGTTTTAAACTTAAGTAGACAATAATGACCAAAATAAATGTTGCAAATCCTGTAGTTGAGCTTGATGGCGATGAAATGACCAGAATAATTTGGAAATTCATCAAAGAACAACTGATTTTACCCTATTTAGACCTTGATATTAAATATTTTGACTTAGGAGTCGAATACAGAGATCAAACCGGCGATCAGGTAACTATAGATGCTGCAGAAGCAATAAAAAAATACAATGTTGGTATAAAATGCGCTACGATCACACCGGATGAAGACCGGGTAAAGGAGTTCGGTTTAAAGAAAATGTGGAGGTCACCAAACGGGACGATCAGAAATATCGTGGGCGGAACCATTTTTAGAGAGCCTATTATTATGAAAAATGTACCGAGGTATGTTCAAGGCTGGACTAAACCGATTTGTATTGGCCGACATGCCTTTGGCGATCAGTACAAAGCGACAGATTTTGTAACGAAAGGAAAAGGTAAATTGACCTTGTCTTTTAAGCCTGAAAACGGTGATCCGGAACAGACTTTTGAGGTGTATAACTTCCAAGAAGATGGAGTGGCAATGGCTATGTATAACATCGATTCATCTATTTATGGATTTGCGAGGTCAAGTTTTAATCAAGCCTTGACAAAAGGATGGCCTTTGTATATGAGTACAAAAAACACCATCTTAAAAGCCTATGATGGAAGGTTCAAAGATATTTTTGAGGAAGTCTATCAAAATGAATTCAAAGAGCAATTCGAGAAAGCAGGAATTACCTATGAACACAGATTGATTGACGATATGGTCGCTTCTGCCATGAAATGGTCCGGAGGTTTTGTCTGGGCTTGTAAAAATTACGATGGTGATGTACAATCAGATACCGTTGCCCAAGGATTTGGTTCTTTAGGATTAATGACCTCTGTTTTGGTTACTCCCGATGGAAAAACCTTAGAAGCAGAAGCCGCACATGGAACTGTAACACGCCATTACAGACAACATCAACAAGGTAAAAAGACATCTACAAATCCGATTGCTTCCATTTTTGCCTGGACAAGAGGATTGGAACACAGAGGTAAATTAGATCATAACCAAGCATTGATTAATTTTTGTCATCAGTTAGAAAAGGTTTGTATCGACACGGTTGAAAGTGGTAAAATGACTAAGGATTTAGCACTTTTGATCCACGGTGACAAATTGACAACAAATGATTACCTAAACACTGAGGACTTCCTGGAAGCTTTAAAAGTAAATTTAGAGAAGGCCTTAGCTTAATTTTAATTTTCAGTCAAAGACTCCAATATTTTTGCCAAGATATTGGAGTTTTTTTGTTTCCATAATTTATAAATGATTATTTTAGTCTAAATCATTTACTATGTCGAAATCCAAAAAGTTGAAATCCAATCCCTTGTTAATGAAAGGATTCAAATATTTGGCCATTGCTTTACCTTTATTATTTCTATCCCCCGTAATCGTTACCATGGGATTTAAATTGATCAATAAAAACGGTTCATTTTTGCTTTTGATACTGGGCATTATATTAACCATCTTTACTATTTTACTGGTAACTCAGGGAATTCGGATAATTTTGAAAGCACTTTTTGATCATGGGTCTTAGAGCGTTTTATATAAAAACTACCCAATGGGAATATTGGCCAAGCTATTTGTACTATCTGCCTCTTTTCCCTTTTTTCCTTAAAAAAACAATCTCTGCAAAAAGCCTGGTCTATTTTTCAGTAACCAATCCTGCCATATTTTTGTCAGGTAACGGAACTGAAAGTAAATTCGAGACGCTTCAAATTCTTCCGGAGAAGTTTATACCCAAAAGTATTTTAATCCATAAAAATACTGCGCTAAGTAAGGTTTTATATGAATGCAAAGAGCATGACATCGATTTTCCCTGTATACTAAAACCTGATATTGGGTTCAGAGGATATATGGTCAAAAAAATTGAGAACGAACAAATGATAGAAAATTATCTTTCAAAATTCCCCTTCGATACGATCATTCAGGAGTATATAGATTATAAAAATGAAATAGGCGTATTTTATCACCGGTTCCCCTCCTCCACGAAAGGTCAAATCACTTCAATAACCTTAAAAAAGTATTTAAAGATCTTCGGAGATGGAGAAAGTTCTCTGGAAAAACTTATCTCAAAAGATCCACGAGCTTCCCTATACATAGATTTGCTCAGAAATATCCACCATAAAAATTTAAAAAAGATCTACCCAAAAGGTGAAGAAATTGTCTTGACCGAAATCGGAAATCATTCTAAAGGGACTCAGTTCTTGAACGGAAATCATTTGATCAATGAAAAACTAACTGCTTTAATAGATGAAATAAGTCTTCAAACAGAAGGTTGGTATTATGGCAGGATGGACATAAAATATGATAATTTTGAGGACCTTATAAATGGAAAGCGTTTCAAAATAATAGAGGTAAACGGTATTATTTCAGAACCTACACATATGTATGATGCCTCTCATCCGGAATCAGGTTTTTTGGCTGCCATCAAGACAATTAAGAACCATTGGCTGATCATTGATAAAATTGCCCAAATGAATGCCGTAAAAAAAGGTGCAAAGCTTCCAACAGTCAAAGAATACATCAATAATTTAAAATTTCTGTACAACTACTCAAAAGAGCTGAAGCGCATCAATGAAATCAATTTAAATGCTTAGAAATATCTTCTGTTCGTGGCGTGGTAGGATTGTATCCAAAATCATCATCAGGCAAAGAAATTCCCAATTGATGAATGATATAACCAATACTTGCGAAATGGTGAATAGCGTGACTATGTGCCTGAATTAAAATGGCTGCTAAGGTATAGGTCGCTTCTAGTTTACCTAAGCCTAAATCGTCATGTACCCCAACCGTCATTTGCAATTCTTCATCAGAAAGAGCACATAATTTATCACTGATTCGATCAAAATAGCTAATACAAAGTTCCTTATCTTGTTCAATTAAGGCATTTCGTTTTCTGTCAGTAAGATCAATACACTTTGCTTCTAAGCCATCAAAAATACAATCAAACACATCCAAAACATGACGCATATGAATCCCGATACTAGAATAATAGGGTGCTACAGAATTGTCCTTAAATTGAGAATCATCTACTTCAACAACCAGTTTTTTTCCTCTCTCAAGATTTTGTAAAATGGCTTTAATCATACTATACTATTATGTCGGTGAATTTAATAATTAATTGTTGAATAATTTGATCAAAGTAGAAATTGCTAAAAAAAAGAACAAAATGCTCAATAGATAATTCAAATTTCTGGCAATATATTTAGCCCTTTTGATTAAAACATCTGAAAGCAAAACAAACAAGGTAAAGAGTGAGAATGCACCTAAAAAAGCACCAAAAACAAAAAACAGTATATAATTTCTCTCCAAAACCAATAGATCTCTCGCTTCCAACAAGGTGCTGTATACCAAATAATACGGTATCGCCAGCATATTCAGCATAGACATCAACATGCCCATAAAAAAGAAGTTTCCGCTTTGAACTTTACTTTCTTTTGAATTTTTCCTTCTGGCAAGCCAAAAGAAAAAACCACTTAACAAGAACAAAACGATTACGCCTACAAAAGAAAGATTGTCGATGATCTCAGGGTGTTGGGCAAAGTAATTGGCAAAATACAAAGCTATAAATGCTTGAGGAATAACGAGCAGTGCGGCTCCGAGAGAAAACAAAAAACCTGCCTTTTTATTGACAGAGACCGCTGTTTTCATGGCAGTCATATTTAACATTCCGGGCGGTAACAGCCCGGCAAAGGCCATAAAAAAACCAATAAATAAATGTTGTACAAAGTCCACTATGTTCTTTTTAAAAGATTTCTAAACATTTTTTCAAATTCATCAGACAACTTCAATCTCAGTATCAAAACACTGTAGATCAAAATAATAAAAGCTGATTTAACACCAATATTCAAAATCGGATTTTCAAATACATCTATTCTATCGAAAATAAAATATACCAATCCAATAACGATCACCAGGATAAAAATCTTCTTATCAAAGGGTTGCATTTTCATTTTATGCTGAACATAAATAATTCTCAGCACACTAAAAACAGCAACAACTATAAGGGTAGAAATGGCCGCGCCGTTTATCCCGAGCATTTCGATCAGTATTTTATTGAGAAGTATGACACTCACTGCCATACTGATCGAAAAATAGAAAAAGCTTTTATAATACCTGGAATTAGTTAAAATAGCTCCATTTGTTCCTAAAGCCAATTTGATCATTTCAGCAATTGAAATGATCAATACGACCAAAATACCCGCACTAAACTGTGGCTTATTGATGATCTGATAGAGATCTTCAACGTTACAATTAATCAATAAAAAGAGTAAACCTCCAAAGACCAGCAGTGTAGAAGTACTTTTTTTGTATAAATTATTGACCTCTGACAAGTTATTGTTTTGAATTTCTTTTGCCGTAATCGGATTGATGATTTGTTGCATGGCTCGCGATGGAATTCCTATAACAGATGCGATATAGACCCCAACAGAATAGTAGGCCACTTTGGCGATCTGCTCCATTTGCGGTATCATGAATTTATCGATCTCCAATAAAATAGTTCCTGCCGATCCGGCTAAAATAATATAGAATGAAAATGAAAGAATTTCTTTAAAATTTTCGGGCCAAACAAATTCAAATCTTTCGGGTTTGTACACTTTAAAGGCATAGAACATCATGATCAACATTCTAACTACGTATACTATAGCCACAGTGTAGATAAATTGTCCTTCATCCATCCATTTAAAATAGACGAAAAACAACAGGATCATCACGGCCAATCGAGCGAATATCTCTCTTATAAAATTGCCATAAACGGACTTCAAATGAACCCGGCACCAGGAATAAAAGACTTCAAAATAACCCATACTCACGGCCACTACAAAAATAAGGGCCGTATAATCTTTAATGATCGCATTTTCCTGAGAGATCCAATCGGCTATTTGATCATAGAACACAGTACCGAAAAAACCAATAGGAAGTATGATAAATAAGGGCATGACCAAGGTCGAAAGTAAAAATTGATCTCTGTCCTTTTCCTTTTCATAACTATAAAAGAATTTAACGATGGTATTTTGCATCCCCAGAACCAAAAGTGGCATCAATAAATTGGCTGTGGATAGCAAAAAGGTGACTAATCCGTAATAATCATCACTAAGAAAATGCGTGAATAAAAATAGTACATTGATTCCCCCTATAAAAAACCCAAGGAAAATGATCAGGGTATTCTTATATGTCTGGTTAAGTACAACACCCATAAATCCTCAGGAGTTTTGATGAATTAATTTTTTTGAAAGGTAATTAAATCGCAAAAATAAAAAAACCGCGGAGGCAGTTAATCCTACTAATAATCCGATCCAGATTCCCTGAGAGCCAAAACCCATTTTTTTACCGAGTAAGTAGCTCACCGGTAAACCTATGACCCAATAGGCGACGAAAGTAATATAGGTTGGAATTTTTACATCTTGCATTCCCCTTAGGGCGCCCAAAACGACCACTTGCATGCCATCAGACAGCTGGAACAAGCCTGCGATCAGCAACAAAGAAGCAGCCGTTTCTATTACTTCTTTATTTTCAATATAAGCCATGGGCAAAATATTCTTCAAAAGAAAGAACAAAATAGCAAAAATGAATTCTATGATAAAAATTTGAAGAAAAATAGAAAAACTAATCCTTCTCAGATTATGGTAATCTTTGAGCCCTTTTTGATTGCCCACCCTTATCGTTGCGGTAACACCAAGCCCAACAGCGATCATAAAGGTCATCGATGCTAAGTTCAAGGCAATTTGGTTGGCAGCCTGGTCTATGGTGCCTATCGTTCCCGCCAGCCAGATGGCAGCAGTAAAAATTCCCACCTCAAATAACATTTGCATGGCAGAAGGAAAGCCCAGGTCAATAAGCCTTCGCATAGCCGGTTTTACTAGCTTAATTTTCTTCAAATTGTCCAGGTAGGGCTTAAATTCTAATTTAGAATGAACGATATAGATCATAAAGAACATCATAGCGAATCTGGAAAATAAGGTCCCCAAGGCGGCGCCATTTACTTCCATTCTCGGAAAGATCCAAAAGCCGTAGATCAAAACAAAGTTCAGCGCCACATTCACTACATTTGAAACTAAAGTGGCGTTCATTCCGTGTTTAGTTCGCGATAAGCCGTCGGTAAACTGTTTGTATCCTTGAAAGATCATCAAGGGAATCATTGAAAAAGCCACAATATACAAATAGGGAACTGCCAATCTTACAACTTCCTGTGGTTGATCCATATACCTGAGCAAAGGTGCCGAAAAGATCAATAAAACGAACATCACGATACCTAAGATCAAACACATGATGAGGCCATTGTGAAAATAGAGCTTACCGCGTAAAATATTTTTCTCTCCATCTGCCTCTGCAATCAAAGGTGTAATAGCTAATGAAAAACCAATACCTAGTGCAAATGCAACAAATACAAAGCTGTTACCCAGAGAAACTGCAGCCAATGGCGCAGCTCCCAATCTTCCTACCATCACATTGTCCGCCAAACCCACCAAAATATGTCCTAAATGTCCTAGCATAACGGGATAGGCTAATTTTATATTATAATTAAATTCAGATATATAGGTCTTGAGATTCAATAAAAATGTTCTAAAATAATGATTTTGTCGAGCGATGAACAAAGTAAGGAATTTAATCTCTAACTATATATGGCAAAGGAAATATTTGGAAAAAAAACGCTCAAAATTCCCGACAATGAAATGAAAAATTAAAAAATGTTTATCTTTGGAACGATTCGTGATTATACCATAACCTATCTAATTTACACTATGAAAATGTATCAAAAAATTCTTTTTACGGTCTTCTTCTTTTCCTTTGCGATCAGTTATGCTCAAGATGTCACTACGATTGAAGCGGCGAATGCTGATATCAGTGATAACTTAGACCTGGAGGCGGTTGCTTCCATTTTTGGTGAATCAAAAGATATTGAAGATTTTGAACGCAGATTGAATGATCCTAAAATCCAGATCAATAACCTCGACCTCAATAACGACGGTGAGGTAGATTTTCTGAGAGTCATGGAATCTGCAAGTGGAAATGTCCATACGATATCTATCGAATCAGTTCTCGGAAAAGATCAATACCAACAGGTAGCCACCATAGATGTGGTGAAAGATAAAAGCAATAAAACGCAGGTACAGGTAGTGGGCAATGTCGATATGTACGGACCTAACTACTATATCAATCCTGTATATCCTGTCGTACCCGTTTTTTTCACCTTCTTTTGGATGGCAACTTATCATCCCTGGCATTCTCCGTGGTATTGGGGTTACCACCCTCCTTATTGGAATCCTTGGAGACCTTATTCGCCTTATGCCTATAGGAGCAATGTGCATGTACATGTGAACGTGCATAACAGCTATAATTATAACAATGTTCGAATTAACAATTCCAGAAATACCGTTAATGTGAATAACAATTCGTATTTCAACAACAATCCCGATAAGAGTTTTAACAAGAGAAATCCCGGCGTTTCCAACAGAGCCGCATTGTCGGATAACCGAAGACAGGCTGCCAGTAATGCGGGAATCAATAACCGGGCAGATGCGGAACGCATTGCAAGGGACAAGGGGATTAACAGCAGAGAGGATCTGAAACAAAGAGATTACAAGTCTACCGGCAGACCTGTTACGAAAACGGATAATGCCAAATAAAGCCAAACCGGCAACCCGACCGTCGACAAGTCAACCTTCTGCTCGTCCAAGTACAAATCCGTCTACAACTAAACCGGCCTGCAAGACCGAGTACGAGTCAACCGAGCTCAAAACCGAGTACCAGACCGAGTACTCCCTCCTATCAAAAAACCAGCGCTTCACATCCTAGTTATTCTCGTCCGTCGGCGGCGCAATCAAGGCCTGCTCCCCGACCACAGACTACGAGGGCTGCAACACCCAAAGCATCGTACAGAAGAAGATAAAAAATAAAGCAGAATAGCTATGAAAATTGAAAACTTGATGGCTGAATTAAGTCAGTTTGTAATCACTTACGGGCCAAAATTGGTGGGTGCGATCATTGTTTGGATCATCGGTACCTTCCTTATCCGCAAAATTACTCGTGCTCTTCATAGTCTGATGGATAAGAAAGATGTAGATGCATCCTTAAAACCATTTCTCAAAAGTTTACTCGGTATCGTCCTTAAATTGCTCCTTGTTATTACTGTCCTAAGTATGTTAGGCGTAGAAATGACCTCTTTTATCGCCATTCTGGGTGCAGCAGGTCTCGCTGTAGGTCTGGCACTCCAAGGCTCACTCCAAAATTTTGCAGGAGGTGTGATTATTTTAGTATTCAAGCCTTATAAGGTTGGTGATTTTATAGAAACACAAGGATATTTAGGTACTGTAAAAGAAATTTTGATCTTTCACACTACCCTTCAGACACCGGACAATAAGATCATCATCATCCCCAACGGAAATTTATCTAACGGATCACTGATCAATTTTTCCAAAGAGGAGACGAGAAGAGTTGATTTTACTTTTGGTATTGCCTATGGCGAAAGTGTTGAAAAAGCCAGAAAGTTGATCCTGGATGTATTTAAGGAAGATGAAAGAATTCTGCAAGAACCTGCGGAACCATTTGTAGCACTTTCTGCGATGGCCGACAGTTCTGTAAATTTAGCGGCAAGGGTTTGGGTAAAAGGAGAGAATTATTGGCCTGTATTCTTTGAGACGAACGAAAAAGTGTACGAAGCGATGAACGAAGCAGGAATAAATATCCCATTCCCACAAATGGATGTTCATTTGATCAGTGATTCCAAAAAGTAAATAAAGGATATGACCTGACTCTCTAAGGCAGGTCTTTTCTTTTGATAAAACTCAATACAATAAGACTTACAAAGAAGAACAAGGTAATGAGGAGAATGGAAACCCTCATTGACTCTGTTATGGCTAAAACTAAGCCAAATACAAAAGTTCCCCAAACGATGGCCAGTTTTTCTGTGACATCAAAAAAACTAAAATAGGTAGTATTATCCTTGGTTTCCGGTAATAATTTTGAATAGGTGGATCTGGATAAGGTTTGAATGGCCCCTAGAACTAAGCCAATTAAAAAGCCCAATCCAAAAAACTTATAGGTTACATATGGATCTTCCGGTTGAAGTAAATAGGCTCCGTAACAAGTAGCGCACCAGATCAGAATGGTGATTTTAAGCGTTGTAATATTCCCTATTTTACCCGACAACCTGGAGAATAAAAAAGCACCTGCGATCCCCACAATTTGGATCATAATGATGGTGAGTATCAAACTGCTCGTACTCAAGCCTATTTCTGTTTTACCATAAATGGTGGCCACCAAAATAACAGTTTGTACGCCGATACTATACAAGAAAAAAGAAGCTAAAAAATTGAGCAATACAGGTTGGTCATATAATTCTTTCACAACCTTGCGGAGTTCTCTATAACCTTTAAAAAATAAATTCTTGTTATTGGCTTTTGACTTATAATTGCCATCCGGCAAATGCCTGAAGGTTACCTGTGCAAAACCGATCCACCAAATTCCCACCAGTAAAAAAGATATTCTGGGTGCTAAGGTGGTATTCTGAATGCCGTACCACTCCGGCTTCATGACCATAGACAAATTGAAGATCAACAAAAGTACAGACCCCAAATAACCGTACATAAAGCCCTTGGCACTCACTTTATCTTGTTGGTCTTTGTACGCTATTTCAGGTAAATAGGCATTGTAAAATACCAGACTCCCCCAAAAACCGATACTCGCTAAAATAGAAAACAAGATTCCTATCCAAAGGGTATCTATACTATTGAAAAAATAAAGCATCATCACAGAAATACTTCCCAAATAGCAAAATCCTTTCAGGTAACTCTTTTTATTTCCTACATAATCTGCAATTCCTGACAACAGAGGTGAGATCAAAGCCACGATCAAAAAGGATACCGATAAAGAATAAGTATAAAGAGTGGTGTTGTTGAATTGTGTGCCTAAAAAGTTGACTAATCCACTGTCTGTTTGGGTAACACTTTCGTAATAAATGGGAAAGATCGCCGTACTGATGACTAAAGAATAAACTGAGTTGGCCCAGTCATAAAAAGCCCAGCTATTGAGCAGTTTTTTATCTCCCTTTTCTAAATTCACTTTTGTTTTTGCCGTGAAATTACAAATTTCCTAAAGATAATAATAACTTTACCGCTATTTCAAATAAACACTCCCTCATAATCAACATAGCATGAATGAAAAAAGTACAGATAAATTAAAAAATCAGGCGTTTAAAATTCCCAAGGCCCTGATCTATGGTGCTAAGTCGCTTGATCTTATCTCTCCCAAACTCGCTGCCATCTATTTGTCGGGAATATTTGAAACTCCCCCAAAATTCAAAACCCCTGAACGCGAGCTGATCTTTAGAAAAAGTGCAAAAAATGAAATCGTACAAATTCCAGGCACAGGAAAAGATGTGATGGTCTATTCTTACGGTTTTTCCAAAATAAAGGTTCTTTTACTGCACGGCTGGGCAGGCAGAGGCAGTCAACTATACCATATGGCTGATAAAATTCTTGAAAACAGAATGATGGTCATCAGTCCTGATGCTCCTGCCCATGGTTTATCAAGTGGTAAGATCACGAATATGCTCGACTATGTGGAAACCATTAAAGTGCTCGATAAAAAATATGGTCCCTTTGATTATGCCATCGGCCATTCGTGGGGTGCAATGGCCTTATTGAACAGCATTGCCAGAGGTTTGAAAGTAAAAAAAGCGATCACACTGGGTGCCGATGACAGGATCATTGACGTTTTGAGGAGTTTTGTTCAAAAATTCGAGGTGCGGGAAGAAATTGCGGATATCATACTGAACAAGTATGCTAAACGATTTAAAATTGGTATTCACGACTATGATTCTACGGTAGCGGCTCAGCATATTGACATTCCTACGCTGGTGATACACGATACGACAGATGCTTTTGTCCCTGTAAGGAGTGCCATTTCCATACGTCAAAAGTTATCGGATGGATCTTTGCTCATAACCAATGGTTTAGGGCATCACAAAATATTTAAAGATCCAAATGTGATTGATCGTATCATCAAATTCATACAAGAACAATGAAAAAAATAAATGTATTCGGATTATTAATTATCTTCCAATGTCTAACCCTTTCAGCACAAAATAATATGGAAAACAAGCAACTTAAAGTAAACAAAACCGAAGATGAATGGAAAAAGATCCTCAGTCCACAGCAATATTATATTTTAAGGGAAAAAGGAACCGACAGGCCCGGAGATTACGGCTATACCAATCACTTTGAAAAAGGAACCTATTTCTGTTCTGCCTGTAATGCGCAATTGTTCGAATCTAATTCAAAATTCCAGAGTCATTGTGGCTGGCCGAGTTTTGACGATGCCATAGATGGCGCAGTTGAATACAAGGTCGATAAAAGTCATGGTATGATCAGAACCGAGATCTTATGTAATTCATGCGGAGGTCATCTGGGGCATATTTTTGACGATGGACCTCAGGAGACAACGGGTAAACGCTATTGTGTGAACAGCACATCCATTACTTTTAAAAAAGGTTCCTAACTCCATGAATTTTACCGAAACATCTTTTTTCGGGGTTTGAAGCTTCCTCATAATTGTTATCTTTGCAGCCTAAATATAATTTACGGGTATGTTTAATAATTTAAGTGATAAACTGGATAAGGCGTTTCATGTTTTAAAAGGGCATGGAAGTATTACAGAAATTAATGTCGCAGAAACGCTGAAAGAAGTTAGAAGAGCGCTTCTTGATGCCGATGTCAATTACAAGATTGCTAAAGATTTTACCGCCAAAGTAAAAGACAAAGCTATTGGCCAGGATGTATTAACGACCCTGAATCCCGGGCAGTTAATGGTGAAGATCGTGAAGGATGAGCTGGCCTTGTTAATGGGTGGTGAAGCCTCAGGCATCAATTTATCCGGTAATCCTTCTGTCATTTTGATGTCCGGATTACAAGGTTCCGGTAAAACAACTTTCTCAGGGAAACTTGCCCTGTTCCTCAAAAATAAAAAATCGAAACAACCCCTGCTCGTTGCCTGCGACGTCTATCGTCCGGCTGCGATCAATCAATTAAAAGTAGTTGGGGAACAAATTGGTGTAGATGTTTATACCGAAGAAGACAACAAGAATCCTGTACAGATCGCTCAAAACGCGATCAAATATGCCAAAGAGCACGGAAAAAATGTGGTGATCATAGATACCGCAGGGCGATTGGCAGTGGATGAAGAAATGATGAATGAAATTTCGAATATCCATAAAGCCATCCAACCCCAGGAAACCTTATTTGTGGTCGACTCGATGACTGGTCAGGATGCTGTAAATACGGCCAAAGCGTTTAATGATATTCTTAATTTTGACGGGGTTATTTTAACCAAGTTAGATGGTGATACCCGAGGTGGAGCAGCTCTTTCCATCAAATCAATAGTCAACAAACCCATCAAATTTATTGGTACCGGAGAAAAAATGGAGGCCATTGACATCTTCTACCCGGAAAGGATGGCAGAAAGAATTCTTGGCATGGGTGATGTTATTTCGTTGGTTGAAAGAGCACAAGAACAATACGATGAAGAAGAGGCAAGAAAACTTCAAAAGAAAATTGCCAAAGATGAGTTTGGTTTTGACGATTTCTTGAAACAAATACAGCAGATCAAAAAAATGGGTAACATGAAAGATCTGGTTGGGATGATCCCCGGGGCAGGTAAAATGATGAAAGATGTTGACATTGACGATGATGCCTTTAAAGGAATTGAAGCCATGATCCATTCGATGACACCTCAGGAAAGATCAAATCCGGGATTGATCAATGGATCCAGAAAAAAAAGAATTGCGAAAGGATCGGGAACACAGGTACAAGAGGTAAACCAGTTGCTCAAGCAATTTTCTCAAATGAGTAAAATGATGAAAATGATGCAGGGAGGTGGAGCCAAAAAGATGATGCAGATGATGAAAGGCATGAATTAATCTACTAAAACAGCTAAACAATGGTATTACTCGACGGGAAAAAGACATCTGAAGAAATTAAACAAGAGATAGCAGAGGCTGTTGCTTTAAGAAAAAATGCCGGGAAAAAAATTCCGCATTTAGCTGCTGTTATCGTCGGAAGTGATGGAGCCAGTATGACCTATGTGAGCAGTAAAGTCAAAGCATGTGCAAGAGTTGGTTTTAATTCAACCTTGATCGATTTACCCGAAGACACCACAGAAGAACAATTGCTGGACGAAATTGACATTTTGAACAAAGACCGGGATATAGATGGTTTCATAGTGCAACTGCCCTTGCCAAAACATATTGACGAAAATAAAATTTTATTGGCCGTAGATCCAAATAAGGACGTAGATGGATTTCATCCCGTAAATGTCGGTAAAATGTGTTTGGAACTGCCCACTTTCTTACCGGCTACTCCTTTTGGAATAATGGAGTTATTAGAGCGATATCAAATAGAAACTTCCGGGAAAAATGTAGTTGTACTGGGTAGAAGTCATATTGTGGGTAGACCGATCAGCATTTTGATGAGTCAAAAGCGCAAATGTGGCAATGCTACCGTAACCATAGCGCACAGCAGAACCAAGAACTTAAAAGAAATTACGAGTCAGGCAGATATTATTGTTGCAGCCATCGGTATCGCAGAATTTCTAACCGGAGATATGGTCAAGAAAGATGTGACAGTGATAGATGTAGGAATTACAAGAGTGCCGGATGCTACCAAAAAGAACGGATTTCGTTTGGCAGGTGATGTACATTTTGACTCTGTAAAACAAAAATCGGCGTTTATCACTCCCGTACCGGGTGGAGTTGGTCCAATGACCATCGCCATGTTGTTAAAAAATACGCTATTGGCTTGTTCCAGAAAAGACTGACCTACTTATTGTATTTCTTTAGGAGTTTTTGGACTGTAGGATTAGTCAAAAAATCAGGGAAAAGCTCTTGCAAGATAACTTGGTAAGCATAATTGATTGTCAGTGCTTTTTCTAAATAATAAAATGACCTTTCTTTATTCCCTAACAGGTAGTTCAAACCGGCAATTCTGAAAAGAATTTCTGCATCCGACTTAAATATTTCCTTGGCTTCTTTCAGCACTAACAATGCTTCTGATACATCCTTTGAAATAAGCAAAACATCGGAAAGAGAAAGATGTACTTCTAACTGCTCAGGATCCAGGGTAATACTTTTTTGAAAAGAACCTGCTGCTGCTTCCAATTGATTCAATTTGACGTAGATCTCGCCTAATTTATTCCAATAGTCAGGCAGTTCTTCATCGATATTCAATGCTTTTTTAATATGGTGCATGGCCTTGTCAAGCATCCCCTTTTTCATATAAATATCGGTGAGTGCCAACCAACCCTTGTCCAAAAGAGGATCTTCATTCACGGTCTTGTGATAGAACTCGATAGCCTTATCCAGATCACCAAGACCCTCATAGCACTTTCCTATGCGCAAAAATGCGAAAGGAGTTTCTGTATCGAGCTCCATGGTCAATCCGTAATATTCGATGGCCTCTTCCAACCTGTTCAATTCTTCCAAGGTCTTAGCCTTTTCCAAATGAGCCCCGATAAAAGTATCGTCGATCAAGATGGCATATTCAAAAGCTTCCAAGGCCTTACTGTAATTCTCTAACACGAAATACTGCCTGCCCAATTGATGCCATGCCACTTCGCTGTACGGATCCTTTTCTATATAAGAAATGAGATATTCTACTGCTTCTGCATGCTGTTCGGTCATATCAAAACAGTAGATCACATTGTAGAGGGTAGAATAATTGTCAAATTCTACATCTAAACACATAGCAAAGTTTTCACGCGCCATTTCAAACTCATCCAGGTACAGATACTCCATACCTATCATGGAGTAAATTTCACTGGGTTCTTCACTGTATTCCAGGGCAATTTTCAAATAGGCGATCGCCTTTTTATGAACACCTTTTTTGGAATAAATGGTCGCTTTTTGAATATAAATATCTTCGTTGGCCGGCTCTATTTCTTGTAGTTCATTCAGGATCTTCTCTGCATTCTCAAATTTTTCTTCGAGCACCAGCAATTCAGCCTGTACCAACTTAAGATCTACAGACAAAGGGTGTTGTCTTAATCCGAGCTGAACTGCTTTATTGGCCAGAGAGAACTTTCCATTATCTATGTAGTATAGAATGATTTCTTCAAATTCATTTGCATCAAAAAAATATACGCTATTGGTTTTCAGCATGAATTCAAATTTCGATAACGGTAATCCCCCAAAGTCGTCGAAAAATTGTTGATTCATAAGAACAATTTCTTTCAAACTAAATTACAATTTCATCTTTCCAAGTCACGACAACCCTTTTATTTTTCTTAACAATTTAATTAACATAAAATATTTTTCTGTTCGCACTCAAAAAAATGTAAATTTGCTAAACACTTATGCACTGTGCCCGGTATGACAAAAAAGACCTTACTTAATGCAAAAGAGATTGAAATCATCCTCCACCGTTTGGCTTGTCAACTGATCGAAAACCATTTAGATTTTTCAGAAACTATCCTGATTGGCTTGCAACCGAGAGGGGTTTTTCTGTGCAACAGACTGGTCGATATCCTGGAAAAAGAATATGGGATTAAAAAGATCCTAAAAGGTAAATTGGACATCACTTTTTACAGAGACGATTTTAGAAGAAGGGATGCCCCGATCGAAGCCAATAAAACCGAGATCGACTTTTTGGTAGAAGGCAAAAAGATCGTTTTTATAGATGACGTGCTCTATTCCGGAAGGAGTACTCGTGCAGCCTTAACTGCCATTCAAGCCTTTGGCCGACCAAAGAAAATAGAATTATTGGTCCTGATCGACAGACGATTTAGCAGACATTTACCCATTCAACCGGATTATCGAGGACGGCAGGTAGATGTGATCAACAATGAACAAGTGCGGGTAGATTGGAAAGAAAATGGTCAGACGGATGCCGTTTATTTGGAAGAAAAAGTGTGAATTATTAAACAGAAAAAAGTAGAACCCGAAAAAAATGAATAAGCTTAGCGTAGACCATCTTTTGGGAATTAAACACCTCAACAAAAACGACATCGATCTTATTTTTAAAACCGCAGATCATTTTAAATCAGTCATCAACCGTCCCATCAAAAAAGTACCGTCTCTGCGCGATATCACGATTGCCAATTTGTTTTTCGAAAATAGCACAAGAACACGCCTGTCATTTGAATTAGCTGAAAAAAGACTCTCTGCGGATGTGGTTAACTTTTCAGCTGCACAATCGAGTGTTAAAAAAGGAGAGACATTAATCGATACGGCCAACAACATCTTATCCATGAAAGTGGATATGATCGTGATGCGCCACCCCAACGAAGGTGCTGCTTATTTTTTATCAAAGCATGTAAATGCGAAGATCATCAATGCAGGTGATGGCGCTCATGAACACCCTACCCAGGCTTTGCTGGACTCCTACTCCATCCGCGAAAAACTGGGTTCCGTTGCCGGAAAAAAAGTGGTCATTATTGGAGATATTTTGCACTCAAGGGTGGCTCTTTCGAACATCTATGCGCTAAAATTGCAAGGAGCAGAAGTGATGTTGTGTGGTCCTACCACGCTTATTCCAAAACATATTACAGCCTTAGGGGTGCGCTATGAAAAATCATTGATCAAAGCGCTGGAATGGTGCGATGTGGCCAATGTACTGCGGGTACAGCACGAAAGAATGGATATCAAATATTTCCCTTCTATCAGAGAGTATGTACAACTGTTTGGCATCAACAAAAAAATATTGGATTCGTTGAACAAAGAAATCGTGATCATGCACCCCGGCCCGATCAACCGCGGTGTTGAACTGACAAGCGACGCAGCTGACTCCAAACAATCTATCATTCTAAATCAAGTAGAAAATGGTGTCGCCATAAGAATGGCGGTGATTTATTTATTGGCAGAACAGATTAAACATGAATAAATGATGAGTTCAGAGATGGTTATCAAAAGATCAAATGGTATTTGTACGGTCACACCGAAATCGGCAAAATGGTTGAAAGATTCTAATAACAAAATCTCCTTCTTTGAGGATTTTTTTCTAAATTATCCCAGTATTAAGGATGAAAATATCATTTTAGACATTTCTGGCCAGGAAAATATAGATGTTCAGGAAATCTTATTATTTTCGCCGCTGATTAAAAAACACAAAAAAAATAAAAAATCATTTGTGATTGTATCTGATCTAATTGAAATGAATGACCTGGTGGAGGATATTTTTTTGACACCCACTATACAGGAAGCCAAAGATGTAATCGAATTTGAAGAAATTGAAAGAGATCTAGGATTTTAAAGCGTATATATGGTAAAAAAACTACTCGTAATTTTCTTTTTTGCTTTTCTTTATTCTCAATCCGGTATCGCGCAAAACGATGATGTTCGCGATAAGGAAATAATGGAGGCTGCTGAGACGGTCATACATGATGTGATGGCCTCTCCTAATCCTTTTAGTGTTTCTACCCGAATACGATTTTTGGCAGATGAAGAAATTGAACTGGAATTCTTTGTCAAAGATCTTCTGGGAAATTCTCTTCATGTCGAAAAATTAAAATCCAATAAAGGCGCAAATACCATCACATTTTATCGGGATGACCTCGCTCCGGGAATTTATATCTATTCCATCAAAACGGAAAATAAGATCATTTCCAAAAGAATCGTGATCAAATGAGCATTCGACTCACCATATTGGGCTGCCATTCAGCTACCCCAAGAAGTGATGCACACCCAACTTCCCAATATTTAGAAATCAATAACAGACATTTTTTGATCGATTGTGGTGAAGGTACACAGATGCAACTCCGCAAATACAAAGTAAAGTTCTCTCGAATCAAACATATCTTTATTTCGCATTTACACGGCGATCATTTTTTTGGTTTGATCGGATTAATTTCTACTTTCGGCTTATTGAATCGGCCTCATGAATTACACATTTACGGACCAAAAGATCTCAGAACCATTATAGAAATGCAGTTGCGCCTGACCAAATCCTGGGTAGATTTCCCCTTGCATTTTCATGAGCTCAGCAGCGAAAAAAGCGAATTGATCTTTGAAGACAAGCAGGTCTCTGTCTACACCATCCCGCTCAACCACAGAATTTACACCAATGGTTTTTTGTTTAAAGAAAAAAGAAAAGACAGAAAACTTGCCCTGGAAAAAATAAAAATGTACCCTGACATTGAGATCTGCGATTACCACAAGATCAAAAAAGGCTTTGATTTTGTCAGAGAAAATGGAGAGATTATTTCAAATGATCTATTGACAGAGAGTCCGAAAGAACCTTTGAGCTATGCTTTTTGCAGTGATACTTCTTTTCATGAGCCGGCCGTGCCTATCATTAAAAAGGCAGATATACTCTATCACGAAGCTACTTTTTTAGAAGACAACAAAGAATTGGCAGAAAAAACGAAACACAGTACGGCCAGGGAAGCCGCGACCATCGCAAAAAAGGCAGCCGTAAGATTGCTGATCTTAGGACACTTTTCAAGCCGCTACAAGGATGAACATAGATTCTTGGATGAAGCGACAGAGATCTTTACACCGGTGGAACTGGCCGAAACCGGGAAGGTATTTAGTCTGAACAATTAGGCTTAACCATGTACCAGTGCCTGTTTTCCCTGAAGTTTCATATATGCAGCTTCATAATCCAGGAAATCTGACCATTTTTGATCTACAATTTCTCTGTCTTCAAACTTTCTGGCAAATCCTAAGAACAAAGTGTAATGCCCTGCCTCTGATGCCAACAGATCTTTGAAGAAATCAGCAAGTTCTTTATCGGCTAAATTTTCTGACAAAACTTTAAATCGTTCACAGCTTCTCGCCTCAATGACGGCTGAGATCAGCAAACGGTTGATCAAATTGGTCTTTCTGTCTTTCCCTTTTGGAAAAAATCTGATCAAATGTTTGGCATAAGCACTGTTTTGGTCTATGCCCAGAACCATCCCCCGAGAGACCATGATCTCGTGTACGCGCTGAAAATGTTCTAATTCTTCAATGGCAATTTCAGTCATGGCTTTCACCAATTCAGTTTCTTCAGAAAAATTAATGATCAAGGAAACCGCAGAAGCAGAAGCCTTTTGTTCCGCAAAAGCATGATCTGTTAACAATTGTTGCAAATTCTGTTCAGCAATCTTGGCCCAGGAGGCAGGTGTATCATATTTTAATCCCAGCATAACATCAAATTTTGACAAAGTTCGCAAAATGTAGAAGGAATAAAAAATGATTGTCATATTAATATCATTTCATGTTGAATTGACTTGAAATTCAGGATTAAACTGACAGGCTGACATAAGAATGAACAAAAACATGCCAAAAAACAGCAGAATTCCAAATGGCACAAAGATTGACCTAAGCAGAGAAAATAATTTTGAACAACTAATAAAAAAATATATAATTATGAGTAAAATAATTGGAATAGACTTAGGAACAACCAACTCATGTGTTTCTGTGATGGAAGGAAGTGAACCGGTAGTAATTCCTAACGCTGAAGGAAAAAGAACTACACCCTCTATCGTAGCATTTGTAGAAGGTGGAGAACGCAAGGTTGGTGATCCTGCAAAACGTCAGGCTGTTACCAATCCAAAAAAGACCATATACTCTATCAAGAGATTTATGGGTAATAAATACTCAGAATGCAAAAAAGAAGCTGAAAGAGTACCTTATACTGTCGTAAAAGGAGACAACGATACGCCTAGAGTAGATATAGATGGCCGTTTGTACACGCCACAAGAGATCTCAGCCATGATCTTACAGAAAATGAAAAAAACGGCTGAAGATTATTTGGGTCACGAAGTAAAAGAAGCGGTGGTAACCGTGCCTGCTTACTTTAACGACGCGCAAAGACAAGCGACCAAAGAAGCCGGAGAAATTGCTGGCTTAAAGATCAGCAGAATTATCAATGAGCCTACTGCTGCTGCCTTGGCTTATGGTTTAGACAAATCGGGTCACGACAAAAAAATTGCCGTATACGACTTAGGTGGGGGTACTTTTGATATCTCTATCTTAGAAATTGGAGACGGGGTTTTTGAAGTATTATCTACCAACGGAGACACGCACTTAGGTGGTGATGATTTTGACCAGGTAATTATCGACTGGTTAGCTGAAGAGTTCAATAAAGAAGAAGGTATCGACTTAAGAAAAGATCCGATGGCTTTGCAAAGATTGAAAGAAGCTGCAGAAAAAGCAAAAATTGAATTGTCGTCAAGCACGCAAACAGAAATCAATTTACCTTATGTCACTGCAACGGCTTCAGGACCTAAGCACTTGGTAAAAACCTTGACAAGATCTCATTTCGAAAAGTTATCGGATACTTTGATCAAAAGATCGATGGCTCCGGTAAGTGCTGCCCTAAAAGATGCTGATTTGAGTACTTCTGATATCGATGAAGTGATCTTGGTAGGTGGGTCTACTCGTATGCCAAGAATCCAGGAAGAAGTGGAAAAATTCTTTGGTAAAAAACCTTCTAAAGGGGTGAACCCTGATGAGGTGGTGGCCATTGGTGCTGCGATCCAGGGAGGTGTGTTAACCGGAGATGTAAAAGATGTGCTTTTATTAGATGTTACACCACTGTCTTTAGGTATTGAGACCATGGGTAATGTTATGACCAAATTGATCGAGTCTAATACGACCATCCCAACCAAAAAATCACAGGTATTCTCAACTGCTGCCGACAATCAGCCTTCTGTAGAAATTCATGTGTTACAAGGTGAAAGAGCGATGGCTGCCGACAATAAAACCATCGGTAGATTCCATTTAGACGGTATTCCACCGGCACCAAGAGGTGTACCTCAGATCGAAGTGACCTTTGACATTGACGCTAATGGTATCATCAACGTATCGGCTAAAGATAAAGGAACCGGTAAAGAGCATAACATCAGAATCGAAGCTTCTTCAGGATTATCAGAAGAGGAGATCAAGAAAATGAAAGCGGATGCGGAAGCAAATGCTGAATCTGACAAAAAAGCAAGAGAGATCGCCGATAAGATCAACGGAGCAGATTCGATGATCTTCCAGACGGAGAGTCAGTTAAAAGAATTTGGAGATAAATTATCTGCCGATAAAAAAGAGCCGATTGAAGCTGCCTTAGCAGAATTGAAAAAGGCGCATGAATCGAAAGATATTGCTCAGATAGATGCTGCCATGGAGAAGATCAATGAGGCTTGGAAAGTAGCTTCAGAAGAAATGTACAAAGCGCAACAAGGAGCGGGTGAACCAACTGGTGCACCTCAGGAAGAACCTGCCAACGCAGGAGGCTCTGATGATGTGGAAGACGTAGATTTTGAAGAAGTAAAATAAGCTTCTAAAGCAATGAATACAAAACGCCCGGGATGCCCCGGGCGTTTTTTTATGCCTTCCATTGGACCGATCTATCAATCTTTCTCCAAATGATTGGCTTATCCGCCATTTTCGAGTATTTTAGTGATACCAAAATAACCATGTCCTCTTGATGAAACTTTTTCTGCTCACATGCTCCTTCCTCCTCTGTTCGCTCATGACATCGGCACAAACAGAAGAAAGAGAGAAAGATTCCATACTATTGACCATAATGCCTTACGGCAGTTTCAGAGGTCATTTTGCTTTTTATAATCAGGAAATTGAATTTCAGGAAAATGCCTCAAGGATAGGTTTTTATTTGGGAATAGACAAAAGAGGATATACTTTTTTTACCGGTATAGAACTCGGAATGAATTTATTCAAAAGCAATTCTCAATTCAATTCGGACGGTAATACAGCTGGTGGATTTCTCGTGGCACAAAAGGACCAGGTAAATCAGGTCTTCAATTCGCGCTTGGGTTATTTAGGGATGGATTTTGGTAAATGGGGAAGACTGACCTTGGGCAAACAATGGAGTGTCTATTACGATATAACTTCCTATACAGATCTTTTTAACGTATTTGGAGGACAGGGTTCCGCCACCTATAACGCCGGAACAGATGGCGGAAGTTCAGGAACGGGAAGAGCCGATCAATCGGTTATCTATCGAAACAGGATGGGTAAATTTACTTTCGGACTACAGGCTCAGGCAAAAAATGCCTTCAATAATGAATGGATAGACGGTTTCGGGGTGAGTGCACAGTATGAAATACTCAAAGGACTAAGAATTGGTGGAGCCTTTAACAGATCCTATATCAGCGATCTACTCATTGAGCAATCCAATGTACTTGGGCTTTCCGGAAATCCTACTTATTACAATACCGGCATTTCTTATCGATCAAGACATTTAGATCTCGGCTTTGTTTTTGCCAAACAAAGCAATGGAGATCTCACTGAAGGATTGATCATTGTACCTGACGGGGGCGAAGAATTCCCCACGGTGATCTTTGACGCCACAGGATTTGAATTTTTTGGTAAATATAAATGGCAGGAATTCGCTGTTCTGGGTGGTTATAATTTTTACGATCCTGATACCGAGGACCTCATCGAGCCCTATGGCCGAAAAGTTGTCAGTGATCAATTCGGTGTCAAAAATCTGATCTTGGGTGCGGAATACAGACCCTTTCATATCGCCTATTTTTATGCCGAAGCAAGATTCGCCGAGGGCTATAATTCCTTTGGTTTAAAAACGAGCGATGTCGTTACCCTGGGCCTCCGCGTTCAAATAGACCATCAGTTTAAAAGGACTATTTTGTATTAATGAATTTTACAAAATAATAATGAGTAATCCCGAAGCCTTGGGCTTACCCGAGCTGACAAAACGACCACGCGAAACAATCGCACGGTAGCAGGGGATAGTTTGATGTCCAACTATGATTTGGAGATTAATTTTAAAACTTCTCCTCCTCTTAGGAGTGGTCCAAAAAAGGTGAGGTGACCATTAAAAAATACTTAATTCACCGTCCCCTCCTTTTAGGAGCCTGCCTATCGGTAGACAGGGGGTGTCATGTAATGACGGGGTGGTTAAAAAATCTAAGAAAATACTATTGATACTTTTCGAAAAACTTTTAACTCGCTTTGATGATGATCTAATAAAATTATGTCAACTTATTTCAGTACAAGACACTATTTCACCATTTCACTATTTCACCGCATTACTGTATAACCAGCTGCCTATGGCAGCAAGGACAAAGCCTGCCAGCTGCAGGCAAGTTTAAAGGATAAAGTTCAAAAATAAACGAATTACTGCATAACCTTATAACCGTTTAACCGCATAACCAGCCGAAGGCTGCAATCTCAAATCTCAATCTATATCTAATATCTAACCCGGATATTATAAAATTCCGTATCGTTTACAAAATTCGATCAGATCGGCCACATTGTGACAATTGGATTTTCGCAGGATATTTTTTCGGTGTGTGGCAACAGTGTTCTGACTGATGTGCATTTGATCAGAGATTTCGGCATTGCTGAGATTCTTGCTGATCAATTTGATCAATTCCAACTCCCTTTTGGTAAAAATTCCATTAAAGGGGGCATACACTTGTTTTCTGAATTTTGCCTTATTCAAGCCTTTGGCTTTAAACTCCCAGAATACGTGGGTAGAACTGTCTATAAAACTGATGTCGGTATGTTTGACCAAAGTACTGAGCATTGATCCGTTTTCATCGGTTCGTAAAATCACCGACTGACTCAGGATCTTCGCGTAGCTGCCATCATTTTTCTTGATCCGATAAGTCATACTGAGCACATTGTTCTCAGGTGAATTAGGGTGTTCAATAGCATAGAGAATGGCGGCTTTGCTAACCTGGTTGACGAGCGTACTGTCATCGGGATGAACGATCTCTATCAGTTTTTGAAGATCTATGCTTTCGTCTTCATAGCCTAAAGAAGTTAAAAAACCCTTGGCATAGGTCACTTTGTTGCGACTGAAATCCAGTACATAATAACACTCATCCCTGCGAGGAACAAATTCTTTGTACCGGTAGAAATCCTTTTTACGTTCTGCCATCTTGTCGAACGAATCAGGCAGCTGAGCCAGAAATAAAAGCATTTCGTTAGGTTCCTTCTCCATTTGTATTACATTATATGAGTTATGACAAGACAGCTATAACTCTCCCATACAACTTTCCCATTGCTCAGCGCAAATTTAGACCCTGTAAATCTTTCTAAAAATACCCTAGGAGGGTATTTTTAGAAAGTGGGTATTGGGGGAAAGAATACCCATTGACTTACAAAGTTTGATCAGTTGTTTGGCTGTATGGCATTGTGCTTTTTTTAATATGTTCTTCCTATGGGTGGCAACGGTTTGCGGACTGATACACAAATTACCCCCTATTTCATTATTGGTGATACCCTGAGCCAATTCTTTGATGATATCCAATTCTCTTTGTGTAAAAAATGCCCGGTAAGGTTCGTAAACTTCATTGAAAAATTCATCCCTGTTCAGATCGGCTGCCACAAAATCCCACTGTACCCCTACCTGATCCATAAAAGAGATATTTTTTAAGTGAACCATTAATTGTATGGGTGTGCTGTTTTGATCTAAGCCAAGTACTTCCGCCTTATTCAAAACCCTGATATATTTTCCAAACTTGTTTCGAAGCCTGAAGGTGATCATCAATTTAAAGGTTCTTTTGGGGTCAGGATTTTCCATGCTGTGCAAAATAGCCAGGCAGATGACCCGTTGTACCAGAGGAGCATCATCCGGATGGATCCCATCAAAAAACTTGGCCAAATCCATTTCTCCTTCATCAAATCCCAACAAGGTGTCAAAACCCCTGAGGTGTTTCATTTCACCTTCTGAAAGATCTAGTACATAAGAGCAATCGTAAAAATTATGCTGAATTGCCGGATCGAGAGAAACCCGGTTTGATTCCTTTAGTGATTTTTTAGAAATGCTTTGAGACAGTTCCAGGAAAAAAAGATTTACATCCGTCATTTTAAGCTATTTTGAAGATTTACTTCTTTATGCATAAAATCATGAAAAGTAAACATCGACAGTTCAAAATTATGTTGTAAATTGTATTTATTATATTATCGCATAATAATGAGATTATTTTTTTGGCTGTTTTTTGCCTCGCTCACCGGCTTTTGTCAGGAAGTCCTGATCAGCGAGACTCCGGACTCCTATAAAGCAGTACCCGATCGTGAAAATAAAAAGATGTATTATTTTTTCAGAGATCACACCCTCACCGTCGATCTCAAGACTATGGAGCGAAAATCTGCTCCGCTGACCATAGATAAAGATTTTTATTTCGAACCCTTTATTCCGATCGTAAAAAATGCATAAAATCTTTTTTTTACTCCATTTCGGGGGCTTGGTCTATGAATTTAAAAACGACTCGATTCAACGGATTGACAAATCTTATGAACATAAAATGCAAAATGGGGCTGCGGCCTTTGTGCACGATGACAAGATCTTTCGTTATGGTGGCTACGGATTTTGGTCTATCCACAACATCTTTACCTATTTCAGTGACGACACCAAAGAATGGGAATACAAAGCCTACAAAGACCACAGCCGGGAAGCACCGGAGATCTTTAGTACACTCACCTGGCAAACCAAAGACTATTTATATTTTTTTTATGGGATGACCCTGGATCCGATGGACCGGATAAAGATCTTTCCCACAAAAGAGGTTTGGCGCTATTCTTTTGAAAAAGAAAAATGGACCCATCTCGGCAACTCAAATTTTGCATTGAACAGATTCTCAGAAGCTTTTGGCGAACTGGATGCCGATCACCAAAAATTTATTTTTGAAGACAACCAGATCATGGAAATAGACCTCGATAAAAACATCCTGCGCATTTATGAACAGAACCCGGTAAGTAAACTGGCGCACGCACAAATGCATATGATGTACGAGGATCAGATCGTCTATTCCTACCTCAAAGGGAATTCAACCTATATGGCAAAAGTTCCAAAAGGTCAGTTTATCGGCGAGAAGACCTATGAAGGAAAATTTTACCTCAGTTCCTGGAAACGCTTCCTCCCTTACCTCTACCTTGGGCTTGGCATGATACTTTTGTTTTTCCTTGTTAAAGGGTTTGTTACATGGCGAAAAAAGAAGAATAAGGTGGTATTGTTGAGCAACGGACTGAGCTATAAGCAAAAATTCACCGAAATCGATCAGGAAAGTATGGAGATCCTGAACCTGTTGATCAGCAAAAAAGAAGTGCCCTCCGCAGAGATCCTGAAGGTCGTAGAAAAAGAACAATTCAGTCCTGCCCATAATGAACGACTCAAAGTGCAAAAGATCAACGACCTGAATATCAAGCTGCAAACTCTATTCAATGAAAAAGAAGCGCAGATCAGATCGGTCAAATCAAAAGAAGATAAACGCATCAGGGTATATAGGCTAAACAAAACCTATTTTTAAAAAAGCAAACGTGAATCCATTAAAAACAACTTTGTAAAGACCCGCTGTGCATGATGATTTTAAATCCTATCAACCATGTCAGTTCGAGTGATTTTTTGATAAAAAAATCGTATCGAGAACTTTTTGATCGACTAAAATTCTTCTGCTCGATACAAATTTCACTCATTTCAATCGTGAAATTCACTCGAAGTGACAGAATTTTATCAACATGCACAAGGGGTTATCAATGGCATAGCTTCAGTGATCTCAGATCCCTGAGCTTATTTGTCCTGTTGCTTTTTATGGTTTTGAAGAGCCCCTGTCAGGAAGTGCTGATCACAGATTCAAATGAAATGTACAGTGCGGCAGTTTCCGATGTGGATAATCGCCGCATGTATTATTTCCTTAAAGATCATTACCTCACCATCGACCTCAATTCGATGGAGCGCATTTCCAAGCCTTTTACGCGAGCAAAAGACTTTCATTTTGAAACCTGTTACGGTATCACAAAAAATGGCGAGGTATACTTTTTGCAGGCAGATGGAGGTTTGGTTTACAAATTAAAAAATGATTCGATACAGCGTATCGACCAGTCCTATTTGCATAAAATGCAAAATGGTGCGCCTTATTTTGTACACGACAACAAGCTCTTCAGGTATGGCGGGTATGGGTTTTGGTCTATTCACAACATCTTTACCTATTTCAGCGATGAGACCCGCGAATGGGAATATGCAGGTTACAAGGATCACAAAGTTGAAGCACCCAAGATCTTTAGTCCCAGATCCTTAAAAACAGAAGATAAACTTTTCCTTTTTAACGGGCTCAAGCTGGATCCCATGAATCGCATCAAAAGACTTCGTTCAAATGAGGTCTGGCAGTACTCGTTTACAGACCAAAAATGGACTCACCTCGGGAGCTCGAACTGGCAGCCCAACAGGGCCTCCCAGTCCATCCTTGAAGCAGATCAGGGCAACCGGAAATATATTTTTCAAGACAATGAGGTATTTGAAATAGATCCCGAAAATAACCGACTAACGGTTTACAAAAGGAGTGTTGTGAGTAAATTGGGGGGTTCCAATATTCATATGATGTACGATGACAAGATCGTTTATTCCTATCCCAGAGACAATTCAGGTTATATGAAGCTGGTTCCCGCCGATCAATTTATAGGGGAAAAGCTCTACGAAACAACTTTTTATACCAGCTCCCCAAGACGTTACCTTCCCTATATTTTCTACTTACTGGGTGCTGCAGGTTTATTTTTCCTGGGTAAATGGCTGGTTCAATTGAGTAAAAAGAAAAAAAAGGTGGTTATCCTCAATAATGGATTGAATTACAAAAATAAATTCACCGAATGTGATCAGGAAACCATGGAGATCCTGAACTTGTTATTATCGGCTAAAAGAGTGCCCTCTTCAGAGATCCTCAAGATCGTAGAAAAAGAACAATTCAGTGCGGCACATAATGAACGACTCAAAGTGCAAAAGATCAACGACCTGAATATCAAGCTGCAAACTTTATTCGGAGAAAAGGAAGCACAGATCAGATCGGTCAAATCCAAAGAAGACAAACGCATCAGGGTCTATACTTTAGATCGTACTTATTTTTGAAATAGTATTGAATAGTGAGATTTGAGATATTAGATATTAGTATTGAGAACTGTATAACCAGCTGCCTACGGCAGCAAGGACAAAGTTTAAAGGATAAAGTTCAAAAATAAACGAATTACTGCATAACCTGTATAACCGTTTAACCGCATAACCAGCCGAAGGCTGCCATCTCACATCTCATATCTAATATCTCAATACTCAATACTAATAACTAAAACTTCCCACTTCCCGCCGCGAGTTTAAAGGACAAAGACTAAAGGCAAAAGGTAGTTCCACTTTAAACTTTATACTTTATCCTTTGAATTTTATCCTTGCCTGCAAGGCACCATTTCACTATTTCACCATTTCACCGCATTACCGCATTACCGCATAACCGCATAACCCAGCCGAAGGCTGCCATCTCACATCTCACATCTAAAATCTCAATACTCAATACTTCCCCTCTAGAATATAAAAAATGAGCTCAAAACCAAATTTCTACCCATAGGTAAGCCCTACGGGCTTATATAAGCTACAGACTGGCCCATCTACATCTATCTCTTCCAGCCGCAAGTTTAAAGGACAAAGACTAAAGGCAAAAGGTAGTTCCACTTTAAACTTTATACTTTATCCTTTGAATTTTATCCTTGCCTGCAAGGCACCATTTCACTATTTCACCATTTCACCGCATTACCGCATTACCGCATAACCGCATAACCCGCCGCAAGGCTGCCATCTCACATCTCACATCTAAAATCTCAATTCTCAAGGATAAAGGACTAGAATAAGAATAAGGACAAATCTAAAATCTGATATCTAAAATCTCATATCTAATATCTAAATTCTAAATTCTCCAATCACCGTCATTTAGCCATTGAAATCAAATCATTCAAAATTCATCATTCAACATTTATCATTAAATCTGCCACTTCCCACTTCAAACTTCTCCCTCCTAACTTCTCCTTACTTACCCCTCCCTCCTGCAGCCCCACCTCTCCCCTCGATGAGAGTGCACTGAGAGCGCACTGAGAGTGCACTGAGAGTGCACTGAGATTGCACGAGAGATTGCACTGAGAGCGCACTGAGAGCGCATGGTTAGATGCAATTACCATAGCCTCTCATACGCATTTGACTGCCCTTTTACTGCCCTTATGGGTATGGGAACCCTACGAAAGGCAAGTATAGGATAAGGAACAAAGAATAAAACCTGCACTAGGCAGGCTGTTAAAAGGATTAACCACCCCGGTACTTCGGACCACCCCCTGCCACGGCAGGCGGGCTCCTAAAAGGAGGGGAAGCAGATCGCTGCGAACACAATTACTCGAATTCTTTTACTATATTTTACTAATTTTATGTGAGGTATGTCTTAACTATGTTTTCAAAATGAACTTTATTCAACAAATCAAGCCACTTTATTTATACCTTCTTTCGGGTGCTTTCTTTTTGCTTTCACAAACTTTTAAAAAGTCGTTTCCTTCTCTTTACTTCGTTTTTTTAATTGCCGCTTCGCTTTTTTTTATTCTTGCGGTGATATCCTACTTTAAAAAATAGTTGCTTTATGGCAATTGATCCATTTTTAATTTTTCTTTCAATTAGAAATAAGCTAAAAATTTGATGTAATTTCGAAACATAGAAAAATACTCATGGAAAACAACCTCAACCTGGCCGTTTTAATTGATGGCGATAATATCCCTTCTGATTGTATCAAAGAAATGATGGAGGAAATCGCCAAATATGGCAACCCTACGATCAAAAGAATTTATGGCGACTGGACCAAGCCCCATTTGTCTAAATGGAAACAATTATTACTGGAAAATGCCATCACACCTATACAACAATACGGATATACATCCGGTAAAAATGCTACCGACTCAGCTATGATCATCGATGCCATGGACATACTCTACTCTGAAAAAGTAAATGGATTTTGTATCGTTTCCAGCGACAGTGATTTTACGAGACTCGCCACCAGGCTTCGGGAGGCAGGGATGCAAGTGATCGGTATTGGAGAGAAAAAAACGCCCAATCCTTTTATTGTAGCCTGCGATAAATTCATTTATGTTGAGATCTTGCGAAACCAATCAAAGGCAAGTGAACCCGGAAGTCAGAAAGAAGCTGACAAAAATACGATCGATAAGATTACGCAAAAAGATATTAACCTAATCGCCACTTCTATCAATGATTTATCCGATGATGATGGCTGGGCCTTTTTAGGTGACGTAGGCAGTTTATTGCAAAAAAAACAACCAAATTTTGACCCGCGGAACTTTGGCTTTCAAAAACTTACACCTCTCATTAAATCCATTGATAAATTTGATATTGAACAGAGAGAGAGTACAAAAAGCAGACATAAATTAATTTATGTGCGCAATAAAGAAAAACAACAGAAAGGCAGAAATACGCGATCCAGAAAATAATATACGTTCATTTGCCCATCATTTTAAGTTATCTTCAATACATTAAATGTGATCAAATGTTTGGGATAGAAAAGACTGGGTGAATCTTTCAATAATTTATAGATTTTATGAATAAAAAATTGTATACCTTAAAATTTATGGGGATAATTTTTAATTTATTGATATTTCTGTAGTCACACCCCTGTATTTTACCCCGAAAAAATGATTTTATTGTAATAAAAAGATATTTTTATGCATTATTTCCAAAGATGATCGATTAAATTTTTTAAGACCATGGATGAGAAGAGTAAAAAAATATTAGATCTATATAAAATGGAAGTGGGACATTTTGATGAGGTTTTTAAAACAGATCAGAAATCATACCCACATTATTCAAATGTGCTGGATCGATTTAAGCGATTTAGTCTTGTTGATTTTGAACGCATCAATAATGAGGTAAAAACTGCCTTTTTTAATCAGGGTATCACCTTTGCGGTTTACAACGAAAATAAAAAAGCTGATGAGCGTATTTTCCCGTTTGACCTCTTCCCCAGAATCATTCCCAACAAAGAATGGAATAAACTTGAAACAGGTGTCATTCAGAGAAACAAAGCGATCAATCTTTTTTTAGCGGATATCTATCACGATAAGAAGATTTTGAAAGATAAAATTGTCCCTGCGGATCTTATTTTTTCTTCGAAAAATTATTTGAAAGAGATGGAAGGTTTTAAACCCGAAGGAGGTATTTATACACATATTTCGGGAACCGATCTCATTAAACATGTCGATGGAGAATATTATATTTTAGAAGATAATTTAAGATGTCCATCAGGGGTGAGTTATGTCCTATCGAACAGAATGGCCTTAAAAAAATCATTCTTTGATTTGTTCAACAAGTTAAAGACAAAAACAGTTTATCAATATCCGGAAGAATTGTTGGAGATCTTGAAAACCGTTAAACCAAAAAATACAGATAACCCCACTGTGGTGGTCGTTACGCCCGGCATGTACAATTCTGCCTATTTCGAACATTCCTTTCTAGCGCAAAAAATGGGCATACCACTGGTAGAAGGAAGAGATCTTTTTGTTGATAAAGACATCGTTTATATGAAAACCATTTATGGTCCTAAAAAAGTAGATGTCATCTATCGCCGCGTGGATGATGAATTTATTGATCCTTTGGTGTTTAGAAAAGATTCTATGCTAGGTATTCCGGGTGTCATGAGTGCCTATAGGGCCGGTAACGTGACTTTGGCCAACGCACCGGGAACGGGAGTAGCAGACGATAAAGCCGTATATCATTATGTGCCGGACATCATCAAATATTACTTGGGTGAAGAACCCATTTTGAATAATGTACAAACCTACCATTGTGAAAAGGAGAGCGATTTTAAATATGTTCTCGAAAACATTGATAAACTGGTGGTTAAGCCGGTGGATGAATCGGGCGGGTATGGCATTTCAATTGGAACCAGGTTGACCAAAGAGGAAATAGAAGAAGTGAAGGTTCGCATAAAATCTGATAGACGCAAATATATCGCGCAACCGATCATGAGTCTTTCTGTACATCCTACCTATGTAGAAGAAACCAAAGAATTTGAACCGCGCCATATAGACCTAAGAACTTTTAGTTTGATGGGGAAAAATAAAAACTATATCTTAAAAGGAGGTTTGACCAGGGTAGCCCTTAAAAGAGGAAACCTTATTGTCAATTCTTCTCAAGGAGGAGGCTCAAAAGATACTTGGGTATTAGATTAGCCATATAATTTCAAAAAGAAAACTATGTTATCGAGAGTAGCAAATAATTTATATTGGATGGGCCGATATATTGAAAGGGCCGAACATATCGCCAGATATAGTAAAGAGATCTATTTTTCATCCTTAGATGCGCCCATTCTGGAAACTTACGATCGAAATTTTGTCCTCGATTCCATGCTTTATATGACCGGCATCTTTGATTTTGAATACCAAAAAGAAGAAGAGGTACTTTATAAAATCGGTTTGGATCCTGAAAATTCAAATTCAATACTCAGTAACATCACTTTTGCCCGAGAAAATGCAAGAGGTGCCAGAAACGCCATCTCTACAGGGTTATGGGAGAATCTCAACAGGTTCTACCACCTGGTGAATGACTATCCGGTCGAGAAATATTTAACCACGGGGTTTTACGAATTCAGCCAAATGGTATTGGATCAGACCTCCATTTTACGCGTTAAAATTTATGATTCTCTACTTCACGATGAAGAATGGGCTGTTATACTTTTAGGGATGTATACTGAAAGAGTTCTTCAAGTGATCAGAATCATCAATGCGAAATTGCACGATATTTACAAAATTGAACAATCGGGAATACCCGTTACCGAACTCAGTTTTGAATGGACAACTTTGCTTCGATGCACTGAATCCTTCGATATGAACAGGAAATATTATGCCAAAACACCAAATTCGAAACAGGTACTTGAATTTTTAATTGTCAATCCGAATTGCCCCAGATCTCTGGCATTTTCATTAAACGGTATCAGAAAGTATATCAAAAAACTCATTCGGAATGAAAGCTCAAATCCGAATTCCATCAGTTTTAAAATCGGTAAACTAAATGAGAAATATAATTACCTTACCTATGACGATTATAAAGATGATATTTACGGATTGCTAAACGATACGCAAGAAAAAATAACGACTATTTGTTCAGAAATAGAGAAGAAATACCTTACCTATTAATGGAAGTCTATCAGCTTGCTTACCATATTAAAAACACCTATACCGCACCTGTTAAAAAAGCAAATTTTCAGTTATTAGTGCTTCCTAACATATATTCCGGACAAATCGTTGAAGAGCTAAAAATAGAATGTTCCCTTGACCAGGAGGCTCATTTTTCAAAAAATTCTTTTGGTTTTGATCTGATTCAATACTACTCAAAACAGTCGATTTCTGAATTCTGGTTTAAACTTTCTGCGATTGTTAAAAAAGAAAAAAACAATCCGTTTCCTGTTAGTACGTTGACTCCCATCCAGGAGTTTGAGCTATTAAATTCCTTGGAATTCAAAATTGAACACCACAGGTTTTTGCTTTCAACAGAGCTGACTAAAATGCCGGATCACGTTCCTATTTCATTCCCAAAATATTCAGGTGAAAAAATGTTACTCGAATATCTTTTGGAACTAAATATGTTTATATTTGAGCTCTTAGAATATTCACCTAATAGTACAGATGTGAATACAGCTATAGAACAGGTACTATACCTTAAAAAAGGTGTTTGCCAAGATTACGCTCATCTTTTCCTAACCGTTTGTCGTCAAAATAAAATTCCCGCGAGATATGTAAGTGGTTATCTCGATCAAGGTGAAGAATATATTGGTACAAGTCAGTTACATGCCTGGGTAGAAGTGTTTATTCCAGAAGCAGGATGGGTTGGGTTTGATGCAACCAATCATTTGCTTGCAGACCATCATTATATTAAAATTGCACATGGTTGTGATTTCCGTGATTGTAGTCCAATTATTGGTATCTTAGAAACGGTCGGGGTGCAAAAAAGTATTCATGCAGTGACAATAACGAATCAATAAATATGACATTTTGTGTAGCTATAAAAAGTAAAGCAGGGGTTGTGGCCCTATCAGATACGCGTATCAGCAGCGGATTAGGTGTATCGACCTCAAAAAAAATTCAGACATTTCAAAATGGCAAATATTCCTTTTTTATCATGTCATCCGGATTGCGCTCTATCAGAGATAAAGTAATTCATTTATTCGAAGATGAACTCGCATCGCAAAAAGTAGATAAATTATACCAGGTGGCAAATCTGCTGGGAAAAATTGTCAAACAGGTAAGGGCCGAAGATCTCGAATCTCTTCAAGAAAGTAAATTCATTTTCGATGCGCATTTTATTATCGGCGGTCAATGTTTCAAAGATAAGCGTTCGACCATTTTTTTAATATTCCCGGAAGGTAATTGGGTAGAGGCATCGGACGAATCGCCTTATACAGTAATCGGCAATACCGGTTTTGGTAAGTCTATTTTGAGGAGGTTGTTACACGAGGAGATCACCTTTGACCTGGCCATTAAAGTGGCATTTTTATCCTTCGATGCTACCTTTAAAAATGCCAGTGATGTTGATTTTCCCTTAGATTTTGCTTTGTATCGCAACGGTACTTTCGAAATCCAGGAATTTCGAAAAGTGGAAGAAGAGTTAAAAACCACCTCGGTGAAATGGAATCAAATGCTCATTGATGCTGCCAATGATCTCCCTGATTTTCTCCATATAGAGGAAGAATAGACCTTACCACTTGTGTATGATGACTTTAACCAATTTGAATAAGGTCAGTTCGAGTGATTTTTTGATCAAAAAAATCGTATCGAGAACTAAATTATAGGCTAAAATTATGATGACCCATACAATCCAGAGACTTCCGGACCACGCATTTCACTCCTGGAATTCAATCGAATTGACAGAATTTCGTCAAAATACACAAGAACTTATATCTTTATTTCTTTAGCTTATATTTTCTGATATCGAAAGTATGTGGATATTCCGGATCGGGCTCTATAAACTTTGGAGTCAGCGCCACTGGTTGACCTGTTTCAACTTCTTTTTCCAATATATAGCGCTTTACTTCGGTACTTATATCTAGCGGGCATATAGACGCTTTGTGTGTGATTTTCGTTGTAAAAACGAGACTCTCTTCTGCCTTCAGCTTCAAAACTATTCACGGGGAAAGTATCATAAGCCCTTCCACCCGGATGGAAAACATGATAGGTACATCCTGCGACGGATTTACCTACCCATAGATCAAAAATATCAAACACCAAGGGTGTATCAACTTCTAAATTAGGATGTAATGCAGAGGGCGGCTGCCAGGCTCGATACCTAACAGAAGCAACCGCTTCACCTTTAGTTCCTGTATTGGTCATCGGGATGCGAATCCCATTGCAAAGAATCGCATAACGCTCACTGGTTAGTCCCTTAGCCTTTACCTCAATCCGCTCTACCGAAGAATCTACGAATCTGGCCGTACCTGAACTTGACATTTCCTCACCCAGTACATTCCAGGGTTCAATAGCTGTTCTTAAGCTCAGTTCAACCTCTTTGAACTTAACCCTGCCTACATGTGGAAAACGGAATTCGAAGAAGGGCTCTAACCAATTGATATCAAATGGATATCCCGCTTCATTCAATTGATCCACAACATCCTTGAGATCCTCTCGCACAAAATGATGTGTCATAAATTTATCGTGTAATTCTGTACCCCAACGAACCAGTTTACCTTTATAAGGCTTTTCCCAAAACCAAGCCACCAGGGTTCTGATCAACAAGAGTTGTACGAGGCACATTTGTTTGCTGGGTGGCATGTCAAAGCCTCGCAATTCCAGAATCCCCAATCTACCCGTCGACGAATCCGGCGAGTATAATTTATCGATACAAAATTCTGCTCTATGGGTATTTCCCGTAAGGTCGATGAGCAAGTTTCTCAATAATCGATCGACCAGCCAAAAAGGAATTTCCCCTTCGCCGGGTTCAGGGATCTGATCAAAAGCAATTTCAAGTTCATACAACATCTCCTGCCTGCCCTCATCTACACGCGGAGATTGGCTGGTAGGACCAATAAATGCGGTTGAAAATAAATAGCTCAAACCGGGATGATGCTGCCAAAAGGTGATCATACTTCTCAAAAGATCGGGTCTGCGCAACAAGGGAGAATCTGCTGGTGATTCGCCCCCTAAGGTAATGTGATTTCCTCCCCCTGTTCCCGTATGCTTTCCGTCCAACATAAACTTTTCAGAACCTAACCTGCTTTGAAGGGCAGATTCGAATAATTCATTGTAATTGTACACCAACTCCTTCCATGATCTGGCCGGATGCATATTTACTTCGATGACACCCGGATCGGGTGTGACCATTAATTTTTCTATCCGATTATCTTTGGGTGGCGCATATCCCTCAATAACAACGGGCATCTGCAATTCTTCTGCTGTTAACTCAATTGCAGCAAGCAGATCCAGGTAATGCTCAATATAATCTACCGGTGGTAAAAACAGATGGATCTTACCGTTTCTAATTTCAGAGACTAGCGCTGTTTTAATGGTAAAAGACTCAAATTCAGGTTCAAAATCATCTTTTTCTTCTTCTTTTTCCTGAAATGGCAGTTCGTTTTTCCTTCTTTCCTTCTTCTATCGGAGCCTCATAGATATGTGGTGATAATATCTCTTCCGGAATGGCATAGTCTGGTTTTTCTTTTGATCGATCTAAGACCCGTTGATGAAAATCTCCCAAAAGAGCTTCTTTCTCAAACAGACTTCGTTCAACGGGTTTAGGTCTTTTCTTTTCGGGAATGAATGGAAGTGAATCCAGAGGCAAACGATAACCCATTTGAGAATTACCGGGAATCAACATTAATTTTTCCCCTCGAAATTCCCAGGGATAACTGATCCATCCATCTTTTTGATAAGCCCATTGCATGGGCAGCACATAGCCTGCCGGATCAGCTAAGCCACGATCTAATTGCTCCATCAGGGTTTGTCGCTCTAAAGAATCATTCAAATTAATGCGCAGCGGATCAATATTTTTCGGTAACTTTCTTTCTGTCCATAAATAGTAAAAAGCATCTTCATACCCGGGCATCACATTGCTCTCAGCTACACCGAGCTTTTTGGTGAGCAAATCCATAAAACGCTTAGCATCCTTATAGGTATATTTTCCCTCTTCACTAAAATCAGCTAGTAATGCTTTATTTTTCCAGATCGGTTGTCCGTCTTTACGCCAGTATAAGGCCATTTGCCAGCGTGGGGTTGGTTCGCCCGGATACCATTTTCCTTGACCGTAATGAAACAAACCACCATGACCAAAGCTTTTACTTAAATGATGAATTAAACGATTGGATAATTGCTGTTTTTCTTTACCATCGGCGGCTGTATTCCATTGCTCAGATTCCATATCATCAATGGAAACAAAAGTAGGCTCACCCCCCATCGTTAATCTGACATCCCCATCTACCAGTTTCTTATCCACATGCTCTCCTAATCCCATAATTTCTGCCCATTGCTGATCACTATAGGGTTTAGTTACCCTCGGGTCTTCATGAATTCGTATCACTTCATTGTGATGATAGAATTCTACCTCACAAGGGTCTAAAGTACCTGAAATTGGGGCTGCACTGGAAGGTGAAGGCGTGCAGCACAAAGGAATATGTCCTTCTCCGGCCAATAATCCCGATGTAGGATCAAGACCGATCCACCCTGCTCCGGGAACATAGACCTCACACCAGGCATGCAAATCTGTAAAATCTTTTTCTGTTCCGGATGGACCGTCTATGGCTTTTTGATCTGCTTTCAATTGCACGAGATAACCCGAAACAAAACGAGCGGCCAAGCCCAAATGACGCATGGTCTGAACCAATAACCAAGAGGAATCTCTGCAAGATCCCAGTTTTTTGATCAGTGATTCTTCACAGGTAAATACACCCGGTTCCATTCTTACCGTATAATTGATCTCCTTGTTCAATTCTCTATTGACGGAGACCAAAAAATCTACAATGGAGCTCCCCTTGAACCTCTCCATTTTTTTCACCCATTCCTTTAATAAAGGTCCATCTTCTGCTATTTCTAAATAGGGCGCTAATTCTTTACTGTCTTGAGCCGTATATTTAAATGGGAATTTTTCAGCATATTCTTCCACAAAAAAGTCAAATGGATTGATCACCGTCATTTCAGCAACAACCTCCACCTCTACTTTGAATTCCTTCACTTTTTCCTGCATGACCACCCTGGCCAAATAATTGCCAAAAGAATCTTGTTGCCAGTTGATAAAATGTTCTTTAGGCTCTATATTCAAAGAATAGGAATGAATTTTTGTTCTGCTGTGCGGTGCCGGTTTTAGCCTGATCACATGAGAACCCATGTTGATCAATCGGTCGTACTTATAATAGGTGTCGTGCTTAATAGCTACAATAATTGCCATTTCTAAATTTTAAAGTTCTTTAAAAGTGATTTTCTGCAAAGGCTAAAAACTAAACAAAAATAGAGGAATGTTTCAAGACTTTAGCACAGCATTTGTATTAATACAGATAAAACAAAAAAGCACTCAATTCTCGTCCATAACCAAAAATTTGTGGCAAAAAAAATGATAATTTATCATTGTCGACAAAACAAATTCAAGCTTATTTAGGAAAAAGGGCAATGATATTTGCTCTTATACCCCAAGTTGGGATAATTGGATTATTGCCATAATATACTTTAGGACCTATACTCCATTGAAGCAATTGTTTGTTTATACTGGTCACCTTGGCCACGTAAACTCCTACAAGTCCTCCAAAATAATCTCTATCCCAATCCTGGGTGTTTTCAGAAGCAATCGTATAGGATACGCCACTTGGTTTTGCATAGGTTAAAAAAGGTTGAAAAAATGTGGCATTAATGGTGTTCTGACCACTTCCTGCGAATGACCAAATATGGTTTGCCAGTGCTCCAAATGTCCATTGTCCTTGAACTTTTAAAGCAACTGCATTTGGTCCAATACCCCATTTATTTGCCCCAAAAAAATCCTCGGTAGCCGTGGGTAAAAGAAAAACGGGTCCGGCACCCCAGATCAAACCTCTTTTAGTAGGTTCTTTTGGAGAAAAAAATACACTTTGCACCACATCAGCCAATCCTGATTGACTTGAGCCATCAAAATAAACATCATTTTGGGATATGATTGGAATGATTGTTCTACTGATCAAATTCCAATCTTCATTCAGTGAAATAGGAATAACCGGCTGTATGTTCAAATTATACCGGGTCCCCACTTCTTCCGGTCCCATACCAAAATCAAAATTGTTTTGAAAGGGTACGCTGATCAAGGAAGCTACGGGGTTAGCTAATTGTTTAGCCAGGTCTTCTGCACTTTTTGCATCTTCCTGAGCAGAACTCAAAAAAGCGCATAAAAGAAGAACCATAAATAATATAGTCTCTAAAATATTTCATCGCACTATTTTTCTAAAAGAGCTTAGAAATACCAATACCGAGGTTAAAGCTGTTATAGGCATCTATATTTATATCGTATTTAAAAGTCCCGAATACCTCCCATCCATATTTCTCAATGATCGGAATATCTACGCCCAACCTGATCAAAGCAAAACTATCTTCTCTTGTAAATTCACCCCCGGCTCCAAACGCCAAAATTAAATGGTGATGTAATTCATAAAATCCCATAAGGGCCACCGATACGGGTCTTTCCCGCTCAATGGTTTCAATTTCCAGCTCTCCTCCGTCGTGCCCGCCTTTCGAACCTGCGACTTCAAATACTTCCAAAAGCATTTCTGTTTCTATTCCGAGCCCCCATTTTTCATTAAATCTATAGGTATAATAAAGGCCTAATGAAGGGATCGTTAACCATTCATTGTCCTTTCCGTCTTTCACAGCCGTACTGATGTGGGCATGCCCGAGTAAAAAAGTGACATAATGTTTGGCTTCCTCTTTTTCTTTATGATACTTTTCAAAGTTCTCATGTTCCTGCGTTTCTTCTCCACCCTTATGTTCGATTTCCTGGGTATAAGCATTTGTAAAAAATACGACCAAAATAAAGGTCAACAGGCTTGTTCTTAATGTTTTCATGTTAAGATTAGGTTAGGTTAGTACTAGATAAAAGCTTTATATCTGATATAAAAATAATAAAATACTTTATTGAATTATCGGATATGGTGCAAATTCGTCTCAGATTGGTCAACATGATTGACCTTTAGAGGTATATATATTCAAAAAAGGAAAATCATTTTAACTCCATTTTTAATTATTAAATATTATTTTTGCGGATGCAACACAAAGTACTAATCCTGGATTTCGGCTCACAGTACACGCAACTGATAGCCCGACGAGTAAGAGAGCTCAATATTTTTTGCGAAATTTTCCCTTATAACCATATTCCTGAAGATATAGCTGATTTTAAAGCCGTTATCTTATCGGGATCACCATTTTCGGTGCATCAAAAAGATGCCCCGCACCCAGACCTATCGCAGATAAAAGGTAAAATTCCTCTTTTGGGCGTCTGCTATGGGGCGCAGTATATGGCGCAAAATTTCGGAGGTAAAGTAGAGCCCTCTAAGGTAAGAGAATACGGCCGGGCCAACTTATCCTATATTAAAGAAAACGAAGCCCTTTTTCACGATATCCATGAAGGTTCACAGGTATGGATGAGTCATGGTGACACCATTACCTCTTTACCTGCGCATTTCAAGAAAATTGCCAGTACACATGATGTACACAATGCTGCCTATAAAATAGAAGGGGAAACAACTTACGCCATTCAGTTTCATCCGGAAGTCTATCACAGCAGCGATGGTATGAAATTGCTGAAAAACTTTTTGGTCCATATTGCCAAAGTAGAACAGGACTGGACACCTGATTCTTTTGTAGAATCAACTGTCGCTGAATTAAAAGAAAAACTCGGGAACGACAAGGTGGTTTTGGGTTTAAGTGGCGGCGTAGATTCTACCGTAGCAGCCGTTTTATTGGACAAGGCCATCGGAAAAAATCTGTATTGTATCTTCGTGAATAATGGCTTGTTGCGCAAAAACGAATTTGAGAATGTGCTGGATCAATACAAGCACATGGGCCTGAATGTGAAAGGTGTCGATGCAGGTGACCGATTCCTCGCAAAACTGAGGGGAAAGTCGGATCCGGAAGAAAAAAGAAAAGCCATTGGAAATACCTTTATCGATGTTTTTGATGATGAAGCACATCGCATAGAAAATGTGACCTGGTTGGGGCAAGGGACTATCTACCCCGATGTGATCGAATCTGTTTCTGTCAAAGGCCCTTCTGCAACCATCAAATCTCACCATAATGTGGGTGGTTTGCCGGATTTTATGAAATTAAAAATTGTTGAGCCCTTGAGAATGCTTTTTAAAGATGAGGTCAGACGTGTAGGCAGGTCTATGGGTATTGACGAAGAGTTACTGGGAAGACACCCTTTCCCCGGACCCGGTTTGGCTATTAGAATTTTAGGCGATATAACCGCAGAAAAAGTGCGAATTCTGCAGGAAGTCGATTTTATTTTTATCGATGGATTAAAAAGATGGAATCTCTATAATGACGTGTGGCAAGCGGGTGCTATTTTGCTACCCGTAAATTCTGTAGGGGTAATGGGCGATGAAAGGACCTATGAGAAAGTGGTTGCCTTAAGAGCTGTCAGTTCCACAGATGGTATGACAGCCGATTGGGTAGATCTGCCTTATCAATTTTTACAGGAAACCTCTAATAAGATCATTAATCAGGTAAAAGGGGTGAACCGGGTCGTTTATGATATCAGCTCTAAACCACCTGCTACCATTGAATGGGAATAATTAACGAACTTAAAAATGACAAGCGACCTATGAATTTTTTTCGCATCCTACTTCTATTACTTCTCTGTAACTCTGCTCTATTTGCACAGCAGAAAAAATACACCACCTATAAAGTAAAAAACGGAGAGTCTATGGAAAGTATTTCCAAAGCACTGGGCATAGATAAAAATGATATTCTAAAATTAAATCCTGATGTGACCGGTAAACTGGCGAACGATCAGGTGATCGTCATTCCAAACAAGGCTTACAATGCCAGTAAAGATGTCCGGAATTTTGATACGGAAGTTGTCACACCCAAAGACATTGTTGTTGATGGTTTTGTCTATCACGAAGTTTTGGCGAAAGAAACGCTTTACGGTATAAGTTCTCAATTTAAAGTATCGACCAGTTCTTTAAAAAACAACAATCCCTTTTTACTTTCTGAGGGCTTACAAATTGGTCAAATCCTGAAAATACCCTTGGCAAAAGTAGAAAATCCTATGGCGATGGATGGATTTAAACCTTATTTGGTAAGACCAAAAGACACAAAATTCAGCATCGCTAAACAAAATAACATTTCTATTGAAGAGTTAGAGAAGATCAATCCAAATAGTGTAGAGGGTTTAAAAATTGACGACATCATCTACCTGCCAACCGAAGGAAAAACGGCTATTGAAGATGGATTTTCGGTACATGAAGTGAAAAAGGGAGAAACCATTTTTAGTATTTCTAAACTTTACGGAATTCCACAAGAAGAATTGATCAAGGAAAATCCCGAATTAAAAGACGGTTTAAAAGAGGGCATGTTGATCAAAATATCGCAAAGGGCAGTTGTGCTGAACAGCGATCAGTTTGCAGAACCCGAAGTTCGCGGTAAAGAAATAAAGCTCGCTTTTCTTTTTCCATTTATGAGTAAAAAAGACAGTTTAAATCTGGAAAGCGACCGATTGATGAATGCTACGACCGATTTTTATTTCGGCGCTATGATGGCCCTGGATTCGCTTAAAAGGAGAGGCATGCATATAAGAACAAGCACTTTTGATACAGAAAAAAGTGTTGCTGTCAGCAGGAAAATTGCCGAAAGAAATAATTTAAAAGATTTTGATCTGCTGATCGGCCCCATGTATCTGAATGTCATGGAAGCTGTGTCTAACGATATCAAGAAAGACAGTGTCTGGTTGGTTTCACCTTTGTCTGAAAAAAGCCATATGCATATTAAAAATCCTCGGGTCATTCAGGCAACACCTCAAGTAGAGCAACTTGAAAAAGAGATGATCAGGTTCATTATAAAAAAGTATAATGGTCAGAAAGTGATTTTGATTCACGATGAAAAAAATAGTGAGCATTTGAACTATGTGGTGAATCAATTGCAGCAGAAGATCCCTCAACAAAAGATCAAGATCATTCAATCTAAAAAAGGTTACATTACCAGTGAAAGGTTAAAAGAAGGATTGGTTCCCGAAGAAGAAGTGTGGTTCGTATTGGTAACGCAGAATGAAGTGTTAACGGCAGATGTTGTACAAAATATTGGCGTATTGCCCGAAGATATTAACCTAACTCTCTTTGCCTTTGATATGGGCAAGGTTTATGAAAAGATCGACAATAGAAAACTTGCTCGTATTAAATTTCACTATCCCTCCTATTCTTTCCAAGATTATGAGAACAAACATTTTCAACAATTCTCAAAGAACTACCTGCAAAAATACAATGGCTTTCCTTCAGAATACAGTATCAAAGGCTTTGATCTGACTTACGACATGTTGGTCAGACTTTCTGAAGAGTCAGTTGAGTTAAAGGACCAAGGTTATTCTGAACGTATATGGAATAAATTCAACTATGCCGACAATCCGGGCGGGGGTCTGGAAAATCATGGTATTTATATACTCACCTACGACGGGTTAAGTCTTAAAAATGTTTCTGAATAGCTCACAAAATAATCATTGATGAAACAAAAAAGGCCGGATCATTTATCCGGCCTTTTTTTATATGACTTCTATTGTTATCACAATAACATGGTTATTGGATTCTCTATATATCCTTTTAGTGTTTGTAAAAATAATGCTCCCGTTGCGCCATCTACCGTTCTATGGTCACAAGCCAAAGTTAATTTCATGGTATTTCCCACCACGATCTTTCCTTCTTTGACAACCGGCTTTTCCACAATGGCTCCAACAGAAAGAATAGCTGAGTTCGGTTGATTAATGATCGAGGTGAAATCAGTTATACCGAACATCCCAAGGTTTGAAATCGTAAAGGTACTTCCTTCCATTTCATTTGGGGCCAATTTTTTATTTCTAGCTCTTCCTGCAAAATCCTTTACGGCAGAACCAATTTGTGTTAAGGATTGTTCATCAGCAAATTTTAAAACAGGTACCAAAAGTCCATCCTCCACTGCAACAGCCACACCAATGTGCACGTGATGATTGATCTTCATTCTATCATCAAACCATTGAGAATTTACTTGTGGATGCTGTTTTAGCGCCAATGCCGTTGCTTTAATGACGATATCATTAAACGAAATTTTGGTATCGGGCAGTGAGTTGTATTGATTTCTGAATGAGATGGCATTGTCCATATCGAACTCCACATTCAAATAATAATGCGGAGCTGTAAATTTAGATTCTGCTAATCTTCTCGCGATTACTTTCCTCATTTGAGAATTGGGAACTTCCTCAAAACTCTCTTGCCCCCTGGGCACAAATGGCTTATTTGAAACAGCGGGACCCGCTTCTACAAAATTCTCTACATCTCTTTTGATGATCCTTCCACCTTCTCCACTTCCCTGAACGCGGTCTAAATTGATATTTTTTTCCTGCGCCAATTTCTTGGCCAAAGGAGAAGCAACCACTCGCCCACCTTTCTCTCCATGACTCACTAAAGGTTGTGCCTGGGGTGCAGGCGCCGGACTCGTACTTAGTTGCGTTGAAGGCGCAGGGCTTTCTATCTTTGCTTCAGTTCTTTTAACCTCGGCGGGTTTAGAAGATAAGGCAGACACAAAAGAAGAAACGTCAGTTCCCTTTTCTCCTATCATCGCTAAAACACTATCAACTTTGGCCGTACCTCCTTCCGGAATACCTATATAAAGCAAAGTTCCCTGGTGAAAAGATTCAAACTCCATGGTGGCTTTATCTGATTCAATTTCAGCCAAAATATCACCTTCATTGATCTGATCACCCACTTTTTTTAACCATTTTGCCACGGTTCCCTCCGTCATCGTATCGCTCAACTTAGGCATGGTAATCACCTCAACTCCTTCAGGAGTTGCTAACTGAACAGATTTTTCTTCCACCACAACCTCCACAGGAGCTTCCGTTCTCTCTTCCTCTACCTTTACCTTTTCTTCATTTTTTCCATCCAAAAGAGACCTATAATCTTCCCCTGATTTACCAATAATAGCGATCACCGAATCAACAGGAGCTGTTTTACCTTCTTCTATTCCTATATAAAGCAACTCACCGTTATGGAAAGATTCAAATTCCATAGTGGCTTTATCAGTTTCTATTTCGGCTAAGATATCTCCTTCACTCACCTTTTCACCCACTTTTTTAAGCCATTTTGCAACAACTCCTTCAGTCATTGTATCACTCAAACGGGGCATAGTTATAATTTCGGCCATAATTGATTTTTCTTAATTATTTTGATCTGCTTAGCTATTTTTTTAAAGTCTGTGTTTCAAAAAAGGGTAATCCTTTTGCTCGTATACCATATCGTACAATTGTTGTTTTTCAGGATACGGTGATTCTTCTGCGAACTTTTCACACTCATTGACAAGATCTCTGACCTCGTCATTGATCGCTTTGATCTCTTTATCTGTCAGGTATTTTTTCTCCTGAATTACTTCTAAAACCTGGGTAATCGGATCGATCTTTTTATACTCGGCCACTTCGTCCTTGGTTCTGTATTTTTGAGCATCACTCATGGAGTGTCCGCGATAACGATAGGTTTTCATTTCTAAGAAACTCGGTCCGTTTCCTTTTCTGGCATGAGAGATGGCTTTATCCATTGCTTCAGCAACTTTCACAGGATTCATTCCATCAACCGGTTCACTAGGCATTTCATAAGCTAAACCCAATTTCCAGATATCAGGATGGTTCGCTGTTCTTTCTACTGAGGTACCCATGGCGTAACCATTATTCTCTACCACAAAAACCACAGGCAGTTTCCATGCCATGGCCATGTTAAAAGTTTCGTGCAATGAACCCTGACGTGCAGCTCCATCACCAAAATAGGTGATCGTTACCCCGTCTCTGCCAAAATATTTATCAGCAAAAGCGATGCCGGCACCCAGAGGAATCTGTCCCCCTACAATACCATGACCTCCATAAAACCCTTTTTCTTTTGAAAAAATATGCATAGAGCCTCCCATACCTTGAGAAGTACCCGTTACTTTACCGTATAACTCTGCCATGATCCTTTTAGGATCTACACCCATTCCAATAGGTTGCACGTGATTTCTGTAGGCGGTGATCATCTTGTCTTTTGACAGATCCATCACATGTAAAGCACCGGCCAAAACAGCTTCTTGACCGTTATATAAATGTAAAAAACCTCTAACCTTTTGTTGTATATAAACTGCAGCTAATTTGTCTTCAAATTTTCTCCAAAAAAGCATGTCTCTATACCAGTTGATATAAGTTTCTTTTGTTATTTTCTTCATCAGATGTCAGTGTTTTAAAAGAGATGCAAAAATACAATTTTCACCCTAATCAGAATATAAATTTTGGCAAAAATTTGGAAAATAAACCTTGATCTATTTAATATTGTGCAATGATCATCTTCCATAGGTTTCAATTTTGCTAAATTTGTACCTATCCATTGCGATTAGAACAAAGCATCATTGTACCAAAAAAAAAAGCGAGTCGCCTCGCTTTTTAATATTATCCTCTGTTTTTTTTATACAGTTTCTTCCATATAGTCCTCGATCGGATTACAGGTACAGATCAAATTTCTATCCCCATGTGCTTCATTTGCCCTTCTCACCCTTGGCCAATATTTATTTTGAGAGACAAAGTCGAGCGGGTAGGCTGCATCTTTTCTGGAATAACTGTAATTCCATTCATCTGCCGTAATCATTTGAAGCGTATGTGGTGCGTTCTTCAAGACAGAATCACCTCCATCATAATGATCGATCTCTTTTCTGATCTGGATCATCGAATCCACGAATTTATCCAATTCTAATTTATTTTCACTCTCAGTAGGCTCGATCATCAAAGTACCGGCAACAGGGAATGATACGGTTGGCGCATGAAACCCAAAATCCATCAGACGCTTCGCTACATCCGTAACCTCAATCCCTTTTTCTTTAAATTCTCTGAGGTCGACGATCATTTCATGTGCCGCGAATCCATTTTCACCGGTGTATAATATCGGGAAATATTTTTCCAGACGCGCTTTTAAATAATTGGCATTTAAAATAGCCGTTTCAGTGGCTTTTTGCAAACCATCTCTACCTAACATTTTGATATAACCATAAGAGATCAAATCTACGAGAGCCGAACCAAAGGGAGCAGCCGAAATAGCGGTAATGGCATTTTTCCCACCTGTCTTCACAACAGGATTTGACGGTAAAAACTCAGCCAAATGAGCCGCAACACAAATAGGTCCAACTCCGGGTCCGCCTCCTCCATGAGGTATGGCAAAGGTCTTATGTAAATTCAAATGACAAACATCTGCTCCAATTATTGCCGGATTTGTCAATCCGACTTGTGCATTCATATTTGCCCCGTCCATATAAACTTGCCCGCCGTTTTCGTGGATCATCGCTGTGATCTGCCTTATTTCAGACTCGAATACGCCATGCGTAGAGGGATAAGTAACCATCAGCGCTGCCAAATTGTCTCTGTGTTTTTCGGCTTTTTCTCTGAGATCTTCAAGATCTATATTTCCGTTTTCAGAAGTTTTGGTCACCACCACTTCCATACCTGCCATGACCGCAGAAGCCGGGTTCGTTCCGTGTGCTGATGCGGGTATTAAACAAATATTTCTATGCGAATCTCCTCTGGATTCATGATAAGCCCTGATGACCATCAGCCCGGCATATTCACCCTGTGCTCCGCTATTGGGCTGTAATGAGGTTGCCGCAAAACCGGTGATCACATTCAATTGTTTTTCTAAAGCGAGTAACATTTCTCTATATCCGTTCGCCTGATCAACCGGAACAAAAGGGTGAATGGCATTCCAATTAGGCATACTCAAGGGCAACATTTCTGTTGCCGCATTTAATTTCATCGTACATGATCCCAATGAAATCATCGAATCCGTCAGGGAAATATCCTTGCGCTCCAGCCTTTTGATATATCGCATCATTTCAGTTTCAGAGTGATACGTATTAAAAACTTCATTCTGCAAATAGGCGGATCTTCTGATCAAATGTTCCGGGATCGTCACATTGGCAGGACAATCACTTACAGCGAAACCATAAATATTCTCCGCGTGTGCTAAGATCGAAATGATCTGATCTATATCGTGTAAATCAGTATTTTCATTGATGGAGATACTCAGCGTCGTATCATCTATATAATTGAAGTTGACTCCATTTTCTTCTGCCATTTCTTTCACTTTGAGTGCGCTGCTTACCTGCACGCTTAGGGTGTCGAAGAAAGTGTTGTTTAATTGTTTCAATCCGAGCTTAGAAAGCGCTTCGTTCAGGCTGTTGGTCAGCGAGTGAATCTTCTTTGCGATATAGTCAATGCCCTTTGGACCGTGGTAAACGGCATACATTCCAGCCATGACAGCTAAAAGTACCTGCGCGGTACAAATATTTGAAGTCGCTTTTTCTCTTTTGATATGTTGCTCTCTGGTTTGAAGTGCCATTCTTAAAGCCCGATTCCCATCCATATCGATGGTCACCCCTATAATTCTTCCGGGAATACTTCTTTTGAAATGGTCAACGGTAGCAAAGAAACCGGCATGAGGACCACCAAAACCAAGAGGAATCCCAAAACGCTGACTAGTACCTACTGCCACATCGGCTCCCATTTCACCGGGAGATTTCAACAAAGCAAGACTTAATAAATCTGCAGCAACAACAACTTTGATATCTTTTTTGTGGGCTTCTGAAATGAAATCAGTGTAATCATAGATCATTCCATGTTTAGCGGGATATTGTACGATCGCTCCAAAGAAACTATCATCGAGTTGCATAACTTCATGATTCCCCATGACCAATTCGATGTGCAAGGGTGCTGACCTTGTTTTTAAAATATCTACCGTTTGTGGCAAGACTTCATCAGATACGAAAAACTTAAGGGCATTGCTTTTTTTCTGCTCTCTTGTTCTGCCACTAAAAAGCATCAACATTGCCTCTCCCGCGGCAGTTCCTTCGTCAAGTAAAGAGGAATTCGCAATAGGCAATCCTGTGAAATCAGATATGACGGTTTGAAAGTTGAGTAAGGCCTCCAACCTTCCTTGCGAAATTTCTGCTTGGTAAGGTGTATAAGAAGTGTACCAGCTAGGGTTTTCAAATATATTTCTTTGGATAACAGCCGGAAGAGAAGTGGGATGGTATCCCAGTCCGATATAGGACTTAAACAATTTATTTTTATTTCCTAATTCCCTAATGTGAGATGAAAACTCATTCTCAGAAATTCCTTCAGGCAAATTCAATGCATGTGGCAGTCGGATATCGGCTGGAATGGTTTTATTTATTAACTCAGAAACACTATTCACACCAATGGTTTTTAGCATTTCTTCTGTTTGTTCCCCATTGGGGCCAATGTGACGTAAAACAAATGAATCTGTTTGCATATCTGGTTTATTTGAATTGCAAAAATAAATATTTGCACGGTCTTTATTCACCTGTAAATCATATAATTTTGAGAAATTTAACAGTCGTTTATTAACAAAATTCTTTTAAATTAAAACTCTGTGTTAATTACTAAATTTCATTCAATAAAATACTTGAACTCCTTTAATTAAATATACTTTTTTAACAAAAAACTTAATAGCGGGATCATTTCTCGCAAAGCAAAAAAGATGTGAACTTTGCATTTAACTTATCAAACCCTTTGAAAGTAGCGAAAAACATAGTCGATTTCTATATCCGGTCAAACCTTCACGTGGGTCTGGCCGCAGGATGCCTAACCTGGATCACCTTATATGAGCGGGGGTTTAGTAATGTCAATACCCTCATTTTTGTGATCACGAGTACAGTTCTGTCCTATAATTTCATTCGTTTAAAAAGACAAAATGAACTGGAGTTCTCCTATCAAAACTGGATGGAAAAGAACCGTAATCCTATTTGGTTCATATCCCTCATCTGTGCGCTTATAATTTTAGGACTCTCCTTTCAAATAAAGTCAAGCGCATTTCTGATCCTCATTCCTTCAGTCGTGATCACTTTTTTTTATGGATCAAGGATCTCAAAAAACAGCCGTCTGACGCTCCGTGACCTTGCCGGCATTAAAATTGTGACGATTGCCTTGGTCTGGGCATTGGTTACCGTGCTCTTCCCTCTTCTTCAGGAACAATTTTCATTTGACAAGAACACATGGATTACCTTCGCACAAAGATTTTTATTCGTCTTTGCCATCACCATTCCCTTTGATATTCGGGATTTGCATATAGACCAAAAAGAAATGAAAACTCTCCCTCTTATTTTTGGAACTCAGTTTTCAAAATATGTAGGATTTGGCGCTCTATTCTTTTTTGTATGGTTGGAATTTGGCAAAACTAAAGACCAACAAGATCTTCCGGTCACCTTATTGATGGCAATCATTTCTTCTGTTTTCCTTTACAAAAGCAAAACGGACAACCATACCTATTTCGCTTCATTTTGGGTAGAGGCGATCCCGATCATTTGGGTTTTACTGCTCTTATTGTTTCGATCTTAAATTATTTTCTAAGACCAAAAGGTCTACATTCTTCTCCTGCCACAAATCTGTGATCGCTTTTGGTACCGGTGTAAACACATAGGTAAATGAGCTCAAAACAATATCTATATCGCCATCTGAATCAATATCTCCTTTATCGAGTAAGAACCATCGACTATCCATCGATTGTTCAATAATGGTTGGAGAAAATTCAAAAGCGCTGCTGTTCGTATTTTCTAAGTAAACAAATGAATGATCCGGATACTTCTCATAATCAGGAAAAGTAGAGATCACACCAAAGTCGACATCACCGTCCTGGTCAAAATCATCTGAGGTAAAACGGGTTGCTCCATTAAGCGGATAAAAATATTTTTCTTCAAAATGATTTGCCCCGTCGTTGATATGAATTCTCAATCCGTGGTAGGGTTTGTGGATAAAAGTTTTATCTGCATTATCGCCATTTACCGTAACAATATCCAGATCGCCATCTTTGTCATAATCGATCACCTCGAACCAGCTCGTTCCGTAGATCGGGCTAAAGCGCAGAACTTTTTCCGGAATAAAAGTAAAATCTTCCTGTTGGTATAATACCGTGATCGTTTCATCACCTTGGGAGGTAAGTGCAATGATATCCAATCTGTTATCCTTATTTAAATCGACAACCTCAACTTTTATCGTGCCGGGTTGCGCCAACAAAGTGGTTTTCTTCCTATTGGAACCAAACGGATTTTCGATCAATGACAATTGACCCGTGAGGTTGCCAAACTCACTGACCACGAATTCTACCTGCTGATCATTGTTCAGGTCTACCACATCATTATGTACAGGCCTGTGAAAAAGATCCGCAGAGGGAACCGGGTCATCTCCATCCAATAAAAAAATCTGCCCTGACAAAATATCTGTTGGATCGAGTTTACCTATTGCGGTGATATAGGATTTTTGGTCATAGGTATCAAAATCTACCACCGCCGAACTTACCTTTTTAAACAGCTCAGGCTTTTGATCTCCGTAATGATAGGTAAATAAACTTCCGCTGATATCTCCCATGAATAGGGTATCTTCCTTTATCTCAAAATAGGTCATAAAATTTCCGGGATTGTCGTCCAGGGAAACAGGAACTGCTTTAAACTGCTCCATCTTTTTAGAATTGTGAGGAAATTCTCTCGATATCAATGAATCAGGGGCTAATTCAAGTATATAAGACTTCAACAATTCCCAATCTTCCTGATTTATCGTAGGTACCGCCGGGTAAATTCCTGATTTCACGATCATTTCCGCCTCTTCGTAAGAAACACCTTTCAAGGGATTATATCCATTGTCCTTGATTCCCATTCGTGCCGCCATATCGGGTAAAAGTGTTTCTTCCCACATACTTCTTGGCAATGCATTGATATCCGGTAAAATATGACAACCGGCACAATTGGAAGTGAATAATTTTACCTGCTTTTGCTGTTTCGATTCTTTACAACCCAAAAACAAAAAAATGGATGATAAAACCAGTACCATCCATTTTTTAAATCTCTTTACTTTATTCGTTAATCGCACAATATTTTTATTCAAATGAGCGACCAAATTACAATAAATTCTTTTTAGGAAATCAAACTATCTATTTTTTGTTTTTCCTCAGCTGCTAATTCTGCATCAATTAAAATTCTACCACTGTGTTCATCAGTAATGATCTTTTTACGTGAAGCGATCTCTACTTGTCTTTGTGGTGGAATGGTAAAGAAAGAACCTCCTGAGGCACCTCTGTCGATAGCTACAACAGCCAAGCCATTCCTTACGTTTGTTCTGATCTTTTTATAGGCTTTCAACAAACGCTCATCAATTAATTCGCTAAATTCTTTAGATTTTTCTTCTAACAGTTTTTCTTCTTTGGCAGTCTCAGCCAAAAGACCATCCAATTCAGCTTTTTTATGTTTGAGGTGATTTTCTTTTTCGGCTAATTTCTCTTTTGCAGTGGCAATAATCTCTTTCTTCTGCTCGATCTTCACCTTAGCCTCAGCGATCTTTTTCTCAGCCAACTGAATTTCCAGACCCTGGTATTCAATTTCTTTTGTCAAAGAATCGTATTCGCGATTGTTACGCACATTTTTTTGTTGTTCTTCGTATTTTTTCATCAACGCCTTTGCATCGTCTATGGCGTTTTTCTTATTGGCAATACTCGTTTCATGATTTTCGATGTCGGTATTGAGATTTTCCAATCTCGTTCTAAGTCCTTCAACCTCATCTTCTAAATCTTTCACTTCCAGGGGTAATTCACCTCGCATATTTGCGATTTCATCAATTCTCGAATCAATTAATTGAAGGTCGTATAAAGTTCTCAATTTTGATTCAACAGTCACTTCTCTATTTGCCATTGCTAATAATAGTTGATTGGATTTGTATTTTTTTCTGATAAAATGATTGCAAAATTAGTGATTTTTTTTGATAAGAGCTCAACCAAAAGATTTTTTGTAAACTGCTCACTTTCATAATGCCCAATATCAGCTAAAACAATTTTATTTTCGGCTCTAAAAAAGTCGTGGTATTTCAGATCAGCCGTTACATAAATATCCGCTCCGGCCATCATGGCATTCTCTATGGCAAAACTTCCCGATCCACCCAACACAGCAACTCTTTTTATTTTTTTATTGAGAAGGTCAGAATGCCTGATCACTTTTAAATGAAATTTATCCCTGAGCTGATCTAGAAAATCGGGCGCAGACATTTCTTGCTCCAGGTCTCCAACCATCCCCAAGCCGATATGTTGGTGGAGATTATCGAGGGTCACCACTTCAAAAGCCACTTCTTCATAGGGATGATCTTCTTTTAATGCCTTTAAAATTGTCTTTTCAAGATGACTTTCAAAAATAACCTGAACACATATTTCAGCCTCTTGATGGTCAATTCCTTTTGTACCCAATGTCGGATTGGAAGCTTCATTGCCTCTATAGGTTCCCTGACCTTGCCAGTTAAAACTGCAGTGATCGTAATTACCAATCTTACCTGCCCCGGCATCGAACAGCGCTTGCCTCACTTGCTCTGCTTGTTGAACAGGTACATAGGTAGTCAGCTTTTTGATCAAACCTTTTTTGGGCAGCAAGACCCTGGTATTCAGCAGTCCGAGCACTTCCGACATTTTTGCAGAGACACCCTGTACATGATTGTCCAAAGCTGTATGAATGGCATATATATGAATATCATTCTTGATCGCTTTAACGACCGCTCTTTCAACATAGTTTTTACCAACAATCTTTGTCAGGCCCTTAAAAATAATGGGGTGAAAGCTGACGATCAAATTGCAATTCTTCTCAATGGCCTCATCCACAGTCATTTCCAGTGTGTCCAGAGAAACCAAAATACCCCTTAATTCTGCTTCAGGATTTCCGACGATCAAACCTACATTATCGAAGTCTTCTGCATAGTGTAAAGGAGCAAAATCCTCTATGATCTCGATCACATCTTTTATTTTCATTTTATCCATTTTTTTCCTCCTTTAAAATAGGAATATACTGTTCTATTTCATCCATAGATTTAACGACAGTTTTTGGTGGTTTGAAGCGGTATCCGATGAAAATCATCGCTGATATGTAATTATTCCGAATCGTTAGATCTTCCCTGTCTCCGGTTCTGGCAGCATTGGATGAAAGGTTTATTCCTCCGTAATACTTTGGTCCTGAATATCCTGCGGATATCCCTGATTTCAAATTTACGATAAAATCTGTACCATTTTCCTGCTCTTTTTATCCCGGAATCATGCTGATCAAGACGGTAAAAATCTATTCCGAAACCAGGTTGAATATAGGCATTTGCGTACCAAACTTTTTTATAGACATAGGTATACTGATACCCCCCGATCAGCCCGGTATAAAAACCGTGAATATCATTATAAGTTTCTCGTTTACTCTCATTTCCTTCATTATCGATCACCGTATGCGCACCGGTATAGCTGTAAAAAGTATAATCGATACCGGCGACAAAAGTTCCGGCACTTTTTATCTGAATCTCTGTTTGTGATTCAATAGATCTAATAGAAAAATTAGGATTAAATTTATACAAGGAAACTCCGGTAAAAAAACTTGACTTGAGTTGAGGAAACTGCGTATAAATTCCGTTCCTAGTTTGGGCTAAATCAATATTTTGAGCATCCTCCGCATAAAAACCCTTGAAATAGAAATAATCAAAATAATGCGCCCAATTGTTGTACAAAAATTTAAATTTTAAAGTAAAAACATCTGACTCACCTTTTTTTGCTGCACTGTTATCCGAAATAGACGGTCTAAAGCCAATCCTAATCGAACCAAACCGATAATTGAAGCCGATACCATAACGATAGGAAAGATTTGGGACAATTTTTACATAACCGTCGTCAAAAGATATTTTGAGACACTCACTTTGATTTTGCATCTCTAAACGCACATTGAGTTGGTGGTGGTACTTTTCTATGTACTCAGACTGATTCAATGTGGTCATTTTGGGCAAAAAATAGACCTGAATAAAGCAACATCAAGAGTAAAGAAAAATTAGATCTACTCCACCACATTCCCTTTTTCATAAAACTCAACGATCATCGTTTCTGCTGCACTTGTTTTATAACCCCGGTACATGCCCTCCGAATTAAATTCCCAGGCCACTTTTCCTTTTTTGTCGATCCCGATCATACCTCCATCTCCACCCAAACTATCTATAGCCTGGTGAATTACCTGATTCATGGCACTGTCTATATCCATGCCCTTATACATCATGAGGCTCGACACCTGATTTGCAGCCACTGTTCTGATAAAAAACTCTCCCCAACCGGTACAAGAAATACCAGCTGAAGCATTATTGGCATACGTTCCCGCACCGATAATAGGCACATCTCCGATCCTGCCAAATTTCTTGTTCGTCATACCCCCTGTAGAAGTTCCTGCTGCAAGATTACCAAATTTATCTAAGGCTACAGCTCCAACAGTCCCCTTCTTATGCTCGTCTATAAAGGTTTCCAAATTGATCATGGCAGACTCTTTGGGCTTGATCCCTTTTTCTTCTTCCTGCGCTTTGAGCAGACTGTTATATCTGTTTTCGTCGTAAAAATACTCCTCGCTTTCTAAAACTATTCCATAGGGTTTAACAAAATCTTCGGCCCTCTCTCCGGACAGCATCACATGACCAATGCTATCCATGACCAAACGCGCTGCGTTAATCGGGTTTTTGATATGACGAACCCCGGCAATGGCTCCTGCATTTAGTGTTCTTCCATCCATGATAGAAGCGTCCATTTCTTGTTTACCCTCACTATTAAAAACAGATCCCTTACCGGCATTGAACAAGGGTGAATCTTCTAAAATATTGATGGCAGCCTGGATGGCATCCAAAGAAGTTCCTCCTTTTTCAAGTATAGCATATCCCGCCTGAATAGATTCCTGCATTTTTTCCTTGTAAGCTTTTTCTCGCTCAGGCGTCATATATTCCTTTTTTATCGTTCCGGCTCCGCCGTGAACAACAATGGCAAAAGGAATCTCTTGTGGAACAGTGATAACTGATTCAACAACAACGGCCTTTTCAGCTTTCTCGCAAGAAATCAAAATAAGGCAAAGCACAAAGCCTAAAACAATTTTCATAAAACATATTTTGGCTAAAAGTAAAAAATAAGAATGGCTTAAAGAAATATTAACAAATTTCTTTTGGGGTGAGTTTATTTGAAATTCTTTTTAGAGGCTTCCCAATAAATATCCATTTCGGCAAGGCTCATATCAGCGAGCGATTTTCCTTCATTTTTAACTGCTTCCTCCAGGTATTGAAAACGCTTGATAAACTTTTGATTGGTCCTTTCCAATGCACTTTCGGGGTCGACATCAATAAAGCGGGCATAATTGACCAAAGAAAAAAGCACATCGCCAAACTCCTTTTCTGTATTGATACGATCTCCGGAAAGGACCTCTGCATGGAGTTCAAAAATTTCCTCTTTTACTTTTTCGAAGACCTGTTCTGATCTTTCCCAGTCAAAGCCGGCTGAAGAAGCTTTATCCTGGATCCGTGAAGATTTGACCAAGGCAGGTAATGAGTTTGGAACACCTTCTAAAATAGATTTTTTTCCCTCCTTTAGTTTTAGTTTCTCCCAATTTTTGGCCACTTCTTCTTCACTTTCCACTTTGACATCTCCAAATACATGGGGATGCCTGTGAATCAACTTTTCGTTTATTCCTCTGAGCACGTCAGCCATGTCAAAGGCATTTTGTTCAGAAGCAATTTTGGCGTAAAACACCAGATGAAGCATCAGATCGCCGAGTTCTTTTTTGATCTCGGTCAGGTCATTATTTAAAATGGCATCACCCAACTCATAGGTTTCTTCTATGGTCAGGTGACGTAAAGATTGTAGTGTCTGTTTTTGATCCCAAGGGCATTTTTCACGAAGCTCGTCCATGATATCCAACAACTGCTCAAAAGCCTTTAATTGTTCCTGCCTTTTGGTCATAAAACTCAATTAAGATTTTTCTTCTTCTTTGTTTTCTTCTTCCACTTCTTTCAACGATTCGAAATCAAATCCTGCGTCTACTAATAAATTATACCATTGTACAACTTTTTTGATATTGGACGGATAAACTCTCTCTTCATCAAAATTTGGCAGAACTTCAGAAAAATAAGTCATTAACTCTTTTTTGTCTGTGTTCTTATCGATGGATTTTGCACCTTTCTCCTTTTCAAAGATCGCATAGAAAACATCTCTTAACGGAACCTCTTCAGCATGGGTATAAATGGCTATATCACTTAAGGCGCTGATATTTTGCAAATTTGTAATCGGCAATCTTTTTTTATCTGCGAGTGATTCAACGATCAAACTATTTTTACCTTGTGAAATCACTAAAAATAAACCGGGTTTACCGGCAATAGAAACTATCTTTTCAATTTTCATAAACAATATGATGATTAAACTTTATTTTAATTTTGGAAATTTCATCCTATAAGAAACATCTACCTGTCCTTTAGAAATGTTCTCTAACTTTTTTTTGAGCAACCTTCGCTTTAAGGTCGATAATTTATCTGTAAACAAGATGCCTTCGATGTGGTCATATTCATGCTGAATAATTCTCGCTGCCAATCCTGAAAAAGTTTCTTTGTGTGGCATAAAATTTTCATCGACATATTCCATGGTCAATGTTTCATTCCTCACTACATCCTCATTGATATTGGGTATACTCAAACAACCCTCATTAAAAGGCCATTCTTTACCGGTTTCATCGATCATTTTTGCATTGATGAAAATTTTATTAAAAACCTTTAAGTAAGCTCTTTCTTCTTCATCCAATTCTTCATCTTCTGCAAAGGGAGAAGCATCGATCACGAACAATCGAATGGCTTTTCCTATCTGGGGAGCAGCTAATCCGACACCATTGGCACCGTGCATGGTTTCAACCATGTCAGCGATCAATTCCTTCAATTTCGGATAATCCTGATCTACTTCTTCACAAACTTTCCTTAATACAGGATCGCCATAGGCGACGATTGGTAATATCATTTTCTCTTTTTTTCTAAATAATCCTGCAAAATGATCGTTGCACTGATCTGATCAATTAATGCTTTATTTTGTCTTTTCTTTTTACTCAAACCCCCATCTATCATTGCCCTGACCGCCATTTTAGACGTAAAACGCTCATCCATCCTTTCTATGGGAATTGAGGGGTATTTTAACATCAAATCTTTCAAAAAGGCCTGAATCTGAACCTCACTTTCTGAGGCTGTATGATTCATTTGTTTGGGTTCTCCTACCAAAAATAGTTCCACTTTGTTCTGAGAAAGATAATTTTCTAAAAAATCAAATATTTGATCTGTTTCAACTGTAGTAAGACCCGAAGCAATGATTTGTAAATCATCCGTTTCTGCAATTCCAATTCTTTTTGTGCCATAATCAAAAGCCACTACGCGCCCCATCCACAAATTTTTTGCAAATGTAATTATTTTATTCTGTTCAAAGCAGTTTTGCTTCTTACATTGATTTCCCATTCATTTTTCTATTTTTACAAACTCAAATGCAATCATCTCAAAAAATAAAGCATGCAATCATTACAACAAATTATAGAAGAAGCCTGGGAAAATCGCGAATTACTCAAAGAAATAAGCACACAAAAAGCCATACGTGAGGTCATTGAACTTCTGGACGGTGGTATTTTGCGTGTGGCAGAGCCTACAGCAAGCGGATGGCAGGTGAACGAATGGGTAAAAAAAGGTGTCGTCCTTTATTTCCCGATCCAGAAAATGGAAACCTTAGAGGCCGGTGTGTTGGAATTTCACGATAAAATACCCCTTAAAACCGGTTATCAGGAAAAAGGCATTCGCGTTGTGCCACATGCGGTGGCCAGAAAAGGGGCCTATATCGCCAGTGGAACCATCTTAATGCCGAGTTATGTAAACATAGGAGCTTATGTAGATGAGGGGACCATGGTCGACACCTGGGCTACAGTGGGAAGTTGCGCACAAATCGGTAAAAATGTTCATTTGAGCGGTGGTGTGGGTATCGGTGGAGTTCTTGAGCCGCTTCAGGCCGCACCAGTCATCATTGAAGACAATGTTTTTGTCGGTTCCCGTTGTATTGTGGTAGAAGGTGTACATGTTGAAAAAGAGGCTGTTCTCGGAGCCAATGTGGTCTTGACTGCCTCGACTAAAATTATAGATGTGACCGGTGACCAACCGATTGAAATGAAAGGAAAAGTACCTTCGAGATCTGTGGTCATACCGGGCAGTTATACCAAAAAATTTCCTGCCGGTGAGTTCCAGGTTCCCTGCGCTTTGATCATCGGAAAAAGGAAAGAAAGTACCGAGAAAAAAACTTCACTCAATGATGCTTTGAGAGAGTACGATGTTGCCGTATAAAATACCCAACAAAAGATTTTAAGATTCGCATAAAAAGTTAATAAAACTCTTTTTCACAGTAAAATGGGCAATCATAATAGCGATGTAAAGCCAACAATAAGTGCCCTTTTGATCATTAAAAATGAGGCTCATCAACTTCCCGACTTGTTTAAAAATCTTGAATTCGCCCATGAGATCATTGTTGTTGATTCTTTTAGCACGGATGGTACATCGGAAGTGATGCAAAAATTTCCAACAGTGAAATTTTTGCAGAAGTCCTTCAAAGATTTTTCTGATCAGAGAAATTTTGCTTTGTCGCAAACAAACAACAATTGGGTACTATTTATTGATGCGGATGAACGAATTTCTGACAATTTAAAACATGAAATTCTCGCATTGGATCTGTCTGCTAGCCCCTTTGTCGCTTTTAAGATACCAAGACAGATGTATTTTAAAGAGAAGAAGATTCGCTTCAGCGGATTTCAAACTGATAAGGTGTATCGACTTTTCAATAAAAACTTTGTGCATTTTGACGAAAAAACATTCGTACATGAAAAGTTGATCGTGAGAGGTAAAACAGCTCTTTTAAAAGAGAGGCTGGACCATTTTTCGTTCAAAAGCACAGAGGCTTATCAAAAAAAATTAGATCATTATGCCCAATTGAGGGCGCGAGAATTATTTGCCAAAGGTCTGGATCCCAATGCCTTTCATTTTTATATCAAACCCCTTTACAGGTTTTTCAACCACTATGTCATAAGACTTGGTTTTTTAGATGGCAGCAGGGGGTTTAATTTAGCACGTCTGCACGCTTCCGGGGTAAAAAAAAGGTACCATTATTTAGATCGACTCAGAAAGGAGTCTTTATTGTCCTAAGAATTTCTTCTTCAAAACTTTTTTGCGATCGTATTTTTCACGAAATTCTGTCGTATACAGCCACATCTTATCAAATACCATTTGGTATGAATGACCGGATAATTTTGCGTATTCATCGCTCATCATTTGCACCATTTCTTTTTTGGGTGTCAAACGAGCGAAATTCTTCATCCTTTCATCAAAACTCAATTTATGAAATTCCATGCGATTCAGATCTACCAGGAAAAAAGCGTAACCCTCAACGGTCTTTTGAATCAATGTGTTCCCCGGTGAATGGTCTTTAAACAAAACTTCCTCTTCGTGCATTTTATAGGTAAACCGAGTAAATTCTCTTAAAATTCGCTCATGATCCGGAAGATCGGGCTCATGAATTAAATTTCTATACGTGAGATCATAGGGTAATTGCTCGCTAAAATAATAACTGTCTTTAAGAAAAAGAAATTGTTTATTGAGCACATAAGCAATAGGTTTGGGTGTCCCAATTCCTTTTTGAAGCAAAAGCCCGGCATGTTCAAATGACCTTTGGGCTTTCGATTTTCTGATCCAACGATAAGCGATTTGATTGATGAAATGAGGTACTTTGAAAGCCTTTACATTTAATTTTTTACCGGCAAACTCAATTTCCTTTACTGTGTTCCGACTACCATCATAAATTACTTTTCCCTGATTCTTAAAATCAGCAATAAGGTCGGAAAACTGCTCTTCATAAGCCCGAAATGGGTCAGAAATAAAATAAGTATAGGCCATTTTATTTGATCAGATCATTGGAATCCGCCATTTTTTCAATGCCATAAGGCGTTTTGATAATTTTTTTGTCTTTGGTCTGTTTTCTGATAGCCAGATTCTTATTGATAGACTCCTGGTTCTTGTAGCCTCGCGCATGGTCTAAATGTAAACAGATAGCCTTATGCCTGATCTGAACCCCTCGAATACCGTAATTCTCGAGTCGCTCCCCTAATTCTCTATCCGGACCACCGTATTGCATTCTTTCATCATAACCATTGATCGCAATTAAATCGGTCTTCCAGGCAGAAGAATTACAATTATTAAACGTGGCGCCAGTTGGTGTAAAAGTATCGAGTAGATTTTCCAAAGCCCCTGAAGAAGTTAGTTTTAACTTGTTGGATAAGCTCAAATTTTCGTGTTCAGAAAGCCATTTATAATCAAAACAACGGCCGCTTAAAATATCTTCCTTTGTGATTTTTTTGCTCAAATCCATCCCTAATTTACAATAGCCACCCGATAAAAATTTACCTTTTTTCAAATGCTTTGCATGTACCTCAACAAAATCATTCTTTGGAATACAGTCGCCATCCGTCATAATGACATATTCGCCCTTACATTTTAAAATAGCCGTATTCAGAATTTCCTGTCTGCGATAACCCTTGTCTTCATGCCACAAGTGCGTTAACGGGACAGGATAGTTTGGTATAAATTGATCGATCAACTCTTTCGTCGATTGACGAGAACCATCATCGGCAATAATTACTTCAAAGTTTTTGTAGGTTTGCACGCTGTAGCCCCAAAGTACTTTTTCTAACCATTCTTCGGCATTATACGTACTTACGACTACCGAAATTTTTACATTTTCCATGGAATATAAATTTGAGTGCAACAGTTAAAGCACCACAAAAATAGGATAATTATTTATTTTTGCCGTTTTGCAAGGGTCTAAGATTGAAAGAATAATCATGCAAATTTTACAAGAGCATATCCAAAAAGCATTAGAAGCGCTGGCTGAAGGAGGTACCATTGCCTATCCGACTGATACGATTTGGGGATTGGGTTGTGACGCAACAGATGAAAAGGCCGTAAAAAAAATTTACGCATTGAAACAGCGTGAAGAATGCAAAAGTTTGATCATCCTGGTTTCTTCAGTAGCGATGTTAAAAAGGGTGGTTCCTTCTTTCGATGAAACTATGTTAACCTTTTTAAATCAGCAAGACAGACCTACCACGGTCATTTACGATCACCCAAAAGGTCTGGCGAAAAATGTCATAGCAAGAGACGGTACAGTAGGTATTCGTTTGGTACATGAACCCTTTTGCCAGCAACTGATCGAGCGCTTCGGCAAACCGATAGTCTCCACCTCTGCCAACATAAGCGGACAGGCCCATCCGACTTGTTTTGCGGATATCGATAAATCTCTTTTGGATAAAGTAGATTATATAGTAAATTTGCACCTCGATAAAAAAGGCGGACAATCCTCAATGATCGTGAGATGGCAAACAAATGGAGAAATTGAGTACATTAGAAAATAAAAATGATGCATTGAAAGAGCTAGATGCCATAAAAAATCCAATTTTTGACCTTATTGCAAAGGCTACAAGAAGTCTCGACACTGAAAGTTATGTGATCGGTGGTTATGTGCGAGATTTTTTGCTGGACCGCAAAAAGTCTAAAGACATCGATGTGGTTACTTTAGGCGATGGTATTGAGCTTGCGCATAGAGTAGCCGAACTATTGCCCGGTACTCCTCAGGTTCAATTCTTTAAAAATTTTGGAACGGCCATGCTTCGCTACAAAACCATCGAATTAGAATTTGTGGGTGCCAGAAAAGAATCTTATTCCCAGGACAGCCGAAATCCGGAGGTAAGTCCGGGAACACTGACCGACGACCAAAAAAGAAGGGATTTCACCATTAATGCGCTGGCGATCAGTTTAAATGAAAAAAATTATGGTGAATTAATCGATCCTTTTAACGGACGGGAAGATTTAAAGAACGGCATCATCAAAACCCCTTTGGATCCTGATATCACTTATTCTGACGATCCATTGCGCATGATGCGAGCCATTCGATTTGCCAGCCAGCTTCATTTTAACATAGAAGCGAAGTCGCTGGCTTCTATCAAAAAGAACGCAGACCGAATTAAAATTATTTCCAACGAACGGATTGTTGATGAACTCAACAAAATATTACTTACCGAAAAGCCTTCTGTTGGTTTGCGCTTGCTTTTCGAGACCGGTCTATTGGCCTATATTTTGCCCGAACTTACGGCCCTTTCCGGTGTAGAACAGATCAAAGGACAAAAGCACAAAGACAATTTTTATCATACACTTCAGGTTGTCGATAACATTGCTGAGCGCACAGATCATTTGTGGTTGCGTTGGGCAGCACTTTTGCACGATATAGGAAAAGCCCCTACCAAAAAATTCGATAAAAAAATTGGCTGGACTTTTCACGGACATGAATTCGTCGGCTCAAAAATGGTAAAGAAGATCTTCAAAAGATTGCATATGCCGTTAAACGAAAAAATGAAATATGTTGAAAAGATTGTCTTATTGAGTTCTCGACCCGTTATTCTTGCCGAAGATGTCACAGATTCTGCCGTACGAAGGTTGATCTTTGACGCGGGTGAAGAGATCGATGATCTGATGACCCATTGTGAGGCTGATATCACCACTCAGAATAAGGCTCGCGAAAAGAAATTCAAAGAAAACTTTGCCCTGGTTCGTCAAAAAATAAAAGAAGTGGAAGAACGCGATCAAGTGCGTAATTTTCAACCCCCTGTAACAGGCGAAGTGATCATGGAAACCTTCAACCTAAAACCTTGTCGTGAAATTGGCCAGATCAAAGAAGCGATCAAAGAAGCTATTCTGGAAGGTGAAATTGAAAATAATTACAAAGACGCCTACGATTTCATGCTTAAGAAAGCCCGGAGTCTTGGGCTAAAGATCTCGAAATAATTTAATTTTATTTCAAAATATTTCTTGAAATAACCAGTTTTTGGATTTCAGTAGTACCCTCCCCTATGGTACATAATTTGGCATCTCTATAGAACTTTTCAACCGGGAAATCTTTTGTATAGCCATATCCACCATGTATCTGAACTGCTTCATTGGCAATTTTTACACTTATTTCTGAAGCATACATTTTAGCCATGGCTCCAATTTTGGTCACTTTTTCTCCTCTATTCTTGAGATAAGCAGCCTTATGTAATAACAATTCAGCGGCTTCGATCTCTGTGGCCATATCCGCTAATTTAAAACCGATCGCCTGAAATTGAGCAATGGGTTTACCGAATTGCTCTCTTTCTTTGGAATATTTTACTGAGGCTTCAAAAGCACCTTTTGCAATACCCAAAGCCAGTGCTCCGATAGAAATTCTACCCCCATCTAAAACTTTTAGTGCCTGAATAAACCCATCACCTTCTTCTCCCAGCATTTGATCTTTATGTACGCGACAATCCTGAAAGATCATTTCAGCTGTTTCGGAGGCGCGCATACCTAATTTATTTTCTTTTTTACCTGCTGAAAACCCGGCAGTTCCTCTTTCTACAACAAAAGCACTCATCCCATGAGAATCTCCTTTGGCCCCTGTTCTTACCATCACAACGGCAATATCTCCTGAAATTCCGTGTGTTGTAAAATTCTTTGCCCCATTGATCACATAATAATCCCCATCTTTCACTGCAGTTGTGCTCATTCCTCCTGCATCAGAACCTGTATTGTGCTCAGTTAAGCCCCAGGCCCCTATCCACTCTCCATGGGCTAATTTTGGAAGCCATTTTTGCTTTTGTTCTTCGTTTCCGAATTCTAAAATATGATTGGTACATAAGGAATTATGCGCAGCAACAGATAGACCGATTGAACCATCCACCTTAGAGATCTCTTCTATCACAGTGATATACTCATGGTAACTCATTTCAGCTCCACCGTATTTATGAGGCACCAGTACACCCATAAATCCCATTTGTCCTAATTCGTGGAAAAGATCGACGGGAAAGGTTTGTTTTTCATCCCATTCCATCATGTTTGGCAAAACATATTTTTTATTAAAATCTCTTATAGAATGAGCGATAATTCTCTGAGTCTCAGAATATTCAAAATTCATCAATGGTGATTTAGAAAACAAAAAAGCTCAAAATTGAGCCTGTTTTTAATTAGCTTCCAAATATAAGGCTATTCTGTCATATTTATCCAAAGGAAAAGAATCAATTTTTTGCAATTCTTCAAGGTTTTCAAATCGTAAAAAACGATCTCTGTGCCGGAATATTTTTTTTGTGAGCGAATAGTCTATATAGGGTAATCCGAGTATCTCTTTGAAAGTAGCCTCATTGATATTTAGTTTTTTAATGTCAGGTTTGGTTTTTACGGTGTACTGTTTTAAAACCTCTTCGGCCACTTCCTTTTTCAAATCATACACTTCGTATAGTTGTTCGTCAAAATAAAAACCTTTTAACAAGCCTCTATAAGCTACGATCCTTTCAGCCAATTTTTCGCCAATACCCCTGAATTTGGTCAATTCTGAGATGGTTACTTCATTTAGATCACCCTTGTCTTCAAAGCTCAATGTTTTACCATCTGTTTGAAATTTTGCTTGCCTTGTTTACAAACTCCGGAAATTTAAAATAAGGCTGAAGCACATGCAAAAGACTGTCACTAATTTGAGTAATTTCCTGAAATTCTTCTGCTGTATTGACAAATTTCCCGGTCTGTCTGAAAGATAAAAGCCGATCTATCTCTGCCGAAGACATCCCCAGTAAATAGCCTTTATAATCTGTGATAAAATTGGGATTAAACGGTTGTCGTAAGGATGTTGAATTGACGGAATCCAACTGCGCGGAGTCCAATTGTTGTTGCAATCGGGCAAAATCTTCTTCATTTGCGTGAAGAGTTCCGTTCGCTGAAAAATCGAAGAAGAAATAAAATAATTGCAGGCCGATGATGACGACTGCCAAAAAGAAGATCCCATTTCGTTCTTTTTTATTAAAATCGAAATGGGACTGAAACTTTTTCATTTAACCTTAAACCTTAAAGATGTTCTGTAAAATCGGTTGCACCTTCTTCTATCGCAACATCCTTTTTATTGATGGCGTTCATGTATCTTTTTAGTTCCTTGTTTACAACTGGCGTAAGCAATAGCACACCAATAATATTGGGAACCACCATCGCGAAGATCATCGCGTCAGAAAAATCAATCACAGCACCTAAACTTATTGAAGCGCCTACGACCACAAAAATCAAGAATAAAATTTTGTAAACCAAATCAGTGTACTTTCCTTTTCCGAAAAGATATACCCATCCTTGCATACCGTAGTAAGACCAAGAGATCATGGTTGAAAAAGCAAATAAGATAACCGCTATGGTCAATATGACAGAGAAATGAGGTATCACACTATCAAATGCCACGGCAGTAAGCTCAACACCCTGTTTGATCTCTACACCATATTCCATGAACTGACCATCGAAATTAGTGATAATGATCACTAATGCGGTCATCGTACAAATCACCACCGTATCGACAAATGGTTCCAAAAGTGCCACAATTCCCTCACTGGCAGGATATCTCGTCACCACAGCAGAGTGAGCAATCGCTGCCGAACCTACACCTGCCTCATTAGAAAAAGCACCTCTTCTCACTCCCTGAATCATGACACCGATCAATCCACCTGCAATTCCCAATCCTGAAAATGCTCCTTCAATAATCAGCATAAAAGCATCTCCGATATGTCTGTAATTAACCGCCAAGATAATCAAGGCAGCCAAGACATAAATCCCGGCCATAAAAGGAACTACTTTTTCCGTTACCTTAGCGATGCGCTTAATTCCACCAATAATCACCACTGCGACCAGTGCAGCCATCACCAGGCCGAAGTAAAATGCTCCATTACCCCCTTCTAAATTAAAGAGCTTCACAAATTGAGCCGCAGCCTGATTTGCCTGAAACATATTTCCTCCCCCAAATGATCCTCCAATGACAAAAATTGCAAAAACTACAGCCAAAAACTTTCCAAGGCCGGCTAATTTCTTTTCACCCAAACCTTTTTTCAGGTAGTACATGGGACCGCCATAGACAGTACCATCTTTCCCTACATCTCTATATTTCACACCCAGTGTGCATTCCGCAAATTTAGAAGCCATGCCGAGCAAGCCCGCCAAAATCATCCAAAAAGTAGCTCCCGGACCTCCTATGGACAGTGCTACAGCCACACCTGCTATGTTACCTAAACCGACCGTAGCAGACAGGGCTGCTGTTAAAGCTTGAAAATGAGAAACTTCACCATCTGCACTGTCATCTCTTAATGTTTCTATAATGTTTTCATGCACATTTGGTGTCACATCTCCATATAAAGTATCGGCACCGTGCTTTTCTATGTCTTCATATTTTCCACGAACAACCTGTATGGCTGTTTTAAAACCCGTGAAATTGATAAATTTGAAATAGAGGGTGAAATATACTGCTCCACCGATCAGTACAATAAGAACCCATGGTATTTTGTAATTTTCCGAAAAGGGAATTTCATAGAAAACAGCATCTACGAACCAACCCGTATACTTTTTAAATATGGTATCTATTTTTTCAGTGGTTGTCGGTTCCTGGGCAAAAGTTGATAAAGAATAGACAAATAATATTAAGGTAAGTATTTTGTTTTTCATTCTTACTTCATGATTTTTTATTAGCATGGCGCAATATCATAAAAAATACTGCGCCACACAAAAATTGAGAATTATTTATTTTGGCATCTCGGTAAAAGTGGCTTGACGAATTGGTTAAATTTGCAGTCTCAGCATAAATTTAGTCCGATATTAAGGCTTAAAAAATGAAAAAAACTTTAGTGCTCGGCGCTTCAAAACGTCTAAACAGTTATGCCAATTTAGCTATGCACCGCCTGGCTGAAAAAGGAATCGAATCTATTGGTATCGGTTTGGAAGAAGGAGAAGTAGCAGATATCCCGATAGTGACCGGAACACCTGAACTGAATGATATTCATACCATAACCATTTACCTGAATCCAAAAAGACAGACTCCCTTGATTGAATACTTAATTTCTTTACACCCGAAAAGGATCATTTTTAATCCGGGTACAGAAAATTCTGCTATTTATCCCCAACTGAGAGCAGCCGGAATCGAGGTAGAAATTGCCTGTACCTTGGTATTGCTCGCCACAGACCAATATTAATTTTAGTTAACTTTGTAATTATAAAATGGAGCAAATGACAAACAATGATCCGATCATCGCCTTAGCCACCCCTTCCGGTGTTGGAGCTATAGCCGTAATTCGTATCTCCGGAAATGGGTCTATCGCATTGGTGTCTCCATTTTTTAGATCCAAATCAGGGAAAAAATTACTGGATCAGAAATCTCATACCCTACATTTGGGACATATCATCGATGGCGACACCATTTTAGATGAAGCATTGGTAAGCGTCTTTAAAAATCCTCATTCTTATACAGGTGAGGATGTTGTGGAAATTTCCTGTCATGGTTCTGTGTATATACAACAAGCCATCATTCAGTTATTTATAAAAAATGGAGTGCGCCATGCCTCCCCGGGGGAGTTCACGCTTCGCGCGTTCTTACATGGTAAAATGGATCTGAGTCAGGCGGAAGCTGTGGCCGACTTGATCGCATCTGATTCCGCTGCCTCGCATCAAATTGCCATGCAACAAATGCGTGGCGGTTTTTCTAACGAAATAGAAGATCTCAGAACGCAACTTTTAAATTTTGCTTCATTGATTGAATTGGAACTCGACTTTGCAGAGGAAGATGTTGAATTTGCCGACAGAAAAGAATTTAAAGCCCTCATTCAAAAGATCAATCTGGTTTTAAAAAGGTTGATCGATTCGTTTGCCCTCGGGAATGTGATCAAAAACGGAATACCTATCGCTATAGTCGGCGAACCTAATGCCGGAAAATCGACACTTTTAAACGCCTTGCTCAACGAAGAAAAGGCCATCGTTTCTAACATCGCCGGTACGACGAGAGATGCCATTGAAGACGAAATAGTGATTGGCGGAGTTACTTTCAGGTTCATAGATACGGCAGGGATCAGGGAGACAAAAGATGAAATTGAAACAGTGGGCATTCAAAAGACTTTTGAAAAAATAGAACAGGCACAATTGGTGATCTATTTGATGGATGGCACCACCTTAAAAAACGAAACTGATCTAAAAAAACATCTCACCGAAATCAAAAAGATCGAACAAAGATCCGGTCAAAAGAAAATTTTGGTCTTGCTCAATAAAACGGATCAATTGAGTGCTAACAGAAAAGATGAAATTTTGCAATTCTTGAATGAAAATATATTAGAAGAAGTCCTTTCGATCTCAGCAAAAGACAGAACGGGCATAGAAAACCTGGTGGAGCATTTACAAAATTTGCTCAACAAAGGGGCGCTGAGCAATAACCAAACCATCGTCAGTAACGCCAGGCATTTTGACGCTTTGCACCATGCACTAAAATCGACACAAGACATCGTTTACGGATTAGATCAAGGCATTTCTTCTGACCTTATTGCCATCGACATCAGACAAGCTTTGTACCATTTGGGTGAAATTACAGGCCAAATTACATCAGACGACTTACTCGGTCATATCTTTGCTAATTTCTGTATCGGAAAGTAATGGACTGACAATAGTAGACTGGACATACTGTTACGAGATGTAGAGTTACATAAATTAACTTTGGATCATAAAAAAAGAAGCAGAAATTACAGTCCATCATTTAAGCAAAAGGCAGTAGAATTAATTATGCCCGAGGCAATACAAAGCAATTTGGGCAATTAGATGTACCTTTTTCGGTATCACACCGCTGGAGAAAAGAATCATAAAATTAGGGTAGAAAACGATTAACGAATTTGAATTAGAAATATAACCCAAATGTAGCTGCTTAAATCTCGCCATTAATTGTCCACGTTTTTATGGCAAGTACAATTGATTGGAAAGACTCCTTTCGGGACAATTAAAATTTTTAATATAAATGATTGTTACGTTTAACCTGTTGGGTGTAATTATTAAAAAAGTCTGTTCGAGTGTTTTTTGTGCAGTAAAACAGAACAAAAAATGTATCGAGAACAGACTTTTTTAATAAAATTTCTCTTGTTCTCGATACGATTTTCTATCGAAAATCACTCGAACTGACGAAAAATATCATCAACAACTAATTACACCCAACGGGTTACGTTTATATTATATCTTTGTTTTGTTTAGCATTTTCATTATTTTACTGTACAGAACATCGTATCTTTAACATTTATTTGGAAATACACATAAAGCATTTAACTTTATAGTACTAAACTGGAGTGAATTGACCTGGAATATCATTTTCAGGCAGTACAAATGCTTCATTTTAAAAAATGAGAAAATATTGACATGTGGCATACTAAACTAAATGCACCAGTACTTACTTCGGATCTTATTCCTAGACCGCAACTTTCCAAAAAATTGGAAAATAAAAGTGCTGTACCATTGATTTTGGTCTCAGCACCTGCAGGTTATGGAAAGAGTGTGCTCGTCAGTCAATGGATTAAAGAAAAAGAGGGCGCTTATGCATGGATATCCTTGGATGAAAGCATGAATGACACTGCTAATTTCTTAAACTATTTAGGTGAGTCGCTTAATAGAAGCAGTTCTTGTGAAAGAGAAGTATTAATCAATCTAGAAAAGGAGTACAACTTTCTTTCGTGGCAGGCTATTATTGAAATAATTATCAATTCAGTCAATAAACTGGAGCAAAGGACCAGACTGATTCTGGATGATTACCATTTGATCAGGAATCAGGAGGTTCATCAGTTGGTTCAAGTCATGATCAACGAAGAGATTAAGAATTTGCAGGTAATCATTATAAGTCGTTGGGATCCCCCTTTACAATTACAAGAACTACGGTTATATCATAAGATAAATGAAATCAGAATGTCGGATCTCAGATTTGAGAAAGAGGAATTAACTGAGTATCTGACATTGAATGCTGGGTTCAGCCTCAAAAATAACGAGATCAAAACGCTTGTAAAGCGCACAGAGGGATGGATTTTGGCCATAAGAATGATCCTATTAGCCAAGTCCTTTGCCACAGTGGGGAATAAAAAAAATGACGTAGATATCCTGTCAAAGGATCTGGATCAGCTGTTGTTTTATATCAGCGAAAGTCTGGATCCTGACTTTTTTAGGCAAATGCAACTTTGTGCGCTTTGCGATCAATTCAATTCAGCGCTTATTGACTCCATTTGTGACTTCGCTTTTAAGGGTTCTTGCACAGGAGAGGTGTTCCTCACTAAATTAAAAGAGCTGAACCTTTTCATTATCGCTACCAAAGACGATGGGAAATGGTATAGATTTCATCATTTATTTGGGGAAATTCTAAAACGGCATCTTAAGAAAAGTGATCCTGATAGTATTACACCCCTTTACCTTCACATCAGTTCGTGGTTTTCAGCTAAGGGTCTTATTTATGAAGCCATTCAATACGCAATCAAAGGGGAAGATTTCAAATTAGCCTCCAGTCTTATTACAGAACACAAAGCGGGTTTTCTGGACAAAGGTGAATGGTGGGAAATAAAACGCTGGATCGAATGTATTCCTGATGACTTGCGCAAAGCAAATGTGGATTTGCTGCTGACCAAATTATACATTGCAGAGGAAACCTATAACTTTAATGAGGTTTCTTACCTTTTGGGTATCCTGGAATCAATGGATATGGAGAACATTGAAGCAAATAGCTATTCGCGGTATCTTTCCCATTTAGGTTATTATATGACCTTCCTTAATCCAAACCCTGAAAAAGCCTTAGAAGCTCTTGAACGTTCAAAAGTTTTGCACAAAGATGAAAGTGTTTTTTTTGGTGCGCGCAGAGAGTTAATTTTGGCCATCGTCAGGCAGATGCTGGGCAAGTCTGATTTAGCAGTGGGGATGCTTGACGATATCGACAGGTCTTATAAGTATGCCTCCATAATGCATTTACGCTCTTTACAAGCAAGGGTATTTGTTTACATGCTCTCCGGAGAATTTTCGCTTGCTTTAACGACATCCGAAAAATTTCATTTCATAACAAAGCAAGTTAAATTGAATTTCTTATCAGTGAATGCTTGTTATTTACTAGGAAATAGTGCCTTTCAGATCTTAGATAAACATAAATCCCAACTGGCCTTTAAAGAGGTCCTGGTTTATGAGGGCTTTCTTAATTACAGGTTGTTTTTTGATGCGTTAGCAGGGTCTGCCATATTAAATGCACTAAATGATGATAACGAGACAATGGAGTCATTCCTCAGCGCGATGAACCGCATGATTTTCAAAATGAAAAATCCAATGTTCCAAATGTACGAACGTTCGGCCAGGGCAAGAATCCACTTAATTAAAGGACAAGGCAATAAGGAGCTGGAATGGGCGCAAACGGACTGGGTTGAACAGAGCTCGGAAAAGTATGCATTCTTAATTGATGTACCTTCCTTTACAAAGATCCGAATCGTAGTCAATCATGGTTCAATTTATCAGGTGAAAGAAGCGCTTAATGTCCTCGCTGACGTAGAAGCATTTCTAGACAAGCTCCACAATAGGTATCATACGATAGATATCGAGTTCCTAAAAGCCATGGCCTTATTTCGTTTAGGTAACACGGCAAGCGCAAAGGAGTCTTTGGAAAAGGCATTATTATTAGCTGAAAAAAGAGGTTCAATCAGGCCTGTTTTAGAAGCTCATAAGGTTATGCCAACTTTATTTAACATCGTGGATCACTCCACTCCTTACCGTATTTTAACCCGCATAAACTTTGTTTTCGAAAACCAAAAATCACCTGTTAAGTCCTTAAGTGATTCTAATGAATTATCACTTCGTGAACAGGAGCTTATAAGACTTGTCGCTAGAGGCTTTATCAATAAGCAAATTGCAGAACAACTTCATATCTCTACATTAACGGTTAAGAAACATCTGTCCAATATTTACAATAAACTCGGGGTCCGTAATCGTACCTCCATGCTAAATAAAGTTCTAAATCAGAATATATTTACTTTCTAATACACCCTTAATACTACTTTGGTAGTACCCACTTCTTTTCATAGTCCGTTATCTTTATAGAATCTTTAACTAAATGATTTACATTGATGCATACTATATCTAAAACCGGGTCTATCTATGAAATTAGATTGAATGGGGAAATCAATACCACACTCATAAATTTAGTTGACAACATGCAGCTGACACAGGAAGCTGAGGAAAAAGTCATAAAACTTGTAGGCTGGCTACCGGACCAATCTTCACTCCTAGGGCTATTAATTAGTTTGGACGAAATTCGTTATGAAATTCTGTCAATAGAAATTTTTTCAAATAATAAAGTAGCCATATGATAAAATTTATTACTATCAAATGAAAACTATGAAGCGCAATTTACTCATGTTATTTATTTTGTTGGTATCGTTCTCCTACGGTCAGCAGAAAACAACTACAAATGAGACCTATGACTTAGTCATATTAAACGGCCGGGTAATGGACCCTGAAACCATGTTCGACGATGTTGCCAATGTGGGGGTTAAAGACGGAAAAATCGTTGCCATAACCAAATCTCCAATTAAAGGTAAAGAGACCATCAATGCTAAAGGGCATGTGGTGGCTCCCGGGTTTATTGACACACACTACCATTCAATGGATGTTTTCAGTACTAAAATGGCAGTTCGAGACGGTGTAACTTCCGGGATGGACCTTGAAGCCGGATCATTTAATGTGAAAGAATGGTATGATGAAAAAGCAAAAACGGGCTGGCAAGTAAACTATGGTACTACTGCAAGTTTATTGTGGACAAGAATGGCTATTCATGACCCTGAATTGAACATGGTTGGTACAATGGATTATACGGAAGCAAGACCATACGTTGCCAATGCTGCAAAAGATGGCGTTCAAGGTTGGGCTACAACAAAATCAACTTTGGACGAAATGAATAAAATGATGCAAATATTAGATGAAGATCTAAGACAAGGTGCAATAGGTATGGCAGCTCCTGTTGCTTACATAACTATGGGAACCAGTAGTTACGAAGTTTTTATGGCTCAAAAAGTAGCTGCTAATTATAACCGTATGACAGCTTCTCATACCAGATATCATTTATTAAGCGATACACCTACGGAAGCGCCAATAGCTTTTGATGAGATGTTTACCAATGCCATGTTGTTAGGCGCTCCATTTTTAATTTGCCATAATAATGATTATGGTTGGTGGGAAATCGAAGAAAAATTGCAATTGGCCAGAGCAAAAGGTTTGAATATGTGGTCAGAGTACTATCCTTACGCTGCCGGAGCCACAGCAGTTACTGCAGATTTCTTGAAACCTTCTGAATGGGTAGAAAAGCGGGGTTTCAAATACGAAGAAACCATCTTCGACCCGATTGATAATGCATTCCTTACCAACGAAACCTATGCAGCATTGATGAAAAAAGAACCGGGAAGATCGGTTGTCGTCGTATTTCCATACCGGAAGCCTTGGTTGAATGATTTTTTAACAATACCTCATATGACTATAGCAGCTGATGCCATGGTGGGTGTGGGTCCCGATGGAGAATCATTACCATGGGAAGCGGATTGGAAGGATTACAGAGGCCACCCCAGAACGGCCGGTACGCGTGGTACAGCTTTTCGTATGGCTCGTGAACAAGGTGTTCCTTTAATGTTTACGATTGCACAATCAAGCTATTGGGCAGCTTTACACCTGGGTGATGCGGGGCTTGAGTCTATGAAGCAAAGAGGAAGAATTCAAGTAGGAAAAATTGCAGACATTACCATCTTTAACCCTGAAACGATCACAGATAATTCCACTTTTAAAATAGGGGAAAATGGTATCCCTACCACCGGTATTCCTTATGTGATTGTAAATGGTGTTATCGTAGTAAAAAACAACGAAGTATTGCCTGTAAAAGCTGGTCAAGCAATTCGTTACCCAGTAGAACCCAAAGGAAGATTTACGCCGATTGATAAAGAGGATTGGAGGATAAAGCATACGATTGGCGTTAATCCAGGTCTTCTAATTCATAATCACGATGACTCTGGTGCCGGGGCATTGCTTAAAGATGAATAAAAAATTTTACTCAAAGCCATAATATGAAAAAAACACTTTTAACACTATGTATTACAGCACTTCTTTTTGGAAGTTGCAATGAAACAACTACTAAAAAAGGAGCAGATCCCAATCAATCATAAAATAATAAAAACCTTCTCGGGATTTGCTTTCCCAAAAGAAAGCGCATCCCGAGATTCTAATTAGAAATAAAAAAATTACTAAACCAAACCAATTATCAAATGAAAACATTACAAAAATTATGGTGGATCACCCTGTTAAGAGGGATTATACTAATCATACTCGCTTTTTTTGTATTTCGCCATCCGGCAGATGCACTCATGGGAGTGGCTATCTACATTGGGATTAGCTTATTGCTTACAGGAATATTACAGACCGGAGCCTCAATAGGTTTTAGAGACTCACTTCCCAATTGGGGATGGATCCTTGCCGGAGGTTTACTTGATATTGTATTCGGGTTTGTGCTCTTATCAAACCCGGCACTTACAGCAGCCTCATTACCTTTTGTTGTGGGCTTTTGGATTATCGTTTCCGGTATCATGTCGTTTGCAGACGCTTTTCAAAGTAAAAAAGAAGGCAATTCCCTTTGGGGATTAAGTATGCTTGGCGGTGTGCTTTCTGTGATTGTCGGTTACTTTATTATGAGTAATATACTAATGGGCGCACTTACGATCACTACTTGGATGGGTATTGGATTTCTGATCATTGGAATAGTGAACATCGTCATTGGATTCAAACTAAAATCTTTGAAACAAGTATAATACCTATTAAATCAAAAAAATATAAAACCTATTAAATTAAAAAAATATGAAACCTATTAAATTAAAAAAACTTGCAGCACTACTGTTAATTTGCGTGTTAAGCGTAACATTCGTAACCAGTTGCAACGAATCTAAAAAAGATTCAACAACAGAAATAGCGGGCGTAGCGGCCGATACCGAATTTGACTTAGTCATTTTAAACGGTCGGGTCATAGACCCCGAAACCAACTTTGATGGCATACGAAATGTAGGCGTAAAAGACGGCAGAATCGGCCTAATCACAGAAGAGGCTATTTCCGGAAAAGAAACTGTAGACGCAACAGGTAAAATCGTGGCGCCCGGCTTCATCGACACGCACTACCACTTTCAAAAGCCAATCGGCTATTCCCTCGGCATACGCGATGGCTTGACCAGCAGCATGGATTTCGAGATGGGCTGTGCGGGATCCTATATCGCGGACTGGTACGAAGCACGTAAAGGTGTGACCCAGGCCAACTATGGCATTGCGGTGAGTCACGAGTTTGCCCGTGCGATGGTCATCGACGGTTCAGACGGCGATTACCTGAAAGACGGTCCCATAGCCGCTCTTGAAACTCGCAAGAAAACCGGCTGGAGCGCGACGCGCCCGACTTTGGAACAGGGTAACGCGATTCTCCAGGAGATTGACAAGGGCCTGCAGGCTGGTGCCGTGGGCGTCGGCAGCACCGTGGGCTACATGAGAAAGGGCGTCTCTACACGCGAGATGTTCGAGGTGCAGAAAGTCGCGGCGCGCTATGACCGCCCGACCGGCGCCCATACCCGCTATACGCTCGGCACCGACATCACCGAGAACAACGGCGCGCAGGAACTGGTTGCCAACGCCCTCGCACTTGGCGCTCCGGCGATCCTTCTGCACTTCAACAACGCCGGCTGGCAGCTTACACAAGAAATGATCATCACGCTTCAGGAACAGGGCCACAACATCTGGGGTGAAATTTATCCTTACGCTGCGGGTTCAACCCCGATCAATGCCGAGTTTCTAAGGCCTGAGAGCTGGGTAGACGATCTTGGCAACCGCTATGAGGATACCATGCTGGATCCGGAAACGAATGAGTACCTTACCCTGGAGACCTACAAGGCCACAATCGCATCCACTCCGACCAAGCCGATCGTTGTGTTCAAGCAGCCAGAAGAAAACATTGTGAAGTGGCTGAGGCTGAAGGGTGTGACCATGGCCAGCGATGCGACTGCTGCCACGCCGTATGACGCCCCGTGGGATTTTCCAATGGACTCACTTGGAGGCACACACCCCCGCACGGCTGGTGCCCGAGGCGCTACGATCAGGCTCGGTCGGGAAAACAACATTCCGATGATGCAGCTAATGTCCATCCTTAGCTACAACGCTGCCAAGCACTTAGGTGATACGGGGCTGAAGTTTATGCAAGAGCGCGGTCGCATCCAGACCGGCATGGTTGCCGATATCGTGGTGTTCGACCCCGAAACTTTCAGGGACAATTCAACTTACCAAAAGGGCGCTATTCCTTCAACGGGAATGAGAGCGGTGATCGTTAATGGTGAGGTGGTTGTACGCGACGATGTGCAACTTCCGGTATTTCCTGGTCAGCCGATCCGTTTTGAACCGGAAGAAAAGCCGCGTTTCGAGCCGATCTCGGTAGAGTCGTGGAATGCCAAATTCTCGACCGGTATGCCAGATGACTTCTCATTCGGTGCCCCTGTACCCGACAAAGACTGATCGTGACGATTAGAGCATTAGGGATATTTATTAAAATACGTTTACTAAATAACCTGTTGGGTGTAATGACTAAAAAAGTCTGTTCGAGTGTTTTTTGTGCAGTAAAACAGAACAAAAAATGTATCGAGAACCGTTTTTAATAAAATTTTTCTTGTTCTCGATACGATTTTCTATCGAAAATCACTCGAACTGACGAAAAATATCATCAACAACTAATTACACCCAACGGGTTATTAAATAGTATTTTTTTTACCCGTTGCCTTTTAAATTATGAAATGAAAATGAAAAAAATAGTATTCTCCCTTTTAGGAATCTTATTCTTCATATCTTCTTGTAAAGAAGGTGCCAAAAAAGATAAGGAAACTCTTTCATCTTCTACTGAAACAACCCTTTACTATGGCGGTGATATACTTACGATGGAAGGAGAAGAAGCGCAATATGCTGAAGCAGTGGTTCAGCAAAATGGCAAAATCGCTTATGCAGGTACTTTAGAAGACGCTGACAAACAATTTCCAAAAGCCAATAAAAAAGATTTACAAGGTAAAACCCTGTTACCGGGGTTTATAGATGGGCATGGCCACATGTACCTTACAGGTTTTTACAATATGATGGCCAATCTGATGCCTCCGCCAGATGGTAATTGCAATAGCATTCAAGGCGTAGTAGAGGAGATGAATTCTTGGAAAGCGTCTGAAAAAGGTCAGTTCTTTTTGAACAAATTTGGTTGGTTGGTAGGCTTTGGCTATGACGATTCTCAATTGGCAGAAAAAGAACATCCTACGGCCGCTGATCTGGACCAAGTAAGCACGGAAGTTCCGGTAATTATTATACATCAGTCAGGTCATTTAGGGGCGATGAACCATAAGGCTTTGGAAGTTTTTAAAATCACTAAAGATAGTCAGGATCCTGTAGGCGGTCACATCAGAAAAGATGCCGATGGCAATCCAAATGGAATCCTTGAAGAAACCGCATTTCAGCCCTTACAATTGCAAATGATGCCCAAAATAGATGATGAAATTGATAGTAAAATTGTTGAAAACGGACAAAAAATGTATGCCCAATTTGGGTATACCACTGCACAGGAAGGTGGAGGTATTACAGCCTTTAACAATTCTTTGAAAAAAGCGGCAGACAAGGGAGAACTGTATATCGATTTGGTAAACTACCCGGTTATGGATATGGGCATAGAAGCCATGGACAGTAAATATTATACAAAAGATCATAGTTATCTGAATCACTATCGTGTAGGAGGTGTAAAATTAGTATTGGATGGGTCACCACAGGGCAAAACAGCCTGGCTTACTGAGCCCTATTTAATACCGCCTTCAGGGAAAGACCATCATTATCATGGGTACCCTAAATATACAAAAGAAGATGCCCAAAAATTTATTAATCAGGCTTTTGAAAATCAATGGCAATTATTGGCGCACACCAATGGCGATGCAGCTGTAGATGAATATCTTTTTTACATCAAGGAAGCCTTAAAAAATCATGGCTACGATGATCATCGTTCCGTAATCATACATGGCCAGGTGATTCGGAAAGATCAGATTCCACAAATTACTGATTTAAACATGCTCGCTTCAGAGTATGCGGTACATACCTTCTATTGGGGCGACTGGCATTTAAATTCTGTGTTAGGATCGCCCCGTGCTGAATACATCTCCCCTACCAGAGACCTTATAGACGCGGGAATTAATTTAACCAGTCATTCAGACTGCCCGGTGATACCACCCAATTCATTGCGAATCATTGATGCTACCACAAACCGAGTAACCCGAAGTGGATTGATACTCGGTCCGGGACAACGAACAACTCCTTATGAAGCCTTGCTTTCACAAACGCGTTGGGGCGCTTATCAGTATTTTGAAGAAGACCACAAAGGTACGCTCACGGTGGGCAAATTGGCTGATTTTGTGATTTTAGATCAAAATCCATTAAAAATTGATCCCATGAAAATTCATACCATCAAAGTGGTAGAAACCATCAAAGAAGGGAAACGGGTCTATGAAAATAATGAATTCCAATTATTAATATTAAAAAACAAAAATCATGAAAGAAACAAAAACAGTATCTGCTGACAAAAGCATTGCTCAGAAGATTGAAAAAATTACGCAAGGGCTGGTTGGCCGCATTGGTGTGGCTGCACAGGAACTCAGTTCAGGGCTGAATGTCAGCATAAATGGCGATGAAACCTTTTGTATGGCGAGTGCTTATAAAGTAGCGATTGCCGCGAAAGTGATGGATCTCGTTGACAAAGGGGAACTTAGTCTCGACCAAATGGTTGACGTTCCGTATGACATGTATGTTGCCGGCGTAGTTGCGATTGCCGAGAGATTCCCCTACCCAGGGGTTCAGTACTCGTTAGCGAACTTGATTTATCCGATGATCACAGAGAGTGACAACACGGCGACCGACGTCTGCATGAAGCTAGTAGGTGGACCAGCAGCAGTGACCGAAAACCTGCGCAGGCTCGGGATCACCGACTTCAGAGTCGACAGGCCTGTCCGCGGGATTCTCATGGATTTCTACGGCCTGTCAGCGGTCAACCCAGTAGCTATCGTTGAGGCCATCGGCAAGAACCCGGCACTGGTGGCGGCCCAGGTTGATTGCAATCTAGACTTCGAGGCGGATCCCCGCGACCACACATCGCCCAATGCGTACCTGCAACTCCTGCTTGCCATCGACGGTGGCACGGCGATGAGCCCGAAAAGCCGTGAGTTCCTGCTAGGTGTTATGTCGCGCACGCGCACCGGCGATGGCCGACTCAAGGGATTGTTGCCCAAGGGAACGCCCGTAGCACACAAGACCGGGACCTTAGGCGGAGTTGCCAACGACGTTGGTTATATCACGCTCCCTGACGGTCGTAGATTTGCTATCGCGGTGTTCACCAACAGCAGCATGACACCCGAATCGGACAGAGAACGGGCTATTGCGGAAGTTGCCCGCGCTTTATATGACTTTTATTATTTCCAGTCATAAGGCAAATATTCATTTAACCATTAAAAATTAAATATTATGAGTAAACAAGACAGAATAAACGAGATGCTAAACTTGGTAACTCCTATGAGCAAATGGAAAAAGCCTCAATCAGTTGATTTTGTTGATGCTGCTACAAAACGATATAGCTTTCCAAACTGGCAATCAGGAAGCGAAGATTCGGTTTATTACAATTTACATATCCCGGAATTTTTTAAAAGTTGTGTGGTACCAGCACCATCCAGAAAAACTACTATAGAACGAGATCTTCATCCTGAGTTATTGGATTTAACTTATACCGCATTTGATGGCACTACTACACCTACTTTAAAAGAGTATTTAGGTGGAAAACGTCAGGTGCAAGCCATGATGATGGCGCACAAAGGAAAAGTAGTCTTTGAAACCTATCCGGGAATGAATCCAAATGACATACACATATGGATGTCGGCAGCTAAACCAACGGTGGGTTTGTTGATTATGCTACTGGCTGAAGATGGTAAAATAGACCTTGAAAAACCAATAGCTAACTATGTACCGAGATTAAAAGGTACTGCATGGGAAAAGGTAAGTGTGAAAAATGCCATGAACATGTCATCCGGACTTGATATTGAAGAAACGATAGAGAATCTATTGAATCCAGAAACCTGGATTGCGAAGTGGTTTACCGCTGCTTTTGAAGAAGGAAAAGGGGATTGGATAGCAATGGCTCAAGATGCAAAACCTTTACCAAATGAATCTGCAGGAGACCGTTTCAGATACTCTGGTGCGAACACCATGATGCTGGTGCTTGCCACTGAACATGTAACAGGTATGCGATGGCAAGAATACTTTAATGAACGGGTATGGTCTAAGATTGGAGCGCAAGGTCAGTTTATTTGTGGACTTGCAGAGGGCATTCCTTTAGGTGCAGGGCTTCACAATTGTACACCGGAAGATTTTCTTCGTTTTGCATTAATACATACACCAAGTTGGAATGTAGTAGCAAGCGAACAGATCGTTTCAGATAAAGTACTTAAAGCCATCCAAGATCTCGGAAACCATAAAGCTTATAAAGGATCTACAGAAGAACAGTATGGTCCAGACTGGTTTGGAGAAGTTCCGGAGAAAAATACAGCACAATGGGATCATTATTTTCCTGATGGAGGCATGTTCAAACACGGAAATATGGGTCAAGGAATCTATGTAGATCCGAAGCGTGACTTCTGTGGAATATACTTTGGCTTAGCCCCAAATCCAGATTCGATTTCAGGAATTGATCATTCTCCCGGGTTTTTAAGAGCTGCAGCAAAAAAGTTAGCAGGGAAATAATAAATCAGTAAAGAAGAGAGCTCTGCCGTAAAGCAGAGCTCTTTTAAATACACTTTAAAACAGAAAATTATGAAAAACTTAAAAATGAAACTACTAGCCACAGCAATCGCTTTGATTGGGTGGTATTCCGTAGCTATTGCACAGGACAAGCCAAAACAAATTACACTTTTTACCAATGTACAGGTATTTGATGGCGTATCCGATAAACGGTTCAAGTCGGATGTTTTGGTTGAAGGAAACATCATCAAACAAATATCTAAAGAACCTTTGATGGTTGCGCAAACCGATAATGTGACCATCATAAACGGTGAAGGGCGCACGCTGATGCCTGGCCTTACAGATGCTCATTGGCACAGCATGGGGGCCTATATGACTGTGGACCCGTTTGCGGCTGGTGCGGGCAAACTGAATCTCGTGGCGGTCCATGGGGCAGAAAAGACGCTTATGCGGGGCTTCACCACAGTGAGAGACGTGGGCGGCCCTGTATTTGATGTAAAGGCGGTAATCGACGAGGGTCTGTTCGTTGGCCCCCGGATCTACGCTGCGGGTTCGATGATCTCCCAAACGTCTGGACATGGCGATTTCCGTAGCCCGATTGATATCCCTCAAAGCTATTCACGGGATCTTACTCCGCAAGAAAGGATGGGTACGGTTGCGATCGCAGACGGCAGGGCGCAAGTCATGCAACGCGTGCGCGAGAACCTGATGCATGGGGCGGCCTTTATCAAGCTCATGGGCGGTGGAGGTGTTGCTTCACCTTCGGATCCACTCGACGTATCGCAATACACCATCGATGAAATCGCTGCAGCGGTTGAAGTCGCGGAGAACTGGGGTACCTATGTGACCGTTCACTCCTATACCGCGAAGGCGATCCAGAACGCGATCCGCGGCGGTGTCCGTAATGTAGAGCACGGCCAGTTGATTGACGAGGAAACAGCAAAACTTATGCAGGAGAAGAATACTTCAGTTGTCATGCAGCCCTTCTATAACGATGAGGATGCCATCCCATTGCCTCCAGAATCATTTGCGGCAAAAAAATACCAGCAACTGATCTCAGGAACCGATAATGCCTACGCCTTAGCAAAGAAATATAACTTGCTCCTCGGATTTGGGACAGATTCGCAGGGTAATCCGGCACTCGCAGAGCGTCAGGGGGCCCAGTTGGCGAAGCTCGTCCGCTATTTCGAGCCGTGGGAAGTGCTGAAAATTGCGACCAGCCAGAACTATCAGATTATGAAGCGTTCCGGACCTCGCGATCCATATCCAGGCGAGAACGGTGTGGTTAAAGAAGGCGCTTTAGCCGACCTGCTTTTGGTCGATGGAAATCCCCTGAAGGACATTAACCTCATCGCCGATCCGCATAAAAACTTCGTTATCATCATGAAAGATGGCGTGATCTACAAAAATTCAATCAATAAATAGAAAAGGGCTCTGCTGACTAAGTGTAGCAGTTTATAAATTTAATTAGGAGAAAAAATGATTCATACCAACAGAAATACGCGAAAAATAAGCAGGTTTAGCTTAACGAATCTGGCCTTCTTGCTGATGTTTTTGCCTCTTGCCGTGTTGTCGCAGGAAGTGGATTCGCTAAGAATAGAAAATCAACTTCTTAAAGAACAGCTTAAGCGGATGGATGAACTGGAATTGCGTCTCGCAGATTTGGAAGGTGATAAGGGAAAAGTGCAGGAAAAGTTGGCACCTGAAACTATAAGCGACACAACAAAATCAGAAATGTTGGTCATTCCTGACGTTGAAATGAGAGAACCACACCAAGTATTAACAGGCGATGAATTGGTGGAAGAAAATTTTCCAGCCTCCTGGCCCATGTTCGGCTCAGAATACCGCATGAAAATCGGAGGCAGGGTTAAATTGGACATGCTCTATGACTTCAATGGGTCAAATGATCGATATCAGTTTTTAATATCGGGAATTCCAGTGGAGGGATCACCGGAATATGCCAACCGTGGTTATTTTAACATGTTTGCTCGAGAATCGAGGTTTAATATTGATATGCGCCGGGCAACTCCGGGCAAAGTGCCTTTGCAGATTTTTATTGAAGCAGATTTCTGGTCTAGCACGGATAGCTTTCCTTTTCGTTTACGGCATGCTTATATTATTGTCGGTAATTGGATTTTCGGGCAAACGTGGACGACTACGTCTATTATGGAGTCGATCCCTAATTTAATTGATTTTGCAGCCGGTGATGCTTTGTACGGTGGACGAGCAGCACAGCTAAAATACCAAAATCGGATCAACGATAAATGGAAGTGGGCGCTGGGCTTAGAGATGATGGATTATATAGGCATTGATAATCCCTTTGATTTACCCGGTAGATCAAGCCTCGGACTACCTGCTCTAGCTGGACGCATAGATTATAGTTGGAAAACAGGAATGGTAGCGTTGGGTGTAAATCTTGCTCAAATGCGCTGGGACGGGGGAGATAGTGTCTATGCAACGGCCGTGCAGCTAGCGCTGTCATTGGAGGACGTCAATATATCGGCAAAGACTATTTTACCTATAATATAGCGATGGGCAAGGGTTCCGGAGATAATATCATGGCCCTTACCGGCAGTAATTCCAATGCGGTTCTTACTCCAGAAGGCGAGCTTGAAACCATGCCGGCTATTGCGGTCGTGTTCGGGTTTGTCCATAAGTGGAACGACCAATTTACCTCTAATTTATCTGTAGCTTACACCACACTGGATCCTTCAGTCTACCGTGCTCCTGAATCGATGAAAGCAGGTGCTGTTGGGCACCTTAATCTTATTTTTCAGGCAACCCAACGTTTATCAACGGGTATCGAATATATGTGGGGCGAACACAGGACCAAGAACAATGATTTTGGTGGGGCAAATCGCTTACAGACCATGGTGAAATTTGAATTTTAAAAAAC